>OY780932.1:0-3914974 GCA_963675945.1 Planctomycetota bacterium | reverse complement strand
TATTCTCTTTCAGCACTTCAGTAAAGTCATTGCTCGTATATTGGCTACCCTGATCTGTATTGAAAATCAATGGCTTTGACTCTTCAAGAGCATTCTTCAGTGCGCTTACACAGAAGCTGCTGTCCATTGCCATAGAAAGCTACCAAGAAATCACATAGCGACTATACCAGTCCATTACAGCAGTAAGATATGCATTGCCGTGGCGGAGTGGAATATAGGTTATATCGCTCACCCAGACCTGATCAGCTTTATTGATTTTCATATCACGTAGCAGATACGGATATACTTTATGCTCTTGATTTTTAGCAGTGAAACGTTTCTTAGGGTATATCGCCTGTAAGCCCATCTCCCGCATTAAGCGTCTGACTTTATGCCGTCCAATTTTAAAACCAACCCTTCTCAAGTCTTCAGTGATTGTGCGAGAACCTTTAAAAGGATGCTTGATAAAGAGATCATCAATTACCTTCTTAATTTCAAAATCCTGCTTATTCTCAGCTTGTGATTTATAATAATAGGCTGAGCGAGAGATTTCTAAGAGTTCACATTGCCTGGAGACAGACAACTTTGATTTATTTGGTTCAATCATGTTGCGTTTTTCCTCAACCGAGGAGCTCGTCAGATTTTTTTTAAGCCAGTCGTTCTCGATTTTCAAACGACCAATTTGCTCATACAGTTTTGCCTTTTCATCTTCATCTTTAACAACTTTTTTCTTACGCTTATCTGAGAAAATATCGGGAAGTCCCTGTTTTAATGCTGTAGTACAAAAACAGGGCTCCATAGACATTGGTAGTTTCTAGGACATTATATATCTGCTATACCACTTCATAACCACTATTAAATATGCATGACCATGTTTGAGAGGAATATATGAAATATTACAGATCCAAACAAGATCTGATCTTTTGGGTTTAAGTTCAATGCTGTAGTAGTTATTCTCGATGGATAGATTTGCATATTTTAATATATTGTCGTATAATTGTTGAATGGAAATGAACTATAATGGTACATTGAAAAGCATATTTTCATCTAGGTGCAAGTTATGCGCAAGATATACGGGAGGTATTGTTTGAAACCTAATGTTTTAGTGGTTGATGATGAAATTGACACGTTGGAAAGTTTATCTGACTTTCTGGAGCTGAATGGGTATGCAGTTGTCACAGCTGACTCTCTAAAAAATGCGCAGAATGCGGTAGTAATGCACAAGTTTGATGCTATCTTTCTGGATATGAACCTTCCTGACGGAAATGGACTGGACTGGCTTCATCCCTTGAGAGAGCTTCAACCCTATCTGGCTATCATCGTTATCACTGGAATTGGCGACATACCAACAGCCGTCGAGGCCATGCGCCTCGGGGCAGACCATTTTCTTACCAAACCATTAAACACCGGCACTCTATTACTATTTTTGGCTCGTTGTCTTGAAGTAGAGCGTCTACGAAGGCATGAATCAATATGCCGCCGTCTTTTAACTGACAAGCGTATTTACATAGGTGAAAGTCCTCTAATGCAGGAGGCTTGGCAGTTGGCGCAAAAATGTACAGAAACAGACACTACGGTATTACTACTAGGTGAGACAGGTACTGGCAAGGGTGTATTCGCACGTTGGATACATGATTCCGGTGTACGTCGGGATGAGCCATTTGTAGAACTTAATTGTTCAAGCCTCCGGGGAGATCTACTGGCTAGTGAATTGTTCGGACATCGCAAGGGAGCATTTACTTCGGCCATTGAAGACCGAGAAGGTCTGGTTGAAACGGCGAACGGCGGTACTCTATTTCTTGATGAAATCGGTGATATGGATCTGGATGTGCAAGCACAACTCCTCAAGGTGATTGAGGAAAAAGTGTTCCGAAGAGTAGGAGACAACAAACAGCGGGTAAGCGAATTTCGCTTAATCTGTGCTACTAATAAAGACCTAACAACAGAGGTAGAGGCCAAGCGATTTCGCTCAGATCTGTATTATAGAATTTGTGTATTTCCGTTAATCATTCCATCCTTGCGCCAATGTCTTGATGACATCCCGGGTATAATCAAACACTTATTGTCGATTTTACACCAACCTGAAGCTTCACTAACTTCTGCAGCAATGAGCCTTTTACAGGAATACTACTGGCCGGGCAATATTCGTGAATTGCGCAATGTACTCGAGCGCGGTTGTATTTTGGCACGGGATGATTCGCTTGATGTCGAACATTTCCCAGGGTTATTAAAAGAATATGATGTTTCAAAGAAGGTGGATCAGACACAAGTCGCTTGGGATTTAAAAAGTCAGGAGGCGCAACATATTAGAAGAGCACTTGAGTATTTTAATAACGATGTCACTCAGACCGCCCGGGCTCTGGGTATTGGACGTGCAACTTTCTATCGTAAACTGAAGCATAATCCTGATACCCCGTCCACCTGAACTACTTTGGAAAACCTATAGTTCCGTATAAAAATCTATCCTGAGCAGGTAACTGTCTCAGGCTTTCTCAATATTGCGACACATTCAGAAATATAATCCTCACTAATAGCAACCCACAACCCTTATCTTAATTTCATGTTATGTGATATCTAAACTATAAATGCTCATGCATTGATAGATGGAACGAAATTTGCAAATAACCATTGTCTTTCATGGTGTCACTCTTTAAATCATGTAGACTTTTTTTCTGTCAGGGCAACAGAAGCTATGATATCCATTAGATTTTCAAGGAAGCTTAAATGAAAACAGGCATACTAATCGCATATTTTTCCAAACAAACTGAAGCGGCTAAAGCATACAAAAATTTGAGGCGCAAAGGGTACCGTCGTAGTGCTTGGATAGGTAGGAGTTCGGCGGGAAATGTTATTACTACTGCTCCGTTTATTTGGTGGCGGGTGTTAGGTATGATTGCATTTATGCTATGTGCAAGCTTTGGCTCGGTGACTTTTTTTAAATTTATTTATCCACAATATCAGGACTTTTACGGACTTAATTTTTATGTCAGTGTTGGAGTTGTGGGCGGAGTTATTGGTCTTCTTTTAAGCTTGTTGTTTATCAGGAGGTCAAAATACGGGGTCGCAAAACTACTGCTAAAAACACAAGCTCGCTGGATACTTTCACAAGAAGCTGCTTTGATATTGCAGGCTCCAATTGAAAGATTACGAACGGCTTTGACCCTCTTGCAGGAGTCAAACGAGATCACTCCAACAGTATTTATCTTTCATCCAGAACGCAAATTAAAATTTCCATATGATAAGCATACAGGAATCGCTCTGCCCTCTGCTCAACTACAGGACTATGCACAGCGTTTAGCTGGGGAGCACCAGTTAGCAATTAAACCTCCTAAAAACACAGAACTACTGAAAAATCTGGCTCAAGGGCTAAGCTGGCTTCAGTTGGTTTGTCAAGATATATCAGAAGCCAGCAGATTAGAGCAACGGTTACCATCTACTGCGGAGTGGTTGCTAGACAATGAATATATCCTTGAAAGCAATGTACAGGAAGTTATATTGAATTTGCCATGGCAGTATTATCGTAAACTGCCAGTTTTATCAAATACATCATATGCAGGGTTACCACGTATTTATGCGATGGCTAGGGAACTGACTTCTCACACCTATTTGCGTCTGGATGAGGAAAATATTCAGGCATTTGTGGAGTCCTATCAATCAGTGGCAAGATTATCCATAGGTGAACTATGGGCTTTCCCACAAATGTTGCGTGCTGCGCTGGTTGAGGGTATCCAACAGATTGCCGTGCGGGTATTGAAAGAATTACATGAGAGAGAAATGGCTGATATATGGGCAAACCGCCTGATTTCTGCCAATCGGCGAGAACCAAACAGGCTATTTGCACTGATGTCTGAATTGACTGCAAGCGAGCCAGCCCCTAGTGCATATTTTGCCTCACAGCTCTTTGATCTGCTCTACGATGAAGAAACAGCGAAAGTTCCTGTTCAGAGCTGGTTGGAACGCACCTTCGATAAGCCTATAAACGAACTGGTCATACTTGAGAAAAATAAACAAGCCAGCGATAAAATAGCAATAAGCAACGCGCTTACTAGTCTGCGCCAACTTGCCATGCTTGATTGGAAGGAAAGCTTTGAACGCCTAAGCCATGTGGAGCAGACCTTGCGGCTAGATCCTGCAGGGGTTTATCCTGATATGGATTTTTCTACACGGGATAAGTACCGCCGGGCGGTTGAAGAATTGCAATATGGTACAAACCTAACAGAGGAGGAGGTAGCTCAACACGCAATAAGGCTTGCTACTCAAGTTGTAGGTGTTCCAATGGAAGGTGGTCGACCTTTATCCCATGTCGGCACATATCTGATCGGCAATAAACGAAGTGAATTGGTCAGCCTTATTGGTGGTCGAGAAACTTTTTGGTTCCGATTTTCTCATTGGGCATTTCGCAATCATGCGGTGATATATTTCCCGGGAATGGTTGTTTTTACCGGCTTAGTAATCTTTATAGCTATTCTGTTGGGTCTGCCAAATCAAGCATACAAAGTTCAGATTATATTTGCATTAATTTTGCTTATACCCGCCAGCCAGTTGTCGCTTGATGTCATGAACTACCTGGTTATGCGTATTTGCTCGCCAAGTCGTTTATCAAAAATGGATTTCAGGGATTCTGGAATACCTGATTCCTGTCGAACATTGGTAGTTATACCAATGATACTTGAAGGTGTCGATTCGATAATAGCTGAGGTCGAAAAGTTGGAAATTCGCTATCTGGCCAATAAAGAGGATAATCTGCTTTTCAGTCTTTTTTCTGATTTCCAAGATGCGCCATCATTGCATTGCGAAACCGATAAGATGCTACTCGGCACTGTCAAGGGGTGTATCGAAGACCTTAACAGGCGCTACGCCGGTGAACGCTTCCTGTTGTTGCACCGTGAGAGAAGGTGGTGCGAATCTGAGCAGGTATTTATGGGATGGGAGAGGAAACGTGGCAAGCTTGAGGAGCTTAACAACCTGATCGTTGGTAAGCGTTCCAGTGAATGCGGACAATTGGTCTATGTTGGCAGCCCAGATCAACTCGTTAATGTAAGATTTGTCATTACTCTCGATTGTGACACACAACTACCACATGACACTGCCAGAAGAATGATCGAAACATTGGCGCATCCGCTGATCCAACCACGTTTTGATGATTCGGGTAGGGTGATAGCAGGAACCTACACCATTATTCAACCACGGGTAACGCCTTCCTTGTCGAGCACCAGCAATTCATTATTCAGCAGACTTTTTTCAGATTCTGCGGGCATAGATCCATATACCAATACTGTCTCTGATGCTTATCAGGATATGACTGGCGAAGGATCTTATCATGGAAAGGGTATTTATGATGTGCGTGCCTTCAGTCAGGTGCTCTCTGGGCGCTTCCCTGAAAGCAGACTGCTCAGTCATGATCTGATTGAAGGTTCTTACGTCCGAGTAGGTCTGGCCAGTGATATTGAACTTTTCGATGCCTTTCCCAAAGATTACCTGAGCTATATACAACGTCAGCATCGTTGGATCAGAGGTGACTGGCAAATAGCTTCGTGGATTATGCCACGGGTACCACAGTTTGATGGACAAAGGGGAAGCAATCCGCTTTCCGGTTTTGACCGTTGGAAGATATTCGACAATTTGCGCCGCAGCCTTTTACCAGTAACCAGCATGGCTCTCTTACTAATTGCTTGGTTTACTTCCTCATGGGTAGGAGGGATGGCAACAATCGTAGTTGCTATACAGTTATTTTTTCATTCTCTGGCTCAGTCTTTCACTTGGGCAACGGCTATGCATAGTCTCAAGGATATCTCTCCTAGAAAGATTGGTCATGACCTGCTGCATGTACTGGCAGAAGCTGCACTTCTGCCGTGCCAGAGCTGGTTGGCTATTGATGCCATAGCTCGTGTGTTCTACCGACGGTTTGTTTCTCACCAGAAGTTGCTGGAATGGACTTCTGTTCAGATTAATCACGTCAAGGGTGCGGTAGCAGTGTTTTTGTTCTATATGAGTTTTGCAAGCGTCTTTGGAGTGATTACCAGTTTGGCAATTATTCACTTTATGCCAGCAAGTATCTGGATGGCATGTCCTTGGCTAGTACTCTGGGTTATGTCGTTATTGATAGGCTGGATTCTTTGCCGTCAACCTAGATTCTTGCAGGACAAGGATTTGCTTACTGAATCAGGTCGTCTTTACATGAGAACTATTGCACGTCGTACTTGGCGATATTTCACCGATCTTGTTGATGAAAAAACTTTCTGGTTACCACCTGATAACTATCAGGTATCCCATCAAAATCGCTTAGCTATGCGAACAAGTCCAACTAATATAGGTCTATATCTGGCTAGTGTACTAAATGCAAAGAATTTTGGCTATTTAACTGTGGATGGTGTTGCGAAGAAGTTAGCGCCGACTATGGAGACAATTACAAAGCTTGAGCGCTATAATGGTCATCTGCTAAACTGGTATGATATAGCAACCTTGTCTCCATTGGAGCCACGTTACGTTTCAACTGTGGATAGCGGTAATCTGCTTGGAGCTCTATGGGCTATCGACCAAGGTTAGAGATGCTCAAAGAGATGCCGCTATTAGATGCAGAGGCTTTTGCGGGAATTCGTGATACCGTAGAGGTACTCCGGCAAGCGATTCGTGAGGAAAAGCTCACGGGTTGGGATACGCAAATGTTGAGTGAGCTTGCTAGAGAGTTGAAAAATCCCCCAGAGCGAGTCACAGACGCTTTGCGATTACTACGTAGATTGGCAAGCGAGGTAGGTGAGTTGGCAGAAAGGGATATCGTAGCTGTATCCGGCAAGACTGATATGAAGTATTGGATAGGCCAGATACAGAGTCAGTTTGCGGCCTGGCTTGATATTGGCAGACGCTACATGGGTTGGATTGAAATTCTCGAAGAGAAAACAGAGGAAGAGCTCTCCATACTTTCTCCAGATATTATACCGATATTAAAACACATTACTAATACCGCTCCGTCGTTGAAAGGTTTGGCTGAAACAGACCATGTCTGTAATAAGATTTTTGAGATAATCCGCAAGCACGAGCCAACTGATGAGTGCGAACTGCTAGACTGGATTGAGCGCATTACTGTGGAGCTACACCATTCACAACTACTTGCCGTGGAAATGCAGGCAGGTTTGGAACACCTAGCAGAGGTAGGCCGTGAACTTTCTACTTCTACTAATATGGCTTTTCTTTACAATGTTGAGCATCGCCTGTTTTCAATAGGCTTTAATGTCTCTGGAGGGCGCATAGATAACTCCTTTTACGACATCCTTGCTAGTGAAGTACGTCTCGGAAGTTTCATCTCAATTGCACGTGGGGACATCCCGGTCAATCATTGGTTTGCCATGAACCGTCCTTACGGTAGTATTGACCATCGTCGGATGTTACTCAGTTGGTCTGGAACGATGTTTGAATATTTAATGCCATTGCTCTTTCAGCGAAGTTATGAAAATACCCTGCTGGATAAAGCGGCTAAAGATGCAGTTGATGTTCAGATAGCCTTCGGGCGAAAAAACAAGATCCCTTGGGGCATATCCGAGTGCGCTTTCGCCGATTTGGATCATGATAAAACCTATCAGTATTATGCTTTTGGCGTACCTGAGCTAGGGTTAAAGCGTAATCTTCCTAAAAAGATGGTGGTCTCTCCATACTCCACAATTCTGGCGGTGAGTATCGTACCCCAGCAGGCTTTTGAGAATTTGAAAAAGCTTGAACAGTTGGGGCTATTTAGCGATTATGGATTTTACGAAGCAATAGATTTTAGTAGAAAATCAGGGCGAGAGGGTGATCGTGGAGTAATCGTGCGCACTTATATGGCTCACCATCAGGGAATGAGCTTTCTGGCGCTGGCTAATTTTCTGCAGAATGATTGTTTGCGGCATGAGTTTTATGCTGATCCCCGGGTTCGTGCGTTTGAACTTTTGTTGTATGAACGCATACCGCATCTGCCGCAGTTGCAGAGCATTTCCAAGTATGAACGAGTTTCTTCTGTGGATGAAATTGAAGAACTAACTCCTTCCTTCAGTCAGTTTGAAACGCCTCATACGACTACGCCTAAAACTCAGTTGTTTTGCAATGGACGCTACGCCCTTATGTTGACCAACTCCGGCGGTGGATACAGCCACTGGGATGAGTTTGAGCTAACTCGTTGGCGCTCAGATTGTACAAGCGATTTGTATGGTAATTTTTGTTATATTCATGATACTATGAGCAATAAACTATGGTGCAATACGTACCAGCCAACAGGCGGAAAAGTTGAAAAATACGGAGTAAACTTCTCTATTGATCGTGCTGTTTTTAGGCGTGTTGATAATAAAATAGCAATAGAGACAGAAGTGCTTGTCGCTCAGGAAGATGATGTAGAAATTCGGCGTATGACCTTGATCAACCGTTCTGATTTCAAACGCCAACTCAATTTAACAAGTTATTTTGAACTCGTGTTGGCACCACATCGAGCCGACTTACAGCATCCAGCATTTAACAAGATGTTTATTCAGACAGAAGCAATTCCTGAGAAGCGCACCTTGATTGCTTGGCGCAGACCACGTAGTGATAGTGAAAAACCTGTCTTTGCAGCGCACCGCTTTACTTTGGAGCAACACATAGATGATGAGCCAGCTTCACCGTTGCTTTTTGAAACCGACCGCCGCCAGTTCATTGGACGAGGAAGCTCGCTTGCCAGTCCGCTGGGAGCCAGGCAAAAGCCTGGAAACAGTCAGGGCTATGTCCTAGATCCAATTCTAAGTCTACGGCAAGAGATAACCTTGGAGCCAAGGCAAAGGTTGCAGATCTCACTGATTTTGACAGCCGGAGATTCACGTGAGCAGGTTCTCTCTATGATGGATAAATACAGTGAGCCACATGCTATTAGCCGAGCTATAGATTTTGCTTGGGTTTCAGCACAGCTTGAAATGCGTCTGCTACGTATACAACCAGATGATGCACGCCGTTTTCAGCAACTCGCGAGTTATCTGCTTTACCACAGCATATTCCTTCGCTCAAGTGCGAAAAACATTGCTGAGAACCGTAAAGGACAGGCTGGGCTCTGGGCATACTCGATCTCCGGTGACCTGCCAATAGCTCTGGTTGCCATCAGTGAGTCATCTGATATCGGCTTGATCCATCAAATGATTCAGGCGCATGCGTTTTGGCGCTTGCATGGGCTGGCGGTAGATCTGATTGTTTTAATTGAAAGTAACGGCGGTTACACTCAACCTCTACTCAAGGAGATAGAGCATCTTATCCAAAAATTGGCTCCTAATACAGAAATTGGCAAGTCTGGAGGGATTTTTTTGAGGTCAGCAGAGCAGATTTCTACTGAGGATTTGGCGTTACTCCAGTCTGCGGCAAGCGTGTCGCTGGTAGCAGCCCGCGGTACACTTGCCCAGCAGTTGGGAGCGGCTCAGGGAATACTTGTCTCTCCTGAAGCAATAATCAAAAGGAAGAGTCTAAGGGATATATCTGCAGCGCTCCCATTCTTAGATCTTCTTTTCTTTAACAGTCTCGGTGGCTTTACCCAGAATGGTAAGGAGTATGCGATATATCTCGGTGCCAATATGAATACGCCTGCACCTTGGGTCAACGTAATTGCCAACCCAGCATTCGGTACACTTATAAGTGAAACTGGTGCGGGTTTTACTTGGCAGGGTAACAGTCAGCGAAATCGTCTGACGCAATGGTCTAATGATCCGGTTCTGGATACTCCTTCGGAATCCATTTATATCCGGGATGATGATACTGGCAATTATTGGACGCCAACGGCGTCACCTATTCGTGATACTCTCCCATACAGGGCAAGACACGGTGCAGGATATACGGTATTCGAGCATAATAGCCATGGCATAAATCAGGAGTTGACTGTTTTTATACCTGTTAGCGATCATGTGGATGAACCGGTTAAACTACAGAAGTTGATGCTATATAACGACTCTACTAGGGTACGTAATCTGTCTTTAACATATTATGTGGAATGGACACTGGGTGAGTCTAGGGAGAAATCCCAGATGCAGGTAGTAACTTCTTGGGATGATGAAATTCAGGCTATGCTGGCACACAATTATTACAATCCAGACTATCCGCATAGCATAGCCTTCGCAGCAATGAGTTTACCAGTTATCTCATATACTGCCGATCGCATGGCATTTTTAGGAAGAAACCGCTCAATGGTAGATCCTGCAGCGTTGGGACATAACAAACTTTTACCCCGTGTGGGAGCGGGACTCGACCCGTGCGCTGCATTACAGGCAACTCTCGTGTTGATGCCTGGTGAAAGCAAGGAAATAGTCTTTACTCTGGGACAAGCGTCAACGCTTGAACAGATTCATGAAATTGTTACAACCTACAACCATAGCCATGCTGTGGATGGTGCTTTACGGAAGACCCAATCATGGTGGGATCAAAGGTTGGAAACTGTACAAACGCACACACCTGAACTCGGCGTAGATCTGCTACTTAATCGCTGGCTGCTCTATCAAACCTTGAGCTGTAGGATATGGGCGCGCTCCGGCTTTTATCAGTCAGGTGGAGCTTTCGGGTTCCGTGACCAATTACAGGATGTAATGGCTTTACTCTATGCCCATCCACAATTGGCGCGTGAGCATATCCTGCTTGCAGCTGGTCATCAGTTCAAGGAAGGTGATGTACAGCATTGGTGGCACCCTCCGGGTGGTGAAGGTATCCGTTCACGCATTTCCGATGATCTATTGTGGTTGCCTTTTGTGGTTACACAGTATCTTCAGATCACTGCTGATACCAGCATTTTACAGGAGATGTCGCCGTTTCTAGATGCGCCGCTACTTAGTGATGACCAGCATGAGAACTTTCAAAATCCAGTAACCGCAGAAAATGGCGGTACACTCTTCGAGCATTGTCAGCGGGCACTCTCGCACGGCATGAATTTTGGCGCGCATGGTCTACCACTGATGGGAACTGGTGACTGGAATGACGGGATGAACCTTGTGGGTGCTCAGGGTAAGGGTGAGAGTGTCTGGTTGGCTTGGTTCATGATTGATGTGTTGAGGGGAATGGCTGAGATATCCACGCTACTGGATAGAGCTGAACTTGCAGATACCTATGATAAGCAAAGTGAGCTAATAGCTCAACAGGTTGAAAGGTTTGCTTGGGATGGAGAGTGGTATTTAAGAGCGACATTTGATGACGGTACTACGCTTGGCTCGGCTGTAAATGAGGAAGCGAAGATAGATTCTTTGCCACAGTCATGGGCTTGTTTGAGTGCGGCAGCAGATCCGGAGCGTACACATAAAGCGCTCGAATCGGCTTGGAATTATCTCGTTGATGAAGATGAAAAGCAGGTACAACTATTCACTCCGCCATTTGATAAAATGAATCCGTCACCTGGTTATATTATGGGATATCCTCCGGGAGTCAGAGAAAACGGTGGTCAGTATACCCATGCCGCTATCTGGGTGGCTATGGCTATGGCTCGTTGTGGTGATGGTGAGCGTGCGGCAAAAATACTTTGTATGCTCAATCCTATTGAACATGCTCTCGACTCGGAAGCGGTCTGGCGTTATCAAATCGAGCCATACGTAGTTGCGGCCGATGTCTACCGCCTACAAGGGCATATGGGACAAGGAGGCTGGTCTTGGTATACAGGCTCTGCGTCTTGGATGTATCGAGCGTGGGTTGAAGAGGTTCTCGGCCTTAAAGTGCGTGGAGAAACCCTTCAAATTTCGCCAGTAATTCCAGAAGCGTGGGATAAATTTCAGATTAACTATCGGCATGGCGAAGCACTCTACGACATCTTCGTTGATAATCCAGAACATTGTCAGCAAGGAGTTGTCCGGGTAGAACTCAACGGTCAGCACATTGAGGATGGTGTTATTCATTTGACCAGTGATATGGTCAAGCATACGATTCGTGTCAGTATGGGCAAATGATGTGGTGAGTCTGCTAACTAACAATATGTACTTTCGATTATGGAGACCAAGGTGACTATATTAGAAACAAACAAGCAGGTTTGTGTGGCGATAGTAGATGATGACGATGATTCAGGTTCGCTTATACAGGAGTTTCTGGAAAGTCGAGGGATGGTTTCCGAGAGGTTTCTAGATGCTGAATCCCTGCTGGACGCTCTACCTCTACGTTTTACAGGCATATTGCTTGACCTTAATCTTCCCAATATGCCTGGTAGTGAATGTGGATTCAAGCTAAGGAGACTTGGATATGTTGCCCCTATTATTGCTATTTCTGGTAATATGGAGAGATGGGATCTGGATGAGCTTATGCATTTGGGGTTTACCCGTGCCTTGGCTAAGCCATTAAACCTAAATTCGTTAATTCACCTTTTACAAGAAGAGTTGTGATAAATCATAGATTATGTATAACTATAGATGTCAGTATTTGTTTGGTTATCCGTACAGAAGTAAATATGACATGTGAGGTAAAATATATGTCAAGTTTGTTGCTTTAACCTTGACATAAGTCATTATATATGTTTTATTTAATAAAGGTTTGCTTTGTGTGTGTTAGAGCTTAAGTTATAAGTATATCTAGTAATGGCAAAGCGTAGTACCGACCTGAATTCACTCCGTTTTCATGCGTGATTTCCATTAAAATAACATAAGGAAGTCCGTGCGCATCATTAGTATGTATAGAAATACAATGAATAAGCTTCGTTTTGCTCGTAGACGTTCTATTATCTTCCTCAATTAAGGAAAATACCGTGAATGTAACTGGAAATACCACTTTTCCAATAGTAGGTATTGGAGCTTCAGCAGGTGGGCTGGAAGCACTAGAGCAATTCTTTAGGAGTGTGCCAGATGCCAGCGGTTTGGCATATGCTGTGGTTCAGCATTTGGATCCTACACACAAGGGTATTCTACCAGAGCTGCTGCAACATGCTACCAGCATGAAAGTAATGCAGGTCAAGCAAAACACCAAGGTTCAACCTGACTGTGTATATGTTATTCCACCTAACAAGGATATGTCAATTAGTAATGGAGAATTCAAGCTTGCGAAACCAGCGTCTCCACGGGGATTGGGCTTACCTATAGATTTGTTTTTCCGATCTCTTGCTATAAACTGCGGACAGCAGAGCGTAGGTGTCATTCTATCGGGAATGGGCAGTGATGGTGTACTTGGGGTGAAAGCTATAAAGGAAGCAGCTGGAATTGTCTTGGTTCAGGATCCGGCTACAGCCAAATTCGACTGTATGCCTCGTAGCGCAATTGATACCGGTTTGGTTGATATTGTCGCTTTAGCTGAAGAGTTACCAACCAAAATATTGGCATTCCTGCAGAGGGCGAATCAAGACATTGTACAACAGCCATTGAAGGAGAAGGACAAAAATTCTCTTGAGGATATAATAGTCTTGCTACGTGCCTATACTGGACACGATTTTTCCCTGTACAAGAAGAATTCAATATGCAGACGACTTGAGCGGCGCATGGGCATACACCATATTATCAATATCAAGGATTATATTAAATATATGAAGGATAATCCTCAAGAAGTAGAATTGCTCTTCAAAGAACTACTGATTGGAGTGACAAATTTTTTCCGTGATTCTACGTCATGGGATTACCTTAGAGACTATGCTCTGCCAGCACTCTTTGAGCGTGTGAATGACTGTAAGGAATTACGTGCTTGGATACCAGGATGTTCCTCTGGAGAGGAAGCGTATTCATTGGCTATGATTTTTCATGAAGCAGTCAAAAAGTTTGCGCCGGAGCGGTATTATAGGTTACAAATATTCGCCACCGATCTTTCTCAGGAATCCATTGAAAAGGCACGTCAGGGAATTTACCCAGAAAATATAGTGGCGGATGTCTCTCCTGAGCGTTTGGAACAGTTCTTTGTATTTGAAAATGGAAAGTACCGTGTTTCAAAGAAAGTAAGGGAAACGGTTATTTTCGCCCAGCAGGATTTGATCATGGATCCACCATTTACCAAGCTTGATATCCTGATATGTAGGAACTTGCTTATATATCTTGAAGCTGGGTTACAAAAAAAACTTATGCCACTATTTCATTATAGTTTGAAGCAAGGAGGACTTCTCTTTCTTGGGAGTGCTGAGACTGTCGGTAACTTCACAAATTTATTTGCTGCAGAGGATGATAAATTTAGAATATACCGCAGCCTTGATTCTATGCTACGGACATCTCCAGTAGAGTTTCCATCTTCCTTTGTTGCCGCTAATGTAGAAATTTCCAAAGACAATGAAGGTTCTTCCGTAGAGTTGAACGTGCAATTATTAACAGATCAAATAATTCTGCAAGAATACGCTCCTTCAGCTGTACTGACCAATACAAAAGGAGATGTGGTCTATATAAGTGGACGAACTGGAAAGTATCTTGAACCAGCTGCAGGCAAGGCTAATCTGAATATCTTTGCTATGGCACGAGAAGGATTGAGAGGTGAACTCAGTGCCGCTTTCAATAAGGCCGTTCGTGAAACAGCGAAAATAGAGGTCAATGGGCTCAAAGTTTCAGCCAACCATGGCTGTCAAGGAGTTGATGTTATCGTTCAAGCCCTTGATAAAATGTCAGTTGGGCGGGGGATGGTACTGATCATATTCAGAGATGTGTACCTACAACCAGTGATAGCTGAAGACCCACTTACTTCGGATATTGACACTTTACGTCTTCGTGAGTATGAGCTGGAATCACAGCGCTTGCATGCTGAGTTGGGTGTTCTGAGTGAAGAGATGCAGACCTCTCAGGAGGAGTTGCGTTCTACTAACGAGGAACTCCAGTCTACTAATGAAGAACTCACAACATCCAAGGAGGAGATGCAGTCCATGAATGAAGAATTGCAGACTCTAAATGCAGAGTTGCAGGCCAAACTCGATGAACTCTCTCTTACTGCCAGCGATATGAGAAATCTTTTGGATAGTACAGATATAGCAACCGTATTTTTGGACCGCAATCTGCGGGTTCGGCGTTTTACCTCACACGCTGCCAAGATCATAAAGTTTATCCCCGGTGACATAGGAAGGCCGATATCAGACCTTACTTCAATTTTAGACTACCCTGAATTGATAGAAGATGCTACAGAAGTGTTGCGGACGCTGGTATTTTCTGAAAAAAGGATTCCTTCGGAGGATGGTCGCTGGTTTGGTGTACGCATCATGCCTTACCGTACAATAGAGGAAAAAATTGACGGTGTTGTAATTACTCTCTCGGACATCTCCTCGCATTACAAGGAAATCCAGGAACTTCAGGATAAATTTCATAAGGAGAGACCTAGATGAAAAAAAAGAAAGTGCTCTCAAGAAAACAGGATATGCGACGTATTGCGGAGGAGCGTTTAAAAGAAGGCGGCTCAGAGATCTTCCTTCCCCTACAAGAGGACGGGATGCAGCGACTCCTGCACGAACTACAGGTGCATCAGATAGAACTTGAGATGCAGAATGAGCAGCTACTTCAGTCTCAGGAGCAGACCAAAGCTTATATGACGGAACTATTGACAATTTATGAGCATGCGCCTTTGATCATGGTTCTACTGAATTCTGGACGCCGTGTGTGCAAGGCTAACAATTTTACTGCTGAGTTTGCACAAATGAATTCAGAAAAAATAATTGGCATGAGTTTTGGCGACGCATTGAGGTGTCTGCATGCACAAGATAATCCACAGGGATGCGGTCTTGGACCGTTTTGTACAGAGTGCTCAATCCAGAATAATGTGATCAACGCCATTGACTCCGGTTTGATCCATCATCAGGTAGAGGTCAACTTCATATCAACCTTTGGAGAGGAGACCAAAGAGAGTGTATTTCTTTTCTCTTGTGTGCGTTTGGAGTTACATAGTGAACCGATGGTGTTGGTCAGCCTTTTGGATATTACCGACCGAAAAAAAGCTGAAGAGGAGAAAGAGCAACTGATGTCGCAGTTACGTCAAGCCGAAAAGATGTCTGCCATTGGGCAGCTGGCTGGCGGGATAGCGCATAATTTCAATAATCAACTCACAGGAATTATCGGCTTTAATGAAATTCTTGCCGGCAATCTTAAGGACGAAAATCTTCTGAGTTATACAGCAGCAATATCAACCTGTGCGGTCCGGGCGGCTGAGTTGACAGCACGATTGCTGAATTTTTCACGGAAAGGAAAATGTCTCGCTACACCTGTAAATATGCATAAACTTATTAGTGAAGCGGTAGCTTTACTTACTAACAGTATTGATAAAAAGATTACAATTAAGCAGCACCTTGCCGCTGCTGAGTACACGATCATTGGTGACAATAGCCGACTAGAAAACATTTTGATCAACCTTGGGCTCAATGCACGTGACGCTATGCTTAGTGGCGGTGAAATTGTGTTCACAACCAAGGAGTCCGAGCTTATTGGGGAGCAGGCCGCAATTCTTGGAGTGGCGCCAGGTCGCTACCTGTGTATTGAGGTATCAGATACCGGAACTGGTATGAGTAAGGATACTTTGACACACCTCTTTGAGCCGTTTTTTACTACCAAGGATGTTGGAAAAGGTACCGGCCTTGGGCTGGCCTCGGTATATGGTGACATTCTCAGTCATCACGGAGGCATAGATGTACAGAGCCGGCAAGGTCAGGGGACCTCATTTTATATCTACCTTTCTTTGGCAGACTCAGATGTTGCCCTACCGACGTCAACGGTGGACGCTCTCTACACAGTTGGCGGCAGTGGGCATGTCTTACTCATTGACAACGAGGAGGAAATAGTAGAGATTTGCAGGAAAATGCTATACAGCTTGGGTTATATGGTTACTGCGTACTTGGATGTAAAAGAAGCAGTTTCCTTTTACAACGAATGCTCAAACAAGATTGACTTAATAATATTGAATATTTCTATGCCTAGTGTGGAGGGAAAGGGTATATTTTCCGCTATACGTAAAGTCAATCCAGAGGCGAAGATATTAATTTCTTCCGATTGTAGTATTGATATTGAAGGTCAGGAATTACTTGACAAAGGTGCATTAGCGTTCATACAAAAACCGTTCAATCTCTCTAGGCTTTCGCTCATGGTCTCAGAAATACTGCAACGTTCACCGTTAAAAATGCTTTCTGAAATAAAAAAGCAATGTGTGGAATATGGTGATTGCTATGTGCAAAGGTAAAGATAGTGCTCAGTCTGATAAGAGCTTACGGAATAAAGCAGAAAAATACTTGCAAGAGCAAGGGCTTCTCCATGATACACCACTTATACTCGAAGATACAGTTAGATTGTTGCATGAGCTTCAGGTACACCATATCGAGCTAGGTATGCAAAACGATGAGTTGTTGCAGATGCGAATTAAGGCTGAAGCAGCGCTGGATAAGTATACCGACCTCTATGATTTTGCACCAGCAGGCTACCTAACGCTTGACAGGAATAACACGATAACGAATGTGAATTTCCTAGCTGCCAGCCTTATGGGAAATGAACGCTCTAAGCTTATCGGTCGTCAATTCGGAGTGTTTCTTGTAGAAGAAAGCCGCAGCGTCTTCAGTAAATTTGTAGACCAGGCATTTGACGGAATTGCAAATACAAACTGCGAGGTTCTGCTTCATAACGAGAGTGGCTCTACACGAACAGTCCGCATCTCGGCAGTCACTTCTTCTACAGGGCAGGACTGTCGTATGATAATGGTAGATATCACCAATTACAAACAAGAAGAAGAACAACTCAGAGGGGATAAAAAAAAGCTAGAAAATGTTGTGACTGCAAGAACTGCTGACTTGAAGGAAGTAAACCTCCGGTTACAGAAGGATATAGCCGAACGCACGCAGATGGAAGAGGATTTAAAAAAAAGCGAAGAACGCTACCGTCATCTATTATCGTCAATTACAAGTTATGTTTATAGCGTTCATCTCTCTGGTGGTTTGGCATTCCATACAGAACATGGCGAAGGCTGTGAGGCTGTATCCGGATATACTCAAGAGGATTATGCTAATGACTCTTCTTTATGGATAGCTATGATCCCTGATGAGGATCGTCCTATGGTAGAGGATGCTATAACTCGCATTGTGAGTTCCCATAAACCGATAACTTTAGAACACCGAATCATTGATAAGAGTGGTATGTTGCACTGGATACACAATACATTAGTACCACATCCCGACGCATCTGGGGTGATTAACTCCTATGATGGGATTATCACTGATATAACCGAACGCAAGCTACTTCAACAGAAACAGGCACGTTTGGAGATGGAAGCACTTCAGGGTGAGAAGCTTCGCGCCTTAGGGGAGCTTGCCTCGGTTGTGGCTCACGAGGTGCGCAATCCCCTTAATGCCATTGTTATTGCTGTAGAACTTATTTCAAAGCATATTCAGGATAATCCGGAGTGCATAAAATATGTAGACCGCATCCAACGTCAAATAAATCGGCTTGATAATCTCATGAAGGATCTGTTAGAGCTTCGCCGTCCAGAAGAAGCCAGAAACCGTCAATGCTGCACACTGGTCAGCATCTGTCGCATGGCTGCTGATTCATGGATGCAATCAAACAAACCGCTGCATCGGTTGACAACTGCATTCTCACCCGAAGCTGATAAAATAATGGTCTTCGTCGATCCTGAGCGGGTGGTTCAAGTCATGATTAATCTACTCGATAATGCCGCCCAACATAGTCCTCAAGGTACTAGGATAAAAATCTCTGCTTGTGCCCTTGTGGACGGCATGGCGTCAATACGTGTTAGTGATCTTGGCGAAGGACTCTCAGAATCAGCTCTTCTTCATGCGTTTGATCCGACCTTTACCACGCGCAAAGGTGGGTCAGGACTGGGTCTGAGTATAGTGAAGCATATAATTGAGTCCTACCTTGGAAAAATGACCTGCTGGAATAATACCCCACCTCCTGGTTGTACGGTAGAAATTCTCCTTCCAATAGCTGTTGAAACCAACCTATAAAAATCACCGTTTAACATAATACAATATTACTTCGCTACTTGCCTTTTAAGTGGAGGCTGGCACAGTTTTTGCACCTCTTATAGTGTTCTATAATAATTCCCGTTAATTATAAACTAACAAAAGGAGTACTACTATGAAACTGACTAAAAATTTCCGCTTACTGCTCTTAGGTGTATGGCTAATTTTAACCGGATTGATACCTGTTCTGCATATTAACTTTGAAGGAATGGGAATAGCTATGGCTGTTCTAGCTATTGCTGCGGGTGTTTTTTGCATACTTGAATAACAACATTGCTAATTCATTAAACCATGATGAAATGCACGGATGAAAAGTGAAGCATACTCTTGTAGTGGTTTGCATTTTATATCACAAGAGGATAGTTGTATCGGCTGTCTCACATATTGTCTCATTTATAAGACAGACCGTAGTATACTCTGGTTTGGCTACGAGATTAATTTATTACGTATGAAGTAATAAGGGACAATATTATAATTATAAAATCCCTGACATGCGGGGCATTAAAAAGTGCATCGAGGTGGTATTTCTGCACAATTTGTAAATGCTAAGTCAGAGTAGATTACTACAAGTGACAGCTGTATATAATGACTGCAAGGAGGTTGTAAATGACTATCGGTACTCAATCACGAAAAAGAATCTTGTTATTATACCCCAAGGTGCCAGATGCGACCTACTGGAGTTTTAGCTTTGTTCTAAATCTCATAAATAAGCGTGCTGTGCAACCGCCATTAGGGTTATTGACCGTTGCTGGATTGCTTCCTAAAAGTTATGAGTTGCGCCTTAAAGACCTAAATATAGAGTTATGCTCAGATGACGATATCCGGTGGGCAGATGCGGTCTTTATTTCGGCGATGATAGTACAAAAAGACTCTTTTGCTCAATGCATCAAGCAAGCGAATAATTTGAATGTTCCGGTTGTTGCTGGAGGTTCATATCCTACTACCAACTTTGCTGAAATTAATGGAGTTAATTATTATGTACTGGGAGAGGCAGAAGATATACTGCCTTTCTTTATACGTGATTGGGAAGCAGGTAAGGCAAAAAAAGTGTACGCACGTCCAACTAGAGAATCAGAAACTAAGGATATTCTCGAATATTTCGGTAGTGATGCAGATGTTGTGACAGCAGATGCTGCGGCCTGCCTTGACGATTGCTTGTTACCTAGGTTCGACTTGTTAGACCTTGCTGCCTATAGAGCGATGGCTATACAGACTTCAAGAGGTTGTCCCCATGGCTGTGAATTCTGTGGTATTTGGCGACGTTTTGGGCGTAAAATGCGTTATAAAGGCATAACTAATGTGATTGACGAGCTGACAGTATTATATAATTTGGGATGGCGCGGTTCACTCTTTATCGTGGATGACAACTTTGTGGGGAACTCTGCACAGGTCAAGCAGCTTCTGAAAGCGATTGCCGAATGGCAGGAAGAACGCCATTATCCATTTGAATTGAGTACCGAAGCCTCAATAAATCTAGCCGATGATGATGAGCTACTACTCCTTATGCAAAGGTCTGGGTTTGATATGGTGTTTGTTGGGTTGGAGACACCAGAAGAAGAAAGCCTGCGTGAAGCAGGAAAAAACATAAATACTTCTGGGTGTATCGATGACAAAGTAAGGCGTATTCAAGAGGCAGGTATAATTGTTTCATCAGGATTTATTATGGGGTTTGACCATGACCCAGAGGATATCTCTGATCGCATGATAAAATACATTCATGACTTAGGAATCCCTGTAGCAATGGTAGGGTTGTTGCAAGCGATTCCAGATACAGATCTTTATGATAGGCTGGAGCAGGAAGGACGTCTTGTGCATTCTACTGATGGAAACAATACTCACGATTTTAGTCTGAACTTTACTCCACTACGACCACCTGAGGATTTGATCTCAGATTATAAGAAGGTGCTACAAGCGATCTATCCAACCGATCTGAAAGCGTATTTTCTGCGCTGCATAAAACTTCGTCAGCGTTGGAAGGCTGCTGTCATTACTAACTTTGCAGTACAATGGCAGGACATCAAGTATTTTCTGCGGTATATGGCAGGTTCATTATTTACCGAGTATACTTGGAATAGTATTTGTTTTCTGGCAGGAACACTATGGTATAAACCTAAGTTTTTCCCGTCTGCTGTAAGCTTGGCTATTCAGGGTCATCATTTTCAGGAAATTACACGCTTGGCGCTGCGTCTTGAGGATCTCAAGCAATCCTACGCCGAACTTGTCAACCAATTTGTCGATAGGATACGGCTCGAGCATAAAAATCTACTGCAGGACTTTGCAATACTTGTTCAGGATGGAAGCTACACTTTGAAATCACGTGCGGATGCTACCTTATACACAATAGAGAAATATCGGCAGTCGATACAACATGATGCCTTATGTCTGGCTAAACAACTATCCGATAACGGTAGTCAAGCTACATTAGATGTTTATGACGGGTTATGCAAGAAACTTTCTAGATTGCTTTCAGATTTCCAGAACAACATAGACAGATATTTTGATCTTTACGATGGTGATACTCAGCCACATAAATAGGAGAATCAAATGAAATTATGTCCAGTCGCATATGTTACAGGATGCAAGAAATGTCCATTCTTTTCAATTTGTCCTTTAAAGCGTTTTATTGGTGATCAATATGGAGCTACAAAAAAAGATTCTAATATTGAGAATGGGCCAAAAAAAATGTAGCTTTACTTAATAATCAGAGAGAACTCATTATTATGCAGGCTCTTTTAGATGCATTCTGATAATTATTTAATCCGCAGACGTACACACTCGCAAAATACAAAAATACAGACAGTGTTATTTTAAAATAGAGCCAGTAAGGTACTAAACTTAGAATTATTCTCATAAGACAGAGGATTCAGTTTTGAGAGTATGTAAGATTTTCAAAGTCAGTAGAAACGGATATTACAAATAACTTAATAGAAAGCCTCCTGTATCTGAAATACAGAGAAATACTATTGCCTCCCATGCAAAGGTGTTTCATAAGCATTATTGATGTATATGTCATTTTTCTGTCGTTGAATTATATATATTGCATTAAGTAAATCGTCTATATAGTTAAGGATATGATGGTAACTCTCTTATCGATGACGTTACTCTTGGTACCTGAACAGGTCAAACTAGTGACTGGATTGAGCGAGAAAATGCACACCGAAAAAACTTGCACCTGAATTACCCCTTGATAATGCAATCATGAAAGTGGCTGCGGAGAAATCATTTTAAACTTGGTTAAGCGGCGCAAAGCGGTAATAAATCATGTTCAGGAACATCTGGAAGTATCGCAGTGCCGGCTTGTAAGGCCGCAATCAACGGTTACTTCAGGTAGGTCTTGGTATTATAACATAATAGAGTAGCTATTTAGGTAACTTAAATAGACGGTCTCGGGCTTTTTCAATATTGCGACACTATTAAAACATCAATCTCTCAGGATAGTAACCCACAACATTATCCATAATGAATGTTACGGAATATACTGAAACACATTAACCATATATTCGCGTGTGGAACACCATTTGCTATTCTATTAATAAGGTACTCTACAATCATTAGCAGTCAGGATTTATTCACTAATTGCGACTTTTAATTTTTGCTTAGCGCTCGCGCTGCTAGCGCGACGATAGCACAAAGGAGGTATGAAATGACACAGCAGATCACTATGCTTACCAAGGAATCACTAGCCAAACTGGCAGAGACTTATAAGCCGCCGCTACTTTCGCTTTATCAGCCGACCCATTGGAAACATCCTGAGAATCGCCAAGATCAGATTCTGTTTGGCAATCTTATAAAAGCGCTTGCATCGTCGCTTCAGCAGCAATACTCGGACAGCGATACCATGATGCTTTTGGAACCGTTTAATACCCTAGCCAACGATCATGACTTTTGGAGTCACACCCTCGAGGGCATGGCAGTGCTGGGAGGATCGAACATTTTTCAAGTGTTCAAAATTCAACGGTCTGTCTCTGAATTGGCCGTTGTAGGCGATAGCTTTTACACCAAACCCTTGCGACGCATTCTGCAATCTGACACTCGTTATCAAGTTCTTGGGTTGAGCCTAAGCAAGATTCAACTTTTTGAAGGCGATCGTAATGCACTCTATGAGATAGACCCTGCACCAGGCGTCCCGCTGACTATTACTGAGGCGCTTGGTGACAAATTGATCCCGCAGCATGGTCATAGTGGGGAAAATGACGAAGTTGCCAACGATTCGGAGCGCTTCTTTCGCGCCGTAGATCAAGCTGTTCTCGAACACCATTCCCGACCATCTGGTCTGCCGTTGATCCTAGCTGCATTGCCTGAGCATCACCATCTGTTCCACAAGGTCAGCCATAACCCGTTTTTGATGCAAGAGGGACTCTCGATCAATCCAGATGCACTACCGATAGATGAACTCTGGGAACGCGCATGGCAAATCGTCGAACCGCAATATCAAGCGCGATTAGCTACACTTGTAGAAGATTTTGCTTTGGCGGAGTCCAAACAACTTGGCAGTGATGATGTGTCGCAGGTGGCTCAGGCAGCCGCAACCGGACGAGTCGCGTCACTACTGCTAGAATCCAACCGACAAATTGCCGGTCGACTCAACAGGGAGACGGGGCAGATCACATTCGGCGACCTCGGAGACCCGCAAGTCGATGACCTACTCGATGATATTGGCGAGTTGGTTGTGAAGATGGGCGGCGAGGTAATTGTCATCCAGCCAGAGCAGATGCCAGGACAAACAGGACTGGCAGGTATCTACCGATATTGAACCAAATATCCTTACAAATTCCAAGTTTAAGATGACTCAGAAAAATATAACGTTCAGAGCAGCATGCAGTGACCTAGAAATGGTGGACACCTGAAAAACTAATTGAATAATGTTTTTAAAGGAGTCCATAATGGAAAACATAAGAAAGTATTCACAGAAATTCAAAGACGAAGCAATACGAGTAAAAGTGGATATTCAGTACCAGAAGCTTGCAAGATGCTCGGAATACTGAGCGTACCCCTTTAGATACAATCTCTCAATCATGATATTATCAAACGCTCTACTTTTACGAGACACTTATCCTTACTTGTTACTAGAAAGTATAGATAAGGTGTGTGATTCATAGACATCCTTTCACTTTTTAAATGCATGTTTTTTTAGTAAAATGCTATTTCTGCGATATTCTATTTCTGTATTAAATTTAATTGAGACTTCTTCTTGTAAAGGAGTCTCATACATCAATTCAACGTACTTTTCAACTGGAGTTTTACCGTTTAGACTACTGTGAGGACGCTCCCAATTGTAGTAATGCTGCCATTCTGCTAAGGGTAGATCAAGACTTTCTATACTGTGTTTTGTTAAATCAATGGTTGGATAGAATTCTTCAATATCAGTTTTTTGAGATCTTTCTACTTTACCATTAAGATGAGGAGATGCAGGGCGAATAGGTCTAAGTTTAATCCCCCAATCCAACAGCAAATCTTGAACTTTATAAGCAAGAAATTCTCGTCCTCTATCAGTCTGAATTCTTTGAATTGGGAAACACATCTCTTCAACTACTTTTTCAATAAAGTCAAGAGTATTGGCAGCTGTTCTACGAGAATAGACTCTTAAGACTCTGTAGCGAGTACAATCATCTATAGCTGTATATTGATAAAAATTTGGAGCAAGTTTCATTGTATCCATTTGAACTCTAGCTCCAGGAGTTTTCATAGCATATCGATTAAATTTTTTCTTTCTCGTATATCGCTTCAATGGAGAAACATTATTCCTAACTAAAACTTTATGAATTGTTGCTAAAGAGAGCTTAATACTATGCAACCTTAATAATTCGCTCTGAATTCTCCTCGCCCCGATATTTCTTGAATCTCTTAGTGCTAATATTAAACTTTCTATATTTTCAGTTACCTTAGTCGCAGGAGAATTGTGAGGTTTTCTGCTCAAGGTGCAAAGCCCTTCAATACCATTTGATTGATATCTATTTACCCATTTTCTAAGAGTAGGTCTGGAAATTCCACAACGATTACAAACAAGTCCTGAGTCTTGAGTTTCAAAATATATTTTGACCCATTTCAATCGGGATTTAATAGTATTGTCCATAGCAACTCCTTTATCAATATATTATACAATTTTATTGAAAGGATGTCTATGAATCACACATTTTAATATTTTGACAGTATTTACGGATTTTAACTGGCATAGCTCTTTATAGGTAGTACAATAAATATTAGTTGTACATGTTGAGGAGAATGTATGAGTAAAGTTAAAAGGATGAAAACAGCTGAATTAAGGGCTAATCTCACCGAAGCTTTGAACAGAATTTTGTATGCTGATGAGCAGTTGATTCTTTGCCGAAGGAATAAAGAATTGGCTGCTCTGGTAAGCATTGAGGATTATAAGCTTTTGCAAGCTTTGAAAGAGGCTGAAAAGTCGTATGAGGCAAAGATTGTTTATAGGAATCAGGATTCAGGAAATCGAGAAAGTATACAATTGAAAGATGTTGTTACTGTATTTCCTGTTGATGGTGAGTGAACTTATGTAGTATTGCGAAGAAATAACATGAAGGGAGGTGTACTGTGTAATGATTTAATTCTGGAGGAAACGATTGAAATGGGCAGCAATCGTATTTTAGTAATATGTAGCATTTAATGTAGATGTTTTGTTTAAATTTTAAGAACTTAAAACGGAGAAATATTATGTTTAATTTTAGAGATTTAGCTATATCAAATAGCTTGGGAATTAGGAGAAAAAATTATGTCACATGTTTACCAAACATATATCAAGGTAAAAAATCCAACTACAGGAAAAAGAGATTATAAATTAGACAAGAAAGGCAATAAGATACCGCATCCTAAATGGAAATTTGAATATATTGACTTTAAGGGTATGCGTAAAAGTGGTACGGGTTATGTAAGCAAAAAGGAAACAGAAAAGTTAGCAGATAGAACGCAGAGTGAGCAGGATGAGATAAGGAAAGGCTATAGAGAACCGCCAAAGCCATATATAATGAATGCAAATACTCCAATAGAGAATGTAGTTTCAGATTATTTGAGTTGGGGAAATCTTCAAGGAGGACGAAATGGTAAGCCTTGGAGCTTAAAGCATGCAAAGCAAAAAGCATCACAGATTAGGTGCTTCTGTAAAGAGCTTAGGTTGGCAGTCATTTCAGATTTGAATTATAGTCAATCTAAAATTGAAAAGCTATTGCAGGGTATGCGTAAATCTGGTACTTGTGGTAAGACCCTTAATAATTATATTGAATCAATCAAATCATTTTGCGAGTGGGCAACAAATAGACAGTATTTTGAAAAAAATCCATTATCAGGAATAATAAGGTTTGACTCAAGTTCATTAGTACAGAGAAGAGCTATGACTCAACATGAAATTGAGAAGTTGCTTTCTGTAGTACCGGAACACAGAGCGATAGTATATGAGACTGCACTAATGACAGGATTACGTGTTAACGAATTAAGAAATTTAACACTTAAACACTTAAATTCAGAGCGTTGTGCAATAATGCTAGATTCAGAGTGGACAAAAAATAGAAAGGCGGGAGTTGTCTATATTACCTCTGAATTACTGAGTAAGCTTCATCGATATGGATTGAGTGGAGATGCGAAGGCAAGGTATGTTGAATGTATGGGTAGAAGAAAAAGTAAAGCCCCATACCCTTTAAATCCTTTACTCTATATTAATTCGCATCCCGCAAGGAGATTAGAGCTTGATTTAGCAGAAGCTGGAGTTGAAAAGTATATTGAGGTTACGCCAGATGGTCAAGGCGGAAAGTTGGACTTTCATTCACTACGGACTACATTTATTAATCTAGTGCTTGAAGAAAATGTTGACGTGAAGACAGCCCAAACAGCGGCACGACATACTAATCCGCAACTTACTTTTAATACATATGGTCGAGTTAGAGAAGAATCACAAAGAAGACTTGCTGAAAATATTGGAAGTAGGTTCAAGGCAGTGTAAATCTAATTATAACGAAACCTCAACAGAACAGGCTGTATTGTTAGTAATAAAGAAACTCCTAATAGCCTGTTCTTAAAAGATTTATGTTTTATTTGTGATGGTGGAGGCGGCGGGAATCGAACCCGCGTCCTGCAATATTATCCAAAAGAACTTCTACGTGTGTAGTCGTTACATTGATCTCGGGCAGCTTACTCTAACGACAATTTTGGCTGCCCCAGCCCGGATTTGATCTTAATAGGCAGCCGGCTCAGGCCTGTCTGCTGTCTATCCAGCCGATAAATTGTCTGAATACTACGCCATCGGCGTTACATAGTATTCAGGGCGCGTTTTATTACGCAGCCATAGCGTAGCTGTTATTATCAGCAATTATTGTTTGGACGGCTTTTTACGAGGCCAGCCGGCCAACCTCGACACGCGATTCAATCTTCCTCTATTCAGTCGATACCATGTCGCCCCCGAATAAGTCGAATCTGTTGGTAGTTATGCAGCATTCAAGTATCTCTGCATAATCATAACTTATATATTATACCGGCTATATGCTGTTTTTGCAATACCTTTATTTTGCAGATATGTGAAGGGGATAATTGCAGAGAATGCAGGTGGATGTAAATAAAAATGAATAAAGGGTAATTGTTATGGACAGATTTTTATTCGGATTTATACTAAGGGGCGGGGTATGGTATGTTGGTATTTTGCTGATGATTCTGGGGTTATAAAGGAAGTCGTTATGAAACGTTATCCGGTCTTTATACTGCTCTTTCTCTTGCTCGGGCTGACATCGCTGGCGACAGAGATCATTATGCTGCATATCGGTAGGGAAGAGGTGAAGATTCCGCTGCCTGAAGGGTATGGGGTACTCCCGGAGGAGTATATCCAGCAACTGCCGTTACTCCGGCTCTATCAGGGTAATACCGATGGGTTATTGGCGCTGCTTGTGCCGCTGAATATTGTGACTGAGTTTGAAGCCGGGAGGGTGCCGGAGTTGGAGAGATTCATAGTTGTCGGGAGTCCGGAGTATTTCAGTGATAAATATCTGACGGTTGAGGATTTTGGTAGGATAACCCGGAGATTTTCCGAGGCGTTGGGAACTGAGAAACTGGATGAGGAGCTCAAGGCCAAGTTGCTAGCGGCGGGAGCGCGAAGCGATAAAGCTATAAGTGTCAGGAGCGAGAAGGTGCATAGTTCTGATCCGGGGCAGGTTAAGGGAATACTGGAGGCGTCGTGTTATTTGCCGGGTATTGCTCGTGAGTACCATGAGGTCAAGGCGGTAGCGGCAGTGTCCGCCGGTGAGAAGTTGTTCTTTATCAATACGGTAAGCTTGCAATCTGATATTGAGTGGGCAAAGACTGCGGCGGAAGAATTTGAACAGGGAATTATGGAGGCGAATAGTAACTGATTTTGCGTAGAATTGATAGCGTAATGTTACATGATATAATGTGTTGAGTAGGTTTTCCTGCTCAGTTTTTTTTTTGATAGATCTTTGGTTGTTGGGTTGACTTTGATTATATCGCTTGTTGCTGTATGTGTGTCAGGTAAAATTTATATAATTAGGGTTGCTAGTATTGGTATGTTGCGTATAATGTATATCGTGAATATGAAGAGCGTGGTTATAGGGATAAAGAAGGAGAGTAAGGATTGTATGAGATATTTATGGGGGCTGGGGTTGGTTGTGGTGTTGCTTATGTGGGTTCAGGTTGCGGGCAGAGCTGATGAGGTGTTTACGGTAAAATGCAGAGCGGGATCTGATATAACCATACCAGTGCCGGAAGGGTATAAACAACTCAGTTCGGAGTTACTCAAGAAGTATGCTCAAGATAGCTCTGTGCTGGCGATATTGGTGCCGGTGGAGGATTATGCCGAATATCTGGCAGGTATGAAACCTAAAAATATAGGGGTGATAAGTATTAAGGAGATAAATTATAATGAGTTATTGCAAGGTTCTTTTGCTGAGATAAAAGAGTTCTTTGGTTCTAAGGAAACTGCAGAGGATTTGAAGCAGAGTTATCAGCGAATTATCAATGGGATTGAGGTGGTAAATAAAGAAGAGACCACGGTAGAGGTTAAGACTCTCCGGGATACCGCGGTGAGTTATACACAATTGCTTGTAGCAAGACTAAAATACGTGTCTGGGTCTACGATATCAGATTTAACTTTTACCAATGTTGTCGATATGGGGGAGATAGTCTTTAGTATTAATTATGATTCTATTTCAAAGGCTGAGGCTGAGGTCTGTGAGTTTAATAATAAGTATGTTGACAGCTTTATTGCACTCAATCCTCAGATTACTGCCGGGCGTAATTTGTCTCATCAGGATGCTGTAGCTGTTGGTGCTGGAGAGCGGGAACAGAGCAAGGTGACGCGTAGCCCGGGTATGAGGCAGGAAGAGAGTGGCGGGAGGGAGTTTGCAGGTAGAACCAAGGAATTTAATTCGGCTGACTTTGCTAATAAACTGCCGTTTGCGTTTAGCTTTAGGTATCCAAGTAATTGGGCGCCCTTTGAATTTGATGATGGTGTACTGAGCAGTCATATTGCTAGAGAATTTTTAACAGAATTCTTGCGTATTGATACTCATGTCCTGTCTAAATTGCAAAGAATTATGGCGAATGCAGACGAGGCAACAAAGAAAGCTGTGGTTGCCTCTGTGGCAGAAAGTTCAAATGAAATAAAAGACTTCCCTGGATGTTCGACAATAACTGAAAAGATCGGCAGGTTTTATACCGGGATAAATACCTATGATTATTGTCAGAAGGTTGATAACCGGGAGGTGTATTTTAAAGCAAGACGTTTTCATGTGGTTGCAAGTGGTGGAATTTTAACCTTTACGCTTATGTTAGTGGATTTTGATACTCCAGAATATCGCCGAGATGTTGAGGCAAGACTTGAAGAACTCAGTATGGAGGTAAAGGAAATAATCAAGACGCTAAGTATTGGCGCAGAGGCTGTAGACCAGCAGGGAGGTTCGAGTGCGAAAGATGCTGGTGCGGCTAATACGGCAAGGCGCAGCTTTAGCAGATTGAATAAGTGGCAGCATTCTGCAGATTACCCTGAAATTCTCGCTACTCCTCTCTCCATTAAGTTCCCGGGTGACATGGAGGTCAAGCCGGCTGACGGCTATCTGCGTCTGGTCAAGCCGGGTATGGATTATCCGCTGGTGATTATCTCGTATCGTTCGGCTGAGTTTGAGTTTAGTGAGGAGGATGAATTACTCTCAGAAGAGCAGCAGACCAAAGTGCATAGTTTGCTATTACTTGGAGCATTGCGAGAGAAGGCGGGTGAGGATAATTATCAGGGTAGTCTTGCGGAATTAGCCGGGTATACCTTGGTAATTGAGGATCATGAAAAGATTGTTAATATAATAGGGAGTCAGCAACGGTTTTACATTAGAAGCTATTGGGTGATAAAAGGAGAAAAACAATTGGAGTTGGCGTTGAATGTTGTCGGGCTGGATACGCCGGAAGGAAAGGCTGAGGCGAAGAAGTATTTTGAGGAGTATGACGTGTTGTTGAGGGCAATGATTACAACGCTGCGTTTTGAGTAGTTTGGGGCGGTCGGTTGAGTCTGGTAAGATGCGGGAAGTGAGGATGGTATGAGGTATGCGCTGAAAATGTTGCTGGTGGTGCTGTGGTGTATGATAAATATGATCGCAACCGGGGCTGACGAGGTGTTTACGGTGGAGAGCAAAGAAGGTTATAAATTAACTTTGCCAGTACCTGACAGGTATATGCCGCCTGGGGCTGAAGGGTATGATAAGCTTGTGGCGAGTAGAAGCTCAACTATTATTCTGAAACCGGATGCGGAATATGCCAAGTATTTGCAGGATTGGTATAACGATTATGATGGTACAATAATTATTCACCGCATACCTTATACCGAATTGTATGAACGTACAGGGATAAACGACTTTGCTGGGGTCAAGGAGAGGTTCTTCTCCGAGTCAAATATCACTGGTATGAAGCAGTCATTTCAGGCTGTAATGGATGGTATAGCCAAGATCGATAAGGAGCGTTCAAGTATAACCTCAAAGTTATTGGGGGATAATTCGAGAAGTGCCAGTGTGCTGATTGTTTCTGATCTGTATTATAAAGATGGTTCACATAAAGTGGAATATGCGGTCAGATGTCATGTCGGAATGAATAATGAAATACTGACGGTTAGTTATATGAGTCCATTCTCTGAACCGGAGACACGGAATTTTTTTAATAGCTTTATACAAGAAATTATTGAACTCAATTTAGCAGGGGTAGACGGAAGAAAGGACTTGCCCCGAGAAGCAGTTGTGGTTGCCGGTAAGAAGAAGAGACCGTCTGTTAAAGATTCTGACCTTGCGGGTATAAATGAAGAGGAGCAACAACGCAGGGTGGTGAATCGACCCAGTGAGGATAACGCTTCAAGGCGTACGCTGGCCAGAGATGGCAAGATGTGGCAGATATTTGCTGCGGTTGACTTCCCTGAGATGCTTCCTTTTGAGTTTACTTTTGAGTATCCAACGCACTGGAATACCTTTGAGCTTCAACATAATCAGATAATCAGCTATACAGCTGAAGATGAATTCTATCTTGCTCTTGGGATTAAAGCTACTATCCTTGAAGTGCCAGAGGCCTTGAAAGGGTATGCGGCTGAAGATTTGGATAAACAGCAGCTTCTAGCGGCATTGCGACAGTGTGCTGCAGCTGAGAGCCCTCAGGTTCGGGAAAATCGTATTGAGCGTATTGGCAAGTACTTGGTGGGAATCTTTGAGGTTGATTTTTATAAGACCACAGATGGCAGGAAAGAGCGTTATAAAGGTACGCGCTTTTTTATAGGATCCGGGAATAAGCGTATTGTTTTGTCGGCTATGTTTTATGGAGTGTATAATTCTGCACGTGGCCAGGAGTTTTTAGAAAAATATAATGAGTTTATCCACGAAGCTAGAACTGCACTTGCGACGCTGGATATTGAGGCTGAGTCTACAGTACTGGTGCAGGAGGCCAAAACGGAAGCGGCGGGTCTTGACAGTTTTAAACTGGATAAGACGCTGGATGCGGCAGATTATCCAGAATTATTTCAGACTCCAATTGTCGTGAAGTATCCAGATGATTTTGAAATTAAAACTAATGATGGGTATTTGCGCTTAGTGAATTCAAGTGGAACTTTTCCGGTAGTCGTTATTTCGTTTCGGTCTACAGAGATTGAATTGAGTGAAGATGTTAAGCAAGAACCTGAAGAATTTTATACCAAAATACAGAGTAAGTTAGTTTTAGAATTACCGCAGCTAGCAGCTGATGCGGAGAATTATTCTAAAGAAAAGCTGGAGATATCCGGATATACGGTTGTCAGTGAGAAGTTTGAAAGACCTAAAGAGTTTCTAGGGATTAAACATCGGGATTATTCTCATGCATATTGGGTGTTCAAAGGGTATAAGCACCTGGAGTTGGTGTTGGATGTAATTGGGCAGGATACGCCGGAGGGTAGGGCTGAGGCCAGGAAAATTTTTGAGGAGTATGACGCGGTGTTGCGGGCAATGATTGGGACGCTACGTTTTGAATAGTGTGGCTCTAACATTATCGATTTGTGATTAATATGTGAAAGAGGTTGACATTGAGGTATACAGTAAAGGTACTGTTGGTGGTCAGGGTGTATATATTGATGATATGACGGATAAAGGGAAGTGAGGAGAGTATGAGCTATGCAGTAAGGGTGATATTGTTTGTGGTCTTGAGTCTGGTCAGTCTGGGATCGGTCAGGGCTGAGGAGGAGACAAAGAAATTTGATTCGTCAGATTCTCCTGGTATCTTTCCGTTTGAGTTTGCATTCAGGTATCCGCGCAGCTGGAATAATTTTGAATTTCTGGATGATGAATTAGTAAGTTCTTCTAAGGACACACGAATGCGATTCGCTTCGTATGTGAATATTGAATACCTGTCCTTTAATGGACTTAAGCCTCTAATGCAAAGTAACAGTGAGGAGATGGAAAGACATCTGATCAAGACTGTGTTAGAAAATTCTGAAGAAAAAAAGGAGTTCCCAAATTGTGTTATGACTGTGGACACGATCGGTAACTATCCGGTAGGAGTGATAACTCTGGATTATACTGAAATGAAGAGAGGCAGGAAGTTGTTTTTCCAAGTTGGACGTTTTGTTGTGCCTTCGCGGCATAGAGTTTTAGCCTTTACTGTAGCTATAATTGGTTTGGATAATCCTGAAAATAAGAAGAGTATTGAAGCAGAATTCAACAGGTATAACCGCGGGGTACGAGAGATTATTGAGACGCTGGAGTTTGGTGATGATCTTTAACTGCTGAATTTAGCTGAGGCGTAAGAGTGGTAAGATGGAATTAGTAAGAGGTGGATATGTGATATTGTATCTGTGTCTGGGTAACCAGATATTTTGGCTGTCTCTCTTTGTTTCTCTAGTATAAAGATAATTATATACTAGAGAAAATTTATTTCAAGGTTAAGCAAGGTGTAATCTAAGCATGCGAAGAATAGTACTGTACGGGATCTTTGGTCTGCTCTTGGTTCTAGGGCTAATGCTGCGGATCAATGCTGAGGAAGAGGGATCGGCGATGCCGGTTTTGCCAGGGTACAGGGCGTTGCCGGAGCAGAGAGTGTTGCAACTGCAGTCGCCGGTGGGTGGGCGCTTGCTGGCGTTGTACATTTCAGAGGAAGAGTATGAGCTGTATCTGCGCGGGGAACTCACGCAGTTGAGCCGGTACTTGCAGCTCTATCCTTCGGCTCTGGTTGCGCCTGGCAGTAGGTTGGAGGTTGAGGATTTTCGTGGTATAAAGGAGTTGGTTGAGTCTGATTTCTTTATCGACGAGACGGCGCGGTTGCTCGGCAGCAGGTATACGCAGGGCGAGGAATTTGTCGTTGAGAGTCTGTATGATGAGCCTGAAGGCGTGGTAGGGTATATGCTGCTGGAGCCAGATTATACGACCGCGGTTAATCATGATAGCAAACGGGTACGGATAATTTATCAGTTTCTCCTAGCGGGAGAACTCTACAGCTTGGAGTATACGGCGGTTACTACAGATATTGCTGCAGCTATGGCCGAGGCGGAGCGTTGTGTGCGGTATTTTTCTGGGGTCGAGGTTGGGGCGACTGACCGGGTGGAAGCTGGTGGTCGGCGAATTGAGTCTGCGGCGTATCCGGGGGTGAGTGAGTTTGAGTTTGCGCTAGAGTTACCTGCGGGCTGGGCGGTGCGGCATGATTCAGAGCGAGAACGCTTACTCGTGCTGGAACCGGGGGATAAGGATTCCGGGGTAGAAATAACTGTCTCGAGTTTGTCGGTGCCGGTATCTGCTGGTATTGGTGCGGCAGAAGCTCGCCAGCAAGCGGCGGAACTTTTTTATGAGTTGGCGGAGCGTGAGGGAGAGGGGTACAGTAAGGAGTTGATTACTATAAACGGTTATCCGGCTTTGCGGGAAGATTATACATTGACCGAAACGGGTCAGAACCTGCGAACCTGGCGGGAGGTAATAACCATATTTGCGCCGGGTAAGGCGCTCAAACTCGCAGGGAGTCTGGTCTATGCTTCGCAGGCGGTCTCCGAAGTGGAACTGGATAGTAGGCGTAAAAAAATGGCTGCAACGCTGCGGTCTCTGCTTGCGGGGCTGGATTTTGTTGAAGAATTGGATTAGCCCTGGCCTTTTTAATATTTATGATTATACTTAATTATAATTGGTCTATGTTCTGCTCTCTGTTTTTTTGTGTGGACAGGAATGTGTAACGGTTGGATTTGGGCTGATTTTGGGTAAACGAAAATAACGTAGAGACTTGTACTCTTCCTGCGGGGAGGGGATAGTTGCTCTTTGGTTTCAAGCTATGCTCTAGGCGTAAGCCATCCCAGCTTGATACTGTTCACCGAGCGGGTGGGCAGGTTTGTTGGGTTGGAGGAAGAGGAGTATAGTGCGATGATGGTTAGAGTTGTTATCCTGGCGGTATATCTGGTTGTTTCATTGGGTATTGGTTTTTTGGTCAGAAGACGGAGTCGGAGCACGGCGTATTTTCTCGCCGGCAGGCGATTGAGTCCGTTCCTCTTGACCGGGACTATGGTTGCGACCAATCTCTCGGCGTTTACCATATTCGGTACCAGCGGGATAGGCTACAGGCAAGGGTTGGCTTTCTTCCCGGTGATGGGATTCGGTACCGGGTTTATGGCTCTGACCTTTATCCTGATCGGCGGAAAAATATGGGAGCTTGGTAAGCGTTACGGATTGGTGACCCCGGCGGAGATGATTCACCGATTATACAATAATCGTTTCCTGTCGGTTCTATTCTCTCTTGTACTGATTTGTTTTACTCTGCCGTATTTGGCTCTGCAGCCATATGCCGCCGGCAAGGTGCTGCACCAGCTCTTCGGATTGAATCCGGCTATCGGGGCGGGTATTACTACACTTATAATAATTCTTTATACCCTGCGTGGTGGTCTGAAGGCGATAGTACTCACCGATATCTTTCAAGGCGGCTTGATGCTGATCTTGCTCCTGCTCTGTCTGGGGCTGGTAGCGAGCCACTTTGGCGGGCTGGGGCTTGCCTTTGGGGCGTTGGCACGGATTGAGCCGGAGTTACTCAGCCGTCAGGGGGTCGGCGGGGTGTATACGCCGCTCTTACTCGGCGGTTATATCTTTCTCTGGTTCTTCTGTGACCCGATGTTTCCCCAGATATTTCAGCGCTTTTACGCAGCTTCTTCACCTAGAGCGCTACAGGTATGCAGCGTGTCTTACCCCTTGCTGTGCAGTATTATCTTTATCATTCCTATCTCCCTTGGGGCGCTAGGGAACCTGATATTCCCAGGACTGGATACTGGCATGAGTGATTCGATCATGCCGTTACTTCTGGAGCATATCGGAGGAGATCTCTTTGGCACCCTGGTCTTGACGGCGGGGCTGGCGGCTCTGATGTCGACTATGGACTCTCAACTTTTAACTCTTAGCTCAATCTTCAGTCGAGATCTATTGCCATTATGCGGTCTAGAGAGGATTGGCCGCTGGCGTTGGATGAACCGGGGCTTGGTCGTGGGGCTGGCAGGAGCAGGGTTGTTCATCGCTATAACCTGTGATACGACAATTTTGCGGCTCGGATTGACCGCTTTTACCGGTCTAGCGGTACTCTTTCCCAGTGTAATCTTCGGACTGTATCTGCAAGAGCGGGCAAGAGCGCTGAGCGGGGTGCTCTCGATTCTGGCGGGGCTGGGGTTGGTATTACTTTATCACTTTAAATTTCTGGACTTTGGGAGTGAGTTCTCGGCGATGCCGGTGATGCTGGTGAGTACACTGGTGTATCTGGCGGCTCAATTATGGCTTGTTCCTGAATTTAAAGTAGGTCGCAAAGGGGTATTAGTGACTTTGGGGATGGGAGCGCTCTTACTGCTGGCGTTGGCGCCGTTCAAGATAGCATATGCGACCGGGGTACATCTCTGGTTTCCGGATTGGATATGGTATTTTGTGGGGCTGAGTCTGGTGCAGAGTGTCGGATGCTTGATATATATGCTGAAGGTTGTCAAGTCGAGGCAGGTGGAGGTTTAGCCGGATGAAAGTGTGATAATAGTTATTTGCAGGATAATTATAATAATGCAAAAAGGGCTATTTCTATTTACAATCGGCGGTAGATATATATAATCGAATTAACCGCATTTATTTATCACTGAGAATAGGAGAATCTATGTTTGCTGGAAGTAATGTTGCGATAGTTACGCCGTTTACCAAGGATGGAACTGAGGTCGATTATGCCAAGCTTGGGGAACTTATTGAATGGCATATCCAAGCAGGTACTGACGGGATCCTACCAACTGGATGTACAGGTGAAGCCGCTACCCTCTCACACGAGGAGCAGAAGGCGGTGATAAAATATTCGGTGGAAGCGGTTGGAAAACGGGTCAAGGTGATCGCGGGTACCGGGAGTAATAATACTCGAGAAGCGGTGGAATTGAGCTGCTACGCCAGAGAGGTTGGTGTGGATGGAGTATTGGTGATTAGTCCGTATTATAACAAGCCAACGCCTGAAGGGCAGTTTCAGCATTATAAGGCGGTAGCGGAAGCGGCTCAGGTGCCGGTGATGCTGTATAACGTTCCTGGACGTACAGGAATAAAGATGCTGGCGGATACGATTGCGCGAATGTATAATGAGATTGAGAATGTCGTCTGTATCAAAGAGGCTTGTGGTTCGGTGGATCAGGTGACTGAGATTCTGCAGAAATGTGATATTGAGGTATTGTCCGGTGATGATATGCTGACGTTACCGATGGGTGCGGTAGGCGGTAAGGGGGTAGTGAGTGTGGTGGGGAATATTATCCCAGGAGAGGTCAAAGCGCTGTGTACGGCGATGCTGGCGGAGGATTATCCCAAGGCGCGTGAGCTGCATTATAAGATTATTGAACTCTGCAGGGCGATGTTCTTTGAGACTAATCCACTGCCAGTCAAGATGGCACTGGAGTTGATGGGTAAAGCCGAGTGTAACCTGCGTATGCCGCTTACCAGACCGCTGGAGTCGACGGTAGAGAGGTTGAAAACAGTATTGAAAAAGCATGAATTGATCTAAATAATTTTCGGTTTTAGCGTGGGGGTAATCCGCTATGGGGTGTTTTGCGGTGATAAGTGATATCCATGCCAATCTGGCAGCTCTGGAGGCGGTACTTGCTGATATCGAGTCAGTCGGTGCGGAGCGGATTATCTGCTTGGGTGATATCGTGGGGTATGGCCCGGAACCGAAACAGACGCTAAGCCTGGTGCGGCGCAGGTGTAATATTGTGGTAAAAGGGAACCATGATCAGGCAGCTATCGAGTATCCAGAGGGGTTTAATAAGGTCGCGCATGACGCGATTCTTTGGACCAAGAAGAGTTTGAAGAGCCTGCGCCTCTTCTCCAGCGAGGTGCGGACAAACTGGAATTTTCTGCGCCACCTGCCGAGTTATTACTCTGAAGACGGTATGCTGTTTGTGCATGGTTCGCCGCGGAATCCAATAAATGAATATGTTGATGAGCAGGATACCTATGAGGTCTATAAGGCCGGGAGGCGTAAGCTTGATGATATATTCAAACAGATGGAACATATCTGTTTCTGTGGGCATACCCACATTCCGGGGATAATAACCGAGGATTATGATTTTATCACTCCACAGGAGATTCTAGGCGGATTTGAGCTGATAAAAGGGAAGAAATATCTGATCAATGTTGGGTCGGTGGGGCAGCCCAGGGATCTGTACTGTGAGGCGAGCTATCTGATATGTCGGGATAAACGAATTGAGTACCGGCGGGTAGCGTATGATGTTGATGATACCTATAAGAAGATCTTGTCTAATCCAAGTCTATCAAATTTTTTAGCTGATAGGCTGCACCGGGGCGAATGAGAGAGTTTCGCGGTTGTGTTTACACTTCTAAGTAGTTATATTTTCCAATAAAAATTATATAAGTCTGTCTCATACCATAGGGTTTGAGGTATGGCGTATTTCTTCCTGCCGCGTGATCACGTGAGCAGGTGATTATGTTTTGGCTTTTTTTTGGGGGGGGATAAGGTAAGATCAGTTTTTTATTAAAAAATGATCTTGATAAATGATTTGTAGTTATGTGTGGGGGTAATTTATTATGTTGTAACTTATTTTGTTGTATGGTGTTGTGATATTTTAGGGGTGATGCCAGGAAGGGCGTGGTTTAACTTTAGTAAAAAGGCGTAAAAAATTGCTTGACAAATATGGTTTTAATGGTAGGTTGAATTCGAAGTTACGTCGTTAGGCATAATTATTGGTGATGGCTGAGGAGGAAGGTATGAGTGTTGAGAGTAGTTGGGGTAGAGGGATGCAGCAGGCGTTGAACTTGGAATGGAAAGAATTCTCTTTGGAAGAAGAGGTTTGGGCTCTGCGAATACCGGAGGAGAGTAAGCAGAGGGTGTATAAGCAGTGTCAGGGGGCTTTGCAGCGGTTTACAGAGCTACGGGAGCGGATAGTGCAGGCGGCGGGTGGGGTAAGTCGGGAGAAGCTAGAACAGCAGGAGGAGGATTATTTAGTAATCCTTGAGGAGGAGTACCGGAGTTTGCAGCAGAAGCAGAGAACTTTAGGGGCGCGGGCACTGGTGGAAAGGCTGCGGGAGAGTGAGCGAAGGGAAGCAAAGAGAGTTTTTGAACGATTGCGGGAGAAGAAAAAGACAGAGGAGCAGGAGGAAGCACGGGCAAGGCGGACTAACCTGCAGCTTAAGCGGGCGTTTGATGCAGTGGAGGCGGGGGAGTGGGAAAGGGTACGGCTTGAGGAGGTGTATGCAGCGGCGGAGGCTGAGATTGCAGAGAATGAGAAATATAGTCGTGAGGAGCGAGAGGGGTATGCTCGGGAGCAAATTTACAGCCTGGTGCAGTGGTTATTCGGGAGGCTGATTGAGAAGAGAGAGTGGAGCGAGGCCGAGAGAAGGCTGACAGAGTACAAGGTGATGCTGGGAAGTAACATTATAATGGAGCTGAGGGAGAAGTTGAAGGCGGGGAGGAAGGTGGAGGAGTGCGTCAAGAAGATTCGGGGGGCGAAGAAGACCGAGGCGGAGAAGCTGTATCTGGAGTTGCCGGTAGAGTTGCAGCAGCGGGTACGGAATGAATTGAGACGGGTTGAGGGGTTGGAGATTGAACGGGTGCAGTTGATGCTGGGAGAGGAGAAGAATGGATAAGTTTAAGGGTGGTATGGGCGTGAAGAAGGATTATGGCTGGGCTGGAAGGGTGATGAATCCGGGTACGTTTATTGACTTTAATGATATGCTTAGTGGTAATTATATGCAGAAGATGAAGTTGTTTGCGCCTAAAAGCGCAGGAATTGAGCTTGGCGGGAATGTAGGAAATACAGGAGATACTGGAGGTATTGGAAATACTGCGAGTGCAGCCGGGGGCGGAGTCGGCTGGGTACAAAATTTTTGGGGTGGGAGTAATGTGCAGCCTGTAGCGGGAATGGTTGCTAGGCAGCGTCAGCAACTGACAGGTGAGAGTGAGGAGAGGGTAGAGGCGAATAGGGGTACAGTTTATAAACAGTATGACGGTTCTAAATTCGAGCCGAATACGGTGCAGGGTAACGTGGGTACGGGTGGCGCGGGAATTGGTGGAACTGTTGAGCAGGCGGCTGGGATAACGGCGGGAGCAGGTGGGGTGAGAGTTGAGTCTGCGAGAACAGGGGCGGCGGGAGTAGCAGCGTATGACCCGGTAAAATTGATAGACAAGATTGAGCTTGATTCTGCCATTGATGAACGGAGAGAGAAGGAGGTCTTGGGACGTTTTGATGACTCTGGGCAGGGTCAGTGGATTTTGAATAAGGCTAAAGCGCTGACGGGGCGGCCGACACTGACCGTGGCAGAGAAGGCACGGATAAGTTCGCAGGGTGAGGGCGCGGTTCCCGAGGTGCAGGCGGCGGCGGCGGAGCGGCAGCGCTTGGAGTTTGAGCAGAATGTACAGAATAGTACTAACCTGTATGACCTGAAGGAGGTGTTTGATGATACTTTTCCGGATATTAAACGGGTGAAGGACTTGACGAAGAGCGGGATACGTGACTTTGCAGAGAGGTGGGCGGAGCAGAATAAGCTGAGCGGCGAAGAGACGGAATTTTTGAGAGAGGAGTTACCTGGGCTGGTTGCGCAGGATTATCCGGAGACCTTTGTGCAGCGGGAAGAAGGGGACTTGCAGGCAGGTAACAAGCAGAAGGATGTATTTGCAAGTGACTATAGGGCTGAGGACGCGGCGGTGGAGAGGGTGATAACAGAGGTGCTGGGAGAGCAGGGGATTGAACTTGATGAGGGGAGCAGGCGGGAGGTGTTTTTGCGGGTAAGGAATAAGTTGGATAATGCGGCAACGGCTCAGCAGAGGCTGGCGGCGGCCAAGGAGTTGGTGATTGGGGAAGCGAGGTTTGTACGGATTAGGCGTGAAGCGGAAGCGAAGCTGAGGGGCGATATTGCGGCGGCAGTTGATCCGTATGCGTATTATGACAAGTTTAAGGCTGGAAGTTTTCTAGAGGAGTTGGCGGGGAGTGAGAAGCTTGGAGCGGCTGCAAAGGAGGAGTTGGGGGAAATACTTGCTGACCGGGCATATGATCTGGCGTGTGAAGAGGGTAGGGGGCGGACAGCGTCGGTACCGGACTTTACTGTGCAGAAAATGGATAGAGTAGTGAGTCAGGCGGGATTGAGTGAGGAGGAGGAAGAGGGGTATCTTGCCGGTTTTGAAGATGAGGAGCAACCGCGAGGGGTGGGAAGGGAAATTTTGAAGCTGGCTAGATCGCGGACAGGATTTATCGAGCTTACTGCTGAGGAGAAGCGAATCTTGCAGAAGCAGGGCGAGGAGGCGGCGCTTACGGCGGTGAGAGCGCGGTACCGCGAGGGGTTAAAGAAGAATATAGGGTATTATACCGATTATTTTAGAATGGAGGAGGCGTTTGATAAAGAGTATCCTGATATTGATGCTGTTAAGCAATTATCTACTAATGATATACGGGTTTTTATATACGGGTTTTTGTTAAGGAGTTGGCTGATAAGAATAGTTATTCAGATGAAGAGGTAAGGCTTATAACTAATAAGTTGATAGATTATGTAGGTGATAAATATCCAACAACAAATGGTGAGCGTAATAGGAAAGATTTGGAAGTTAATATTAATTAAGCGTCTTGAGGTTACTAATAGTAATTTTGAGGATAAATTATTATTCTATATTCCTGAATCATTTAATGAAGTTGGCCGTGCTTTAGAAATGGAGTCGGCTAAAAGGGGGACTACTGAGCTAAGCTTAGAGTGGGATAGTGCGAAATGGGGTTTGAGTAAATTAGCTGAAGATTATATTAACAGCTTAGAAGGAGGGGAGAATCTTAATGATGAGGATCGGGAAAATCTTAAGAATCGCTTTATTGATAATATCGGAATAGAAGGATTACAAAAGAATTATAATCGTTGGAGGAATCCTGTATATGTGATAAAAATTTATGATAAGTTGCATACGGTGGAGAGTGAGTATTATAGTAGTCTATTACGTAATATTTATGCGATAGAGCATTATAAAAAGCCAGGTGTTGAATTTGATGCAGAGATGATTCGAAAAAGTCCTGAGTATTATAAAGAGATAGTGAAGAATTCGAATGAAATAGTTGTCTGAAGAGATTTTAACGCCTATCTTTTTACGTGGGGATATTTCATAGCTGACATCGATACAGTCTTGGTCTTTATGTGGGTAAACTTTGGGGATGATGATATAACGTACTTGATGGATGATTTGGATATACCTGAGTTGCATCGAGAGAAGTATAGGGATTTAACATTGGAGTTAATTGAAATACTGGGAGTTGGGGCTTCCTCGTCTGTCTTCGAGCGTGAAGACAGAAATTATTATTAATAAAATTGCTGAAATTGATCTTGACGTAATGAGAAAAAACTATGTTCTTTATAAGAACAACTTTGGTAAATCAAATGAAAATGTACATTATCTTGAATCCCCGTTTGGAAATATGTCATATAATAAGGTCCTTTTACCTTTTGGGCAAGGGGTTAATTGGTTAAGAGATGTACATGGAGATAAAAATGATTTTAGAGCAAATACAAGGATTGCTTTGGGGCAGGAGATTGCCGAGGAAATATTTGTCAATGAGCTTATAGAAAAAGGCGATGCTGATGCTTATGTGATGCACTCAAAAAAGTTGTTGAATGATATATTTGCAGATATTTTTACGTATTCTGTCGCTTCTCGAGTTAAGACTGAAATGAAAATGATGCAGGTTGCGGTACACCCTGATAATATTTCTGATTTTATGCTAAAAGATAGAATTCTAGAATTAGTTTGGTTTGTCACAGGTAATGCAGCAATTGGTAAGGGTGTTAGCATAGTTGGTAAGAGAATTTTTAATAAAGTAGGAGGTTTGGCTTGGAGAGGATTGAATAAATTACCAGTAATCGCCCCTGCAAAACAGCCGGGGAATCTTATATCATCATATTTTTGGGGAAAATTAAAAGGAAGATCACTCGAAACTTCGTATTATAAAACTTCACCATTTTTTACTGGAGAAGATGATGAAGATTCAGATAAATTGTTGTTTTATAATAAGCCTTAATTGAATAAGCGGCGGTATAAATTGAATAAGCGTCGGGATAAAAGGTAACCAATATAAATAATGAGAAGTAGTAGGAGATTGGCAAGAATTATTTTTGATTCTATAATGGAATAATGAATAATATGCTGATAAGGGTATTCCAAGGTAAATAGGTAGATAATGTATGAAATAAATAGTAAAGAAATAAAAATAACGGAGAAACGTATGATATAAGTTATGATTTTTCGGAAAGGTCTATAGTCAGGTTGGTTATTACGGGAAGCTATAACTATCCCAAGGATTAAAAATGTGAAAATATGTAATAGAAATTTATCAATAAAATTATGGTTGAGAGTATGACGGAGGATACCGGCGCGGGTGATGATGCCGTTGTCGTCGTAGTCTTCTGGGAATACAAGTATAGAGCTTGTCTGGTCTAGAGAGTAATCGAAGCTTAGGCGGACAGGGTATATATCTTTATTATTGACAATGTGTTTATCTGCTCCTTTATTAAGTAAGAGTTTAATTAGTTTGCGGTCTTCGCGGAAGATGGCGTAATGCAGGGCGGTGTTGCCGGTGGCGTCCTGGGCGTTGATGTCGATGCCGGAGTCGAGAATCTTCTGTATCTCTGTTAGTGGCTGGTCGGTGGCGATGGCGGACATCAGCGGGTTCGGGTCTTGATAGTCCAGCACCTCTTTGGCGAGTTCTTTATTGAAAGGTTGTGGGTTGTACTCCAGGTCGGCGGCAGGAGGAACAATCTCGTCACCGCCGATATACTTATATAAGCAGTAGGAGCCGACAAGCAGGATGAGGACGAGGTCGACGAGCAGGGTGATTTTGAGGACGCGGTTCCAGATGATGGTGGTGCGGCTGGGAGTTTGGGCTTCCTCTTCCTTGGCGGTATAACCGCTTGTTAAATCGTAGTTTTGGTTGTTGTTCGTGTTGTTTTTGTCCATATTATCTACCTGTGCCTGGATACAGGTTATTATAGGGATATTGTGGGTTGGGATAAAGGGAAAAGTTGGAGAGGAGAGAATTATGCAGCAGGAGATGAAGGGAACAGGAGAGAGGGAGAAGGAGAAGCGGTTATGGGGGATACTTGCGGCGCGGCTGAGGCGGCTGGAAGAGGTGGCGGTTTGGGTGCGGATACTCGGCGGGTATGTACGGCTACTCCAGGTCAAGATGCAGAAAGGGGCAGCGCTGGAGGAGTTGGCAGAGAGGAGCAGGGAACTCTTGGCGGGAGGGCTGCCGGAGGTCTTGCCGCTGCCGGCAGGATTACTGCGGGAGTTCTTTGCGCGGCACCGGGAGTTGGATATTAGTCTTGAGGCGCGTTTAGTCGGAACCTCAGTTCGGGAGATTCTGTACCCTGCACCCGGAGGGGAGATTATCGAGTTGCCGTTAGCCAGACTGTTGGCGCGGAGAGCCGGGCTGGCTCTGCTGGGGGAGGTAGATCTGACTGGGGTGAATTTTGGGGGCGGGTTGTCACTCCGGGAGTTAGTGCTGGAAGTGCAGGGTGTGAAGCAGGTGCTCAGCGGTAAGCGGGAGTTATGGCAGCTTTGAGCTGTCAGCAGATTTTTTGAACTGGATGGTAGACGATAGCCGAGCGGGCGGAGAGTCAAGTGCCGGGTAGAAACTTTTGCCGATAATAGTAGTTGACTAAGGTGAACGGGGTGCTAAAATAAAAGCAATATTTACGAAAAGTTTGGAAATCTAAAGAGGTCGTAAGGCAATGGGAGGAGAGTAATGGGTAAGCGAGTGATAGCGGCCGGGCATTTCTGTCTGGACATGCATCCGGATATGAGCGCGACGTTGAAGTTTCAGGAGCAGATTGTCCCGGGGAATCTGATAGAGGTGGGGAGTCCGACATTCTGTATCGGTGGGGTAGTGGGTAATACCGGCCTGGCGCTCTATCGGCTGCAGAAGGAGGTTGAGCTTATCGGCGTTATCGGTAACGACCTCTTCGGCAAGCTCTGCCTGGATATGCTTGAAGCTATCGCGCCGGAGTTGACGCAGGGGATTGTGCGCAAGGACGGGGTGGCGACCTCGTACAGTATTGTGTTGGAGAGTCCGGGGTTTGACCGCTGCTTTCTGCACTGCGCGGGGTCGAATAAGAGTTTTGTGCCGGAGGATATAGATCTGGAGGCGGTGGCGCAGGTGGATCTCTTTCATTTCGGTTATCCGCCGTTGATGCTGGAGTTTGTCCGCAATGGTGGGGAGAAGCTGACCCAGCTCTATAAGAGTATCAAGGAGCGCGGGGTGGTGACCTCGCTCGATACCTGTATGCCCGACCCTGCTACCGAGGGGGGGAGTGCGGATTGGGCGGCTATCTTTGCGGCGACCTTGCCGTATGTCGATATCTTCTTGCCGAGTTTGGATGAGATCTGTATTATGCTGGGGCGGGAGATTCCGCGGAGTGAGGCGGAGTTGAGTAAGCTGGCGGATTATCTGATCGGTATGGGGGTGGGGATTGTCGGGATCAAGCTCGGCAGTGACGGGATGTATCTGAAGAGTAGTAGTGAACGGGAGCGTATTGCCGCCTGTTCGCGGCTGTTGGAGGATGTCGATGCCTGGGTAGGGGCGGAGTGTATCGCGGCGTGCCGCAAGACTACGGTGGTCAGCGCCAAGGGAGCTGGTGATACGACTATCGCCGGTTTTATTGCCGGGATTATTGAGGGTTTTACGCCGCAGGAGGCGATGCGCTGTGCGACTACCGTTGGGGCGTGTTGTGTCGAACATGAAGAGGCGACCGAAGGGTTTTTATCAGGAGTTGGGAGCAGATAACCAGCAGGATGGAGCAGGACGAGGAGCGTCTGTCGATAAGTCTGAGCCTTGAGGCTATTGAGGTGGTCTGATTTAAGCTGAAGAGTGTTATCTTTATTATTCAGCCCTCAGTGTTACTGAGGGCTGAAGTTATTTCAGGTTAAAGCTATTTGGCTTTGGCGATCAGGTCGTAGTCGTAACGCTCGGTGATTTCGACCAGCAGGCTTTCGCCGATACTGTATTCTTTTTCGGGGTACGTTTCGGGTGGGAGGTAGATAATTCCGTCTACCTCTGGAGCTTCGAATTCGCTACGGCAGATAAGCCCGTTATCCTCGGTTATCTCATCAATGATAACTTCGAGTTCGCTGCCGACGCGGGAGTCGAGCCAGTCGAAGGTGATCTGCTGTTGCGCCTCCATGATCTGTTCCAGGCGTTGCTGTTTGACTTCTTCTGGTAATTGGTCTCCCATCCGCGCGGCCTTGGTATCTTCCTCTGGGGAGTAGGTGAAGGCACCGAGATATTTGAAGTGTCCTTCCTTGACAAAGGCGAGGAGTTCGGCAAATTCCTCCTCGGTCTCGCCGGGGAAACCGACGATAATGCTGGTGCGTAAAACCGCTTCCGGGGCGTACTCCTTGAACCAGCCGATAATCTCCATAATCTTGTCACGGTCGTACTTACGGTTCATCCGGTTGAGGATGGTACTGTTGATATGCTGGATCGGTAGATCCAGGTAAGAGCAGACCCGTTTCTCCGAGCCGATCTTCTGGACGACCTCTTCATACAGGTGTGCCGGGTGGGCATACATCAGGCGCAGACGACAATTTGTGGTATTCCCGAGCAGGTTATCCAAAAGGAAATCAAGTGAGCCTTTGGTAAAGTGATCCTCGGCATACATGGTGATATCCTGACCGATGACGACCAGTTCTTTGATCCCGTTATCGTCGAGGTCGACTGCTTCACCGACTACGGCCTGGAAATCACGACTCTGGTGCTTGCCCCGGATCAGGGGGATCGCGCAGTAGGAGCAGTGGTTGCTGCAGCCGTCTGAGATACGCAGGTAGGCATAGGACGCCGGGGTGCTGAGTAGACGCGGCCCTTCGGCGACGGGGCGGTTCTTGCTCATGCCCTCGACTACCTTCTTGCCTTTGAGCAGGGAGTAGCAGAGCTTGCTGATCCGGCCGTAGGCAGCCAGACCGAAGACGCCGTCCAGTTCCGGGTACTCCTTGCGCAGTTCCGCCCCGTACCGCTGCGCGTAACAGCCCATTACCGCGACCTTGGGCATACCGCCTTGCTTGAAGGACAGCATCTCCTCGATGGTCTGACGGGTCTCGATACGTGCCGGCTCGATAAAAGCGCAGGTGTTGATCAGAACAATGTCAGCTTCGGTCGGGGAAAGGGCGAGGGTGAAGTCTTCACCGACAAGCTCCCCCAGAGCAGTCTCGGCATCTACTTCGTTCTTGACGCAACCGAGGCTGAGCAGCATTACCCGTGGCGCTCCTCCATGGGGTAGTTTTAGTGGTGGCATTATCCTACATCGCTCCCGCTGCACATATCAGCGATATCGGTGGTAAGGAGCGAAACGCGTTCCGCTCCTTCAGGACCGCCATTATCATGGGTCGCTAAGAGCATTCCTTCACTTAGTTCGCCGCGAAGCTTGCGGGGCTCGAGGTTGTCGACGATGATGATGCGTTTGCCGATGAGGGTTTCAGGGTTGTAGAAGGCTTTGATACCGGCACAGATTTGCTTCTCTCGCTCACCTACCTTGAGTTTGAGCACAAGCAGTTTGTCGGCATTGGGGTGCTCGCCGGCAGCAAGGACTTCGGCTACTTTGAGCTTTACCTTGCAGAAATCATCAAAATTACAGTATTGTACACCCTCTGGCGCCTGGTTTTCTTCGCTCATATTCTCCTCCGCGTTTGGTTTATCTGCGTTAATAAATACTTCATAAATGTTGTTTAGGCTTTAATTATACAATTATAGTAACGCTAGTCAACTCTCAATGTCAGAGCTGGATAGAGAAGAGTGACGAGCAATATATGTGGGTTGGGTAGTAGGAATTATCTGAAACTCAAGCTCTGTTTTGGTAACTGTCGCTGGTGCAGTTGGATTAGAGTTGCAGGTTTTCAACGTCGATTATCGCTTGGTTGCGTCCGCTCGATTTGGCTTGATAGAGTTTTTGGTCGGCGCGCTGGATGATACAGTTGATCAGAGCTTCATCATCCATGACTTCGCTAGATCTACCGTTAGAGATGACTGTAACGGCGCCGATGGAGGCGGTTACATAGTTACTGACGGTAGAGCTGGAATGAGCAATATTCAGATTCTCCAGTACGCCGCAGATATTGGGTAGGCTTGCAGTGGCATTGAGGGGGCTGCGTTGCGTGATGATAAACTCCTCGCCACCGAAGCGGTATACCTTGTCGAAGCCGAAACTAAGTAGCGCCTGGGAAATTTGCTTGAGCACTCGGTCGCCAGCGAGGTGGCCGTAGGTGTCGTTGTAGGGCTTGAAGCAGTCGAGGTCTAGTACCGCTACTAGCATCTTCTCTGCAGGTTGTAAGGAGCGGACATCCTTGGGAAAGAAGGTGTAGAGCGCATTCTTATTGTATACCCCGGTGAGCATGTCGGTATAAGAGCGGCTCTGCTCGGCGCAGATGGTCTTGAACTGGGTGCGCAGTAGGATGTCAAAGATATAATAGATGACAATATTCGTGCCGTACATCATGCCGGCGTAGAAAAATGCCCAGATAACCGTCCCGCCGTGCAGCAACCAACAGATAAGCAGCCCCAGAAGCACGAGAAACCCAGTAAGGATCTTGTGTTCTACATTGAGAAAGGGAATGATCATAAACATATACATCGTAATCATCTGCGCTTCCGGGCTGAAGTGGCCGACCGTACCGACCCAGTAGTAGGTGTCCAGCCCCGTGAGTACCGTAAGTATCAGGTTGGCCAGCAGAATGATCCGTTGGGCAGCTTTGGCCGGGAGCCAGAGGAAGGTACTGACAGTTATTATGCAGATGGGGATAACAGCCAGACGGATATACAGAACTGTATTCTGAACCAGTGTAAAGCCTTTGACGTAGATGTTGGCGAGGGTGATTGCAGCGATTATGCTCAGTACCAGTAGGCCAACTATGGCAACAAAGATACGTACTTTTTTGAAGATCCACTCCATATAGCGTTCTTCGGTCTCACGGTCGAAGTAATATTGTGATGGGAATAGTTTTAACATCATACCTCGTATATTATCCGAATATTGTTCAAAGGCTGGTTTGGGGTATCTGTATGTCATCGCAGGTTCAGCATATCCGCGCGTTAACATGTCTGTGTACTTAAATTGTTGCTGACTCGCGGTTCACCCGTCAGTGCTCATTGACTTAGCTGGTGAACTTTTGCAAGCAAAAATAATATCCGGGGAAGCAGGAATGTCAAGTAGTTGCGTAGTCGACTAAGTCTTGTGATTGGCTGTGGGCAGATAATTGCTATTGGGGTGTAACTGAAATTGGTTGCAGGCAGATTTGTCCAGACGGAATAACCTTGTTTGATTGCGAGGTGGGTCGGAGTGTGCAAATAAGGGGCATAGCAGCAGAGTGTGAGGCACATCTATATTGTCTTGATTCGGAGAAAGTATGTTAGCCTTTTCAGTGGTATATTTACTCTTAACGATAGTGCTGAAAATGTTTGACATTATGGAAATAGAGTGTAAACTGTAAGATAGAGATGGTTTTTGTGTGGAGATAGGGTATGTTGGAAAGTCTACGGAAATTTGTGGCGCCAGAGTTTATTGCCGGGGTGGATGCCCGCAAGCAAGTCGGGCTGTATGCAAATAATCTTGGAATGACCAGGGTGCTGGTGGTCAGTGATGCAGGTGTGGCTGCTGCTGGCTGGGCTGAACAGGCGGTGGAGAGTCTGGAGGAAGCCGGGTTTGAAACGACTCTCTTTATGGACTCTACTCCTAATCCCAAGGATTATGAGGTGGATCAAGGCGTTGAAGCGTACTTCTCAGGAAGATGTGATGGCATTGTTGCTGTTGGTGGGGGAAGTCCGATGGATTGCGCCAAGGGAATCGGAATCCTGGTAAATAATGGCGGGGACATCAAAGATTATGAAGGGGTCGATACTATTGCATCTCCCAGTCCGCCTCTGATCTGTATTCCCACTACTGCAGGGTCTTCTGCCGATGTCTCGCAGTTTGCGATAATCTGTGATACTCCGCGGGAGGTCAAGATGGCTATTGTCAGTAAGGCTCTGGTGCCGGATGTCTCCCTTATTGATCCCTTGCCGCTGACGACAATGGATCGAGCTCTCACCGCCAATACTGGTATGGATGCACTGACCCATGCTTGTGAAGCGTTGGTTTCTAACGCCAGTTCGGAAATTACTACTCTGCATGCGCTTGAAGCTATACGTTGTATCAAAGAGGGTTTGGTCGCGTCGTGTAGTAATGGCACAGATATTCAGGCGCGCGCCTCTATGCTGCTCGGGAGTCTGCATGCGGGGCTAGCTTTCTCCAATGCCAGCCTTGGGGCGGTACATGCGATGGCACATGCACTCGGTGGGGTGTATGATCTGCCGCATGGAGAGTGTAATGCGCTACTCTTGCCGCACGTCATTGAGTTTAATTATCCGGCAGCAAGCAAGGAATATGCAGCAGCTTGCCGTATACTTGCTCCTGATGTTGAACCTAATGTGCAGAATTTGGTGGCGGCTATAAAGGATCTGATGCAGAAAGTAGATATCTCTAACACGCTGCGAGATTTGGGCGTAGAGCCGGATAAATTCAAGACTCTGGCTGAAGTGGCAGTGCAGGATGCATGTATGGCGACCAATCCGATTGATGCGACGGTAGAGGATATTGCGGGAGTATTTGCCCATGCCTTCTGATTCTGCCGGTCGCCATGAAGAGTACCGCAGAAAACTTCTTGGACTCGGCGAGTCCTCACTTCGTAAAAATTATTATCCAGAGTTGCGCAAACGTATGCGTGAACTGGAGGAATCACGTAAGCGGTATCAGACTATCTTCAATGCTACCGCGGATGCTATGTTTATTCATGATATCAATACTTGCGAGATGATTGATTATAACCAGCGGGTATGCCAGATGCTGGGTTATGACCGAGAGGAGTTGAATAATCTCGGTTTTGAGCAGCTCTGCGGGAATGAAGCACCGTATGATTTTGCCCGGGCGTCAGAGTATATAAGGAGTGCGGTAAGGGATGGAACGCTGAATTTTGAGTGGCGGGTTCAGAATAAAGCTGGAAAATATCTCTGGTGTGATATCAGTCTTACCAAGGCGATGATCAATGATGATCCGTGTGTTATCGCTTCGGTGCGTGATATCTCCAAACGCAAACTTCTGGAAGAACAGTTGATGCAGAGCCAGAAGATGGATGCAATGGGACAGTTAGCGGGTGGAGTAGCGCATGACTTCAACAATATTCTAATGGGGATAATGAGTGCGGCAGAGGTAGTGCGTATCCTGACCAAGGATAACCAGGAGATAAGTGAGATGATCCAGGTTATTCTCAAAGCTGCCGATACGGCGGCCAACTTTACCAAACAGTTACTCTCTTTCTCCCGTAAGGAGAGTATAGAACTCAGTGAGATGCAGTTGCATGAAGCTATCAGGAACGCTACCGAGATTCTGGCGCGTAGTCTGCCGCAGAAGGTTGTGCTCAATGTAAAACTAAACGCAATAAGTGATCTGGTTATGGGTAATTTCAGTCAGCTAGAGAATGTAATAATAAACATGTCTATCAATGCTCGGGACTCTATGCCTGAAGGTGGAGAGTTGACTATATCTACTAGCAATCGATCTGCAAATGAGTTGGGAAACGCCAAGGCAGGGTTGCTCAGAACTGACAAATATATCTGTATAACTATCGCTGATACTGGTAGTGGAATTAGCGAGGAGGTAATGCAGCATATCTTCGAGCCATTTTATACTACCAAGGAGGCTGGTAAGGGGACTGGACTGGGGCTGGCGGCAGTCTATGGAGCGGTGCAGAAGCATAACGGGGTGATTGAGGTTGAGAGTGAATTGGGGCGGGGGACAGTATTCAGTATAGATCTTCCTTTACTGGAAAAAACGGTTGCTCCCGTTGGCTTTGCGGCACAGGAGGATATTAGTCTGATGAAATTACACATAATGCTGGTGGATGATGATGAAGGGTTGCGCTTTATTGGTGAGAAGATGCTGCAGAATCTGGGGTATGAGGTGAGTACGGCAGTTGACGGTGAGAGTGCGGTGGAGAGTTTTATTGAGAATAGACCGGATCTGGTGCTTCTGGATATGAATATGCCCAATATGAGCGGGAAGGAGTGCTTTACTGAATTAAGGAGAATCGATAGTTCAGTACCGGTAATTGCGGTATCTGGGGATGCTATGACTTATGAGCTGGAAGAACTTAGTGCCGCCGGCTTGGCTGGTGTAATGCAGAAACCGTATCGTACCGAGGCGCTGAAACTCAAGCTTCTTGAAGTGCTGGGGGCGGGCAGGGAGTAAGTGGTTTTGAGAGGTAGTGAGGATTGGATATGCTAGTGACCTGCCGCAAGCGGCAGGTCACTAGCATAAATATGGGTTGATATAAGAACATACGGCATTAATTAGTACATACTTAGATCCAGTACAAAAACGCCTTTAGTATAACTCTGCTTTGTGTCATCATAGTATTCGGCGGTGACGGCGAGTTTTCCATTGTAAAAAGAATCTGTGGTGAAATTCAGAGTTGTAAATTTATTCTTGTCGTCAAAAGGTGTTATGGTATTGAGTACGCGTTGATCAGCACCGGTTACACTGTTCCAGACGCGTAGCTCTTGCACGTTTGTGTCGTCGGTTTTAAATGACATGTATGTAGGTATATATGCTACGCGCACTCCGTCGGTGGCAAAAGCATAGCCGTTACCAGTATATAGACCATCGCCTTCTGGCGTATTTCCTATGTCGGAGAAGATGACCATAGGTTCGCAGTCGTTCTGAGAGATTATCAGGCCGTGTCCGAAGTTATTATTATGGGGAGGCTTATAGAGTACGGCTTGTATAACTAGGATATTTGAAGAACTGGATATATCTGTGATAAAGGTGTATTCTGTCATGGTTGGAATCTGATAGCTGCCGATACCGCCGAGTTTTTGACCGGGAGCAAGGTAAGATTTTAATTTGTGACCGGAAGGTGTCTTTTCTGAGCGGTAGATTTTTCCGTATTCATCATTACCTGTGGCGTGAAAGAAGAATGATGACTGGTAGATTTTTGGGTTGTTGAGTTCAATTATAGCGTTGCCGGACGGGGTAAGGGTTTGGAGTAAATCAAGGATTTGCGTTGGCCCTGCAGTTGTAAGGTTACTCTCATAAAAGCCTAGATTTGTGGTAGTACCGGTTTTATCAAGATATTCAGCAGAGAAATAAGCTCGGTCCAGGTAGTTTGTCGGGCTTGCAAAGAAAAAGTTAGTCAATGGGGTTTGACTACTGCTGGCCAGGGTCTGAATAGTGTTGGTTTTGAATGCATATGAAAAGATGCCTTTGATATCTTTCTTCCAGTCGGCGGCAAAGAATGTTATAAAATCGTTGTTGATAGCGATAACCGGGGCGGCTCCGGAAGAATAGGCTATTGGGGCTATATTAGGTGAGGCTGCAGAGTAGGCATCAAAGTTTCCGGCGGTACTATTGTATGTTGTAGGCGGGTTATCTGCAAGGCCTGGGAGGTTGGTATGGTTGTTACTGATGGTGTTGATGGAGTTCTCGGCTTGCTGCGCAGCAAGATCGGTCTGTATTTTAACATTAAAAATTCCTTCGTAAGCCATATTGTTGCCGTAGAAGACTATATCTGAGTCGTTGAGGCATGGAGAATAAAATTTAATAAACTGCTTGTCACTTCCGGGAAGAATTGCGTTTTGATCGACAATTTTGCAATACTTGAATGTTTTGGTTTGTGCAGCCATGCTGAAGTCTCCTGAAATGAGTTAATAAAAATGTTACAATTCGTAGCCAGATCGCTATAGTATAATCTTTATATCATTTTTCGTACTTGCAGATATTGTTGTAAATAAGCTCTTGTAAACTTATTGTATATTCGGGTAAAAAATTTAGCAATATAAATATTGGTAAATAAAAATGATATAATTTTACCTGCAGTGCAAATTTATAGTGTGAGTATTGAAATACCCGGTAAGCCTGGCTTACCGGGTATAGACTTAAAAAGCAGATGTTGCGACGGTGATTATTTGTCGTGGAGGGCGGCCTGGGCAGCGGCGAGTCTGGCGATCGGTACTCGGTACGGTGAGCAACTGACATAGCTCAGACCTACCCGGTGGCAGAATTCGATGGAGCGTGGGTCGCCTCCGTGTTCACCGCAGATACCGAGTTTGAAGTCAGGTTTTTCGATACGAGCTAACTTGATAGCGGTCTCTATAAGTCGACCGATACCTCCGGTATCAAGGCTCTGGAACGGGTCGTAATCGTAGATACCGGCAGTGACATAATCTGTAAGGAAGCTACCTGCGTCATCACGCGAGAAACCACAGCCCATCTGCGTAAGATCATTGGTGCCGAAGCTGAAAAAGTCGGCTTCCTTGACGATCTCATCGGCGGTCATCGCGGCGCGGGGAACCTCTATCATCGTACCGATCTTTACCGCTATTGGGAGCTCTGACAATTGCTGCTCTGCCATAATATCAGCGATAACCTGGTTTGCTACATTCTTTTGGTTGACAAGTTCGCGGACACTGCCCACCAGCGGGATCATAATCTCTGGCTGGCTGCCTGTTACTGCGATGGCGGCCTCAATAATAGCGCGAACCTGCATGGCGGTAATCTCTGGATAGGTGATGCCGAGTCGGCAGCCGCGGTGTCCGAGCATAGGGTTGAATTCGTGCAGGGAATTGACCAGGTTTTTAATCTCCTCCACCGTCGTACCCATACTCTGCGCCATCTCGGCTATGCCTGCTTCGTCTTGAGGCAGGAATTCGTGCAGCGGGGGATCCAGCAGGCGTATGGTGCAGGGAAGACCATCCATGGCACTGAAGATACCTTTGAAGTCGTCGCGCTGTAATTCTAGAAGTTCAGCTAGTGCCTGTTCATACTGCTTTAGCGCCATCTTCTCTTCATTGCCCGTGATTAGGCTTGGGTCGACCTCGGCGAGGGTCTTGACCCCGAGTCTGTCCTTGAGTCGTTTTACCTTCTCAGCCACCAGGATGAAGCGGCGGAAGCTGATGATACGTTCTCCTTCAAAGAACATATGTTCGGTGCGGCAGAGGCCTATACCTTCGGCTCCGAAGTTACGTGCGGCGCCGGCGTCGCGCGGGGTGTCGGCATTGGTGCGGATGGCTAGTTTACGGTATTTATCCGCCCATTCCATAATCTTGCCGAAGGGGCCGGAGAGTTCTGGGGCGATACTCTCGATCTGGCCAGCGTAGAAGATGCCGCTGGAACCGTTGAGACTGAGATAGTCACCCTCTTTGAAGACTCTGCCGCCGATAGTCGCGGTCTTGGCGGTGTAGTTGATCTGCAACTCGGAACAGCCACAGATACAGCACTTGCCCCAGCCGCGGGCAACGACCGCAGCGTGGCTGGTCATTCCGCCTCTGGCGGTAAGGATACCAGAGGCGACATGCATGCCAGTGACATCTTCGGGGCTGGTCTCAAGACGGGTTAGAATTACCTTGCGCCCAGCAGCAGCTGCTGCCTCGGCGTCCTGAGCGGTAAAGACTATCTCGCCACTGGCTGCTCCCGGACTGGCAGGAAGACCACGCCCTATGGCGTCAGCAGCCTTCTCCGCCTCGGGGTTGAATACCGGGTGCAGGAGTTGGTCGAGTTGCTCAGGCTCTATGGAGAGCAGCGCCTCCTCTTCACTGATTAAACCTTCGGTAGCGAGATCTACCGCAATCTGTACTGCGGCGGCACCGGTGCGCTTGCCGTTACGGGTCTGGAGCATATAGAGTTTTTCTTGCTCAATGGTAAATTCGAGATCCTGCATATCGCGGTAATGCTTCTCCAGGCGGATACGTATGTCGTTGAGCTGCTTGAAACATTCGGGCATTGCTTCTTCAAGGGAGGGATAGTCCCGGCGGCGAGTATCCTCATCGATATTATTATTTGTTGCCCACTCTTTGGAGCCGGCGGTGGTGATCTGCTGCGGGGTGCGTATGCCGGCGACAACGTCTTCGCCCTGAGCATTGATCAGATACTCTCCGTAGAAATACTTGTTCTCGCCAGTAGAGGGGTCACGGGTGAAGGCGACACCGGTTGCACTATTCTCCCCGCTATTACCGAATACCATGGTCTGGACATTTACGGCGGTACCGATGAGGCCGCGGATGTCGTTGATCTGGCGGTATTTTATGGCGCGCGGGTTGTTCCAGGATTTGAATACGGCGTCGATGGCGGCAGTCAGTTGTTGGCGCGGATCTTGTGGAAATTCTTGACCATTGGCGCTGTATACCCCTTTGTACTCCTCGACTACGGCTTTGAGTTCGTCGACTCCTAGAGCGGTGTCGGGGACGGCTTTGTTGAGGGCTTCCTGCTGGAGGGTGGCGGCATCATTAATTTTGTTCTTCTCAGCAAATGCGCGTTTGATCTTTTCCAGAGCGGTTTCGAAGTCGTGATGCTCGATACCGAGTACCACATCACCGAACATCTGTAAGAAACGTCTATAGGCGTCCCAGGCGAAACGAGCGTTATTCGTGAGCGTTATCAGCGATTCCAGGGTGGTGTCGTTGAGGCCGAGGTTGAGAACGGTGTCCATCATTCCCGGCATAGATACGGCGGCTCCGGAGCGAACCGAGAATAACAGCGGGTTGGCGCCCCGGCCGAAGGTCTTGCCTGTGACCTCTTCAACCTTCTTGATATTGGCGTCGATCTCAGTAAAGAGCTCCTCCGGGTAGGAACAGTTGTTGGCGTAGTACTCGGCGCAGACCTCGGTGGTGATGGTGAAACCGGGGGGGACGGGCAGCCCTTGAGCCGACATATCGGCAAGATTTGCTCCCTTACCTCCAAGCAGGGGTTTGAGTGACCTGTCACCCTCAGCACTGCCGCCGCCAAAGAAAAAGATACGTTTCTTGTTACTTGACATGATAGTTTCTCCTTTTAATACATGATAGTTGCGCACTACCTAGCAACTGTAGACGCGCGAACCTGGACATATCGCATCAGAGGTGAACCGTAGTAGAGTTGGAGGTAAGATAGTGGTTTATGTACTATTCTCGAAAGGCGCTAGAGAAAGTAGTATACCGATCATGCGCTTGCCTGACTTACGTTAATAGCTTTGGCGAGCCTAGTGTAACTGCTGTACTTATATTGCAGTAGTGGATCGGTAGAAGAATGCCTGTAATATCTGCCGGCAGAGTATATTTCACTCCCTCTTTTTCAGGTTTACTGTTCACAAAAACAGCCCGGAAAAGACGTAAGAAAGAGAGAAACCTACCCCGCTATGGTGAACACTACTTACACTCTAACCAACTACAATGCATCTAGGATGCAATAAACAAACAATTCACAAACACAATATTTATGTGTATGCGCGTTAGTATAGAAGATGTCTGGAAATTTGCAACAAAAATATTTGTCTTTTGTTATGAAAATATTTCTGACCTTGTTGTAACTCAGTATTAGGTGTTGTGGGTAAAAGAGATAAATAATCAGGAATGAGGTTGGGAAATATATAGCAGTTATGCTCTGCTGAATTGTAAAGAGGATATATCTTTGCCTGCTTAAATGCGTAATTGAGGAATTAATATTTGAGGGTTAAGTTGAGTCAATGTGTAACGCACTAAGGAAAAATGAGTAACACAGCTAAACGGTTTAATACTAATTCTCGGGATATTGACGGTGTGTGAGTATATTGTTGCCTTTAGTATTTGGTGCTTTAAGGCGAGTAGTATTGCTGGCATATTCTTGGTTATAATAATAATATTTTAAAGTTGTGTAATTAAGGATTGAAGATGTTTAATAATTCTGCTTTGTGAGATAAAGCTTGTTTGGGGCGGAGAGATTAGTAAAATAAAGCAATTGATTCTTCTGTTGGTAGGTGGTTACGCGTTTTATTTCATCTCCGTTGAGAGGGCTAGGATGTAGCGGGGATGACCGAGAAAGGGTGGTAAGGGAAGGGTATGAAGGATAGAGCATTCAGATCCGGGGTAGGGCTGGAAGGTGGCTTGATGGTGCTGGCTCCGGTGCCGCTGATCTTTGTACTCAGCCATGGAGCTTATCGGTTGCAGCAATTGGAGTTCGTGCTGGCGCTGAGTTGTTCCGTACTCCTCTTTGCTTCAGCCTTTATTCTGATGCATCGTCCTTGGCTCGGCAAACTAATTGGCATGCTTGCGGTAATTATCGGGTATTGCTCTACGCTGCGTTTTGTGCTCAAGGATCCGGGACCTACTCTGGCGGTGACGGTGCTGGCGATCGGGGCGTTCTTTGCCTATTTCGATTACTCGACGGTCAAGGAACTGGTGCCGAGTTCGGCGAGTTCTTTGGCGCGGCGACGGGCTTTGTGGGGAATGATCGCACTATTGCCGCTCTTACTGGTGAATGTCCTTCTCTCTTCCACGAGCGTAAAGTATCTGCCAAGGGTAATTGCGCTATCGGTATTTATTGCCTTCGGGCTCTATCTTTACTGGGCTATACTCAAACGTGCTATTTTTTACGTGGTTTATGCGCTCTTTTCGCTCAGTGTTCTCGGGGTTATACTCTTCTTCGTTGCTGATACTTATCTGTTGCCTCTGGCTTTTCTGCTGGTCTTTCTGGCGTTGGTGCTGCTGCCGCGTGACCGGCGGATCGGTGAGTTCAATGCGCAGTGGGCAGATGTCATGCTCAGCCATCCGGCGCGGGTGCTGCTGGTGAGTTTCTTCTTGCTCTGTAGTTTTGGGACAATTCTCTTGCTGCTGCCGTGGTCGGCTGCTTCTTCGCCGCTAAATCTGGTCGATGCGGCTTTTACCTCGGTGAGTGCGGTCTGTGTGACTGGGTTGATTGTCAAGGATACACCGATTGATTTCAGCGGTTTCGGGCAGGTTGCGATACTCCTGCTTATTCAGTTGGGAGGATTGGGAATCATGAGTATTACTACTATGGCGCTCCATGCGATGGGGCGCAGACTCAGCCTCAAGCAGGAACGACTCATGGTTTCAATGACTGATACCGATCATAATGAGTTACTAGACTCACTGTCGCGGATCTTTAAATATACCTTTATTATCGAAGGGATTGGGGCGGTGATTCTGAGTCTGTTATTTTATAATTATGGTGACAGGCTCGGTTACGCCTGTTTTCGTGGGATATTTACTGCAGTTTCAGCTTTCTGTAATGCCGGTTTTGCGTTGCAGAGTGAGAGTCTGCTGCCGTATCAGGATCAGCCGCTGATTCTACATATAGTGGCGTTACTTATCATCCTCGGCGGGATAGCGCCGGCGACAGTACTGCTGGTGCCGCGCTGGCTCAGGGGGAGGGTGACACCGCTACCGGCGCGTATCGCTCTGGTCACTACCGTAATTATGCTTTTTTCGGGAACTATGTTTATTTTGATCTTTGAGTGGAATGGCTTCCTCAACGGCTTGTCAATCTTTGGCAAGTTCAATAATGCCTGGTTTCAATCGGTGACGCTGCGTACGGCAGGCTTTAATTCGGTGGATTTGAGCGGTTGTACCAGCCCGACCTATCTGTTGATGCTGGCTTTTATGTTTATTGGTGGTAGTCCGGGAGGTACGGCGGGTGGTATCAAAACGACCGCGGTTGGGGTTTTGATGATGACTTTCTGGGCAAATGTTGTTAATCACCGGAGTGTTATAGTTCAAAATAAGCGGATTGCTGCGGCTACGATCTATCGGGCGGTAACCATTGTTATCGCCGGGCTGGTTGTCTGGTTTTTGGGGATTATGATGCTCGAAGTTACCCAGCAGATATCGGCGCGCGAACTGATATACGAGGTTACCTCGGCATTGGGAACGGTTGGCTTGACCATTGGGGCGACACCGCAGCTCGATGAGATAGGCAAGGTAATCGTAATTTTTGTGATGTTTGCCGGCAGAGTCGGTCCAATAAGTCTCTTTATGTTGATGAGCAATAATAACTATACCGATGATTCCGGATACCTCTCAGAGAAGATATCTCTGACCTGATACGGGAGTAAGATTATGGCACAACAGATTTTGATAATTGGGCTGGGACAGTTTGGAATGTCGCTGGCCAACACCCTTACCGAGAAGGGCGCTGAAGTTCTGGCGGTGGATACCGATAGAAACCTGGTTGAAGAGGCGGCAAGATTTGCTACTCATGCGCTGATTCTGAATGCTACCGATGAGGTGGAACTCGCCAGGCTGGAGCCGGGTAAGCGTGATGTGGCGGTGTGCTGTATCGGTGATGACTCACGTGAAGCTTCGATTATCTGTACTGCTCTGCTGCGCCAGATGGGTACGCCGTTGATTGTGGCCAGGGCGAGCGACCGGATGCATCAGCGGATACTCCGTCTGGTCGGGGCACATCAGATTGTCAATCCAGAGCTTGAGTTCGGCAGGCGCTTTGCCACCCGAATTCTTTATAGTAATGTTATTGTGGATACCAATCTCGGCGACGATCTGCACCTTACTGAGATTAGCCCGCAGGAGTCAATAATTGGTAAGACTCTCATTGAATTGTCGTTACCGAGTAAGTACGGGGTAATGGTTGCCGGGGTGCGCCGAGCCGAGGACGGCAGGGTGGTGCAACCCTTGCCTGATGAACCGATCCGCGCCAAGGATCATCTGATTCTCGTCTCCAGCGAACCGTCGATCGCCAGGTTGGTAAAGGAATTATAATATGAAGCTTGTGAATAGTGTCAAAGTAGGGGCGTGGATATTGATTATACTCAACTTGCTGATGGCTTTCGGCTCAATCTGGGGCTTTATGCGTATGTCGCCGGTTATTGATATTCTAATTCATAAAAATACCCGTACTTTGGTGTATTGCCAGAATATGCTGGTAAGCATTGCCAAGCTGGGAACGGATAAAGAGGAGAATCAAGAACTGTTGGAGGACTTTACCCGGGCTCTGGAGCGAGCTCAGCGTAATATTACCGAGAATGAAGAACCAACGGCTATAGATGCAATTAATAAGTCTTATAAGGCGGCTTTTGCAGGTGACCATAAAGCCTCTCGGGAGACGGTAAAGGCGATTGTCAAACTGAGTACAATTAACCGTCAGGCGATGTATGCTGAGGATGTCAGGGCTAAGAAGCTGGGGAGTGCGGGCGCCTGGGGGGTTGTCTTTATGGCCTCGGCGGTATTTTTGGTGGCGATACTCCTGATACGGGTGGTGCGGCGCAATCTGCTTGTGCCGTTGGAGGAGGTTTATGCAGTGCTTATGGCGAATATGCATGGGGATAAACTGCGGCGTTGTTCGGGGACAGGTGACTCCTCTGAGGTCAAGCTGCTGTATGATACGGTGAATGCCGTACTCGACAGTAAACAGCAGCCACGGGTGTAGATAAGCATCTGGACGGAAATATTTTTCAGTAATATGCTGCTTGGGATAGTTATATGTGTTGGGGGCAAAAAAAAACGATGCCTCTCTGCAAGTGAGCGCTAGAGAAGCATGCCATTTTTTGACTATTGTGTTGTGTATGTGATGTTTTAATAATAACTATTTCTTGTATGACTATAACTATATATATTTTTGTGAAAGAAATATTCTTTTTGTATTAGGTTTGAGTTAATCCTGAAAATTTTTGGAGTTTGATTGCATCGGGTTATAAAGAGTTATAGTATGTATGTGATTAATACTCATTGTTGTTTTTGTTGGTTTATGGATAATTGACTTGACTTGTTTTTTTAAGGCTGGTAATATAAAGATTATGCGTATAAAAGATGATGAAAAAAGAAGAGCGTTGGTTGAGGCTACGGTAAAGCTGGTCAATATGGTCGGTTTTGCGGCAAGTTCTGTAGCGAAGATTGCGGCTGAGGCTGGAGTCTCGCCTTCGACGCTGTATATTTATTTTGAGAATAAAGAGGATTTGCTGGTCTCGACCTATAATGATATCAAGTGCGAGATTGGGGAGTATATGCTCCAACGTATTAGTCCTTTTGAACCGACGCGGGAGTGCTTTCGACAGATCTGCCTGAATCTCTTTGATTATATGCTTGAGCATTATGACCGAGCGGATTTTTTGGAGCAGTTCGGAACTTCGCCTTATCTGGAGCTGATTGATATGGTCGATAAAGATCCGGGAATGCTCAAGTTTTATGAGATGCTTGAGGCGGCGGTGAAGTTGGGGATGGTCAAGGATGTACCTTATGAGTATGTTGTGCGCTTTATGTTCAAGCCGATAGTGACCTTGGCGATAGAGGAGAAGCGTTGTTATAAGCGGCGTTTGCAGAAAAAGGATCTGGAGGTGGTCTTCAATATGGCTTGGGATGCAATATCGGTGCATAAACAAGATTGATTATCAAGCTAGTGTCTGTTGGTTGGCTGTAGGTGCTGGTTGTGGATAAAGAATGGCAGGTAGTTTTTAGCGACATCGCATATGTAGCGATGTCGCTTTTTTTATTGAGGATTATACTCGTAGATATTGTATGTAGCTAGGCTAGTTGGCGAGATGTAGCTGCAGTATACGGTGAATATGGTGGAGTTTGATTTTAAATCAGGTAAGAAACAATGCTTGCTGGTTGAAGAAAAAAACTTTAAGCGTATTATCCTGAGAAGTATAGGAGGGGGGGGGGTAAAATTTTGAGCGTACTCCGACGCTCTTGGAGTTTGACAAAAATTTATTCTGGTGTTATGTAGTAAACCTTGAATGCTGGTGGCAACGATTATGGCGGTAGGTTAGAAGATGGTTATTCAGCTTTTATCGAATACTAACTTGCGCTTAACGCTGAGTATATATATGGTTGCCAGTAGGTGTCTGGGCTTTGCGGATCTGGGAGTGGGCTGTGTTTGGAGATTGAGAAGTAATCCTGTGTGCGAGGGTTTGGTCTTGGATTAACTATTATGGTTGGAGTTATTTACAGGAGCAGAGTCATGGAGAAGGATGAAGCTTGTGCAGTAGAGGGGGCTGCGGGCGCAGAGAGTTATCCGGCCAGAGTTCGGGGGGCGAATCTGCAGATGGTTGAGGTCTTTCATGAGGTTTACGCTCAGGCGTCGGCTCTGCTCTGGGGCGCGAACATGCAGGAGCGGGTAGCTGCGGGAAAGGTTATTCCGCGTTGTGAGGTGGACATCAGTTATTTTAATTATCCCGGGCGTCGGCGTCTAAGTGCGACCTGGCTTGGGCACTCTTCATTGCTTATCAATATAGATGGCTGCCGGATCATTACCGATCCGGTTTTTACGTATAAACTGACCTTATTGGGCCCTGAACGCTATAATGGTGAGTTGCCGCTGAAACTCTCTGAGCTCACCAGCGTCGATATTACTCTGGTCTCACATGATCATCTGGATCATCTTAATAAGGAGTCGATACTCTATTTGCAGCCGATCTGTCGGTATTTTATCGTCCCGGCAGGGGTGGGTAGGCTTCTGGTTGAATGGGGGGTTGAGTCGGAGAAGGTTATAGAATTGGGTTGGTGGGAGGAGTATGAATACGCCGGTAGGATTAAGGTGGCGGCGACCCCGGTACAGCATCTTGCGGGAAGAAATTTGTTTGATCGGGATAGTTCGCTCTGTGCTTCGTGGGTGGTGCAGTCTGAATGGCATAGGATATTCTTCAGTGGGGACAGCGGTTATTTCTCGGGCTTCACCGACATCGGGAGTATTTACGGTCCATTTGACCTGACCTTTATCGAGTGCGGAGCGTATAACCAGAGGTGGGGGAGTGTGCATATGTATCCCGAGGAGGCGGTTCAGGCGCATCAGAATCTGCTGGGGAGGGTGCTGCAACCGATTCACTGGGGAACCTTCAATCTCTCCTTTCATGACTGGAATGAGCCGATGCGTCGGCTCTGTCGGGCTGCGCTCAGATCTGGGGTAACCCTGAGTGTACCGATTGTCGGCGAGACTACGGTTTACGGTAGGAAGTACCATGGGCTTGCCTGGTGGGAGGAGCCGCTACTGGCCTCCAAAGATAGTGGGCGGGAGTTTGCTCCGGCTCTACGTAATTAGGCTTTGAGGCGATTCATTAGCAAGTAGTGTGCAAAATACGAGTATATGTGGGTTTGAGGCGTCCGTTGACAATTGCCGTTGGGATTATCTGCACTGAATAATACGTATTCTGCTGTTTGAAATAACTTGAATATTAATGGACATATTGTTAATATTAAAGGGGATTTTACAAGTAAGGTGGGATGATGCAAGAAGAAAATGACCTCAAACAGAAGGTGCAGCGGTTGATGGCGGAAAAGGCGGAACTGGAGAAGTGTAAAAAACGCCTGCGGTTTATCGAGAGTGTGGCGCAGGAAGCACTGCTGCTCTTCAATCTTGAACATGAATGTATTGATGTCAATGGACGAACGCTGGAATTATTCGGTTGCTCCCGCAGCGAAGCGCTGGAGAGTTCGGCGCGGGATTTCTTTGATCTTGAATTTGCCGGGGATGCTTTGAACCGGATGTGTGGCAAGAGTGTGGTAGCCTTTGATGCCTTAATGCGACGTCGGGACGGAGTACTCTTTTGGGCGACTCTGTGCAGCCGTAGACTTGAATATGAGGGACAGGATGTACGGGTGTTGACTTGCAGAGACATTACGCTGCAGAAAGAACTGCAGAATCAAACGCTGATACTCAATGCTGAATACGAGGCGATTCTGCAGAATAGCCAGGTGGGTATTCTCTTTCTCTCTACTGAACAGAAGGTGCAGCGGGTCAACCGCAAGCTTGTGGATATCTTCGGTTATACTACAGAGGAGGAGCTTATCGGCAAGAGCGCTGAGATTCTTCACCTTGGTTGGCAGGAATATGCAGACTTTAATGCTGCGCATAGCGCTGACTTATATGCCGGTCTGCCAATCAAGGTTGAATATCGGCTGCGGCATAAGAGTGGTAGAGCGATCTGGATGAGTGTCAACGGGCAGGTTATCGATAAGCATCGACCGCCGAATCTGGAGCAGGGGGTGGTCTGGATATTTGAGGATATTGATGAGCGCAAGCAGACCGAGGAGAAATTGAGCCAGGCGTATAGCGAATTGGAGATTATCTTTAATAATGCGATGCTGGGGATAATGCTTGTGGGCAAGGGACGGATAATTCGCCGGGTCAATCAGGTATTTGCCAATATGTTCGGTTATGACTCCCCGGAAGAGTTGCACGGTAAGTCTACAGCGATAGTCTACCTCTCCCCTGAACAGCACGAAGAATGCGGCATGCGTTTTTTCCGCGCACTTATGACCAGTACAGTACTTACTACCGATTATAAGCTCAAGCGTAAGGATGGCTCGACCTTCTGGGTTGCGGCTACCGGTAAGGCTATCGATACGCAAATCCCCGCCGATCTGGATCAGGGGGTTATCTGGTCGGTTATGGATATTACCAAACGCAAGGATGCCGAGATTCGGCTATTGGAGCTCTCGCGTTGTGATTCGCTGACCGCAATCTTCAATCGGCGTTATTTCTATGAGGTGGCGGCTCTGGAGCTGGATATTCACCGGCGTTATGGGCGCTCAATCTCATTGGTGTTGCTGGATATCGATCATTTCAAGGATATCAATGATACCTATGGACATGCAGTTGGGGATAAGACTCTAATCTTTTTTGCGCGGATGGTGCAGGCGGTTATTCGCAGTACCGATATCTTTGGCAGACTTGGAGGCGAAGAGTTTGCAATCTGTCTGCTGGAGGTGGAGCTTGAACAGGCGGTAACTATAACGGAGAAGATACGTACCAAGCTGGGCAATACCCTGCCCAGTATTGATGCCGGGATACCGCGGATTACCTTCAGTGCCGGGGTGGCGACCATGGAGGCGGAGGAGGATATTGAGGCTGCGCTCAATCGCGCCGATAAGCTGATGTATACCGCCAAGGACAAGGGGCGGGATAGAATTGAATTCTGAAAGGAAACGGTATTTTTGCCGTAGATATTCACTAAACAATAAAGGAGAAGTTGATGTCGGTGCTCAAGCTTGAGACTATAGATTTGTATTATGAGGTGGTTGGTGAGGGCAGACCCTTGATCCTGATTGCGGGATTGATGAGTGATTTGCAGAGCTGGCTGCCGATTCGGGATTTACTCGCCAAGTGGTATAAAGTGATAACCTTTGACAACCGTGGGGTTGGTCGAACTATTCCGCAGGAAGTGGAGTGCAGTATTAAACTCATTGCCGAAGATGTTGTGGCACTTATGGATTATCTTGATATCGAGCAGGCTGCGGTACTAGGGCATTCTATGGGTGGTTTTGTGGCTATGGAACTGGCGCTGCTGGCCGGAGCGCGGGTAGAGGCGATGGTGCTGGAAGCTTGTGCAGTCCGGGTAGGGGCGGAGAATATCCGTCTGTTTGAGTCTTGGGTCGAGCAGTATAGTGAAGAATGTGACCTGCATGCCTTCTTCTCCGAGGTCTTTGAGTGGATATTCAGTGAGAAGATAACTGGTAGTCAGGAACTCATGAATATGTATCTGGACTGCTCAGTAAATTATCCGTATCCTCAGTCTAGAGAGGGATTGGCTCTGCAGGTTGAGGCTCTGAAGCGGGTAGACTTTGGATCCCGGCTGGGTAATATCAATGTGCCGACTCTGCTAGTCGGGGCGGAATTAGACAGGTTCTTTGCTATTTCTGAATGTATTGAAGGCTTGAGTAAGATACCGGGCAGTACCTCCAGAGTAATCAAAGGTGTCGGCCATGCGCTGCATGTGGAGAAGCCGGGTGAATTTGTCGAGATCGTCGCGAATTTTCTGGGGTGAATCGAATCTGAGGTTGCTATTAGGGTGGGTTTTAGAGGTTGAGTTGTTATCTTATTGGCGCTTGTGACTCTTAAGCTTAAGGGTCACTTTTTGTTTAGTTCCAGTATTCGCTGGTGTTTTGGCGTTGATATAAGTGGTTTCGGGGCAGCCTGATAATCTGAGGCGTAGAGGGAGTAGGTAACGGCCCAGGTCTTGAAGAGAACCCAGAGGTTACGACCCGGAGTATACGAAAATTCAGAACTGGATTTGTTGGTGACCTCGGTGATCAGTTTGAAACCTGAGCAGTCTACTTCGACCAGGGTTCGCCCGCCGAGGCGCCGGGAGCGGGTGATTACCCCCCGGAGCTGGTTCTGAGCGCTGATGTATTCTACCGGCGCTGAAGAGAGAATAATGTCTTCAGGAGCGAGCTGAGCTCGGACATACTCGCCTTTGCCTATTGAACTCTGGAATGGTGCCAGAATTCGCGGAGCGGCAGCAGTGGAGGAGCTTTCGGGGTTGATAATCGTAATTTGTGCTGTTCCTTCGGCTTGATATTTAGCGGTGACGACACCATAAAAACTCGAACTGACACCGGATTCCAGCAGTCGCTTGCTCGCATGGGTGCTGAAGATCAACTCACGGCTGTTGCCCTGAGCGAGGAGTTTACCCTCTTCAATAAGTAGGAGCTGATCAGAGAGCTGGAGCAGTTCGGGCAGATCATGGCTGATTATCAGTAGTGGGAGATTAAACTCTCGCTGCACCCGGCTGATATACGGGAGCAGTTCCAGACGCTTACTGGTATCAATTGCTGAGAACGGTTCATCAAAGAGCAGTAGCTCGGGATTGGCGAGGAGGGCTCTGCCGATAGCAACGCGTTGGCGCTCGCCCCCCGATAAATTCGCTGGTCGGCGTTCTAGAAGATGCTCGAGTTCCAGGGTCTCGACGACACTGGAAAAATCTAATTTTGCGGAGTCCCGCTTTGCTGATTTCTTGTGGTTTTTACTGCCGAAGAGCAGATTCTTCTTTACGCTCAGGTGAGGGAATAAGCGACCGTCCTGAAAGACGACGCCGAGCCTGCGCTGTTGGGGCTCCAAGAAGATCTTCGTTGCGGTATCGACGAGTACTCGGTTGTTAAGAATAATACGCCCAGTGTTCGGTTTTTTTAAACCGGAGATGAGATGGAGAAGCGTCGACTTGCCAGCTCCAGAAGCACCAAAAATGCCGAGAGTGTTTTCAGTTATTTTGCTACTGAGCTCCAGGTCAAAATCACCCTGTCTCAACTTTACATCAATCTCTAAGCGCATTACGTCAATCCTTGATCTACGGTATAACTAAGCTTTGCCGGTTTTGGTACGTGCCCGGTTTGCCAGGTATTCAGAGGCAAAGAACGCTCCTAGCGAGAGAATAATAGATAAGCCTGCCAGTCGCATCGCTGCGCCCTCTCCTCCTGGAACGTTCATAAAACTGTATATTGCCAGCGGCAGGGTTCTGGTCTCGCCTTCAATATTTCCAGCCAGGGTCATGGTCGCTCCGAATTCGCCGAGGCTCCGGGCAAAGGAGAGAACAAAACCTGAAAGAATGCCGGGGAGTGCTAGGGGCAGGGTAATAACCAGGAAGGTGCGTATCTTGCCGGCACCGAGGGTGCGAGCCGCATCTTCAATGCCTTGATCGGCAAGCTCGAAAGAGAGGCGCACCGAACGTACAAATAAGGGCAGAGATACCACTACCGAAGCGATAACTGCGGCATAAAAATTGAAGGCCAGGCGAATGCCGAACCAGTCGAATAAATAACGGCCGACAAAACCATGAATACCCAGAGTCAGTAGCAGTAGGTAACCTACTGTTACCGGTGGTAAAACCAGTGGCAGATGTATCAGGGCATCGAGTAGCGGCTTGCCGTGAAAACTTTTTCGCGCCAGTATCCAGCCCAGTAAGAGGGAAATGGGGCTGGAGATGACCGCACAGAGAACCGCCACCTTCATGGAGATAATGACTGCATCGAATTCATCTGCGGATACGATACTGCTCAATTCCATAATATCTTTATCCTGTTACGCAACTGCATATAATAATTAGAATATCCAGACTTGTTTTTGGGGAAATCCTTGGTAATAGGCTACTAAGTTATACTCCTTAATACCCTGTATACCAGGGAAATCACCTGAGTGATTTTTATATTCCGGTTAAACAATACAATGGTCACCAAGCTGGCGACATTTTGCCTACTTTGCCCGCTGTTCGGGCGAAAGTAGGTCGAAGGTTGTATGAGCAGACGAATAAAAACTAAGAATATAACTTATAGGAAGCTGAGAGGTGAAGCTCTGAAGAATGCTCTGCGCCAAAAGCTTAGACCTCAGTCAATCCCACAAACTACCTCGAAGGTCTATGACCCTCAGAACAGTCAATTCAAAATCTCAACTTGTAAATCGTAGATCTATATTGCTCCAAGCGTTTGTGTAAAGGATATAATAGTTTAATAACAACACATGTCTGTACTATAATGTATATTATATTTTTAAATTTAATGAAAGGGAAAATTATATTATTCCTTTGGCAAGGGGATAAAACTGAAATTCTTGAATATCGCGCTTGCCTGGGCTGAAAAGATATAATCAATAAACTTGCCAGCGTCCTCACTGCCGCCCTTTACCGCAGCGATAACATAGATAATGGGTTTATGACTATCCTTAGGGAACGTAGCGGCTAAGATGACCTTATCCGAGGTTTTGGCGTCAGAACCGTAGACCACCCCGAGTTCGGCTTCACCGGTCTCTACAACTCGGAGCGCGGCTCGGACGTCTTTGCTCAGAATCAGACGTTTGTTGCCCTGGAAACCCTCCCACCAGTTGAAATGCGACATTGCTTCCTTGGCATATCTGCCTGCAGGTACAAACTCAGGATTACCGATGGAGAGTCGGCTCTTTAATTCGGCGGGTAGATCAAAGTCCGGACTGAAAACTATTTTTACTGCTGAAGGGCTGCCTTTAGGGGTAATAAACACCAGGGTGTTGGTGAGGAAGTTTTTGCGGGTACTAGGGATTAAAAGGTCTTTTTCTTCGGTGTAATCCGCCCATTTTTTCGAGGCAGAGATATAGATGTCGGCCTCGGCACCCTGCTCAATCTGGCGCGCCAGTACACCTGAAGATGCAAATGAGGTTTTGATTTTGATGCCGGTCTCTTTTTCGAAGGCTTGGGCTATCTCCATCAGTGGCCCGGTGGTACTGGCCGCAGCATAGACATTGAGCTCTGCGCTATTGGCCAGAAGTTGCAGTGAACCAAATAGAAGAAGTAGGATCAGAAGGAGGGTTTTAATACTTATACGGTTTGATTCTAACATCATAGGCTCCTTTGCAGTTATTATTTCTTACGAAATTGTCTTAAAATTTTTTGTAATCATAACATTTCTCCTTATTACAATTGTCGTGCCAGTTTAAGCGGAGAATATCCGGATAAGGTTTGGGGTTAGACAATTATATGACTGAATAAGGCTAGGGATTATATCTGGAGTGAGTGATAGTCATAAGTTAAGTAGTATGCATTATATTGTCTGAGGAGAGGGTGATAAGTGGCATATATACTTAAGTTGAAGTGTTAAATAAATTACGTAAAGTTGAATAGTAAGGGGTATTTCGGCTTTGAGCGAAGTTGGAGATGCTGGGGTGTTGCGTAAAAGCGCCCGGGTTGTCGAGTAGTCGCTGGAATGGGGAATGGTATTTTTAAGCGTGTAACAGCAAGGGTAGTTTTTTTAACATTGGCTCTTATCAATTTTATTATATCCGGTAAGAACATGACAATTTTGTCTGATATGGCGGTAGGAAATGACAAATTTGTCGTAAATGTAATTTGGTGAGTATATAATATGCTGTTTGTAGAATATATTGTAGACTCGGTTTTGAGTGGGTTAAGGTAGGATAAACACTGATAAATATGGATGTGCTGGGAGTGTATAATGTTGGATTAGCGTAAAAAGGAAAGATTACGGCTGTGTATGGTACATTATTTGTATAATATAAATTTGAGGTGATTTGAACTAGAAACATTATAATGTTAAAGGAGTTATTTATGTATGTAGAAGATGATTGCAGTGCGGCGGAATTTCTGGGTGAAGCGAAGAAGTATCATAAGACCGCGGTAAATGGCTGGCGGCGTCGGCCTGAGATATTCAATGCCGATATCTGTTATAATCTTCTCGGGATAACAATTGAGAAGTATTTTATGGCTTACCTTATGGGTAATGGGGATATTGCAGATAATCATACCTTTACCGATCTGATAAATTCGTATGAGCGTATCAAGCCTTTTCCTGCCGAACTAACTCAGGATCTGCAGAAGCTTGAGCGTTTGCAGAATCTCTGTCCGCTCGCCGATGCTTTCTCGGCCAAAGGCTTGAATGTCGAGGATATTGAATTGATGATACGGGTTACCGCCGATGTAGCTACGGAGCTTGGATACCCCTATTCGGCGTGAAATAGCGCAGAGTTAGCTTAGCCTTTCGTTTGTGTTGATAATGGTATTTTTTTGCTTTACAGATATTTTGTCGGTACTAAAATGTAGGCATGTTTACCCTTTCGCGCAATGTCAAGGACTCAATTAAGATCGCACTCTCACTCTTGATAGTGTATTGGATCTCACTGGTAATGGATTGGGAGAATCCATACTGGGCGGGTTTTACCGTTATCTTCTGCAGTCTCTCGTCGGCGGGACAGTCGCTGGGTAAGGCCGGGCTGAGACTGCTCGGTACCTGTGCTGCTGCGGTGGTTACCTTTCTGCTAATGTCGGTGTTACCCCAGTTGATGTGGGTGTTCATGCTGACGATATCCCTGTATATATTTTTCTGTGCGTATATGAGTACAGGCAAGTTTATCCCGTATTTTTTCCGCATAGCCGGTTATGTCAGCCTACTTATGTGTCTCAAAGGGGGGATGGATAGCCAGGTTACCTTCGATACTACTGTGCTTAGGATTGAGCAGACCGGACTTGGGGTGATGGTGATGACCATGGTCAATCTGTTGATCTGGCCTGAGCTATCTTCCGGGAAGATTGTGCATATTGCTGAGGAACTATTCCGTAGTCTGCAGGCGCAATACCGCGAGAGTTATAATGCCATAGTCTATAATCGCGTTGCTAAGACCCAAGCCAAGCTTCATCTTGAGTTCAGAGTCAAATTTGCAGAGTTTTCCACCGAACTCGCTGGTTCGAGTATTGATACTCCGGAGATCTTTGCGCGTAGAGACAGATGGGTGTATCTGCAGAATACGCTCGCTAAATTCTTCGCTGAACTGGAGGTGTTACGGGAAACGGCGAATGATCTTCGCGGTCTGCGCCGGGTTGAAGGGGAGGAAGATCCCGAGACGATTAAAGCTGTTCTCAAGCATATTGAAGAAGTCGACCGGGTGTTGAATGAGCGCTTTGCTTATCTCTTTCGCCGTTGCGTGGAGGATATTCCCCCCCCAGAGTTTCCTGATATCGTTGTCGAGGTCGATACCGTTGAATTTGAACGTTATCCCGTGGGTGAAAAAGCTTTGATCGCCATGATTAAACAGCGACTCAATAAGTTATGCCGACTCAGCGCCAATATCGTTGAGTGCATGGCTAATCGAAAAGAGACCTACTTTATAGATACTTCAATATCCAGGCGGCTCAAATTGCCGGTCATTGATCGGGAGAGGCTGATCCCGGCGATACGAGTGATAATGACCCTCTGGATAGCCTTTATCGCCTCACTCTACCTGCCGCTGCCCGGTGAAATAAACTTTGTTATTCTCGCGACAAATTTCAGTATGGCTTTTCTCACCTCGCCGAAGATACCGGTTAAGACGCTGATAAAACCCTTCTGTTATGCCATTGTCATCGCCTCGGTATTGTATATCTTTGTTCTGCCCTATATGACTAGATTCCTTTCTCTTGGCGCTCTGATCTTCGGTTTTGCCTTTCTGGTATCATATTACTTCGGTAAAAGTGGTGATCAGATCAATAAGACCTTTGCTCTGGGGATAACTCTGGCCGTACTCTCGATATCCAATCCCCAGCAGCATGATCTTATGCAATTGCTGACCATGTCGATGATGTTTGCCTTTATCGTGATGTTTTTGATGTTTATGGCATTCTTGCCGGAATCAATGCATCCGGGGAATGTCTCATACTCGCTGCTTCGGCGCTTTTGGAGGAATGCCTGTAGTTCATCTCAAGACCTTTTTGTTCCGCTCAAGTCAGGTATTATCAGTCGGTGGTTGAGTGATGCCAGTAATTTTTATGTTGAGAATATCCCTGAGAAGTTGGGGGAGTGGCTCCCCGCGATAGACCTGAAGAAGTTTCCTGAGCTTAGAGGCGAGGATTTGGAGGATATCGGGGATAGTGTCAGAACTATTTCTATACATCTACATAAAATAGTTCTTTTGCGTGAACTTATAGATAGTTCGAAATTGATGGCGCTACTCAGCGAGGAGTATTATGCTTATGCTGCCGGTTTGAGTTCGGAGTTTGCAGTATTGGCCAAGAAGCAAGCTTATTGTGCGGATAATGAGTATAATCGTCTTTATACCTTGCGTAAAGATTTGAATGCACAGATAGAGAAGAAGCTTTGTCGGTATGGGCGTGAGAACACTGTAAATCACGTGGAGGTAGAGCGTATTTATCGATTGCTTGGGCATCATAATACGATTGTCTCGGCGTTGAGGCGTTATCTGCGGATTGTTGAAGCGAGCAACATTAAGGTTCTTAGTGAATTTAGATTATAAGGGCTGGCTGTTATAAGTAGAGAGGAGAGTTTATGAATCCGGTACCGGTGGAACTGTCTATTTGTGGAGTGTGTATGCCGCCGCTTCTGCCTGCGGCAATACTCGGAATACTACTGGCATACGTTGTGGTCGTGGTACTGGCGCGTTTGCGGGTGACTAGGTATGTCTATCATGTCATGCTTTTTTTTCTGAGTCTGGCTGTTATATTTTCTTTATTAATTTATCGCTTTATTTTTGTATAGACCCTATTTTAGGGTGACTGCATACAGGGAAGAGTGATATTGAAACCAGGAGAAATCATGACCAATAGATTGCGCTATGTTTTGACCGGGATCGTCGTCTTAATCGCGACTGTATTTCTATATTGGGAGTACAAGGAGAGTCTGCTCAATCCTTGGACCAGAGACGGGCAGGTAGCGGCGCAGGTTATTCAGATAGCTCCGCGGGTCTCAGGGCCGATAGTCGAACTGCCGGTTGTGAATAATCAATTTGTCAAACAAGGGCAACTCCTCTTTAAGATTGATCCCAGTATCTTCAAACTCAAGCTAGATAGTGCTAGAGCCAATCTGCAGAGGATCAAGAATGAACTTGAGGCGATGAGCGTGGAGGTGCAGCTCAATAGGGAGCAGGTAAGGGAGGCGGAAGCGGAATTGGGACAGGCTCAGCAGCGGCTGAAAAATTTACGGCAAGCGGTAGATGAAAATAATCGCCAAAAGGCGAATGTTGTGGATTCGGCTTCTGCCGCCGGGGACGAACGGAATATGCAGGCTAATACTTCGGTTCGGGTGGAGCAGGCCGAGGATGAACTTCGGCAGATCCGGTTCAAACTGGCGGCAGCACGCGAAGAGCTGGCAAAGTCTGAGGATTCACGGGGAGAGATTGGAAAGAATAATTCTCTGTTCAGACAGGCTAAGGCTGAACTCGAACTGGCAGAGTTGAATATGAAATTTGTTGAGGTGCGTGCTCCCGCAAGCGGTTATATTACCAATTTGAAATTGCGGATTGGTTCGCAGGTAGTGCAGGATGAGCCGGCTATTGCGCTGATAGATACCAGCAGTTATTGGATTTACGGTTTTTTTCTCGAGGATGATGTGAGTCGGATGCAGTTGGGAGATAAGGCCATTGTTACTCTGATAGCATATCCACATATTCACCTTGAAGGAGAAGTTCAGAGTATCGACTGGGGCATTGCGCGTGAGAATGGGAGCAAAGGTGGAAATCTCCTGGCCAATGTCAAGCCGACATTTGCTTGGATACGCCTGGCGCAGCGGATACCGGTGAATATTGTGCTCAAGGAGGTGCCTGAGTCTGTACAACTCAGAGTGGGAACAACGGCTTCAATTGTGGTGCAAACCAAACATGAATGATTGAACTGCGATCAAGGGTTGAGCGGCTATTGGTTATATAGAATGGTTGGAATAAACAAATGCGGAGCAGGGATTACCTGCTCCGCATTTGTTTATTTTGCCTGCAATAGCCGTGTGCTCATTGAGATTTTGTTAGAGGAAAATCTGTAGTAATGACAAAATTGTTGTGTGACAATTTTGCAACGCGCGTGACGAAAATGTTGTGCCTGTTTGTAAGTTGTTTTTGAATAATAAGTTATATGTAGTATTGTGGCTTGTAAATGATAGATGTTACAGATTTGTTGTGTATCGTGAAGAGTTGGCGGTGGGACAGCTAACAATTTTGAAACATGAGAATATTTTTTGTTAGTTATAAAATTACCTGAAAATTAGGGGTTTGCAGGAGTTTTAAAAATATTATGCAAAAAAAATTGGTGAAATTAATTTCTGGCACGACTATGGCATAAGTATTACTGTAACAAACAAGAAAATGAAGAAAGAAAACAGACAACTTGATGAAACACGGAAGTGGTTTTTTAATGTTTTTGGGAATGAGGATAAAGCTGTAGCTGAGTTCAAGCTGGTCGTAGTTTAAGTTCTATAGCTTTGCTTTGTTCGATGAGAAGTGGTAATGCCACAACAGGAGATTTGAAATGAGAAAAGTTGCTATTTATGGTAAGGGTGGTATTGGTAAGTCTACAACCACTCAGAACACCGTTGCTGCATTGGCGGAGATGGGTAAGAAGGTGATGGTTGTAGGTTGTGACCCAAAAGCTGATTCAACCCGTCTGTTGCTCGGTGGTCTGGCACAGAAAACCGTTCTGGATACTCTGCGTGAGGAGGGTGAAGACGTCGAACTTGATGATATTCGCAAGGAAGGTTACGGCGGAACTTGGAATGTAGAGTCTGGTGGTCCAGAACCTGGTGTTGGTTGTGCGGGTCGTGGTATTATCACTTCAATCAACATGCTCGAGCAGCTTGGGGCGTATGATGAGAGCGAAGGACTCGACTATGCTTTCTATGACGTACTCGGTGATGTGGTATGTGGTGGTTTTGCTATGCCGATCCGTGATGGTAAGGCGCAAGAGATTTATATTGTTTGTTCTGGTGAGATGATGGCGATGTATGCTGCTAATAATATTTGTAAAGGTATTATGAAGTTTGCCGAGGCCGGCGGTGTAAGGCTGGGGGGGCTTATCTGTAACAGCCGAAAGGTTGACAACGAAAGAGAGATGATCGAACAGCTTGCCAAGCAGATCGGTACTCAGATGATTCACTTCGTACCACGTGATAATGACGTGCAGCGTGCTGAGATCAATCGTAAGACAGTTATCGACTGGAACGCTGAAGCGCCTCAGGCTGATGAATACCGCGCTCTGGCTAAGAATATTGATGGTAACGATATGTTTGTTGTGCCAAAGCCACTACAGATCAGTGAACTGGAAAAACTTCTGATGGATTTCGGTCTCTTCGAACAGTAAGAATTGATGCAGTATTGATGAAGTCTATTGCGCCGGCGGGATAGAGATGCGAAGAAAGGCTGATTACTTGATGTACCTATCTTGATTATCAGATTTCAGATGACTCAAAACCAACAAATCCAGTGTCTTTACCCGCCTTGGCGTACGCAAATGGAAAATGTGGCAAGGGGCCACTGTGAGTGCCGCGGAGCTGATTGGAGAGGTTTTTCAGTGCTGTCGTGGGGTTGTATTAATAAGTATTTTATATCATAGGAGAAGAGATAATGTTGATGATACGTGCGGTTGTGAGACCTGAAAAAGTTGATGAGGTCCTCGCTGCTCTAATGTATGCTGGTTTCCCGTCAGTAACCAAAATGGATGTCTATGGTAGAGGTAAACAGCGTGGTGTGAAGGTTGGTGAAATCTCGTATGACGAACTTCCAAAGGAAATGATCTTTACAGTTATCCATGACGCTGATAAAGACTTTGTGGTCGAGACCATTCTCAAAGCTGCGCGCTCAGGTAATAAAGGAGCGTTCGGTGATGGTAAGATCTTTATTTCAGTGGTTGAAGAAGCATACACAGTAAGTTCTGGTAAGAAAGAACTCTAATACAATTATAAGTTATGGGAGAGTTATAATGAAAGAGATTTTAGCGATTATTCGCATGAATAAGATGAACGCTACAAAGGAAGCACTGGCGGCGGTTGATCTCCCTTCATTTACTGCAAGAAAGGTAGTAGGCAGAGGTAAAGGACAGGTGGATTATCTCTTGCTGCAGGGTGCTGAAGAAGGCGTGGAAGAAGCGATCAATCAGTTGGGCGGTCCTAAGCTGATACCTAAGAGAATGATTACGATTGTCGTACCTGATAAGATGGTGGATACTGCGGTGCAGACTATTATCAAGGTCAACCAGACCGGGCAGAAGGGTGATGGAAAGATCTTTGTTAAGCCGGTTGAAGAGGCGATCAGAGTGCGAACTGGAGATTCTGGAGATGCTGTACTTGACGAGAATGGTAACTCATAAACCTCGTCTCAGAAGAGCTCTCCGAGTTGTTAGATAATTATAGGAGTTTTCACAATGAGTGAGAATAAATCATTAGATCCAAATGTGGTGAAAGAGGAAATACTAGCAAAATATCCTCCAAAGGTTGCCAGGAAGCGTGCAAAGCAGTTTATCATCAACAAGGTAGAAGATGGCGATCAGGTGCCGGAGATCAGCGCTAATGTGCGTACCGTACCTGGTATTATTACCATGAGAGGTTGTTGCTACGCCGGTTGTAAGGGTGTGGTACTCGGTCCGACTCGAGATATCATCAATATTACGCATGGTCCTATAGGCTGCGGTTTTTATTCATGGCTGACTAGACGTAACCAGACCAAGCCGGCAAGTGACGAGCATGATCAGTATATGACCTACTGTTTCTCAACCGATATGGAGGATAGCGAGATTATCTTCGGCGGTGAGAAGAAATTGGCACAGGCTATTCAGGAAGCCTATGATAACTTCAAGCCAAAGAATATTTCTGTCTTCTCTACCTGTCCGGTTGGTCTGATCGGTGACGATATTCACCAGGTATGTAGAGAAATGAAGAGAAAGCTTGGTATCAATATCTTCGGCTTCTCTTGTGAAGGGTATAAGGGTGTGTCGCAGTCTGCAGGGCACCATATCGCCAACAACCAGCTCTTTAGACACGTTATCGGTAATAATGACAGTGTGCCGGAAGGTAAGTACAAGTTCAATTTGTTGGGTGAGTATAATATTGGTGGTGATGCGTTCTTGATTGAGGATTTGCTCGCGAAGTGCGGTATCACTTTGATCTCTACCTTCTCAGGTAATTCAACAATTGATACTATGGAGCAGGCGCATCACGCCGACCTCAATGGGGTTATGTGCCATAGATCAATCAACTATGTTGCAGATATGATTGAGAAAAAGTTTGGCGTGCCGTGGATCAAGACTAACTTCATCGGCCCAGAAGCCAGCGCTAAATCACTCCGGAAGATTGCGCAGTTCTTCGGCGATAAGGAGCTGATCGATAGAGTTGAAGAGGTAATTGAAGAAGAGATGGCCGATATTGTGCCGCTACGGGATGAGATCAAGGCCAGGTGTCAGGGTAAGACTGCGATGCTCTTTGTTGGTGGTAGCCGCGCACACCACTATCAGTTACTCTTTGAAAATATTGGCATGAAAACAATTGCAGCCGGTTATGAATTTGCACACCGTGATGACTATGAAGGACGTAAGGTTCTGCCTTCGATCAAGGTCGATGCGGATAGTAGAAATATTGAAGAACTTGAAGTTACTGCCGATCCGGAGAGATTCAACCCGCGTAAGAGTGACGATGAACTGGAGACGCTTGCGGCTGAAGGTGTACCATTCAAGACTTATGAAGGTATGATGCCTGAAATGGAAAATGGTAGTTTTGTTATCGATGACCTGAGTGAGTACGAGACTGAACAGCTTCTTGATTACTATAAGCCTGATGTCTACTGTGCTGGTATCAAAGAAAAATATGGCGTACAGAAGAAGGGCATCCCATGTAAACAGCTACACAGTTACGATTATGGTGGTCCGTACGCGGCGTTTGCCGGAGCAAAGAATTGGTATACAGAGATCGATCGTTTGGTCAATGCCAATATTTGGCGCCATGTCAATGCGCCATGGGCTAAGAAGTCTGAGCCAACTCTGGAAGGATCTTTTAACGCTTAATATATTTGATTGGTGGTGCGTTGCCACCGACAGCGCTGCGGAAATGACTCCAACATCTGAGTCTAGTACCGATCAGGCGTAACACAATTTGTAACTATAGGAGAAGTATAATGCTTTTACGACATACAACGAACGAGATAAAAGAGCGTAAAGCCCTGACAGTAAACCCAGCAAAGACCTGTCAGCCTGTCGGTGCAATGTACGCTGCTCTTGGTATTCATGGTTGCTTGCCACATAGCCATGGTTCACAAGGGTGCTGTGCTTATCACCGTTCGGCTCTTACTCGTCACTATAAAGAGCCGGTAATGGCGGCAACCAGTTCATTTACTGAAGGTAGTTCGGTATTTGGTGGTCAGGCCAACCTGGTGCAGGCGATCAATAATATCTTTACGGTCTATGACCCAGAAGTAATTGCGATTCATACAACCTGTCTCTCTGAGACTATCGGTGATGACCTGACACAGATGACCAAGAAGGCGCATGATGACGGTAAAGTGCCTGAAGGGAAGAAGATTATCTACTGTAATACCCCGAGTTATGTTGGTTCGCATGTGACTGGATTTTCCAATATGGTCAAGGGAATGGTGGACGGTCTGGCTGAAATTTCAGAGGACAAACTGCGTACTGTAAATATTATCCCAGGTTGGGTTGAGCCTTCAGATATGCGGGAGATCAAGAGACTCTGTAAGGCCATGGAAATAAAGACTATCATGTTCCCCGATACTTCAGACGTACTTGATACGCCAATGACCGGTAAACATGAATTCTATCCAAAAGGTGGAGCTACTATTGAGGATATTGCCATGTCCGGTAGTTCACAGGCAACAGTTGCACTTGGGCCAACCTGTTCTGCAGCCGGTGCAAAGGCGTTAGACGTAAAATGCAAGGTCAGGCCTTCAATCATCGAACTGCCGATTGGTCTGACTGCAACCGATACCTTTATCGATACGCTGCGCAAGGTTGCCGGGGTGGCAGTACCGGATGAGATTACCCGTGAACGCGGTCGACTTGTAGATGTGATTACCGATATGCATCAGTATTTCTATGGTAAGAGGGTTGCGCTGTATGGTGACCCTGATCAGTTGGTATCACTGGCGCAGTTCGTAGTCGATCTTGATATGATTCCTGCGTGCATTATTACTGGTTCTCCAGGTGAAAAAGCTCTGCGCCGCCGCCTTGAAGCGGCTCTGGGCGAGAAGTATGTGGCGGAGAATGTATATATCGGGCAGCAGGCAGATATGTATCTCTTGCACCAGCTTATCAAGAATAATCCGGTTGATTTGATGATTGGAAACTGCTACGGTAAGTATATTGAACGTGATGAGGGAATTCCGCTGCTACGCCATGGTTTCCCTATTTACGATCGTGTCGGTCACTCCTACTTCCCAAGTGTGGGTTATACCGGAGCGTTGCGACTCGTTGAGAAGATGCTGGATATCTTCCTCAGTAAGAAGGATGTGGAAGCACCAGAAGAGAAGTTTGAACTGGTTATGTAGTGCGGAAGTAAATTGAAGTAATTTTAGTGGTTCCTTTCGTGGTACAGCTCGCGGGCTATTTTTAGATGAATACCAAAGCGCCTACTGACTTATATGTTTTTACCTGTGTTTCTTGAGTTAAAAGGCGCTTTGTTGCATAGGAGAGTGTTATTATGGACGGTATTCTAGAGAAGCGTAAGAAGCAGATTCATCGTACTGATGCTAAGAATTTTGAGATGGAGTGTGGGAAAAATTCACTCGCTGGGTCTGTAAGCCAACGTGCCTGTGTATTCTGTGGTTCGCGAGTTGTACTTTATCCTATTACAGATGCTCTGCATCTTATTCATGGGCCGATTGGTTGTGCCAGTTATACCTGGGACATTAGAGGAGCGACCTCCAGCGGCAGACAGTTGCACCGGATGAGTTTCTGTACCGATCTGACTGAGAAAGAGGTGATCTACGGAGGCGAGAAGAAGCTCTATGAGTCGCTCACTACTCTAATTGAAAAGTATAAGCCCGAGGCGGCTTTTGTCTACTCCACCTGTATTGTTGGAATTATCGGTGATGATATGAAAGCGGTATGCAAGAAAGTGGAGAAGGAGACCGGGATCAGGGTATTGCCAGTGATGTCTGAAGGGTTCAAGGGTACCAAGAAGGATGGCTATAAGGCGGCATGCGATGCGCTGGGAGAGCTGGTTGGTACTGGTGACATCAGTGGAATAAGTAAGTATAGTGTTAATATTCTGGGCGATTTTAATATCGCCAATGAGACGGAGATTATCCGTTCGTATTATGAAAGAATGGGTGTGGAGGTGGTTGCTACCATAACCGGCGATGGGCGCGTAAATGATATCTGTAAAGCGCATGGGGCGGCACTCAACATCGTACAGTGTTCAGGCTCAATGACTCATCTGGCCAAGGACATGCAGCAGAAATATGGCATACCCTATATCAGGGTATCATATGTTGGAATTGAGGATACGGCCAGCGCACTCTATGACGTCGCTGATAAGTTTGATTCTGAAGAGATAAAAGAGAAAACAAGGGAGCTGGTGGCGGCGGAGATAGCCGAGATTTATCCACAGCTTCTTGAAATAAAGAAAGATTTAGAAGGTAAGTGCGCAGCGGTATATACCGGAGGTGCCTTCAAGGCCTTCTCCCTGGTCAGGAGTCTGCGCACTATTGGGATGCAGGCAGTGTTAGTCGGCTCACAGACCGGTAACAATGAGGATTATGAGCAGCTTAGAGAACTCTGTGATCCGGGGACGATTCTGGTGGACGATACCAACCCGGTGGAACTCTCATATTTTATGCGCGAGAAGAATATTGATATCTTTATCGGCGGGGTAAAGGAGCGACCACTCGCCTTCAAGCTCGGTGCAGGTTTTTGTGATCATAATCATGAGCGTAAGATTCCGTTGGGTGGGTTTATTGGTATGCTAGCCTTTGCGCGGGAGGTACATTCTTCGGTTATGAGCCCGGTATGGCAGTTCAAGAAGCGGGTGAAAACCGGAGAATAAGGTGAAGGGCGTAGTAAGGTTACCAAGAAATGGAGAGTGAGATGATAAAAGCCAATGAAGATAGAGGTGTTTCGAGAAATGCATGTAAGTTATGTACGCCTTTTGGAGCGTGTCTGGCGTTTAAAGGGATAAGAGGGGCTATGTCTCTACTCCATGGCTCACAGGGATGCGCAACTTATATCCGCAGATATATGATCAGCCATTACCGTGAACCTATTGATATTGCTTCTTCAAACTTTACTGAGAATACAGCGATATTTGGTGGCGGTAAGAATTTTGCCACAGCGGTAGACAATGTGCTGGAGCAGTACAAGCCGGAGTTACTCGGGATTGCAACAACCTGCCTCTCGGAGACTATCGGCGATGATATCAAGATGCTGCTTCATATGTACAAGAAAGAGCATGTGGGAGTTGAACTGCCGGATATGGTAAATGTCTCCACTCCGAGTTATTCTGGCACACATGCAGATGGTTTTTTTGCAACGACCAGGGCTATTGCCGGTCTTGCTCAGAAAACCGGATTCAAGACCAATAATGTAAATGTGTTCCCAGCGATGATTTCGCCGACAGACCTGCGTTACTTGAAGGAAATACTCAGAGCTTTCAATGATAATTATATAATGTTCCCTGATTATTCTGATACTCTGGACGGCCCTTCTTGGGATGAGTATAGACCGATCGCCGAAGGTGGTACCGGGGTAGATCTGGTAAAGCGAGCTGGAGACAGCGCGGGCAGTATCGAACTCTATAGCTGTGTCGGTGACAAGGACTCTGCCGGGGTGTACCTCAAAGAGGAGCATGGGGTTGAGAATTATCGTCTGGGGATGCCTATCGGCGTACGTAATACCGATCGCTTTATCGATACTCTGGAGTATCTGACCGGTAAACCGGCTCCAGAGTGGCTGGCGGCGGAACGCGGCAGGCTGATAGACGCCTATGTTGACGCGCATAAGTATATCTTCGGTAAGCAGGCGGTAGTCTTCGGCGATGAGGACATGGTCTACGGCATAACCGCACTCCTGGGTGAGATCGGCATAAAAACGGTGGCAGTAGTATCCGGAGGTATGAGTGGTAAACTTGCGGGTGAGATCAAAAAACTGGGTGATGTAGGTAGTGCTGATACCGTGATTCTGGATAACTCCGATTTTGAGGATATGGGCGAGGCTATCGAGAAGTTCAAGCCGGATCTGCTCATTGGTAACAGCAAGGGCTATATGCTCAGCCGTAAACTTAAGATTCCACTTATTCGCGTCGGCTTTCCGATTCATGACCGTTTCGGCGGCGCGCGAGTGGGGCATATCGGTTACCGCGGTACGCAGGAGCTTTTCGACCGTATTGTAAACGCAGTAATCGAACAGAGACAGCATGATGGTGAGTGGGGCTACACATATATGTAACGAAAGGGCTCTTGGTGTATACGGGAGTGTGAGCTCGACTTCTTCTATAAAGAGATTTTTTGCAGACTTAGTAACCTTTGGCTCAAGTCCGCAAACAGAGGGTGAGGGTAGTATTATGATTGATCACGATAAGCATCCATGTTTTAATGCCAAGGCACGCCATGAGTATGGCAGAGTACATCTGCCGGTTGCCCCTAAGTGTAATATCAAGTGTGGCTTCTGTAACCGTAAGTATGATTGCGCTAATGAGACTAGACCGGGAGTGACCAGTTCGGTTTTGACACCGGAGCAGTCTATGGTCTGGCTGGAGAAGTTGATTGAACTCCAGCCCAAGCTGAGTGTTGTTGGAATTGCCGGACCTGGAGACCCGTTTGCCAATCCTGAGGAGACCATGCGGACATTGCGTCTGGTTCGTCAGAAGTATCCTGAGATGCTCCTCTGTATCGCTACCAATGGTCTGGGTGTGGCACCGTATATCGACGAGCTTGCTGAACTCCAGGTGAGCCATGTGACTATAACTATATGTGCTCCGACTTCCGATATTGGGGCAGAGATTTACGAATGGGTCAATGATAATGGTACGATCTATCGTGGTGAGGCCGGGGCGAGTTTGCTCCTTCAGCGTCAGCTTGAGGCGGTCGAAAAGATTGCTCAGACCGGGGTGAGTGTCAAGGTCAATATGATTGTGGTGCCGGGTGTGAATGACCATGTTACTGATGTCGTGGCCAAGAAAGCAAAGGAACTGGGAGCGAGTATTCTCAATCTTATGCCGCTCTTTCCGGTTGCAGGAACAAAGTTCGCAGATAAAGAGCAGCCAAAACCTGAGTTTATGAATAAGATACGTGATGTGGCCAGGAAGTATTTGCCGCAGATGGCACATTGTATGCGCTGCCGGGCTGATGCAGCCGGATTACTCGGAGAGGAAGCTACCAAGGAGATTATTATGAGTCTGGAAGAAGCGAAGAATACCGATTGTCAGGAGCAACCGTGTGTCGCGGTGGCGAGCCGTGAAGGAGCGTTGGTAAACAGCCATCTCGGAGAGGCACCTTATCTCTGGATATTCAGGGAGAAGGAGGATAAATCTGGATATGAACCGTTTGAAAGACGGCAGTGTCCGCCTAGGGGCTTGGGAGCTGCTCGTTGGAGCGAGTTGGTAAAGGTAATATCCGATTGCCGGGCGCTTCTTTGTTCAGGTCTCGGTGACTCGCCACGAGAGACACTGACTGTGGCTGGGGTAAAATGCATTGAGATGGAAGGGCTGGTTGAGGAAGGACTTGATGCGGTCTATAAAGGCAAGGTTATCCGTGCTCCTAAGAGAATTACTGGGTGTGGTGAGGGTGGTTGCTCCGGTTGTGGGACAGGTTGCGCGTAGCGTTGTGGTACCGATAATATAGAAGTGTGCTATTTTGTGGATACATTTTTAGGTGTTTGGCTAGTGAACGAGTAAAGAGGAGAGTGTGATGGAGAAACCAGATTTTCATATCTTTGTATGTAATAGCTTCAGGGTGTCAGGGGAAGCGCAGGGCGTGTGTAACAAGCAGGGAGCAGCAAATTACCTGCCATATCTGGAAGAGGAGATCCTTGATCGTGGTCTCAATGCGCAGGTAACTGCATGTGGCTGTCTCAAGGTCTGCGACCGTGGGCCGGCGCTGGTGGTATATCCACATAATTTCTGGTACGGAGGTATTGATTCCGAGGATAAACTTGATCAAATTCTTGATGCGTTGGAAGAAGGTGAAGCTGCAGAGGATCTGCTGATTACTTGATAATTTGCCGTTTAACGTAGATGGTTGCAACATTATTGGTTATACTTCTTCTTAGGAGTTTTTTATGAAATACCTGATTGATACAACATTGCGCGATGGTGAACAGATGGCAGGAGTCGCTTTTACGCCGCGTCAGCGGATAACTCTTGCCGGGATGATAGCACAGTCAGGTGTTGCTGAGATGGAGATCGGTATCCCGGCTATGGGCGAAGCAGAGATTGAAAATATCAATGATATCGTTCGGGAACATGCAGGTAGTTGTCGCTTTACGGTATGGGCACGAGCATGCGAGACCGATCTGGCGGCTGCGCTGCGCTGTAAGGTTGAGGCTATACACCTCTCGGTACCGGTTTCGCAACTGCATATGCAGATCGTGGAGATGCCTAAGAAGGTGGTGCTCGATAAGATTACAACCTATGTGCAGCGTGCAAAGAAGGAATTCGCCTTTGTCAGTGTCGGCCTGCAGGATGTGGCTCGGGCGGATAATGATTTTATTATTAATTGTATTACTTGTGCTAAGGAGGCTGGAGCAGATCGGGTGCGCTTAGCAGATACGGTAGGACTGCTGGATCCATTCAGAACCTTCGAGATATTTTCTAGGATTGCCAGCCGGGTTTATGCTATCGAACTGGGATTTCATGCTCATAATGACTTGGGATTGGCTACGGCCAATACCCTTGCTGCTATTAGAGGTGGTGCTACCTGTGCGGACGTAACCGTTAACGGACTCGGGGAGCGTGCAGGTAATGCCCCTCTCGCTGAGGTAGTAGTGGGGCTTAAAAAATTTCATAATATTGACTGTAATATCTCTTGCAAACGTCTTAAATTGCTCTCCGAAGCGGTCGAGGAGATGAGTGGAGTGGCGCTTCCGGTAAATAAGCCGCTGGTGGGTAAGAATGTCTTTGCCCATGAATCCGGGGTGCATGTCAATGCGATGCTCTGTGATAAACGGGCATACGAACCCTTCGCCCCTGAAGAGATCGGGAATACTAGGAGTATCGTAGTCGGTAGGCATAGCGGTTCGTCATCGGTAGTTCATTACTTTCGTCAGCGGGGTATCCTTTTGACCCGTTCTCAAGCTAGAGATATTCTTGCTTTGGCGCAGCAGAAAGCGGTACAGGAAGATAAACCGCTCTGGCGTTGTCTGGATGAACTGTCGGTATAACTCAGTATAATTTAGAAATAGTATAATAAACTGCCTTCTTACTGGTTCTCGGGAGAAGGCAGTTTTTTGTTATTATTATATTTGGCATGTACGTTTTGATTGCTCTGTTGTTCGAGCTGGAGTAAACGTTCTTTGATTGTAAGTCCACCGGCAAAGCCGGTTAGCTTGCCGCTACTTCCGATAACCCGGTGGCAGGGTATGATTAGTGGTAACGGATTGAGCCGACAGGCAGAGCCTACCGCCCGGGCGGCGTTCGGCCTGCCCAGAGCACCAGCAATCTCCTGGTAGCTACTGGTCTGACCGTAGGGAATCTCCAGTAATTTACTCCAGACCTCCTGCTGGAAAGCAGTTCCGCTCAAGACAAAGTCTACAGCAAATTTCTGACGCTTGCCTGCAACATACTCCTGGAGTTGTTCTATAATACTGGTAAAAGTAGAAATGTCCTCAATCCAGTCGGCTCCTAATTCAATTCCGGCAGTTTCTGCGCTATAAAAACTAATACGCCGTAATTTAGAATTTTCAGCAAGTAACAGTAGTCTGGAGATAGCAGTATCAATAAAGCAGTAATTCATCGTCTGTAATCCTTTGTCTCTGTGTAATTATAACTTTTATCTGTTTGATCTCGGGCTGCAATTAAAATATAGAGCCGCGGGTTTATTGCTGTTTCCAGGATTTGTTGGCAACCTCGGAAGCTGTCGGTATGACCCCTTCAGTTGATTTTGTCCTATCTTGTAACCGTATCTGTTCGGCGGCGTAAATTCGGTTTTGCGCCTGCTGAATTTTGATCACGACTGCCAGGGTCAGGGCGGTGTAGATAAGTTTGATCCCATAGAGAATGGTAAAAGTAGTTGAGGCGTAGATGATCTCATCTATCTGGGTGAATTCCGGGTTGTCCAGAAGACTACTCATGCCAGCGACCGCCAGGAGGATGAAGCTAAACCACCAGAGGAAGAAGATAAGGGGCAGGCGATTCTGCCGCCAGTCGGTTCCTGGTTGGTTGGCCTGCCAGATCTCTTTTACCGCGAGGAAGGGCTTCCAGAAGAAGAGTAGCGGAACAAGATTCCACGCTACAGCCCAGAATGGGGTGTACTTCAGTCCGTTTATTCCGAGTGCTCTGGTATTCTTATTCATCCGGTATACCCAATAGCAGAAGGTTATTAAAACTCCGAAACTGAGAATGATGACAAACCAGAAGAGGCTGATATTGGCACCTTGAAACTCCAGCGCTTCGGCGAGTAACTTGTCAACCTCGGCTCGACTCTCAGCACTTATCTCCTTATTTTTGAATTCTTCTTCAGACATGGTATGGATAAGCGTGTTGATGCGGTTTACCTTGGCTGTGAAATTCAGCTTGAGCAGCATACTAGCGCCAGAGGCGATAATGAGCAGGATAAGGAATAAGCTGACCAGTCTGGTCGCCGGTTTTCCCGGCTGATAACAGGATAATGAGAGGGTATCCATGGAATAGACCTTTTTTTCTAGTGATAAAAAATGTTCCGGTAATTACCGAGATGGGTATTGTCGCGGCAGATTTACGGTTGTGTATAATCTTTTGGAGAATTCACTTATATACTCTATTACTATAAATGTCAAATGTTCTTTTGAGTTGGATGTAGATTGGATTGATGATATATCCAGTTACATTTGAACATTAGTTGGTAGCCTCGTTATCTGGCGATAAAATTTTAGGGATAATGATTATTATGAAATTTTAGGTTTTGATCATATGAATGCTTGCTGCAGGCTTAATATATAAATATGCAGCAAATTAGAGTGTATGTGCAGTGTAAGCAAGATCCGGGAGGGGTGAGCCTAGGAGTGGATGGTTGAGGTGGGACAGACTTTACGAGTAGAGTTGTAAAGATAATTAAGAAATAGTATTTTAGTTGTCGATATGTACTGAGAGCGGGCTGTTTTCAGCTTATTATTACGATTGTATCCGGCGTAAATACCGGTTTGAGGGGTAGTAGATGAATTTAAAAATATGGCATCTTATTGCTTTTGCCGCGGTGATAATCATGGTGGTGATCATCTTTCTGCCGAATGAGAAGGAGCAGGGGGTATTGCTGGCGCGGTCTGGAAAGATTCAGAGTGCGGAAGCTAAACTCGAGTCGGTAATCAAGAAGAATCCGCTCGATTACCGCACGGTGGTAGAGCTGGCCAAGGGGTATAATGCCGATAACCAGCCTGAGACTGCGTTGAAGGTGCTTGACGACTATCTCGAGCGGGGCGGAAATATTGAGAAGGTTGCGAAAGAAATATTACCTCTGTATATTGAAAATTCCAAATTTGAAGATGCGGTAGCGCTGTTGGAGAAGGACAAGAAGAAGAATATCGACGAGCTGATCAATCTCTCGGTGCGCCTTGGGGAACTAAAAAAAGCGGTAGAATTTACCGAGTACAAGCTGAGTTTGCTCCCTAAGGACAGTCCGGAGCGACTCAAGCTGCTCGAAAATATTCAAACCTATCAGCAGTGGCAGCTCAATATGACCGGTGTTGCTGAGATACGCGAAAAAATTGCCAGCATTGAGCAGACAATGGATAGTTACTATTCGGCTCTAGAGTTCTTTATCTGGAATAATAATCAGGAGAAAATGAAGTACTATGCAGACAAGGTGGCAGCGTTTAACGATCTGCCGCTGAATATACTCAGGGTACTCCGTTCTACCTGGATCAAACTCAGAGAGCCTGAGAAGGCAGTGGCAACCGCCAGGAAGGTTATAACCTCTGATGACGCGGATTATGCCGACTGGCTGAATTATATTACCTTGCTTGAATGGACAAATCAAAAAGAACTCTTACTCAAAGAGCTCAAGGTTGCAATCGGAAAGTATCCGGAGAAGCTTGATCTCTACTGGAAGATTCTGGCGGTGCTGCCGAATGACGGGAAGAGTCTACAGCGAGCCGAGTATGAGCAGAGGCTTTTTGCATTGAATGGCGATCTCGGTCTACTTATTGATGCCGCACAGATCTATCGTAATAACAAGATGCAGGACAAGGTTGTGGCGCTGTACCGGAAGGCGCTGGCTGATAAGGAATTATTCAAGCGGAACCAGCAGAGTTTGGCAATTGATATCTTCCTTGCCGAGGCATATCTGGCGTTGGGGAAAGAGAAGGAGTCGGAGCGGTATTTTGAGCAGGTATATCAGGCGTTACTCCAGGGTGATCCGAACGCGATTAGCGAGGATATCTTCTTCGCTGCGGCAGACTATGCTAAGAAGGCGGGGAAGAAGCGGGAGCAGGCAGATATCTATATGCGCCTGTATCAGCGAAGCAATAATCTTCAGGTTCTGTTGGATGCGCGTAACCTGTACGCCGAGATGGGGGCGGATGCCGAGGCGCTCAAGATCGATAAGAAGCTTCTGGCTCTGGGTAAGCTCAATTATTATGAGAAGCTCCAGATGTTGGAACTCTATCTCAAAGCAGGCGATAAAGCCGGGGCGCAAACCGTGGCGGAACTCCTTTATCAGGAAGCTCTCACTGCAGGTAGTGGGGCAGAGGATGATCTTTATTGGTCAGCGCTTGATGCTACCGCTAAACTCGGGAATAAATCGATACGCGCCAGAATTCTTCAAAAATTCTATCAGCAGAGCCGCAATCCGGAGCTTCTGCGGGAGGCTGCGGCTATACTCAAGGAGGAGAAGAAATACCAGGATTTACTCGCTATATACCGTGAACTCAAGAAGAACAAGCAGCTTAGCGCTTATGACGTGAGCGAGCTATTCGGGGTGTATGCAGAGCTCAAGCTGGATACGTCGCTCAAGGAGTTGACTGAGAGTGTGTATGCACAGGCGATAAAAAGCAGTAGCCTCGACAAGGAGCGGGAGCATTACTATCAGCTTATGGAGTATCTGCCGCGCTTTGGCTTGGAGCAGCAGCGGGTAAAATTACTGGAGAAGTATGCAGCTGGAGGAGATATCGAATCGGCTATAAGTCTGGCTGGGTATTATATTGAGAAGGGTGAGTACGCCAAGGCCAAGCAGGAACTGACCAAGATACTCGCTAGCACGGGGCTGGATAAGAAGCTTCGCCTACAGGCTGAGGAGCAGCTCGCAAATCTCTACGCCACTGAGTTCTATGCGACCCAGGATCCACAACAACGTCTACAGATAATGGCTGGAGCGGGTAGCGAGGTGATCGCCGGAGTGATCAAGGAGCTGGAGGCAGATATGTATACCCTCTCTGGAGCGGAACTCAGTGCGCGTCGACAGGTGATCGATAATTTCAGGCAGCTGCAGATCGAAGTTGCTTTCCTTAAGAAGAATTATATCCGGGTTGATCAATTGGTCAGTGAACTCTATAACCCTGATTCGGCGGTGTATCTCAATCTGGCATCGCTCTATTTCAATGCCGGAGAGGAGGACTCGGCCAGACGGTATTTTGCCAAGGTACTGGGTACCAAGGGCTTCAGTGCGGATCAGTACAGTTTGCTCGGGTATCTCTACCTGTCATTCGGCGAGAATCAGCAAGCGCTGCAAGCTTATCTCAAGGCTGATGACATGACCAGCGGATTAAATAAGGATATACGTTTGGGACTGGCAGATGTCTACGGCAGGTTGGGAGAGGCTGAGAAACAATACAGGATAGTCGATTTTTATACAACATTTCCCAAGGCTAAAGTTGCGGACTGGGTGCGGGCTGCCGATGCGCGGGCTGAGCATAATGATTATGTTGGTGAGTATACGGTTTTGCAGCAGGCTACGGCGCGACTACCAGAGTCTTCGCTGCTTCTGGCGAAACTGGTGAGCCGTCTGGTCAGCTTCGGCAGAGAGGCTGAAGCGGTAACTTACGCTAAGAGGCTGGAGGGACTCAAGGTCTCTAAGGTTGAGACTGATCTGCTGACGGTGGGTTACGGGTTACTTGATGTCGGACAGGTGCGCGAAGCTGGGCGGATGTTCGCTGTGGCGAGTAATATCGATCCGAAGAATAAGGAGGCTCGTCTGGCGTTGGCGCGTTTCTTTGTCGCCTGTTTCCAGTACCCTCAGGCGCATCGGATTTATCTGGCGTATTTACAAGCGTATCCGGATGAAGCCAGTGTCTGGTATGAGTATGGGGTGCTCAAGCAGAGTGCCGGGTTTGTCGGGGCGGTTGAGGCCTTCACCCGGGCAAAGGAGTTATTGCAGAACGGTAAGCAGGGAGCCGGAGAGCTGTCTATGCTTGCTTCCATCGCTTATTATTTGGGTAAGCCTGATGCGGCGCTGGCGCAAGCACGTTATGCTCACGAGCTTGACCGCAAGAATGACGGGTACGAGCTCAATCTGGCAGAGCTTTATAATTCATATAATTATCCAAAGTATACGGCTCAGGCGGTGGCGGCGGCAGGTGAGAACGAATTCAATGCTGCCAGGCGGGATAATATTCTGGCGGAGGCAGAGTTGCTGTCTCGCCGATTTTTGGACGGTATCACTGAACTCAAGAAGGTGCTGGCGCTGGAGCCGGATAATAGCTCGGCGCAACTCGCCAAGGGGTATTCCGAGGTGGAGATTGGGGCGTGGATCGAGAGTTCGCGTGACTTGATCGCCGGAGAACTGAGTAATAAGAATGAACAGCAGTCGCGTCTGGCGCGTTACTTGCAGCGTCCTAGCCCAGACAGTATCGAGGATGTCGTGTTGCCGGAGTTGGAGGAGAACTAGGAGTGATGCATAGACTATGGAGGCGATTACGGTTACTGTTACTGGTAATTTTGCCGGTTACGCTGGTATTCGCCGCAGATACAGAGACGGATTACCTGGTGATCAAGCTCGACAGCTTTCCGCAGAAATTGAGCGCGGATTCCAGCGGATTCAGTAAGGCGGTGCTGGCGGCTGGAGTTGAGGGGGATGCGAATAATCAGGAGATTTTGCCGGTTACGCTCAAGGCCTATCCTCTGGGTATGCCCTTGCAGGTAGTCAAGAGTTATGTTCCGGGCAATGCCGAGACACTCGCCGGGGTGAATCAGTTTCTGGTGGGTACTACGAACCGGTATGTACCGGAGGTTATTCTCGGCTTTGATAATTCGTTCAGTTCGGCCGAGTATATCGACAGGCTATTCATGGATTTTTACTGCCCGGTGAGTAATAACCTTACTCTGGGGCTGAGTCTTATCGGCGGTATCTTTGATCTGGTCGATAATGGGGATCAGCCGAGTATCTCTACTGGTCTGATACGTACGGAATTTCAGGCCCGGTACCGTTTCAGCCCTGAGTTCAATCTGTATGGAGGATTGGTGGTGAGTAGTTCAAACTCGGTGGTCAGTCCGGGACTGCGCGCCAGGTTGGAGTATGTAAACCGTGGCGGCATCGAACTGAAACTCTCCGGCATGCTCTGGGATACCTGGGCGGAGAATACCATCGGGGTCTACAATAACGGGAGACAGAATGGTTTACTGGCTGAGGCAACATTGCCACTGACGTATAAGCTCAGGCTTGATCTCAATACCGGGGTGGACTTCAGGTATACGACCAAGGATACCTTCAGTATGAAGACCTATGAAGGCACATACCCCTTCGCCGGGGGGCGGTTGACCTGGGACTTCTTCAAGCGTGAGTATCGGCAATTGCCCAAAGAATTTCTCAGTGCGGATTATCTCTCCAGTGAGAATATTGACTCCAAGATCGGGCTTTATGCGCGTATCCAGGCTTCTAAGTACTATTGCCGCAATGAAGAGGTGGCATTGATACCGGTGGTTGATGAGAGTGTCGATCAGCGTATTGGTCTCAGTGCGTCCTATGCCTTTACCTCACGGCTGGCGACGACGGCCGATCTGTATGTAGGGTATGACCCGGCGCGTGATATCGGCCTGGGCAAGCTGTACGGCTTTGACACCCGCTTAATCTATATCCCTTCGGCGCGGACGCGTATTTACGGTACCTTTGCGCTGAACTCGGAAGCACCTACCGGGCTGGCGCAGGGGAGTACCTGGTATTATGGGGCGGGATTCAATTATAAATTTTAAGCTGAATAAGGGGAATAAAATGAAGAATAAGTTAAGTGTGGTTACGTTGCTGGTGCTGGCGGTAATCGGAGTCGGATTGACTCTGAGCTTTACAGGTTGCAGTACCTCGGGTGCGGGAACGCGCCAACCGGTATGTTGTGAGTTGGGGCGGGTAGCGATTCTGCCTTTTGAGAATCTCTCCTCCGAACCGAATGCAGGGTTGATTATCATGCGAAATATGGACTGTGCTTTTAGAAAGTACAGCAAGTTGGATATACTCGATATGACGACTATGCGCAGTATGCTGGAGATTTATGATGGGGAGTACCTTTCACCGGTAAAGCTTGGGGAGCGCCTGGGCGTGGATTCCGTAATTACCGGGGCGGTAACCGAGTATAGATATGTTTATGGGGCCGGGGAGCAGCCGGTAGTCGGGTTGAATATTCAGATAATTTCGGTAGCGACCGGGGAGACGATCTGGGCGGAACAGGCAAGCTCTACCGGAAATATGTCCTGGATACGGGAGCAGTCGCTGGCAGAAGTTGCCGAAGAGATAACAATATCACTAGCCAAAAATTTTCAGCGCGTATATAATCCTGGAGAGTAGAGAACGGGAGAATTATGAATAAGATTCTATATGTTGATGAAGATAAAATCCTGGCGGGGGTGGTTGAGAGCATTCTCACGACCTTTGGGTATGAATTGGAGAGTATCAATCGGGAAGAGGCACTTCAAAGTGTGTCTTGGGATGGCTACAAGTTGGTAATTATCGACTGGATGTTCGATGGTGGGGCGCTGGCGGTATTGAAGAAAATTGTGGAGCAGGGGTATAAAGGGAGATTGCTGGTGACCTCGTCACGGGCGGTCAGTAATACCGAGCGCCTCAGGCTGGAGCAGGAGGGAGTGATGTTCCTTGCCAAACCCTTTACCGCGACGGCGCTGTCTCTGGGGGTTGAGCGGGCACTCAGGTAATTATAATTAAACCTAGTAGAGTTGGTGGATAGATATGAAAAAGTTTAAACCTTATCTGGAGATGGCGGTACTGTTGGCAGTGGTCTATGGACTCGGTTTCTGGCTCCACCCCAAAGATCCATTCTTCAACCACTTTACCCTTAGTCCGTACCTATTGTTAGTGATTATCGGGGCGGTAAAGTATGGTAGTCCGGTAGGCTTGATACTCGGTATTATCTGTGCATTGATAGATATCAGTAGTGCAGTAGCCGGTGATTATCAGTCATTACGTGATGTATTATTTCTTGATCCGGTACTTTTGCTCCATGGGGCAGGGTGTATCGCGGTAGGGCATTTTATCGGTGAGGCGGTGCACTCGGCGAAGATGAAGAGTGCATTTTTACAGGAGCAGGCAGACAGGAATAAAAACTTGGCTGATAGTCTTGCCGGGGAGAAAGCAGGGCTGGAGGTGCAGTACCGGAAGTTGGAGTCAAAGGTGGCGGTTGAATCCCGTTCAAGCTACTCCTTTATCAAGAGCCTGATGAAGTTTGATACGCTGGAGCCGAAGATGGTGACAGAGTATGCGGTATTATTGGCTGAGAAGTATCTCAAAGCGAGAAGGGTAGAGTATTGGATCAAGGAGGAAAATAAGTGGGAACGCGTATTCCCTGAGATTGATGCTAAGCAGGAGTTGCCGGCGCCTTATCCTTTACTCTTAAAATCCGAGGAATTGAATACTTTGGCAACCTGTAGGGATTATCCGGAACTTGCGGTGCAGAGTGGTATTGATCTGGCTCTTTGCTGGAATTCGACGCGTACTCCTACAGTACATGCTCTGGCCTGTATGGATATTCCGTTTACGGAGTGGGGGTTGCAGTTGCAGGAGATTATTCGGACGATTCTGCGGGAAGCAACTGCGGCTGCGGATTTTTGGAGTCTCAAATTCTCCCTGGGAGAGGTGGCACCGATAGAGGCGCGGCTCAGAGTCGAGAGTCTCCATCTCTTCAAGAATCAGGTCAAGCGGCAGTTACTCACTCTCTCGCGTAATCAGAGCACCTCGGTAATGATGTTTGTGGCGGTTGAGGAGGTTATGACCAAGGATATTCGGGTACTCGGGGTGATAGCGAGTTGTTTGCGTTCGGTACTACGTGTGAGCGACACAATATCCTTTGGGCAGGAGGGTAATTATTTTGTGCTCTTTCTGCCGCAGACGCCGGGAGAGGGGGCGCAGATAGTAGCGGATAAGATTAATGTCGCGCTCGATACGTTGCAGCTTTATCCCCAGCAGCAGGCGATAAATCTGGATATTGTTTATTATGAGCTTACTGAGGCTTCGTTGCTGGAGAAGGTCTTTGCGGATTATCACGAGGATATGCCAGTATGATAATATCTATAATACTGCTAATTATCTGTTTGTGCGTGAGCTTCGCGGGCTTCAATGCGCTCTATCATGAAGATTATTTGCTGGCGCTGGTACTGCATTTTCTCGGCTCGGTGGTGGGGCTGTTTATCATCAAGTACCGCATGTATAATGTACGGGGGCTTACCCTGCCGCTAACCTTTAACTTTTGTGTGCCGATACTCGGTCCGCTTGGAGTGGCGGTGTTGGCGATGGCTACGCGCAGTAGCGGTCGTCGGGGGATTGTGGAGGAGTATGCGCAGCATATAGATCCTGAAGAGTATCGGGAACTCTTCTCCCATGAATCCAGAGAGTTCAAACCGGATCCGCAGAACCTTTATTCGCTGAGTGATATTCTCAAGTCAGATTTGCCGATAATTCAAAAACGTGTCGCTATTGAAGGTCTGGCGCAGATGGAGAGTCCGCAGACGGCAGCGATTCTCCGCGAAGCGTTGCAGATGGGTTCGGTCGAGGTACGGTTTTTTGCCGCCAGTGTACTCGGAAAGATGGAGAAGAGGCTTGAGCGGCGTTTGCAGGAATTGAAGAATGAAGACCGCGGAACCAGAGAGGAACGGATTATCAGCGAGTTGGCTCAGACCTACTTTGATTTTGTCTTCTTTGGTATCGTTGAAGGTACACGTCGTGATGAGTACCTCTATGCGGCTCTGGGGTACGCGCTGGATGCACTCTCGTTTGAGAAGGATAATACTATGCTGGCGCTGGTGGGAAGGATCCTTCTTCAGATGGAGCAGTATGAGTCGGCGATAAAGATATTCAACCTCTATATTCAGGAGTATCCTGATGATACCGGAGGTTGGCTCTGGAGGGCGGAGTCGTACCTTCATAATAATAACTATGTTATAACCCGGGAGAATGCGCTAAAAGCACTCGAACTGGGGCAGGTTCCTAAAGCAATGGAAGAGGCGGTAGAGTTCTGGGCGAAAGGGAGGCAGGCATGAATACGCCGTTTGAAGCTCAATTCAATAAATTACAGTATGCAAGCCCGGTTAAAGCCAGGCAGATTCTTCGGGAGTTGGAAGGGAGCCCACAGGAACTGGAGCAATTCTGTCGGCAGGCGCGCCGGGTCAGTTCGTCGCGGGCTATTACCATATCCCGAATTCTTGCCGGGGGGAGCAATCCAGAATATCTGTTACTGCTCAAGGACTATGTATTCAGTAATGACGAGGAACTCCGGGATGAGGCTTTTAAAGCTTTGAGCAGTTGTAACAATACTGCGCGTAAAGAGGTGATGCTCGAACTCTTCAAGTCTGAGGAAAAACTTATACGTCAGAAGGCGTGTGAGGCGGTGGCAGGTGATATTGATAGTGAGGTTGAGCAAGAACTGTTACGGCTGCTGGATGATCCTGAGGTAAATGTGGTGCAGGCGGTACTCAAGGTACTGGCCAATTCCGACAGCCGGGATGTTCTCAGGCATTGTGAAAAATTACTGGAGCATGAAAACATCGAGGTGCGCTTGCAGGCACTGGGGATACTCGGCAATGCCGCTGCGGGTCAGTTGGCGGTAAAACGTATTGCTGCAGTTTTGCAGGAGGATACGGATGATCGGATACGGATAGAAGCTTGCCGTATACTTGCTGACAAAGCTCCACTGCAGAGTTGTGAGCAGTTGGTGGCACTCGTCAATGATATCTCTAATTCGGATAATTTGCGTCAACATGCAGTGCGGGCTGTCGGCAGGATAGCGCCGGCTGATGCGGTTGAGGTGCTCTTCAATCTGATAATAAATGATCGTTTCTGCAGTCTGGTTGTGGGTGAGTGTCGGAAGGTTATAGGAAGATTTGATTATAGCGTGGTGCTGGAGTTTGCCGAGAAAAAGTTTGCCGGCGGCGGGGTACTCGAGCAGTTTGAGATAGTACGAATTCTCGGGATGTTTACTGATGGCGAGGTGGAGGAGTTCTTGAGGGAAAAATATCGGCAGAGCCGGGAGCCGATCGTATTGGCCGGGTTACTGGAACAGTTGGCAAAACTGGCGGCTGAGGATATCTGGGACTTTGTGCTTGAGCGCGCTACCGCCTATGACACTATGCTGGTCGCTTATGCCGCGGTACAGGCGGCTGGAGAACTTTTGACCCCGGCAAGACTCCTGGAGTTTGCCGCTATACTCGAAAAAGAACCGCCGACATTTATCGCTGAGGTGGTTCTCAAGCGTCTGGTGGTATATGGCAAGGATCGAGGACTGCCTGAATCACTGGAGGCGGTGATTGCTCAATATATCCAGAGTGTGCCGACAGCTTTGAGCCTGTTTGCCATTGAAGCGGCAGGGTATGTACAGGGAGCGGGACTGGTACCGCGACTCCTTGAGCTAACCATTGATTATTCGGAATTAGAGGTAATGGAGGAGTTGACTGCAAGTATTATGGTCGGAGTCGGGGGTTCGGTCTCTAGGCTTCTGGATTTGGCCTCCGATACCCGGTTGCGTGAGGTTTCGGCGGTGATCTCTAGAGTGAAGCCGGGTGATATCAGTGGGGGTTTTGAGCAGTTCTTTGCCCAGTTGGCAGTTAAAGCTGAAGCGAAGATTACCGGAGCGCAGCTATGTCTGACGATCGCGGCGAGTAGGTTTCACCGTGAGTATGTCAAGGCTCTGAAAGTAGTGTCGGAGCAGGAACAGGCGTATTTGCTCTATACCTTCTCTAACTTGCCGCAGAGCGTCCGTAGCAGTTGCACGCTTGACTGGCCGAGCTTCTTGACCAGTCCGGTTCTGGCGGTGCGGGTAGCTGCACTCAAGGCAATGACGGATGCCGATGTGGAGAATAATATTGCCGATGTAGCCGATATGGCCTTTGCTGATCCGCAGGATGTGGCGCGGGAGGCTGCAGTCGGTATCCTGCGTGGGGTCTTGAATAGTTAGTGGTGCAGTATACCGATTTCTTGCGGTCGGCTGCTCAGAGAGTGGAGAAAAACTGTGAGGTGTGATGTCTGTCTGATTCTTGAAGGAACCTATCCGTATGTGGCGGGAGGTGTCTCGACCTGGGTGGCACAGATAATCGAGTATATGCCTGATATTAACTTTGGGATTCTGTATCTGGCGGCTAATCGCCGGGAGAAACTGACCCTCAAGTATGAGTTGCCGGTGAATGTAACCGAGGTGCAGGAGGTATATATTCATGATTTTCCCAAGAAGGTTCCTTCAAAGCATGATCACCGACTAGGTGTAGAAGATTGGGAGGATATTCGGTTCTTTCAGCGTTCCATCGCTCAAGGCGAACCGCTTGATGTTCTGTGTCTGCAGCAGATTGTGAGTAAACTGGAGGACAGCACTGAATTTATGCAGGAGTTTGCCTATTCGCATCGGGCTTGGGAGGCGGTACTCGAACTCTATAAGAATTTTGAGGATGATCCGTCAGGATTCAACGATTTCTTCTGGTCGTACCGTTTTATCAATCTTCCAGTTATTAAGCTGCTTACGACTAAATTGATGCCGGCAAAGATATATCACTCAGCTTGTACCGGTTATGCGGCGCTATTGGGAGCTTTATTCAGCAGGCTTACCGGCTCGCCTCTACTAATAAGTGAACATGGAATTTATACGCGGGAACGGCGTATTGAAATCTTTGATGCGGATTGGATCTGTGGGGATTCGGCGGTACCGCTCTCCTTGGATATGTCCAGGCGCAGCAACCGTTATAAAGAGTGGTGGGTAAACCTATTCTTCTCGCTGAGTCGAACCGCGTATAAGAGTGCGGAACAGGTTTATTCCCTGTTTGAAGCTAATAGGCGTGACCAAGTGGCTGATGGTGCTGATCCGGAGCGGATAAAGATAATACCCAACGGAATAGATTTAACCAAGTTTCTGGCGGTCAAACCCAGGTGGCGGAATGCTGATGAGACCTTTGTCATCGGGTATGTCGGTAGAATCGCCCCGATCAAAGATGTCAAGACGCTGATAAAGTCTTTGGATTTTCTCAAGCGCTACGGGGTGAACTTCAAGGCGTTGATTATGGGGCCGTACGATGAAGATCTGGCGTATTATGAGGAGTGCCGGGAGTTGGTCGTAGGGCTGGATCTGGAGCAAGAGGTTGAGTTTACCGGCAGAGTCAAGGTGCTTGATAAGCTCGGTAGTATTGATGTTGGGGTTATCTCCAGTATTAGTGAGGGGTTGCCCTTTGCCATACTTGAAGCCGGTGGGGCTGGAGTTCCTTTTGTGGCTACCGATGTCGGTTCCTGCCGGGAATTGATTGAGGGGCGTACGGAGGAGGATAGAGCCTTGGGTATAGGTGGTTATGTGGTACCGGTGGCTTCACCGCGGGAGCTGGCTCGCGCCTTGAGAAAGGTGGCTCGGTCGGCGGAGTGGGCGCGGGAGATGGGGAGTAACCTTAGGGATAGAGTCTGCAAGTACTATGATCTCAAGGAGGTGATGGAGCAGTACCGCGAAGAGTACCGAAAGTGTTTTGAGCGGGAATTACTCCATCCAAAATATAGGCTTTGATGGAAACGGATAGCGAGTAGGAAGGGATTATGGCTGGGATAGGCTTCAAATTGAGGAATATTATGAGCAAGGGTACTTATACCTCGCTTATAACTGCATATATCTATGGGGCGGTGATCTCAACCGGGCCATGGCTGATCTCAATAATTAGTATTGGGATATTGAGTTTACTCTGTACGGGATTTCTTAAGATGCATGAGAGTGTACTCTTTAGAACGATTCTGGTCTATACTTATATGGGAACACTGGTATTTACCGGACCGTTCTATATGTCTACGACCAGATATCTGGCCGATAAGATGTATGTCAGTGATTTTTCAGCGGTGCTGCCGACCTTCAAGTATGTTGCCAGACAGTGCTTGATCTATGCGACGGTACTCTCCGGGGCGTTTTATTTTCTTGGTGGTCTCAAGACCGAACTGGCGCTGGCGGCGGTAATGCTCTTTCAGTCGGTTGCGCTGACCTGGGTTGCGATGATCTTTCTCTCGGCGGCGCGGGATTATGCTTCAATTGTCAAGGTGTTTGCAGCCGGGTATATAATTGCGGTAGTCGCAGCATTTCTGGGAGCGGCGTATTATGGGCTGGTAGGGATGAGCTGGGGGTTCGGGATGGGGCTCTTGCTCTTGGCGGTACTCCTGTCTTCACGGGTTTACCAGGAATTTCCTTCTCAGGTGCGTACTGATCGCGGGGTGATTGGATATTGGAAGGGCTTGCCCTGGCTGGTGCTCTGCGGCTTTGCTTATAACGCGTCACTCTGGGTTGATAAGGTTATCTACTGGATTGCCGGGGGGGAGAAGGCAGCTCCGGGACCCTTTTATGCTCCGGTGGATTATGATACCTGCTTCTTCTGGGCGTATCTGACGATAGTCCCGGCGATGACCCTCTTTCTGATACGGATTGAGACGAGCTTTTACAAGTATTATGCCGAGTATCTTGGAGCGGTATCCGGTGGGGCGACTCTGGAGGATATCGAGCAACGGCGTAAGGATATCACGGCCAATCTCTGGCTCTCTATTTCGCGCTTGCTCAAGGTGCAGGGCGGACTTACCGGTTTGTTGCTCTTGCTGGCGCCGGATATCCTAGAACTACTCAACATGCCGCCGTATCTGGTGGTAACCCTACGTTTTACCCTTATTGCCGCCTTTATTCAAGCACTCTTTCTGATTATGATCATCGTCATACTCTATTTCGACTGGCGGAAACTCGCCGGGGGGCTTTGTCTGCTGGTATTTGTACTCAATACCGTGTTTTCTTATTATTTTGCATTTTATAATCAGCTATATAATGGTATCGGGGCGTTGGCTGCCTTTTTGATCGGTCTGCTCATTGGGATGTATATGTTCAATAAGAAGATGGATAATTTGATTTTTGATACCTTTATGTCACAGAGTTTTGAGACTTAGGGCGGTTTCTGCGCAATAGCTTGCAGCTATAATTGCCTTATTGTAGTTCGCAATGGATAAGTCTTCTCAGGTCAACTTTGGCAAATGATTTGGGGTAAGCAGGACTTATTTCATTCTGGGCTTAATTCAGTAATGCTGGTTTGTTAATCCAGTCAAACTGTTTTCAGCAGGATTAAGGGTTTAATTCTGTTTCAAGAGGTGGTTTATGCGTGTAGTTATTCTTACCTTCAGTTCCTCGGGATCCACCCATGATCTGGGGTCACACCTTTGCCGGGCATTTAGGAGCCGTGGTATTGCTGCGGAGCACCTTGAACTAGCGCGTGAGCAGCGAATAGTATGTGATAGAGATTATGTTGGTTTTCTGCACGATTGCATACCGCCGCACGATCTGCTCTGTATAGGTTCGCCAGTCTATGAACACCATCTACAGGAGCATATAGCACGGCTTATCAAGGCCCTTCCATGTCCGGGAGAGGGTTGGGGGCGTTATGCTTTTGCGTTTGTTACTTATGGCTGTATCTCTTCCGGAGTTGCGCTGGAGGAGGCGGGAAGATGGTTGCAGCAGGGCGGGAGGGTAGTACTCTCCGGGATGAAGGTGGCGGCGCGGCATACTTTGCTGGAGAATCTGCTTGGCAGGAGGATTGGTACTCCGGCTCAAGCCGGAGAGCTTGTGCGACTTGTTTATACTGCGACCGAGCAGCTTGAGGAATTGCTGGTGGCTAAGGAGTATATTACGCGTAGCGTCTCTCTGCGTTATCAGCCTCTGGGGAAGCGGTTACTCGATATGACCCTGTTGAATCCAAAGTTCAAGCCGTTCAAACTCTTACCGAGCATTGTCATTGATCTAGCAAAGTGTATCGGGTGTGGTCTCTGCAGCCAGCGTTGTCCGGTATTCTACCTTACTCCCGGCAGTGGCGGAAAACCCCGACGAAGCTCTTCTCAGAAGTGTCTGCACTGTTTTAATTGTATGGATTCCTGCCCGGTTGGGGCGATTACTCCTGATAAAGCACGCAAGCAGGTGGAGTTTTTCTTTGCGTTTTTGACCCGGGGAGGGTATGAGCAGCCGACTTCTAGCCTAATTACTTACGAGGGGGGAGAGTGGCGTAATCAAGAATAAAGGGTTGAAGAATTAAGGAGGTAATTGATTTTTAAGGAGAATATGATATTATAGAGTAGTTTAAAGTATTGAATCAAGCGGTACAGAGAAGGGAAATAGAGGACGAGAAGATGCCGGATGTTGAAATTAGAACCGCCGATATAAGTGAGGTAGAGATCGTATATGAGTTTGTAAAGGAGCTTGCAGCTTATGACCGAGCCTCTGATGCTTTTGTCGCCACTGTGGATGATATAAGAAATGCTATGGCGGGTAAGGCTCCGTATATCACTGTGTTGATAGCGGCTTGTAACGGGGTTGATGTTGGGATTGCTACCTATTATTTGAATTATACCACTTTTCTCGGGAAACCGAAGATGTTTGTCGAAGATATATTCGTAAGTCCTGAGGCGCGTCGCTGTGGCGCGGGTAAGGCACTCTTTGTCGAACTGGCGCGTAAGGCAGAGGAAGCAAACTGCGCAAGGATAGAGTTGCAGGTACTCAATTGGAATGATACCGCGGTGGATTTTTATGAATCACTGGGGGCAGATTTTGTCGCTAACTGGCTGCCGTATGCAATAGACCGGGATGCGTTCAAAAAATTGCTTGACTGAGATTTATTTGATAGTATGGTGTGTGTTTGACGGTGGAATTGAAAAAGGAGAATAATTATGGCGCTCAAAGCAGTGCTCATAAATGGTAGCCCACGGGTAGGCGGGAATACTCAGATCTTGCTGGATGTGGTAAGTGGGGTGTTGAGTGAGAGCGGAATCGCGACCGAGCAGATTCAGATTGGTGGGAAGTATATGCGTGGATGTATCGCTTGTGGTCGGTGTAAGAAGACCAGAGATGGCAAGTGTGTACTTACCGATGATATGGGCAATGAGGTGATGTCCAAGATGTATGAATCAGAGATTATCGTCTTTGGAGCACCAGTATACTTTGGCTCAGCTCCGGCTGAGATGAAGGCATTGATGGATCGCGCTGGGTATGCAGGTAGACCGGATATGCGTTTCAGCCGAAAGATTGGCGGCCCGCTGACGGTCGCACGCAAAGCCGGGCAGAACTTTACCTTTGCCCAGATGCTCTACTGGTTTATGATCAATGATATGGTTGTACCTGGTTCTGGATATTGGAATGTAGCTACTGCCAGAGATGCCGGTGAGGTTGAAAAGGATACCGAGGCGCTGGGGGTAGCTGAGCAGTTTGGGCGTAACCTGGTCTGGCTTGGTTCTAAACTGTTTTGAGTTAACAGCTTGAATAGCTGCCCAGAGGCAGTTTGGAGTATTTTTCCCTCTATCGCCTGAAAAAAATTCAACTTATGCTCAGTTATGGTCGATAATTGCTAGAAGTTCTAGGGATATATGATTAACCCCATATGCGAGAGGAGATTCTCTCAGATGAGTGAGAAAATGCAGAAGGTACAGGAGGCACTGGCCGAGATCTATAAGCAGGCACCCGAGGTGCCGTGCAATCGCTGCAGTCGCTGCTGCATAAGTCCACATATGTCGTATATCGAGTTGATTGCGTTGCTCCAGAAAATGATTGAGGTATTCAGTGAGGCTGAACTTAGACTCCTGGTATCGGCGGAGCCGATTGTCTCTGAATTTCATCTGAATAATATTATTTGTCCTCTACTTAGAGATAGTGAGTGTAGTTGTTATGAGGTAAGACCATTATCCTGCAGACTTGAGGGTATTGATATCCTCGATCAACTTACTGCTCGGGAGCGGATTTGTAGCTATCAGCAGGGAGCGGTGACTGAAGAGGACTTCGGTGGGGAAGAGATAGAGGCGCTCCTTGATGCCGCCAATAAGCTCAATATGCCTTACTGTGGACTGCTGGATGAACCGTATTTCTTTGATTCGGTAAATCTCCACTGCTGGTTTGCCATAATGTTTGACCCGGATATTACTCAGGAATACTTCCTGAAATTGCGTGAACTCATCTTTGCTGAGGTCGATCTGCGCTATTTGGGAAGTAGCTATGTAAATCATACCCGGTTCAATGAGAAGCTTGATCTTATTGATAAGTTTTTTGAGTTAAATAATGAGAAGAAAGCCCAGGAAGCTCTAGAGTGTATTCAGAAGGTCAATACCGAGTTTCCCTACACCGGAGCTTATTACTATCCACAGGCGAATGTTTATATCAACTTTATGCGGGATCTCATCGCTGTAGTTGAGAAGGGTGAGGAGTAGCTTTTTTTAATTGCGTCAAAATAGAGTTTTCTGCTATTATATAATACGTTCCCAAATTAGCGGGAACGTATATTTTTTGGGCTTGCTTGGGTTTAGTACAAGATTGGATAAGGGGTGGGAATGAATCTGCTCTTTGACAGAACCGATAAGGATATTTTTCAACAGATACAGCATCTGCTGGAGCCGGCAGAGGGTGAAGGCTTGGTGATTGACCTGCCTTATGGTTCACATGCCGAAGGGGTTATTGAGATTGCCGCCTGTCTGGAACTCAGAGTGGCCTGGGCGCTGAAGATACTCTTGAATTCCCGGGAGAAGGATGAGCAGCATCAGCGCCTTAAAGCTTTAGAACGGCTGTATCACGATGTTTATTCGGCGCATAAAGGACTCAGACTCAATGCGGCAAGAGTGCTGGTAGAGATTATGAAGGAAGTCTTTGTTAGCCAGGATGACCGGCAGCGCCAGCTTGAATTGATACGTGATTTCCGCGAGGTTTTTACGGGTAAACCAGGGATTGTCCGCAAGCATCTAGCCTTCTACCAGCTCTTAGAGATTCCTGAGGACTCATCCCAGCTTTCTTTCGATGATAATGTCGATAATGCCAGTTGTCTTGGGAGCAAGAGTGCTTGTCACCTGGTTCTTGATGCTTGGATAAAGGGTATCAGGAAGTTTCAGGTGGTTGTGCGTAATTATATCTCTGCGCATTTTGCTTATGAATTGCATAGTGCGGCAGAGATACTCGGCGTGGAGGTAGAGATCGGGGTGGAACTACCGCTATATTATCATAATAAATTTATCAAGGTAGTCTGGACACCGCTGGGGCTCAATAATCCCAGTGCTTTCTCGCGTTTTTTACGTTCGGAGACGGTGCTGGGTTTCTTCAAGGCATCGAAAACGGTGGGGGGCTATCATCAGCAGTTGGTATTGAGTTTACTTGACGAATTCGATGAGAAGGTGCGAGGATGGCTTGAGCATGAGTATGGAGTCTCCTTCAAACCTCTGAGTAAGAAGCGGTATCAGGATTTTCTTGGCAAGATCTATCCTACCGAGGTAAATCTGAGCGAGTTTATCTATACCTCAATTGAGGAGCAAGCGCAAGGGGATACCGCGCGGGAACTGATACCGGAATTGATCCTTATCAAGTATATCAAACCGTTGAGTATGGAGATGTCGCTGGAGCCGGAGGAGGCATGTAAGCATGGATGTATGGTCAGTACTATCCGGGAGCTGGTGAAGCTGCTAAACAGTATGGCGCTCAGCTACCGACTGACTCTGTTGACCAGTAACCTTCATTCCTGGGAGATACCTGAGCTGATATATCAGAGTAAGGGTGGGGTCAAAGCGGTTGAGATCTTCAATCTTCGGGATTATACCTTGGCCAGCGAGGGGCTGATCAAGTATGGTGACGGGAGAATAAACCGATTTCGTAAGGCGGTGAATGAGCGGGATATTACCACGATTAAGCTGTTGCTTACCGAGGATATCGGAGAGGTCAATGAGCGGGAGATAACCGGTAAGGAGGAGATACTCGCCGGTTTGCAGCGGGTACGCAAGAATATCGGCAAGCTTTTGGATCACTATGCGGCGGTTCATATCGAGGCAGCTATCGGTAGTGGTGCCGCTGGGAGGGGGCAGGTGTTCTACGGTATGGGGCTGGTTGTGCAGCAGAGTCTTAGCCGGAGCGGACTGCGTTCGCTCAAACGTAAGGATAACGCCACTCATCTTGATCTGCCGCTAGGCTGCCAGGTGTATAAACGACTTGAGTATCTGACTGTTGGCAAGGGCGGGTTCAGCGGACTCTGGTCACGATTTCAGGCATTTTCACAGCGGCGGCGAACCTGGGTGCGCCAGACGATCAAGGAGGTAGTCGGCGCGGCATATGAGAGCAGGATCGTGACTCTCAGTGGGCGTTTCGGTGAAAAGCTCCGGCATGAATATGAACACTGCCGAGGTTATTGCTGGGAGTATCTCAACAGTGATATTAAGAATATTGTCAAGATTCTTATCGGTTTTATCCCGGCTTTTTTGACTTTTTACCTGACGAGTGAGTGGCCGGTGCTCAAGTACGGGGGGGGGCTAATCTGGTTTGCGATTACTGGCGGGAGGAATGTACTCCAGGCGATTCTCTCCTCCGGTGGATTTGATCACCGGCTCAATCTCAGTTGGCGCTCACTGGTAAATAAAAAGCGTATATCCGAGAGTCTGATGTATACCGGGCTGTCTGTACCTTTACTTGAGTATGTGGTCAGGGTGGTCTTCCTCAAACATATGCTGGGTATTGATGCCGGTACCAGTCCGATGGCGGTGTATTCGATGATGTCGGCGGTAAACGGGGTGTATATTGCTCTGCACAATTATATTAGGGGTTTTCCCACTGCGGCGATTGTCGGGAATCTCTTCCGTTCGGTGCTGGCAGTGCCGGTATCATTACTCTTGAGTTCGGTATTTCAGGAGGGGCTGATCTTGCTGCAGGTAGTCAACGTGGATAATATTATCTCGCAGTGGTCGGCGGTGATCTCAAAAGCTGCCTCTGATACCATAGCCTGTCTGATCGAGGGGCTTGCGGACAGGAGTGCTTACCTTGCGCTACGTAGCCGCGAGGTGAGTGAGATCAAGGTGAAATTTCTCCGGCTTTGTGAGCGTATTGAACTTATGTTGCCGAGCCGATCGCTGAGTGAGGTGCTGGGTGATCCTGTGCAACTTCAGGATGCTGCAGACTCGGCCAAGAGTAGTACGGTTGAGGAATTGGTGTTATTGTATCTGGATTTAATGTACTTCTGGTATAATAAGCCTAGAGCCAGATCGAGTATTAGCCTGGGGCTTAAGGAGGTGGGCGCGGAGGAGAAACTTCTCTTCAAAGAAGCGCTGGGGCTTTTGACCGATGAAGATCTGGTGGCGAGATCATTACAGCGCTTTGGCGGAGCGAAAGGGATTGAGCAGGTTATGGGGTATTACAGGGAGAATAAGGAGCGGTTCGCTCAGGGCTTTAATAAGGCTCTTGCGCACTAGAATGGTGGGGGGATGCAGCAGGTAGAGAGTATGAGAAGGTTAGGATTTATCTTGTTGTCGAGCGGTAATAAAAATAATGAATCTTCTTGACTTTGAGGAGGGATAGGGATATATTAAGTAATAGCTAACCGTTGGTAGACAGGTTGTAAAATCTGTTTAATATATTACGGGAGCGGGTCATGTGACTCGCTCCGTTTATTTTTATATCGCCCTGGCTTATCGTTTGCTGGGATTATTGGGTGGAATTATACAAGATGAATAACGAAGAATTATTAAGACTTATCAATAGTATCCATATGGATAAGGGGATCGATCGCGAACTCCTCTTTGAAAGCCTTGAAGCGGCTCTGGTCTCTGCTGCACGGAAGAAATATACCGATGTAGAAGAGCTTCGCATCCGTATTAATCGTGAGAACGGCGATTTGATTCTACTCGATGGTGATAGGCCACTAAGGGTGCTGGAACCGAGCGAGTTCGGCCGGATTGCAGCGCAGACAGCCAAGCAGGTTATGATTCAGCGTATTCGTGAAGCTGAGAGCGAGGTGGTATTTGAGGACTTTCAGGGTAAGGAAGATACTATTGTCAACGGTACCATCTCACGGGTGGAGAGGGGAACTGTCGTTCTCAATATCGGCAAGGCCGATGGTATTCTTCCGCGTCAGGAGCAGATTCCGTCAGAGAATTATCGCCCAGGTGACAGGTTGCGCTGTTATGTGGTGCAGGTACGCAAGAAGGGTAATAAAGTACTTATTGTACTCTCGCGAACTCATCCGACTCTGGTGCGGGAACTCTTTGAACTTGAGGTGCCTGAGATCTCCGAGCATATCGTGGAGATAAAGGGGTTGGTACGTGAACCGGGATACCGTACCAAGCTTGCGGTATACTCCTCTGACAGTAAGGTTGACGCGGTTGGGGCATGTGTCGGTATTAGAGGCAACCGGATACGGAGTATTGTTGAAGAACTCAATGGTGAGAAGATAGATATTGTGCGGTGGCATGACAGTGAGGAGATCTTTATTCGTAATGCGCTCTCTCCGGCTGAGGCGGAATCAATCGACTTTGATCGTCGGCGTAATCGGGCGCGAGTACTAGTTGAGAATGATCAGCTCTCGCTGGCTATCGGTAGGAAGGGGCAGAATGTACGCCTCTCCAGCAAGCTTACCGGTTGGGATCTGGATATTATGACTGTGGATCAGCATCGAAAATGGCGCGAACTGGGGCATGAAGAGATTGCCAGCTTGCCTGGAGTTGGGGATCAGACAATCAATAACCTGCTCCTTACTGGTTTTGAATCATTCCAGGATATTGTGGAGCTTGGAGTTGAGGAACTGATGAAGATCAAGGGAATTGCGGAGAAGAAGGCCGAAGAGATATATCAGTTCGCGTTGGATGGATATCAGACACGTATTGCTAATGATCAGAAAGCAGCAGCAGAGGCTAGGCAGAAGAAACAGCAGCAGAAGAAGAAGACGGTGAGCATGCCTCTACTTGAGGAGAAAGCTCAGCTTGAGATAGTTGAACCGCAGGAGGAAGTTGCGGCAAAGTTAGACGAGAGTGTGGAAGAGCAAGCCGCTGCGCCGGAGGTAGAGATTGAGGCCGGAGGCGAGTCAGAAGTGGCTGAAGAAAAAGAGACTGATGCAGAGTAAGGTGTTGTTCAAGATTATGCTTAGAAATGCTGAGGTTTTTTAGGGCTTGGTGCTTGCTAAAGTCTGGCAATTGTGTAAAATCTTTGATTAATAATTTCTTGCGGCTGGTAGACAATAGCCGGTGGGCTGTAACTGATATCGTGTTGAGTGGTATTGGTGTTATCTGGAGGTTCGATGGTAGAGGGTAGACAGAGTTAGTCTGAGACCGAGAATAGGGTGGCGTAGGTGTGATTTGAGCCCTATCCCTATTATATATTGTGAAGGCAGTGTCTGGCCGGTGGTTTAGGTAAAATTGGCGGTGTCTTTGTTGAAGGCTAATATGATATGGTGTTATTTAGCGCAGTTTGGAGCTGGAGTTCCGTGGCATATCTATACCTGAGGATTGACGGGAATTAGATAAATTTCAGATTGGATTACTTGATGCGTTTTTATGAACTTGCTGCAAAAATTGGACTTGAGAAGAAGGATTATCAGGTCCTTTTGGATTATGCGAATAATAATGGATATGTGATTAAGAATTCTCTTGCAAATGTGAGTGATGATGTGGTTGCATGGGCAGAGAAGAGTTCTTCAGAACTTCCTAGACTCATTAAAGAAGCCAATGAAAAGGTTAAGACGACCAAGTCTCCGAAGAAACGTGTGCCGGCAAGGCGCAAGGGTGCTAAGCGGGGGGCGGCCAAGCCGAAGACTGAGGCGGAAACCCGTGATGAGAATAATTCTGAAGAATCAACCAAGTCGGAGAGTGAAGCGGTTGCTGTCAAAGCTGAAAAAGAGGCTGAGATCAAGAATGAGGCCGTGAAAAAACAGACTCCGTCCAAGACGGAGGAGAAGCTTCAGGAAAAAACTGATAAACAGGCTGTTGTAGCTGCGAAAAAAGTCTCGAAGCAGGATGAGAAGAAACCAGAGCAAAGCAGGGCGGGGAAAGACGTTAAGGCAAAAGAGTCGCGGAGCAGTAACAATCGAGTTGAGTCAAAGGATGATAAGACTAGTGGCAAGGTCGAGCGGGTGGTCTCTACTGAGGTTAATAAAGATGCTTCGGGTAAGATCATCAAGAATCCTGAATATAATAAGAACCAGGGCAAAAAGCAGAAGAAGAATCCTCCAAAAGAGCAGAATGTGAAGAAGAAGCTGAAGAATGGTAAGTCAAAGGCCGAGGTACTTATCGATGAATCTGAGGAAATGAACGAGAGTCATTCGACCCATAAGTACAAACGTGCCGACTTCAAAGGACAGATGTCTAGACCAGAGTTGCCAGCAATATTTGCGGCTATGGACTCCGAGTACACCAGGAGCATTCGCTCTGCTGGAGGGCGTAAAAAACCTGGTAAAGGCAAGGCTAAACAGTCTGGTGTCGGGCAAGGTATCAGTGGTGGTAAGACCAGGGGTAAGAAGGGTGGCAAGGGGCAGTTGAAGAAACCGCAGCCTGAGGTGACCCAGATTCCGCAGGTATTTATTGGTATGAGTATGCGTGATCTCTCTGCCGCTTTTGGGATCAAGATCAATCAGATCCTTGCCTTTATGATGAAGAACGGTCAGATGATGTCGGTTAATGACGTTGTCAGCGAAGAGGATATTGTCACAATCGCGGAAGAATTTCAGGTTAAATTTGAATGGAAGGTTGATGAGGATCTCGAAGTACAGGTAGAGAAAGAGATCAGGCTGGAAGAAGAGAATACCAGTGAAGAGCAGATGCTTGAGCGCCCACCAGTCGTAACCTTCATGGGGCATGTGGATCATGGTAAGACCTCTCTGCTGGATAAAGTACGTGATACCAGAGTAGCTGCTGGCGAGCATGGCGGCATTACCCAGCATATTGGAGCCTATTCGGTTGAGCAGAACGGGCATAAAATTACCTTCCTTGATACTCCGGGACATGAAGCTTTTACCCAGATGCGCGCCCGTGGAGCTAATCTTACCGATGTGGCTGTGCTTGTTGTGGCTGCCGATGATGGGGTAATGCCTCAAACTAAGGAAGCGTATTCTCATGCTAAGAATGCCGGGGTGCCAATTGTAGTAGCTGTGAATAAGTGTGATTTGCCCAATGCTAATCCGGAGAAGGTTAAGCAGGAGCTTTCGACTCAGTTGGAACTCCTCCCCGAAGAATGGGGTGGAACTGCCGGGGTGATCGAGGTTTCGGCGCATACCGGTGAGGGTATAGATGAACTTCTGGAACGTATCCTTCTTGAATCTGAGATGCTTGAGTTGACAGCCAATCCTGATCGTAAGGCGGTAGGTTATGTTATTGAGTCGGAGATGACCGAGAACCGAGGTGTGGTTGCGACCATACTGATCCATGACGGTACGCTCAAACGTGGTGATATTCTGTTGACCTCAAATGGTTTTGGCAAAGTCAAACTCATGTACGACTGGACCGGGGCGACCTGTGAGTCGGGCGGTCCGTCACAGGCAGTGTCGGTAGTCGGTCTCAATAATGTACCGGAAGTTGGAGATAAGATATTTGTGATTGATGACCTGGTCAAGGCGAGAAAACTTGCACAGGAACGTGAGAAGAAAGCGAGAGCCGAAATTTTATCCAAACGTCGCCGCAAGCATGTGACCCTGGAGAATCTGACTGCCTACCTTAAGGAGGGTAATAAGCGGGAACTCAACCTGATTATTAAGTCGGATGTTACCGGTTCACTGGAGGTGCTTGAGAAGACTTTGCTGGATCTCTCTACTGATGAGGTAAGTATCAATATTATCCATGCTGGTGTGGGCGGAATATCTAATACCGATGTACTCTTTGCTGATGCGAGTGATGCCTTGATTGTTGGTTTTCATGTGATTGCAGACTCAGCAGCCAAGACGGCAGCAGCTTCACATAGTGTTCAGATTAAGGTGTACCATGTTATTTACCGTCTGATAGAGGATATGAAGGCGGCGCTTGAGGGTATGTTGCCACCGGAGGAGAAGGAGGTGGTTATCGGGCAGGTCGATATCAGAGAGGTCTTCCGCTCAAGCAAATTGGGTAATATTGCCGGGTGTTATGTTACTGAAGGTATTATTAACCGTAATTGTCAGGTACGCCTTATCCGTGAGAGTATTGTTATTTATGACGGTAAGATTGACGGACTCAAGCGTTTCAAGGACGACGCTAAAGAGGTGCGTAGTGGCTTTGAATGTGGCCTGCGTATTGTCGGTTATGATGATATCAAGGTAGGTGATGTTATTGAGGCGTACGAGGTCGAAGAGGTTGCACGTAAGCTTGATGATTAAGCGGTATGAAATTACTATTGAGGTAATTCATGTATTTGAGCATATAATAATCCAGCCAACAACTCAGTTGTTGGCTGGATTATTATATGTCTGGCTTTTGGGGATCATGATGCTGGTAAAGGATACGGATGGCCTACAGATAAAATAAAAGTTTGTTTGAAAGTGTTAGTCTGCGGGTTGAGGGTTTTGGTGCTTGGCTATTTTTCTGAGTTTGAGCATGAACCTGCCTGTGGTAAGGGCGAGTAGCCCTTACACTAGGGTTTGGGGCAGGGAGTTAGCAGAAGAGATTAAGCGCTGTAACCTGTATTCTTTGTATGTGTTTGTTAAATTTGCACCTGGTATAATTATGGAATATTCAAAGGTTCTGATACCAGACATTCATACTTTCAATGCCGCCGGCTATATTGGTATTGTTTTTGAGTCTGCCGCCGTATCGGTACCCTGCCCGCGCGAAGATAATATTGATTCCCGGGTTGATCGCTCTGGCTATGGTGTAAAGGGTCTTGTAGCCGTTGTCGCTTGCGGCGGTACGCATTACCTGGAGCAGTTTTGAGGCAGTTCCAGAGCCACGGGACTCGGGGAGGGTGGCGAAGTCGGTAAGTTCACTGCTGAGGGCGGCAGTGTCTTTTTCGCTTGAGGCTAGGGCACTGATCACACCGTCCTGTTCGTAGCAGTAATAATCGATATGATTCTCCATGGTTACGCGTAGATACTCTGGGTCATCTATGGGGAAGGGGTAGGTGGGGAATACTCTGCGGTAGATCTTTACCATCTGTGGTATATCGGCCTCGGTGCAGAGGCGTACACCGGTGGTATCTTTCTCGGTGGGGCTTATGGTGACTTGGTTCTTCTTGCTCTTGCTCCGGGCGAGTTGCAGGATTCGGTTGTATTCAAGGATCTTGTCTTCATTGTAGCGACGCGGATCGATATAGTAACAGAGCATAAAGAGATCTTCCTTGCCCCGGTAATAATTTGGGACAAAGGCTTCGATAACATACTTCTGATCAAGGTAGGCGGTGAGTTCCTGGCGTGAGGCTTTGGCAAAGATCTTGGTATAGCCGTTTAGTTTGGCGAGTTCACTCAATTCTTGTAGACGTTCGTTTATCGGTCTGCTGCCGCCTTTGATCAGATAAATCCGCTGGCTCAGTGAGCCGTGTTGAATAATACTCCCATCGCTGAGTTCTTGTATAATATCCGGTTGTGCATCTGGCATCATACATCTTCCTTTCTTCGATCATGGCGTGCATTATCGACAGGGATTAGGGATATGGCTTGGTCGTAGTCGGCAAGTAGACTCTCAATGCCGATAGCCTTCTTCTCATCCGCGTCATCTAGAGCGAGCTGGAGATCGCATTTATCGCAGCGACGGTCACAGAAGGTAGGTTCGTAACTGTCGGGTTCTTTATAGGTAGTAATAATACCTTCGTAATTTCGCATTACAACCTTATTGGTTGACCAGGATATCAAGTAATTGGGCATGATCGGAATTTTGCCGCCGCCTCCTGGAGCGTCGATGACATAGGTCGGGACACAAAAACCGCTGGTATGACCGATAAGACTTTCGAGAATCTCTATGCCTTTACCTACTGGGGTTCTGAAATGCGCGAGACCTTCGGAGAGATCGCATTGATAGAGATAGTACGGACGTACGCGGTTGGTTACCAGTTTATGGACAAGCGCCTTCATGATACGGGGACAGTCGTTTACTCCGCTGAGAAGTACTGATTGATTGCCCAGAGGTATGCCGGCATCGGCCAGAGTCTTCAGAGCCAAACGTGAAGAGTAGGTGATCTCACGTGGATGGTTGAAGTGGGTATTGATCCAGACTGGGTGATGGCTTTTGATAATATTTACCAGGCTGGTGGTTATACGCTGCGGGAGTACCACCGGGGTACGCGTGCCGATGCGAATTACCTCGACATGTTTGATAGCGCTGAGTTCGGTTAGGATCCAGTCGAGATATTCATCGGAGAGGAGGAACGGATCTCCACCGCTGAGAAGAATATCGCGAAGCTGCGGGGTGTTGCGGATATAGTCCAGGCCTTTGTTGATCTGACGTTTATCTGGAATTGAGTCCTTGTCTCCAACTCGGCGTTTACGTGTGCAGTGGCGGCAATACATGGAACAGGTATTACTTACCAGAAATAAAGCTCTGTCCGGATACCGGTGGGTAATGCCGGGAACGGGGCTGTCTTCATCCTCATGGAGTGGATCTGCCATATCGGTATCAAGAATGTTCAGTTCAGCGATAACCGGAAAGCTCTGCCTGAAGATAGGATCTTTCTCAATATTCTCACTGTCGATCAGGGAGAGGTAGTACGGAGTGATAGACATGGGAAATTTTTCGACAATCTTCTTGAAGTTTCGGCGAATATCCTTGGGTAGCTCTACCCCGAGAAGATTCTCCACCTCCTCAAGCTTGGTGATTGAGTGCTGGAGTTGCCACTTCCAATCTGCCCAGCAACGGTTATCGGCGGCATCGAATTCGTCAAGTATCTTTTCTTCTTGTTTACTCAGTTTCTTTTGGCTATGCATGTCTTCCTTTTGGTTAAAGTTTAGCGATTTGAGATTAAATTCGGAGATGCGTCGACATTCTCCGCTTCCATAAATTTTACTATCTTCTCCAAGGACTCGGCGATGGTCAGTTGATCCTGAATTTCCAGCCGGTTCAACGCTGTTGAGAGTTTATCTTGTAGGAGTGAAGGTGATTTTTTAGCAATCTCCCTGCCGGAATCGGTAGGGCGAAGGTATATTTTGCGCCGGTCCGTCGGGGCGCGTTCCCTGGTGAGTAGCCCCTTGGCTTCAAGTCGGTCGGCAATTCCCGTGACTGTGCTTGCACTCAGGCTGACCTCACGGGTGAGTAGAGACAGGGTGAGATTTGAATGCTCGACTACTCGCTGGAGGCAGATAAGCTGTGGGGTAGTCAAACCGATGCTGTCGTTGAGGTGCCGCGAATAGATATCTACAGCCCGGATTATCCTTCGCATTGAGCGGAGGACTCTATTTTCAATATTATCTTGTTCTTCTAGTCTTTGGGTATTCATAGCTACTTTTGTCTTTCTGCTGAAATATTTACTGTACGAAATATTATAGTCCGAATTATGTTTGTGTCAAGTTAAATTATGATTAAGAACTCTCTATGGAGATTTCACCGAGTGGGCTAGTGCTGAGTGGGAGGTAATTATTCTGATCAGGCACAAGGTTTTTTGCAAGTAATTCTCCGCATTTGATGAAAAAACATAGACAAAGGATTTGCCCCGCCGGTTGGGGGGGCGTTTAAATGCCGGATTCGCGCAGCAGTATCTGGTATACATGATCACCCAGTTCCTTGAAATATGATCGCGGTCTACTCCAAAAATTAACCCTTCCAGGCTGATCAAAGCGTAGAGGTGTGGTATCTCCAAGGAATTTGCACTCTACCTCGAAGTAGGGCTTGGCCAGTCTTAATCTCCCGTCTCGATCGGGGATTACCTCTAGGTCGCCTTTGTATACCGATGCTAGCTCAGGATGCTTGAGGTAGGCTTCGCGGGTTGGGCGGATACTGGTGACCTCGACTGGGAAACGGATATCCTGGTAACTGGTGTAATTGGGGATAAACTCAAGGTGGTCACCGATCTCAAGATAGGTGGTTTGCTCAGAGGTAGTATAGAGACGTAGGCTTAGGTTCTGTAAATTGTATATCTTACCCAGTTCTTCGCCGGTATAGACCGCTACGCCGTTCTTTAGAGTCTCTTTGAGGTCGGTGACGGTGCCGTCTATATCGGCATAAATTGTGTTCTGTTCCGCCTCTTCCTCGAGTGAACGGAGGTTGGCCTTGGCCTGGAGGTAGGCTTCACGTGTCTGAGGAAGGAGATCCTTATGCTCGGGGAGTGAAGATATTTGACGTAGATCACCGGCTAATTGCCTGATCGCAAACTGAGCCAGTTTCAGTCTGGATTGGAGCTCTTTGGAATCTATCTGGAGTAACTGCTGTCCCTTGGTTATCTTGCTGCCCCGTTCGATAGAGATGTTCTCGATCAATCCGGGCCTGGGGCTGTAGATAATCTGGAATTCATCGGTGGCGGTGATAGCAGGGATGCTACTGTAACGGCTGAAGGGGAGAGCCAGCCAGATCAGCAGGCAGAAGAGGAAGATTATGCATAGTGCAGAGCGGATGCTGAGCCTTCTGCCCCGGAGTAGTTTGTAGTCGGTGGTGACTTCGGAATATAGGGGTCTAAGTAAAAAGATGAATATTTCTATGGCAAAGAGGAAGATACCTATGACTTTGGGGAAGGTATAATAGACTACCAGGGCTATACCGGTATAGAGGAAGAAGCGGTAAATCCAGGTACAGATCGAGTAGGCGATCATAAAAAATTTGCGTCTGACGCTGAGTTGCGGCTCGGGGCAGTCTAGTTTGATGCCCAGAAGTTTTCGGCGGTAGAACCAGCGGGTCATGTTGAACGCGCGGCTCTGGAGATTGTCTATTCCGGTTATATCGGAGAATAGGTAGTAGCCGTCAAAGCGCATAAGCGGATTGAGGTTTACCAGGAGAGTACCAATGAGTGATATTGAGGATAGGACAAATGTTATGCTCTTGAGGGGTGAGTTGTTTTTGCTGATACCCCAGATGAAGAGGGCTATTCCGGCAATTATCAGCTCAGCGCAGATCCCGGCCGCACTTATCTTCAGGCGTTGACGCCGGGAGTGCATCCGCCAACTGTCGGTGACATCACAGTAGGGGATGGGCCAGAGTACAATAAATGCCAGGCCGATTGTCGGCACCCGGTTGCCGTAGTATTTAGCGGTATACGCATGGGAGAACTCGTGAATCAATTTGAGCAGGGCAATGGTTATACCGTAGATTAAGACACCCTTGGGGTTGATAAAGTTGGTAAAGGTGTGGATGTATTCACTGAAGCGTTGCGTGAGAAAGTAAACCCCGCCGAGGCTCAGCAGCAGGTAGATAATGAGCATTATGCGGGAACTGAGCAGTTTGAAGATGCTCAGAGTATTCTCCAGAAACTTGTCGGGATGGAGAATTGGAACGCGAAAATAGAGATAATGGAATATCAGCCATTTGCAGAAGCCTACTCTCTGCCTCTCCTGCTCGGCGGTCAGCTTGGAGCTGTGCTTATACAGGGTCTGGGTGGTAAGGCCGTGTTTGATGAGCTCGTCGAGAAAGACAATGATCTCACGGCTGTCTTCCCGGATGGTTGTCTCTTGATTGAGGCGAGTTAAAAGCTCCTGCATGGTCTGGGGGCGGTCTAAGCGCTTGATTATTTCAAATTGTACCCAATCTATACGGGTAAAGCTTGAGTGTACCGGGTCAAAGAGCATCCAGATCGGTTTGCCGTCTTCCTCATCTGGTGCTACCGAGAGTTCGAGGTCGGCACGTAGAGTCGGTAGCAGAGGTGTGTGTGTAGGCTCACTTGAACTCATGTTAGATACCTATAAGATTGCGTAAGCCGGCAAGAGGGCGGCGGATAAGCCAGTAGCCGAGAGAGACCTTCTTGCCGTAGATTACCGCCGTACCCTGTACACCCATACGAATATTCTCGATCTTGGTGTCGAACTTTGCTTCTGCGAGGAAAGCCGGGGTATTATTTGGCGAGGTAATTGCGTGGTCGGAAAGATAGGTGAGATGTGCCTGGCGTGAGGTGGCGGAGTCGGTGTTGAGGATGATCTTTACCTGGGCGTTTTCCGGAAAGTCTATCTTGTCGTCAAGCGGGAGATAGATCTTGACCTTATTCTCACTGGGAGTGATAATAAGCATGATTCGTTCGCCGGTCATTACTGGTTTGCCCTCCCACTCATAGGGGTCGTTCATCATTATAACTCCGGCACGGGGAGCGTAGATCTTGCTCTTGTTCAGACGGTATTTGGCAATATTCAGGCGGGTAAGATCCATTTTGAGCTGGTTCTCAAGAGTGCTGAGTCTTCCTCGAGCCTGTAGATCATTGACCGCTTGCGCGTGTGTGCGCTCGAGTTCGGAACGAGTAATTTTTACCTGCTGCGCGGCAGCGGTATACTCTTCAGTGAAAATTTCCTGATCTAGCTCGACCAGAAGTCTGTCTTTGGCTACCACTTCACCCGGTTTGACTAAGATCTCTTCAACAACTCCGTCGATAGCGGTGGTAACTGAGGCTGGATTCTCTGGAACCACCTCACATGGGGCGACAATGCGTTCGCTGACCCGGTAGGAGTAGAGGAAGATGATAACCGCTACGAGTAGGAAGAGGTTAAGTACTCTACGTCCCTTCTTTTTGAAGCTATCTCCTGAATTACGTTTGAGCAGTCTCCAGATTCCGCTGAAACTCTTCTGCAGCGGGGCGACAATCTTGATATCGCTCGGACGCCAGGTACGTTTATTCCAGCGTTCCAATATCAGAACCGGATTCTGTTGCTTCTTTTCAGGATAGAGATTGAGGGGCAGCCAGAGCAAGGAAGTTCCTTCACTCTTCTCTTTGTACTCAGTCCAGAATGGTAGTACTTCGGCAAAGGAGTCGTCGCTTATTAACTGTATCTGCTCGGTATCAAGGAGATTGTGTTTGAGCTTTTTTAGAAGGCTGCCGAGCAGGGTGTGCTTACCCGGATTGCTGGTTCCAGAGACACCGAGTATCTTGTTTCCAGAGCCGTTTAGGAGTATGGCGCGGTCATAATAGATATAAGATACACTATGGTTGAGCAGGTGAAAGATCAGTCCGTCCTCATTCTTGCAGAGGGTGGCATCGGTAAGAAGGGTATTGAGTGCGGCCAGAGTCTTGATTGTTTGCTCCAGGACTATGGTCTTATTATTCTTAACTTGTTTGTTCTCAACACTCATGGCTCTACACCGTTACTCTCTGCTGCTCTCTGTTTCAGAGTTATCCAGCCACTCATCCCGGCGCGCAGAAGTTTTTCAGAGTTGTCAATATCACCGGCAACCTCAAATGTACCGCTGGCGGCATCAAGGGTAGCTGAAATTTGACTGATTTTGGCTTTGAAACTCTGCTTTAGCAAGGGAATGGTTACCTCGACTTCAGAGCCAATCTTGGTATGGGGGAATTCGGTAATCGGAAGTAAGAAGTGAGCCAGCAGGGTGTTGTCATCAATGATACTGATCAGCGGTTCACCGGTTTTGGCGAGTTCATATGCATTCTTTTCGACTTTGATTACCCGTCCTGAGTATGGAGCATGAATACGGCACATAGCAAGATTTTTTTGCGCCAGAGTGAGGCCGGCTTGGGCAGCAGCCAAATCCCTCTCGGCATCAATAAGCTCCACCAGGGTGGCGTCATTACGGCTGCGCAGATCTTGAATAGCCTCGAGATTTATCTGGCTGGCTTCGAGAACTTTGAGGGCTTTGTCCTGAGCCGCTTGCGCCAGCTCGGAGTCGATCTCGACCAGCAAATCGCCTTGGTTAAAACTCTCTCCCATAACAAAAGGAAGGGAGAGAATTTTGCCGTCAATCTCTGAGGATATTGTGGCTTTATCTTTGGGGATAAGGTAAACTCTGATCTTACTCCCGAGAATCGTATCTTCGGTGAGTGAGATATCCAACTCGGTGTTATCGGCAGCGTCGAGGGGTGAAATAAATGCTAGGGTGAACAGGTAGAGCAGGCAGAGCAGTAGACTGCCAGAGCGGGGGGATATAGAGCAAGATATAGTCATAATACTCTCCATTGCTGATTATTAATATCTTTACTCGTGCTCAGTTCACTCGCCTTGGCACTAAGTTAGAGATATAGTGCAGGATATCAAGTAAATCTGTTGCTTAGTAGTAATTCTCAAGTACTTGGTTGTATTCGGCAGATACCTCCGGCTCATCTTTAACAAAGTAAATATCCTCAACAATCGTGGATTGAACCAGTACCGGTTTGCTCTCTTGGAGATTACTAGTCAAGACGGGGGAGGTAGTATCGGTAATGTAGATGGTATTCTGATTGGCTGGTGCATCAATGTCGTCACGCAGAGGTACGGTCGTGCTGAGTCTGCCCTCGTCGTTAGGATCAGCACCGATGGTGTTGTCGATCCTGGCTCTAGCAATCATAACCCGGCTGTATGCTTCCATACTGGCAGCGTAATCGCGCAAAGAATCAACCTCTTTCATAATGACCAGACTCTGTTTGCCTTTGCCAGCCTTGGCGGCTTTCTGCGTATTGAGCGTTATTTTGGCGCTGTCTTGAGCGAGATCCTTGTATTCTTTATACCGGGTAACAGCAAAATCATACTCAATGGCGGCTATACGCAATTGGGTGATAATCGCAACTGCCAGCGCCATGCGTTTTTTACGGATAAAGTCCATGCGTTTGAATTCTGACTTGCTCTTAAAGAATTTCCCTGGTATATCAAGGAGATTCCATGAGACATTCAGCCCCGCGGTTACCCATGAGTTGTAATAGAGAAATTTGTTGTCATCACCGGATGGATTGATAAATAACTGTGGACTTGGGAGCATGCCGAGGATGGTGGCTTTGGCTTCGTCATGGGTGATCGCCTCCTGGAGATCCTCCTGGAAGAGCTCTGGGCGCCTGAGCAGAGCAAGTTCCTCAAGCGCTTCAACATCTACTGTGGCGCTGAAGTCCTCACTGAGGTGGTAGACGAGGCTGAACTCGCCACCGATCGGCAGCCCCATAAGCTGGGCTAACCGGAGTTTGGAACTCTGGTACATCTCGGTATAATCGTTGAGTTTGAGCAACTGCTGCTTGAGCGGATAACGTCGCTCTATCGCCGCCGATTCGGAGATCCGCCCGCGTGACTGACTCTCACTGATGGCTGCAATCTCAGTATCAAGGCTATTTTTAAGGGTTTCACCACGTTTGACAATTAACTCAAGGCTGACCGTCTGCCAGTAGGCCTGGGTTATATCATAGGCAAGTTTCTGCCGGATACGCCTGATCTCATGAAGTGCATGCAGAGCCTGTTTACTCTGCTGCCGGGCACGGAAATAAGATACTCCGAAATCAAGAACATTCCACAGGAGGTTGACTCCGCCATACGTGTGGTCGAGCATGTCACTATATGAGTAGGTTACATTTTGGGCTTCCTGCCCGGTAAAGAGACCGATAGAATTTGAGGCGCTATGGCTGTCGCGCCAACCGTTGTTAATACTGGCGGTAAGGTCGGGAAGCATATTGGCCAGAGTGCTGTTCTTCAGCTCTTTTTGGATAGATAACTCCTGTTTGGCCAGCCAGAGTTCAAGGTTGTAGTTGAGCCCTAGAGAAATGGCCTGCTGGAGGTCTACCCCTTGAATAAGCTCAGGTTTTAATTCGTTGTAAGTATCAAGATCCATGCGGGCATTGAGCATCCGGGTTTGCAGCTCCTCTTCAGCGGTAGGCATGCCACAACCGGTGAGGCTAATGAGTAGCACTAAAATTACACAACTCAAAAATAATCTTGAATTGTGTAAACAAGTATTACATGAGAGGCTTTGGTGAAACTCTTTCCCCATTTTATTCTGATTCCCCTGTTGCAAGCTGGTGCGGTATTACCAGTATGTTCGCAGTATATTAACAATTATTATCTAATTGCTAATTCCCAACTCCTCCCTGCGAGGTTCGGTAAGCTGTACACTACTACTGAATTCTGACATAAGTGCCTCGTGTCTGGTTGTGACCTGAGGAAGTTCTGCCTGGTTGTTGCTTATATATATAACCTTAAATATACTAATTCTGCTCAGTTTAGATCAGAATCAAATTTATGGTAGCGTAAAGTATACAATTGTTTTAATATATTGTCTACAATAATTAGAGTTAATTCTATAAAAATTGTAACTTATTGCAAAGCAAAAAATGGTTTAATGCTATTAAAATCAATATTTATCGGCTTTACAGGTGTTTCATCGGGTGTAAATAATATTTGTTTAGGAATAATCTGGAATTTTCTTCATTGTGTGTAAAAATGTTTGTTTTATGTAAAATAGTGGGAGGATTTTTTGTGAAATTGCGGTATAATATATTAGTATGAATCTGAAATTGTATGGGTGTTTTCTTACATGAAGGTAATATGTTCTGTGGATTGGAGGTGGAATGATGATTCGCAAGTTGATGGTGATGGAAGAGCGTATTGTACTGGACGGGAGTGTGCCGGTTGCTGCTGCCGAAGGTACTGCGCAGGGTGGGTCTGACTCTGAAGCCGTCGATTCTGCCGCTGCACTTCCGGTTGAACAGGCGGATTGTGCTGCAGACGCTGTTAATGATGACACTGATGATATTTCTGCTACTGTTGCACCCGGGGGGGATGCGACTGACGGTGCTATTGCTGATTCGAGTCTGGCTGAGATGGTGGCAACTATCAATGACGCGGCGACGAATACAGGACAGAAGGTGTTGCTAATCAATGCTGATATTGAGGGTGTTGAAGATTTGATAGATAGTGTTGGAGCCGGGGTGATGGTGATAACCTATGATGGTTATTGCCAAGATCTGCAGGATGTGATTGCTGAATTGGAGTGCCTGACCGAGGGTGGGGCGTTAGAGAGTATCGGTATAATTACCCATGGTAGCGCAGGAGAGCTTTATCTTACTTCTGAGGAGATTGTGAGTGCGGAGTCGTTGGCGACCGATACTGAGCAGCAGGAGTTCTTTACCGGGCTTGGCGGTTTGCTCAGTGCCGAAGGGCGGATCGATCTGATCTCCTGTGATACCGGCGGTGGTGAACTTGGCGCTGCGCTCATTGCGCAGGTTGAAGATATCAGTGGGGTGAGCGTGACGGCTAGTATCGATGATACTGGCAATGAGTCCGAGGGTGGAGACTGGATGCAGGAGAGGGGTGATGTCGATATTGAGAGCGAGTACTTTGATAGTACTGAACTAGCAGATTTTTCAGGGATTCTGAGTGGGGCTACCGACCCTATTGCTGATTTTTCATATTCGCCAGGAGATGCCACTTCTGAATATGGGGTGATAACTGTGAGTTTTGATGAGACGATGATGCTCAACCCCGATAGTTGTATCAATCCGTTCAATGTTACTATTTCCGGTAATCCGGTTTCTACGGAGCCGTTGATTATGGTTGGTGAGGAGGGTGTTACCGAGCATCAGGCGTTATTTGGCTATGATGCGCTGTACCTCTATGATGAGGTTACTCACGAATGGACTGAGTATAAATTTGCCGATGCAGCTGAGAGTAGTGGGGTGGATTATATCCGGGATACCTTCTTCAACGGCGGTGTGCCTACAGCTACGGTGACAATCGATGTCGCTGAATTATTGGCTGCTTTTGCTTCGATCAGCGCCGATAATGATATTACCATCACTGGAGGTAGTGAGTACTATGTTTATATTCCTGCGGCGACATTTGTTACGGTAGCCGATACCAATGTGGGTAATGCTGAAGACGGTAGTTTTGTCTTTCAGGCTACCGTGTATAATCCAGGTAGTGGAAGTGTTACTCCGGTAGATACGAATACGGATAGTGATTCTGAAACTCAGCAGACCCCGGTGGTGAATAATAATACTGATTCTACTGATTCGGCAGCGGATAGTGGTGCTGGAGCGGATTCGGGTTTGGACGGGCTTGGTGATTCCGGAGCTATGCTTGCAGGCTTGGGTCTTGTTGGCGAGGGGCTCGGTGGTGGATTTGGCGGTGAGCAAGTGGGATTGGACGGGGATGCTTTCGGAGGATTTTCCGGGGAGGGCGCAGGGTTTGATGCAAATGTCGGTGGCGAATCGGCAACGGAGCCGTTCCAGGGTGGTGCGGAAGGTGAGGAGGCGGACTCAGAAGAAACACCACAAGCCGAGGAGGGTGAGAATAGTGAGGCAGCGGCCGAAGAGGTTGCGGCGAGTGAAGAGGTTGCCGCGGAAGAGTCGGATGTGGCGGAGCAGGGTGCGGATAGTACTGCTGAGGCTACTAATGAGGGTGGATCAGAGTCTACTCAGACGCAGAGCAGTACGGTGGTCAATGCCAATGCCGGTTCCGGGCAGTTGATGGTAACCAATCCTTTCTCGGAGGTGATTACCAGTCAGGAGGTGCAGGTGCTCTTTACCAGTACTGTCGATGCTTTTGCCCAACTCGGGTTGGAGAATCCGGGGATTTATTCAATGATCCAGGATGCTATGGGCGACACAATGACCACTGCTTCTCTGGTCTCAAGTTGTGAGCAGTGTCTGGAGAATGCCAATATGCTGCTTGAGCAGATGGTGGCTCAGCTCGATACTGACGGTATGAGTCTCTCCGGCAGCGGAGCGACCGCGGCGAGCGAAGGGAGTATTGTTGATATTGTGCAGGAGGCTATTGATGGCGTGGTGCAGGCGCGCGGCGCGGCGCTTATTGCCAATGATCTGCTCCGTATACTGGCAATAAATATCGGTGATGCTTCCGAACGCTTGGCGGAAAATTCGTTCTCGGCCGGGGTGAGCCGCCTGGCAGAGAGCAATGAGAAGCTGGCATACTCGTATGAGGTTCTTAATACTGTATGCCATATCATCAAGGAGCATCGTGCTGCAGGTAAGAGTCTGACTGCTCAAGAATTGAATAGTATGATGCCGGAGATTGTGAGTTCGGCGGAACGCATTGCAGGTGGCCTATCCGAGAACGGAGATCGTGCTAGCAAGGATGTTTTAGCTTTTCTTACTAGGCAGATGCAGAATGAAGGTATTGATAAAGACAACTTGCAGCAGCAGATCAGTGCCGTATTCAAGCAGTGGCATGATAGTCTCGGGATAAGTCCGGTCGAACAACTGGAACTGGGTGAGCAGAATGAGTTTGCTGCCGGAAGTGTGTTTCCGGGTGGTGCGTTGTAGGAGTGGGGATTAGCTTGAGGTTCTGGAGTTGGGCGTAATTTGGTGGCTCTGGGCTTTGGCGTATGGAGCGTTTGTGTCTGGTTTTTATGTGTGATATTGAGAATATGCTGTTAAATACAGGAAAATTTGTTGAAAAAGATTGTAGTTCCATTATTATTGTTTTTGGTAGGGTTATTTGGTTTGGGTTGTGGAGCTGAATCGTATTGATTATGGAGTGTAGGGGAGCAGAATGTTTGGTTTTGAATTCTCTCTGGTTGGTTGACTGAGTGGGGAAGAATAGTGGATTTTAAAATTATTATCAAGGATGCTGCGGGAATTGAGACGGTTGGGAGTATTGCTACCGGCGAGAATGCTGTCTTTGGCCGGGGGACGGATGCTACATATACGGTCTCTGACGGGATGGTCTCACGTATGCATTGTCGTATCGATATAAGTAATGATAACCGTATCTTTGTGCATGATCTCGGTTCCAGCAACGGCACCAAAATAAATGGGGTGCCGGTTATCGAGAAGACTGAGTTTTTTACCGATGGTATAATTGATATCGGCGGTAGTAGTATAGAGGTTGTTCCGCTGCAGGATGAAATTTGCAAGGATGAGCCTACGGTAAATCTTGAAGGAGAGGCTGAGCTGGATACCGATAGTGTCAACTTTGCTAGAAAATTTGATATTGAGAAGGGGCCGGTAGATGATCTAGAGCATATTGAGGTTGATGCCAAGGATCTGGCACAGCGGCTCAATGCTATCTGCAATCTTGCTAGTAAGCTTTATAAGGTAAGGGATGAGAAAGAGATAGTTGATATTGCGATTGATATTGTTCTGGATATTTCCAAGGCTGAGAGATGTTCGGTTATTCTTTATCATGAGAGCAGTACCTTACTTGAACCGATTGCCAGTAAGTATAGCAGTAGTTCGAAAGTTGGGGAGACTTTCAAGACCAGTAATACGGTGGTGCGTTATGTAATCAAGACCGGGGAATCGGTGATAACTGAGAATGCGGGTGAGGATGAGCGCTTTGGCGTGGCTGAGTCGTTGGTAATGAATGATGTGTCGAGCGTGATGTGTGTACCTCTGGCAACCCATGAAAGAATAATTGGAGTGATTTATACTGACTCTACCGGAGTATATGGAGGGGATTTCGATAACAGTACTCTGGCGGTGATGGCGGCGGCGGGGCATCAGGTAGCGGTGGCGATCCAGCGTGTTCGTCTGCATTTGGGGTTGGAAAAAATGTTCTTTGGTTCAATGCTGGCTCTGGCGGCTTCGATTGAAGCTAAGGACAAGTATACCAAGGGGCATTCAGAACGGGTGACCTGTTATTCGTTGATGATTGCTGATGAATTGGCTCTCAGCGAGGAGGAACGAACTGTTGTTGAACTGGCTGGTTTACTCCATGATGTAGGTAAGATCGGGGTGCCGGAGGCGGTACTTTGTAGTAAGAATCGCTTGTCTGAGGAGGAGTTTGAACTTATCAAGCGGCATCCCGAGGTTGGCTCGGAGATTATCCTTAAAATGCCGGAACTAGGTGAGATGACTTCGATACGCGAGGTGGCCAAGGCGGCGCGCAGTCATCATGAAAAATTTGACGGCACCGGTTATCCCAAGGGAATAGCGGGAAAGAGAATTCCCATAGGTTCGCGTATCCTCGCTATTGCTGATACCTTTGATGCTCTGACTAGTAACCGTACCTATCGTGATGGCATGCCGGTACAGAAGGCGATGAGTATTCTCCGGGAGTGTGCGGGAACTCAAGTTGATCCAGAGGTGCTTGCCGCTTTTGAGCGGGTTGTCGAACGGGGGGATATCGCCCACCCGGACAAAGTCAGAGCGCATGTGAGTTTTGATCAGGAATTACTCAAAGACTGTACGGTATCGGTTGCTTTTACCGCATAGTAATCTGCCAGCAAGAGTATCACTCATTATACACTATTCTCAACTTCCTCTCTCCAGCGCGGTAGAGAGAGGGCTGGCTAGTGGCCGGTGGTTAAAAAATATTAGTATTAAATTGGTATTAGTCGGTTTTTTTCTTGCTCAAAGTCAATATAATCGAATAATTATTGTATATTATTTTGTATGCCTACATAATGGTGGGGTGTTTGTGTCGCATTTCGTTCATTCAAACGGATTGCTGAATAATGGTTGGGGTGGTACTGTGGCGGGTACTGTGACTTTGTTTGTTCTCTGATAATGAATTATAATAGGTGAGTCTGAAAATGAGTAAAAAAGAGGAGCTTGACAAGACTATTCTGGACAAGAATATTGAGAGTGAACTGGATAAAACGTTGGATGCTACGATCGCGGATGCTACCGAGGTCGGGGCTACGATAAAGGCGGCGACAATAGATCAGAGTCGAGCTGCCGATATCGCGGTTACTCTGGTTGATAACTCCGATAATTCTCAGACCTTTACTATTCAGAAGCAGAGCTTGACCTACCTACAGGAGACTGTATTCGCTGCTGATAATGCTCAGACCCTGGCTCAGGGTTCGACCGAAAAAACCCTGGCAGATGCTGCGGGCGGGAGAACTGTAGTTCAGCCTGAAGGCGCCAAGACCGTTGATATGAGTGGGGCTGAAGATGCGCTTGGCGATACGACGGTAGATGCCGGTAAGACACGGGTTAATCCTGAAAGTTCGTATGAGACAGTCGCCGGAGATAAGACTATTGTTGATCCGGCAGCGGAGCGGGGTACTGTTGGCGTTAGTGAGATGCAGCGCGCTGGAGGGATATCCCAAGGTTTTTCTACTACCGGTTCTAGTACGTCAGGGACGGGAGGAACGGTTAGTTTTAGTGGTGGTTCGATCTCGGTGAATGTCAGACCGCGGAATGTCTCTTCCTCTCTCGGCGGTGATGGTAAGGGTGATTCCGGCTTGCCGAGCGGTACCTTCTCTGATTTTGAGCTTCTGGAAAAACTCGGTGAAGGTGGGATGGGGGTTGTATACTCTGCACGTCAGAGTTCAATTGACCGTTCGATTGCGCTGAAGATGATCAAGAGTGATGTGGTCAGTGATGAAGCCAAGTCAAAGTTTTTGGTCGAAGCGGTAGTTACCGGTGATTTGGATCACCCGAATATTGTGCCGGTGCATGATCTGGGTGTAGACTCGAGCGGAAATATATTCTATGCGATGAAACAGGTCGCAGGGGTAGAGTGGAGCTCGGCGATCAAGGAGAAGAGCCGTTCGGAGAATATCGAGATTCTGCTGAGGGTCTGTGATGCGATAGCCTTTGCGCATGACCGCGGCGTGATACACCGTGACCTCAAGCCAGAGAATGTAATGCTGGGAACATTCGGTGAGGTGCTGGTGATGGACTGGGGATTGGCACTGGCAGTAAGCGATAAGGCTAAGGCCGAAGCGGTGGGGCCGAATACCGGTATTGCCGGTACCCCGGCGTATTTAGCGCCGGAGATGGCTCGAGCCGGTGCTTGGAAGATGCTCAGTTATCGTAGTGATATCTATCTGCTGGGGGCGATACTCTTTGAGATTATTACTGGTAAACGTGCTCATACCGGGAAGAATGTGCGTGAGTGCCTCAAGAATGCGGCGAAGAATATAATTGTAGAGGTCGAGCAGAGCGGTGAATTGATCGACATCGCATATACCGCGATGGCTACCAACCCCTCTGACCGGTATCAGAGTGTTCAGGATTTTCAGAAGGCGATACGTGAGTATCTCTCGCATTCGGAGTCGGTGACTCTTGCCGATAAAGCCGAGAGTGATCTCAAGGTCGCGGAGATGTCTGGGGATTATGATGATTATGCCAAAGCGCTCTTCGGTTTTCGGCAGGCGGTAGAACTTTGGCGGGAGAACTCGGCGGCGGCGGCAGGTGAGACTCGAGCTGGGGTCGCTTATGCTAGGGCGGCGCTGGGAAAAGGTGATTTGGATCTAGGATTGTCGCTGGTGACTGAGGCGATTGAATTTACTACGGTAAAGAATGAATTACTGGCAGCCAAGGAGCAGCGAGAAAAACATCAGCGTCGACTCAAGCTTTTGACTCGGGGTGTTGCCGCGCTGGGGGTAGTTATTGTGATAATCTCGGTGATAGCGGCTATCTGGATTCAGGCAGAACGGGCTATTGCCATTGAACAGCGCGAGGAAGCAATCAAGCAGGAGAAGATAGCGGTCGAGCAGCGTGAAGAGGCGCAGCGTCAAGAGCAGATTGCGGTAGTGGAGCGGGAGAAGGCACAGCGTCAAGAGCAGATTGCGGTAGTGGAGCGGGAGAAGGCACAGCGGCAGGAGCAGATTGCGGTAGCACAGCGGGAAGAGGCCAAGAAGCAGACTCGTATTGCTGAAGAGCAACGGGAGGAGGCGCGTCGTCAGGAGCAGATTGCGGTTGCGCAGCGTGAAGAAGCCAAGAGACAGACCCGTATCGCTGAAGAGCAGCGGGAAGAGGCCAGACGCCAAGAGAAGATTGCTGTAACGCAACGTGAAGAAGCCAAGAAACAGACTATTATCGCCGAGGAGCAACGGGAAGAGGCGCAGCGTCAGGAGAAGATCGCCAAGGAGCAGGAAGCAATCGCCAATGAGAAGAAACTGCTTGCCGAGGCTGAGAGTAAGCGTGCTAATGAGCAGGCGCGGATAGCTGAGGAACGCCGCCAGGAAGCACTGCGGCAGGAGAAGATTGCGCTTGAGCAGCGTCAGGAAGCTTTGCGCCAGGAGCAGATCGCCAAGGAGCAACGGACTATTGCTCTGCATGAGAAGGAGATAGCCGATGCAGAACGCCAGAGGGCGGAGAAGAGTGAGCAACGGGCTCTGGAGGCGGTAGAGAAGATGGTCAGTGCGCAGACGCAGGAGCAGCTGGAACGCGCGCGGCGTGAAGCAGCGGAGCTTACCGCCCAAGAGACTCAGGAGGAACTCTCCTCACGTGATGAGCTCAAGGAGAATAAATGGTGGGCTTTTGGAGCTGAGAAGGCCAAGGAGATGCAGCAGGAGACTGCTGCGAAGTATGACCTGCCGGTTGATTTGGTCGAAGATATCAAGGGGGCTAAACTTGCCTTCAAGCTTATTCCGCCAGGCTTGTACGGTATGGGTACCAGGGTGGATGAGGTAGGGCGGAGCAGTGAAGAGTATCTGCACCGGGTTGAGATCTCACGCCCATTCTATATGGCCGAGAATGAATTGACGCTCAGGGATTGGATGGGGATAACCGGTGAGAAGGATAGTGGTGAAGGGGATTATCCGGTATGGAATATAAGTTATACGGAGGTGAAGAGTAAACTATTACCAGCGATTCAGGCGGTGTTGCCTGCTGGCTGGGAGGTACGATTGCCGACCGAAGCGGAGTGGGAGTGGGCGGCTAGAGCCGGTACCAATACGCCGTATTATAACGGCAGCAGCAAGGATGATCTGCTCAAGATTGGCTATACCGGTGCAGAGCTTCTGACCTCGGCCAAGAAGGTTAAGGAGTTGGAGCCGAATGCCTGGGGGCTGTATGATATGATTGGAAATCTGGCAGAATGGTGTGAAGATATGTATGTCCGCGATGGATATCTCAGCGTTGATACTATTCAGGTAGACCCACTTGTCAGCAGTGGCGGTAAGCATTATGTGGTACGTGGTGGGGCGTGGAGTAATCTGCCAGAGCATTGCCGGGTGGGTTACCGCAGCTATGCTAATAAGGATAGCCAGTATAATTTCCTGGGTATTCGTCTGGTGTTGTTGCCACCGGAAAAGAAATAATAATCTGTTTATTCTTGTTTGAACGCGGGGCGTGGGTATAGACCACGCCTTGTTTATTTATTCTCTCGATGCTTAGTATAAGGTGTTATTATTCTGTTATGTTGCTACTATTTCCTCTGCTGGTAGTGTTGGTGACGGTTTCGGCGCTGCTGTTACCGGCGTATTTTCTCTGGACTCTGCCTTGTATTGTTCCCCTGCTGGGGTTGATTATGTTCAGTATGGGGGTGACTTTACGCCCACATGATTTTCGCGAAGTACTCAGAGCGCCGAAAGTGGTATTACTTGGTCTGGCAGCTCAGTATGTAATTATGGCCGGTGTGGCATATTTGCTGGTGCGGTTTTTACAGCTACCGCCGGGAATTGCTATCGGAGTAATCCTGGTGGGTTCTTGTCCCGGAGGGACGGCTAGTAATCTGCTCAGCTACATCGCGGGTGGAGACGTGGCTTTATCGGTATCTCTGACTGCCTGCTCAACGCTCTGCTCCCCTCTACTTACCCCGCTCTTGACGTTGTTGCTGGCAGGTGAGAGTTTTACCGTGGATTATCTCGGGATGTTTAAATCCATAATCACTATTGTTGTGCTGCCGGTGGTGCTGGGCATGCTGGTGAATATGTTTAAACAGAGGCTTGGGTGGATACTACGGGTGATGCCGGTATTGGCAATGGGGGCGATTTTGATAATCATTGCCGGGATAGTAGCTAAGAATTCAGCAAATTTACGCAGTATTGCGCTGGTGGCAATTATTGCGGTTATACTTCATAATCTCTGCGGTCTGGCGGCAGGATATCTTCTGGGCAGGAGCTGCGGTTTTTCTTACCGGCAGCGGCGAACCCTGGCGCTGGAGGTTGGATTGCAGAATTCCGGATTGGCGGCGACCTTGGCTAAGAATTTCTTTGCTTCTACCCCGGAAGCGATGATTCCGGCCGCCTTTTTTAGCGTCTGGCATAATATATCGGGTGCGGTTTTGGCTACTTACTGGAGTCGCTGTGACCGGAAACGAGAGTCGGAGGCAGAGAGTAGCCGCTGACTACAATCAATCCGGGCAATACGGGGCTTTAGCTTCTAGATGAACGGTAAAGCATATGAATAAAGAGTGGCCCGCCGATCAGCGCGGTTATGATGCCAGCGGGAAATTCTGTAGGTGAGCCGCAGATCAGCCGCATTGAGGAGCGTGCTAGCATATCACTGACAGCTAGAACCGAGCCGCCGAGGAGGAACGACCCCGGGAGAATAAGGCGTTGGTCATATCCGCTGAGACGCCGGACAAAATGTGGAGTAATCAGTCCGATAAAGGCGATCGGCCCGGCAATGGAGACTACGGCGCCGGTGACCAACCCACCCCCGGCAAATACCGAGATGTAGAGAGTTTTGGTATCTACTCCGAGTCCTTGAGCCGCCTCTTCACCGAGGTTGAGGACATTGAGCGCCGGTGAGAAGTAGAGCAGGAGGCCGACGCCGGGTAGGAAGAAAGGCAGTAATGAGAAAATTGCCGAGAAACCGGCGTAGTCGAAGCCGCCGAGCATCCAGCGCTGTACTTGTGCAAGCTGGTGGGGACTGGAGATATAACTCAGCAGTACAATAAAACCACTGCAGATTATGCTGATAGTCAGACCGCCGAGGAGTAGGGTCTGGGGGCTGATATGATGTTGTCTGGCTGCGACTTGATAAGACATGAACATTACTAGAAATGCTCCTAAGAGTGCAAGTATCTGTTGTGAGCCGAATACACCCCAGTAGATGGAGAGGGCGGGGAAGGCAATAGCCAGATAGGCTCCGACTGCGGCACCACCGGCTACGCCGAGGGTATAAGGCTCGACCAGAGGATTGTTGAAGATTGCCTGAAACGCCGCACCAGCCATGGCCAGTGCTCCGCCACAGAGGAGGCAGAGTATGGTGCGGGGTAGGCGGTAGTGCAGGAGTATCTCTCTGCCGGTGTTGACCGGAGCGTCCCAGTTGTCAATTATCTCACTCAGGGATAACGGCTCGGCTCCCAGTAGCGGCGTAAAGAGAAGAACGAGGATAAATACCAATAGGTAACCGCTCAAGGCTCGGTAATTCATCGGCTGACCTCACTTTCCTGTAAATCTTCCAGCGGTAGAACAATCGGTGCCTGGCAGGTTGGATGAGTGAAGACGCTCAGGCCTTTGCCGTAGACTTTCTCGATCATCTCGGCATCAAGAATCTCTGGAGAACTACCCCGTTTCATCAGTTTGCCGTTACTGAGCAGCATGATCTCGCTGCAGAAGAGCGAGGCGAGGTTGAGCTCATGGGTGACTACCGCGATGGCCATGCCTTTACGGCTGAGACGACGCAGGAGTCGGAAAAACTCTGACTGGTGGTGCAGATCCAGCGCCGCTACCGGTTCGTCCAGCAGGAGAGCCTGGGGTTCGAGTGCGAGTACGGAAGCAAGAAATACCCGTTTGCGCTCACCCCCGGAGAGCTCTGAGAGACGCCTGCGGCTGTAAGCGACTAAGCCGGTAAGCTCGAGGCTCTCCTCTATTACCTCGCGGTCGCGGGGACTGAGCGCCGCAAAACCTCCCTTATGCGGGAAACGCCCGAGTTCGACGGTCTCATAAACGGTAGCATTATACTGGCAGAAATTCTCCTGCGGGAGGTAGCCGATGATCCTGGCTACGGCTGAACGCTCATAGGCGGTTATGCTTTTATCCAGAAGGTTGATTGTCCCGGAAGCGGGTTTGAGAACTCCGGCGAGCAGACGCAGGAAGGTACTCTTACCGGCACCATTGGCACCGATTATACCGAGAAATTCACCTGATTTTAAGGTGAAGTCAGCGATATTGAGCTGCCAGTCGGCGCGGTTATAGGTTAGATTTGTGCTGTGTATAATTGGGGGAGTCATTTATTGTCCTTATGTTTGTGGAGTAAGGTGTAGAGTTCACGCGCAGTCAGGGTGACGTCGGGCCCGGGAATCATGGCTTGGCGGGAGCAGAGGTAGTATATCTGGCCGGTTTTGACGGCACGTAGATCCGGCATTTCGCGCCAGTCGGCACGAAGTTTGGCAATATCATCGGGGCTGCAGGCATGGGGAATTAACTCAATTATAACCTCGGGTGAGCGTACGAGCAGAGATTCACGCGAGATTTGCGGCCAGAGGCCGTGGGCATCGGAGAAGACATTCTTGCCTCCGGCAATAACCAAAAGTTGGCTGAGAAAGCTGTCTTTACCGGCGGTTAATATGCCAGAGAGGCTGCCGGGGCTGCGGGAAAGGGTAAGAAAGACGGATAGTGGCTTGGTGTTTGCTGTTTCTTTCTTGATGTCGGCTAGCTGCCTGCGGATCTGAGTATTTAGTTCACTCCCTTTTTGCTCAATGTTGCAGGTTGCGGCGACTCTAGAGGTCGCCTGGTATAAGTCATTCAGATTTTCTATGGCGATATCTAGTACTTGAACCGCGTTGGCTTTGACATAGGACTCAAGCGCAGTGTCCATACCCTGTGTCAGAATTAGATCCGGTTCAAGGCTTACCAGAACCTCGCTGCTGGTGCTGCCCCATTTGCCAATCTTTTTGACCTCGGCGGTTTGAGCCGGGAAGGTGCATTCATCACCGAGACCAACGATGGCTGTGCCTAGTCCAAGAGCATAGGCTATCTCACAGAGTGCCGGAGAGGTGCAGATAATACGTTTTGGAGTATGAGTGGTAGTATTGCTGCCTGAGGCCTGGGGAAGGATTTCTGGTTGGTCAAGGGAAACATAAAGTGCTGGGATTAGTCCGAGAAGAAAGAGGACTAGCGCTAAAATTGAGGCTCTGAATTTGCATGAGTGTATGTGCATAGACGTTTTCTTTAATTCTCCAGCTTGAAATTGATGGTAAAATTACGTTTGGAAGCGGTATCCTCACCGAGGAAATTTCTGGCCGGGGTATAGGTGGCCTGCTGCAAATAAGCCATTGCGGATTGATCAAGCGGTGGAAAACCGCTGCTCTTGACCACCTCTACTTTGGTCGCTTTCCCTGAACTATCTATCCACGTTGCACAGACAACCTTGCCTTCCTCACCCTTTTCCCGAGAAACCTGGGGGTAGACCGGGGTACTGTTGGCGCGTATCTGGGCAGGATCTTTTACTCCGCGTTGGCGTTTGGTGGCATTTCTCCCGGAAGAGGCGGTGCTGGCTTTGGAGGCAACAGAGTCAGCTTTGGCACCGGTGCCGCTTTTTTCTGGTTCGGTTTTTTCGACAATTTTTGGAGGCTCTTCCGGCTTCAGCTCCTCTTTCTTTGGTTCCTCTTTCTTCGGCTCTTCTTTCTTCGGCTCTTCCTTCTTCGGCTCTTCCTTCTTCGGCTCTTCCTTCTTCGGCTCTTCCTTCTTCGGCTCTTCCTTCTTCGGCTCCTCTTTCTTCGGCTCTTCCTTCTTCGGCTCCTCTTTCTTTGGTTCCTCTTTCTTTGGTTCCTCTTTCTTCGGCTCCTCTTTCTTCGGCTCTTCCTTCTTCGGCTCTTCCTTCTTCGGCTCTTCCTTCTTCGGCTCTTCCGGCTTCGGCTCCTCTTTCTTTGGTTCCTCTTTCTTCGGCTCTTCTTTCTTCGGCTCCTCTTTCTTCGGCTCCTCTTTCTTCTTTTTCTCACCAGCCTTGGCTGCTGCGCTAGCCTTACTTGCTGCACTTGGCTTTATTCCCGCCACATCACATAGCTCTAGCGCTTCGACACCCTGACTCATCTGTACCGTAGCCTGGTGGTTATCGAGATTGGAAAAGAGCGCATCAGTCAGGATACCACCTGTAATCAGTCCTGCGGTCAGGAGCACACTGTAGAGCAGGAAGAGCCGGTTCTGTTTCTGGTAATCGCTAGTATGCAGGAGATCCTGGACATACTTGAAGCGGTATATTGACTTGGTTCGTAGTTTTTCATCTCTTGGTGGCATCTGATCTAATCCTTGATTCTTCTGGGCTGGAGGGTTACTTCCAGTCAGCTTTGGCAGTAATAATAAAGTATTTTTTCAGTGAGCCTTTCAGGGCTCGGGTAACAGCCCGAGCGAGCATCTGTCCGCTGAGTACGTGTTTACCGCAGTAATCTGCCTTTTCTCCGTCAGAGGCGGAAAAGAAGGCTATGGCATCGGTACCAGTACCGGTCGCCAGCTTGCCGCATTTGCTACTGATAATTTTGTATTCAGCCAAGGTAGAAGTCTTGGCCTCAGTGGCCAGCGCGATCCCTTCAACCAGGGCACTATCGGAAAAACTGACATTACTGATAACAGCGATATTGATCGTGCCGGCGGGAAGTTCATGAGGAGTTGCAAATTCGATATAATCCGCCTCTTCTCCAGCGCGGCGTGAATTGCCTAGACCGGTAGTGATGCAGGCATCAATCCAGAGGTCATGGAAGCTTTCCCGCGCACTACTGAAGGTGGCTAGATCTGCCGCCGTCATCATTCCGACACTGGACTCTGGAGAAATTCCAAGTTGTTGGCAGTGTTTGGTGAGGGTCGGGTACGGTTTGAGATGAATCTTGTCTTCACCGATATTGTATTCTACCTTCAAGTTGAGAAAATTACAAGCGTTACCGAGACCACCCCCCAGTGGCGCACTGGTAAGACAGCGTAGTGGGGAAGGGAATTCAAGGAGTATGTATTCAGCAGTCTCAGTAACCTTATAATCTGTTTGCATAGTTAGTTGTCCTGTTTAGAATGAAGCCTCGATACCGACAAAGCCGTTTATCCCGGGGCTTTGATAACCACGTACCAGTGAGCAGTTCTCCCCGAGGATATTGTTGAGTGATCCGTATACTCGGAAGTGTTTGGTGAATTGGTAGGAAGCGGCTGCGTTGAGATCGACGTACGGGTCATTACTATAGAAATTGTTGACATCACTGTAACTGGCACCGTTGAATATTACCCCGGCGTTGAGATTGACCTTTTCATCGAAGAGATTGAGATTGCCGTTGATGTATGCCTTATTCCAGGGATTACGTACCAAGGCGTTTCCGTAATTGCCGTTTTCATCATCCAGATTCTTGGTCTGGAGGTTGGTATAACCGGCATTGAGCTGGAAGTGTTTGGTTATATTGAGGGTTGCTGAGAGTTCGAAACCGTAGGTCATGGCTTTGCCGATATTCTGGAAACCGGTGTTGTTGACCATATCGAACTGGATGAGGTTGGTATAGTAATTATAGAAATAATCGGCGTTGAATACAAGGACGTCTTTCTTCCAGAATGCCAGTATGTCCTGGCCTATTCCGACATCACAACCAAAAGATTCTTCGGGTTTTAGCTTTTTGTTACCCACCGCGCCCCAGGCGTTGGCTGGAGCGTAAAGCTGGTAGAGGGTTGGTGCTTTATAGCCGGTACCAGCGCTGGCTTTTAGTGAGGTGCCGGTGGGTTTGATATTGAAGGTGGCATCTGAATTCCAGACGCAGTTGGTGCCGGTGAGTTCGTTGTTGACTATACGCCCGCCGAAGTTTACGATGAACCATTCGTCGAAGAGGCGAATTTGATCTTGCGCGTAGAAATCATATTCATAGAGGCTGCTCTTTTCGACATCGGTTATCGGGTCTACAATTAGGAGGTTGCCCCAGTAATAGCCTGAAGTACCGGATTCATGCCCTGTATCATTGCGATACTCTACACCGGCGACCAGAGTGTTCCAATCCAGAGCTTTTAAGGTACTCTTGTAGTCTACCTGGTATGAGCGTCCGTCATACCTTGAGTCGGTATCGGTAGTGTCGTCGATAGTTGCCTGCTGACTGTCGATGTAGGCAAAGCCAAGTTCATGTTCCCAGGTATTATTAAAAGTGCTGACCCAGAGCTTGGGACGGAGAAAGAACTCCTGGTCGGTTGAGTAGGGGTTGGGTGAATCTTGAAAGGCTCCAAGATCCTGGCTCGATCTGAGGTAGGAGTAATTGGCAATAAGGCTTATCTCTATATTCTCAGTTGGGGTCAGGCCAACACGACTGACAAATACCGGCTGGGAATAACCGTCGGATTCGTTGTACAGGGTTGGTGCGGTAGGTATGGCTGAAGAGCCCAGACCTCGGGTCTCTGTCCATTCACCCGCGATAAAGTAGTTGGCTTTGTCATTGCCGCCTTCAGACGAGGCGCGGGTGCGGTAAAGCATATGTTCGCCGCCACCAATCTCTTGAGCAATCTTGGTCTTGGGTTTACCTGAGCCCTTCTTTATCTGCATATCGACGGCACCACTCATTGCTTGTGAGCCGTAAAGAGCACTTTGCGGCCCACGCAGCACGGTGATTCTGGAGAGTCCGGCAGTACCCATACTTGCTAGGTTGAAGGAGCCTCCTCCGCCGGAACCGATAGTGCTATTGACCCGGACACCATCAATGAGTACCGAGGTCTGATCCGAACCACCACCGCGGATAGAGATTGTGGTGGCGGCACCAGGCTGACCGTTGGTCGAGACATTGACCCCGGGAACATAATTGAAGGCACCGGCGAGGGTACTGGTGCCGGTTTTACTGAGGTCGTTTGCGGTGACAACTGAGAAGGATGAGCCTGACCAGTCTGCCGGTTGGGTGACACGACCCACAGAGGTAGTGACATCTGCGTCTTGGGAGAGGTCGACCTCGACTGTACCGCCACCAGTGGTCTTCTTGACGATACGGGTGGCGGTGACGGTAATTTCTCCTGAATCACTGTCTGAGTCGGCATTAGCGTCGACTCCGTCTGCATCTGCTGTTGAGGCGGTAGTGGTATTCGCTGCTGTATGTTTAGTGTTGGCGTCGCTGGCAGGTGCCGGGATATCGTCTATGGGTGTTTTAGCTGCTGGAGCTTGGGGTTTATTCGCTTTGTCTGGGGAATTGGAGGTTGAGTCGGTATTTGCTGCGGGAGATGGCTGCTGAGATTTTACGTCAATATCATCAGCCTTCAATTCGGCAGTTAGGAATACAAGCAGTAACATCAAGGGTAATAAGTGGCTCAGTTTCATAATTCTTCTCCAGTAAGCAACAGATTTGCGCTGTTATGAGATAATAATCTCTCACTTAAGAATAGAATTATGAACCCTGAACTGTTAGAGCAGGGGCTCATCTCTTCTTCTCCATGCGAGAGAAATAAGATTAGGCAGTGTATCGTCTTCTGGCTTATGGCTGGATTCTCCTTGCACCTTCCCACGTTAAAAGGACGCAGTGGAGCGAGGATTTTGTGCCAAATACAGCGGCGCATCCGCGACGGATTCTAACCGTCTTCCGTTATATACTACCTTATTTATACAAATAATATTATAAAGATCGGGGTGTACTTCGGGGTATTGTTAAGTGGTAACCAATACTCTTCTTAATTCCCGTAAATTACTCTGTGAAGCGTAGTCCTAAGTTATAATTATAAGTTCAAAAAACGATTCTATTGGACTTTTTAATTTTGTAAAGGTAATAAGCTAATTTTACCAAAAAAAAATGCTTTATTCATAAAACGGGATGACTACAGAGGTGAGGAAGTGGTTATAGACAAATCTCAAAGATTGGAAAAAAGAATCTTCTATTAATTATTTACTGGTCTTGCGCAAATCTGAATCTGATGCTAGAATACTAAATGTTGGTCTTGGTTTAAGCTCTGCTGACTGGAAGGTTTTGAATAATGGAAATAAATGATGCATATACTGACCCTGAATTTGTGAATAATCTTGCTTCGCGACTGGGGCATGTATATTACTCGCTGGTTATGGAAGTTGGGGCTGATCCAGAAGCGAAGGCTATACGAGCAGAGATTAGCGGCGATATTGATTCACTTATCAGTATCCCCAAAGGGGATATCGCTTTCTTTAATCATCGGCTCTGTGAAGCACTTGACCCGCATGAAAAGATACGGCTTAGAGAGGTAATGCGTAAAGCGTTGGGGATTCTTTCAGGGTATGAAGTTGAGATAAAGGGCGAGACCAGTGAGGGACGTACCGTCTGGTTGATAAATAAGGGAGAGTTCTTTAAGGATCAGTCAACAGGACGGATCAGGCAGAATGGTTTCCTTATGACTATACCGGGGAAGTTGCTCCGACGTAATGAGTTTGCCTCGGGTGATGACCGGTATCACAGTGTTGCCGGGTTGATGAATGATTATGTCTTCAGTGTCAGATGCAAGAACGGGAAGGTGATAGAGACAATACACGGCGGTGCGTGTAAAGATGTTACCGGGTATTCTGAGGAGGAATTTTTCGAGGATGAGAATCTCTGGTTTCGTATGGTACACCCGAGTGATAAGGAGTTGATTCTTGATCGAGCAAATAAGATGGCCAGAGGGGAGACCGTCGATGAGTTGGTGCATAGAATCAAACATAAAAACGGACAGACACGTTGGGTTAAGAGCGTGATTGTGCCGCATCATGATGAGTTTGGCAATGTCTTTCTCTACGATGGGGTGATTCGCGATATTACCGAGCAGATACAGGAGCAGCAGAGTCTGGAACAGGTGTCGTATATGAATGAACTTCTACTCGATGCGACTCCATACCCGATGATTCTTATGCAGAATGATGGGATCGTACTAAAAGCCAATAGAGCCGGGTATGCCATGGGCGCGCGGGATGAGCAGTCCTGTTCGACAATGTGGATAAAAGAGATTGATGCGACCTGTGAGTTTCGAACTCTTCTGGATAAATCAATGGAACTTGATAGTATTGTGGTCGGTGATATCTCGTATCTGGGTAAGACTTATGCGGTGACGATAGTGCCGAATGAGCCGGATCTGCTCCTGGCCTGTTTGCATGATGTAACTAACAGTCGTAAGTTGCAAGACAGACTTGAAGAAGATAAGATGGTAATGCAGGCAATCTTTGAGAATACTATTATCAGTATTATGCTGCTGGATAAAAATGGTAAGTTTGAAGCGATCAATACCTCAGCGTCCAGGCTGCTGGATCGGTCACAGGCAGAGATTGTCGGGCTGAATCTGTACGAGGTCTTTCAGCGTGAGATTGCCGAGAAACGGATGGGGTATTTTCAACAAGTGTCGCTTACGCGTAAGCCGATAAAGGTCGAAGAGAATATCAATGGTTTTGAGGTGATGACGATGTTCATACCGGTTGCCGATAAGAATAAAGAGGTGGTAAAGATTGCTGTATTCTGTAAGGATATAACCCAGATGCGTAAGGCTGAGGCGAATCTTATCGAGACTTACCAGGTCTTGACTTCAATTGTGGAGAATGCGCCGCTGGTTATAATCGGGTTGGATAAGCAAAGACGGGTGATACTCTGGAATGACGAGGCAGAGAACCTATCTGCTATTCAGTCGGAAGCCGCATACTATAAATTTTTCGGGGATCTTTATCGTTCGGTAGATCAGCATATCTTTGCCGCTATAGAAAGGGTGTTTCTGGGGGAGACGATAGAATTGGAAAAGGCCAGTATTGAGCTACTCAACGGTGAAAAATACTCCTTCCATGTTAGTTTTGCACCCAAGATTGATGCGGTTGGCACCGTAGAGGGGGTTATTATTATGGGACGTTTGCTGGTTTAGCAGGATAGCGTTTTGCGAGCTATCAGGATGGTATTGTTGGCGGTTTGGTATTATGATAATTTTCTGGGGGTAAGAGGAATTTTCTGGGGTGGTTATATGTATGATTGATAATTATAACATTAATTGTATAATTGGGTTGTGGGTCACTCCGTTTGGGGAGTGTGTTTTTTTTTATTTCTGCAAGAAGGATATTAATTTTCGATATAAGCATTATCTTGCTAAAAAATGTAAAAAAAATGATAGGAAAAAAGTGAGATAATTTAGCGATAACTTGAATAGAGACATTTGTGTGGTATGGTTAATATTGAACTTAATTTGTGTGTGTAAAGTGTTTGTATCTTATTTGTGTAGGTGTTTAAGCAGAGTGCTACTTTGCTTAAACACCATTTGTGTGAAGGAGGCTGTCAATGAAAAACACCCGTCTGAAGTTTAGAAGTAAGATGCTGTTGTGGATTATTGGCGCAGTTGTTATTATTTCTGGAGGTATTCAGTTCTATATAAGCTGGGATATGTCGAATGTTGTGCTGAGTTCTGAGAAGAATACAATCCGAAACCGGGTTGCATCCGTCAGGGATGAGATAAATGCTCAGCTTAGAAATGATAAATTGCTTGCCAGTGTAATGGCAGGGAGTAAGGAGTTTATCGATGCTGTACAGGGCGGTGATAAGGCTCTGGCGACAAAGCTGGGAGTGCACCTAAAGAATCTGGTAGAGCAGAATAGTAAATTTGATATCATTGCACTCATTGATAAGAGCGGCCAGGCAGTTGCGGCGAGTAGTCCTGAGGCTGTAGGTATCAATGTCAAGGACAGGGAGTATTTCAAAAAGTCTATCGGCGGAGAGGCATACATTACAGATCCTATTGAAAATAGAGCTTCGGGAAGCCTGATCTTCGGTGTGTCTGTCCCGGTAAAGGAGGGAAATAGTGTTATCGGGGTGCTCTTTATCGGTAATAAGATGTCTGATATCTATGACAGATATGTAAAAAAAGCTACAGCCGGGAAAACCGGATATACTTTTATTCTGTCTAGTATCGGTCTGGTTGTGGCGCATCCAAATCCTAAATTAGTAATGAATGAAGAATTTGTCAAACAACCAGGAGTGGCAGCAACAAATAAAATGTTTTTTGAGGCATTGAAGAATGATGGTGAAGTCAGGTATTGGTGGGAGTCAATCAATGATCATAAAATTGCAGAAGTAACAAAAACTGATAATGATTGGCTGATAATTCTGAGTGTTCCGGAAAAAGAACTTCTTGCTTCATTGGACAGAGTGTACATTCTATTCTTTATAGCTGGTATTGCGCTTATTATTGCTATCAGTATTGTAGTAATTGTTTTAATAGGATCTGTAGATAAGGTACTTAAAACACTTGATAAATTGATGTCCAATCTTGCAGTAGGGCGTGTAAATGCTGATGAAGATAGTTTGCAACTTCAGAATGCACTTAAACGTTATGATGAATTTGGCGATATTACCAGAACTGTTGTTGAGCTGCAGAAATATCTCAGGCATATTTCATATGTCGCAAATAGAATTGCTGATAAGCATCTGGATGTTTCTATAGAGGCCAGAGGCGCAGATGATGAACTTGGTAATTCGATTAAGGCTATGGTTGGGAACTTTAATGACGCACTTGCTCAAGCCCGTATTTCAGCCAAGCAGGTGAGCCAGGGTGCAGAGCAGGTTAGTTCAGCCAGTCAGGAATTATCACAGGGCGCAACCGATCAGGCAGCGACTATTGAGAGGATTACCGATTCGATATCTCACCTGCGAAACCAGACAAGTGTGAGTGCGGAGAACGCGGCGACAGCAAGTAATTTTGCTGGTGAAGCGAATCAGGCGGCGACTATCGGCCAGAAGCAGATGCAGGATCTGAGCGTGGCGATGCAGAGTATGGCGGGTAGAGCCAGTGAGGTGCAGCAGATTATCAAGACTATTGATGATATCGCTTTTCAAACCAATCTCTTGGCTCTGAATGCGGCTGTCGAAGCGGCACGAGCCGGGGTGCACGGCAAGGGATTTGCGGTTGTTGCAGAAGAGGTAAGGAATCTGGCGGCGCGTAGTGCCAAGGCGGCAGGAGAGACTGCGTCACTAATTGAGAGTGTGGTCGCAGAGATTGAACGTGGTAATAGTATGAGTACGGTTACCGCGGAATCGCTTAATAATATCGCAGATGGCATAAACAAAACCAGTGAGTTGATTGGTGGTATTGCGGAATCCACTTCTTCGCAGTCTCAGAGTATGGAGCATATTGCCCAGGCGATTGCCGATATTGAGAAGGTGACCCAGGCTAATAGCGCTAATTCTGAGGAGACCGCAAGTGCCAGTGAAGAGATGTCTAGTATGTCTGTTGAATTGGATAGGCTTATTTCCAGCTTTGTTCTTCAGGTTGCGAAGATCAAGCATGGTACGAAGAGACCGGTGCATAAGAAGTTAGCTTCTTCAAGTAGTAAAGTTAATGATCATACTTGGGGAATGAATGACGAGCCGGTAAAGAATGCCGGGCTTGTACGCCCTAGTGATGTCATAAAACTTGATGATGAGGACTTTGGCAAGTTTTAGCTGATCTTGAGTGATATGTAGGGTTGTCGCGGATGATGGGTGAATCAGAATAGATCTGGCTGTGGAGAGGCCGATAGGGGAGGGACGCTTGATGAGCCAGTTACACCAGTGAGTGTGACTGGCTCATTAGTTGAGATTAAGCTTTGAATTCAGCAGCGGTACGGGTTATAGCTTCGGCTAAACTTACCTGGGGACTCCAGTTAAGAAGGGTTTTGGCTTTGTGATTGGAGAAGTAGTGACTGGTTGAGAGTTGGAGAACCAGAAATCTGGTGAGTGGTGGTTCCCAATCGGGGGCAAAGATACCACTGAGGTGTTCGAGTATTGTGCCGACAATATATGCGGTGCTGCTGGAGAGTCGGCGCTCAACCTCAGGGGCGTTACAGGCACGCAGAAGGGTATTAATAAAATCCCAGCAGTTTACCTCAGTGTCTTCATTGATAAAGAAGGCTTGGCCACAGACCTTGGGATTTTGTCGCTCGAGCTGGGTCAGAGCGGCAAGATGGGCAGCAGCGGCGTTCTCGACATAGCAGACACTGACCAGATTCTTGGCATCACCGATAATTCTGAGCTTGCCGGCTCTGGCTCGGCTGATAATTCGCGGGGTAAGATTGGTGTCGCCTGGTCCGAAGATGAGGTGGGGGCGGAGGGCACAGGTATGTAGACCGGCGCGGCCGTTGTAGGCGAGTACCATAGCTTCGGCTTCGGCCTTGGTTGCGGCGTAGTGGGTGAGGTAATTATGCGGATAGGGGATCTCTTCGTCGCCGTAGCGGATCTCTTCGCGGCCGTAGACCACACTCGGGGTGCTGGTATAGATGAAGTTCTTTACTCCACGCATCCCGGCGGCTTGGAGGATATTACGGGTGCCGAGGATGTTGGTCTGGTAATAATCCTTGAGGCGACCACTGATGCCGGTCTTGGCGGCAACGTGGAAGATGCTGTCCACCCCTTCACAGGCGCTGGTAAGAGCATCCTTGTCTGCCAGATCTGAACTGATAACCTCGATACCGCATTCGCTGAGATCTGGATATTTGCCTCTGGATAAAATTCGGATATCACTATAGCCCGCATCCAGCAGTTTGTCTAGAATATGTCTGCCGAGAAATCCAGCTCCACCGGTAACAAGTATACGCATCTGAAAACTCCTGTAGCTCTTGGCTTCTGGGGCAAATTGGTCAAGGTGTAGAGGGAATTCGGATCAGCCTCAATACTGGGGCAAAATCCGGAGTATGCTGAAAAAAACAGCAGATTCTAACTGGTAAATATGGTGGATTCAAATTCCAAGTGCAACACTTGAGTTAAAATAGAAAATAGTAAGGTGGTCGATATATAGTTCGCCAAAACCTTCTATTTCTATCACTCAAGGAGAGCATATGAAAAAGAAATACCACCACCTTACTTATGAAGATCGTACAGTTATCAAAGTGTTATTGCAAGAGAATAAAACCTATTCTTACATAGCTAGAGTTGTTGGAGTGCACAGGTGCACCATAAGCAGAGAAATACAGCGCAATAGTGGTAGACGTGGATATAGAAACAAGCAGGCTCAAAGAAAAGCGATGAAACGCAGAGCAATACCCAGAATGAAAAAGCTTGACGAATATGTCAAAAGATTTATTATCAGGAAACTGCGACAGGATTTTTCTCCTGAGCAAATCTCTGGCATTAGCAAGAAACTCTTTGGGTTTACCATCTCTCATGAGAGTATTTATCAATTAATTGTTGAGGACAAAAAGCATGGCGGAAAACTATATATGCACCTTAGAATTAATGGCAAGCGTAAACAGAAGAGACGGTGCAGAAGTACTGATAATAGAGGAAGAATCAAGAATGCGATCAGTATAGACAAACGCCCTGGAGCCATCGAGAGACGCAAGAGAATAGGTGACTGGGAAGCAGATCTAGTAAGTGGGGCAAATCATAAAGGATACCTTGTAACATTGCTTGAGCGCAAGAGTGGTTTATTAAGGCTTGGGTTCGTTAGAAATAAAAGCAGTGAACTTGTGAAGGCTGAAATAATTCGCTTACTGAGAAGCTTTAGAGTTTGCACGATTACTTATGATAATGGTAAGGAATTTGCAGGTCATGGTGATGTGAATGAAGTGTTAAAGTGTAAGAGTTATTTCTGTCATCCGTACAGTGCCTGGGAGCGTGGTAGCAACGAGAATACAAACGGTTTACTAAGGCAGTATTTCCCTAAAGATCGAGAGCTACTGAATGTAACTCAAAAAAGACTCGAAGCAATAGAGAAATTGGTTAACAGTCGACCAAGAAAGAGACTGGGATTTAAAAGCCCGCTTGAGGTATACAAACGGGCTTCGTAAAAAGTGCAAGTGTTGCACTTAGAATTTGAATCCAAGTATTATATTATTGGTATTGTCCAGCATGATGATAACACTGGAAAAATCCATTATAAAATAATTTAAAAAAAAATCAATATGCACTTGCATAATCACGGCATTTTACTATACTCTATTTCTACAATTTAAAGCGTTATTAATTGATGGAGCGATGTCAGAGCCCGGTTTATCGAGCTGGTTTTGAAAACCAGTGTGGTTCGCGCCACCGGGGGTTCGAATCCCTCTCGCTCCGCCAAACTAATAAAGAGGTACCGATTGCACTTGAGGTGTGGTCGGTACCTTTTTTTACGGTTGGTTAAATCTTACTCATATTTATAGCTAGATTTTGCCTTCACTATGCTGAGGCGGTGGGGCTTATTGGGGTGGTGGTGGGACTTGTGAGTGCAAACTGGGTTGAGTAGGGTTTGGTTGGGGCTTTCAGGAGGAAAGGTGGGAAAATTGCAAGAGCAATTTTCTATATGGATGATAGATTGATCCAGCCAGTAACGTAGTTACTGGCTGAGGCTGCATCTCGCAGCCCGTCCATTTGCATGGACGTTTGGCATACCTTTTTCAAAGGTATGTCAAAGGTTTTATGAGTCGGCGAATAAAAACTGAGAGTGTAATCATATGTAGCGGTGGGGTGAAGTATGGCTGAGCGTTTTGCGAGAAGAGCGTTGACTTGAGGTGTACTAGCCACTCTTTTACCTGACAGACACATAATAATTATCCTGCGACTTTAGCATTGACTTTTTCAACTTGTACTGTCCGTCCGATGATGTCAAGTTGCTTATCCTTGGCCAAGGCTTTAGATTCTGTAAAAGTCTGTGCGGGAGACTTGCCGTAACAGCGGGCTTCACTATGTGAACCCTCTTTATTATAATACTTCAGCCATTCATCCAGATCCTGCTGAAGCTTTTCAAGGGTATTATGTACTTTTTTACGAAAAGTGACATTATAAAATTTATCCTTAATGGTTTTATGTAGACGCTCACAAATACCATTTGTCTGAGGATTCTTTACTTTTGTTTTGGTGTGGTCAATATTTAAAATCTATCACGAGAGAAGCCCAAAACTTTGCAGGTTTGAGATACATTCCCGCGCTTTCGTACAAGTTCCAAGATCCCTCGTTTTTTTTGATCACTTTTTCCAAGACTTATAATTATACATTCAATCAACATAATGGTATCTGAGCTGAGCGATAAGAATTGTATCTGAGGTTGCTTTATAAACAATACGATGTTCATCAGTTACCCGCCTACTATAATAACTAGATAATTGATGACGCAGCGGCTCTGGTTTCCCTATTCCAGAGTATGGGTTTTTCTTTATATCAGTTATAAGCTTATTGATACGTTTTAATATAGCTTTATCTGTCTTGATCCAGTATTGGTAGTCTTCCCATGCTTGATCAGAAAAAGTCAGATTCATTCTTCGACTAATTCCCTTACTTTACCGTTACCACTCTCAAGCTGTTCGATTGACTTCTGTAATTGTTGTGCATTGACAGGCGAGCGTAAAAGGTATGCGGTCTCCTCCATCGCTTCATAATCTTCCAGAGAGATCATTACAACAGACTTCTCACCCTTCTTAGTGATAACAACTGGCTCCCTATCTTCAACCACACTGTCAATTACTGGAGCTAGTTTTGCCCTAGCGTCAGAGTATGTTAAAACTCGCATTGCCATTCTCCTTTTCAATAGATATGCTTGTACATAATCTCGTACAACTATATTTTACCATATGTATCCAAAATAACAAGTATAAAATGCACTTTCTAAATAATTATAATAGAGCTGTAAAGTATCAAATAATTGACAATATACGATAAGTCTGGGATAATAGAATTCATTGAAAGTATGTCTATGAATCACATATCTGATTGCTGGTGAATTACTCTGGTAATTTCAATAATCTTGTCTGTTTCGTTGATTTGGTAGAAAACAAGGTGTTTACCGACTGGGTATGTGCGGTATGTTGTGCTGTTATTGTGTATGCGTCCGCTCTTGGGTTTGTCCAGTTTTCTTGTGAAGGCGGTGTATCCTGATTCAAGGTAGCTGTCTGCTTGAGCGTTAACTCATGCAATAACTGTGTAGTAGTCTATTCTTTTGAGGTTTGAGTGTGGCTGATCTGAGATGAGAAGTATGTAGCTCATTGTTGGTAACTTTTTCTCGGATTCCGTTGATAAAGCTGCGAATATCTTCTTTGTTTTTTGAGTATTGTGTGTTTTCCGGCAGCAATATCATCCTCGTTTTTTTTGAGTTCAACTTCCAGCTTTGCGTTTTTCTCTGTAACAGTGAGTTTGTTCTCTGTTTCTAGCAGGTAGAGGGCATCATTGATGACTTCGGCTTCGCTGGCGTATTCACCGAGCTGTCAATCTTTTCGGTTATGTACTGTTCTAGTAGTGCGGGTAATGTAAGGTGGTCTAATTTTCCAGACAAAAATAAGATTAATTTAAAGTGGACTTCAAACAGTTAGAAATGGAGCGCAGGGTGTAGCCTGAAGCGGAATTTCTAACTGAAACTTCTTCTCTATGCTGCATCATTTCCCATTTTTCTACCACTTAAATATGCTTCCTTCGGAGTACAGTTGCCAATACTGGAATGACGACGTTCCTCGTTATAATAGCTGATGTATCCCTCTATGTTGCTAAGCGCTTCGTAGTAATGCTTATCCCCTTTTGTTGCTTCAAGAGCAACTTTCGCTTTAAATTCTGCTGTATACGATTTTCTCATTGTGGATTCTCCTTGGATACTGTATCACTAAATTCTATCGGATTTATCCACCTTAAACAACTGTCCTATTTCTTTAGACCATTATACCTTAGTAAATAATATATCAATATTTCTTGTATTTAGTATTACGTCATTCTCAATTTCACTGAACTTAGCAAAAACATCTTTCTCAAAATCTAACTGTCCATTTTTATAGCACTCTATAATGTCTGCAGTGCCCTAGAAAAGGTGGACACTTACTTTACGTTTCCTACGCTACGACCTCATATTTCTTCTCAAATACTAAGTTTTCGAGTATTAGTTCTTATAGCTATTAACTATTCCTAATAACACTTTTATTCATTCATAAAATTCATTTTACTCTGATAATCCTCGTGACAATCTAGCAACATATTAAAATTATCCTCAAGCTCACGCTGAGATTTTTGTATTTTCTTCTTCTCCAGATCGGCGGTGAGGGTGGGGCTGGTGGCATACTCGATGAGTGTTATATAGACTTCACGGGGTTCAGGGGTGCTGAGGATTTCTTGTATCTCGCCAGTTGTGAGCAGGTCGTGGTCGTTGATGTTATCGTCTGGCATGGTCTCATCCTGTAGTTATCTGGGTAGAGAGATCTGGAGTATAGTTGATTTACTCAATAATAGGTAGTGCGGCGCTGGGTGTCAATAAGAATATCTGAGGGTATTAGGTAGATTATTAGGGGGGGGGTGAGGATGATATTGCTGAGCGCGATTTTCCTTATTGACAAAAAATGGTTGGCGGTTTATATCTAATTTGGTTGCGTGGTATGGGGTGGCGTGTATTGGCTTTGGATATTATATTTGGGTTATAGTCTGGTGGAGGGCGGAGAATGACGGGTATTACTAATCCGGTGGTGGCGGTGCAGTTGGAGAATCTGCTGGGGAATCTCGGGGTTGAGGCGGCTAGCGGGCTGGAGCTGAAAGTAAGCGGGAGTGATCCGGTGCTGGATACGCCTTGGCGGGTCGGCGAGGCGGCGGCTACGGCGCTTTTGGCGCAGGGGATTCTGATCGACAAGCTCTGGCGGCTACGCTATCCTGCGGCTGGGGTGCAGGCTTTGGAGCTGGATATCGTCGCAGCGGCTCTGTCTACCTTTCGTTGTAATTATCTGCGCCAGAACGGTTACAGCATACCTTTCCCGGATATCGAGTATCCGACCGTTGGACTCTATCCGACCGGAGACGGTAAGTATGTCTTTATCAATGGTGGCTTTCCCAAGCTGCGGCGGGGAATGCTCCGGCTCCTTGATTGTGCCGACAATAAGGAGGCGCTAACCCGGGCGTTAAGTAAGTGGCGGGCTGAGGATATTGAGACTGCGGCGCGGGAGGCAGGACTCTGCTGTATTGTATGCCGAAGTGCGCAGGAGTGGCGGGAGAGTGCGCAGGGGGCGGCGTTGTATGCGGCGCTCAGCCGGGGCGAGTATCTCTGGCCGGTGGTGATTGAGAAGATCGCCGAGAGTCCGGCACAGCCCTGCGGGAGTATTGGAGCCGGGGGGCGTCCGCTGTCCGGGGTCAAGGTACTTGATCTGACCCATGTCCTGGCCGGGCCGACCTGCGGGATGCTGCTGGCGGAACAAGGGGCTGAGGTGTTGCGGATAAACGGCCCGCAGGTGCCGTCGATCCTACCCTTTGTCATGGATACCGGGCATGGCAAACGCAATACGCAACTCGATCTGAAGACCGATGCCGGGCGGGATACGCTCTGGTCGCTCGTCGACTCGGGGGCGGATATCTTTACCGAGAGCTACCGTCCGCAGACCTTTGCCAACCTTGGTTTCTCTCCGGAGGCGCTGGCGGAGCGGCTCAGCGGGCAGGGTCGGGGGATAATCTATGTCAGTGTCAACTGTTACGGGCATCTCGGGCCGTGGCGGGATCTGCCCGGCTGGGAGCAGTTGGCGCAGACCGGAACCGGACTCGCCTGGGAGCAGGGTCGGTACAAGGAGGGGGCGCCTCAGCTGTTGCCGACATTCCCTAACGATTACATTACCGGGTATCTTGCTGCCTGTGGGATACTCGCGGCTCTCTTGCGGCGGGAGATTGACGGCGGGAGTTATCATGTGCATGTCTCACTCTGTGCGACCGCGATGTGGCTACAGAGTATGGGCCGGGTCGGAACAGAACTGCTGCCGCCGGTAGCGCCGAATGACGAAGCGTTTCAGAGCTTGCTGCTGGAGGATAGCTCTACCGGCTACGGGCATCTGCAGTACTTTGGGCATCCGCTGCAGTACTCGGTTACCGGGGCGCGCTGGGAGCGTCCGAGTGTGCCGATCGGTTTCAATACAGCGAGTTGGAGTAAGTAAGTGGTGTTGCCGGGAGACTTGTGGCTTACAGCCGTGATTGCGCCTTTGAGCGCGTGGCTTAGCGGGCGGTCTTTTGCGCCAGATGTTTGTCGAAGAATTTGATCCGCTTGATAAAGATACTGGCGAAGAAGCCGACGGCCAGGGCAGCGGCGATAGTGCCTTCGCGGATACCGTGGAGCTTGGCGAAGCAGGCGAAGGAGATCATGACTGAGGTGATGACCATGACGGAGTCGACGATGATCTTGTTCTTGGAGAACTGTACCCGGCTGACCTTGGTGATGGCGTTGACAAAGCCCTCTCCGGGGAGCATGACGACATTGGCCTTGACCTCACAGAAGACACCGAAGCCGAGCAGCACGAAGCTGAGCAGGCAGAGCAGCCATTGCTCGGGGTAGGAGGCAGGTTTGTAGGTCTCGATCAGGAAGAGATTGAGGTCTATCATATATCCGAAGAGGATACCGACCGGGAACTGCAGGAGCTGTTCCTTGGGAAATTTTGAGCGCAGAAGGCCAATCTGGATTATTAGCAACATGGTACTCATGATGGCGGTGAGTTCGCCGATGGTGAAGTCGGTGATCATGCTCACGACATACGGGATGCTTGAGATAGGCGATACTCCCAGGTCTGACTTGGCGGAGAGGGCGACACCGCTGGCCATGACAAAGAGGCCGAAGGTGAGCAATGTGTAACGTATCCAGATATTCTTAACTCTACTGCTGGCCATTCCTTTTACTCCTTATAACTTGCTGGTTCTGTTCTTTATGCGGTTAGCGTAAGGATTATGAAGTTATATTATAATCATATGTGCTTATGGAGTAAATGGGTTTTCGAAAAAAGCTGTAAGGGGATTACTACAGGCAAGTTTGCGCTGGTGATATGGGTTGCTGAAGTGGTAAAATAAGCAGAGTGCATCACCCCGGATACACTCTGCTTGCAGTACATTGTTTAATACTATGACTAGTCTGTAATCTTAATCGATATCGAAGGTAATTGCGACCTTGCCGCATTCGCCGCTGGCCATCAGGGCGTAGGCTTCACCTGCGTCTTCGAGTTTGAATCTGTTGGTAACGGTGACGTCAGGGTTGATCTTCCATTCGTCGAGCTTCTCAACCAGGAGTTCCATATTCTGGATATTGGTAACCCAAGAACCGTAGATGGTCTTCTGATCGTGGATGATGTCACGGCTTGGTTCAAAGGCTACAGTACCACCTTCGCCGACAAAGGCAATCTTGCCCCATTTGCGTGCGCCTTGGATTGCTACCAGACGGCCGGCAGGGTGAGCTGAGCAGTCGAAGGCTTTTTCGCAGCCGTGCCCCCCGGTGAGATCTTTGATGCGCTTGACTACTTCGTCACCACCGCCGCAGAGAACCTCGTCCGCTAGACCCAGTTTCTTGACGATATCACAACGTGACTGGGTGACATCTACACCGATGGTCTTGCTTGCGCCCATGGCCTTGGCCAGTTGCAGACAAGCCATACCCACAGGGCCGAGGCCGACAACAAGTACTCTGTCCAGACCGCTGACTCCAACCTTGAGAATAGCTTCGAAGGTGGTACCGTAACCGCAGGCGACGCAGGAGCCGTCGGTATAGGAGAGTGAGTCGGGCAGGAGGATACAGTCCTTCTCATCGGCGAGAATGTACGGAGCATTGCCCCCGTCACGCTGCCAGCCGTAGGCAGCACGGAGTGGGCTGGTACAGCTGATCATGTAGCCGCGGCGGCAGTCGTTGCAGATACCACAGCCAGAGATGTGATATAAAGCTACACGGTCGCCCTCTTTAAAGCGCTTCAGACCAGAACCAGCTTGGACAATCTTACCGGCTGGTTCGTGTCCGCAGACTTTGTTCTGGTAACCCTCAGGCCCTTTGCCGAGGTGTTCACGGTAGATACAACGGATATCACTGCCACAGATAGTAGAAGACCCAGTCTGGATAAGTACTTCACCGTGACCGGGAGTGGGGATCTCCAGTTCTCTGAACTCAACTGTTGAATTGCCTGGTAGGTAGGCACCTGTCATCATTTCTGCCATATGCTTCTCCTTCTTTATCTAAAATTATGGGAATTTTAATTATTATTGTATTGGATAATTAATTCTTTATAGTCTTCAGTATACCAGCTGTTTCTCCTTATGCAATTCGTATTATGCGAATTTATATTGTTGTTTTGCGGTATATGCGTGATTTGTTAATTTTCTTGTGTTTTTTCAGTGGAAAATAGATAAATTTTGACATTAAATATATGGAAGCTATCGAGAATTTGTAGCTTATAACTTATTAAAAATGTGCTAAAAAATTTCATCGTGCAAGGTCGGTAGAATTTGCGGGTTTTGAGGTCTGAAATTATGAGACAGAAGAGAATAGCCCTTTTATTGGATATCAAGAGTGACTACGAGCATGGAATTGCGCGTGGGGTAATTCGGTATTCAAAAGAGGTTGGTTCCTGGAAGCTATTCGGACGTGGCTTTACTCTGGGTGATTTTTTGGATATCAACCAGTGGGATGGGGACGGTGTTATTGCGATTATCCATGGCAGGGCAGAGGCAGAAGCCCTTTTGGAGAAGGGGTTGCCTACTGTCGATGTGGCGTGTGCGGTGGATTATGGCTTTTCCCGGGTAACCAACGCAGATTATGATTCTGGTTGGGTGATAGGCAGGCATTTATTCTCTAGCGGCTGCACAAATTTTGCTTATTGTGGTGCGGAGCAGAAAAACTGGTCGCACCAGCGGTATGCAGGATTCAAGGCCAAGCTGGCTGAGAGTGGGGTCGATCTGGACTACTTTGAATTGCCTCTGGAGGTCTGGGAAAATCCTGATAAAGGCGAAGGACTCAGAGATTTTATCCTGGGGCTGAAGAAGCCGGTAGGGATAATGGCGGCGAACGATACGATTGGTGTACGCATTACCGATCTGTGTAAGGAAGCCGGGATTGTTGTGCCGCATGAGGTAGCAGTGGTGGGGGTCGATAATGAAGATGTACTCTGTGAACTCTCTGACCCCTCGCTGAGCAGTATCCCCTGTGATTGCGAGCGTATCGGCTATGAAGCGGCAGTAGTACTTGATAAGACCATATCCGGCGAGTATACTGAGGCAGTGGTGATAGAGATTCCGCCAAAGACATTGGTACTCCGTGCTTCATCCAATACTATTGTTACCGATGATGAAATAGTTAAACAGTCGGTGCAGTTTATTCATGAGAATGCATTTCTCGGTATCAATGTCTCGGATGTGGTCAAGGATTCTGCTGTTGGCAGGAGGGCGCTGGAAAAGCGTTTTAAGGAGGCTCTTTCTAAGACAATTCATGAAGAGATCAAGAAGACCAGGTTACAGAAAGCGGAGCATATGTTGCTGGAGTCCAATACCCCGGCTGCGGTGATTGCTGAAGCTTGCGGGTTTAGCTCCCCTCAGCGCTTTCATGCAGTATTTATGAAGGAGTACGGTAAGACTCCGATGGATTTCCGCGCCGGGAAGTAGCTACGGTTTAACGTCTATTAGATTATTTAAAGAGTGTACGTCAAAGCTTGGCTTTCGGCGTATTTTTTTTATTGCCTTGGGCACGGAAATCACTAGACTTGGCTGGGTGAAACAAAGTTAGGGAGAAGAAACTTGGCGCATGTTGATTATCTGATAATGGGGGTGTATCTGGGATTGGTGCTGGTAATAGGTTGGTTTGCCAAGAGACGGATGCATAGGGATGAAGACTTATTTTTAGCGGGACGGAGCATGGGGTGGCTGTCAATCGGACTCTCGGTGATGGTGACTGCTTTCAGTGTAGTAAATTATATGGCGTTACCTACCGAGGTGCTGGCCAACGGTTCGTATGTTCTTATCTCGCTGCCGGTGTTCTTTCTGGCTGCATTTGTGGTCAGTAGATTCTGGCTGCCGGTGCTCTTTAAGAAGCGTCTGAGCAGTCTCTATGAGTATCTGGAACTCAGGTATGATGCGAGGGTTAGAGCTCTGGCGGGAGTGGTCTTTATTCTTTGGCGGATGGCCTGGATGGCTACGGCGCTCTACGCGGCGGGGATGTTGCTCAGTAAGATCTCGGATCTGGATATCTATCTGGTGATAGTTCTGGCTGGGCTGGTGGCAACCCTTTATACCGGATTGGGGGGGATGCGGGCGGTAATGTGGACCGACTGTCTACAGTTCTTTGTACTCTTCGGCGGGATCTTGCTGGGGCTTATTCTCTTCATGCAGGCGGTCGGGTGGGAGGATTTTCTGAGTATTGCCAGTAGCGGTGGGCGTTTTAAGCCCTTCTACCCCTTTGATTTTGGATTTTTCTCGCTGGATCCCGGGGTGCGGATAAGTTTTTACAGCGGGGTGATTGGGGTGACTGTCGCCTTCTTGAGCCGGTACGGCGCGGATCAGGTGATAGTGCAGAGATACCTCAGCGCCCGGGGAATTGAGCAGGCGCGCCGCGGGATTTGGCTCAATGCCGTGGCTGCATTTCTGGCGCTCAGCTTTCTGGCGGCCTTTGGCGTCGCGGTCTATGTGCAAGCGGTTCAGCACGGTGAGTTGCAGGGAATTACCTTCGCTCAGTTGCCATTGCCACAGCGTAAAGCGCTGGCACTGCAAGAGTTTATCCGTGGAATCAGGATGCTCCCGCCCGGGGTCTTCGGTCTGGTAATCTCTGGGTTGCTGGCTGCTACTATGTCGAGTATAGATTCGGGTATAAACGCTTGTAGTAGTTCCTGGGTCAGTGATGTCGCTCCCGGCTGTAGGCGAGAGTCGGGAGGCGACCGGGTCAAGAGTCTGGGTTGGGTCTATGTCTTCGGTCTGAGTTCTATTCTGCTTGGGGTACTATTGGTACCGCTTGTAGGCTACTCCCGGAGTATCTTTGTTATTGCCAATCAGATTATAAATGCACTGGGTAGCCCGCTACTGGCACTCTTTCTTGTTGGGCTGATCTTGAAGCGGAGTAATGCAAGCGGGGCGTTCTGGGGAGGGCTGCTCGGCTTTGTTTTTTCGGTATGGTTCAGTCTGTGTTATCAAGATCTGGCTTTGCATTACTATGCGGTGGTCAATCTACTGGTGACCTGTCTCTTGATCTGGGGCTTGAGTGTTATCTGTAGTCTGCGAAAGGTTGCTATCGACAAGTAGAAAAAAGAGTTATGGCTAAAGATAATGCTTGCTGAAAACTGACAATGTGCTATCTTATGATAATAGTGTTTGTTTGTTAGGGGAATCCGGTGCGGCGTGTGTTTAGGGTGGTTATTCTTATCTTGGTAATATATACTCAGCAGCTGTCTGCTGAAGAAGTTCCTGAACTCTCGGCTCAGGAGCGTGCTTGGGTTGCCAAGGGGTATACAGTGCGGATACTGGTAGGGAATTGCCCGCCGTACCAGCTTCATGACGGAGAGGAACTTACCGGGGTTGCCGTAGATTATCTTAAAACAATTTTTGCACGTTATGGCATTAAGTATAAGCTGGTATCCTCTAAGTTGTTCTCCAAGTCCGAGGCTCTCAATGGTATTAGGAATAACCGTGTGGTTGATATGTTGTTGGCGGTGAGAGTCAGTGAAGCGTTGAGGCAGGATGTGTGCTTTAGCGTGGAGTATATAGCTCAGCCTTGGGTGGTCTTTGCCCGGAAGGATGAGGCGGCACTTACCAGTTTTGCCGATCTCAGTGGCAAGAAGGTTATCCTAGAGAATGATATGGTAGCTTTTCGGTTATTACGTGAGTATTATCCACTGCTGAATGTAACTGTGATGCAGGGATCGTCCTCGGCGGTTGAGGGGCTTAGAGCGGTGGCGGCAGCTAGAGCTTACGCCTTTATCGGGAATCAAGGAGTAGGTGATTATCAGATAGCGGTAAACGGGCTCAATAATCTTCAGATTGCCTGTGCTACCCCGTTCGGTTATGACTATAAAGCAATGGCGGTACGCCGGGACTGGCCGGAATTGGTTTCAATTATCGACAAGTCGCTCCTCAATTTTTCGCAGGAGTATAAGTCTGAGGTATTACTCAAGTATTACCGGGAAAAACTGGCGATCTGGGGTATGCCAGGGTGATACTCTGGGTACTGGTGAGCGCCTGTATCCTGCTGAGTCTGGTGTTTGTCATTTTTTTGATTAACAAACAGTTTTATTCGGAGGTAGAACGTCGAAAGGACTTACAAGCTCAAGTACAGGCTTATGCAGCGATAATTGATGAGAATGTGGTGACTATGGAGGTAAATTCTGAAGGGGCTATAACCGCGGTGTCTAAGGCATTTTGTCGCTTGAATAAGTATGAGCGTACAGAACTGCTCGGTAAGAGTTTTCTGGTGACCTGGGCTGAGGGGATACCGCAGGAGCTGTATGAATCAATATATGGTGCTGTACAGCAGCGGCAGCCGTGGTATGGTGAGATTAAAAAGCTAGACGCGGAGGGTGGAAAGTACTGGCTCCAGGTAGAGATCCAGCCCCGATATGACGTTGCAGGTAATTTCTGCGGATTTGTCTCGACGGGGAAGGATATCACCGCTGCCAAGTTTATTGAGAGGATGTCGAGTGTGGATAAATTGACCGAATTGAATAATCGGGTCAAGCTGGATGAAATACTTGAATATGAACTCATCCAATCCCAACGGTACCTGCATCCCTTGTCTATAATCATTCTGGATATCGATGAGTTCAGGAAAATAAATGATACGCACGGCTATCAGTCCGGTGATCTGATTCTCAAGATGGTGGCACGCCTTATTCAGAATAATTGCCGAGCGGCAGATACGGTGGGGCGTTGGGGTGGTGACAAATTTTTGCTTATCTGTCCGAAGACCAGGCTTGAAGGAGCCAAGGTACTTGCCCGGAAGTTACTCGAAATTATCGCTAATTCCTATTTTCCCAAGGTCGGCAGCAATACCGCCTCTGCCGGGCTAGCCGAGTACCGTAAAGATGACTCGCAGTGGCAGCTACTGGAACGAGCGGAGAAAGCGCTCCATGTTGCGAAGAAGAAAGGCAAGAACCAGATGTTGAGTTGAGTGCCGTGCTCGTCTCTTATGCCTCAGCGCGTTTCGTTTGCCTCGCGCCTTTGAGCTGCCAGCGTCCGGCAGAGAGTTTTCCAGAAGGTGAGTGTGTAGCTAAATTGGTAGTTTGAAATTAATCGGTTACCTCAAGAATCTTAGGTCAAACTATGAAAATCACTTTGCTGATTTTTCTTGTCTTCTTGGCAATTATTAATGATATTAATAATATTACGCGGCGTCAGCCGAAGCTCTCTGGGCGAGCCGTGCCGAAGGGTCTAAATTAAACCGGAGGGAAGCGCATCCGCAGCCAGTCACCGAGTTTTGAAGAATCGCTACGCAGGCTCTTCCAGAGTAATTGGCTGAGTACAAAGAGTAGCAGTAGACCGATAGCGGCCAGGTTCCACCAGGTTCGGCTGATAAACATAAAGTTGCGCATCAAGTACTCCGGCCAGGCAAAAATAATGCATGCTGCGCCTAAAAGCGCATACTCATAGGTTTGATACCATTTTATCTGGGTGAGGCAGAAGCGCTGGGTGATGACGCAGAAGATGAGCATACTCAGCAGTGCTGCGAGGAAGATATAGCCTATCGTCCAGAAGCCTTCAATATTTATCCAGTTGCCATTATCGAGCTTGAGCAGTAAAAATTCAGTATTGAAGATAAACATAAAGGGTAGAATCGCGGTACGCAGATCATAGAGAAAGCCTTGTACCCCGGTCTTAAGGGGATTGCTCTTGGCGATGGCTGCGGCGGCGTAGGCGGCGAGACCTACCGGGGGTGTATCATCGGCAAGGATACCGAAGTAGAAGACAAAGAGGTGCGCCGAAAGTACTGGCAAAATGATTCCGGAGTCACCGGCAAGTTGGGTGATGATGCCGGCGGTGAGTGAGGCCATGACAATATAGGTGGCGGTAGTTGGTAGCCCCATACCGAGAATGAGCGAGGCCACGGCCGAAAGCAGGAGTATGATAATAATACTATTATTGGCGAAGTGGTCTACCGCATCGACTATCAGTTGGCCTGAACCCATGGTGACCGAGCCGACAATAATGCCGGCAGCCGCTACTGCTACCCCGATAGTAATCATATTTCTGGCACCGCTGATCATGCTGGTGATAAGCTCATGGGCAGATTTGATTAGCCCTGTTCTGATACTACCACCTTCATTTCGGAAACTCTGGTAACAGTTGCGGATGATGATGAGTAGACAGAGGAAGATTATGGCGCGGAAGGCTGCCATCTGTGGGGAATGGCGCTGGATAACCAGTTCAAAGAGCATCATGGCGATCGGGAGTAGAAAATGTAATCCTGAGAGCAGGATGGTGAAAAACTGCGGCAATTCGGATGCGGGTAGCCCTTTGAGCCCGAGTTTGCAGGCCTCAAGATGGGTAATATAGATTAGGGCAATGTAAGAGACTACCGCCGGGATAAAGGCGGCGCGGAGTACTTCGAAGTAGCTTAGGCTGCAGTATTCGGCGATGATAAAGGCGGCTGCGCCCATGATTGGCGGCATCAGTTGGCCGTTGGTGCTGGCGGCTACTTCGACCGCTGCGGCTTTCTCTGCCGGGTAGCCGGACTTCTTCATCAGGGGGATGGTAAACATTCCGGTGGTGACGGTGTTGGCGATGCTCGAACCTGAGACCATGCCGGTGAGGCCACTCGCTAGTACTGCTGCTTTGGCCGGGCCGCCGCGGTAACGCCCGAGCAGGCTGTAGGCGAGATTGACAAAGAATTCACCGCCTCCAGATTTTTCCAGAATCGAACCGAAGAGGACGAAGAGAAAGACCATATTCGCCGATACATCCAGCGGTATGCCGAAGATTCCTTCAGTACCGATAGCGAGTTTATTGACAATATACGGAATACTCCTGGCTCTGAACTGCATCGCTTCGGGGATAAATGTAGACTGAGCAAAATGGCAATAGAGCATGAACAGGAGTGCCAGTATTGCCAGTGGCCAGCCTAAAGCCCGGCGGCATCCCTCAAGCAGAAGAACAATTATCCCGCCACCCATGATTAAGTCCAGAGTTGTGGGATTGCCCATACGCTGAGCAATTTCTTGATAAAACACGATCATATAAAGAGTGCAGGAGGCGGCGAGAATGGCCAGGAGTATATCTATTAGGGGAAGTCGGTCGGTACTCCAGAGGAAATTTAAGCTTTTTGGCTTTAATTTTTTTAAAAGCGGAAAAGAGAGAAAGGCCAAGGACAATGCAAAAGCTAGGTGTATCGCCCGGACATATGAACTGTTAAGTAGTAAAAATTCCGGTAGGGCGAGCTGGAAGAGTGTCCAAGCGAGTGCAATAGCTCCGGTAACCCATTTACTCAGACCCTGATGCTTACGCGCCGAGGTCTCATGCTCTTCAATAATACTCTCGGCGGTAGCGCTGTGGGAAAACTCTTCAGCGGTAGGGAAATAATGCTTGTCTGGGAATTCTGAATTCATAATTAGGTTGGTTTCTCTTTCTCTCTGGGGCGGTTGTTACCTTTTTGGGCTAAATATCTCCGTAGTAGTAATAATAACTGGGGGCTATTATTCTGCCCCCAGTTCATGCGTGAGTTACTTGGTTAGTCCGGCTTCCTTGTAGTACTTTGCCGCGCCTTTATGGTAGGGAGCGGACTGTCCGGCGGTAGCCATTGTCTCTGCCTTCAGATTGGCTAGAGCCGGGTGGAGTTTCTTGAGTTTGTCCAAGTTTTCAAATACCGCTTTGACTACCTCATACATGGTCTCTTCATTCTCGTCAGCTGAACAGACAATGGTTGTAAGCATACCGATACTCTCAACTTCCGGTTCCTTATTGGTCATATTCGGGTAAAGGGTCTGTACCGGTATGCTGGTTGAGGCGAAGTAGGGCATCGGTTTGATGAGAGCAGCTATCTTCTCGCCCTTGATTGGTACGATATGTACCTTACGCTTGCCGGCTGAGGCTTCCTTGAAGGATCCGGCGGGGTGTCCTACGGTATAAAAGTAGGCGTCAATTCTCCCGTCCTGGAGCATCTTGGCGCATTCAGCTGCTTTGAGCCCTTCGGCTTTGATATCTGTCTCTGGATCTATGCCTATGGCATTCAGGATCTGGATGGCATTCTGCCGCTGACCGGAGCCGGGGTTGCCGATATTTACTACTTTACCTTTGAGGTCGGCAAGGCTGTTGATATTGGCGTCATCGGCAGCGACCAGAGTCACGACCTCAGGATGCAGAGAGAAGAGGAAGCAGAGATCCTGCTGCGGCTTACCGTCCCACTCGGCTTTGCCGTTATAGGCCTGGAACTGTCTGTCTGACTGGGCGAATCCCAGGTTGAGATCTTTGGAGAGAACATTGTTGATATTGTATACCGAGCCGCCGGTAGACTCGACTGAAGCACGGATCTGGCGATTGGTCGCTTCATTTACCAGTCTAGCTACAGCACCGCCGGTTGGATAGTAAACCCCGGTGACCCCGCCGGTACCGATAGTAATAAATTCGGCAGCGGTTGCCGGTACGGCTAGAATGGTGAGGCTGAGAGCAAATAAGAGTGTGGCAAGATACTTCATGATCGACTCCTTCTACGCAATAATAGTAAGATAAGTTAAATCTCATAATGCTGAGATGAAAAATTACATATTGACTTTGCAGCTTGCAGGAGAGTCATAAGCCGCTTGTAGCCTTTGCTGAGAGCAGATACAGCAGAATGAACTTCGAAATAATTTGAATTACCTGATTAGTTGGATATATGCATATCTATATCCACTAATAATACAGCATAAATGCTTGGTGTTGCCAATGGTGTTGGCAACTCAAGAATACGGATAAGAGGTATAACCAATCTCTGAGAACTAAAACAACTTTACTACATAAGTGAAGATTTGTCAAGGCGATTGCATGTCGATTATAGTAAAATATGTGCTAGTGCTTACATGAATACTGGTGCAAGAATGTTGTTTGTAGGGTAATTTTAGGGGTGTTTGAAGAGATGATGAGTTTTGCTTTATTGAAAAAAGGTGATAAATAATAATAATATTTGTTGTGCTTTAGCAGTAAGAAGCTGCTAGAGATTTTTACTTAATAGTAAAATTTTGCCGGTTACGGATAAGCGGGATTGCGGGAGTAGCGGGTAGTGGTGGGATTACCTAGCAGAAGTAGAAGAGCAGGGACTGGATGATACCAATAATGAAGCCGAGTACGCCACCGATAATCTCGATAAACTTGAATTCACTACGCATGACCGAGAAGAGAATCTCTTCAATTTTTTCACTGTCGTAAGCTTCAACCTTTTCACGTACCAATTCGCTAAAGACTACTCTGTTTTCAAGCTCAGACGCAGCTTTTTCAAGAAATTCTGGAATCATCGCTTCGACCTCTTCCATCAGTACAGTCTTGATCTTCTCCTTAAGCTCGGCACTGAGAAAGGTGGCTATCATCGGGTTGATACTTGAGATTCGGACATTGATAAAGTCATCAATCTTCTCGCTGGCGATGCTCTTGAAGCCGGCATGGAATGATTCATCATTGATTACGCGCTGAATATCTTCATGCGAGATAAGGTTCTGCTCGATGGTCTTGCCGAGGTTTTGCGCCAGTGCTTTCTGGCGCTTGGGGAATATGCCCTGGATAGTGAAGAAGAGAAAATTAATAGGCTGTTTGGGACGAAATAGCATCTTTACCGCAATATAATTGGTCAACCAGCCGATTATTGCACAAATAAACGGCGCTATAATAAATTTCCAGTTCAATAATATTTCGGCAGTATCCTCGCCAGCCATTATTCCTACCTTTAATTGAGAGTAAATAAGAATACTCGCTAGATTGCTAGCGAGTATTTAATCTATGGCGGAGAGGACTGGATTTGAACCAGCGGAAGTCCGAAAACTTCACGGGCTTAGCAAGCCCGCGCATTAAACCGCTCTGCCACCTCTCCATGTAAACTCATGAGTTAATATAATATATCTACCATGCGCAAAGTCAACAAGTAATATGAGTTTTTTCAGATAATTTTTCGTGTACCTGAAGGTGATTTTGAAAGTGTATTGCCAGGGTATTTTATCTGCCTCTGGGGGAAGTATGAGGGTGAGGCAAGAGTAAAATTACCCCACCTAGGGCGGGGTAATCTCTGTTGTACTCTGTATCTCTCTGGTTGGACGCTGAGAAGAAAGAGCTTTTGATCATTCTAACAGTGGTTATTGGTTGTACCAGGCGTCGGTAAGACTTCTTACCTCTTCCTGTGCTTCGGCTATAATCTTCTCAGGGTCGCTGCCCGGAAGGTTGAAGCCGCCGGCGGTGACCGAGTGGAACTCGCAGAAGCCCATGAAGCCAAAGGATTGGGCGACAATCGGGGTTAGATGATCAAGACCGGCGGTATCACCGTGGTAGGCGCCGCCACTGGCAAAGAGGAGTGCAGCCTTGCCCGATGTGCAGAGCCCTACCTGACCCTCGGCTCCTGTGTCGAAGGTGATTCCTTTGCACATTACCGAATCGAACCAGGCCTTGACCAGTGCCGGGTAGGAGAAGTTGTACATCGGCGTAGCAAGGACAACATAATCAGCCTCGCGTACGTCACGGGCGAATTTCTCCATCTTTAGCAGTAGGCCTTTCTCCTCCGCTTCCAGTTCTTGCCCCATATAATTCTGGTGAATATAGGCCATTACCCGTGGGGTATCTAGAAATTCGGGTTGGTCTTCGAGGAGATCAAGGAGTTGAATCTCACCGTTGACCCCGTCTTTGAAAGTATCGAGTAGTTTCTTGGTGTGTGAATAATCTTCACGCGGGAGGTATTGAACGATCAATGTCTTCATGGTGTTCTCCTTCTTCATGTAAACTTATAATTATACTTCTAATACTCACTGTCAGCTTATCAGGCTTGAGCACTCGTAAAATTCTGCGGTTTATATCCAGCGTTTGAGCGTGTTGACCGAGATATTCAGTGTATGGGCGGCTTTGAGGTGGCTGCCACCGGCAAGCTTGAGGACATGCTTCATGTATTTGCGTCTGATGTCACTCTCCGGCAGCGCACTCTTCAGCGAGCGGGGAAAGTATACCTCGGCTCCTGAGGCGGAGTCGAGTTCAGGTTCTTGATCTAACTCCTGCTTTATCGCCTCCTTCAGACTTATCTGCATATAGGCGCAACGCTTGAGAAGATTGATGAACTGCCGGATATTGCCCGGCCAGTCATACTCCTGAGCGGCTTGCCAATCGGATTCGGTGAGATTGAGGCTGTATCCGCTACTGGAGAGCTGGTGGATAAATGATCTGGCAATTGACTTCATATCTTCGGTGCGTTCTTTGAGGCTCGGTACTCGCAGCGGCAGTACATTGAGGCGGTGGTAGAGGTCAAGACGGAAGCTGCCAGCCTTTACCAACGCAGGGAGATTGCCGTTGGTAGCGGCAATTACCCGAACATCGACATGGCGCGGGGTAATACTGCCCAACGGAACGATCTCTTTCTCTTCCAGAGCCCTTAAGAGTTGGGTCTGAGCGGAGAGCGGGAGTTCGGCAAATTCATCAAGAAACAGGGTGCCGCCCTCGGCAGCCTCAAAGGCGCCGATACTATCGCCCATTGCTCCAGTGTATGCTCCTTTAACATGGCCGAAGAGTTTGTCATGCGCGAGGTCTGAACTGGTACTGAGAACGGCACAGTTTACCGCGATGAACGGCCCTTTGGCGCGCGGGCTGGATTCGTGAACCAGCCTTGCGGCCAATTCTTTGCCCGAACCCGATTCACCGAAGATCAATACTGGTGCTGGAGCCGCACAAATCTGAGTGATCTCCCGGCGTAGGCGTTTTAAAGCTGGGCTGTTGCCGATCAACTGGGTGCGTTCGCCATTGGCGCGCCAGTTGTCAACCTCGTCCTGATCCTTCTGGGTAGGTTCTTTGATGCCGGCAAGCTTTAGGATACAGTCGATGTAGGATTTGGTATCGTCATATTTGAAGTAACGTGAGGCCGAGGCGCGGATAAGATCCTGCCACCATCGGTGTTCGGTAGGCAGCTCATCTGTCTTTTGGATAAATTCTTCCGCCAGTTCCAGTAGTGAAGCGGTGCGCTTATCTTTATCTACGGCAAAATACTCGGCGGTAAGGGCGGAGTTACTCGGATACTCCTTGAAATAGGTCTTACATTCGTTTTTCAGCTCGGAGGCGTAAGGATCCATATAGCCACGGCCGCAGAGCCAGATAGTGGTATTTAAGTTATTTCGAAGTGCATTCAGGGCGTCAAGGGTTCTACTGAAATACTCTCCGGCGCCGAGCCCGCAGATATAAATAAAGGACTCGGAGAGATTCTCAAGAGTCTGCAGGGAACTATGCAGGCGATTGGTGCTGGTGACGATTACCTTGGCGCGGGAAAATTTCCTGAGCGCCAGAGCTGCGCAGACGGCACCGTCGGTACCGAAGGTTGTAATAATAATAACATTCTTTTTCTTTGACATCATTCTGTCCTTGATTTATGTTTGAGTCTCAATTCGCTGTATTTTAGCATTCATGCTTTCTCTTGTAAATAGAAATTAATAGTGGATAATACTATTAATTCAATGAACTGCCGATTTTACGGAGGTTAAATTCGACTTTATTAGGTAAGGAGATATTATGCTAGAAGCAGAATATATTATTGTTGTGCAGTGTGAACTGGTACTCCAGGGGTGTTCGGGATATTTTTGCGAGAAGGCGTTTCATGAGCGCGTCGATGGTTTTGCCGGGCTGGATACGGAGAAAAAATACCGGATAATCTATCTGAGTTGTGGTGGCTGCTGCGGGCGCGCTCTGCAACGGAAGGTCTCGCATCTGCTCCGGCTGATAAAGAAGAAAGAGGGAATTGAGCGCGGACAGGTGGTGGTGCAGTTCGCTACCTGTATCGTCAAGGAGAGCCATCACGGCGGTATCTGCCCACATCTGGACTATCTCAAGGATCTGATGCATAAGCTTGGGGTAGAGGTGCGTGAGGTGACGCATTTGAGCCCGCTGGCTCAAAAGCGGCGTAGAGAAGGGCTATACGCTGAGTAGACGGGGGGTATAGGTATGGTTCACTTGATTTTATGGTAATGATTATTCTAAATAAAATTTAGAGTTGACTTTCAATCCGTTTTTTCTCGGCGCAGACATAGCTGAAGAGGGCGGCCGATTTCTTGCCGTAGACCTTTATCTGGTTCAGATCCAGATCAATATTGAGCCATTGCAGGATGATACGGTCGTCGCCCTGGTGGATGTGGGGCATGATGCCGGCAAAGAAGAAGCCGAGTTCTTCGCAGCGGTCGCTGAGATAGGCGGCGTGAGCGTTGCCGCTTGGGATAAAGAGGTATACCGCGTCACGTCGTTCGGCTTTGCAGCGGCGCCAAATTTGACGTACCCCCTCATAGCTATTGCAGCCGATACGATCGACGATAATTAAGCTGACATTGAGTTCATCCGGTAGCGCGAAGTTGGTCAGGGCGCCGTTTTCTGCAGGTGGATTCGGCGCGGCTGGGGCGAAAGTTCGCGGCAGTTTCAGCCAGGAGTATATCTGCTCGGCTATATGTCGGTGCCGGGGCGGGAGATATAGAGTGTGTTCACGGAAATTGAATGGGTAGTAATGATTGACAACACTCCCTTTATTCTGGGTGGTGGTGGTGAGTTCACGCGCTTGCATACCGTTGGCGGCGATGGCAAGCATTATGCTACAGGGGCTTGAGCCTAGAAACTGTTGAATAGCCCGTTGTGAGTAGATATGGGTGGTGACCGAGCAGTCGAAGATGCCTTGGGCGCCGTCGGCTGCTGCAGTCTCTTTGACAAAACGAGCGAGTTCTTCGGTCAGATGTGGGCAGCGGTAGGACGGGTCGATGAAGGCTAGTCCTAGCTCCGGTACCCGGATTTTGGGGTCGTGGTATTTGAGGGCTTCGTGGGCAATGATCTTGGAGCTCTTCGGGTCGATGGCAATTATCGGTACGACCTCGCCGTTCTGAAATTTTTCGCGTAGAAGCTCGATATTATAGAGCAGGTTCTCGTGGGTGTAACCGTAGCATTTCCAGGCCAGGCGGCAGATCTGCGGCAGATCCTCGGCGCTGGCGCGGCGGAGCAATGCCTGCTCCACCAGTGGGCGATGTTTCTTCTTCTTTATCGGCTCGGTAGGAACCAGTTCTTGGGGGAGGAGTGAACTGTTGATACGTTTCTTCATCAGGGTCTCCTTGCCTGCACGCCCGTGGATAAAGTACTCGACTGAGTCCATTACCTGTTCCATCAGAAAGGTTCCGAGCCCTGGCTTCTCCAGCCCCTCAAGGGTGTCGGGGGTGAAACGTTCAGCCTCGGCGGTCGGGAAGGGGATGCCGTTCTCGCGCAGGGAGATGAGCAGATAACCCTGCTCAATGGTAAACTCAAGGTGGATGCGTTCAGCACTGGTATTGCTCTTGGAAAAATGCTCAACTGCGTTACTGAACGCCTCTTCCAGCGCTAGCTCAAGGTCGAAGCGGTTTTGGGAGGTGAAGTTGAGCAGTTCGGCTATCTGAGTCGCGGCGAGGACGGCATTGCGGGTCATCAATAGGTTTACCGGAAACTCGGCTTTGAGCAGGAATATCTTTGGTGCAGGTGATTTTTTATCAGACATAGTATGCTATTCGTATAATTCCTATAGGGTTGTCAATACAATTACTCTGGATTTAGGTGCATGTTATTGTCCTGAATTATCAAGATTATTCAATATGATTGTGCTCGGTGTGGAAAGAAAATATCCTTTACTCTGCAAGAGCAGGGTAGAGAATGGCTGGCGGGTATGAATGGCGTTTGTTTACAGTCGTTTTTGCTTGGCCGGGATATATTTGATGCCATAGTTCTTGGCATAGGTAAAGCTGCCGGCGCTGAGATTATTACTGATCTTATAGCTGCAGCCGAGGATATTGAGAGAAATATTCGGGAAGAAGCCGTCTCTGGCATTGAGCCGAGGCAGATACTGGGTGTAATCACGTTCAAGATACTTTATCTTCTCCTGCAACATCTTGATCTCTTTGAGGCAGAGTACTCGGTAATTCAAAATATTATGGATGGCTTCCGGGCTCTCGCCATGGGTATAATCTGCTTTCAGCTTGTCCATATATTTACGATATTTCTTGATGCGAGCTTCAAGGTTATGGGCTACATGCAAGAGGTGTTCTTCCAGGCTGTTACCGTAGCCGAGAGCTATCTCGGTTGGCTCCAGATTGGCCTTGCCTACCAGGCCGACATCGATCAGTAAACCGGCAGCAATTCCCTCTCCCTGGATCTGGCTCTTAGCGGCTTTACCGATTATTCTGTTCTCGGCGTAGGCCTCGGAATCTTCCAATCTGCTCTGAAAGATAATATCTTCGTAGCTGAAAATTGTTGAGTTAAGTATCTGGTGGGCAACTACGGTATTGGCTTCTATATCGGCTTGGGCGATACTGTCCCGGACAATGATATCTTTGCCTGCAATAAGTCTGGAATGGGTGAGCGAACCATTGAAGAAGGCGTGATTTCGAACCCGCATATTCGAGTTGCCTATCTTGGTGGCTTTGAAAAGAACCGAGTGTTCATACTCGAAGATATGGCTGTCGACACTGACCGGATCGAACTGACTAATGCTCTCGACCGGAGAGAGTTCGAGGATATTATCGTATAAGGTTACAACGCCCTTATTTCGGGAGTAGAAGGAGTTGTCCCTGAAGTTGATATTGATGTTTTCGTTGGTTACGATGAAATCGTAGAGGGAGATGGTTGGGTTTACCACCGTCCCGAAGACATCCATACCTACCGTGCTCTTCTGCGGGAAGACGATGGCGCCGATCTTACTTTTGCTGGATATGGAGTAGAGGCGTTTGGGGTAATTGCGGAATTGCCCGGTTAGTGGGAAAGGGGATATGGCGCTGGAGTCTTCTTTGAAGAAACCGTTGGAACCGGCCTTGGGCGGTTTACCTCTGACCATGACTAGCTCTACCGGCTCCTTCTTCTCAATGGCTTTTTCTATTGCCTGGCGGATAGCGTTGGATGAGGGCGGCATACCCAGGCGGAGTTGGAGGATGCTGCGTCGGATCTTGGTCAGAGTCGGTTCTTCCCCATGGTAGTCGATTGGATAGATAGTACCGGTTACCGACATCCGGTCTGTTGCTACTTTGAGGAGCGGCTCGATACTCAGGGTATCAGCGTGGTATTTAACCATACCGTATATTTCGCTGATGCACTCCCCACTCTCTTGGTCAAAATAACAGTTATCTTTGCAGGTTAGCGTGATCTCGGCGATGTAAGTCTTTTTGATATTCTCGTAGCTAAAGAATTCCCCCTTGATATTTCTGCCTTTTTGATGGGGCCTGGCGGCTTCGATAATGCCGATAGTCTCGCCGGGGTATATTGGCAGATCGGTGTTGCCGGTAAGGCAGAAGGTTGCGTCGCGTGCTGCTTGCGGCTGATCCCCGCGAGCAATGATCAATCCGGTAACGGGTTTGTTCAGGCGTAGATGGGTAAAAAAGTTTTTGATACTGTCGCGGGTTATGCCGTGGAATACACCCTGGCACTGTAAGGAGCTGACCAGGGTCGGAATAGTCAACGGGGTATTGGCATTGGTCGAATCAAAACCTATTACCGTTGCCAGCATCTTGTCGGCACTAATTTTAACCTTGACTTCAGGGTATATCCGCCTGGCACTCTCTACCTTGGAGGGTGGTCGTGGCATTATCATGGTCTCGTTCTGTTCTGTCGGTAGTTCAGGTAGTTCCGAATATTCTAAAATCGCGGCAGGGGGCTGGTCTGATGTGGTGTCAACCTCTACTTCCACCTCGGATATCGTGTACTCGTTATCAGCAGAATTGCTTGTTTCGTTTCCCATCATGTCACTCGTTTGTCTTTAATATAATGCTCTGGTAAATAATAAAAAAAGTCTTGTCGAATAGGAAATGTTAATACTTGAGTGTTAGTGGATTATTTGGCGAGTATATGTTATTTGTGTGATGTAAATTTACAGTTGAGTATTGTTGTTTTACATTTTTTTTTTTTTTTTGCTGCCAAGCTGTACGGTGAGTGTAAGGTGCGCCATATTGTCTGGGCATAGTACAATATTTTAAAATGTCTTGGCGATAAAGTTTTAGCATAACGAGATACTGACTTGACAATAAAAAAAATTGTCTTTAAATAAATAATGTAGAAGTACTGACTAGAAAATTAATCTAGTGAGCAGGAGCAGATAATGAGATTGAGAGAGTTTGTGTTTGTAGCGGTGGGCTATGCCTTGTATATCGCTGGCTATAAAATGTGTTTATCGTAAGTCGGGGGATACTCAATTACTAGTTTAGGTAAGGTTTGGGGAAAGCTCGGGATAGTCAATAATTAGAGTAGCCTAGATTGTCTGGGTGTTGAGATTCTCGCTAAAAATACTCTGGTACATGATAGTGACCGGGAGGCCAAAGGGGATACGTTTTGTTAAAATCAGAAAGGACGAGGTGCCAGCGAAGCTTCTCAATAAAGCAGAATAAAACGTGAAAATTAAATGATATAAAAACACTATCAATTGTGGAAATAATTTTGAAAATTTGGTATAATGCAAATGTTAGGTAATAAGGGTTATAATTTTGCGGTTATTGCGAGGAAAGAGAATGAAGACTTCAAGAGTAATACTTATAGGGGTTATCTTATTGGTGTTGATCTGCCTTCTGGCTGTGGTTATCCCTGTAGGCTATAGTGTAGCTGACAGGGTACATGCTGATGTGGAAGATGTGGTAACGGCACAGGGTGAGAAAGCTGCGGGTGACTTTCAGGAGGGTTTCTCTGAAAAATTGGGTTTGGGCAGGACGCTTGCTGGTTTGGTGGGCGATCTAAAAGGACGTAGTGGGGGTATTTTGTTCAGTGATATTAGTACCCTGGCCGAGAGTTTTCTGCGGAGTGATCCTGATATGCAGACTGCTGGATATTGGGTTATTCTGCAGAAGGATGCTTTGGAGGCAGGAGACAGTGGGGATTGGGGGAAGGAGAATTCTCAACTTGATACCTATAGTTTCCGAGCCGGTAACGGAGTGGAGACCAGGGTTATCTATGTGGATCGGAGCAAAGATGACTATTTTACCGAACCGGTAAATTCTAAGAAACTGTATATTACCAATCCTTATGAGTATGAAGGTGTGCATATGGTAAGTTTCTGTTTTCCGGTCAGTGCTGGGGGGAAGGTTATAGGCGCTGCAGGCTTTGATTTTGTCATTTCGGAATTACAGACCTTTATTCTGCAGCAGAAGATCGACGGAGTAAGCGTGTGCCGATTGATTACCGATAAGGGGATTGTGGTCGCTGATTCCGCAGATGCAGCCAATATTTCTAAAAATCTTTCCACGGATAAAGCTTATACCGCCATGCGCAGTTATATGGACAAGGGCGGGATCTACCAGGCTGTCACCGAGCCTGCCGGGAAGGCTGCGTCCAGCTTTGTTGTCGGGATACCGGTAAAGCTTGACGGTTACTCTACTCCGTGGATATTACAGTTGGAGGTTCCGCAGGCGTACTTCTCGGGTATTATCACTCAGGAGTTAATGAAAACGGTCTATATCGCCATTATCGTTCTCATTCTCTCAGTGATTGTCGGTATTGTCTTTAGTATTATGGTTGGAAAAGCGATTGATGAACGTGATCACTGGTACTATCAGATACTCAATACCATGGCGTCACCGATATCGGTGGTGAATATGGATATGGAATCACAGTTTTTGAACCAGGCGGCACGGACGGCGCTGAAAATTACCGATAACAGCTATATCGGCAAACAGTGCAGTAGCCTCTTCTGTCTGGACAGGTGCGATCCTACCAAAGGTGGTTGTCCGATACATAACCTCAAGACTACTGGTAATGGGGAGATTGAAGGGGCGGCGATATTTGGTGAGTACTGGGATCTGCACTCCAACTTCCTCTTCGATGCTAAGGGTAAGAAGATAGGCATGCTTGAAGTCCTGGAGAAGGTGACTAGCCGGGAGAAGGTCAAAAAGATTATGCAGAATGCGGTAGATATGGTTGAGAAGATCAGCGGCAGCACTGCACACATAACCTCAGCTTCACTCGAACTCGCTGATGGGGCTAATGAGCAGGCAGCCTCACTTGAGCAAATTTCTTCGACTATTACTCAGACTTCAGCACAGGTCTCACTGACTGCGGATAATGCCTCGCAGGCCAACTCAATCGCCAAGAATGCCAGCAATCTTGCCAGCAACGGCAGCGAGAAGATGCAGCGGCTGACCGAGTCGATGGCGGTGATAACCAGTAATGCAGAGCTGACCAGGAATGTCATCAAGACTATTGATGATATCGCCTTCCAGACTAATTTGCTCGCGCTCAATGCTGCGGTTGAAGCGGCGCGGGCGGGTACCCACGGCAAGGGGTTTGCTGTTGTTGCTGAAGAGGTGCGGAATCTGGCGGCGCGCAGCGCCAAGGCGGCCAAGGAGACCGCGGATTTGATCGATAAGTCTAACAGTGAGATAAACAGTGGTGCTGGACTATCACGGGAGACGGCCAAAGCGCTGGTGGAGATTGCTGAGGAGACTACCAAGGTGGATGATATCATCGCGGAGATAGCGACCGCCTCTGCCGAACAGGCTCAGGGAATCTCCCAGATTACTACCGGAATTGATCAGATTGATGCGGTGACTCAGCAGAACAGTGCTACTGCTGAAGAGACCGCTAGTGCGGTAGCCGAGGTAAGCGGGCAGATACAGGCTCTGGCTGAACTTCTGGGGTTGAAAGAATCGAAGCAGTCTAGGACAGTGGCTGCAGCAAGGCCGAAGCCGGTAGCGGGCAGAGGGGCTAAACCTGCTAAGAAGTTATCCGCTCCTGCTACTCAGAGTACGGTTGCTGCTGATGACTGGGGTGGAGCTGTGGTCAAGCCTAAGGATCAGATAATTCTTGATGATTCCGAGTTTGGTAAGTTTTAGCTCGGCGTAAGATGTTAAAGTTTAGGGTTTGGGGAGTTGATTTATGACGGGGTGTTTGCCCTATTCCCAAGCGGTATAAAAGGAAAGGAAAATTGCAGGAGCAATTTTCCTTTTTAAATGCTATGGTTGGTCTGCTATCATGTGTGATACTACTTAGTTAATAATGGTCTAATAAAACTGGACAGTTGAATAAGGTGGATTTTTCCGATAGTATTAATAGAGAAAGGAATTATCCATGAGAAAGAGTTTTACGGCTGATTTTAAAGCAAAAGTTGCTTTGCAAGCGATTAAAGGTGATCGGTCTCTTGCAGAGCTGGCTGCAAAATTTGAGGTTCACCCCAACCAGATTAGGCAATGGAAGAAATCCATGCTTGAGGGACTTCCCGATATTTTCTCAGATAAGCGTAAGAAAAAAGTTGTTAAAGATGAAGATGAAAAGGCAAAACTGTATGAGCAAATTGGTCGTTTGAAAATCGAGAACGACTGGCTTAAAAAAAAATCTGACGAGCTCCTCGGTTGAGGAAAAACGCAACATGATTGAACCAAATAAATCAAAGTTGTCTGTCTCCAGGCAATGCGAACTCTTAGAAATCTCTCGCTCAGCCTATTATTATAAATCACAAGCTGAGAATAAGCAGGATTTTGAAATTAAGAAGGTAATTGATGATCTCTTTATCAAGCATCCTTTTAAAGGTTCTCGCACAATCACTGAAGACTTGAGAAGGTTTGGTTTTAAAATTGGACGGCATAAAGTCAGACGCTTGATGCGGGAGATGGGCTTACAGGCGATATATCCAAAGAAACATTTCAGCACTAAAAATCAAGAGCATAAAGTATATCCGTATCTGCTACGTGATATGAAAATCAATAAAGCTGATCAGGTCTGGGTGAGCGATATAACCTACATTCCACGCGTCATGGTAATGCATACCTGACAGCTGTAATGGACTGGCATAGTCGCTATGTGATTTCATGGGAGCTTTCTATGGCAATGGACAGCAGTTTCTGTGTGAGCGCATTGAAGAATGCTCTTGAGAAGTCGACGCCACTGATTTTTAATACAGATCAGGGCAGCCAATATACGAGCAACAACTTTACTGAAGTGCTTAAGAAAAACAGAATTTGGATAAGCATGTCCGGTAAGGGCAGAGCGTTTGACAATATTATGATTGAACGTCTCTGGCGTACAGTGAAATATGAAGAAGTTTACTTAACAGAGTATGAGAATTATTTTGCAGCGTATGATGCGTTAGATAAATATTTTGAGTATTACAACAATGAAAGAAGGCATTCCAGTCTGAGTAAGCGTACACCGCGCGAAGTATATTTTAGTAATAGAAATAAGAAAATTGATGTGGCGTAGAAGTCGCTGCCCTTGCAGTAATTCCGCTCCGGGCTACGCCCTGCGCTCCATTACTGCAAGATTTAGTTTCCACCTTAAACAACCTGATTTATTGTCTTGACAGATTAGACCACTTTAGTAATAATAGTATATATGAGAAAACGTAGATCAGGTGCCCACTATTTCTATGTCACTGCAGTTTCATAGTGTGGTAACATACTACTGTATTGTGTATGGTATTTTGTCGATTTATACGGTGTTTAATTTGTCTGAAGGACATGATTTAGCTGTGGCTAGTTGAAGATATTGTATAGGTGTAGATATATGCTGGTTCTGTGGTGGGGTAGTATAGTGTATAGGTTAGAGCTATGAAGCTTGGTTGTAAGTAACGGTTTATTATTTAGAGTATTTTACAATTATATATTTTGGGTTTAGTTGCTGTAGTCCAGCAGGCTTTGAGTTGGGTTGGGATGAGGCTGTTGTTGAGACTGAGCAGAAGGAGAAAATCGAAATGGGGAACAAGTTTTTAGGGAAAGGTAGGGGTAGGCTCTTTTCGCTCGCGTTGACAGCACTTCTTACTGTTCTCACGGGTGCTGGCGCATATGCGGAGAATCCCATTACTAATGGTGGGGAATTTGAAGCATCGGCAGGTACAAGTGCAGAAGATGTTACCACTGCGGCTGGAGCAACAACAGGTACAGTTCAAGCAGAGGCAGGCGCATCTGTAATTCAGTCATTGGATATTGTTACCGGTGATACTATTACTCTTCAGGATGACACCAATAATGATAATGCTTTAACAATTACCAATGGTGTTACTATGCACGGTACATCTGCACTGACTTTTCTGGGTACAGCGGGTAGTGATATTGGTAATGTCACTTTAGGTGATATTATTTTGGCTGATACAGCGGTTGCTACTATTACTGTAAATAGTGCTGGAACCAATAGTGTTACTGCAAGTGTTGATGTGTCAAATGATGATTCAATTACTTTTGCTGGTACCGGATCACTGACATTGACAGGTGGTTTGAACGCTGCAGGAACAGCCACTGGTACAGTTACCAATGCTCTGGCAACAGGAGCTTTGACTTCAGGAGCAGCTTTTAAAGTTGCTACTTATAATTTGGAAGGTAACCATGTACAGACAGCTGCTGCTGCAACAATTACAAATTTGAATGTCGTTGCTGATGCTCAGACTGCAGCAGATATTATTTCAAGCTTTGATAACCAGGTGCATGACAGTAATCTTGGTACAGTTGCTGTTACTGCGTATGCTACTGCAGGAAATGCCGGGGCTGCAACTTTGCAAGTTGATTCTGTTCTTGGTGGTGAGTTGACTACAGTGTTGGGTGGAGTTACTATCACAGGTGCAAAGGGTGCTACCGCCGACACTGCAAATGATGCTACTCTGACTTTGCATCCTTCACAGGATCTGGCTGGTACAAAGACCTATACCGTGGGTGATGTCGTTCTTTCCGGTAAGGCTGCTGCTGTTAGCGGACAGAATGACCAGGGCGCGGCTGTGTTGGCTTTGGATGCCGGTGTAAATGATAACGCGGCAACAATAAATGCGACAACTGTTGATACCCTGAAAGTGACTGCTGGTGATTTTGGCGATCTGGTTATTCTTCCACAGACCAATGACTATGTAACATTTGTCGTCTCCGATGATGGTACCGATGCTGCTGATACCACTATTGAAGCGGGTGCTACTCTTAATATTTCAAATGCTGCCGGCCCTAATGTTAGTAGCACAGTTACTTTGAATGATTTAGCGTTATCCGGTACTCTTAATAATAATCTAACAATTGATAATATGCTTGCAGGTATTAAGAGTATAACAACAAGTGGTACTGGTGTGGTAGATTCAGCTTCAGCGCTTACAATTTTGAAGCTTGCAGATACTGCTGCAACCGACAGTACTACCCTTAAGGGGGCTGGTTTGATTACTCTGGGTACTAATGGTACAGTAATTAAAGGTTCTTTGACTGCAAGCGGTGCCGGTGGTGTTACAACTGCCAAAGCGTTCGATGTTGAGACTTATAACCTTGAAACTACTCATACTCAGACCGGTGTTGCTGCTGATATCGAAAATCTCAATGTTGTTGCTTCATCAACCGCTGTTGCTGCTGGTATATTTGATAACCGGATAACCGGTAGTGATCTCGGGGTAGTAAAAGTTACTGCAAATTCTTCACATACTGCAGGGTTGTCAGTTACATCTGATATTGGTTCTGCTGTTACTACTGCTTTGGGAGCAACAACAGTTACTGGTGCTACAGGTAAAGATGCATCTTTAAGTATTGATAATGGAACTGGAGATGAGCATACAGTTACTCTAAGTTCACTTACTCTTGCCGGTGAATCTGTTACAGATAATGCTGGCCGAGCTGAGTTTCGTGTTACTTCTTCTGTAGGAACTACAGATGTGGATGTTACATCACTGGCCGTAACTGCTTCTAAAACAGGTTACATTGGAGTTGCTGATGCCAATTCAGAACTTGATTTTGGTGTAGATACAGATTCAGGTGTGGCTGATGTAACAGTTGGTGCAGGTTCAACATTGGAAGTTAATGTTGCTGCTGGTACTGTAGATCTGAATGATGTTGCATTGTCTGGTACTCTGGAACTTGATAATACTACAGTTGCTCCAACTATCAACAGCATTAAGGTTGATGGAACTGCTGTATTGAGTTCTACTGTTGCGCAAGCAATTACAACACAGGTTACCGATACCAATACAACAGATAGTCTGACGCTTGATGTGACAACTAATGCGCTGACTTTGACTGCTGGTGCAAGTTTGACTGGTAATTTGACAAAGAGTGGCACCGGTACAGTTACAACAGGAGGTACTGCTGGTATTTCAGCTGCAGATATTACAGTTTCTGCTGGTAAGTTGACTGCACTTGGAAATATTGCTGCTACTGATGATTTGACTCTATCAGGTGGTACTATTGCACTGAGTGAGGATAGTCAGACACTTACTGTTGATGATGATTTGACTGTTTCATCAGCTAGTACTATTCTGTCTGATGCAGATGCAGATGCAGAAACTTTGACTGTTACAGTTTCTGGAACATCAACAATTTCCGCTGCGCTAAACATTGATGCTACAAATGCCAATACTGCTGAGCTCAATGTTGCTCTTGGTACAGTTGTACTGAAAGAAGGTGGTAGTATAGTAACAGGTGCAACTAATGATGTTGGTGCTACTACTATAACAGCCCTTTCAACTGAGTATGTAGATGGCTCAGGCGCAACAATTACAAGTACCAATGCAGACGATACCGTTGTTGTCAGTGGTACTACTACAATTGCTGATGATACTAAATTGACAGTTTCTTCTGCTCAGGATCAAGATATTGATCTTGGAAGTGTTACAATTGCCGGTGGTACTCTTTATATCAATGGTAATGGTAACGATGATGTTAAGCTTGATGCGCTGGGTACATCGACAGATGTGGCTACTCTTGATGGTGCTGCAGATGGTGATGATGTGATTTTGGTTGCTGGAACAAAACTTTCACTAGGAACAGACTTGGTTTATGATTCTGCTAAGGCTGATATCCTGATAGGTGGATCTGGTGCTACTACATCTGATATTGCAGACGGTAGTGCGGGTACATTGCTTAATATAAGTGATCCAACAAAGACAAATATTACTAATGGTGGAGATGTTGATTCATCAAAGGTTTATGGTACTGTTGCTGCGGGTAATGGTGAGACTGTCGCAGTTAGCAGTAATTCTACATTGGTCGCTACTGGGGCAACAACTTTGGCTGGTACAGGTGCGGTTACTGTCGCTTCTGGATCTACATATTATCAGCAAAGCGGTGCGTTTAATGCAGCTGCTGGAACAGTTACCTTGGCAGGTACTCTGAATAATGCGGCTGGTGCTGCAAGTACTATTGCAGATCTGACTGCGACTGGAACATCTGCTAAAATTCTTGGTACAGGTGTTACTGTTAATAAGCTTACTACAGCAACTACAAGTGATAGCCTTACTATTCAAGGCAAGGTTACTGCAGGAGCCAATATTGGTAATGATGGTACCTCAAATACAAATACTGGAGCAATTGTTCTTGCTGGTTTGAATGAGAATACTGCTAATTCTGGTGAACTGGACATTAGTAGTACACCAGATCTTGGTAATGAACTTGAAGTTGCTGCTGGTAAGTATGGTTTGATTTCTGGTGCTGGTACCGCAACAGTTGATACTCTTGATATTCAGGGTCATCTGAATGTTGGTAATGGAAGTAATTTGGCTGTTGATACAGCTCTTAATATTTCTAGCAGTACTTTGGAATATAAGAATGCAGCGGCTGGTGCTTATACAAGTACACTTACCATTAATACTGGTGCGGCTGTTAATCCTAATGATGCAACTAATGGTAATTATGTACCTGGAACTACTGCGTCAAGAATTAGTGTATTGAACGCTACTGGTGCTGATAACACAACTACTATGACAATTGCCAATAAGAGTGCTGAGAGTGGTAATAAACTTGGTATCCTTGATGTTACTGCTGCTATTGCTCAGACTGTTACAGCAGAGTTGGATATGTATGATGCTGGTACTGCCAAGAGTAGTTTCGGTATTGGTACAGTCAACCTGAATGGTACAGCCGAGTCTGCAAAACTTGAAATTGATAACGCAACGGTTGGATCAACTTTCTATCAGGATGTTGATATTGATGTTCTTAATATCAATTCTGATGCAGCTCATAGTACTGGTGTAGTTATTACTAAAGGAGTGGATGTCAATATTACTGCAGTAACATTTACTGGAATACAAGGTTATATTAATAACAATATGGCTTATAATGCTGCTAGTGCTGAGGCTTCAACTCTCAAACTCGGTACCGTTACTGTTGACGGTTCTACTGCCGCAGCAACAGGTTCTTTGGTTAATACCATTGCTGCAGGTACTCAGGGTACTATTGAAACTCTGAATATCAGTGGTGATACTTCAACAAATGCTGCTTTTGTTGGTACTTTTAATGTTACGGATGGTGGTGGTACAGCTGATACTCTTACGGTTTCAACCTTGAATCTATATGGAGCCAATGCGGTTGGTGATGCTATATTCAATGCTACTGATGCAACAAATACAGTTAATTTCACAACAGTGAATATTGCTGAAGGTAAATATGGTCAGATTAATGAAGTTAACGCTGTGTCAAATATTACTATGACAACAGTAAATGTTAACGGTGATCTTGACTTTAACACTGCTGCGGCATGGGCAACTGCTGCAGGTGATTCAGTTAACGTAGGAGCTAAGGGTAACTTTGATATCACTGGAGTTGCAGGTGGTTATACCTTGACTGCTGGTTCAACGCTGTCATTGAATCTTGGTACTGCAACATCAGGTACTCGCGTTGCCGGTACAAATGATTTTGCTGAAGTTACTGGTACCACAATGCTTGCAGCAACAAGAACTGTTGCAACTACATCTTATGATGATATCTACGCAGCGAATGGTGTAAGTGGCGTTACTTATCTTAATGTATTTGATGCAAATGTAGCTGGTTCAACGGATTTGGATACATTGAATACTAATGATAAGTATAGATTCTATAAGCTTACGGATTCTACTGGTGCCGCAGCTACAATGAACGATATTGTTGTTTCCACTAATACCTCTGGCATCAACTCTGCAGTAACTGGTAACGGCGGTACAGCGACAGCGTCTACAGCGGCTCAGTACTTGATTTCAAATGAAGTCAGCTTTGATTCTACAGGTCAGGCTTATGTTCAGGCTATGTCTAACCTTGGTGAAGCACAGTTTGCACGTGCGGCTGAAGAGACTATCGGTGAAGAGGCTACTACTCAGTCTGCACAGAACGCGTTGATGGGTATCTCTGCTTCTACTACAGCGGTATCTAACCAGATGACCAGCTTCCGCTCCGGTAACATCGCTTCAGGTATGGCTTCATCCTTCAACTCAGGCGGGGCAACAGCGGCTCTAAGCGACATGGCTGATGCTGAGACTTTGGCTGAAGCTTATGAAGCAGGATTCACCTCTGGCTCTGACTGCGCAGTATACAAGAAGGTTCAGGTCTGGGCTAACGGCTTCGGTGGCTTCGGCGAACAGGGAACCGACGGAACTATGATTGGTTACGACTTCTGGAACATCGGTACTATGGTTGGTCTGGATTACGCGTTCGCTAAGGAACTCCGTGTAGGTGCGCTCTTCGGTTACAGCTACAACAAGACCGACGTGAACTGGAACAGTGGTGATTCAACTGATAACCTTCTCCGTTTCGGTGCTTATGCCTCATACAACTGGGACAACTTCTTTGTTGATCTCTCACCAACCATGGGTGTACATATTCTTGAGTCTAACCGTAATATCTGGAATGGTGCTACCGCCAAGGGCGACAGAACCGGTGTTGACTTTAATATCTCTGGTACAGTTGGTTACACCTTCAACCTGCCAGCAGACATTCAGTTGACTCCTAGCTACAGCCTCGGTTATACTCTGTTCTATGATCCAGAATTCACTGAGACCGGTGCTGGTGCGGCTAATGTTAAGTACAACAGCTTTACTTCTAACTCCCTCTTGCAGGATCTGGGAGTAAGACTTGGTAAGCTGATCCGTACTTCTGACGATCTGGCCTTCCTGCCTGAGGTTTGGGGTGGTTGGGAAGTTGAGTACCTGAACACCGGTGGTACCCGTAATACAACTACTACAGCGTCAATCGGTTCACAGACTTACGGCACAACTATGAACGGCATGGCAACTAACCGCGCATACTGGGGTCTGGGTCTGACTGCTCTTATCAAGGACAATGTATCTGTCTTCGGACGTTATGATCAGAAGATCTGGGATAAGGGTTACAATGTCGGCTTCACTGCAGGGGTAAAGGTTGGTTTTTAGGCATAAGGTGTAAAGGTTATAGCCCGCAGCAGAGCTGAGGGCTGTAACATCATATTATCAAACAAGGAAAATCACAGTGGTGATTTTCCTTGTTTGATTTGAATTCAGTCTATGTCTTAAAATTTCTGCTGTCTTATACTTCATAGCCGATAGCGTGCTGGAGGATGTCGACGCATTGGCACATCTCCTCAAGGTCGGCGCGTTCGCTGTTGCCGTGTACCGCGTGCATTCCGCAACCGAGAACGACCGACGGTAAACCCCGGGCATTGTAGATATTGGCGTCAGACCCGCCCTGGGCGATGACCATATCCATATCGAGTTGGCAAGCCTTCATTCCGCGTCTAAGCAGCTCTACCGGCAGGGCGGAATCTGCAATCCGGTACCCGGAGTAGCAGGTAATGACATCTACTTCTACTGTGGCCTTTTTGATCGTATCCACCTCATCGCCGTCGGCGCCGATACCGCGGCAGCCTATTCCGCCTCCGACGTAAACCCGGGCTTCACGTACCGAAGCCTCAATGCTGGAGAGGGTGCGCGAGAGGTGGAAGTCCAGCAGTTCGTCGCGGTGGCTGCGGATCTCGTACTCGGCGTAAGCGACATCGGGTATAACATTGATCGCAGTACCCGAGTAAAGGATGCCGATATTGGCGGTGGAGAATTCGTCGAGGCGTTTGCTCGGCAGACGTCCGATAGTCTTGGCCATTACCTGGGCGGCATTGATGCGCTGCTCAGGGAAGGCGGCATGACCGCCGGTGCCGTGGACGGTGATCTGCAGGGCGATCTTGGTTGGGGCGCCGATAATGACCTCGTTGGGGTAGGAGTGATCCAGGGTAATGCAGCAGTCCAGCGCTCGGTACTCGTTTTCATCCAGAAAACCTGCACCCAGGCATTCTTTCTCTTCACAGACCGAGAAGACAAAGAGGAGTTCTCCATGTTCGAGGTTATCCTCTTTGATGACTCGTGCTAGTTCGACCAGGGCGGCGACTCCGGATTTGGCATCTGCTCCAAGGATACTGGTGCCGTCGGAGGTTATCTGCCCGCTGGCGGGGTCAAAGAGGGCGGTTATCGGTCTCTCACCGCTCTCAACCGTATCCATATGGCTGGTGAGCAGGATATTCTTGCCGCGGCCGTTTCTGGGAATACGCACCAGAAGATTGCCGGCATTACCTTCAACCTCGGTGGCAGCAGCGTCCTCGGTAATGCTTGCTCCGATTTCCAAAGCTGTAAATTCTTGTTTCAGCCAGTCTGCGACCTCCCGTTCACGCCTTGAAGGAGACGGAATAGCTACTAAATCCAGAAATGTTCTGCACAACCTATCTTTATTGATACTCATGCTTTCTCCTTTGCGTCGGTTTATCTGTTATTGAATCTGCAGTCCTCAGAGGACGGCCTGTCTCAGGCAAGCCCCAACTCTTGTTTGAAGTAGTCAAGGGTAATCTTGAGCCCTGCGCTACGTTGAACCTGTGGTCGCCAGCCGAGAATTCTCTCGGCCTTGCTGATATCGGGCTGGCGTACCTTGGGGTCATTCTCCGGCAGCTCCTTGAAGACGATCTTGCTCTTGGAGCCGGTGATGGCGATAATCTCCCGGGCAAAGTCCAGCAACGATACCTCTTCGGGGTTGCCGATATTGGTCGGGTAGATCTCAGCAGACATCAGCAGGCGGAATATTCCCTCGACCAGATCATCGACATACTGGAAGCTTCTAGTCTGAGAGCCGTCTCCGAAGACGGTGACATCCTCATCTTTGAGTGCCTGGCACATAAAATTCGGGAGTGCGCGTCCGTCATTGAGGCGCATGCGTGGACCGTAGGTATTGAAGATACGGACAATTCGCGTATCGACTCCGTGTTCACGGTGGTAGGCCATGGTCAGGGCTTCGGCAAATCTTTTGGCCTCGTCATAGACCCCGCGTGGGCCGACCGGATTTACATTACCCCAGTAGTCTTCGGGTTGAGGGTGGATACTCGGATCTCCATAGCACTCACTGGTGGAGGCGAGGAGGAAGCGGGCTTTCTTGGCCTTGGCCAGACCTAATGCGTGCATCGTGCCGATTGAGCCGACCTTCATCGTCTGGATCGGCATGGCCAGGTAGTCGAAGGGGCTGGCTGGAGACGCAAAGTTTAGAACATAGTCAACCTTGCCTGGAACTAGAATGGTCTCATAGATATTCTTTTTGTAGAAGTGAAAATTGTCATTGGTGCAGAGATGCTCGATATTCTCCATCCTGCCGGTACAGAGATTGTCCAGACAGAATACCTCCATACCTTCTCGCAGGAATCTCTCGCAAAGATGACTCCCTAGAAATCCAGCACCACCAGCTATTACGACTCTCTCCATTGTCTCTCCATTATATTGTCTTTAAAGAAAAGTATATATTAATGTATTAGTAAAATCAATTAAATCAGCCGGCATCGACAAAAGAACGTGCACGGAAAGCGACTCCCAGCTCGGCAGCAAGGCGGCGTGCGGCTTCGACATCAATATCCGGCATCGCTACGACACTCAGCGTGGTCGCAATACCCGCTTCCTTGCAGAGTCTGGCGAAATCAAGCAGGGCGGGGAAGGCGGCTTCATGGTACCGACTCCTACAGAGTTTGAGGTATTGCTCCGGATCGGCCGAGTTGAGCGAGATACTTACCTCGTCTATACAATTGGCGAGCTCGGGGACAATATTTCGGTCAAAGAAGAGATTGGCCAGCCCATTGGTGTTGAGCCGTACCGGCTTGCCTTTGGCCTTGATATAACTGGCGACCTCTAGGAGTACCTCAAGGCGCATCGTCGGCTCGCCGTAGCCGCAGAAGACGACCTCCCGGTATTTGCTTATATCTCCCATGGCTGTAATAACCTCACCCGCTTCAGGCTCGTGCTTGAGGGAGATGTCATGACCTTTGACGATAAATCCGTTATTGCGGGCACAGAAGGTGCAGTTATTGGTGCACTGGGTGGTGAGGTTGAGGTAGAGCGAGTCGCGGATGGGATAGGCGATCTCTCCTCCCTCTTCCTCCAGCTTCAGATTGAGGAAGTCATAGGCATTGCGGGTCGTGATACGGGCAATATCCTCGGTGGTTACGCCGCGTAACTGCGCCAGCTCCTCGGCGATGCGTATAACCTGCTGCGGTTCGTTTCTGTCGACCGTTTTGGGTTTGGGAATAAGGTATGGGGAGTCGGAGTCGAGCAGAAGGTGTTTGTCCGGGATTAGCGGGATGATTTTGCGCAGAGGTTGTTGCTCGGGGTAGGTGACGATTCCACTTATGCCGAGGTATAGATCAAGCTCCAGCGCGCGCCGGAGCTGGCGCTCCAGCTTCTTCTTACCGGTGACAAAGCAGTGCCAGACAAAGTTAATTCCTTTATCGGTATAATCTTCGAGCATGTCTAGACATTCCTCGGCACTGTCGCGGGCATGGACTACCACCGGTAGTTTGAGTTCTGTCGCCAGCTCCAGATGCATCCTGAAATGTTCTTGCTGGATGTCCAGGCTGGTTTTGTCCCAGTAGAGATCGAGTCCGGTCTCGCCGATAGCGACGACCTTCTCTGACTCGGCAAGGCGCCTGAGTTCATGATAGGTGGAGTCGATGTCCTTGACCTCGGCGGCATGATTCGGGTGTATGCCGATACTTGCGTAGACATTGGCGAATTCTTCGGCTAGAACGCTGCACTCTCGGGAGGTCTCAATACAGGTACCGCAGGTGAGCAGTTCTATCCCTTCAGTCGCGGCACTGGTTATGACGCTGTAGCGGTCTGGGTCAAATTTATGATCAGTTAAATGACAATGCGAGTCAAATAGTTTCATTCTGCGCTCCTTCTTCGCTTTCAGATACGCTATTTTATAGTTTTATCTGTGAAATACAAGGATTGCTGGTATTTTAATCCTGTTGGAGGGTAAATTATGCAGGCAACTACTATCAGATACCTCAGACTTGCTGGAAAGAAAATAGAAAATAAACGTAATTGTACAGTGTCTATGTCTTTGTATTAAAATGAGGAGAGCTTTGAATGAATCGACCAGTAGTAGCATCGACCCAGTGCAAGGTCTGTAAGCGGATTGAGGATAATGGTGAGTTTCGCCTGCCCTGGCCGGGGGAGCTCGGGGTAGATATCAGGGAGGTTTACTGCCCGCGTTGTGCCCGTGAGACTCTCAAAAGTATTCAGTCTGGAGCCTTTGCGCGACATACTCGTCTGCGTGAGAGCCGGATGTTGCGTAATACCAGCCTATAGGGAGGGCTAACAGGACTTTCAAGTTTTTTTTGAGTTGTATAATATGTAACGCTACGTATAATAACTGGTATATTGTAACCTTCTGTCTAGATTCAATAAAGGAGGAGTCTTGAAGCGCCTACAGCTCAATATACCACTGTTGAATTTTCTCTATTCAACAATAATCTCGGTTATGTTGATTTTGGTCTTCGGCCTGATCTGGTATAACTCACAGAAAGATGGGATTCAGAGTAATTTCCAGAATCAGAGGCAGCGACTTCTCGACTCTTCAAAAGAAGTGGTTCGGGAGATGGTTGATTCGGCTCTACGCGTGATCAATACTGGTATGAAAGTTATCAATACTCGCTGCCGGGAAGATCTTAAGCGTTTTACAAATATACATGTTGGAATTTTACAAAAACTCGCCGGGGATGACCCTGTTCAAGCTCGGAAAGTTGCGCAAGAGCTGTTGGAAAACTGGATGCATTATCCAAGTAGTAGTTTTCCTTTTGTTCTCTATCCTGATACAGGTGAGGTATTCTTACCGCCGCACATCTTGCAACGACCTAATTTTCAGATTATTGACAGTCTGCCTAGTAGGGAAAGGCTTAGGGCTCTGAGTCAGCAGATTATTCATGCTCCCCAGGGGTTATATATTGCCAGTCTGCTTGATAATTATGATTATTCAGTGGTCGTCACTAATAAGTGCTATGCAGTGTATTTAGCGAAGCTCGATATTATTGTCGGGTTCACTTATATTGATTCTCAGATTGAGAACGAGTCTAAGCATGAGATACTTGAATATGTCAGTGATATCGGTATCAATGCGGATGACTATATCTTTGTGCTTACGCCCGAAGGGGTAATAATTGCTCACGATAATGAGGAGCGGATAGGCCAGAATTTGCTGGAATATACCGACATAAACGGGGTGAGAGCCGTCCAGAGATTGATTGAAGTGGCTCAGAATAATCCTGAGGGTGGTTTTGTCACTTATAACTGGAGACGACCGAGTACTAAAAAACCTGAAGATAAACTGGCGTTTGCTAAAGAACTACCTGAATTGAAGTGGATTGTGGGTAGTGGGTTGTATCTGGTGAATTTTGATATGATGCTTCATGAACAGACAGCTGAATTGCAGCACAGCTTCAACCGGAGTGTGACCCAACTGATCTATCTGTTGATAGTTAGTATTATATTTATCGTTATTGTTTCGAGTATATTGTCATATCTGATTAGATCGCGGATAAATGCCTTTATTCAGTCCCTGCATCATACTGTAATTAAGCATTCGACCTTGGATAGTAAGCGCCTGCTGATAAGTGAACTGGAAGTAATTAGTAATAATATTAATAGTATTCTTCGGGATCTGCTTCAGACCGAAGACGAACTTAAAGATCTTACGGCCAATCTTGAGGAGCAGGTGGCGCAGCGAACCCTGGAATTGCAGGTGAAGACCAGGCAGCTGGAGGAATCTTCGGAACTGGCAAACGCGGCAAATCAAGCCAAGAGTAATTTTCTGGCCAATATGTCGCATGAGATTCGTACCCCGATGAATATTATCCTCGGTATGCAGCAGCTATTGCTTGATTCCAATGTCAGCAGTACTCAGCATAACTACTTGACCAAGGCCAATCAGGCGGCGCAGTCATTGCTTGGGATTATCGATGATATACTGGATTTTTCTAAGATTGAAGCCGGGAAACTCAATATCGAAGAATTGCCGCTCAATATTGAAGAGACAATTAATAATATACTCTCTTTTCTTAGTTTTGAAGCGGCCAAGAAGGACATCGAATTGATATTTGATTACGATACAAATATTCCTGATGTGGTAATGGGGGATCCGCTTCGTCTGCGTCAGATAATCTCAAATATCTGTAACAATGCGATCAAGTTTTCACGTAAGGGGAGTATATATGTAAGTACCAGGGTAATGCAGAGCCAGAACGGTGAGATACAGGTGGAATTTATTATACAGGATAATGGAATCGGGATAGCACCGGAGAAGCAAAAGAATCTGTTCACTCCCTTTAAACAGGCTGATAGTACTATAACTCGGGAGTTTGGTGGTACTGGATTGGGGCTGATTATCTGTAAACAGCTTATCGAGTTGCAGAGGGGGCATATAAGCTTGCATAGTATACCAGATAAAGGGACGACTATCAGTTTTGATATCTCTTTCAGACTCGTGCCCCAGGGGCGGGTGCCGGCCTATACTGTTGCTTCGCGTTATCAAGGCAATCGGGTACTTATCATCGATAAGAATCTTACTGCACTCTCGGTTTTGGAGAAATATGCGAGTGATGGCGGCTTTGTTACCGATACAGCAGTCTCTTTACAGGATGCTTGCAGCTTGCTCAATGAGAATATCGATAAAGAACCGATTTATCATACGATTATTATAAACTCCATCCTGACCAATACCTATGGTATTGAGGCATTTATGTATATTAAGAATCATTTCCCGGTAGGGGATTCGAAGTTTATTCTTTTGACCAAACAGACGACCCCGGAGGTAATAAAATCTTCCAAGGATATCGGTTTTGACCTTACCCTTAGTAAGCCTCTATCTCCCAGCTATCTGCTGCGGGCGCTGGAGAATCCGCATGATACCGCCATTACCAGTTCTAAAGTGCTACATGCCAAGAATATTCAGCAGAAGAAGTTCAACGATGCAACCATCCTGATTGCTGAGGATAATCCTACCAATCAGGAGATCATTGAGACCCTACTCAAGAAGATCGGGTGCAAGGTGACTCTGGCTAATAATGGTAAGGAAGCGGTATACATTGCAAGGCAGTTGACCTTTGATTTAATCTTTATGGATATTCAGATGCCGGTTCTTGACGGGCTGGCTGCGACTCGAGAGATTCGAGAATTTGATCAGAGCACCCCGATAATAGCGATGACCGCTCATGCTCTACAGGAAGATTACCAGAAGAGTCTTGATGCGGGGATGAATGATCATATCACCAAGCCGGTAAAGATAGAGCGACTTTATGATACGATTAATAATTATATTATCGCTAAAGAATCTGGAGAGGAGGCGGTTGACGAGATCAGTGAAGTTGGGGCTGAGGTTGTGACGACTGAAGCGAACTGGGGCAGGAGTGAACGGGTTGCAAAAGATGTACCGGAGGATGTCTGGCAAGCGTTGGCAAGCCTTCCCCAAATTAATATCCGGGAGGCCTTAGAGAATGCGGCAGATGATAAGTCTCTGCTTATTAATCTGTATAAAGAGTATAATCAGGCTGGGGGGATAATACTTGAAAATCTTAAGGATGCTTATCACAAGAAGAATAATACCGATATTCTCTTTATTGCACACAGCCTCAAAGGGTCGTGCGGCACTATTGGCGAGACACATATCAGTAAGCTAGCTCAAAAGTTGGAGCTCAAGCTGAGAGAGGATATCAATTATGACGTAGCAGTGGATGGTGAAGAATTGATTCGGGCGTTATCGCAATTTATTACAGCTCTGCATGGAATCTTTAATTAGAAAGATTAGAAGACGCCCTGCAGATTCTGCAGGGCGTTGGTTTTATTGTAGGCTTTAGCCAGTTGAGTACTCCGCAGGAGTGCGAAACAATAAACCACCCGCTATGCGGGTGGATAATCAAAGGTTATACAAAAATACACCTTTCCAAAATATAATAGAGTTGTTCAAGCTGCTATTAATTAGAAAGGAAAGGTGTAATGGCTAATAAGTCGAATAGTTTATCACATACAAAGTGGTTATGCAAATATCATATAGTATTCAGTCCTAAGTATAGGCGAAAGATAATATATGGTCAATATCGCGAGAGTATAAAAGAGATAATTCAACGGTTATGTAGTTATAAGGGAGTTGATATTATAGAGGGGCATATGATGAGCGATCACGTGCACCTGTTGTTAAGTATTCCACCAAAGTTCAGTGTGGCTCAATTTATGGGGTATCTTAAAGGCAAGAGTGCGCTTATGATATTCGATAAACATGCAAATTTAAAGTATAAGTTTGGGAACAGGCATTTTTGGGCAGAAGGTTATTATGTAAGTACGGTTGGTTTTAATGAAGCTACGGTGAAGAAGTATATCCGTGAGCAGGAGAGTCGAGATATAGCTTTAGATAAATTGAGTGTGAAAGAGTTTGAAGACCCTTTTAAGGGTGGCAAGTAATAACAATCCCCCTTTTAGGGGTAGCAACGAGTCAAAAGCATTAGTAGCTTGAACGAAGTGAAAGCAGAGCGTCTTGAGACGTTGCGGGTAATAAGGGCTTATAGCCCCGAGCGAACCACCCGTTTGACGGGTGGTTCCGATTAATGTTCCTCCTGCCAAGAAGATTAACGTTTCATATTTGCTGCTTCTTGTAGCATGTCATCGGCGGTAGTCACTATCTTTGACCCTAGTTGGTAGCCGCGTTGGGAGAGGAGGAGTTTGGTCATCTCATTTGCCATGTCAACATTTGAGGTCTCAAGATAATGGCTCTTGATGATACCAAAGCTCTTGTCTGAAGCTGAGGTGTTGAAGATGGGTGAGCCTGAAACCCCACTGGCTTGCCACATGGTGTCTCCAACCTGAATTAAACCATTGGCGTTGGGGATAAGCGCCATGCCGATACGTGCCAGGTGTTGGTGCAGACCATTGGTATAGGTGCCGTCTATTACTCCGTGTTGATCGATAGTAAAACTATCTAGTTCTCCGTCAGGGCAACCATCATTGATTATAGTCGGTGAGTTGTCCAGTGCTACCTGAGTCATCGCTGAGAAGTCCATGGTATAATCGGTTCCACCGTCGATGGTCGAAGCTTCTACCTGACTGGAACTGGTAGTCCCGAAGCGGATGGTACCGGTTCCCTTATTCAGATTTGCTTCGTCAACACTCGAGTAATTACCATCGGCAAACCAACGCCAGGTACTGCCGTTGGAGTCACGTGAGATCAGAGTGTAGTTTATTCGCTGTTCTTCTTTTATGGTGCCGACATCAGGTTCAGTTGAATTGAGGTAGATATCGGTTGGGGATATAGCACTGCCTCCTAGATCGTCAGGTTTATAATCCGGATTTGGGTTGAAAAAGTCATCATAGTTTGTCTGGAGATTACGCGTCTCACCGGTGGAAGCGTTGCTGACTGCGGTTACCGTGGAGATTTTGATATCGGAGATAGTGTTGAATCTCCCCAGATTGCTAGCAATTGATAGATTGAAATTACCCGAAGTATCATAGCCGAAGTAACTGCCTGCCTGCTCGGCTGGGGCGGCGTAACCATCACCGTCTACTGTATACTCACGGGTGCGAACAGTGCCAAGCGCGCCGCCATTGATACGCTGCGTCGCTGGATCGCCAGCATCTCCAACACCACCGGTAAGCCAGGTGGCGAAGTCATTGAGGGTCGTGCCGTCTTCACCGTAAACAAAGGTTTCGGTGTAGTGATGTTCACCTTTGGTGAACTCTACGGTGATTTCCCTGCTGTCTACAGCGAAACCTGCAGGCACACTTGAAAATAGACTGGCAACATTACCTGAACCACGTTCAAAGCTGAGTGCGGTGAGATCGGTAGTGCTGTTGGCGGTAGTTGAACTCTGATTGTTGATGAGATTTCCTGAACTCTCTACACCACCAACATTTATGGTGGCGGCAGTATTGCTCATCCAACCGCCGGTAGTGGTGCCTTCAGCTACTGTGGGAACAGAATTGCCGTTGATTACACTGACCTGGGAATTGAGATTGCCTTCAAAAGTAAGTTCTGAGGTTGGTACGCCGTCAATCCGGGTGCCGATAATAGGTAGGGTTATATCAGATAGGGTGTCGGATATGATCCCATCGACAGCTTGATACCCTTGGACAATCAGCCCGTTTGCAGACTGGAGGTTTTGTTCGCCAGGATTACCTGAGAGTGGAGCACTGAAGTAGAAACTGCCGTTACGAGTAAAGTAATTATCCGGTGTGCCTGCATTGAGTCCACCCAGAATAAAGAACCCGTTTCCTTCTAGTCCACAGTCGAAGATGCGGGAGGTAAGTTGATAATCACCATTGGAGAAGACTTGGTTTATGGAGCCTACACTTACTCCAAGACCTAATTCAGAGGCATTGGTTGTGCCTACCCCGGTGCTCTGGTTTGTGCTTGGCTTCAGGGTCTGATACATAATGTCTGAAAAGCTGACGTTCGAATATTTGAAACCGTCGGTATTGCTTTGTGACAGATTGTTACTAATGACATCTGTCCATGTTTGGTGTGACTTGATACTGCTCAGACCTGTCCAAAGCGATTGTGAAAGACCCATGATCTGCCTCCGCGTTAACTGTTTTTCCGGGTGGTATAGCTGCCTGACTATGTGTATAGTTTGCCACTATATGCACACAGTCTCAATATGGTAACCTACAAAAAACATACCAGGGTAACAAAAGTAGTTTATTTTGAGTATAATGCTGTTTTTTTCAGGGTTTTGTAATATTGAAAAAAAACAAAAAAAATAACTGGCAGCAGAAAACGGAAGATTATTCCCTCTTTACCGGAAAAAAGTACTGTCCTGATGCAGACTGTGCCGGTCTGGGGTGTGTGGGTTGGTGGGGGAGAGCCGAATATAGCGTAAGCAGTTTATAAAAAAATGAAGGGGGCGTAAAGCCCCCCTCAACAATGTTAGTTAGTTAATGCAGTGAAACTTCAGGTATTACTCTTCGTCTTCACTCTCAATCTTGCTGAACATGAGATTCTTCTCAAGCATTTTACCTCCTGAAAGAATATAGTTCATCAGTTTGTACACCAGACGTGCTGCGGTATAGTCACTGACGACATCATCTTCACGGGGGCAGAGTTCAACAATGTCTACAGCGGCAATACGTCTATGGCTGGCGACTTTCTTGAGCAGGCGGGTGATCTGCTGCCAGTTTAGGCCACCTGGTTCTGGGTTGCCGACATTGGGTACAATCGAACTGTCGAAGGCGGAGAGGTCAATAGAAATATATACCGGGCTACTAAGCGCGGTAATAATGTCATCCTGCCAGTCATCATCACTTGAGTAACGCAGATCCGACATGAAGTAACAGTCGATCCCCTTGTCTTCATTGGCAATAATATCGAAGGCGTCTTTGGACAGACTCCGTACACCCAACTGACAGAGAGTTATTTTGATACCAGAATCAATAACCTTACGGATCGTGTTGAGGTTGTTCTCGTCATCAGCCTCAATATTGTTGAGATCGGCATGGGCATCAATGTGCAGGACAGAGAGTTCCTGGTGCTCCTGAGTAGCACGTTCGGCAAGAGCTTTGATTCCGTGGAAGGAGATGGTTCCGTCGCCGCCGAGGATAATCGGTACAGCTGTAGCGTCCAGAGCTTCATTTATGTTCTGGGTTAGCCAGGCTGCCAGAGTGTCGTCTTGAGGTGCACTCTCAGGCAGGATGCAGTGTACGCCGTCACGAGCGATTACATCAAGACCAGTCTCTTCATCATAACTCTCAATCTGGGATGATGCGTCGATTATTGCACGTGGCGCTTCACTCTGTCCCGAAACATATGTCGCCCCTTCTTCACAGGGGGCTGGGATAATTGAGAAGAGAGCCTTCTCTAAATCTACACTGTCATAACCAAGAAAATTGGTCTGTTCTGCCATCTTAATGCTCCTTAAAAATACCTAATATATCCAACTTTTATAAGTAAAAATGTTTTATATAAAAATAAGAGTTTCCACCCGGTGCTTGGGCAGAAACTTGATTGATGAGTACTTTATATCATAAAGTACCGGTTATTTCAAGGTCTTTTAAGATATTTTGTCGTTTTATCCGGCGGGAGTTTTTTTGTAGGAATAATGATAATTTATTCTTTTTTTATAGGAATTAATTCGGTGACTGGGAGTGAGTTGGAATAAAAATTGATTAGGGGAGCAGAGTGTTTTTATCTTGGGAATGGAGTAAATGTGTCGGTAAATCTTGCTTTATCCAATTTCAATGCTCAACAAGCATATTCGAAGATGACCTCCTTCGTCAACACTTTTTCACGCCCAATTACTACTAAAGTAACGAGTTATGAAGGTATTACCGATTCGGTAAAGTTATCAACCCAGAGTATTTCGCAGTATTCGCGGGAGTGGATAAAGAAGGAACTGGATAATGCGGCGGCGGAGAAAAAGAGCGGTGAATATAAATCACTGGATGAACTGTCACTCAATTATGCGGAAAATCTTGCCGGATTCGGCAGTAAGATTAGGCGCGTTATGTATAGTAATGATCTCCTTCGCAGCTCGGGAATCGTGTTGCAGACCGATGGACTGGGGCATATTGTATCTGCCGATACAGTGAGTGCTGGGGAGCAGAGTAAGATCAATTCGGCACTACGGGGATCTATCGGTTTGACCGCGGATTATATGCAGGTTGCAGCCGGCGAGAGTATTATCAATCACCTCAAGGATGCTCCTGAATTTATTGAGAATTATACCGAAGATCCTCAGCAGACACTTGCCGCTAATGAGGCGAGTCTGCGCGAATATATCCTCAAACTCCAGGTTACAGTTACGCAGGGGGGAGTAACTACCGGACTTGCTGAACCAATTTATTCCTAGCTGCTGGTGAGTATTTTGACTCTGTACTTGGATACTACTTGTTATGCTACTATTCTCTATGTATACTGTATATATTATTAGCAGTATACATTCTTCTTAATTATTAATGAAGCCTTTGGGACTTTTACTGACATCAACTATTGAGTGGTAGTTGATTTTATAGCATGTTTGTCGGTGGTAATCGTGAGTCACTATTTAAGCTGTGGTTGACGGTGCAAAAAGGTTGATTAGCAGGTATTTATTGGAGTGCTTTTATGATTTTTGAATTACCAGAGATACTCATTGCGGAGAGAGCCGGTAGAGCTATGGCAATGGGTGTAGGCTGTTCTGTTGAGATTGGCGTCTCCTCCTCATTGGCTGGAGCCGCTGCGTTGGCTGCGGCCAGACGGATCAGTAATTCTGGGCAGAAGTTGAAGATTATTCTTACTGATAGTACAAATTATTCCGAGGGAGCTTTTAAGACCAACCTGGAGATTATCAAAAAAATGGGGTTGGTGATGAAGTATGATCAGCTGGATGATGACTTTCCTTGTGTAATTTCGGGGACAGACTCGACTGCGACTCTCGGTTCAGAAAATTTTGTTGTGGCTAAGTTCTTTGTCAACCCCGAGCATGATAAGAATTGGGATGGTTGGCAGCTTGAGAACAATCCGTTTGTCTGCAGGGTTGATAAGCGCAGTACTATTACGGTACAAGAGGCTAGAACGATTGATGTAGAGGCGGTAGAAACATATGGCCTGCCGAGCATCTGCCTGATGGAGAATGCTGGGATTGGGGCGGCAGTAGTCGCTGAGAAGATGACCCGGCGCCTCAGTGACGGGCATAAGGCGGTGGTACTGGTAGGTGGGGGTAATAACGGTGGGGACGGCCTGGTTGTCGCGCGCGGGCTGGTTGAACGGCGGGTTCCGGTGCAGGTCGTGCTCCTCTCCGATGTTTTATCCGAAGAGACACAGATGAATCTGGATATTCTTGAGCAGGCGGATAATGTAATATTCAATGGTACGCTGGCGGAGCGTCTGAAGCTTATCGAAGAGGCAGGGCTGGTGGTTGACGGGATCTTTGGAACCGGATTGAACCGGGATATACAGGGCGAGTACAGGGAGGTGATTGAGGCAATAAACCGGACTGAGTCCAGGGTGTTGGCGTTGGATGTTCCCAGTGGTATTGATGCCGATACCGGTGAGGTTCGTGGAATTGCCGTGGAGGCAGATGTTACGGTATCCTTTGCTCAGGCAAAGCTTGGTATGTTTATGGGTGAGGCCAAGAGGTACTGTGGGGATATTATTGTTGCGGATATTGGAGCTCCGAAAAAGTATAGTGCGGAAATATATTGATTATTATCGGTGCTTCTTGCCTTATTCACGTGAGCAGGGGTTAAGGGGGATTTGATGCGTATTGTGATCTCAATGGGTGATCCCTGCGGGATTGGACCGGAAGTAATAGTAAAAGCGCTGGCTATAGGGGAGTATCCAGGGTGTAGTTTTCTAGTGATTGGGGAGCAGTATTATCTGGATAATGCGGCGGCGTGCTGTGGGGTGGCGCTTGAATATGAGCGGGTAGCGCAGCCGAGGTTTGCGGGGCGAGTAGCTCTTTATCAGCCTGAGGGATGGATTGGGGAATATTCGTGTCCGGGTAATTGGAGCTTGTCTACCGGCAGGGCGAGTCTGGAGTATGTCAGGTTAGGAGCAGAACTCTGTCTGCAACAGGAGGCGCAAGCGCTGGTAACGGCGCCGATCTGTAAGAGCGCCTGGAAAGCGGCAGGGTCGTGTTTCCCGGGGCATACCGAGCTTCTGGGAGAGATTTCTGGGGAACATAACGAGGTGATGTTGCTTGCCGGGGGTGGGTTGCGGGTGGCACTGGTGACTACGCATGTGGCGCTCAGAGAACTGCCTGAACTGCTTACCCAGGAGCGTATATGCCGGGTGCTGAGTATTCTCAATAAGGATCTGCAACAGCGGTTTGCACTACCTGCACCGCGAATAGCCGTACTCGGACTCAATCCGCATGCCGGTGAAGATGGGCATTTAGGTTGTGAAGAGCTAGAGGTGATAAACCCGGCGGTAAAGCAGATGCAGGGTCAGGGGATTGCTGCAAGCGGAGCTCTTCCAGCGGATACAGCTTTTTACCGGATGCTGAGTGGTGAATTTGACGCTATTTTGGCGATGTATCACGATCAGGGCTTGGGACCGTTGAAGACTCTGGCTTTTGACTCTGGGGTGAATATTACTCTGGGGTTACCGTTGATACGCACTTCGGTAGATCATGGCACTGCCTTTGATCTGGCGGGCAGAGGGGTGGCCAGTTGTAAATCAATGATGGCGGCGATAGCAGCTGCGGCGGAGATGGTGAAGAATTCTACAGGAGGTCAGGATGTGGGGGTAACTGGTTTTGCCGGGCGTTGAGGAGTCTTTAATACTGGGGAATAGAGTTCAATGAGTAAAATAATTATTGTTGATGATGATGAATTCATGCGAGAAGGTCTGGTTGAAACCCTGGAGGATGGGGGATATGATATTCTCAGCTTTGAGAATGCCGAGAGTGCGGTAGAGGCGCTCAGCAACGGTACGGCCTCAATCTTGATTACCGATATGCGTATGCCGGGGATGAGCGGGATGGAGCTTTTGGAACGGGTTAAGCGGGTTGATCCGAAGTTGCCAGTGATTATGATGACCGCTTTTGCTACGATTGAGACTGCGGTTGAAGCTATGAAAAAAGGTGCGTATGATTATATCATGAAGCCTTTCGATGCAGCTCAGATAGATGTGGTGGTGCAGAAGGCATTGGAGCATCGGCGGTTGCTGGTGGAGAATGAATATCTCAAGAGTGAACTGGCAGGGAGATGGTCGGTAAATGACTTTGTCGGTGAGTCGTCTTTGATGCAGGAGGCGTTTGGTAAAATACGTCAGATTGCGGCGAGTAATGCGACAGTCTTTATCCGGGGAGAGTCGGGGACAGGAAAGGAACTGGTAGCCAAATCGATACACGCGCAGAGTGCACGGCGGGAAAAACCTATGGTACGGGTTAATTGTGCTGCGCTATCGGCCGGGGTACTTGAGAGTGAACTCTTCGGGCATGAGAAAGGTGCATTTACCGGAGCGGATAAACGGCGTATTGGTCGTTTTGAGATGGCCGACGGGGGAACTATATTTCTTGATGAGGTCTCGGAGATGGATCTTAATCTTCAGGGTAAGTTGCTCAGGGTTCTGCAGGAGAAAGAATTTGAGCGGGTTGGCTCAAGCGAGACGATTAAGTCAAATGTGCGGATACTGGCAAGCTCCAACCGGGATATGGAGGAGGCGATAACCGAAGGTGTCTTCAGGCAGGATCTTTATTACCGGCTCAATGTAGTCAATGTAGAATTACCGCCGCTACGGGAACGGAAAGAGGATATCGCCAGCCTAGTAGAGTACTTTATTACCAAGTATAATATGGAAGAAGGCACCAGGGTGCGAGGGGTGAGTGCGCAGTCTCTGCAGTTACTTCAGATGCATGATTGGCCGGGTAATGTGCGGGAACTCGAGAATCTGGTGGAGCGGGCGATAGTGCTTGGTGACGGGAACATGCTCTCTGATAGTGTGATTAGAACCAGTATTGAGAAGGCTCCAGGGGTGAATAACCGGGATTCGGCGGCGCTTAGCGCTAGAGCGGTATTTGAGCCGAAGAAGCTTGAGGATATTGAGCGCGAGCATGTCAGGCGGATGCTTGAGTATCATCAGCATCACCGCGCCAATACCGCTATTGCTCTGGGAATCAGTGAGCGCAGTCTGCGTGACCGGATCAAACGTTGGAAAGAGGCTGGGTTTGATTTCTAGCTTATCATTTTGCTTACAAAAGGTAAATCAAAGATCTGGAGGCTTGGGTTTAGCGATTATACCTGAAACCTTCCGTCAGGATAGGAAATAATCTGTGTTTTAGAGTGTAAGTAAACACAAGTTTTTACTGATACTATATTTTTCGCTGCTAAAGTAGCGACATACTTATTTACCAAAAGATATGCACACGACTCACTGCTCACCCGTTCGCAGTTCGCATGCGTCCTAACGGGAAAATCTTGCGCGTTTATTTCTTTTTATATTAGGTTCATGACAAGATAACTTTGCTTAATCTCCTATAAAGGGTTCTTACGAATTATCTTCAAAACCAGTTTATACAAATCATCATCTCGATGATTAAAACGAAATTCGCACTCTTTTAAGTGCAAGTAAAAAGTCTTTTTGCTAATACCACGATACTTACTTAATCTGGTTTTAGCTATAGACCAAAAGTTTTCAATACCATTAATATGATTTTTGCCTTTTGCAAATTCACTATTAGAGTGGTTGATTCGATGATGCTTCTTGTAGCCGAAGTTCACAAGACCATCATAAGTTTTAAAACCGTCGGTATATACTTCAGAGTCCATACCGACTTTAGACTTGATTATAGGTATTAAAACCGATGCAGAGCAATTTGTAACTACTTGCGTATACACTTTGCCCTGGCGCTTGATCAAGCCGAATACTAAATGTTTTCCGTGTGCTCCTCGTCCCCGTTTACCACGAACTCGTCGAGCGCCAAAGTAGCTTTCATCAATTTCTATTTCACCTTTTTGAAATGGAGATTGATCTTCACAGTATTCAGAAATTATTTTTCTAATTCCATTAATAATGGAGTTAATAGTATTTCTTGATAATCCTGTGATACTAGCTATTTTTGTGGCTTCAATGTCGAGAATAAATAGTCTTACTATCTCTCGAAATTTAGCCTCAGAAATTTTTGAACGTTTTTTGTACTTGTTAACCATTATGACATAATAACTTAAGCATGATTTTTGTCAAGTTATCTTGTCATGAGCCTTATATTATATTACGCGCGCGGAGGCGCTGCTGCGCCTTCATCTCTTCTTATTCAAAGATCTCGCCGAGATCCTTACTACTCAGGACTTCGAAGGAGTCAAAGTCATAGATTTCGACCTCTTCTTTGAGCTTTTCGATAGGGAATCTGGCATTATGCTCGGCCTCTATAACAAAGATTGACGGTAGAAGATTCTCTGCATGCAGTTCTTTCATAATCTTAAATACAGAGTCCGGAGTGGTGGCAGACATACTGAGTACAACTGCATCGGGGTTTTTATCTTTTACAATTTTCACTGTATCTTCAACCTTGGTGGTGACGACTGTATTGCAACTGAAGATCTTGAATTTCTGGATGATAATCTCTTGAATGAGCAGGTCATCCTCAGCAATAAGGATATTGAGTAGACCGGGATCGTCTTCCTGTCCCTTGCTCTTGCTGTCTTTCTCTTCTGCCTCTTCACCTAGAGGCAGGTATATTTTGAAGGTAGTGCCGGCTTTGACATTATTCTCGACAGTTATGCGGCCATTATGCTCGGTAATGATATTCTTGGATATATATAGGCCTAGGCCGGTGCCTTCTCCCTCTTTCTTGGTTGTAAAGAAGGCATCGAATAACTGCTCACGCACTGACTCCTTGATGCCGGTACCAGTATCGGAGATCTTGAGTAGTAACTCAGAATCAGCTTTCTCGGTGGTTATGGTCAGGATGCCGTTATTGTGCATAGCGTGTACGGCGTTGATTATTAGATTTACCAGTACCTGGGTAATCTGCTGGATGTTGAACGCCAACCTGAACTCATTATTCTGGTACTCCTTGCGAATCTTGACACCATGCTTGGTATAGTTGGTGCAGAGCAGGAGCGCATCATCGATAGCTTCGGCAATATCGTGCACCTTCATGGTGTCTGAATGCTTGCTGGAGAAGTTCTTCATTGTCTCAGCGATATCGCAGACCCGGTGTATACCGTCTTCCAGTGAGGAGAGAACACTGTCGACATTCTCCAGACCTTCGTAGAGTTTGTGCTTGTGTTCGTCACTTATCGCTTCGGAGGAGACGGCTTGGAAGATGTTTGGTATGGTCTTCATTAGTAATTGAATGTTACCCTTGATGTAGCTGAGAGGGTTGCTGATCTCATGGGCGATACCTGCGGACATTGTTCCTAAAGCTGCCAGACGTTCGTTGTGGATAATAATATCTGAACGCTCCTCGGCGAGTTCACGCATCTCCTTGCCGAATTTTTGCAGGTGCTTCTGAGCGATTATCTGTGACGTAATATCCTTGGTGACTCCGATAAGTAATTTGGCTGAGCCGTTGGGGCTATACTCGGTTATCTTGCATTTGGTCGAGAGCCAGCGATAGGTATCATCACCGATATTAACCCGGCATTCAAAATCAACGCTGGTCTTGCTGCTGAGTATGGCGGAAGCAAAGAGCTTGAAGATTCGTTCTTTATCCTCAGGGTGGATGAGAGAACGCATGTAATTTACGGTCAATTCAAGATCTTCCGATATATTGAGGATGCGGTAACATGAAGGATTGAAGGCTATCTCATCCTTCTCAATATTATACTCCCAGATACCATCAGTTATTATCTCCAGAGCATGAGCCAGGCGTAGATTATCCTCCTTGAAATACTGGATATTCTGGAGGCGTTCTATCTGTGAACAGACTCGCATTGTCAGTTCGTCGGCATCCCAAGGTTTGCGCAGGAAGTCGTTGGCGCCGAGAGTAAAGCACTCCTTGATCAACTCTTCCTCTTCACTTACGGTAACAATTATAATTGGAGTGTCGGTATGTTTTTCCAGCGCTCTGAGGTGCTTAACCAGTTCATTACCGTTCATCCCCGGCATAAGCATGTCTACTAGAAATAACTCTGGGCTGGAGGTGGGGAGCAACTCAAGTGCTTCAATTCCGGAATTTGCTTCGATAATATTGTCAAAACCGCGGTTGGAAAGATCATTTTTGAGTTTTCTGCGCGATATTGCTGAATCATCAATAATCATTATCTGAGTTTTCAGGATAGATGAATTTATCTTTTTATGAGCCATATTTGTTTTCACCCAAGGAGTTAGAGCGTAATAGATTCAGGATCCATAATCCTATTATTAATTATTATAGAGGGGGATTTTGTTTTTTACAAGATAAATTATTGAGGTTTGTCCAGTATTGTTAATTTATTGTAAAATAATATAGAGATGTCGTAGCTGACAAACAACTTACATTATAGCTCTTTGCGCATAATATAGTCATCCATAGCATAACCGCCGCCTATATCATTACATACCGCCTCGGCCTTGGTAAAACCGCATGCTTCGTAGAAGGCAATACTTGAGGTGTTCTTTTTGGCTACTGTCAGGTATATGCTCTGCTGTTGGCGGGTAGTTGCAAGGTGGCAGATAAAATCAATAGCTTTATGCCCGATCTTCTGGCCACGATAAGCGTTTTTAATGTAGATACGGCTTAGAAAGAGTTTGGCGGATTCATTGCGAACTCCAAGGTAGCCGATAGCAGTGTCGTCGATGTTGATTATGAAGTACTCCAGACCTCCAGCCATATCTTTGGCGATAATGTTTGGAGAGTACATTAACTGGAGCATATACTCTACTTTGTCCACACCTTCAAGGCTGGTGTAATGCTCGCGCCAGATCTCTGTTGCCAGAGACTTTATCAGAGAGATAGAGCCTGTGGTAGCAGGTATAAAGCTGATATTATTTTCAGCCTCCAGGTCTGTCTGTTTCGTCATTTTGCGTAACCTCTGTATGACAATGACTAGTAGTACCAGTAAAAATATACCGGGTGCGATAAGGAGAAGGTATAATAATTCTGGCTGCATTATACTCCTTGACTGCTGTTTAGCGTCCATCCTATCCTGATCAGGGTTAGAGCAGGATAGCGGTGCAGTTAGCGTGAACTGTCAGAAGTTGGGTTCTGAGGTCGGCAGCGTGATCTTTCAAGCCAGAATCAGGCAGTAGCTCGTAACTAGGTAACTCACTACAATCATGTCTCTAGCGCTTACTCCCATTCTATTGTGCTCGGTGGTTTGCTGGAAATATCATATACCACCCGGTTTACTCCGCGTACCTCATTGATTATACGGGTGCTGATTTTGCCGAGTAGTTCATAGGGCAGGTGAACCCAGTCGGCAGTCATGCCGTCAAGGCTCTCTACCACCCGTAGCGCCAATGCGTTCTCGTAGGTTCTCTCATCACCCATTACTCCAACCGACTCAATAGGCAGGAGCACTCCGAACGCCTGCCAGACCTTGTGATACCAGCCGGCGGCATGAATCTCCTGCATGATAATGTCATCAGCGTCCTGGAGGACTGCAACTCGCTGGGCAGTAACTTCTCCGAGGATTCGTACCGCTAGACCCGGCCCTGGGAAAGGGTGCCGCCAGATAAGGCTCTCTGGCATTCCCAGTTCGGAACCGATCTCCCTTACTTCGTCTTTGAAGAGCAGACGCAGAGGTTCTAGGAGCTCAAGTCCTAGTTTCTCGGGCAGACCTCCAACATTGTGGTGGCTCTTGATGACTGCTGTCGGACCGCCATGCGCTGAAACCGACTCGATAACATCCGGGTAGAGCGTACCTTGAGCCAGGTATTTGGCTCCGGCAATTTTTTTGGCTTCAGCTTCAAAGACCTCAATAAAGGTGTGACCGATTATCTTGCGCTTCTTCTCCGGGTCTGCTACCCCTTGGAGCTTGCCAAGAAAGAGCTCCTTGGCATCTATCGGGATCAGGTTGAGATCATAGTCGCGCCGGTACCCATTGACCACACGATTGAACTCATCTTTGCGCAGTACCCCGTTATCAACAAAGATACAATAAAGTTGTTCGCCGATGGCCTTATGCAGGAGTACGGCGACAACAGAACTGTCTACCCCGCCGGATAGACCGAGAATAACCTGCGCCTCTCCTACCTCGGCTCTGATGTCTTTGATCGCTTGATCCACAAAGCTGCTCATCTCCCAGTCGCCCCGGGCTTTGACTACGTTGTAGAGAAAATTGCGCAGCATCTCTTTACCTAGGGGGGTATGGGCTACTTCGGGATGGAACTGTACACCGTAAAACCCTTTATCATAATTGGCGATTGCTGCATGCGGGCAGGTGTTGGTCTTGGCGATAGTATGAAAACCTGTAGGCAGATGTTCTATCTGATCGCCATGGCTCATCCAGACATCCATATCTATCGGCAGATTTGTAAAGAGGGAGTTGTTACCTTGCACTGTGATATTGGCATGTCCGAATTCACGCGACGCTGCCGGGTGTACCCTACCGCCGAGAATTTCGCACATGAACTGGCAGCCGTAGCAGATACCTAGAATTGGAATGCCCATCTCGAAGATCTTCGGGTCACACTTGGGTGCATGCTCGGCATAGACATTGGCCGGCCCTCCTGAGAGAATTATACCATCAGGGGCTGCAGCTTTTATCTCATCTATCCCGATATGACAAGGCATAATGCGAGCAAATACCTTCTGCTCGCGTACACGCCGGGCAATGAGTTGGGCATACTGGCTGCCAAAATCAATAACTAAGACTGTCTGTTGTTTTTCGGTCATGATAACTGTCCTGGGTATCCTCTCTCAGAATGAAAAATAGAACTAGTCAGATATAATTTTACCTGATACTGTAATTTGGCGCTTCACGGGTAATTTGGACATCGTGCGGGTGGCTCTCGGTGAGTCCGGCACTGGAGATGCGGATAAACTTGGCTCGGATTCGCAGTTCGTCAATGGTGTTGGCCCCGATATAGCCCATTCCGCTTCTGAGGCCACCGACAAGCTGGTAAATGAAAGGCGCCAGCGGTCCTTTGCTCGGTACCCGGCCTTCGATGCCTTCCGGTACCATTTTGTCGGTAGTCTTGTCGGCCTGTTTGTAGCGGTCGCCGCTACCGTGTATCATCGCTCCGAGGCTGCCCATGCCGCGGTAGCTCTTGAAGGTACGCCCCTGGTGGAGAAAGAGATCTCCCGGGGTCTCATCGGTACCGGCGAGCAGGCTGCCGAGCATGACGCATTGCGCCCCTGTAGCCAGAGCTTTGACAATATCACCGGAGATTCTGATACCGCCGTCGGCAATAACCGGAATCATATTTGGGATGGCTTCCCGGCAAACCTCAAAGATTGCAGACAACTGAGGAACTCCGATACCGGCGATGACTCTGGTCGTGCAGATAGAACCCGGGCCGATACCTACCTTGAGACCATCAACTCCGGCGGCGATAAGCTCTTGCGCTGCGTCACGGGTGGCGATGTTGCCTGCGACAACATCAATCTTGTCGCCCAGAGTCTGTTTATAACGTTTGACGGCATCGATAACATTCTGAGAATGTCCATGAGCGGTGTCAACGACAATAACATCGACCTCGGCTTTTACCAGCATCTCCACTCTTTCGTCATCATTGACCCCGACTGCAGCACCACAGAGAAGTCTGCCCCGGTCATCTCGGGTAGCGAGGGGAAATTCATCGATATTGTTGATATCACGGATAGTGATGAGGCCGGCAAGTTTGTTTTCTGCGTCAGTAAGCAGGAGTTTCTCGACTTTGTTCTGATGCAGGATGTCCCTGGCTTCAAGGAGTGAGGTGGAGTAGGGGGCAACGACTAGATTTTCGTTGGTCATGATCTCGCATACCGGTACGTTCTCGTCTATCTGAAAACGCAGGTCACGTTTGGTCAGGATACCAGCGATGGTTTTGTCGGTATTTAGGATAGGAATGCCCGAGATGCCATTCGCCGACATTATCTCTATAGCGCGGCGAACCGGTTCTTGCGGACTCATGGTAATCGGATCGGTTATGACTCCGTTCTCACTTCGTTTGACTGCATCGACCTGGTCACTCTGCTCTTGCGGAGACATATTTTTGTGGATAATACCGATCCCGCCTTGTTCGGCAAGGCTGATAGCCATCTTCTTCTCGGTAACAGTATCCATTGCGGCGCTGGCAATAGGAATCTTGAGTTCGATGTTTCTAGAGAACTTTGTCGAGGTCATTACTTCTGAAGGGATAATATCGCTCTTCTGGGGTACTAAAAGAACATCATCAAAGGTAAGTCCTTCCCAACTAGGAAATGTCTCCATCTGCTCCTCCTTATACATTATTATTTACATAATCTGATTAGCAAATCGTTAAGTATATTATTATTTTTAAAGATGTCAAGTAAAGCTTTTATTCTTCGGTCGCTATTTATGATTCAGTGTGGTGAATTATTATACTCGGCTTTGTCATAATAGTGTTCGGTGCGGATTAGGAGTCTTTTAGCGCTTGATTATAATATAAGCGGCAAAATTGAGGCTGATATTCTAGCCGGGGCGTTTTTTCCACATTTTTTGCACATACGGCATTATGTGCCGTTTATCGCCGCTGAGCTGGGGTAATACTTGCCTAAGGTATATGGTGAAGTGTTGGAATAAAATGTATTCCGGTTAAAGTTGGTGTGTAACGTCTTATTTGTTAATATGTTAGATTAATGTCGGGTTAAAATTGAGAACGCCCGGTTTTGGCACAGACTTTGTCCATAAAGGGTGGAATAATGCCGTATGGTCTATTGGGAGATGCCATATTTTGAGATCCTCCAGTAAATTGTAGAATCGCTGGAGAATGGGAGTTGAGATTATGAAGAATGCATATGATATTTTGGGTGAATCATTTAGAGCGTTGAGTGTTCAGAAGTTGGGAACTTCAGTACTTGAACTCTGTGCGGATGAGGATAGAGATAGTCAGCGGTATGAGATTGACGAGAAACAGAATACTGAGAGCCAGAAGGAGCGGTAAGTATGATTTATGGTATGTATCTCTCCTGTATGGGGGCGATGGTAGAGTCTGCAAAGCATGATACTACTGCCAACAATTTGGCAAATAGTGAGACTCTGGGTTTCAAGCCTGATTTTGCTATCTTTAAGGATATTCCGGCTGAGAGTGTGCGGCAGGGATTAGGGCGCAGAGAGTCGGATTTGATTCTTGAGAAGACCGGCGGCGGGGTCTGGATGGATAGAACCGTCAGTGATTTCCAAGCCGGTCCGATTCAGGAGACAGGTAATACCTGGGATCTGGCAATCAGTGATGAGCCGGGGACGGTAAGTTTTTTCAAAATTCAACCTCAAGGTGAACCCGGGGTCGTAAGATATTCGCGGGATGGTAACTTTACGCTTAACTCTGAGGGTATGCTGGTAAATATGAACGGTGATTATCTGCTTGATGAGGGTGATCAACCGATTAATATACCAAATCAGGGTACTCCGAGTGTCACTAGGGATGGTGTTGTAGTGATCGAGGATGAGAATGTTTATACCCAGATTGGGCGTATTGGACTGGCTACTACCAGCCTTAATGGGGCACAGGTTGGTCTGGAAAAATTAGGTGATAATCTTTATGCGACTGATGGAGCGGAGATGATTGAGACCCCAATCGGTACCGAGGTCGCTTCAGGAGTGTTGGAGCGGTCGGCGGTAGATCCGGTAAAGGAGATGGTGAGTATGATCGAAGGACAACGGGCGTATGAGCTGAATATGAAGTTTCTTTCGATGCAGGATAGTACTCTGGGGGCGGCAATTCAACGTCTCAACGGCAGTGCTTGATGCAGCGCTGAGCTGGGTAAATTATTTATTATTGTTAAACTGCAACGGTAGTGGTTGACGATAGAGAAGGTGGAGGTACTAACTATGATGATTCGTAGCCTGTGGACAGGCGCAACGGGTATGCGGGCGATGCAGAGTAATATTGACGCGATATCCAATGATTTAGCGAACGTAAATACCAATGGCTATAAGAAACGTTACCTGAGTTTTCAGGATTTATTCTATCAAAATCTCCGTGCTGCCGGGTTGCAGGGTGGTGATGGCGATACCAATATCCCGGTGGGAATACAGATAGGTAACGGGGTTAAACTCTCTGCTACCACCCCAGTGTTTACCCATGGTAATCCGTTTCAGACCAATGTCTGGTCGAACATGATGATCAGTGATAACACCTCGTTCTTCTCGGTGACTATGGCTGACGGGAGAAATGCCTATACTCGGGACGGAACTTTTCAGGTAGATGCGAATGGTGAACTGCTTACGGCCGATGGTTTGTCGATGAATCCGCCGATTACCGGAATACCGACAGGAGCGCTCAATCCGCAGGTGAGCCTCGGTGGGATTGTCTCGTATGAAGATCCGAATTCAGGGCAGACAGTCGAGGTAGGGCAGGTCGAATTATATAGCTTTGTCAATCCGGCAGGTTTGGAAGCGTATGGTGAGTCACTCTGGTTGGAGACCGATTCCTCTGGAGTGCCTACGCAGGGGCAACCCAATACCGATGGCTTTGGCTCGGTGCAGGGTGGCTGGGTGGAAGGATCGAATGTTGATGCAGTAACTGAGATGGTTAATATGATCAGTGCGCAACGAGCCTATGAATTCAATTCCAAGAGTATTCAGACCTCTGATGCGATGCTGCAGACGGTAAATGCGCTCAAGAATTAATAAATAACACCGGCGGTAGGATGTATTGAAGTAATATGGTAATAAGGATATGGCTATGAAAAAGTTAAGGATGACTTTATTGGTAGTTTTGCTGAGCGCGGGTACACTCCTTGCCGATGTCGAGATCGGGCTCCCGCGGTCGGTGGTTGTCGATAGCGAGTATATGAAACTCTCAGATATTGCTCAGGTAAAAGGGGATAACGCCCAGAAGATCGGGAAGGTATTTCTTGGTCCTTCACCTCGGGTTGGTAGTTCTATGACTATCCTGCGCTCGGATATTCTAGAACGCCTCAGAGGAATGGGACTGGACAGCGATGTTGTCTTCAGTGGTAGCCTTGGGGTTGCGGTGGCACGAGAGGGAGGCAGTTCCGACCTGGCGGTTGAGCCGGTGAGGGCTGAATATCGTAGTGAAAATATGCAAGAAAATTATAACGCAATGAAGGCGCAACCTCAGCTGGCAACTGATTCCAGTTATGAAGATTACCGCCTCAAAGCGGAGAAGGCTGCAGGCTTGGAATTGGTGCGGCAGGCGATTAAAGAATTTGTCGGTGCGAAGCTGCATACCGATATGCAGATTATTATGAATACTAAGCTTAGTCGTTTTGAGCTTGATGGAACAATTGGAACTGAGGCAGACGTTGAAGGGATTGAGCGGGGCAAGATACCGGGGAGAGCGACTTTGGCGGTAGTATTCAGCAATAAAGGCAGAGTCTGTGGCTATGCTAGTGTTGATGTTTCAATTACGATGGAGGTGGATACTGTTGTACTGGCTAGAAATATCCGTGCCGGAGAGACGGTTCGGGCGCAGGATTTTGTTGTCAACAGACTTGATTATAAGCCTAATATGATTTTGGAGGATATTAAGCCGGAGGAACTTGACGGGAGGCTGGCTTTGAAGTCAGTACGTAGTGGCTTGCCGATAAGTTCGGCGTATTTTGGTGATCCTCTAGATGTTGAAAAAGGGCAAATGGTTACGGTGCTGGTTCAGGGGAAGGGGTTCTCTATTAAAGAGATGGCTCTGGCTTTGAACAGTGGGAATGTCGGAGATACTATTAAAGTTGAATCGGTGGTCAATAATAGTGTATATCCGGTGCGGATAACCGGTAAGAATAAGGCTGATATGCCGGTAAATTCACTTTGAATCTGTAATTAATAGTTATTTTGAGTGTTGAATTGAATCAGCAACTAAAATGGTATGGGAGCGGTGTAAATGAAGGACTTGAGCGGATTGCGTAAAATGCTGCTGTTGGGTGTTATCGGTTACTGCGGAGTAACTTGTGCTCTGGGGGAAGGGTTTAATGTGATCAGTCCTATGGATAATGCCGAGCGTCTGCTGAACGAGGAAGAGATAGAGATGAGTCTGGCTGAGCAGCGGGTTGAAGCGAAGTTCTATGTGGCTTTTGGTGGTTTTAAAAATGATATGATCAAGCCGCGGGCGAGTAAGGTTCATGACCGGGTGACTTTTGTTATTGATGAGACTACCGAGAGTAAAATTGAAGCCAATACTAACCTTGACTCGGAGTCAGAGACTATCTGGAACCTTAATAACTGGTTCCGTCTGACCAAAAATGATGACGGTGATATGATGCTTCAACCGTACTCGATGAAGAATCCGACCGGTCTGATTGATCAGACTTTTAATACCGATGATTATGCCCAAATAAATATGGATACTCAGATGACCCATGATGGAAAGGGTGAGACGGTACGCAAGAATACCTTCACCGCCAGTCTCAGTGGTGAAGTTATTGAGGTGCTGCCTAATGGTAACCTTGTGGTTGAAGCGAAGAAGACGGTTAAAATCAATAATGAAGAGCAGATACTTACTCTGTTGGGAACGGTCAACCCGAATGATCTGAATGAAGACTCCGAGGTAAAGAGCAGTCGAGTTATCGATCTGAAAATCGAGCTGCTCGGCGAGGGTGAGGTGACCGATACTATACGCCAGGGCTGGCTGGCTAGTTTTGTAAATAAGTTCAAACCATTCTAAACGTTAATTAAGGATTAGAATAGATTAGAATATGCATTCAAGGATGATGAGGATGAGGGATACAAAGGATAGAAAGATCGGATTGATTCTCTTACTGGCACTGTTATTTATCGGTCTCAGTTCAGAGTCGGCGCATGCGGTGAAGATTAGATCGTTCTGCAGGCTTTTGGGGGCTGATGCGCTCCGGGTAGAGGGGCAGGGTGTGGTAACGGGGCTGAACGGAACCGGTGACGGCGTTGACGCTGCAAAGATTATGATGAAGAAGTACTTGGAGGCAAATAAGTACAATTTCTCTGAGAGTGATCTCTCTACCAAGAATATTGCTTTTGTTAAGATTGATGCCGAGATCAAACCTTTTTCCAGGCCTGGTGACAGAATCAACCTCAGAGTTAGCTCTATCGGGGATGCTTCTAGCCTGGCCAATGGTGTACTCAAGAGTTGTTATCTCTCTTTCGGTACCGGTGAGAATGCTATTGTTCGGGCTATGGGCAGGGTGGCGGTCGGGGACAATCCGACTACCGGCGTGGTAACTGAAGGCGGTTTACTCCTTAATTCTCAGATGTTCAACCGATCGGTATGGGATAGTAATGGTATGTTCAGGCTGGTCTTGAATAACCCTAATTTTTTGGATGCGGCAACGGTGGCGGCAAATATAAATGGTGATCGTAAGACCAATCCGTCAATATCTAGAGTTTATGGTTTTGGTAATGATAATGAAAATATGCCTAAAGTTGCAATTGCCAGTGATGCTAAAGAGGTGATTGTCAAGATACCAGAGCAATTTATGAATGAAAAGGTGCGGTATATCGCCATGGTATTGGATATTGATGTTGAACTACAATCGGTAGCGGAGATTAGGATAAATAAACAGCGTGGTTCGGCTATTGTCAGCGGTGACGTACAGGTGATGCCGGGCTTTATAAGTTATAAAGGTAGAACCGTGACTCTGGCACCACAGCAAGATGGCGAGGCGCCGGAGTATAATCTTGCACCTGAAGATCCACGAGGACTCGTTGATGTCTTTGGTCCAAATGAATCGGGAGGTAGTGGACGGAGGAGTCTGCAGAGCCTTGTCGATACCCTGGCTGCAATGCGGTGCACTACCGATGATATTATTGTTATCCTTGAAGAGATGAAGGCGGCCGGGTTGATTCAAGCCGAGCTGAAGGTGGAGTAGGGTGGAAATATCAGGATATAATAACGGGCTGGATGCTGATACTCTGAGTAGGTTGCGCGGCAGAAGCAGTAAGAGTGAGTTGATGCAGATGGCGGCAATAGCTCAAGATGATTCGGAAGAAGGGCTGAAGCTGGCAGCGCGGGAATTTACCGGTATGTTTATCGGTCAGATGCTTAAAATTATGCGTTCTACAGTTGATACGAGTGAGTTTATGCATGGGGGTGAGGCAGAGAAGATCTTTCAGGGTTTGATTGATGATGAATGGGCGCGAAATACCGCCTATAGTGAGGATATAGAGAATGACCGGAATAATATAACTGGAAAGGTGTATGAGTCGCTGAAACGTAAGTCTAGCACTGAGGCATATAGTGCATATCTCAGAAGCAGTATGGGGGATACTGCGGTTGGGCTTTCAAGCCAGGGGCAGTGATATAACTGGAGGATAGTATCATGAAGAGTGTAATAGAGAATCTGCAGGCCGTTTTGAGGCATATGTCGGGTATTTATGTGGAATTACTCGCTGCGGCCGAAGAGAAGAGAGAGGCGATAATCAAAGGGGATATTGCCGCTCTTGAAGAGGTGGTGGCTACTGAGTACAAGTTGCTGGAGAAGATTCAGCAGGCCGATAAGGTTCGAGCCGGACTCTCGGCTCAAGCTGAGGAGGAGTACCGGATACCTAGAGGTGAGAGACCGGTAAAGCTTAAAAGGCTGATTGAGTTTCTCGGAGCGGAGGAGGGTAGGGCTCTGGCTCAAGCTCAGAGTGAGATTCGGGATATTCTCGATAAGTTTAGATATCGTAATCGGCAGAATCAGGAACTGCTAAAATCATCACTTATTCATGTCAATGACTTTATGAGTATGGTTAAAGAGTGTTCCGGCAGGAATAAGACCTATAATAAGCTTGGATGTGAATGCCGGAGTGGGCTGAATCTGCTCGATAGACGTGCTTGAGTTACTCATGAACATATGGTTTGTATTGAATTTTCTGTATTAGGTTTAGACCAAGGACTATTGGTCTTGATGATGGTATAAATGCTGGAGGTCTGGTTGTTATCTACGCTTATATTGGCGCAGGATTTTGGTAGTTACTGATTTCTTAAGTTTTATACTGATAATGATAATGGTTTGATATGGCTGCTGCTGTCTTGGGATAGCAGCAGTTTTGTGTAGGTGTAAGCGATAATTTTTTTCTGCTATTTGTTGGTGGGTGATTATTGAAATATTCTGAATAAATGTTAAAATTAAGTTATAATCATAATAAAATAATACAGAGTTGAGTAAGAATAACTGATTGGAGGGGGGGAAAGAAGGAGAAGGGATCTGACATATCACTAGCTGATGCCCAGGCAACACAGATTTAGCGTGTAGCTACAGCTGATTTTGAGATGGAGGAGTATACTGACTATGAGGCAGGGTTGCTTTAGGGGAATCGGGCGTTCTTTGAAGGGCAGAGCGGTTTGCTGGTTTATCGCCGAGTGCGCGGGGAAGGGGTGTTTTATGACATGTGTCGGGAGCATAAGGACTCTTTAGAACTCCAGCTAGGGGCGCTCAAGAAGAGCATGGAGTACAAGGCGGATCTAGCCAATTTTCTTGAGCCGTGGTATGGTATAGGCTATATTGCGTCGGTTTTCGGTGGTGAGTATATCTGGGAACCGGGGCAGGCGCCGGCGGTAGATCCGCTATTCGAGTCGGCAGAGGATATTCTGAAAGCAGACTATGTACCGATACATAAAAGTCCTGTGGTAAGGTTATTCTTGAACGTATAGAGTATTTTTTTGAGAAGACCAAGGGGAGACTGCCGCTGCCGTATTCGGATGTGCAGGCACCAGTAAATATGTTCTCGTATTTGATGTCGATGAGTGATTTCTGTATGGATCTGATTGATGAGCCGGAGACAGTACAAAAAGCAGCAGAGTTGATTGGTGGTCTGCTTAGCGAGTTTTTACAGATACAACGTGAACTTATCGGTGAGGCCTTGGTCAAGCCGGGGCATGGTTTTGCCAGCAGTAGGTGCTTTGCCGGGGTGGGGGAGAGTACAGATAATGTGATTATGTTCTCTGCGGAGCAGTATAATGAGGTCTTTGTGACGATTCATGAGCGTCTGGGTCGGGAAACTGGAGATGGTTATGAATATCCAGAACCTACTGATGGTGGATGGGGCGTTCTCGCCTCAGACAGATCCGATATGTAATCCACCAGAAAAATTCCGGGCGTTGCTTGCCGGTACCGGAGTAATACTCAACGCGCGGTGTGTGGGGATTCAGAGGCGGTTCTCCCTTACTTTGAGAAGCTCATTGGCAAGGATATGAAGGAAATTGCTGTAACCTATTGTCAGAATCCTGAGGAGCAGAGCCGGCTTTATGCGCAGTTGCATGATCTATAGTGTAAGGCTTGAGCGGTGCTTTAAGTAGCGATTAATTCTGGACAATAAAGCCGATTGTTTTGATATTGTTTTTTTTTGCAAAAAAAAAATTACGCTTTAATTTATAATATGAGCGACAAGAAATAGGATTATTTTCTGAAGTTGGTTTTAAGTGTCGAAGTTATGCCTTGAGTGTGGTGTTTAATTATAAATGCTATTAATTTAGTATTGTTACAAGTTTGTGGGGGGATTATGCCTTTGGGTGATTGGCTTGTGTGCATTAGGATATTGTCATATGACAGAATTAGATTTGGTTGAGTTATGGTCTTATGACCATAACTTTTTTTATAAGATACTGTTATTTAGGTAGTTGTTGATATTGCCATCTATATTTAAAAATGCTATAATTGCTATGTCATTTAATTTGGTTGACTATTCATTAGTTTTTTTATAAGGACAATGTAATGAAAATATTGATGTGGATGCAGAAGCATTTGATTATTATGATCCCGCTGGTTATGGTGGCAGGTTTCTGTTTTGGGGTTGGTTTGAATGTATCTTTTTTGAAGTCTCTGATTATTCCCTTAACCTTTCTAATGGTCTATCCGATGATGGTAAATCTGCAGGTGCGAAAGGTATTTGAAGGTGGGGACTGGGGGGTGCAGGCGGTTACTCAAATTATTAATTTTGCGGTTGTCCCTTTTGCCGCTTACGCAGTTGCGATGTATTTCTTTGCGGATAAGCCGTATATGGCTCTGGGGCTGCTCCTGACGGGGCTACTGCCGACCTCTGGGATGACGATATCCTGGACGGGAATGGCGAAAGGTAATGTGGCGGCGGCGGTTAAGATGACGGTTATCGGCCTTGTTCTCGGTTCGGTTCTTGCTCCGCTATATATAAAGTTCCTGCTAGGGGCGAGTATTGAAATCAATATGCTCAATATATTCAAGCAGATCTTGGTAATTGTGCTTGTGCCCCTGGTACTTGGAAATCTTACTCAGAGATATATTATCGCTCGCTATGGTCTTGAACGTTATCAGAAGGAGATCAAGTTCAAATTCCCGCCGTTCTCGACTCTGGGTGTTATTGGTATTGTCTTTGTTGCCATGGCACTCAAGGCAAAATCAATTCTGGAGAAGCCGGAACTTTTGCTTGAGATAATAATTCCGTTGGTATTATTGTACGCGCTCAACTTTATAATCAGTATTATTCTGGGTAAGCTCCTCTTTAAACGTGATGATGCGATAGCTTTGCTTTATGGGACGGTGATGCGTAATCTCTCGATTGCTCTGGCAATCGCCATGACTGCTTTCGGTAAGGAAGGCTCGGATATCGCTCTGGTAATAGCTCTGGGGTATATTATTCAGGTACAGTCTGCAGCCTGGATTGTTAAGTTGACTACAAGGATTTATGGCTCTTTGGCGAAGGCCTGAATAAGATATAAGTGTTGTGATAGCAGTTGCTATAACTACTTTTTTAAGGAGATAAAGAGATGTCTAGAAAAATTATTATTGTGGGGGGGGTGGCAGCCGGTCCGAAAGTGGCAGCAAAGGTTATGCGAAACTGCCCTGAAGATCAGGTGACGGTAATTGAACGCGGAGAATTTCTCTCTTATGCGGGTTGTGGTCTGCCGTATTATGTCTCAGGGGTGGTAAAGGAGCAGAAAGAATTGATGTCTACTCCGGTAGGTACGGTGCGTGATGCCGCCTTCTTTCAGAAGGTAAAGAACTTTACGGCTCGCAATCATACCGAGGCGACGGCGATCAATCGGGAAAAAAAGAGTTTGACCATCAAGTCTGAAACTGGAGAAGAGGAACTGTCATATGATAAACTCATATTGTGTACAGGAGCGTCACCGGTAATTCCACCGATTCCGGGCAGGGAACTGCAAGGAGTATATAAGCTTCACGGCGTTGAGGACGCGGAAGGGATCAAAGCGGTTCTGGCTGAGAAGAAGGCGCTGAATTGTGTGGTAGTAGGCGGTGGACTTATCGGAGTGGAGATGACCGAGTCGCTGGTGGCGATGGGCTGCCGGGTGACGATGGTGGAGATGCTGGATAATATCTTGCCGATACTAGACAGCGAGATGGCGGTACTGACCGAGCAGCACATGGAGGCTAAGGGTGTAAAGGTTATGACCGGTACCAGGGTTGAGGCGATAGAGGGAGAGGGTAAGGTAGAGAAGGTTATTACTAGTGCCGGGGAGATCCCAGCAGATATGGTGATCGTCTCTATCGGGGTCAGACCCAATGTCAGCCTGGCCAAGGATGCAGGGCTTGATATCGGTGATACCGGAGCGATACTGGTAAATGGTAAGATGCAGACCTCTGATGATGATATTTATGCCGCTGGTGACTGCGTGGAGACAATGAACATTGTTACTGGTAAAGGTTGTTTTGTGCCGCTGGGATCTACCGCTAACAAGCAGGGACGGGTGGCGGCGAATAATGTCTGCGGTATACCCGATACCTATCCGGGCATAGTCGGCAGTTCGGTGTGCAAGGTATTTGACTTTAATGTTGCCCGCACCGGGCTTACTGAGAAGCAGGCTCTTGCCGAAGGGTATGAGGTAGAATTCTGTCTGGCGCCAGCACCGGATAAACCGCACTTTATGCCAAGTGCCAAACCGTTATTTCTCAAGCTTATTGCTGATAAAAAGACTAGGAAATTGCTTGGAGCACAGGCGGTGGGTCTGGGTGAAGCTGATAAGCGAATAAATGTAGCGGCGATGGCGTTGCATTGCGGTATGGATATAGACGAGTTTGCGCAGGTGGATCTCTGTTATGCACCGCCTTATTCACCAGCAATGGATAATATTATTGCGGCTGCCAATGTAATGCGAAATAAGCTTAACGGCTTTATGCAGGGCTTAAAACCGGATACAGTCAAGGAGTGGGTTGAGGCGGGTAAGGACTTTACTTTCCTTGATGTGCGTTCACTCGATGAGTATGAGCAGATACATATCAATGGTACTCTGCATATCCCACTTGGTGCTGTACGCACCAAACTTGATTCTATTCCTCGCGGTAAACCGGTAGTGGCTTTCTGTAAGCTTTCGCTGCGGGGCTATGAAGCGGCATTGATGCTCAAGGCTGCAGGTTATGAGGAGGTCTATGTGATGGATGGCGGTATATTGATGTGGCAGGGTGAAAAGGTAGTGGGATAAATACTAAATTTATACCAAAATCTTTGCTTGAGATATAGTACAATGCAGCCCTCAGCTTTGCTGAGGGCTGCATTGTTACGGGGCTAGCTGCTTCGTATCCTGGCAAACGCAGTGCGTTTTATCAGCCGATGTTCGGTAGGCGTTTTTCTTAAAGCGTTCTTCAAAAGTGCGTGGCTTTATCAAAGGTATTACTCGCGATGGCTAAAACTTTTTGCCAAACTTAGAAAACCACGTTAGTGATTTTCTAATATTTCAACTCTTGCTGCCATCTTTTCCGTCAGCTTTGTCCTCAGGGATATAGAACGGACTTATCTCCCGGGCGATAACGGTGCTGTCATGCCGCTGTTGCTCCTCGGTACTCCCTTCTGCATGAGCCGGTGTCGGTAGTGAAGTATGGGGTTTGTCGGTAATATTACTGATAAAGAGTTTCTGAGTTGGGTAAGCAAACTCTATACCAAGGCGCTCGGCAAGTTTCATGGCCTGGGTATTGAAACTTGCCCGCGCTTTGAGTTCTTCAACACGTCCGCGATTGCGGAAGAAGAGGCTGATAAAGATCTGTAGCGATGAACTACCCAGGCTATAGAAGTATACCTGGATAGCATCCTTCTTGACATCGGGATGGAGGTGCGCCAACTCGGTAAGGCCTGCGGTGAAGGATTCTATCTTGGCTATTTCGGTCTCGTAGAGGATGTCAAAGCTGGTCTTGTACCGCCTCCATTTGCGTATTTCCAGGTTCTCTACCGGTGAGGAGATAAACATCCGGTTGGGAATAGTGACTATGGTGTCGTCGAAGGTACGGATCCGGGTGCTGCGGACACTTACCAGTTCGATGCAACCTTCGATATTATTGATTTTGATGTAATCACCATTTTGAAACGGGCGGTCGATGATGATCATGATCGAGCCAAAGAAGTTCTCCATGGTGTCTTTACCCGCCAGGGCAAAGGCGAAACCACCAATACCCAGAGCTGCCAGGAAGTTGGCTGTATTGATATTGAAAACCGAACAGAGGTAGAGGCCGGCGGTAATCAGTATGGCGATTTTAAGAAATTTACCCAAGACGCTGGTGATGATATGCAGACTGGTCGTGACTCGGTCTGAAGCTATCGAGGTCGAACTGTCGACGATGCGGTAGAGTAGCAGGGTGATGGTGATAATCATAATAACTTCGAGTGCGGTAAGGGAGAAGGCCATAATCTTCGGGTTCGCTGAGATAATGACGATACCGTAGAGCCAGATAAGACCGACTATACATATTTGCACCGGTAGAATGAAGCGTTTGTTGGTGTCCCGGCTGGTAGAGATATTGAGTTTGTTGAGCGTAAAGTTGATTAGCGGCAGAAAGATAATTCTGGTAAGCGGGAAGATAATCAGGCTTGACAGAATTAGGAGTATGGTCAGAGTTATCTTCCAGAGATTGGTGCCAAAGATTTCTAGCTCCATTAGCGGTAGGTTGGTCTGGAAGAAGTCATCCAGGATAATATGCGGTGTGCGGTGCTTTACCCCCATATTTCCCACTTGATTTATCATCCCGTTATCCATCATTTCATCATAGGCGTCATTGAGACCGTTGAGACCGCTGTAACCAATCTTCCAGGCTTTCTTACCGCTTTCCGGTACTGTTACCACCTCCATATTCATCATGCCATACCTGCGGTCTAACAGTAGAACTACATTCTGGTTGTAATTGGGATCGTTGGGAAGACTCTCCGGGGATATCGGTGAGGCGAAACGGAGCATGCGGTAGGCCTGGATAGCCCAGGTTGGCCCCTGGCCGTCAGAGACTTTGATATCAAAGTCTTCAAGATTGAGGGCATTTACCGCATCTTCCATCGTATAACCGTAGAGTCCCTGTATGCCATAATAAAAGGTGTAGAGGGTATTGAGTGGTGATGAGAGTTCGGGAACGAATTCATCAAGATACTTGGAGATGTTGGCCTTGACACTCTCGACATGAGCCAGGGCGGCTTTGGTTGCATCTTCACTGAAGTTTGCTTCGGAGAAAATCCAGCCATATTTTGGGGTATTGACCATGTAGAGCTCGATATTCTTGGCGCTATCGCTGAGAATCAGTCTGGCTCTTTGCTTATTATCGGTATAGGTGACTTCAACTTCATTTGGGTTGTAATTGATCGATTGTATCAGTAGATAGAGGTTTTTGGCTTTTTGTAACAGGGCGTTATTATTCTCTGGTTTGCCGGTCTTGGTGTTAATATGAGGCTCTAAAAAAAACATTGCTTGGGCAAGATCCTTGGTATGATTTTCGCGGGTGGTGCCAGCGTACATCAACTCGGAAAAATCTGCAAGAGCCTCTTGGGGTGTTTCGCTGAAGGTCGGGTCAATTTGGGTGTTCTCTTGATCCGTCACGGTATTCTGGCTGCTTGGAACTGGAGAAGTACTCTCCTCTGCAGCTTGCAGCGGTGATAATGAGATGGATAGGGTAATTAATAGCAGAGTAATCATATACTTTTTCATCAATGTATCCTTTGTAATTGCTATTTGTTTTATGTATGTTTTTATTCCGGGTAGTGATTATAAAGGGTAAGCGAGAATTTGTAAAGCCTTTCCGGCGTTAATTGGGGCGTTGGTAGTTTTACGCGGGAGGCATTGCCGGATATCATAAATGGGAAATAGTAGCAAAAGTGGCAACTGCGTATTGAATCAGTTTTTATGTTGGTTGTCATGTGAAACATCTGAGTTTTTAGTAATATCAACTATAGGTGAAGAGTAGTGAAAGTCACCAACATCTTCTTCATTGCCACTGTAAATGCGCGTTGTATTGTAAGCAATATTGACATGTTTGGTCTGGCGAAAACTCTTGAGTATATTAAGACTGATATCATGTTCGCGTTGGCGACTGGAGCGAACCGGTGAGAGAAAACGCAGGGTAAGCTTGACCCCGTTGTCAACCAGACGACTGTATACAGTCGGGGTGAGGTGTTTGTAGTGGATAGCGTATTCATCTTGCATGGTAGTAATATCCTTCATTACCTCGGGTTCTATTTTTAGAGTTGAATTTTTGGCGACATTGAGCATGGTTGCAATCGCCAGTTCGATATCGCTGGCGAAGGTGACTACCGTCGATACCTCCATCCAGATAAAGGGAAAACCGACTGTTGAATTGAAGACAGGGTTACGGAATACCTGGGAATTTGGAATGGTGAGAATGCGTCCGGTACTCTGACCGCCCTGGATCTTCATCGATACCTCCAGCAGGCGGGTGTGGGTCGGGGTGATGCCGATGACATCGCCGAGCTGGCCATTCATCTCAATCCTGTCACCTATATCATAAGTATGGTTGAAGATTATATATATCCAGCCGATGAGGCAGAGGATGGTCTCCTGCATGGATAGTGCAAGCCCGGCACCGATTAGCCCGAGGAAGGTGGCGACATTCTCCCAACCACGCTGGATGATCAGGATGACTCCGGAGGCGACTAAGAAGAGACTCCAGGATATCCACTTGGCGACTAGGCGCATCTTGTGCCGTTTACTCAGATCACTGTTGGTATTGTCACTGTGGTGTAGCAGCCAAATCTGGATGAAGTGGGAGAGTACGGCGGCGGCTATGAGCATAATGATGGTGTCATAACCGGGTAGGTAGCCTTTGTAAATCGAGAGGGTATTGATTAGTTTGCTCTTATCCTTCCAGATCTCGATAAGTAGGGAGAGAACAAGAATGGAGATCAAGATGTAGACAACAATGGTCTTGGTGCGTTTGAAAGATTTTTTTTTAAAGTGCGTGCCAAGTAGCTTGCAGAGGAATATGGCACCGACGATTACTATGGTGCTCAGAAGAATATCCAGAATGTAGAGGTCGAATAGAGAATTGATATTCATATCCTTAATGCTAAAAAATACTAAAAATAACCGGTAATCAATCTGCCGAAGCATTAAATATATCTTACACCTATTATTGAAAACATGCAAGTGAAAACAGGCAGTTGTCTTATACTGCTAATACTTATGAGGACTTAATTGCTGCTGAATATGACGGTAATAAGTATGGAGTTGCATTTAGAGTATGGAGTAAGGTTTTTTCACAGATTATAGAAATTAATTATTGTTATGCTCTGAAAAACAGGTAAGATTAAGTAAATATTTTTTGTGGTAATTCTGGGAATAATGTAGTATATGCTTAAAGAAAGTTTACGGTCTTGCTAGATAAATCTCCGGCTAGGATACTAATTGTAGACGATACCAGGCTGAATCAGAAGATCCTGAGTAATGCGCTTGAGGACGAGTATGAAGTTACACTGGCGACAGATTCACTCTCGGCATTTAGAGCGATAGAGAGACAGAAGCCAGATTTGATTCTGTTGGATATCATCATGCCGGGGTTAGACGGGTATGAGGTCTGCCGGATACTCAAAGAGGATAAGGCTACAGCCGGAATACCGATTATATTTATAACCGGCCTGACCGATATCAGGGCAAAGTCAAAAGGCTTTGAAGCCGGAGCTGTAGATTATATTACCAAGCCTTTTGAGAGCCTTGAGGTCAAAGCCAGGGTACATAATCATATCTGTATGCAGCAGAGTATGCTAAATCTCAAGAAAGCCCATGATGCTATTGAGAAGCAGCGACAGAGAATGCAGTTGGAGCTTGATTTAGGGAAGAAGATTCAGTCTGATATGTTGCCGACAATCTACCCTTCCAGCGATAAATTTGAGATTTCTGCATTCTTGCAGCCGGCAAAGGAGTTGGGGGGAGATTTTTACGATTTTTTCTTTATTGATGATGAGCATCTCTGCTTTTGTGTTGGGGATGTCTCGGGCAAGGGGGTGCCGGCGGCGCTCTTTATGGCGGTGAGCAAGACGTTGATAAAATCCTATGCTGTGGGCGAGACCTCACCTTCAAAGATTCTCTCTTCAGTCAATTCCGAGTTGAGCATTGAGAATCAGTTAATGATGTTTGTCTCTCTCTTTGTAGGAGTTTTAAATATCCAGACCGGGGAATTGAGGTTTGCCAATGGCGGCCATAATGCCCCATGCATGATCAAGAGCGATAATTCAGTAAGTGAGATTGACGATCGGCATGGGATGGTTCTAGGTTTTGACGGGACTATTGTCTATACCGAGAGCAGGGTGAATCTTCACTCTGGTGACAGCTTTCTGCTCTATTCGGACGGTATAACTGAGGCTATAAGTGCAGAGTGTGAACTGTATGGCGAGCAACGGCTGCATCGAGTGTTGGCGCAGAGTACGATGAAAGCAGAGCAGATTATTGATAACGTACTGAATGATCTGAAGTTTTTTGTTGGGGCTGAAGAGCAAGCCGACGATATTACTGTTCTCGCCTTACGTTATAATTCTTAGCGGATTCTGTTTGTTATGGCTTATGCTGGGGGGGGGGAGTGGATCGCTTACGCCAGCCGCCTTCAAAAAGCTTAAAACGTTATTAGCTGGTAGCCAGCTGCGAGATAGGCAGCCAGAGGCGGATGGCCAGACATATCGCCGTTTAGCGGCAGCCCCTGGGCTTCGGCTTCCGCCAGGGTACCCATCTTGCTGGCACAGGCTTTACAGACAGCGGTTATCAACCGCTTCTGGCAGACCTCCTGATACTGCTGGGCGAATAGTGTGTCTGTGCGCTTTAGCTCTGGAAGCAATTTACAGGCGGCACCTTCAATGATAATAGCAACCTCATTACCTTTGGCTGTCAGATCTAATGCATTGAGCAGGACATGGGCAAAACACATCATCTCGCCTTGGAAGGCGACAAGGGCAATCTTCATAATAATATTTATCCTCTAGGTTAACGTGAAATAAGGCGTTGAAAAAACAGGCTGTCGAGAGTTTTGCTCTGGGTAATATAGCCACTTAGACTCAACGATGCCTTATTATACCGGGGTTTTTGGTTAAAGGGAAGGAAAAAACTGAGGTTTGTAAATGATTTATGTTGAGTATATACCCGAATTTTAATGGGGTTTTATCCAGTATAATCCAGAGTGTAAGTTGAAAATATGCATACTGTAAGTTTGTCGCTGATGTAGATAAACTTTTTTATTTTAACCTTATTGCAAAAACAATGGGGTATAACTTTTTTTGGTTTTTTTCTTGCAATAGAGAAATGGTTTTAGCACTATTTTATTGAATATAGCTAGCGTTAGTAGGGGTGTTTGTTTTTTTGTTACTAATTATCTTGAAATTGCTTATTATGTTGTTATTAAAAGAATAATGGGATGTAGAGAGGTGCTGGAGATAATAGGGTTTGGGATTATTCTTGATTGCGAATACAGGATTTAGCGGATTGATTTTATTCATAGCAATCAATGCTTGCTTACACTCTGAATTAATAATTATTCTACTGGGTTTTAACTTGACAGATTGGGTTTTTTTGTAGTAAAATAGTATTGTAGTATCATATTAGTCCTGCGATAGTTTGTGTGGTATTTGCTAGCTCTTTCTACATTTCGATTATGAGGTAGACCTATGAGCCAGAATATCAATCTCAATAGTAGTAAGTGTAAGTGTGAGAAAACACTACTCAAGCGTCGAGTAGAGAGCACAGATGTCGCATTTGGCAGTTCTGATTTTGCCGCTCTGGCCTGTTCTGTAATCAAAGTAATTAACACTCCGCACAATGATAGCTCCGACTGTATCAAGGAGTTGATCGATATTATCAAAGATACTACTGGTTTTGATGCTGTGGGTCTGCGCTTGAAAGAGGGGGTGGATTATCCCCTTTACTATGTCAATGGATTTAGTCAGGAGTTTTTTGATAGTGAGCGGTCTCTTATCACTACTTGTGAGCGGGGCAGGTGTGGCAGCGATGTGCAATTGGCTTGTATCTGCGGGCACGTGGCTCAGCGCAAAGAGGTGGATAGCCAGCATTTTACTCGGGCGGGAAGTTTCTGGATAGAGAATGCCGCGGCGCTGCATGAGAGTGATTTTTGCGTTGACAGACTTGAACCGAGAAATCGCTGTATTTATGAGGGATATCGGAGTATTGCGATTATTCCGATTCAATCCGGTAGGGAGATGCTAGGATTGTTATTGCTGCACGCCAAGGATTCTGGGCGTATAAATCGTGAGATGGTTGAATTCTTCGAAAAGCTGGTCGAGTGTTTTGCATTGGTGCTGCAGGCAGGGGGGACAGGTACTTTACTCCAGATTGGGTCGCAAATCAATGAACAGAGGCTTATCGAGGCTGAAGACCGGTTTGAAAAATTATTTGGCCTGGGGTTAGAGGCTATTTTGATTGTAAGCTCTTCCAATTATGAGATTTTGGGAATCAATCAGGCTGGTGTCGATATGTTTGGTATCTCTCTGGCGCAGGCGGTGGGAATGCGGATAGACGAATTCTGGGAAGGAGTGGATTTTAAACACCTGGCGCGCATTATAGACAATTCGACCAACAAAAGTACTAGTAGTAAGATTCAGTTACAGCTGTTGAAGGTTGGACAGGAGCCGTTTCAGGCGTCTATCAGTTTTCAGCGGGTATATTATCTGGGGGAGGATTCGGTATTATTCTTTATCAGTGATCTCTCTGAAATAGAGGTTCTGCGTAGTGAACTAAAACAGGCGGAGAAGCTGGCGGCAGTTGGGCAATTGGTCGGCGGGGTAGCCCATGATTTCAATAATCAGTTGACCGGTATTCTGGGTTATGGAGAATTTCTGGTCGCTAATCTGAGTGATCCGGTCTCCAAACGCTATGCGGAGAATATTGTTACCTGTGCCGTGCGTTCCGCTGATCTTACTGAAAAGCTGCTGAGCTTTACCCGCAAGAGCCAACATAAAATGATGCCGGTAGATATCCACGCGTTGATTACTGAGGTAGTCAATATGTTGGAGCATTCCATCGACCGCAGAATATCCCTTGGCAAGAAATTGGTGGCTGCAACAGCCATTACTATTGGTGATTCTTCGCAGCTACAGAATGTACTATTGAATTTGGCCATCAATGCTCGTGATGCTATAGCGGGTGAGTCCGGGATGATTACGTTTTTGACCGATATAGTTGCGCTTGATGCACGATTTTGTGCGGGGTCAAAGTTTGATGTGATTCCAGGGGAGTATATCTCTATCAAAGTACGTGATACAGGGCTCGGTATGAATAGGGAGATAATGGGCAAGATATTTGAACCGTTCTTTACCACCAAGCGGGAAGGAGAAGGGACAGGTATGGGGTTGGCAGCGGCCTATTCGACAATAAAAGAACATAAAGGACTTGTACGGGTTGAGTCACAGTTTGGAGAAGGAACGACCTTTGAAATACTACTGCCTTTGGTCAATAGGGAGGTCGAACAGCGGGCTCAGAAGAGTGCAGAGAGGGGTAAAGGGTGTATCCTCTTTGCTGATGATGAAGAGATTATCAGAATTCTTGCGGTGCAGTTACTCAAGGATCTGGGGTATAAGGTGATCACTTGTACCAATGGGCGTGAGGCGGTGGATATTTATCGGCAACGAGGCAGCGAGCTGGATTTGGTGGTTCTTGATATGATTATGCCGCGAATGAGCGGGAGAGAGGCATTCCTTAATATTAAAAGCCTTGATAATAAAGCCAAGATACTTATTACTACCGGTTATGCGGCAGGCGATGATGTTAAGGAGTTGATCAATCTGGGGGCGGTAGGAGTGATGAAGAAACCATTCTACCTTGAGGATCTTTCCGAGATCATGTTGAGAATCTTCGAGTAGTTTCGGGAAGTGGTATTGTGCCGTGTGGGGTTATCATGATTCTTAGATTTGTAGGCATCCTGAACTTAGGATGCCTACTATCTTTGGCGGTTAGGTGATGTATACAAAAGTATAGGATAATTTAAGGTGATAATAAGAAGTGCGGTTATGGAAGAAAGAGGAAGCTGACGTTTTTTCGCTTGTAGTATTTTAATAATCTGTCAAAATGTAAGGGTCGATTCTATCTGAGAGAAATAAAGGGTTTGAGTAATGTCAAAGATACAGGATATTCTGCATTCAAAGTATGTTGAGAAGTGGTATTGGGGGTTTTTGCTGCAAGGTGCGATTGTACTCGGGCTGGCTCCGATTCTGATTCCGGTAATTGTCGGTAGTAAGAAAGGACCGGTTGAGGCAGGGTTGGTGGTGGCGGCCTTCTATCTGGGGCAGCTCGCTTCACCATTCTTTGGCTCATTGGCTGATAAGTATAATATTTATAAAAAAATCTATCTTGGTAGTTATATCCTTATGGGTTTGAGTGTGATTGGTTTTGTCTTTGCTCAAGGTGTGGGTTTGTGGTTTCTGTTGGCGCTGATAATCGGGCTGAGTGCTGGAGCCGGTAATACACTGTCGGCGATGTATATTGTCGAAGTGGCGCCGCATGAGGAGTGGGATCAGCGGATCGGCTGGCTTCAGACATTTTACGGAACCGGGCAGGCGCTGGGATTGTTCGGGGCGGCGCTCTTTGCCTGCGCTGCCGACTACGGGATGATCTTTGCCGGGGTTCTGATGCTTCCAGGGTTTCTTATCAGCAGGGTTACGGTACCGTCGATATATACCGCATCGTTTGAGCATGCGCACAAGCACATTCCGCATCATTACTCACGTCGAACCAGATCGGTATTTGCCCCGTTTCACCGTTATCAGATTATTACTACTATTGCTCTGCGGGATTTTATCCGGGGAATTATCAGTAGATTCGGGCTGCTTCTACTCAGTTGGTTTCTGGTTACACTCGGAATGTGGCTGTTTATGAATCTCTATCCCCTGCTGATGGAAAAATCGTATAAGATTTCGGCAGGGATCTCTTCTACTTATTATGCGGTCTTTGCGACAGTCGGTGCCTTTGTCTATGCTCCTTCCGGTATCCTTGGCAGGAGGATTGGGAATGCGCTGGTTGTCTTTATCGGGATAGTGATGCTCTTTGTCTCGCTATTGGGGCTGGCGCTACTCTGTTATATTGGGGAGGCAGAGTGGTGGTTGCTGGTGCCGGCCGCGTTTGCGATGATTCCTATTGCTTGGTCGCCGCTTATTGTCGGTGGTACGGCATTCGCCAGTGAGTTGACCCCGTTCAGTCAGGGTGAAGGACTGGGGTTGTTCAATGCCTCTTTTGCGTTGTCGAGTGTGATTGCTGCGGTACTGGCCGGTTTTATTGCACATCGCTGGGATTATCCGACAGTGACTCTGGTGGCGACGGTCTTTGCCGGGGTTGGAATGCTTATCTTTTTGCCGTTACTGGCCAAGTCCCGGCAAGGGGCAGATAAAGCACAATAACGTTGTTGCATCCGGCAGGGGTTATGGTTATTATTTACACCTGCGTTTTTTGGGAGGGTATTGCTTGGCGCTATGTTGGGTGATACCGGTTGTTTGGTATTTTGATTGATAAGGTGTGATGTGTTATGAGTGAGAAACTTGCTAACCCTGCTCCGCTCGGACTTATGGGTTTTGGGATGACTACAGTACTGTTGAATATACATAATGCTGGGTTCTTTCCAGAAGTGGATGCAATGATTATGGCGATGGGCTTGTTCTATGGCGGAGCTGCTCAGGTGATTGCCGGTATTCTTGAATTCAAGAAGGGTAATTCATTCGGGATGACGGCATTTATCTCGTATGGTTTTTTCTGGATTACGCTGGTAGGTATCTGGGTATTGCCGAATATGGGGCTTGGTATCAAGCCGGTGCCGGCAGAGTTCATGGGCTGTTTTCTTGCATTATGGGGACTCTTTACCCTTTATATGTATGTCGGAACACTCAAGGCGAATAAGGCCTTACAGGTAGTCTTTGGTTCACTTACAATTCTCTTTCTGCTCCTGGCAATTGCAGACTTTACCCATAACCACGGGATCAAGGTGATTGCTGGTTATGAAGGAATTATCTGCGGATTCAGTGCGTTTTATCTGGCCATGGCTGAGATCGTCAATGAAAAATTCGGGCGTACTGTCTTTCCTATAGGGTAGGAGGAGTCTATGAAGGGTAGAGTGTGGTTGCTGTTATTACTGCTATGTGCTGGCTGTCTGCTGCAGTCAGAACTCAGGGCGGCGCAGGATGATCTGCGCAAGATTGTCGATCCGGAGGAGGAGGGGATTCATCTCAGATCGATTCTGCCGACGCCGGTGTATTCGCTACCGTGGATACCCTCACTCTACTATGATTATAAGTTGCTCAAGCCCAGGTTGAAGCTTGATGCTCTGGGGCACATGCGTGAGCTGGAGTTTATCGCCTTAAAGGGCAGTAAGTTTGTGCATCACAATACGTATAAATTCGGCAGAATCTATGTGTATGAGGTTACTACCGAGGAGTATACTAGTACTAAACGGTTGTATATCGACGGGAATTATGTGGTGCGCTGTTTTAAAGATGATCCGGAGCGGGAGGTGGCGCTGCCAGCGCGTGAGGAGATTATCGCCGCACTGCAGGAGCTGGAAGGGGTGCCGTACCGCTGGGGCGGGAATGTTCCTGATGGTATTGTAGAGCAGCTCAAGTTTTATCCTATCGGCGAGATAGAAGATTATCAGGATTTTATCGCGGAGAATCGGAGTGCTTGGATACTCGAAGGGGTTGACTGTTCGGGAATGCTCTATGCGGCGACGCAGGGGGCTACTCCGAGAAATACCTCTGAGTTGGTCGGGTATGGAACTGCGGTGGCGATTGCCGGGCTGGATGCCGAGGCGATAATTCAGAAGCTTGAACCACTGGATCTTATCGTCTGGAAGGGGCATGTGCTGGTGGTGCTTGACAGCGAAACGGTGATTGAGAGTAGACCGCGGTATCCGGATAAATATCCAGGCGGGGTGCGTATTCACTCGCTAAAAAAACGACTGGAGGAGATTATGCAGGAGCGGGAACCGGTTGATAGTTATCCAGAAGTTCCGGGTAAAAAAGTCTTTGTGGTGCGGCGGTTTATAGCTCAGGCTTGAAGTTCTGATCGGCTTTCGGCTTAACCGGTTGTCTATAAAGGTTAGAATGTTAGCGGTCAGATATTTTATGATTATGCTTTAACCTGAGACTCAAAAACTAAAAACCTATCCTTGTTACTGGGCTTATAGTAGAGGTCAATCCTGCATTGCTGCAAGTCCAAGTAGTTAAGTACATATTATCTGGTTATTTGATTTTAACTGTATTCGATCCACTCTAAAGTTAGACCCTGGGCGGGAGCGCCCTGACCGGCATGTTGGCGGTTGCGCGCAGCGAAGATTGCTGGTATCGCTTCAGGGGCAATCCTGCCGCGTCCTACATCTACCAGGGTGCCGACAATATTGCGCACCATATTGTAGAGGAATGACCGCCCCATAACGTCGATAGTAATGATATTGTCTTGATAGTCAAGTTTGCAGCGGTCGACGGTGCGGATATTATTGGCCTCGCTATTATTACACTCCTGATTTGAGAAGCTGGTATAATCATGCTCGCCTTCAAGGTACCTTGCTGCTTGGCGCATCTTCTCTATATCCAACTCCCAACCTATATGCCAGAGATACTGTCGGCCGATGGCGGGGGCGATCTTTGAAGCGTAGATCTGGTAACGGTAGAGCTTCATCTTGGCTCCGTGTCTGGGGTCGAAGGTGATCGCAACTTCTTCAGCTTTTCGTACCGAGATGTCTTTGGGCAGGCGGCTGGTGAGTGCCCGGGCAAGGTTGTTCAGAGGAATTGTACTCTGTGTCCTGAAGGTGGCTACCTGGCCGCGGGCGTGTACTCCGGCATCTGTCCGTCCAGCACCGTAAACCTTGACGCTCTCGCCAGTGAGACGTTTTACCGCTTCTTCGAGTCGGCTCTGGATGGTTACCGCATTTGGTTGTACCTGCCAGCCGGCGTAATTTGTACCATCGTACTCAATGGTCAGTTTGATCAGGCGGGTCTCTGGCATCAGGTATCCTTATGAATTCGTTGGAGGAAGTACTCCAGGGTGAGCTGATTCCAGAGAAAAAGGCGGTTGTCATTCTTTCCTTGACGGTGTTCGGCAAAGAGGTTATACGCTTTCTTCTGGTTATAGAGGATCTCAGTCTGGGAGGTAAAAGCCAGGTTATTACTGGCGAACCAGTCGCCGGTTGGCGGTGAGAAGCCCTGTTTGCTTCGATAGAGAATCTCCGCGGGTAGTATTGGCTCGAGCGCCTTCTTGAGAAGATACTTGGTGGTGCCGCCGCGAAGTTTGAGCTGGTGTGGCAGACGACGGCAGAAATCAGCTAGTTTTATATCTAGAAAGGGGCTACGCAGTTCGAGGCTGTTGAGCATTGAGGCTCTATCGGTCTTGGCGAGGATGCCGTCCTGGAGGTAGTAATCTATATAGTACTGGGTGATCCGGTCACCTACCCAGTCACTGTGGCACCTGTCCCAACATTCGATAGCTTCAGCATAGAGTTCATCCAGACTGATCTTTTCAGCAAATAGTTCCTGAATGTCCTCAAGCTGGAGCGGAGCCATGAGACAGGGGATCCAAACCGACATTTTTCGTCCTGAGGCGTGAAAAAATCTCTTTAACTTCAGACTCAGAGACATATAGCTGTGTGCCGCAGGTATGTTGCGGGTGAGAAGGTTTACCGCCTTATGTATCGGCCTAGGCAGGTATTTATTGTATCTGCGTGCCCAGCGCCAGAATCTGAAGGCTTCATAGCCGCTGAAGAGCTCGTCCCCGCCATCACCACCGAGGGCTACCGTTACGTGTTTTTGCGCGGTGTGGGCTACCAGATAGGTCGGTAGTAACGAGTCATCGCCCTGAGGTTCATCGAGTCGGGAGAGAATCTCCGGTAGCGTGTCTTTAGTGTGGGCGAGGGTAAGTATGCTCAGGTGGTGGTCGCTGTGTAGAAACTTGGCGACCTGGGTGGAGTACGCGGATTCGTCGTAAGATTTCTGATCAAAACCGATGGAAAAGGTTGAGACGTGATTGGCGTGTCGGCTGGCAAAAGCTGCTATCGCTGAAGAGTCGATGCCTCCGCTCAGTAGTATCCCGAGCGGGACATCTGCATCCAGGCGGATTCTGGTCGCTTCACTGAGTAGCGAACGCAGTTCGGCGCAGAGTTCTGCTTCATCCCGAGCAAGCAGGGCGTTGTCTGGTTCCAGTTCATAGTGCCAGTAACGCTTGAGGCTGAGTTTGGCAGTCTTGAGGTCGTAACTGAGGTTGTGTCCGCCAGGCAGTTTTTTAATCCGTTCGTAGATCGTGTGCGGGTGGGGAATAAAGCCGTAGGCGAAGAATTTCTGTAGGCTCAGGCGTGAGATCTTCTGTTGGGTGCAGGGATGTTTCTCGATAGCTGCCAGTTCTGAAGCAAATACCAGGCCTTCGCGGGTTTGGGTGTAGTAGAGCGGTTTCTGGCCGAAGCGGTCACGGGAGAGAAAGAGGCGGTGGCGCGGTTTGTCGTAGATACAGAATGCCCACATCCCGTTGAGTTTTTGGGGTAACTCCTCCTGCCACTGCCGATAGCCGTGCAAGAGTACCTCGGTATCGGAGTGATCACTCTGGAATATATGCCCAAGGGCTTCCAGTTCGTGTCGGAGTTCACGGTGATTGAATATCTCACCGTTGAAGATGACGGTGAGATTCCCGTCTTCGGTAGACATCGGCTGAGCGCCGGACTCGATGTCGATAACCCGTAAGCGCCGGTGAACCAGGTGGACTTCAGGGATATTGTAGAAGCCGACGGCGTCAGGTCCGCGGTGGACAAGAGTCTTGCCCATCTTATCAAGAATACCGCCTATCAACTCTCCTGTATAGCCTGCAATACCGCACATATTAGTATTTGTCCTCAAGGCTGGGGTTAAATATTCAAACCATGTACCAACAGTTGTTGCGCTGATTGCTAGAATTCAAGGGTGTTGAAGGTCGGAGCTGGACATGGGTGCAGCTTGCCGATGCCTTCATTGATTGCCTGCTGCTTTACCGCCTGAGCAACCTTCTCGGCCACGGTTGGATCAAGCGGGGAGGGGATAATGTAGTTGGTTGCCAGATTATCGCCGACAATATCCGCTATCGCCTGAGCCGCAGCGAGCTTCATGCTCTCGGTTATCGCTGTAGCACGGCAGTCCAGTGCGCCTCGGAAGAGCCCGGGGAAGGCCAGAACATTATTGATCTGGTTGGGGTAGTCTGATCTGCCTGTCGCCATGACGGCAACATGTTCGGCGGCTAGTTCCGGCATAATCTCTGGAATCGGATTGGCCATAGCGAAGATAATGGCTTCTTGGTTCATGCTTTTTACCGCCTCCAGGCTGAGTACACCCGGAGCTGATACTCCGAGGAAGACATCTGCGCCCTTGATGACCTCGTCCAGCTTGCCTGCAACGTTGTCCGGGTTGGTATTATGCTTGAACCACTCGAATCCTGGATTACCGTTGCACTCGGTGTCGGAGTTGATGGTGCCGTGTTTATCGACCCCGATGATATTCTTGAGGCCGGCGTTATAAAACATCTTGGCACAGGCGGTACCGGCCGAGCCTAGACCACAGACTACAGCCTTGATCTCGCCAATTTTTTTGCCGGTGACTTTGAGGGCATTATACAAAGCGGCGAGAGCTACAATCCCAGTGCCGTGTTGATCGTCATGGAAGACCGGGATCTTCAATTCGGCTTTGAGTTTCTCTTCGATTTCAAAACAGCGTGGAGCTGAGATGTCTTCAAGGTTTATTCCGCCGAAGGTGGGGCTTATCTGCTTGACAAGTTTGACAATTTCTTCGGGATCTTTGGTGTCAACACAGATCGGTATAGCGTCGACGCCGGCAAATTCTTTGAATAAGAGGCACTTGCCCTCCAACACCGGGAGTGCTGCTTCCGGCCCGATATCGCCGAGTCCGAGAACTGCGGTGCCATCGGTGACAATCGCTACCGTATTACCCTTACAGGTGAGGTTGTCTGCTTGTTCCTTGTCAGCGGCAATAATCTTGCAGGGGCGGGCTACCCCGGGGGTATAGGCGATCGAGAGGTCGCTCTTATTCTGTAAGGGTCTGAACCCATGAATCTCCATCTTGCCGTGTAGGTGGTATTCGATAGTCTTGTCGATAACCTCTTCGATATGTACCCCCTCAAGCTGCTGGAGCACGCGGATGACCTCTTTTTCATGCTCGATACTGCTGCAGTTTACATGTACGCAACGTTTTTTATAGGGGCCGTTGTCTGAGAGCATCTCAACTATATCGATGGTGGCATTGGCATCGGCGATGACTTTGGCAATGCGCATGAAGCTGCCGGGAATATTGGGGATATTCATGTTTATCTTCATTCCGTAGGCGGCGCTGTTGCTTGCTTTATAAGCCATGTATTGGTCTCCTTGCTATTGATTTATGTAAAATCAGGTCTCTAATCGGACTGGGTTACTAAATACAACCATTTACCGTATTATCTGTTTTATCTGGATTATAGCAATAAGTTATTCCGGGATAATCTGCCTTTTACGGGGTGATTTTTGGCAATTTGGTTGCGTTTGTCGGGGAAAGTTGTAAAATCAGTCTGGGATAAAAGATTATTCTATTGTTGGTGTGAAGAGAGGGTATTATGGCAAAATTGTGGAAGGGGCGATTCGCGGTCAGTACCAGCGAGTTAATGGAGATTTTTACCGAGTCTATTAGCTATGACCGGGAACTGGCTGAGGTTGATATTAGAGGGAGTCTGGCTCATGCCAAGATGCTGGCAGAGGTAAAGTTGATTACCCGTAAGGATCTGGCTGCGATTAGAAAAGGCATGAAGGAGATCGCCCGGGAGATTGCCAGCGGTGAGTTTGTCTTCGATATTAAGTATGAGGACATTCATATGTCTATTGAGGCAGCTCTGACCGAGAAGATCGGTGATCCGGCGCGTAAGCTGCATACGGCGCGGAGCAGAAATGATCAGGTGGCAACGGATTTACGGCTCTGGATCAGGGAGAAAATAGATGGAATTGTCTGCCTCATTCAGGATTTGCAGCGGGTACTGGTAAAGATTGCTGAGGCGAATAAACGGCTGGTTATCCCTGGGTATACCCATCTGCAGCGGGCGCAGCCGGTATTGCTAGCGCAGCATCTGCTGGCTTATGTGGAGATGCTGGGGCGTGATGTAGAGCGGTTGCTTGATGCGCGTAAACGGGTGAATATGCTGCCGCTTGGGAGCTGCGCCATGGCGGGAACGACACTCCCGATAGATAGAAGTATAACCTGTAAAGAACTCGGTTTTGACCGAATCTGTCCAAATAGTATGGATGCGGTGAGTGACCGGGATTTTGTAATTGAAGTTCTGGCAGGTTTAGCGACGATGTTTGTACATCTTTCACGTTTCGCGGAAGATGTAATACTCTGGGCAAGTTCCGAGTGGAATCTGCTTGTACTCCATGACGCCTGGAGTACCGGCAGCAGTATCATGCCGCAGAAACGTAATCCCGACCTCCTTGAACTTACCCGGGGTAAGAGTGGCAGAGTGATAGGTTCGCTCATGACTATCTTGACCGTGGTCAAGGGACTACCCATGACCTACAACCGGGATTTGCAGGAGGATAAGGAGCCGTTATTCGATGCGGTAAAGACGGCGGAAATGACCTTGAGTTGTCTCGCTGGTTTTGCCGAGACGCTAAAATTTAGAGAAGAGGTGGCGGCAGAGATGCTTGAGGGCGGTTTTCTGGATGCGACGGTTTTGGCTGAGTATCTGGTCGAGGCTGGTTTACCCTTTAGAAATTGTCATGAAGTGTCAGGTCGCTTGGTGCGTATCGCTGAGGAGAGAGGTTGCAGACTCTGCGATCTTGAGCTTGAGACGATGCAGGGAGTGTGCGAACTTATTACGGCAGACGTCTTTGCTTGTCTAAATCCGGCGCAAACGCCGCAGGCCTATAAATCTGCGGGAAGTGCCGGCTTGCAAGAGGTTGAAAAGTCGCTCGCCCGCTGGAAACGACGCTTGGCCAAGAAATAGGGTTTTGAGGAGAGGCAGATAATGAAAGTTGCGGAAAAAGGCGTGTTTTATGCCGTGGGCATAGGGCCGGGTAGCGCCGATTTACTCACGGTCAGGGCGGTGAATATAATCGCATCAGCAGATGTGATTATAGCACCACGTTCAGAACTTACCAGTAAGAGTCTGGCACTGGAGGCGGTGGAGGAGTATATCGATACTGCGGGGCAGGAAGTTATCGAGCATGTGTACCCGATGACCAGGGATAATGCCAGTACCCTGGCCAGCTGGAATGAAATGGCTGAACTGGTGCAGGAGCGTTTGCAGCGGGATTTGTCAGTGGCACAGATCACTCTGGGGGATCCGAATGTGTATAGTACTAGCACCTATTTGCTCAAATGCCTGGAGGGACGGGTCGGCAGGGAAGCGATAAAGGTTGTACCCGGGATCAGTGCTTTTCAGGCCGCGGCTGCACGGTTTGTCGATCCGCTCTGTCTACAGGAGGATAGGGTGCTGATTATGCCGGCAACCGACCTGCAGGAGGTGGAGAAGGCGTTGAATCTCTGCGAGACCCTGGTACTGTATAAGGCGGGGAAGAATATTGAAGGGGTACGGGAACTCCTCACCGCCAAAGGTTTGATCGGCAGGGCAAAGGCGGCGTTCTATGTCGAACAGGAGACCGAACTCCTGTGGGAGGATATGACTGCAGCTATTGAGTATGAGGGGAAGTATATGACCGTAGTTATTGTGCATTGTGGGTGCAGGGAGTGGTAGGGATTCTCTGGCGGGCAGGGAGTTAGACTGAGATATTGAAGGAGTCGTGGGAATGCTGGCAATAGATATAGGCAATACCTGTACGAAATTCTGTCAATTTAGCGGTGATGAAGCGGTTTGGATGTTGCGGCTGGATACTGCCGGGATAAATGCTCAGACAATTGTCTCCGAGCTGGAGGCAGGGGATATACGCGATGAAGAGGTGTATATCGCCAGTGTGGTGCAAGGGGTAAACCCTATTGTCGCGGAGGCTCTGCATAGCCTGGGTCTTGAGGATGTGACCTTTATTACCGCCGCTGACGGGGTTTTGCCGCATACGCTCACAACTATCGAGACTACCGGGGTGGACAGGATTCTGACTGCGTTTTCGGCCAAGGTTATCTTTCCTGAAGAGGCGGTAGTGGTGATTCAGGCTGGTTCGGCGATTACAGTTGATTATGTGAGTAAAGACGGGGTCTTTGCCGGCGGGATGATAATGCCGGGGCCGGAAATGTGGTTGGGGAGCCTTACTTCGGCGGCTATGCTCCCGACGATCAAGGCTGAAGAGATTACCTGGGAGAAGAAGGGGGCGGGTGATTCAACTCGGTCAGCTATTCTAAACGGTGCGGCTGCAGGGTTGGTGGGAGCGGTGAAGGAGGCGGTGCGCAGGTTGGTAATGCAGAGCAAGGATGTGCCGCAGATACTCCTTACCGGAGGTTGGGCAGAGGCGCTGGCAGAGTTTTTCCCAGCCACGTGTCAGGCTGATCTTGTCCTTACCGGGATATATCTCTATGCAACGATGAAAGGGTTTAAATAAACTCGTACCAGATTCTTGCCGCTTCTTCGGTGAGTCCTGGCGGTATCTCTTTTTTGCTGTAGACGATGTAAATTCCCAGACCTGCGCCGCCTGTCTCTGGATCTTTGACTTGGGTAACTACTGCTTCTACGCCGAGATCGGCGGAGATAGTCTCCGCGACCTGAAAGGCGCGGCTACGGTTAGTAGAGCCGGTTACGAGTTGTAAGCCGTTACTATCTTTTAAAAACTTTCTTGCCATTAATTTTTTCTTGCCTTATAATTTCAGCGAATATTCGGCTGCCTGGTGTTACTTGCTGTTTGCCGGTGTTCGTGGGTTATGGGTAAATATCTTATGTTGGTAGCTATTTTTCAAGTAGTTTAAGTATTACTTGAGAGAATAATTATTGGGTGTTGTAAACTGATAATGATTATCTAGTTTGTAATTGACGAGTCAAGAGGTTGGGATGATGGAACAATATAATGAATACGCTGGTGATCTGGAGCAAGATCTGCCAGAGGTGAGTCTGGTGCTGGTTGCAGGAGGCGAGTCGACACGGATGCAGGCGCATAAACGCAAGCCCTGGCTCTCGGTGGGCGGTAAACCGATTCTTTACCGTACGATCGAGGTCTTTGCCGCTTTGCCGGAGGTGCGCGAGATAATTTTGGTAGTCAATAAAGCTGATGAAGATTACGCGCGAAATGTAGCCGGAGAGGAGTTAAAGAAGCTTGGGGTGACTCTGATAACCTGTGGCGGCGAGAGTCGGTATGACAGCTCTTGGAATGGTATTATGCTCTCTTCGCCGACAGCGGAAGTGATTGCCGTGCATGATGCGGTGCGGCCATTTGTCAAGGCGGATACGGCAAAAGGGCTATTCAAGATGGCTAGGGATTATGGTGCGGCTGTACCGGCGTTGGCGGTTCAGGATTCGTTGAAACGGATAGAGGGTGATAAGATTATCGAGACTATCTCCAGGGTTGGAGCGATGGCAGTGCAGACTCCGCAGTGCTTCCGGCGTGATCTGATTATAGAGGCTTTTGAGTATGCCCGCAGTACCGGGGGCATACCCGAGACGATAACGGATGAAGCAGGTTTAGTGGAGAATTTCGGTAGAGAGGTACGGGTCTTACTCGGCTCTAAGTATAACCTGAAACTGACGACAAAGGAGGATCTGGTACTTGCCGAGGCACTTCTGAAGAGTGGTTTGCTGGATTAAAACCGGGTTTTTATAATTAACAATATGCGCGATTTCAAAGGTGAGATTAATATGGAACCATTGAGTGAGATAGAGGGCTTGATAAGCTACGCCATAGTTGAGGAATTGATCGGTAAGCTCGCCAATATTCAGAGTAAAGAAGAGATGAAGCAGATACTGCTCAAGTATCATGCTGCTGATGTGGCGGAAGCGATTCATGAACTTCCTGATGAAATTCAGAATAAGTTGCTGTCTTTTATGGATCCTGAGGACCAGGGGGTGATCCTGGAGGAGGCCAATGAAGATGATGCGGCTGAATATGTCGAGGATATGCCTCCGCAGCGCTTGGCTGAGATTATCGAGTCGATGCCGCGTGATGAAGCTGCCGACCTTATGAACTCAATGACCTGTTCGCGGGCGGAGAGTATTCTCTCACTGCTCTCTCGGGACGAAGCGGCTGAACTCCGGGAACTGCTCCGTTATCAGCCGGATACCGCCGGCGGTATTATGAATAATGATTTTACTCAGATTCGCCCGGAAATGACGGTGGAGCAGGTACGTGAACATCTAATCAAGGATGATACCGAGGAGGATTCTCTCGGTACGCTCGTGGTCTGCAGGGAGGATATGAAATTTCTGGGGTTGGTGAATATTGACGATTTGTTTGCCGCGACTCCAGAGACCAAGGTTGCGGCGCTGGTGGAGAGAGCGACGGTGACGGTGGGGCCGAATGCCGATCAGGAGGTGTGTGCGCGCTATATGACCAAGTATGACCTGCCGGTACTGCCGGTAGTAGATCCACGCCGGAGAATTATCGGCCTTATTACCTTTGATGATATTTTGGACGTTCTGGATGAAGAGGCATCCGAGGATATGTACCGTATGGCCGGTGTGGGTGTGGAGCGGCCGCTCGATGAAGGTTCGGTAATACGTGCATTCAAACGTTTGCCTTGGTTTATCGTCTCTCTGCTGGGAATGAGTGTGCTGGGCTTTATTATCAGCCAGTTTGAGGTTACCCTCAGTAAGGTTGTAGCGATAAGTTATTTTATTCCGGCGATTATGGGGCTGGGGGGTAATGTCGGTATTCAGGCTTCGACCATTACGGTGCGCGGTATCGCCAGAGGGGAGATTCAGTTTGGAGATATCTTCTGGTTGCTCAGGCGCGAGATACTGGTCGGGGTTATCATCGGTCTCTTCTGCGGTACCGCGTTGGCCTTAATTGCCGGGTTTATGACCAAAGATACGGTAAATGTCGTTAAGAAGGTGGATATTCAAACTACAACCAAGTTTGAGGAGTTTGATAATGATGAAAATCTGATCAAACCTCCGGTGTTCGGAATTATTCCACGCTTTCCGCTCACTGTGGGGATGGCAATGTTTACTGGTATAATGGGGTCGGTACTCCTTGGTACCTGTATTCCTATGCTCTGCCATAAATTCGGGGTGGATCCGGCGCTGGCTAGCGGGCCATTCGTTACCACATTGATTGATATTAGTACGCAGACGCTTTATCTGACGCTCTGCACTTATCTTCTTTTGTATTAAGGTTTGATATATGGAGCAGGAACTCAGGGAGAAGGCCAGAAAGATTCACCGTAAATTGGCGGCGCTGTATCCGCAAGCCGAGTGTGAGTTGAATTTCAGCAACCCGTTTGAGGTTTTGATTGCGACGGTACTCTCAGCGCAGTGTACCGATAAGAAGGTCAATGGGGTGACTCCGAAGCTCTTCAGTACCTTTGCCACTTCTGAGGAGTTATCTCGAGCAGCTCCCGGAGAGGTTGAGGAGATAATCAAGAGTCTGGGGCTGTATAAGAATAAGGCCAAGAGTATCATTGCTGCTAGTAAGGATATGGTTGAGAGATTTGCCGGAGAGGTGCCTCAGAGTATGGAGGAGTTGGTAACCCTTGCTGGAGTAGGGCGCAAGACTGCCAATTGTGTATTAGTGAATGCGTTTGCTAAACCCGGGATTATGGTTGATACCCACTGTATACGCTTGAGTAATCGTCTGGGATTATCGTTGCAGACTCAGCCGGAGAAGATAGAGGCCGAGCTGAAAGAGCTTCTCTCTAAGCGCGTGTGGGGGAAGTTTTCACACCGCATAATACTCCATGGACGGCGCGTATGTCATGCCCGTAAACCAGAGTGCGGCAGGTGTACGCTTAAGAAGCTCTGTCGCTATTATGCAGAGATCGAGCGGTCTGTGACAGTAGATACAGAGAGGGTTTAATTACTAAATGGCAGAGCATAGTGCGGTTGAACTGGTAAGATTTCAGCAGGATATAGAGTATGAATTCTCTAACATAGAATTGCTTAGGCATGCACTCAGGCATAGCAGCAGCACGGCGCAGAAGGAAGAAAATAATGAACGTTTGGAGTTCTTCGGTGATGCGATTCTGGATTTTATTATCTGTGAAGAACTCTTTACCCGTTGTGGTGCTAGTAGTGAAGGTGAGATGACCGATATCAAGGGGGAGATCGTCTCGCGCAAGGTGATTGGCCGGGTTATCAAGCAGTTTGCCGTGCGTGAAATAATGTTTCTTGGAAAAGGGATTGCCGGGAATAAGTCACTGCCGGTGTCTCTCTATGCCAATATGTTTGAAGCGATAGTCGCAGCGATCTATCTTGACAGTAATATCGAAGAGGCGCGCCGGGTGGTACTGAATCTGCTCGGAGCAGAGATTGAGCTGGCTATCAAGAATGCACGGAAACTCAATTATAAGTCGCTGGTGCAGGAGTATGTGCAGAAGTACAAGCTCGGTGAGCTGGTATATACCATCGTTGACACCTCTGGCCCGGAGCATAATAAGGTTTTTAGCGTACAGTTAGAACTCAATAGGCAGATAATCGGTAACGGTCAAGGGCGTAATAGAAAGCTTGCGGAACAGGCTGCTGCAGAATCTGCATATGTATCCAAAATATTATCGGAACAACTCATACCAGAAGAGTGAAGTTTATTTCTTGAAATATTCAAGTTAAGTGGTATATTACCGTTATAAGTATTGGAAACTTAGCAGCGCGTATTGTACTCTGTCTGTATATCTCTGTAGGAGGAAGATGTACGGGGGGTAAGCCTTATTTTATCATCTTGTGATTGCTTTAGGGGAAAGCAATAAGGGGGAATGGTTATGAAATTTATTAGTGGGTTGGTCTTATTGTTGGTAGTAGTTATCATGAGTGGCTGTAGCCAGAGTAGTACCGAGGTGGCGAGTAGTTTGGAGTATAACTATCAAGAGCGTGGTTGTTTTGAGCCGATGGATCTCGATGCCAATCATGACGGTGAATTGACCAAGGCCGAGGCGGTATACTTCTATACCGAAGAGTTTTACTGGTTTGATCAGGATGATGACGGGGTGATCAAGACCGAAGAGATCGTCTGCACTCCTGAGGAAAAACTGCTCATTGATGCCAATGGTGATGGGTTGGTGACTGAGAAGGAATACGTGGAATATTGGTCAGAGCATCCATGTAAGTGCGGTCAGTATACCTGAGGCTTTATACTTGATAATAACTACTTTTGTACTGCCCCTTGCGTATATGGCTGGGGGCAGTTCTTATTGCTGAGGATGTAACGATTATGTCTTTAACCAGATATTATCTTCCGGAGTTGGCAGCGGGTAATTTCAACCTTGCGCCGGAGGAGGTACAGCATATAGCAGGGGCGAAACGGCAACGAGTCGGAGATGTCTTTGAAGTCTTTGACGGGGAAGGGCGTTTCGCCAGAGTGCGAATTGTTGAGATAAAGTCCCGGAAGATAGTTATTGAGCCGATAGGCGAGGTAAATTTTGTCGCGCAGAAATCCCCCTGTGTTGAAGTTGCGGTTGCGGTACCCAAGGGCAAACGCCTACAGTATATGATAGAGAAATTGAGTGAGTTGGGGGTAGGCAGGGTTGTGCCGGTGGTGTGTGAACGGAGTGTGGCCGGGGGCAGTGATCCGGTTGAGAAGTATAAGCGCTGGGGGGTGGAGGCTTGCAAGCAGTCCCGAAATCTCTGGGTGCCGGAATTTTTGCCTCCGGTCAAGTTCGGTGATTATTTGTCGGTTAATGTCGGTAAAATGTTTATGGCTGAGCAGAGCGGGCAAAATCCGTTATGCTTGTTCCAGCACGAATCCTGGGCGGAAAAGGTGTGTTTAGTGATTGGTCCGGAGGGTGGTTTCAGTGAAGGAGAGTTTGAACAGGCTGACGCTGCTGGAGTGCAAAGGGTGAATCTGTCGGCGAATATTTTGCGGATTGAGACCGCCGCGGTATTATTTGCGGGCATGGTTCTGGCACTTCGCTAACAACTCAAGCGTAGCACGTTAGCGCTATCCTTGAGTTGTTGGAAAATTACCGTGCTAGATTATGATTTTATTCAGCGTAGTCCAGTCCGATATCTAGAGCCGGGGCGCTGTGGGTGATCGCTCCTACTGAGATGCGTTCGACCCCGCTCTGGGCGATAGCGCTAACGGTGTCAAAATTGATGCCGCCAGAGGCTTCAAGCATAGGTCTTCTGCCACCATTGGTCGCGTAGGCATCTGCCATCGCTACCGCTTCTTTGAGCATATCCGGTTCCATATTGTCAAGGAGGACGTACTCTGGTTCTTCCGGCAGAACATCGGCAAATTGTTCTAGAGTATCTACTTCGATCATTATCTCCAGTTCTGAATTCTGCCGCGCCTGTCTGACCGCCGCAGCGGGGCTGGGAATATTGGCTAGCGCCAGATGATTATCCTTGATCAGAATCATGTCGTAGAGCCCCTGCCGGTGGTTGGCTCCGCCTCCGAGTTTTACCGCCATCTTCTCAATAGCCCGGTGTCCGGGTTTGGTCTTTCTTGTATCGTAAATTTTAGCTTTGGTTCCTGCTACCGCTTGGACATATTTGTTGGTTTCACTTGCAACACCGCACATATGCTGAAGGATATTGAGCGCCAGTCTTTCCCCGGTTAGAACTGAGCGGGCTGGACCGCTAATTGCCGCAAGTTTGTCACCTTTGGTAAATTTATCGCCGTCATTCAAGATGGGGGTGATGGTTACTCCCGGATCGATAGCTTTGAAGAGGTGCTGCATAACCTCAACTCCAGCAAGAACTCCGGGCTCTCTGGCGGTAAAGACAGCCGATAGCGTAGCACACTCGGGAGCTAAGGCTAGAGTGGTTGCGTCCCCTGAGCCGACATCTTCGGCAAGGGCTAGGCTTATAAGTTGATCTATCTGTTGCCATGGGTCTATATTATCCATGAATTCTCCCTTAAATATTAATTATTAGTAAACATTGATAATGCATAAAAGAATGCTACCAGAATTATTATAATAATAGGTATGACTAAAATAGTTGTCCAGCCAGAGTAATTTTTCAGCCAGTCGGCATCCTTCTTGATATGCTCTTCGGCTTTCAGTAATTCTAGATACTGCGTTCGGGTCTTCTTGGCTTTGCAGGCTTCACACAAATCTCCAGAACCAGACAACATGCTGGTACCACATTCTTTACAGCATTTTATGCCATTGTCTCTATTGCTACTCAAAATTGTTACTCCTGATAACAAAAATCAATTATTACTGAAGATTATCTTCATTTTGGTGAGAGCTGCAATAAATTTTTTATAAAATGCTTTGTTGTTACATAATGTCGACTGTAATAGACTTTTGCTGAGAGTCTGGTGTAGTCTGGTAATTCTCTGGGTGTCTTGAGCCAGAAGGACGGCTTGTTTTACATATTCATTAAAACTATGTGCTATAAATTCAGGTTTTTTAAGATTTTGCATGATACTTTGGCCGACAGAGCTGACGTGTGAATTTGTGCAGCGAGTTATTACTGGACGACCCATTAGCAGGGCTTCGAAAGTTGTGGTTGTCCCGTTATAAGGGAAGGTGTCGAGGGCTATATCAATTCGGTTGTAGAGCTCCAGGTGCTGCTGAAAGTCTGGTTGTCTACTTGCATATATGAGTCGCTCTCTCTTTACTTCATAGGCGTTAAAACGGGGAGTAAGAATCTGGTCGAGGTCGGTCTCGCTCAGACCGTGACATTTGAGAAAGAGCTTGCTCTGGGGTACCTGCTTGAGGATCTCTGACCAGGCTTGGATTGTTACGTCACTGATCTTGGCGATGTTGTTGAAGGAACCGAAGACAATCTCGGCAGAATCTTTAGTTCTAGGTTCTGGATAAACGGGAGGCAGGTAGGTAAGAAAACAGTCCTCCAGCCTGAGTAGTTCTTCAGAATACTGTTCCTCACTGCCAGCTGGATCGGCGTAATTATCGGTGATACGGTAATCAATCTCCTGCAGTCCGGTTGTGTCGGGGTAGCCTAGATAGGTTAGTTGTTTTTTTGCCGGTTTGGCTGCTAGTATGCCGAGGCGGTTATTATTAGTATGCCCGGATAGGTCGATAAGGGCGTTTAGATTATCTGCGGCAATAAGCTGGCAGGCGGCAGTGTCGTTTAGCGGTCTAATGTCGACGAACTTGGTGACATAGCTTATATAACGTTGGGTAACCTGATCTTTTTTGGGTGTGTTGGAGTAGAGAAATATATCAATACGGTTATCCAGCGCTGCTTCTTTGAGCAGGGGCTCGAAAAAGAACTGAATAGGGTGAACACAGAAATCACCGGAGATAAAGCCGAGTCGCGGGCGTTCGGCGGAGCTGTTTACGCGGTTGTTCTGCACGGTTGTGTGCTGCTGGCCAAAGACTCGGCCATAGTCTAGATGCAGCTCAGTAATATCGCTGCGCTCGATATCGCTGGGGTAGTGCAAATATAGCAGTAGACTGCTGAAGGCATCGGCACTGGCGGTATCCAGAGCGTAAGCTCGTTGGGCGGCAGTAATGGCTTCTTTGGGCATGCCGATAGACGTATAATTCTTGCTCATATTGATGAGGTGCATGGGATTGGGGACGGCTACCTCTGTCGCCCGTTTGAAGAGGCTTACCGCGGCAAGAGCACGGTTGGTATTGCTGTAGGCCAGTCCCAGAAGTCCGGCGGCTTCGGCTGAGTCGGGATTGAGTTCAAGGGCTTTAGCCGCATATACCTCTGCCTGGTCATTATCACTTTGGAGATGGGCTATGGTACTGAGGTTGCACTCGATAATTGCCAGGTCTTTTCCAGAGAGGTAGTCCCGGGCAGCTTTGAGGATGCCGGCGGCTTGCTGGTAATTTCCTTGCAGAGCCAGGGTTCGGCTCAAGCCGAGTCTGGCGGCGGTGTTGGTTGTGCTTAAAGCCAGAGCTCGTTCATATTGTTGCTGCGCTTCCTCAAGTTCGCCGCGCCGTTCAAAGGCGAGGGCGGTATTGCACCGGAGAAAGGTGGTCTCGCCACCGAGAGTAAAGGCACTTTTGAGCAATTCCAGTCCAGATGTATAGTCGCCGCTCTCAACTTGCACGGCTCCTTGATAGGCCAGTGCCTGAGGGTCGGAGGGGAGTTGCTGCAGCGCCTGGACGAAACAGGTGTGTGCTTCTTTCAGTTTACGTAGTCGGTAATAACACCTTCCCAAATTAAAGTGTACTTCAAAGGCGGTGGGATCGAGTTTACCACCGGCTTCAAGTCGTTCTATCGCGTGTCCAAGATCTCCGGTTTCACTCAGAGCCAGTCCATAGTTAATATGATAACTTGGATTTGCTGCTACGTGGGTTGGATCGATCTGGGCAAAGAGCTCTACTGCTCGGGAATAATTCTGCACCTGGCAGAAGGCAATGGCACTGAAGAGCAAGACTTCGTTATCCGGCGGATAAGCGGTGAGAGCCTGGGTGTATAGCTCCAGTGCTTGCTCAATATGCCCTTGTTGGTGTAGCGTGAGGGCGTTATGGAGTAGAGAAGATAATCCTTTGTCCATTATTCATCCTTAAAACTTGAGCTTGAAACCGCTTGCAGGAGGATCCTGCTCGGTAGTGGGGGCGGCGGGTGTAGGCGGAGTAGAGCCGAAGTTTAGTTTGAATTTACTCTCCTCTGGAGCTTCCGGGGCTGGTTGGGTGGGCGTGGATGCACTCGGAGTAGCGGCGTCGCTTGGCGGCATATTCAGTTTGAAGCTCAGATTGGGTTTTGCTTCCGGTTGTGGTTGGTGATTGCCGGTAGGTGACTCACAATAGATATTCCAGATAGCACTCATGGCGGCTTCGAATTTACGGGCGAAATGGTCGGCATTCAGGATGGGGCTGTTAACTAGGCGCTGCCGCATGGTGGTACGGAGTTCAGTACGGATATCAATCTCCGCCGCCAAGGCGACAGCCTTGTTGACATACTCTTCCGGAGTACTGGCGGCGAGCTGCTGCAAGCCGATATGGCTGAGTAGGCTCAGACCTACCCGGGAGGCGTGATTCGGCCCGTAAAAGCTGACTACCGGTAGTCCCATCCACATTGCTTCGCAGGTGGTGGTAGTGCCGTTATAGGGGTAGGTGTCGAGGGCGATATCAATGCTATTATAGTTTTCAAAGTGTTCACGCAGTCCTTTGGTGCGCGGGATCATGGTAATGCGTTCACGTTCGATACCGAAAGATTCAAAGCTCTTGTAGGCCAGCTCCTGGACATACTTGTCACCTAGACTAAGGGCTTTGAGAATCATCTTGCTCCCCGGCACATTCTTGAGGATCTCGCTCCAGAGGAAGATGGTCTCGGGGCTGCATTTGGCAAAATTGTTGAAGGAACCAAAGGTGACGTAGCCCTGTTTCAGCGAGGGCGGTGGCACAACCTCGGGAGAGTCGATGAAGGCGCTGTAGCAGTGGAAACCGCCGGGAAGCCTGATCAGCTTTTCGGAAGAGTATTTTTCAGCACCTTCGGGTTCGGTATATTCGTCGGCTATTCGGTAGTCCATGGCTTGTAGTCCGGTTGTGTCTGGATAGCCGAGCCAGGATACCTGCAGCGGTGCAGGTTTGAGGCAGAATATCTGGAGGCGATTATCAGCGGTGTGTCCGCCCAGATCGATAAGAATGTCAATTTTGTCCCGGCGTATCAGCTCTGCCGCTTCGATATCTGAGAGTTGGAGAATGCTCTGCCATTTGGTGGAGAAATTGGCAATTCTTTGGGAGTATTTATCTGGGACCTTGACGTTGGCGTAACAATAATACTCAAAGTTATTATGATCTATATTGGCGAGCAGGGGCTCGATAAAGTAGGCTACAGAGTGACGACGCAGATCGCTGGATACTATTCCGATACGGATTTTTCGGTCTCTTCGCGGCTCGGTGAGATAAGGACGGAGCTGGAGGTTCTTCGGCTCGAACATCTGCGAGTAGGTCTGATGCAGCTCCCAGATATCGCTGCGACTGGAAAGTGGGGTATAGTGCATATAGAGGAGCAGGTTACTGAAAGCCAGGAAATTGTTGGGGTTGAGCTCAATCGCGTGCTTGCTATGTTCCAGCGCCTCTGTGATCTTACTCTCGACGACCAGTACATTGGCTAGATTCTGGTGGTAATCGGAGTGGTCGGGGCGGATCGAGATGGCCTTACGCAGGGATTTCTCAGCTTCCTCGGTATCACCGAGTACATTCAGGGCGTAGCCTCTGAGAGAGTAGACATCATCGGCTTCAGGGTTGAGTTCGAGGGCTTTGTCAAACCATTTGACCGAATCCCGGGCACTGGTCTTATAATAACTTATTCCCATAGAGGCGTAAGGTGCGTAGTAATCAGGTTTGAGCTCAATAGCTTTTTGAAAGAGCTTGCGGCAGGAGTCATAATCGCCCATCTCGGTGAGGAGTCTGCCCAGGCCAAGGAGAGCTTCGATATTATCGGGGTCTATTTTAAGCGCTTGTTCGAAGGCGGCTTTGGCTTTTATCTTCTCGCCGTTCTCTTTCAGTGCAAAGGCGTAATTAAAGAGAAAGATCGGATTGTTCGGTTCTTTGTTTACCGCACGTTCGACGTAACTTAGAGCTTCCTTATACTTGTATTTGCGTAGTAGTGACATACCTATACCGCAGGTAATCCTGGGATTTTCGGGATTCTTCTGCTCGGCCTTATAGAAGAACTCCAAGGATTCGTCAAAACGTTTACACTCCTGAAGTGAGCAGGCGAGCTGGAATTCGGTAAGCCAGTTGCCTGGATCTAATTCATTGGCCTTGCTGAAGCACTCTATTGATTCGGCAAAGCGGAACTGTCTGTACAGGAGTAGCCCCTTGTTAAAGTATACTTGGTGGGCATCGGGTTTGATAACGATCGCCTTATTGTAGCAGTCCTCCGCTTCTTGATCCTTACAGAGTTTTTCGCAGACCAGGCCGTAGTTGATATAATAACTCTCATCATCAAGTCCGTACTGATGAGCTCGCTGCATATACTCGGCGGCGGTGTTGAGGTCTTTACGGGTATAATACAAAGTTCCGATTTGCAGGAGCGCTTGTGGGTGTTGTGGGTTCTGGGCAAGTATCGCGTTATAACATTCTTCGGCCTTCTGCAGGTCGTGATTGACCTGCGCTTGCATACCTTGGTTGAGCAGAGCCGATTCTGAGGAGCCGAACTGCAGCTCTGCTAACTGTCTCTGCTCTTTCTGATTCTTCTTCAATTTTTTCTGCCGACGATCTTTGCCGGTCATCTTGCGTTTGTTAGCCATTATTATCCTGTTCGCCCTGTTAACTTTATATAATCAACTATCAAGTTATAGTTTACATATTCGCAGGGTATTATCAACTTAAAACGGATGAATACCAATAAAAATGAAACCCTGGTATTGGTTGGGCAATACCAGGGGGAGTTGAGGTGGGGTGTAAGTGGTATGAAGGGTTAACTGCTCATTTCCAGCAATTTGCCGCTGTTGCTGTTTTCGATATTTTCATTCAAGACACTCTCTATATTTTCATGTATCTCTGCGAGTACACTGCGCATCGCTTCACTCGGAATGGTACGCAGGAGCTCGTTGGTCTTCTCATCTGTAACTTCGATATAACAAATCTTACTCTCGCCGTCGGTAGAAAATTTGATATTGGTCTGGAGTAGGCTGTCAATTACCATGGCGTGTCGTTCATGGGTATCGGTCTTGATACTCTGGAAGTTCGCTTCGGTAGATTTGGCAATCTCTCTGGCTTCGGTGACATGAGCTACAATTTCACTGTTCTGCTGCTGTTGCGCCACTCGCTGCGGTGAGGAGAGTTTTTTGAGCGCTGATTCTGCGCGACTTTCTCCAGAAGGGGAATGACTGAGCGGTATGAGATTACTTATTTCATTCAAGGCTAGGGTAGTCATTTTGGTTGCTTCCTTAAAAAACTCTGTAGTGACACTGACAGATAAGAAGGGTTCAAAGAGAAGGTTGCACGTCCTGCTCCCCGAACCCTTCAGCCTATGTACTATTTACAACAATCTTATGCTACTAAGTGGTACTCGGGATTAGCCGATAAGTGACAGGGCATTCTGTTGCAGGGCGTTGGCCTGGGAGAGCATTGAGGTGCCTGCCTGAACCATGATCTGGTTGGAGGTGAACTCGGTTGATTCCTTGGCCATATCTGCATCCCGGATGTAACTCTCGGTCTTGGTGATATTCTCAATCGCGACACTCAGACTGCTGACATTGGTCTCGAGCATGTTCGACTGGAAAGCACCGATATCGGCGCGGAGGTTGGAGACATCATCAATTGCTTGATCGATAATCTCCAGCGCTTTTACCGGATCTTCGCCGAGACTTGCCAGACCACCACTGAGCAGATCGTTGATGGAGAGGGTCTTGGTGGTGTCGATATTGCCGCCAAATTTATCGGTTATCGAGGTCTTGCCCAGTTCGGTTGCCGTAACATCCTTGAGGGATAGAACAGTTCTTTCCTGGTCGCCAGCACCTTCGCCGAGCTGGAACTGCATGCCGCCAGCCCAGTCGCCGAGTGATTCGGTAGTGCTCTTGATTGCATGGTTGATATAGTTGTCGGTAGAATATGCCATGCGGTAAGCTCTTGCGCCCCAGGAACCTTCGTCATAACCAACTGCCGCTACAGTTGTACATCCCAGTGTACCTTCATTCATTACAAGTGTTGCTGCGGTATCCAAATTCGCGACTTCACCTGATATCCCGTCTAGTTTCAACTCTTGTCCATTGAGTGAAATTGTGGCATCCCGTCCGTAATTTGTCTCTTCCTCGCCAGTACCTACGAGCTCTGCTTCATTCTGCTCGTTGTAAGTACTGAAGATAGAACCCTGATCGACATTGACCTTGACAAAATTATCCGCACCGTAATCCTGAGCACTGATACGCAACCCCAGATTCTCAGCACTGATAGTAGTGGTGAATTCAATGTCCTGGGTAGAGGTGGCCATATTGAAGTTCAGGGTGCCATAGAGACCGGAGGTCTCGCCAGCGGTGGCGGTAGAGGTGCCGTAGATTCTGATTGCGTTACCATTGGTTGAGTCGGTTGTCAGATCGACCTTGTCAGACTGGGCAACCAAGTCTTCATCACGCATCCGGGAATCATTATAAATAAAGATCTGAGACTGATCGGTGCTGCCGCCAGTTTTGTCCATAAGGGTGGCTTTGACATACAGCTTGCCGGTCTCATCGGTGTTCTCTCCGAGCTTGATACCACTCAGATATGAGCCGGAGTTTACAAACTGTGAGGTTGAACCACCGGTCAGTGCGGCATTTGAGAGATTCTCAAAATTCAGGGTATCGGTACCGATAGCTGAGAGGCTGGTATCTTCCTGCATTATACCGAGCTGGATTACTGAACTCATTCCTGCTGCAACATCTGAGGAGAAGGTCAGGGTAATACCGCTGAGATCTGAGTTGTTCGCAGCTGAGATAGTAGAGGTGTTGGAGGCGATGTCACCCTCTGCAACCTTCATAGTCATACTTGAGTCTTTGTAGATCTCGTAAGAATCATCATCGATCATCTTGAGGTAGACCCGGCCGTAGCCGTCAACATTCTGACCGAGTTTGATCTTTGAAGCGTCACCAACACTGATAGATGTCGCTCCGGCGGTGGTTATCTCACCCAGTGAGTTGACATTGAAGACATCGGCACTGCCTGAAGCATGAGCGGTAGTGCCAATGTTCTGCGTGCCGGCACTGGCTTTCTCCGTAACGGTTGCTGTTGAATCATAAATAAGGGTGGCTTCAACCCCGGTAGAGTCGGCAACACTGTTGATTGAAGTTGCCATCTCGCCGATATGTGTGCCCTGCGCGAACGACAGATATCTGCTGCCGTTGTTGCCGGAGATAGTAAAAGCCTGATCTGCAGACAAGGTATAGTTCTTTGAGGCGTCGGTGCCGGTCTTGCCGGTAGTCAGTTCGGTGGCTGAGGATTTGCCCTTGGTTATTTCAAAGTAACCCTTCTGTGCTTCATTGCCGTTCTCCTTGAGTGAAGTTCCGGATTCTTCAGAGCCTGAGAAACTGATATTTAGCTTGAAGTCGTTCTTTTTGAATATCTGCTTGATATCTGAGAGATCTTCATTTACCAGTTTGTGGTCATTGGAGTCACTGATCTGCACAGATGAGTCGTAGCTGAGCTCTTTGTTGCCGTTGAGCAGAAATTGATCTGAGAATTTAGTGGTACGGGCAATACGGTCAAGTGTCTGTACAGAACTGTCTACTTCTGCCTGGTCTGCGGCTACCTGCTCGGGGCTGGTAACACCGTTATTGGCAGCATGGACAGCGAGTTGACGCATCTTGGCGAGAATATTATTCATCTCGTTGAGAGCACCCTCGGCAATACCCAGAACATTGTTGGCTTCTTGAGTATTCTGTACCGCTCTTTCCAGACCGGCATTCTGGGCACGCAGTTGTTCACTGATAACCAGACCTGAAGGGTCGTCTTTTCCTGAATTGATTTTGTAACCGGTTGATAGTCTCTCTAAAGAGACTCCGAGTTTTGCATTGTTCTTTTCGAGTGCAATGCCCGTTGACAGGGCATTCAAATTATTCGCAACGATCATAGGCATAGCGAATTTCCTCCATGAAATTCAAATAATTGTTCAGGGTATTAAAGTATTAAGGCTACTTGTTGGCAAATACCCTAGGACTATTCACATCCATGCACGGCAGTCCAGATACCGTCCTATATTTGGTGGTAATAATTTCTCAAGCGCTGGGAATATAGGGTGACCCAGCTAATAGGCAGTTCCTCCTTTCATTTCTTTTGCAAGGCGTAATCTTAATTAAGGCACAAGTAAACTTAACCCTCTTCGCTTCATAGGCGCTGCCCTAAGGCTGAGCAACTAGGCATGAAGCTTGATTTTGTTAGTGTGGATTAATGCTTACATCGTTATTTACGGGTCTGGCTGTAGAAACTTTAATGAAAAATCGGAAATAAAAACAAAGTATCGCGTAACATATTGGTTTATAAGTAGTTATGTTGTAGAAAAATAATTATTTTTTGTGCAAGAAAATTGTGGGGGCGATAATATTTGCCAGGTTCGCCTTAGAGCGTGCCTGGCAAGGATGGCTTATTAGTGGTGGAGGGACGGTAAGGTTAGATTAGATAATATTGATTATATCATGGCCGGATCCGGTGAGTGATTCGGCAGCATTATCGGTGATCAGGAAGGTGTTTTCAATGCCCAGCATGCCGACTCCGGGGAGACCTTTTTTCGGTTCGATAGCTATTATCATATTCTTCTGGAGTGGTTCATAGAATTTATCGGCGATTACTGGGTATTCGTCTACATGCAAGCCTGTACCGTGGCCGAGAAAATTGACCTGTTTCTCCGGGCAGCCCATAAAACCGTCGCGGAAATCAGCCGGCAGGCTGGATAAGACTTGATTGTATATCTCTGCCGGGATAGCGCCGGGTTTGAGCAGCGAGGCGGTAAGGTTCTGGATGTCGACGCATCTCTGGTGTACCGCTATTGCCTCGGGATGGTCGAACTTACCCAGGGTATAGAGGCAGGTCTTATCGGTGTGATAGCCGTCATGACCACAGGCGGTATCGATAAAGATCGTGTCACCTTCCTGGAGGTGGCGCTCCGGGCTGCCGAAGAAAGGGACTGCTGGGCAGTTGCCGCGAGTACCGTCCGGGCCGTCAAAGTAGGTAGGGATGAGGCCGTTCTCACTGAAGGAGATATAGCCCAGGAACATATCGGTATCAGGCATCTGAAAGCGGGCGACCCCATGCGAGCCGAGATTGAGCTGTGCCTTGAGAATTTCGGCTCCGAGTTCGGCTTCGGATATACCGGCTTGGATAATGGTTGGTGCAATATTCTCTAGCACCTCCTGGTGGATGGCTCCGGCTCGGCGCAGACGCTCTACCTCGTATTCGGTCTTTACTGCTATGGCTCTGGCCAGTATCTGCTCTACCCCTTTCACTTCCTTGAAGTTGAAGTACTTGTTGAATAATTCGAAGCCGCTCAGGGTCATGGTGGATTTCTCAAGGAGTACAGAGTCGGAGTCTAGATCAATCGTATCCAGAATATCGCGGTAACTTCTGTAGCTGTGGATCTGTCTGAGCGGGGACTCGGCACTGGCTCTGGCGACGGCTGAGCGGACAAATAACTTTGGTTCGCTCTGGTTCCGATTTATCCAGAGAAGACCACTGGCCAGAGTGCCACTGAGGTAGTAAATTGATATTTTCTTGCTTATAACTACTACCGACCAGTCCGGTTCGTATTCATCCAGTAAGGCGCGGAAGCGCTTGAGTCTCAGCTCTATCTCGTTTTTGGGTATCATCTTTTTCTCCGTTATTTATAACTGCAGTGGTAGGCGGTCTCGGTCTTGACCTGCACTTTGAAGCTGGTGTCTGCAGCGACCTCAAAGCTTTCGCCTTCGGTAAATACCTGCCACTCTGTACTCCCGGGGAGTTGTACTGTGAGTTCGCCACTGATAACGGTCATGATCTCGATACTGCCGGTGCTGAATTCGTACTCGCCGCTAGCCATAACGCCGACCGTTGATCTGCCGTTGGCATTATTGAGACCGATAGATTTGACGGCTCCGTCAAAATATTCATTGACTTCAAGCATTGTTAATCTCCTCTGATATATTGAGTTATTAGTTGTTATGGTAGATATAGATTAGTATAATCTATTATTGTCCATAGTAATTTTCAGCTAGCTATCTGCTTAAAAAAGTTAGGTGCAATATTTGATGTAGGTTGTAAATTTCGCTAATTTTATAAGTAATAAAAACTACCTGAAAATATTATTCATTGCCGTGAAAACTAAGTTTGACAGCAACTCTTTATAAGTATACGCTTTTTATGTCGGGGTAAAATAGTAAATAAGGATTTTATTTTGTGGTGGTTGTATATTCTGCGGTGTGTAGATTCGTCACTGTATACCGGTATTACTACCGATATCAAGCGCCGAATTGCCGAGCATGAGAGTGGGAAGGGAGCCAAATATTGCCGGGGGAGGGCACCGCTGGAGCTGGTGTTCAGTCAAAGCTTTAAGAGTAGGTCGGAGGCGAGTAGCGCTGAAGTCAGAGTTAAGCGGCTCAGCCGGGAGGATAAACTCAAACTGATTACCAGTAAATCGGGAGTCGGTATCTGAGGATTAATTCCGGTTGGGGAGTGAACAGAGGGTATCCTTGATAATCTCTGCGAGATTAACGGCACGGAAGGGTTTACGGATAAAGCCGGAGAGGCCGGATTTGTTTAGTTCGCTCAGTTCTTCAGGACGGGAGAAGCCAGAGGAGATTATGATGGGCTTCTCGGGGGCAAGCTGATGAAGCTTGAAGAAACAGTCCCTCCCGTTGAGCTTGGGCATGATCATATCCAGAATAACCAGGTCGATCGTAGCAGCGTGTTGTCGGAAGATCTCAATAGCTTCTTCGCCGTCTGCAGCAAGCAGTACCGAATAACCCAGTTGTTCAAGAATAGCCTTGGCGGTTATGCGCATTATGTTTTCATCATCGACGACCAGAATGGTACCGAGACCGGAGAGTTGCCGCTCCGGCAGCGGTTTGTTGCGCAAATGATTCTGCTCGGTCAACGGTAAGAGGATGTGAAAGGAAGTTCCGATATCCTTTTCGCTGTATACTGCTATTGAGCCTTTGTGCTGTTCGATCGTACCCAGAACCGCAGCTAGTCCGAGACCTGTACCTTTGCCTACCTCTTTGGTCGTAAAGAATGGCTCGAATATCTTGTTGATATGCTCCTGTTGAATTCCATGCCCAGTGTCGCGTATCTCAATCTGAACATACTCGCCAGGGGTAATATTAAAGGTACTGGCGCTACAATAGTTTTCATCCAGGAATACTGTGTCTGAGCGTATAAAGATATCTCCGCCCTCGGGCATAGCATGGGAGGCATTGATCAGCAGGTTTATAAATGCACTCTGCATTAGTGAAGGGTCACCAATAATATTCAATTCGCCTTCAGATAGTAAATTATGTACAGATATTCGTTTATCAATTGTACTGCTGAGCAAGGATATTGAGCTTTTAAGAATTTTGTTGATATCAATGGGGGTTGAAGATTTGGGCTGTTGCCGGGAGAAGGTCAGGAGTTGACTAGTTAACGAGGCTGCTCTGTCGGCGGCATCGAGAATTATATCGATAAATTTTAGGGTCTCGGCTTTATCATCGATCAGCATCTTTGCTAGATCGGCAGCGGAGGTAATTCCACCGAGCATGTTGTTGAAGTCGTGGGCAATGCCTCCAGCGAGCTGGCCTATAGCGTCCATCTTCTGACTGTGATGTAATTGGGTTTGTAGGGCGTTTTCCTTGGTGACATCCCTGAATATGAGTATGGCTCCGATTATCTTTCCGTCATCACTCCTGATCGGGGCGGTCGACTCCGATATCTGATATTCGGTCTTATCTCGGGATGTAAGTACTTCTAAGTTGTTGTGTGAAATAAAGTCGGGAGAAGCCAGAGCTTGCTCAATAGGGTTGTATATAGGTTTGTGGTTCGGGTTATTCTGGAGCGAAAATACTTCGGTTATATGCCGTCCTAACGCTTCAGCGGTAGTATAACCGGTCAAAATCTCGGCAACTGGGTTGAGCTGTTGAACCAGACCGGCGGTATTGGTTACAATTACCCCTTCGGCAATGGAACTGAGGGTTACCCGGAGATTCTCCTTTTGTTTCTGGAGTATTTCTTGTTTCTGTCTGAGATTTTGCTCCGCTTGACGGCGTTTGGTGATGTTCTGAGCGAGAAAAAAGATTAGTATTGCCATCCCGATCAAGGTAACTATTACCGGCCAGATAATCCATTTATACTCTTTGTAAACCGAGAAAGGCTGATGGATGATTACTGCATCTGCCGGAACTTGCTGGAGCAGGTCGAGTTTGCCCAATCTTTGAAGATCCGTAAAGTTAAGGATGGGAATGTTCGGGCTCTCGGTGATTATCGGTATTTGGCTGGCAGGGGTGCCAGCGAGTATTCTGCTGGCGATTTCTGCCGCGATTCGACCTTGCGTATATCCATCAATCATTATACCGGCGGTTGCATAATCAGCGTATGAACGCCACAATGTATAGACTGGCGCCTGGGTGTATTGGCGAATAAAGTTATACGCCTGAGAAAGGCTGGGAGTGTAGTCGTCAAGGGTATGGTGAAAGCCAAAGTTTAAGATTATGTCGTTTGGCGAAACTTTGGATAGAGCTTCAGCGTATTCACTCTTGGTTAAATCGTGTATCTCTTGAATTTTGATTTTGTCAGAAAGATCTTTGCTGGTCACTCTAAAACGCTTTATGTGTTCTTTGGAGGTCGGTGCCGAACAGGCCAGAGCATGTAGCGTTTGCGCTTGCGGGTGGAGTTTGAGAGCCATCTCAACGGTCTCCAGATCTGAGACTTTCTCGACTATTCCGGTGATATTTTTTTCGCCGCTAAGCATGGATTCAGAAAAATTGTTGATGCCACAGAAAACTATTGGGATGCCGGGAAATAGTTTTTGACGGTAGGTTATAAGAAAAGTTAAAGCATTGTTGTCAGAACAGATAATGACATCTGGCTGTTTATTGCGGTATTTATGCCAATATAGAGTATATAGCGAGGGGAAGAGATCCTGGTTATGGAAGTTCTTACTGTCCATATTCTCTATATACAGGGTGTCAGCGTCATTCTGCGGGGTAAAAACACTCTTGACGCCACTGGTTATATTGTCGGTCCAGCCAAAGCCTTGATGATAAGAGTTTAATAGTAATATGCGTTTGCCGTCATCTGCGCAGAAGCCACGACATTCTGAGTAACAGAGTACGCTGATTGCAAGTAATATGCTGAAAAGTAATAATGCTGGTGTTGAACGCATAAGAATATTTTCTAGTCTTTTATTAAGGCGAAGCAGCAAACATTAAAATTAATTTTCAATATTTATTATACCTCAGTTTTATTCTTGGTAAAGTTACAAATTAGAAATATTGGAGCTGAGTTGTTGCCTGAATCTGGTTGCAGTCGAGCAGTTTGATTCGGGGGATGCAGTAGGTTGCAATTAAAAAGTCTGACAAAAAGCAACACTACTCAAAACTGGATTCTTTGAGTAGTGATTTGCGCGAGGTTATCCTGAGGTTTATGCCATGAGGAGATGGCTTACTCTATTAGAAGGTCTCTGTACTTGTAGGAGTATATCAGCGCTGTAGCCGGTGCTGCCGTCGACTCTGGTGAACTGTCCGGTTTGTGCTGTAATATTCCCGTTTTTATCGTTCTGCATCAAATTGTCATATTTTAATTGTATAGACTTGATCCCGGCTTCAAGCAGAGTAAGGCTCTCGGACTCCTGGTTTACGCCGTCTGTATTTTTGTCCTGCCATAAGCGTAGTTTTGCATACACCGAATCAAGTTCGTCTATCTTGCCGTCATTGTTTTCATCATATCTTGCCAGCTCGGCGTAGCCGTTGGCGTCCCCTTCCTGGTCGCCAAATAACTCAAGACCGGAGTCCGCTAGTCCGTTACCGTTATTGTCCAAATACAGCAGGGCGTCATCACCACGGATGAATGCGGTCTGTTCCTTTGTTCCGTCGCCGTCGATATCATATAGAACCCCGTCTTCGACTCCGCTTAGATCAATACCGTCACCGTCGAGATCTAATACTAGAGGATCACAGAATGCCGATTCACCAATATTTAGACTTTCGATATTGATCTCGATATTGAAGCGCTCAGCGATAACACTACTGTATTTCTCCAGGGCTTGGGTTGCATTGTTTCTGAGTTCGGAATAGACTTTGTCCAAGGTGGTTGAACTGCTGCTGGCGACAACATTCATGGAAAAATTGCCGGTCTGAACCGCATTGATTTTGTTGTTGAATTCTGAAATGCTGGAAAGGAATTTATCTGCCTCATCCTTGCCCATCAGCGTAATTAGAAACATGGCTTTTTCAGCGAGTTCGGGGTCGATCATTTTCAATCCGGTTAGGGCACCTTGATGCTCTTGGCGTTCAGCGGTATCAATACCGTAAAGATCATCAAGCTTGGTATTGTAACGCTCTGCAATTTCTTCTGATGACAGCGGAATATTGAGCGATTGAGCCTGAACTTGACTGTTCTGGGCTGGGCGAAGGAGTGGGGCTTGATAGACGGTACTGCTGAAGCTGCTCCGGGCGGAGAATTCGAAGCTGTCGGAGAATACGGATACGTTTGTGGTTGCTTCGGTGGAATCATTGCCGTCGGTTGAATTTGAATTCAAGGACTGCCTGCTGGTATTAGTCTGCAGGTGTGATTCGGTAGAAAATGTTAGGGATAGCGCATCATAGCTATCCACTGCAGTTGTAGCACTCATACTAACCCTCCCTGGCTGTAATGAAGTCTGCTTAAAATAAGATGTATTATCTTTGTGCTTTGGTCAATTCCGGCAACCCTCCCCAAAGGGTTGTAGGAATACTGCTGCAAGGGCTTCATGCTCTCGCAGTCTATAATAAATACCGTTATTTTATCGATAAATCGGGCTGTGTCAGAATTATCGGTGCAGTATTATCGGACTTTACCAAAAAAGAATTTTTTAGATAAAAATATTCCCCGTATATCAATGCTTGAAATGCGGGGAAGCAGAAGAGGGGTATGGGTCATTGATTGCGGAAGGTATAGTCTGGGGCGTTACCGTAGTCGGCTCGTGCCCATTTGCCTTTTGGGGGAATGGTGCCGGCTTCCAGCGGGATATAGATGTCAGAACCCGGATTCTGGGAGGACGGCAGGATATACTCTCCTTGTGGGGCTTTACGCAGAGTGTACTGCTGGTTATTATTTAAATTCTGATCCTGGGTATAGGGGACTGACTGGTAGTAGATATTTCCGGGGGTGAGGGTGTATGCCTCACCTGTGGCCGCAATAGGCTGGCGGGCATAATTGCTGAGACTACGTTCGGAGTAACGGTTGAATTCGCCGGAACTGATAGGCTGGCGGGGTTGAACCAGTCCGCGTTCAAGATTGTTGAGCTGTTCTATGTACTCCCTAGCCCACATCTGCCAACTCTTGAGGTCGACCCAGAGTTCGGTGTTCTTTTCATAAATACTCCGGGAAAGTTGTTCTTGCGGTGTGTTATGATCGAGGATTATGTTGTCCAGGTCTGGGGTTGGAGAGTGCAGATCAAGTACCTTGAGCCAGTATTGCCGGGCACCGGTGGCATCCTGATTGGCAAAGTAGCAGATCTCACCGAGGTGGAAGTAGGTCTCGGCGCATTCGGCGAGCTTGCCTTGTCTCTGCGCTGCAGCTACGGCGTCGCCATAACACTTTACTGCGAAGAGGATTAAGTCGTTGGCTCTGGCTAGAGATTCTTCGGCTGAAGCCGGATCCTGGAGGATTTCAAAGCCGGCGGCCTGATAGATGGAACCCCGGGTATTGAGGTAACGGGGACTGTTCGGCACAATTGCCAGTGCTTTAACAATACAACTATCGGCCTTGGAGAAGGCGCCTAGCTGGTTGTAGACCAGTGCCATGTCGTTCCAGGCCTGATGGAAGTTGCTGTCGGCATCTACGGCAGTGCGGTAGTAGCGCAGACTGTCTTTGAGTCTACCCTGGCGTACTAGATTCCCGGCCATGATATAGGCGATATATGCGGCTCTGCCAACATCCTGCTCGGCGCGAGGGATATTTGTATCATTGGCGTCGAGTTCAGGATGGGAGGTTGTCGGGCGTGGATCTTCTGGTATATACTCCTTGGCCTCGATCTTGACTTCGGTACCGGCGGGCAGGGTTTTGACTTTTAGTTGCTTAGTAAGGAGGCTTGGCTGCACCGGGTTTAGTTCGATCTCGATAGGCATGGCAGGTTTGTAGCTCTGGGCAACCTTGTCCGGCAGCATTACCCGGTAGGTGCTGTCTGAGATTACTTCGCCGAGATTACCAGCGGTATCACGGGCGGTAATCTTGAATTTAAGATCGGTATATTCGGCCAATGGGAGTTGCCACTGAAAATGTCCGGTATTCGGTTGTTCAGAGGCAATAACCTTCCAAGTACCGGATTTGCCATCGGTATAGTAGATATCGATAGGGGTGAGAGCCATATTCTTATCGGACGCTACCCAGTCGATACGGATAGTCTCTGCGGCTTCGAGAATTTGTCCTGGAGCCGGGGCTATAAACTTAACCTCGGGTTTGCAGGTGTCTACCGTTACCTTGATCTGTGGGGTATCGCTATTGTGCGGCGGGGTGGCCATCCCGGCGGCATCACCGCCGCGGGAGATAAAGTAATACTCGCCATCGGTCTGGACGTCGACGACTCGGCTGAATTCCTTCTCCCCTTTTCCCGGTTGTCGCTGGCAGGCGCCTTCGTAGACCCAGCCGCTCTCGGGAAAACGGGTGATATAGAGATCTGCCGCTTTGGCATCCATACTCTCGGCATCGAGTGGCTTCAGACTCAGCCGAAAGGTGTGACTGGCTATGGTCTTGGCTGGGATTTCAACGGCTGAGATGCCTAGGTGCAACAGAAATGTGGCTAATATAAGCAATTTTATCTTCAAGGTAGACTCCTGTGCGAAGTTATTACTTATTAATTTTAGTTATAAGTAATAATACGGTAATATCAATACAATATATCATTACTTATATCGGCAGGGATAAAGGTGCTGGTATAGGGGAAATACAGGAATTTTAAGGGATTACAATAAAAGTTGAGCTTGGGTCGGGGTTCAGTATTCAAGTCCCAGCATGATACTGGATAAGCCAGAGCCGATGCCGAGGAGGGCGATCTTTTCACCTTTGTTGATCTTTTTTTCAAGTATGCCGCAGGCGAGGGCGGTAGGGAGAGCTGCTGAGCCGGTATTACCGAAGCGTGATACTGTGGGGAAGTCCTTAGTGACATCCAGCCCAGTGACCTCGAACAGCAGGCGTTGGTGGGCGCTACCTACCTGATGGGTAAAGATATGATCAGGGGTGTCATCCGTCCAGGCCAGTTCGTCTTTGAACTGCGACCAGACTGTACGCGCGAGGTTGCAGCCCGCGTGCAGGAGCGCCTCACTGTCGGTGACCATGGTCGGGCCTTCTGCGGATTTTTGCTTTGGCCCTTCGTAGCAGAGTTTATTCGCCATTGAATCGGTGGCATGGGCGCCGCCGAGGAGACGGTGGGTGGTCGGGGTGTTCTTGGTTAGTACCAGCGCACAGGCACCGGAGCCGATAGTCAGACTGGCAAAATGGTTCTTGAAGCTCTTACGGGTCAAGCTGCTGTCGCTGAGGATGGCTTTGATTGTCGAGTTGTATAATGGTTCGGCTACCTCACCGGAGACGATAAGTCCGGACTCTATCACCCCGGTTTCAAGCATGGAAGCGATCTGGATCATGCCGCTCAATACACCTAGGCAGGCATTTGAAAGATCAAAGATCATGCATTTGGGGCTGAGGCCGAGCTTCTGGTGCACGATGGCGGCGGTGGCGGGTTCGAGAAAATCCCGGCTTACCGAGGCATGGATTAGGCAATCAATATCGCCCGGAGCAATACCCGCTGCTGCGAGGGCGCGTCTACCGGCCAGAGTTGAAGCGTCTGACGGTCGCGTGCCTTTGTCCCAGAAGCGTCTCTCCTTGATTCCACTCATCATCTCCAATCGTCCTTCGGGGAGCTTGAGCCGCTTGTACACCGGACTCAGATTCTGCTCTACCTCTTCGGAAGTGATAATATTCGGTGGGATCTCTGTACACACAGAGCGGATGCCGACATCTTTGAAGATCATTTATACCCTTTTTTCTGCAAGTCTCATGAATCATATGTTCTATGAAATATAGCATATTGTAGAGTATTTGCAACAGTCGGAGATATTTTTTGAAGAAAAAAAGAAATTTACTGAAGATTAATTCCTAGATCAGACGATAGAAGAAGTACAAAAACAATAAGACTTTACAGTTATTTCTGAACACTTGGTTTTAACTCACGTAAAGCAAAAAGAATATAATAAGCTTCCTCCTTTTCTCCAAACTGGCTTATTATATCAACCTTTGCGAAGATTGGGCTGTCCCCTAATTACTTCCCAATTTTCGCGCCCCTTTTCAGACTCCACAGTTACTGTGGAGTCTGTCCTTTTTAGAGATAAATTTAGAAGGTTAAGTTTTAATTCAGCGAGTGAAGCGCGAAAAAAAATTAGCATAAACCTTTTTGAATTTTCTATTCTATCCATATAATCTGATAGTATTCGTTTTATTTCAAGGTGTTATATATTATTTGATAATATTATTCATAAATTAAGGAAGAGCGATAATGATTAGAACAAAGACCTGTGGCGAACTCAGGAAGAGCGACGCTGGTATTGAGGTGGTGCTCGCGGGTTGGGTGCAGAACCGGCGTGATCATGGTGGGGTGATGTTTATTGATTTGCGTGACCGGTATGGGCTGACGCAGATTAAATTTGATCTGGACAAGCCGGAGGTGCTAGACCTGGGGCAGCATGTACGTAATGAATGGGTGCTCAAGGTCACCGGGAAGGTACTGGCCAGGCCTGATGATATGGTCAATCCCAAGATGATTACCGGAGAGATAGAGGTTGATGTTATTAATTTTGAGGTGCTCAGCGAGTCAGAGGTCATACCGTTTGATACCGATGAATACTCCAATGCCGGTGAAGAGGTGCGTATGCGTTATCGCTATATTGATATGCGCCGTCCACAGATGCAGAAAAATCTTTTTGTGCGCCATAAGGCGATCAATGCGATTAGACGGGTGATGGACAGCCGGGAGTTTCTGGAGATTGAGACCCCGATCCTCGGTAAATCGACCCCGGAGGGGGCGCGGGATTACCTTGTGCCCAGCCGTGTACACCACGGTATGTATTATGCTCTACCACAGAGTCCGCAGATATTCAAGCAGATTCTGATGGTAGGTGGGTGTGACCGGTATTATCAAATTGCTCGCTGTTTTCGCGATGAGGATTTGAGAGCAGACAGGCAGCCGGAGTTTACTCAGTTCGATATGGAGATGAGCTTTGCCGAACCGGACGATATCTTTGAAATCATCGAAGAATGTATGCGCGAAGCATTTAAAGACGGTATCGGTGCTGAGATCGAAACGAAATTTGAGCGTATGCCTTATGCCGAGGCGATCCGTGATTATGGGTGCGACAAGCCTGATCTCCGCTTTGAGATGAAGCTCTCGGAGATAACCGACCTGGTTGCCGGATGTGGTTTCGGCGTCTTTGCCAATGTGGCTAAGAGCGGGGGGATAATTAAGGGGCTGGTAGCGAAAGGATGTCAGGACAAGTATTCGCGCAAGGACCTTGACGGACTGCATGAGCATATAAAAGCCTACGGCGCCAAAGGGCTGGCTTGGATTAAGATACTTGAGGACGGTAGCTTTAACGGGGCGCCGGTCAAGTTTTTCCAGACCGCTGAGCTTGAGGCTATCGCTGAGCGCATGGGAGCTCAGAAGGGCGATGTCATGATGTTTATGGCTGATAAACCGTCGGTGGTAAATAATTCCCTTGCAGCACTGAGGAATAAATGGGGAGCGCTGGAGAAACTTGCCACTAAGGGTGTATTCAAGTTTGTCTGGATTACCGAGTTTCCACTCTTTGAATGGTCGGAAGACAATAACCGCTTTGAAAGTTCGCATCATCCGTTTACCATGATTCATCCTGAGGATGAAGCTAAGCTCTATGACGATTTCTCCAGTAAGGAGAGTCAGCTTGGTGCTATTCGTTCAACCTCTTATGATTTGGTCTTGAATGGGGTGGAACTGGCTTCCGGTTCTGTCCGTATTCATGATTCAAAGATTCAGAATCGTATATTTGAAATTCTCGGTATCTCCAGCACTGAAGCCGAAGAGCGTTTTGGTTTCTTTGTTGAGGCCTTAAAGTATGGTACGCCGCCACATGCCGGTATTGCCCCGGGAGTGGATAGAATGGTGGCGATGATGCTGGGATATGATAATATTCGTGAAGTAATTGCATTCCCGAAGAATCAGAAGGCGATGGACTTGATGACTGGAGCTCCGGCAGGGGTGGACAAGAAGCAGCTTGATGACCTGGCGATCAAAAATATTGAGTTACAGTAAGTAACAGATGCAAAACAGTAGTTTTGAAGCAAGTATTGCAGCCCTCAGGTATACTGAGGGCTGATTTTTTGTAGGCTTTAGCCAGTTGAGTACTCCGCAGGAGTGCGAAACAATAAACCACCCGCTATGCGGGTGGATAATCAAAGGTTATACAAAAATACACCTTTCCAAAATATAATAGAGTTGTTCAAGCTGCTATTAATTAGAAAGGAAAGGTGTAATGGCTAATAAGTCGAATAGTTTATCACATACAAAGTGGTTATGCAAATATCATATAGTATTCAGTCCTAAGTATAGGCGAAAGATAATATATGGTCAATATCGCGAGAGTATAAAAGAGATAATTCAACGGTTATGTAGTTATAAGGGAGTTGATATTATAGAGGGGCATATGATGAGCGATCACGTGCACCTGTTGTTAAGTATTCCACCAAAGTTCAGTGTGGCTCAATTTATGGGGTATCTTAAAGGCAAGAGTGCGCTTATGATATTCGATAAACATGCAAATTTAAAGTATAAGTTTGGGAACAGGCATTTTTGGGCAGAAGGTTATTATGTAAGTACGGTTGGTTTTAATGAAGCTACGGTGAAGAAGTATATCCGTGAGCAGGAGAGTCGAGATATAGCTTTAGATAAATTGAGTGTGAAAGAGTTTGAAGACCCTTTTAAGGGTGGCAAGTAATAACAATCCCCCTTTTAGGGGTAGCAACGAGTCAAAAGCATTAGTAGCTTGAACGAAGTGAAAGCAGAGCGTCTTGAGACGTTGCGGGTAATAAGGGCTTATAGCCCCGAGCGAACCACCCGTTTGACGGGTGGTTCCGATTCGCTGTCTCGTTTGGCAATAGATTAACTGGCAATTTGTGGTTATCGCTCCGTCAGTATACTTTAATTTACCTCGGGTCTGCCGATTGAGATATAGGTGAATCCGGCTTCCTGCATTACCTCCAGATCGTAGAGGTTGCGCCCGTCAAAGATGAGCGGGCTTTTGAGAAGCTCTTTGATGCGGTCGAGATCCGGGGCTCTGAATTCATTCCACTCCGTACAGATGATGAGAGCATCTGCGCCTTTCAGCGCGGTATAGGCGTCATCGGCGTACTCAATTCTGTCGCCAAGTTCTTTACGGGTGGAGGTCTTTGCTTCCGGGTCGTAACCGATAATACTTGCGCCCTGGCTGATGAGCCGCTCAATCATATACAGTGATGGTGCTTCGCGGATATCATCGGTTCGAGGTTTGAAGGCAAGCCCCCAGAGGGCGAAGCGCTTTCCACTCAGATCTTGTCCTAAAACTCGCTGGATGCTCGGTATCAGGGCATATTTTTGTTCGGAATTTACTTTGTCAATAGCGTCGCAGAGGAAGGAATTGACCCCGGCTCCCCGGGCTACGTGCGACAATGCCCGCACATCCTTGGGAAAGCAGGAACCGCCGTAACCCAGACCTGGAAAAAGGAAGGCTCCGCCGAGTCTGCGGTCGCTGCCAACCCCTTTGCGCACCAGCTCGACATTCGCTCCGACCGAACTACAGATATTGGCAATCTCATTCATAAAGGATATTCTGCTGGCCAGCAGGGCATTGCTGGCGTATTTCACCATCTCTGCACTCTCGGGATCCATGACCATGATCGGGTGGCCGGTACGGACGAAGGGCCCGTAGATATGCTTCATCTTCTTCTCTGCCTTCTCACTCCGTACACCGACGACTACCCGGTCTGGACGCATAAAGTCATCAATGGCAGCGCCTTCCTTGAGAAATTCGGGGTTGCTTACGATATCGAAAGGATGTTCGGTATTCTGGCTGACTAGCTGGTGAATAGTATTGTTGGTGCCGACAGGTACGGTGGATTTGATAATAATAGTCTTGTAACTCTCCATATTTCTGGCAACATCTATTGCCGCCTGGTTGATGTAATCCAGATTGGCAGAACCATCCTCACTCATCGGAGTGCCCACTGCGAGGAAGATTACCTCCTTACCCTTTACCGCATTCTCTACTACCGTACTGAAGGTAATCCGGTTTTCATCGATATTGCGTTTGAGCAGTTCGTCTAACCCGGGTTCAAAGTGAGGACTCTTGCCCTGCATCAGGCTGGCAATCTTTTCTTGAGCAATATCTACGATATGTACGTGATTACCCATCTCTGCCAGGCATGTTCCAGTCACCAAGCCGACATAACCTGCTCCAAGTACTCCAATGCGCATCCTTTATTCCTTTCTTTATTAGGTATTCAGTGTTATATCTTATTGATAGCATTGGTCTAAGTCAATTGCTGAGCCGGGTAATCGCTAACATAAAAATAGCTTTTTCTTTGACAATAATGCTATAATGTATAATACTAGAGATTAATTGAGATCCGGGTACTAGATTGGAAAAGGGATAATGAGTATTCTAGACAAGCTCAAACATAAATTTGAAACGCATGTGAATTATGAGGAGATACCGACTAGTGATGGCGGTAGAAAGCGGCTACAGTATCTGGGAGTATTCTTTACCGAATGTTATAAATCCGTGATCAGGCATCAGACTATCAACGCTGCTTCCGCTCTCTCCTTCAAGTCTATTGTGGCGCTGGTGCCGCTGATCTTTATCGGTATCGCGGTTGCTTCGATGCTCGGGACGAGCGAACATGAAAATTATGTGCAGAGTTTCATTTCATCTATTGAGACCAAATTTCCCGATGTCCCGCAGTTGCAGCCGCTATTGGATCTGATCCGTAGTTTTGCGGCCAAGGCCAAAGAGATCGTCGGTGTGAGTTTTATTGTGCTCTTTTATATTGCCTATACTCTGATAGCCAATATTGAAAAGGCGTTTAATGCAATCTGGCAGGTGCAACGCAAACGCAAGTTGCTCAATCGGCTGGTTGCGTACTTTGCTGCCATAATTGCGATACCGATTATGATGAGTTTCTCAGTATATCTGAATTCACAGGTAGAACTGGTGACGATCAAAGTTGCTGAAAGCATCGAGCAGACCAAGGATGAGGCGTATGCACTGATAGTCTCGCACTTGAATACAGCTGGTTCGCAAGCTGGAGGAGGTACTGCTGAATCGGGGGGGGCGGGAGAGGAGGATGGAGTTGAAGCTGAACCGGGTCTCACTAAGACGCATCAGTCATTTATGGTAAAGGTTACTCTGGGGTTACTCTCGCTGACTCTGACCGCCTTTGCAGTATTCCTGTTGATTGTATTTATGCCGTATACCCGCGTAAAAATTTTTCCTGCGCTTATCGGCGGTTTTTTTTCGGGTATTATCCTTGAGTTAATGAAGCTTGGATTTTCATATTATGTTAATTATTCCGCTACCAGTTTGACCCGGCTGTATGGGAGTACGCTGCTGGTATTTCCGGTATTTTTGATCTGGGTCTGGATGGTCTGGTCGGTTATTCTGCTGGGAGCTGAAATAGCGTTTAATATTCAGAATTACTACGATTTGGTGACTATTTCGCATATACATAAAAAAGGCTATCATTACGAGTTGTATCTGGCTGTTCTGGTAATGGCGCATATTTGCAAGAGTTTCTATAACGGTGAGGCAAGGGCGAATATGATAGATTATCTCGCCCAGAAGTTTTCAACCCCGCCGTTGATTATCAGGAATATTATGGTTAAGCTCCTTGATCATGGTCTGATACGTGAGGTCAAGACCGAGGAAGACGCTTATACTCCAGGCAGGGATATTGCGCAAATTACGGTTTATACGATCTTCAAGGCGATACACAAACTGGATCTCAGTGTGCCGGTGCGAGGGGAGTCTAGAATTCACGAATTGCTGCATGAGTTGTTCAGCGGGGTCAGGCAGGAGATTTCATCAAAGTTGGAGGCTGTTGATTTTCTGGCGTTGGTCAAGGAGGATCTGGAAGACGATGAGTTGAATCGAAGGGCTACCGATGGCAGCAGATGAAGCATAAAGGAGTTTTTGGGGAATGTGTGGAGAGTATGGTTTATTTTGTATGGGGTTGGGCTTGAATCTACTACTGGTTTCGGTCGGAGAATTATCGTGAAAGGACTTGAGTCGGCACAGGTTTATTTATCAGTCGATAAACAATCCCCCCATAACATCAATATTGAGAACCAGACCGACAGTACCGTCACCAAGCAGAGCCCCGCCCATGATTCCCCGTACCCCTTCCAGCCCGTTGATACGTTTGATAACCACTTGCTGGTGATCTAGTATCTCATCTACAACCATACAGAAGCGGGAAGCGTCACACTTGATAACTACGCAGATATCACACTTGCCTTTGGGCAGATCAAGTATGTTATCCAGATTTACGACCGGTAGAACTTCATTTCGAAGCCTAACACACTTACCGCGTTGCTGGTATTCAATAATATCCTTCTTGGTAATGTAGAATGATTCGACAACATAGCGGATAGGAATAATAAAGGTTTCACCCCCACTCTTTACTACCAGACCGTCTACCACCGAGAGCATTATTGATAATGGTACTTTTATGGAAATGGTTGTGCCTTTGCCGAGTTCGCTATTAATCTCAACCAGCCCACCAGATTTCTTGATGTTGTCAAGAACGGAACTCATACCTACACCTCTGCCGGAAATATCGGATACTTCATGGGCTGTAGAGAAGCCGTTTTGGAAGATCGTCTCCATTATCTGGCGCTCGCTCATCAGCTCGATCTCGTTTTGAGTGTAGATCCCGTCCTTGATACATTTATCAGTAATCATCTCGGTGTCTATTCCCTTGCCGTCATCACTGATCTTGAGAATGAGTGAGTTGTCTTCATTCGAGGCGAATAGCGTGACTGTACCGCTCCGTTTCTTTCCAACTCGTACCCGGTCTGTGGGTAACTCTATGCCGTGGTCACAGGCGTTGCGGACAATATGGACGACACAGGTATTGATATCATCAAGTAGGCTCTTGTCTATGACCGAATCTTCACCGATTACTACAAATGAGATCTCTTTTTCCAGACTGCGGGCGGTATCGCGAACCAGACGGGAGACACTAGCCGTGATAGTACTGATCTCTATCCGTCTGATATCCATCAGTGATTTCTGGAGACCGAAGACCTGTTTGCTGAAGTCATTGTTGGCACCGGTAAATTCTCTGACCAGTTCTAGTTGATCGGAAGTGACGATCTTTGAAAATTTCTTCTGCAGGTTGTTGAAGATCTCTCCCAGTATGATCAATTCACCAACATTATCGAGAAAATTATCGATCTTGAATTCTTCAACACGCACTGTCTTGCGGGCTGGTATCTGGTGTTGATCTTCATTCTGTTTGTGCTGCGTATCGGTATTATCCGTATCTTCTTTTTCAATGCTGTCTTGGCCGTGGGAGATTATCTCGGTGAGTGATTCACGATAATACTCAGATTGCAGGGAATCGAAATCCAGGCCGAGCTCGGTGAATACGGTGATACTCTCTGAAATATCGTATAATATCTCATTCAATTCGGTTATACTTGCTTCTTCAACAATATCAATAATATCCTGGAGAATGGTGAAGAATTCTTCGGTCTTTTCGCTATCCAGTGGCGCTTCATTGGCATTGTCCAGGAGTGTACTCAGTTGTTGAATATTTATCGAGATATCTTTGTTGTTAAAGTAGATCGGGTTACTGCTGACGTCGGTAAGGTTGGCTTCATTACTGCTTTCAATACAGGTTCTTACTTTTTTAATATCTGCCTTGATTGCATCCAGATCAATAATACCCTCAATAGAAGGGATTATCGTATTAATGCTCTCGATGAGATCATTGGCGGCGGTAGGGAGGTCGAGGCCGTCATTTGCAAGCGCCTGTATGGTCTCGTCCAGTTCATCGAGAAACATCTTCTCCTGAGGGGTAAGCTCATTGCTGCTCTGACCGGTTTTTGCAGAAATTTTCTTGAAGGCACTGTGCAGCAGGTCGGTTCCGGCAAATAGAATATCCATTACCTTGGCATTTACTAAACTGGGCTTGTTGTGTACTATCTCACAGAGATCCTCAAGTCGATGCCCAATCAGCTTGAGGTTATCAAAGCCGAACATGCCTGAGCTACCCTTGATACTGTGCATATGACGCATGATTGAGTAGAGGATCTCTTCGTTTGCAGGACTCTCCTCAAGAGCAACCAATTCGTGGCTCAATTCGGTAAATCGGTCGCTGCTCTCTTGGAGGAAGAGTTCTAAAAACTCGCTTATTCCTTCATTCATATTCTATACTGTCTTTCTTACAGTTAGAGCTTTGTCTATCGCTGAAATCACTGCATCTTTATCATATGGTTTGACAATATATCGTTTTGCGCCAATACGCAGACAGTTCATTACCGTCTTGGCATCGGCAATAGAAGAAGCCATTACCACCGTGGTATCCGGAGCTATGGTCATAATTTCCTTCAGTACATCCGTTCCCTTCATCTTCGGCATCATTATATCAAGAGTAACCAGCTCAGGACGGTATTGTTGAAATTTCTCAAGAGCCTCAATCCCATCTTCGGCAACTGCAACAATATCATAATTTTTCTCGATAAAAATCTTCTTTAAAAAGGCGCACATGACCGGTGAGTCATCCACAATCATTACTTTTATCGGCATCTCATTCCTTGTATTCTCGATTTCTACTGCGGGTGAAGTGATTTCAGTATTCTCTGATTCTATTGTATAATAGATCAATAAATCTCCATACTCTTTTGTTCCTATCCTGGCCAGATAGTTATTTGTCTGGCCGGTCAGGCTGGAGGTGCCTTCCGGGGTTACAACTCTGCCGGCGGCAGCCAAACGGATCTCTGCAACGTCATTACTCAACGCTCCCAGTGATATTCCCAGTATTTGATTACCTACCTCCTGGCAGGATTCTTCGATAGAGGCCGCTTCGGGATCACCGATGGTAATGGTTAGAAATCTCTTGGCAACGCTTTCGGCGGCAGTGAAGAGGATGGTTATCTGGCCTTTGCTGGCTCCTTCAATATCATATGATATGGCTAGAGCTGCTGGTGTCGGAGTTGAAAGTATAGGTTGGTCAAGAAGGCTGCCTTCACTCTTAAGGACTTTTGATACCGCTTCGGGCAGGCTTGATTCTATTTTGGGTAGAATATCTTTCATAATAACACCTTTAAATCTGTACTATAAATTATGACTTTTTAGGGCAAAATAATATATGGCGAACCATATATATAGTATAAGAAGAGGGCTTTTTTTTCAAGTTTGATATTTGTATTTTATAAAAATAACCCTGTGTTTGAGTTTGATGCTTATTCAGATTTGGCTTCTTGGTTTGAGAGATAGTTTTGGGCGAGCGGTTGAGCGCCGGCGCCGGTTTGTTGTGTGTGTTCAGGTGCAGCAAGTTCGTTTGTACTGCTGCTGGAAGATGGCTGGGGCATGTAGGGGCTGAGGAGGGCAATTCCACCCCAGGCGATGAGGCAGGAGACCAAGCCGATCACTGCACCTACCTTGAGCCATTCAAGGAAAGCAACATGCAAGCGGCAGCGCTTCTCCAGCATTCCCAGGGCGACAATATTTGCGGTCGAGCCGATCATTGTGATGTTTCCACCAAAACAGGCACCAAAGAGTAGAGCCCACCATAATTGGTAATTATTTAGGTGCTCGACGACCGGGAGGAAGGCGGCGACAAAGACAACATTGTCGACAAAGGCTGACCCCATCGCCGAGATGAAGATAACCGCAGGAGTCAGGAGCCAGGGAACCGAACCAAAGCTGGACTTGAATTCATTGGCAATGCGCAGGGTTACCCCGCTATGTTCGAGTGAGCCGGCCACGGCAAATAGCATCATGAAAAAGAGCAATGTCCACCATTCGACCTCGTCTTCGATATAGTGCCTGGCGCGCTTATAGCGCCAGATCATTAGAAAACCGGCGACTACCAACGGGGCTACTATCATCAGGGTATTGGCTTCAAGTCCGAGATTGTGCTCAAGTGTGTGGTGTGAAGCGATAAATGCTATCATCGCCAGGAGAATAAAGAGGCCGCGTTTATACGGGATTTGCACAAGAGGGCCGAGTGAGAGCCCCATATCCCGGCGTTGCGTTAGGCGTTCGTCAAGGAGGGCTATATCCTTTCTGAACCAGAAGAGGAGGATGGATAATGAAACCGTGAGGGTTATAAGCATGATCGGAAAGGCCCAGTAGATAAAGTCGATAAAGCTCAGGTTACCTCTGCTGCCGATGAGAATACCTACAGGGTTGCCCAGCATGGTTCCGGCACTGCCGACATTGGTACCGAGAACTGCTATCATGATAAACGGGGTCGCGCGGATCTTGAGGGTCTCGCATACTTGGAAGATCAAAGTTGAGATAAAGACGATACTGGTAACTTCATCTACGGCGCAGGCAAGCAGGGCGCTCAAATAGACAATAATGCCGATAAACATCAGGCCGGATAATTGCTGGCAATTTACTACAAGTTGGATTATCCAAGTAAAGAGGCCGAGTTCCTTCAGTACGCCGACAATAACCATCATCCCAACAAGAAAGAGGATAATCGGCAACTCTGTGTCGTGAGTGAACTGAGTCACAGTGATGACCCGGCTGGCAAAGAGAACGCCGGTGCCGACAAAAGCTATCGCTAGCCTAAATGCCCAGAAGAGGAGCGTGGACATGATTATCATAATGAAAATTGACGAAGACATTATCTGCTCTTCGCTAAGCTTTGCCAACTTGCCTAGATACGCTACAAGTATGGTAATTGCGATCATTATTGCGCCGCGGATTAGCAGCGGGCGAATCTCAACTTTTCCTACTTCATCTGAGTGCATATGCTACTCCTGATTGTCGATGTTGGTAAAAAAATGTCTAGTTTGGCAGCTATTCCCGCAGAACCTTGCTGAGAAAACCGCGTAACGAGATAACCCCTTTTAGTTGCTTGTCTTCAAGAACATAGACCCGGGTGGCGTTCATTCTGGTCATCTCTTTGGCTATTTGAACGGCTGGAGCGGTAATCTGGATGCTGGGAACCTCGGTAGTCATTATTTCTGCCAGCCAGGTCATACTCTCACGCCGTAGAATCTCGGCAAATGGCTCAAAATTAATTATCGGGGAGAGGTCATCCATCCAGAGTATGTAGTCTGGAAGGACGACTTTGAGGAGTTCCTGAGCCGAGACAACGCCGATAAGTTCATTGTTGGTGTCGACTACGGGTAGGCTGAGGTAATTGTATTTGACAAAATAATCAATAGCCTTTTCCAGGGTGTCATTCTCGTGGAGTTTGATATCTATCTCACGCATAACATCACCGGCGCAGATGTAGTCGGGCAGGATTAGTCCGCCTCGGTCAAAAAAACGCCAGAGCTCGTCGGAGGTGGTTAGGTTGCTGATGCTTGTGGCAGAGTCTGGAGCATTGCAGATACTGGCTAGGGCACTGATAGCCTGTAGGTATAGCCCAGGCTGTTCCTTGGGGATAAGGAGTAGGATAATAACCGCGATCTGGCTGTTATCTGTCCATTCAATACCTTTGGTGGAGGTGGCGATGCCGACGACAAGTTCGGATACGGTAGATATCCTGGCATGGGGTATGGCGATACCAGAGGTGATGACCGTGGACATCTCTTCTTCGCGTTTGATAATCTCGTCAAATACTTCCGAGACATTACCTACGCCATGTTCGTAAGCAAGCTTACGCAGAAGCTCCATTATTGCCAGATCCCGCTTATCTGACTCGATAGCGCAGAGTACCTGCTCAGGGGTGAATAGTGATGAGAACTTAACCTTAGTGCTGGCGCTTGCCATTTCTGACTCCTCAAAGCAAAAACACGTTGTATCAGATGCTGATAGTGTTGTTGGGAATTAGTGTAAGGATCTTTTAACTCTGGATCTGAACTCCTTCTTATGCTGGTTAAATCCGATATTGTTCCGGGTGAGGTTCAATCTAACTATACTATACGGTATAGAGTCAGCTTACTCAACAAAATGGCAGAAAAATTTATTATTATTCGGTAGGCTCGAATTATTCTGCAGCAATATTCAGAACATCAGAATTTATAAAAATCTTACAGCCGCAACGCACCGCTAGGGCAATTGCATCAGAGGGGCGGCAGTCGATAGAGATTTCCTGCTCGGCTGAGTCCTCAAGCACCAGGATACTGAAAAAAACCGCGCCACCCTCATCTAGCGGACGGATGTCGGAGATAATAATATGCTTGATGCTGGCGGATAAGGCTTCGATTGTGTGGTAGAGTAGATCGTGCGTCAATGGACGTGGCATCTCAAAGCCGTCGATACAGTTCTTGATTGCCAGAGCTTCATTGATGCCGATCTCAATGCTTAGATAACGCGAGCCGGAGCTTTCTTTGAGGACGACAATCTGGGAGGTACTTGATTCTGAGATCAGAATTTGCGTAAGGCTGCATTCAATAATATTCAAGTTGAACCTCCAGTCTCATGTAGGTTAAGCTCGCTGACATCTGGTTGATAAGTAGATTTATTCAGACATCAGGGCGCGAATAATCCTCTTGTCATAAAGGAAATCGGCTTTACTGCGCATCTCTTGGAGAATAAGGTCTTTATTGACCTCACCACGGATGCGTAACTGTTCTTCAAATTCAATGGAGATGCCGAGAATCTTCGCTGTCTCGGGGATCTCGTAGCGTTCAAGTTGATTTGGCCCACTCATATCTCCGCGTTCGTACATATAGCGGATGGTATTCTGGATGCTGTCATAACACTTCATACCGGCAATAACATTGAGTGTCGCTTTTATTCTGGCTCTCTCGATATCGAGCCTTTCTTCTGAACTTAGACCCTGGGTACTCTGACAGAAGACTGCTTTTGCCTCAGGGTTTAAAATGCCGATGTTGCAGAGTAGACCTGCAAGTATGACAATGTGCTGTGCCTCTTCGTTGAGATTGAGGTTTTTGGCGATTCTGTAGGCAAGATCAGAAATAGTATGTGAGCGCCCTCTGATCTCTGGAGCACTCGTTTCCACCGCAAGAATCAGGGTGCGGATAGTGCTCAGGAGGTCTTCGCGCAGATGGCTGCGGTAATTGAAGTTGGTTAGAGCTAGACCGACCTGGTCGGCCATGGCCGCAGCCAATTCCAAATCTTCTTCACGGAAGGTGACCGCCGGGGTATTACTAGCCAGGTATAATACGCCGCTGATACTCCCCGAAAGCGACAAGGGGACACATATGACACTACGGATATTATTTACCAGAATGCTCTCTTGAGCGCTGAAACGACCATCCCGGGTTGCGTCGGTAGTCAGAATGGCCATTGAATCATCTATAGCGCGTTTGATAATTGAGCGTGAGATCTTATCTCTCTCCATCCCTTTCTTGATATCTGAACCAATTGACTCTATCTCTTCAGTCTCGCTGTTGCGGATAAAGATGTAGGTCATCTCTGAATTGAAATGTTCAGTGATAAGGGGGAGAGCGGCATCAATAAGTGACTTCTCGTTCTTGGACTGATCGATTATCCGGCCGAGTCGGTATAAGCTGCGCAGACGGTACATGTCTGCGCCGTCACCTTGCGATGCAGTTAGATCGGTAAGATCTGCCAGATCAAGCTCCAGGCTGGCACTGCTGTCATCATCATCGAAGAATTCTACCCGCTCAAGCATATTCTGGCTGGAAACTGCGAAAAAATCTATGATGCAGCCACCGATTTTGATAGTGTCACCATCACGGAGCAGTTCTTCTTCTATTCGGCTGTCATTGAGATATGTACCGTTCTTGCTCTTGAAATCCCGGATAAAACACATCTCGCCGATGCGGAAGATTTCCGCATGCTTACGGCTTGCCCCTTTATCCATAATCTGAATGGTACAGTTGTCATCTCTACCCATGGTGAGAGCTTTATCCTCAATTTGGATTGCTTGACCTTTAAGCGGTCCGTTTGCCATACGTATTTCGGGCATATATAATCCTTATTAAAAAGTTGTAAATGCAATAAATACACCTGACACATAACATGGTATAAGCTCAGACGACAACTGTTGAGAAAACAACGGATTAGTGGTTTCTGATAAACTCTCTGAAGCTTTGCAGTAGCTTCAGAGTGATCGCACCAGGCTTACCGGTACAAATCCTCCGTCCGTCAATATCTATTACCGGAATAACCTCGGCGCCGGTACCGGTAAGGAAACACTCATCTGCTGTGTAGAGATCGTAGCGCTGCAGGGTCGTCTCTTCTACAGGATAGCCGGCTTCCTTGGCCAGATCGATAACTAGATTGCGGGTGCAACCTTCAAGAATAGATGAGAATACTGCCGGGGTCTTGACTACTCCGTTCTTGACAATAAAGATATTGTCACCACTGCATTCTGCAACATGTCCCTGATGATTGAGCATAATCGCTTCAAGTTTTCCGGCACGGATAGCTTCCATTTTGGCTAGAATATTGTTGAGATAATTCAAGCTCTTGACCCGGGGATTGAGCGCTTCACTATGGACGGCCGGCACTGCTGAAGTTATTATCTCCAGACCTTTTGCGTACAGCTCCTCGGGGTATAATTCAATACTCGCGGCAATAATAATTACTGAAGGTTTGGGGCATTTACGGGGATCAAGACCGAGATCGCCAACACCGCGGGTTAAGATGAGGCGAATATATGCTTCTGTCAGTGCGTTGGCGCTGAGGGTCTCTTCTATTGCCTTGACCATCTCTTCTTTGCTGAATGGAATCTCAATATTGACGTAATGTGCGCCTTCGTATAGGCGATTGATATGCTCGGCGCAGAGAAAGATCTTACCGTTGTAAGCTCTAATGCCTTCAAAGAGTCCATCACCATACAATAAACCGTGGTCAAAGACCGAGATCTTGGCTTCACTCTTGAGCTTGAGTTCGCCGTCTACCCAAATTTTTAATTCATTTTCTGACATCTTTGTGACCTTCTTCATGTTTAAAATTATTTTTTACTGCCTTCTCCCAATAGTAGCAATACAATTCTGTATATTTTAGGTGTATTGCTGGTTAGGTCAATAATAAAGATAGGTTTATTTGAATTTTGCTCTTGCTGGAGATAGCTACATGTATACTAAGCTAATATTTCAATGCTTGGAGATTGACTTATCTTTTGATTATGCGTTTGCCGGGGTAGTCCAGGTCTTTTGAAGAACTATTGATATACCGGTATTTCTGTGGATTTGATCATATCAATAAAAGTATTGGCAATATCCGGGTCAAACTGCTTGCTACGCTCTTCAGAGATGATGCTTAAAGATTGCTCAAACGGCATGATTGCCCGGTATGGCCGGTTGGTGCGCATGGCGTTCCAGGTATCACAGACCGAGATAATTCTGGCAATCAGAGGAATGTCATCGCCTATCAAGTTGTCTGGATAACCATGACCATCAAACCGTTCATGGTGATGCCTGATTGCGGGAAGGATGGTTTCAAATTCAGGGATCGGCCGGAGGATACGCTCGCCTTGAACCGGATGTTCTTTGATCAGTGCGTACTCTTCACCGGTAAGCTTGGCAGGCTTGAGCAAGATATGCTCCGGTATAGCAATCTTACCGATATCGTGGAGTTGCCCGGCAGTACGGATTGTTGACTGAAAGGTCTCAGACATTCCCATATTCTTTGCCAGTGACTGCGCTAAGTCGGCAACTGAACTGGAGTGCTTACAAGTGTATTCGTCACGGGCATCAATAGCGTTGGTCAGACTGGTGAGTGTGGCCATGTAGAGTTTCTGATTTTCAAGTTTGGCTTCTTTTATATCCTTCTCCAATTGTTCATTATAGCGTGCAAGTTTGGTTCGCAGTTCATCATTCTGACGACGTAGGCGTTCGTTCTCCAGAATCTTGCTGACTGCTTCGATAAGAGCCATAGGGCGGAAAGGTTTGCGCAGAAAGTAGCTTGCCCCGTAGTTCAGGGCATCAGCGATGGCATTGAGCTCTGCATGTCCGGTCATTATGATAAATGAAGACTTGACATCATTCGCTTTACTCCAGCTTAGAAGTTCTACCCCAGATTCTCCAGGCATTACTACGTCTGAGATTATTAGATCGTAGTTGTTATGCATAATCAGCTCTTTCGCTGAGGGAACATCGCAGGCGTCTTGAATATCATAGGAGCAAGCGGATAAGGCCTCGCTTATGACCATGCGTAGCGTAGCGTCATCGTCTACAACCAGTATTCGCTCCTGATGTGAATCAAGAGCATCATTAGGTGTTAATAAATTCCGTTTGGTCATGCTGTTCTTTTGCCTGTAAGTATGCATCATTCAAATAATCCATTATCTTTATGTTTTATTATAGTATTACAAATATAGTTAAACAATATTTAAAATACATGTTGTTTGTGTGTGATTTTAGTGTTGCCGAATGTAGATAGGGGGGGAGTGTTTATAAGTAACAGTAGGATAAGTGGTTATACTTTGGGTAGATAATGGTAACATTATAATATTTTTTTAGTAATTTTTTTAAATTTGTCCCCCCGTTCCTGGAAGTTTTTGAACATGTCATAACTTGCACACCCGGGGCTGAGTAGAACTATGCCGGTTTTGAGTTGCTGGCTGGCGATGTTGACTGCCTGATAAAAATCATTATCTGTAATAACGGTGAGGTTATAATCGGGGTTGATGCGGTTGATCGCCAGGGCTATTTTGGGAGCGGTGTTCCCGATAAGTACGGCTGCTAAGGCTTTGTGAGCTATCTCCTCTGCCATCTGAGTCAGTGAGATCTCTTTGTCATATCCGCCTGCGATTATAACTATGTCCTCCTCTGGGTAGGAATTGAGCGCGGCTATAGTGCTCTCTGGAGTGGTAGCGATAGAGTCATTGATGTAGGTGATACCTTGGTTCCGTGCAACAACCTCCTGGCGATGGGCTAGACCATGAAAACTACTCAGTCCTGCATTTAAGGTGCTGGCAGAGAAAGGAAGCTGGTTGTCCTGAAAGAAGATATAGGCTGCGGTGAGAGCTTGCAACGCATTGGCAATATTGTGTTTGCCGGGTAAGTTGAGGTCGGATAGATTTGATAGTATGGTCTCGTGAGTCTGGTGGCGGATTATGAACTCGTCGCCGCGGATAAAAGCAGTGTTGTCTTTTTCAGAATCAGCAAGTTCGGTAGTGATAACTGTAGATGTGGCAGAGTCTGCCCATTCTCGAAGAATTGGATCTTGTGAGTTTAATATTGCGAAGTTAGAGCTGGTCTGTCTCCGTATCAGTTCTTTCTTGTCAGCATAGTAGTTCTCCAGAGTCTGGTGCCAGTCCAAGTGGTTGGGGGCAAGATTGGTGATTATGGCGATCTCTGGCGCAAACATTTCTTCGGCAAGGTAGTGTAGCTGAAAGGATGAGAGTTCAAGGATGGCCGGAGTTTTGGCCGGATAGGTGCCGAGCTTACTGAGGAGTGATCCTCCTAGGTTGCCGCCACTAAGAGCTTCAGGGAGAATTCTATGGATAATGCTGGTGAGCAGTGAGGTAGTCGTGGACTTGCCGTTGGAACCCGTTACCGCCAATATTGGATTATGCAACTCTTTCTGGTGTTTCTGGATAAAGGTGCCAATTTCAGTCGTAATCGGCACTTGCGCCAGTCTGGCAAGCTGGAGGAATTTGTTGTCCGGCTTTACTGCAGGATTGACCACCAGCAGGTCGGTAGTGGTGAAGTCACTCTCTCGGTGCTCCTTGAACACATAGTTGATATTGGAATATTCTTTGAGCGCCTGGATGGACGGTGCCAATGTCTGGTCATCTCTAAGATCGGTAACTGTAACCTCTGCCCCTTGTTTGGCCCAGTATTCTGCTGCTCCTACCCCGCCGCCAAAGAGCCCCAGCCCCATAATCGTTACTTGGTTAATCGTCGTTATCTTCCTGTGCATACCCAACCCTAAATAAAGTAAATATTGAGTGCTGATTGTGAATATAGACACTAACTATAGGTATATAAGTGAATAAATGCAATTAAATTGTTGGTAATATGCATCATGAGCGGAATTCGCAGTGACCTGGTCGCGGTACGCGCTCCGGCGATTACACAACCGATGACCACTATCTCCAAAATGAAAATGGCACTATACTGGAGTGAGTGGAGCAGCGCCCAGAACAGAGAGGTTATAATGATACATATATTTACCGGAAGCAGTAGGGCTAGGCCGGAAAAGAGTATACCGCGGAATACTATCTCTTCCCAGAGTGGAGCGAGGATGACAATGGCTATAAAGAGCATTATCTGAAGAGCAGAAGAGTTGTTGGACTCGCCTAGCAGAGCTCTTTGCCACTGCGGGATATCTGACAGATGAAGCATTCGGGTGTTGATAAAATCAATGACAAAAGCGAGGCCGATTATTAGCAGGCAGTACTTAAAATAAATTTTAAGCGGAATGGGGGCTGGGCTCCGGAGCACTACATTGTCGGTAGCAGAGAGCTGTAGCTTAGCTTCATTTCTGCTTATAACTTGTTTCCAGAGATATAAGCAGATACAGGCCGTAATCACCGAGGCCAGGGTGTTGCAAAAGATAAAGGGAATATTGCTTATGTCAATCTCACTGACGTTATTGCTCCGGAGTTCAGAAGGCAGATACTCCCAGGTGAAAACAACCAGTAGTCCTGAGCCTAGTATGATCAATGTGGAGAAAAATATTGAAAATAAGAGTAAGAATAATCTTAATAGAGGTCTGTGGATATTCATACTGATTATTCTCCGACGAAATTTTAGTAAAAAGACCCTGATCGGAAGGATCAGGGTCTATGTAATATTGAGTAGACTCAATTAATTTTTTTGGTGCGGAGCGGGAGACTTGAACTCCCACTTCGTAAGAAACTAGATCCTAAATCTAGCGCGTCTGCCATTCCGCCAGCTCCGCAACAAGTTTGTATTTCGTAGTATAGGGGATTTGTTTGAGGTTGCAAGACCATTTTTTTTTAAATATTTTAAATTTTTACTTGCTTAGGAGGCTAAATAGGATATATTCTTAGTTAGTAATAGTTATTAATTAGTTTTCTGCCGCAGGTGAGCTGAGTGGGATGTATCATATTCCGAGCACTGTATAAGGAGGTGGCTGTGGAGTTTGCAAAGGAACTGGTTGAGTGTAAGGTTGAGAATTTTATCGAGCGGTGTCGCGAAGAGAAGTTCAAGGTTACGCCACAGAGAATTGAGATCTTTAGAGCGCTGGCTGCTACCGATGAACACCCTGGGGTGGATGAGGTTTATAACCGGGTGCGGCCGCAGCTGCCTTCGGTATCCAAGGATACGGTATATCGGACCCTTGCGCTATTTGAAGATATTGGGGTGGCAATAAAGGTTGAGCAGCTCTGCGAGCGAGTGCGTTATGATGCTGATACTGCTGAGCACCAACACTTTTTGTGTGAGCGCTGCGGGAAGATCAAGGACTTTCAATTTCGTGGGGTTATGGAACTCTTTGCAAAGGGTAAACTTGAAGAGGTGGGTGAGGTGCATTCGATCGTTCTTCAGCTCCGGGGAATCTGTAATGAGTGCCTGGCGGCAGAAGCGCTGAAAATTAGGTGAAATTAGTGATACCAAATGGTATCTTGTTGGATTATAACAAATAAAAAGCGTCAACGCTTATTTATGTAGCATTTACTACTAGTTTGATTAAGGAGAGTTTGAAATGGCAAAGTATGTATGTACTATCTGTGGTTACACTCAAGAGAACGAAGCGCCTGAAGTATGTCCTACTTGTGGGGCGACAAAGGATAAGTTTGTAATGCAGGCGGAGGGGGAGCTGGTATTTGCCGATGAACATCGAATCGGTGTGGCAAAGGATGTAGATTCTGAGATTCTTGAAGGCTTGAGAGCTAATTTTACCGGTGAGTGTACCGAGGTAGGGATGTATCTGGCAATGAGTCGGCAAGCGGATCGCGAAGGATTCCCTGAGGTTGCTGAAGCTTATAAGCGTATTGCGTTTGAAGAAGCGGATCATGCAGCCCGTTTTGCTGAACTGCTGGGAGAGGTTGTGGCTGCTGATACCAAGGCTAACCTGCAGGTTCGAGTTGAGGCTGAGCATGGAGCAACTCAGGGTAAGCTGGATATCGCTAAGAAGGCCAAAGAGTTGGGGTATGATGCTATTCATGATACCGTTCATGAGATGTGTAAGGATGAAGCGCGCCATGGCTGTGCCTTCAAAGGATTGCTTGATCGTTACTTTGGTTAATATCGGCCTTCCCATATATAATAGCAACAATAAGCCTGGACTCGAGCATTTGAGTCCAGGCTTATTAATTTATCCAAGATAGTATAATTTAGAAATTGATAAGTCTATCGATTACCTTGTTGCCTATTGTAATATCTGCGTTTTCAGCTGCAGCTTCGGTGAATCTGTCTGCAGTATCAGGAGTTATGCCTGGCCCCCAGATGGTGTAGGGTACTGGATCCGGCGTATGGGTCTTGATAGCAAGCGGTGTAGGGTGGTCAGGCATACAGAGTATGCGTATATCGCCAGTCTTTGTGGCTTCGTCAAGAAGTGGCCCTACAATATACTTATCGATATTCTCTAGAGCTTTTACCTTCTCCTGCGCTTCGCCATTGTGTCCGGCTTCATCCGGCGCCTCTACATGAATAATAACCAGATCCATACTTTGCAAGGCTTTGATTGCAGCTTCGCCTTTGCCCTGATAATTGGTGTCATAGAAACCGGTTGCCCCTTCTACATTGATAACTTCTAGCCCTCCCAATCTGGCTATTCCCTGTAGGAGATCGACTGCACTGATCATAGCGCCGGTGAGGTTGAACTTCTCCTTGAAGGTTGGTAGGTTGGGCATGGTGCCTCCGCCCCAGAGCCATAACTGGGTAATCGGGTTTTTGCCTAGAGCCAGGCGCTGGGCGGTCAGTGGGTAATCGACAAGCAGTTTGGCGCTGCGCTGCATAATCTGTTTCAGTATTTCTGACTCAGGAAGATACGGGTTTACCGGCTCATCGGTAATATCGTGGGGGGGGGTAGTCTGAGGAATGCAATCTGCCAGATTGTCAACTACACAGAGATGGCGATAACTTACCCCGTGATGAAATTTTACCCCGAGTAACTTATGATTGGCCTCAATAAAATCTATGAGTTGATACGCCTCGTTATTATTGGGGTGGCCACCGGCAAAATCCTGCATTATGCCGTCGCGGATACTTACAGTGTTGGCTCTGAATACAGCTTGCTTGGCACTGAGAGTTATGCCTCTATTTGCCGCCTCTAGGGGGGCTCTGCCAGTATAGAATTCCTTGGGAGAGTAACCGAGTATGGAGAGATTGGCTACATCGGAACCTGGTGACATACCCTCGGGAACCGTAGCGGCTTTACCGATAATTCCTTCACGGGCAAGTCGATGCATATTAGGGATTGCAGCAGCTTCAAGTGGGGTCTTGTCAGCGAGAAGTTGATTGGGTAGGTCGGCGGCACCATCAGGGATAACTATTACGTAGCGCATGTCTCCTAACTTTCTAATTTTATAATTGGTAAGTTAATAATACCTTAATTGTTTAAATTGAGAAGATTTCTTAAAACTATCACTATTGTAGAATTATAGTAATACCGGTATGGAGAAGAAAGGGGAATTTTTGGTTATTTTTGGCTTTTGCCGGATATGCAAGCATTAAAATATGTAAGACAAATATGCGCTAATCTTTGGGTAAGCGTAGTTTGCAGGGAGGGATAAAATAAGTAGTGAGGTTATTTGCGAAGTTTCATCAGTTCGTCAAGCATCTCTTCCCGTGTTTCAATTACATTTATATTGGCTGCCTGCGACGACTCGGCAACGATCTGCTCGGTAGTCGTTTTTTCCAGTTCGCCACTCCCGGTTGCAACTTCCTGCGCCGATTTATTTAGAAGTTTTTGCGCTTGCTGGATTCCTTGTAGGGAACTGGACAGGCTTGAGATATTATTTATCGAACTCATTTTAAATCTCCAGAGAGTATAAGAATGACCTAAGTATCTATCTATTATTATATATCCTAAGGAGTAAGATCAGCAATAACAAAGCAGGGATAAAAAAAATATTTTTTTTAATAAAAGACCCTTGTATTGGCAGAGGTTATCGGTAATATATCCAAGGTATTAATTGCTAGGCAAATGTTAGTCAAAGATGAAAGCCACCTTAGCTCAGCTGGTAGAGCAGCGGTTTTGTAAACCGCAGGTCATCCGTTCGATCCGGATAGGTGGCTCCAAAATAAATAAAGCTAAACCCTTGTAAATCTCGGGTTTAGCTTTTTTAATGTGGCTGATTGGAAATTAAAAAAATCCGTCAATACGTGAGAAATCGTTGGATTATAGGTTGAATTTGGCACAAATTTGACACAAAAATCAGCATTTTTTTTGGATAAGGTAAAGATTTGACCTGCCTCCATTAGTGATACCACTTAAGAATATACAATATTATCTATATTCTGGCAAGGACGAAGTGGCGTAGCCACGCAGGACTTGCCAGAATAAATCTCTGTTTCTTTTTTACTCATACTGTTTCTGTACTCTGTTGGAGTTACATATTTCAGAGAACTATGAGGACGAATATGATTATATTCTACTCGCCACTGTTCTATTAAAACTTCTGCTTCATAAATACTGTCAAATTGTTCCTGTGATAATAATTCATCCCTGAAACTACCATGAAAGCTTTCTATATAACCATTCTCCCATGGGCTGCCCGGCTCTATATACAATGGTTTAATCTTAAGATGTTTCAGCCATTTCCTGATCGCTGCTGCGATAAACTCAGAGCCATTATCACTGCGGGTATATTCAGGAATGCCATGGATAAGAAATAAGTCATTAAGAACATCTATTATATCTGTAGATTTCAATTTTCTCGATACTTTAAGAGCTAAACATTCACGGGTAAACTCATCAAGTACACTCAATATTTTTAATGTCTTACCATCTGAAGTTCTGTCAAAAATAAAATCATAACTCCAGACGTGATTCTTATGAGTGGCTGAATAACGACGAACAGAACCGTTATTATGAAATTGACGACGTCTCTTCTGTTTTCGCTTTACAGCATTAAATCCAAGTTTTTGCCAAATCCGTTCTACACGCTTATGATTTATATCCCAGCCAGATTTCTTTAAAAGTACAGTAATTCTACGATATCCATACCTCTTGTATTTACCAGCTAAAATACAGATCTCTTTTACCAACTCTTTTTCATAGCTAGGTACAATAGGCTCTCGCCGTTGAGTAGATCTGGATTGATTCGCTACTTTACAAGCCCGTCGTTCTGAGACGCTGAATTTCTTCTGAATATGAGTTACTGCTTTACGCCTCTTTTGCGGGCTTAGAAGTTTCCCTCAGATAACTCTTTAAGTATTGCATTATCAAGAGACAGATCAGCAACAAGCCTTTTCAGGCGAGCATTCTCTTTCTCCAGTTCCTTTAGTTTTCTTGCTTTGTTGATATCCATTTTCCCATATTCTTTACGCCACTTATAAAAACTCTGAGAAGAGATACCTAGTTTTTTACAAGCTGCATCAATACTAGATCCTTGACCTTGTAAAACTTCCATTTCTCTGAGCATCTTGATGATTCTCTCAACTGATGTCTTTCTGCCTTTCATAACGTTTCCTTTCCTGAAACTTACCTACTATTATCCATATAATAGTGGATCACTTCCAGGGGGGCACATCAGATTATCCAAGGCGAGAGAATTACCAGTCGATATTGTTGAGATATTTTCGGCCGTCCTGTTCAGCTTTGGAATAAATTTTAAAGGTTGTCTCGATGCTTTCGTGCCCCATGATTTTTTGAAGAATTCACACGCCTATTGATGAGGTGGGGATAGTGGTGAAGGGCATCCAGAGAAAGCAGAAATCTATATTGTGCATATGGAGTAACCTTGGAGTAAATTTCAAAGTATTAATATATGTTTACCTGTTGCGTGTATTCAGGACAAATTGTTGCGTGGCCGGTCGCGTAGTCGTAGTCAAATAACTCAACTGAATAGGGTTTTGCAGGCTGAGAGTTTCTGGTTAACCCCAATCGGGTCGAGCATCGCTAGTCCGACGAGTCTGCCTTCGGTTTCAATGACCAGATTCTTGGTAATGAAATCAGCGATAACCTCTCTGCTACTATCCCCCCATTCCCGGTAAATATCCTCGGCAAGAGGCGCACGATCACAGGTATGGAGAAGATCTTTCTCGGTACCGGTAAAGGTGTATTCCCGAGGTTTGATATTGTTAACTGCCGCGGCAAAATTTGTGCTGGAAAACTCTGGACGGGTATCGACGATTCTTAGTTGGTCGTTATCGGTGTAGCCATGGAGAATGATCTGCGTCTCAATATTGCTGCAGTACTTCCAGAAGCGTACAATCTCATTCAGTTCCTTGAAGTATTTTTGACGGTCTAGTTCATTGGTGTTCATACTGTCAAAGATACTGGTTCCGCCCTTCTCAATGTATTGATAGGTGATATCGTCAATAGCAGCGGGTGATAAGGGGTAGAGGTAGCTGTAGCGCCAATGTGGCTCAAGATTCTTATGCTCATTACTGAAGGGGCTGTAGCGGTGGTATTGCATAACTACGAATCCGGTAGGAGCGCGTATGTGCAGTAACTTTTGAGCTAGCTGGCTGGTCTGGAAGTAGTCTTCGTCATTTTCGCCCATTATTTTGAAGAGTAGGTTCCAGAAGATGGTGATCTCTTCACAGGCACAGAATTTTAACGCCTGAATATTCTCCCAGAGGTGAACACCTTTATTGATTACTTGCAGCAGTCGTTCATTGAGAGCTTCAATACCGATCTGCATCGATTTAATACCCGCACTACGGAGGAGCCTGGCACGTTCGCGGGTGAGGTTGTTGGCTCTGATCTCATAAAAAATTGGGTGTGAATTCTCCTCCTCGGCGAGTCTGGGCAGGAGGGTGGTAAAATATTTAATTGGCAGAGCGTTATCGGTAAATTCAAAGCCATGAAACGAGTACTTCTCTTTGAGTTTATGGAGTTGCTGGAGGGTGACTTCCGGTGATTTAACCCGGTAGGTGTGCTGAGCGGTATTGAGCGAGCAGAATTTGCACCCCATCTTGTTTGCCGCCCACCAGCAGCCACGCGAACTCTCGGTCAGGAGGATTACTTTGTCTTTTACTTCAGGATCATAACTATCAAGCGCTGTAAAATAATCGGTGTAATCCGGCAGGGGGATTGAATCCAGATCTTTCGGGATTGAACGCCAGTTTGTAGTGGGGTAGCTACAACTTCGGTGTACTGGAGCCAGTACACCTGGAGGTACTAAATCTTGCGGTATATCACGTCCATATTCAAGTGCCAATTCGGTAAAGGGGATAATAAGGCTATCGGCTTCACCGACAACGATATAATCTATCCAATCAAAGTTTTTATGGTTGCCCATGCCCATCGGCATATCGCAGTTTGCGCCGCCGAGCAGGGTAATAGTTGTTGGGGATTTTTCCTTGATGCGCCGGAGAACCGCCAGTGAGGCGATATGTTGATAAAACATTGAGGTTGCACCGACAATCTTTGGTTTTAGAGCCAAGACTTCTGTGGCAACATGATCGATAAAGGCGGGAATACTCTGCTTTATCTCTTGAAGTCTGGGTATTATCCTGGTCGGGTCGACTTGTATATGACGGCATGACTCGAGCAGGTAGAGCATACTGTCGTTACGTTTTTCACGGAAGGCGGATTCAGCGAAGAGCCATTCAGCATATTGCTGTTGTAGAAGATCTTTGTGGTCATCAAGGGTGATTATTCCCTGCTTGAGAATTTCAAGATTGGCGTAATAGGAATGCGCGGTATAGCCTGCTTCACGGAGAGCTCCCTGGAGTAGACAGATTCCGAAAGATGGGGTTGTGGTTGCGGTAAAAGGCATTGATATAAAGCATACGTCTGCGCTATTATTCATATTGGCATCCTTGTTCTGGGTAGTTATAAAAAATCAGTGAAGGTACAATTATACAGCTTTTGTAGTCCTTCTTTGAGCAGCTCTTCCAGATATTCAGCATACGCAACAGGTGTAAAGCCACTCTTTATTGCCCGGCTGATACTGATCAGACTCGGGCAAAGATTCTGCACCTCCAGCCAGCTAAGAAAATTTTTAACTCTGTGGCGAAGCTCGAGTGGAGTTGAGCCACCTTGGATAAATCGCTCCCGGTGCCAGGGGTTGAAGACAAGAAAATATCTCCCGTCTATCTCTTCACAAGAGGTGTTGTGGTGGAACTTGAGAAAGTGATACGGTGAAGAGTTATAGTTGTTGTATGCTTCCTTACTAATCTCGATTTTGTCGGCAACTGAAGGGCGTTTGAAGCAAGAGAAGAAGTCAAGCTCTATATCGAGAATCACTCCCTGCGGTATTGTTGGGCTAGATGACTGTTGAAAACCATAATAATAGAGGCTGTCTTTTGCTGGTGCGGGAAAGGGAAGAGTATAGTCGGCGGTGGTTAGCACCTTCTTCTCCGTCGTTTTGAGTATGAAGTCGGTGGCGTGGTCGGCGATGCTCCGGTAGGAGAGTGTTTCACGCCAGCAGTTATTGTAACCGACAAAGTCCGGGCGGAGCCAGAATATCTGGGAAAAGAAGCCGCAGATAACCCCGGCGAGGATAAAATCGGCAATATGTATTTGCTGGTCGATAAACTGCAGCAATTCCGTTGGGGGCAGGGTCTGTAAACGCTGCCAGTCAAGGGGATCCGCGGTGACTGGGGGAGAAATATCGGCATGAGCATCGACATGGAGTAAACCGGATGCGGGTGGCCGCTCTCTGAATTCACTTGCCCAGAGGGCCAGAGCTCTATGATGTTCTTCAATGATATAGCACTTCATAATTAGGCTGTCTAGTTGCTTGCGTGTTGAATTACTGAAAAAAACTATAAATTATAGATGCTCTGATAGTCGACGGCAATATCGCTGCAGTGTCTGCCAAAGCGTTTCTGAATAAAACGGTAGAGCTCTTTATTATCCGGTCTGGCACCGAAGACTCCGTACATATTTTCAGGGTTATCCAGATATAAGTGTAAGGCTTTGGCCAGTAGCTGTATTCCAAGAGGACTTGCGCGGTACTCTTCAGTAACAAAGAGGGTCTGAAAATATACCGCATCAGCATTGAGGCGGCGGGTAATATTCCAGCCGATAACATCACCTTCTCGCAGTAAAAAAATACTTGTCCCAATATCAGGATTGCGCATAAATGGTGATAGATCTTCAGGGAACGGGATAGCCCCGGAGCGTAATTCATCCCAACAGTCCTGAGGCAGGGCGGAGTAATTTACGATCTCTGCCCATTCGGGTAGTTCCAGACGCAGGAGTCCTGTCTTTTCCAATCCCCAGTATGGTAATTTATAGACCTTTTTGTAGACCTCCGGCTCGTTAAAGCCGAAGGTTGTGAGTTGAGATTCCAACCATAGTCTAGGTGCTTTCTCATATCTGGTAAAGAAGGCGAGTATTCGACGCTGTCCGCGCTCTCGAAGTACTGCCGCCAGGGTGGTGAGAAGTTCTTGAGCGTATTGATCTGGGCAGCACGGGGCGAGCTCCAGCGCCTTGAGCCAGAAAGTATCTGCGTGGTCTTTTAAACCAAAAGTTAGCCCCAGAGCCTGAGAGCCTCTCTTGATACCCAGGCCGATAAATGTCTCTGTACCCAGAAGTCTCCGGTAGAGCTCACTCTGTGGCTCAGGGCAGAAACTGGAGAATTCAGCACTATTCTCCAGAGTAAGCTCTATCACTTTGGTTTCATTCTCAAGCTCGCGCAGTATTGTCACTTCTGGCTGCTCCTCTCTATACTAGGCTGTAGGTCTTGGTCTTGAAGAAGGTTGGAGCTTCATCAAGTATGCCTGATTCGAAGAACTCGTTGAGCGCTTCCAGAACATCCTCAATGCTGTGCCCCTTTTCCATACTTACCTTCTCGGCGATCTCAATTGCCGACATATTTCCGGCTTTTACATATTCGTAACAGTCGGGGAAGATATTGGTGGTGATTACCTGGGTTGTGGAACCAGTATTAATATGTATTTTTGATCCTTCGAGACTGATTTTGCTGAAGGGAGAGAAAGCAACTGGATCACGCGGCAGGAGACGTTTAGGTAGATGGGTCTCAATCATACGCAACATTGTCTCACGGAGTGAGGCAGCATCGGTAAAGGTCGCCTCTTCATAGATCAGTTCGCCTTCAGGGTAGTCTGCGGTTGCAGGTTTTGGGGTCGCTAGTTTTATCGTCCGTTTTACGATATTAACCCTGAAACCACTGGCACAGGCGATCGAACCATCTTCACTGAAGGAGCTGTTTACCTTTTCATTGCTTTTATCCAGAACATGCTGGTTTTCCTTGGCTCTTCCGGCCAGAGCGTAGGCTGAGCTGGACTCGACATTCTGCATAATCAATTCTACATAGAGAAGTTCAAGCGGGGTGAATGAACTTATGATCTTCTTGAACATCGGCAGGCTCAGAACAGAGAAGCGGTTGATAGTCGCGCCATATTTGCGCGATAGAGTCAGTAGTTTGCGGGTGCGCTCAATGTCGCGCGTTGAAGCGGCTGTAGTTGTCTGTGGAAAATGACCGAGTATATTGGCGTAATCCTTGCAGAAACTTTCGTAGTAAGGGTTGTCCAGCGGTTCGGTAGCATAGTAGCAGGTGCCGCTGACAGCAGCTGGGCCGATGACCTCTTTTATGGTTTTAAGAAAATCTTGCCAGTACACGGCATTCTCCGGTGTATAGAGGAAGTCGTCACCCTTCTCTTTGGCATTTACGCCGCAGAACCAACAGCCGACCGAGCAGCCGTCACTGAGCTCGACATTGAAGGGAGTGTGTACTACAGACTCAGCTTTCTGTGGATCCATCTCGATGAGTAGACGCTTTATCTGGCGGTCGCGCCAGAGGCGTAGTGTATTGTTGGCCGGCACCGCTTCAACCTCTTGTATAAAGTTGCGGTGCAGGATCTTTTCTTGCATAAAACATTGGTAGCGGGCTACGGCGTCGGTACGGTAGAGCCAGTGGGCGCCGCGTCTAGAGGCTATATCCAGATCCCACAAAAGTCTGATAGCTTCGGTATCTATATCCAGCCCTATCTCTTCAGCCAGCTTCTGCGCTTCGCCGTTGAGGCAGCGATCCTTATTCTCTTTTGAGCTTGAATAGTACTCAAGGAAGCGTTTGGTGCTTGCAACATCAAGGTGATATGGGGTGTCTGTATCTTCAGGCGGTGTGTCGATAATTCTGCGGAATTTTCCGTTTGATTCATCTATATACTTCTGAAACTGTGCATCAAGTTTATGGTAGTAATGAAAAATTTTTTCAAACATTGCAATGCCTATCATCTACAAAAAGTAATACAATCCGCAAAAAGAATAACAATAGATGATTTTGCGGATTGCTGAGAAATTAAGGTTTAGCTGGTTAAACAAGAACTACAACACCTGCTACTACGACTTCACCTTCGGCTTCTGCGGTAGTGGTAGTAGTAGTCTCTTCAAGAGTTGCTTCGGTGGTTACATTGACGGTAGTTTGGACGTTTTGAGTAGAGGTTGAACTACGACCACCGGCGATAGCGAGCATCTCTTCCTTGCTGAGTGATTCAGAGATGAAGTTTGGAAGAACAAAGGTCTTGACCACACCTGGCTTGTTCTCGATTACATCTAGAGAAAATTCTTCTGGGATTTTCTTGCCAGCAAGCTTCTCGATCTCCTGCTTGGGGTTGGCAAGGATTGCCTTACGAAACTCAGCATCGGTAGCTGCCTTCTTTGAAATCTCAAGACGTAAATCTTCGATCTCTTCTTTTGACCATTGACTCATTTCTTTCTCCTTAATACAAATAATATTAACCGTGTTTTTTCTGTAAAGCCGTTTTACAGTTTAATTGTGGTGTATAGAGTAACCAAAATATACTTGTTATCAGTTTCAAATCTTGGTGTGGCAAAATGAGTGTTGTTCTCTTTCTATATAACTTTTGCTATGGCGTAGTAAGATCTGTTAGCTGAAACAAGAGGTAGCTTATGTAATAATAAGATAATTCTGTGTAGGGTATAGCAGAATGATGGAGTACATGTTATATGACAACTGCGACGGCGGTTACAACGACTTCGCCTGCGGTTTCTGCTGTTGTAGCAGTAGTCGTCTCTTCGACAGTGTTTGTATTGGTGTCAGTTGTTGTGGAGCCACGGCCACCAGCAACAGCTAGCATCTCTTCTTTTGTCCATTGGCTCATTCTTCTCTCCTTGGTAATAAAAGTTGACAACAATTGTTGTGAAATCAATATAACTTGACAGCTATATTGATGATTCTCTTTTGTAACTCAGATATAGTATGGAATACAATTGCATTCCGATTAAAAATAGGTTAGTTTTAAATTAGGTGTATTAAAAACTTACTGTCCTTTGTAAATATGAGTACCTGCGGTTTTTTTTTAAATATTACGTTTGGTTTTGTAGTGAATTCAGGATGCTTAATAGTTTGGTATTAGGGCTATCTAGTTAAGGGGTAATACTTTATTGCTACTCTTCGTTTATATAAATGAAACTAAATTTTACTTGTTGATATAGGTAGAAAGCAACTTGGTGTTGCGCTATTGCTCTATTTGTAAAGATAAATTATGTTTTGTTTATAAATATAATGTTGTTAAGATATTTTGCAGTGAATTATGCCGGTTGCTAAAACTATATTATAAAGTTCTAGCAACCCAGATTAAACTTGGTAATGAGTATCTATTTGTGTCTAAATTAATCAACAGTTATTGTTACTTGGGTGGATATGCCGGTAACAGGGACTGGGCCTGCGTCACTGCCAACGATTACTGCTGTAGGCATTGTAGTGCTTCCGGCTCCAGATGTCTCTACTGTTTGAACTTGGCAGACTGCACTCTGCATGGTTGAGCTTGCTGTGCTGCGGCCACCAGCAACAGCTAGCATTTCATCTTTGGTAAGAGAGTCAGAGATAAGATTTGGCAGGACAAAAGTCTTGACGACTCCTGGCTTGTTCTCGATGACGTCGATTGAGAATTCCTCAGGGATTTTCTTTCCAGCTAGTTTTTCGATTACTCCTTTGGGGTTGGCAAGAATATCTTTACGGAAATTCTCATCGGTAGCAGCTTTCTTTGAAATTTCGATGCGGAGTGCTTCAATTTCTTCATTTGACCACAGACTCATTTCGTTCTCCTATGCTTTGACTAAAAATATATATTGCTCTATTATGTTGCACTAAGGTATAATTTGTCTAGTAGGTATTGTGGTTTTTCTGTCGCTTATATTTTAAGAATCATATTTGTGTGAGTTTAAGATGCATTTGAATTATAATAAGTTTTTTTTTATATTGTGTCAACTTGATAATGTGAAAATTATTAAGTTGTAACATATGCCTAATAATATCAGGGTTCGGGTAGTTTTTCTTCGTTTGTGACTGTTGCTTTATGGTTGTAGTATTTATGAGCTGAGGTTATTTCTTTGGGCTGTGGAGATAGATGCCGCGACGCTGAAGAATCGAGGAGTCGCTGAGGAACATCTGTATCAAGGCTTTGCGGAACTCTATGACTGCTTCAAGCTCACTGAGTTGGCTCTCCACCAGGTCATCCAAGGCCTGGGCTACCTGATAGGTAGTTGTCTTACCGCCACGGAGTAGTTTTTTCTCAGCTTCGTAGTTATTATTCATAGCGATTCGGGTAAGGCTATAGTTTTTGATATTGCCGAGTGTTCCACGGAGATTGGCGTAGGCGGTGGTGACGTCTTTGATTACCAGGGTCTTCTGGTTCTGTAGTGCTTGCTTGGCCTGCGCGTGGGTGAGCTGAGCTCGTTGGTATTCGGCTCGCTCCTGCCTGGAGCCGAAATTGTAATCCAGACTCAAACCGACGGCATATTGCTTCCCGGTATTGTTACTATTCTGCGCTTGGTAGTTCGTGACTGTCTGGCTATAGGTTGACCAGCCGGCACTGGCGAAGAAATCAAGCTCGGGCAGGAGACCATTCTTGGTATAGACAACTTCTAGTTCATCGGTCTTGATCTGGAGCATGGCCTGCCGGATATCGGGGCGATGGTCAAGAGCCAGAGCGATATGCTCACCGCAGATACCAATACTGTCATTATCCGGAATGAGATCGAAGGTAATGTCGATGTCCTGAGTCCAGTAATCAGGTTCACTGGGGCTTATAAGCTGTAAGAGGTTGAGACGAGCCTGGTTGACAGAGTTCATGGCTTCAACTAGTTGCTCTCGGGTCTGGGCGATACGGGAGAGAGGGGCGTACTTGGCGCTTACCGCCTGTTTGCCGCGTGCTATCATTTTGAGAGTATCTTCGTAGTCTGTTTCGGCGAGTTTCAGTGAACTCTGGAGTATGCGTGCAGATTCTATGGCGTAGATATAGTCCCAGGCGTCAGTCTCTACTTGCGCTACAAAGTTCTCTACATAGCCGTAAAACTGCCAATACGAGATATCGGTGTTGATGCGAGCTTGACGCAGCCGAGCCAGGTTGGTATCGAGTCCAAAGCCGCGGAGCAGTCTCTGGGTTACGGTGAATTCAAAGGTGTGGGTTTGCTCTGTAGTGTTTTGATAAGTAGAGTTATTGAGGGCAGAGTATTTGGCTTTCTCGTAATCATAGACCAGTTCATACCCGAGCTCGAGTTGGGTACCGGTAGGCAGGTATTCTTGTAGTCCGATCTCGACTTCGGTAGTATTCTCGCCCAGATCTTCGCTCTCGGTAAGCAGGGAGTTGCTTGAGGTGTAGTCCTGATCCTGAAATTTTTTCTGAACCTTGGCTTTGAGAGACGGGTCGAATGCGGCGCGTGCTACCGCTTCCTGAGTCTGGGTAATAGCTGGTTGGAGCGATTCGGAGACTATATTATGGTTGTTTTTGAGTGCGGTTGAGATTGCCGAGGTAATCGTTAAGTTGAGCTTGCCTGTTTCAGGTATACCGCTTACACTTGCGACATCACCGGCGGAAGCAGAGTCCAGACGCTCAATTTTATTTACCTCTTTGACCAGATCTATATTGCTGACTTTTTCTTGGATATCGGCCAGCGAGATGGGGGGGACGATAGAGGTCTCCGGGTTGAAGAGCAGCTCTTCAATAGTCTGGTTTTCGCCATCCGGCGCCAGTCCAGTCGTGCCCTCGCCCTCGTTGATACCGACTGAAAAGTCGTCAATATTCAGTTCCGCACAGCTACAGAGGGTTATGCAGCCGGTCAATGATAGTAAGTAAATAATCTGTAACAACCTTTGTTGTATCATGGATTCTCTCTTCTCTGGTATCAGGTATTGACTTCTTGGCGTTCAATAAGTTCTTTGAAGAGCCCCGGACGGGAGGCAAGTTCACTATAGGTTCCGGATTGGACAATCTTCCCTTGATCAAGTACCAGAATTTTATCGGCGTTAACAATTGTGCTGAGTCTATGGGCAATTACAACTCTGGTTATTCCCAGATTGTCTAGATTTCTACTGACTGTATCCTGTACCTGATTGTCCAGAGCATTGGTTGCTTCGTCTAGAAATAGGATATGCGGGTCGTTGGCTAGCGCTCGAGCCAGCATTATGCGTTGTGCTTGTCCGCCTGAAATTGTGCTCCCACCATCAGAGACCAGGGTGTGCATCTGCATCGGCATGGCGCGGATATCATTAGCGATACCGGCCATCTCTGCTGCCGCCCAGGCTTTGGTCAGCGTGCAGTTAGAATTGCCGCTGGAGATATTGGTAAAGATATCTGCCAGCATCAGTCCGTCACGCTGGAGTACTACCCCGAATTGTCTACGTAGTTGACCGATATCTACCTCCGAGATATCATAGTTGTCATAGAGAATAGCCCCGGTCTGTACCTCTTCAAAGGCGAGCATCAGCCTGAGTAGTGTACTCTTACCGGTGCCGCTCTTGCCCACGAGTGCGACAAATTCTCCAGGCTCTACGGTGAAGGAGACGTCATCAAGGATAAGCCGGTCACTCCCTGGATAGCGGAAGCTGACATGCGAGACATCAATACGCCCTTGAATATGGCCGATAGATGTGCCTTCACGCCAGTCAGGTGGGATGCTGGTAAGGATCGGTTGAAGACGTTTCCAGTAGGGTTGAGCGTTCAGTAGGTGCAGTAAGGCTGTAGCAGTGCTGGAGATGGAGGAATTTACAATCGAAAAAGCGGAAAGAAAACTGACAAAAGAACCGGTGCTCATTGGTGCGGCATCGGTCTTGGCGGTCATCCAGTGGATACCTAGACCGTAAATGAAGAAGGTTGCTACCTGAGGGAGTACTGTAGAGGCGGTACCCGCTATCTGGCCGAAGAATGAGGCGGAATAGGCGTATTTTGACTGGGAGGTAAAGAGCTTGGCCCAGCCCTTTAAGAGTGATGCCGCGGAGAATGTACTCCGTATCTTCTCAATGGAGATTATAAGCTGAAGAACGTAGTCCTGGAGAAGGCCATTGTATTGGGGAACATGGCGCTGGTAGGTATAGGCGATATAGCCGAATATCAGCCTTACCAGCACAAAGAGAACTATCAGCACTATTGCCACAATCGCCAGTTTTACGTTGAGTACAAAGAGATATATCAGGCTCGGTATACTCATGAATATACCGAAGAGAGATTTGAGTGTCGAACCGGTGATTATTGAACGCAAGGCGTTGATTCCGTTGGCGCGGTTTACCAGGTCTCCAGTAGAGAATTTTCTGAAGAAACTCGGTACTTGCCGGATAATTCTATCCCAAATGGCCGCCTCCAGGCTCAGATCTGCCATTCCCTCCAGCCGTTGCGAGCAGAAGGATTGGATAACATTGAAGGTCAATATGGTCAGCGATATTACTACTAGGAGTATGGTGAATTGAACCAGCTCTGATTCCATGGAGAATGGGAGAATCTCGTTGAAGAGGTAGCTCATCGCCATCGGCGGGATTACCCCGATAATTCCGGTCAAGATAGAGCAGGCGAAGATAGTAAGCAGGATATAACCCTGTCCCCGGATGATCCAGCGTACAAGGTCTCCCACCCCGACTTCACGCTGCGGAAAAGCATTGAAGAAGAAATAGCCTAGGGGGTGGATATTCTCCGCTTCCTTGGCATTGACCTTGAATTTTCTACCCTCGGCAGGGTTGATTGCTATATAGTTGCCATTGGTTCGTGGCAGTAATACAAGGGGCAGAGAGGAGTTTACGATGTCGATCTCATCCGTACTGTTACGCTGTCGTTGAAATCCGAGCATTACTCCGCCGTCTTCGCGCCACCAACCGTCGTCAAGCTGAACTTTGCGGTATTGGACGTTGGAGGCAAGAGCCCATTCGATAATCGGGTTACGGTGCAGTGAGTTCTTCTGTACTGTCGGTTTGATAAAGTTAACCTTGATGCGTTTGCCGATTATCTCCATCGCTGCCTGGAGTGGGAAATTTACTTTGCCTTTGAAGGCAAGATCGTCTTTGGAGAGAATACTTGCCAGCTCGGTTTTGATTTTGTTGGCGTCATCGGCATTTTTGTATTCTCGCATCAGCTGGAGGCGTCGGGAGAAACCCTCCTGGGTAAAGTATAGGTCGCCGGCTATATCGAGAAGTTGCTGTAGAAAATTGTGCAGACCTGCGGCAAGCTCCTGATGCTCTGGGAGTGCTACCCGAACCAGACGCGAATTCACCGGGGTATAGATCCAGCTGTACGGGGTGATAAAGAAGATATTCGAGGTTGCCCGGTCAGCAAAGTTTGAGGCAAAGTAGTCTGCGGCTCCGCGCTCTAGACGGTAGGTATAGTAGTTGTTACTTAGGAGTATATCTCCGGCTTGCTGTTCATTGACCTCTGTATCATTGACCTTGATATCGGCTCTGAAGAAAGAATGTAATTTTTCACTCAGCGCGCTGACAAATTCGCAATAGAGTTCTGCCAGAAGCTCCGGTTGCTGATTGGCTTTGAGGAACTCCAGTAGTTTTGGAGTTTTGATGCCGATAATGTTTGATCCAGGCTCAATAATAAAATTGAGGGCTGCCAGAGATTGGATTTTGGGAAGTTGTGGTATAACGGCGCCCCCGTTCAGGGTGGCGAGTTCTACCGGAGTACTCTCTATGGCGCTCGACTCTTCCCTCAGTCTAACGGTGACGCTCCCGGTTATGATCAGCCAGGCGACATCTTCGTGCGTGGGGAGTACCGAACCGTCGACTCGGATAAACGAGTTGGCAGGGAGGGTATTGAGTTGGGTAATCAGGCTCTCTGATATTGGCATAGTCTCTCTCTTCCTTATTCCCCGGTATGGATTAATTTACTGTAAAATCTACCATTTGCCATGAGCTCTTCATGTTTGCCGCGCTCCACTACAATTCCTTCATTGAAGACGATAATCTCGTCACTGTCGCGGATGGCACTGAGCCTGTGGGCTGAGATGAGGCACATGCATTCACGGCGTTTTACACTTCGGTAGATCTCACATTCACTCAGTGAGTCCAGAGCATTGGTAGCTTCGTCAAAGATAAGTATGGACGGATCGGTCGCCAGGGCTCTGGCTATCTCGATGCGCTGCGCTTCTCCACCACTGAAGTTGCAGCCGTTCTGTCCGGCTTCAGCGTTCAGTCCACCCGGGCGTGAGAGTACGGTATCGAATACCTGGGCGTCACGGAGGGCTTGAATAATATTGGAATTGGGTATGCTGTCATTCCACATGGTAATGTTATCACGAATACTCCCGGCAAAGAGATTGGCCTTCTGCGTAACTAGACTCATCGAGGTTGCCAGGACATTATTTGGGATATCCTGAATAGGTACACCGTCATAGAGGATTTCACCGGAAAAGGGGTGGATCAGTCCCGCCGCCATACGGATTACCGTGGTCTTGCCCGATCCGCTGCCACCGACCAGTGCTACGCTCTGCCCGACCTCGATTTTGAGAGAAAAATTTTCAATAAGCGGCTGATTGAGCGGGCAGTAGCCAAAGGTGACATCGCGAAATTCCAGCGATTTGGTTATTCTCGTGAGTGGTACTGCAGTTGGGACTTGGTCAGCTGCGGAAGTGTCGGTACTGACTCGTGGGAGTTCCGGCTCTTTGACCGAGGCAGGGATTACTCCGGGTCGGGAACCGATGAGGTCAACCTTTTCCAGGAGTGGGTCAAGCTTATTCTGCAGGACATCATTGAGTCGCATGGTATCACCCTCGATAAGCTGAAGGCTGTTGAGTAGTCCGGCAAGTTGACCGACCGGGGAGATGAATAACGACATCAGAAGCTGAAAGGCAAGTAGGTCGCCAAGAGTTATTGCGCCTTTCATAATATTGATGCCTCCAACCAGCAGTAGAACGGCACTGGAGCAGGATGAGACGAAGGACGGAATATTTTGGACGAAGTTATTGGCATAACCTAGACGCTGGGTGCAGTTGATGACCTTGACCTGTGAATCCGCCCAGCGACTGAAGAATGAGGATTCGCGCCCGGTCGCTTTGAAGGTCTCGATAATCTGCAGGCCGCCACTGCCTACGCCCATAAGCTTGGCGGTCTGCTGGGCGGTATTTTTGTTGAGGTCGATCTGAAAGCGTCTGACCAGTATGAGTGTGCCGATATTTGCCACTACCGCACCTATCCCTACCATGGTCATAGAGACATCGAAGCAGAACATGATCGCCCCGTAGATAACTACCAGGAATAAATTTAGAAAGTTGCTGGCGAAGTTGTTCGCTATCAGATTGGCTACCTTGGTGTTGAGCTCAACTCGACTGGAGATATCGCCGGGAAAACGCTGCCCAAAGTATTGAAACGGCAGGCGTAGACAGTGGCAGAGAAATTCGAGTGATGAACTGATTGTAAGCTTGTAGTGCATCCTTAGAATATAATATTTTTTTAGCCAACTGAAGAGCATCAGAAAGAGTATGCCCAGTGCCATCAGGGTAAGAAAGGGGTGGAGCCAGTATTGCATATCGACTAGAATATCATCATAGAAGGCCTTGGTCAATCCGGTATTGAGTAGTCCCGGGAGGACTAGGAGAATTGAGAAGAGAAGAATCCCGAAGAAGGCCTGTTTGGAGTTGCTGAGCCGGCCTATCAGCCATCTGATAGTGCTTGGTTTTTTGCCACCTGGTTCAAACTCGTCGGAAGGAATCATCTCCATAACCACGCCGGTGTACTTCTGGCTGAATTCCTTCTTACTGACATGCCGGGGGCCGCCTGCAGGATCATTGATAAAGTAACGGTTGTTTACAACTCCTTCAAAGACGACAAAGTGGTTGAAACCCCAGAAGATGATAGCTGGAGTCTTTACTTTATGCATATTCTCAAGATCTACTTTCTTTGAATCAACCTTCATCTTATAGTGTTCGGCTGCCTTGGCCAGGCGGTAAAGATTTGCCCCGTCACGTCCAACGCCGCAGTTTACGCGGAGCTCTTCAATCGGGACGTAACGTTTATAATAGGCTAGAACAATAGCTAGAGATACCGCGCCGCATTCTGTACCTTCGATTTGAATAATGGTGTCGGTATCGATTGGGCGGAATCCCAGGAGCGAGAGCAAGAATCTAATCATAATAAATACCCTCACTGTCTTCACCGAGGAAGAGTTTACGGAAGAACGGCATGATATAGGATATGGGTAGGCGTGTCTCCACCACGACCATACCATTGGTCAGGGTACCGTTGGTGATGGGAATATCCGGTCCCGTGCCTGAAGTCCATTTATAACCGTTTGGCGATGATGGATCTTTGAGCAGCTCGATATGAACCTCCAGCGGGGTACCTTGAGCGGTAACCTCATTGATAAATACCTGGTTACTGAATAACGACTGAATGCGCTGAGTAGTTACCGGGTATGGCGAGATATATTTGACTCGGCCGAGTATTGCGCCATGTTGTGAAGGGCGAATAATGGTCGGTGATACCTCGGCCTTATCATTTATCTGGATCTTCTTGGCCTCAAGAGCTGATACATAAATAATGGCTTCCAGGGGTTTATCCTGACCTTGTCCCTTTTCTATCAGAATAACCGGCTGGCTTGGGGATACCGCTTCATTGAGGGTTACCGATATCTCAGTAATTGTACCGTCAAAACCGGCTGCAAGCTTGGAGTAGGCTTCGATGTCCTCCTTACTCTTCTCAACCTGGGCTTTCTGGTTCATTATCTGGAGTTTGCGCTGCTGGATATTGTTTTCAAAAGAGGTCTTGGCGTTGGCGATTTGAGTGGTAAGTTGGTCAAGCTGTACCTGGAGTTGCTTGACCGTCTTGGCATAGTTTACCGCGTTGGATACTGCATCCTGATAGGCATCTTCTGACATAACCCCATCTTCATAGAGATCTTTTGCCGCATTTGCTTGCTCTTGATAGATCTTGAGCTGGAGCTGAGTATCCTCGATACTCGATTGGAGCTTGAGCTTTTCATACTCTATCGCGTTGAGGGTTATGGTAAGATCTGCTTCTTCGATCTCGGTGAGAACCTTGTTATTATTGATCAGGTTATTCAGGGTTAGTTCATTTTGTCTGAGTATCGATTCGTACCCGGGAAGACTTATCTTGGCGAGTACCTGCCCCTTCTTGACTGCATCGCCTACTTTGACATAGTATTCAACTACATTGCCTTCGGCATATGGATAGACGCCGGGTACGGCGTCATTACTGGTGAGTAGCCCCAGGCCTTGTACCTTCTCTTCAATTGCGCCCCATATGCCCCAGACAAAGGTAAAAATAAAGATGATACCACCGACCACTAGAGCCAGCCAGCCAAAATTACTGATTACCTTGAGTGATTCATCCAATCTTTCCGGGGACTCTACGGCCTTACTTGCTTCTTCGCGGAACAATCTGTTGTTTGCCATAATTTTTGCCTGTCATTTATTATGATGATAACACTTTAGAGCTGATCCAACCTGTATTGCTTGTTCTTTGTGTGTTTGAGACTTCAATTTGAAGATGCTATTGTAAAATTATGTTATTATGGTTCGTGTTGAGAGTATTATAATGTCGTTCTCTAGTTTGTCGGCTTATTCTACAAAATAATTCAGGTTTTTAATTGTTATTTTTACGTTAGGTGCTGCTGGTGGAAATTGTTTGGCAATATGAAGGTAAGCAAGGGATTTCTTCGGGCTGAAGTTAGAATTTTCTGGTATATGGTTTGGTGGGTTTGAGGGATTTCAGGATGATTAGGGTTGTCGCAGTAATGTCGGGTAATAGTATTAGCTTATTTGCAATCATATGATTAATATCAGAATTTCGATGTTATATGTAGAGAACATTGGGTGGGGGGGGGTATTAAATTTTGTTGAGTTATGTATGATGTCGGTAAGTATATCTTGCTTAGACATAGAGTTTAGGATGAAGCCGTCTTGAAGGGGACGGCTTCAATGTTAATATGCCGGGGATACACGCGGTCTGGAATTTTACCCTTTATATCCTTCTACCGCTATTAGCGTTGAATAGGTGTGACTCCCCCGGCAGGGGAGTGATATGGATAATATCACCTGGGGCGACCTCCTCGCGGTCACGTAGCAGGATAGTTATCTGGTCTGTACCGCATTTGCCTAGAACGATGATGTCCGAACCGGTATCTTCGGTAATATTTACCTTGACCTCTATACCGTTATCGGCGCTTGTCAGCTTGAGGTGTTCGGGGCGGATACCGTAGACTGCCTTGGTCGTATCCGAGATCTTTGGCTGCTGCTCAAGCGGTAAACGTACTCCAGAGGTAGAGGTAAAGAAGGTCTGAGTGCCAAATTGCTCACATTTGCCTTCAAGGAAGTTCATCGCTGGCGAGCCGATAAAATTAGCAACAAAACGGTTTGCCGGTTTGTCGAAGAGTTCACGAGGGGTGCCTACCTGTTCAATAAGCCCTTTGTTCATAACGACAATACGATCGGCCAGGGTCATTGCTTCGATCTGATCATGGGTAACGTATACTGTAGTGATGCCGAGGGTCTGGTGCAGTTGTTTGATCTCGCCGCGCATCTGCACCCGAAGTTTGGCATCAAGGTTGGAGAGAGGTTCGTCGAAGAGGAAGACCTGAGGTTTTCTGACAATTGCCCGTCCCATCGCTACTCGTTGGCGTTGTCCACCGGAGAGTTGCTTGGGGTAGCGCGCGAGCAGCGGCTGTAATCCCAGAATCTCCGCTGCTTCCTCTACCGCCGACTGTATCTTTACTTTGTCAACCTTTTTCAGCTTCATGGCAAAGCCCATGTTCTCGGCAACGGTCATGTGCGGATAGAGAGCGTAATTCTGAAAGACCATGGCGATGTCACGATCCTTGGGCTGGAGGTTGTTTACCACCAGTTTATTGATCGCTATCTCACCATATGAGATATCCTCCAGACCGGAGATCATCCGTAACAGCGTCGATTTGCCGCAGCCTGAAGGGCCAACTAGGGTGATAAACTCACCGTCGTTGATATTCAGGGAGACCCCTTTGATAACCTCCACCTGACCGTATGCTTTGAATACATTATCTATTGAAACAGAACCCATTGTCCCAACCTCCAAGTAATTAAAAAAAAATATATGTTGATAATATGAAAAATGTAGCCTGTTTATTGCCGCGAAGCGGTAGTAAGTGGTAACCAAACCCGCATCTCACCTGGTTCTCGGTTATCCCAAGCGTAGTAAGGGATCGCCTGTATCTCGGTATTACAGAATTGTGCCGGTGTTTCTCTGTAGAGCTGGGAGTCCCAGTCACCGCAGAGGGCGAGACTTGCTTTACCGTTGATAACACAGATTCCGCCGAGGATGTCTTCCCGGTATTCGCTGGTGAATTCTGCCGTCTCATCTATTCTAACTCTATGTAATGGGAATTTATTGTCAACCCCTTCCAGACAGTAGATAAGCGGACCGCGAGCCAGAGCTAGGCAGTTGATATCCTGCTTGATGTCTGGATGTGAGAAGAGCTTGCGCACAGGCATGGGAATATCAAGTTCCAGAGTGTCGCCGGTTTGCCACTCGCGGGTAAGGGTGAGATAGCCTTTCTCGGTTGTATTCTCAAGCTCTAATTCCTGACTATTCAATGAAGCGGTGGCGCCCTTTGACCAGCCGGGTATGCGCACAGCAAGGGTAAATTCGTTGGCTTCACATTTAGTGAGTTGAAGCTTAACCTTGCCTTGCCAAGGGTACTCTGTCTCCTGGCTTATAGCTACCTGTCCACCTGCAATTTTGAATTCTCCTGAACTCTGGCAGAAGAGATGTACGGCGAGGGCTGACTCGGCGCAACTGTAGATATAGGTGCCGATAGAGCCTACCAGTCGGGAGATATTTGGTGGACAGCAGGGGCACTTATGCCATTCCCAGCGGTTATGGGTACCGTCACTCTCCAGTGGGTTTTCATAGAAGAAGTGTTGACCGTCCTGGGCTAAGCAGGAGAGCGCGCCATTGTAGATAGCCTGCTCCATAACATCTGCATAACGTATATCCGGCCCGAATCCGAGCATCCGGTGTGCCCAGAAGGCGAGTCCGATGGTAGCGCAGGTTTCGGCGTAGGCAGTGGTATTGGGGAAATCGTAATCTTCGGTAAAGCCTTCATTGTCGCGGGATGGCCCCATGCCGCCGGTAATATACAGGCGCTTTGAGGTTAGATCATCCCAGAGGCGATCAAGAGTTACTCTGAGGCTGTCATCGTGGGTCTCCATCGCGACATCGGCCATTCCGCAGTATAGATACATTGCTCGTACCGCATGACCTACAACCTTGTCCTGTTCGCGTACCGGCAGGTGTGATTGATCGTATTCATGGGTAACACTGGGATTGAGATTTTCCTTCTCATTTCTGGCGCGGGCTTCTTGATCAAAATAGTGTGGTTGTTGTCCACGCTCATTGATAAAGTATTCAGCTAGCTTCAACCATCTCGGTTCAGCGGTGATGCGGTAGAGTTTGACTAATGCCAACTCAATCACCGTATGTCCGGGGTAACCGCGTTTTTTACCTTCTTCTTTGCCGAAGACAGATTCGACATAATTGAGATACCGCTCCATGATATCGAGAAAATCTCGTTTACCGGTAGCTTGAAAATAGGCGACCGCCCCTTCAAGAAGATGGCCGATATTGTACATCTCATGGGTGTCACGGAGATTTGTCCAGCGTTTACCCGGCTGCATCCGCTGAAACCAGCTATTCATATAACCGTCGTCTTGTTGGAGTTTCTTATAGAGTTCGACCAGAGCGTCGATCTTCTTCTCAACCTCAGCATCACGCTTGTCTGCTAGTAGGTAAGAGTAGGCTTCAGTTATCTTGCCTATATCAGAGTCCCAGAACATCTGCATGGTAACTCCACCTGCGGAGAGAGGAATTTTGAGTTCTGGTACGGGTTTGTCTACATCTATCTGTTCAAAGGTACCAGCAGCCTGGCAACGGTCGTATAGAACCCCTACACTCTTTTCACGTACTACTTCAATAATCGGCTTCCAGAACCCCCCGACCTTTACTTCTGGTACGCAGGGTGGGCGGAATTGTTTATTATTATGGTTGTTATTTGGCATTATAGATCCTTTCAAATGTTATTTGTTTCGGTGTAAACCTGACCAATTACCTCCGGGTAATCAGCAGAAAGAATAAGTTAAAGAATATATGTTGTTATTATTTTACCGCACCTGATGTAAGCCCACGTACGTAATAACGCTGTAGGATTAAGAATAGAATGATACAAGGGATCATCATTATGGTTACGCTGGCCTGAACTGATCCCCAGTTGATGCCGCCGAACTTACCGTAACGCACGAAGGCGGCGATAACCGGTAAAGTTTGTTTCTCAGTATTATTCAGCAGGATAAGGGCGGCAAGAAACTCGTTCCAAGCATTGAGAAAGGTGAAAATTGCTACCGTTACGGTACCCGGCAGGGTAAGCTTGAGCATAATTCGGGTAAAGATAGACCAGGTGGTGCAGCCGTCGATTCTTGCTGCCTCTTCAATATCGATTGGTACGGCATCAAAGGAGTTGCGCATCATGAAGACCGAGAACGGAAGCTGGAGAGTGGTGTAAACTAGAACCAGACCTAGCAGGGTGTTTTGCAGATTGAGTTTGGTTAAAACCAGAAATAGCGGGGTCAGTACAGACTGAAACGGAATCATCATGGTGAGCATGATAATAATAAAAAAGACATTTTTGCCTTTGAAACGGAAACGCGAGAAACCGTATCCTGCAAGTGAACTCAATATTATGGTCAGAAGAACTGTGCCTATTGTAACTGTGACGCTGTTAAGAAAATGCCTCAGTAGGCCTGCGCCAAAGGTATTGAGTTCATAATACGTATCCAGCGATATACCCTGAGTAGGCCAGGGAATTAGAGGTGGTTGTGCAGCCTCGGTCTTCGTTTTGAAAGAAGAGAGGGTGACCCAGAACATTGGGGCGAGGAACAAGGCCGCTACAATTATACCAATACCCGATATCAAGGTAGCGTTGATTCTTTTACTTAGTGGTGGTTTGTTCATCTTACGGGGTTTTTCACTACTCATTTCATTGGTTCCTTGTTTCGCAGAATGTAAAGCTGGACTACTGTAAACAGAACTAAAATCAGCATAATAACTACTGAAATGCTGGCTCCATAACCGAGACGGAATGATATAAATGACTTTTGATAGACCTCATACACCAAGGACATTGTCTGCTTGCGCGGACCACCGAGAGTGACAATATAGAATTGGTCGAAAGCTAAAATGGAACCAGTTATCGACATCACCAGAGTAAGAGCCAAGGTGCGCTTCATCAAGGGGAGAGTAACCAGTTTGAAGTGCTGCCAACTGCTGGCACCGTCGATACGCGCGGCCTCGTGAATCTCTGTAGGGATGGCTTGGATACCGGTAAGTAGCAGGAGCATGGTAAAACCTGCCATACGCCAGACGACGATTATAATGATAGCGACAAAGGCTAGATCATAGTCGGCGATAAACTGTATCGGCTTGTCGACAATTCCCAGTCTCTGAAGTCCTACACTGAATAGCCCCATATCTGGGTTGAGCAACCATACCCAGAGAATACATGCAGTTGCAAAACCGACAACAGCAGGTAAAAAATAACTGGTGCGGAAGAATCCGGTAAGTCGCATCGGTTTCTCAACAAATAACGCTAGAGGAAACGCGACGGAAAAAATGGCAATAGTCACCCAGAAGGTGTATTTCCCAGTAAAAATCAGAGCATTGATAAATTCTTGGTCTGAAGCTAGACGGATATAATTTCTGAAGCCGACAAATTTTGGCGTACCCATAAGCGGCCATCTGAAGAATGACATATATATATCCATTATCAGTGGTATCAGGAAAAACACTGTCACCATAATCAAACTCGGTGCAATAAAGACCAGTGCGATCCACTGCGATTTTTTGGGAGGGTATTTACGTTTTAACCGATCCCGTATTACTGCTGAAGTAGCGGGAGAATCAGTGTTGTCGGGAGTACTGTCGCTGCTCATATTCATACCTTTGTGAGACTGTGTGAAAACTCAAGTTAATTATAACTGTATAAAATATTCTCTTCCATTGAGAAATCTAACTAAGAATACGTTTGGATAATGATTGCGGTAAACACCTTTGGTTTAATTATTAAGTTCATGGTGGACGCTGCACGTGGGTACCGCAATCATGGAAAGCATATTAAATAAACGCTGAGTAGAGTTTAATTATGTACGTTTATGGCTATAGATTATCGTCGATTACAAGCTGGACTTGTTCTTGTGCCTGATCCGTTAGTTCGTCAATATTCTCATCGGTAAAGATTCCGCGGTTGATCATCTCGGTCCAAGGGCCGTTGTTGTTCAGGAACAGCTCACTGTAAACCAGGCTATATGGAGTGTGTCCACGTGATAAAATCCTGGCAGGCATCTGGTAACGGGGGTCGAGACTGGAAAGTGCTTGTAGAGCAATATTGCCACGTGAAGGTATACTGCCGTGCTTGGCCATAAGGGTTTGTCCTTCTAGAGAGTAAATCCAACTGAGGAATTTCTTGGCTGCTTCTAGCTTCTTTGTTTCTAATCCCTTGAGGAAAACAATATTATCACCACCAGCGAATGTAGCATAACCGCCGTTTTTTCCAGGTATAGGAGTGACACCAAAATCAACGTTTGGATAATCGTTCAGAAGTACACCGATCATAAAGGTACCGGCGCACATGTAACCGACTTTGTCAGCTATAAATCCGGTGAATCGGTTGCCGCCGGCATCGGTTGCGGCACTCTCTGGAATACAACCTTTCTGGAAGAGGTCCCGATAAAAAGCAATGGCTTCTCTTACTGGCTTGGTGTTGAGCGTGGCCTTGGTTCCGTCGGCTGAGAGAGTGTTGCCGCCTGACGCCCAGATAAAAGGATTGAAGGTGAATGCCAACCAGCCGCCACTAGCGGCACAGGTATAGAAACCGTAGACATCTTTACCACTCTTGGAGATCTGAACACACTGATCTGTCATTTCCTTCCAGTTCGTTGCTGGTTTTTCAGGATCTAGTCCGGCTTTACGCAGTACTTCCTTGTTGTACATGAGGAATGAGTCTTCAACTGAAAACGGCAGTCCGTAGATTTTCCCAGCGTGTGAGCCTACCTCAATATGCCCCTTGGAGAGGGAATCAAAGAAAGGAAGTGATTTGGCATAATCGGTAATATCTATGAGCATATCGGCGTGGATTAGTTGTGGAGTGTAGATCAGGTCGAGTGAGACCATATCAGGAGCTTGTCCAGCCATATATGAGGTGGCGACTTTCTGCATCATCTCCTGGGCTGGGATAATTTGCAGCTTAATCTGGTCTCCACCTTTATCATTATACGCTTTGATTACCGGAACCATAAGATTTTCATTATCACTGCGCACCCACAGGGATATAGAATCGTCGGCTGAAGCATTGGAAAAAACACAGCTAGAGAATACCATTACCGCAATCAGGCAACACAGCAACCACATAACTTTACGTGCTACAAACATAACACTCCTCCTTAAAAGGTCAATCATAGAAAACTACTGGTGTGCACCAATAGTTACAAAAAACAACAAACATTATTTAAACTTTAATTAAAATTTATACTTTTACTCTACCTCATAAATTGACTTGACACAATAGCCAGACTTGCCAATAATATATCCGAAATGAACATTTAGTTGTTTTTTTTTAAATGGAGGACGATGATGGCGGAACGTAGACTTGATGAAGAAATTGATATTATGAACTTTGATGCGGGGTGGCAGCGCTTCTTTCCAGTCACCGGTACTCCGTATCGCATTATGGCAGACTTTGGGATAATTTGCGCTGGAATGAGCTCACATCGTCCTACCTTGGATATTTGCCGGCCAAACTTTGATCAGCATAGTGCTTACTTCTGTATATCCGGAGAATGCAAGTATTTGACACCTAAAGGTGAGGGTAAACTCTGTCCGGGGGAGGTCTGGATCGTTCCGGCAATGTATCCGCATCGGTACTGGGTCGAAGATGTCTGGACCTATGTTTGGGTGCATTTCTATGATAAAGGCTATTGGCAAACCTTTACTGAAAAAGGTGAGACCAAGATGGTATCGCATCGGATCAATCAGTTGGAGTATGTCGCCAAAGGGATGCTGGAGTATGCTGAGTGCTGGAATGATCAGGAGGTTATGGAAGGATGGGTGAAGATGCTGGTCATGCTGCTCAGGCTCGAGTTAATGGAGCCGAATGATCGCCTTAACCGTTTGAAAACAACCCTTGGAAAAGCCTGGCGGGAAGTATATATGAATCCGGGTAAAGCCTGGCGAACCGAGGAGCTGGCTGATTTTGCGCATATGTCGCTTACTCATTTTAACCGGAATATGAACCAGGTATATAATATTTCAGCACGCGGGATGATTACTCAGATACGCTTGGAGAAGGCGATTAATCTGATGCGGAAGACAAATTATACCCTTGACCGGATTGCGGAGATGACCGGATACTCAACCGGTTTTGCCCTTTCTAAAGCCTTTCAGCGTGTATATGGGGTAAGCCCGAGGCGATTGGCCGATGGGTAGTGGGGAGAATCGGGTTATTTGCATAATCTAAAGTTTAAATTGTTGTTTGTATATCTGGGGCTTTGTCTGGGGTGATACGCGCTGTGGAATAAATTATAATTATTCTACAAGATAGTTAAGTGGATAATTTTGGCATTTTTGTATTGCGGGATACCTGTTGTTCAGGTATCCCGTTTGTCTAATTCGCTTCAGCAAGTTGAACGGCAACTCGGTGCATTATGGATGAGGTGTACTTTCAGGTTCTCTACAGTTAAAGGTATACTAATACCCAAGGATTATTTTAGACTAGAAACATGATAATTTTACTGAAGATTTGATAAGAAGTTTTACTAGTATAAATTTATGGAGAGTTCTGGCCTTTTGTTTGTTTCCGCCTAGGTGTCCTTCGGCGAAAATTATGATGCTGAAATGATTAATAAGAATTATCTTCATCTGAATAGATGTTGCTATTAGAGAGAAGATAATGCAAGAATAAACCGTAGTAATATCGGTTAGGTTGAAATTTAATTTAAAAAGACAAGGCAAGAGTTACTTATTTGTCAATAGTAACAATTTTGAAATATCTTATGACAAATATGTTGTAATTGTTGTGGTTTTAGATGATTTAGTTGAATGTTATAAAATTATTACTGCTTTAATAGCGTATAGTTGCAGTATAAATTAAAAAGTGGAACGGAAAATGTTTATTCGTTTATGAAATAAGTTGATCATGTACATTAGATTATGCTTATAAGATAGTGGATTATGATTAAAAGTTATTGGATTAAGACAAAAAACAACACCATAGAATTTCTGGTCATTTGTTATTCTTTGTTGCGTAGCTTTTATGCTTATATTTTCATATTTATGATGGCTTTTTGAGTGGTGAGTGAGATCTTGTGAGTGTTTTCTGCGAGTATCAATAGTATTAAAGTTGAGTATTTATAGCATTATATTACTTGTGATGTATGGGTTTTGATGTCTATTAGGTTTGATTAGTGCCGTATGGCAGTTTTTTGTATATCTTTTGTATTTTGTATATCTTATTAAGGAGAAAAAAATGGGAAGTACTGGGAGTGTCAGCGCTTGGGATGAAGCTTTATTGACAGCACTAGTTCAATATCCGGTTCCGGTTATTAAAGGGCCTGAGGATATTCAGGTGCAGGTGGATAAGATCTGTAAGTGTTTGAAGAACACTAAAGCAGGGTATCCTGATCTTGATCTTATTGTGTTCCCTGAATATTCAACTCAGGGTCTTAATACTGCGATCTGGACTTATGATGAGATGTTGTTGACAATCGACAGCCCGGAGATTGGTCAATTCAAGAAGGCTTGCTCTGACAATGATGTTTGGGGCGTATTTTCATTGATGGAGAAAAATGAAGATCCAAGTCTTCCACCGTACAATACCGCTATCATCATTAATAACAAAGGCGAGCTTGCTTTGCATTATAGAAAGTTGCAGCCTTGGGTGCCGATTGAACCATGGTCACCTGGTAACTATGGTATGCCGGTATGTGATGGCCCTAAAGGATCTAAGTTGGCGGTTTGTATCTGTCATGATGGTATGTTCCCAGAGCTTGCCAGAGAAGCAGCATACAAAGGATGTAATGTTTATATCCGTATCTCTGGTTACTCTACTCAAGTTAATGATCAGTGGATTTGGACAAATAGAACCAACGCTTGGCATAACCTTATGTATACCCTTGCAGTCAACCTTGCAGGTTATGATGAAGTATTCTACTACTTTGGTGAAGGTACTGTTTGTAACTATGATGGTAATGTTATTCAGCAGGGTCATCGAAATCCTTGGGAAATTGTTACTGCTGAACTCTTCCCACGTCTTGTGGATAAGGCGCGTGAAAATTGGGCTTTGGAGAATAATATTTTCAATGTTGGTTGCAGAGCATATGTTGGTAAACCGGGCGGTGAAAAAGAGAATTATCTGACCTGGGTAAAGGATCTTGCTAATGGTGAATACAAGTTGCCATGGGATGACAAGATAAAGGTGCGGGATGGGTGGAAATACTATCCAGAAGGAGTGAAGTTAGGGCCTATGCCAAAATGAGTATTTTAAAAAGTTATAAAAAAATGAGGAGCGCGTTGTCTTTACCTGCTATGGCTTAACTGGAAAAACGACGCACTCCCCGTCTCAATAAATTTAATTATACAATAAGGACTAATAATGATAAATAAGATTTTTAAAAATATACCGACAAAATTGTTTGCAGGTGTATTTGTACTATGTTTTCTAACGGCAGGTGTTTTTGCGGAAGATGATTGGAAAAACCCAAGATTAAAAGAGTTTCCGACAGATGTGGTAAATACTTCTGGACTAGCAGTCGGCGATGATTATGTTACAGTAGGTCAGCTTCACTCAGTAACCGGTACTATGGCTATCTCAGAGACTGGTTCAGTTGAAGCCGAAAGGCTGGCGATCAAGCAGATCAACGATATGGGCGGTGTACTGGGTAGAAAGATCAAAATTATTCAGGAAGATGGTGCGAGTGACTGGCCAACATTTGCTGAGAAAGCCAAGAAGTTGTTGGTAAAGGATAAGGTCGCTTCTGTATTTGGCTGCTGGACTTCAGCTTCACGTAAGGCTGTTCTTCCAGTATTTGAAAAAGAAAACGGTATGCTTTACTACCCAACATTCTATGAAGGACTGGAGGCTTCAAAGAATGTGATTTACACCGGACAGGAAGCTACTCAGCAGATTATCTGGGGGCTTGATTGGGCGTATAAGCAGGGATGTCGGACATTCTTCTTGATCGGTTCTGATTATATTTGGCCACGTACAAGTAATAAGATTGCTAGAATTCACATCGAAAAGCATCTCAAGGATGCCAAGGTTGTTGGTGAGGAATACTACCCACTAGGTCACACCAATTTCAACTCTCTCATCAATAAGATCAAGCTCAAGAAGCCTGATTGTATCTACTCAATCGTGGTTGGTGGTTCAAATGTTTCTTGGTATAAACAGTTGAATGCAGCTGGAATTACCGGTGCTTCACTCGCGAAAAAGCATAAGTTGCTACTTACTATCTCTACTACCGAGGATGAAATTTTGGGTGTTGGGGGTAAGAATGTTGCAGGTTTTTACGCATGTATGAAGTATTTCCAGAGCCTTCCAAATGATAATAACGTCAAGTTTGTCAAGGCGTTTAAAGAGATGTGGGGTGAGGATTCTGTGATCGGTGATGTGACTCAGGCCGCTTATCTTGGTCCATGGTTGTGGAAATTCACTGTAGAGAAGGCAGGAAGCTTTGATATAGATAAGATTGCTGCGGCTTCAGGTGGTGTGGAATTTGCTGAAGCTCCAGAAGGCTATGTTCGAATAGCGGATAATCATCATCTCTGGTCACGTGCAAAAATCGGTAAAATGCTGGCTGACGGTCAGTTTGAGGTAATTGCTGAGTCTGATGAACTTATCGAACCAGATCCATTCCCAGAAGGCTATAAATAATAAGTTATACATGAAATAACTGCTTTCCCCTCAAATATACTGTTGCTTGTTGTAAAGATATTTTGAGGGGAATTTATTGTAAGACTTTGCGCAGAGTATGAGCTTTTATACTGCATCCAGACAAAAACACTCTTGAGCAAGTCGGTAAAAAAAATGTGGATAAAGGAGATTGTTCGGTGAGTATTTTTAATATGTTTGATGGATATAGTGCAGAAGATTTAACCAGTATCTTCATAATGCAAGGTTTTTCAGGCTTGAGTTTATTTGCTGTGTTTTTGCTTATGGCTCTGGGGTTAGCAATTATATTCGGGCAGATGAAGGTTATAAATATGGCGCATGGTGAATTTCTGACCATTGGTGCCTATACAACAGTATTTTTATCTGATTTGGTTACGAATTATATCCCAGATTTTACACAGTATTACTTCATTTTTGCAATTTTAGCCGCTTTTCTGGTTGCATATATTGTCGGGTATATTGTTGAGCTTCTGCTAGTAAGCAGATTGTATAAACGTCCGCTCGATACTCTGCTGGCAACCTGGGGCGTCAGTATGATAATCAGGCAGTTACTAAGATTTATTTTTGGTGCTAGAGAAGATAGTGCCGTTATGCCTGATTGGTTGATGGGTTCGTGGACTCCAACAGATACTATTGATATTCCGATAAACGGTCTATTTCTCTTCTCAATGGCGATCATTATGACCATTATTGTCTTTATCTTGCTCTTTAAATCACGTTGGGGGCTTAGAGTTAGAGCAACAGTACAAAATCGTACGATGGCAAATGCGGTAGGTATCAATAGCAAACAGGTCGATAGAACCAGTTTTGCAATTGGTTGCGGTATCGCGGGAATTGCCGGCGCGGCATTTACTACGATCGGTTCGGTTTCACCTTCGGCGGGATCCTTGTATATCGTCGATACCTTTATCGTTGTGGTCTTTGGGGGTGCAGGAAGTCTTATCGGTACGATATTGTCTGCATTTAGTATTGCGCAAGCTCAGTCAATTCTTGAGTTCTTCTTGTCAGGGGTGTTGGCAAAAGTATTTGTGCTGCTGATTATTGTTGGCATATTAATGATTAGACCGCAAGGACTTGTAGCAAATAAAATTAGAAAATAACGAATACTATATTCGAATTAATAAAATCTGAAAGGGTTGAACTGTGAATAGTTTTCTTAACAATAAAATAACCGGGAATAAGACAGAAACAATTAGTCTGCTGATATTAGCACTGGTTTTGGTCGTTTGTTTCCCGTTAATCTTTGATGCGTTTCGCCTGAATATGGTGGGAAAATACCTCAGTCTTGCTTTTGCCGCTGTTGGCCTTGTCCTATGCTGGGGATACGGGGGGATCCTCAGCCTGGGGCAGGGGGTATTCTGGGGACTCGGGGGATATGCTATGGCTGCTTTTCTCAAGCTTGAAGCTGCAGTAAATATTGCTCATGAAGCGGGTACTGATCAGATTAAAGCGCTCTCTACCGTTGGGCTTCCTGATTTTATGGACTGGAACCAGATTACCGAACTTCCATATATCTGGTATCCCTTCAAGAGCTTTCCTATAACTCTATTAATGATGATCGGTCTGCCTGGAATTGTGGCCTTTATTATCGGCACGGCGATGTTTAGACGGCGTGTAAGTGGGGTATACTTTGCGATTATCACTCAGGCATTATGTTGGATTATGGAGATACTCTTCGTTACCCGGCAAGGCTGGACCGGCGGTATCAATGGGATTACCGATTTGCGTACCTGCCTGGGTTGGGATATAAGAACGATATCTGCACAATATGTTCTCTATTTTATTACGGTTCTCTTGCTTTTGATCTGTATTATAATTGGGAAGATAGTACTCAGAACTAAATTTGGTAAACTATTGATTGCGACACGTGATATGGAGGATAGAGTTCGTTTCTCAGGATATGACGTTGCAAGTATCAAGGTGTTTATCTTTACTCTGGCCGGTATTATCTCGGCAATTGGCGGGGCGATGTTTGTCTTCAACGTAGGCTTTATGTCGCCCAAGTTGGTTACAATTGAACCATCAATTTATATGGTTATATTCTGTGCGCTAGGCGGTAGAAATTCGCTTATTGGTGCAGTGTATGGAACCTTGATCGTTTGTTTCGGCAGAACCTTCTTCTCCGAAGAATTTCCAGCTCTATGGATGTTGTTGATGGGATCGATATTTATCCTCGTTACTCTGGTGTTTCCTCGAGGTGTTGCAGGTATTGTGGAGGATTACGGAAAACCATTGCTTGCCAGAATATCTGACCGTAAAGTTGACGCAAAAGAGATTAAGCCTATAAAGTAGGTTACTGCCGATAAGCGCTTAATATCAAAGTTAAAAAGGAAAATGTTATGAGTTTAAAGGAATATATACTTGAGATTTCGGATTTGACCGTATCTTTTGACGGTTTTAAAGCTGTGAATCAGGTAGCGCTCTATGTTGAAAAGGGTTCAATACATGTAGTGATCGGGCCGAACGGGGCGGGTAAGACTACTCTGCTTGACTTGATCTGTGGTAAGACTAGGCCAACCGAGGGTAAGATCCAGTTTATGGGGCATGATATAACGCATATGCTGGAGCAGGATATTGTGAAGGTTGGAGTGGGCAGAAAGTTTCAGACCCCTTCAATATACCCTACATTGACGGTCTTTGAGAATCTTGAGGTTTCATATCCCAGAGGGCGTAATGTCTTTGGAGCCCTTACTTTCAAACGTGATCAGGAGGTGATTGGCCGAATTCATGAAATTGCAAATATGATTTTTCTTGATAAATTACTCGATACTCCCGGGGAGTTACTGAGCCACGGACAGAAACAGTGGTTGGAGATCGGAATGTTGTTGATTGCCGATCCGCAACTTCTTTTACTTGATGAACCGGTAGCAGGAATGAGTGTTGATGAACGTGTGCAGACCGGAAAGCTACTCAATAAGATTTGTAAAGAGAGATCTGTACTTATTATTGAGCATGATATGAATTTTGTCAGAGAGATTGCGCATACGGTTACAGTCTTGCATCAGGGATCAGTTTTGGCAGAGGGTCCTATGGAGTTTGTTGAACGCAATGAAAAGGTCATCGAGGTATATTTGGGTGAATAGAATTAACCAATAGTTTAAAGGTGTAATAATATGTTAAAAGTAGAAAATTTACACGTTTCATATGGACAGAGTGAGATAATCCACGGTATAGATTTTGAGGCTGAGCAGGGTAAAGTCGTTGCGATTATGGGACGAAACGGTATGGGTAAGACAACATTGATGAAAAGTCTTATCGGTATTAATAAGGCAAAATCTGGAACAATAACCCTGAATGATAAGGATATAACTAATTGTCCTTCGCATCAGCGGGTAAAATCTGGTGTTGCCTATGTTCCGCAGGGAAGACAGATATTCTCTACCCTCTCGGTTGAAGAGAATATCTTTACTGGAATGGAGTATACCGAGGATAAAGAGACACAACTCAATAGTGTATATAGTATCTTCCCTGTACTTCAGGAAATGCGTAAACGAAAGGGTGGTAATCTTTCTGGTGGACAACAACAGCAATTGGCTATTGCCAGAGCTTTGGTAAGTGAGCCAAAGGTATTGATACTGGATGAGCCGACCGAAGGTATACAGCCTTCTATTATCAAAGATATGGCTCATATTCTAAATGATATTAAAGTTATGAAGAACCTTACAATAATTGTTACCGAGCAGGTTTTGAGCTTTACAGTCAATATTGCTGATGAGATGTATGTTATTGAGTCTGGTAGGTTTATTCATAAAGATTATAAGGGATCAATTAACGAAGATAAGATTACGTCATATCTTTCTGTATAATAGTAAAACTTAGTGGATATAATTATTTAGTTTGGGGAAAAAGTATATTGAATATTGCTGGTATTAATGAAAACTCTGCGGCAGATATGGATCTGTAGCAGAGTTTCTGTTTTAGTGTGAGTTGTAGATACAGTTGTAAATCTACAGCTTGGTAATTTGGGTTGATAATGGTTATAAATGTATAGGGTTTTATATGAATAACCATCATCATAGAATTGTATTATGAAATTGTGTTTGATTAGTTTGAGATAAAATTAGCTGTTAGTAAGTATGCCTATCGTTTTGATGGATTAATTTGGGACAAACAAAACTAAAGAGATTTTTGGGAATTTGCTTGTGATAGTATTTAATAATTAAATAGCAAAAATGCACCTTGAATTTGAGTAGAGTGTTGAGTTACGGCAAGTCATTTGCTATTATGGAAATTATGCAATATTTGAGGAGATCAGAGGTGAGTGAGTTTAAATAATTGTGAGTTGCTTCTTTATTGAGAAGGGGTGGGTGTGTGGGAATAAAACGAATCAGCCGGGTTCCGGGGATACTCGTGTTGCAGCCGGGAAATCCCGGTATAGTTAGTGCTAATTCTGAAGCTGGTAAGTTGCTCAATATAGAACTGGATCAACTTGTTGGTCTAGATTTTACAGAGTTGATTGATTTTTCCAAGGTCAGTGTCAGAGAGCTTGACCGTGAGGCTCTTCGAGCGATGTGGCGGAGACAGTTAGGCTTGGCTACCGCGCAAGTTGGGGTGATGCAGATAAAAGTTGCTGGTTCAACAAGTATTGATGTAGAGTTTGCTATTACGTTAATCGGCGATAAACAAGAAATACCGCTACTTATTTTTGCTCCGGTTGATTCTGCGCTGCAGGATAATAAGGAGTTGGTTGCGGAGAATGACCGATTGCGGCTGTTGACCGATTCAACCTTGGATTCAATAGAGACAATTGATAGTAGAGGGAGAATAACCTTTTGGAATAAGGGTGCAGAGAGATTGTATGGGTATACCGAGGAAGAGATTTTGGGCAAAGAAGTGACTATGCTTATGCCTGAAGAGCAACGGGAGGCGCATAGAGTTATTATTGAAAATACGCTCAAAGATCTGGCGCTTAGTGCGAGTTCTGCCTCTGGGCTGGATGGTCAGCTTATAGAGATGGAAGCGCTACATAAAGATGGTCATGTCTTTACGATCGAGGTCAGTAATTCTCTGGTCTGTAGCGGACAGCATGCTTTTGCGGTTGCGGTGTCGCGGGATATTACCCAGCGTAAGGAGGCCGAGGCCAGGATTGAAGCACTCAACCGTGAGCTTGAGGATCGCGTAGTGGCGCGTACCAAGGATCTGGAGGAGGCTAATATGCAGTTACGCAGATTGGCGTATGAAGTGGGGCAGGTTGAGAACAAGGAACGACGGCGCTTGGGGCAGTTGGTGCATGATACTCTGGGGCAGTCGGTAGCGATAGCACGCATGGAACTCTCGGCGATTACAGACAGAGCACCCGTGGTGGCAAAGGTGATTGAGATCCTGGATCAGACGGTGGAGCAGACAAGAAATCTCTGTAAGCAACTCTATCCGCCCGGGCTGCATATAAACGGTCTTGTACCAACCTTGGAGTGGCTGGCTGAGTACATGTTGGATGAGTATGGGTTGGTAGTGGAGACTGAGCTTGACCTAGAGGCAGAACCGGGGAGTGATGAACTCCGTATATTCTTCTACCGTAGTGCACACGAGCTGTTGATGAATGTTGTCAAACATGCCGGAGTCAAGACTGCAAGGCTCAGAATGTGGACTGAGGCGGGGAGGATATTTTTCGCGGTCAGCGACAATGGCAAAGGGATGAAGCCGTACGCCGACGGCAGAGCTTATCCTGATAAATTTGGCCTCTTGAGTGTACAGCAGCAGGCATTGTATTTTGGCGGCATCCTCAAGATTCAGACAGAGCACGGTAAAGGGACGGAGGTAACTATAGCTGCGGCGGTGCAGAATAATGCCGGCGGGTTATGAGGATTGAGGGGAGCGCTAAATTATGATTCGGGTTCTGATAGCAGATGATAATAAAATCCTCTGTCAGTTGCTGGCAGAACGCCTGAAGGCGGAGGGTGAGTTTGAGGTTGTGGGTATAGTTGACACTATGCCAGCAGTAAAAGAGTATCTGGGGAAGGGTGAGGTAGAGCTGGTTCTCCTGGATTATTCACTCCAGTTTGGAGGTGGTAGTGACGGGATAATCTGGATTCGCCATGAGTTTCCAGAGATAAAAATACTGGTATTCAGTGTGTACAATGATGCCGATACCGCTGCGTCGGCACTCAACGCCGGTGCGAGTGCGTTTATTACCAAGAATAGTGATTCATCACTGTTTGTACAGGTAATCAAGGATGTATGCGCGGGTGTGGCTCGGGATTATTACGGAGTATTACCGGAAAAAGATCATAAACTCGGTAAATTGTCGGCACGGGAGAAGGAGGTTTTGGTACTTATTGCTTCCGGGTATACTAATCGGATGATAGCGGATGAGTTATTTATAGCCCTTAAAACAGTAGAGGCGCATCGGGCGAAGATAAAGGGAAAAACCGGTATTCACAATACATCCGGTTTGATAAAATTTGCCATACGCGAAGGCCTTATATCTTCAGAGATATAAGGCCTTTGGTCTAAGATGTATGAATCTAGCGTTTTTATTAGTGGGTCTGAGGAATAGAAAATTAGAAGATAATTTTAATCCCAGCACTGAAACCTACGTTGTATCCACTATCCCAGATCTTCTGGTCGTAACGTCCGAAGACCGAGATATTGTCGTTGATCAGGGCGGTAAGCCCTCCGCCCCAGTATCCTCGGTTGGTTGCCATACCGTTCATAGACGTGGAATAGGTATTGGAGAACAAAGCTGCAGAGGTGGTCGAGTTGCGATTACCGCCGGTATTGAGGTACTCGACCTCCCAACCGCCCCAGACCTCGGGGAGGAAGGCGAGGTTCTCGCTCTGCCTAAAGAGCCGTCCGAGGCGTACTCCCAGATCCTGCAGGAGTGAGTTGGAGGTGAAGCTGGCGAAGTTATTATTCTGTACTCCGGATCCGGTCTCGGTATACTCGGGGTCGTAGTACAGGGTGTAGCCGAGGCTGTAGCTGGGAGTAAGCATAATTTCTTGCGGAAGCTTGAAGGAGTAACCGATTGTCGTATTGATATTGAAGTCGACACCGGTGCGTTCCCCAGTTGCGGTAGCTCCAGTATTGAGGTTGCGTTTGGCATCGATTATGTGGATCCCACAGGTGGGGGAGAGGTCGATAAATAGGTTATCCCAGTTATAGGAGGCGTAGGCGCCGAGGCGGATAATATTGTCGGTGCTGTTACCGGAATTCGCGTAACCGTCGGTCTTATTGTAGGAATAGCCGAGCAGGGCTCCGATTCGTAACTCCTGAGCGAAAGCGTAGTCGATACCGACCATGGTTCCGGCATTATAGAAGTCATAGCCAGTTGAGCCGTCGGTAGTTCCCTGCTCGCCGAACCCGCCGAAGCCGTTCGCCCAGACCTGGGTTTTACCGTAGGTCGCGGTTGCAGCCGGATTGTATTCCGCGGATTCGTAGGCGGCAGCTAGGGTCTTGGCGTCGGCCATATCGCTGAGAGCCGAGGTCGCGCCGGAGGAACTGAAGGATGAGGACATGGCTGAGGCTAGATTTCCGGAACGGAATGAGGTCATCTGGCTTTTGACCGCGCTTGCTGCGGCGGAGATAGTCAGGAGTGAGCTCTGGGTGCTTGCGGTGGTGGCGTCTTCTCCGCGTTTTTCTTCCATTGCTCTTACCTGTTGTTTGGGAGACATGGCGAAAACCTGGTCGATATATACTCCGGCGGCGGCAGAGGCTGAGGCCTGGCGGTTGACCAGTTCTTCCAGGTCGGTAGCGTCCTGACCGGTGCCGCCTGCTTCTTGAACTGCATTAGTTATACCACTGCTGTTGGTCGCGACCAGGATGTCGAAGGCGTCGCCCTGACCATCTTCATCCTTGAGGGTATAGGTTCGGAGGTAGTCATCGGTCTGTAACTCATCATCGACTACGGCACCAGTGCCTCCGGCAAAGGTCACGACATCAAGATAGGTCTGATCTGAGACGCCATTCACACCGTACACCCGGTCAAGCGTAGTACCGCTGCGCGTGGTAGTAACGTTACCGAGGAGGGTGGCGTAGCTGCCGGCGGTATCGACGATATTGTCTGAACTGTCGGAGCTTGTTCCCAGGTTGAAGACGAGCTTATCGGAATTGTCAACGGTCATATTATTGGCGGAGACATCGAGTTGGCCGGTGCTGCCGATAGTAAAGGTGCCGTTGTCCGGATTGAGAGCGGCACCGGTTATTTTCAGGGTGCCGTTAATAGTGCCGTCTATGAACGTAGTATTGGCGTTGTTGTTGATGGTGCCGAATTTACCGGAGTTCAGTACCGTGGTCTGAATATTGGCGGTAGAGTTATTGTTGACGGCGAGTACGGCATCGGTTACGGCGTCTGCACCGGCAAGGTTGAGGGTGGTAATCTCGAAGAGGTCACTGGCATCGGTACCGCTCAGGTTGAGTTGTCCGGCGTTTGTGCCGCCGCTGAGGGTGACGGTGGTGATGCTGGTCTTGGCGTCGGAGACGGTGGCGTTGAGGGTGCCGGTTACGGCGTCGCCATAATTGCTGCCGATATTGATTGAGCCGATTTTGGCGGTGCTGGCGCTGGTGGCGGCGTAGGCTACCTGGTTGTCGAAGACCCCGTTGGTGCCGTAGAAGTTGAGAGTACCGATGGAGAGGTCTACATGCTGCTGGCTGGTAACGGTGGCGGTGCCGGTGGCATCGACCCCGTTGATATTGAGGGTGGTGAGGTCGATATCCTGGATGACACTGTTGGTGTTGCCGGTTGCCTTGAAGTTGAGGGTGGCGCTACCGCCGGTAGCATCGCCGATGACGTTGACGGTGGTGAACTTGAAGACCGAGTCGGTGGCTTCGGTATTATCGATATCCAGGGTGGCGGTATAACCGGCGGTTGAGCCGGAGATGACGTCGAGCAGGCCGAGCAGATTGGCCTGCATGGTACTATGGTTGTCGATGGTCGAGGTGTTGCCAGCAGCGGCACCGAGAACCTCAATGTGGCTGTCATTTACGGCAGGGTTGACACCGGTGATATAGACGGTACTACCTAAAATAAGGGTTGAGTCGGTCAGCTTGAGGGTATTTGCGCTCATAGGAAGTTGACCATCAATGATCGATACTGTCGTATCTGTTACAGCAGTGGTTGTTTCAAAAGATGCGGTATCGGCGATTAGCCTGCTAGTAGCTTCTCCTATTCCTGTGAGTTTAACGTTAGTAGTACCGTCGTCGGGGCCAGTGATTTGAAGGACAGTGGTTGAGTATTGGGCGCTGCCGGTTACAAGAGTTGCACTACCAGTGATAACAGTTTTCCCAACGCTCGTAGTCTGAGTTGATTGAGTAGTATCTACTGTAGCGTTTCCAGATATTTGTACCACAGTGTTGGCATCTCCGGATAATTCTTTGGTTTTAACTGTTCCACTTCCGTTGATCGTGACAGTACCGGTGGCTTCGACGGTGCTGACCTCATTACTTGTTCCATTGACGGTGAGGGTAGAATTATTGGCGAGACTGACTGTGCCGTCGGCGGCAGCAATAGTACCTTGGGAATTAAAAGTTGCATCCTCTCCAACAGTGATGGTATTGCTGCCGGTGGTGGTAGTTCCGGTAGCGACGAGGGTCTTGCCGGATTCGACCGTTACTCCGGCGTTACTGGCTGAGCCGTCGAGATTATGTAATATGGCATTCTTGGTGACATGGAAGTTCTGTCCGGCGCCGACACTCTCATCCTGAGCATTGGCGGTATCGAGGAGGTTGGCGTTGGTAAGGGTATTGCCGGATGAATCCAAGAGTTCGACCTTTGATGAATCATAGAGTAGGGTGCCGTATAATCCGAGTGATGGGCCTAGAAAGTAGATTTTGTCTTTGCCGCCACTACCGTCACCGTCGGCGATTAGGGTGGATGAACCTTGAAATAATGAGCTGTTTAATCTTATGACTGACTTGGCGGTGGCGGTCGTACCGGTTATATCAAGGGTGCCATTATTACTGTAGTAAGTATCGATAGACAGTATGTTTTCGGAGTCACGCGGGAGATAGAGAGTACCACCTTCATTGAAGTTGATGGAGCTGATGTTTGATTGTGGTTGGGTTTGGTTGGTGATTATCTTTGCAAATCCTGTGGGGGTAATAGTAGTATAACGCAGAATATCGGTGGTATCTGAGACATCGAGGGTGGCAGTATAGGAGGTTGAATCGGTATTGGTACCGTTAAGTTTAGTTGTAGAGCTGAGAGACAGGGTGCCGTGGCTGTCATGGAGGGTCAGGGTTGCGTCTGAGGTCTTGGCATTGACTATAACACTTCCAGATTGGTTAAAACCTTTGCCCAAGCCTTGGTTGGCAGGGGTGCTGTAGATATCGAGAGTCCCGTCCAGTACTTCCAGGTATTGATAATAAGTTATGGTATAGGAGGTGAGCTTGTTGCCGGAATTTGTAGCGATACACCTGACATCAGGATAAGATTTGGAGTAGGCGTTCAAGGTGAGGTCGGCTTGGTTTAGAACGATCATAGATGAGTCATAATTGAAATTATCGTTGTAGTTGTTATTATTACTGTTGAACAACAACTCGTTTACCGAGATTTTACCTTGGAGTCCTATAATAGAAGAGTCTAAAGTTCCCAGTTGGTTTACGGTTACATTATTGGCGATGAGGTAGGGTATGTCTGATATGTCGGAAGGAAAATTCAGTGTAATTAACTTGGAGATATAGTTGGTGTTGCCAGTAGAGTTGGTATTGGCGAGGTTCAAGGTTCCGTTGACAAGCCCAATATAGCCGGTGGAGTCGAAGGTGAAGTCAGCGGTATGGGTTGTCTGGTCATTGAGCTGGTTGAGGGTTGCGCCATTATTGATAATGAGATGGCCGTTTTTGGTAATACTTGTATTACCAAAGATACCAACCGTGGCTTTATTATTAATAATTATTGCATTATTTGAAATGTAGTCATCGGTTGGTGCAAAGTTTATTCCGGCGTATTCGCAGTCAGCGCTTATCGTTGTGGTAGCGGTGAGGGTCGATTGGATATCGGCAATATCTCGGAGGTTGGCGGAAGAGACAGGGGTTGTACCGTCGCTGCCGACAAGGAGGATATTGGTGCTGTTGTAGTAGAGGTATTTACCGGCGTCGGTGAGGGTGTTGTCGGCGACTTTGAGTTTGTGGATGACCCCGGCATCATTGCCGCAGAGCATGCTGGCACCGGTGAGGGTGAGGCTGTCGGCCGAGATAGTGAGTACATCGGCGGCGGTATTGCTGTCATCAATGATGAGGGTGCCGTTACCGAGGGTTACCGCGCCGAGGGAGACCGAGCCGGAGGAGGTGTGATCCTCCTGAATAGTGAGGGTGTTATTTCCGGTGCTGTCCTGATCGCTGGCGGTACCGGTACCGACGGTGGTGCCGGTGCTGACGGTGAGGGAGGCGTCCTTGGTTACGCTGACGCAGCCGTGGCCGTCGGCGACGAGTTCATCAAGGGTGGTGGTGCCGGCGGCGATACTCAGGTGCGCGGTGTTGCTGCTGGTCGAGCCCTTGAGGGTTACGGTGTCCAGCGTAGAGGTGGCGGCGGTATTGAAGGTGGCGGCGGTGGCGACGTCGATACTGACCTTGCTGGCGGCGGTGGCGGTGGCTGAGGTGGTGCCGGCGGTTACATTGATCTTGCTGTTACTGCTGCCGGAGGCGATGGTACCGAGATTCAGGCTGCCGGTACCGGAGTTGAGGGTGGCGCCGTCGAGGGTGAGGGTGCCGGCGGACTGGACTACACTGCTGGTATCGAAGTTCAGGGTGTTTTTGAGGGTCAGGTTCTCCCCGGAATCGAGGTTTACGGCTCTGACTGAGAGGGCATTGCCGGTTATCTCGGCGCTGGCACCGATAATATTGAGGGTGCCGAGGGTGTTACTGCTGGAAGCGGTATTGGTATTGGCCAGATTGAGGGTGCCGCCGAGATTGAGGGTGCCGTTTCCGGCGCTGAAATCGGCGGTATTGGTAATGTTGTCGTTGAGCTGGTCGAAGGTTGAACCGGCTTCTATGGTAATAGTATTGTTGTTGAGTACCGTACTGCCGACGATGCCGGCGGTGGCGTTGTTGCTGACGGTGATGGCGGTCTGAGTGCCACTGGAGAGATCAATACCTTTATACTGTTTATCGGAGGTGATGCTGGTGCTGGTAGTGATCTGCGGGTCGGCGGTGGCGGTATTGATTAAATTGGCAGAGGTGATCTCGGTGCCGTTATTCTGAACCAGCTTGACACGGTTACCGTTATAATACAGATTATGCCCATTGGCGGTAAAGGTATCGCCGGTGAGCTTAAGAATGTGGATTACACCTTCGTCATTACCGTTGAGCATACTGGCGCCGGTGAGGGTGAGGGTGGTGCCGCTGACGGTGAGGGATGCGGCGGTGCCGTTACTGTCGTCGAGGGTAAGGGTGCCGTTGCCGAGATTGATGGCGCCGAGGGTGACGCTACCGCTGGAGCTGCTGTCGGCTGCGAGGGTAAGGCTGTTATCACCGACATTCGACTGATTATCGACGGTGCCGGTACCGATGGTGGTAGAGTTTGAGACGCTGAGGGAGGCGTCCTTGGTTACGCTGATAGTGCCGTGGCTGGTAGTGGTGATATCGGTTATTGCGGTTGTACCGGCGGCTATACTCAGGGTGGCGGGATTGCTGCTGCTCGAACCTTTGAGCGTCAGGGTCTTGATATTGCTGCTGGCGGTTGTCGCAAAGGTTGCGTCGGCGGCGACTTCGACATCGGTAGTTGCCGAACCGGTTAGCTGCGCCGAGGTGGTACCGGCGGTGACATTGATCTTTGAGGCGCCGGTTGAGGCGATAGTACCGAGATTCAGGCTGGTGGAACTGGTGTTCAACGTTGCGCCGGTGCCGAGAGTGAGGGTCCCGGCGTTATTGACTGTACCGGCGGTGGAGATGGTAACGGTATTGCTGAGGGTGAGATTCTCACTACTCTCGATATTTGTTGTGGTGATCTCCAGTGGGTTGCCGGTTATCGCGGCATTGGTACTATCGGTATTGAGGGTGCCGATAATGTTGCTGCCGGACATGCTATTGGTATTGGCGAGATTGAGGGTGCCGCCGAGGTTGACTATGCCGCTAGCGGCACTGAAGTCTGCTTCATTGGTGTTATTGTCATTGAGCTGGTCGAAGGTCGAACCGTCTACGATGGTAAGGGTATTGTTGTTGAGCACAGTACTGCCGACGATACCGGCGGTGGCGTTGCTGCTGACGGTGACGGTGGCGCCGGCGTCGGTGGCCAGTTCTATGCCTTGGTACTGCTTGTCAGCGGTGATGTTGGTAGTAGTGGTGATCTTGGCTGCGGCACCAGCGGTATTGATGAGATTGACGTCAGTGATCTCGGTGCCGCTGTTCTGTACTAGCTTTACCCGGTCGCCGTTATAATAGAGGATGTGTCCGGCGGAAGTAAAGATGTCGCCGGTGAGCTTGAGGATATGGATGACACCCTCGTCATTACCGTTGAGCATACTGGAGCCGGTGAGGGTGAGGGTGGAGGCGGTGATGGTGAGTGCCTGAGGGGTGCCGCTGTTGTCATCGATGATGAGGGTGCCGTTACCCATATTGAGGGTGCCGAGAGAGCAGGTGGCGGCGGTGAGGCTTGAGTCCATACCGATGAACATGGTGGTGTTGCCTTTGTCGCCTTCGGCGTCACTGGTGCCGGTACCGATAGTGGTGCTGGAGGCAATGAGATTACTTCCACTACTTACATTGATGGTGGCGTGTTTGTTATCGGTCACATTGAGCGAGGCTATTTCGAGTTGGCTTTGAGTGACTGTGAAGTTGGCGTCGAAGATACTGGAACCGGCAGAGTTTCCCGCGATATTGACGGTACCAAGATGGGAGGTAATCCCGGATGAGAGCCAATCGGACTGGTATTTTCCGGTGCCGATTACGTCGAGGTCGATAGCGGTTTGGGTTCTAGCAACTACGGTGCCGCAGGTGCCGGAGGACTCGATAATGAGTTTGCCGGCGGTGGTAACGCTTATTTCGCCGAGACTTAATATTGTTTCAAAGCTTGAAGCATTATCGATTTTGAAGCCATTGGCGGCATTGTTATTCAAAGTTAGTGAGGTGATAGTTACGGTGCCGACATTTGTACCACCCATTGTATCATCGGTAATGGTCAGAGAGGTATTATCGGCAGCGGTGAAATCGCCGAGGTTATTGTCACCGGGGTTCATAATGGTCAGGTTGCCGCCGGTCTGGAGAATGGTGGTGGCGACCGTAAAGGGATCCGCGTTACTTGTACCGGTGACAGTACCGGAGGTACTGGTATCTACAGTCATGGTACTGCTAGCGGTGGTTGCAGAGAGGTTGGTGTTAACATTGAGGGTGCCCCCGCCGGAGGTAAAATTGATGGGTTCGCCAGAGTTGATACCGGAGGTATCGAGGTCGACATTAGAGCCGCCGGTGATATCCAGTGCATTGGCGGAATATGTAGAAATAAGTAGTACGGCGAATAAGAGGCGAGCGGTAATAATAGCTCTGATAGCTTGGGTCTGTACGGAGTTTACTACGGATTTGCGCTTCATGCCTTTGCCTTTCCTGATCAATATTACTGGAGTGTTTCATCCGTGAAGCACTCTTGCCTCTAGTGGTTTATTATATTTTGTTTATTAACTTCCCCTAAATGCTAGATTATCGGAAGTATTAACGGTAGTAAATGTTTACACTTTAGCGATAATAATGAGACATTCGGTATTTCTGGTACAGGTTGACAAAGATGTTGAAACCGATTTGGGGTTAATGGTTGCGCCATGGTATTTGCAGAATGGCAGCTATACTGTGTGTTATAGTATAACGTTTGTTTTGCTCAGATCTTGAGGCCGAATTTACGGATTATCTTCAGGATTTTCTCGCGATCTGTATCGTCATGGATTAGCGCCAGCTTTTTGGCAATTTTGTCCATCATTTTCTTACGCTTGTGGAGTTTGGCGGCGATGAAAATGGTATAATGATTCGGGTGGGAGCAGATAAGGCTGGCAATTTAAGCTAGTATGTTAATATGTGTTTGGGAAAAATGCGGACTGACGAATTTCAGATATTTTTGTATCTTCTTTTCTGAGAAGATGTTATTGAGGTATTATTGTTATATGCCCAATAGCTTATTAAGTGTGTGTTAGGATTTTTAGGCTAGGTATGAGAGGCTAAAGAATTTTAGAGGTAAGGATAGGATTTATGAACATAGTATTTTAAAGGAGATTAGTAGAATGTGGATACTATGCAGGTAGGTGTGTCGTGGCTGTGAGTACAAACGTGGTAAAATAAAAAAAAGATTGAGTAATCAGTGGTAAGGGGTAGAATTGCCAGGGTAGGTGCGATAAGTAAGGAGGTTTACTGATGGATATTACGACCGAAGCGATACTGGAGAGTATATCGGATGGGGTCTTTACTGTAGATAAGGAATGGCGGATCACTTCTATTAACCGTTCTGCCCAGGAGATAACCGGTATTACCCGGGAGGAGGCATTGGGGCGTTTATGCTCGGAGGTATTCCGCTCAAGCCTCTGTGGGGAGTTATGTCCGTTACGGCAGACAATCAAGAATGGCAAGCCGGTTATAGGAGTTTCGGCTTATTTTATAAGTGCAGAAGGGGAGAGAATTCCGATTAGTATTTCGGCGGCTGTACTCCGGGATGGGGAGGGGAATATCATCGGTGGGGTCGAGAGTTTTCGGGATCTGTCTGAGGTTGTGGCGCTGTATGCGGAATTGTCAGAGCGTTGTTCGCTAGGTGATTTTGTCAGTCATAGTTCGCGGATGAAGAGATTATTCGAGATTATTCCGGCGGTGGCGCGTAGTAGGAGTACCGTACTTATTCAGGGAGATACCGGTACTGGTAAGGAGGTGCTGGCACGTACAATTCACGAGCAGAGCGAGCAGGCGGGAGCGCCATTTGTGGCGATCAATTGTGGAGCGCTGCCGGATACTCTGCTGGAGTCGGAGTTGTTCGGCTATAAAGCCGGAGCCTTTACCGGGGCCAATAGGGATAAACTGGGGCGCTTTGCTCTAGCCAAGGGAGGGACGCTATTTCTGGATGAGATAGGCGAGATAAGTCAGGCGATGCAAGTGCGCCTGCTCAGAGTAATTCAAGAGAGGGTCTATGAACCGCTGGGTTCGGTTGAATCGGAAGAGGCGGATGTCAGAATAATCGCTGCTACCCACCGGGATCTGAAGGCGATGGTTGCCAACGGCGAGTTCAGAGAGGATCTGTATTATCGGATAAATGTCGCTAAACTGGAACTTCCGGCTCTCTGCGAGCGCAAGGAGGATATACCCTTGCTGGTCGAGAAGTTTATTGATAAGTTTAACCTGCTGATGCAGAAGAGTGTTTTGGGGATTGAGGTTGAGGCGTTGTCGTTGTTGGTGGCGTATGACTGGCCGGGTAATATCCGTGAGCTGGAGAATGTTATAGAGCGCGCCTTTATCTTATGTACTTCAGAGTTGATTTGTATTGAACATCTGCCGGAGGAGTTCGGGTTACGCGGTAATTCAAGCCGTATGGCGTCAGAATCCGGAGTTGAACGCTCAAGGGCGCGGCAGATTGTCGAAGAACAGGAGATCTTGGACGCTTTGAAACGGAACAATTACAATCGTCTGGCTACCGCAAAAGAGTTGGGGATGCATAAATCTACCTTGTTTCGGAAGATTAAAAAATGGGGTATTGAACTGCCGGATAAGGATGGAAGGAGTCGGTAATAACTATTAGGGGGATAAAGTTAATAATTGGTGATAGAGTAGCGTTTGCTACTCTATCGCATATATATGGTTGCAGTTTTGCACTGAAAGCGATTGCTGACAAGTACGGAACTATATTATTACTTGTGCTATTACAGGGTGATAGCGGTTTATAAAATATGAGATTTGAAACTGGTACAACAATTGATAGTTGAATTGCATAAGTATTGCTAAGCGGGTAGGACTGAGGAAAGGTAGGTTATTGCCTGAGCGGAATACTAGAGATTCTTATACAGGAGAATGAAAATGAGTAGAGAGTTAGTTGCATTCTCAACCCAGAATAATAGGATAGCCCCGGTCTTTGATACTTCTACTGAAATTACGGTGGTGACGGTTGAGGATAACGCGATTATGGCTCGGGAGCGGGTCGAGCTCACGCAGAGCAATTTCTTTGAGTTGGTGGAAAAATTTGTTGAGTTAAAGCTTCGCCGGCTTGTTTGTGGGGCGATTTCGAAAATTATCCAGGCGCAGCTTGAGCTCAAGGGGATTGCGGTACAACCCTTTATTGCCGGTGAAATAGAGGAAGTAATCCAGATGTGGCTCAAAAATGAGCTGAATAGGGAAGAGTATCTTATGCCGGGATGCTGTCGGCGGCAGAGACGGGGAAAGGGTCAAGGGTTTGGCAGGATCAATGCTGATGGACGTAATGGCGTAAGATTGGGCAGACAGGCGGGCATGGGCTGGGGTTGTGCTGAGGGGTTTAGAATGGGAACAAAGTATTCTTCAAGTCATGGTCTGGGACGTGGATTAGGCCGTGGCGCGGGTTTGGGATTGGGATTTCGACAGAATTTGGAGGATCGGGATGATACTGATCCTACTGACACGGAGAAACAAGAGTGACATTTTAATATTGAGAATTTGTAAAATATTTTTGAGTTTTATTGATAATTGATAAAGGAATAATTATGAAGATTATATTGACCAGTACTGGAAGAACACTTGAGTCCGAGATAGATTCGCGTTTTGGCAGGGCTGCAATGTTTATCCTCTTTGATACCGAGAGTGGTGATTTTGAGGTGATTGATAACAAACAGAATCTTGATGCGGCGCAGGGGGCGGGAATTCAAGCGGCGCAGAATGTCTTCAACACCGGCGCCAAGGCGGTAATTACCGGACACTGTGGGCCAAAGGCTTTTGCGGCTTTGTCGGCAGCCGGTATTATAGTGTATTGCAACGCTACTGGTACTGTGCAGTCTATGCTGGAGCAGTATAAGAATGGTGATTTGAAAGAGAGCCAAGGGGCTGATGTTGAGGGACACTGGGTATAAGCCAGGAGAGGATAGATTTATGAAGATTGCTATTGCCTCGGGTAAGGGCGGAACCGGCAAGACAACCTTGTCGGTTAATATAGCGCAGGCGCTTGATTCTCCGGTGGTACTCCTTGATTGTGATGTGGAAGAGCCCAATAGCCGACTCTTTCTTGATCCGAAGCTCATAGGCGAAGAAGTTGTTAACACCCTGATACCCAAGGTTGATCCGGATAAGTGTAACGGCTGTGGTGCGTGTGGGCGGTTCTGTCAGTTCAATGCGATTGTTACCTTTGGTACCAAGCCCTTGGTGTTTTCTGAGATGTGTCATGGGTGCGGCGGTTGTGCGCGTCTCTGCCCTCAGGGTGCGATTACTGAGGTCGAGAACCGGATAGGGTTAATTTCCGAGTTCAGTTCGGGTAATATACGGTTGTTTCAGGGTTGTATCGATGTCGGAGTGGCCATGGCGCCGCCGCTGATTCGGGCGTTGAAGCAGAAAATCCCGGAGGATGGATTGGTTATTCTGGATGCTCCTCCGGGGACTACTTGCCCGGTTGTGGCAACTCTGGGAGAAGTGGATTATGTTGTACTGGTAACCGAGCCGACACCCTTCGGTTTGAATGATCTTACCCTCGCTGTTGATATGGTGCGGGAACTTGGGCTGCCTTTTGGAGTAATTGTCAACCGGGTTGGGGTAGGTGATGATAGAGTACAGAGGTATTGTGAACGTGAGAATATTTCTGTCCTTCTGGAGATTCCCAATGACCGGGCTGTGGCTGAGGCGTATTCCCGGGGTGAGTCCATAGTCGAGAGTGTGCCGGGATATAAAGAACTCTTTGCCGGAATAATGGATTCGATTATGGCAGATTATAAAGGTGGGCACAAATGAAAGAGTTGGTAGTGATAAGTGGCAAGGGCGGAACCGGAAAGACTAGTGTTACCGCGTCATTTGCCGTTTTGGCAGAGAGCGCTATCGTTGCTGATTGTGATGTTGATGCAGCTGATCTGCACCTGGTGCTTGAACCGGAAGAGGTGAAACGCGAGGAGTTTTACAGCGGAAAGCTAGCCAGTATTGATAATGACGCTTGCAGTGGTTGTGGCTTATGTGCTGAATACTGTAGGTTTGAGGCGATTAAAGAGACTCCGCAGGGAAGGTATGTAATAGACCCGAATAACTGTGAGGGATGCGGCGTATGCGTACAGTTCTGCCCATCTCAAGCGATACGCTTTGAGAATAGACTCTGCGGGGAGTGGATGTTATCGAAGACGCGTCGAGGCGATATGGCACATGCCAAGCTCGGAGTTGCGGCGGAGAATTCGGGTAAGCTGGTATCAACTGTAAGAAAGAATGCGCAGAAATTAGCGACGGAGAATGGTGTGTCGTTGATTATTATTGATGGACCTCCGGGAATAGGCTGCCCGGTAATAGCTTCGCTTACCGGTGCGAGTAAGGTGCTGGTGGTAACTGAGCCTACCGTATCCGGAGCGCATGATATGAAGCGGGTATTAAAACTCGCCAGACACTTTGAAATTTCCGCTGCAGTATGTGTCAATAAGTGGGATCTGAATGCAGATATGACCGCAGCTATAGAGCAGACGGCTCAGGAACTGGGAGCGACTCTGGCGGGGAGGGTGAGGTATGATACTTCGGTGACCAAGGCTCAGATTCAGAGAAAAGCTGTGGTCGAGACTGAGTCTCCAGCGGCTGAAGATATAAGAATTCTCTGGAAAAACATCGTGGCTGATATATAATAGTGTGGTCGTGGTAGAAATAGAGATATTAGTATAAATGAAATAAGAGGAGATTTTGATGAAAATAGCTATTCCGTTGGCTGAAGGTAGATTGACTATGCACTTTGGGCATTGTGCGCAGTTTGCAATTATTGAGTTTGATGAAGCAGAGAAGAGTATATCCGGTAGGAATGATGTTGATGCGCCGCCACATGAACCAGGGCTGCTTCCTAAGTGGCTTGGAGAAATGGGTGTTGAGTTGATCATTGCCGGAGGTATGGGGCAGAGAGCGCAGACCTTATTTATTGAGAGAGGTATCAACGTTGTAGTCGGTGCTCCGGCGTTGACTCCAGAAGAACTTGTGGAATCCTGGTCTGCAGGGACGCTGGTATCTGGAACCAATATGTGTGATCATTAAGAATAATAATAACAATGTTATGGAACTTATAAATAAGGCTGCCCGCCAAAGGGCAGCCTTATTTATTGTATATTAACTTATAATTATTTATGGTGTTATAATAACAATTTTCTAACATTACTTTTTTTTGTATATGTTTATAATAGCCGTACTGTTTTGCTTATTTGTGCGTATTCTTACTACAAGCTAATACGGGAGGGTTTATGGAACTTGAACATGGTTTGTTGTTTATAATTGTAGGTAGTATTGGTGCATTTTTCATGGCTTTCAACAATGGTGCGAATGATGTGGCTAATGCCTTTGCATCTGCGGTTGGTTCAAAAGCTTTGAAGATGAAACTTGCTATCGCCATTGCTAGTGTGGTTACATTCTCAGGAGCGTTATTACTTGGTGGACACGTTGCGACAAAGTTGGTAACCGGTTTGGTTCCTCCTGACAAATTTAGTGATAGTAGTAATTATGTTGTTGCGATGATCTCGGTACTCTTCGCTTCCGGCATATTTGTATTGGCATCGACCCTTACTGCGCTTCCGGTCAGTTCGTCACAGGCCATCGTTGGTAGTCTTACCGGTATTGCGATAATTCTTGGAGGGTGGAGTGCGGCTCCTTGGGAAGCTCTTGGGGTTATTGTTTTGGGGTGGATACTATCGCCATTGATTGCCGGTATGCTCTCGATCATTATGTGTTCATTTATCGAGAAGAAACTGATAGGGCAGGGGTTAGGCGTATTGGGACGAATGCGGAAATGGCTGCCGATTGTGGTGAGTATCATGCTTTGCGCAGGAATTTATGCGCTCTTCACCCTTACCCAGCTCAAGCAGTCGATCGGCATTGATGCGCATAAGTGCTTTGTTGAAGATATGTCCAGAGAAGAGCGTAAGGATAGAGAGCTGTCAAAGATAAATCAGCTCAAACAGGCTTCTGACGAGATGGCTGAAATTTCTGCTCAGATCAGTGATAATCTGAAAACGATGAATTATGGCGATGATGAAAAATTAGGTGATCTTCTGAACTCATTCTATAAATCAACGGCTAAGGCAAATGATGCGATGCAGCAGCTGCAGGTGTTGGCAACAGGAAAGCTGCCAGCTATTCTCTATCTGTCAAGATGGCACGTGGCACTGATTGCGTTGATTATGTTTATCCCTTTCTATCTTCTCTTCAAGCGTCTGATCAAAGGTTGGCTCAAACGTGCGGATGATACTACCGAAGGGGCGCAGCGTGCTTTTAAGAATCTGCAGATCGGTACCAGTTGTTATGTCGCGTTTGCTATCGGTTCTAACGATGTAGCAAACAGTATCTCGCCGGTGCTTGCAATCTATCTGGTGGTTAAATCCGGCGGTATTCCTGATATGTTCTCTACCAATATGCCGATCTGGATCCTGCTCTTGGGGGGTGTGGGTATGGCTACCGGTATTACCTTACTCGGCCAGCGCGTAATGAGGACTCTCGGTGAGAAGGTGACAACCATTAATAATTCACGTGGTTTCTGTGTTGACTTCTCGGTTGCAACCAGTGTGGTGGGTGCGTCAGCGATGGGTATTCCCGTAAGTACTACGCATGCGGCTACGGGTGCGGTTGTGGGTTCTGGTTTGGCTCAGGGTAGAGGGCATGTCAAACTCGCTACTCTGGCAAAGATTGCTGTCGGCTGGTTGGTGACTATTCCGGTATCGGCACTTGTTACTACTGTAATCTATGAAGTATTGCATGCCTTGATCGTGAAATAATCTAAATTAGTTGTAGTTTAGGTCGTCTTTTGATAGGCTTTCTCCAATTGGAGAAAGCCTGTTTAATATGTATTTGTCGGGAATATGCGAGATTTGATTTAGCCTTAGCTTTCGGAAGGATGGGCGAGCAGGGTTAGAGCAGAGGAAGTTGCATGGAAGTAGGTGTAGTGTTAGAGGGTTGGTGGTAAAATATGGAATTATTATGGCAGGTACTCAAAGTTTTAGTTGAAATATTTGTTAGTAACCCTTATAATTGGGCATGGATGAAGAAAGAGTTGCTTTTGAAAGTATGCTGGAAGTATTGATGAAGTATGTGGGTTCGGTCAATGAAAACCATAAGGAGGGCGTGTATTTCGGTACTGAGCAACGCTTATTTCCGGCAGAGATTCATACTGTGGTCATTATCGGTGAGCGTGAAGGGATAGGGATAACGCAGCTTGCAGAGATTCTTCAGATCTCTAAACCTACTCTATCCGAGCGTATAAGGATACTCAGTCGGAAGGGTTTTGTGCGTAAAGCAGTAAATCCTGTTGATCGCAAAGCTGTGACCTTATGGCTGACCGAGGACGGCAAGACTGCTTGTGTTTATCATGAAAAGCATCACCAGCATATGTTTCAAGTATTCAAAGATTATTTTAAAGATGATACCGCGGCGAAGCTCAAGCTTTTCTCTGATACTTTTAACCAACTGCTCAGATTTGAGCAGCATTTTATAAATAACAATAGGTGATATTTTTTTAAGGATATTGTTAGTATTGCTAACAATATCCAGGCGTTGTACAGGAGGGCGGATATGAAGATTGCAATTGTATATTTTTCGGCTACCGGAAATACTCAAAAAATGGCAGAGATAATACGGGCTGAATTTAGGGCACGCGGCGTGGAGGCAGATAAATATCCGGTAATACGTGAGGCGGATAGGGGGATTGCTGCTGTATTATCCGGGTATGAGGCGCTGGTGTTCGGTTTTCCAATTCATTCACTTCGAGCACCGAGACTTATGCGCGATTGGCTGGCAACAATTCCTGGCGGCGGAAGGATGTGTGGGATGTTCTTTACCTATGGCGGATTTATGATCCATCCGGCGCATTACTCGACTGCCGAGATTCTTCGCAAGCAGGGTTTTATTCCAGTCTCTTCTGCAGAGTTTCCAGGTAAGCATACATACAACTTGGGGGGCTGGAGAGCATTTCCGGAGCGACCGGATATTAGAGAGGAAGTGTTGGCGCAAGAGTATGTCACAGCAACTTATAACAGGTTTTGTGGAGAGGATGAAGGGGTACTTGGGGAACTGGATAAGGGGAAGTTTAGCGAGGAGCAGTTGGATCTCTTTGAGTCGTATAGATTCAAGGTCTTGACCAAGCTTCCCAGCAGAGACGGTGGAGAATGCAGTCGGTGTGGGCAGTGTGAATTTGTCTGTCCGACCGGAGCCATGGATTTTGTTTCCGGGGAAGCTGATGCTGCTAAGTGTATTGCCTGCCTGGGTTGTGTTTATGTCTGTCCGGAAAAGGCGCTTCATATCAATAGTATGGAGCAAGCATGGAAGGCAAAACTTGATATGAGCAATACTACCGAGATGGAACTGAATAAGGCTGTAGGCAAGCTTTATCTTTAGCAGTCTGTTTCGGTTTCTTTTGGCAGACTTTAAGGTCTGCCAAAAAAGGTATGCATTATCTCCAGAGTTGCATTCTGCATATACATAGAGGCATTCTCAATTGCTTGTGCCAGGCTTACCGGTCCCGGGCAGATGGAGAAGGTGGCGGTGATTCCGCAGTCGCGGAGTTCTTCAATCTTCTCACCGATACTTCCGGCTAGAGCAATGCAGGGGATGCCGTACTCCTTGGCTATACTTGCGACACCGGCTGGAGCCTTGCCGAATTTTGTCTGAAAATCAATCTGTCCTTCGGCGGTGAATACCAGGTCTGCCCCTTCTATCTTTTCACGGAGATTTACGGCATTGAATACTAGATCTATTCCCTTGGCAAGTTTAGCTTGAGTAAAGACAACCAGACCTCCTCCGAGGCCACCTGCAGCTCCGGCACCCTTCACACTATCGATATCCAGATCAAACTGCTGCTTTACAACTCTGGCAAAATTCTTCAGACCAGCGTCAAGGAATTCTATCTCTTCGGGATTTGCTCCTTTCTGCTTGGCATAGACATAAGCCGCGCCATCAATACCAGAGAGGGGATTCTCGACATCACAGGCGACCTCAAAAGCTACATGCTGAACTTCAGGGAGTATTCCGCTCATATCGATATGGGCAATATTGATAAGCTCTTTACCGATAGGTTCAAGCTCGTTGCCCGCAGTGTCAAAGAACTTTATTCCGAGAGCTGCAGCAACTCCCATGCCTCCGTCATTTGTCGCACTCCCGCCGATACCCAGAATTATCTTTTTGGCTCCACGTAGAATAGCATCTTTGATCAATTCGCCGGTGCCGAGGGTTGTGGTCTGTAACGGGTCTTTTTCGGTGTCGCTGAGCAGTGCCAGACCACTGGGTAGAGCCATCTCAATGGCTGCGGTTCCGGTCGTAGTAACATAGGCGTAACTAGCAGTAATTCTGCGGCGAAGCGGGTCGCTTACCTCGCAGTCAATCCTCTCAGCTCCCAGCGCTCCAAGTAATACATCTACCAAGCCATCCCCACCATCTGCAACCGGAACTAGAGTAGTCTCGATATTCGGGTCGAAAGCCTTTACCCCAGCTTCGATAACCTTGGCGGCTTCGGTAGCACTCAGGCTTGATTTGAGGGCATTGGGTGCGATAACTATTCTCATGTTTGTCTATCCTTTCGCAGTGTATGGCTTACAGGTATCAAGGAGTAGCTGATGATAAGGTGCAAGCTGATGATAAGTTTTTTTTACCTTATTGGTGTTATGATAATGCTGGTACTCAATTCAATTATGCTTATAGTTTATATATTCTTGCTTATAATACAAGTTGTGCTTTGTATATAATTAATATTATTTCAGACTTAATATAGAGTGTTCAAGTTTATTGATAAGTGTTTTTGGTTTATATTTATTTACTTCGTAACTAGTTATCGTAAGGTAGGTTTTATGGTTTTTCAATAGTAAGTTAGGGGTATATGCTATTTTTGTCAGTATTTGTCGGGAAAAGAAGTAAATATGCTGACAGGGTATTTTTTAGTTGGTATAGTCTTCTTTTATTCTTTGATAGAAGTTATTGGTGAGTGTGAGGTAAGTGTAGGAAGGTATTTCAGATGACAAATGCAAGTGGAAAGACTATGTGGGCAACGGCAGGGATTGTCGGAAATATCGCCAAGCAGAACGCTTCTATCTCTGGGGCTGAGGTCGGCTGCCAGGGAGAGGTTGGTCTGACCTGTGACCCGATATACGGGCTCGTGCAGATCCCGTGTATTGAGCGCAATGCCTTTGCAGCGGTACGGGCGGTGGCTTCGGCAGAGTATGCTTTACTCTCGGATGGGAGGCACCGGGTGAGTTATGATGAGGTGGTATTGACGATGATGAAGACGGGGCAGGATATGTCATCGCTGTATCGGGAGACGGCGCTGGGAGGCTTGGCCGAGGTATTTGACTCTGAGCATCAAGATAGTTAGTCTATTTGTCGGGGTCTGGATTTTGCTGTAGCTTAGGCTAAGCGGCTTCCCTGAAAAGAGCCGCGTCTGGCGAATTCCTGCTCAATGGCGTATCTGACCCCGTTATGATCCAGACACCAATCTGGGGCTATGTGTCGCTGGCGGGTTGTCGCCGCTCCCCAGAGGCGGTGAATAATAATCTCCGGCGGGGTAACTTCGAGCAAATCACAGACCAGGTTTACGTGTTCATCCTTACTCGGGAGGTAGAATGGTTCTTGCTGGTAGCTGCTGCCAAGGCGGCTATCCTTTACAATATGTAGATTGTGGAGCTTTAGCCCGTCGGTACCGGAGTTCAGCGCGGTATGCAGACTCTCAAAAGCTGCGGCGCGGCCTTCCCCCGGCAGGTGGGTGATGATGTGGGTGCAGAGTTCGATCCCGCGCCCCCGGCTGAGTTCCATAGCCTGGATATAATCCTCAACCGTATGTCCGCGGTTCATTCGGGTCAGGGTTTGATTACTGGCTGTCTGCAGACCGTATTCGAGTAGAACATAGTGTTTGCGTGCCAGCTCTGCAAGCATGTCGAGTTTTTTAGTGTCGATACAGTCGGGTCTGGTGCCGATAGCCAGACCGACGATACCCTCGGTACTGAGAGCCTGTGAATATAGTTGGTATAAGGTCTCGGTTGGCGCATAGGTATTGGTATAGGCTTGAAAGTAGGCGATAAATAAACCGACGCCCAGACGTTTTCGGAGTATTTTGACCCCGAGTTCGGCTTGTTCGCTGACGCTGCGTTCTTTGGAACGGGGATTGGGGTTGAAGGAGGAGTTTTCACACCAGGCGCAGCCGGTCTCATTCTTTCCTGGAGTCCGGTTGGGGCAGTCAAAGCCAGCATCTATCGAGATTTTATGTACCTTTGTCCCAAATTTGTGCTTCAGGTAGCTGCCGAAGCGGTGGTAATAATAATCAGCAAAGGGGAGCATCTTCAGCCTTTTATCCTTTCGTGTTTGACTGGAATCTTATTATAGTAATAATACAGGGCAGAGGAAGGGTTTAGGCGAAAAGGATTTGACAATGACAGCATTTAGAGTAGAGAAAGACCAATTGGGAGAGGTGCAGATCCCGGTAGAAGTGTTGTATGGCGTGCATACGTATAGAGCGGTGGAGAATTTTAATCTTGCGGGCAGAGGGGTGCATGAGCAATTGATACGGGCGTATGGAGCGGTAAAACTAGCTTGTATCAGAGTGAATCGTGATTTAAAAATCTGGACAGATAAACAGAAGGTCGAGGCTCTGGAGCGGGCGGCTTTGGAGCTGTCTGAAGGGGCGTTGTCGGGGAGTATTATTGTCGATGCCTTGCAGGGCGGAGCCGGTACCAGTCTGAATATGAATGTCAATGAAGTGATTGCCAACAGAGCCTTGCAGTTGCTGGGTAGAGATTTAGGTGATTATGCCTATATCTCGCCGTTGGATGACGTCAATCTGCATCAGTCGACCAATGATACCTTTCCTACTGCTTTGAAGGTGGCGGCGATAAGGCAGGTACTCGAGCTGGAAGAGGAGCTGGTACGACTACAGGAGGCAATGCAGCAGAAGGAGAAGGAGTTTGCCGGGATTGTCAAGGTGGGAAGAACTCAGTATCAGGACGCAGTGCTGACCACGCTGGGGCGGGAATTTTCAAGTTATGCAGAGTGTTTCAACCGGGATCGGTGGAGGGTGTATAAATGTGTAGAGCGGTTGCGGGTGATCAATCTTGGAGGGACAGCAATAGGTAGTGGTTTGGCGGCGCCGCGGCAGTATATCTTTAGAGTAAGTGATGTCTTGCGGGAGTTGACCGGCCTGGGGCTGGCTAGAGCTGAGAATATGGTGGAAGCGACGCAGAATACCGATGTCTTTGTTGAGGTATCGGGTATTCTCAAGGCTTGTGCTGCCAATATCATCAAGGTTGCGTCTGATCTGCGTCTGCTCTCCTCCGGTCCGCAGGCAGGTATTGGTGAGATAACCCTTCCGGCAGTGCAGGCGGGATCTTCAATCATGCCGCTCAAAGTAAATCCGGTGATCCCCGAGGCTGTGACTCAGGGCGCGATGGAAGTTATGGGCAGTGATCAGGTAATCGCGCAGGCGGTTGCCGCCGGTTCGCTGGAACTCAACGCGTTTCTGCCGCTTATTGCTGATAAGCTATTGGGCAGCATCGGTATTCTTACTAAATCGGTAGCGGTATTGCGCAAGCGCTGTGTTGAAGGTATCAGCGCCTGCCGTCAGCGCTGCGCGGAGAATACAAGTGCGAGTACGGCGTTGGTTACTGCACTGCTGCCGCGACTCAGCTATACTGAGTGTGCGCGAATAGCGGCTCAAGCTGTACAGGAGGGTAAGAGTATCGAAGAGATAGTTACCAGTGAGGGGACGCTCAGCCGTGAAGAGTTTCAGGCGCTTATTACCCCGGAAGCTGTCTGCCGTTTGGGAATGCCTCCAACGCGGTAGTACCGAATTTTACTCGCTACCATCACTGATTATCACAGAGATGATCGCATCCAGTTCTTTGAAGCGGAGGAGATAGTTATTGGGTTGAACTCGGCGGATAAGGGTCTTGCCGTTCTGCCCGGTGAGACCGCGGAATACCTGTTTGTCACCGGGGGTGATGGTCAGGGTCATCTCGATCTGAGTCTTGGGTCTGTTCTCCTGCAGGAAGGTTATCTCCAGTGAGGCGATTTCAGCGCTGATCCGTTTGATTATGAGTTGGGCAGTATGTATGCCTTTACTGAATTCTTGGAAGATCTGGGGCTTATTCGAATTGAGATTGAACCTGATCTCTCCTATCTGCTCTGAAGTATGTTCGCAACAGTGCTGGGGACGTTTGATCCGGCTGACTACCGAGATTCGTGAGTCGGCGCGGATCTCTTCTGGAAGTTCATTCCAGTTATTTGAGTTCATGCTTACAGCAGTCCGTATATTCTGCAAGACCAGGAGCAGGCAGTGTCTGCAGTTTGCTATGTGTTGCTCGGCCTGGTATAGCTCTGCGGGTGAGGCTTGATGCTCTACTAGGCGTATAATATCATCTTCGCTCAGGCATTCTTCGGTGTTGGCGTTCGACTCTACGGGTGCAGCATTGAGAATACTGGATGATACCTGCTGGGTAAGTTCGCGCAGGCGATTGAGCAGCTGCTCGGAAGTCGGGCATTCGGTAAGCTTCCTGCTTATCTCCTCAAGCTCACTCTTACTCAATTCATTATCAATAAAACGTGAAAGTTCTTCAATTGTCAATTTGGGTGGATTCATCTTATGGTCTCTCAAAAGTCAGGGTAATTAATCTACTTCTTGCGTAATGAACGCAGGAGATCTGCAGCCGCAGCCCGACAGCGGCTGATATTGCTGGCCAGGGTTCCTTCGCTGATATTCAGGAGTTTGGCGAGTTCCCGATATGGGGCGGTGATAATTCCACCCATTCCTGAGAGTTCATCCAGGATATTTTCATATTCGCGTTGGCGCTTTATGAGTTTCCGCTCCAGTTCCTTCATGTCCAGTAGCTCTTTTTCGGTAGCATTCTCAAGATTCTTCTCGAGCGCGTGCAGCCTTTTTTCGTAGGTAGTCTTCCAGTAATAGGCTCTGGAGAGTTTGTCGTAACGAGCTTTTAGCTTGTCTTCACCCTGGCGCAGATTCTCTTCCAGCCGGGCAATATTCTCACTGGTCTGGATGATACTCTGTTCACTCTCTTGAGCAATCCATTTGATCTCTTCACTATCTAGAAAGAAGGTGTCGCAGAGCAGGAGCTTGAAGATGACTCTGCATTTGAGCTGCATTAGTTCGAGCAGACTCTTGCGCTCGGAGTCTCGGCGGTTGGATTGGGTGGGGAAGGCACTCTCTTCGAACTCAATGTTGTAGGGTTCGCTCGGTTGGCTACGCATATAGTCGAGATAGAGGTTACGGATAACGGTACCGATCCAGGTAGAGAATCTCGCTCCTTTGGTCTGGTCGTATTTGGCCAGGGTATCCCGTTCACGTATCTTCTCTACAGCATAGATTAAAAAGCCGGATAGATCCTCTTCTTCCGCACCGAATATCCGCTGAGGCAACCAGTAAATTGCCTGCATATATCGGCCGAGTAGCTCGCGCTCAGCAGCCTCGATACCCTCCTTGCATAATGCGGCAAGTGCTTCATCTGTATGCTGGGAAAATTGTTCCTGGTGCTCTTTCTTATTCATAGATATATAATATTCGTATTTTATCCGGCAAATCAAGATAAATATTGGTTGAACGTAGTTTTATATTTGTAAATACGGGAGAATGTATATAATAAAAAGTTTAGAAGATGATTAAAGGAAAGGTATGACATATTATTGAGGATGGATTTATAGCGAATCCGGGTAATTGGTAACCTTTCCGGGAGATGATATATGCCGAGGTGGTCGGGTGTTTTTGGGCTGTGTGCAGTCTTAGGGTTAGTGGGGTGTACGCAGAATTATGGAGGTTATAAACCGCAGGCTGAGGTTGGACGCGGGGCAGTTGCAGGAGCTCAGAATTTAACAAGTAATACGGCGGCCAAGCCTTTGATAGAGATTGAGAGCGGCATTTACAATGGGATAAACCGGATACGGGTCAATAAAGGCAGGACTCCCCTCACGCGGGATTCAGATCTTGACCGGGTAGCGCGAAACTACGCTCAGGAGATGGGTAGACATGGGCAGATATCGCATACAGACTCTACAGGCGGTAAGATGGAGGATAGGCTGGAGGCGGCGGGTATTGTCGACTGGAGTAAGGCCGGGGAGAATCTTGCCAGCAGTACCGCCGGGGCTGAACCGGTGCAGTCGGCACTCTGGGGTTGGCAGCGCTCTGCGGGACATTTGGAGAATTTGCTCCTTACAGAATTTGTCTATACCGGGGTTGGAGCGTACCGGGATCCTGAGACCAATGAGGTATTTATTACGCAGTTGTTTCTGACGCCTTAAGCCGGAACAGGCCAGGTGCTCAGTCAGGAAAAAGTGCATTATAAGGAGAAATACATGAATAGCTGCAAGGGGATAACACTGGGTATAATCTTGTCTATCGTACTGCTGTGTCTTGGGTGTGAGGTGCAGCCGCCGTCCAGTAGCGGCACTTCAGCTTCGGTATTTGATGCCTCAGTAAATGGTTTTGCTACTTCTATTGATCCGTATGAGAAGTATTCCCGGGATGAGATCTACGCCATGCTTGAAGAGTTTATGTATGCTCATCCCGGTGTTTATGCTTCTGGGCTGGCGGTAGTAGGAGGTCTGAATAATTTGAAGAGCTTTTATTATATCTACAAGGATGGTACGACCTTTGTTACTATTGATGGATTTGACTATGGTTCGGTAGACGCAGGGGTGTTCCGTTCTATACAGCAGAGAGTAATGCAGGGTGAGCAGTTCTGGAGTCAGAGTTATGTACGGGAGGATGGGTCTGGTAACCGGATAAGAGTCAGTACCCTGTTTACTCCTATTGTCAATGATAGTGGTCAGGTTGTATATGTCCTGACGGTGGATCGTATCGAGGAGAACGGTTAAATAATGGCAGATGCTAGGCACTTGCGCCGGAAAGAGAAGCTGATGGCACTCTTTGAGCGCCATGGGATGAGTCCGAGGGTAAGATGGGGGCAGAACTTTCTGCTGGATAAGAATCAGGTGAATTTTATTGCGCGCACCGGGCAGGTAGGTAGCGAGGATATTATTCTGGAGGTAGGGCCGGGTACCGGTTTTCTCTCCAAGGAATTGGCCAAGACCGGGGCTACACTTATTGCGGTAGAACTTGATCACGGGATGGCAGGGTTGGTACAGGCAGAGATGAAGGAGTTCCCAAATTTTTTCTTGATTGAAGCTGATATTCTGGCCGGTAAGTCTACGATTAATCCTGAAGTTATTGCCAGACTCCATGAGATGCATGAGGCGCGGGGCGGGGTATTAAAATGTATCTCCAATCTGCCGTATTCTGCGGGGACTCCCTTTGCTGCAAATATCTTTGAGTCTGATCTGCCCTGGCATAGCGGGGTGTATCTGCTCCAGCTTGAAGTTACCGAGAGAATGGTGGCCAAGCCCGGGAGTAAGAATTACGGGTCTCTTTCGATCAAGACCGCAATCGGGGCGACAAAGGCCAAGATAGAACGGAAGGTGCCGCCACAGGTCTTTTGGCCCCGTCCTAAGGTCGATTCAGGAGTGATCAGGGTGGACTTCAAACCGTTGGCGGAGCGGATGGCTATCCCTTGGTTGGAGCTTAGGCAGGTATGTATTGCTGTCTTTAATTCGCGGCGCAAGAGTATCAGGAATGCGCTGAAAGGGCTGATAGAGAAGAAAGAGGTGCTGCCATTTCTTGAAGAGGTTGGAGTCGACCCGGAGATACGCGGGCAGAATATGACGCCTGAGGACTTTCTGAAGTGTGCCGAGCACCTGAAAGTATCTGCTCGGCGCAGCGAGGGTTAGGTTCTTGGGTTATTTATTCCGCTGCTGTTGGTGAGTATGCTAAGGTATGTGCGGAAGTGATATATTGTCTATAAATTTGCTAGTTTCAGACCTTTGCCCGTATGGGCAGGCGGTGGTGAATAATGTGGGGTGAGTAAGCTATAGTTGCCGGTGTCGCTGGCTCTATTTCAGATAAGTATATTAGTGATTATTCTAGGGTAAAATTTGACTAGACATTGGATTCTTTGTAAGTCAGAAAACTATATATGTAGTTTTCTGACTTCTTTTCATTAAGACAAATCTTTTGTCCCTTTAGTACAGTGTGTAGACCGAGGTAAATACTTGGCAAAAGTGTTTGTCAAATCATTTACTTTAGTAGGTAATGCAGCGTATGATTGTGCTTTCTGTAATTATATGATTTATCAGGAGTGTTGTTGTTATTCTTTGTGAGGTTAGGCTAATTTTTCTTTTCATATATGTATCGTTCGGCTAGGACAGGTTCTAAAGTAAGTAATTATAATTTGATAATACTGTGGATTTATCGCTTTGGATTAATAGAATTATATTAATTATATTCTACTGATTTCTATAGGTTGAAAGGTACAAGATGAGTGAGGCAGAGCTATCTGTAATTATTCCAACATATAATGAACATGACAATGTTCGACCGATTATTGCTAAATTGGAAGCGGCTTTGACCGGTATTGCCTGGGAGGTGATCTTTGTCGATGATGATTCGCCTGACGGTACTGCGCGTGAGGTAAAAGAGGTGAGTAAAGACAAGCCGAATATCAAGGTGTTGCACCGTATAGGTCGGCGTGGCTTATCCTCGGCTTGTATTGAGGGGATGCATCTCTCTACCGCTGTTTATATGGCGGTGATTGACGGTGATATGCAGCATGATGAGACCAGGCTGCCGCAGATGCTCGAATGTATGAAGAATGGAGCGGATATTGTCGTCGGCACCCGTTATGCCGGCGAGGGCGGAACCGGAGACTGGGGGGCGGCGCGGCTGGGTATGAGTAAGTTTGCTACCTGTCTAGGTAATTTTCTGCTCCGTAAAAATCGAACCAGTGATCCTATGAGTGGTTTCTTCATGTTGAGCCGGGAGTTATTTGATGAGGTGGCGGGGAAGCTGGCCAGTGACGGGTTTAAGATTCTGCTGGATATTCTGGCTTCTGCCAAGCGGAAGCTCAAGGTGCAGGAGGTAGCGTACACCTTTCGCACGCGTGAGTTCGGGGAGAGTAAGCTGACGCTGAGCGTGCTCGGTGATTTTGCAATGCTCTTGATAGATAAGAGTGTAGGCAGATTTATCCCGGCAAAATTTGTGATGTTTGCTGTGGTTGGTTGCATTGGACTGCTGCTGCATCTGTGTATTCTTGGTATATTAAATCTCTTATTCAGAGTGGAGTTCGTCTATGCGCAAATAGTTGCGACTTTGGTGGCGATTATCTGTAATTTTTACTTCAATAATATCTTTACTTTTGGTGATACTGCGCTCAAGGGCTTCAAGCGGGTTGTCGGGTTTGTACTCTTTCTGCTGATCTGCGGGGTGGGGGCGATACCGAATGTGATGCTAGCGAAGTACCTGTATTCAGGGCATATCTATTGGATGGGAGCCGGGGCGGCAGGTTTAGTAGTGACGGCTATCTGGAACTATGTGGTATCTTCACGCTTGGTTTGGAGAAAGTAGCAATCAATTGTTTGTCTTGCTGGAGAGTAGATTGTGGTTCATGAATTTGATGGTGAGAAGTACCGCAAAGCATCAGCACATCAGCAGCAGTGGGGGGCTGGATTGATCGCGACCCTTGAATTCTGCGGCCAGGAGTCTGTACTCGACCTGGGGTGCGGAGACGGCAGGTTGACCGCTGAGCTGGCGGCGCGGGTGCCGCAAGGTCGGGTCGTTGGTATCGACGCTTCACAGGGGATGATAACCACCGCTGGTAAGTATTATGATCTGCCGAATGTTAGTTTTGAACTCCTTGATATCCTTGAGCTTTCCTGGGAGGATGAGTTTGATATCGTGTTTTCCAATGCAGCTCTGCACTGGGTTCTGGAGCATGAGCCAGTACTTGCGGCCGTTTACCGGGCACTGCATGTCGGCGGAAAAGCCAGATTTAATTTTGCCGGGCAGGGAAATTGTGCAAATTTTTTTAGCGTGGTCAGAGAGATTATTCGGAGTGAGCGTTTTGCACCGTTTTTTATTGACTTTAGCTGGCCGTGGTATATGCCAGGGGTAGCAGAGTATGAGGCCTTGGTGACGCAGGCAGGATTCTCTGCAACTCGGGTATGGCTGGATATCGCCGATAGAGTATTCCCTGATAAAGAGTCGATTGTGGGGTGGATAGAGCAGCCAAGTATTGTGCCGTTTCTAGAGTATCTGCCGGACGGGGAACGGGATGATTTTACTGCTGCAGTAGTAGCGCAGGTGCTGGCTCGTTGTGATCAGGGTGACGGGACATACTTTGAAACTTTTCGCCGGCTGAATCTCCTTGCTGTAAAGTAAGGAGATTTTTTTACTTAAAAAGTCTCCTTGGATGTAGAAAATGTAATTTAGCTCTTGTTATCTTTGGATATACCATTAAAATAACAGGTGATAAATCAGTATTTTGGGTATTATTTATCGGTTTTATCAATAAAAATATAATTATATATTATGTTGTTGTCGGTTATTTTTGGTTAATTTAATTATGAGGAGTTTTGAACATGGGCGATAAGCTTGTCGGAAACGCGATTGTTTTTACCCAGGGAGGTCCTACTGCCGTTATCAATGCCAGCTGGGTTGGAGTTGTTGAAGGTCTGGCTGATGCCGAGCAGATTACTGGTATCTGGGGAAGTCTGCACGGGATAGATGGTATTCTCAATGAGGAGTTTGTTGACCTTCGGGAGCAGAGTCTGCATACCTTGCAGGCAATTGCACACACTCCGGCGACAGCTCTGGGTTCTACCCGCCACAAGCCAAATCAAGAAGCAAATATGAAGATGCTCGATATCTTCGAGAAGTACAATATTCGCTATGTCTTCGGAGCGGGAGGTAATGATACCTCTGAGTCACTCGATCTTATCAATGATGCTGCTATCGCCAGAGAGTATGAACTCAGAATGATTCATGTCTCAAAGACTGTTGATAACGATCTGATGGAGAATGACCACACCCCTGGTTATGCTTCTGCTGCACTTTATGTGGCGAATGCTTTTCGCGGTGTAGATCTGGATAATAAGGCTTTCGGCGGAGTATATATTGGTGTGTGCATGGGGCGTCACGCTGGTTTCCTTACTGCGGCTGCGGCACTGGGCAAAGAGTTCAAGGATTCTGGCCCGCACTTTATCTATGTACCTGAGGTGGCGTTTGATCTCGATAAGTTTGTCGAAGATGTAGCCAAGAAGTATAAGGAAATCGGTCGTTGTGTGATCGCGGTATCTGAAGGTATTGAAGATGCCAACGGTACTCCTATTTTGGCACTTCTGGCTAAGGATGAACTTGAAGCTGATAGCCATGGTAATGTACAGCTCTCAGGTACCGGGGCGCTTGCGGATGCGCTCATTGCTAAACTGAAAGAGTACTTCAAGGCGCAGGGTATTGAGGATAATCTGCGTGCACGTGGTGATACCTTCGGTTATCTACAGCGCTCTTGGCCAGAGCAGAGCCCAGTTGATCGTGAAGAAGCGCTCAACGTAGGTCGTACCGCAGCTAGAGAAGCTCTTAATTCAAATGTTGACGGTTCTGTTGCCATTAAACGTGTCAGCACCGATCCATATGAAGCAGAGTTTGTACTCGTTCCACTCAAGAATGTTGCCGGTAAGACACGTCACCTGCCTGAGGAGCATATCAATGCCGAGGGTAATAATGTGACCGAAGAGTTTATCAAATGGGGTAAGCCGCTTATTGGTGAGCTCATTGAGATTGGTGAGCTTGATCTGAGTAAGAAGATCGCTAAGAAATAGTTATATGCTGTTTTGGAGTTTAGTTGAACCGCCGGTAGTTGCCGGCGGTTTTTTGGGTATGTAGCATTTAGAAAATCACACGGGTGATTTTCTAGGTTTACCAAAAATTCAGTCGTGACCGCTGATACCTTGGAACAAACTATAATTATGTTTGTACCGCTAGTCAGTCTATAAAGAATTCTGGTTGCAGCGAGTTTGACAGTACCTGACAGAGTTGAGTCAGTTCGTCTTCAGTGATAATATATGGCGGCATAAGGTAGATAAGGTTACCGAACGGACGAATCCAGACCCCGTTATTAACATAGTACTTCTGAATTTTTACCTGATTTACCGGGAGCCTGGTCTCAATCACACCGATCGCGCCAAGTACTCTGACGTCTTTGACCAGATCATTCTTGGCCGCTGGGCGCAACTCCCGCTGCAATATCTTTTCAATGCTTGCGATTTTATTTTGCCAGTCGCTGGCCAGGAGCAGATCTATGCTGGCTATGGCGGTGGCTGTGGCGAGGGGGTTGGCCATAAAGGTTGGTCCATGCATGAGCGTACCTATCTGCTCGGCAATTGTTCTACTGGTAATAGTGGCGGCGAGGGTCAGGTAGCCGCCGGTCAGCGCTTTGCCGATACAGAGAATATCTGGAGTGACAGCAGTATACTCGAAAGCAAAGAGTCTGCCTGTACGCCCAAAGCCGGTGGCGATCTCATCAAATATAAGCAGGATATGGTATTTGTCGCAGAGTTGACGGACACGGTTGAGGTATTCGGGGGAGTAGAACCACATCCCGCCTGCTCCCTGGACAATTGGTTCGAGTATGACTGCGGCCAGTATCTGGTGCTGTTGCGCCAGTAGTTCTTCCAGTTCAGCGGTGTCATCCTGGATGTAGGCCGAGTCGAATCTGCTTTTGGGGCGCGGGACAAAGTAATGTGCTGGGAGGAAGTCTTTGAAGAGGTGGTGCATACCGTTATCTGGGTCGGTAACCGACATCGCCCCGGTGGTGTCTCCATGGTAGCCGCGTCGGATAGTGACGAATCTGTTCTTTTGCGGGTATGCAGAATTCTGCCAGTATTGCATTGCCATCTTGAGTGCTACCTCGACCGCTACCGAACCGGAGTCGGCAAAGAAAATACTCTCGAAATTTGCAGGGAGCAGGCTTAATATTTTCCGGGTTAGATCTATAGCCGGTTGATGGGTGATACCCCCGAACATGACATGGGACATTCTCGCTAGTTGTGAGGTGATTGCCTGGTTTAACACGGGATGGTTGTACCCATGAATCGCGCTCCACCAGGAGGACATGCCGTCAATGAGTCGGCGTGAATCCTCAAGTTCAAGATACACCCCTTTACAACTATTTATTTTATAGCAGGGCAAGGGGTTTTGCATTGAGGTGTAGGGATGCCAGATATGGTTGCGGTCGAATTCTAGATCTTCTTGTTCCATCATACCCGCTCTATCGCCATAACATGTCGTATTATTGGTTCAAGTTCGGTGGCTAGTTGTTGCCAGAACTTGGTATTTGTGCGGCCGAGGTCGCTGGTATAAGGGATTACAGTTATGACCGGGATGCCGGTATAGTTTGAGATTATTCTGGGGTTGTCTTCACATATATACTCTTCATCTTTCAGAGTCGGTTTGGTGTTATTCATAACAATACTTAAAGGGGGGAGTTCCTTGCTGTCGAGAGCCTCGCTGGTAAGCAGAGCCTGGTTAACACAGCCTAGCTGATTGTCGCTGACCATGATCGTCTCGTACTGGAGCATGACGGCAAGGTCACGGAAGGTTTCATTTTCATTCAAGGGTACAAGAATACCTCCGGCTCCTTCCACAATGATGAGATCGTATTCCTTCTCTATCTCCTTGATGTCGCAGTATAGTTTGCTCAGCGAAATCTCCGGTTCTTTGGTTATTCTGGTTGCCAGGTGCGGAGAACAGGCAGGGAGGAAGGCATAGCAGTAATTTTGCCTGAGTTGTTCAGCTTCCACGGCGGTATCGGCGCATATCTTACAGATGAATTCCAGATCCGGGAGGATATACTTGGTATGCCCACTGTCTTGGAGAACCGGTGAACACCCTGTCTGTACCGGTTTGACTACGGTGGCTTTGTAGCCAAGTTGTTTGGCGCTCAGCAGTAGACCGGCTGTTACCAGAGTCTTGCCAACATCGGTACCGCAACCGGTTACAAATAAACCACTCATCATAGGAACCTTTAATAAGAGTACGTTAAATTATAATTCAAAGGAGAAATCACTGTATACAAATGTATGATCAGAGGGTTTCTCGCGTAAGCGCGGCTGGATATCCACCTTGCAGTCGGTAGCCTGTTTAGCAATATTCGCCGTTGCCAAAATATGATCTATTCTCCAGCCGATCTTGCGTTCTACGGCATTCTTTACCCGGTAATCCCAGTAGGTATAATTCTCGGCTGCAGGCAGAAATTTTCTGAATATGTCGGTAAATCCCAGTTCACACATCCGGTTGAAAGCCTCGGTTACCTCCGGGCAATGGCAGACATGCCCCCAGATTCGTTTGGAGTCATGAACATCTATCGGTTCAGGAGCTATATTGAGATCCCCGAGCCAGATTATATCGGCTGTACGCAAATTTTTCGTAATGTACTGCTGCAACCGGTCGAGCCATTCCAGTTTGAATTTGAACATTTCGTGATCAATAGCCCGTCCTTGAGGGACATAGGTGTTGATGATATTGAGCTTACCAAAGCAGGCATGGAGCATTCGGGTGTTACTCTCTCTGTCGTCATCACCCAGACCAAAACTGACGGTGTCGGCAGGCTTCTTGCTGATTATGGCAACTCCATTATACGATTTTTCGCCAGCATATGCAACATGCCAGCCCTTAGCGGTGAGGGCTTGAACCGGGAAATCCTTATCCTGGGCTTTGGTCTCTTGAATTGCCAGAATATCCGGGGCGTATGCATCCAGCCAGTCCAGAATAATTTCCAGCCGGGTACGGATGGAGTTGGCATTGAAGGTTGCTATCCGCATGGTATGAATCCTTGGTAATCAGATGATATCGAAAAAATCAAGTATAATAACGATCAGAGCCGAGATCGTCAGTGCCGCCGCCGCCCCGATAATAAGTCCGGTGTTCTTACTGTTGCGGTTCTTCCATTTGAGGAAACGGTCGATATATGTATACTGCATGGCCGTGACTTCGCGGTTTTCAAGGTAGGCCTTGAGATCATCAGACAAAAATTCGGCATTCTGATAACGGTCTTCGGGATTCGGCATGGTACACTTGGCAATAATTGCGCAGAGCTCTTTGGGAACCTCAATCTTGTGGTTGAGATTACTGGCGTCTATAGGGCCGGCCTTTCCTACTTGCTTGAGGGTAATTGCCGGTTCGGTACTGCGAAATACCCTGACCAGGGTGACAATCTCTGCCATCAGCAGTCCTAATGAGAATATATCAGAAGCCGGTCCGATGCGGTCGAGTTCACCCCGCGCCTGCTCCGGGCTCATATAGGCAGGGGTGCCGGCAATAGAACCCATCATGGTACTCATGGAGTGGTTATTCCGTACGGTCGAGACCTCACTCGGCTTGACTACCGAACTATCGTTCAAGACCTTGGCTAGTCCCCAGTCCATAATCTGAATTTCACCGTATTCACCGATTATAATGTTATCCGGCTTGAGGTCGCGGTGTACTACTCCTCTACTATGGGCGTAGGCAACACCGTTACAGAGGAGCGAGAAACGACGGAGGAGGCGTTTGCGGTAGCGGATAAAGTCATTGGAATTATCAACCCGGCGTTCATTGATGACCTCGGAGAGGAGTTTGCCGCGCACCTTCTTCATGGTGAAGTAGGGCAGTCCGCCTGGCATCAGGCCGATCTCGTGAACCGGGACGATGGTAGGATGCTCCAGCTGGGCGATAATCTGGGCTTCAGCGATAAACCGCGCAATGCGATCACGATCCAGACCGTTGTTCTCCTGGAGAATCTTGATTGCGACATTTCGCTTCAGATGTTCGTCCTGTGCCTCGATAACCTGGCCTATGGCACCGCGCCCCAGCTCTGCCCCCATCGTATACCGTGCCATGATCTCTTCAGATTCTTCTTTTTCATACGAGATGAGTGGGGTGGCGTCAGAGAGGTGCTGGAGGAACTTTTCAAGCTCGCCATGGGCGCGTTTACCCACTGATAGAATCCGATTGGACTCTACCTTCTCTTCTTTAGGCGGGATATCGATAGTTTCGCCTGATAAATATTCCTCTGCCACCAGATCATCCTCGTTTAGCCCTGAGAGAAATTGGGTTTCATCGGAATTACGTTCATTCATTTGTCGGTTCTTAATTGTACCCTCGTTTTGTCTGATATCTTTATGCCGTTTCTTCAACTTTTAGTGGATTATTATAGCGCATTGACGGTATTAATAAAGCATAAAATAACTAAAGGTAAATATTCTCTCCTTATTTGGTTCGATCGCCAATATCGTGAGGTTTTGTGGCAAATACAATTTTAGATCGAACGAGTTATTGCTTGACAATTCACTGTTTATTATTGATAATAAGATTCTATCCGGTTTCCGTGGATTTTCAAGTTAATATTATATTAGCCTTAATAGTGAGTATTTGATCGTATTAAGAGACTTGTTCTGCTAAAATTAGTACTTCTGCATTCGCATTTTGTTATTGGGTGCGGTGCCGACCGGTACAGAGTTATATAAATAACGTTTAGTCTGATTTCTGTTTCATTATTTTTAATATACTGGGAGCTATAAATTGTTTAATATAGGTAAGATGAAGAATTTTCTGTTGGCAAAGGGTATGCAGACAGCACTGCCTTTTCTTTCAGATCACAGTCCTGATACCTTGATAAAACTCATTGATATGATGAGAGTCAGGGGTATTGAGCGCATGAAGGCGTATCATAAGGGCACTGAGCAGGAGCTTGCCAGAAGGGTTGAAGGCGCCAATGCTTTCTTTGAAATGGTCAAGCGGAATTTGCCGCACTACAGCAAGTCGACACAGCGGAATCTCTGCTACAATATGTATTATAACGCTATTACTTCCGGTGAGGATATCAGAGAAGCGTACTTCAAGCGTCATGGTGAGTATCCTCCGTTCTTCCTGGCTATATCACCATCTATGGCCTGTAACCTCAAGTGTTTTGGGTGTTATGCCTGGAAGTACCCCAAGGAGAAGAGTCTGTCTAAAGAGAAGGTGCAGGAGATTATTACCGAGGCTAAAGAGAAGATGGGGATTTACTTCTTTACCATTACCGGTGGTGAACCGACCTTCTGGCCGCCGCTTGAGGAGCTGGTGCGCGAGAATTCCGACTGCTTCTTCCATGTCTATACCCATGGTATGAATATTGATGAAGAGACTGCCAAGCGCTGGGCGGAGTATGGTAATATTCATCCTTCAATATCGATTGAAGGAAGTCCTGAATTGACCGATGCTCGCCGCGGTGAAGGGGCTTATCAGAAGATTACTGAGTCTATGCAGCGGTTGCGTGATCACGGAGTGCTCTTCGGGTTCTCGATTACTCATACTTCGTTGAATCATGAAGTCGTCTGCTCCGGGGAGTATATGGACGAGATGATCAAGCTCGGAGCGAGCTACGGCTGGTTCTTCCAGTATCAGCCGATCGGTAGAGACCCTGATCTATCGCTCCTGCCTTCAGCCGAGCAGCGGTATGCCAGGCGTGAGGCCGTGCTCAAATTCAGGCGTGAAAAGCCAATCTTGACCTATGATTTCTGGAATGACGGGGATTCATGTGAAGGGTGTATCGCCTGGGGTAGAAAGTATGTGCATGTTACCGCGCAGGGGCTGGTTGAGCCTTGTGTCTTTGTGCATTTTGCGGTTGACAGTATTTATGAGAAGTCGCTTGAAGAGTGTTTGAATAGCGAGTGTTTCAAGGATGCCAGAAGGCGCCAGCCCTTTACCAAGGATCTGCGCAGTCCATGTCCGCAGATTGATCAGCCCAAGCAGCTCAAAGAGTTGTATGAGAACTATAACATGAAGCCGACACATGAAGGGGCGGAGAAAATTGTTACCGATCTGCATGAGTTTATCTGTAAGATGAGCCAGGATTATAAAGATATTCTGCCGGATGATTCCGGGGCGGTCAAGGATAAGATGTCCAGCGAGAAGAATAAGGGTGGCTTCTCCAAGGAACTGAGCAAAGAGGATATTGACCGGATTGAGGATGTAGAGGTGCCGTTTAAGGAAGAGATAGGCACTTATACCAGTACGACTAGATCTGAATAATTCTCTGAGTTATATTTGAGGAGTTATTGAGTACAGCCAGAGCCCGCTTCGGGGCTCTGGCTTTTTGTCTGGCAGTATCTTAATAGATAGCGTGCTTGCTGAATTGAGTAGCCACCCGGGAGACGGGTGGCTACTCAATTATTATGTTGGGCGCTTATTAACCGGAAGTTGGTAAGCAGGAGGATGGAGGTTGTGGCGGTAAATAATGGATAGTTGTAAAACCACCAGCATGTTGGGTAAATTAAAGGTTGAATAAGCTTGGATACAGAGGAAAGCGAGATATTGATGCAAAAGTTATTGCTCAAATAATAATATGTATTTTTACTGATTTAAGCAGTATCACATAAATGACCGGGGTTATAGCATAAATAATACAATATTAAGCAAATGTGCAGTATATTTACGATATTATTAAATGAATTTTAACTTGTTGCTGGTTAAATATTTATTGGTATTGAGGTGCTTAAGTTATAAATAATGGGTAATTTATAGCACATATATGTTATGTGAATGGCTTCATATTGATTTTTTGGGGTAAACCATATTGTTGTAATTATTGCGGGATTAATTATGACTAATATTTATCTAACTGTATTTTTTGGGGAATGTGAGTGTTTTTATAAATGAATATTTGTTTGCTCTGATTGTATTTTACACTTCCATTCTAAAAATTTACAAATTTTTAGTGTTGATTATAAGTGTTATATGTTTATAATGAACTTAGATTAGTTTAACTTTGTTCTAGCGATTTTCCTCACCTTTTATTTGTGGTATATAATAGGATTATTGTTTTTGAGCGTTTTGATTAGTGGAGGCTGATTAAATGAATAAGGAGCGGGTAAAGACTCTCGTTGGGGTAGCGAGGTTTGGGCGTGGCTGGTGGTTGGGAGTATGTCTGCTGGTATTTGCAGGGTTGGAAGCGCGTGCAGCGGCAGTGGAGACGACGCTTGACCTGGCTGTTGGAGGTTCGCAGGCAGTGGGTGATGTGCAGTATAATACTGTTGGGGCGGTAACTACGGTTACGGCCACTGCCAGTGCAAATGATGACCAGTTGTCGGTGGTTGGTGCTGATAGTGTGGTGAATACGGTGAATGTAAACAGTACCGAGCCGGACTCTAACTTGGATACGTTGTTACTGAATGGGGCGACAAGTGGGTCGGGTACACTGACGGTTACGCTGGATGATGGGGCGGGTAACGGATTCCTCCTCGTAAATAGTATTACAATTGATGCATCTTGTGACTTTACCGGGGGTGACGGGCTGGTGCTGAATATTGGTGCGAACAATGCCGGCGCGGCTATTTCGGGTGGTATCGGTATCGTCAACGGCTTGGTTGGAGATAGTAAGGTTACAATCAATTTGAATCACAGTGCGGCGACGATCGGAGGCGGTGTTGATCTGTCTGGAAGTGATGATCGGGTGTTCTTCAATGCGCTGACAGCGAATATTTCGGATAACGGGGTGGTAATCGGTGGAAACTACGTGGGAAGTTCCGGAGCGGATAATCTGAGTTTTGCTGCGAGTGCAGAGATTACAGGGTTGGTAAACCTGGGGGCTGGTGATAATACTTTGACCATCAGTAATAATGAGACGCTTACGTTGACGGGTGGTCTGACTTCGACCAAGCTGCTTGGGACGAATACAAACGGTAGTGCGGAACTCAGTATCGGTAGTGGGGCGAAGTTTGATGTCGATGATTTTGAGGTAGATCTGAATAGTGTGGATTGTACTTATAATTTTACGGGAGATGGTGGTGTGGAGATTGATGATATTGATCTTACCAACACTCAGGCAATGAAGTACTTAACTTTGGACATAAAAACTACCGGGACGAATACTATCGGCTGGACCGATGATCTGAATGCGCCTGATGTACTCAAACTGACGATAGCCGAGGATACTACGGTCAATGCCGGGGATACGACTTCGAGTGTGGCCGCTTTGACGGTGAATGGCGGGACGACTACTTTCAATAACGCAACCGCCGGAACGCAGACACTGACAGCGGTCAGCCTGGGAGAGACGCTCAAGCTGGAGGATACCGGGGTTACTGGGGGTAAGTTTATTATTAACTCACTCGATACTCTAAATACTGGTGCGCAGCGTTTGGAGGTGAATGCGGATACCACGATCTATACTCTGACTATTGATGCGGCTGCGGCGGGGAATCAGACCGTTACTATCGGCGGCAGTGGTAAGACGGTGATATCCTGGTTGTCGGTAAATGACGCCAGCGATAAGTTGATCGCAACCGGTAGCGGTGATTTTACGCTGACGACGACTGCTGATCTAACCAATGAAGTTACGTTTAATTCTACAGGGACGAACGCTATCAACCTGACGAGCCAGACCCACACTGGTACGTTTACACTCAATGAGGATACGACTATCAATTCGGGAACAGGATCGAATACGCTTAATTCGGTACGGCTGGCGAGCGGGAAGACTCTGACCACCGGTGGGGATCAGGATCTTAATATAACTCTGGATACGCTCAGTGGGGGTAATCTTGAACTGGGCGGGACGGGGAGTATAGAAGTTACCACTGAACAGAATCTGAATGTGGTCTCGGTAAAAGCGGGAGCGAGTAGTGTTGACCTGATTGACGGCAGTGCGGCCGGTATAACGATAAATCGTTATGATGTTATCGAAGATAATACGGCGGCATGTTTATCCGGGAGTAAAGCAACAGAGATTACCGAGGTGAATATCGGTGGGGCGGGAGTGGCGAATATGGCGTCATTCGCGATTCAAAATGTTATGGAGACCTCGCACATCGGGACGATAAACCTGCTGGATACCGATGATGCATCGGAGGCGATGCTGAATATTTGTACCGATACGACGCTGATTGATACCCTCAATGTTGGAGAGGGGAAGTTTGGGGCGTTACTGCATCAGGGGATGGCGACCTTCGGCACTATTACCGCGACCAATGTCGATGGAACATTGATGTGTAACAACTGGACAATGGGAGCGACCGAGGCGATCAATGTCGGTAAGACCGGAACCCTGGACTTTGATACACAAGTTGCGACCCTGACTACGGTGAGCGGGGCGAAGGTGAATCTCGATCTCGGTGACTCGAGCGATACGACCGTCTTTGCCAAGGTTAAGGGGCAGATTGTGACCAGTGATGCGGATAACGCTGGGGATACGGTATCCGAGGTCTACGGGGTGAACGGGGTCTCCGGGGAGACCTATGCCAATGTCTTCACGGCGGCGATTCAGGCTGCTGACGGGAGTACCTTCGGCGATGATAAAGTATTGAGTACCGAGGATGCGTACCGAACCTATACCCTTAGCAATAACGGTCTGAGTATTGTGGTGTCCGGGACTCCGAGCGGAGGCGGGAGCAGTGTTATCCATGCCGAGGTGACCGGGCATGGCGGTTCGGCGGCTGCCGGAAAGGCGGCGGATTATATGCTGGATCATCAGGGTGAATTTGATACCGCCGGGAGTAATTATGTTGCTGAACTGACGACTCTCAGTGGGGATAAAATAGCTAGAGCGGTGGAGCAGACCATCGGTGACGGAGCGACAGAGCATACGACAATGACCTCGCTGACCACAATTACGGCGGCGGCCGGTACGGTGGAGAATCAGATGATCAACTTCCGCTCAGGCAATATTGCGCAGGGGATGGCTTCGTCATTCGGCTCTGGAGGGGCTACCGCGGCCATGAGCGATATGCCGGATGCAGAGACGCTGGAGGCGGCATATGAATCAGGCTTTACGGCCGGGGCGGATACCACCGAGTATAAGAAGATGACGGTCTGGGCGAACAGCTTCGGCGGTTTCGGGCAGCAGGGTACGATCGGGAGTGATATCGGCTATGATTTCTGGAACGTCGGTACGATGGTCGGTATGGACTATGCGGTAGCGCGTGAGTTGCGTCTGGGTGCGTTGGTCGGCTACAGCTTCAATATGACCAATGTTAATTGGGGCGGTGGTGACAGCAGGGATAATGCATTGCGGCTGGGGGCGTACTCATCATTTAACTGGGATAACTTCTTCTTTGATTTTTCGCCGACTATGGGTATTCACATGATTGATTCAAACCGGAATATCTGGAACGGGACTACTGCCAGAGGTTATCGTACCGGGATGGATTTCAACGCTAATGGTATGATCGGTTATAATTTTGACCTGCCGTTTGCGATCAATCTGACTCCGACTTACGGTTTGAATTATACATTATTTTATGATCCTGAGTATACCGAGACCGGGGCGGGGCCGGCAAATGTAACTTATCAGAGCTTTACCTCTAATTCATTGGTACAGGATGTCGGACTCAAAGCGGGTAAACTGGTGCGGGTATCGGAGAAGCTTGCGTTCTTGCCGGAAGTTTGGGGCGGCTGGGAGTATGAGTATCTGGATACCGGCGGAAATCGGGATACGGTGACGGCGGCAGCGCTCGGGGCGCAGTCATACTCTACCGAGATGAATGCTATGGCGCGAAACCGGGCTTACTGGGGCTTGGGTATTACTGCTTTAATTAAGGATAACGTCTCGGTCTATGGGCGTTATGATCAGAGGGTCTGGCATAAGGGGTTCAATGTCAACTTTCTTGTCGGGGTGAAGGTGGATTTCTAATTAATTAAAAAATGTATGGATAGTGTTTTGATATTGATATAGTGAAAAAGCAATAACTCAGGTTATTGCTTTTTTTGAGGTAAGAGCGTGATTTTGTGATTGGATGCTTGTAGAGGATTTTGATTATAACAAGTGAGGAAAGAGTGAGCCCTTAGCGTGAAGAGATATTATAATAATACGTTAAAATAATTGAAAAAATAGCTGATCTGCTTATAATTCTTCTATAGTGGGCGGTGGCTCAACAGTTATTTCAGGTAGTATTGTTTCAACTCAAGGTGGATAGAATAATGAATGCACAAGCGGATATCGGCGTTTATGGGATTGGCGTTATGGGTAGGAGCATTGCGCTCAACTTTGCTGATAACGGCGGCTATACGGTAGCTCTTTTCAACCGAACCCAGAGCAAGGTAGATGAGCTACTTGTCTCTGAGGATGCGGTGGGATTGAGTCTGCTCGGAGCGGACAGCGTGGAGAGGTTTGTCGCGGCATTGGCCAGACCACGGCGCATAATGCTTATGGTGCCGGCTGGGGCAATGGTTGATGCCAGTCTTGAGGTTCTGGTGCCGCTGCTGGAGGCGGGAGATATCATTATCGATGGGGGGAATTCGTATTTCAAGGATACAATACGCCGCGAGGGTGAACTCAAGTCAAAGGGCATACATTTTTTTGGGGTAGGGGTCTCGGGGGGTGAGGAAGGGGCGCGCCACGGCCCATCGATAATGCCTGGAGGCAGCCGTGAGGCTTATGAACTGATTAGGGAACCGCTGGAGCGTATTGCGGCCAAGTTTGAAGGTGAGCCGTGCTGCGCGCATATGGGTGAAGATGGGGCTGGGCATTTTGTTAAGATGGTGCATAATGGAATCGAGTATGCCGATATGCAGATAATTGCCGAAGCATACTTTTTATTGAAGAATTATCTGGGGCTGGACTATCCTGAGCTGGCTGAGGTCTTTCGGGAATGGAATCAGCGGGCGCTCGGAGGATTTTTGCTCGAGATAACCGCAGATATTCTGGATAAGGTCGATACGGTGACCTCAAAGCCGATACTGGAGGTGATACTCGACCGGGCCGGGCAGAAGGGTACGGGGAAGTGGACAGCGCAATTGGCTCTGGATCTCGGCGTGGCCGCGCCGACAATTGCCGAGGCGGTATTCGCCAGGTGTAGCAGTGGAAATATTGAGCAGCGTCTGGCGGCGGCGCAGATTTTCCCGCTGGTGTCGGAACCGTTTAACGGGGATAAGCAGGAGATGCTGGAAGCGATATACGATACTGTTCTAGTCTCTAAAATTGTAGCGTATGCTCAGGGCTTTGAGGTACTTAGAGTTGCGGGAAAGGAGTATAACTGGGATTTTGATTTTGCTGAGATAAGTTCTATCTGGCGCAATGGGTGTATTCTGCGCTCCAAGATGCTCAGTGACATTGCCGGGGTTTACCTGGATAAGCCGGATATCTCCAGTATGCTGCTGGCTCCGGGATTTGCCGAGCTTATTAAGGGGTGTGCAAATAACTGGCGTCTGGTTGTGGCGCAAGCAATGCAGAGTGGACTGCCGCTGCCGGCTATCAGTAGTGCCCTCAATTATTTTGCCGCTTTCAAAACGCGCCGACTCTGGACCGATATGATTCAGGCGCAGCGGGATTACTTCGGCGCGCATACCTTTGAACGGGTAGACCGAGAGGCCGGTGAGTTTTTTCATGCCGACTGGTAGTAACGCTCAGGAGGTATTACTGTATATCCCTGATGCTGAGTATCTGGAGCACGGGAGGATATTGCAGCAGCGTTATGGATTTACGCTTATCGACTCAGATATTGAGCTGGTGGAAAGAGAGAAACCATATCTGCGTTATGACCGGGAGGGGCTCGCGCTGATCAACGTGGAGAACCCCAAGGAGCGGGTTCGAGTCGATTTTGTTCGGGGTAGGGGAGGATACCGCCTTTCAACCCTGATGCATACGGCGCAACCGGTACTCAAGGCTGTGGGCTATAATAAGGAGAGGGTTCGCTGGCGGGTGCTGGATGCGACTGCCGGGTTGGGTGCTGACGCTATGTTGCTGGCGGCGGCTGGGTGTGAGGTCTGTCTGCTCGAGCGTTCTGCGGTGATGGCCGGTCTGCTCGAGGATGGTCTGCGCCGGGTGGAGCTTGATCCTGAAGCAGAGGAGTTGCAGAGGATAATACAGGAGCGAGTGGTACTGCATTATGCCGACAGTCTGGAATTCTTCCATAAGGTTGGAGCCGGTGAGTTTGAGGCGATATACCTGGATCCAATGTTTCCCGAGAGGCGAAAGTCTTCGAAAGTAAAGAAGGAGATGCAGCTGGCGCGATTTTCAACAGACAGTCGGGATAACGCTGCGGAATTACTGGCCGGGGCTTTGCAGACCAGGGTAAAAAGGGTGGTGCTGAAACGTCCGCTCAAGGCACCGTTACTTGAAAAAGGGGTTTCGGCACAGGTAAAGGGAAAGAGTATACGCTTTGATATCTATCTGCGCTGAGTCTGTAGTTGTAGCTTGCGGTATTCTGGTTTAGATTATTTGTGACAATTATGCCCGGAATAGTATTGCCAAACATTCTTTTTCCTGAATAATAGGAATATAGCATTTAATATTTTTCAGCTAATGGGGATTGCTTTGAAGATAATTGCATTTATGAATCAGAAGGGTGGTGTAGGCAAGACCACGACCACGGTGAGTATTGGCTCATTTCTGGCGTCAGAGTATGGTAAGAAGGTCTTGTTGATTGATCTTGATCCGCAGGGGAATCTCTCCGATCATGTCGGGATAGATCCTAATACCACCGAGAAGTCAATATATAATGTTCTGGTCGAAGATCTTCCGATTGAGGAGGCTATTCAAAATGTCTGCGGATTTGATGTATTGCCGGCCAATATCGATCTCTCGGCTGCTGAGGTGGAACTGGTAAACATGATGAGTCGTGAACTCAGATTGAAGAATGCGGTGTTGCCTATTGCTGATAATTATGATTATATCCTCCTGGATTGTCCGCCAAGTCTGGGTTTGCTGACAGTCTCGGGCTTGTCTCTGGCTTCCGAGGTTATCGTTCCGATGCAGGCAGAGTATCTGGCGCTGAGGGGATTGTCGCAGCTAGTGCATACAATTGAATTGGTACGGGGGCATCTCAATCCTGGCCTTGAGGTTACAGGGGTTATCTTCTGTATGTACGATAGTCGGACGATACTCGCACAGAGTGTGCGTAGTGAGGTTGAGAACTTTTTTCCGGAGAAGGTTTACGCTGTCGGTGTGCATAAGAATATTCGTTTGGCAGAGGCTCCGAGTTATGGCTTGCCTGTAGGCTTATATGATTCAAGTTGTCGGGGCAGTGATGATTATCGAGCGCTTACGGAAGAATTTCTGTTTCGGCATAATGACGTATCAAAAAAAAAACTTCTAGCCTAACCTCAAGCCCTATTAAAGACTATTCTGCAAAAAGCTCTCGTCTGGCTGCATTCGGTACAGAAGCTTCTGAGTCTGAGCCAACTGGGGCTGAGGGGGATTCTGCGGCACTGCCTGAAATAGAGTCCGGGGTACAGCTTGAGTCTGAGCTAGAACCGGCAGCTTGTAACTCAGCTGAAGTCATTCTACAACCGGAGGCTGCGCTTGGGCAAGCAAGTCTAACAGAATCTTTAGTCGAGGGAGATAAAGAGAATGCTGATACTGAGGATGAGCCCAGCAGTAAAAAAAAGATAAATACAGCTATTGTTGAGGCTGTCGACAGCGTCGAGGAGTCGGAAGCGGAGTGTGCCCATATTCCTGCTTTACAAATTCAAGATGATTCTCCGCCGCTCCTTGAGTCATCAATCCTCGACACTCCGAAGAAGGTGATTTTATCTATACCTACCGATAAGCGCTTTCCATCTGCGGCCAAGGAGTTGCCACCGATACTTCGTCCGATCTGGAAGGGTGATGAGAAGAAGAAATGAGAGTTTTTTTTTGCAGTGATAGGCATTAGTCTCCGGTTTTCAACTTTTATGGTTGCGAAAAAAAATATTATCAGGTATTTTACACAGGGATATATGTAGCATAACATTTAACATACCTTGTCAATAGAGAGTGAGTTTTGTGAATTATGCGAAAAGTACCGTTATGGCTAAGAGTTATGATCGGTATGGTACTTGGTATTGTTTTTGGGTTGGTGGTTGGGCCTGAATTTACCCAGTATTTCAAACCTATCGGGCAGATCTTTATTAATGCAATTCAAATGCTGGTAGTGCCGCTTGTTCTTGCTACCCTGGTCTGTGGGGTTGCTGGTATGAGCGATCCAGCGAGTATGGGGCGGATTGGGCTGAAGACTCTGATCGGGCTGGTTGTCTTTACCGTTATTTCGAGTTCGCTCGGACTGCTGACGGCGAATTTATTGCTTGGGGATAGTTCGGGAAATGCTATTATCAAGACTGAGCCTAAAGTTGCTGCAAAGAACAAGATTGTTACCGGGGCGGTAAATATTCGAGTAGAGAATGTCGATTTGCAGGTATTGCATAATCTGGAAAAATCGAATCCAGAGTTGGCGGAGAAGATTTCGCAGGCACTAAGTGGGGCGAATATCAGTGCTGAGATTGCTCTGCCGGAGAGTATGCTCGGTAAAACAGATGCAATTCATGATAAATCTGAAGACGACAATACGCTGATTACTGTGTTGAAAAATATTGTTCCGAGCAATCCTTTCAGTTCTATGTCAAAAGGTAATATTCTACAGATAATTGTCTTTGCCTTGCTTCTAGGTATATGCATATCCTTGATCAAAGAGCGCGGGAAACCGCTTCTGGACTTCTTTACCGGTCTGGCTGAAGCAATGTTTGTGATGGTCGGACTAATTATGAGTATTGCGCCTTTTGGCGTGTTTTTTCTAATGGCCTGGGTGACTAGCTCCTTTGGTTTGCAGACCTTGCAGCGGTTGGCGCTAGTCGTGGTGGCGGTATACCTGGCCTGTCTGGTGCAGGGGGTGGTGGTCTATGGCGCGGCTATCGCACTCTCTGGGCTGAATCCTAGGCGGTATTTCTCTGGGATCGTAGATGTTCTTGCCTTTGCCTTCGCTACCTCCAGCAGTGCAGGGTCACTTCCGGTTTCTATGCGCTGTACTCAGAATAATCTGGGTGTGCCCAGGTCAATCGCCAGTTTTGTACTCCCGCTCTGTGCTACGATAAATATGAGCGGTACTGCAATTTATGAAGGGGTATGTGCGGTATTTGTGGCGCAGATATACGGCATAGAGCTTACCATGGCGTCATATGCAATTATTGTCGCTACTTCGATCCTTGCTGCCGTCGGTACTGCTGGGGTACCTGGGTCGGGTCTAATAATGCTGTCGCTGGTATTGAATTCGGTGGGGCTGCCGTTGGAGGGGATTGCTTTGATTGCAGGTATCGACCGAATACTGGATATGGCTAGAACAACCTTGAATGTCATGGGTGATACTGCAATTGCTACTATGGTCGCTAAGAGTGAGAAAAATCTTGATATGGAGATCTTTTCTCGGATTGAGAATATCAAAGAGTAAGGATGGTGGGTTCTGCTCACTTGGGGATGAGAAGCAGCTTCTTTACTGAGTTTATGATAATAATTTTGCGGTTGGGATATACAAAATAAAGGTTGATTTTTACTCTCTGATCTTCAAGGTCACTCTTGACCTGCTGGGGTATAAATGTAAAATATCGATTATGTTTATAATATTGGCATTAGTATTTATTCTGGTACCGGTAATTGAATTCAGGATTCTTTGGAGTCTGAGTGAGAGTATTGGTATAATTCAGACTCTGGCTCTGATTGTGCTTACGGGTATTGTTGGAGCATACCTGGCGCGCAGCCAGGGGATTAAGGTTTTGAACTCCATCAAGGATGATCTGGAGGCGGGGACTATGCCTGCTGATTCCATCCTCTCTGCAGCGCTCGTACTTATTGGTGGTATTCTCCTCATAACTCCGGGGATAATGACCGATGCCTTTGGCTTCTGTCTGCTTATCCCGCCATTTCGCTCCGTACTTGCTCTCTTACTCAAGAAGTATATTCAAGCAAATTTCAACATTGTTAATTATGGAACCTTTTCCCAAGCCAATACTGAGTCTGGGACGACTTCTTCTGTACAGGAGGGGTTTGTTGATGTCAATGTTGTTGATGACAAGACAGAAGAAAAAAGTAATAATTAAGGGATACCAAATATGGATAAAAATATTTATAATATACCAAACGCTTTGACTATATTCCGTTTTCCGGCAGGAATTGCTCTGCTCTGGCTGCTGATGCAGTATGCTCCTGAGCAATCTGGAAATACAGGTAAAGTCTGGATCTCTGTCTGGATTGCCATTGTGGCAATCCTGGCTTTTCTTTCGGATTTATTTGATGGAAAATTGGCTAGAAAACATGGGAAAGTGACTAACTTTGGCAAGATGCTTGATCCGGTTGCCGATAGTATGCTATTCACTCTTATTATGCTTGGGCTGGCTCTCTCGCCACGCTTTCAAGTGACTATCTGGTTTACAGTTATTATGTTGTATCGTGAGGCAGGAGTGCAGATACTACGGCGTTATGCCGCAGTAGGTGGTGTTGTGTTGATGGCAGGGTGGGCCGGCAAAGCCAAGATGATAATCCAGTCTATCGGAATGGCTGTGCTTGTGCTCTTGCTGCTCGCTTCTGATTTACATATTATGTCTATCTCAGAGAAGTTACTCAGGCATTTTGCCTGGTGGGTATCTGGATTATCTGCTGCCGTAGGCCTTGTCAGTCTTTTCCTCTATATCAAACAATTGCCGGTTATGATGCGTTCGCAAGCCGATAAATAATTGTTTTTTGAAAGGAAAGAATGGCAGAAGCAGGAAGGCCTCTGATTACTCTCTGTAAGCAGCAAACCTATAAACTCGAAGAACTTAAGCATAGTATTCTCAAATTGCTTGAACCCCATGGAGGTTTGGCAGCGTTCGTCAAGAGTGGGGATGACGTTATTCTCAAGCCAAATCTGGTAATGTCTCGTCCGGCAAGTGTTCCGGCATGCACTAATCCTATGGTTTTTAAAGCAGTTGCCCAGTTACTGCTTGATTTTGGTGCTAAGGTCTCGGCAGGAGACAGCCCTGGGATGGAATCGGCACGGAAGGTTGCCAAGAGCGCGGGAATCCTTGATGTGGCTGCTGAACTTGGGATAGAGTTGGTTGAGTTTACGCCTATGGATGTGGCTACACCCCAGGGCGTCTTTAAAAAACTTACCCTGGCCAAAGAATTGCTTGAGGCAGATGTTGTGGTAAACCTGCCACGCCTGAAGACCCATGGGCAGATGTTGCTCACCGCTGCCACTAAGAATATGTTTGGAGCTGTGGTCGGTTCGCGGAAATTCGAGTGGCATTATCGTGCGGGCAAAGATTATAACATGTTTGCCAGAATGATCTATGAGATCTCAGATTGTATTAAGGCTGATTTGCATATCCTGGATGCGATTGTGGCTATGGATGGAATGGGACCTACAGCCGGTAGACCTAATGCTACCGGATTCATGGCGGCCGGGGTGGATTCGATAGCTATTGATGCGACTATGATGGAGATATTGGGACGCGATCCGCTGGATTTGTATATGATTCAAGAAGCAACCAAGGCCGGGGATATCGCCTGGAAGCATAAAGAGGTCGTCGGCGAGGATATCACTGAACTTAGGCCGGAGCACTGGCAGTGGCCGCATAGTGTGGATCTCGGATTATTTGCGGGTACTGTTTTTGATAAGAACCCGTTGATTAATAAACTATTCAGGAAATTCGCTACGGTCTATCCTCAGGCCTCGGCTTCCAGATGTGTTAAGTGTAATGCTTGTGTACGCATCTGTCCGGCTAAAGCGATGACTATGGGTGAAAAGAAGGTGGAGATAGATTATGACAAGTGTATTCGCTGCTTCTGTTGTCATGAACTCTGTCCGCATGCGGCAATGGATACCAAGGGTGGGTATTTAGGTAAAGTACTCAAATATCTCTTGCCCAAGCTTGTGAAATAATTTCTGCATGACTGACATCTTAAGTCAATTCAAGAAAATTACTTACGTATTTTTCTGTATAGATGAGAATATGGGAAATCACTAAGGTGATTTCCCATACTTGATAAGACGGGTGATACAGCCAGTAACGTAGTTACTGGCTGAGGCTGCTTCTGTAGCCCGCCCAGCTTAAGCTGGGCGTTTAGCATACCTTTTCCAGAGGTATGTCGAAGACGGTGCGAGCGGAAGAGCAGCGGCTGAGAGTATAATCATAGATCGCTGAGGGGTGAGGTTGCGAATATCGCTTTGCGGTAAGAGCTCAGACATCAGCCAGCCTAAAATCTTGACCCGAAGGCCTGCACGTTAAGGCTAAAACAATCTTTTTTTTGGGGACTATCCGTACCTTTTACGGGTATTAAGATCCTCAAGCCCCTGAGTAAGAGCTACTTGCCCTTACAACCTCGTAAACGGTTGTCCGTTTGATCACAATTTTCGTAAGCGTTTAAGCGTTATACGAGTGTGTGGAATATGCGAGGAGGAATTATCCGCAATGTTAAAAAAACTTTCGACATACCAGAAAATTGTCAACGCAATTTTCATGCTTCGCTGAAGCGAGTAATACAGCCAGTACACAGTTACTGGCTGAGGGTTTTTCTGCTATTTCTTGTTCTCGCGCTGTTCATTGAATTCTTTGATTCTTTGCTGCATATTCTCAATTGATTGTGCTAGCGCCTGTTGAAGCCTGATGGCATTGGCGGGAGAGAGCACAATTATGTCCTTGATGGCACCCTGTTCTTGCACTCCTCGTTGAATATTGCCGAATTCAAGGACGACATCCTCTGCAGAGATGTGGATATTGAATAAGTCGCGGTATTTGTATTCAATTTCAGGGTCGATGTGGAGTTTGATCTTCTTTTCTTCTCTGCTGTTGTTGGTATCTGGCATTGTTTCTCCTTTGTAGTGGCGGTTAATATGAATAAGGCTGGACTACGCGTGCTGAGTAGGTCGTTTCTGAAAAATGGTTATGGAAAACATCTGGCGAGTAAGCAGGATAATATGAGAAAAATCTTACTCAACTATTTAAATAGTATAGGAATTTAGGTATAATTCAAAAGGTATTTTCGATTATTATGAAAGAATGTGTATGAAGATCGCACTGGTAAATAAAAAGTTCACACTGAGCGGGGGTGGAGCTGAGAGATATGCGGTTGATCTTGCAAATGCACTGATTGCCGAGGGACATGAGGTCGACTGCTACGGCAACATTCTGGAAGATCTGAATGCCAAGGCGGGTAAGTGTCTGGTGCCGATGTTTAATAAACCCGGTTGGCTGCGGATACTCTCCTTTGCGCGTAATTTCATGAAGATTATTCAGAATAAAAAAAATGATTATGATATCGTCTATGCTCTTACTCAAGCTTTCCCAGCTGATCTGTACTTTATGGGTGGAGGAGCCCATGAACACTGGCTCTCGCTGCGCTTTCCCAACCGTATGATAAATTTTTTAAAGCGGATTATCACCCCTACACATTCGGCTCAGCTCTGGCTGGAGAATCAACTCTACAATAAGAATAATTGCACTGCGATAATGGCAAATTCTCATCTTATCCGCGAGCATTCAAAACTTTACGGTAATGTCTCTGCGGACAGGGTCTTTGTGGTGCATAACGGGATTGACAATATGCGTTTTAATATTACCGTCGCCAGTAAGTTTCGAGAGAGCACTCGTAATGACTTTAATATTGGTGAGGATGAATTTGTTATCTCTTATCTCTCACATAATTGGCCGCGTAAGGGTTTGAAAACAATTCTAGAGGCTATGGCGCTGATTAAACGGCGACATAACTCTTGCAGAATTATTATCGGTGGTAAGGGAGATATTGACGAATTCACTGAGCGAGGGCTGGGGTTTGGCCTGGATGAGCGGGATATGATCTTTGTTGGGGCGTATTCGATGCCAGAGAAGCTCTATGTCGCCAGTGACGTCTCTATACTCCCAACTATGTATGATCCGTGTGCCGGGGTTACGGTTGAGGCGATGGCGTGTGGGGTGCCGGTAATAACGACTCCGGAAAATGGTTCGCATGAATTGGTCAAGCATGGGGAGAGTGGCTTTGTCCTCAGTTCGTATAATGCTGTAGAGGAATTGGTGGAATACCTGTCTATACTCCAGGATAAGGAGGTTCGGGAGCGGATGGGCAAGGCTGCGGAGCGAGATGTACGCCACCGAACCTTCAAGCAGGTAGTAAATGAGACGATAGAGGTTATGCAGGAGATTGTTGAGATGAAGAAGAGGGCACAAAAATGACTATGACTTTTTCCTTTGAGCCCAGTTCTGAGAAGAGACGATTGACTGCGATCCTGGCCGAATTGGGTGTGCAGCTTGATACGAGGTGCGCTGAGATCGGAAAATGCGGCGGGTGCAGTATTGATCTTTTGGAAGGTGAGCTGGTAAATATTCATAATGGGGAGATAGCTACTGCTAAGCAGAGAGTGTACGCATGTCTCTTTACTCTTTCAGCCTCTAAGTCTGCGACCATCTCTGTTCCAGAGAAGAGTGTTATTGCAAAAAAATCCAGTGTTATCTCCGAGTTCAAGATTATCTCGGATCGTACTCAGAATTTTACCGATAAAGAGCCTGGAGAGAAGAAATACAGTATCGCTATAGATGTCGGGACGACTACGGTGGCGGTGATGTTGGTAGATATGGTACTTGCTGAAATAATCTCGATTGAGACCGCTTTTAATGAACAGATTAAGTATGGTGATAATGTACTTACCCGGATTAAATTATGTCAGAATAATCAAGAGATGGTAGAGAAGCTCAAAGGGGTGATAATGCAGGAGACCTTGCTGCCGCTGATACTGAAAGCCTTGGCGAGCCGAGAGTTAGAATTTGCTGATATTGAGGAGATTGTGATTGCAGGTAATACCACGATGCAGCATTTTTGCGCGGGAGTCAACCCTGAGACTCTGGGCGTGGCACCGTTTACTCCAATCTTTACCGAGACCAGAATACTGAGCTGTGCAGAAGCCTTTGGCATAGATGCAGGAGTACAAGTAATTCTGTTACCGTCTGTATCGGCGTATCTGGGCGCGGATGTACTCGCCGGGGCGCTTATAAGCGGGGTGAGTGAGGCGGAGAAACCTACACTTATAGTTGATGTCGGCACAAATGGTGAGATGATCTTAAATACGGGTAAAGGCCTCGCAGGATGTTCTACCGCCGCGGGTCCGGCGTTTGAAGGGGCGGGACTGAGTTCGGGAACAAGAGCGGCGCATGGTGCAGTAAGTCATATAAACCTTGGTGCAGGTGCCGTTGAACTGGAAGTAATCGGGCATGGGCAGAAAGCGCTAGGAATCTGTGGTACCGCTTACTTCGATTTTTTTGCGTCAGCTGTACGTGAGGGTCTGCTCAGTATGACTGGTAGATTTACCGAAAAATTCATTACTGAGTATGCTGCGTATGTACGCTCTGGAGTAGAGGGGATGGCGTTCTGCCTGACTGGAGTGGCAGAGGCGGATTCACCGACGATTACCGAAGCGGACATATCTTCACTCCTTCAGGCCAAGGCGGCAGTGGCGGCGGGGATTGAAACCATGCTCAATCGGTATGAATTGACGGCGAGTGAGCTGGAGCGAGTATACCTGGCGGGTGGTTTTGGTATGCATCTGAATATTGAATCGGCGCTGCTCTGTGGGCTGCTGCCGGGTATCAGTATTGAGCAGGTTGAATTGGTGGGAAATACTTCCTTGGGGGGAGCTTACGTGGCTATTGATAAGGTCGAGACGATCTCCTGTCTGGAGGAGATAGCGGGTAAGATTGAGGTGGTTGAATTGAATCTCGATGAGGATTTTGAGGATTTGTATATCGATAATATGCTGTTATCCTGTTGATGGTTGACGCAAGGTCTTGCAGGCTCCTTCCGGGGAGCCTGTTTTTTTTTTGCCGAATGAGCTGATAGGGTTGGGGAACAATGATAATTAGGGTATAATATGGAAATACGTAATCTTTATACAAAGGGGGAGATATGAGTGCTACACTGAAGAAAGAGTTGTCATTTATTGGGATATTCAGTCTGGCTGCCGGGGCGATGATCAGCTCGGGAATATTTATTCTTCCGGGGATAGCTTTCGCCAGTGCCGGGCCGGCGGTGGTATTCTCGTACTTTATTGCCGGTATTCTGGCACTCTGCGGGGTGCTCAATATTGTCGAACTCTCAACCGCTATGCCTAAAGCCGGAGGTGATTATTATTATGTAAATCGGAGTATGGGGCCGATGCTTGGGACACTCTCTGGAGTGATGAGCTGGTTCGCGCTCTCACTCAAGACCGCTTTTGCTATCTTCGGTATTGCGGAACTGCTGCATCTGGTGACAGGGATTGATTCTACTGTACTTGGAGTGGTTGTGTGTGTCCTCTTTGTTATTATTAACATAATAGGAGTGAAGGAAGCGGTACGACTGGAGATTATCCTGGTTGTCGGGCTGATAGTGCTTATGGTACTATATTTTTTAGGGGGGATATCTCAGGTTGCGGTAACGAATTTTGATCCGTTTGTTCCGCATGGGATGGAGGCGGTACTCCTTACCAGTGGTTTGGTCTTTGTTTCCTTCGGCGGCTTACTTAAAATATCGAGTATGGCCGAAGAGGTGGTAAACCCGCAGCGAAATATCCCGCTGGGGATGATAACGGCGGTAGTGGTTATTACTATACTCTATGTACTCCTACTGGTGGTTACGGTCGGGGTGCTACCTGCCGAGCAGCTTAAAACTTCGCTGACCCCTATTGCTGATACGGCCAGGGTCTTTGCCGGTGATTTCGGGTTCTACGCAATATCGCTGGCCGCAATGCTTGCCTTTGTCACTACGGCCAATGCTGGTATAATGTCGGCCGCGCGCTATCCGATTGCGCTCAGCCGGGACAAGTTGATTCCGGGGTTCTTCGCGGTTGTCAATAAACGTTTTGCTACCCCGGTGCGTGCATTACTCCTTACCATGGTCTTTATCTCGGTGACCTTGTTCTTGCCGTTGGAAGTACTGGTAAAAGCGGCTTCCACCGTGGTTCTGACCTCCTATATCCTGGCGAATATAGCGATAATTATCCTGCGTGAGAGTAAGTTGCAGAATTATCGGCCAAGTTTTCAGGCTCCATTTTATCCGTGGTTACAGATTCTGAGCATAATTGCTTTTGGCTTTATTATCAGTGATATGGGGCTTACTACCTTGAAGATCAGTTTGGGATTGGTCGCTATTGCGTTATTGTTGTATTTCTTCTACGGCAAGAAACGGGCAGATTTTGAGTCCGCCTGGGTGCATCTGATTGCGCGGGTCGGGAATAAAAAGCTTGATTCATATGATTTAGAATCAGAGCTCAAAGGGATACTCCATCATCGGGATGAGATTGTGCATGATGATTTTGATGAGGTTGTGAGTAGAGCGGCAGTTTTAGACCTAGAAGGAAAGGTGGAGCGGGAGGCTCTGTTTAAGCAGGTTGCCGCGGCGCTTGCCGGCAGGATCAAGATCTCTGAGGAGGAAATTTTTCGGCTGCTGTGTGAACGGGAGGAGGCGAGCAGTACGGCGATTGTGCCGACGGTGGCGATACCGCATATTATTCTGGAAGGGGAGGAGTTATTCGACTTGTTGCTTGTACGGAGTCGGGATGGGGTTTACTTTACCGGTAACGCCAGGGAAGTAAAAGCTATCTTTGTAATTATCGGTACGCGGGATAAGCGGCGTTTTCATCTTCAGGCATTAGCAGCGATTGCGCAGGTGATTCAGGATAAGAACTTTGATCAGCGCTGGCTGGAGGCTAAGAATGACAATCTGCTCAAGGATATCTTCCTCCTCAGTGAGCGTAGGCGTAACTAAGAATTGGTGTCGGTGCTGTTGACGCAAGGGCGGTAGAGAATGAGCAGAATTATAAAGCCGGCAAGGCCAAGCAGACCGAATTTCCATTGCGGATCGGGATAGAGGTAGAATATTACCCGCAAACCACTACCCCAGAGGAAGATAATAAAGGCGGTGAGACTGAGAATCAGCCAGCGGGATAGCTGGTTTGAACCGGCAAAGAGGCTGTACATAACGGGGAGGACTCTGCTACAGATATAGTGGATGGTATAGATCAGCAGCAGGGTGCCAATAATAAAGAGGAACCAGGGAGAGATATTCAGTCCGCGGTTGAAGTGGCCGGTATCGCCATTCGGGGCAAACGGGCGCATTAGGATATACGCGGTAAGCTCCATCAGGTTCGCAATTATGAACCAGAAGATTAGATGAAAAGACCAGCGCTGTCGGCGTATACCCTTAGTTTTTAGGAGTAGCAGCCCTAGGGTGATTAGCACTGCATGCAGCAGCAGGGGCATGGCACCGATTACTGCTTCGTGAATATCACCGCGTACGGGGAAGAGCTTGGAGTAGTGTACACCTTCATCCCAGCCGGTCATCAGCAGAGGGTTACCCCAGACAATTTCCAGCGGGTCATGCTTGCAGCCTAGAAGCCAAGCGGTGGTGCTGTGGGTAAACTCGTGCATAAGTATCAGAATGGATTGTAAGATAAAGAAAGAGACGAGAGTGATAATGAGATATTGGATTGAGGCTTTGAGCATCTTTTTTGACAGCATGGCTGGACTCCAGATAGGTGAGTAGTATGTTAGTTAGTATAGCACGTGGAGTGAGATTCTCAAGTCAGTAAATTTTGAAACAGCATTAAATCTGTAGCGAGGGAGTGGAAGTCAGGCAGTATAAATAATAAGCTGCAGGTTTGGTTGGTAGGCATGGTTGTTAGATTATTCAATACTATAGCACGAACATGAATTCAGTTCAGGCGTAGACATCGATTATCTGCTGGGCGATAGCCATCTTCTGTTCAGTGAATTGGGTCTGCAAGCCGCTCTCGATCAATTTTAGCGCCATGTCGCCCTGAATCTCTACAGAGTCTTTGAGTAGGCCGGTGATCCCTTCAAGCTGACCACTACTGCTGGGAGCGCTGGCGAGGGCAGCACTGGCTGTGGGCAGTGCTAGTGACTGCGGTGAGGTGGCTGAGATCTCCATAGTCTTCTCCATTATAAGTATATAATCATTCTTTATCTTTATTAACGGTTCGAACTATAAAAACTTGAGTTATTTTCGGTAGAGATTGAAAATAAAGTATACGAGGTCTGAAAATTGCGTAGGCAATTTTCTACTCATTTCAAACTTTACAGTCATAGCGGAGATTACTTTCGAGTATATCTCACGCTCCCGAATTACGCTTGCGAAAATTAGCCTTGTGCGGGCTGCGCACCGAGGTTGTAAGGGCGAGTAGCCCTTACTCCAGGGGTTTGGGGACAGAATGTCCCCCAGGGAAGGGGTTAGTATGTCTTTAGGGTATAGATTTTCGGGGTGAATTTCTAGGACTGGTTGTCCTCTGGCGGTTGTAGTTGATCGAGGGTCTGGGCGTCTTCGAGGTGGAAGGGGCCGATACGGGTGCGCAGCAGGGTAGTCATGGTGGCAAAGCAGCCGAGTTTTTCACCGATATCATCGATGAGGGTGCGAATATAGAACCCTTTGCTGACTTCTACCTTAATTTTACCGATAGTCCCGTCAAATTCGAGGAGTTCGAGAGCGAAGGTCTCTACCGCGCGGGGTTCACGTTCTACAGATTTGCCTTCCCTGGCCAGCTCGTAGAGTTTTTTCCCTTTTACCTTGAGAGCGCTGTACATCGGCGGGAGCTGGAAAATTTTGCCGCGAAACTGCTCTAGTACCACTTCTACTTCTTCATGGCTAGGAAGGGGCTTCTCCGGCGGTGTCTGGTCGATTACGGTGCCGGTTATATCCTGGGTATCGGTACGGATTCCTAGTCTGAATTCGGCAATATACTCTTTGGAGTAATCCTGGAGGCAGTCGAAGAGTCTGGTAGCGTTACCGGCAAAGATAATGAGCAGTCCTTCGGCCAGGGGATCGAGGGTACCGCCGTGACCAACCCGCTTCATTCCGAGTATCCGGCGCATTTTGGCTACGACATCGTGGCTGGTCCAATCCTTTTCCTTATGGAGCAGGAAGATGCCGGGAATTTTAGCGATTAGTGCGTGTGGATCTGAGTTAAAGGTTGCGAGCAGCTCGGGAAATGGTATACTTTGCAAACGTTTCTCCTAATAAAGTAGAATACACTATTAATCGTGGTGTATATAGTTATAATAAAGTGAATAAGTTTTTCAAGGGATTATACAGGGTTGAGTAGGTGATGGGTAGTTCTGAGCAACTGGATCTGACAATAGTTATTGTCAATTATAATACTGCAGAGTTGGTGTGTGCCTGTATTGAGTCGCTACCACGTGGAATAGAGCGGTATTCATATAGCGTGGTGGTGGTGGACAACGGGTCGGTGGATAATTCGGTGCAAGCGATCAGGGAGCGTTTCTCCGGGGTGACGGTTATCGAGAATGGCAAAAACCTTGGCTTCGCTGCAGCCAATAATATCGGGATGGATGCGGTTCAGAGCAGGTATTATCTACTGCTGAATTCGGATACGCTAATGTGTGCAGGTAGTGTTGACCGGGTGCTGGATTTTATGGAGAAGACCCCGGATGCCGGGTTTGCCAGCCCGCAACTCTTGAATGCGGATGGCTCTTTGCAGAATACCGCGGCAAATTTTCCGACACTGGCGACCGAACTCGGCAATAAGAGTCTGCTCCGCCTGCTCTGGCCTTCACGTTATTATCAGAAGCGGTTTGTAGCCCAAGAGCCGCTGGCGGTCGAGTCACTGGTCGGGGCGGCGTTATTCGCACGGGCTGAGATGTGCCGTGAGGTGGGGCGTTATGACGCGGGGTACTTCTTCTTTATTGAAGAGACCGAGTGGTGCTGGCGCGCTTGTAAGGCGGGGTGGAGGTCGTATCTGGTTCCGGAGGCTGATATTTATCATTTGCAAGGGCAGACCGCGAAGAAGGTACCTTTGGCGGTACGGATAGAGTATTGGCGGAGCCGGTACAAGTTCTTTCGGGATCATAGCTCTGGTGTGACCTTCGGTATTCTGCTTGCCGGGTTGTTATGCAAGAATACCCTGAATATGCTGCTTAATCTGGTGGCAGCGCCATTTTCGGTTAAGTCGCGGCATAAGTTCAGACTGGCTGTATATATATTCAAGTGGCATGTGCTGGGGTGTCCTCAAGAGATGGGGCTGAGCGGCAAGTAAGTTTTTCCCTTGCCGATAAATTCTGGAGTGTTATGATAGATATAGCTGTTTTGATCGGCCGGGTTGAACAGATTAAACATGGCTTCAAGGATATACTGGCTGCTGCGGCTGAGGTGGAAACAGAGTTGCCACCGGAGGAGGCGCGGCGGGTGGCGTATCAGTTATTTAGCCATGAGTCTTATCAGGTGCGGGCATTGGCGGTGTTTATTCTTGGGGCATATGCAGCTACTGAGGTTGAAGTACTGAGTTTTCTGCGGGAAGAGGTGAGTTTTGACCCCAGTTGGCAGGTACAGGAGATTCTGGCCAAGGTCTTTGACCGTTATTGCGCCGATACCGGGTATCAGCGGGCACTACCCGTAATCCGGGAGTGGCTGGCAGATCCGCAGGCGAATGTCAGACGGGCGGTTACCGAGGGTTTGCGGATCTGGACCGGGAGGGAGTACTTCCGGGAGTATCCTGAGGCGGCAATCTTGCTGCTGGCGGCACTCAAGGAGGATGATAGTGAGTATGTCAGGAAGTCGGTGGGAAATGCGCTCAGGGATATCAGTAAGAAGCATCCAGAGCTGATCCGGCGGGAGCTTGAGGGTTGGGATATATCTGCTAAACGGCTTAAGCAGGTCTACCGGCTGGCAGTCAGGTGGCTGGAGAAGAATTCGTAGGTAAGGTTATTATTATACATATTGAGGGTTATTATGAGTATGGAACGGTTGCATAAATTTTTAGCGCATTGTGGCGTAGCTTCACGCCGGAAGGCGGAAGAGATAATTCTTGAAGGCCGGGTAGCGATCAATGGTGAGATTGTCGCTGAACTCGGGGTCAAGGTCGACCCAGGGACTGATTTTATTACCGTAGACGGCAAGACGGTGCATGAAGAGAATAAGGTCTATCTGCTTATGCACAAGCCCAAAGGGTATACGACTACTGCCGAGGATGAATATGGTAGGAGTACGGTACTTGATCTGGTGCCTTCTGAAATAACGCAGCGGGTCTATCCGGCAGGCAGACTCGACCGGGATAGTGAAGGGTTGATTGTTCTGACCAATGACGGGGATCTCTCCTTTTATCTGACCCATCCGAGTCAGGGTGTGCGCAAGGTATATGAGGTAACGGTGGAGGGGCGTATTGAGGATGCAAAGATAAGCGAACTGCTGGCCAAAGGGGTAAGAATCGGGCCGGTGCTGGTCAAGCCGTCTTTCTGCAAGATTTCGCGCCGCAGCAAGGAGCGTACGACCCTGAAGATCGGTGTGTCTGAAGGTGTAAACCGGGAGGTGCGGCGTCTGTTTGCGATCCTGGGGCATGAGGTGAAGCGGCTTATTCGACTGGAGGTGGGGCCGTTTAGTCTCAAAGGTATCAGCAAGGGCAAGTGTCGACGCTTGACCCGTGAGGAATTGACCAGGGTATTCGAACTTATGGAGCATCCGTCTGCGGCCAAGCTTGAGAAGCTTGGGCAGTTGAAGCGCAATTACTCCGGTACCAAGCTCAGCGGTAAACCTGATCCGGCTAGACCGAAGCGCTATAGCGGCGGGAGTAAGCTGAAACAGCGGCAGGGTTCGACTCAGAGTAAGTTCGGGACAGAGGAACGTTCTGCCCGGGGTAAGCGCCCGAAGCGGGGTGAACGTTCGAGTAAGACGGCGGTGACCTCGTTCAACCAGACCCCACGCAAGAAGGTGGCAAAGAAGCCGGTGAAGAAGACTATGCGCAAGAAACCGACTTCGGGCAGAAAGCATCCGTTGGCCTGAGATTGTCCTTGGGGTGTGCAGTGAGGGTAGTATTACAAAGTTAAAGGTTCTGAGTCTAGGTAAACTCAGAACCTTTAACTTTGTGTTGTTCATTCTTGTTGTGTTTGTGTTTGTTTCTGCTTCTCTCAGGTAACTCTTAGATCTGGTGTAGATGGTGTATCCTTTATGTGTGTAGGTATTATATACCGAGTTGGCAATTATGCCAGTTCTTTTTTTTAAATAAAGTTTAAAAAAGATCCTGTTTGGTTCTTTTGATTTGTGTAGTTGTTTATATTATAATGTGTTGTGAGTATTTTGGTTGATTGATGATATTTTACTTTTAGTGATAAAATAATAATTTGGTTGTGGGTTGTTTTAGCGGAAAATGGGAAAAATAGTGTATGGTTATAAGAGGTTGGCTTTATTGCGCTGCAGCTTGTGGGTAGGGTTTACGGATAGTTTGAGTTTAAGCCTTGGTTCGGAATGGTAGTAAGGTCAGAGTCGAGGTCAATATACAATGCGGTTATAATGGAATAATGATTAGATATTATAGTGAAAATCGTCTGCGGTTGCCGGTTCAGCTTTGATCAGCTTGCTCTGCATTCTGGCGTATAGCTCGGGGTGTATTGCTGCGGTTCGGTTGCATAGCAGACAGGGATGTTCGAGGTTTTGCGGGATAGTTGATTTGAGGTCTTGGCGAAAGAGCTTGCGCGCCATGACGTATCTCTTGTTCTGCCTGATATCCATGATGGAGGCGGTTTTGGCGTTGCCAAAGACATTCTTGCTATTAAAGATATAGCAGCAAGGGGAGATCGAATAGTCAGAGTTGATGACTATGCTGCGGTAGAGAAGCTTGCAGCGTTGGGCATCTCTGCTGTTGTCGCCGGTAAGGCCTTCAGGGGTGTCTTCCGGGCTGTAGCCGTGGCGGGTAAAGAATCGGTCTATTCCGAGCTGTGCGGCCAATATTTTTGCGGCTTCTACCTCATGGCGGTTGTGGTTGAAGGTAAGGAATTGCCAGTCGATAACCGGGTTGAGCCGATTCTTCTGTCTGCGGTAATCAATAATGAACTTTAAATTCTCCAGAACCTTTGCCAGATCGCCGTTGCGGCGGTACTTGGAGTAGGTCTCTTGGGTTGCTCCATCAATACTGGGGTCGAGGTGATCCAGGCCGTTATCGCAGAGTTCCAGCAGTGTCGGAGTGCAATCCAGACTCAAATTGCTAGAGAGGGAGGTGAAGATATTGCGTTTGTGGCATAATTCGACAATTTTGCCGATATTCGGGTTCAGCAACGGTTCACCCCAGTGGTAGAGGTAGGCCATGACAAGATAGTCGCCGATTTCATCGAGTACCCGCTCCACGAGCTCAATATCCATATAACCAAGTTTGTGTCCACTAGCCTGCCCGGCTCCGGTGGGACAGTATGGACATTTGAGATTACAGATATTGGCAACGTCAAAGATGGCAATGTAGGGGTAGGCGCTCGGGTTCAGCACCTTCTTTTCTGCTTCATATTCACACTTGAGTATATTGTACAGCTTTTTAGGGGTGAGATAAGTTGATGCAGCCAAAAAATATTTTTTTGTGCCTAGAACTGGAATCCGGCGCATAAGAGAGAACCATGTATCTTGGAACATAATTATATTCTTCCTTGTATACTGAGAGTTTTTTTCTATTCTCAGCTTTCGACATTGTCTTCTTATTATAGAATTCGGCAAGGGTAATACAATATTAATTTCAGGTTTGACTGAACATTCTCTGTACCTTGCGTAACGCAGACGCATACACTGCATAAGCAGAATTATATGCGTCTTCATTCTACATTTTGGCTAAGAAGGCATAATCGTGGATTGAAGCATTCTATCCTGATTTGCGCTGGAAGCGGCGGTTAGTCTTCTTGCCGTTACCGTTCTGGGTCATCGGGGTGTAGTGCAGATTGCCTTCTCCCAGAATGTCGCGGAGCTCTTCGGCGAATTCTTCGCTCGGGGTGATGCCGTAGGCAGGCGGTGTCTTGATGGTGAGCTGCTTGCCTTTGAGTGTAGTGACATTGAAGTATAGTGGAATCTTGCCGTGGTTGCGGGTAATACACTCCTTGAGGCTGGAGATCTCGGTATTACTGTTATAATGGTCGGAGTGGAGGGTGATGATCGCCTTGCCGGCCAGTCTGTCCACCGCGTTCTCGATTGCGATAACCTGGTCACAGAGGATGCTTGGTTCGTCCCGGCTCAGATCCAGCTTGCCCTGGATAAAGATGACTCTGTCCTCTTCCAAGAGATCTTTATACTCCTCGAACTGGCTGGAGAAGACCATTACCCGGACACTGGCATCGAGATCGTCGAGAATGAGCTGCGCGTAGCGTCGTTCTTTTTTGTCGAGCCGGATATTTACCGCACTGATAATCCCGCCGATAGTAACATATGCCCCATCGTTGGCGTCGGTGAGTCGGTTTACCCGGGCGTTACTGAAGACTCGCAGAGCAGTTTCATACTTGGCTAGCGGATGGCTGGATACATACATTCCCAGTACTTCTTTCTCCAGCTGTAGTTTGAGCTGTTCCTCCCACTCGGGAATATTCGGCAGCTCCGGCTCGGGTATGTCTTCACACTCTCCGAAGAGATTCATTTGGCCGGAATTCTTGTCCTTCTGTGCGGTCTGTCCGGCGGAGATGGCGGCTTCCAGAGCGGCAATAAGCTGGGCGCGGTGCCCGGGCAGGGAGTCGAAGCCGCCAGCTTTGATAATAGCTTCAATTGCACCTTTGTTCAGTTTGTGCAGATCGACCCGTTCGCAGAAGTCGTAGATACTGGTGAACTCACCTTCGCTGCGGCGTACCTCTTCCATGGCTTCGACCGCTTTGTCACCTACGCCTTTGATCGCCGAGAGACCGTAGCGGATATTTTTATCCGGGGTGACGGTGAAGTAAGCGCCGGATTCGTTGACGTCGGGGGGCAAGAGTTTGATGCCGAGGTGCTTGGAGTCCTCTGAGTACTGGACGACCTTGTCGGAATTGCCGCGGTTGGTGGTGAGTAGTGCCGCCATATACTCGACCGGATAATGAGCCTTGAGCCAGGCGGTCTGGTAGGCGATATAGGCGTAGCAGGCGGAGTGCGACTTGTTGAAACCGTAAGCGGCAAACTGTTCGACCTGGTCGAAGATCTGCGCGGCGATCTCTTCACCCACGGTATCGTGTGCCTGCTTTACGAATTTTCCCTTGTACTCATCCATGATCTCTTTGATCTTTTTACCCATGGCGCGGCGCATCAGGTCACCCTCGGAGAGGGTGAAATGGGCAAGTTGCAGCGCCAAAGCTTGAACCTGTTCTTGGTATAGAACTTCGCCGTGGGTCTCACCCAGGATGTTCTTGAGCAGGGGATGGAGGTAGTTGGGCTCGGCTCTTTTGTGTTTGCAGTCGATATAACGGTCTACCATGCCACACCCCAGAGGCCCGGGGCGGTACATGGCCACTCCGGCGATGAGGTCTTCAAATCTGTCCGGTTTCATCTTGGTAAGCAGGGCTCTAAAGCCGTCAGATTCAAACTGGAATACCCCTTTGGAGTCGCCTTTACTCAGCATCTTGAAGGTCTTGGCGTCGTCGATCGGGATATTGCTGATATCGATCTCGTCCCCGGTGGACTGCCGGATGATATCGAGGGCTTTGCGGATCAGGGTGAGGGTCTCTAGGCCGAGGACATCGACCTTGCAGAGGCCGAGAACCTCGACCTTCTTCATGTCATACTGGAAGGTGATATCCTCGCCGCGTTTGGCCAGCGGTCCGTAGAATTCGGCCAGCGGGCGGTCGGCTACCAGTACCCCGGCGGCATGTATCCCGGTCTGCCGGATTACGCCGTCGAGTTCGCCACTCATATCGAGCATCTCGCGAATTTGGGGATCCTTCTCATAGATATCCTTGAGATCGGGGTTCTCCTTCATGGCATTCTGAATAGAGGTATTGCCGTTCTTGGCTTTGACCCCATCGGGGATCATCTTGGCGATGGTGTTTACCTCGTGCAGGGGGATGTCCATGACTCGGCCAACATCTCTGACCGCACTCTTGGCTGAAATCTTACCGTAGGTGATGATCTGCGAACAGTGATCGTGGCCGAATCTGTCTTTGATAAATTGTACCACCTCTGCACGTCGCTCTACATCAAAGTCAATATCGATATCCGGCATCTCATTACGTCCTTCATTGAGGAAGCGTTCGAAGAGCAGGTCGTATTTGAGCGGGTCGAGATCGGTAATCAGCATAGCGTAAGCGACGATGGAACCGGCTGCAGAACCGCGCCCCGGGCCTACCGGGATGCCGTTATCCTTGGCAAACTGGACAATCTCCGCCACCATTAGGAAGTAGCTGGGAAAGCCCATTTCCAGAATGACCTTCTTCTCTTTCTGGTATCTTGCTTCGACCTCATCCGGGAGTTTGCCAGCAGTGAGACCGTAACGGAAGGCCAGACCTTTGCGGCACTCTTTTTCAAAGCACTCTTCGACACTCTCGCCGCTGGGGGAACTCATGGTGGGCAGGTGGAATTTGATTCTGTGCCCATGCTCGTCATTGTGGATCTCTTCGAGATCAAAGTTGCAGCGGGCGGCGATCTTGAGCGTATTAGCGCAGGCTTCGGGGTAGTCCTTGAAGGTCTCGTACATCTCTTCAGCGCTCTTGAGATAAAAGTCTTCGCTGTCCATCTTCATCCGTGATTCATCCGAGAGTTTCTTGCCAGTATTGATGCAGATCATGACATCCTGAACCTTGGCGTGCTCCGGCAGGATATAGTGTACATCCGAGGTTGCAACGAGCGGTATCCCAAGTTTCTTAGAGAGGGCTGCCATCGGTTCGATAATCTTCTTCTGCTCGGGCAGGCCGTTATCCTGGATCTCCAGATAGAAGTTGTCCTCGCCCATTATCTCGCGGTACTCTATGGCTACACGTTCAGCCTCTTCATATCGCTCATTGAGCAGGTTGCGCGCTATCTCTCCAGAGAGACAACCCGAGAGGGCTATAATACCCTCAGAGTGCTCGCGCAGGATCTCTTTGTCGATACGTGGGCGGTAGTAGAAGCCCTCCAGGTAACCTGCGGTACAGAGTTGGGAGAGATTGAGATAACCGCGCATATCCTTGGCCAGCAAAACTAGATGGTAGGAAGCGTCTTTTACCCCTTGGGACTGTTTGTCAAATCTGGAGCCGGGAGCAACATAGGCTTCAAAACCCAGAATCGGCTTGATACCGCTCTTTTCGGCGGTCTTATAGAAATCGATACAGCCGAACATTGAGCCGTGGTCGGTTATAGCCAGACTCTTGAATCCAAGCTCCTTGCTGCGCTCGATAAGCGGTGGAACCTGGCAGACGCCATCGAGAACAGAGTAGTGGGTATGTAGGTGTAAATGGGTATATTCTCTTTCCGACATTATGCTTTATATCCTTAAATCTGTTGCTGGGTTATTTATAATTGCTTTATTCAATAATAATCTCTCCGAGCAGCCCGTTCTTGCCGTGACCGGCCTGAGGGGCTTCTCCTCCTCCTAGTCCGACCTTGCCGCTGAGTGGCTTAACCGGAATGCGTTCCTTCAGAATTCTGGCGATTTCTTTGGGCACAAAAGCAGAGATATCGCCGCCGAAAGCGCAGGCTTCACGGATCAGAGTGGAACTAATAAACGAGTTCTCGGCGCTGGCCATGACAAAGAGGGTCTCGACCCCTCCCATACGCCGGTTGGCAATTGCCAGCTGGAATTCATACTCAAAGTCGGCGTAGGTTCTGATGCCCCGGAGGATGGCTTTGGCACCAATCTGGCGTACAAAGTCCACAGTCATGCAAGAGAAGGATTCGACCTTGACATTTCCCAGGTTCTCTGTCAATTTTTTCGTCATACTGATCCGTTCTTCGGTTGAAAAGATCGACTTCTTTTCGGAGTTGATGCCGATGCCGACGATAAGTGTATCGAAGAGTTTGGCGCCGCGTTTGATAACATCCAGATGGCCGAAGGTTATTGGGTCGAATGAACCGGGGAAGACCGCTGTATTGTTCTTGCTCATGGTCTAGAGTCCTTTGAGTACTGATTAATCCAGGAACATCCTGAAAATAATGATAAAAATTAAAATATACCAGTTGTTAAGGGGTAATTGTAATAAAAAAGCAGGTAAAATGATAAATCATCTTTTCAACTATGATAATGAATGTATAATTTATTTTTTGTAGTTGAATTTGGTGTATTGATCGTCTGTTTCTAGTATTTTAATAGAATACGTGAAAAATAAAAGGGTGTAGGTTATGAGTTTTTTAAAAATACTGTTTCAAAAGTTGAAAGCACTTGTTTCAGATCAGATGCTCTGTGATACCTGTATGTATGATTATGGTAATGCTTGTACGCGCGAAGAACGTCCCAATGCCAGAGTCTGCCCTGATTATAAAAGAAGATAGAAAGCGGTAGGAAGTTATCACGCCAGTATTTAGAAATTTGTTGTAAAGGACAGAGAACGTATGTTAGATGTTGTATATTATCCAGACCCTATTCTGCGCCGGGTATCTACCGAGATAACTCAGATTGATGCTGAACTGGAGAGTCTGGTTGAGCAGATGTTTGAGACGATGTATGGAAATATTGGTATCGGTCTGGCTGCACCGCAGATAGGGAAGAATATCAGGTTGGTGGTTATTGATATCAGAGATCCGCATAAAGAAACTTCCGAATCCACCAAGCTAGTGCTTATAAACCCGGTAATAACCTTCAAAAGTAAGGAAAAAGAGAAGATGGAGGAGGGGTGTTTGAGCCTGCCGGATATCTCAGCCAATGTTGTCAGACCGGCACGGGTGCGGGTAAAAGCTCTGGGGCTGGATGGAGAAGAATTTGAGCTAGAAGCGGAAGGACTCCTGGCCAGGTGTGTGCAGCATGAGATTGATCATCTTGATGGGATCGTCTTTACCGATAAGGTCTCTCTCGCCAGTAAGCTCTCGGTAAAGGGCGGCTTGAGGCGCTTGGAGGAGGATTATATGGATAGGATGAGTAAGAAGGAAGCTGAATGAGGATAGTCTTTTTTGGAAGTGCCTCCATTGCGGTAGAGACCTTTAATTCGTTGCTGGAAAGTAGAAATGAAATAGTAGCTGCCTTTACTCAGCCTGATCGTCCTGCCGGGCGTGGTGGGCATATGCATCAGACTGTGGTCAAAGAACGGGCTCTGGAGGTCGGCATACCGGTTGAACAACCGCATACTTTGAAAGACGGAACGGCTGCGGCTGCGCTGCAGAAGTATAATCCCGATGTTGCAGTTATTGTGGCGTATGGCCATCTTATACCCAGAGATTTGCTGAGTATTCCTGAGCATGGTTTTATTAATCTTCATGCCTCAATTCTACCGAAGTATCGCGGAGCTTCGCCTGTGCCTTACGCAATCATGAATGGTGATACCGAGACCGGGGTGACGGTCTTTCAGTTGAACGAGAAATTTGATGAAGGGCGGATTCTAGGAGTCGAGCGGGTTGGCATTGAAGCAAATGATACTTCATTTACTCTGCTGGAGAAACTCTCACCGATTGGGGCGGAGTTGGTATGCAAGGTTGTTGGGGAATTGGAGGCGGGCTGGGTGGTGCCGGTTGAACAGGATGAAGCAGAGGCGTCACGTGCTCCCAAGATGCACAAAGATGACGGGAGACTCGACTGGTCGCTGGATGCGCGAACTATCGATCTGCATGTACGGGCGTATCAGCCCTGGCCTCGTTGTTTTACTTTTTATATATCCGGTAAGAAGATACGCCGGTTGTGTATTCTGGAGGTGCGTAAGTTTGAACTGGAGGCTGAAGAGCCCATGAATAAGGGGCAGATTCTGCATGCTGATGAGGATAACGGTTTGGTTGTAGGCTGTGGTAATGGGGAGGCAATACGGCTGATACGGGTCAAACCAGAGGGCAAGAAAGAGATGCGTGGGATTGATTTTATGCATGGCGCTAGGCTGAGTATTGGCGACTATCTGCTCGGTATTGACTAATTCTAGAGTGAGTGGCTGCCAAGAAAATTGCAAGGTGGAGTGTGTTCTATGCGAGTCTATTTATCTACAGGTGATACTTCGGCAGAGCCGCATGCCTTGGGCTTTATCCGGGCGTGCCAGCGTCAAAATCCTGATTGTCAATTCTCCGTAATGGGAGGGGATATCCTCCGTGCCGGCGGGGTCGATATCGTTTTTGACTCTACGGAGATAAAGGTAATGGGATTTGCTGCGATAATTCGTCATCTGCCTAAAATTTTCGGTGTCTTTTACGAGGTTCTTGAGTATATCGCCAGTTTCAAGCCTGAAGTTGTGGTGCTGGTGGATTATCCCGGATTTCACTTGAGACTGGCAAAGGCGATAAAGAAGCGTTTCCCAGATATAAAAATAGTATATTACATTACACCGCAGGTCTGGGCTTGGCACCGCAGCCGGGTAAAGATTATTAGGGAGTATATCGACTGGGCTATGTGCATTCTGCCCTTTGAAGAGGCGTGGTTCAGAGAGCAGGGAGTGAGTGCAGAGTATGTCGGTAGTCCGGTATACGATGGGGTAAAAGGAACTGATCCGACTATAATTCGTAAGCAGTTAGGTATCGCTGCGACTAGTAGAATTGTCGCTATCTTTGCCGGCAGCAGACGCAAGGAACTGGAGTATATTCTGCAACCGATGCTCGCTGCGGCCAGGATTGTACGGGAGAAAACCACTGATGATATTGTCTTTGTGCTCTCGGTTGCCCTGGGGATGGAGGAGAATATTCGCAGTATTGTCGGTGAACTCCCGGGGTATGTCAAACCAGTGACGGGGCAGGCACATGAGATAATGGCGGGGAGTGACTTTGTCTTTGCCAAGAGTGGAACTACTACGTTGGAGGCGGCACTTCTGGGTAAACCTATGCTCGTAGCCTATCGTGGCGATTGGCTCAGTGCGAAACTGGCGAAATTTCTTAAGAAACTCAATGATATACCGTATATATCGTTGCCGAATATTATCGCTGGAAAGGAAATTGTACCCGAGTTTCTGCAAGAAGAGTGTAACGGGCAGACTATGGCGGAATATGCTTTACAAATATTACAGTGTGCAGAGGAGTCGGCCAGGATCAAAGCTGAGTTGGCACAGGTGCGAGACGCTGTTGGTGAAGAGGAGTCGGCAGTGAGGGCGGCTGATTCGTTTTTACGGTTTATACGAGAGAAGTTGGGATGATAATATCGTAAGAAATAGTAAGAAAAAATAAAAAAATGTTGAAAAATATGTAAGTCTTATGTATATTAAATAAGATAAATTGTGCTTATTCTGTGTTATATGCGTATATTAACATTATTTCTTAGCTAAATAAGAGTGGTAATAGAGAAGAGGAGTGGGAAACGGGGATGAAATATTATATACTATTGGGGCTTCTTCTGATCTTTAGTCTGACTTCATATACTGTCTTTGCTACTGACCAGAATACCCTAGTTACTATTGATCTGGCAGATGATGCAGCAGACAATATAGGTGACGAACCGGAGTTATTTGAGGGTGGCGGTCCTATCACCAGTGTGCAAGAAGCGGAGAAGGAACTTGAGACGGATGCGGAATTAGAGTCAGATGCCGGGCTTGGGGCATATGGTTCGGGTGAGGATAGCACTAGTGAAGTTCGGGTTGATACCTCCGGTGACGATCCATATATCCTTGAAGAATACTCTCCAAATGATTATAATACCTATGATTTTACCAATATCCTGCCGGTACAGTTTGAAACTGAGAATAAGGCGCAGGCGTACATTACCAACCGTGCGAACCGTCTGACCCTGGCCAAGGTCGATGCAACTTTATACACCAAGGAAGAGGTCAGAGGACAGAATACCAGTCTGGGTCTTACCGAGTACGGGGTGCAGGCGAGTGTGCCGATTCTGTATAAAGGGCAGAATAAGTTGATGTTCACCGTCAATTATGATATGTCCGACTTTGATACCGATATGCGTCTGAAGAATGACAATCCTCTGAAGTACAACGGTTATTACGGGGCTAAGTTGCCAAATCAACTCCAGAGCCTGTCCTTCATGACGAATTATCGTTATGAAATCGAGAATACTGAAATTGCCAATGGCTTCTTCAATGGCACAACAGTTGGTGTGGACGTAATCGTTGACTCCAGGTCTGATGAGTTGTTCAATAGTCTTGATGAGACCAATCTAACAGCTATGGTAAGTTATCGTATCCCGATATTTGAGAATCAGGCGATTACCCTTATGGCTGGTTATGTAAGTGATTATAAGTTGCCTATTGGTGGTATTGGCTATCAGCTTAATTTTGGCGAGACCAGTTATTTCAATGTCGGTATCCCGCTGAATATGGTGCATGTCAACTCCAAGGATATTCCGGGAGTTGATACCGAGCGGTTTAATTTTGATTTCAACTATGTGGTTCTGGGTGATCTTCATACTCAGCTTTCATATGATATTATCCTTGGTAAGCTCCAGGTATATACCGATTTTGAGTGGAATACCTCTACCTGGGCACGTGCTGCTCGTACTGATAAACGCTCACGTATTTTCTATACCGAGTGCAGATGGGGTGGTGGTGTGCGTGCTGATTTTCTCAAGTATTTCTATGCGCAGGCTGAAGGTGGTTGGGCTTTTGCGCGAAATATCTATGAGGACAGATATTTCTTCGAGTATAATAAGGGTTGGGATATAAATAATGCTGCATATCTCAAACTTGAGGCAGGTATTGTCTTTTAATCAGATTTAATTATAGAAAAAATATTATAGCGATCTGCTTGGATGCAGGTCGCTATTTTTTTGCAAGTATTGTGTTAGTGGGAAAATATGGGTGGGGGATAAATATGTTGGAAAAAGAAAACGGCAATATTTTTCTTGAAATACTTCGGGCAAACCAGGAATATTAAATTGAGGTACGTAATACCAAAATTAAGATTATGGAAATTTATGCGTAATTTACCAATTACTCACTGAAGGAGGAGCCTGATGTTGATTCTATGGTTGGTTGTGGCGATAGTCTTCATTGTTCTGGCAACAGCCAAGTTCAAGATACATCCTTTCCTGGCGCTTATTGTCGCTGCCTTTGGCTATGGTCTGCTCGCGGGGATGGATCCGAATAAGATCGTGGCGACAGTCAATAAGGGGTTTGGTGATACTATCGGCTATATCGGTATTGTTATTCTGGCCGGGACGATAATCGGAGTATTTCTGGAAAAGTCGGGAGGTGCAAAATCCTTGGCCGATGCCTCACTCAAGCTTACGGGTGAGAAGAATGTACCGCTCGCGATGGCAATTGTCGGTTGGATTGTCTCGATGCCGGTATTCTGTGATTCAGGTTTTGTTATCTTGGCGCCGCTCAACCGGGCGTTGTCGAAGAAGGCCAAGATCACCCTGGCTTCGGGGGCTATCGCGCTCAGTCTGGGTCTATATGCTACTCACACTATGGTGCCACCGACACCGGGGCCGGTAGCAGCTGCAGGTATCTTGCAAGCAGACCTGGGTATGGTTATTCTCTTTGGAATTATCGTAAGTCTGATCGCACTCTGTGGGGGCTGGTTATTCTCGGTACTGGTGGCGAGTAAGACCTATATTGATCCAGATGTTAAGCAAGTAGATGAGAAGAAAGAAGTGACGGCTGAGGCTGAGATAAGTAATCCGCCCGGAGCTTTTAAATCCATTGTGCCAATTCTGCTCCCAATACTTTTGATCTTTCTTCAATCATTGGCAAAATATCCGACCGCACCGCTGGGGAGCGGAGAGCTCTGTAAATGGGTAATCTTCTTTGGGCAGCCGGTGGTGGCGCTACTTATTGGGGTGGTGTTGGCATTATTTCTGCCGGCTAAGCTCAATCGTGATATGCTGGGTAGTGGCTGGGTGGGGCAGGCTGTACTCTCGGCGGCGAGTATTATTATAATTACCGGGAGTGGTGGGGCATTTGGCAAGATTCTTCAAGAATCAGGTATTGCGGATTCGGTCAAGAGTATCTTTGGCACAAGCTCTAGCCTCGGTGTTATATTGCCGTTTATGATTGCTGCTGCCCTTAAAACGGCGCAGGGTTCATCTACTGTGGCAATTATTACTACCGCAGGCATAATCGCGCCACTATTGCAAACTTTAGGGTTGGATTCTGAGATTGCGCGGGCGCTGGTGGTTGTCGCCATTGGGGCAGGGGCGATGGTGGTGTCGCAGGCCAATGACAGTTTTTTCTGGGTGGTTACTCAGTTTTCTGGGATGGATGTGAAACAAGGGTATAAACTGCAGACTCTCGGAACCCTGATTGAAGGGTGTACGGCGGCTGTAGCGGTATATGTCCTATCGCTGATTCTGCTTTAGATGTTCTTGAACGGTGTCGGATTGTTTGCGCTGCAAGATACACGATTCTCAACTTGTTTGTGCGCAGTAGTAACGCTATTGTTTGCAGCCAAATCTATAGTCTTTAGGGGGATTAGCGCAGTGCTGGGAATTCTGATTTTTCAGCACTGCTTTTTAGTTGTCCTTCATGTGGGCATTGCTCTCGTAGAGACCGCCGACCGGGCGTTGGGGGTGGGCGGTATGCAGCGGGGTAACCATGAAATTGCGGGTAAAGAAGAGACTGGTGGTGGCAGTATAGGGGTTTAGTGGAGTAAAACCGTGCATATCAACCTGGAGCAGACCTTGATCCCGGAGCAGCTGCATCGCCTGGGCATACTTGCGGAATTCTGCTGCTCTATCCGAGTTATCAAAGATTATTAGGCCGTCAGCTTTCAGGCAGTCTAGGGCGGCCTCGGTACTCGGATAGCGTAACATGCCGTCAATTACAATAATATCAAATTTCTTTCCGGCTTCATATATTGTCTGGACATAAGCATCATCCACACCCCGGCAGATTAATTGTAGATTCGGCGGAGCTTGATCCTTGATCCGGTTGTACCAGACCTCACGGGCTTCAAGGCTGGTTACTGCTCTGGCTTTTCTGGCCCAGTATAGCGATGAACTACCACAACCGAATTCGAAGACCTCTTTCGTTGAAAGATCAAGCTGGTTGAGGTATTCGATAGCCGGATAGGTATACCAGGGTATCGGCTCTCCTTGTCGATTTACGCAGAGGCGCATTTCCATACTCAGTCTGTAGCCGTAGTCATCGAGGAGAACCCTGGTTACACTGTCAATATTCTTCTCTTTGTCGATTATTCGCTCTTTCATTCTTCCTCGCTTGAACAATTATTTGTACTGTACTACTGATTGATGTTATAAGTTTCGGGTAATCAAGGAAAATGTCAAGGGTAGCCGTGGCGAAATATTTTTCGTCAAGTCTGATATTTGTTGTCAATATTAGTAGAGTTGTTATAATACGTGGGGTTCAATTGAGGAGAATTATGAGCGCAGAGTATTTATACAGGTTGGATGCCTGCGGGGTGAGTATCGCCGGGAAACCTATTCTCAGTCCCCAGACATTCTCAATCTTTGCTGGTGAATTGGTAACGATTTCCGGGCCTTCAGGGGCGGGTAAATCGACATTGCTGCAGCTACTACTTGGCTTTATTCCACCAAGTGTCGGGAGTTTATGCTTTAAGGGTAAGGATATAACTACCTTGGATCTGAGGTGGTTGCGCCGGCATGTTTCCGTAGTCTTTCAGGAGCCGGTACTTATCGGGGAGACAATTGAGGAGGCGTTGTTTGAGCCTTTTGGCTATAAGCATAATCTGTCACAGTTGCCTGAGCTTGCTACTGTGCAGGCTTGGTTGGAGCGACTGGATATCAAGGTCGGGGTGAAGGCGAAGATTTCCAGTATCTCCGGTGGTGAGAAGCAGCGGGTGGCGCTGGTGCGGGCTATATTGCTGGAGCGGGAAATTCTGATTCTTGATGAGATAACCTCGGCACTCGATGAAGCGCACCGCGGGCTGGTTTATCAGCTGTTGAACGGGTTGGCGAAGACGGTTATCGCGGTAACGCATGACTCGGAGTGGATAGCACAAGCACCGCGAAATATTGTATTGCAACCTATAACCGAGGAAGGAGAGCAGGATGGTGACCTCTGACATAACTCTGGATCGTTTGCTGGTATTCTATCTCTTTCTTTTGATTCCACTGGCTTTGATGTATTATCTCAATCGGAGATTGATCAAGGATTTGCTCATCGCGGTGTTCAGGATGAGTCTGCAATTATTCCTGGTCGGCTTGTATCTAGGCAGTCTTTTTAGCTATAATAATTTGTTCCTAAATTGCGCTTGGATTATGGTAATGGTTCTGGTGGCGGCGGGGCATATTATAAGTAGTGCCGGTCTGCGCCGCAGAGAATTGTTTATCCCGGTATTTCTGGCAATTTTGCTCTCCTTAGTAGCAATTTTGAGTCCGCTTATTCTGTATGTGGTGTGCCCTGAGCCTTTTTATGATGCTCGGTATATGGTGCCGCTCGGAGGGATGCTTCTGGGGAATTTTCTTTCTATGAATATTATCGCGCTCAAGCATTTCACCGGTGAACTTCGGAGTAACCGCCAGTATCTGCAGACCTCACTCTGCTTTGGCGCTACATATTTTGAGGCGGTGCGTCCCTTCTTCAATGAGGCTTTTACTCGAGCCCTGGTTCCGACAATTACCACTATTGCCACCCTAGGTTTGATTTCGCTACCCGGTATGCTTACCGGCCAGATTCTGGGTGGATCAATGCCTACAGTAGCGATCAAGTATCAGATTATTATTATGCTGGCGATCGTTGTCTCTGGCGCTGTAAGTGTTTTTGCCTCAATATTTATGATTATTCCCCGGTGCTTCGACCGGTACGGCAATGTGCGGAGTGTGTTGTTTAAGGGATGAACTCAGAGTACCTAGGATGTGCGCTGAGAAGTAGTTATTGTACTCAGTGCTTTGTCTGTTAATTATGTTATATTGTAACATGCTGCTGTAAAACAAGTTAGAGTAGCTGTATGAAATATGTGGTACTATGCTATAGCTTGACAGGTTGTTTTTAATTAGAATATACTACTATCTGGCGGTAACCTTATATTAAGGATAGTGGGATGACTGAGAATAGAATCCCGGTAATCAATCCGGATGACACTGATCTGAGTAATGAGTTATTCGAAGGGATTGAACAGACTGAGGCCGAGGAGAAGATTGATTATCATCCGGTTAAGGCGATATTACTCATTCTGAGTGCATTACTATTTTTTTCCTGTATGGACTGTACTATAAAGTATCTGGTGCTACGCTATAATGCGCCGATGGTGGTTGCGGTGCGGTATATTGTACACTGCCTACTCATGCTGATAATTCTAGTGCCGACCCAAGGGGTTAAATTTGCCAAGACCAAGCGCACGGGCTTGGTTATATTTCGTGGGGTATGTCTGCTGATCGCTTCCTTATGTGTTGGCTCGGCTCTGCGGCTTATACCGGTGGCGGAGATGACCTCAATTGTCTTTCTGGCACCGATGCTGGTGATGTTTATGGCAAAATCTGTACTCGGGGAGAAGGTAGGAATACTCGGCTGGGTGGCTGCAGGTATAGGTTTTTCAGGAGTGTTGCTGGTTGTGCGTCCTGGGAGTGGGGTGGATATGACGGCACTGATTTATCTCTTCTTTGCAGTATTGGCAAATGCCTTGTATCAGCTCCTGTCCCGGGTTCTGGCAAACACGGAGAAGACCGTAGCTATACTCTTTTATACCGCGCTTATCGGGGCGGTCGGGATGGGGATATTCTTACCCTGGTACTGGGAGGGTGAGATATCAGATCTGCTGACTATCTTGCTTTTTATCAGTGTTGGGGTTACTGGCGGTTTTGGGCATTTTTTGTATACCAAGGCTTTTCGCTTTGCTCCGGCTTCAATGTTGGCACCAATGAATTATCTCCAGCTTATCTGGGCGGGATTTTTCGGGTGGTTGGTTTTTGGCGATGTGCCGAGTGGATTGACTATATTAGGTATGGTGATTATTGCCTGCTCCGGAGCCTTGGTCGCCCTGAAATCGGTCAATACGAATCGGTTGAGTGGTCTCCTCAGAAGGAAGAGTAAGCCTTAAAACTTATCAATATTAATAGTACGTTTGACATTACCGTTAGGCTGGTACTCTACTCTGCCGCCCACTCCAGTGAATACCTTGGTTGTACGCAAGTATTCGGCTATATCCGGAGCTGCCGGACTCTTGCCTTCTTTTATTGCCTGCGCAATATTATATAGACCGTCGTAGGCGTTGAAGGCGAGGAAGTTTGGCTCGGTGCCGGTGCGTTCGGTAAACTCTGTGATAAAATTTTGAATATGCGGGTCTGCTGCAATACTCGCGTTTTCCGGGCGTATGTCCATGATATAAATAGTATTAGGATATCTCGCCGCAATCTTTTCAAGGTCTAATTCGGCAAGATCCGGGGTAAGGATAATCGGTACCTTGAGGTCGCTTTTGCAGGCGGCATTAAGAAAGTCAATACCGTTATTGGGGTAATCGAAGATAGCAATCAGCCCGTCGACCTTGTAAAATTGCTGCCATTTGGCGATAATCTGGCTGAATTTGGGGTTGACAGTATTGAAGGCTTGGCGGATAACAATATTTGCGTCTACAATATCGGCAATAGATTCGATTGAATTGGCAATTGTCTTGCCGTATACCGATTCGGGAAAGAGTATGGCAATATCCTTCCAGTTATTTTTCTGGCAGAGCTTGGCGATGGCTCTACCCATCTCATTATCATCAGGGTAATTTCTGAAAAAAAGTTTTGAACCGTTGCTGCTCAATACCGGGCTACTGGCAGAAGGCGTAAAGAAGAGAATACCGTAAAATTCATAGATGGGCTGGAATTTTATGGCTGAGGTAGAGCTGGGGTGGCCGATGACAATACTGGTGTTGATGTCATTGGCAAATTTTTGCGCTATCCGGCGTGACTCAGCAATATTGCGTCTGTCATCCTGATAATCTAGAATAAGCTTGCGTCCGCTCAGTAGTTCGGAATTATTGATCTCCTCTGCGGCCAGTTCCAGTGCTTGTCGCATCTGCTTGGTCTTGACGGTGGTGTTATCGTAGACAACGCCTATCTGAATATCCCCAGACTTATTTTTACGGGCTTTTTCAGCACGAATAACTGCGGAATCATCCATTAGCTCGGCGCGTTTTCTGGCATTGAGCGTAAGTTTTACAAACCAGCTGCAGCAGAGTATGCTGAAGATAATAGTAATGATAAGAAAAATATTCTCTTTGCGCATGGGATTATCCTTTTATTGCTCCTGACGTCTACAGAGATCGGCGAAGATGTTGTCTTGATCCTGTATGAGTTCATTATAGGTGCCTTCCTGGACAATTCGACCCTTGTCCATAACATAGATCTTATCGGCATTACGGATGGTGCTGAGGCGATGGGCGATGACGATACGGGTGAGGCTCAGCGCTTCAATATTCTGCGAGACTTCGCGCTGAAGTCGGTTGTCAAGAGCACTGGTAGCCTCATCGAAGAAGAGTATTTGCGGTTTGGCGGCGAGGGCTCTGGCGATCATCAGGCGTTGTTGTTGTCCTCCGGAGAGTACGCCTGCCCCTTGGGGGAGGATTGTCTGAATATTCATCGGCATCTCGGCGACCTCCCGGTGCAGACCAGCGAGTCGCAGCGCTTCCCACGCTTCATCATAGGTCAGAATGGATGCCCCACAGATGTTGCTGTAAATACTCCCTTGCATTATTCCCCCATTCTGCAAGACTACTCCGAACTGCTTGCGCAGGCTCTTGATATTGAAGGTACTGATATCGATCTCATCAAAGAGTATGATGCCGGATTTGGGCTTCTCCAGCCCAAGTAAGAGCTTGAGCAGAGTGCTCTTACCGGCGCCAGAAGCGCCAACTATGGCAATAAACTCTCCGGGATTGGCTTTGAGCGAGACCTCAGATATGGTATTGGTTTCATCCCCATATGCAAAATTTACTCCTCTGAGCTCAAGACTGCCTTTTAAGCTAATTGATTCCTTCCGGGTATTATCGTACTCAACCGTCGCATCAAGAATCGGTTTGGCGCGTTCGTAGTGTGGTAGAGCCTTGATGACAGCTAGAGCCAGATCTGAAACTGCATTGAGGGCACGGGTCATCTGCGCCGAGGCGGCGGTAAATGCCATGTAACTACCGACCGAGAGGCGTTTGTCCGGATCCATCTTGACTATGACATAGAAGATAATGGCGGTCTGGAGCAGGGGCATAATCGAAAAAAGAATGCTAGTTATTTGGGCAAAGATTGAGTAGTCGTAGCTGAACTTGGTCTGCTTCATAAAGAGTTTGCTCAGTTGGGCAAAGACCCGGATCTCAGAGCCGGAAACCCGAATCTTGGAGATTGCGGTGATGACCTGGAGGACAAAGCCTTGGAATTCACCGCCGACCTTCTGCAGCAAGCGCTGAAACTTGAGCTGATATAATGAGAGGAAGAAATTAATGACAATACTGATAATGGAGAAGCCGCAGACTATCAGGGTGAGTTGCCAGGAGTAATAGAGGGCAATAATAATATTGAACGAGCCTACCGCAATAGCCATGCTTGAAGATATCAGGTGGCCGGTGATTATATCCTTGATAGCAATGATCCCTTGTGCTCGGTTTACCAGATCGCCGGTTTGATACTTGGCAAAGAAGGAGGCGGGCAGGGATAAGAGCCTGTCCCAGATTGCTCCCTGGAGTAGCGAACTGCTGCGGGAAGAGAACCGAACCAGGGCAAAATTCTGCACCAGGTCGAATAAGGTGCTGGCAATGGTGGCGCTGAGCAGGATAAGCCCCAGTTCAAAGAGCATGTTGTACTCGCCGCTGGGGATGACATGGGAGATGATAAGCCCGGTTACCCCTGGGGTTATCATACCGAGTAGACCGGTGATAATCCCCATCAGCAGGATCCATTGGAGGTCGTGTAGGCCGCCGCGCCAGGCCAGTTTGAGAATATCACGCCGTTTAACATTTGAATTTGGCAGTCGGGCGAATAGACTCCAGCCCCACTGGTCAAACTCCGGCGCTATTTTAGCTGTAACCTTCTTTGGCGCTTCACCCGGGATAATGTATTCATAACCGCTGGACTGCGGGATGAGAGCCACCGGTGTATCTGCTAGCCAGGCGACCAAGGCGCCGCAATCATTATTGTACCAGTCTTTCTCCAGGCGTACCCGGCGGGTACGAATACCATGCCTGCTGGCAAAGTCTTCGACTGAACTGCTGCGAGCAGCGTCACTATCGTTGAGCGCATTGCCGCTGGCATTGGCGACAATTAGGCAGACTGTAGTCAGTTCATCGGTGGTGGCGTGGCTGTAGGTACTCGAACTCTCCATTACTTGTGATAGATTATGCAGTGTTTTGCGGAATACCTGAGCGGCGCTCTCCTGGCTGTTTTTTTGTCTCTCCGCCCACTCCTGAGTAAGCTGTTGGCTAAAATTGTCAAGGAGTAGGTGGATAAAGCTGCAAGTTGTCTTGATTGCTGGTAGTAAATTGTCGCCGTCAATTATGGACGGGATAATTTCAACCTCAGAAGTAGCCTTTATCCAGGAACTGCGGGAGAGTAGGATATTGTTGCTCCCGGTCAGACTGAGGGTGTCGGTGTACTCGGCTGAACCACGGATAGATAGGAGTTGAGCATGGTTGGGACTACGGAGTATTTCGCCAGCTGTTAGGCGGTTGCCGGTCTCTTCTGCGGTCTTTCCCAGGGGGATAGCCGGTAGGAATTTCTGGCTGAGGGTATTGATGAAAGCAGTAATGTCGTTGAATACAATGTCTGCGGCCTCTAGGGTCAGTGTGAGCTCAGAAAGTTTTAGCTCGCGGATGCAGCTACCTTCCTTGCCGCTGATCTGCATGCCTGCCGGTAGGCAGAAGACGGTAGAACTGGTGCAGGTCTCAATTGCCAGAAGATCCCCGCGCTCCCGTATATAGAAGAGGTCTACCTCACCCTGCTCGACCAGGAAGAGGGCGGGGGCGGTACTTCGGTGCGGGTGGTTGCCGCTCAGGATTATCCTGTTGCCGCTACTGAAGGTAGTGTCGAGTATCTCTCTAATATTCATAATTTACGCATCCGCTACAAGTCTGGCATAATAACTGTCTTGGTCTTGGATCATCTCTTCATGGGTGCCACGTTGCACCACTACGCCTTTATCCAGTACAATGATCTCATCGGCATCCCTTATCGTACTCAGGCGGTGAGCAACTATTATACAGGAACAGCCGCGCCGGCGCAGGTGATTGTCGATCTTGTTCTCAGTGAGAGGGTCAAGTGCGCTGGTTGCTTCATCAAGAATAAGAATATTCGGTGACTTGCAGAGCGCGCGGGCTATCTCCAGCCTCTGACGTTGTCCACCGCTGAAATTGGTACCACCCTCCTCGATCAGGGCATTATAGCCTTCGGCTCTATTGATTATATCATCATGGATACAGGCATCCCGCGCAGCCTGGAATATACTGCTCTCGGCGATGGTTTCATCCCAAAGAGTGAGGTTGTTCTTGACCGTATCCGAGAAGAGGAAGATACTCTGGTCAACTACGGAGATTGAGTTGGTAAGTGAGGCGTGAGAGTAATGCTCTCTGCTCTTGCCATCGAAAAGGACTCGACCTTCCCAGGGCTCAAGCAGACCGGCGATAATTCGAGCCAGTGTGGATTTTCCGCTACCGGAAGCTCCAATCAGGGCGATGCGCTTCCCCGGATTTAATTCAAGGGTAAAGTCGCTGATGACCGGCGGTTCAAACTGGTTGTAACCAAAGGTAATATTTTCTACTCTGATATTGCCACTGAGTTGGGTCTCTTCCTTTTCCGCAGCCCTAGTGTCGGTTGTGTCTACATCATAGGCCATTACGTCTTCTATTCTATTGACATTTGCTTTCATCGCTGCCAGTGATTGACCAAGTGAGACGAATTTGTTCACCGCTCCTAGAAATGATCCCGATAGAATCTGGAAAGCCAGCAATCCGCCGATTGAGAGTTCGCCCGACATAATTTTAAGCCCACCGGCAATGAGAATCAGAGCGGAATTCAAGGCGATGAACACTCCGGGGATAGTCTGGATAAATTGGCTCTTACGAGCAGTATAGTTCTGGATATTGGTAAAGCGTGAGTAATAACCGTACCATTTACTGAAAAAATCATCTTCAAGCCCACAGGCTTTAATTGTCTGCATCATCTGCACTCCACCCATGCTTAGAGATGAGAGTTGACCCTGCTCTTTGAGAATCTTCATGTTGCAGTCTGTATCCCAGCGCCAGCGCAGTTGCATACTGGTGATGCTTATCAGTGACAGCAAGACTACAAAGGCGGTCAGCAGACCGCTGTACTGGAGCATGACGATGAGATAGAAGACAGTAGTGATTATTCCTACTATGGCTTGAGCAAACTCACCGCTGATAAATGCTACAACCTGATTGTTCAGACTGATTCTGGTACCTATCTCGGCTCCGTAACGCTGGAGGAAGAAGTGCACCGGCAGGTGCAGAATATGCCAGATAAAACGGGAACACTCCTTAATGGAGAGGCCGGTCTGCAGCCTGGTGAGATAGTAGCTCTGTATCCAGCTCAGTAGTGTCTGGACAAAGAAGGTTGCGCTGATACCTGCCAGTAGCGGCCAGAGCCAGTCTGTCATATTGCCGTTCATGACATTGTCGACAAAGACCTTGCTGAATGTCGGCGCTGCCAGACCGGGAATAATCAGAGCCAGACTGGTTAGAATAATCAGTATTAGTGATGACCAGCCTTTACCCAGACGTGAGAATAAGCCGCTCAGCATGGACGGCTTCTTGCCCTGTTTGCTAAAACCTGCGCCGGGCTGGATGATAAGCACTACACCAGTAAACTTCTTGTCAAACTCCTCCCAGGTGACAGTTCTAGGCCCTACTGCCGGATCGTTTAGGAATACCTTGTCGTTCCGCCGTCCCTCAATAACCAGGAAGTGGTTGAACTCCCAGAAGACGATGCAGGGCAGATCCGCCGGATCAGAGAATAAGTCTTCAGCTTCTACCTTGTACCCATCGGCGTCAAACCCGTATTTTCGGGCTACACGGAGGATATTTCCGGCCTTACTTCCGTCTCGGCTCACTCCACATTCAACCCGGAGCTTTTCCAGTGATTCCCAGACACCATAGTAATGCATGAGAATACCCAGCGCGGCAGCTCCGCACTCCACCGCCTCCATCTGGAGTAAGGTTGGGGTACGCTTGCGAAAATTCTTACCTCTGGAAGATCTGGGTTGTGGTGCTTCTTCGGCTGCCGTACTCATTAAATTAAATTCCAAAAATATGCTTGATGATCGGTAGTACCAGAGATAGGGGGCGAGTATTCTTGATGGTGATCTCACCTTGAACAATTGTGCCGGTCTGGACGTTGGTATCAGGTCCTTGCGATGATGTCCAGTAATAGCCGCTTGGCGAATTCGAAGATGGAATAAGATCTATCATAACCATTACCGGTGAGCCATTGGCTTGTTTGATAAACTGTTCGGCCAGGACTTTATTCCCGAGTAACTCGATCAGGGCGTCGCTGGAGATAAAGTATGGCGAGACCTTGGTGACTATTCCAAAAATACCGCCGTACTCTTCACGTTTTACCGTACTGGGGAATATTCGTACCGTCATGCCGGGCTTGGCTTTTCTTCCCTCTGCACTGTCGAGAAAGAGAACTGCACTCTTCTTTTCATCCACATTTTCCAGCATGGCAATTATCTGACCGGAGCGGACAACATTGCCCGGCTTGGTGCGTATCTCAACGACACGTCCTGAGAATTGAGAGGTGATTACGGTGTTTATCTCAAGTTGGAGTAACATCTCCGCTACACGCTGCTGATTTTCAGCGACCTCTTTGGCGCTCTTCAATATCTCGATTTCATCATTACTCTTAATCTTGAAGTGCTCACGGATAGTATCGGAGAGTTCGATATTGGTTTTATTGATGCGATTTATAGTTTCGTCAAGCTTGACGCGCTCTTCTTCTACCTTGATGGGGGGAATTATCTTGCTCTTATACAGGGTCTTCATGTGCCCCAGTCGGTCGGTTAGGAAATTCTCCTGCTCTTTTAGTTTTTCTATTAAGTCCTGTAAGCTGACACGTTTTTGTTCTTGAAAATTATCGAGGATGTCTACCCGTTTGCTGATATAGTCTTGGAAACGTTGATGAATCTTCTGAGAGGTGTTGAGGGCGAGTTGGGCATTATGGAGTTTTATCTGAATATCAGGGCGGTATAAACGGGTTACGACCTGACCGCTACGTATATCATCGCCGACCGAGATCAGGATATCTTGAATCTGGCCATCTCCCTGGGTGACAATACCCATTAGTCCGCCTTCACGGATTATTAGACCCGAGGCGGTAACATTGATGGGAATTCTGCCGTACCAACTCCAGATACCGGCAATGACCAGGCAGAGAATCAAGGCTATAAGTGCCAGCCAGCCCTTGCGGTCTGCCAAACGAATAGATTGGTCGATATCATCGGGGGAACTTAGATGTTCGAGCGCTTTCTTTCTGAATATTTCTTGACCCATTGTGACCTTACTCTTTTTATGCAGTTGCAGTAAATGTGCTTATGCTTAGGTTATGCCGTGGCATTGCAGCGGTATAATTTGATGATTAATCATCCTTTTGTGCAAATTAAGTTTATATTAAACGCAAATAAGGGTAACTGCTGATACATTTCTCTACTTCTGGTTGCGTAAAAATGTACGGCTTAGTTTTGTAAAACTGATTCTTAGGCCTCTCTGCTTATCATATATAGTCTTTGAGATCTTGGAGGCGGTATGCAAGTCGGGTATTTGCCCGGTGTAGCCGCATACGCACTGTATCCACGGTTATGCCGAGTTCTGCGGCAGCTTCTTTATAGCTCATGCCAATATTTCGTATCAGATTGAAGACCTCTTGTTGGTCGGCTGGAAGCTGGGAAATCTCTTCGTCGATTCTTGTCCTGAGATCATGCTGGTAGTATGATTCTGGGGTGGAACGTTCTGGGGCTATTACTTCGGGTAGCTCAGCAGAGAAGTGAACCAGTTTTTTACGTCTGATCTTTTCACGAAAATGATTAATGCCAATGGTGAATAACCAACTCTTGACACTGCACTTGCCTTTGAAATTACTTCGGGCTTTCCAGGCTTTGAGCATCGTCTCCTGGAGTAGATCGTGCCCATCCGCTTCATTACCGTTGGCTGTACGGGTAAGATAGTTGAGTAGTTGGGGTGCATGCTCTTCGTATTCCCGTACAAAGATTACGGTATTGAGATTTGATTCAGACATGTAAAGCCTTTAGTTTGACTGCTGTGTATTAAATAAACATACATTCATTCCATTAAGCGTAAGTAAGCGTAAAGTTACTATTTATAAATAGCTAAATAGTATTTGCTCCCATTTACTATTTACTATATGTTTTAGGATTTTTTTTTCAATGTTTTTTTGTAGGTATTGGGCATATTATTATTGTGTTGGTTAATTCTGATTTTATTGTCTGTATTTTGGAATTTGTACTAAGGTCTTTTTGTGGATATAGTTGTAGCAATAAGTACTATGGTTGAAAATAGTTGTGGGTGGGATATATGTAGCTCGTCGGCGTTGACTTGTTGATGTTTAGGGGGCTGTGGTGTTGTTTTTTGGTTTTTGAGAAGAGTGAATAATTGCTGAAGGGAATTTCATAGAGTATAATAAAGAATGACATTTAAAGTACCGGGGATATGCTTTTTAGTAATGTATAGCTTTTTCTGAACTTTATATTATTAATACCGATTAATAATGGTTTTGTGCTCGAGTGGCAACTATATTGATCAATTTGGTTGATTGTAACATGAAAGGAGCATACCGGTGAGACTTAATCTTAGAACCCGCCTATTATTGCCTATTCTATCTGCATTATTTATCCTTTGTATTTGTGGCTCATTTGGAATTTATTATGTCTTGCGTCAGCTCTCGGATCAGCAAATACGTGATCTAACGGAATCTCATGAACTTTTATTGGCACAGCGAATTCACAGTAAATACTCTGAGTATAATGCACTTATGGATTTGATGATGAGTAGAGCGCTGGAACAGGCATCCTTCTTTACTCAACCTGACTGGGTTCTACAGGCTTATCAGTTGGCCGGGAGCGGCTCAAAATCTGATGAAAATGATCCCAAGTGCAGTGAAGCTAGAGCATTGCTCAAAAAGGAGTTTCATGGTTTTCAACAGGGGTATCTGGAGAATAGTGGTTTGGGAATGCCAAATATACACTTTCATCTGCCTCCGGCTCGGAGTCTGGCACGCACGTGGCGGGATGGCTGGCAGCTAACTCGGGATGGTAAGAAGCTGGATGTTACCGACGATCTTTCAGGGTTTCGTAAGACCGTGCTTGAAGTTATTTCTACCGGTGATATTGTTAAAGGGATAGAAGTTGGTAAAGGTGGATTTGTTATCCGAGGGGTATGTCCAATCAAGGACGCGATGGGGAAGACGCTCGGAAGTGTTGAGAGCTTCTTTAAATATACCCCTTTACTCGAGTTGCTCAAGACTAGTGAAGATGAAAATTTTGCCTTGTTTATGGATTCGGGATTACTTAAAATTGCCCAGCAGCTCCAAGATGAAACCAAGTATCCTCCTTTTGGGAGAGATTATATCGTCTGTGCGGCAACAGATATGAAACTCGCTCAGAAGATTGTAACTCCAGAGGAATTGGCAGAATGCAAAGGGAATACGGTGATGTTGAGGAGAGGGGATTATAGTATAAATTTACTCCCGGTCAATGATTATTCAGGGAAGCAGATAGGGGTTCTGGGGTTTATTATCAATATTAATAAGCTCAACGCCACAATTGATCTAACCTTAAAAAATTCTAGTGAGCATACCAAGAAAGTGTTGCTGGTAATGCTTCTGGGTATGCTGCTGTTATTTGTGGCTGTAGGTAGTATCATGTGGATAACGGTTGGTGGAACGGTGAGAGGGGTAAAAGAGATGTCGGCGGTACTCGACAGAATATCAGTCGGCGATGTAAAAGTAGAAGTTGGGTATAAATCTGCAGATGAGCTGGGGGATATGGCTGACGCGGCTAGGCATATGTTGGCGAAGAATGCAGAATTAGCCGAAATTATGACGGCTATGGCTGAAGGAGATTGGACTGTAACCTTTGCGGAGAGATCTGAGGATGATGTTATCGGGAGGGGGGGGGGGGGGGGGGGGGGGGGGGGGGGGGGGGGGGGGGGGGGGGGGGGGGGGGGGGGGGGGGGGGGGGGGGGGGGGGGGGGGGGGGGGGGGGGGGGGGGTGGGGGGGGGGGGGGGGGGGGGGGGGGGGGGGGGGGGGGGGGGGGGGGGGGGGGGGGGGGGGGGGGGGGTGGGGGGGGGGGGGGGGGGGGGGGGGGGGGGGGGGGGGGTGGGGGGGGGGGGGGGGGGGGGGGGGGGGGGGGGGGGGGGGGGGGGGGGGGGGGGGGGGGGGGGGGGGGGGGGGGGGGGGGGGGGGGGGGGGGGGGGGGGGGGGGGGGGGGGGGGGGGGGGGGGGGGGGGGGGGGGGGGGGGGGGGGGGGGGGGGGGGGGGGGGGGGGGGGGGGGGGGGGGGGGGGGGGGGGGGGGGGGGGGGGGGGGGGGGGGGGGGGGGGGGGGGGGGGGGGTGGGGGGGGGGGGGGGGGGGGGGGGGTGGGGGGGGGGGGGGGGGGGGGGTGGGGGGGGGGGGGGGGGGTGGGGGGGGGGGGGGGGGGGGGGGGGGGGGGGGGGGTGGGGGGGGGGGGGGGGGGGGGGGGGGGGGGGGGGGGGGGGGGGGGGGGGGGGGGGGGGGGGGGGGGGGGGGGGGGGGGGGGGGGTGGGGGGGGGGGGGGGGGGGGGGGGGGGGGGGGGGGGGGGGGGGGGGGGGGGGGGGGGGGGGGGGGGGGGGGGGGGGGGGGGGGTGGGGGGGGGGGGGGGGGGGGGGGGGGGGGGGGGGGGGGGGGGGGGGGGGGGGGGGGGGGGGGGGGGGGGGGGGGGGGGGGGGGGGGGGGGGGGGGGGGGGGGGGGGGGGGGGGGGGGGGGGGGGGGGGGGGGGGGGGGGGTGGGGGGGGGGGGGGGGGGGGGGGGGGGGGGGGGGGGGGGGGGGGGGGGGGGGGGGGGGGGGGGGGGGGGGGGGGGGTGGGGGGGGGGGGGGGGGGGGGGGGGGGGGGGGGGGGGGGGGGGGGGGGGGGGGGGGGGGGGGGGGGGGGGGGGGGGGGGGGGGGGGGGGGGGGGGGGTGGGGGGGGGGGGGGGGGGGGGGGGGGGGGGGGGGGGGGGGGGGGGGTGGGGGGGGGGGGTGGGGGGGGGGGGGGGGGGTGGGGGGGGGGGGGGGGGGGGGGGGGGGGGGGGGGGGGGGGGGGGGGGGGGGGTGGGGGGGGGGGGGGGGGGGGGGGGGGGGGTGGGGGGGGGGGGGGGGGGGGGGGGGGGGGGGGGGGGGGGGGGGGGTGGGGGGGGGGGTGGGGGGGGGGGGGGGGGGGGTGGGGGGGGGGGGGGGGGGGGTGGGGGGGGGGGGGGGGGGGGGGGGGGGGGGGGGGGGGGGGGGGGGGGGGGGGGGGGGGGGGGGGGGGGGGGGGGGTGGGGGGGGGGGGGGGGGGGGGGGGGGGGGGGGGGGGGGGGGGGGGTGGGGGGGGGGGGGGGGGGGGGGGGGGGGGGGGGGGGGGGGGGGGGGGGGGGGGGGGGGGGGGGGGGGGGGGGGGGGGGGGGGGGGGGGGGGGGGGGGGGGGGGGGGGGGGGGGGGGGGGGGGGGGGGGGGGGGGGGGGGGGGGGGGGGGGGGGGGGAGGCTATTACCAAGTTGCTTGGTAGAGTGGGGGCGTTATTGTCTCTGGTAAGGCAATCGGCAGAACAGGTAGGTAAAAGTACCAAGGAGATAGCGCAGGCCAGTCATTTGGTTAGTGAAGTAGCAAATACGAGTGCAATATCGATTCATAGTATTACCTCGGCGATAGCCGATTTGGACAAACAGACCAGCACGAATGTTGAGAATGCAGCCAATGCGCGAACGCTAACCGGTGATGCTCGCAGTACTACTGAGGCAGGAGCTGGGTATATGGAGCAGATGGTTACCGCGATGGAGGCTATAGCGGCTTCAAGCTCTGAGATAAGTAGTATTACCAAGGTTATCGATGATATCGCCTTTCAGACAAATCTTTTGGCATTGAATGCGGCGGTTGAGGCGGCAAGAGCCGGTCAGCATGGAAAAGGCTTCTCGGTAGTTGCGGAAGAGGTAAGAAGTCTGGCCTCACGTTGTGCAAAAGCGGCTAATGCTATTACCGAATTGATAGAACAGTCGAATGCTAAGGTAAAGAATGGCACAGAGGTGGCTCGGCAGAATTCTCAATCTCTTGGTAAGATACAATCCGGAATAGCTGAGTCGGCAGAATTGATTGAAAACATTGCAAACTTGAGTAATAAGCAGGCGCAGAGTGTGCTCTCGATTGTGAGGGACGTAGAGCAGATCAGTGGTGCTATTCAGCAGGATAGTTCTATTGCGGAAGAGACTGCCGCTGCTACCGATGAGCTTCAGAAGCAATCGGAGAGTTTGCTTGAATTGATCAAAACCTTTGTTTTAAAGGAAGAAGAGGGGTAATTTGAGGTAATTAGTAGCAGGCGAATAGTATTAATTTGTTTTAGTCGGAAGGTTTATTCCTTCCCCCCCCCCCCTGATCTATAGAGATAGATCAGGGTTTTTTGTTGCTAGGTAATACGGTTTATAATATATATTGATATTTTTTTGGATAAATATTGGATAAATAACTTGCTTAAGGCTGAGTGTGGAGTATATTTTGGTAATTGATGAACTAATGCGCTAGTTTACTAGTTTATTAGTTTATTAGTTGCGGATTGGCTCAAATGTAGAAAATCTATAACTTGAGCTAATTCAGGGATTATACAAGTATTGATTAAAAGGGCAGATAATGCAGAAATTAAAGCTGAAAGAGGCGTTTAGATGGTTTGGGCCGAATGACACAGTTAAGTTGGGAGATATACGGCAGGTGGGCGCGAGTGGAGTCTATACTTCCCTCCATCATATTCCTTATGGAGAGGTCTGGCCGGTGGCAGAGATTGCTCAGCGTAAGCAGCTGCTAGAGAGTGCAGGGCTTACTTGGGATGCGGTAGAGAGTTTGCCGGTGTCTGAGGAGATCAAGACCAGGAGTGGTGACTACCTCAAACATCTGGAGAATTATAAAGAGAGCTTGCGTAATCTAGGGAGCGCGGATATACGCGTGGTAATCTACAATTTCATGCCGGTACTCGACTGGGTGCGGACTGATCTTGAGTATAAGTTGGAAGATGGTACAGAGTGTCTACGCTTTGATATGGCGCGTTTTGCGGCTTTTGAGATCTATTTTCTTCAGCGTGAGGGGGCAGAAGCAGAGTATACCGAGAATATAAGAGCCAAGGCCAAGGCGTTCTATGAGTCGATGGATGACGCAGAGAAGGAAGAATTCTGCAAGGCAGTTATTGATGTCTTCCCAGGATGTAAGCTGGGGCTTAATATTGAAGATATGCGGGATATGCTGGCAAAGTATGAAGCGATAACCCGTGAGGTACTCAAAGAGAATTATAAGCAATTCCTGCAGGAGGTAATACCGGTTGCAGAAGAAGCTGGGGTCGTGTTGGCGGTGCATCCTGATGATCCTCCATACTCAATCCTCGGACTTTCACGTATTGTTTCGTGTGAAGAGGATATCAAGGATTTGCTGGCCATGGTTGACTCTCCGGCCAACGGTTTGTGTCTCTGCACCGGTTCATACTCGGCGCGCTTGGACAATGATATCCCCGGTATTGTCAAGCGCTATGGGGATAGGATACATGCAGTACATTTGCGTAGCACTCAGTGTGATGCCGAAGGTAATTTTTATGAAGCGCGGCATCTGGAAGGGTCGGTCAGAATGTGTGAGGTGGTAGAGGCGCTTCTGGCTGAAGAGAAGAAGAGGCTGGATTCCGGGCGGGAAGACTGGCAGTTGAGCTACAGACCCGATCATGGGGTTTTGATGCTTGATGATATGAGTAAACCGCCGGTTGAAAATCCTGGATATACCTGTTTGGGGCGCATGAAAGGGTTGGCTGAACTGCGCGGACTGGAAAAAGGGCTGCTCTACTGCAGGTATGGGCAGCAGTAAGTTCCTGAATTTTGATAGATTATAGCCGTTGTAAGAATAAGGTGATATTATGAAGTTCAAACCAATTGTGAATCCTTCACCGTCAGATTTGATACTTGAGCAGATACTAGCATTACTCAGATCTGGCGAGTTGCGGCCGGGTGAACAGTTGCCGCCGGAGAATGTTCTGCAGAAGGCTTTCAATGTAACCAAGCAGCAGCTCAAGGCTGCTTTCAAACGTCTAGAATTGTATGGGGTGATTGAGACTAAGCCGCAATCCGGAACTTATGTTTCAAACATCTATAGCAAGATATTAATCGGTCTGGTGGAGAACATACTTGATATGTCGGAGAAACCAGCGTTTGAAGAATTGTATGAGGCGAGAAAGATACTGGAGGTGCGTGGTGCTGAGCTTGCGGCAATACATATTACACCGAAAGAATTAAAACAGTTATATGAGATTCATCAGGACTTTATTACCGAGGTACAGAGCGGCGGGCGCGGTGGTGAGCTTGATATCTTCTTTCATATGGAGCTGATGCGTTTCAGCAAGAACAAGACGATGATCTCGCTCTTCTCGCTGATAACTAAAAATTTGGTTGATTTCTGGTTATATACAGATAACGATGATTATTATCGGAGTTCAAAACGTTCAAACGCAACAATTGAGGAGCATAGGCGAATCATTGAAGCACTGGAAACAAAGGATGCGGTCAAGAGCGGTGAGATGATGCTTGAACATCTGGAGATAAGTATGAGTGGGGTCAAGAATTAGATCAGTGGTTGTTTAGCAGGATAGAAGGATATTGGTATGGAATTGTTACATGTGGTTGAGCCTTTCAAGGCTGAGATTATTGCTGAGAATGATCCAGAAAATTTGGAAGCAGATGAGCTGCTGCTGAGTGTGAAACGGGTCGGGGTTTGTGGGTCGGATATACATATATATTCAGGGCATAATCCGTTTGCGGTATACCCTAGAGTTATCGGGCACGAGATCGCCGGATTGGTTACGGCGGTGGGAAGTGGGGTTACGGAGTATGTGATTGGGGATCGGGTGGTACTCAATCCGGCTATTAATTGTGGTGTGTGTGATGCGTGCAGGCGTGGGCATGTCAACACTTGTAAAAAACTTGAGGTGCTTGGGGTTCACCGTGATGGTGGCTTTGCCTCCAAGTTTGTCGCCAAGGCCGCTTGGGCGTATAAAATTTCGCAGCGGCTGAGTTGGGAAGAGGCGGTTCTGGTCGAACCCTTTACGATTGGGGCGAATGTTACGGCGCGTGTAGGGGTTGCAGCAGGGGATAGAGTGCTGATAGTTGGAGCCGGAGTGATCGGTTCGATAGCAGCGATGGTTGCTAAGATGAAGGGGGCGGAGGTCACCGTTGCCGACATTGTTCCGGCAAATCTGGATAAAGCGGCAGCTCTTGGCGCAGATTATACAATAAATACGCGCGAACTTGATCTAGTAGCTGAGAGTATGCAGCGGACAGATAATGACGGCTTTACCGTAGTTATTGATGCCGCCTGTGTCCCGGGGATGTTTATGTCGTTGCTGGAGTGTGCAGGTAGTGGGGGGAGGATTGGGCTGCTTGGATTCTCCAAGGAAATGTCAGAGATCAATCAGTTTGAGATTGTTAGAAAAGAGCTGACTATTGCCGGGTCAAGGTTGAGTAACAAGCAGTTTGCTGAAGTCATAGGCTGGTTCGAGGAGGGTAAGCTGGAACCGAAGAGGATTATTAATAAGGTCTATCCTTTTGCGCAGGCGATAGAGGTACTCAAGGAGCAGTATGCGGGGCGGCTTGATTTTGGTAAGAATATTCTGTCTTTTGATTAATAGTGGGTAAGGTTTGGCTGGCGGTTTGGTAAGGCTTGACGTGAAGGCATAAGTTTAGGTAGAGGGAAAAAGATGGTATTGAAACTGAGCTTGGAAGGGATTAAGGCTAGAGAGCAGTGGCAGGCAAAGGGTTACAGCTTGCCGGAATTTGATATAGCAAGTGTTATACAGAAGACAACGGAGAATCCCCGGTGGCTGCATTTCGGGGCAGGTAATATCTTCAAAGTGTTTCCGGCGGTGCTACAGCAACGTTTACTCAATATGGGTAAGGCTGATACCGGCATAATCATATGTGAGGCTTTTGACGAAGAGATTGTTGATACGGTTTGCCGACCGTATGACAACTTGGCGGTGGCGGTGACCTTGAAAAAGGCGGGTGACTGTGCGAAAGAGATAGTAGCAAGTATTACTGAGAGTCTCAAGGCTTCTGCGGATTACTCTCGGCTCGAAGCTATCTTTGCCAGCAAGTCACTTCAGATGCTAAGTTTTACGATTACGGAGAAGGGATATGCGCTGAAAGACAGCGCAGGGGAGTACTTCCCCTGGGTTAGAAGCGGGATAGAAAATTACGCCCAAGAGCAGAGTAGTATTATTGGTTTACTGGCCAAGCTGCTGCACAAGCGCTTTCTTGCCGGTATGTATCCGGTGACAATGGTGAGTATGGATAACTGCAGCCATAACGGAACTTTGCTCAGGAATGCGGTTATGGAATTTGCGCAGGCCTGGCTTAGCGCCGGAGCGGTAAGTAAGGATTTTGTCGATTACCTCGCTGATGAACGTTATATATATTTTACCTGGAGTATGATTGATAAGATAACTCCACGCCCATCAAAGCAGATTGAGCAAATTCTACAGGGCGATGGGCTCGAAGCGATGACTCCGGTGCAAACCTCAAAAAATTCGTATGTTGCGCCGTTTGTCAATGCTGAAGAAGCGCAGTATCTCGCCATTGAAGATAGGTTTACGGGTGGCAGAGAGTGCCTTGATGCTGTCGGGGTATTGTTTGCTGAACGCGAGACGATCGATAAAATTGAGAAGATGAAGGTGTGTACCTGTTTGAACCCACTGCATACCGTCCTCGCCGTGTATGGGTGTTTGCTTGGGTATACCTCGATAGCGGAGGAGATGGGGGATGCGGATCTGGTCAAGTTTATTGAGCAGGTGGGGTATGTCGAGGGGTTGCCGGTAGTGGTAAATCCGGGAATTATTCAGGCGAAAGATTTTATTGATGAGGTGGTAAACGTACGTTTGCCGAATCCCTTCGTCCCGGATACGCCGCAGCGTATTGCTACCGATACCTCGAAAAAACTACCGGTACGCTTCGGCGAGACCTTGCAGGCTTATGTCAAACAAGGTAAGGATGACCTGAGTTTCTTAACCTTTATACCTCTGGAGTTTGCCGGTTGGCTACGTTATCTGCTGGGGGTAGATGATATGGGCAATGAATTTGAGGTCAGTTCTGATCCCAATCTGGGGGCGTTGCGGACGCAGTTAACCGGAGTGGGGCTGGGAGCTGGCGCCGAGTCACTGGCGCGAGTCAGACCAATCCTGGAAAATTCAGTTTATTTTGGGATAGATCTTTATAAGTATAATCTTGGAGCAAAGGTGGAAGAGCTCTTTCTAGAGCTCAGCGCGGGTAAAGGTGCGGTACGTAAGACCATCCAGAAGTATCTGCAACTGGCTGGTAAATAACCCTTTGCGGTAGTGTTAGCGATTATTAACTCATCAGAGTTGTTGTGTGTGGTTAAAAAGTTGAAGGTTGATTATTAATTATTTGCTTGGCAGATAGTTAGGTTGATTGTTGTGTGTTATTTTCAGGAGAATGAAATGAGAAAAAACATTGTTATCGCTTTATTGGTTGCTGTATTTGCATTGAGTATGAATTTGGCGCAGGCCAAAGACGCAGAGTATGTACTAAAATTTGGTCATCTTGCCAATGAAGAGAATCCTTGGCATAAGTCGGCTTTGGAGTTTGCTGAAATTGTTAAAGAGAAGACTGATGGAAATGTAGAGGTTCAGGTTTTTCCTAATTCTCAATTAGGCAAGGAGATGGATCTGATTCGCGGGATGCAGATGGGAACTGCGGATTTTACTATCTCTGGAGAATCTATGCAGAACTGGGCGCCATTGGCTGCTCTGCTCGCCGCACCTTATGCGGTACGTGATCTTGATCATTTAAAGAAGATTATTAATAGTGATGCTAATAAGAAGATTTCTGAGCAGATTATTGAGAAAGTTAAGGTGCGTCCGGTAGCAACCTTTGGTCGGGGGCCACGTAATCTGACCAGTAATCGTCCGATCAAGAGTCCAGATGAACTGAACGGTATGATTTTACGGGTACCAAATGTACCACTCTTTGTTGCGTTCTGGGAGGCGCTTGGAGCCAAGCCTACACCGATGGCGTTTAGTGAGGTATTTACCAGCTTGCAGCAGGGTACGATTGAAGGTCAGGAGAATCCTTTGGCTCTTATCAAGAGTGCAAGCTTTTATGAGGTTCAAGATTATGTTAATCAGACCGAGCATGTGACCGGTTGGATCTATATTGTTATGAGTGAACGGAAGTTCCAGAAGTTGCCAAAAGAGTATCAAGAGGCTATTCTTGAAGCGGGTAGAATTGTCAGTGAGCATGCAATCGACAACTTGGTCAAGGAAGAGGCTGAGTATAAGAAGTTCCTCCAGGAGAAGGGTATGGAGTTTGTCGAAGTTGATAAACCTGCATTTCAGAAGGTTGCTGCCGAGGTGGTGAAAGAGAATTTCTCTCCTGAACAGAATGCGGTATATACTGAGATCGTAAACATCAAATAGTGGGTTTGGTTTAGTGTAATAATTGGTATGCAGGGCGTACATTTGCCCTGTATACTCTGAATACGGCGTGAGCGATAACGCCTATAGGCTTATGGTTGTTTTAATATAGTCTTGAAGTAACAACTAGTATAAAGGTTGATTATGAGGCTTTTAAGTTTTATTAAGAAAATTTTAGACACTGTGCTGGCTGTCGGGGCTATCGTCTCTATGGTCTGTATGGTGGTGACAGTACTGATTCAAGTTTTTGCGCGTTTCTTCCTGCCGCAAGCACCGGCCTGGACTGAGGAGGCATCGCGTATATTCTTTATTTATATTACGGCTTTTGCCAGCGGTTTGGCGTTAGAGCGAAATGCATTTGTCTCTCTTGGCATTATTGAACAATACTGTAGGGGTAGGTTGTTGTTCTTTGTGCGTTTGCTGGTCGGTTGCGTCTCTGTCTTCTTCGCGCTCTTGATTTCCTATGTGTCATTTGAATTTGTTGAGGTTGGTACTATGCAGAATGCTCCCACCCTGCGCTTTTTGACGATGGACTATGTCTTCATCAGTATTACCCTGATGATGGGGATGGTCGGGCTATATGGGGTCATTGATCTGTTAAATATAATCAAATCTCAGGTGTGCATGAAGGAGAAGACGAAATGAGCGGAGTAGTCTTGTTATTTGTTATCTTTATTGTCGGGCTGGTTATCGGTTTGCCTATTGCTTTCTGTCTCGGACTGTCTTCGGTAGTATATTTGATTTTTGTAGATTTCCCGCTGGTGGTGGCTGCGCAAAAACTTTATGCCGGTATTGATGTCTTTGTACTCTTATGTGTTCCGGGCTTTATTCTAGCTGGTAACTTGATGAATAACGGCGGAATTACTGAGCGAGTCATCGGTTTTTCCAATGCGTTGATCGGGCATATTCGCGGCGGTTTGGGACTGGCCAATATTGTGGCGTCCATGATTTTTGCCGGTATCAGTGGTACAGCTGTTGCAGATTGTGCAAGCCTGGGAGCGGTTCTGATCCCGGCTATGAAGAAAGAGGGTTATGATGCACCGTTTGCCTGCGCGGTGACGGCGGCAAGTTCGACTATCGGCCCGATAATTCCACCGAGTCTGCCGATGATTATTGCCGGTACGCTTACCGGCCTGTCTGTGGCGAAGCTCTTTGTCGCTGGGGCGATACCAGGTGTTCTCCTCGGTGTCGGCTTTATGATTGTTTCGTATGCAATCTCTAAAAAGAACAAACATCCTAAAGGGGAGAGGTCAAGTTTAAAGCTGGTACTCAAAGAATTTCGTGGGGCGTTTTGGGCGTTACTTATGACCTTTATTATTCTTTATGGAATTGTGGGGGGGATTTTTACTCCTACTGAGGCTTCGATTGTGGCGTGTGTCTATGCCCTCTGTGTCGGAATCTTTATCTATAAGGATCTGCCGGTCAGACTCCTCCCAAAGATACTCCTTGATACGGCGATTACCACAGCCAGTCTGATGGTACTAGTAGGTATGGCGAATCTGTTTGGTTGGATTCTGACTTCAGAGCGTATTCCGACCATGCTGGCCAACGAGATGCTGGAATTTACGCAGAATAAGTATCTTTTGCTGCTGCTAATCAATATCCTGCTACTCTTTGTCGGTACATTCATGGAGACTATAGCGGCACTTGTAATTCTCTTTCCGGTTTTATTGAAGATTGCTACCAGTGTCGGGGTTGATCCGATACACTTTGCCATCATCGCAGTTCTCAATCTGATGATTGGCTTGACTACTCCGCCGGTAGGCGTCTGTTTATTCGTGACTGCCGGTATTGGGAAGATCTCTTTGGGGCAGATTTCACGAGCGATTGTGCCCTTCTTGCTTATCAGTTTGGTGGTGTTATTCCTAGTAACTTATATTCCGCAGATATCGCTATTTTTGCCGTCGCTTTTAAATTAGTGGGTATCCCAGGATGTGGTAGAATTAAAGAGTCAAGATGGTGTGCAATCGTGGTTAAGCGGTTGCACACTTTTTCATACAATATGAAACATAAACTTTTCGTTTTAGATAATTGACTTACAATCGGGCTGATTCGGTAATTTTTGACCGGTTTACCTTGATAACCCTGAACATATTCAGAATCGAATATTCTGTTCTGTGAGTATGAAACCAAACGAATCTTGCAGGCTCTCTTTTGCAAAGAACGCTGTCGTTTTTTTAAAGATTTTATTTTTTTCCTGCAGTCGTAAACCCTCTTTGCGAAGACGTCTGTGTTCATCGGCCGCAGCAGGAATATCGGGAAAAGATTCAACACCTACAATATCTGGTTTCTTTACTTTATTAACCCATTGCCAGAGGATAGAGTTGGGAATACTCACTTGCCTGGCTGCTTCAGCAAGTGAATATCCATTTTCTGTCACCAGTTTTACCGCTTCATCCTTAAATTCCTGTGAATAACGCCTTGTGTTAGCCATGATAGTTTCCTCCTCAAATGATTATAACAATTGGTCATTCAGGTGTCCACCATTTCTAGGTCACTGCATATTATTATACTCAACAATGCAAGTAGTTCTTCCTATTATTTTTGTTGAACAAGTGCTTAACACTTTTCTCACTTGTGACTAGTGCTTGAATATGCTAGTATCCATGGATTGAGATACTGGTTATTATATCAAACGGTTATGGTATTTGGGTGAAAGGGGTGGCAATGAAGTATTATCTTTTTATGGTTGCAATAATGGGTTGCCTGCTGGGGTGCCTGGAAGGTGCGTCTGCCCAGGAGACAAATACGGCGTCAGTCGTAGCCTATAATGGTAAGCCCTGTCCAAAAGGCATGACCCAGGTTTATGCGCATCGTGCTGGACGGGGATTGCTGCCGGAGCAGACAAAGCCGGCGTATGTTATGGCGCTACGCCTTGGGGTCGATTATGTGGATATGGATGTGAATCTATCTAAGGATGGGGTGTTGATGATTACCCATGATCTGACCTTGAACCCCAACTTAACTAGACGTCCAGACGGACAGTGGATTGTTGATCCTAAGCCGATATACGAAATGAATGCGGCTGATATCGAAACCTATGATGTTGGTCGGCTCAAGCCGGGAACTGACTATGCTGCGTTCTTTCCCGACCAGTTGGCGGTTGACGGTACGCATATTCCAACCCTCAAGGAGATTGTTGAATATGTCAAGGCGGTGGCCGGGGATAAGGTTGGTTTTCAGATTGAGATCAAGAATGATCCGACCAACCCTGAGCTGTCGGCGACTCCCAAGGAGTATGCGCGAGCCTTATATAAATTGCTGCAAGAGGAGAAGATTATCAACCGTACTGAGGTGCAGGCGTTTGACTGGAGTTGCCTGTTGGAGCTCAAGAATTTAAACTCGGAGATTAAGTGTGCGTTTTTGAGTGATCATGCGACCGATAAGCAGGATCGTGGACTTTGGACTGCAGGTCTGAAACCCAAGGACTATGGCGGTTCATTTCCCAAAATGGTAAAAAAGCTTGGCGGTGATTGTTGGGAGCCGTTTGAAGGGGATCTTACCCAGGCGGAACTGGAGGAGGCGCATAAGCTCGGGATCAAAGTAGTGGTCTGGGGCTGGCCTGAGGTTGAAGGCAAGGAGTTCGACCTCAAGACTGTTACCAAGTTAATCGGCTGGGGCGTGGACGGGATAATTACTGATCGACCGGACATACTGCTGGGGTTGCTGGGGGCTCGGGGGCAGAATCTCCCGGCAAGGTTCGTTATTGATGACGATGCGGTAAGTCTTGCGAATAGTAATGAATAGCCGTTATAAGTATGTATAGACTCAGGAAAGACATTGCAGCGCTGTGGTTGCAAGGTCATATTATTTGTAAGTGTTCAAATATTAGATGGTTGCTGGCTGGGGTATGTTCGATTAGCAATCGTCATCTAAGCATTTGCAGCAGCTTATTGTTTTTATTATGTTTTTCAGCTAAAATATCACGACAGTATTAGATCGGATTTAGCATTGGTCTCTGAGTTTTTAGGGTAGGCCGTTATTTGCCTGGGAGGAGAGGTCGCTGAATCAGAAAAGTACTTTGTCGGAGTCTGCGAAGGGGATCCAGGCTGGATTTTTTAAGGATAGTTGTTTAGGTGAATGATTTGAGGTGAGCTATGAAGTGTGCTGCGTTATTGATCCTGATGGGGGTATTGTTTTTTGCTGGCTGTGAGGATACTGTGAAAAAGTCTGAGCCTGTGCAGCAGGATAATGTGCGCTGGAAGAATCTTGAACAGCAGCAGGAGCTGCTTGATTCTTTACCCAGAGCGTATGAAATGGATATTGAGTAGGACGCTCAAGGAATGAGTGGAGTGGCAGAATAATGCGTTGTGAAGATACTAGCGTATTATTCTGAGTTTGTAGTTAGTGAATTAAAAAAATCAGCGAGAGGATAGATTGAATTCATAGAGGATACTTTACACCCGGTCATAAAGAGGCCATTTTCAATATCACCTTCTACTGTGGATACCAGTGCTTGCGCTATACAGAAGGATACCTTGGTCGGGTCACAGGGGCGTAGACAATGGTATTTGCATCTGACAGGTTCTTTCTTTCCTGAAAGTATACGTTCTACCAGTGGTGAACGTAGCACCCGTACCGGCATTCCAACCGGGCTGGTGATAACTACAACCTGATCTTCAGTTGCGTCTATAAAGTATTCCTTACTTCTACGGTGGATTCCAGATTCTTCGGCGGTGATAAATTTTGTGCCTATCTGTACGCCCTGGTAGCCTATTGCCAGCATCTCTTCGATATCTTGTTTGCAGCTTATTTCGCCTGCTGCTAAGAGTGGGATAGCGCTGCAATCGAATTCATCCATGACCTGTTTGATTTGAGGATAGAGTAGTTGCAAGGTATGTTGGTGTGGGGTGCTGAGCTCTTCCGCGGTGAATCCGAGATGACCACCACAACCGATGCCTTCGACAATAACCGCATCTGGTTTGCGTTTAAAACGGGAGACCCAGGATTTTAGGATTAATTGTAACGCGCGGGGAGATGAGATTACCGGTATAAGACCGATGTCTGCGTCACCTACAAGCGCAGGGAGTTTTCGCGGTAGTCCGGCACCGGAAATAATAAAGTCTACTCCCTCGGTTACCACGGTCTTTACGATTTCATTAAAATTCGTGGTGGCCGCCATTATATTCACACCGAGATTTTTTTTGCCGCCAAGCAAGGTTTTGGCCTTTTGTATTTCTTTGGTGATCTGCTGATTGCTATATGCAATATAATCGGTTACATCATTTCCTGCAATACCGAGTCCTACGGTTGAAATTACGCCAAATCCCCCAGCAGAGATTGCTGCTGCGGCAAGATTGGCATCACCAATCATTAGACCCATTCCTGCTTGGATTATTGGATATTTTGCACAAAGATTACGTATCTTTAATTCGGGGAGAGACATTGGCTATCTTTCTAAGGATGCTGTGATATAGTATTATAATGATGCATTCATGAGTAATATCAGTAAAATTTACTGCATTCTGTTACGCATTCAGCATTGCTGGCTTTTGACCTTTTCGAGATCTTTTGTGAGATTGGGGTCTCCCTGTTACTGCCTTGGTATTATGAGATCTGGATCTTTTCCGCTTTGGCTTTTTAGTTTGTGAGGTGGTCTTGGGCGATGCGGCTAGCTCAGCCATACCGTCCCACTCATGGAGGAGCAGATTTTGACCAATTGTCTTTTCAATCGAATGAATTGTTGTTTCTTCTCCGGGGCTGGCAAAGGTATAGGCTGTTCCGTCTGCCATTGCCCGAGCGGTACGTCCGATGCGGTGGACATAATCCTCGGGATTGAAGGGAATATCGTAATTGATTACGTGACTGACTCCCTTGACGTCAATTCCGCGGGCGGCAATATCGGTTGCGACGAGGATATTGCTATGGCCATTGGTAAAGCTTTTTATTGCGGCAAGCCGTCGATTCTGGGTACAGCCGCCATGAATTGCTTCCGCCCGAAAGCCTTTGGCTTTTAATTTTTTACTCAGGCGGTCAGCACGGACTTTAGTACGGGTAAAGACCAGAGTACTGGTAACGCCATCTTGCTGTAAGAGTTGTTCTAAAAGATCTGCTTTGTGCTCCGGATTGACCGGGTATAGCCCTTGGACTACATTATCGGCAGTTGTCGATTGTGGCGCAATTTCAATCTGGATGGGATCGGTAATAAATGCACCTACTTTTTGCTGCGTCTCTTGGGGGAAGGTTGCAGAGAAGAGCAGGGTTTGCCTTGAACTGGGTAAGTGCGAAATAATACGCTTCATGTCGGGTAAAAAGCCCATATCCAGCATGCGGTCAGCCTCATCTAATGTGAGAATTTGCAGGTCGTCAAAGTGAATACTCTTGCGGCTGATATGATCCAGCAATCTTCCGGGGGTAGCCACGACGATAGCTGGTTTGGCACGTAGCTGCTTTATCTGTGGATTGATACCTACCCCACCGTAGATGCAGGTTGATGATAGGTTCAGAGCCTTTACAAACGGGTTCAATACTTGATGTATCTGCTCGGCGAGTTCCCGGGTTGGACAGAGCACGAGCATCTGGATACCTTTGCTGCGGCTTTGGGCTATTCTGGTCAGTGCTGGTAGACCGAAGGCAAGGGTCTTACCGGTTCCGGTCTGGGCAATAGCTATGATATCTCTGCCGGCAAGAGCCTGTGGTATTGTCTGTTCCTGAATAGGCATGGCACTGGTGATGTTTTGTGAATTAAGCACACTGATACACTTGGAGTGTATCTTGAGTTCATGAAATGATTTAATAAGAGTCTCTTTCTTTCTTGTCGGATAATAGGCAAACCAGACGTCCGACAACGCGAGGAAGGCTAAATAATTATCTAGGGGGCAGATTATGCGCAAAAGGAATTATTTAAATTATAATAATAGTATATCGCAATAATCAGTAAAAGATAGATATTTTGAGATAGTGATATTATAAACTAATTTATAATCCTGTCAATAAGGTGTATGATAATATTTGTCGAGTTGATAAATTGGGATCAGTCTTAGCTGGTGTGTGGGCTTAAAGCGGTTATTTGGGTTTAACCAGTTGGGACTGAGCAATGTGTGTTGCTTTGCGGTTGCGGTGTAGGAATGTTGAATAGTGAAAATTGTCTTACGACTACTGCCTGGCGGGGATGAAAACAGGCGGGAGGGATATGTTGACAGAAGTTTATGGAGCAATAATATGTTATTAGATTATTCCGCGACTTTCCGCTTTGTGGGGGTTTTTATTAAAAATAACCATGCCGGTTTTGAGTTTGGTAAAGCCAAATTGTTTATAAAAGCTCTCTTTTTCAGGAAAGGTATAGAGGAAGATCTTATTATACCCTTGGGATTTTTCCAGTAAATATGCGACTATCTGTTTGCCTAGCCCCATACCCTGATACTCTGGAAGGACTGCGATGTCACACAGATAAGAGGTGTCTGCGCCATCTGCTAAGGCTCTACCAGCGCCGATAAGCTGGTCAGAGTCATAGAGAAAGCACTTATACATACTGTAGTTGAAGGTCTTTTTCAAGATATCGGTATCTTTTTCACCAAGTGTTTTTTCGTATAGTTTTGTGAGTTGTTGCCAGTCGATATCGGTGTCGGTGTATATATAGTGTAAGTTCATGGCTATTTCCTGTGCAGGCGGTAAAACATGATAATAGGCTATTTCCCTTGATCAATAAAATATGTATAAATAATTCTGTCTGCGGTTGCCGACAATTAGTGCTATCCAAGGGTATTTTCTATATTCCCAGCATAAATACAAGGGTTTTGCTCTCATCAGTCGGTGCCGGGGGTGCTATTTCGCTTAATCCTTGAGAAAGGGAGCTGAGTATGATTGACGAAAGAGTAGAGGTGGTAATCGAAGAGTATAATCCGGAATGGGCGAGAGCATTTGTGGCGATCAGGGATTTTTTGAATTCTAGTTCGGTACTAACGCTTATGCGAATTGAGCATGTGGGTAGTACTTCGGTAGTAGGACTGCCGGCAAAACCAATAATTGATATCGACATCATGGTTAAAGAGGCTGAGATGTCGGATGCCTTCAATGCTATCTGTAGCTTGGGGTATAGACATTTGGGGGATTTGGGGATTATAGGACGGGAGGCGTTCAGGCTTGAAGGGCGTGAGGAATTCATGCGGCATAACCTGTATCTCTGCACAGAGGATTCGTTGGCGGCGAAGAATCACTTGAATTGGCGGGATGCATTACGTGCTTCAGCAGAGTTATGCACCGAGTACGCTACTCTGAAACGGAGCCTGGCGGAGCGGTTTCCTCATGACATGGACGGCTATTGCGCGTGCAAGACTGAGTTCATAACCAATGGTTTGAGCAGGTTCTTGTCGGCGAGTGAGATTGCGCTGATACGAGAGCAAAATCTGTAAGAGCATGAATAAGAGGTAGTGTTATTTTGGTGCCGAAAACTTTCATAAGTTGACTGGGTTGAAGGAATCTATATGTATAAAGTCGAGCGGCTTAAGCAGTCAAGCGCAGTCGAACTACAGGAAATTCTTGGGGTCTGGGAGACGTCGGTGCGGGCGACCCATGACTTCCTTACGGAATCGGATATTGCGTCCTTGCGTCCAGCGGTAAGGGAGGGCGTGGCGTCTGTGGAGTACCTGTATTGTGTGAAAGGTGAGAAGGGGATTATCGCGTTTCTCGGGGTAGCTGACGCCAAGATTGAGATGTTATTTGTTACGGCGGTAGAGCGGGGGAAGGGGATCGGCAAGGCTCTGGTACGTTATGCGGTGGAGAACCTCTATGTAAATGCGGTTGACGTCAATGAGCAGAATTCGCAGGCGGTAGGGTTTTACCGCTGTCTGGGGTTCAGGGTTGGGGGCAGGTCGGAGCTGGATGCTCAGGGAAGAGCATTTCCTCTTTTGCATATGACCTTATAAAGAGTTTGTATATTTGCAAGTGGCATGAAGACAGTGGGGCGTGGCAGATTGGTGGAGAATAGGAGGGTGTGTTTATACTGTGATTAAAAATGGTGATGAAAACTTAATATATTTATACTTGAAGTTGGTTAGACAAAAGAATCTATTCAGGTTATAATTAAAGAGTCTATAAGATTGTAGAGGAGTCATACGCGTTTGTTTACAGTATAAATCACAAAGGAGTTAGCATGAGTAAAACTATTGAGGAATACCTGGGGCAGGATAGCGAAACACTTCTTACTCATAAATGTATGGGTATTTCAAAAGAAGAGTTACATCTGCCAGGGCCAAACACCGTCGATACAATTTATGCTCAAACCGACCGTAACTCTCAGGTGTTGGTCAATCTACAGCGCTTGTTGGATACGGGTCGTCTCTCCGGTACTGGATATATGAGTATCCTCCCTGTTGATCAGGGGATTGAGCATACTGCAGGAGCATCATTTGCACCTAATCCTCTGTATTTTGATCCTGAAAACATTGTCAAGCTTGCACTGTCTGGTGGTTGTAATGCTGTTGCCAGTACGCTTGGAGTTCTGGGAGCTGTCAGCAGAAAATATGCCCATAAGATCCCCTTTGTCGTCAAAATTAATCACAATGAGCTACTTACCTATCCTGAAAAGTACGATCAGCGCCTCTTTGCCTGTGTCAGGCAGGCATGGGATATGGGCGCCTGTGCTATTGGGGCGACAATATACTATGGGTCTGCTGAATCCTCACGCCAGATAGAGGAGATTTCAGCTGCCTTTTCTGAAGCTCATAGATTGGGAATGGCGACGATCCTCTGGTGCTATCTGCGGAATAATGCGTTTAAAAAAGATGGGGTGGATTATCACTCAGCTGCTGACACTACGGCGCAGGCAAATCATCTGGGCGTGACTATCGAGGCTGATATAATAAAGCAGAAACTTCCTACCTGTAATGGCGGTTTTACCGCAATCGGCTTTGGTAAGACCAATCCTGCGATGTATACCAGCCTGACTACTGATAATCCTATTGATCTCTGTCGCTGGCAGGTGGCCAATTGTTATATGGGTAGAATCGGTCTTATTAACTCTGGAGGGGCTTCTGGAGAGAATGATTTTGCCGAGGCAGTGCGTACTGCAGTTATCAATAAACGTGCCGGTGGTATGGGGCTGATAAGCGGGCGCAAAGCTTTTCAACGGCCAATGTCTGAGGGCGTAAAATTACTACATGCGATTCAGGATGTATATCTGAACGAGAGTATTACTATTGCCTGATATTCTGGACTGTTGGGTACTATTTAGTTATTCTTTATGATTAGAAGAACTTGCCAATAATGAATATGAAAAATATAAGGAGGGAGGGAGAGAATGCCCAAGTTAGTGCTGCTCCGGCACGGTGAGAGTCTGTGGAATCTGGAGAATCTGTTTACCGGATGGACAGATGTTGATCTTACTGAGACTGGTGAGGAAGAGGCCAGAAAAGCTGGGGAATTGATGCGTGAGCGGGGGCTGAAATTTGATGTTGCGTTCACCTCGGTACTCAAACGTGCTATTCGTACTCTAAATCTTGCGCTCTATGCTTTGGATCAACTCTGGATACCGGTGAATAAATCCTGGAGACTGAATGAACGGCATTACGGTGCTTTGCAGGGACTCAATAAGTCTGAGATCGGGAAAAAATATGGTGAAGAACAGCTCAGACTCTGGCGTCGCAGCTATGACGTATCCCCGCCGGCACTTACTCTTGAGGATGACCGTTATCCGGGGAAAGACCCAAAGTATAGAGGGTTGAGCGCTGCTGATCTGCCGGTTGCCGAGTGTTTGCGTGATTGCTTAGAACGTTTTTATCCATATTGGCAGAGTACGATCAAGCCTGAAATAATAGCTGGGAAAAATGTGTTGATTGTGGCTCATGGGAATACTCTGCGCGCTCTGGTGGAGCACTTGGATAATCTTACCAATGATGAGATTATTGACCTGAATATCCCGACTGGGAGTCCGCTACTCTATCATCTCAAGGCTGATGGAACTTCACTTGGCAGGGAGTATCTGTAATAATTTAAATGTGAGCAGGCATAGGAACAGCAATGTGAACTATGCAGCCCAGTTTGATTGATGTACTCCAACACTGTGCTTGTACCGCCTCACAGACAAATATGGTAGTGACGTTCCAGTGTTATGTTATCAGTCTACATTGGTAACATCTTGGGTGAAACAAAAAAATAATTAAACTTTACTTTTGGTGCCCTTTAGCTAATATTTTTTGTACCATGGTTTAAAATTATATGATACCATTCAGGAAACGGAATACGGTTTGAAGCCGTAGCGGACGCGCCACTGTAACTGACGCCGGAGTTTTCAGTCACTGCATAGCTTATTTGATGCGGGAAGGCTGTAAACGCTTATCTGTCAGAAGCCAGGAGACGACCTGAGTTGGTATGAACACGACCGTCTCGCGATCAGACAGGTAATGTATACTGCAGAACAACTGTTTCTTCTGGTTGTTCAGGTCTACCCGTACATCCCGAACTGTCGTTACTTTTTCTTTTTGTTTTATTTAAAGGAGTAACAACGCAATGAAATCACATGTACTTGGCTTTCCCCGAATCGGCAGCAAACGTGAACTCAAGTTCGCACTCGAAGCTTTCTGGAAGCAGAAGATAACTCAGAGTGAGCTGGAAGCCACCGCCAGCAACTTACGTAAAATTAACTGGCAGATACAGCATGATGCTGGGTTGGATTATGTCTGTACCGGGGACTTCTCGTTTTATGATCAGGTTTTGGATATGAGTATTACTCTAGGGGTAATACCTGAGCGCTTTCAGCAGTTGGCGCCGCTAGACTTGCAGGAGTATTTTAAGCTCGCTCGGGGTGATGCGGAGAATAACATCCCCGCCATGGAGATGACTAAGTGGTTCAATACTAATTATCATTATATTGTTCCGGAGATCTCTCCTCGTACTGAGCCCAAACTGAATGCAGAGAGACTTATAAGCCAGACCAAGGAGGCTATTGCGCTTGGCTTCAATCCCAAGCCGGTGATTGTCGGGCCGCTGACCTATCTGTCATTGAGTAAGGGTGAGGGCGGTTATGATGTATGGGAAAAACTACCGGAGGTTTTGGCGGTATATTGTCAGTTGCTCAAGGAGCTTGCCCCTTATTGTCAGTGGATACAAATTGATGAACCGATACTCTGTGCCGATGTCTCAGCGCAAGTGCGTAAGGAGTTTGCTCCGACTTATGAGCGGATTGTTGCCGCCGCCGGTGAGTGTAATACTATGTTGGCGACCTATTTTGATAATCTGGATGCTAATCTCGACCTAGCGGTCAGTTCCGGATGTTCGGCTCTGCATATAGACTTGGTTCGCGGGCAGGAGCAGTTGGAGCGGGTACTGGCGCAGTTACCGGAGACGATGCTCTTATCTGCTGGAATCGTTGATGGGCGTAATATCTGGAAGACGGATTATGCTCGGGCGCTCAAGGTACTGGAGAAGCTCTCCGCGGAGCTGGGACGCGAGCGGCTCTGGGTCGGTTCGAGCTGCTCCTTGCTGCATACGCCGGTTGATCTCCTGAACGAGGTCAAGCTCGACCCGGAGATCAGAGCCTGGCTGGCATTCGCCGTGCAGAAGTGTCATGAGATAAAATTTCTCAGTACGGCTCTTGGCGTAAGTGGTGACGATTCTGAACTGCGGGAGAATATGGCGGCTATTGCGTCACGCCGGAACAGCAGTAAGGTGCATAATCCGCAGGTCAAGGAGCGGCTGGATAATATTACGCCGGAGATGTTGCAGCGGCAGAGTCCGTATGCGCAGCGCAAAGAAGAGAAGGACAGGCCGGATTTACCGGAGTTCCCGACAACGACCATCGGTTCATTCCCGCAGACCAAGGAGATTCGGCAGCAGCGTCTGGCTTTTAAAAAGGGTGAGATCGGCGAAGCTGAATATAAACGGTTCATTAAAGATCAGATAGGTATGATTGTTAGAAAGCAGGAAGAGTTGGGGCTGGACGTCCTGGTGCATGGTGAGCCGGAACGTAATGATATGGTGGAGTACTTCGGGCAGCAGCTTGCCGGGTTCTGCTTTACTGATTTTGGCTGGGTGCAGAGTTATGGCAGCCGTTGTGTCAAGCCACCGGTTATCTTCGGCGATATCTCTCGCCCGGCACCGATGACGGTCGAGTGGCTCACCTATGCGCAGTCGTTGACGGATAAGCCGATGAAGGGGATGCTTACCGGGCCGGTCACTATTCTCTGTTGGAGCTTTATCCGCGATGATTTGCCGCGGGAGACCGTCTGCAAGCAGTTGGCGCTGGCTATCCGGGATGAGGTGCTCGACCTTGAAAGAGCCGGGATCAGGATTATCCAGATTGATGAAGCTGCACTGAGTGAAGGTATGCCGGTAAAACAGCGCGAGCGCGGGGCGTATCTGGAGTGGGCGGTGGAATCATTCCGGCTGGCGACAACCGGGGTGCTGGACTCGACCCAGATTCATACTCATATGTGTTACAGTAAATTCAATACCATTATTGAGTCTATCGCCGCTATGGACGCAGATGTTATAAGCATTGAGTCCAGCCGGAGTAAGATGCGGCTGCTGGACTGCTTCCGCGATTTTGAGTATCCGAACGAAATTGGCCCGGGGGTCTGGGATATTCACAGTCCGCGCATTCCGTCAACAGAAGAGATTGTCTCGCTGTTAAAACGAGCCTGCGAGTATATTCCGCGGGAGAGAATCTGGGTCAATCCCGACTGCGGCTTGAAGACCAGAGACTGGCCGGAGACTACCGCTTCGATCACTAACATGGTCGCAGCGGCCAAGGCGCTGCGTACGCAAGAGTAAAGCTTGAGCGAGTGTGAAATTATTGTATTGATGTTGAGCTAAAGATTCAGGCGCACCCTTTGCTGGAGGCGTCTGAGTTTTTTTGGGTAAGTTGGGAAGCTGAGCGTTTGTCTTAATACTTTATGATGTAGATTGGATATATCGATAAAGGTGAGCTTGATGGTGCATAGGGTAGGCTTAGCTAGTTTGTTTTTACGGGAGAAGCTATAGTATATTGTTTAGGGCTGGTGCCGTTTGAAAGAACTGTTGGTAGCGAGATGATTGAAAGGAATTTTGGTAATGTAAGAAGAGAGGATTAGTGTGTGTAGGGTTTGGTTCGTTTTGTGTTTAAATTATGCGGTATCTGGGTGGATTTGGTGCCGGAGGGGGGATTAAATGTCGAACATCGTTTTGTCAAATCAATCTTGGTAACGAGTTGTAGGATTTGCTGTAAAGTGATTTGACCAAAATTCATCAAAGTAAACCACAGCATATAGTGGTAGATACTTGTGTGTTAAATAATATAAATCATCTAACTACGATTATAATATATCAAACAATAACCACGAGTTTAAAGCTAAGGTAGTCGATGCTATGCTCGCTATCAGTAAATTTTCGCTCAGTGATGAGGAGAAGGAGGATATGATTCGGCTGTTGCTGAAGGAGTAGAATAGTTTTTTCTTGATTAAGTATAATAGTTGACAAGAGTGTTGTGTATTGTATAGTATATTATTATTCTTATATTGAAATAGTAAGCATAAGCTGTTACCTTTCTCTTCCTCAGTTCAACGATAATTTTAATCGGCATTGCACGTTATAATATTAGGTCAAAAATAAAGGATGTTAATATGGATAATAACAAAGTGTTGGTTACTCGAAAAAAGCGCAGGAAAAAAATTCTTCTATTCGTTATTTTACTAATTTTAATTCTTCCCATTCTGTATCTTGTTGTATGGGCGTTCAATTCCGGTCCGGATGTTACTTATAGAGTATTGGTCAATTGTTGTGACAGCGATATAGATGATTATAAGAAATATCCTGGCAGAGAACTTGTCGCTGGTGAAGATTCATTTCATTTTGCTGAGAATACTGAAAATCAGATTTTGCCAGATAAAGTTGAAATAAAAGGTAAAGATAACATTGATACCGAGGACTTAATTGAATCCAATGATACTATTGCATTTCTAGTGATTAAGGATGATGTAATGGTCTTTGAGAAGTATTATCAGGGACATTCTGTAGATTCCGTTTCAATGGCATTCTCCACAACAAAATCTATACTTTCAATCTTGATAGGAATGGCGGTTGATGAAGGATTGATCAAATCGATTGATCAGCCGGTAAGTGATTATATACCGGAGCTCAAAGATAATGGATTTGAAAATGTAACCCTTAAGAGTCTACTACAGATGCATTCAGGGATTGATTACAATGATAGTGATGACCCGTTTGGGTATAGTGTATTGCTTAATTATACGGCAAATTTGAGAAGGGCAATATTAAATCTTAAAATGTTGAAGAATCCTTCTGATATTTTTGTTTACAGATCTGCAGATACTGCTGTGCTGGGTTTGGTACTTGACCGAGCTCTTAATGGGAAGACTATTACGCAGTATGCTCAGGAGAAGCTTTGGGAGCCTCTTGGAATGGAGTTCGACGGTATCTGGACACTCGATAGTGAAAGTGACGGACTTGAAAAGACATGGTGCTGCCTTTCAGCAGCGGCTAGAGATTTTGCAAAATTTGGTCGTCTTTATCTGAATAAAGGTGATTGGAATGGGAAGCAACTGGTCTCAAAAGAATGGGTTGAAGAATCACTTACTGGAGCATTTTCTCCTGCTACATGGCCTGTATCTGGATTGGCAGCAGGATTTGATAATTACGGTTATCAGTGGTGGCTTTGTTCGAAAGATCGGGGAGACTATATGACTCGTGGTAAAAATGGACAGTTCATTTATGTCAATCCTAGTACAAATACTATCATTGTCAGATTGGGATGGAGTGAAGGAAAGCTGTCACATGAAGATTGGGTAAACTTATTTGTTATAATTTCTGAGAATATTAATTAAGAATTCCAAATCCTCATTTTTGACAATATTTACAGAATGATAGTAAGAATGTGACCATATATTAAGATGATTGAAGAATTCATTATAATGGTATATTTAAGGATACTATTTGTATGAATTTTTGAATTAATGTGATTACTTCTAGGAAATATAGAGCGTATAATGCAAGTTGTAAATATAATAGTGGTAGATACAAGTGAGCCAGCTCATATAAGTCATTCTAGTGTAGATTAAAATATATCAAATAATAATATATACTTTAAAGATAAGGTGGTCGATGCTGTGCTCGCTATCAGTAAACTTCAGCTCAGTGATGAGGAGAAGGCGGATATGATTCGGTTGTTGATGAAGGATTAGGCTGTGGCGAAATCTAAGTAACTTTAATTTTGATAATTATTATAAATTGACAATTATGAAGCATGTACGTATGATATAATTGATAATACGTGTGAATGGAGGTGATAATATGCCGACTAAGAAACTAACATTGTCTGTTGATGAGAATATTATTAGAAGTGCTAAGAATTATGCCAAAGAGCATAATACGAGTGTTTCAGCGATTTTTTCGAATGTGATCAGTGCTATCAGTTCTAAAGATAGGGATTTTAAAATTCCTGTGAACTCTACACTCAATAGTATTGCGGGGATTCTTAAAGATAAAAATATCAATGATGATGATTTGCGTTATGATGCACTCAGTGATAAGTATGATCTTTAGGAAGGTATTTTATGAAAAAAGTATATTGGGATACAAATGTCATGCTTGATATTCTTTTGGAGAGAGAAAAATTTTTTGAGTCAGCAGCCAGACTTTGGCTAATGGTTGAGAATAAAGAAATTTTTGGAATTGTATCGCCATTATCTATGACTACACTTGAGTTCATTTTGTCACGAAATATAGATGAGAAGACCGCTAAAAAGGCATTGTTAACAATTGCCGGTATTTTTGAAATTTGTGATGTCTCGGCAAATGCTGCAACATTGGCGTTGAATAGCAAACTAAAAGATTTTGAAGATGCGGTGCAGTATTACTCTGCATTGGAAGCAAAGGCAGATTTTATTATTACTCGTAACATAAAGGATTTTCCTAGTAAAAAAGCCAGGGAAATTGAGGTGCTCACACCTGATGAGTTTCTGTTACAGTTTGAAGTTCAATAATGTTGTTTTGTATAATATAACGATGATATTATGTATTAGCAGGAAATAGGATGAATTCTAATAAAGTTAGAAAATTAATTGAGTCTGGTGAAGGTATTAAGATGGAGTTTATGAGCAATCGCGATGCTCTTTCTGATGATGTGTATGAGACTATTTGCGCCTTTCTGAATACTGGCGGAGGAGAGATTTTGCTTGGAGTGGAGGATGACGGGCGGATTTGAAGAATTAATCCTGATTCTATTGACCAGATCGAGGGTGAGCTGATAAATGTTCTGAATAATCCTACAAAGGTAGAACCGAGTCTGATTATTGATACTCGTCAGGTTGAGATTAATGGAAAGAAGGTTCTGTATGTCTTTGTGCCTCGGAGTTCGATTGTTCATACCCTTGTTGTAAAGAAGAAGGGTAAGAGGGTATATAAGCGGGTCGGTGAGAGTGATCTGGATATTACGGGGCGGGATAATCTTATTGCTGATCTGTACTTGAATAAGAAGGGCGTATCTTCTGAGAATAAGATTTATCAGCATTGTAATCTTGATGATCTTGATAGAGAGCTTAGCGATAGGGCGGTCAAGATGGCGCGTTTGCAGCAGAGTAATCATATATGGCTGTCAATGTCGCATGAAGAGATACTCCGCAGTGCTAAGCTGTATAGCAAGGATTTTCAGACTGGCGAGGAAGGGATAAATCTTGCTGGTATTCTGCTGTTTGGTAAGGATGATACTAGAGGTTCCGTTCCTTCATATTATCGTCCGGACTTGATTTTTAGAAGAACGAATCTCGATAGGTATGATGAAAGTGATACTGTATGTACTAACCTTATAAGATAATTTGAGTCTAGGGTTTTTATTATAGATTATTCGAAATATCTTTAATTGAGATCCATTTAAAGCTAATAATCAAAATTATGGCTATTGCTCCAGATAAGTAGAATGGCGCTCTAATGCTACTCAAGTTTAGAACTTTTATAATAAAATTCATAATTATAGGTGAAAGAAATTGACCTAAATATAGCATAAAACTCATAAATGCCATAGCAGAAGGCGCTTTTTCTTTGTCAATATTTAAAGATATTTGAGCATTAAGCAATGGAACAATTATTCCTAATCCTATTCCTAAAAATACTAATCCTAATATTACTATAATTACACTAGAAGTAAATCCTAAGATAAAGAAGCCTAGTAGCAGCATTGAAACGGCAACATATTTAGTATTTTCCTTAAATTTGCTTATAAATACGCTCAGCTTCATACCCACTAAGAATGCAGAAAAATTTTGGACTGCCATCAGAACACCAATTAAAGTTGTTGGTACTATTGATTCTTTTGTCATGATTATAGAAAAGTTAGTCGCAATTGTATAAAATATCATCATTATCACAAACATTAATAATGTATAAGGTATAATTTTTTTCAAACTTCCTTTATCGATTTTATTATTAGATTTTTGTAGATTAACATTTGGTAAAAATAGTATAACTAATATTAGCTCTAATAAACCCAGCGAGTATACAGCAAAACTATATCGCCAATTTATTGATACTAGAAATCCTGAAAGCCCTAATGCAATAATCCCTCCTAGATTATTCATTGCTGAAGAATATCCCATCAATTTTGATTGATCATTTTTGTCAAAGAAATAAGGAATCAGCCCAGTAGAAAGAGGCATTATTAAACCTACTCCTGCACCTAGAAATATCCTAAACAATAACAGGAAGTATATGTTGTTAGCAAATCCGGCTCCACATCCACCAACTAAATATAATATTAATCCAATTATAGCAATTGATTTTGTTGAAATTTTGTTAACGATATGACCAAACAATAGGGATGTAAGAATAATAAATAAGGATGGTATTGTTATTATAAGTTTGATCAATATAGGGTCGACATCCTTGAAATATACTGCTATAGAGCCTAATGCAGGAGCAGTGGCTGCACCTGACATTACAGTTATTAATGATAATGATAGAATAACCACCTTAATTTTTTTCATTTTTATCGCCTCTGTTAGTAATAATTGCGTTGTTTGCCATAGATATCAGATTATCAATTATATAATCTACTTGCTCTTTATTCATACCAGTGGATAAAACTACAGTCCAATCTTTTAGTTTATCTACAATAATTGGCTGTATTTCCTTTCCTTTCTCCGTTAATCTTACATTGTAGGCTCTCCTATCATCTGAGTCCCTTTCTCTTACTACATAGTTCTTTTTTTCTAAATTCCTTATTACTCTTGTAGTTAAAGCCTCATCAACGCATAACATATCAGATAAATATTTTTGATTAACTCCTTCATTAGAAGCAAGATTAACTAAATATATGTATTCCGAAGAATTTATGTCATATTGCCTTAATTCATTATTTAAATAAATTTGCGATTGTCGATGAATAATAGAAATCCACTTTCCAATACTTCTATCTTCCTTGTTTTTCAATGTAGTTCTCCTCTTTAGCCGTTTAATTTACTTGACATATCAACTAAAATATAGTTGAAACTACTTGATATGTCAAGTAAATAATATTGTATTTGTTTTAGTTTTATTAGTTACTTCTCTATGAAAATCTGTTGAAGTAGCTATATACGTGATACAAAAAATAAAAAAGTAATGAGGATTATCTTGCAAGTTCTTATGTTGTGTGCTATTTTAAGAACTGTTTGTTGTTACTGTGTAGAGAAAGATATTCGTGTTGTCGTTGCCGACGTAGGCTATGGCGAAATCTCGATAGTCTTCTTTGGTTTTAGTATTCATATTTAATCTTTCTACTGTTTATAGAACATAGCTGCTAGGGTAGCGAGGGCGCAGATTGCGGTCATGATGGCTACCCAGTTGGCGCGGGATTTTTTGCTGGAGTGGTAGGTTTCGATGTGGGCTAAGAGGTGAGTACAAGGTGTGTCGTGGAGCTTCTCGATCATGCGTGCTATGCTTACTTTGATATCTGTTATGTCGTCTGACATCTTATCGATCTTACTATTGTTATCTATTAATACCTCCAATTCTCTTTCTGTCTACTTGTTATAAAACAGAAAACACTGTAAAAGACAGTGTTTTGGGTGTGCTAATAGTTTTGGTTTTAATGATTTACTGCTTGATTCTTGTCAGTTGGATTATGCAGTATCTGGGTGGATTTGATTTGGTGCCGGGGGGGGGATTTGAACCCCCACACTGAAAATGATAACGTCTTATATAGCAATCATTTATCTGGTGCTGCTGAAGGGCAGGTGGCTAAAAACTGCCTAAATAGTGTTCAGGAAGTGAAAAATATCGACATTGACAACGATGAGAATAATCAAGTTGTAGAGGCAATTTTGGCAATTAATAACCTGCCTCTCACATCTAATGAAAAAGCAGATATGATCAGGAATTTATTATATTGTTAAGATACTTAGCGATACGAGATTCTAATCATAAGATTTTCTTTATGAAAACACTCAGTTTACTCTTGTGAAAAAAAATGACACAAGTTATCATTATTTTTTTGCCTATTTATGAGATATAGCAAAATGAATGATGGTGAAGGGATTTTAATAGTTATTGGTTGTGCTGTGGCTTTCTTTCTTTATGTCTGGATAAGCAATAGTGGCTATAATAAAGGATTAATCGATGGTAAAAACCAAGGGTTCGATGCAGCAAACAGTAAATTCAAAAATGAAACTCAAAAATTGAATGATGAAATTGACACACTAAAGAAAATAATTAGCGGTGAAATTCAATCTTATGAAAAATATATTTCAAGCATGATAGAAAAGTATATCCAGAAGAATGATGAGCTGGAATATGAATTTAATATAAAGAAACAAAAATTAGATCTTGATTACAATAATTTTGTTAAAAATGATAAAAAGCGATTTGAGTCATTTATTGACGCTTTAGATAAAAGGTACCTCGAAGTAATCGAAAGAGCTAATAGTGAAATTGCTATTAAAAGAGAACTTGTTAAAAAAGTATCAAAAGATATACCTGATTTTTTAAGTTCACAGTGTTATGAACTAATTGAACTTCAATGGGATTATACTATATCATTTCTTAAAAATAAAAAACGCCCAGCGATTGCAACTGCTGCTAGAATGGAATCCTTACTAAAACAAAAATATAAGAAAGAGGAAAATCTTAGAAAACAATATGAGTTTAGAGCTTGTTTCTATGAAGAATTATTCCCTGCGTTAGCAGACTATTTAGAACTCCCTGTTTCTGAAGCTATTGGTATTAGTAAAAATTTGTCCTCAAGTGAAGACAAAATCAATAAATACGTTGCCCCAACTGAAAAGATGTCTGATCAAGAGCGTTATCAATTAGCATTGGATAGATACAAGAAAAGGAGTAAATCAAATTGGGAAATAGGAAGGGAGTTTGAAAGATATGTTGGCTATAAATATTCATCGGATGGCTACGATGTTATAATGCAGGGAGCAATAAAGAAACTTGAAGATATGGGGCGTGATGTCATTGCCAAGAAAAACAATGTAACACAAATAATTCAATGTAAATATTGGGCAGCAGATAAAACAATTCATGAGAAGCATATTTTCCAACTATATGGGACAACTCTTTTATATGCGTTAAATGAAAGGCAAAGGTTGGGTGTAAGCTTATTTGATAAAAATGATTTAATTGGTGAGAATAGTTCTGTTATCCCTGTTTTTGCAGTAATGGGGGCAACATTATCTGAAACAGCTCTTAAGGTAGCAGATGTTTTAGGGGTAAAGATTGACACTAATTATAATTCAAAACATCTCAACGCGTACCCTATGATTAAGTGTAATAAATCTAGTGGGATATATCATCTACCATTTGACCAACAATATGATACGACTATTATTAATTATGACTCTGGCGATTTTTATGCTAAAACGATTATTGAAGCAGAAAGTGCAGGTTTTAGACGTGCGTGGCGTTGGAACGGCAGTTAAAAGATTTTTGACTAAAATATAATAGTGAAAAAAAGGGGGGGGAGCACCCCTAAAACGAATTTTTGTCTGAAATAGACTTGGCTTTCAGTTCGATAATAACATAATACGCTTATTTTGTCGCATTTAGTTAAAATTATAAACCAATAAGCATTTTTAACGTGCAAGGCTTTTTTTTGTTTGATATCCAAGTATATTTATGTATAATAATATTTGTTGAAGGTTATCCGTTCCTTCAATGCCTCCATAAAACGAATTTGTACTTTTTGCCTGCTTGACTGGACACCCAGAGAGCAGGTTTTTTTATGATTATATGATAATTGCACTTTACAGAATTAATTCATTTTGATATCATAATTTATCAACTATTATTTTGATACATAACAGGAGTTGTTTATCGCTTAAAGTTTAATATTAATTCAATTTAATTTGATTTGTTGTTCTCATAAACCACCAAACTGGGAGAAATCCCTTTGAAACACAACATAACGAATCAGCAGCATCTTGGGATGTTAGCTGCTTCGGTTGTGTACGCTTGGTGGCGTTATGAGACGAACGGTTGGCATCCCTTTAATATTGCCAATCACCATATCTTTTGGATTCAAATTCTAAGTGCAACACTTGCACTTTTTACGAAGCCCGTTTGTATACCTCAAGCGGGCTTTTAAATCCCAGTCTCTTTCTTGGTCGACTGTTAACCAATTTCTCTATTGCTTCGAGTCTTTTTTGAGTTACATTCAGTAGCTCTCGATCTTTAGGGAAATACTGCCTTAGTAAACCGTTTGTATTCTCGTTGCTACCACGCTCCCAGGCACTGTACGGATGACAGAAATAACTCTTACACTTTAACACTTCATTCACATCACCATGACCTGCAAATTCCTTACCATTATCATAAGTAATCGTGCAAACTCTAAAGCTTCTCAGTAAGCGAATTATTTCAGCCTTCACAAGTTCACTGCTTTTATTTCTAACGAACCCAAGCCTTAATAAACCACTCTTGCGCTCAAGCAATGTTACAAGGTATCCTTTATGATTTGCCCCACTTACTAGATCTGCTTCCCAGTCACCTATTCTCTTGCGTCTCTCGATGGCTCCAGGGCGTTTGTCTATACTGATCGCATTCTTGATTCTTCCTCTATTATCAGTACTTCTGCACCGTCTCTTCTGTTTACGCTTGCCATTAATTCTAAGGTGCATATATAGTTTTCCGCCATGCTTTTTGTCCTCAACAATTAATTGATAAATACTCTCATGAGAGATGGTAAACCCAAAGAGTTTCTTGCTAATGCCAGAGATTTGCTCAGGAGAAAAATCCTGTCGCAGTTTCCTGATAATAAATCTTTTGACATATTCGTCAAGCTTTTTCATTCTGGGTATTGCTCTGCGTTTCATCGCTTTTCTTTGAGCCTGCTTGTTTCTATATCCACGTCTACCACTATTGCGCTGTATTTCTCTGCTTATGGTGCACCTGTGCACTCCAACAACTCTAGCTATGTAAGAATAGGTTTTATTCTCTTGCAATAACACTTTGATAACTGTACGATCTTCATAAGTAAGGTGGTGGTATTTCTTTTTCATATGCTCTCCTTGAGTGATAGAAATAGAAGGTTTTGGCGAACTATATATCGACCACCTTACTATTTTCTATTTTAACTCAAGTGTTGCACTTGGAATTTGAATCCACCTATAACAATACAAGCCGGATTATAAGTTAATAATCCATTATAAAAATAATTTCATCTGCTTCCCTGTAAACGGAAGCAGTTTTTTTCACACCTAAATCGTCCAATAAAAATCATACAAATTTGTCATAAAAGGTTGACTAGCCAAGGCGAAACCCGTCTAATGCAAAATATAGCAATTAATAACTCATGGTACAATTGTATTCAAGTATGATAGGGGGCAATATAAATGACACAAGGGTTTGATAGTATAAAACCATTAGACAAAGATTATGCGGATTTTGAAATGTTTTATTCCTTAATCACAACATCAAGAATTGAATTATTGGCTCTTTGTGATTATAAAAATCCGCTTTTAAAACCATATGTATTAGCTACTTCAAGTCGTTTTTCTTCAGATAATGAAAATATTGAGTGGCTAGAATTTCTATCCCCTTTAAGCCTAACCAGCATTGAGCTTTCAAAACATCCAGAAAGTAAATGGTTAAAAGTATTGTGTGAGTCCAATACGCTAAAACTTCTGTATAACAGTATTTTATAATGGTCTAATAAAACTGGACAGTTGAATAAGGTGGATTTTTCCGATAGTATTAATAGAGAAAGGAATTATCCATGAGAAAGAGTTTTACGGCTGATTTTAAAGCAAAAGTTGCTTTGCAAGCGATTAAAGGTGATCGGTCTGTCGCAGAGCTGGCTGCAAAATTTGAGGTTCACCCCAACCAGATTAGGCAATGGAAGAAATCCATGCTTGAGGGACTTCCCGATATTTTCTCAGATAAGCGTAAGAAAAAAGTTGTTAAAGATGAAGATGAAAAGGCAAAACTGTATGAGCAAATTGGTCGTTTGAAAATCGAGAACGACTGGCTTAAAAAAAAATCTGACGAGCTCCTCGGTTGAGGAAAAACGCAACATGATTGAACCAAATAAATCAAAGTTGTCTGTCTCCAGGCAATGCGAACTCTTAGAAATCTCTCGCTCAGCCTATTATTATAAATCACAAGCTGAGAATAAGCAGGATTTTGAAATTAAGAAGGTAATTGATGATCTCTTTATCAAGCATCCTTTTAAAGGTTCTCGCACAATCACTGAAGACTTGAGAAGGGTTGGTTTTAAAATTGGACGGCATAAAGTCAGACGCTTGATGCGGGAGATGGGCTTACAGGCGATATACCCTAAGAAACGTTTCACTGCTAAAAATCAAGAGCATAAAGTATATCCGTATCTGCTACGTGATATGAAAATCAATAAAGCTGATCAGGTCTGGGTGAGCGATATAACCTATATTCCACTCCGCCACGGCAATGCATATCTTACTGCTGTAATGGACTGGTATAGTCGCTATGTGATTTCATGGGAGCTTTCTATGGTAATGGACAGCAGCTTCTGTGTAAGCGCACTGAAGAATGCTCTTGAAGAGTCAAAGCCATTGATTTTCAATACAGATCAGGGTAGCCAATATACGAGCAATGACTTTACTGAAGTGCTGAAAGAGAATAGGATCTGGATAAGCATGTCCGGTAAGGGCAGAGCGTTTGATAATATAATGATCGAACGGCTCTGGCGTACAGTGAAGTATGAAGAAGTCTATTTGACTGAGTATAAGAACTATTTTGCAGCGTATGATGCGTTAGATAAATATTTTGAGTATTACAACAATGAAAGAAGGCATTCCAGTCTGAGTAAGCGTACACCGCGTGAAGTATATTTTAGCGAGAGAGGGAAGAGTAATGATGCGGCGTAGAAGTTACCGCCCTTGCAGTAATTCTGCTCCGGGCTACGCCCTGCGCTCCATTACTGCAAGATTTAGTTTCCACCTTAAACAACCTGATTTATTGTCTTGACAGATTAGACCACTTTATTTGGTATTTATTAAGAGAGCTTAAAGAAAGTGGATATATAGTTCCAAATCAACTAAAACCTCCAAAGTCATTTAGCTTTGCAGTAGAAATTGCCAGCTCAGAAGCTATTTCAATGGCTCTTAATGTTAATAACATCAGAAATCTAATAGAAATACCAGATGAATTACTCCATTCACCATGGAAAGATTACTTTGTAAATGTTGATGATTTTTTTTCTGAACCATTATGGTCACATGAAAATTTAAAACCAGTCCAAACTATAATTCAGTCATCCGAGAAAACACCAGCTAAGCAGACTCCTCAGAACAAAAAGAATGCCGTCTCAAAGAAAAACCTTAATGCTATAAAAAAGACACTCATTGCTGCATATGATAAGAATCATACGTTTGAAACTCAGCAAGGAATTGCAAACAAATTAAATATTAGTGTTTCAACCGTAAGCAAGTCGTTAAGAGATCTAAAAAAAGAGATGAATTTTGAAGAAGATGGATTAAATCTTAAAAATAAATCAACAAAAAAGACATCATAACCACTATAGATAAAAGATGTTAAAAGTTCACATATTGCGCTAAATTGCGCCGCAAATAGCGCAAATTGATTCCAAAAATTAAAACCAGTATATTGTGAGTAGTTGATCACTGCAAGAACAATATCGGATTTTAAAACACGTATTTATTACCACGATAAACAGTTCTTGCAGGCTGATGGTGATAAGTACGTGTTATTTTTTATGGAGGTTTCAAAGATGAGCAAAGATCATAGAAAACAAATTGAGGAATTAACGAACTCATTTAGAAATGCACGCAACAGGCGTGACACAACACTAAAACAGAGTATTACCAGAGCAACAACATACTTATATGAACTTGGACACACAAACTCTGAGATTGATTTTATTGTTGATGTTGCCCGAATAGCGAGCCGTCATGCATGCAGCACTGAGGCTGAATAATGCCCAATGAGCAAATCGCATTCATTAATCTTGATATGGCAAAACTAGCCCTAACCCTTGCCAGCCATAAACAACTGACATCTTCAGAGGCACTTGTCTTAATCGGCTACGGAAGTTATGTTGATGGAAATCTGTCGACTGCTGTTGACCGCAAATCAGTTGCTAACCGACTCAATATTAAGTCAGTTGATACTGTCAGTAGAGCTTTGTGTGAGTTCGAGAAACTTGGAATACTCACCAGCAAGCCAAGGAATGGAAGATCATCAATACGAATTTTTAACCTGACTGATATTCAGTCGACCAATGATCAGTCGACTGATATTCAGACGACACCCGACCAATATTCAGACGACACCCGACTGATAATCAGTCACTTATACAATAATAATAATAATAGTACTAATGCAGTTGATTCGGAAGAAGTCAAAACTGGTATTATTGAAGATCAAAAACCAAAGGTTGAAGTTGACCCTGAAGATGTCGAAGAGATTGCAAACTTATACAGTCGCAATGTCAAACGAGTAGACAGCACTCGCAACAGAGGCAAAGGGCATCTTAAGAAGCTACTGACAAAACACTCAAAGTATGACTTACTTGAGAGCATTCAAAATTACTCTTTGGAATGCGAAGAGACAGAAGAAAAATTCCGTCGAGGCATTGGAAACTTCTTCGGTAAAGAGAGAGACTATGAGGGGTACTTACCAAAGAACTACCAGTCTCCAGCCGAACCTGAACCAGAGGAAGAATCAACCGGACTCAGCATTGAAGAAATTGAAGCAATCGAACAAAAAATAGAAAACGGAGAATAAACACCATGAACAGCAAAGATGTATTTCGAGATATTGCCGACAATTTAACAATGTATCAGCTTTTCGACAATCATAGAGTACCCTACGATTCAAATGGTTGCTGTAAGTGTCCAGATCACCGAGGCGATGATAAAAATTGCAAAATACTCAAAAACGGCAAAATTGCAATATGTTACAGCCATCATTGCGAGAAAGGTTCAAGCCCAGATGTCATTAATTGGCATTGCAGAATCAAGTATAACCAGCATTTTAAGAACTTACCAACCCAACAAAAACCAGAAGTCTTAAAAGAATTATGCTCAATGGCTGGACTGGATTATAGCGACTATAGCCAGCAACACAGTAAACAGCAACTTAATTTTGAAGGCAATAAGTCAGACGTATTAATTAGTGCTTTAGGATTAGAAAAAGAAACACCCCCTGTTAGTTTTGCAGAAACAGCAATTCGAGGAATCAAGACTACTCGAAAAAATATTGCTTTAACTTCATACCCCAGACTTGGAATTACTAAAATTCTAATGCCGGGAACGTACAATATTATTGCTGGTACACCCGGTTCATCAAAAACATTCCTTGCGCAAGATTTTTTGCTAAATTGTCTGGGGAAAAATATTAACTGTAGGCTGCTTCCATTGGAAAGTGATCATGAATTTCTCGCGTTACGATTTGCAGCTATGCTATCCAAAAGTTTTGACCCATTATTAACGCCAGATGATTGTGTTGATGCTGAAGAGAGGGCGATAGCTGCTGTTGATAGTGTTGAAAATGAGTTAAATTTTATAGAACCGGCAGTCTGTATAAACCCACTGATACCTGATAAATCCGGCAACGTTGCAAATGTTGATGTTGATTATATGATCAATTGGATGAAATTTCAGTTTGAAAAAGGTGTCCAAGTCTTAATCATCGACAACATGACTATGATCTCATTTGACCCTAACAATGTATACGAAAGCCAAGGTGAATTTATCAGAAAAATTACAGGTCTGGTAGACCAATACAAAGGAATTGTAATACTAATTTGTCACACCACAAAAAGGATTGAAGGGAAGGCTTCACTTGGTGATATTGCTGGTACATCATTAATTGGCAAGTTAGCAAGCACCGTCTTACTATTAGAAAGCCACCCGGAAAAATACTCTCAAATACACCGTGCAGACAACTCAACCGTAGATGCTTCACATAATCGCACAATTCATATCCTAAAAGCACGAAATGGTCAAGGTGACGGAATGCAGATAGCTTTTGACTTCGGTCGCAATGGTGCAAACTTCGAGGAAATTGGTTTCATCAAGCCTAAAAACTAACGATAACAGAGACTGAAAAAATGACAAATCAATATTTGCAGAGAATCAATCAAGTTCACACTGCCAGATCAATATGCAAAATACTTGATTATGATTTTAATATGGCAATGCATGAAATCGGACTTGTCTTGACCGATCTGAACTTCACCAACATTGATCTATATTGCTGGTTAAAGTACGGTGCCTCTTATGATCATTGCTTACCTCACCATCAACAACAAGCAATATTTGACATGGTTGAGTGCAGTCCCAAGCCATTTTATCGGTTCTGGAATCTGATCGATGATGACCGAATATTTGAGTGGCTGTTTGATGATGAAAAACTGTATTTGAAAAACGTCTTCAGCGACACAACCATACTCAATATCGAGTGTGAAGAATCCGACCCGATCAATTATCAATCCGAGGCAGCAGCTGGAGTATTTTTGTATTTAAACCTTATCAGGCTTCAGGAGCAACTACCGCCTGAGATAACAAAACATTGGGAACATTACGACGATATGAAAGAATTTGCAAAGAGAGGTTTTAAAATGAATATTGAAACTTACGTAATTCGACAGCTACAAGGCTACCCCGAATGGCTTTGCAAAGAAGAGGCAGAGCAGGCACGTGAACCTCCAGAATTAGCCCCAGATCAATTTTTACAAGAGAGTGTGAGTAATTATTCATTTTCAAGCTGAACGCAACGTGGCTCATTTAAAGGAGGCGAGCAATAATGAAAGACCGACTTGATGCATTAGCATTTATCCAGTTTATGTTCTTGGAAAATTTGACAATGTATAATCCAATAACTGCAATTCTAGCATTTCCATTGTTTGCATTGATAATCCCAACGTTATCGATTATCGCATTTGCAGCACCAAAGGTTATTCTGCAATGGCAGCAAGACGAACATAATTCCATGATCGAAAACTTCAAATCAGAAAAGGAGAGCGACAATGACACCAGAAATTAAACCAGAACCAACTTTAAAACCAAAATTACTAAATCGAACAATGTTAGCTGATTATTTGTCAATTTCAGCAAGTCAAATTAGCCGATTGTGGCGTGAACAGAAAATTCCTGAAGGTCTCAAGTTAGTCGGTAATAGGCGTTGGGATATATCGGAGATTGATGAATGGATTGGAGCAAAATGCCCTGACCGTCAAACTTGGCAAAGCATGAAACCATAGAAAACCATAGGTAATACAGTCAAACAATTGAGGCTGTTTTAGCAGCTAGCAGCCTCAAAACCAAATTTATACGCAGGGGTAATTTGTACCAAATAGTCTACAACTCAAGGGGTTAGATTGAGTCGAAGACCTGCCTTTATTTCAAGTGAAGTCGGATACTCAAGATTGAGTAGTCGTTTTTCCCGACCCCCTTGAGACAAGGAATATTCCCCCGTTGAGCTAAGGAACTAAATACATGAATACATCAACAACAATTGCACCAGCACTACTATCAGCAGCAGAAGCAGCCAAACTACTTGGAATCGGTCGGAGCTTATTTTACAGCCTCAGAAGCGAAGGAAAATTACCAAAACCAAGACAGCTAGGCAGTCGTGTCTTATGGCAGAAAGCTGAACTTGAAAAATGGATTGATCATGGCTGCCCTAATCAACAAAAATGGGAAAGCTTAAAAGATACAATTTGATATCATACTAATCAGGTGGTATACTATAATCATCATATAGATATAATACAAATTTAAAGAGGCTTAAAATGAGTTTGACAAAGCAGAACAACGGGAAATATTTAATAGACCTTCACCTTAAAATCGGTGGTAGATTACGACTGGTAGCCTACACCGACCGCAGAGCAAGCTTGAGGCTTGAGGAGAATATTAAAACCCTTGATGCATGTATGGTATCAGGTGAGCGACCAGATCGAGAACTCAGTGACTGGTTAGAAAACTTGCCGGAGCGGATAAAACAAAAACTTGTTAAGCATGGCTTGTTATCACAATCCCAACTTGAGAAATCCAAGACTCTCAAGGCTCATCTTGAGGACTTTCTTGAATATCAGGAGAGTCAATCAGCAAAAGGAAATTTAAAGCCAGAGAGAATAAGAAAGCAACGTTTCAGGATATCCAGAATTATTACTGAAAATTCGCTTATATTCATACACGATATTTCAGCCTCAAAGGTTGACAGGTGGATATCTCAACAGTACCAGAATCAAGCATTATCAGCGAAATCATGCAACCATTATCTGCAAGCACTCAAACAGTTCTGTAGGTGGTTAGTTGAAAACAACCGAATACCTGACAATCCTGTCGCAGCAATCAAACCACTGCCTCTAAATTCAGGTAATACTGAACAACGCAGGGCATTAACAGAGTTAGAACTTGCTGCCCTTATACCAGCAGCAGAACAATCTGAAAAGACATACTCCGGCCTGAATGGTTATGAAAGATCACTAGTCTATCAGCTAGCACTAACAACAGGATTACGTCACAATGAAATCCGTACACTGGTTAGAGATGATTTCGATTTCGAAACAAAAACTGTTACTGTACGTGATATAAACTCTAAAAACAACCTAACTGACACCCTGCCACTACAACAATCGCTGTCAGAAGCTATAAATACTTACTTTCAATCGAATCCAGAGCTGCCAAAAGCAAAAGCTTTCCCAAAAATGGGAAAAAAAGGGTATTATATGGTACAAAAAGACCTTGAGGCAGCTGGCATTGAATATATTAATGACTTCGGGAAGTGTGATTTTCACAGCTTGAGGCATACTTATTGCTCAAGGCTTGCCAGAAGCGGTCTCTTACCACAGACAGAGCAGCGACTTATGAGACATAGTGACATAAATCTAACAATGCGGGCATACACTCATATTATGATTACAGATAAGCGGCAAGCAATTGCAGCATTGCCAGAAATAAAACCATTATCGAATGAAAATACTGCAACCGGGACAGATGAAGTTGAATGCGTATCAGATAATTTGATTTTTAGAGGTGGCGAAAAACTGCCTATTTCTGCACACAATGCCAAAAACTGTCTGGACAACTCTGGACAATCAGCCAATAACAGAAAAGATTCAGAAATCAACGTAAGTGCTTACCATAAAAGAAAAAACACTGTAAAAAACAGTGTTTTAGACGATGCTAATAGTATTGGTCTTAATGATACAGATTGGTGCCGGGGGGGGGATTTGAACCCCCACACCCTAATGGATAAGAGATTTTGAATCTCTCGCGTCTGCCATTCCGCCACCCCGGCATTATTATTTTGAACTACTTTAAATGTGTCTGTACATTCTAAGATTTTGAGGGGTGTTGTCAACTCCTTTTAATCGCTTTTTAATGTTATACTTTTAGAAAAAGAGCAGCTTCAGGCAGGCGACACAGGCCAGGGCTTTGATAATGATATTGAAACTGCGCTCGGGGAGGCGTTTGAGTAGTTTGAAGCCCAGGAAGAAACCGAGGGCGATGGCCGGAATGATGTACAGATCCATATGTAGAGATTCAAGGGTGATATTGCCCAGGTCGACATGGAAAGGGATTTTAATGCCGTTGAGTACCAGGAAGATCCAGGAGCGAACCCCCATGAATTCTTCCTTGTTCATGCCGAGGTAAAGGAGGTAGAGGGTGAGCACCGGCCCGGCGGCATTGGCCAGCATCGAGGTGAAACCACCGAGAAAGGCCAGGCTTATCATGATGATCAGGTTGCGCTCTGGGAGCTTGCCGGAGTTCTGGCGCCGCTGCCACTCCGAGAAGATAAGCATGAAGAGGACGATGGCGCCGATGAGGCGTTTGAGTCCGGTGTCGTCGATAGGATAATATTTGAGAACCAGGTAGCCGCAGACTATGCCGATGATGACCAGGGGCAGGGCTTTGAGTACTTCGCTGATGACTACACTCTTGCGGTAGAAGTAGATCCCCAGAATGTCGCCGCAGATAAGCAGCGGCAGGAGGATGCCGACAGAGCGCGCTGCCGGGAAGATACTCGCCATAATTGGGATCGCCAGAATGCCGATACCGGCCAGACCACCCTTTTCTGAGCCAACTATAACTCCGGCCAGGCCAAATAAGATCCAGCCGAAGTAGGGATCGATAACAAATAAGTCTGTATGCATAATAAATCCAATTCTGAGTCACTCAGCCAGGTCTCTGGCTGCCTGTAGATTAGCGATGTCGTTACGTTCGGCATTCACCGGTGTCTCCAGGATGATCGGCAGGTTACGGGCGTATTTTGACTTGAGGATATTCCTCATACCGATTTCGCCGATATTGCCCAGTCCGATATGCTGGTGGCGGTCTTTTCCGCTATCGAGGCCGAAGAGGCTGTCATTGAGGTGTATCAGCTTTACCGCCCCCGGATACATACCGGCTTCAAGTTCGCGGCAGAAGCGGGGAAAGGCCGTCTTGTTTCGGAGGTCGATGCCGCTGGCAAAGGCGTGGCAGGTGTCAAAACAGACTCCGATCTTCTCTGCGCCGAGGTCGCAGCCGGAAAAGATGGCGCTGAGCTCTTGCGTGGTCTTGCCGATAGTGCTGCCGCCACCCGCAGTATTCTCCAGCAGCCACATCGGCCCGTTTGGGATTTCGTGGGTGATCTCGCGTAGTGCGGAACTGAGTTGGCTTATACCTTTATCAAGTCCGACCTTTTTGTGGCTGCCGGGGTGGAGAATAATATACGACGCGCCCAGCTGGCCAGCAGCGAGATATTGCAGTTTGGTGTGCTCAATAGCTTTACGCTGCGCTTGACTCTCGGGATTTGCCAGATTGGGCAGGTAGGTGGTATGTACGATGACCGGAGCCAGCGACCTGTTGCTAACCTCTTCTTTGAATAGCTCGACCTGTTGGTCGGTTATCTCCGGTGCCGCCCATGAACGTGGATTACTGACAAATATTTGAAAAGTATCACATCCAAGTTGCTGGGCGCGTTTAGGGGCTTGGTCAACTCCTCCGGAAATCGAAACATGTACACCGAATCGCTGCATTATTCATCCTTGAACTTGGGCACTTAGAGTAGATCATCCTTGGTAAAGATTGAGTAGAGCTTATAACCCTTCTCCGCCAGGGCTGCTTCGCCGCCATCCAGTCTGTCTACTAAAGCAAAGACTCCGACAATCTCGACCTCCGGGCAGGTCTCAAGAACTCTGTCGATGGCTTTGATGGAGCTGCCGCCGGTAGTGACGACGTCTTCAAGGATAGCTACTTTGTCGCCTGGTTTGAGTTCGGGACCCTCTATCCACTGACCGGTACCGTGCCCTTTGGGTTCTTTGCGTACAATAAAGCCTTCGTATGGGGTGCCGTCATCAAAGCTGAGAGCGACGACTGCGCCGATCATCGCATCAGCGCCGAGGGTCATGCCGCCGACACGGTTAATTCCCTTGTCTTTGAGCATCTCCAGAAGGAGTTTGGCGGTTAGATTCAAGCCGAGAGGCCTTAGGGTTGAGGTCTTGCCATTGAAATAGAAATCACTCTTCTTACCGGAAGCTAGAGTAAAATCACCGCGTAAAAAATCAATCTGAGTTTTGAGTTTTTCTTTCCATTCCTGGATCATATCATCTCCTGAGTCAAAATAATTGCTGGTTAAATTGCTAGTTTTGACAGGTAATTCAAGTCATTTATCTGGGTTATTATAGTAAACAATTGGTAAAAAGGCTAATATGTTTCGAAAATATTTTTGTAAACAAGACTGATATTTGGCGGTAATTATTATAACTGACTGAAATACAATATGTTGTGTGGTTACTAAACATATTGGGGATATATGGATAAAATGTTGAAAAATTGTTGACATGTTTTGGTAAATACAGTATCCTTTTAGATGTAAAGCAGATTTGATCGGCTTTACACTAAAAATGCGTTCAGTGTTGGTTTAAGACTTCCCCCTATAATAGTTTTGAACTGTATCGCTGTAATGTTGGAGTCCCTTCTAACCCCCCCCCTAGAAGGGACTTGTTTTTTTTCAGTAATTTTTGGCAAATACTGACCATGATACTGTAGCAGTTCAAATTATGGGTTCAAGCTTCGTATATACTACTATAAAAAAAGATTGATAATGTTGGAAAAAAACTTGCCTTTTTCCAGAAATTGTGTTTTGCTATAGCAGAGGGCTAGCGTAGCAGTCGCTAATATCTATCCTGGCATTAGTGTATTATTTAAATATTTAGGAGATGTTAAATGAGTAAGAAGGCACTGAAGATTGCACACCTTCCAATTACTGATCATCTGGTACTTGGGGTGGCAAAAGATATGGAGAACAAAGGAATTGCCAGCCTTGAGAAATGTACAATTGAGCCTGTAAAAAAGGTAGGTTGGAATGAGATAGGAGATGCTTTGCGTAATAAAGAGGTTGATGGTGCTTTTATTCTTGCACCATTTGCTATGGAACTCTTTATTTCGGGAGCAGATATTCAGCTTGTTTTGCTCGGTCATAAGAATGGTTCGATTATTGCGTCAAGCAATTCGGGCGGGGTAAAGTCGCTGAGTGATTTCAAAGGTAAGATTGTGGTATTTCCGTATCAGTTGTCGATCCATACCCTGTTGTTCCATAAATTACTCAAAGCCAAAGGTCTGGAAATGGGTCCAGGTAAGGATGTACAGATAGAGGTTATGGCTCCGGGGCAGATTCCTGAGGCGGTGGAATGGGATGAAGAAGGCGAGCTTGCAGGTTTTATCGTTGCTGAGCCGTTTGGTAGTCAGGTTGAGAAGATGGGAATCGGCAAGGTTATGGCGCTTTCCAAGGATATCTGGCCTAATCATCCTTGTTGTGTTTTGGTGATGCGTGAGCCGGCATTGGAGGATAAGGAAGCGGTACAGGAGTTTATTAATCTATTGGTCAAAGCTGGTATTTATATTCAGAATAATCCAAAGGAGGCGGCTGTTGTCGGTGCTGATTTCCTAGGGCAGGACGTGGATGTTATTGAGAAGGTTCTTACCGAACCTGTCGATAGAATTACAACTCATGAATTAATGCCGGTACTCGACGATCTGAAGAAGATACAGAGTTACTTTCAGGAGAATCTTGGAAAATTGGCGACGCCAATTGACTATGATAAATTCGTCAATATTGCTTTTGCCGAGGCGGCTGGGGCAAAGTGAAGACCTTGATGTCATTTTTTAGGTAAAAATTGTGGGGCGCTCTATTGCGGAGTGCCCCACAATTTTTATCTGACTTTAGCTATTTTTTCGTAAAGTACGAAAAGAGTTTTGGTTTTTTTATGAAAAAAGTTATAATATAATAATTAAAAAAAAGTGTTGTTTTGTATATTTAGAGTTGGCGCCGGTTAGTTCTTTGTGGTTTGGATTCCTCTGAATATACTACTAGGTGGGAGTTTGAAGGTAATGCGTCAGAGCCGTACAATTGATAATATTTTTGCAGATGCAATTTTCCAACTTGAAAAAGAGTGGAAAGATCATAAGTATGGTGATGAGTTGTTTCGAGATGTAACTGCATTAGAGGGTAACAGTGCTGGTGCGGCGACGGTGAGTACGTCGATTGATCCTAAGTCGGCGTCTACCAGTACCGGGGATAGAGTAGAACCTGAGGCAGAGGAAGAAGATCTGTCTGCGCTCTTGGCAGAGTGCCGTGAAGAGTTCCGGCCGGGTGAGTCTGACGAGGCTGAGGCAGAGGAAGAAGAAGAGGATCTGTCTGCGCTCTTGGCAGAGTGTCGTGAAGAGTTCCGGCCGGGTGAGTCTGCTGAGGCAGAGGAAGAAGATCTGTCTGCGCTCTTGGCAGAGTGCCGTGAAGAGTTTCGCCCTGGTGAGTCTGATGAGGCTGAGGCAGAGGCAGAAGAAGAGGACTTGTCTGCGCTCTTGGCAGAGTGCCGTGAAGAGTTCCGGCCGGGTGAGTCTGCTGAGGCAGAAGAAGAGGATCTGTCTGCGCTCTTGGCAGAGTGCCGTGAAGAGTTCCGGCCGGGTGAGTCTGACGAGGCTGAGGCAGAGGAAGAAGAAGAGGATCTGTCTGCGCTCTTGGCAGAGTGTCGTGAAGAGTTCCGGCCGGGTGAGTCTGCTGAGGCAGAGGAAGAAGATCTGTCTGCGCTCTTGGCAGAGTGCCGTGAAGAGTTTCGCCCTGGTGAGTCTGATGAGGCTGAGGCAGAGGCAGAAGAAGAGGACTTGTCTGCGCTCTTGGCAGAGTGCCGTGAAGAGTTTCGGCCGGGTGAGTCTGACGAGATTGAGGAAGAAGAAGAGGACTTGTCTGCGCTCTTGGCAGAGTGTCGTGAAGAGTTCCGGCCGGGTGAGTCTGACGAGGCTGAGGCAGAGGAAGAAGAAGAAGAGGATCTGTCTGCGCTCTTGGCAGAGTGCCGTGAAGAGTTCCGGCCGGGTGAGTCTGATGCGGCTGAGGCAGAGGAAGAAGAAGAAGGTTCTTGGGATGACTCTCTCTTTGACTACGCGGATGAAGATGATTTGAGTAGTGATGAAGTGGATGAATTCAGCAATATCTTGGATTTTGCTGAGAGTGATGCAGGGGATGATTCTTTTTATGTTGATAATACCGCTGATAGTTTGAAACCGGAGGAAAATGTTGTGAATGCCAAGAATAATGATGATGATAGTTTTGATTTTGACGACGTATCATCAGATTTAGATTCTGATGAGGATCTTGATTCATTACTAGATGATCTTACAAGTGATAGTTCTTTCTCTGGCTTGGATGAGCAGGAAGAGAGTGAATTGGAAGACGCGCTCAATGAGGCTATAAGCTCGCTTGAAGAGAGTAGTGATACACTTGAGAGTGGATCAATCGGTGATTTGATGGAATCTGCTTTCGATATTGATAGTGAGTTCGATGTTGAGGAGGAGGAGGCGGCAGCCGCTGAAGTTTCAGAGCCGAGTTTGAATGCTTTTGATTTTAATAATGCTGGTACGATGACTGAGATAGATCCTAGTGAGTTGCATAATGGAGAACTCTATTCCGATCAATCTGATGATTTGTTTGATGATCTGAAATCTGATATTGAGTATATTGAGTCAGAGGTTGATGGCGATGATTATGTCGTAGGGGTTGAGACGGTACCGGTACCGAAGCCGAGTATAGATCTTATTGAAGACTCTGATGATGAGAATGTTGACCAGATGCTGGTTGATATGGGCTTTGGCTCTGATGGATTATTGCATAATAAATTTGGTCCAAATAAAGAGAAGTTGCTAGAGCATCTTATTCATCGGTTTGAGTATCTGGCTCGGCGAAAATTGGAGTCTTTCCCTGATGCACAAGCTGAGTTTGTAAAGAGTATAAACTTGCGTATTGAAATTGATCTCAAGTTTGGAAAGTATTCAACCGATGGAGAGGATGATAGTCTGTTTAGTCTGGATGTTTAATGTATAAGATAATTGTTAGTGGTAAGTAAAAAAATTGAATAATACGATTTATGTAGAAGATCTCAATGTAGATCTGGTAAATGAGTCTGGGTTTGACGAAGTATTTGTTGAACTGGTTGCAGAATGTGCTGCAGCATATAGAGTGGAGGTTGAGCAAGACGACCACGTAGAGGAGTATCGGGTTGAAGTCGTCGAGCTGGATTCCGAGTATGATGTTGATATTGTTGAAGTGGAATTTGCTGGTGATGATGTAGCGGTTACCGAGAGTGAAGATTTGACTGTGGGTTCTTTGGCAGCTTGCTCAATGTCGGTTCTACAACAGAATCAGGATAAGCCGCAGAATATTGAAGAGGTAGACGCTGAAGCAGATACCGAACTAGATGAAAAGATAATCAAGATTTGTAGTCCTCTGGAAAAACAGGGATTTGCGATGTTCACCGCAGTTCGTAATAATATTTGTAAGTCTGAAACTAAACGCAGACTATCGAGCTTGAATAATGGCTTAATGGGTAAATCGCTGGTGGTCTTTTTTGCTTTCTTTATAATTTTGGTTCTGGGTTATCTTATTAAGGTATTGTTTTAGTCAGCATAAGCTGATAGTATGGTTTACGGTCGGTTTGATACCGACCGTTATTTATTTTATATGCAGGAAGAATTTATGCGAGTAGACCCCAACGCTGAATTTATTATAAACCGTCTCAAAGACTCTGGGTATGAGGCATACCTGGTGGGAGGGTGTGTGCGAGATTATTTGCTTGGTGAAGAAAGCGAGGATTGGGATATTGTAACTTCAGCTTTGCCGGAGGTGGTTGAAGGCCTCTTCGCCAAGACAGTCGCTGTCGGTAAGGCTTTTGGGGTTATTATTGTGGTGCTGGCCGGGGATGAGTATGAAGTGGCAACCTTTCGCAGTGATGGTGCGTACATTGATGGACGTAAGCCTGAGAGTGTGGAGTTTGCAACCGCAGAGGAAGATGTCAAACGGAGAGACTTTACTATCAATGCGCTTCTTTATGACCCGGCACGGGATAAAGTGCTGGATTATGTCGGGGGAAGAGAAGACCTGGAATTACGGGTAATTCGGACTGTTGGTGAAGCGCGAAGTCGGTTTCTGGAGGATCATTTGCGCTTACTGCGCGCGGTACGTTTTGCTCTGAAGACTGGTTTTGAGATTGAGAAGAATACCTTGGCTGCGGTAACAGAACTGGCTGGGTTGGTGCGTACGGTGAGTGTGGAGCGGGTTAGTTCCGAATTACTCAAAATGCTCTGCTGTAAAGGTGCCGGTAGGGTGCTGTCCTTGCTCTACTTGACAAATCTATTGCAGCATGTGTTGCCGGAAGCTATAGAGCTGCGCGGCTGCCCGCAACCACCGGAGTTTCATCCAGAGGGGGATGTCTTTACCCATACTGAAATTATGCTGGGGATGTTTGCAGAGAATTTGCCGGTGGGGGCGTTTGAGCGGGAGGTACTGGCCTGGGCTATTCTTCTCCATGATATAGCTAAACCCCGGGTTATAACTGTCGATGGGCGTATACGGTTCAATAGGCATGATTATCTCAGCGCTGAGATGAGTGATTGTATTCTTACCCGCTTCAAACGTCCGAAAAAGGTGATTGAAACGGTACATGAATTGATTGGGAGGCATATGCATTTTTCAAGTCTGGAAAAGATGCGCTTACCCAAACGACGTAGATTTTTGCAGGATCCGTTTTTCCCGCTGCACCTGGAGCTGCACCGCATAGACTGCGCCTCTAGCCATGCACTGCTGGATACGTATTATTTCGGAGTCTCGGCACTTGAGGAAGAGAGGAATCGCCCGCCTGAAGCACCTGCATTATTGACTGGTAATGATCTTATTACTCTGGGTTATGAACCCGGTCCGTTGTTCAGCCGCATACTGCATGCACTCAAAGATGCTCAGCTTGAAGGCTTGGTTACTACGCGGGAAGCGGCGCTTGATTGGTTCAAGGAATATTATTTGAAGATAGAGAAAAAGCTGGAAAGAGGTGAAGATGAGTAAATTTGATTTTATAGTATTTGATCTTGATGGAACATTACTGAATACCCTGGAGGATCTGGCGGATTCGGTAAATGCCGCACTCAAGAATAACGGTTATAGAGAATTGCCGTACACTAGTTACTACACCATCATCGGTAAAGGCGCACTCAATTTGATTACCCAGGCCTTACCCGAGACTGCGCGTTGTGAAGAGATTATTCATAAGGTGCATGCTGAGTTTTCAGAGATTTATGCGGCAAATTGCCACGTGAAGACCAGGGTATATCCCGGGATTGAAGCAGCGTTGGCCAGAATTGCAGCTACCGGTGTAATTATGGCGGTACTCTCGAATAAGCCAGATCGCTATATGAGCGATATCGAGGAGAGGTACTTTGCGCCATATGGATTTAAAGCGTTTAGAGGTAAACGCGAAGGGGTTGCTGGTAAACCGGATTCGGCCGGGGTAAGGTTGGTTGCTGAAGAGGCAGGGGCTGGTCTTGAAAAGGGGATTTATATTGGTGACAGCTCGGTGGATATGCAGACGGCTAAGAATGCCGGGATGTTTGCCTGTGGGGTGTTATGGGGATTCAGAAGCCGGCAAGAGCTTGAGGAGCATGGGGCAGATCTGATTGTTGAGACACCGGCAGAATTGGCGGATTATCTTTGTAGTGAGGTCTAGTGTCAAGCAATTTGTATTCTGAATGAATTATAGACTGGTTAATAGCTAAATGCCGGGTATTGGCGCATTATTGTTTTACCGCAGATTGAGCGTGAGTTGACATAAGTGGTTTTTTCTTAGCTAGCTGAATTGCACGCGATAATCCGACGGGCTGAGGCCTATATGGGTCTTGAAGAGGCGAGAGAAGTAGTATTGGTTGCTATAGCCGAGGATATAGGATATCTCTTTTACCGACTTGCTGGTCTGTTTGAGGTATTCGCAGGCGAGTTGCATTTTGAGATTGATAAAGAAGGTGATCGGTGATTCGCCGGTCTCTTCTTTGAATATGGCGCTGAAGTGCGAAGGTGAATAGCCGGCTTTTGTCGCTAGTTCTTCCAGAGTGAGGTCAAGATTGAGGTTCTTCTCCATAAAGATTATGGTTGATTCTATGGGGTTTGGCGCACTGTCTGTTCCGCTGATAGCTGTATTGAATAGTAGTTCGGCCAGTATTGACCAGAGAAGCATGGAGTTATAGGTGAGTGCTTCGGAATCCTGCCTTTGTCCGAGTTGCTGGAGGATTTGATTCAGCTTTTCCTCAAGGGTATGTAGTTCTGGGGTAAAGGTAGGCTTGCAGAATGAAGTAGAGGTTTTAGTGGCAAGGAACTGGCAGAGTTTGCCGGAAAAGCAGAGTCTGTAGAGCTTCAAGTTTTGCGCCTGGCTTATGCGGTAGGGCGTAGCCGGGGGGATAAAAATAAAAGAACCGCCTGTCAGCGTATATGTTGCGTGGGTGTAGGCTATTCGTCCTTCACCGCTATGCAGCAGTAGGAGTGTACCTGCTGCATTATCGTTTCTTGTAAGGTCTGAGGCGGTATTTTGATAGTACTCAAGCGAATTAATCATTAGTTCGGATAAAGGGTATAACTTACGCAAATATTGCAGTCGCGATTCTTCAATCTGCATAATTTGGTTTGTTATTCTATCATTGTTTTCAGCAGTACACATCTCTCGCCTCCTCGTCTCAACGCAGAATAAGTATATTATGTATTATTTCCGGTAGATATGCAATTGTTTAGGCGTATGCTACAGGGTAAATTACACTTAGAGGCTGGTTCTTCTGGCGGTTGTAGACTGAATAAGGAGGATTATCATGAGCTTTGGAATTAAGACTATGCAGGATTATGCAGGTGCGCTGAAGCGGGTTGAAGCCTGGTTTGAAGGCGAAGTATTGGATAGACCGCCGGTAAGATTTGCAAGTTATCACCGGCTCTATGATGAGAGTGTAGAGTTGGATAAGAGCAAATGGGACAGCTTCAAAGCGCGGTGGCTGGATGCAGAGTATCAAGTGGATACGGCAATCCAGCGGCTTGAGAGGCTGAGTCCTAAGGGTGAGACCTTTCCGGTGTTCTGGCCAAATCTGGGTACTGAGATTTACGGCGCGTTTTACGGGATGGAGCTTGAGTTCTGCGAAGTGTCGGCGTGGGCCAAGCCCAAACTGCGTAATGCCGAAGATCTGTATGAAGTACAGAAGCTGGTATTCTCCGAGGATAATATATATTATCAGAACCTGTTGGAGCAGACCAGAATCGCCCTTGAGAAGTGTAAAAACCGGTATATAGTGGGGCTTACTAGCTGGTCTACCGGTATCGATACCCTTGCAGGTTGGATAGAGCCGGAGAATCTGTGTCGGGATCTGGTTAACTTCCCTGATGCGGTACATAATCTTCTGAAAATACCGCAGCGTGACTTCAGAAATATCTATGATACATTTTACAATCTTATAAGTGTTGAACATGGTCATCCTTCTGCGTCCTGGCTTGCACTACCGACCTTTGCCGGAAAAAACCATATTATTCAAGCTGATTTTTCCAGCCTGGTGGCGGGGGATATCTTTACCGAGTTCTGTAAACCGGCTCTGGAGTTTGAGGCCAAGATGATGGATCGTGTAATCTTTCATATGGACGGAAAGGGCGTGGCCAATCACATTGAGTCAATACTGGGTATTGAGAATTTGAAGGCGATTCAGTGGGAACAGGGCTTGGGCAATGATGCGCCGATAATGCAATGGGTTGGACTCATCAAGTTGATACAGTCGCAGGGAAAATCCGTAGTGGTATATCTCAAAGTTGATGAGCTTGAACACTTTATGGACGAGGTGGCTCCTGAAGGAATCTTCCTCTGTATCGATGCAGCTCGGAATGTTCAGGATGATATCATGGAGCGATTGTTGCATTGGAAGTAGAAAATATATGCATTGCGCAAGAGTAATAATTATATTATAAACTTATTTTGAATTAATATGTATTACTTTAATTGATTGTAATATCTTATTTATTAATTGTTTATAGGTGTGCCTGTATTGATCAGACACACCTATTTTATTAAATATCGATAAAAAAATATCTTTTCTCTTGATTGCCTGGGAATTACTGTTATACTTTCTATATCGATAATAAGATATCGATATAAGTATTGGTTAAGGGTGTTGAACATGTAGTACCCTGGCCAGCGCTAGGTTAAGATTGAGTGGTTGTATTATTGCATCTTACATGTGTTATTTATAAAAGGAGGAAAGACATGGTGGTTAAAAAGACAGCGGCAAAGGCTGAGCCGGAACAGAATGCGGCCGAAGCAAATCTGGAAGCGGTGATTGCTAAAGCCAAGGAAGCGCAGAAGGTTTATGCTACTTATACCCAGGATCAGGTTGACAAGATCTTCAAGGAAGCTGCGATGGCTGCAGCTAGTGCGCGTATTGAGCTGGCACTGCTGGCTCGTGAAGAGACAGGTATGGGCGTTGCCGAGGACAAGGTAATCAAGAATCATTTCGCTTCAGAATTTATCTATAACAAGTTTAAGAATGCCAAAACCTGTGGTGTACTCGAAGATGACACAGAGTTTGGTATTCGCAAGGTAGCGGAGCCTATCGGTATAATCGGTGGGGTGGTGCCAACAACCAATCCGACCTCTACTGCAATCTTCAAATCGCTTATTGCCCTCAAGACGAGGAATGCAATCGTCTTCTCACCACACCCACGTGCTAAGAAAGCTACTTGCAAGGCCGCACAGATTGTTCTCGACGCAGCGGTTGCGGCCGGAGCGCCGGAAGGGATTATAGGGTATATTGAAGAGCCGACGGTAGCACTCTCACAGCAGCTTATGAATCATCCTGAGGTGGATATTATTCTGGCTACTGGTGGTCCGGGTATGGTAAAGGCGGCATATTCTTGCGGTAAGCCGGCACTCGGGGTAGGTGCAGGAAATACGCCAGCGTTGATTGATGAGACCGCAGATATCAAGATGGCGGTGAACTCTGTACTGATCAGTAAGACCTTTGATAATGGTATGATCTGTGCTTCTGAACAGTCACTGGTAGTGGTAAAGGATGTATATGATGAAGTAAAGCAGGAGTTAACCCTGCGTGGAGCGCATATCCTGAGCAAAGCAGAGGCGGCAAAGATTGCTAAAGTGCTGCTTATAGACGGAAAACTCAATGCCGCAATCGTCGGGCAGCCTGCGTATAAGATTGCAGAACTTGGTGGTGTAACCGTTCCGGTGAGTACCAAGGTTTTGGTGGGTGAGGTGAGTGTCGTCGGACGTGAAGAGCCGTTCAGCTTTGAGAAGCTCTCTCCGGTACTGGCTCTGTATAAAGCCGATGATTTTGCCAAGGCTGAGCAGACCGCCAAGGCGCTGCTGGAGTTTGGTGGTATCGGGCATACCGCTGTGCTCTATACCAATCTCGATAATAAGGAGCGGATAGTTGGCTACGGCGAATTGATGAATGCCGGGCGAATCTTAATCAATCAGCCTGCGTCACAAGGGGCGATCGGCGATGTCTATAACTTCAGACTGGAGCCGTCTCTGACCCTTGGTTGTGGTAGCTGGGGTGGAAACAGTGTGAGTGAGAATGTAGGAGTTAAACACCTGATGAATGTCAAGACAGTAGCAGAGAGAAGAGAGAATATGCTTTGGTTTCGTGTACCTGAGAAGATCTACTTCAAGCGCGGCTGCCTGCCGGTAGCGCTTACCGACCTCAAAGGTAAGAAACGAGCGTTTATCGTTACCGACAAGCCGCTCTATGATCTGGGAATTCCGGAGACAATTCAAAAACATTTGGATGGACTCAACATCGACTCAACTGTATTCTATGAGGTAAAGCCCGATCCCGATCTGACCACGATCAATAAGGGGGTGGAGGAGATGCTGATCTATCAACCCGATGTCATTATAGCTGTGGGTGGCGGTTCACCGATGGATGCGGCCAAGATGATGTGGGTACTGTATGAGCATCCTGAAGTTGAGTTTGATGACATGGCGATGCGCTTTATGGATATCCGTAAACGTGTCTACACCTTCCCGGAGATGGGTAAGAAGGCGCTCATGGTTGCAATCTCCACCACAAGTGGTACCGGTAGTGAGGTTACGCCTTTTGCCGTGGTTACTGATGATGCTACCGGCAAGAAGTATCCCCTGGCGGATTATGAGTTGACCCCGAATATTGCGATCTGTGATACCGATCTGGTAAAGACTATGCCTAAATCCTTGACCGGTTTCTCTGGTATCGACGCGCTTACGCACAGCCTTGAGGCTATTGCCGGAATTATGGCCAGTGACTATACCAATGCTCTGGCACTGGAGTCTACCCGTATTTTATTCAAGTATTTGCCTAGAGCGTATGAGGATGGAGAGAAGGATCTGGTGGCGCGGGAGAAGGTGCATAATGCGGCTACGATGGCGGGTATGGCTTTTGCCAACGCGTTCCTCGGTATCTGCCACTCAATGGCGCACAAGCTGGGAGCCAGATTCCACCTGCCACATGGTATGGCCAATGCGTTACTCATCAATGCGGTGATTGAGTTCAACTCTTCTGCTGCTCCGACCAAGCAGGCGGCATTCTCTCAGTATGAGTATCCCAACTGTAAGGAGCGTTATGCGCGTGTTGCCAGATACCTTGAATTGCCGGGCAAGACCGATGATGAACTGGTCAAGAGCCTGATGCAGGCAATTTCTGAACTCAAGGCCAAGGTCGGAATCCCTGCAAGTATCAGAGACGCCGGTATTGATGAGCATGAGTTCAAGTCTGCAGTTGATGAACTGGCGGTACAGGCATTTGATGATCAGTGTACTGGGGGTAACCCACGTTATCCGCTGATTGCCGAACTCAAGGAGCTCTATCTGAAGTCTTATGATCCAAAACTTGTGTAATAAGACTTGTATAGTACATATATTTATGTATATTTAAGCTAGTGTAAATTAGTCTTCTGTATGGCTGCCTCTTTTCCTCCCTTTTTTAAAGGTTGCAATGCAGAAGACTAAATTATTAACCTGTTATCTGCTAACAGGTTGTTTGTATTGTGTGAATTGTACTCTTTATATCGGCTATATATAGAGAGGGAATTGTATGAAAAAAAATAAACCGAATAATGCCTTTGATCTGAATCAGAAGGGAAATGTGGCCAAGATCCCAACAATTCGCCGCTTGCCCATGTATCTGCGTATTCTCAGACGCTGTAAGCATGAGGGTGTGGAGTCGATATCTTCCAAACAACTGGCTGAGGAGATGGGACTTGAGCCAATCGGGGTGCGCAAAGATCTATCCTTTACCGGCTATGTGGGAAAACCCCGGTACGGGTATAATGTGGCTGAATTGTATGAGGCTATCAATGCTATTGTTGCCTGGGATTCGAAGTCCGAGGCGGCTCTGGTCGGGGTAGGTCATCTGGGGAGTGCCCTCTCCGGGTATTCTGGACTCAAAAAGTATGGACTCAAGATACCGGTTGCTTTTGATATTGATCCGGCAATAGTAGGTACTGAGATCAATGATATTCCCATACTGCCTCTGGCAGATCTGCAGAAAATAGTTCAACGGACGCAGTTGCAGATGGCAATTCTATGTGTACCCTCGGATTCAGCGCAGGCAGTGGCGGATTTGATGATTGAGGCGGGGATACGCGGGATCTGGAATTTTACTCCGGTAAAACTCAAGGTGCCGAAGGATGTCGTAGTGCAGCAGGAGGATCTAGCGAGTGGACTTGCGGTGCTCTCGGTCAAGATGGGGCATATAATAAATAATGACAGTTAGGCTGTCTTATCTGGTAATATTTCTGGGTGATCTGGGTGAAAGGGTGGGTTATGAGTGATAACTTTGAACTGAGTAAGGGGGAGTGGCTATATAAGCCTGAGCGCTGTTCGGTTGATAATGAAAAAATGATTATCTATACCGATCCGCAGACAGATTTCTGGCAGCGGAGCTATTATGGATTTCAGAATGATAATGCACCGGCTTTTCTCTTTGAGACCACGGATAATTTTACCTTCAGTTGTATGGTTGAGTTTGATTATCAGCAGCGTTTTGATCAGGCTGGGCTGATTATGTATCTGGATTCGGATAACTGGTTCAAGGCCTCTATTGAACATGAGGATGTGAGTTATGGTCGGCTCGGTAGTGTGGTAACCAATCTCGGTTATTCCGATTGGGCGACCAAGGATATTGAGCATACAGGTATGATCTGGTATCGCCTCAGCCGCAGAGGGGCAGACTTTTTGCTGGAGTTTTCCTTTGAAGGTACTTCGTATCAGCAGCTACGGGTATTCCATTTGCATGCGCTTGGTGATACCGATATGGTCAAAGCCAAGGAGACCTTTTATACCGGGGTGGAGAAACCGGTTCGGTTTGGCCTTTATGCGTGCAGTCCGCTGGAGTCGTCATTTCGGGCGGAGTTTACCAGCTGTAAATTCAGTACCTCAATCTGGCAGGCCCATAAAGAATAGGCTCACCTTCTGAGGTATTTCTTGGAGAGCATTATCCCGCTACTGGTCTTGAAGAACTTTTCTCTGGCATTGAGAAAGGCTTTGAGGGTGATGTTGCCTTCATCTACATTAACAATAAAATCTGCTTCGATCAGTATCTGATAGTCTATACCGGAGATATCTTCATAGGTGTGGTGATGGGCAATCAGGTAGAGTACCCGCTCGATAAATTCACTGTCTTTGCTGACCGATTCAAGTATTGGTCTGGCGATAATTGAGCCATACTCCTCTTGCCGTTTGCCTGAAGAGCTTATGCGATTGGTCTCGACAAAGCGTATGGCTATATCATGGAGTATTGCTGCCGCTTCAATAATTGTGGAGGTCCTGGGATCCAGATCCTCCATATAGGCGATTAGTTTGGCAATACAGTATACCTTGAATCCGTGATTGATGCGTCTGGGGTCGTGTTGGTTGGTCTCGGTAAGCTCCAACAGTAAAGTATTTATCATGGTATTCCTTATTATGTTGCTAAATATCTGAGATTATCTAGATTATACAGCGATTTAGTTTATTTGCCAATACAGAATCTGCTGAATATATTCTCCAGAATATCCTCGGCATAACCTTCACCCCCAAGCCGTGCCAGCGCTTCGTAGGCTTCGCGCAACTCTATGGCGGCAAGTTCTGCGCCCATATCCAGAGCTTCTACCGCCAGGCGGGCATGCTTAGCGGCATAGTTGAGTTCTTCTTCCTCACGTGCACTGATGCCAACCCCACTGCTGCAACTACTATCATTCATCCCTTCAGCGTATATCGCGCTTTTAAGCTCGTCTATGCCGCTACCGGTAAGGGTTGAAACCGTCAGTGAAGTGATTACCTCTATATGCTCACCAAGTTGTTGTAGGATCACGGATTTGTCAAGGAGTTGTGGAAGATCAGACTTGTTGAAGACGACGATGGCGCGACAGGGTGGTAGATGCGAGATAAGTCCGGTGAGTTCGGGGATATTATTCTGGTTGCTGTCAAAGAGAATTATTAGAATGTCACCGGCTTGGAAGCGGTCGCGGGCTCTGCAGGTGGCGGTATGGGCGATAACCGAACTCTCCAGATCTACCCCGGGGCAATCCTCAATGATAAAGTTAAGATCACCAATAAGCAGATGATGTTCGGTATGATCACGGGTAGTGGAGCGTTCGGCAGAGATGATGGCGCTCGCCGTACCCAGTAGTACGTTGAGCAGGCTGGATTTGCCGGAGTTTGTCAGCCCGGCGAGGGTGACCCGGGTTCCGGAGAAGTCTGCTGGTTTATGCTGGGAACTACAGCTTTGAGCAAGAGTCTGGGTATCTTCGGCCAGTCTGAGTAATTTGTCTTTGAGTTCGAACTCGAGATCTTCGGGTATATCCTCATCTTCAAAATCAATAACGGTCTCAAGGGTTCCGGCAAGTAGGAGTAATTCTCTCTTCCAGGAGGCGATTTCGTGCTCAATACCACTTTGGAGTCGGTTGATGGCTTCGCGGCGTTGGGATTCGGTCTGGGCATGGATCAGACGTTCAACCGACTCGGCTGCGCCGAGGCTGAGGCGGCCGTTGATAAAGGCGCGGAAGGTGAATTCTCCAGCTTCGGCCAATCTACACCCTGCTTGGGTAACGCTGCGCAGGAGCGCCTGCAGCAGAGGCGGGGAGCCGGGGATGAAGATTTCGACACTGTCTTCACAGGTATAACTGTGTGGGGCTATAAAAGTATAAATAAATCCGTCTGCATATTCTTCTGCCGGGGAAACTATATAAGCTTCAGTATATACTCTGAAGCTTAGCCGTACTCTGCCGCGCTGCAGACAACGTTCATAAAGAAGATGGGCGTGTTCAGGGTTAAATACTGCCTGGGCAATGGGGTAGGCGTTGCTCCCAGAAATACGTACCCCTCCGAGAGTTGAATTTCCGGGAGGGGTGATAATTGCACAGATAGTGTCTTTATTTAGCAGGTTCATCGTCGTTACTTCTTCTGGTTCTTCTTCTTGTGCTGAATTCCGGTTCCGGCTGCAACTGGAGCAGTAGGATCTGATTGTGCCGTAGTGGCTACTTCGATCTCGTGGTCGGTATTACGCTTGATGAAGAAGTGCTCGACTACGGTTAGCAGGCTCTGCGTAACAAAGTAGAGTACCAGACCGGAAGGCATGCTGTAGAAGATGAATACAAAGACGATAGGCATGTATTTCATCATCTTTTGCTGTTGCTGCTGTTGGGGGTCGGAGCTCTTAGGCATCATGTGCATATGCAAGAGCTGCATTGCCAGATAGATTATCGGCAGCAGATTGAAGTATGACCAGTCGAAAAAAGGGATTTCAAAAGGTAGTTTGAAGAGATGATCTGGCTGTGAGAGGTCGTTGATCCAGCCGGGGATAAAATCCTGCTGCCGGATAAGGAAGCTGCGGGAGAACGCTCCGTAGAGTGCAAAGAAGATAGGCAACTGAATCAGCATCGGCAAACAACCGCCGACAGGGCTTACCCCGTTCTCCTTAAAGATGCGCATGGTCTCTTCTTGCTGCTTCTTCGGGTCATTCTTGTACTTTTCCTTTATCTCCTTGAGCAGTGGCTGCACTAGCTGCATCTTGTGCTGTGAGCGCATACTCTTGCGGCTGAGCGGGAACATACAGAGTTTGACAAAGACGGTAAGGAGGATAATTGCAACCCCGTAGTTGCCTACAACAGAGACAATCTTCTCCATGATAATAATCAGAATGTCCGAGATGGGGCCGATCCAACTCCAGGAGTAACTCACCAGAGTATCGAGCTCGGGGCTGAAATTATTGGCAATTCTGTCTTCCAGCGGACCGCCATAGTAACGGTAACTGTGTTCAACCGCACTCTGGGCTGGAACTTCGAAGATATTGGTGCTGAGCCAGACATCGGCGTTTGATTTGTGGGCATTGAAGGTAGATTCTAGCCAGTTCTTTGCTGCTGGCGGGTAGCTGTCGAAGAAGCCGACGGCAGGGGTTATCTTTTCAAAGGTTACCGCGAGGCTGAGATCCGGTTGGTTTGACATCAGCAGTGAGGCGAAGAAGCGGTTGTGCAGACCCATCCAGGCAGTTCTGGCGTCATTATGGGTAAAACTGTGCTCATCGTCAAGCTTTTTCAGCGCCGTCTCTTCCTTTACAATCTTATTTCCGCTGTCAAGGTAACCACTCACACCATTGAGGATACCGAAACGCTGGTCACTGTCATCAGGGATGATTCCGGCCGGACCGGATATAGTGTAGTCGGCTATAACTGAGGATGCTGATTCGTTCTCAACCACCAGATAGTGGTTGAAACCAAATTGATCCTTTGAGTCCTTTCCGGCAAAATCATAGACGCGGCTGAGTTTGAGATTACCTGCCTTGGTCTGGAAAATAAGCTTGCTGCCGCTGGATTTCACCCCATCTATGGCGGTGCCTTCAGGGGTAAGTACCAGCTTCCAGTCTTTACCGTTCAGGCGGTAACTGTTCTCGCCGACATGTAAAATTCCCATAGCTAAAGAGTAGGTATCATTCTGGATGACCCCGATTATGGGCTGGGGAATCCGTCCCTTATTCTCTGGGGGAAGGTTGAAATAGTTGTTCAGGGAGTAGGTCTGAAGTGCTGCACCGGTGGAGCTGAAGGTAGCGGTAAACTCTTTGGTGACAACCTTGATGTTGTCAATTTTAGAGCCTTTGAGTTCGCCTTCATTGTTATCAGCAACTATATCTGCCTCGGTAAGCTGGGTGCTACTAGGGTTTATCGCTCTCGGTGACGGTATGCCGGCAGTTTGCGCTGTTGCAGGCTGTTCTTTTTTCTGCTCCTGCGGGAAGTATTTGTTCATGATGTACATCATGCTTAGAAATATCGCTACACCAAGAAGTATCTGGGTCTTTATGTCCTTTTTCAATGTTTTTTCCTTATTCTATAAGTAGTTTTATATCATTTAGTAATAGGTTTATCTGCGGCCTGATCCGTGACAGGAAGAACCGGATCGTAGCCACCTTTGGCAAATGGATGACAGCGTAGAATTCTCCAGACTCCTTTCATCCCTCCCCGGATTAGACCAAATCTCTCAATAGACTCGAGCATATATGCACTGCATGTCGGAGTATAGATACAGGCATTGGGCAGTAAGGGGCTGATAAGTCTCTGATAAAAGTACTTAATTATCAGCATTACAGTCTTCGCCGGAATCCTTATTACAAAGGTTGCAAGCTCTTTCAATCGCATCTTTTAGTGACCTCATAAGTTCTGTATACGCTACATCCAGTACCCCAAAGCGGGCAATTAGCGCCAGATCATACCCTTGTGGCAGGGTAGATTTATGTTGCCGGTAAGCAGCACGTATGCGGCGTTTTATTCGGGCACGCTTGTTGGCTTTGCCGGTCTTCTTGCTGGCAATTGGGGCGATCCGGTTAAAATCAAGCGCATTCGCTGCCGCTCTGACCACAAAATATCTGCTTTTGGCTGAATTACTCTTCAAGAATAATTTTGAGACAGCATTTGAGCCAAGCCTTTCCTCACGGCTCAGCCCCTGATTATCCGGCTTAGGCATAAAAATTTTCCATGTCGTTGAGCCTAAAGTCTTATATTCTCTAGGAAATGCCGAGTAAGTCAATAGTATTCTCGGTTCAGTCCGGTTATTATTCAGTAAGCGGTGGCTCAAACTGGTATATCAGTTCAAGCGGCTGCTTGCCGTTACGACATAGAGCCAGAGTATAAGCATCTGTACTCCTGGTTTTACAGGTATAATCAGCACTGTCCGGTGCTTCTTCGAGTTTGAGTGAAAACTTGTTGTCATTTTGATAAAATATTATATTGGAGAGGGTTGTGTTTATACCGGTGCCGATACATTTGAGATATGCTTCTTTGAGAGTCCATATCTGATAAAAACGATAGCAGTATTCGGCTTCGGTCTTGGCGGCAGCAAGATATTCTTGTTCTGCGGCTGCGTAGTAACGCGAGGCGAGCTTGCGGCAAGCAGTGGGCGTACGCGAACCGTTATCTTCAATATCAATGCCGACCTCTTGTTTATAACTCAGGGCGATGGCAAAGGTTGAACCGGAGTGACTGAGTGAGAAGAATAGCTTCTGCGCCGCCGAGAGCCTGGGCGCAAGATAAGGCTTTCCTGCATTATTATATTGATACTCAAGCTCTGTTATATCGATTTTTAATATCTCAAGTATGCTCTTATTGAGCAGAGTATGGCTGGCGATGAAAGCAGAACGCTGCCTTTCGCTTTTTATCAGTTTGAGTCGTTCCTGATCCTGGCGACAGAGTAGGGGAGGCCTTGGAGCGGTTATGGAGCCGATGATGACCTGTATTAGATTATTGTTGGCAGGGGGCATATCCTCTCCTGAGTGAGCGGTATCGATCCGGCAAGCGCATACTAGTTGAAGATTGCATTCCAGTATACCGAGAAGCCGCCGGATTTCTTTCTGTCCGGTATGGGACGCTGGATATTAAGCACTTTATTGCTTACCTTGTCGAGGCCTATATCAAAGAAGAACATAGGTATGCTTGATCCGTCCGGAGCGAGCATCGCATAGCGCATATCTATGAAAATTACTCGATTGTCTTCGGTTACCTCTTTGGCTAGTAGCAGATCAGAGGAGGTGCGTCGAATAATCTCGAACTCTTTGGAGTTGCGTATAAGCTCTACATCCTGATTATAAATATTGTCAAAATTCTCTTTATTGAATACTTTTTTGGAGAGAGTACTGACCGAGGCGGTAAAAAAATCTCCGGTTTGGTCTTTGAGGACAACGTGCCAGAGGAGTATGGTGCCGGTATTTGGGACAGCCTTGCTTTGAACCACGGTATAACTTGTCGGGGCAGAATCTGTAACCAGTCTGACAGCTTCACGGGAGAAGGTATAGCCGAGAATTCCATAGCCAATACCCCAGCAGAGGGCAGCAGTCGCGATAATCCGGCGAATTCTGAGATTTTTCAGTAGTAGGGTGCAAAGAAAGGCCAATACGAGCGGGATAGCGAATAGTGGGTCGACTATTGGTAGTGCGTCGATAGCGAAACGCTTATTGGTTATGGGGTAGAGGATCTCTGTCCCCCAGGTCGTGGCCAGGTCGAGCAGGTCATGTGATAATAGGCAGAGAAAGGCGAGTAAACCCCAGCTCAAAAGTCTACCGGTGCGTTTTGACAGTTTCCAACCGATCCAGCCGAGTATCGGGGCGGCGATGCAGGCGAGTAAGATGGAGTGTGTTGCCGCCCGGTGGTACCTCAGGATAGCAGTAGGATCACCGGATATGCTGAGGAACATGTCTGAATCCGGCAGTGAGGCAAAGATTGCCCCCGCAATAAGGGCTTTACGCCCGAGGCGATTACGAAAGGCAGATTCGGCGATAGCTGTACCAATGAGTGCGTGGGTTACTGTGTCCATTGTAAGCATCCTTATCTCAATTTTATTATAAATCATATTATAATAAAATTCTCAGTAAAGATAAAGTATTATTTACGCCAGGCGGTAGGAAGAAGGATGACCAGTACAGAGTAGATTTCCAGTCTTCCTAGCAGCATGCAGAGGGTAAGCAGAGCTTTGCCTGAAGCCGAGACCCAGTGGAAATTCGCGGTTGAGCCGACTTTATTGAGTCCGGGGCCGATGTTGTTCAGACACGCTGCTACTGCGGATACGGTCGTCGGCAGGTCTACATCCCCTAGCAAGAGGGTAAGTCCCAGGCACATCAGGGCAAAGATAGTGAACCAGAGGCAGACTAGTCCGATGATGAGCATGGTGGCTCGCTCGTTGAGGGTGATGTCCTTGCCGATTCTGACTAGATTGGACATGCGGGGAATAAGCAGGCGTTTGATCTCTCTTACCCCGCATTTCCACATTACCATGATGCGAACCTGTTTCAAACCTCCGCCGGTAGAGCCGGCACAACCGCCGAAGAACATGATCATAACCAGTAGCAGGCGCGCCGCCATCGGCCAGATGTTGGTATCAGTGGTGGCGAAACCGGTGGTGGTGATGATCGATAGGGTCTGGAATATCGACTGTCGGTAGCTCTCACCAAAGCTGTTATAGGTACCCCCAAAGTAAGTGAGTAAAGCAAATATTATCGAGGCGATAAGGACAATGAAGAAGTAGAAACGAAATTCAGAATTTTGCCAGTATTCATTGATCCTGCCTTTGAGAGCATGATAATGCAGCAGGAAGTTGCAGCCGGCGAGGAACATAAATATATCGATAATGATCTCAAAGTAGAGGGCAGAGGGATTTCCTGTCTGGGCGTAGTAGCCGATGGAGGCGTCCTTGGTCGAGAAACCGCCGGTTGCCATAGTGCCGAAGGTATGGCAGATACTGTCGAAGAGGGGCATCTCGCCGACATACAGGCAGACTATCTCTGCAATTGTCAGCACACAGTAGGCATACCAGAGGACCGCAGCGGTTTGTTTGATCCTGGGTTGCAAACGTTCGGCGGTTGGGCCGGGAACCTCGGCGGCAAAGAGCTGGTAGCCTCCGGCTTTGAGTGCGGGCAGGATAGCCAGCGCGAGTACTACAATTCCCATGCCGCCAAGCCAGTGTGTAAGGCTGCGCCAGAATAATAGTGATTTGGGGAGACTCTCAATCAGTCCGTAGCCTCCGTCACTTACGGCGGTACCGAATACGGAACTACCGGTTGTAGTAAAACCGCTCATGGACTCGAAATATGCCGGAATAATTCCAAAATCACCGCTTCCCCTACAGATAAAGTAATACGGTAACGCTCCGAGAAAAGCAGCTACAATCCAGCCGAAAGTGGTGATGGCAAAACCGTCAGCTGCACTGACAGCGGTTGTATCTTTATTATATTTGGTTCCCAGTTTCAGGGTTACGCCGACAATAAGCGAGAACAACATACTGATTGCAAAAGCGGTTATTGGCTTGAAGTAGGTGAGTGCTGCACCGTCGTAGAAGTATGCGAGAATTAAGGACGGTAACATCGACGCAGCAATTAATATACATAAAGAACCTAAAATATTTAGAACTAGTTTGATATTCATGATTGTAAAATATTTTCTACATTAATTCTGATCGCTGGCTAATAGTTTTTAAAGAAGAGAATAATGGTGATTATAACTGCTGTGAGAAGAGTGGTGTTTAAAAGTAATCCGGAAGCTCTGGTAATATCCTCGAGTTCGAATTCTTTGTCCCGGTCACCGATAACCGGGCGCTCTTCAATCTTGTCCTTATAGGGTGTCGCCCCGCCGAATTGTACTCCCAGTGCTCCGGCAAAGGCGGCTTCTGAGTAACCGGAGTTGGGACTGAAGTGATTGGCGTGATCACGCTGGCTTATGCGCAGAGCCTTACTGCAATTCAGTCCGGAAAAGAAAGCTCCGGCAGGGATTAGGAGCGAGCTGAGTCTGGCCGGGATATAATTGCAGACATCATCGGTTCGCGCTGAAATTAGGCCGAAATCAGTGTAGCGCTCATTCTTGTAGCCGAAGCTGGAGTCCAAGGTATTGACTCCGCGGTAGAATACCGCAAAGCAGGCGGCGCCGACAGTGCCGAAGAACCAGGCACCAATACAGGCATAGAATAAGGGGGCGAGTACACCGTCGACAGTATTCTCGGCAATACTCTCCAAAGTGGCTCTGATTACCTCTTCCTTACTTAGATGTCTGGTGTCGCGACCGACAATCATTGACGTCGCGGCGCGAGCCATAATCAGATTATTGTTCTGGAGGTGTTTGTAGATCTCCCGGCTGTGTTTGATCATATCCTTGCAGGCAATACTGGAGTAGATAAAGAATACTCCGGCGATAAAGCCGATAACGGGGGAGAGCTTGAGCAGGATCGTTGTCAGGATATATGTAATAAGTGTACTGAGAATAAGGGTAAGCGCTGCTGTAATTAGACCGCCGTAAAGCTTATTTTTTGTGCTGGAGTAAAACTTTGACTCTAAAAACAGCGCTAACCTGCCTATCAAGCGCACAGGATGCAGCGAGTAGATCGGGTCAGCTATAATATAGTCAATAATAACCCCGACTATGATAAGCCATGTAGCCATATCGGTTTCTCCTGATTCTACCTGTTATTTATTGCCGATATCATATGGTGAAAGTTCCATGTTTTTATTAATTTTTACAAATAACTCTGGGGTGAGCTTTTGAGTGGTCCAAGCTGCAAGCTCGCGTTCGGTCTTGGTCTTGCCATTTTCCGCAATATATACCAGGGCATTCTCGGCGTACTTCTGCATCTTTTCGTCGGTGGTAATAATCTCACCATCGCCATTGACTACACCAAAGCGGTACAAGCCGAGTATAAGGATAGCCTGCTGCCTCCAGACGATACTCTCGGATTCGGTGGCGATCTTGATTGAACTGAAGAGGGAATTGAAATTGGTGACCGAGCCGAGAAAGAAGTTCTGTATACGGTTGAATCTGAAACCTACCTCTTCAAGATACTCTTTGTATTCGCGAGCTTGATCACTGCCTTTCATGTCCATTTTGCGGAATAAGAAGGATGAGTATTGTTCTGCAGCTTCACGTTTGATGGCAACTCCGAGCATAAGCGAGACTACAGTGGTTGGTTGCTGGGTCAGTTGCCAGCCATAGATAAACGCCCGCTGGTGAATCGCTTCTGCGCCTTTGATGTCACCTCTACCTTCAAGCGCATCGGCAATATCAAACATGCTGTTTAGATAGGTTAAAAAAACGATAATATCGGGCTGGCGTACCGTCGCCTTGTCCATAAACGGGAAATATGGAGCGAGATCACACTCCTTTTTGGTTGTGGCTTTGAAGATCTCTTTTACCCCTTGATTGTTTGTTTTGATGTCGATGTAAGGCCCGGGCAAGCGGTCTTCTTTGAAGAGCTCATTTAACTTCGAGTAGTTTTCGGCTGCGTTGCCGGCACCATTGGGGAATGAGATTATGGTATCAAGGCCTTTGTTGGTATCAATAACTTGGAGTGGAGCAGATTTGAAAAGAATCTTCTGCGCTTGGGACATTTCTTCTTCTGGTGGATAGAGATCGGCGGCAAATGTAGAAAAAGAGATAGCGAACAGGGTAAGTATAAATAGTTTCTTCGACATTCTTTATTAACTCCACAACGAATAAATATATATTAAATACAGTAGACTATAATACGGTTTAGGCATGCTTACATATCTGCTATAGACAATAAGCACTAAAGTAAGTATATATAATTACCTTTTTTGTGCAAGATATAAGATAGATTAGAAGAATTTTGAGAATACTGGTAGTTATTTTATTGATTGCCATTATAATCAGCGTAAGAATATATTTTAATATTCTAATTAATGATTGAGGGTTATGAGATGAGCATGACTGAAGAAATTAAGCGTAGATTGCAGGCTATTCCGGCTATCGGCAGATTACTTGAGGATCCGCAACTGCTTGAAATAATCGAGCAAGCGGGTAAGGGGATGGTAAAACTTCAACTCAAGATTATTCTTGATGCGCTACGAGAGGATATATGTGCGGGCAATTCGCTTGAACCGGATTGTAGTCTGATCAAAAGCAAGTTGCTTTTGGCATTGAATTCGTTTATCGCGCCGCAGAACCGCAGGGTTATTAATGCCACCGGAATCTTATTACATACGGGGCTAGGGAGAGCCCCTCTTGCCGAGGAAGCGGCCGTGGCGGTACAGGCTGCTGCTAGATATACCCCGGTGCAGAGTGATCCGGTTACCGGTAAGCGTTCACTCCGTGAGAGTCGGGTGGAGGCTTTGCTCCGGGAGTTGACCGGGGCGGAAGCGGTGACGGTTGTAAATAATAATGCTGCTGCGACTATGTTAGTGCTCAATACTCTTGCTTGTAATAAAGAGGTGGTGATAAGTCGCGGGCAGCTCGTAGAGATTGGAGGTGCCTTTCGAATGCCGGATGTTATGGAGATGAGTGGGGCGATAATGCGGGAGGTAGGCACAACCAACCGTACGCATCTTCGTGATTACCGGGCAGCGTATCAGCCGGAGGTTGGAGCATTAATACATGTGCATACCTCGAATTATCGGTTACGTGGATTTAGCGGTACCCCGGGGATACTTGAACTTGCGAATCTGGCTAGAGAGCTGGGGGTGCATATTATTGACGATCTTGGTAGTGGGGCTTTGGTGCCGCTCAGTAAATGGGGGGCGGAGGATGAACCTCTTATTTCTGATTCTATTGCTGCGGGAGCAGATTTATGTTGTTTCAGTGGGGATAAGTTGATCGGAGGGGCGCAATCTGGGATTATCTGCGGCAAACGGGAGTTTGTGGAGAAGGTAAGGAAGAATCCGTTTGCGCGGATGTTCCGGGTGGATAAGTTGACTCTGGCGGCGCTGGAGGCGACTCTGGGGATCTGGGTAAACGGTGAGCATGAGCAGAAGATTCCACTTTACAGGATGCTGAGCACTGCCAAAGAGTTGCTAGCAAACAGAGCCAAAGAACTGGCGGAAAACCTTGAAGGTAAGATCAGGGCGCGGGTGACAGTGAGTAGGAGTGAGGCATATATCGGCAGCGGGTCACTACCTGATTCCGGGGTAGAGTCCTGGGCCGTAGTGCTTGACCTGGAGAATACCACCGCTGAGTCTGGAGCGCGATTACTCAGAAGTAACGGGGTGTTTTCACGGATTAATGCGGGGAAAATATGGATAGATATGATTGCGCTGCTTGACGGTGAATTTGAAATTCTGCCTGAGAAGATTATTGCGACCTTTGGAGGATAAACAGGTATTCTATGGATAGTGTCTTACCGGTAATTATCGCGATTGCGGGGCATGTGGATCACGGCAAGACTGCTCTGGTCGAGGCGTTGACGGGCTGTAATACCGATCGTTTGCCGCAGGAGAAGGAGCGGGGGCTCAGTATTGATATCGGTTTCGCGCCGTGCCGGTTGAGCACCAGTCGGTGTGTCGGCATTGTAGATCTGCCGGGGCATGAAGACTTTATCAAGAATATGGTCGCCGGGGCGGCCGCAGCTAATCTGTTGATCTTGGTCGTTGCCGCCGATGAGTCGGTAATGCCCCAGACCCGCGAGCATCTGCATATAGTCGCTCAGCTTACCTCGGCTCGAGTTATATTGGTGATTACTAAGATTGATCTTGTTCACGAGCAGGATATGGAGCCGGTGGCGGCGGCGGCCGAGGGGTTGGTGGCGGAGCTGGGGCTGGAACTGGTGGGTACGTATTATACCTCGGTAAAGACCTTTGCCGGTCTGCAGCAGCTTCGGAGCGGGCTTGAGCAAGCGGTGAGTGGACTTGAGCGCAGGGATGATAAACGGGTTTTACGTGTATTTGTTGAGAGGACTTTTCTCGCAAAGGGACATGGATTAATAATTACCGGTATACCCTGTTCCGGTAAGGTATGTTTGCACGATTATCTGCGTCTGAATGGGGGTGGGGTACGTATTCGTGGTATTGAAAGTTACGGAAGTAAGCTTGAAAAGGCTGAATACGGCAGGTGTTTGGCGCTAAATATCGATTATCTCGACGCGGTATGCAGTACTCGGGAGATTACCCGTGGTGATGTACTCCATGCCGGGGAATACAAGACTTCTGCCGAGTATATCGTGCGTTTACAGAATATTTCGGATGACTACTGTTATCCGAGAGTAACCAGGTGCAGGGCGTATGTCGGGACTCTATCCTGTAACGCTTCGTTCAAACTCTTTCGTAAAAGTTCGCTTGAGCCTGGTGGCGTGGGATTTGGGCATTTGAAACTGGAAAGAGAGAGTGTGCTGGCAGCAGGTGACAGATTTTTATTGAGGATTGCCAGCCCCTTCGGGAATATCGGTGGTGGAATTATTCTTTCCTCAGATGGCGGGTACCGCCTCAGCAGTAAGGATAGTTACCGTTCGGTACTCTTTCAGGCAGCAGCTGAGGCTGTGGAAAATACTGATTATACCCTTGCAGAGTTGTTGGCGGGTAGGCAGATTATGGTGAGTAGGCAGGATATAGGAGTACTCGGTCATCTGGCTCCAGAGTCAATTCAGCCTGAGCTTGAGCGGCTCGTTGCGCAAACAGAGCTCAGGATGGTGGCGGATAACTGCTGGGCGGTAACGCAGAAACTGGAGATTCTGGCAGCGAGTTTTGCGCAGAAACTCCGTTTTTATCATCAACAGAATCCTTATCGCCTGGGTATGGATTATGAATATGCAGCTACGATTCTTGGGGTGCCAGTACGTGGAGTTGAACGTATGCTTAGGTACTTGCAAGAGTATATAGCCATCGAAAAAGGGAGCGGGTTTGTTGCTGCCAGCGGCTTTGAGCCGGCACTCCAGGGTAAGGAGCTTAGCATGTACCAGGTGGCAAGTCAGAGTTTGCTGACTGAACCCTTACACTGGCTCCCCCTTGGTGAACTTCGGGATAGCTGTGGGGTAAGTGCTAAAGCCGGGCAGGCGGTTGTAGGTATCTTGGTTGCTACTGGGGTGGGGGTGGTGATCGGGGGAAAGTACCTGGTCTCGTCGGTGCATGTTGCTGAACTCAAAGCCTTGTTGTTGCGTGAGTTTGCCGGCATAGAGTTGGTGGATATTGCTTCCTGGCGCCGGGTCTGTGGGCTTAGTCGCAATCATGCGGTCGCTATATTAGAGTATTTTGATAAACTTGGTTTGACGATTAGACTTGAAAATGGTCGGAAAATTATTGATAATAAGAGCTGATGAAGAATAAGCAAAGTGTTGTCACTATCCTGCTGATCCTGCTGGCGCTAGGGATTATGGTTTACTCTCTCTTCTTTGAAGAGCATGAGGTGGGGCGTTTTGATGCAGGCACGGCAACGGTTGTCAGCGGGGATGAGTATATCGAGAGCATTGAGTCCGGGCAGTTATTGATAAGAGGTGCCGACGGCAAGCTCTATGACGCCAAGTCGCTGCGACCGAAGGCGGTAGAAATTGATGACTGCCCTACCTGAATGTAGTGCTTGTCCGGTGGTGCGGGGCACTGCCAGTTTAAAATTAATAAGGTTGAGTAGTAATAGTCTACTCTGTTTTGTGTTGAGGATCTTTGATGCGAAGAGTCCAGCCGTTTTGGTCGCAGGTACGAAACTATACTGCGCTTGCTTCGACTTTTATATATAATCTCAATATATTCGGTATTTCGGCTAAGAATATCTGTGCTCCTGGTTTCAACTGTCATGGTTGCCCGTGGGCAACCTTTTCCTGCCCGGTGGGGGTGATCGGGTATGGCTTTGGCGTACGGAATATTCCGGCGTTGGCTCTGGGTATGGTGCTTGCTATTGGAATATTTCTAGGTAGGTTGGTATGCGGCTATGCCTGCCCCTTTGGCCTGCTGCAAGAGCTATTGTTTCGTATTAAAACCAGGAAGTTCTCCCTGCCTCGGCCGTTACGTTATTTGAAGTACGTGATAATGCTGCTCACGGTCTTCATTCTGACCTATATCTTTGGTTTTGGGGTGGAGAAAGCTTATATCAAAATTACCGAGCCGATAGTAGCCGAAGACAAGCCCTCCTTAGATATTACTCAATTTGCAGAGAAGAACCGGGGATATTTTACTCAGGTAAAGACCCCGGTACAGACTACCGAGGGGGGATTTCCGTTACCGCCAGCGGGATTGGGGGAGAGTGCTGAGGGTGGCTTGAGGTCTGTCGGATTTGGAGCCGGATCCAAGCAGGGGGATGATCTGCAGGATTTTTCCTTAGAGCAAATGCTGGGAGAGGGTGAAGGTGTTGAGCCGAGTTCGCAGAGTGGTGTAACTCCAGAAACTTCTGGTCTTGAGCCGGTCGGCGTGGGCGGCGGAGGGTTTGATCTGGATGACCTGCTTACCGAGAATGAGCAGATACAGGGAAATATCGATAGTAATAAGTCGGTATTCGAACTGCTGCAAGAATCCCAAGAGGCAGATTATGCAGAGACCGAACTGGTAGTGGAGGTGACGGTGCAGAATCTTAGCCAACTGGCGCTGGATGAATTTAGTATAACTCCAGCCTATATTAGCACAGATACCGGGGAAGAGATCTGGCGGGGCGAAGAGCAAATTTACCGGCAGCGGCTCGAACCCGGCGCGAATTATACCACAGATATCTTTACCGTGCCATATCTGCTGCATAAAGCTGATATTGTGATTCTCTCCGAGCAGACAGCGGTTTCGATGAACTATGCAACACTCTTCTGTACCTATTGTCCAGTGGCTGCTATTGAAGCTGATATCCCAAGCAAGTTATTCGGCAGTGGAGATCTGAGTGAGATTGTTTCGGCGACTACGAGTATGAATCTGCTGCGTTTGGTCATTACGTTTCTGATTATCATAGCGTCAATATTTATTAGCAGGTTTTTCTGTAGGACTTGTTGTCCGCTTGGAGCGATGTATGGTCTGGTGGCCAGGTTTGCCGTATTCAAGGTTGTTTTGCAGAAGGATAAGTGTGTTGACTGCGGTAAGTGCGACACGGTCTGCCCGGTAGAGCTTGATGTACGTAAAGAGGTGGGCGGGAGTGAGTGTCTGGCGTGTGGGGATTGTGTGCAGAGCTGTCCGACCAAAGCTCTGAAACGAAAGGTAGGGCTTTAGGGTGGAGCATATTATTATCAATGGTGAATTGATGCGGCGGGAATTGGCGCGTCTGCCAGTACTGGACAGGAGTATTCTCTGGGGCGAAGCGCTCGCAACTGATATTCTGCTCCGCAATTCACAACCCTTTCGACTTGAGCAGCATATCGATACTCTCGCGGCCAGTCTGCGTTTGCCAGAGATCGGTATCGCCCACGCCCTGAGTCCGCGGCGTATTGCCCGGGATATTGCTACCCTTGCTTCGCGCTCTAGAATCTATGACGGACGGGTGCGTCTGCTCATTACTCCGGGGTGTGTCGAGGTCGAGGAGGAGTATGGTATTCTGCTGCCCCAGGGGGTCAATGAACTGATTCTGCTCGAACCTGAACTGTACTCCGAGGAGATCAAGTCAAGAGGCTTGAGGTTGGCTTCCGCTCCATACAGACGTCTGCGGGGTGATCCGTTGGCGGTGCACAAGTTTGCCCGGAGTATGCGGGAGCATGTGGCTCTGCGGCGGGCGGTGGCTGCAGGTTATGATGAGGCGGTTATTCATGATGAGACTGGGGCGCTACTATCTACTACCCGTGCTAATATATTTGTTGTAGTTGATGGTGGGGTGGTTACCCCGCATCCGCAGCGGGATGGCGTCGTACCCGGGGTGATGCGTGGGTTTGTTATTGATACATTGGCACGAGAGGGCATAATGCTTTATCAGGAGAGTCTGAGCTCGGAGCTTATGGCCAAGGCTGACGAATTGTTTATTACTAGCAGCGGGGCAGGGGGAGTACTCCGGGTTGCGCAGTTGAATGAGAAAAAGTTTGCGCCGGGAGCGCTTACACAGCAGGTTGCGTTTGCGGTGCAGGAGCGAATGCTAAAGGAATTACCGAGTATCTAGTTGCTTCTCGGCGGTCTATGATTATACTCTCAGTCGCTGTTCGCCTATTCGCAGCGTCTTTGACTTACCTTGTGCCTGAGCTGGGGGAACCGATTGAGTTATGAAAATCACTAACGTGATTTTCATATTAAACTAAAAGAGATAATACCAGCCAGCAACTTTGTTGCTGGCTGGTATTTTTCGTCTCAGTGGAGTACTAAAATTGCGTTGGTAATTTTAGTAGTTTGGCGAAATATTTCAGGGATAGCGGGTGATACTTTTGCGCATATCCTATGCTTCGTATTACGCTTTGCGAAAAATGTGATCAAACGGACATCGTTTGTCAGGGCTTTGGGGGGCTTGATGCCCGCAAAGGGTGCAGATTGCCCTCAAAGCATAATTGCTTTATGTCGTAGCTTAAACCCCGATATCACGCAGGCGCTTGCCGCTCATCAGGTTTTCTTCGATCTTCTCCAGAGATACGCCCTTGGTCTCCGGAGTGAAGATTAGAACCACCAGGAAGAAGATGATATTGAAGGCGGTAAAGATCCAGAAGGTGACAGAATTACCAAAGACATTGAGCATAGTCAGGAAGGTTGCACCGACGATGGCGTTGCAGATCCAGTTGCTGGCCGTACTCAGGGTTACTCCGACATCACGTCCGGCGAGCGGGTATATCTCGGAACAGACGACCCAGACCAGAGGTCCGGCACTGCAAGCAAAACCGATGATGAAGGTTAGGATGAGGCCAATAGTAACAAACGGCAGATTAGGCGAGCTATCGACCCCAATCTTAAAGATTACACCTACCAGGAAGAGCGAAATCGCCATAATGGCGCAGCCGATATATAGTATAGGTTTACGCCCGAATCTATCGACAAAGGCGATAGCGATAAAGGTGGAGAGGACGTTGATCAGCCCGATAAGCACGGTACCCCACATCTGAGCATGGTCACTGGCAAAACCGGCTTGTTTGAGGATCTCCGGCGCGTAGTACATCATGACATTGATACCGGTGAACTGTTGGAAGAGTTGGAGGAAGATTCCCAGAATTACCGCTCTTTTGAAGTTTGAATTCTTCAGTAAGCCCCAGCCGGATTCTGGGCTGTCTTCTCTGAGAGCTTCCTCAATCTCAAAGATCTCTTTCTTTACTTCTTCGTCGTCACCACGAAGTCTTTTAAGAACGCGTTCGGAATCGGAGCGCTTGCCAGCAAGGAAGAGCCATCTCGGGCTTTCCGGGAGGAAGAGGATGCCGATAAACATGATAATAGCTGGAATAGCGATAACTCCGAGCATCAATCTCCAGTGTCCTCCGTAGCCCAGTAAGGTATCGGAGATAAAGGCAGCAAGAATGCCGATAGTAATCATTAACTGGTACATGGAGATAAGGGCTCCTCTGGTTGACTGGGGAGCGCATTCAGAGAGATAGAGCGGCGCGGTAAATGAAGCAATACCGATGGCTAGACCAAGAAAGAGTCTTATTACCTCCATAAGAATTGGATCTGGAGCAAAAGCAGAGAGAATGGCGCCGGCGACAAAGATGAGCGCACTTATCAACATAGTCTTCTTTCTGCCGATTTTACGCGATATATAACCTGCCAGGATCGAACCGAGAAAGGCTCCAACCAGAATAATACTTACAATTACCTCCTTGTCCTTGGTCGTGGTATGCCAGTCTTTATCGAGCCAGGGGAGTACGCCTGAGATTACTCCGATATCCAGTCCAAAGAGCAGGCCGGCAAGGGCGGCGGTGATGCCGACAATAATCATAAACGGTTTGAGCTTTTTCTGTCCAGTCATAAATTTCTCCTACTATTATCCCCCGGTAGATAACGACGAATATGTATTGGGGAACACACATAAACAAACATATCATTAGTTATAGTCTATTTATTTTTTTTTGAAAATAGAATTTTAAGATAATGTGAGAAAAAAACTGTAATTCAAAGGGGGATCTTTGGATTACAGTTTAAAGGTTGTTTACAGGGGATATGTAGCCGCTTACTCAATACTGAAGAGCTCGCGAAATGAGATGTTGTCTTCATCCAGTTGGGCTTGTACGGTATCTTCTTTTCGGGGTATGGCTAATTCGGTATTGTTTAGCTCAGCAGAGATGGTAACCCCATTGTTTATCTCGGCTCTGGCAGTGGAATCTGCAGTCCTTACGGTAACTGAACAGTAGGCTGGGTCACTTGTAGCTTTGCCGTCATTCACGGTAAGCTTGAAGACATAGGTACCTTCCTTACGGGGAATAAAGGCCAGGTTTTTACGCATGATCGGGCTGCCCGGAATGATGGGGCCTGAACTCTGGTTCCAAATAAATTGGAGTGAATCGCCATCAGGATCAACACCGAAACCTTTTATTACCACCTTCGTGCCGGGGGTAACACAAATATCGTCGGATGTAGAAGCAATAGGGGTAATATTTAATTGCTGGATAGAACTTATGTCAATAATGCTGTCTTCGCCGACTTCAGAAACAATTTTATTATTGCTTAGAACAGATTGTAACTCAGCGTTAGCGTTGGATTCGAGTAGGTTCGAATCTGTATGGATCAGGTCTGATGGAGTGTCGATTTTAGATATTGTTACCCGTGCTGGAGTTGCTACAGTAGCTTCAGGAGCATTATTCTTGACCGTAGCATTGAAGTGATGTCTGGTATTGATGACTGCTTTTTTAGGGGCGCTTACCCTGGCAACCGGGGCAGAGTTGGGCTTGGTAACCTCGACTACACATAGCGCCGGAGCGCTATTGGCTCGGCCATCATTTACAATAAGTTCGAAGGAATAGGTTCCTACGGTTTTAGGAGTTACGGTGAATCGTGGTTCTTGTGATACTGTTGAGCGCATAAGCTGGGCAGGGCCAGAAATCTGGTTGAAATTATAGAGTAGAGTATCATGATCGGCGTCACTTGAGTTACTGCCGTCCAGGATTATCTCACTGCCGAGTTCTACAGCTAGTTTACTTGGCAAAACTGCGCGTGGAATTTCGTTTGCTTCTTCAATAAGTACATTCACGATTGCGGGTTTGCTCTTTGTCTTGCCGTCGGAGACAATAAGTTCGAAGGTGTAGTCACCGGCAGCTTCGGCATAGAAACTTGGTTTGGCGGTTTGAGCGGCAAGTAATTCAACCTTTGGGCCAGATATTTGCCGCCAGGAATAGACCAGTCTGTCACCGTCAGCATCCTGTGAACCGCTGCCGTCGAGGTGAATAAGATTGCTCGCCTCCTGAGCCGTGGCCTGGGGCGGAGCAAAGAGTTGAATACTACAACAGCAGAGAAATATTAAAAGTGTATTGCGAAACATTTTTATCCTCATTTTTCAGCAAGTAGGGTAATTTATCTATAATACCCTTGAGTTATCGGTTATTCGGGAGGGAGTACTTTAATCTATTTGCAGATTAAGTACGCCAAATACATATTAATGGTAATATCGTCAAATCCGTAAAACTTGCGGGATAAAATAATTACGGAAAAAGTTGATTTCGGCATTATTTGCCTGTAGCAGTTGAACATTATTGCCGATATAGTAAATATGGTTAGGGTATATTTATTGCTTAGTGTTGCTGGTTTATATATTAAGCTTTTATATAATAAGATGTTAGCAGTATTATGGCTGTGGTTGGGGTTTTGGTACGATTTTTGAATATAAACTGGCAACGGAAGTTGCAAAATCTAAGGACGGGCAATAATGGCATGGATTGATTCGGTATTTCAGCGTGAGAGTCTACCGGTTCTGGAAGCGGGAATGGGCTTTGCCTTTCAGAAAAATTTGGTGATTTCAAATAATATTGCTAACGTGGATACCCCTAATTATTATAGGCAGACACTTCCGGAAGATGAGTTCAATGAATCGCTGGTAGAGGCAATTAATAACCGCGAAGAGTATCATCCAAATGAATTTCGACCTGAAGAGAAGCTTGATCTGACTTATCAGGGAAACTATCCGCGGATGAGGATGTTCAATGGAAAAGAGTACTCTGTTGAGCGTCACGATGAGAATAGCGTTAATCTTGAGACTGAGATGCTTGATATGGCTAAGAATCAACTCAAAATGACTGCTATGCAGCGGCTCTATAAGAAGCATCTAAGTATGCTGCTTAATGCTTCGGCAAAGGTTAAGTAAATTGTCCATTTGGGTAGTAAGATTAAGAAGGATTGACTCATGCCACAAGTAGGCGGAATATTTACAAATTTTGATATTGCTGGAAGTGCTCTGTATGCGGAGCGGGCGCGCATGACCATGCATGCCAACAATCTGGCAAATGTTAATACAATACATGATGATAATGGTGAGAATAACCCGTATCGCCGGAAGCTTATTGCTTTCAAACCCGGCGCTCCGACCTTTACCGGGAGTGAGGTGTTGGGGGTCGAGGTTGATAGTATCCAGACAGATTATAATACCGAGTTGATGCAACGGTATGAACCGAATCATCCTGATGCTGATGAGAATGGTTATGTCAAGTACCCAAATGTATCGCCGGCACTGGAGATGGTGGATATGATGGTTGCGCAGCGCGCCTACGAAGCGAATCTTGCTTCATTTGAGACGGCAAAAGGGATATTTACCGGGGCTCTGCAGATAATTGCCTAAAAGTTTGTTGAGTAGCAAAAAAGTTTGAAATACACCGGTTATACTGCGAAATATACAGATAAGCCGGTTTAAAAAAGAATAGTACTATAGAAGTATTTACTTGAAGCCGTAAATCAACTGTAGTATAATAAGAGTATAAAGGTATAATGTTAACCTGTGAATAATCCCACGCTGTGGGTTTGAGTATAGTAAGTATGTATAAGGGTGTAGGGCTATGAGCGCTAATATTAATGGCTTAGAAGGTCTTGGCAATATTGGAAAGACGGTAACAGAATCCAGTAATGCAGTCGGGCAGCCTGTCGATGGGGCTGGCTTTAGAGATTTTCTTTTAAATAACCTCCAGAAGGTCAATCAGATGCAGAATGAGGCAGATGATGCGGTGGAGGGGCTGGTAACTGGTAGAGAAGCCGATATCACCAAGGTTATGGGCGCGGTCGAGAAGGCGGATGTGGCTTTTCAGACTCTTATGGCTGTGCGGAGTAAGCTGGTGGATAGTTATAATGAGGTGATGCAGATGCGTCTCTAAACCGCAGCTAGGGTTTCTGCTTTGTATGCTTTTGTATATAGCTGGTAAGTGATTGCCAGCTATATATTTTGTAAAAAAAATCAACTTTTACCGGAAAATTTTATGGTGTTGTCTAACTCATACTTATATAATAGTGAGAGTATGGGGGAATATCATCTACGATAATATTCGGTAAAGATCAATAGTATTCAACTCTAAGGGGTGTTGAGCGATGGAAGTTATTAAACAGTTACTTGAGAATATGCGCAAGCTCTTGGGGCAGATGTCTTCGACTCAGCGGGCGAGTATCGTAACGATGATAATAACAGTTGCGTCACTGTTAACCTTGATTATCTGGATCGGTTCGCGTGACGAAAAATCATTTACGGTGCCGCTGGATATACATGTTTCGCTCAAAGATTCTGATCAGTATACCGCAATGCTCAAAGCGCAGGATATCGACGCCGAGTATGATGCGAAGAATCAGGTTTTAATGGTTCCTGAAGATAAAAAGTATGAGGCTCTTATCGTGCTTGCCAAAGAGAATGCTTTGCCTGAGGACGGTGGTACCAGCTTTGAACAGGCACTCAAGGATACCAAGTTTACCGATACCAAGGAGATTACGCAAGAACGCTTCAAACTGGCGTTATCTTCTGAAGTGGGGCGGATGATCCAGCAGATGGATGGTATCAAGAGCGCCAAGGTTATCTACCAGGGCGGGGAGCGTAAGGCTTTATTTCGGATGCCGTTCAAACAGAGAGCGTCGGTAATGGTTGAGACCTCCATGGGGCAACCGCTGACCCGGGGGATGGCGGATGCTATTATTAGCCTGGTGGCGTATTCACGTTCCGGGCTCAGTCCGAGTTCGGTGCTGGTTACGGATCAGGAGGGGCGTCACTTTAAAGCGCAGGGTGAGGATACTCTGAGTGGTATGGCGGCTACCGCGATGGATCTCAATAATAAGACTAGTGCCAAGGTTAGTGCTGATATAGAAGATTGTGTGCGTAAAATTATCCCAAATTCAGAGGTTTATGCCTGGGTCGATACCAAGTGGGATATGACCAAGAAACAGGTAAAAAAACATGAAATACTCGAAGGTTTGCAGAAGGATATAACTTCGAGGAAGATATCAGATAAATCTCGGGATGCGCCGGCAAATATTGTTGGAACCCAGCCCAATATTCGAACCAATACCAATATGACAACCAGTGGCAGTGGGCGGCAGATTGAACGCGACTATAACCGGCAGGATAAGCACACGCTGATGGAGCTTGGGTATCAGGATACCGAGATGATTTATGACCCGACGATTCGTTCCCAGACGGTTTCGGTAGTTATTCATCTCCCTTATACTTATGAGCGGGATGCTGATGGGAATTGGGTGATTGAGAAGGACGCGAACGGTAATAATGTGATCAATCCGGAGACTGGAGAGCCGATGCGTCTGCGGGTGCCGGTCAACCGTCTGGAGGGGGATGCGTTGACGGCGTTGGAGCGGAGTGTGGCCAAGGTTGCAGGGATCCTTGACGGCTCGAATAATATGGAGATTCAGATTGAGCAGGTTATTTGGCAGCCGCAGCTTGAGCCGGATAAGCGCAAAGAGCAGGTCGATAGGCTCAAAGACTTCTTGACTGAGAACGTGGTGGCGCTTATCCTCCTTCTGATTCTCTTTGCGGCTATTTATTTCTTGTATCTTCAGGCCAAGCGATCTATTCCAGCTGAAGAGGTGGAGCTTCCTGACACCGATCCGCTTACAATGGCAACCGGTGGCGGTTTCTCGGAGACCGATAGACAGCAGGCTGACTTTGAGAATATGCGTGACCAGGTGGGTGAGTTTATTGATGAGGATCCGGTCAAGGCCGCTAGTATTGTACGGCGTTGGATGAGTTCGCGCGACGGTTATTAGATGATGTGAGTTTTTTGGGTGATTGGCTGAATGAAGGGTTGCATGTAGTTGTGGTTGTGCGGTATAATTAATTGTGGGTTTTGATTGTGGTTGGTGCAGTATGAATGGATTTAAACGATGACGGCTTCTCCCAAAAAAATGGAAGGAATGAGTGGGCTGCGCAAGGCTGCGGTGTTGATGATTGCGCTAGATGCTGATTCTGCTTCCAAGATAATGGCCAATCTTGCCACTGATGAGATAGAGAGTCTCTCCATGGAGATTGCGCGCCTGGATAGTGAGATAAACACGGATGTCCGAGACGGTGTGGTGCGTGAGTATTATCAGACATATATGGCTAGTAAATATATCGAACAGGGCGGCCTGGATTATGCGCGAATGCTGCTTGAGAAGAGTTTATCTCCCGAGCAGGCGGCCCAGATTCTCTCCGAACTCGAACAGTCAATTCAGCAAACCCCATTCCATTTCCTCAAACAGGCTGATACCGAATCCTTGCTGACCTTCATTATGGATGAGCATCCGCAGACTATCTCACTTATTATGGCGCATTTGCACCCGAAACAGGCTTCTGAAATTCTTGCCGGACTCTCGCCTAAGAAGCAATTGGAGGTGGTCAAGCGTATTGCCAGGATGGAGCAGACCACACCAGAGGCGATTCGTGAGGTAGAGAAGGGGCTGGAGGCTAGGCTGGCCTCAATTGTTAACCAGGATTTGGAGACGGCGGGTGGTATTGAGAATATTGCCGAGGTGCTCAACCTAGTGGATAGGACTACCGAGAAGGGTATTCTGGAGAATCTTGAGGAAGAAGATCCGGATATGGTCGAACAGATACGCCGCTTGATGTTTGTCTTTGAAGATCTTATCCTGGTTAATGACAAGGGAATTCAGGCTACACTCAAAGAGGTGGAGAATGATGAATTGGCTCTGGCTCTCAAGACCGCTTCAGAGGAGCTGCAGAACAAGATATTCAAGAATATGTCGGAGCGTGCCGCGACAATGATCCAGGAGAATATGGAGTTTATGGGGCCGACCAGACTATCCGATGTCGAGACTGCGCAGCAGCGTATTGTTGATATTGTCAGAAGGCTTGAAGAATCAGGTGAGGTTATTATTGCCGGGCGTGGTGGTGAGGATGAGGTTGTGGTATAAGTGGGTCGTTGGTGCGTGGTGGTGGCTTTTTATTGACATTAACTAATGGTATAGGTTTGTCTTGTAGTCTAACAGGTTTGAGGTTGTCTTGATGAGTGAATTGATTGAGGGTGACTTTGAAGGTTCGCATGCCAGCGAGTCAATTGTAGCCTATCAGTATACGGATTTGCAGAATACGGCTAGAGCTATTCTGGCGAAAGCTACTGCGACCGCAAATAATAAGATTGAGCAGGCCAAGAAGAATATTTTTGAGCTCGAAGAAAAGATGCGCCAGCAGGGTTATGATAAAGGCTATGCTGAGGGTATTGAAGCGGGAAAAGCGGACGGTTATAAAGCTGGCGAAGTTGCTGCCCGCAAAGATTTTGAGGCGAAGATCGGCGGTCTGAACGGCGCATTGCAGTTGATCTTGAATGAATTGAATCTGCGCAAGCAGAGTATACAGTCACAGGCAGAGGCTGATCTGTTGGGGTTGTCACTGGATATCGCTAAGAAAATTGTGCGCCGTGAGGTTGAGGTTGATGAACGCTTTGTGGTGCCGATACTTATGGAGGCGGTCGCACTGACCAATAATAAGAACGACTTGATTGTGAAACTGAGTTCTGCTGATTATTCGGCTGTCGAAGAGGAGATACCGACGCTCAAGGCTGTGTTCAGTGAGATCGGACGCGTTTCTCTCACTGTTGATGAGGGCATGCAGCAGGGCGGAGTAAAGTTGTCTAGTCGTGACGGTGAGGTGGATTTGAGTCTGGATACTCAGTTTAAGGCTCTAGAGAAAGCTCTTGTTGGTGACACTCAAGGATTGCGCGAGTGGGATGGTAATTTGAATACTGAGTTGCCGGCGGAGATGGTTGTGCCACCGGTAGAACTGTCTGTAGCCGAGGCGCAGCCCCAGGTTCAACCCGCAGCGGCTGTAACTGAGCCGTCTGCGGTTACTCCTCCCAAGCCGGAAGTAGCGCAACCCCCAAAGCCTCCGGTGAAGCCGCAGCGTCGTCGGGGAGCCGCCAAGCCGCGTGAGACTAATTCTCCTGTTCAGACCCCGCGAGCCGCACCTGTGGATACGACGACAGTACATTCCGCGGTGGATCCGGCGCGGGTATCTTCGCTTTCCGGGGTGACAGAGTTGTCAAACCTGGTGCTTGACAGTAAGGAAGAGAGTATAATCAAGGAGGTGTTGGAGTCCAATGTGGGAGAGGGCGATGCCTAGCTCGGTCTTTACGGAGAAATGCAAGGAGTTGCCGAATATTCTCGCGGGTAAACTCAGCGGTAGGATTAGAAGAATTGTTGGCTTGCTGGTAGAGGTTACACCGATGTCGCTGCCGGTAGGCAGTGTCTGCGGAATTCATTCGCGCCTTTCAAAGCAGACAATTGAAGCAGAAGTTGTAGGTTTTCGCGAGGATGCAACTCTACTTATGGCTTTAGGTGAGATGCGCGGGGTTGGGCCGGGGGATCTGGTGGAGAGTGTGAGTACGCAGCAGGTGGTGCCGGTGGGAGAGCACCTGCTGGGGCGTGTGCTCAACGGGTTGGGTGAGCCTATGGATGGTAAGGGGCCGGTGCTGGCTACAGCGACCCGGCCGGTATACTCTGACCCGCCGGATCCGGTGATGCGTCCGCGTATCGTCGAGGTTCTGCCCACAGGGATCAGAGCTATTGATGGGTTTATGACCATCGGCAGGGGGCAGAGAATCGGTATTTTTGCCGGAACCGGTGTGGGTAAGTCGACATTGATGGGAATGATAACCAAATTCTCTGCGGCTGAAGTTTGTGTTGTTGCTCTGGTCGGAGAGCGTGGGCGTGAAGTGCGGGAGTTTATTGAGCGGGAACTTGGCCCGGAGGGTATGAAGCGGAGCGTGGTTGTTGTCGCTACCAGTGACCAGCCGGCACCGGTCAGGGTGCGGTGTCCGTTTGTTGCTACCGCTATTGCTGAGTACTTTCGTGATCAGGGAAAGGATGTTGCTCTGCTTATGGATTCCGTGACCCGTATGGCGATGGCTCAACGTGATATTGGCTCGTCTATCGGCGAAGTGCCTTCGGCAGGTAAAGGCTATCCCGCCAGTGTCTTCAGTATGTTGCCACGTCTGATGGAGCGGTCGGGAAAGTCGGAGAAAGGGTCTATTACCGGGTTTTATACCGTGCTGGTCGAGGGGGACGACATGAATGACCCGATAGGTGATGCCAGTCGTGGTATCCTTGACGGGCATATTGTTCTGGATCGTTCAATTGCGGAGAAGGGGCATTATCCGGCGATAAATTTTCTGGCCAGCCTCTCCAGGCTCCAGTCGGAGATCATGCCCGCAGAGTTTACTAAAGCGGCACGCTTGCTCCGTGGGGGGGCGGCACGTTTTGCTGAGAATGAGGACATGATCAATATCGGGGCATACGTGTCGGGTTCGAATGTTGAAATTGATCGAGCGATCAAGATAATGCCCCAGCTCAATGAGTTCTTGCAGCAGGGAATGACCGAGCATGATGATTTTGAGACCGTCAAATCCAAGTTGCAGGATTTGGCCGATCTCTTTAATCGTCCGGTTCAGACTAGACGCGCGGTTCCGCAGCCTCCGCAGTAGATTTTTGCAAGTGCATAGGGATGGGTTATGGCCAAAAAATTCAACTTTCGTCTGGAATCAGTACTCAAGTACCGCAAAATTATTGAGGATGAGAAGAAGCGTGAATTCGCTGAGGCCAATAAGGCGGTCGAAGAGCAAAGATTAAAGACCATTGAACTTGAAGAAGAGCGTATGGAGTTGATCGATTCGATACGGGAGATGCGCTCTGGGAAGAAGGATGAAAAACTTCATATGGAGTCGATGGTAGATGCGATGCTGGTTGTCGGAGGCATCGAGATGGGGATTGCTTCGGCTAATAATGAGATAAAACGCCTGGAGAAGGAGGTCGAAGGTAAACGGGTGGCATTTGTAGAGGCGCAGCGAGATAAAAAAGCTATCGAAATTATCAAGGACAAGCGCAAGCAAACTTATCTGCATGAGTTGGATCATGAGCGCCAACTCCAATTGGATGAGTTATCACTACGGGTATCCAGAAAGAAACTCGAAAATGAAGCGAAGGAGAAGCTCTTCCGCGAAAATAAGAGGTTAGAGATCGAGAAATATGGCACATAATAGAGTTACGTTGAGTGGTATACTATATATTATAATGAGTATCATGGCAATGAATTTTCTTGCCCTGTGTATATTTATAATTATGGCACACCAACTGGGCTATGTCAGTGTCGCAGATTTAGAAGATATGGTCTATGTTCTAGTGGGTAACCGCAAGTATGCGCTGACCAAAGAGCAGATAAGCGAGTATAATGAGCTGATTGTAGACCGTAATAAGCGTCAGAATGAGTTGACAGCTACTGAAGGCGCGGATGAGACGCGAAATGCTTCGGCCGCGGCTCTGGATGAGATGAAGAAGCAACTGGAAGAGAAGATTAGAGCCTTGCGTGAACTCAGATCCCAGCATGAGCAGAGGCTTACGGATCTGCGTAAGAATATCGAAGACCTTAAGCGTGAATATGTAAAGGAAAAAGAGAATCTACAGACCTGGAAGTTGGAGAATACCCGTGCCAGTCTATCGGATCGCGCCGAAAAAATGGGTAAGACTCTCAGGGCTCTGGATCCGGAGTTGATTGCGAATTACTTCCTCTCTATATCACCTTATGATAGCGCCAGAACTATTGGAGCGTACCTTACCCCGGAGATTACCGCAGAGGTTATGGCTGCTCTGCCGGAGAGAAACCAAAGGCAGATTTTGCCACTTCTTGAGAACAAATATGCCGGGATGTCTCCGGTTGAGATCGCCAAAGCTTGGACAACTCCTGGTACTGACGACTATAAAAATTCCTCCCAAATGGCAGAATATATGAAAAAAATGACTGTTCCGGAGGCTTTTACTATTTTTACCCTGATGCAGCCACGAATTAGAGCTGAGTTGGTACGACTTTTGAAGAGTACCAACGGTAATGAAGCTAATAATTAATGTGGCCTGTCTGAATGGATGCGGATCTGCCCAAAATCAACAACATGGATGTTCTAATCGAGATCGAATCAACCAGATAAAGTTTTTGCTGATTTCATTGCTGGTTCTGACCTGTGCAGGCAGAGCCGCGGAGTCTGCTATTGATCGCTCAAATATCGGTGAAATTACCGCGTTTTCCGGTAATTCCGAGATTGTTCATGCTTCTTCAAGCATCAACGAAGGTATGCAGATAGGTGGAAAGATCTATCCTAACGATATTATCAGAACCGGTTCAGGCAGCGTTGAACTGGTATTTGGTATCAACTCACGTATCCGGTTGGGAAGTGATACCGAAATTCAGGTATACTCTCCGGTAATGAATTCTTACGTAGAATCCAATCAGATGTTCAGCACTTCAGATTATAAAATATTGTTGAAGAATGGTATTATCCGGGTTCGGGTGCGGGAGAATTTTATTACCTCTACTCTGGTCACGGTTATTGCCGGTGATATTCAGGTTGTAGCTCCCAGGTCAGATTTGACTGTCAGTCGGGAGATTGCTTCAAACCGTCCAACATATATTGGAATCATGGTGGCATGGGGTAGAGCCTTGGTAAATAAGAAGAATGTCAATGATAGTGAGTGGAATCCTAACAATGAAAAAAAGGTGGTGGCTGGCTTTAATTCACTCATTGCTCAGAGAGATATAGCCGATGAAAGTATTAAATGGGAGCAGATTAGTATTGCTGAGGCTCAGGATGCGGTTGAGGAGCTTCCATTTAGTGTCGATCTCAATGTCGGTGATTATGATGAAATACCAGATATTATTCCAGAGTTGCAAGGGGCATAACCCTGCGACTAAGTCAATAGTTGGAGTATCAGAATGGAAATTGCTCAAGTATTAACCCAATCATTTTCGCAAACAAGCTCGCTTCTGAGTGAAGCGACTGGAAGCAGTTCGGGATCGTACTCATCGTTCAGCGAATGCATGAACAGTTTTCTGGATGCGGTGCATGAGGTAAAACAGCTACGAAAAGATGCGGCTGTTACTATGTCTTCTGGAACTGGTCTGGAGAAGAGTGAGCTGCGCAAGACGGGTATGACGCTTGTGGATGATACCGTGGCTGCAGAGTATGCTGGTACTCAAGCTATGCCATTACAGCCGCTTACCCCTGAGGAGAAGGAAGCCTTTGAGCGAATTGCATTGCTTGTGGCTGACGGAAGTCTTGACGCTGAGGAGTTGTCTAAACTGTCAAGCGATGAGTTGGATGAGCTTGCGGATTGGGTTCTGGCGGGAGCTGGAGGTATCTTTGAAGTTTATACTGATACCAGTGCAGCTGAGGGTACGGCGGAAGAATCTGGAGTTGATTTCGGGCTCAATAATAGCGCGTTGGCTTTGAGTCAGCTTGAAGAGGTATTTGGTAAGATTGAAGATATTGATATGACGGCAAGTAAGTCTGCGCTTATTGGTGAGTTAGTCAATATTGATGAGCTAGATCCGGTAGAGATCGATAAATTAGCCCAGGCGATACTTGGAGTAGCGGAGCAGTATGCGGCGCAAGGAGGTATGGGTGAGGCGGAGACTAGCGGGGAAGAAGCGCTGTCACTCAGAGAGATGCTGGACAATGTACCTGAAGGGGAATTGCTGGCGGCTGTGGAGGGCGCACTTACAGAGATTGAGGTAGGTGTCGAATTACCGGAGTTGCCGCAAGCTGTGCTCAAATCGTTGTGCATCGAAGTGGTCAATGTAAATAATCAGATGCTGGATGCGGCAGAGACAAATAGTAAGCTTTTGGACGGGCTGAATAATAATTCAGAACTTAGAGAAGCAATTCTGGTGCAGTTGGCCAGCCGTGAGGCTGAAGCGGAACTTATCGGTTCGGTACAGGAAGAGATTACAGCTTCAACCTCAGAGAAGGTTGTAACTCAACTGGCTGAGGCTGTGCTTGAAGATAGCGATAGCGGTGAGCTAGAGGAATTGAATCAGGAACTTGTTGCTATGGAGGCAACTGCGGACGAGGATTCTACTGCTCCAGCAGAAATTGCAGTTACTGAGGATGTACCGGTAGAGGAGGGAGTGATCACGGGGGCTGAACAGCAACCGCTAGAAGTTAGTCAAAATGCCAAGGTCGCTTCTGGTGGTGAGAGCATGCAGAGTAATCAGCAAACGGTTGTGGGCGAGACTGAGCTAGAACCGGAGATAGTAGAGAAGGCGGTGGTTACTGAAGAGCGCGTAGCTACCAGCAAGGAGGTATCGTCTGCCGAGCAGCTCAAGAATAATAACGCTGATTTAGGAAAGGATAATCTTACTGGTAGAGCTTATGACGGTAATAATGAGCAGTCAACACAGGATAATGAGCTAGAAGATGATGCCTCGGCAAAAGATGGTAATACCAAGAACGGACAGGTAAGTTCTGTTGACAAACTACTGTTGAATGATGAACTCAAGTTGGCAACGGTTGCCGATTTTAGCGATAACTTGATTGAGGCTGAAGCCAAGGTTGAATCGAAGGTGGTAATGTCAGAGACTGCGCCTGCACCGTATACTTCGGATAACGCTTATGTTAAGTATGCGGATATGCTGGAGAATATGGATAAGTTGTCCAGGCTGATGCAGAGTAGTGCTGAGAAGTCAATGAAGAGTGTAACCATGGAACTCTCTCCTCCTGAGCTTGGGAAGTTGACGTTGGAGGTGTCGGTTAAAGATGGGCATGCCAATGCCGCCATCAAGGTTGAGACCGATGGCGCAAAGCAGATGCTCCTGAATAACGTCGAGCAGCTCAAACGTAATATGGAAGCACATGGGATTAAACTTGAAAACTTTGAAGTTGAACTCAATAAAGAAGAACAGCAGGGGCGTCAGCAGCAGAGTTTGGCCGAACAGATGCAGCAGAATTCTCAGCATAAAGGCTCACGGCAAAAACAATCAGGCTCTGCCAGTAACTCGGCAGGTAAAGCGATAGCTGATGGGGTAGAAGCAGAGTCGGGGACTAAAAATATAATTGGTGATGATGGGTCGGTAGATATTGTTGCTTAGCAATTTTATATGTAACCAGGAGAAATAAAATGAGTGCAGTTGATTCTACATATTCTTCAACTAGTGGGGAAAATTATTACGTAAGTAGTACTACTGAAGCCGAGCAGGCTGCACAGGTCGCGAATAATGGTGATACCGATAATGTCTCCCATGAGGATTTCCTTATGCTGCTGGTTACTCAGATGCAGAATCAGGATCCGCTAAATCCCATGCAGGATACCGATATGATGGCGCAGTTTGCCCAGTTGCAGCAGCTTGATAATCAGAAGGTCATGACCGATGCGATGCTGGATATGCGCCGGGAGTATGCCGTACAGGGTGCTAGTTCGATGATCGGTAAGGAAGTGACTTCCAAAGATTTAGATGGCGTTGAAGTTACAGGTGTGGTTGTAAGTACCTTTAGCGAGGATGATACCGTGCGCTTGACCCTTGATAACGGGACTGTAGTCACTTATGAAGACATTTCAAAGGTCAAGGACATGGATGAATTGCCTGATATCAATGCAGCTTCAGCAATGATGCATAAATATGTGGTCGGGGTGGATGCTAATGCCAAGGCTTTTGAAGGAATTGTCAAGAATATAACTACTCAGAATGGTCAGATCTATCTGAATACTTATGAGGGTGATTCGATTCCGATGATTGGTGTGGCGCAGATTAGAAACCTTACCGATGCCGAAAAAACCGAGCTTGAAGAGGCTACTGCGCTGCTAAATCAGTATGTCGAGTCAGAACAGCATGACGGTCAGGGAAACCCAGATGGTATGAAGAGCGGTATTGTAAAAGAGATTTATCGCGAAAACGGCCAGTATTGGGTAGAGACCTGGGGTGGGCAGGGGATCTATATCAAGGATATCGATACACATCAGAACCTGACTACCGAGCAGATGGAGAAAATGGAGAATTGTAAGGATTATGTCAATAGGTTTATCAAGGCCAATGATGGTAACATGGCCGGTATTGTTGAAGGCTTCTTCTTTAAGAATGATAAATTCTATCTCTATACCTCACGTGGCGAGGCGGTAAGTGTGGATGATATCTACTCTGCAAGAAATGCGACAAGTGATGATTGGAGTGATTACGGCAGTGTGGATGGTCTTACAGAACTTCAGATACTCAATCTGCAGAATGCGATTGAGAATAACCTTGGTAAGACCTTCTCAGGTTATACCCCGGATAATGAGCCTATAAGCGGCACGGTAAACAGTGTGTATTATAAACGAGGATATGATGGAAGTATAGCGATAATGTTTGGATTTGAAGAAGGAGGAGAGGCTATATCGCCAGCATCACTCATGGGTGTATAAAACAACAAAATATTTATAGAGGTTGCATCTAAGTTTGGTCAGACAAATACGGACGCACAGGTAATAAGGAGTTTGTCATGGGTTTAAGTCAGTCATTGTTTAGCGGCATCAGCGGCTTGCAAACACATCAGAAGTGTATGGATAATATTGGTAATAACCTTGCCAATGTCAATACCGTAGGTTTTAAGAAGGGTGTATTCCAGTTTCGAACCATGCTGGAACATACACTCAAAGGCGGTACTACTGCCGACCCCAATACCGGGCGTGGTTCTATAAATCCACTGCAGATGGGACTCGGTAGCCAGGTTGGCAGCATTATGAAGGATTTTACCGGCGGTTCGCCTGAGATTACTGGTAACCAACGCGATATGTGCCTGGAAGGAAACGGGTTCTTTGTCCTGAGAAATGGTAATAATAACGTTTATACCCGTGATGGAACCTTTTACATTGGTTCTGACGGCAGTCTGCTGTATGGTGACGGTCTGCAGGTGCAGGGCATAATGGCGGAAGCTGGCGGCAGCATCCCTGAATCTGGGGACGTCTCAGATATTAATATTCCAATCGGTCAGACCGGTGCTGCGGTTGAGACTACCAAGGTAAGTCTTACCGGTAACTTGAACTCTAATGTTCAGGTGGCTAACGGACTCAGCCTCGCTGCCAGTGCCAGCACTATTAATTCCAATGAAGCCTTGAAGGCGTATCTGGGTGAAGTTAACGATGCCGCTGCTGGTACTGGAGCCGATGATAGTACTTGGGATATTCTTACCGGTAATGCCTATATCAATGGCGGTACCGTATGGTCTAGTTCGGCTTTCGGCGTGAAAGATCCTGTGACTGGGGCGATTACCGAGGCGGTACTTTCTGGAGACAATGCTACAGCGCTTGAGGATCTCTGGTATCTATCTGGCAGTACCTGGACACAGCCGTTTAAGAATATTGATAATCCAGCAAGATTTACCACCGTCGGTGATAGTGCTACGCAATTGACTCAGTGGGATTTTGAGGGTGCTGGATTCAAACTCGCTGACACTCTGTATTATCACCTTGAAGCAAACTCGGATGATCCTGTAGGGTATGTTCTCGAGGTTTATGATGTTGCCTATTCTGATGTTCAGGATAACCTCTCAAGTGGTGCTTGGACAGCGGATCAGGCTTATGGCCATCTGCTTGCTACCTCAGCCACCAGTGTACCGTCTACAGAGTCTCCTTGGTCCTTGCATACCTGGGCTCAAGCTATCGGAGCCGGTGATGCGGGTCTGGCGGTAACTACCGGTACCTTTACTCCGGCAGGTAGTGATATTGTCAACTTTACTACTACTGATTCTGGGGATGCCTGGGCGCAGAGCCATGATTCCTCAATGTCGTCAAGTGTGGCGCGCGAAGCCTTCGACGGTTCGGTACGATTTGGTAATTCATTATCATCAGGCAATGGCAGATTGGATGGCTATACACCTTCAAGTACAGATCAGGATATTACCATTTCATATCGTAAGGGGGGTAGAAAGTATGAGACTACCTTCAAATATGATGATGATAACGGAGCACAATCGACGTCAATTGAACATCTGATGACGATGCTTTGCGGAAATGTAAACTCTACGGTAAATGCGGGATCTATCGAAGCGATACAGACGCAATTGGCGGTTCCACCGGTTGGTGGCGCCATGGGTACGATTCAGACTGCGGGCAGGGTTTCAAGTTCGATTGATGGTGGTGAGTACGGTTATAATGTTCCGCCGGAGACCGCTGGTGCGTTCACTAGAACCGGTATGACTACAACTGTGCCGTATGCCGGTGCGTTTGATGCAACCGGAGATGACTCTTCAAGCTTGACTAATTGGGATCTTGATGATCCGGGATGGGCAATTAAATCTAAATGGTATTATGAGGTGAACACCTATGAAGTGGGTACAACCGGAACCTATGAGTATGCGGTAACTGCTTATTCGGATTCAGCCCGTAATACTCCAGTAAGTACGACCAACAAGGCTCTGGGTATTGGTGGTTGTAACGAATTCCAACGTTCAGTATATCTCAATTCAGCACTTATGGGTACCGACGTGGATGATATCTATGAATATGATATCTCAGGACCTGATACCAGTGGTAATTTCTCTATGACTGTCTACGATATTGATACCGGTAATGCAGTCGGTACTACCGGTTCGGTTGCGGCTGGTACGTCTGGAATACACATTGTTGATAGTTTAGGGGTTAATATCGGTTCTGTCAACTTTGGTTCGGTAACTGAGATGCAGGCAGGTGACGGTAATCTATATATGGATAATATGTACCAGACTACTGGTCTGAGCAATGCCGGAGATGTAAGCGTAAACCTTACGACTACCTCTGAAGGTATAAACTATGCCCAGAATAACGGTCTGGGGTCGTACACTGCGCTTTCATCCTTCAATGGTACGCTTGATTTTGGTTCGTACTTTGCTGCGACTGAGATAAATCCAAGTTATGGTTCGCTGGATACAAACGGTCCGTCAAAGAACTATTCGATTGTAAGTAACCTTGGTGCGGAAAACGCTATAACCGATATTGTTATCGCCTATAATAATGTATCGTATACTGATATGTGGGTACAGGATACCAAGTATAGTGCAGAGCAGGGCGGTTCGACTACCACTAACCTTGTGGTTTATGATTCTCTGGGTAATCCTAAAGAGGTAACCATGACGATGTCGTTGGTGGCGCGGGATAGTGATTTCTCAACCTATCGTTGGATAGCGGATTCGAAGGATGATACCGATGCGAATTGGTTTATAGATCCGGCAAGTAATGAGATCAAGACCAATGTGAATGTGGGTACTGGAACGATACGTTTTGATAGTGACGGTAATTTTGTCAAAGGAGCGGAACTCTCTGAGACGCAGGGTATCGATATAACCCTAGAAGGTATGGGGGTAAGCGATCAGTTGCGTATCAACCTTACCGAAGGGTTGTCGCCTGATGCACAGCAGGATCTGGACTTCAGCTTTTTGACTCAGGTTGCGGCTTCCAGTGACTTTAACCTGCGTGAACAAGACGGCTCCCCTCCGGGAACACTCGATTCGTTCACCACCAGTCCTGATGGTATAATTCAGGGTGTCTACTCAAATGGTGTGGTGCAGGCCATTGCTAGACTCTCAATCGCTCTGGTACCTAATGAAAACGGTATGATGGCGGCAGGTAATAACCTGTATTATACTGCTCCAGCTTCTGGTGATGGTCAGGTTTCATTTGCCAATGTTGGTGGTAGAGGAACAATTCGCTCTGGAGCCTTGGAAACCTCGAATGTTGATATGTCAGAAGAGTTTACCAAGATGATTACCACTCAGCGTGGTTTCCAGGCAAACTCCAAGACTATTACTACCGCGGATGAAATGCTTCAAGAATTGATAAACCTTAAGAGATAACTCCTTACGCAGTAAGTTCTGACCAAACAATCCACCTCTGCCGTCTTTGGGTAGAGGTGGATTATTTTTGTGTCAACTCTGCCTGGATATATCTGCCAATCAAAGGTTTTACTCAAGTTGCTGGGGAGACTGTGCCGATAATAGAGTTGAAATAGTATGGATGTTAGGATGATAAAGTAATGATTTCCTTGACTCGACTCAATAATACCAAGCTAGTGATCAATGCGGATAAGATAAAATTTGTGGAGGAGACTCCCGATACAATCATCACCTTGGTAAATAATGAAAAGATTATGGTAAAAGAGACCGCCGATGAGGTTGTTAGCAAGACTGTAGAATTTATCCGTTCTACACGGCATCTACCTATAGATTAGGAGAATATGAAGTGGATATTGCTACTCTGATTGGATATCTGGTTGGATCTTTCTGCGTGGTTGTAATCGGTATTGGCTTTAGCGCTCTGGGCGGTTTTATCGATGTTCCTTCAATGGCTATTGTTATTGGGGGAGGGTTGGGGGCGGCAATGATTTCAACTCCCCTGGAGGACTCTATTAATGCGATAAAGGTGGCGCTCAATGCGGTCTTTATCAAGAGTGCGGATGCTTCTGATACCATTACCCAGATTGTTGAATTTGCCGAGGTTGCCCGTCGTGACGGTATTCTGGCGCTGGAAAATGTGACAGATCAAATATCCGATGAATTCATGGTCAAAGGTATACAGCTTGCGGTTGATGGCACTGATCCAGAGTTGATCGAAGCGATTATGAGTACCGAGATTGACTGTATAAACAGTCGACACAGTAAGGGGCGGAGTTGGTTTGAAGCTTTTGAGAAGTATGCTCCGGGCTGGGGGATGATCGGTACGCTTATCGGCCTGATCAATATGCTTTCGCAGGGTATGGATGACCCGTCTGCTCTTACCGCGGGTATGGCGGTGGCACTTATTACGACGATGTATGGGTCGATTATTTCAAACTTCTTTGTCGGTCCGATTGTAAATAAATTGGTTATACGTAATGTTGAAGAATTACTGATCAAGCAGATTGTGCTTAAAGGGGTTTTGGCCATTCAGTCCGGGGATAATCCTAGAATCGTTGAAATGAAGCTGAATGTATTCCTGCCTCCGTCAATGCGTAAGGCCGATGATAATGATGAGTAAGAAATAATCCGGTAAGTATAGAATATAAGAGAGTGTGGCTATGGCTGATGATGAAGGTGGCGGTGAGGGTGCTCCTGCGTGGATGACAACCTATGGTGACATGATTACCTTGCTACTCTGTTTCTTTGTAATTCTGCTTACGATGATGGAGATGAAGAAGGACAAAGTGACTCGAACTTCGAGGCAGTTTCAGAAGCAGTTTGGGGTGATGCCGGCGTACAGAGCGCAGCAACAGATATTCAAACAGCCACAGACCATGACCGATATTCAGGCTTTTGTACTCAGACGCGGCCCTAAAGGCAAGACGACCTCGGTGAAGACTATACGCGAAGATCAACGAACGACGGTCACTATCGGCGGAACTGAGTTGTTCCGACCCGATAGTGCTGAACTTACCCCACAGGGCAAACAGATGTTGCGCGAGGATATAGCCCCGACTCTACGCGGGTATAGAAATAGAATTGATGTCAGAGGGCATACCGCAAGTTCAGGTTATGAAGACGGCTGGTATCTGGGGTTTCAACGGGCGTATGCGGTAATGTCGTATCTCTCGGAGGAAGGGGATATCTCTAAACGTAGATTCCGGGTCACCAGTTGTGCTGACAATGAACCTATCGCCAGTAACTTGACGCCAAAGGGGCGAGAGCAGAATAGACGGGTTGAGATTATTATGACCGAAGAGTTTATTAAAGATATTGATACAAGTGACGAGTAGTACAATTCTGGATGTATTTTACTTGATGCTTAGCTAGGAATAATTATGGCTGACGATGAAGATATGGATGAAGGTGGTGGTGGTTTGATGAGCGGAACTCGCGGCTGGATCATTGTGATCTCGGTCGTGGTTCTGGAGGCGGCGTTCTTTGGAGTTTTGCTCTATTTCAAGAGCGACAAGGCTCCGGCCGATACTGAGATCGGTGACGGACTTACGGGGAGGAAGAATCTCAATGAGTTCATGCATCTTGAGCACAGGCTTGATAAGCTTACCTATAGCATTCCTATGCCGAGTGGGCAACCCATGACCTTAGCAATGGATCTGGTAATGGTGATGGAGCCGACGCCTCGGGAGATTAGAGAGAAGATTGTTATCACACCTGAAGATTGGGCCAAGTTTGATGAAGCGGTTAAAAAGATGGATCCGCTTATTCGGGACGCTCTGAACCGGCGAATCAACCGCATGACTTCGAGTGAACTGGCCACCGACAGAGGGCAGCAGATGATACGGGAGTTTGTAATTGAGAGTGTTAACTATCAGTTGCAGCAGTTAAATCTCGAGTTGTCCAGTGATAAAATCAGTAAAGACCGGGTAAGAGAAGTGCTTATTACCAATTACTATTTGAATTAGTAAAGGAAGATATATGGCTCCAAATGAACTTTCGCAGGAAGAGATTGATGCCCTGCTTGCAGGAGGAATTGGTGATGATGACGCTGATATGGATGCAATTCTCGGCGTTCCGGCGGCTCCTCCACAGAATGTTTTCAGCTCTACAGCGGTGAACGTTGAAGCTGCGGATATTGCTTCTGGATCAATTGAAATGCTCTATGATGTAGAGATGGAGGTAAAGATTGAACTTGGTAGAGCCAAGATGATGGTAGAGGATATTCTGAATCTTAGAGAGGGATCGGTTATACAGCTGGAAAAGGATGCCGGGGCACCGGTGGATATTCTGATAAATGACAGATTGGTGGCTTTTGGTGAGGTTCTGGTACTCAATGATTATTTTTGTGTACGTGTAACTGAGATTCTTTCGGATGCCGATAGAGCGATTCAGAAGCGTTGAACAGCATGGTAATAGGATTATTTTGCTGAAACTCTGGGATAAAAATTATTTGCATATTTGATGAGTATTGCTGGTTGGTGCAGGGTTATGAGGGGTAGGTAGATATTTAATAGTATAATTATTTTATGCTGGTAGTACTATAGTTTGTCACGAAAATAATTGAGTTTTTACTCGGTATTATCTTTAAATCCTCTTGACTTAGAGCGCTCTTAACGTAAAATAAATAATAATCTAAAGTTACGGTAATGTCGGTAGAGACTTGCCGTACCTTTTTTTATAGCCTTTTCACAGGTTTAGGTTATATTATTTGTTTTATTATTGCCATGTTAACTGTTGTGATATGGTTTTTTTAGAACTTCATATTTTAGGATTGTAAAAAATGTCAAAAGAAACTCCGTTGAGTATGCGTGCTGCTGCTGGAAAACCTAGTATGACTATGGCTATCACTGCGAAAGCCAAAGGTTTGAAAGCAGAGGGGAAGGATGTTGTAAGCTTCGCTGCAGGAGAACCTGACTTTAAAACGCCTGTACATATATGTGAGGCTGGAATAAAAGCAATTAAAGATGGTGTACACGGATACCTGCCGAATCCAGGTTTACCTGAACTTAGAAAAGCGGCAGTCAAGTGGTTTGAGGATGATATGGGGGTAGAGTATGATTTTACTCAGATCCTGGTTAGTCCTGGGGCGAAGTTTAGTATTTACCTGGCGATTGAGGCGATGATTGATCCTGGTGATGAGGTCTTGTTGCCGGCACCATATTGGGTTAGTTATCCCGAGATGGTTGCTCTTGCTGCCGGCAAGACAGTTGTGGTGCAGACAGATGAGGATAAAGGTTTTGAACTTACTGCTGCGATGCTTGAGGAGAAGATTACCCCACAGACTAAGGTTATTATACTTACTAGCCCTTCAAATCCGTCTGGATCATTAATTACTAAAGCTGAGATTACTAAGATTGGTGAATTGCTCGAAAAGCACGGACTCTACTGTATCTCGGATGAGATCTATAGTAAGTTACTCTATGCCGGTAGTGAGCACTGTTCGATAGCGGCGGTAAGCGAGTATTGCAAAGAGCATACGATTGTGGTCAATGGTTGTTCCAAGGCTTATGCCATGACTGGATGGAGAATCGGTTTTGCTGCCGGTCCGGCGGCTATTATCAAGGCTATGTCCAGTATTCAGAGTCAGTCCACTAGTAATGCGTGCTCTATGGCGCAGTTTGCCGCCTTGGCGGCAATTTCTGGAGATCAGAGCTGTGTGGAGACAATGCGTGAGGAGTTTGAGTCTAGGCGGGAGCTTATTGTCGAGCTGCTGAATGATATTACCGGGGTTGAGTGTGCCGTGCCGAATGGAGCATTTTATGTGCTTCCTGATATCTCAAAATGCTTGGGAAGGGAGTATAACGGTAAGATGATCAATACTCCGTTTGAGCTCTGTGATATTCTGCTTGAGGAGGCTCTGGTAGCCTGTGTGCCTGGCGAGGCTTTTGGAACCGAGAAGCATATCCGTATGAGTTATGCGACCAGCAGGAAGGATATAGAGGAGGGGTGTAAAAGAATCAAAGAGTTTCTTGAACAGTAATCTGGTAAGATTCTCTTGATGGTTTAAGTGTGTATTGAGTAAATGATATACAGCTTATTATCTTATGGTGATAGGCTGTGTTTTCTTTTTTTTGTATTTTCAGTTTATTATATGTAAGTCGAATATAGTCATAAAAGTGTGTGTTAAAATGTGTGAACACCTTTTTTGAGTATGAAAATACTATTTTTTTATAGAGGAGTTATAGTATGTCTGCACAGTTTCCAATGACCCAAGAAGGGTATGAGATGATCAAAAAGGAGATTGATGATCTTGAAAATAGGAGGCCTGATATCAAGAAGGCCATAGAAGAGGCGCGAGAAAAAGGTGATTTACGCGAGAATGCCGACTATCATGCGGCGCGTGAAGAGCTCGGTATGCTCAATGCCAAGATCAGTATGCTCAATACCAAGCTGGCGAATGCGCTTATTGTCGATCCTTCACAGTTTGAAGACGGTAAGGTTGGTCTCTTTAAAACGGTAAGCTTTAAGCGGCTCAAAGACGGTAAGGAAATGCAGCGAACCCTGGTTGGTGAAGGGGAAGCTGATCCCGCGTCAGGAAAGATTCTTGCAACTAGCCCTATTGGTAAAGCTCTGATTGGCTCGAAGGTAGGTGATGTAGTAACAGCTGAATTGCCGGCTGGACCAATGGAGTTGGAGATTCTTGCAATCAGTTAATTTGCGTCCGCTTTATTTGTTGTTCATATGGTTATGTTATGGGTCGCTCGAAATGGGCGGCTTTTTTTTCACTTTGGGGGGGCAATTAATGGAAGGATCGTAGCATATTTGAATATGTAGGATTTTTTGGCATTAGGAGCCCATTGTAAGAGGTCGCACCTGGTTAGTTCTTGGTACTCTAGAAGATATTATGCAGGCAGATTTGAGTGTAAAGTCGTTTGACGATAAATAAACCGGTTGCAAATGTTGGCAACCGGTTTGTTTGTGTTTTGATTTGATTAAAATAAAACTAGTATACCAGGAATGGATTTTCATTCTCATAGCGTACACCGTCAGGGAGTGGCACACCGATACTCTCCACGCCGACATACTTGAGGACTTCATACATGGTCTTGCCACATTTTTCAAAGGCGATAGCACCGTGGTGTGGGAAATTCTGACCGACAAGGATATGACGGTAGAAGCGGGCAAAGCCTGGAATACCGAAGACCCCGATAGCACCGAAGCTGTGTGGGTCAATATCGAGAATCTCGCCGTCGGCAATGTATGAACGGATCTTGCAATCAGGGGTAGACTGAAGGCGGAACATGGTTGTTGGCCCAGGGCGTAGCTGACCCTCAAGGGTACCTCTGGTGATATTGGGTTCGCCGCCATCCTCCATCAACCGGTTCATGATCAACTGATACTTCATACCGCAAGTTCCGGACTTCAGGCAGCTTGAGCAGGTGTTGCCGCAGTGGAAGCCCATGAACAGATCTTCGACTTTAGCGCCTTTGAGTGCATTTTTGGTTTTGGGCAGAATATCTGCAGGAACACTGTTGTTGATATCAAGCAGAGTTGCAGGAAGCTCGGTTGCACATTGAACCATATATTCACTGACGGCACCGTAAAGGTCAACTTCGCAGGCTACAGGGATGCCTCTACCAGCTAAGCGGCTGTTGATATAGCAGGGGACGAAACCGAATGCACCTTCAAAGGCCGGCCAGCATTTGTTGGCAAATACGGCGTACTCTGAAGCACCCATATTATCTTCCATAAACTTGGTGAGAGCCAACTCAAACTGAGCCAACTTGGGCAGGAGTTCTGGGTAGGCATTACCACTTTTACCAAGTTCTTCCGCCATGTCGGCAGCAATGGCATCGATAGCTTTCTTCTGACCTTTGACCGACTTGAAGTATTCAAGCATATCCAGTTCAGAATTTTCCTGTACCTCGATTCCGAGGTCGTATAATGGGCCGATTGGAGCGTTACAGGCAAAGAAGTCGGCAGGTCTTGGACCAAAACCGAATACTTTGAGATTGGTCATACCTATGATTACTCGGGCGATCTTGGTGAACTCAAGAATCTCATCAACCACCTGTTTGCAGTCACCTACTGGGTACTGTGGAATGTAGGCTGGAAGTGAACGCAGGTTGAGATTGTAGCTACAGTTGAGCAGGCCACAGAGTGCGTCTCCACGATCACTGCTGAGAACCTCTTTATTCTCCTCGGCAGCTGCCATTACCATTACCGGTCCGCCAAAACGCTCGGCAAATATAGTCGTTGGACCCTCTGGGCCAAAGTTACCCAGATAGATCAAGATTGCGTCTACACCTTGCTCATCCATGTCGGCGAGGGCTGACATGGCATCTACTTCGTTCTCAATTATAGTATTGCAGCGGACAACATGGGTCACCTTCTTCTTTTTTAGTTCTGCAAATAGTGCGTCCAGTCTCTTATTGGTAAGGGAGGCTGGAAAACAGTCTCTGGATACACCAACTACACCGAGTTTGACATCTGGCATGTTCTGCAGTGTCACCATAATAAAATCTCCTCTTGTTCTCTTAAAATTGAAAATACGTACAGCAGTGAAAAATGTGTTATTGTTGAATAACAAGTTTGTTCAATTTGAATAGCAATAAGATCAATGCAACGTCAATAAAAACGTGCAAAAAAATGCTTAAATTGCTCTCCGTTCCAAAATCACATACTTAATATCTACACTATAAAGTAGCAACAAGCAAATTAAAAATTGGTTTTTTTTGGGTTTTTTTTAATCTTTGTTTAAAAAATGAAAGTTGATATATATATTTAGCTATTTACATCTTACAGCATTTAGCTAAAATATCAAAGTAACTATATATGAGTTATGTGTTTAGGTGATGTAACTGTTGGTGGAAACTTGGCATGCTTGTTTTGGGGAGAGTTTTTGCTGGTTGGAATTGGTATTTTTTTAGATAATAAGAAAAATCAAGGAGCCATAATTAAATGATACTTTTGGTGTGTTATGCTGTGTTATTAATCCTGTTGGGTTGGTTGGATTCGCGGAAGGTATTGGATTTTGGGGATTATGTTCTGGCGGGGAGGAGTCGTGGAGGTTTGCTTGTCGGAGCATCCCTGCTTGCCAGTGTGGTTGGAGCTTCAGCTACTTTTGGTGTGGTTGATATGGCGTACAAGGTGGGTTTTCCAGCTTTCTGGTGGTTGGGAAGTGGAGCAATAGGCCTGGTTGTCCTTGGGGTTAGTATAGCTGGCAAGCTGGCTACATATAAGATATACACCCTTGCCGATCTCGTGGAGAAGCTGAACGGATTGGCCGCGCGCTGGTTGGTATCGGTGGTTGTGGTTGTCGGTTGGACCTGTATTGTCGGCGCTCAGTATCTTGCTGCAGCCGATATTGTCTCACAGATTTCTGGTTGGGATTTCCATACTTCACTGGTTGTGGCCGGGCTATTTGTAACTATTTACTGTGTGCTAGGTGGGCAGGCGTCGGTCATGAAGACAGATTTTCTCCAGGTGGGCTTGATGATCCTGGGGATTGGACTTACACTTTATTTTCTTTATAGTTCAAGCGGTATGCCGGAGAAGGGAATTGACTTTGCCTTGTGGAATGACAATTTTGGTTACTCGAGCTGGGCTTATTTTATGATCGTGGTTGGGTCTGGGTTTTTGGTCGGTCCGGATGTTTTCAGCAGGCTCTTCACCGCAAAGGGTCCGGCGCAGGCCAGAAGAGGAGCGCTGCTCTCCGGGGTCTTGCTTTTCTTGGTCAGTATCTGTATTGTACTAATCGGTCTGTGGGCAAAGAATAACTTCACTGCTCCTTTAGCTGAGGGTGAGAAGGTTTTGGTCTGTATTCTCTCCAACTATCTTCCTGGCTGGTTAGGATATCTTATGATGTTCGGTTTGCTTTCAGCTATTGTTTCTTCAGCCGATACCTGTCTAATTACCGCTTCGACAACCTTTGAGCATGATATCCTTGGAGGAACGAGTGTGATCCGAGCCAGGATTTTGACCTTGGTTCTGGGAGTGGTTGCTATTATTGCGGTCTGGGACAGTACAAGTATTATTCAGGTTCTGCTCTTTGCTTACAGTATTTTCAATCTGGGTGTGATACCGCCGTTGTTGATCTCGATAATTTTCTCACATAAGCGGAAGATGAATGTTCCGTTTACTCTTAGCGCAATCTTTGTCGGAGCAGCAATTGGGGCAACTTCAAATTATGTCGCGGCGGCGGATAAATCTGCTTATGCTTTTGTGGCAATTGGTTTGTCACTGCTACTCAGCATTCTGGCGGTGATCTTTGGCAAAAAGGTTGGAGAGTCGGTTGTGCCGCTCAGAGACGGACATAAATAGCTAGCTTATAATAAGTATTGGTAATCAATGTGATTGTTATATTATGATAATATTATAAATCAGCCCTCAGCATTGCTGAGGGCTGATTTAAGGTTTGAAAACTGTGTAAATAATTTTCTGTTTATAATACGTATATGTGGTACAATGCTGCGCCAATTACTCTCGGTTCAGCGGTATTTTGGGTTTAGTCACAGTCTTCCAGTAACTTTTCAGGAGCTTCCATAAGGCTCTTGAAGTAGCCGGTGAACTTCGCTGCCAGAACACCGTCTATAACTCGGTGGTCACTAGATAAGGTGATTTTCATTATCGGACGTATAGTGACTTTATGGTTGACTACGACCGGAGTCTCAGTTACCTTGCCTACAGCAAGAATAGCGGCGTTTACCGGGTTGATTATAGCTGTAAACTGTTCAACATCATAGGTGCCGAGGTTACTGACGGTAAATACTCCAAAACCGTAGTCATCAGGGGTTAGGTGTTTGTGACGAGATTTTCTTGCCAGTTCCTTTGCTTCATTTGAAACCTCCTTTAGCGGGCGGGTATCGGCATCACGCACTACCGGCACAACGAGACCTTCCGGTTCTACTGCCACGGCAAAACCGACATGCATCTTGCTACGCCGGACATAACCCTGAGTCGTGTAGAGTGAGGCTACCTGGGGATACTTCCGCAGAGCCAGACCTGCGGCTTTAATAAGCATATCGTTATAGGCGATACGTACCTTGTCCTCGCGTTTGATACGCTGGCGTAGTTTGATTGCGCCGGTCATGTCCACGGCAGTAGTGAGGTAGAAGTGCGGCATCTCGTGGCGGGCGATACTCATGCGTTGCGCGATGACAGTACGCATAGCATCCATGGTAACAATACTGTCACCGAGATCGGGGGTTATGGCGCAGCTGACACTTATTGGAGGTGCAGGAGCAAATCCCGGGTATGATTTTATGATATTATTGGATAATGGAGCGCCGTCAGGCGTGAGAAGCCCCATTACTCCGCCAACCGGTACAAGCTGACCGCTATGAGCAATTTTATGGACGAGAATTCCCTCGGCATTGCTCTCAATTTCCAGAGTGACCTTGTCGATGGTTACATCACATATCGGCTGACCGACAGTTACTTTGTCTCCACTGCTTATTAGCCATTCGGCGAATATTGCGGTACTCATACGTGAAGCTTTTTTGGGGAGCTTGAGTTCTTCTATCACTTATTATCACTTTCATAAACAATAATATTTAATAAAACAGTTGAGAATAATCTTTAATCCAGATAGTTGCAGATCGCCTGTGGAAGTGCCGCAATGACATCTGAGGCGATAAGACCATGAATGCCCTGTCGGTCTCGGGCTAAGTCGCCAGCCGTGCCATGCAGATAGGCTCCGGTGCAGGTTGCGGCATACGCCTCGAGTCCGCCAGCAGCTAAAGCAGCGATTATGCCGCTGAGGACGTCGCCCATGCCGGCTGTGGCCATACCCGGATTGCCACTGGTATTGATATACACCTCTTTGCCATCGCTGATTATCGTGCCGGCTCCTTTGAGGAGGACTACAGCTGAAGATTTTTCAGCAAAACTTTTGCAATGTTCCTCGCGCTTGGCCAGTATCTCCTGAGTGCTCAGACCAATAATATCAGAGAATTCTCCGGGGTGGGGGGTAAGAATTGTCGGATACTTACGGTTGCGCAAGGCTATTAGATTGTTGCCTAGAGCGCGTATTCCGCCAGCATCCAGAATAAGAGTACGTTTGATCTCAGGGATAAGCAGACGCATTAGCTCTCCACTCTCTCCCGCAACCGGTAGTCCCGGCCCTAGAACAACCGCATCCGATTCGTGGGCAGCCTCGAGCAAGGTCTCTCTGGCACTCACTGCCGGAGCTTGCTGGTCAGTTTCTGCTATGGGTATAGTTATGCTCTCCAGACATAAGCTTTCGGCAAGGTTACAGAGGCTCTCGGGTATGGCCCAGGTTACCAGTCCCGCACCTGAGCGCAAGGCTGCACGCGAGGCGAGTGCTCCAGCTCCGGTGAATCCGCGTGAACCAGCAATAATTAGAACTCTACCGACATTGTTCTTATGGGCATCAAGTGGACGTTCTGGTAATTTGATGAGCCCTTTGTTATTATTCATTATCTATCCCCTTTACCGGAGTTGACGATCTTTGCGGCTAGGCAGCCTGCACCAAAGCCATTATCAATGTTGACTACTCCAACCCCGTTGGCGCATGAGGTCAGCATCCCAAGCAGAGCGGCAATACCCTTGAAGGAGGCGCCATAGCCGATACTGGTCGGTACCGCTATAACCGGGCTGTCTACCAGTCCGGCAACAACACTTGGAAGCGCACCTTCCATCCCAGCGGTTACTATTATTACCTCTGCTTCCTGTAAGCGTTCTCCTTGCGACAAGATACGGTGCAGACCGGCTATCCCAGCATCGTGCAGATATTCAATATCGCACCCCATAACTCTGGCGGTAACCCCAGCTTCTTCAGCTACCGGGATGTCACTTGTGCCAGCAGAGACGATTAAAACCTTGGCAGAGCTTGTCTCCGTTTTTTTTGTGGGAACTTTGCCTACTATCATAGTTTTTGAGAGTGGATTATACTCGGCGTCATTCCACTGGGCTAGGAGTAGATCTCGGGTATTATCCGGTACTCGGGTAAGAAAAGCAAACCCGGTTTTTTCTACAAGGCGCCTGGCGATTGCCAATGAATGTTCAGGAGTCTTTGCCTCGGCAAATATAACTTCGGGAAAACCACATCGGCGTTGCCGGTCATGATCGACTATTGCAAAACCAATGTCTTCAGTATGTTGACAGTATTTGAGTGCTGTTTGCACCGACAAGTCTCCAGAACTTACTCTCGCTAATATATCTTCAAGTTCCGAATTGCTAAGCATTTATACTCCTCAAAAATCTGAATAATAATAGTGCTGGCTAGAATACTATTATTGAATGGGGATATTATTTTATTTAAAATTCTATAAATTATCCCGGCAAAGTCTACAAAAAAAGGTCTACAATACTAAAATGTACCGTAGACCTGCAAAAATTTGGTAATTGTAGGGGAGGACTAGGCCTTTAGCATGGAGCAAATACCGCAACTATTCTTCCTAGAATAACATCACCTTTGTCCAGCTTGATCTCAAAACTACCCTTACTCTTGCCACTATTGGTTATGCCGCGCAGACCGCTGTCTTTGGTGCCTTCTTCGAGTTGCCGTAATTTGAGTCCTTTGCCTTTCTGAAAAATAGCGATATTTCTGCCAATGCTCTTCTCTAGATCCAACTCTCTTCTATCGACAATAATCAGAGAGTCCAGCGGGATTGTCGGTTCAAGGCCATCATCGCTGGCGCTAAAGGCGATCATTACACCACCACGCGGAACCCAATCCTTACTGATTATTGTATGGTCAATAACATCACTCTCCTTGAGGTCTGCGACGGCTTTGGAGATGGATGACGGTTTGATTATGGGAATGGCATGAAAATTACTGCTGATATCCGTAGCCAATTCATTGTTGGTGCGAACCTGGTTGAAGTTGAAAGTTATGGGGTTGGTAGCTGCTATGCTCTCTTCAGGAAGCGTTTTAGTTCCGTATTTTGCTCTGCTTTCGGCTGCGCGTCTGCCCTTACTGTCTATATCATGACCCATTGCCCCTTCTATTATCTCCGAGAGTGAGATACCAAGTTCACGCTCAATGAGGGGAAATAATGAGAGCTTTTCAATAAATGTTCGTCCCATCTCCCAACTCTGAACGGTCTTGGGGCTTACCCCAAGCCTGGCTGAGAGAACTTGACGCGATAAGCCTTTGGCATCTCGTGCCGCTCTTAGGCGCCTGCCAAAATCTTCTTTAATTTCGTTTGTTATGCCACATAAACCCATGATAGTCTTCCTTTAAGTTGTTATTACGGTGGTCACTGTCTACATTATGTATCTAGAAGATATTACTGCTGGTAGGCAATGATGCAAGACTTTTTGTACTTTATGTTAAAATACATAATTTTACATTATTGAATATGTATGAATGTGCAATATACTTTTATCGCATATTATAGCATTGACTTGGGCAAGACTAGGGGTAAAATAATGAAATTAAGCCGGTCTTCAGTTGAGACCGGATGTTTTTGTACGTTTAGCTGGGAGTATTACAATGCCACAAAATATTGCAGATAAGATATTTGCTGCACATTTGAAGGATCAACCATTTGCTGGGACAAATGTTTTGTCGCTAGATGTTGTGATGTGCCATGAAATCACTACGCCTGTCGCTATTGCTGACCTGGAATATAGAGGAATGGACAGAGTATTTGATCCAACCAAGATTAAGGCAGTGATTGATCATGTGACTCCGTCAAAAGATACGAAGACAGCTATTCAAGCCAAGATTCTCCGGGATTGGGCCAGGAGGCATGATATTAAGGATTTCTTTGATATCGGGGGTAATGGCGTCTGTCATGCGATATTTCCTGAGAAAGGTTTTATTAGACCCGGATATACGGTAATCATGGGGGATAGTCATACCTGTACCCATGGTGCTTTCGGTGCGTTTGCCGCCGGAGTCGGTACGACCGATCTGGAGGTGGGTATACTCAAGGGTGTGTGTGCTTTCCGGAAGCCTGCGAGTATTAAGGTAGTGGTCGAGGGCAGACTTGGGGAAGGGGTTTATGCCAAGGATGTAATCTTGACTATTATCAAAGAGTTGACTGTAAGCGGGGCTACTGATCATGTGATTGAGTTTGTCGGCTCGACTATTGATAACATGAGTATGGAAGAACGTATGACTCTGTCGAATATGGCTATTGAGGCTGGCGGTACCTGTGGTATCTGCTTGCCGGATGCGGTTACGCTCGACTATCTCTGGGAGTTTGTCGCCGATGACTATGATAATGATAAAGAAAAGGCTCTTGCTGATTTTAAGCAGTGGCACTCTGACGAGGGGGCTGAGTATGCTAAGATTATCAAGATTGATGCTGCGGCAATAGAGCCGGTATGTACGGTCGGTTATAAGCCTGACGAAGTAGTGGCGCTCAGTACTCAGCAGGGGATGAAGGTGGATCAGATATATATCGGTAGTTGTACCAATGGGCGTTTGTCTGATCTGCATGCCGCTGCCAAGATACTTATCGGCAACAAATTGGCGCCTGGGGTTAGAGGTATTGTCTCGCCGGCAACCCCGAAGATCTTTGATGAAGCGATGAAGGATGGTACCATGGATATCTTCCGCCAGGCAGGGTTCTGTGTGACCAATCCTACCTGTGGAGCGTGTCTGGGAATGAGCAATGGGGTTTTGGCTCCGGGTGAGGTCTGTGCGTCGACTACTAACAGGAATTTTGTAGGTAGAATGGGGCGTGGCGGCATGGTACACCTTATGAGTCCGGCTTCGGCTGCTGCTGCGGCCGTTAAAGGCGAACTCTGTGATCCCCGGGAATTTATCTAGTATCTGAAGTTCTGTTTCGTAGTAGGTTTTATCAAATTAATCGAACTCGTTTTGGAGGCTTAATATAATGAAAAGTTTTGGAGGAGAGGTAATTTTTCTCGATAGGTCAGACATCAATACTGATGAAATAATACCTGCACGCTATCTTACCGAGGTGAAGAAGGAGGCGCTCAAGCCTTATCTGCTCGAGGATCTGGAGATTGATGGTTTTGATCTCAAGGGTGAGAAGTTGCAGCGGGCAAAGATCGTGGTCTCGCGTGAGAACTTCGGTTGCGGTTCTTCGCGTGAACATGCGCCCTGGGCTTTTGAGGTCAATGATATTAATATTGTGATCGCAGAGAGCTTTGCGCGGATCTTCAGGCAGAATATGTTCAACTGCGGGATGATGGCGATAGAGCTTGCCAAAGAGCAGATTGACTCTCTCTTCGCTTTGTCGGCCAAGGGCGATGTGCTGGCAGAGGTTGATTTTGCCGGAAAGAAGATATCTTTCAAGGTTGCTGGTGAAGCCTTGACGCTTGATTTTGCGTTGAACGAATTCGATGCGGCTCTGGTTGAGGCTGAAGGCTGGGTGGGGTATGCCGATAGTAAGTATTAGTCTTTAGTTGTTGATATTCATTATAAGTAATAGCCGTTTTGGCTATTACTTATTTTATAAGGCAGGGGAAATTACTGATGTAATTTGCCTTTTTTGCTATATTGCCGACTCAGCCTGTAGCCATACTACCGGCTGAGTATAATCGTAGGACGCTCAGAGGCGATACTAGCTGATTCGATGTGTAAAACCTGGATTTATGCCAGTCTAAAATCTTACCTTGGAGGTCTAGGCGCTTTCGTCAGACCCGATACCAGTATATTCCGGAATGGTATTATTAATGGGGGTAGATCATTTCAACACAAGGTTTTTTTAGTATTAACTAAGGTTCAAGGGAACTTAAAACCGGTATAGCTTATTAAGCGATACCGGTTTTAATGTTATATGCTTAAATGTTGGTCAGGTAGCTATTAGAATGCTGTAGGATCATTCTCCAGTAGAGTGCTTATCTCCTCCTGATACTTGGTGCATTTTTCCAGCTCTTTCTTGGCCAGGAGGTTGTCTGGGGAGATACTGAGAACAGCTTCGTATGCTGCGACCGCATTGTCAATATCGTCGAGAGCCTGAGCGTAACGTTTGAAGTTCTTGAGCAGTATGGCTCGACGTTGGAATAGGCCACCGGTAATAATAATCGGGCCGATTTCATCAGGATTCTTGAGTAGTCTCTGCCGGGCAGATTCAATGCCTTCGCTGATAACTTCAATACAAATCCCGGCTTCGCTCTCCGCATCCGGTATGCGCTGGGCGCGTAGCAGGGTGATTGCATTCTGGTAAAGTCTGCGGCTGGCGCCCTCAGCAGCCATGCTCCGACCGTATAGCGCTTCGACATCGCCAGGGTAGATACGCATGCATTCCTGTAGAGTTCGCAGAGCCTGACGGTATTCTTCGTGGGCTTGCTTGCGGTTGCCGAGTCTCCAGAGTTCGTTGCCATAATGCAGATGGGCAAAACCCTCACCACGCATAGCAAAGTAATTCTCGGGATAGAGTGAGCGGGCTTTCTGATAGGCTCGTATTGCTTCAGCTAACTGGAGTTGATTGTAATAGCAGTCAGCAAGCCAACGCCAGGCACTTGATGATTCCGGGTGTCGCTGGATAATATCAAGGAGAATTGCCTGAGCTTCGACAAATTGCTGAGCAGCAATTAATTCGGTGGCACGCTGATATTCTGCGTCACTTGTCGCTTGATCCTGGCTCATCCAGACATCATCGGGATTGGCGGGAGTTTCACTGGCGGTAGCGGAGAAGGGAAGATTGGAATCCATATTTGGATCTACGTCGTTGTTGCTACTCGAGAAGGTCTCTTTTACCTGACGAATACCCCACCAGCCTCCGATACCGGAATTGTCTGATTCTTCGGTGACTATGGTCTCTGTTTCATCAATGGAGATGTCTTCGCTTTGGGGAGTGCTGTCGGTTACGATTAGATCTGGCTCTCCACAGCCGCTGGTGGCAATAATCAGCGAGCCTACCAGGAGCCAGAGATATTTTATAGGTCGAGAAGTATTCAAAACAAAGCTCTCCTTAAATATATTAATATATTATTATCTTTATGTCTTATTACCTAAATATTTCACTAATTATATAGATAAGAACGGGTAATTCAAGAAATTCAGATGAATCAATGTAAGAAACTCTGAAAGGTTGAAAAAAATGCAAACTCTTTATTAGATAAAGTTTGCTTGACATGATTCTAATGGATTTATAAAATTAAGTAAACTCAATAAAAAAACTTTTCGCAGATAGTTGAAAAAAATGACCAGAATATATGTATTATTGATTTGGTTTGCGCTTGGGTTGAGACGATAGCATACTGAGGGTTTTGGTAGTTGTGTAGCGAGTGATTATCTTTTTGGAGATACTGATGAATAAACGGGTTGGTCTTTTAGTTATTCTTGCATTCTTTCTTCTTCTTGGCCTGTTTACGGTTTCAGGGTGCGTGCAGAGAAAGATGGTGATTACGAGTGAGCCGAGTGGGGCTGAGGTTTGGGTGAATGAACAATGGCATGGCAAGACCCCCTTTGAACTCCCGTTCAAGCATTACGGGGTATTCAGTATCAGGCTGGAGGCAGAGGGCTACTACCCAATGTATGTGAAGGAGCCGGTGGCGGCACCATTTTACCAGCAGCCTGGGATTGATCTGATAAGTGAAGCTGCAATACCAGCGACAATTGAGGATGATCGGAGTTTACACTATGTTATGCAGAAGATCGAAGGCCCGGATGAGATGTCTGCGGTGCTTGAACGTGCTGATGACATGATAACCAGAACCGATGAGATTATTATCAATCGGCGCGTCTATGATGCGCAGCGTAATCCTGTTGATCTGCCGCTTCTTCCGGAAAAAGCTGAGACCAGTGAGAACGATGCTCAGGAGGTGCGCTCACAGATTGCGGTTGAGACAATGGATTTTGAGTATAAACAGGGTAAGGATATGGACGAACTGGAACCGCTTGGGGCTATACAATAGGTGTTATTCCGATGAAGAATTGCTCTAGAATATGATGATTACCGGTAATAAAATATATATGGCAGGCTGGCCTTTGCGTTGTCTGTTGCTGGTTGTGTCTTTGGTATTGGGTGCAGCTCAGGTATATGCTGCTGGTGACCGCTTGAATGACGTTAGACGCCAAGCCGCTGCGAATTTTGAGCGGTATGATTTTGAGCAGTATTCTGAACCGATTTATAACCGAGATCTTGACGGTAATGGCTGGCCTGATTTCTGGGAGAAGATTGTCGATGACAAGAATAAGGATTATCTGGCGCGGGAGATCCGTATTGTCTCTGATCCGACTCGACCCAGTAAAATCCCTGGAGTTATGGGGAGTGTATTGCGCATCCCTTTTGACGGGACAGGGGTTGCTATACGAGTCAAAGTTCCCCGCGAGATTTCTCCGGATATGGCTTACGAGATTACAACCTTTGCCAGAACCTTGAGGCTGGAGAAGAGTCTGGTACGCCTGAATGCGCTGTGGGTGAATATTGATGATAAGGGAGAGCAGACTGTTGTCGGAACCAATGTCCTGACGGTTCCCCCCGGCCAGTTTGATTGGACGGAATCTCCTTTGAGTATGAAGATTAATACCGTACCTAGTAATGCCACACATCTTATACTCCAGTTGGATATTTATGATAATCCAGAATTTGTCGGGGCGGATAGGGATGGTTATGCCTGGTTTGATGACATTGTCATATCGTCAAGGCCAAAGATATATATGCAACCGACATTTGTTGATTACTCGGTGGATGGGCTCGCTTCGCCGCTACCCAAGCCGATTCCATTCAATATCGAGTTTAGAGGGCTGGTGGATAATGTTCCTGAGAGTGATACCAAATTCCAGGGTAATAACCGCAAATCGTATTACCGGGTTGTAAATATTTATGATATTAACGGTCGGCCACCCCTTACCCGTGACGGCAAGCCGCTCAAGCTGGATTTTGAACGGAGGAAGCAAACGGTCTCTGGCGCCTTAACAACCTACCCGGAGACGATCAATATCAACCTTCAGCGTTTAGGGGTCTATTACGTTCATGTTATTCTCTATGGGTATAAAGGAAAACTGCTTACTGAAAAGACGCAGGTGGTCGGACTCTGGATGCCCAAGGTTAACAGGAGTATGGGTGCGGATGAAGAGGCGCAGGCTGGTGGCTTTGGGGTGGTTATTGGTCAGGTTCCAAGCAGTATCCTTTCGCAGGAAGGGGTGTTGGCAAATATGGTCGAGCGAACCGGAGCTAGGTATGTGAAGGCAGCTCTGTGGCCGGATAACTCAGATGGTAGTGATGTGACGCCATACCTCAATGCCTTGTCTCGTGAATTTACCAAGATGCGTCGCTCCGGGATCAGGGTTACTGCGCAGTTAAAACCAGCCAAGCATATACTTGCCGGGGGTAATTTATTCGATATTATGAAGGGGCGACCCAATATTCTGGAAGAGTTTATCAATCGCATTACCAAGAAATTTGATGCTCATATCGAGTATTGGCAATGGGGGGTGGATGGAGATGAAGATTTTTCATATGGGGTGCAGCGGGAAGATGTAGGTAATGCGGCAAATCTCCTGACCGGGAGAACCAGTAGCCCGTCGCAGTCGTATCCGGTATCCCTTGGGGTTGATGCTGTGGTTCTGCCAGATGTAGATGTGGCATATTCAACTAGCATCTTTGTGCCTAGCGCTATGTCAATCCAAAACATGTATCAGCAACTCGTACGGTTGGCACCACGTTATTTCTCCATTTTTAAGCAACCTGCAAACCTTCTTTATCCTCCCTCCTGGCTCTATGATATGTCGCCTGAGCCTGAGCCGGTTGATGAGACGCAAGCACCGCAACGGAAACTTGAAGAATGGATCTCGATACAGCTTGATGCCTGTCCGATGTTTGTTCACGATGCCAAAAAAGAACGTCTGATGCTCAATAATATGGCAAAAAAATCGGTTATGGCTCGTGTCCTTAATCTGCCTAGAATCTATATTGATTCATTGATTGATCCACAGCGTGGTTTGTGCCGGGTGGATGAAGAAGGTAACCCGGTACCGATGCCGGCAATGCTGGGATTACGGGTACTTGAACAGCAGCTAACCGGAACGCGTTATCTCGGCAGTTTTTATCTGCGTAATCAGCATGGGTACTTCCCTAATTATGTCTTCAGTAAACCCAGTGGCCGGGAGGCGGTAGCGGTGGTCTGGTTTGAAGGTACAAATACCGAGGAGGCACCACTTGATTTTGGCGGCGGGTACAGGATGGAGATGATAGATCTTCAGGGAAATACCTCGCCAGTACCTGCAAACACCACTTTTATTGCCACAGAGACCCCGGTGATAATAACCGGGATGAGTACCGCCTTTGTCCGCACCCGGATGAGTGTGGATATACTCCGCTCACCCGAACTGCTGATGGAGGCAACGGTTCAACGGCAGTTGCTGACGGTAACAAATTTCTTTGATCAGTCTATTTCCGGGATTATTGAGCTTAATTATGCGGCACGTGATGACTTTGAGTATGAACAGAATTGGGTGGTGCAACCGACCAGTATTCGCTTCAATATCGGTAGGCCGCTCAATAGAATTCCGCGAAACATTGTCATCCCTTTCAGAGTTCGGCCTCCAGATAATAGCCCGGTAGATTATGGAAGTGATATCGGGGAGAAGCTGGTGAGTCTTAATGTGGCGCTGATGGGCGATCGCCCAGAGAATCTTCGTCTTATCCGGCAGACCAATATGACCGGCGATATCCATGGTGAGATGCGTCGCTTGACCAGCCTGGATGATCCGAATATCGATATTATTCAGTTGAAACTCAGGTGGATACCGCCCAAGGGTGTGAGGAATAAGGGCGAAATTTTATTGAGGCCATTTTACCGCAAAGGTAATAATCTGGAGACTTTGATGCCTACAGTCAGTGTGCCGGCATATGCGCTGGGTGATCTTGATACCCCTGCGGTATCAATCGAGTATCCGATACCAAAATACGGTGGACTGGAAGATACCTGGATCGGATACAGACAAGAAGATGGTCCACGGTTCTTCAATTATAATGTTTCAAAATTGATCGGGCAGGAGTCGCAATAACATGCAGAGAACAATACGGATGATTGGGTGGCAGGTTGCTGAATAATTTTCTGAAGAAGTTGATGTATTTGTCGGTAGCTGGAAGACTCCACTTCTTTGACCAGGCTCTTCTCGATCCGGCTACTGCTCAGCGCGCTAGATTTAGTGCTATTATTGGAAGAAATCGGGATACCGTCTTTGGAAGAGAGCACGGCTTTTCTCGTATAAGTACAATTGACGAATACCGCAGTGCTGTGCCGATCAGGGAGTACCTTGACTTTAAAGAGTATATTGATCCCATGCGTGACGGGAAGGAGGGGGTACTAGTTGCGGCTAACGTGGAGATGTTCGGGGTTACCAGCGGCAGCAGCGCCGAACCCAAGTTTATCCCTATAACCCGGGAGTTTACACATGAGTACCATAATAGTCATCTGCTCTGGATGTATAATATGGTTAAGGACAGGCCTGCAGGAGTGGTTGGCAGTATCTTCAGTATGGTAAGTCCGGCGCAAGAGGGGCTTACAGCGGGAGGCATACCGTATGGCTCCAGCAGTGGTAAACAGTACCGGGATCAATCGGTGCCGATTCGTATGCTCCATCCGATACCGTATCCGGTGTTTCTTATCAAGAACCTGGAGGCTAAGTACCATGTGGCGTTGGTTATTGCGCTCGGGAGTGATATTCGGGTCGCTAATAGTGTCAACCCTTCGACTCTGATTATGATTGCTGATATCTTAGCGGCACAAGGAAGTGAATTAATCGCTGATTTGGAGTCGGGAGAGTTGAAGAATGCTCCTGAGTTTTCAGGTGAATTGAAGCAGAGAATAATTAAAGGTTTGAAGCCGGTACCGGCGCGGGTAGCTTTCTTGCGCAGAATCTTGGATTCAGACGGGGTCTTGACCCCGAAACGTGTCTGGCCCAATTTATGCGCTATCAATACCTGGCAGGGGGGGAATGCGCCATTCTATCTGGCCAAGGTGGCAAGGCTTTGGGGTGAGGCTCCGCAGCGGTGTCTGGGGTTGAGGGCAACCGAGGGGATGATCTCTATCCCGCTAGCAGATGCGACAGCGTCAGCCCCGCTGGCGGTTAATGGACACTTCTTGGAATTTGTCGAGGACGGAATTAAGGTAAAAGGGGATACTCCGACTTTACTGGCGCATGAGCTTGAGCCGGGAAAGAAGTATAGGTTGATTATTACTACCTCTGCTGGGCTTTATCGCTATGATCTGGGTGATATTGTCAGGGTGAGTGGAATGCGGGGAAAGACGCCGGAGATTGAGTTTTTACATAAAGCTGGAGGTGTCTTGTCCGTCACAGGGGAGAAGGTTTATGAAGATCAGGTCGTCATGGTTATGTCGCGGATTACCGGTGGTATTGATTATGAGGTATTGGGATTTTCGGTGACGGTAGAGCTGGCTGAGCAGGTTAGATATGTTCTAGCCGTTGAGTTAGGGCGAGATTGTACTGAGGCGGAGCTGGGAATTCTTGTCTCTGAATTTGATTTAGAGCTGAAGCGTGTGAATATGGAGTACAGAGATAAAAGAGCCAGTGGGAGGCTTGCTGCGCCGGTACTTATTCTGCTGGCTCGGGGGGCTTATGTGGCGTACCGTAGTCAACTGGTCGGTATGGGTAGACCTGACGGGCAGTTGAAGCCACCGCATATACTTCAGCCACAGTGTGAGGGGATGATATCAGGTGCGACCTGTCGTTTTTTCAACGTGGCGCGGATAGAAAGACGGTTTGAACTCAAAAGGACTGAGCTATCGGAGGGAAAGTAAGCAAACACCCTTGAGCAGTGACAGTTAATTTGTAGAATAATAGTGAGTTTTCTATAGAGTTTTTTGAGTAGGTAGATATATTTGTAGATAAGCCTTTATAGGTGAGAATTGGTTCAACCAAGGTTGATTTCGGACTTTAACGTAAGTGCTGGAGATAATAGAGATGAATGCTGATATGGATACCGATCCAGATAATATTGAGGATGCTAAGAGCAAACCTGTAGTTGCCGAGAGAAAGGAGAGCGGGTTTGGGGTCGGTGGGGTTGGTTCATTAGCCCTTATCGGTCTGTTGCTTATTGTTGTACTTACGGTCTTGATAGTACGTAGTCAGAATTCTGAGGAGGATCTTCTCTCGTTTGCTCCTGCTGATTCCTTCTACGCATTGGAGGTTGAGAATATTGAAGGTGCGGCTGAGATTTTACAGAGTGTTCCACTCTGGAAGGATGATGCACTCAAGAAGGAAGATATTATCGCAGAGTTTTCCAATTGGTTCGGGGCGGACAGGGATATCATCAAGAGGTTTGCCGGTAATATCAAGAGTGTTACCTTTGTTGAGTCATTCGTCGCTAAGCAGCCGGAAAAGATGTTGATACTCAAGGTTGGTAACGGCTGGGATATCGAGAATTACTTTCGACGTGAGTATAGTAAGGTATCGACACCTGTAACCGTTGCTCCGAGTATGCACGGACTGGAGATTACCCGCCCGGATAAGGGGGTATTCTATCTAAAAAAGGTTGCTGGCTTTGTCGTTCTCGCTGAAAATAAGGATTTGTTGATAAAGGCGCTCGCGGCTTATAAAAAAGAGCAGCTCTCGCTGGCAGAGTGCAATATCAGATTCGGTGATGGTGAGGATGGAATGCCACGGGTGAGGATGTATGCGGCGATCAACTCCTTCTTTATCAACTATCCCCAGTATCGTGAATCGTTGCCGCCGACTATATATAATAAGATTGCTGGAGATTCGGCATTTCTTTATGAAGCGACAATAAGTAGCACCGGTTTTATCGCTGAAGGCAGGTTTATTCAGAATAAGGCGGCGGGCTATGCCAGTGGTAGTGCGGTCAAGCCAAGTTCGGAGGGCGGTTTCTTCTCTACTCTGCTTTGGATCATTCTTATTATCATCATTATTATAATTGCTTTTCCAATTGTATTTGTTCTCTTTACCCTCTTGCTTGCATTATATTTCTTCCTGCTTGCCTGGTGGAAGGGGGAATTGGTCTCAATCGACCCGCCACTCAAGGATTTGTCGAATAATCTTAAGGATGATCTAGGTTTGCAACAGGCTGAGCAGCCGGAGGAGCCTACTGCCGAGGAGGTTGTACCGGAGAAGCCTCAGGAGGATGGCGGTGGGGAGCAAACGAAGGCTGTGGCTGCTGAGAGTATTTCTGAGGGGGAGACGGTATCACCGGAAATTAAGGGTGATTCCTTTGAGAAATCTGATGACTCTGCTGAAACTGAATCGGGTACTGCGGATAATACTGAGGGTAAGGAAGCGTAATAAGTTTTTGCAGTCATGTCTTGCTATTTTTTAGAGTATTTTGTATGATATCCTACCCGGTCGTTTGTGACCGGGTAGTTTAATTTTTGTGGTTTGTATTATAATTATGGGTTAAATTTCGCATTTCTGCTATAATACAAGCAACCACCCAACAAGGAGGAAATGTGTAACCATGAGTTATTTATCAGTAGCAATAGTTGGTAGACCCAATGTGGGTAAATCAACATTATTCAATAGGCTGGTAGGGAGTAGGATCGCTATCGAAGCGCCGGTGGCAGGGGTGACTCGGGATAGAGTTCTGTACCCATTGACGATAGAAGACCGTACCTTTGATCTTATCGATACCGGCGGAATCGGCATAGTCGATAAACAGAGGTTGGAGAATTCCATTGAATTGCAGATTGATGTCGCAATCAAGGAAGCGGCTCTGGTGTTATTTCTGGTGGATTCCCGCGATGGCGTGGTGCCGCTGGATCTTGAGGTGGCTAATCGTTTGCGGATAGTAGCGGATAAAATAATACTCGTTGCAACCAAGGCCGATACCGATCGGATTGAAGTGAATATGCCTAGTTTTCATGAACTGGGCTTTGGCGATGTGGTGCCGGTGAGCGCAAAGGAGAACAGGAATATTGATGATCTGGAAGATGCTATTCTGGAACGTCTTCCAGAGGCTCTTGAGCCTGAAGAACCTTTGAGCGGTAGAGATCTGTTAAAGATTGCTTTTGTGGGCAGGCGTAATGTCGGAAAGTCGTCGATAGTAAATCAGATATGTGGTGGAGAGCGGGTTATTGTCTCTGATGTGCCGGGAACGACTAGGGATTCAGTAGATGTAATTGTAGAGCGTGACGGTGAAAAATTTGTAGCGATCGATACGGCAGGTCTGCGTAAACGCGGTAAGATGGATGACATGATGGAATTCTATGGCCATATGCGTACCGAAAGAGCTCTCAGACGGGCAGATGTTATTGTTCTAATGCTTGATGCGACAGAAGAGGTGAGTAAGGTTGAGAAGAGGATCGGCTCATTAATTATTGAGAATAAGAAACCGTGCTTGCTTGCACTCAATAAGTGGGATCTGGTGCGCGAACAGAAGCCGGATATTGCTCTCAACGATTATCAGGAGTATGTCGCAGAGAATTTACCGGGTTTATATTTTTGCAGGATGGCCGGGATCTCTGCCAAGACCGGTGAGAATGTCTGGCCATTGGTTGCCGCCGCCAGAGAGCTGTATGAACAAGGCGCAACAGAGGTGCGTACGGCGCAGGTGAATTCTGCGTTGGCTGAAGCCTATAAAAAACGCCGTCCCAAACCGCATCAAGGCAAACTTGGTAAGATTTACTATGGAACTCAGGTTGGAGTGAGTCCTCCGACCTTCCTGCTTTTCTGCAATAATCCCTTGGCGTTTGATGATAATTATAAGCGGTATCTTGAACATCAGATGCGTGATGAACTGGGGTATCCCGAGGTGCCACTACGATTGGTATTCAAGACCCAGAAAGAGGTTGGGCGTTATGAGGTGTAGGCGGTAGAATCTGGAGAGGGTATGAAAAGGTATTCAGAGAGCTTCAGCGGTAGAAACGCATTGGTGACCGGAGGTGCGAAGCGTATAGGGCGAGCCATTGCCCTGGAACTGGCGCGGATGGGAGTGAATGTGGTTGTCCACTATTCTGAGAGCAGGAGGGAGGCTGAAGATACGGTTATGCATGTGCTTGAGCATGACGTGAATGGCTTCCTGCTTGAATGCAACCTGCGGGATTCTGCGGAAGCGGAAGGGCTGCTCTTGCGGGCGGTGGATCTGGTCGGACCTATTGACTTTCTGGTCAATAATGCTTCTAATTATATTGAATCTACTTTAGAAACAACGACCTTGCTGGATTTGCGGGAGAGTATTGCGGTAAATGCATTTTCTCCATTATTGATTTCACGCGACTTTGCCAAACAGGGTATTAAGTCGGCGATAATTAATATTCTGGATACCAAAATCTATAGTTATGACCGTAATCATGTGGCATATAGTCTGAGTAAAAAGGCTTTATTCAGTATTACCAAGATGATGGCTTTTGAGTATGCGCCACATACTAGGGTCAATGGTGTGGCGCCGGGTATTATTCTGCCGCCTGCTGGGCAGGGGGTAGAATGGCTTGAGAAGTTCAAGCATACAAATCCTCTTGGGTGTTATGGAAGTGTAGAAGATGTGACCGATGCGGTTCTCTTTTTGCTTGCCAGCGAGTTTATTACCGGGGAGATCCTGTGCGTTGACGGCGGTAGGCATTTGAAGAATAATTTTTATGGATAGGATATAGATGAATAAAGGTAGAGTTGAAGAATTAATTCGTGAGTTGTTGCTTGAAATTGGGGAAGATCCTGAGCGCGAAGGTTTAAGGGACACTCCGCGACGAGTGGCAAAGTCATTTGAGTTTTTAACTGAGGGCTATAAATTATCGGTTTCGGAGGTGGTTAATGCAGCTGTGTTTACCGCTGATGGGGATAACATGGTAATCAGTAAGGATATTGAGGTCTATAGCATGTGCGAGCATCATATGTTGCCGTTTTATGGGCGTTGTCATATCGGTTATATTCCCAAGGATAAGCTTATCGGAGTGAGTAAACTGGCGCGAATAGTCGATGTCTTTGCCAGGAGGCTGCAGATTCAGGAGCGTCTGACCTGTCAGATAGCCGATGCGGTTATGGATCAGATCGGGGCGGATGGTGTCGGGGTAGTACTGGAGTGTCGGCATCTCTGTATGATGATGCGTGGGGTGCAGAAGCAGAACTCGGTAATGACTACCTCTGAAGTGTTGGGGTCATTCAGGCGGAATTCAAATACCAGAGCTGAGTTTATGAATCTGATAAGCCAGCCAAGCCGGGTATAAGGCGTTGGCAATATTTTACAGCCTTGAGCTTATACCATTGGGTATAAGCTTTTTTTATACCGTGTTTGTATTGAAGGGATAAAACGGTATAATTTGTGGAGTGTTTGCTTAGTTATTGGATTTTCTTATGTCATTTATCCTGATTAATAATGAGTCGCTTGATGCCTTGGCTCTCGAACTCTCCGCCAATATTGGTAAGGGGGTGGATGGGGTATTGCAGATGCCCAGAATTATTATTCAGAGCGCAGGTATGGAGCGCTGGTTGGCGCTCAAGCTAGCGGATAGACTGGGGATAAGCGCCGGGGTAGAGTATAGCTTTTTACATGGTTTCTTTGAAGAGGTCATAGTGGCTGCGTATGCCAGGGAGCACGGGATTGATATTCGACTTCTGGATCCGGCATGTTTGAGGTGGCGGCTCTTTGCTCTGCTGGGTGAGACCGAGGGTGAAATTGACTTTAAAACTCTGAATGATTATATGCAAGGTGATATGCTCAAACGCTACCAGCTTGCAAGTAAACTTGCTGAGATTTATGATCGTTATACTCTATATCGAGCTGATTGGCTACGTGCATGGGAGCATGATGGCGGTTTGGGGTATGCTGGATTGAATCGGGAGGGCTATTGGCTTGCAGAATTATGGCTGCGGCTCAAAAAAGGCACAGACCAGCAGAGTGTTGCGGAATTGTCTGATCTCTGTGTGGCTTGGCTCCGGCAAGCACCAGACTTCAGTTCATCCCCTATTCATATCTTTGGTGTCTCAAGCATGCCACCGTTATATCTGCAGCTCTTTACCGAAGTGGCAAAATTAATTGATGTTTATTTTTATTATCTGGAGGTGTCGCATGAATTCTGGGGGCTGGTGCGCTCAGAGAAGGAGTTGCTCCGTAAGCCGGGGAGTAATTATGAAGAGGGTAATACGCTGCTGGCGGCGTTTGGTAATCGGAATAAGGATTTTTTCAACCTTCTAACTACTTTTGCTGCAGATGGAGGATTTATCGAGCGTGAACGGGTGGTGCAGGAGAGTAGTTCGGGAATTACCAATAGTACTACTCCGTTATTGCAACGTCTACAGGCGGGGATACGCTTTATGGAGAATCCGCAGGAGCAGAGTGTGGTGCAACCTGAGGACAGAAGTGTGGAGTTTCATTCCTGTTACGGGCGCATGCGCCAGGTGCAGGCGTTGTATCAGTCATTGCTGCAATTATTTGCTGAGGATGAAGCACTTATGCCGAATGATATTCTGGTGTTGACCCCGGCGATCAATGATTTCGTACCATACATTAGAGCTGTCTTTGGGGGTGTTGCTAAGAGTTCTGAACTCTTTATCCCGTATACGGTCAGTGATCGGGCGGTACTGGATTATGATCCGCTCTGTCGGAGTCTGTTAGGGGTACTGCATCTTTTCTCGGGGAGGTTCAAGGTGTCTGAAGTGTGGGAGGTGTTTAGCGACCCTGTTATGCTTGAAACGTTGCCGCTTGATTCCGCCGATCTTGACGATATCTCGCAGTGGTTGGGTGAACTCCAGGTTCATTGGGGACTTGACGCCAAACAGCGTCAGCGAATGAGCGGGGTCTATAGCGGCGATTGCACCTGGCAAGAAGCGGAAGAACGTTTGTTGCTCGGGTATGCAACCGGGGGCGCAGGAGGCGTATTTACGCTTGCTGACGGTAGAGGTATATTAGGGGTCGATGTTTCCGGTAATATTGCGGCTTTTGAAATTTGGTTTGAATTTTTGAGTAAATTATTTATGTTGTATGAACTCTTTGTTAAGGTTGGTACTGCAGCTGAGTGGCTCGTTTTTATCAGAAGAGTGCATAGTGAGTTTTACTCCGGACTTGAAGGTCAGACGCAGGGGCTATTGTCAGTTATTGCTGAGCTTGAAGATAGCTTTACGCAGGCTGGAACCGAGGGTGTTGAACTGTCGTATGAGGTCTTTGTCGAGGCGCTTTCGACTGTGGCGCAGAGTGCAAATTATGGAGCGGGATTTATCATGGGCGGGGTGACTTTCTGTCAGTTTCAGCCAATGCGTAATATTCCGGCACGGATAATCTGTATGCTGGGTATGGACGATGGCGCTTTTCCGCGTTTTTTCCGCCCGCCTGCATTCGATATTGCGCAGCAGGAACGCCGCCTTTGCGATCCTTCGCTCAAGCTTGATGATCAGGGAGTATTTTTGGAGACAATCCTCTCGGCTTGGGGCAGGCTTCTGATATATTATTCGGGAAGAGGGTTAAAAAAAGGCGAAGAGTTGTCGGCGGCACTACCAGTAGAAATGTTGCGGGAATATATCAAGCGGCATTATTTTGCCGAGACCGGGGATATCCTTGAGCAGATAACTTGTTGGCATCCTTTGCAGAGTTTTTCTGGACAGTATTTCAGGTCGCAGGGGTCTGGATTGATAAATTATTCAAAGAGTGACTATAAGATAGCTCAGCAGATATGTTCTGGGGCGGTTAAATCAGAAGCCGCATATTTTCAACTTCCGGAATTGGACTATGGAAAAATTGATGTATCTATAATTGATATTAATATTGCCGAGCTTGTCCGGTTTTTTCAGAATCCTTGTAAATATTTCCTTCAACATCGGTGTGGGGTGCATTATGCTGTGGTTCGGGATGACTTGCCGGAAGACGGTGAGAGGTTGAGCTTGGACACTGGGTATAAACTGCATGATTTACTCCGGAGTATCCTGCAGCTTAGGCTGGAGGGCAGGGAACATGACGAAATTCTTGGTCTGATTGAGGCAGAAAGAACTCTGCCGATAGGTGAGTATGCTGGGAAGTATTTTACCGCGCTTTACGCGCAGACTGATAGAGTGGCAGAAATCATGGAGTCTGCTCTTCCTGCTTCGCTCCAGGAATATGCAGGAATTCTGGAATTGCCGGTATCGCTCGCGGAAGGGAAAGAACCGGTAGTCGCTGAATTAAGTTATGTTTTGCCGGAATTAACCGTATTACGAGAGGATAATACCTATATAGCTTATCATTTTTCGCAGAAAGCTACTTGGAACAGTATCAGTGAATTCTGGTTGACCCATGTAGTCTATTCAGCGGTGGTAGAGGATGCGTTGGACTTTGAAAGTAGGTTGTATAATAAGTCGGGAGACGTGGAGTTAGGATATTCGCGCTTTTCGAATGAGCAGGCAAAGAAAATTATCTGTGCATACTTACAGGGGTATCTGCAAGGGCAGGTAAGACCCTTGCCGCTATTTCGAGGAGCAAGTCTGAACTTTGTCAAACAGCGTATAGCACCGCGTAGTCCCAAGACGGTAGAACAAGCCTTGCGAGTGGCAGTTGATAGTTATAGCGGGAGTGGCTTTGCAGGTGGTTATCCTGATAACGCTGATCAATATGTAAGGCGGTGCTTTGGCGCAGATTTTACAGAAACCATGCACGATGTTACTGCTTTTGTGGTTTGTGCTGAGAATTATGTGCAGCCGGCTTTGTTGTATAGCGTGGATAAGACAGCCGGGAAAGGGTAGGGTTATGGAGACATTTGATCTACTCGGTTATTCTTTGGAGGGTGGGGTAACCCTGATTGAGGCGAGTGCGGGGACAGGCAAGACCTATAATATCCAGCATCTGTATCTGCGGTTTGTGGTGGAGCAGAACCTTACCCCAGAACAGATTCTGGTTGTGACCTTCTCGCAGGAAGCAACGGCGGAACTCAAGCAGAGAATAATCGGTAATCTTACGCTGGCAGAGGAGATATTGGAGCGATACGGTTCCGCCTTACAGGGCGCAGAGCCATTAGCAGGTGTTGACTGTAATCTTACAGCATTACTGGCAAGAGCACTTCAATACACCCCATACCCCGAAGTACGGCGGCGGGTAAAGTTTGCCGCGCGGGCTATGGATGAGGCGGCGATTATGACTATCCATGGATTCTGCTTGTCGGTTCTTACTGATTATGCCTTCGAGAGTAATTCGCTTTTTGGCGTTGAAATTGTAGGTGGCAGGCATGGTCTCTTTGCTGACTTGGTAAATGATTTTGTGCGGGAGTATTTGGCTGCAACGCCGGGGCTGAAGGGGCTGTTGCTGCGTGAGTATGTCGATATTGAACGGCTTAGACAGATAGTACCATTGATTTACGGCAGAGATGATGTGCGGCCGGTAGCTGAACGTGAAGAGCTTCCTGATATTTTGGCTCTCTATAAGTCGTTGTTGTTTGAAGATTTTTCGGCGTTGCGGGCTGCGTTGAAGAAAAAACGCGGAACCAAAGCCTATCCTCTCATTGACTTTTTAGAATCTTGCCCTGAACCTACATCAGAAGATTTGAGTAGTTTTCTTCAGATAGTCAATGGTGCTGCGGTAAGCGATATGATCAAGTATTCACGTAAGTATTATGTTGAAGTATTTCATCAGGAGTTTCAAGAGGTTGTTCGTAGGTTGCGAACTGTTCCGGAGAAGGTAATGCTGAATACCTGTCTGGATTTTATTGACTATATTCATAAATATTATTATACCGCGCAAACGGCTGAAGAACGTAGCAACCTGGTTTTTGATGACCTGTTGTATCGTACACGTGCAGCCTTAAAAGGCGAAGGGCGTAGGTTGGTGAAGTTGGTAAGTGCGGCTTACAGTGCGGTTATTGTCGATGAATTTCAGGATACCAGCGGGGTGCAATTTGATATTTTTGATACGTTATTCGGTGGTGGTAAAACACCGTTTATGATGATCGGCGATCCGAAACAGTCGATTTACGCCTTTCGGGGGGCTGATATCTTTTCCTATCTGCAAGCGGTAAAGACGCCGGAGATTACACGGGCAACTTTACGGCAAAATTATCGCTCAACTCCAGAGTATATTGCCGCGATGAATTTATTATTCACTAATCGCAAGGCAGAAGACGGCAGGGCGTTACCCTTCGGTTTTGAAGAGATAAAGTATATTGAGATTACACCGGGGCGTGAGGATGCCAGGCGTCTATACGCTGCTGGGGTTATGGAGACGCCGCTGGAAGTACGCTGGCGTGAGGGGCAGGAGGCATTAGATCCTAGATTGGCAGAAAAGGAAATAGTCTCTTCAGTAGCGGATGACATTGCCAGAAAGTTGAATATGTCTGAAACTAAAGAGTTATATTTTGGTTGGGGTGAGGTTAAAGATTCGCTTAAACCATCCGATATTGCGGTACTGGTGGTTCAAAACCGGCAGGGTGAGCTTGTGCGTGAGGAACTCAATCGCCGGGGTATTGTTGGGGTGCTGCTCAAGAGCGGGAGTGTTTTGGCTACACATGAGGCCAGTGAACTTGGAATTGTCCTAAAGGCGATACTTAATCCGCGGAGTCAGGGAGCGTTGCTTGCAGCTCTGTCAACCCGCTGTTTTGCTTATACCCTTGCTGAGTTGAATGAGCTGTCGACAGTGAGTACCAGAGTTTTGGATTATTGGCAGTTGTTTTTTGCTGAGTTGGAACAGGGACTCAGGCAAGTCGGTTTTTTATCTGCTTGTTCTCTTCTTTTGGAACGAGAGCATACCGGAGTCGGGCGGCCTAGTGTGAAGGTTGTGCTGGCTACAATGGAAAGTGGTGAGCGGGTACTTACCAATTATCTGCAGCTTGTTGAAATTTTGGAGCAGGAATTAATCGCCAGAGGGCTTAGTGATAGCGCCGTCGTTGAATTGTTGGAGGAGCTGGTAAATGATGATGCCGGAAACGTTGAATATGAGATGCGTCTGGAGAGTGATGAAGATGCGGTAAAAATCATGACAATTCATAAGAGTAAGGGGCTAGAGTTCCCCTTGGTTTATGTGCCTTTTGCTTTTACTCCGATAAAGGATTATAGTCGTTTTAATCGTCCTCTGACCTGTTACCATGAGGAAGGTGGCTTAGGACTGTTGCTTTCAGCGTCTGATTTAAAAAACTGGAGCGGACGGCTTAGGCTGCAGGAGCAGGCTGAGAACATGCGTCTGTTCTATGTGGCGCTCACCCGGGCAGTAGATAAGTGTATTCTGTATGGGGGGGATATAAAAGGAATAGAGCGTTCGGTACTGGCGGATATCTTTGATCAGGATTTTTCTCGCCTTGCGGCGCTTGCTGATTCCCCATATATCTCGTTGCTCTGTGAGTGGGAGGATACGCAAACCAGGTACATTTCGCAGGCGCGTAGAGTAGATCTGGTTTTGCAGAAATTTTCCGGGAGGATTGAACGGGATTGGGGCGTTATGAGTTATTCGTCTCTGGTGCAGCATGAGTTTGTCTATGATGATGTACGCCGTGATGCAAGCTTTGTTGATGAAACCGCAGATGTAATGGCGGAGAGTATTATCGATAATCTTGCGCCTCTGCCGTCGAGTAATACTGTAGGTAGTGCAATTCATGAGTTGATTGAGCAAGGTGATTTTTCAACTTTTGCTCAGGGACAAGAGCACGGGGTTATTTTTTCTTGTCTGCAGAAGTATGGGGTGTTTCGGGGTAATACCACTTTGAAAGATGTCGGTTCTGAATTGACGGCAGTAGCGCGCTTGTTGGCGCTGCTCGCCAAGCTTGAGCTCAGGGGGGAGTCTGCAACCGGCTTTAATCTGGAGATGATCAAGCCGGATAAACAGGTGGCAGAGTTGAGTTTTTATTTTCCGGTACGCCGGAAGATCTCGACCGCGAGGTTGTATGATTTCTTTAGCCAGCGTGGTTTGCGTAATTACCGCAAACATGCTGAGTTCAGTGAGTTACTCGCCGGGTTGAATTTGACCCTGAAGAATAAGGGATTTCGTGAAGGATTTCTTTATGGGCTTATTGATCTGGTCTTTGAGCATGAAGGGAAATTTTATTTTGCGGATTGGAAGACGAACAATCTTGCACGTTATGGCGGTTATAGCGGGCAGGCGGTACTTGCCAGTATGGGTGAGTCAGGGTATCTGCTTCAGTTTTATATTTATACGGTTGCGCTAAATCTCTTCTTGCGTTCACGTATACCGGATTTTTCATATTCGAGGCATTTTGGTGGTGGTTATTACCTGTACCTCAGGGGCTTGGAATTGGAACGACCTGAACGTGGGGTGTTCTTTGACCGACCGCGGGAGGAGGATGTTACTGAGTTGTTAGAAATATTCACAGGAGAAGCGAATGGTGAGTGATCTCTTTCTGGCTTACGATATTATTGCGCAACTCAAGGACTTGGGGATACTCCGGACTATTGATAAGGGTTTTGCTGCCTTTATCTACCGTGAGGAGCGTTCGCCTGCGCGCCGTCTAATCAGTATACTTGCCGGCTTGCTAAGCTATGCCACAACCAGGGCGAATAATGTCTGTATTGAAATAGCAACACCTTTGGCGTTCTTTGAGTCGGTACAACTCAATCTTGAGCCGCAGGCGCAGCAACGCTTTGAGGCGGTTTGTCAAGATATAATGACCTTGCTTGCTGAGGTTGATCTCTCTCGTCTGATCCAGGAGGCGAGTACTATTTCCGAGCTTTCTGAACTAGGAAGTACTTCCGAGCCACTTGTGTATTATCAAGGACGACTTTATCTGCTCCGGTATTGGGAGGCGGAGGAGGTTGTGCATAGTTCGGTTATCCGGCGCTTGAATTTGGGGTGCGAGACCGTAGCGTCCGGCTGGTTGCAAAATCTGAGCTCATTCTACGGTCGGTTTGGAGATTCGACCACTACCTATGGGCAGCAGGTCGCCTTATTCACCGCTTTACGCTCGATGTTCTCAGTAATAACCGGTGGGCCGGGTACGGGAAAGACTACGGTTGTTGCTGTACTTCTGGGGCTCTATTTGCAGGAGAATCCGGCCGCTAGGGTTGCTTTGGTGGCGCCAACAGGTAAGGCGCAGGCCAGGTTGAAGGAAGCGGTTTATGCTGAACTTGAGTATCTTCGCGTTGGCGATGATATCAAGGAATTGATCAGAGCGGTTGAGTTCAAGACGATTCACCGGCTGCTCGGGATAAGGAGGAATAAACCAGCTGCCGGAGGAAGGTTGGAGTATGATCTTGTCGTTGTCGATGAGGCGTCGATGGTGAGTATTCTGCTATTTCGCCAACTCTTTACGGCGTTACCGCTCAGTACCAGATTGGTTTTACTGGGGGATCGTGATCAGCTTGCGGCAGTAGAGGGTGGGGCGGTACTCAGTGATCTCTGTAAGAGCCTGAAGGCTTTAGATACGTTCTCCGCAAATTTTTGTGCAGAGTTTGCCCGGGTGATGTCGCCGGAGTTGCCTGTGCCGTTTCAGGCTGAGGAGGTAGGAATTCTGCAGGATGCAATTGCGCCTTTAAGCTATACCTTCCGTTTTAGCGGGGCGAGTGGAATCGGGAAGATGAAGGACCTGCTTGCGACAGATCAAGCTGAATTTGCGCGCTTTATGCAACAGGGGTATTTGGATTATCCGGATTCTCTGGTTATTAGGAATTTCACTTCGTCGTTGAGTAGAGATAATCTCCGGGATATTCTTTCTTTTATTGAGAGCTGGGGTTATGCAGACACAGGAGGGGAGAGTCGGTTTCTCTCATATCTTAGGGCTGATACTGTAGCGCAGGCGCTGGCCATCTTTGCTGAGTTTCAGATTATTACTCTGCTTAACCGCGGTGTTCTCGGAGTTGCTGGTATCAATCAAGCGCTAATAAGCCGTTTGCAGCTTGATCCTGCAGGTGCTAAAGGGCTGCCGGTGCTTATTGAGAAGAATGATTATCAGACGGGTCTGTTTAATGGTGATATTGGGATGTTCTGGCCGGATAGTGCTGGGGATCTCAAGGTGTATTTTCCGGCAGAGGGAGTTGCCTCGGGTGATGCGAGTATGGTAGTTAGGGAATTTTCTCCGGCTCAACTTCCTGAATTCTCTCCGGCTTTTGCTATGACTGTACATAAAGCTCAGGGGTCTGGGTTTGGGGGGGTATTGTTGGTTATTCCGCGGCTGGAGACAGATATTTTCACTAAGGAGTTGTTATATACGGCGGTTACCCGGGCTAAACATAGAATTGATGTGTTTTGCGATTCAGATTATGTTGTAAGTGCCGCTCGTAAAGAAGTTTGTAGAATTAGTGGGCTGGGGGAGCGCTTTTGCCGGGACAGGGAAAAATGAGGAGTTGGTGCTTTTCTTTTATAAAAAGTACTTGACTTAATTTGAGATGTTGCTATTTTCAAACAAGATTCACTGAATATATATAATGTATACACCATGGAGGTACTAGATTGGCAAAAGTAAATAGACTGTTGATAGTAGAGAGTCCGGCGAAAGCCAAGACTATAAAGAAATTTCTTGGAGCAGGCTATACCGTTAAGGCCTCTATGGGGCATATTCGTGATATCCCGAGTAAGGGGCGAGGTAAGAAACGCTTCGGCATTGATCTTGATAATAACTATACCCCGTTTTATGAACCGATCAAGAGCAGAGAGAAGACCTTGAAAGATCTGGAGGCGGCTGCGAAGAAGGCTGATGAGGTCTACCTTGCACCTGACCCGGATAGAGAGGGAGAGGCTATAGCCTGGCATCTCAAGGAACAACTCAACCTAGAGGAGGACAAGACCTTTAGAGTGACCTTCAATGCCATTACTAAGAGTGCGGTGCAGGAGGCTATTGCGCACCCTGCAAAGATAGATATGAATCTGGTAAATGCTCAGCAGGGGCGGCGAGTTCTGGATAGACTTGTAGGCTTTTCGTTGTCGCCTTTTCTCTGGAAAAAAATAACCAAGGGTTTATCCGGTGGCCGGGTACAATCGGTGGCGGTACGCTTGGTTGTCGAACGGGAGAAGGAGATCTCGGCTTTTACTCCGGAAGAGTTCTGGAAGATAGCTGTGCTGTTGGCTAAGAGCGGGGCGGAGGAGATCTTTGAGGCTAGTCTGGTCAAGTGGGGTGAGGAAAAATTTGCTCTAGGTAGCCCCGTGGCCTCGACTGAGAAGAGTGCGCGCGAGATTGCAGGAATTCTTGAAAACGCGGTGTATAAGATAAGTTCTATTGATAAGCGTGTGGTCAGTGGCAGACCTAGCCCTCCATTTATAACCTCAACTTTACAACAAGCCGCAAGTACTTTTTTGCATTTTGGGGCGCAGCGCACAATGCGTATTGCGCAGCAGCTCTATGAAGGGATCGAGGTAGAGGGAGAGCTTACCGGTCTGATAACTTATATGCGAACCGATAGTACGCGTATCGCTCCTGAGGGTATAGCCGAGGTGCGTGAGTATATCGGTAATAACTTTTCTCCAGAGTACCTCCCGGAGAAAGCGAATGTTTTCTCATCTAAGAAAAATGCCCAGGATGCGCACGAAGCAGTAAGACCGACGAACGCTTTGCTTACTCCTAAAAGAATCAAGAATGCGCTCAGCCCTGAACAGTTTAAGCTGTATGAGCTTATCTGGAAGCGGTTTGTTGCATCGCAGATGACCTCGGCGCGCTATCAGACTACGACTGCTACCATTCTGGCGGATAAGGGGGTACTGGAAGCCAAAGGGCGGGTTGTGCTCTTTGATGGTCATACCTGTATGCAGCTAGGCAAGAAGAAGAAGGAAGAGACGGAGAATGACGCTAAGGAGGGCGATGAGTCGCAGAATAAAAAGAGTAAGGAGAAGGAGCAGATACTGCCGGCGATAGCTGAGGGTGATGACCTGCTTAAAAAGGAACTTAATGCAACTCAGCACTTTACCACACCCCCACCTAGGTATTCTGAGGCTTCGCTGGTTCGGGCGCTGGAGAAGGAGGGAATTGGGCGTCCTTCGACTTATGCACCGATTGTGCAGACCATTCAGGATCGAGGATATGTGCGACTGGAGAAGCGGAGCTTTCATGCGACCGAACTGGGAATTGCTGTTACCGAACTGCTTTTGGCCAGTTTCGAAGATATAATGGATTTGACCTTTACCGCCAAGATGGAGAGTGATCTTGATAAGGTTGAAGAGGGTGAGGCGGTATGGTATAAAATTATCGATGACTTCTTCAAGCCATTTACGGAAAAGCTGGATAAGGCGACAAAAGAGGTGGAAGCGCTCAAGGGAAGACCGGCACCGAATGCTGAGAAATGTCCGCTGTGTGGCGCGGATATGGTGGTACGTTATTCGGCGCGTGGGGCTTTTCTTGGTTGCTCAAAGTATCCGGAGTGTAATGGTTTGATGGCAATGCCAGGTGAAGAGCAGGAGCAGACGGATGAACTTGAACCGGTCAGTTGCCCTAAATGCGGTAATCCCATGATCAAGAAGAGCTCGCGTTATGGTGAGTTTTTTGCTTGTTCGAGCTATCCGGCGTGCAATCAGACTCTGCCGCTAGGGAAAGACGGTAAGCCGGTTGAATTACCGGAGATCAAGCGGGATTGTCCGAAATGTGGCAAGGAGATGGTGGTCAAAATGGGCAAGAATGGACCGTTTATAGCGTGTTCGGGGTATCCGGATTGTCAGACGACTATGCATCTTGATAAGGATGGCAATATTATAGAATTGCCTGATCTGAGTGATGTCAAGTGTGATAAATGTGGAGCGCCAATGATAGCGCGTATGTCCCGGCGTGGACCGTTTATGGCTTGTTCGGCTTTCCCTAAATGCCGTAACGCCAAGCCGATACCAGGGAGTGAACAGGAGAAAAAACAGAAGGAAAAAGAAGCAAAAGCCGCAGAGAGAGCCGCAAAGAGAGCAGAACGAGAGAGAATCAAAGCAGATAAAGAGGTTGAAAAAGCTAAGGAAAAGGCTGTAAAGAAGACGACGACAAAAAAGAAGACCGCGAAGAAAAAGGTCTCAAAAAAGACGGCTTCGAAGAAAAAGGTTGCCAGGAAAGTAGGTACTGCTGTTGATAGCTCGAATGATTGATGGAAGGAATTGAAATGAGTAATGTTCTTGAATTGTGGCATGTGTTAAAGCAAGGGGGTGATGTCGTATACATCCTCATGGGATTGTCTGTGGTCGGGGTGGCTTTCTTTTTTTACTGTTTATTGATGCTTCGTCGTAAGACGTTGTTCCCCAAAGAACTGGTGGATCTGGCGCAAGGGCTTACTCATGAATCGGATTTTGCAAGTGCTGAGCGGGTACTCAGAAAGGTTGGCGGGCCGCTGGCGGAGGTACTTATAACGGTGGTTATGAGCCGAAAATTGAGCCGTGAGGAGGCTGATACACTGGTTGAAGGGGCAGGTAGACGTGCCGCTCATGCGATCAATAAAGGGGTGATTGCGCTGGAGGTGATTGCGGCTATTTCACCTTTGCTGGGATTGCTTGGAACCGTTACCGGTATGTATACGGTATTCAATACTATTGCCAAAGTCGGCGCGGATGAGGTGCATAAGCTCTCTGGCGGCATATCCGAAGCACTGATTACGACAATTGTCGGTTTGGTTATTGCGATTCCAGCCTTTGTGGCCTACAGTTATTTCGCACGCCGAATTGATGAGGCGGTGCTGGAGATGGAGAGATTGGCTATCGGGTTGATGTTACGTATCAGATAATTGAAGATGGGGTGAATGATGAGATTTAGTACTAGGGCTAAAAAATCTGCAGCGATCAATGTTACCTCATTAATTGATGTGGTATTCTTACTCCTGATCTTTGTGATGGTCTCGGCCAAATTTGAGACCGATAAAGGCATAACCGTCGATCTGCCTCAGGGGCAGAGTTCAGAGGTGCCCAAGGAAGAAGTTCAAGTTCTGACCATCAAGCCGGATGGAGAATTGTTCTTTGAGAAGGATAAGATAAGCTTTGATCAGCTTGCCGGATGTATCGAGAAGATGCGTAAGGATTTAAAAGATCCGGTGATTGTTATCAACGCGGATAAGAGTACGCCGTATGAGTATGTGGCGCGGGCAACTGATATTATCAAGGAAGCGGGGCAGACCAAGTTTAACTTGAGATTGAAGCAAAAAGAGTAAATGCTGGGATCTTCGGTTTATTTTAGGGTGTACAGTTAATTCTGTATGCCCTGCTTTTTTTTGGGGTGAAACGTAATTTAGCGGTATACTTGTGATACCGTATGAAGAGTTACTACGCTACGACTAAATTACGATATAACACTTGCATCGCATAGGTTTAACTGTATACTTTGTAATGAGTTATATTGTTAATCGATAGAGGAGCGAAATATGTTTAGTTGGCTGGGACCTTGGGAAATTGCAATTATTCTGATAATTGCGGTGGTACTCTTTGGTAAGCGTCTGCCTGAGCTCGGACGAACCCTGGGTAAGGGTATTGTGGCCTTTAAAAGTGGGGTTAACGAGATGAAGGATGAGATTACCAAAGCGGCGGAGAAGGATGTTACCAAGACCGAGGACGGTGAGTCTGGCGAGAAAAAAGAGCAGTAATGAGCGCAGAGGGGATATTGACTGGGCTTACCCCAGAACAGTGTGAAGCGGTAACGCACAAGGATGGCCCGATGCTGGTCGTCGCGGGTGCAGGTTCTGGCAAGACACGGGTGGTTACCCGGCGTATCGCTTGGCTGATTGAGAACGGAGTGGCGCCGCAGCAGATACTGGCTATGACCTTTACCAACAAAGCTGCCGGTGAGATGAAGGAGAGAGTTGAGGCTCTGGTCGGACAGGCTCCGCGCTGGGTCGGAACCTTTCATTCACTTTGTGCGCGCTTTTTGCGGTTTGATATTGAGGCGTTGCAGGATGGGCGGAATGGTAATTTTACTATCTTTGATACTGCCGATCAGCAGGGTGTAATCAAAGAATTGCTTAAAAATTATACGATTGATGACAAGCGCTTCAAACCACGGTCTGTCGCTTCAGAGATCTCCAGAGCAAAATGTGATATGATTTCTGCTGAGAATTATGGTGACGGTTCATGGTATGCAGAGGTGATTCAGCGGGTATATGCTGGGTATGAAGCACGTCTGCGGGCGATGAACGGGCTGGATTTTGATGATCTGCTGCTGCTGACGGCCAGATTGCTACAGAGTGTACCTGAGATCAAGGAACAGTATCGTAGGCGTTTCCGCTACTTGCTTATTGATGAGTATCAGGATACCAATAAGGTACAATATCGACTGATGAAGTCGCTCTGTAATGAACTCGAGAATGTACATGTGACCGGGGATCCGGATCAGAGCATTTACTCCTGGCGTGGTGCGGATTACAGTAATATCATGGATTTTCAGAAGGATTTTCCCGAGGCGCGTATCGTTCGGCTGGAGCGTAATTATCGTTCGACAGCCAAGATATTGAGTGCGGCAAATCAGCTGATACAGTATAATACGGATCGCATTGAGAAGAGTCTGTATACCGAGGAGAATGTCGGTGAGCCGGTAGCAATAGTTGCGCTTGACAGTGACCGCGATGAAGCGAATTGGGTGGCGGAGCAGGCGGCCAGGCTAAAGAGCGAGGGCAGCAGCTTTGCGCGGATGGCGGTATTCTACCGAACTAATGCGCAGTCGCGAATGTTTGAAGAGGCCTTTATGTCTGCTGGGATGCCGTATCAGCTTGTCGGGGGGGTGCGATTCTACGAGCGTAAGGAGATCAAGGATTTTCTGGCACATATCAAGCTTCTGGTGAATCCGCGTGATGATATAGCCCTCAGACGGGTTTTGGCGGCACGTCCGGTAGGGGTAGGCCCCAAGACTCTGGAGCAACTCCAGACGCAAGCATTGGCTCTGGAAATAAGTACTTTTGAATTACTCTCGCGCCCGAATTTTAGCGAGATCTATGCAGGGAGGACTACGGCCAAATTACGGGATTTTTCGTACTGGTGTCGGCGTTTGCAGGGAGTAGCGCATACGCCGGTAGGCGAGGCTGTACGTGAATTACTCAGGGTTTCGGGGTTGATCGAGCATATCTCGGTAGCGACGGATAAGGATCCGGCTTGGGAGGAACGTCTGGAGAACCTTGAGGCCTTTGTCGGCAGGGCGGCGGAATTTGAGGTAGAGCATCCTGAGAGTACGTTGGCGGAATTTCTGGAGGATGTGGCGCTGGTGGCTGATGTTGATAATTATGATCCGGAAGCAGACAGTATAACTCTGATGACCTTGCATAGCGCCAAAGGGCTGGAGTTCCCGGTGGTATTTCTGGCTGGGCTGGAGAATGGCCTCTTGCCGCACTCTAATTCACAGGACTCTACTGCTAATGAAGAGGAGGAACGGAGATTATTCTATGTTGGTATCACCCGTGCCGAGCAGAAATTGTTTATTACTCATGCCTCCAAGCGCCTTATCTGGGGTAAGCTTGAGTATTCCCGTCCCAGCCCTTTTCTTGGAGAATTACCGACAGAGGATATGCAGCTACTCGATCTTGCAGGAGGTAGTGGTGTCTCGGGTTTAGGGCGGCATAATGCTTCTGTGAATGCTGAGTTCGATGATTTTGATGATTTTGATGATCCTTTTGCCGAGGCCTTTGGCGGTATTGACAATGCTTTCAGTGAATTTGAGGAGTCTGTTGGTACGCGGGCAAAACCGGTAAAGCGGGTGACGAAGAAGGTCGAACGCGGGTATGCGTTTAAATCCGGGCAACGGGTGCGGCATAAGGTGCTGGGTGCAGGCAGGGTGTTGTCCTGTAGTCGGAGTCATATCGTGGTGCTGTTTGATAAAGAGGGAACCCGTATGTTGACCCTTGATAGTGTACAGTTGGATCGAGTGTAAGGGAGAATAGGTGTTTGCACTGGTTGATTGTAATAATTTTTATGCCTCTTGTGAAAAGCTCTTTCGGCCAGACCTTGAAGGTAAGCCGGTGGTTGTACTCTCGAATAATGATGGTTGTATTGTAGCGCGTTCAGCCGAAGTTAAGAGCTTTGATCTGCCGCTGGCTGTACCCTTCTTCAAACATAAGGATTTTCTGCAGAGCCGCGGGACAACCTTCTTCTCCTCAAATTATCCGTTGTATGCCGATATTAGCAGTAGGGTACTCGAAGTGCTCAGCAGGTTCAGCCCTGATATTGAGCAGTACTCGATTGATGAGGCGTTTATTGAACTTACGGGAGTTTCCGAAAATAGACTTGCGGACTGGGCAGAGGAGCTGGCAGTTACTGTAAAACAGTGGGTTGGGATTGATGTTTCAGTTGGTATCGCCAGAACCAAGACCCTTGCCAAAGTGGCTAATCGTCAAGCCAAACGTCATAAACAGCGGGTCGCCTTGCTCCTTGAGCGCCAGGAGATTGAAGAGGAGCTTGCTGCAATTGAACTCACCGATATCTGGGGGATATCTCGCCGGCTCACGGAGAAGCTCTCGCGTTATGGTGTCTGGTCGCCCCTTGATTTATTGCAGGCAGATCTCTTTATGCTCCGCAAGAAGTTGGGAATTACGGTCGAGCGTACGGCACGCGAGCTTAATAATGAGGTCTGTATTGAACTGGAAGAGGTGCAGAAACGGAAGAATATACGGGTATCTCGTTCCTTTGGGGTGGCGACCAGTGAGTATAGCGAATTGGAGCAGGCACTCACCACCTTTGCTGCTCAAGCTTGTGAGAAATTACGCCGTCAGCAGTTGTTGGCGAATGGGGTATATGTCTTTATCCGCAGTAACAAGCATGCGGTGTCAGATTTTTTCTCTGCCTCTGCGGCGGCCGGTTTGGTGCAGCCTTCCGACTCTTCTTTTGATATTATTGCTGAGGTACAGCGGTTGTTGGTGAGGATGTATAAGCCGCAGTATCTGTATCAGAAGGTTGGGGTGATGTTGCTTGATCTGGTCGGTCGACCGCAAGAGCAGCAGCAGGATATCTTCGGTATGGCCCAGGAATTATCGGTAAAGCGGGAGCTTATGAGTACTATTGATAAGATTAATCTGGAGATGGGGCGGGGAGCAGTGCGGTTTGCGTCGCAGGGTTTGCAGCCACGTGGCTGGAAGTTACGGGCAGAGTATCTTTCTCCGAAATATACGACTTGCTGGGAGGATATCCCTAGTGTACGCTGTGTTTGAGTTTTTTTTATTAGGTTGAGGAGTGCGATGGCAGGGTGGGCGGATTTATTCAAAGACGAATTGGTGCGCAAGTATGGAGAGAGGGTGGACGCACCCGCTTTCAGGCAGCGATTTGAGTGGGTGCTGGCTTTTTCCGAGCGGGCGAGAACGGTGCTGGCGGTAGAGCATCTGCAGAGTATGGCGCCGCCGGATGTCTATAAAGAACTCAAGGCTCTGACTATCCCGGAGTGTCCTATACGTCTGACCAATCTGGGCAGAGTAAATTCGGCACAGAAGGTGGTTGAAGCGTTAGTCAGGTTGCTAGCGACGCCGGGTGGGTTTGAAGAGAAGTATAGAGCGGCTAAGTTTCCGCAGGCTGGGATCGTTACGATTTCTGAGATTCTGTGTGTTTCGCGGCCGCATCGGTTTATCTGTAGAAATAAAGCCTTCTCACGAGCCTTGGCTCAGGTAGTGCCTTTCTATAGCGTAAAGGCCTTGGAGGAACTCGGATATAGCGAATTTATGGATATATGTTCTGAATTAGTCAAGGTGCTGCTGGCGTATCTGGAACCTGAGATTTCCTGGGCAGCAGGGGTAAAGTATCTTTTGTTATACGCAACTTTGACCGAAAAATAGGCTTTACTTTGGGGTATATGATATGTATGATAATATTTATTAATATATGCTATGACTGATATCTGGAGATCTGGATTTGAAATATTTTATAGTAATTTTTGTTCTTTTTGCTCTTATTACCGGTTGTAGCCTGATGGAGAGCGAGCAAGCGAGGAGTGAACCTGTGCCAAAAGCAAAAGCGAAGGATGGAGTAAGGGTAGAGTTTGAGACGAGTATGGGGAACTTTACAGTAGAATTATATCCGGAAAAAGCTCCTATTACGGTCGCTAATTTTTTAGCATATGTCAATGAGGGCTTCTATACCGACACTCTTTTTCATCGAGTTATTCCTGGCTTTATGGTGCAGTGTGGCGGTTTTGATCTGAATATGGAAGAGAAAGAGAGTAAGCGGGCTCCGATAAAGAACGAGGCTGATAACGGTCTAGGTAATACGCGTGGCACTCTGGCCATGGCGCGAACCTCTGATATTAACAGTGCAACGTCACAGTTCTTTATCAATGTTAAGGATAATGCTTTTCTTAATCATGGACAGCGCGACTTTGGTTATGCAGTATTTGGCAAGGTTATTACCGGCATGGAGGTAATCGATAAAATTGCCGGAGTAAAGACTGGTTCGCATGGTTTTCATGATGATGTGCCGGTTGAGCCGATTGTGCTTACGAAAGTCAAAATATTAGATTGACAGCATGCTGTTACTGAATAGTAGTATTATTTATTGTAAAATTGGTTGAAATAAAGAAGTCCTGCTTATACGCAGGACTTCTTCTTTTGTACAGCAAAGCGCAGAGAGGAGCAATTAAAGCTTGGCATCATCAATAATACCATAATATGGATATTGCTCTGGGGTCAGGTATTTGATGGTGTCGGCTGCATCGGTGCCGAGTACAACTATGACGTTGGTAATAGTTGTAGGTAAGTGCTCAGTTTGGCAGCCATATACTGCGAGTGTAAGCTTTGCTTCGGCGATTTTGGCTTCCTCTGAGCTCTTTAGAGCTTCTGGCCTATTCTTGATTGAAGCCAAATATTCCCTAGCTTTTATCACATACTCTGGTACTTTGCGTTTTTTCTTACTATCTGTATTTTCTATCATTTCGAACTCCCTTGAATAATAATATAACATTCAATACTATCTTCTCAAGAAGAAATATTATAAAATTAAAAAAAATACGACTACGTACTATTCATTGAAGAGTAAAAACTCAGCATGCTCATTCCCGGTTACTCGAATGTCGCCGGAATAAGCAGGGATCAGGCACGAATCAAAACTATTCAGGGTGATCTGACCGCCGTCGGTGCATACTTCCAGCGTGGAATTGAGTGAACTCAGGATTTTTATGGTCATATCTGAATTATTAATAACCAAGTCGTCAGTCATTCTGGAGAATTTCGCCATACCGAAATTGTGGTTGCGGACATATTCTTCGTGTAGATAATCCCCGGTGTGGATAATCTTTGGCTCAACGAGGTGAGAGGTCGGTAAATAGTCGAAATTAATGACCTCAAGCGCTTCCTTAATATGTAGCTCTCTGCTCTTGCCGTTTTTGTCGACTCGTCCCCAATCGTAGAGTCTGTAAGTGATATTTGAACTCTGTTGAATCTCAAATACCTTGATATGGGGGCATAATGAGTGAATAGTGCCGTGGGGAATATTTACGACATCCCCCTTCTTGACATAGACCTTATTCAGGTATTGAGTCAGGGTTTTAGCGTTAATCGCCTGTTCAATCCGGGCTTTATCAAGTTTTTCGGTAAGTCCGAGATAGAGAAAGCTGTTCTCCGGGGCATCCAGAATATACCATGATTCGGCTTTACCGCTGTCCTCCAGAGCCAGGTGTGAGGCGTATTCGTCGGTCGGGTGTACCTGTACCGACAATTCACTCTCGGGCGCAAGTATCTTGAGTAATAAGGGGAATCTGACCGGTGATTTGGTAGGGGCATATATCTGTTCAATGATAGCGTTGAGCGGTTTTCCCTGATGCTCACCGTTGCGAATCAGGGTAGTTTCATCCTTGTAATCTGAGATTTCCCAACTCTCTCCCACCGTACCGGTGGGAACACGGGTTGAGCGCTTCTTGAGATACTCGCCACCCCAGATATTCTCCTGTAGAAGTGGTTCGAAGGATAAAGGATAGTTTATTCTATTCATTATGATCGTATTCCTAGCAACTGATAATTAGTGTTTGAGGGTGACGTAGAGTTTCTGGTTAATGCCTGGACTGGAGACATACCCGGAAATTTTAGCGCCATCCTTACTGCTCTTGATAAAATCGTATAACTCTACAGCATTGCTCACTTTCTTGCCGTTTAGCAGTAAATGAGGTTCTTCCAACGGACGTTTAATTTGAAAGATGACTACTTGATTCTCCCGTTTCTGGGCAATATACTTAAAAATATCGCTCCATGAGCTTACTGCTATCCCATCCATCTTACTGATTATGTCCCCAGTTTTGAAGCCGGCCAGGTCTGCGGGAGAGCCCTTGCTGATATTGCCGACAACGATCTTACTCGAGTACGGATCTTGAGCTGAGGGAGCTATCCCCAGTGAGAGGAATTCACTGTTGTTGATACCTTCGCCGTTCATGAGTTCGGGCAGGGCGGTAATGATCTTGCTGGCATTGACACCCATCGAAACGCCACTGTTGGGTGTGTTCGAGAAGGAGGACAGCGCGGGGAAGTCGTTCTCTATCGTATTAGGAAGATGGGTGAAGGGAAGAATGCTCCCGGATACCGGCGAAGGTGTGAGTGGGCGGGTTGCTATGCCCAGTATTTTACCTTCATTATTTATTATCGGGCCGCCGGAGTTTCCATAGTTCAGTAGGGCGTCAACTTGAAAATAAGTGCCGTTGTTGCGGGCGGGAGCGCTGACTATCCCGGTATTGATCGTATAGGTTGTCTGATTCGCTCCTAAGACGGCAATCTCTTCACCGAGTTTGGGATTGCTTTGATTCAGAGTAAGATCAAAGAATGGTAGCGGCTCAGTTGGTTCTATTTTGAGCAGTGCCAGACCGAGCGGGGTGCTGAATCCTTTAATACCGGCACTGAATGTGCGCCCATCGCTAAGGGTTACCTCCAGTGCAACCACTCGGTTGCTGATCTTCTCGACATTCTCTTGCGCTTGCGCGATAAATTTGTCCATATTGCCTGAATACTTGGTTTGGCGTATTTCGCCGCTATTGCGGTCGATATACACACTGTCGCCGGACTCAATGTTAAAAGCACTGGTTAGAATATAACCGTCTGCGGAGATGAGCAGACCGGTTACGGCAGTTGGCGGACGCCGCAGCATCTGATTGGCCGATACTAGACGTTCGGTCGAGAAGAAATCGACAATTATTCGCCGTTGCTCGGATTCGTCCATACTATCCCACTCCGTAATACCGGCTTTGTACTTCAGCCAGTTTGGGAATTCAAGCTCTTCCGGCGGGTATAAGCGTTCAACTCGGATGCTGACCAAGTTAGGACTGATAGCGGCAGCAGGAGTAGTGAAAACAGGGTTGGGAGACTCCTGCCTTTGGTGTTGAATATTGATTGTAACATCCTGAGACAAAGCAGCAATATCCTTGATAATATTGTGAATTGGAATTGCTGTTCCTTGCCAGCGCAGGGTGGAATAGTCTTTGGAGATTATGCCTATTATCTCAGCACTCGAATTTATGAGTGCACCCCCATCCTGACCGTCATTTACCGCGGCATCGGTCTCGATAACCTCAAGCGTATTGAGCTTCGCATTACTTATATCACTGATCGCAACCGGGTAAATCCCGCTTACGACACCAGCACTGAAGGATACGCCGTCACCAAGTTTGATCATATTGTTGGCATTGCCGAGGGTATATACCTTCTCCCCGAGTATTGGCATCGCGCTTTGCAGAGGAAGAAAAGGGAATGTTCTGGCTGTAGGATTTTCGATCTGCAGCAGGACGCTCTGAGTAGTAGGTGAAGATTCAATAATATGTGCGGGTAAAGAGGTATGATCTTCAAAATAGATATTGATCTCTTCTGCGTTGGCTGGTACAACCGTTGTTGAAGTAAGCAGAAGTCCGGTTTTACTTATAATGACTCCTGTACCGTAAAATTTATCGCTATTCATGGAGGTATAGACCCCTACGGTGGCAGGTTTGGCTAGTTCCGCAACTTTTACAGGTGAGTAGGCATACACATCCTCACTTACTAATAGAAAGGTTACAATTAGCAAGAAAAGCGAGCGTATTCTGGAATTATATCTTTTATATTTATTCGGTAATGGTTGTGTCATTCTCATTCTGTGAGCTGTTCTTAACTGGCCAGAGCATCATCTGAAGTTTGAATCCACCCCAAATAACAATAATACCAATGATGATCTTGATAATTAATACTCGATAATTCACCGGTTCAATCCTCTATTTCGCTCTCACTGGGCGGGTGAGGATCTGTCGCTCTTGCTTCCTTGATTAATTCGCTTATATCTACAGATTTGTCGATAGCCTTCTCAATTTTGAAATTGATCTCAGGGGTTACCTTGGTCTGCAGAACCTTTGCCAGACTCTTACGCACAAATGATGTATTCGCCTTAATTGCGCGCATTGTCTCCATCTTGGAGGTATCGTCGCCAAGAACACTGATAAAGACATTTGCATGTCTCAGGTCGGCAGAGACTTCGCTCCGGGTAACGGTGATAAAGCCTATACGTTCATCATTTATCTCACGCAGAATAGCACTGACCTCCTGGACTATGCGTACATTGACACGTTCCTGGCGGCGTGAAATCTTTTTCTCAGCCATTATCTCTCCTGAAAAATATTATGCTTATGAATTATATCTACGCTGAAAGGTAGCTGCCTACCTCTTAGCGAAAAAACAAAGAGCTATCAAATATACTAGTTTTTAATAGGTGAATTTATAAATAAATCGCCTATTATTCTCCAATATTTAAAGCAGAAGTCAAATACAAAAAAAGTTGATTATTTGCATATTCTGGTCTTTTTATGGTTTAATCGAGAATTTCTTAATTTAACCTACGATAATGTATTATCGGTGTTGATGTGACTATTTATTTATATTTGTGAATTATGGTTTTACTTGATATGAGTGAGGATTTGTGTCGATATATATACTAGTTCAGATGAAATTATCAATTACGGGAAATTAACATGTCAACACGATTATATACTAGATATTGGTTGCTTGCTTATGATGCTATGGAGGAATTTCTGATGGGTGAAATAGAGAAGTATGTTGAAATCTGGGGGAATGAAGATTGCCCCGAGTGTGAGCGGGTCAAAGAGCATTTTAGTGCGGTTGGATATTGCTATAACGATATAAATATGCTGCTATCTGGAGACCAAGCGGATGTTGAAGCTATGGCGCAACTTGCTTATCAGCATATGCGCTTGCCGTTGGTACGGGAGAATGGAGAATGGGTCGATCTTGAGCTGCTCAAAGAGCGCTTGGAGAGTGAGGTAGCGTAAGTATGAGCTTGTGTTTTCGTGAGTTGCTAATAAAGCGAGTACAGGAGGCGTCTCCTGTACTCGTTGAACTATAATGACAGAGAGGTGGAGTTATTCTACAGCGGCCTCGGCTGTCGTGGTCTCTGTATCAGCGGCAGTAGCGCTTTCGCTAGCTATTTCTTCAGTATTATCATCCTCATGCAGGGTAGGAAAGAGGACAATATGAAGCTTCTTCTCAATTTCCTGATATATATCCTGATTCTCTACAATGAATTGGCAGGCTTTATCCCGTCCTTGGCCTAGTCTTGTCTGTCCATAGCTGAACCAGGCTCCACTCTTATTAACAATATCGTGGTTGACCCCAAGATCAATAAGTTCGCCAGGATAATTAATTCCTTGGTTGAACATTATATCAAAATTGGCAATTTTAAAGGGAGGAGCAACCTTGTTCTTCACGACTTTGACCTTGACGTTATTCCCAATTGGGTTGTCGTCATCCTTTACATCCTTGATTGTGCCGGTACGTCGGATATCTAGACGGAGTGAGGCGTAAAATTTTAAGGCATTGCCCCCGGTAGTCGTCTCCGGAGATCCGAACATTACCCCGATTTTCATACGTATCTGATTGATAAAGACAACAGTGGTATTTGATTTCTTGGCAATTCCGGTAAGTTTGCGCAGGCCCTGACTCATAAGTCTGGCTTGCAGACCAACATGTGAATCACCCATCTCGCCATCAAGCTCGGCTTGGGGGGTGAGTGCGGCTACCGAGTCGATAACAATGATATCGACAGCACCGGAGCGGGTAAGGAGCTCGGCGATCTCTAGAGCTTGCTCGCCACTGTCGGGCTGACTGACCAGCAAATCGTCAAGGTTGACACCCAGTCTGCGCGCATAAGCCGGATCCAGAGCATGCTCGGCATCGATAAAGGCGGCTACGCCGCCTGTTTTCTGGGCACTGGCGATCGCGTGTAGAGCTAGCGTGGTCTTTCCCGAACTCTCCGGTCCATAGAATTCGACTATCCTGCCCTTGGGAATCCCGCCGATACCGATCGCTGCATCCAGCGAGAGGCTGCCGGTACTGATTGCAGGAACCATGCTGACCACATTCTCTCCCATTTTGCGAATTGCTTCTGCTCCAAATCGTTTGTCGATCTCACCCAGGGTGCGGGCTAGAGCTTTTTCTCGTCCATCCGCGTCTTCTGGAATCTCTGTACTCTTTCTGTTCTTGCTCTTTGCCATGGTTATTAATACTCCTGTATTGGTTTATCATTTTAGCTGTATTGAAAATGAAAATAAATTTTAGCGAATTACCCGGTGTAGTCCAACAACTTTTCCGGCAATTCTGAAATCTGTCGCACTGAGATCGACCCGTATCGGGCTATAGAGTTCGTTGTCCGGATAGAGAATGGCCTCCTGATTATTAATTACTATTCTTTTGACTGTTGCTTCGCCTTCGATAATCGCTACACCTACTTCGCCACTTCCAAGTATAGGCTGTTCTCTGACTATGACAAAGTCTCCGTCCCAGATACCGGCGTCAATCATGCTATCTCCTCGTACATGAAGGGCAAAATGCTGTTCATTATAGAACTCTGAGAGTTCGAGATAGCCATCAAGATTTTCGACTGCGGTGATTGGTCTGCCAGCGGCTACGCGACCGATTATAGGGACGCCTTTATTCAGTTCTTTATGGTTACTGCCATTATCGGTGAGAATTATGCCCCTGGCTGCTCCGGGTTTGCGGATAATATAACCTTTCTTGGCTAGAGCCTGAAGGTGGTCATTTACTGTATTGGTTGAACTATAGCCGAAATAGTCGGCAATCTCGCGCATTGTCGGGGTATAACCTTCGTTATTGAGGCATTCCTGTAAATAATCGTATATGTTTTGTTGCTTACTGGTAAGTTTTTCCATAGTATATCGCCCCTTTGTTCAGTTGTAAATTGTATTTTACTGATAATAATGCCAGTTTTCAAGGATAATATAGTTTTTTTACAGTTTTTTGTTCAGTCTGTGAATAATCCGGTGAAATGTGTATCCGATTATTATTGAGCGATAATTGCATACTTTGTTGACAAAGCCATGACGATAATGTATTATATTTTACTAAATAGTTTTTTTGCAGGATTAATTATATTTGAGGGTAGTAAGTTGTTTGATATTAAATTAGCATGTTATAGTGGGCCATGGGGGGTTGAGCGTTTTGTAAACGCTATTTCGACAATATCAAATTATCAATTTGATGGTATTGAATGCCCTTCTGAAATTGTTACTGCATTTGAAGATAGACTCCATGTTTTTCAGGAGATATTGAAGACTCAGGGGCTTTCAATAACCAATTTGATTCAGAAAATCGATCTGTTAGATAGTGATAATGCAGATATACAGGTCGAAAAAGCTTCGAGTGCGGCACGGTTTGCATCGTCGGCTGGGGCTAAAATTCTGACTGTGTGTCATGAATTTTTACATGAAGAGAAGCTCTCTGATGAAGAGTGGGATACGGCCGGGTCGATTCTTGAGGAGATTGGTGAACGCTGCCATGAGCATCATATCGAACTCTGCTATCTACCACGAGCAGGCAGGTTGATCTCTACAGACTCAGATATCAAGAGGCTGATGGTCTCGACCAACCCGGATCTGGTGCACTTGGCGCTGGATACTGCTGAGGCGGTGCTGGCTAATACTACCCCGCAGAGGCTGATCAAAGCCTTGCTCGATAGAATTAAGCTGATACGTTTTCATGATGTTTCAGCGAGTAAGAAACGGTTAAAATCTACCAGTGAAGAGCCGGGGAGTACCCCACAATTCGGCAGAGGAGCTGTTGATTTTGATTTGGTCAGCAAACAGCTTGCAACCTCGGGTTACAAGGGTTGGATTACCCTTGATATCTCTGGTGACGCACATGACCCAGAAGAGGCGGTATATTTAGGATATAAGTATATTATGAAGCATTCGGGGCTGTTCTCAATTTAGCTGGAATTATGAGTGTCTGGTTTGAGTCTGCTGAGTCTGTCTATAATATATTTTATAGACAGACTCTTTGTTAAAATTGCTAATTATATTGTAAGCATATCGCTTCACACTGTCTATTGACCTTTGTTATAAATAATATTATCATAGTGTCGTATGATCTTGATGGGGTGAAGGAGCGGCTGCGTATTCAGGAAATTGTATGATTTCTTGAATACTGTTATATTAATTTTATAGAAAGTGGGTTGGCGGTTGGATTGCATTGATAGTGAAAAGTTACAGCGGGTGAGAGCGATAATTACCGATGTTGACGGGGTTCTCTCTGATGGCGCAATAAGTTATACGACTAGCGGTGAGCAGTTGCTACGTTTTGATGCTCAAGATGGAGCAGGTATAAAATACTGGCAGCGCGCGGGAGGAAAGTTTGCACTGTTGACTGGTAGAAGTTCATCCATGGTGGCGCGCCGAGCGCTTGAACTGGATGTGGATGAAATTGTAATGAATGCAAAGGAGAAGCTGGGATTCTTCGACATTCTTCTTGGTAGGCTGGGTGTCTCGGCTACAGAGGTTCTGTATATCGGCGATGACTGGCCGGATATCCCGTGTATGCGCCGGGCAGGTCTGGGAGTGGCGGTGGCGAATGCGGTGGAGGAGGTCGTGCAGGAGGCTGACTGGGTAACGCGCCGTCCTGGTGGATACGGAGCCGTACGTGAGGTTATTACCCACTTGCTCAGAGCACAGAATAAATTGGATAAACTTTTGGAACGTTATAAATGAAAAAAAATATCAGGATTCTCTTTTTTATAATAGTATTGTGCGGTACTTTCCCGTTGGCAGTGCAGGCGAGTATGGAGAATGTCTATACCGATGTGCGGTTTCAACTGTATAATCATGATAATCATTTTACGGGGGAGTTGATTACTGGCCAGGCCAGTGCAACTAAGCTGGATCGTCAGGATCCGCGAATTGATCTGGATAACGGGGTGGTTATTGAGTTGTTCGATACGGATTTTACGGTAACCGGAGACAAGAAACCGCCGCTGAAGGTCAAGATTACCAGTGATCGGGGAACCTTTATGCAGGCGCAGAATAAAGAGACCAAGGAATTTCAGCAGATAGTAGTTCTAGACGGGAATGTGGTTGTGACCAGGTACAAGCCGAAGGATACTCTGAGCGGTGAGCAGGAGGTAGACTCGGTAGTAACCTGTGACAAGGCGCGATGGAATCACAATACCGGTATTCTCAATGGTTACGGTCTGGTGGTGATGAAGCGGGCGGATAATTCGATGCTGCTCAGTGGACGCGGCATGGTCTATGAGGTAAACCCAGAGAAGAAGCTTGATTTCTCTGTGGATCAGCAAGAGCAGGAATTGAGCGGTGTGCTCGAGATAACCAGTGATGTCGAGTTTGTGGTAAATCAACGGAACTCAGCGGGTAGAATAGATAAGAATAATCGGATAAAGGTAACTTGTGAAGGTATTGGCAGGTATGACTTTGATAATACCGAGATGTATTTCTCAGATAAGGTCAAGGTTGTCAGAGCCAATATGTTGATCGAGTCGGATTTTCTCAGGGTGGTTCTGGCGCAGGATGCTGGTAGAAGAAAATTTGAAGAGATGGTGGCCTGGTGTATTGAGGATAGAGTCGTCAATATTACTGGTAGCGGCGATCCGCGGAATATGGAGAGTAAGATTGGTAACTGGAGTGCTCAGGCTGAGTATGCGCGCTATATTGAACAGACCGGCGAGATGCTGCTCACCGATGAACGTGACGGTATGCTGCCGCTTGCGCAGATGGATGAGGTGGTTATTCAGGACAATACCATTAGTTTTTACGTAAAAGAGGAGCGCTTCTATGCTACCGGTACGGATGGTATCGCCCGTCTCAAAGCTGGACTTGATGATTATGACGGGGCGGCTCAGGGCGAGTCCCCGGAGACGATAGTACGGTTCAATGAGAATCTGCTCTTTGATCAGCTCAAGAACGTTGCGCAGTTTACCGGCAATGTGCGACTGGTAAGCTCGGGGCTGGAACTTGATACCGACAGGTTATTGATTGACTTTGTGGGACAGGCGATCGGTGAGAGTAAAGCCTCAAGCGTGAAGAAGGCGACAGCTCTGGGTAGTGTAAAACTTACGTATCAGTCGAAGAAGGCTACTTGTGAGAAGCTTGAGATAACCCCGAATCTTCAGCAACGGAGTCGACCCGATAATAAGGGGAGATTGTTACTTGATAATTTTGTCCTTTCGGGTACGCCTATGCCTGAGGTAGAGGTGGCAAGTGGCGGTTTCTTTCAGGCCAAGAAGATATCTATAAATCGTTATAAGATTGTTTCTACCGGTGAACGAACCATCTATATCAATGCTACCGGCCCTGGATCGGGTTCAATCAGTTCCGAAGAGGTTTCTGGGCAAGATAAGCTCCAGCAGTTGTCGACGATTATCCGTTTTTCAACCAAGATGCTGTATGATGAATTGGATGATAGAATTGATCTTTATGGCGAGGTGACTGCGAGCAATAATGATCAGGTTCTCAGTAGTGACAGGTTGCTGATAACCCTAGCTTCTGTGGCTGGAACTGGATCAGATGCTGAGTCAAATAAGCAGATAACCCGCTTGACCGCTGTCGGCAATGCCAATATGCACTGGGGTACCCAGCATTGCGAAGCCGATAAGGTAGATCGTCAGATCAAAGCCAACGGTAAAGGGCAGGTGATTCTTGTCGGCACCAAGACCAAGCATGCTAAAATTTGGGAAGAGAGCGGGGCGGCATTTCAGGGGCCGTGGATTAAGGCGGCTGATGACGGAAGCTGGATATACTCCAGTGGCGGCGGCGAGCTCAGTATGCTCGACCGTGATACCAATGAAAAGGCGATGGTCATCTACTCCGGAGACGCTTATTATACTACCAAAGGCAGGGACAGTCAGGCGATATTCAGCGATAATGTGATTTTGCGTCGAGGCAATATGAAGGTTACCGGGGATAAGATGAAGGCTGAGCTGGTATCGACACAAGGCGAAGGGAATAATGAACTTATCAGTGAGGCTGAGCAGGGTGGAATCTCTACTTCGACTCTGCCTAAGCGCTTGAAGCGGGTTACGATTGAGGGTAATGTAATTGTGCGTCAGGGTAAGCGGGTGGCGTTTGGAAATAAAGGACAGGTTGATATCGGTGAGAAGGGTGATATTATGCTCCTTGCGGGTACGGCGGATGTGCCGGCCGAGGTGAATGATAATAATGGCTTCTCGCTGCGTGCTCCCAAGATTATGATCAAGGAAACAGCAGGAATTGTGACTGCGAGTGGGCCGGGAGAGGTCAAACTTGTCGGTGGCGCAGCTGCGGCTGAAGCCGGGTTTGATTCGTCATTAGTAAATACCGCCAGTACCGGCACGTATAGTCTGTATTATACAGGTAGGATAATTTATAATCAATTGCTTAAAAAGATACGTTTTGAGAAGAATGTCCGCATGGTTCAGGATACGCTTCGGGGCAGGTGTGATCTGCTTACGGTATATCTCAATAAAGCTCCAGAAGGTCTGGAAGGGACACAAGGTGATGAACCGATAATTGTAGAGAATATCGAGACCTATGGCAATGTACGGTTTGAGAGCTATCCCGAGCCGTTTGCAGGGCGTGATCCGACAAATCTTCCGGGCAGAACGGTTTACACTCGCAGTCAGGAGGCGCATTATGATGCGACGCATAACGTGATTCTGCTAACGGGCAAGGATCGTCCGGCAGAGATTCTCTTCCAGGAATTGAATGGGGGTAATCGTATGCGCTACTTGCAGAAGGCGGATAGAATCTGGTACAATACCAAGACCAAAGAGATAAAGGTGACAGGGAGTAATCAGCAGAGTATGCCTCTACCGCCTACCGGTCCTCTGCGTTTTCCGGATTGAGGCGGCTTGTTAGGTATTAAGCAGGGTTATAAGGATAGCTATGGATGTTGCAGAAGTCTTGAAACGAGCTGAAGTATTATTTGAGAATAACCAGCCTGAGCAGGCTGGAGAGTTGCTGTATCTGGCGTGGAGGGATTATCCGGATAATTTTGACATAGCCAATGCCTATGCCTGTGCCTGCTTTCATAACAATAAACTTGATGAGGCGGTACGGATATTTGACACCTTGATTGCTGAACGCCCGGGGGACGCGAAGATACTCAATAATTATGGTTATCTGCTAATGAGTGTCGGTAGGTTACGTGAGTCGATCAATTGTTTCAGGGACGCTATTGCCGCGGATCCGCAGGATGTGGAGATTCATATCAATCTTGGTATTGCCCTGAGCCGCAAGGGGGCGTACGACCTGGCTCAAGAGATATTTCTAGAGGTCACGGAGCTGGCGCCTGGCCTCTCTTCGGCGCATAATAACCTTGGAGTGATCTATAACCGTCTCGGTAAGCCTGACCTGGCTGCAGAGTCATTTCAGAGAGCCTTGGATATCAATCCTACAGATTCGAGTGCGGCCAATAACCTTGCCTGTATTGAGCGTAATGAAGGCAGGCTTGAGAGCGCGGCAGAGTATTTCCGGCAGGCGCTCAAATATGATGCCAAGAATGCTGCGGTACGTCGTAACCTAGCGCATACTCTGGTAAACCTCGGAAGAGTTGCTGAAGCAGAGATAGAGTTTCTCTGTCTGTACAAGACGGCTGAGGATCTGAGTATGGTTGAGGAGGCACGGAAGTGGTTGCAGCATAATGCGTCGGATTCAGGTAAACTATAAAAATAGGGCTGATCACATTAAGCGGTAGCTTTGCCATTATCGTAATAAATTGCACCCTTAAATAATTGGTGATTTATGGTGCAGCAGATTGGAGTGAGGCTGCAGGTCTTCGGGTTGAGGAATTTGGTTTGGCTGGGGGCTTGGCTTTTTGCGTAGGGTGATTATCGAAAAGCTACTCCCCAGCAACTTGTGATTATATTCTTAATATTTGTATTTTAATAATACAAATATTAAGATTTATTTTTGGAAAAAGTAAACAAAACGTCCATGCCGCTGTACGGGCTGTAGCAGCCTCAGCCCTCAGCAAGCTGAGGGCTGGAGTATTAGGGTTAACTGAGTATGAAAATTGCATTGGCAATTTTCTGGGATTGGCTATAGATTTTGGGTGTAGCTGGTTCGCAAGAGTTGCGCCTAGCTAATATCTCAAAGCAATTACCTTGTGAATTCGGAGATGCTCAAACTCCGCTACCGATATCTTGAGCAGAGTTGCCATTGAGCGCTGCCGAGAATATGGTCTTGGTGTTGTCCAGCTGGCGGAGGATGAACCCCATATTGATACTCTCGTTATTCAGGTTGCGCTCCAGAAGCAGTAAGCCGCCGAGCATGGAGATAAGCTTATGTGAGATTCTGAGTCCGAAGAAGGTGCTGATGTCCAGTATCTCATTCCATTTGAAATTGTTCGAGGTGAAATCAAGGATACTGTCGAAGATCTCGGGTAGAATAGAGGTATTGGGGCCGCCTTTTACCGTTACTTCGAATTTTACACCGGTTCTGGTGTTATTCAGATTGAGCTCAATGATTGAATCAGGCTCGGCGATCTGGAAGGCGCCGAAGAGTATCGAGCTCACGACTTCGGAGATCAGAGCTTTGTCGGTATGGACGTAGATTTTGGAGATAATGTTATAATCAATGCCTATCTGTTTCTTTTTGAATATCTTCTCAAAGTGCAGAGCCATTTCCTGGACAATCTCGGAGATATCGGTACGTGAGAAGTGAATGTTGACATGCTGATTCTCGATCTCATCCATTTCACAGATATTATTTATCATGCGCATTATTTTATCGGTACGGAGCTGGCAGACATCTCTAACCGTCTCGATCGAGAGTGTACCCTCGGTAAGAAGTTTCAAGTATGAGTTTATCTCATTTATCGGATCGCGCAGTTGGGTGGCTATCAGGTTGATGAGGCGATCGCGCTCCTTAACGGTCTCATGGAGCTTGCGATTGGCCTTCTCCAGATCGAATTGCGCTTGTTTGAGACGAAAACCAGCTTTGATGCGGGCAATAAGTTCTGGCATTTGAAAAGGCTTGGCCAGAAAATCGTCGCCTTCTACAGTAAAGCCTTTGATCAGATCATTACTCTTAGCTTTGGCAGTGAGGAAGATTATGTAGCTGGTATTGCCGGATTCGCGCAGCGCATGAACCATCTTGTAACCATTCATCTTCGGCATCATTACATCGGCAACAATTACATGGGGATTGTGCTGTAGTGCTTTGTTGAAGCCATCTTCGCCGTCGTTGGCAGTAATCACCTCAAAACCTTTATGGGTAAGGGCATTGCTTACCAGTAAACGTAGGCTCTCTTCATCATCGACGACAAGTATACTCTTCGACTCCAATTATCTTCTCCATTTTACTAAACAAACTGTGGGTGAAATGTTCTATTTTTGTTTTATTATAAACAATTTTTGCAGTTTTGTAAATCTATTTTTTAAGTGTGGCTGGAATAGGAATAAAATATAAAATTAACTTGAAAATATTATAAAAAAACTATTATATAGTAGCAGGAACTATCACTTGCTCCGACATAGAGTGGTGAGGATTCAGTGTTAAATTGCGAAAAGCTGATAGATATTGCATTAATATCTATTGTTTCGAGTTCTAAATTATTGGTAAATTGTGTTCGTATTCAAGACGTTATATTATTGAAAGCTTATAGGAGTTATACTAATGGTAGCTGACGTGAGGGAGATAACAAATATTGTAAAGGAAGAGGAAGCCGTCCTCTATAAGATCAAGTCAGAGATAGCACGTACGCTGGTGGGACAGGAGTATTTGGTGGAGCGGTTGCTTATGGCGATGCTCTGTAATAACCATGTACTGATTGAGGGTGTACCGGGGCTGGCCAAAACCCTGGCGGTTACTACTCTGGCTAAGACTATGCAGGCGAGTTTCAGCCGTATTCAGTTTACTCCTGATCTGCTTCCGGCAGATGTTCTGGGTACGCTTATTTATAATCCTAAAAGCGGTGAGTTTACCACCAAGAAAGGTCCGATTTTTGCCAATATTGTGCTGGCGGATGAGATAAACCGGGCTCCGGCAAAGGTACAGAGTGCGCTCCTGGAGGCGATGCAAGAGAAGCAGGTGACCCTTGGCGACAGTACCTATAAGATGAGTGATCCGTTTTTGGTACTGGCTACGCAGAACCCGATTGATCAGGAGGGTACGTATCCGCTGCCCGAGGCGCAGGTGGACAGATTTATGTTCAAGCTGCTGGTGACCTATCCTAGCATGCATGATGAGAAGGTTATTCTGCGGCGTATGGCTACCTCGGAGCGCCAGGATGTGACAGCTGCGATTATTACCCCTGAGGATATCATCAGGCTGCGTAAGATTGTGGATCAGATCTATATTGACGAGAAGATCGAAGATTATATTGTAAGTATTATTCAAGCGACCCGTACTCCTGAGGCTTATGGCTTGAATATCAAGGAGTATATTCAGTATGGCGGTAGTCCGCGTGCAACCATATTCTTGGCGATGGCGGCGCGAGCGAATGCTATGCTTGCCGGACGTGGCTATGTTACGCCACAGGATGTGAAGAGTATTCTTCTGGATGTACTGCGGCATAGGGTTGTTGTTACCTATGAGGCTGAGGCAGATGAGGTAAGCAGTGAAGAGTTGGTTGAGCAGATTGTAAATGCCGTAAAGGTTCCGTAAGTGGCGGTAGAGGTTGAGTCGAGTTTGAGGCTTATTGAAGGATAAGAATAAATGATAGATAAAGAGCTGATTAAGAAGGTGCGGCTTATTCAATTCAGAAGCTCGCGGATTGTCAACGATATCCTCGCCGGTGAATACAAGAGTGTCTTCAAAGGTTCGGGTATGGAGTTTGAAGAGGTAAGGCGCTATGAGCCAGGTGATGAGATACGCTCAATCGATTGGAATGTAACGGCAAGAATGGGAGAGCCTTATATCAAGAGGTTCCGGGAAGAACGCGATCTCAGTGTGATGTTTCTCGTTGATACTTCCGCTTCAGGATTATATGGCGCTGCAGCAGAGAGTAAGAATGAAATTGCAGCGCAAATTACCAGTCTGTTAGCCCTCTCGGCCACCAAGAATAATGATAAAGTCGGGTTGCTGGCCTTTAGTGATGAGGTTGAGAAGTATATCTACCCTAAGAAGGGGGTGCCTCATGTATTGCGTCTGGTCAGTGATATTTTGAGCCTGAAGGCGAAGAGTAAGGGTACTGATATAGCTATGGCGCTCGGTTATCTGGCCAAGGTCTGCAAGAAACGGTGTCTGATATTTATCATCTCTGATTTTATTGATACCGGTTATGAAAAGGCGCTGCGCGTGATCGAGAAGAAGCATGATGTGGTGGCGATATCGCTTCGGGACAGGCAGGAGATTGAGCTGCCGAATTGCGGGTTGGTAGAACTTGTTGACGCTGAGACCGGCGAGAGTTATATGGTCGATACTTCGAGCGCGGCTTTGCGCCGGGAGTTTGCGCGGCTGGCTGCAGAGAAGCGTGAATATTTGCAGAAGTCATTCCGCTCTATGGGTATTGATCATGTCGGGGTTGAGGCCGGGAGTGAGTATATTCCGGAGTTGGTCAAGTTCTTCAGGATGCGTGAGCGGCGCAGGCTGATCGGCTAGGGGCTGCGCAAGCAGATAGGTTTTTTCTATACAGTCGGTATTGAGGAAAAAGATGATTGTGTTATTGTTGAATAGAGTGAACCGGGGCGGGTTGAGTAGATTTGGCTCGCTGGCTATATTGCTGCTTCTCACTCTTTTTATGGGTGGTTGCGGTGAAGAAGGTGAGAGTGCTACGGAGACTGTAAAACCGGTGACGCTGGAGTATGCAGTGGCTGAGAATACGCTGAGTCTGACCGTTGCACGTGAGAAGATAACTATAGCCGGAGAATTAGAGATACGTTTACTGGCGAAGGCGCCGGTAGGGTCGGTGATTGATTTTGCAGAGCCGCCCAAGGAATTTGGCGGATTTGCCTTATTGGGTAATGCCGAGGCGGAGAATATACATGACCCTAAAGGTGAGTATGTTGTTAAGACACTGAACTTGAAGTATGAGCCGGAGATGAGCGGTAGTTATACACTGCCGGAATTTGCGGTTAAATTTATTTCGGAAAATGGGGCTGAGAGTGTAGTAAAATCGGAAACACTGCCGGTTGAGGTGCTGTCGCAGATACCGCAGTTGAGTACGGCTAAACTCAAGGATATTCCCGGGGTCATCGCTCTGAAGCGGGACTATACACTTTGGTTTGTTTTCGGGGGCATTGGTGCTCTGCTTCTGATTCTGGTCGGGGTGATTATACTGGTCGAAGTTCTGCGCAAGCGGGCGGCGTACCGAGTTATCTGTAAGCCTTTCTTTACTGCGCTTAAGCAGTTGGATAATCTGGAAAAATCCGGTCGAATTGAACAGGGACAGAATAATATAGTCTATACCGAGGTAAGTGATATTCTAAGATTTTACATTGAAGAGCGGTTTGCTATACAGGCTTCAAAGAGTACCACTGAAGAGTTTCTGGCGCAGATATCGGACAACAACCTGATGATCAGTAGTTATTCCCATCTGCTCCGAGATTTTCTGCAGAAGTGTGATGTGGTGAAATTTGCTAAATACGCGGCTTCGCAGAGCGAGAGCCATGGGGTGATTGCGAGTTGCAGGCGGTTTGTCCTGAGTACCAAACGGGCAGAGATCGAGTATCATGGAGAGTTTGGAGAACTCCCGGCAACGGACGGTAGCAAGAAAGGAGAGCGCTAGATGGAGATAGGGAATTATTGGGCGTTTCTGCTCCTCCTGCTTATACCGCTCATGCTGTACCTGCGCAGTCGTTTTAGCCGTAAGGCGGGTGTGCGGGTGGCGAGTATCGGGAGTTTCAAAATATTAAAGCCTACTCTCAAGCAGAGACTCCGTATTGTTCCTGATATATTCAGGGTGCTGGCGTTGCTTCTGCTGATATTTGCTATAGCCAGGCCGCGTATCGGCAATGAGAAGGTGATCAACCGGAGTGAGGGGATAGCCATTGAGATGGTACTCGACCGCTCCAGCAGTATGAAAGAACCGATGCAGTATCAAGGTTACCGGTCTAACCGGTTAGATGTGGCGAAAGAGGTGTTTTCTGATTTTGTTCTGGGTAAGGATGGTTTGACGGGAAGACCGGACGATTTGGTGGGGGTGATCAGTTATGCCCGGTATTCAGATACAATCTGCCCGTTGACTCTGGATCATAATACTCTTCCTGAGTTTCTCAAGCAGATTCATCTGCCGCTGACCCGCGATGAAGATGGTACCGCAATCGGCGATGCGTTGGAGCTAGGCGCCGCCAGACTGTATACGGCTGAGAAAGAGTTGCAGGAGAGGAAGCTGATTGGCGGTGAGGGTAGCGGGATAAAGAGTAAGATTATTATTCTGCTCACCGATGGCCAGGATAATTCGAGCCGGACACCGTTAGCCCAGGCGGTGAAATTATGCCAGCAGTGGGGAATAAAGGTTTATACGATTGGTGTTGGTGGGGCTGGGCGTACCGTTGGTTTGGGCGGTTACAGTATGAATCAAGTCGATGTGCATAGCTTGCAGTTTATTAGTGAACAGACTGGCGGCAAGTTCTTTATGGCTGGTACTGATGGAGCCATGCTTGAAATCTATAAAGAGATTGATCGACTTGAAAAGAGTGAGGTGGAGTCGATAAAGTATACCGATTACGCTGAGAAGTTTATGCCTTTTGTGTTGGCGGCTCTGGCACTGCTGGTATTGGAGTTGATTTTACGCTCGACTGTATTTAGAGTTATCCCGTAGCGGTTACAATTAAGACTGGAGTATAAGTGTAATGAATGAGCATTATTATAAATTATTGAATGAAACAGTTTTGGTTCATCTGCTCTGGCTGATACCTTTATTGATCCTGATATTTCTCTACGCGGGGCTTAGACGGAATACTTTGCTTCGGCGGATTGCTGGCGAGAGGATGCTGCAGCGGGTCATGTCGGAACTGAGTCGCCGGAAACGTTTTATTAAAGCTCTGTTACTGGTGGTAGCGGTGGCGCTGGGGGTATTTGCACTCTCTCGGCCTGCTTGGAATCCTCAGGAAATTGTCAAAAATCAGCAGGGGCGTGACGTTGTATTCTTGCTCGATGTCTCAAGGAGTATGCAGGCCGAAGATCTAAGACCGAGCCGGTTGGAAGCGGCCAAGATTGCTATTGCTGAGACTATCAACAGTATTGAGGGTGACCGGGTTGGGCTCGTAGCCTTTGCCGGTAACGCCAAGATACTCTGCCCGTTGACTATTGATTACTCTTTTTTTAAGACGGCATTGGATGAAGCTGGGGCGGAGAGTGTAGATGTCGGCGGAACGATGCTTTCGGATGCGATGCGTAAGGCGGTCAATGATCTGCTTACTAACAGTGAGGCGGAGAATAAGGATATTATTATCATTACTGACGGCGGCGATGAAGATGAAGCCGACGATAAGTTTGCGCTGGTGGCGGCGCGGGAAGCGGCGGAGCAGGGCATACGCATAATCACCATCGGTATTGGGGATGAGACAACCGGCAAGAAGATTCCGTATACCGACAGTAACGGGGTGAAACAGTATTTGCAGTATCAGGGTAAGGCTGTGGTAAGTAAGCTCAATGCGCCGTTACTACGCAGAATTGCCAAGGCGACACCTGGCGGGGCTTATGTCAATGTTGGTACTTCGGCCTTTGATTTTCCCTCAATTTATACAGAATTGGTCGGTATGGCTGCCAAGAGTGACCTGGGGGAATCCAAGGTGGTGATGTATAGCGAAGGGTTTGTCTATGCTTTGTTGGCAGCGCTGGTGTTATTAATAATTGAATTTATGCTTAGTGAGAGACGTGGTAAAGATAGCGGGAGGTCTAACGGTGCGAAATAGGTGGTTATTGGCTCTGCTGGTGGCAGGAATCGTGACCTTTGGTCAGGCTGCAGAGAGTAGAGATACTACAAGTGGCAGCGATGAGGCGGAGTATGCCGGAGATGTCTCTCTGGCGAATAAACTATATGCTGAAGAGAATTATCAGCAGGCTCTGGAGGAGTATAAAAATAGTCGTATTGAAGCTGCTGATACTATGAATCTCGGGGTTATTGAGTATAATAGGGGTAATGCCGAGTATAGGTTGGAGCGGTATAAGGAGGCTATTGAGAGCTATAAAGAGGCGGCGCTTATCAGTAATGATTCGCTGCTACGCTCTAAGGCGCTCTTTGGGCAAGGGAATGCACTCTATAATATCGCGCTGAGCGAGGCGCCGGAGAAAAAAGCTGAGGCGATCAAGACGCTTGAGGCTGGGGCGGCTCTGTATAAATCGGCGTATAAGCTTGATACCAGTAATTCTGATACACTATATAATCTGGAATATGTTAAGTCTGAGATCAAGAGACTGAAAGCAGAATTAGAGCAAGAACAACAACAGCAGCAGCAACAGAATCAGCAGAATCAACAGAATCAACAAGATCAGCAGAATCAACAAGATCAACAGAATCAACAAGATCAACAGAATCAGCAGAATCAGCAGAATCAACAGAATCAGCAGAATCAGCAGAATCAGCAGAATCAACAGAATCAACAGAATCAACAGAATCAGCAAGATCAGCAGAATCAACAGAATCAACAGAATCAGCAAGATCAGCAGAATCAGCAGAATCAGCAGAATCAACAGAATCAACAGAATCAGCAGAATCAGCAAGATCAGCAGAATCAGCAGAATCAGCAGAATCAGCAGAATCAGCAGAATCAGCAGAATCAACAGAATCAGCAGAATCAACAGAATCAGCAGAGGCTGCAGGAGTTGCAGCAAGAGCAGGAGCAGCTCAAGGATAAATCAGAGAATCTACAGCAGAATCCGTCTGAACTCGCACAGCAGCAAGAGAAGTTGCAGGAGAAGACCGAGCAGCTTAGAAAAGATTTGCAGGAGCAGAGCCGGAAGGATAACGGGCAGGAGGCGCAAAAGCAGCAGGAAGCGGCACAGAGGCTGGAAGAGGCTGAGCGCAAGCAGGAACAAGCCAGTGACGATCTGAAGCAGGATAAGCGTGAGGCTGCTGCCAACGCACAGCAGGAAGCGGCTGATAAGTTGCAGGAAGCACTTGAAGCGCTTGGTGCTGACAAGTCTGAGACTAAACCTGACGAAGAGGCAGGGGAGCAGAATTCTAAAGGGGCTGGTGCTGAAGCGATGGAGGATAATAATTCTGCGGCCGCAAATGCGGTGCAGGCAGGAGAGTTGAGCGAAGAGGAGGTCAATGAACGGCGGGTGGGTGATATTCTAAGGCGTGAGCAGGAGGATAATGACCGGCGTCGCAAGTATCGCCTGAGCGGGATGAAAGAGGTTGATAAAGACTGGTAGTAGGCCTTTAAAACTATACATGTTTTCTTCTTGTTTTTCGAGTTATAATTGAGGAAAGAAATATGAGCGTTAGTAGATTGTTTTCAGCGGGATTAATACTGTTTATAAGCTTATGGGTCTCGGCTCATGCAGCCGATCCGGTACGGGTGGAGGCACTTGTCAGCAGTAATCGGGTTACACTGGATGAGATTATCAATCTGCAGGTTCAGGTTGTAGCGGAGTCAGATAATATCACCAGGCCGGATATGAGCGGGTTGAGTGGTTTTGATCCGGCGTATCAAGGTGCTTCCCAAGCGACAAGTACGATGCTCTCTACCGTCAATGGTAAGACCGAGATGGTCACTGAACGGAAGATTGTCTATAATTATCAACTATTGCCGCTGCAGGAGGGAAAATTTAATATCCCGGCTCTGAGCGTCGAGGTGGATGGCAGGAGTTATAAGACCAAGCCGATAGCAATAACAGTTGCGAAGAGTAATGCCGATAATAAGGCTGGGGCTACAAAGATCCAGAGTATTCTCCGTTATAAACTGCCTCGTAAGGAGGTCTACCTTGGGGAGACCATTCCTATAGAACTGGTCTGGTACTACCGGAATGGGGTGAAGGTTGATGACGTGGAGATGCCGATACTCAATAACTCGCACTTTATTGTCTCGAAGGCGAGTGTGCCGAAAAATAATGAGCTAGAGCGGGATCAGCAGCTGGTGGATACCATGTTCAATGGTGGTAAATACTGGGCACTGCAGAGTGAGGATATCATTGATGGGGTGGCTTACAATACTCTGACCTTGAAGTGGTATCTGTCTCCTAAAGAGGTCGGTAAGCTAGAGATAGATCCGGCGCGAATCGTTGCCTCTTTTTTAGTCGGGTATCGCGAGAACTCCATGTTTGCCGGTATGCCTAAAGGTTTTTCCGGTATGTTCGGTAATGACCCGTTTATGCAGATGCGTGAGCCGGTTTACAAGCAGGCGGTGACCAGGTCTAAGCCGGTTACCCTGGAGGTTAAACCTCTGCCACTGGAGGGTAAGCCTGCCAGCTTCAGCGGGGTTGTGTCGAGTATCGAGCTGCGGGCGGAAACAGATACGACTGAAGCTGCTGTCGGCGAGCCGATAAAGGTTGATTTGCTGGTCAGAGGTAATGATAATATCTATAACATGCAATTACCTGATTTCAATGAGCAGCCGGATATTCGCGGTAAATTCAAGGTTAGTATTGATGAAAACGAGGACGTCAGTTTCAAAAATTTGCGAATGTTCGCGCTGACTTTGCGGGCGCTCAAACCGGGCATTACCGAGATCCCTCCGCTCAAGGTTGCTTATTATGATTTAGAGCAGAAATCCTATGCCGAAGCTGAGACGGCGGCGCTGCCGCTGCAGGTCAAGGCGGCGAAGATTGTAACGGCCACAGATATTGAGAGCGCCGCTGAGCCTGCTTCTAAAACTGTTACCGCGCGTGAAGAGAATAAGGAAGGGATTTATGCCAATGTCGTCGGCGAGCAGGTGTTGGTAAATCAGCAGCTCAGTATCGGTGAGTATCTGGGGGAGAACAAGGTTTTCTTTACGGTATTCCCCGGGTGTTACTTTGCGCTTTTACTGGGGCAGCTGGTGCTACAGGGACGGGGTAAGAATGCAGCGGGACGCGCTGCAGGCAGAGCGCTTAAAGTATTTACGTCACGCCTTGGTGAGCTTAGGAAGGGTGAGGTCGATGCCGAAGCTCTAACCCGGGTTATGCTGGAGTATTTTCGAACCAAACTTGCAATTGAGCAGGAGGGGGTGACTCTGAGTGAGATCCTACCGCAGCTTGCAGCGAATCCCAAGGTAAGTGAGGCGATACTCGGGAATTTTAAAAAGATTATTGATTACTGTGAGGCTTGTTGTTACACTGGAGGGGCGCCCCAGATAATGAGCCAGAAATTTATCGATTGCGTAGAGGCGGTAATTACCAAGATCGATAGTGAGATGGGCAGGAGAGGGTAGTTGCTTTTTTTTGATTAATTAGTGAGTGAGGCGGTTGATGAGAAGGTTATTTGTCGTATTCGTATTATTAGTATGTATGTTCAGCCCGGGTGTAATGGCCGCAGACGATTCGCATCAGGAACTGTATGACCAGGCGAATAAAGAGCTTACAATAGCTAAAGAAGCTGGGGATAACGAGCCGGAGGTGGCCAAGGCGGCCTATCTCAAGGCTGCGGAGATCTTTACCCAGATTATCCGGGATGGGGTGAAAAATAGTGATATTTATTATAACCTTGGTAACTGTTATTATCAGGCGCAGGATTATCCGCTGGCTATTCTGCAGTATCGAAGAGCCTTGGTCTTTGCTCCAGACGATGAGAAGATCAATGCAAATATTGCCTCGGCGCAGCGGAATCTGCGTAGTGAAGAGCCGCAGAGTACTGATACGGGATTTTGGGGTAAGGTCGTTTCCTTTAATTCAAAGATACCGCTCCTGTTCAAGGAGTATTTCAATAAGCTCTCTTATGTATTGTTTTGGGGTGGGCTTATTGGTTATCTGTATTTTCGAAAACGGGTCAACAAAAAGAAATTACTTATTATTGCGATTGTCTGGTGGTTGAGTCTCTGTGCTGTTGCTCTGGTATCGTATCTTGCGTCAAGCAGTGCCGATGGGGTTATTCTGCAGCAAGAGGTGGTGGCGCGCAAAGGTGATGGGGATAACTATGCCGAGGCATTTCTTAAACCACTCAAGGCCGGAACTGAGTTTAAACTTATCGAGAAACGCGGGGACTGGCTCAAAGTTGAGTTGGATACCGGAAATGAATGCTGGATAAAGGCGTCAACTGCTGGTTTGGTGAAAGACGAGCCGTAACGAGCAGGAAAATCATGTACTTCGTTTTTTTAGACGATAAGGTAATTCAGCCCTCAGCTTTGCTGAGGGCAAGTTGTTTTTGCAGCCTGTCCATCTAGCCCTATATGTCTGGTTTGTCACATTTTACGCAAAGCGTTCAAGTAGAGATAGAGGTAATTTGAAATGCATGGGTTATTCCCAAAGTCTTCCGTCAAGGTATGAAAATTGTGAGAAGAAATTTCAGGTATAGATGACAATATTGAAAACCAAAAACTAATCAAACCAAGAATTTATTTCTTGGTATCTGATTTGTATCTCTTGCTTGCGCTCTGGAGTATTGCTCTCTCGCCTGGGCTGAGGTTGGCTATCCCCTCTTGCTTCACCTTCTTGAGTACTTCATCTACCCTGCGGTCAAGCTCTGAACGTTCCGCCTTCTTTTTGGCTTCCCGCGACTCTCTGGCTTCGCGGCGTTTGCGTTTCCAGCTGGCGATTATACTCTCATTCTCCGGGTTGGAGTTATGCTTACCCTTGCTGCCGAAAATATCTTTGAAGGATGCGTCTCTTTTACTCTGGCGTGAGTAGTTTGTGTTGGTGGTGTTCTGCATAGAGCTGTATCTGGCGGCGTACATTCGCGCCTGAAGCTCCTGATTGCCTTGGAAGTAGACGAGAAGCCCGATGAGAATGAGCATCATACCCGATTGATTACCCATAATTGTCAGGTAGATGCCATAACCGCATAAGATGACGATACCGGCAATACTCAGTGGTTTCACCAGCTTCAGCGCTTTTTCCGGTCCGGCCAGCAGGGTGGCCGTAGCCAGAGCGACTCGTCCTCCATCCATCGGAAACACTGGAAGAAGATTGAACAGAGCCAGGAACATATTCATGTACATCAGGTTGTAAAAGAGTAGGCTGGATTCATGCTGCGGGTTTATAAGGAGCAGGTAGTATGATATACCGGCGATGCAGAGGCTAACAATCGGTCCCATCAAGGCGATAATTATCTCGGCGCGCGGGCCGGGTATAAGCCCGCCAATCTCGGCGGCACCGCCGAGCATGTGCAGGACAATCCGGTTGACCTTGACGCCATAACGCTGGGAGACCAGGGAGTGTCCCAGTTCATGCGCTAGAATACACACCGGCAGTAGAAGCATGAGTATTATTGCATAAAATCCGGCATGGAGAGACTGTAACGTATAGAGAGCAATTATTATATAGAGTGAGTAGGCTATGTGAATGTCGATTCCAAATAGTCTGCCAATTCTGTGTGATGCAAGCAGCAAGTTCATCTGTTTTCTCCTTGGTTATTTGCTATTAGTGACTCAGTATTCAACCAGCTTCGAAAGATGTCTTCAATAAATATACTCGTATTATTAGTAGTAGTCGAATCTTCGGTAAGATCTATTGTCAAGGGATTATCAGCGGTGAATTTTCGGTATGCGGCGAGGGCATTGGGGCTGAGTCGGGAGCGCTGTACCGTAGGTTGTGGAAGATTCTCCAGGTTGAGAATAAATCTCAGCGTATTCTTATTTATTCTGAAGAGGCTGCCCTGAATAATGCCTAGTTCTTTACTGAAGGCTTTGAGTGAGCTCAGTTGTTTTTGCTCAGCATTACTGGTCTGGTAATTTACGAGGAGAGTATCTAGGGTTATGCTTTGAAAGGGCTGGATGAGGTCGGCCGTGGAAGACTCTGGTGCATTCAGCGGATCAAAACAGAGTCGGTTCAGAGTGTTCAAGGTTGTGGGTACTGAGGCGAGAGTGCTTATTGCGGTTCCGCTGCTCAGGGTGGGGATGACAACATTAGCGAGTGTAAGCTGGATATTTGTCTTTTCTTCGCCGCTTTGCAGGTCACGCTTGTAGAGTAGTGCCAGTTCGCCGCTGCCGCTGGTTGGGGTGCAATCCATAACTTCAGGGAGGGTCTTAGAGAAATTGAGCAGGGTGCTAGCTGCATCCTTGATCTCGAGTGTGGCCATTATTGTCTCGGGAAAGATATTATTTTTTAGGGATAGATTTTGTGCCAGCAGACTGAGTTTTCCCCCGGCAATCATTCCGTCCAGAGCAATATTGATCTCATTAGAATCGGATTTGAAGATTTTGATTATCGCTTGTCCTATATTGAAGTCGTCGGTCGTTGCCGAGGAGACGATCGAGCTTATTGCTGGAAATTTTGAGATGAAGTAGTTGAGCCAGTAGGACTCCGAGCTGGAGAGTAATTCGCTTATGTCCAGAGTTGAAAGGCAGAGCTGCAGCGGCAACCAGCGGCCTTGTTCATCTTTGTTTGATTCATAGTTGAGAATAATACTGTTGTTGGCGGAAATATTGAAGGATAGATACTCAACTGAGTGCAATAAGGAACTATTGGTCACCAGATTGAAGTCCAGATAGCGGGGAAATTCAGTAATTTCAGCATTATCCAAAATTCCTGAGACGCGGAGCTGAGATTGCTCAGCCTTCAGTTTGCCGGAGAAGTTGATATCTGTCGGCAGAGCCGGGAGGTTGGGGAGTAGCATATTAAGGACATAGGTTGGAATATTATCCACAGTTATTTCACAGGAGATTATATCCAATGTCTGCCGGTCTATTTGCAGTTGCTTGACTTGGATAGAACCGATATCTAGATCTGCGGTATTATTGAACCGGGAGGTGAATTTCACCATCTCTGAATCACACTGCAGCGAGTATGTATCAGCATCAATGGTGAGCCTTCCATTAACGGGTATACTCACCAGATAGTCGTTCAGATTCAATTCAATCCTGCAGTTCATCAAGGCAAAGACGGCACTGGCAAGATCTATATTGGGAAGGAAATACGGTGCTTGAGGTTCAGGAGTAAGGGTTAGCCCTGAAAGATTGAATAGACCAGTTGCCTCCTTGGTTATATTCAGAATACCGTCTCGAATTTGGATAACTGGATTGGCCTCCACTCCGCCGAACAACGAGTAGAGAGAGGAACTGGCTCTGATCGTATCTACCGAGAGGATAGGGAGTATAAATTCAGGTTGAGGGCTGGCTATTTCAAATTCGTGAATGTAGAGATCAGTTCGCCAATCACTGCGCAGAGCCGTGTCGGTGTGATCAATGTTGACATAAGTACTCATATTGAGTGAGTCTTCAAACCATTGCTTGAGATCTTGCTCTAAAGATTTCTGGTCTATCAGTTCCGATGCCAAGCCAATCAGCATGAAGTATAGAACTACCGCGAATACACCGAGGGCTATACGCTTCATTGCTACTGATTCTTTGAGCATTTTAATTATTCGTCTAAGCATACTCTATATATTATAATGATTTTTAACAAATATTTACCCTAGAATTTAAAAAAATGTGCTCTATAATTGGAATTGAAAGTAATACTGATTTATTGAAAAGTACTTGGTATTAATGAGTAATAGATAAAAAAGTATAAATATATATTTATCTAATGTGCTTTGGGTTGGATTAGCAGATTAATTTCTGGATTTTTCTCTTGACCAGAGCCAGGTTTAGAAGCATAATGTCGCTATAGATAAAAAAATACTTAAACCTCTGGTTTAATCTTAAATTCATTTTTGTGAAAGGGAATAAGGATATTATGGAAAGAGTATTTAATTTTGGTGCCGGACCGGCTGCACTTGCATTACCTGTACTTGAAAAAGCCCAAGAAGAGATGTTAGACTTCAACGGTTCAGGAATGTCCATAATGGAATTATCCCATCGAAGCGGGACGTATCAGGAGGTTATTGATGCGGCTGAAGCGGGTATTCGTCGGATTATGGGTGTTAGCGATGATTATGAGGTCTTATTTTTGCAGGGTGGAGCCAGCATGCAGTTTGCGATGATTCCGCTCAATCTGCTGGGAGCAGGTATGACTGCAAATTATGTCAATACCGGTAGCTGGGCGAAGAAGGCTATTACCGAGAGTAAACTTGTCGGCTCTACTGCGGTAATCTGGGATGGTGCTGATTCTGAATATATGACAATGCCTAAGGCTGCAGATATCGTCGAGACTGAAGACGCAGCATATGTGCATATAACTTCCAATGAGACAATTGGTGGTGTACAGTTTAAGGAATTTCCTAAGACCAAGGCGCCGCTGATAGCTGATATGTCCAGTGATATTATGAGCCGTGAACTAAATGTAAATGATTTTGGTATGATTTATGGCGGGGCGCAGAAGAATATCGGGCCATCTGGACTCGGACTAGTTATTATACGTAAAGATCTGCTGGAACGTACCCCGGAGAATCTCAATAGTATTTTAAAGTATACAATTCATGCCAAGAATGGTAGTATGTTCAATACTCCTAATACCTGGGCGATTTATATGGTTAAGCTAGTTTGTGACTGGGTTGACAGCATGGGTGGCGTAGCCGGACTTGAAAAGAATAATATGGTTAAGGCTGAGACTCTCTACAAGGTATTGGATGCATCAGATTTCTGGAAACCTTGTGCTGCTAAGGAGTTTAGATCTTTGATGAATGTTACTTGGAGAATCGCGGATACCGAGCTTGAAGCTAAATTTATCTCTGAAGCTACTGCAGTTGGGCTGGTCGGTCTCAAGGGGCACCGGTCTGTCGGGGGTATCAGAGCTAGTATCTATAATGCTTGTACTCAAGAAGGTGTTGAGGCTCTGGCGCAGTTTATGGCTGATTTTGAACAGAAGAATGGCTAATTAATCTCTAGTCTTTGGTAATATTATTTGTTTATTGGTTCCTTTATCTGTAATGGGTGAAGGAACTTTTTTTAAGCTTTTATGAAATGGTTTTGAATACTGGAAGGATAATCCTGAACGTTAATTATGCACCAAGTTAAAACAGGTGTGGAGCTTGCTCCACACCTGCCGAACGTAGTCTACTCTTCTCTCTTGATTATTCGAGTAGTGTTTGCGGGTACACCCCGCGGGAGTTGAGCTTGCTTGCTGGAGTTCTAGTCGGTTATTATCCGAGTAGTGAGAGGACTCCCTGGCTAAGCTGGTTAGCCTGTGCAAGCATGGAGGTGCCGGCCTGAACCATGACCTGGTTCTTTGAGAACTGGGTTGACTCGTAAGCCATGTCAGCATCTCGTATGTAGCTTTCAGTCTTGGTGATGTTCTCCACAGCAACACTCAAGCTGTTAGCGTTGGTTTCAAGCATGTTGGCCTGGAAGGCACCGATGTTGGCGCGAAGTTCGGATACATCCTCGATCGCTTGATCAATGATCTCAAGAGCTTTGACCGGATCTTCGGCCAGGCTTGCCCAGCCGCCTGAAAGCATGTCATTGATCGACAGCGTCTTGTTTGATTCGAGCGGGGTCTCAAAGCTATCGTGGAATTCGACTCGACCGAGTGAGGTCGCGGTCATATCCTTGATAGAGAGTACAGTTCGTTCCTGATCGCCTGAACCTTCACCGAGCTGGAACTGCATACCACCTTCCCAGTCACCGAGGGTCTCGGTAGTCGTATGGATGGCGTGATTTACATAGTTATTCTCTGTGATATACATTCTGGTTGCTCTTGAACCGTAAGAACCTTCATCGTAGCCGACTGCAGCAATAGTAGTAGTACCAAGTCCACCTTCATTGAATGAGATTTTGGCGGTAGTGTCGAGGTTGGTAATTGTGCCTTCTATGCCGTCAAGCTGTAATTCTTGTCCATTGAGTGAGACCGTGGCGTCGCGTCCGTATTCCGTCCAGTCTTCTCCGTCTAGCCCGGCATCCAGGAGTATTGCGCCATCTACATCACTGTATCTGCTGAAGATTGCTCCTTCGTGTTGATCAAGTTTGACATAACTGTTTGAACCATAATCATCAGCAGAGATACGGATTCCCAGATTCTCCGCCCCGATTACGGTCTCAAAACTGAGATCCTGGGTAGCTGTGCCCATTCTGAAGTTGAAGGTACCGTATAGACCAGACGTTGCGCCGTTGGCTCCGGCATTGGTCGCATATATTCTGATGGCGTTACCATTAGTACTGTCTGAGCGAATATCAGTTGCTGCGGATTGTGCTACCAGATCCTCATCACGCATCCGGGCGTCTTTGTAGAGATATATAGTTGAGGTGCCAGTAGTGTTCAAGTCTGCCTTGACATAGATCTTACCGGTTTCATCGGTATTCTCACCGAGCCTGATACCACTGAGGTACGAACCGGAGTTGACAAAGTGTGTGTTAGCAGTATTACCGGCAGTAGACGAAGCCAGAGCCAGATCTGAGAAGTCTACGGTCTCATTGCCCGGTGCGCCGCCAATAGTTGTGTCATTTTGCATATACCCTAGTTGCAGGGTCGCGGTCATACCTGCGGTCATGCCGGTGGTAGCGAATGTAAGGTCGATACCGGTGAAGTTCGAGTTGTTTACCGCCATTACCTGGGTATCGCCAGCGCTGATATCACCTTCTGCGACCTTCATGGTCATGGCGGAGTCCTTATAGATCTCATAAGTATCATCATCAATCATCTTGAGATAAGCACGGCCATAACCATCGACATTGACGCCTGCCTGAATATTGGTGACACCGGTAGAAGTAATATTTACGCTGGTTACGCCTACTGTTGTGATTTCACCGAGGGCGGTGCGATTGAAGACATCAGCGCCGCTGGCACTATGTGCTGCTGTTCCCACATCCTGGGTCTGTGCGGTGAGATTTTGAACTGAAGCATTGTTGTCATAGATCAGGGTTGCGTCAACACCGGTTGAGTCTGATACTGAGTTGATAGAGGTTACCATCTCACCTAGGTGTGTACCTTTGGCAAAGCTGAGGTAGCGGCTGCCGTCATTACCGGTAAGGGTAAAGGCCTGATCCGCAGTTAGCGTGTAGTTCTTATTCTTATCGGCGTTGCCAGTAATAATTTGGGTGGCTGATGACTGATTTTTGGAAATTTCAAAGTAGCCTTTGGCTGCTTCGTTGTTATTACTTATAGAATTACCAGCAGCGTTGGTGGTTACTCCGGAGAAGGTGATATTGAGTTTGAAGTCATCACGTTTGAAGATCTGTCTGATATCAGAAAGGTTCTCGTTTACCAGCTTCATGTCGTGCGTATCGGTGATGAGAACAGAGCTGTCGTATTCAAGTTCTTTATTGCCATTCAAGAGGAACTGGTCTGAGAACTTGGTGGTACGGGCAATTCGGTCGAGAGTCTGGATTGATGAATCGACCTCGGCCTGATCGGCAGCGACCTGCTCGGGAGAGGTGACACCGTTATTGGCAGAGTGTACAGCCAATTGGCGCATTTTCTTGAGAATGTTGTTCATTTCATTGAGAGCACCTTCAGCAATACCGAGGACATTGTTGGCTTCCTGAGTGTTCTGAATGGCACGTTCAAGACCGATATTCTGTGCTCTTAATTGTTCTGAGATAACCAGACCGGAAGGGTCGTCTTTACCGCTATTAATTTTATAACCTGTTGAAAGGCGTTCTAGAGATGTGCTCATCTGTGCATTATTACTATTTAGAGCATTTTGTGTGGCGAGGGCGTTAAGATTGTTTGCAACGATCATAGGCATGGTGATTTCCTCCTTGAAATCTGTCATACTAATAAAAATGTAATTTTGTAGCATCCGTGCTACGTGAGTTCGTTTATTTTACTCAGTCGAACCCGCTCAAAGTCTGAGGCAGTATTATGCTTAAATTATTTTAGGTGTACGTTCTTGTCCTTTTGTATAGCTACTCCTTTCATCGTTAATAACCAAGAGAATCAAATTAACTTATAACATGTACAGTAACGGAGAAAATAGAGCGAGCTTTAAACAAATTATAGTATTTTATTTTAATAATATTTTTTGAAATAAAATGTCGGGTTTTGGCGTAAGGGGCTAAAACAAATTACCCGCACAATTGATTTGCGCGGGTAATTTGTTGGTATTTAAGTAGATGTATTATAGTGAATAAAAGCAGGTGTTGCCGGCGTACTCGGCCTGAGAACCAAGCTCTTCTTCAATCCGTAGCAATTGATTATACTTTGCAATTCGGTCGGTGCGGCAGAGGGAGCCGGTTTTAATCTGTCCAGCATTGGTAGCTACGGCAATATCGGCAATAGTCGTATCTTCTGTTTCTCCTGATCTGTGGCTGATGATGGCGGTATAGTTGGCTTTCTTGGCCATCTCGATAGCGTTGAGGGTTTCAGTTAGAGTGCCGATCTGGTTGACCTTAATTAGTATTGAGTTGGCGCAATTCTCGGAAATACCTTTGGCTAGGCGGACGGTATTGGTAACAAAGAAATCATCTCCTACCAGCTGTACTCTGGACGATAGCTCTTTTGTCAGCTCTTTCCAGCCTTGCCAGTCATCCTCAGCCATCCCGTCTTCGATGCTGATTATCGGGTATTTGTCGACAAGGCTCTTCCAATAAGCTATCATCTCAGACGGAGAAAGGTGTTTATCTTCTGAAGCGAGGGTATAGGTTCCGTTGCTGTAAAATTCGCTGCTGGCTGGATCCATGGCGATAAGAATATCGCTTTCTGGTTTATATCCGGCTTTGTTGATTGCTTTGAGGATTATTTCAATGGCCTCTTCATTACTATTGAGGTCTGGTGCAAAGCCGCCTTCATCACCGACTGCAGTATTTAGTCCTGCATCCTTGAGCACAGTTTTGAGGGTATGGAAGACCTCGGTTACATTGCGCAGACCTTCGCTGAAGGAGCTGGCTCCAACCGGCATGATCATAAATTCCTGTAGGTCTACACTATTATCTGCATGTGAACCACCATTAATAATATTACACATCGGTACTGGCAGGACATGCGCATTGCTGCCGCCAATATACTTGTACAGAGGCAGACCAGAATAGATGCTGGCGGCTTTGGCTGCAGCCAAAGAGGTACCGAGAATGGCGTTGGCGCCAAATTTCCCTTTGTTCTCTGTCCCGTCAGCATTGATCAGCAGTTGGTCGATCTCACGCTGCTCCCGACAGTCTATGTCGACTAGTAGTGGAGAAATGGATTTATTGACATTCTCTACCGCTTTGAGAACTCCTTTCCCGCAGTACCTTGCTGCATCTTGGTCACGTAGTTCTACAGCTTCATGTACCCCGGTGGATGCACCTGAAGGAACCGCCGCTCTACCGGTAACACCGGAATCGGTAATAACCTCGACTTCGATAGTAGGGTTTCCTCTGGAATCAAGAATTTCTCTGGCGTGAACTTGTAGTATTGCAGGCATATCATCTCCTTTGCTCTTGGTTAAAAAAGTAATTATAATTTTATTATACAGAGTATAATTTTTTTTTTGGAGAAAAAGTTAGATTATTGTTACTTTTTTAGAGATACTAGCCGACTGTGGATTGTCTGATAATAAGCTCGCCATTGATCATATGGGTGGTTGTAGGCTTATGCGGATTTTTGATACGCTCGATCAGGATATTTACGGCAGAAGTCGCAAGATCAAGGCAGGGTTGCCTGTAGGTCGTGAGGGGGATCGAGATCAATTTGGCGTATTTGACATCGTCAAAGCCTACAACTTTTAAGTCCGCCGGGATGCGTTTTCCCCGCTCTAAAAGCTCTGGGATAATCTTGGCGGCAGCAGCGTCATTATAACAGATAAGCGAGCAGACATTGTAGTTGTCAATGAGAAGTTGTGCGGTCTCGGCCGGGGTTGGGGCTGTAGTTACTTTGCGTACGCTTATGTCTTTTCGGCCGGCTTCGTTGACCGCAATCTTGACCCCGATAAATCTTTGCTCGATGGTATTGGCGACATTTGGCGTCACCAGGAATACAATATCTTTGCAGCCGAGTTCGATTAGGTGTTTGGCTACTTCATAGCCGGCTATTATGTGATTCATGCAGACCAGATCATGGGTACTGGTGTTGGGGTAGGTGTTGAAATCCCTGTCGAGAAGAACCAGTGGAATCCCGGCATCCTTGAAAAGATCACTTATCGCTTTATTCATATTATAGCAGTTATCCAAGCAATCAAGGGGTGAGAAGAAGACTCCGTCAATCTTCTGATCGATATATTTTTTGGCAATTTGTAGCGCAAATTCATGGCTCTGGCGGTGAGCAAAGGTGTTGTCTCCCCACATTAGTGAGAAATGATCTTCATCAACAATAAGAGAGAAGTTACGGTTATTTACTTGGTGAGCTATCTCGCCGAAAATAGGCTCAAATATCTCTGTATCTTTGAGATATGGGATAATTGTACCTAAGCGGTATTCATCAAACCGATCGGCCTTGATCTGTTTTATTACCGCAGTCCCATAACCGGCTTTGCGTGATACATATCCTTCACTTTTAAGTAGATTTAAGGCTTTGGCAATTGTAGGGCGGGAAGTACTGAATTGCTCTGCGATGCGGGTTTCCGTTGGGAAGAGCTCACCATAAGTGTATCTTCCTTCATCTATTTCTTTCTTGAAATAGTCATAGATAATCTGCATTTTGCCTTTACGTGGGTTCACATGTAATCCAATTGTAAAAATAGAGATAAATAGTAGTGATATTAAACGCACTACAAACAATTAAACGAGCTTTAGCTTAAATTAAATGTAAACCATAAAATAGCAAAATGCAAATAAAATATTTAATTAAATGAGAAATTGTTTGAATAATGTTAATCAGAGGTGTAATATAATTTGTATAAGGCTGGAGAAATAATGAGTGAGCGTTTAAATTTTAACATAAAGGAAATAAGCATGAGTTATCATATTGCCGGTATTGGTGAGGTGTTGTGGGATATATTCGAGACTAGCAGGAGATTTGGTGGTGCTGTAGCAAATGTTGCCTTTCATTCCAGCCAGTTGGGAGCACATGGTTATATAATAGGGGCGGTCGGTGATGATGAACTGGGGCGTGAGGGCACAGCGTATCTCAAAGAACACGGACTGGATATTGAAGGCCTGGATGTCGTTGCCGGATATCCTACTGGAACTGTAAATGTAAAACTTGATGAGCATAAAGTCCCGACTTATGAGATTGTCAAGGGGGTGGCCTGGGAGAATATGCCGTGGAAGGATGGGTTGAGCGCGATAGCGGGTAAGCTAGATGCTGTCTGCTTTGGCAGTTTGGCACAGCGGGGTGAGTTGACGAGGAGTACGATTCACAAATTTATTGCTTCACTCCGGCCAGATTGTTTGAAGATATGCGATGTAAATTTGCGGATTAACGGGTATACTCCGGAGGTCATTCGCCAGTCACTCGAGATGGCTGATGTCTTGAAGTTGAGTGATGAAGAGGTTGAGATCGTAGCAGGTATTGTCGGTATTGATGCTGGGTTGAGTGCTGAGGCGATGATACAGGAGTTGATCAGCAAGTATGGATTCAAGGCTGTACTCTTTACTTTGGGCAAGGATGGGGCAAGATTATATGTCGCTGATCGTGAGTATAGCTATAAGCCGGAGCCAATTAAACCTGTAAGTACGGTTGGAGCTGGGGATTCATTTACGGCTCGGGCAATATTTGGTCTGCTAAATAATGAGGATCCGGAGGAGATTATTGCGGCGGCTTGTAAGGTAGCTGCTTACGTGTGTATGCAGGAAGGGGCGATGCCCAAACTTCCAGAGGATATCATAAAACTATAGGTTTGAGTTATATACCTTGTAATAATCATCTGCCTGCATATTGAATATGCAGGCAGATGATTATTATTGTCGCTGTAAGGAGTAAAGGTAGAACCTTACATAAGTAGGAGGGTGCCGGTTATTTTACATATCCCGTTTGAGCGGGTATGGATGTAATGGGTCTGGGTCGTATTAATTCTGACTTGTTTACGTGAAAATTTGTTAATTATTCCGGTTAACTCTTTCTTGCTAGCAGTCTGTACCGACTCTGTTTTTTGGCTTTGCATTCTTTCCCCCTTGTTTATCCCACAATAAGATTTGGCTCTTTTCGCCTAATATTCAATTTAGGTTGAAATTTGCACCGGGGTTCCCCCGAAACATCATTGCCGACAAAATGATCGCCGGCAAGTGATTACCCCGGTGCTTTGAATATTCTGTACTTATATCCCAAAAATATCTTGACCTTGTTCTTTGCGTAGCGCGGTGTAGTCTGCTTCGGTCTCGTTACGCCTACTTTGACGCTGCTCAGGATCCCATATCTCTATACGCTCGTCCATACCGATAAAGACTATCTCCTTGCCTTTAAGCCGGGCATAGTCCCGCATTTGCTGTGGGATAACGAATCTGCCCTGATTATCAGTATCAATTGCGATCACTTCTTCCATGAAGGAACGGAAAAAATCCGGTGAATTCTTCTCAATAGCGATCTCACGTACTCTGGATTTAACTGATGCAAACTGCGCATGTGTATAAAGGTAGAGACAGTTGTCCTGACCAGGAAGTAAAACAAAGCCCCCAACAGATTCTGCTTCACCAAGACTATCTCTAAATTTTTTGGGTATTGCCGCTTGTCCTTTAGGACTGAGTGAATTAGTGTAGTGACCATAAAAGTATGCATTCTCAGAAATAGACATAATTTATTTCTCACTATTTAAATGTTTTTATCACTAATTATCACTTATATACACTATTTATATGATTTTCGGTAATAGTTGCAAGATAAATAATGAGTTGAGCCTGAAAAAAAAATTATAACTCATTATATTTCATGCAGATAAAGAATGATGTAGGGGTGGTTGGGGTCTGTATATGGTGGGTAGGAGTGGGGATGAGTCAAGATATTGGGGTGTAATGTGCAAGGCTGGGGTTATTATGCTGAAGAGCAAGGCTTACTTTTTTTTACTTATTTTGATTATCTTGTGGCTGTTTATAAAGCCTTTCATTTTCTAAAAGGGCTTCAATAATGACTGATTGCAGGTATTCAGGGCATTCTGGGGAGAGCTGGAGTTGCTTAAGGATGAGGACAGCCCGCGGGTCGGGCTGGGCGCCAAGGGCGTATATGGCGCGTATAGCTGTATGCGGTTTGCCACGCAGCGCCATGTCTTCCAATTCTTCGATGACATACGAGCCGGTGTTATTTGCAAGATCCATCTTGGCCGACTGAAGTTTGTTGTTCGGTCCAAATTCGATAATTTTTAGAGCATTATGTGCTGTAATATATGGAATGGTGATAATATAAATAAAGATACAGAGTATTGTAAAGCAACCGATTATAATAAAGGCGATACTACGGGAGTTTATCTTGGCGAGTTGGGGCTTGTTCTCTTGTTCTTGTGGTTTGACCGTCTCTACTTTATTCGCTTTTTCCCTTTCTTTGGCACATCTGCTACAGATAATACCTGATTTTTTTTCTGTACTCCCTGAGGCTATACAGTCCTTACAGATCAGGGCGCGGCAGATTTTGCAGCGACCTCCAGAAAAGGCATCCAGTTCCTTATTACAGATGTTGCAGTTTATGGGCATATTTGTGTTTTAGCAGTTTTTAGGGTATAATGGTTTTAATAATAATAAAAAAAACAAATTAATTCTAAAAAAACAGTATTATAGTACTATAGAGAACTAATAATATTGCTTATAAAGCATTTGTTTGTATGTGTAGATTTACTATAATTAGAGTATCAGTCTGTGTTTATTCTATACTATAATATCGTTCTGTTGTCCGGCAAACATTAAACTTTTTTTTTAATATTTATGGTGATTAGCAGGAGAAGTTGATGGAAGAAGCAGGTGGTCGTAGGGATTTATCGGTTGAACTACGGGATGAGTTGCTTCAAACTCCTTCACTCTGGGAATGTTTTATTGATAAAACAGTTATTGACGCGAAGAAATGGTCTGCATCAAAGGTATCCAATCCTCCTTGGTTTATTTTTATCGGTATGGTCGGGGTCACAATTTTTCTGGGTTTTTTGAAGAATTATATGGCCATACTTTCAGGTATCTTTGCTTTAGGGTTGGCTATCTGGATTCTTTTTGTGCGTAATACCGGGAGTAAGGATACTGTTGAAAAAGTTTTTGACGAGGTTAAAGATGGGATATTCCCGGTAGATCTGAAGGATAGTATTATCCGGCGTCTGCGCTGGTGGAGTGTGGTGATTGTTCCTAATGAGTGGACCAAAAACTCAAAAATTTTTGGGGTGCAAGCAAAACTATTCAAACGTTTACAGGATTTGGAATCTGAGCTTGGATACTGGAGTTCAGCTGACGGAGTTGAGAAGCTGGCGAAGATCCATGAAGATGAAGAAGCTATCAAGATACGCCAGGAGGAGTATAATAAGAAATTAAGCCTGTTGAAATCCCGGGGAGTCAATGTTCGGGAATTCGAGACGGGGCAGGATGATAGTCTGCCAATAACCGAGCGTTATTCAGATCCGGCGGTACTGGCCAAACGGATACGCGGGAAGGCGGAGTGTGACCGACAATTGATGCGCATTCATAGTATTATTGATCCTATTGAGCGTCTGCAGGAGGAGGTCGTGCTGGTCAAGGCGCTATTATTGCGGTGTGATAAGATTGTCAGTATGATTGAAGAGGTCGATGCACTTGCTATATCGGTTGAATCTATTACCAATGAAAATCTCAATGAAAAAGTCAGAGAGATGGTATACATTTTGGAGCAAAGAAGGTTGTTGGTGGGTAAACTGAATCGTATTTCTCCAAAAAGAGTGTTGGCTGCAGTTGATTATGACCCCAAGCTTGCTAAGTTGAAGGCTGAGAACGAAAGGAAGAAAAATGCAGAAAAGCGCTAGCGTCTTTTTTTATAACGGATCTATAATGCGTCTGGGGACAGCTGAAAAGATTATTGATAAGGGCTTTCTTCTGGTAGAAGATGGAAAAATAGCTGACTTTGGGGTGTGGAATGATAGCTCCACCCTGCCGGGCGGGGTGGAACTGGTAAATCTTCAGGGAAATTTGCTTATGCCGGGACTGGTAAATGCCCATAACCATGTGGCGATGACTCTGTTCAGAGGGCTTGGCGATGATATGGCGCTTATGGACTGGTTGAATAATTGCATATTTCCTATTGAGCAGAATTTAACTAAAGATTGGGTGACCTGGGGAACCAAACTTGGGTGTATTGAGATGATCAGATCCGGTACAACTATGGTAAATGATATGTATCTGTTTATGGAGGGAGCAGTGGAGGCTTTTGCTGAGTCGGGAATGCGAGCAATGGTTGGTGAAGGGGTATTTGACTTTCCCACTGCAAGTATTGGACCGGCCGAAGAGGGGATAAAGGCTGTTACCAAGTTGATCCAGAAGTGGAAGGAATATGAACTGGTGGTGCCGGTGATGGTGGCGCATTCAGCATATACCTGCTCAGCAGATCTGCTGAAAGCGGTAAAAAAGGTCGCGGATGAGAATGGAGTACGGTTGCATGTGCACCTGGCGGAATCGGCACACGAAGTTGAGATTATCTCTGAGGCGCAGCAGATGCTGCCAATCGAGTATATTGATTCCCTTGGTCTGATAGATGAAAATCTTCTGGCTGCGCATATGGTGCATTTGACAGACAAGGAGATAGAGATAGTGGCAAAAAAGGGTTGTCATGTCTTGCACTGCCCGGAGAGCAACATGAAGTTATCAAGCGGTTTTGCCCCGATCGCTAAATACCTTGAATCAGGTATAAATGTCGCATTGGGGACAGATGGCTGTGCCAGTAATAATAATCTGGATATGTTCAGGGAGATGTCGTTTGCGGCTAAGATGCAAAAAGGCTATAGTGGGGATCCGGTAAAGGTCGGGTGTGAAGATGTTCTTAAGATGGCAACTATCAATGGAGCCAAAGCGCTGGGGGTTGAGGATATTACAGGCAGTATTGAGCTTGGAAAGTCGGCTGATCTTATTGTTGTTGATTTTACCGCCGCGCATATGCGACCGGTTTATAATTATTATTCACACCTGGTATATGCTGCGTCGGGAGGGGATGTTACGCATACAATGGTTGCGGGTAAGTGGCTGATGAAGGATAGAGAGTTGTTGACAATTGATGAGGAAGAAGTCTTTGCTAAAATCGCAAGTATCGCTGAGGAGATAAAAAAACTATTGGCAAAATAGTGCTTATTAGTGCTGGTGAAATGTCGGTAATCTCTGTGCTTACAGGTAATTAAAAAAAATATGAATTAATATTTTTTTAATATTGACTATGCTGTCATTATCGATATACTTATTTTCTCAGTCGCTGAGATAGCTCAGTTGGTAGAGCACTGCCTTGAAAAGGCAGGTGTCCCCAGTTCAAGTCTGGGTCTCAGCACCAGAAGATTAAAAACCCTTACTCGTAATGAGTAAGGGTTTTCTGTTGTGTGTTTGCTTGTTTTGTGTGTATGGAGCGTAATTTATGTGATCTGAAGAATGACATCAGCTTGACACTAGAGTAAGAGCGGTACTAACTAATTCAGCTGGTTTGAATGGCTTCTTGATTACCTTGTCTACAAGTTCTTTAAACATCTCCTCTCTTCCGCCATCAAGATGTGCGCTGACAATTACAACCTTGGTGTCTTTGAGCTTGGGGTGCTGCTTGAGTTGTCTGCATACTTGCAGACCATCCATATACGGCATTAAATTGTCCAGAAATATCAGATCTGGTGTACTTGAGCCAATTGAGATGCACGCATCAACTCCATTGCTGGCTTCTGATACTTCAAAGTGTGGTTTGAAGAGGTTTACAATAAACTTCCGTATATTTGGGTCGTCATCGACAACAAGTACTGATTTCTTTGATTTATCCTGGAGTTCTTCAGGAATTGGCATTTTGTTGGATTTGAGGAATGCAACAAGTGCAGTTCGTGGAACTCTATTGTGACCGCTGGGTAGAGAAAAACTCTCAATAGTTCCGTCTTGTACCCATCTTAAAATTGTTTTTCGTGTAACTCCGCAGTAAGCTGCAACTTTACCCAGAGAATAGCCACTGTCTGCTTTTTTTGTCATATCAATTATCCTAATTGGTTTTAATGGTTTAAAATTTTATATTTCATGTCTCATTAGTTACAATACAGTCTTGGTGTGTCTTAGTCAAGAATAAAATTTCGATTGTTGCTGTTTTATCGATAAAAAACGATCTATTCTTTTATATCTTCTTTGGTTTCAACTACATATAATATTTGTAGCTAATTAATAAAAACTTTGTTTTAGTTGTTCGTTATTTAATAGATAATTTTATGTTTTTTTAATGGGTAAATCGGGACTAATTTATTAATGATTGTTCGGTTATGTATTGGTGGCGTCGGGTTGAGGTCGCGAGTAATGATTGATTATAAATGAAAAATAAAATATGATAAATCTGCTGTATAAGTCGGTGGTTATCCTTATAATTGTTTGAACTTATAATTAGGATAATAGCGCTAAAGCCAATAGTAATGACAATAATTATGGATTTTGGAGACAATGGCAGAGAAGAAGAGCAGGGGTAGTGCACGAGTAGTTTTGGTGATAAAGCTTGCAGTGATTGTTGGGGCTTTCACGTATCTGATATATACCAATCAGTTGAATTTTTCACAGCTTGAGGGCGTCTTTGCGCATCCCCTGTATCTGCTTAGTGGGATAGGGCTGAGTTTGTTACCGATGATGATCTGTTTTGTCAGGTACAAGTATTTGCTGCGGGCGGTCGGGATTGAATTACCGCTAGCGTATACCTTTCGTATAGGTTTTATCGGTTGTTTCTTCAATACATTCATGCTTGGGGGTATGGGGGGAGATGTCGTTAAGATTGCTTATATTATCAAGGATACTGGTAAAAAAGCTCCGACAATAGCTGCTACGATGGTAGATCGTATACTTGGACTCTTTGGCATGATTACTGTCGCGGGGTTTGCTATAATTGTAAGTTTTGCCGATATTCTGGGTAATACCGGTTTGCATATGTTGGTTGTCGGGGTTGTCGGGGTGATTGTAACTGTGATGTTTTGCGCATTTACGTCGTTGGCAGCTCTCGTTAAAGGGCGTAAAGCAGGTTATGCGGTCTGGCTGCTCTTGCTGATTCTATCGGTTCTGGCTATTCTCTATGTTATGTCTGGTTTCGCCTTTGTGCCGATACAGCATGTGCCGGGGAGTGTGGAGCCGGAGGTATTGCTGCGCAGCAGAATTTCTTTGGGCGTTGTTGTGGCGCTGTTACTCTCGCTCTTGTTGATTATAATTGTGCCGAGTTGTCAGGAAGGCCGGAGTTTGCATCGTTTTGTGGTAAAGCTGCCACTGGGCAGATTGTTTATGGATTTTATCGGAAATTTTCTGCTGTATAAAGATGATATCAGAGCGGTTGTCCTCGGCTTTGTGCTTTCGCTTATACTCCAACTGTTGAATTTTATTTCATTTTACTTCTTCAGTAAGTGTGTGATGTTGCCACATTACCCTCAGCTTGTCGATATCTTCTTTGCAGCTCCCTTGGCCTTCGTGGTAAATACTCTGCCTATACCCGGAGGAGGGTTGGGGGTGGGGGAGATGGCTTTCAATAAGCTGCTCGAACTCTGTAAGACTCCAGAGGGTATGAGCATTACCGGCGGCGCGGCGATATTTTTGCTCTGGCGTTTTTGGAATTACCTATATGGGATAGTTCTTGGGTTGCCGCTCTATCTCAAAGGGAAGAAGGAGATTATTGCAGCTGAAGATGCATATCTTAGAGATGTGGCTCAGGATGAGGCTTCAGAGTGAATGAAAACGGCACCTCATGAGCGGTATCAGTGACCTGATTATAATCTCGCTGTTATGTCGATTATAACGGAATCGAAGTGTTTGGCTTTTTTGAAATTTATATTTGGTAATGCAGTAAGATTATTGACCGGTGTAACGCTACATATATCTATTTGAAGAAGATTATGGTGGCGGCGATTGCCGAACCGATAAAGATAACCCGGAGAATTTGCGCGGAAATAGCCAGTATTACCCCGGGTTTGGGGCCGAGTATACCGATATAAGTCGGTAGCGCGTGCTTAAGAGTGCGAATGGGTGAGGTAATGATTGAGCCTACTAGAAGAATGATTACGGCTTGAAATGTCGTGATTATGTCTTCATCGATAAAGTTTCCGGCGGTTATTATGCCGTTATACAAATTGAGTGCTTGTGCTGGAATAATTGCTGCGGCTTCGGGTGGGAGGAATGAGTAGTTGAACAGCCCTGGAACAGTGTCTAGCAGCCAGGTGAAGAAGCCAAAATATTCTAGTAGCGCCATACCAAAGAATGATGGGGTTGTATAGAGCAGTATGCGTAGGATGGTGCGGCGTGAGCGTATCCATACCTTGTGGAAATAGCCTTGTCCTTTGCGTTTCTTGGCCTCTTGTTGTTGTAGTCGTTCGGCCTTGGGGATAACCAGAAATTTATCACCGGTGAAGTGACGAACCAGGAACTTGGAGACGAGTAAAACAACTAAAACTTCGACGAGGATAGCGCCAAAACGTATTGAAAAAAACAGCCAGGCTGCATAGGAGCCGAATGCGACAGCGAGGGGGAGAATATAGGTTGGGAGGTGGGCAAACAAGGAGAGGCAGGATACCACCAGTACTCCGGTATAGAGTTGGCGGTTGCTCATCTCGCCTTCATCCCTGGCGCTTACCAGCATTGAGTTGGCGACGGCTCCAGATTGCAGAGAGAGAATAAATGGTGGCCCGGCAATACTTGGCAGGTCACCGAGAAAGAGCAGGGGCTTGGTGATGAAGGCAATATAGCCGACGACTCCGGCTACTTCCAGCATCTGCCCGAGAATTACCCCGAGCATTATATATACAGCCAGTTCACAAAAGATGATAACCTTGCGCCACCAGAACGGCAGATGCCGTTTCCAGGCGGTATAGCCACTGCTTTTAGTAGCTGATTTTTTCCGGTAAGCTTTGAGTTTGGTGCTGGTTGTTGCGTCAATGGTAGAAGTCTGCTCTGTGTCTCGACTGGTCGCGGCATCGGTGGTAGCGGGCTGTTCAGAATTAATGCTGGTTGCTGCGGTAATGGTTGATTTTTCACGAACTGAGGTTCTTTGAACGGTTTGAGTTGGAGCAGGGTCATTTTTTTCAATAGAGAGCGCTACTCCTTCTGTAGAGAGAACAGAGAGGAGCAGCACGAGAGAGAGCTGTTTTAAATATCTGCATATAACGAACAATATGTTTCGCTTTGTTACTTAAGTTTAAGCCTGATTTAAGCAGACAGAAAATTTTAAAGCTACTCTTAGTGTGTAACAATACTTGAGAGTAGCACGAGAGAAAAATCACTTGTAGTGTGTTGTTAGCAGTACAAGCAATAAAAAAACCTCCGCAGCAACGGAGGTGAATAGTTAAAAATAATACAGGTAGTATTGAAATACATACAACCAGTAATACTTTCAACCTTCCCTCCGAAGGAAAGTAGATTACTCTACTTTTAGCGATCTGGCTTCTAGCTCTAAGGCTAGTTACAGTAGCGGGGGCTGCGTTGGATTTTCACCAAACTTCCCTTGTTTCTTTCTGAAACAAATTAGTTTATATATATACTTATATCTTATCTTGTGGTATAAGTCAAGTTTAATTTTAAATTTATATTGAGTTTTTTTAACCTATTTTTGGTAAAAATAGTTATAATTGCTTGTTGTGGCAGTGATTATAATTGATCTCATTGTGAAATTTAGCGTTTTTTATTGGACTAAATTGATAATAATTTTGGTGAAGATAGGGGGAATTATGGAAACATATGCTGTTGTTATGTCTGAGCATCTTAATCAGAGAGGAAATTTATTCGGTGGAGTGATGCTGGCGTGGGTTGATGAGTTTGCTTGGTTGGCTGCAACTTGGGAGCATCCATGTTGTGATTTTGTGACTGTGAGTATGGATGAATCCATCTTCAAGCATGCGGTTAAGAATGGCTCTATTCTTCGCTTTGATATACAGAAGGCTCGTACTGGGAGGACTTCGATTACATATGTGGTTAAAGTGTATGCACGTGCTTCGGGACAGGCGGAGCAGATTTTGGTTTTCTCTACTTCTGTTACTTTTGTGAGAATGGGTAAAGATGGGAAGGCGAAGCCTATTGCTGAAGAAAAAATTGAGGGCGAAGAATGAGAGCGGTTGTGCAAAGAGTGAGTCGCGCTTCGGTAACCGTTGAGAACGAGGTGGTCGCAGAGATAGGCAAGGGTTTTCTTCTGCTCCTCGGTGTTGGCTTGGGTGACGGTTCCGCTCAGGCGGAGAAGCTGGCGCTCAAAGTGGCGAAGATGCGGATTTTTACCGATAGTGCTGGAAAAATGAATCTGGGGCTGATGGATGTTGGCGGGAGCGTTCTCTGCGTGAGTCAGTTTACGCTTATGGCCGACACCAAAAAGGGAAACCGCCCCTCGTTTATCGAGGCGGCCAGGGGTGAGGTGGCTGAAAAACTCTATGAGGAGTTTTGCCGTATTCTACAAAGAGAAGGTATTTCGTTACAGCAGGGGGTCTTCGGGGCGCATATGCAGGTAGAACTCTTAAACGATGGGCCGGTTACGTTAATACTGGAGGCTTGAAAGGGTTGAGCTTATGATTTATTCAGCCAGTAGGCGTACAGATCTTCCCGCTTTCTTTCCGGATTATATTGTGGAGAAGATCGGCAGAAGTCGGAAACTGGAGGGAGTTGTATACTGGACCAAGGATATTAGGAATTTTCTTTGCCATCCAGGTTTGCGGGAAGCGGTGCTCAAGTACCCGAGTGTTATACAGTATACGGTTACAGGGCTGGCCGGAACTGAGTGGGAGCCTGGAGTGCCGGGGCTTCGTGAGCAGTTAATTGACCTGCGGCGTTTGGCTGAGATGTTGCCGGTGGGGGCGATCAACTGGCGTTTTGACCCTATAATTGCGGATACGACGCTCTACGCTCGTTTTGCCGAGGTTAATGCGCTGCTAATGGAGGCGGGAGTCGGTCACGATTCAGTTACCTTGAGTTTCCCTGATCTATATATGAAGGTTCGTATAAGATTGGGCAAGTTGGGTATGAGTTTGCCGGAGCTGGATACTCCAGCCAAAATTGAGATTTTGAAACACTTATATCAGATCTCCAAGCTGAGGCAGAATCTCTGTTGTGAGCAGGAGTTGTTGGACTCTGGGTTGGAGTTTATCCAGCAAGCGCATTGTGTAGATGCCGCGTTATTTGCCAGGTTATATAATATTAAGGTCGACGCAAGAGCTGATCGCGGGCAGAGAGCAGAGTGTGGGTGTACGCGTTCTACCGATATCGGTAGCTACGAACTCCGCTGTGGACATGGGTGTCGATACTGCTATGCGAATCCCGATATTTAGTATATGTCGACAAATCAAATTTTAACCCTTTCCGGTGTCAGGACTAGCGTAGTAAAACGTTACTCTGCTGGCTGTATCACTGCTCGCGGTACAGATGTTTGTTCGTGTCTTTGTAACGGTCGTACTCCGAGTAGATGCAGCCACAGTACTGTTGTTTGTAGAGCCCGTTAAGTAGTTTTGGGTCTCTTGGTTCGTTGCGCCAGTCGCGGTATAAGAAATTGGTTCCGGTTGCAGCAGCGGCATCCTTCCCGGCGGCGATGATAAGTTGATGTGATTGGTGTGAGCTGGTGGTAAGGGTGGTGGCAAAGTAGTCAAAACCGAGGTTTTGCGCCCTTGCTGCGGCTTGGTCAAGGCGTAACTGGTAGCATTTGGTGCAGCGCTCAGGTACTTCCGGGGTCTCTGCGGTGAGTTTACAGAATTTTTTGAGGCCGTAATCGTCATCGACGGTAATTTCAAGCTTGAGGCGTTGGCTCAGCATGTATACTGACTTCAGACGGCGCCGATACTCAATTAGCGGGTGTATGTTGGGGTTGTACCAGTAAATGGTAAGCTCTAGGTCGTCTTGGAATTCATTCTTGAGGCCGTGATAGGCCATACTCTGACAGATGCAGCAGCAGCTGTGAAGCAATAGGCGCATGTTTATTTTCTCTCCTTTATGTTTGGTATGACTATCACTTAATTTTACACTTATGTACTTGGAATTAAAAGAAAAATATGCCCATTTACTCTAGTGTTGAGTGGGATTCTTTGGTATAATTAAATCAACTTTTATCGCAAACATTTGTTAAGGATTATTATCATGAGTAGAAAGATACCGGTTCCACCTGTGAATGCGCATTCCATGCTGTATCGGGTGCCTTATTCCGAAACCGATGCTATGGGCAGAGTGTATTATGCAAATTATCTGATCTGGTTTGAGCGGGCGCGGACAGAGATGCTCAGAAGTATGGGGTATGCTTATAAGGGTCTGGAGGGTATGGGGGTATTTCTGCCGGTGCGCGAGTGTAATGTGCGGTATCTGGGGTATGCACAGTATGATGATGAAATTGAGCTGGTAAGCTGGGTGAGCGCTTTCTCCAGGGCGAGAATCGAATTTACCACCATGGCGTTTTATCCGGACAGGAGTAATGCCATAACCCTCGGAGTGGTTGAGTTGGCGTGTGTGGGGAGTAACCTGAAACCGATGCGCTTCCCAACTGAGATTGCGCAGGCGTTTGAGAAGTTTTTGATCGTTGAATGAGTAGAGATAAGCAATTCGCAAGAGGCGGTGTAGATAATTAGAGGTACATGTGTGCTTATAAAATACTTGAGCAGGGTGCTCTGTTTGCTTGTACTTTTCGGATCGACGACTCTGTTTGCAGAGGTGTTCGAAACCTATGATGAAGTGGCTGTGGCTGGTGCTGCAGCTACACCGCAGAGTATAAGCGATAGTATAGAGGTGATGCAGCGGCTTTTTGACGGGGGGAACTTCTCTCAGGTTATCGAGGTGAGTGAGGCGCTCCTTAATAATAAGTTTTTTCAACCTATACCGCCTATTGCTCGGCCTGATATTACCGATTCGATGTCTGCTGACCAGATTGCCGAAGTTGACAGTGTCTTTAATTTCATGCAGGCAGGGCGTATCTCCCGCCAACTCGCCAGAGAGATGCTGCGTTTTTATCATGCCCGGTCGCTTTATGAAAATTATCTGATCAAGAATGAGCGGAGCGAACTATTTCAGGCAATCGATGAATTTTTGCGTATCGGCCAGAATCGGTATGGTTTCGATGAGCAGCAGTATAAGGCGCAAGCTTTTTTCTGGGCGGCAAAAGCTTATATGCTGCTGGAGGATTACGCCTCGGCTATCCGTTATTTTAGAGAGGTGGCGAAGAATAATCCGGATCAGGATCTGGATATTAAAACCAACCTTGAACTTGCGGATGCGCTTATTGCCCAGGCTGAGATAGTTGGCGACAAAGGGACCGATCAACCCGGAAGAAGCCCGCAAGATCTGCCGGACAATCCAGAAGAAGTCTTGAAGACGCGTGAGGAACTATTGAAAGAAGCGGAACGTGAGCTCTCCAAGATTACTACCAATAATGGCAGACAGGATTATTTTGGTGATGTTGAGTTGCGTTTGATCGAACTGCGTTATAAGCTTCAGAAGTATGATGATGCGCAGCGCCTGGCGAATATCTTTCTTTCCAGAGCCACACCCGGGAGTAAGGAGTATGCTCTGGTCTCCTACTACCGCGCTATGTCGGTATACTCGCAGGGTGATATTAACTATGCGGTTTCGTTATTCAAACAGGCTATTGAAGAGAATAAGGAGAGTGAGTACCGGGCTAAACTTTCTTATGGCTATGGTTGGTGCAATGCACAGTTGGCAAAGACTGCCGGCCCAGAGCAGCGTATTGTCTTTCTGACCAGAGCTCATACCGCCTTACAAGCGGCGATTGATCTGATGCCTTACTCTGAGGAGCGGGAGAATGCGGTACTCGAATTAACCGATGTCATGCTTAAGAACGGGGAGTATGAGGATGCGGCGAATACTGTGCAAGAGGTGATTAATTCCTCGGATAAACGGATCCAGGCCAATTTTTATGCGGGAGTGGCTCGAAAGAATATGGGGGATATTGACGCGGCTTCCAGATACTTTCATACCGTGCTTGAACTCTCCGAGGCGTATTCGAATAATAAGTATATCCTTGAGACCCTCAATGAACTCGCTTCACTCGAGAGTATCAGGCAGTCGTATGCAGAGGCTTTGGAATATTATACCTCGGCGCGTAATGAGGCGGTGAAGCAGCTGCAATATGATATCGTCGCTGCGGCGTCTCTCGGGATGGCTACGGCACAGGCGGAACTGGGATATTACGATGAGGAAAAGCGTGATGAAGCCGGAAGGCGGCTTCTTGACAGTATTGTGGATATGACTCTGGCGGTGCGTAAAGGCGAACCTTCAGATATTAAAACAGCAGCCCAAGTAATTATTTTCCGAACCAAGGCACTTGATGAATGGACCAAAGCCAATAGCGGAAATCTGGATACGGCTTTGAAGATAATCTCTTCTCTGCAGGGGCAGTTGTTGCCGCGTCTGCGTAAAGATGAACTTGAGTATGTACAGGGGCGGATTTACTATCTCAAGGCGCAGAATATGCGGCGGGAGAAGGTGATTGATTTTAGGACTCAGATAGCCGAATTTGATGATATCTTTGATAATTATACCAAAGCCGAAGCGATTGTAATGGATGCACTTGATGCCAACCCTCGCGGTGATTTTTCGGCGCAGACACGGTATCTGTTAGGATTGATCTATACCTCTTACGGTTCACTCAAATTGGAACTGGCAGCGCTGCAGAAGAGTCGGGGAATGGGTTCGTCGGCTCCGCCCATTGAAAAGGAAGGGGTCGAAGCATACCGCAAGGCTGTAGCGCCGCTGAATCTGGCGGTTACAGCTTCGGATAATAACACGCGGCTGCGTATTGAGGCTAGAGAACTGCTCGGTAAAACTTATCTGGCGATCGGTAAGTATTCCGGCTCTATTTCCAAAGAGTTTTCCCAGTTCGAGAAGGGATTGGACGAATTTAGAATCTTAGCCGGAGAGCCGTCAATAACCAGTGAGGAGCGGTTTGACGCTATTTATAATATGGCGATAGCTTATTCCGAGAATAATCGGAAGCAGGAAGCCTTTGATGTTTTGAAACCATACTTCGCGACTAATATTCGGGCGGTTGTTCTCGGTGGGCAGATGATGATAGATCTAAAACAACCACGAATTGCGTATACCACTCTGATCAATGGTATAGCTGCGGCAAGACGTGCAAGGCATCCAAATGACGACGAGATTGCGCAAGCGATGTTCGAGGCATATTCTTTGGGAGTAAGACAAGCGGATAATATTGCCGGTGAGGGCGTAAGTGCGGCTGATATTAATAAAGAGTCTACCGATGGGCTCTTCGATCTGGGGCAGCGTTATCCCGGAACAGCCTGGGCGAGCAAAGCTTTATTGGCACTCGGTAACTGGCTGCTGAAGAATAAGCAGTGGCAGTTGGCGCTAGAGAAAGCGGTAAAAGGTATTGATAGTCTTAAAGGTGATATTAATGCCATCGATACGGTACAGGCTATGTATTTGCTCAAGGGTAATGCCTTGATGGAGGGGGGGAGGGAAGAGCAGGATAATGCGCTTTATCAGGATGCGTTGCGGGCTTATGCGCAGGCGGAGAGAGCTAACACCCGGACGGCTCTGGGTAGTAAGCAACGTGCGCGAGCGATCTTTGACCAGGGGAATGCTCTGAAGGCAATGGGGCAGGAAGAAGATGCATTGCGCTATTACGGGAGGGTATTCTCGTTGTTTCATAATCAGTTTGACGAGGCTGACGACGCGCGGTATGCGGCAGCGATTATTCATGAAAACAATGGTAATTTCGCCTTGGCAATTAATCTTTATGATGAAATGTTCAATAAAGAAAAGTATCTGGATGATAAGTTGAGGGTGGTTGGTCTGATGCAGAAGGAGGAGCAATGAGCTGGGACAGCACTTTGCGGGCTATACTTGAGAAGAGAAAGCGCGGTGGCGTTGCATTTATTCTAAGAACACTGCTTCTCCCGTTTTCATATATTTATTTGCTATTGATAAAGTTACGAGCCAAACTTTATGCTGCAAACTGGATCGTCTGTTCCCGGGCTCCTATCCCGGTTATCAGTGTGGGTAATATCAGTGTGGGGGGGACTGGTAAAACACCATTTGTGATTATGCTCTGCCGTCTGCTCAAGAGTATGCAGGTCAAGCCAGGGATATTGATTCGCGGTTATAAATCCAAGGATCCTACGGCTTCGGATGAGGTGACTTTATACCGTAACTTACTCCCTGAAGTGAGGGTCTATCCGGGGAAGAACCGCATTCTATCGGCGCGGGAGGCGGTAAATGACGGAGTTGATGTCCTAGTCCTTGATGATGGCTTTCAACATCTAAGGTTGATGCGGGATATGGATATTCTCCTGCTTGATGCTCGTTCGCCTTTTGGCGGCGGCAGACTCTTGCCGGGTGGAATGCTCAGAGAGTCATTGTCCAGCCTGAAGCGGGCGTCAATTATTGTGCTTACCCGGGTGGATCAGATAGCTGCTACTGAACTTGATACTCTGCTGCGTGAACTCAAGCAGCTGGCACCGAATGTTCCAGTGCTCCAGAGTACGCATAGACCCTCACGCTTCTATGATATGTCGGGAAAGTCGCATGATCTGAGTGAGCTTGTCGGTTTGAATGTCGTGGCGATAAGCGGTATTGGTCAGCCTGCCGCCTTTGCGCAGACGCTTACCGAATTAGGGGCGGTGGTGCGGGAGGTGGTAGAATTTTCCGATCATAATCATTATACTGCCGGGCAGTTTTCCAAGGCACTGTCGCGTGTGGATTCGTCACTGGTGCCGATCATTACCGAGAAGGACGCGGTAAAATTGAATCAGGTATTATCTCCAGGTTATAAGCAGGATGTATATGTTTTGGGTGTCGATCTGCGGGTAGCCGGAGTCCCGGTACTCAGAGAATGGCTGGAGGAGATGCTCAGGGACGCCAAGGTCTTCTGAGGTTGAGGGCGTGTCGTTTCTGGCTTGAATGAAGGGCGGGATAATAACTAGATAGGCAGGTTGCTTCAGCCGTAGCGCTCAGCCCTCACGCCGCTTTTAAATTCTGCCAGTCCGATACGCTTGATAAATCTGCCCATGCGTTCATGGCGCCTGGCGTTCTCAGTATAATATGCGATAATATCTGCAATAAAATCCTTGGCGGTTGCATCATCCAGCCCCTTGGCGATACAATCGGCAAGTCTGGGCATGCCGCCGCCACAGCCCCCGACATAGACATCCCAACCCTGCTGGCTGCCGACCAGACCCAGATCTTTTATCGGTACTTCAGCACATTTGTTTCCGCACCCGGCAACCCCGATCTTGACTTTACCCGGAAGTGCAAGCCGGTTGTACGTAGTGTCGAGGTATATTCCCATACTGAGCGAATCCTGTTGTCCCCGTTTACAGTAAGTTGTGCCAGGGCAGGCCTTGACACTTCGAACGCATAGTCCTACAGCTGCCGCAGGTTTCATATTTAGATCTGCCCAAGCGGAATCGATATCTTCGGCTTGGAGGCCGATGATGGCGATACGTGCTTCACTGGTGATTTTCAGGGCTTGAGCCTCATATTTTTCGGCAACATCGGCTATCTTGCGTAGAATATCCGGAGTTATCACTCCACACTGGATGTGTGGAGTGATAGCGAAGGTCTCTCTGTCGCGTTGTAAGACTACACCTTTTTCACCATCAGACAACATCTCTCTGGTGCGGCTCCTTTCAGGCTAGAGCATTTGCGGAAAGATTAGGGAACTTATTTGACAATCTCTTCAAGCTTGATCGTAAATACCAGTACTTCGCCCGGACCGATTGAAGGAGAGCTCCACGCTCGCCATAAGCCAGATCGGAAGGGAGGTATACCTTCCACTCACTACCAACTGTCATCATGGTGAGTGCTTCAGTCCAACCCTTGATAACCTGGGTCGGGCTGAATATTGCCGGTTCACCCCTAGAGTATGAGCTATCGAATTCATCACCGTTGATCAGTGTGCCACGATAGTGAACCTTTACTCTGTCGGCAAGTGTAGGAATCTGCTCGGATTCGCCGGTGGTAATTACTTCATACTGCATGCCACTCTCGGTGGTGATAATTTCAGAGCGCTTGGCGTTTTCGGCAAGGAACTCTTCGCCAGCCTTATTGTTGGCTTTTCCTGCCTTGCTCTGTTTCTTTTCGATCTTTTCACGGAAGGAGTTTAACGCTTCTTCTATCTCTTTGCGTGAAATTTTGGCTTCGGTTCCCAGTATACCATCTCTGATACCTTCGAGGTAGATATCGATATTGAGCTCTTCCTTGATACTGCCTATATCCATATCCCGGTTGAGATAGGCGGCTGTGGTCAGGCCAATAGAGTAGCTGGCTTTTTCCTTTGCAGATTTGATTTTTACTTTTTTGGTCATTACTTTTTGTCCCATATGGTTATAACGAATAAACTGTAATTGAGTATTATACGTAAAGTTGGAAATGTGACAAGGGTTTATACGCTGGTCATGCATCTTTCAGACTTTATTGAAGACTGCAGTAGGGCCTGAAAACCTGAAATCAGAGATTGACTTAAAGAGTTCGGTATTTAATTGGCTGTCTTCAGGACGTTGCTCGGTAGTGGCGGGAATTGTGTCCAGATTGACAATAAGTGACTCGGAAAAACCTTTGGATCTGGCAAATATCCTGGCAAATTCCGCTTTTGTGGTTCGCTCTTCGGCTCCGAGGTGGACGATACCGGTTCTATTCGTTTGTAGAAGTAGAACTCCGGCGTGGGCTATCTCATCGGCAAGGGTATAAAATCTGCTGCAGACATTATCCAGTATGATTTCATTGCCGGCTGTTAATTCAGCGTATAGTTTATTGACAAGGTTCTTTGGATCAGTGATATCGGTGCGATAGAGTGCCGGAATGCGCAGAACTAGGTGCTTGGCGACAGTCTGAGCTGCAAGTTCGCCCGCGAGCTTACTCCGGCCGTAGGTGTTGAGTGGGTGGGTGGGCGCGGCTTCGCGGTATGGCGGATTGTTGTCGTCAAAGACATAGTCGGTTGAAATATGGCAGAGACAGATATCGTATGCCGTGCAAGCACGAGCCAGATTCTCGACACCTACGGCATTGATAGCATAAGCTCTGAGCGGATTGTGCAGGCAGCTTTCTGGATCTCGGTCTGCGGCACAATTAATAACATGACTGAAGTCTCCGTCGTCAAGAACGCTACAGACGTTGGCATAATCGGTGATGTCAATTTTGATTGCGTCGTTAGACAGGTCATTATTGCCACCGATAGTAACCTCGTGTCCGTATGCTTTTAACTCGCGGGTAAAACATCTGCCGAGAAGACCGTTGGCACCAGTAAGTAATATCTTCATTTTTACTCCTTGAAATTATAGTTGCGATGCATGTACAAAATAAATATACCTGTCAAGGCGCAGGGCTGCGCCTTGACAGGTATAATAAGTAAATTAGTTTAAACGGAAGTAACTAGTTGGAGTTGGCAAACGGTTTGATCTTTTCCCAATGAATATTGTCTTTGGAGATGGTTACACGCCATGAGTCAGCTGTAATTGTGTCCATTACTATAGCTGAGGTTGGGGTTACACCGGTGAGGGTGTAGGTTGAGAGCTCTCCCGCGGCAGCACCTTCTGGCTTGCCAAGATTGATCCAGTAATCGTTTCCTTCAAGCAGAACTCCGGTGTTGGCGGTCTTGGTGTCTACAGCAAAAATAACGCTTGTTCCTGGTACGGTAACAGCATTGAAGCGCAGTGGATCCTTATCCTCAATAGCTCTAAGCTTGGCAACTCCTGGCGATACCTTCTGTTTTTCAGGATCTTCGGGTTCGGATAGTTTGGTGAATGATTTGAAATTACCAGCGCCGGGGTCTTCTTCTTCTTGTACTTGTTCATCGGTCTTTTGACTTACAGGCAGATTTTGATCATTGATTTGAAGTCCGGATTCAGACAGAATGGTATCTGTATTGTCTGTGGCTGAAGAATCTATAAGTTCTTTTGCATTCTGTTCTTGATGCTGTTCTATGTCTTGAACTGTTTTTTGGGCATTGGGGTTTTCTGGGGTGTCGGGTTTGACCGTAGGTGTGGGGGCTGCTTGACTTGCAGGTGTAGGTGTAGCGGAAGCCTGACTTGCTGCTGGGGTCGCTTCACTTTTTTCCGCTGTCTCTGGTGAATCCTGAGAGCTTGTATTAGCACTAATACTCTGCGTCTGAGTCTTTGGTTCTGCTTTATGTCGGGGGCGCTCGCCAACAACTATAAAGATAATTGCAAATATAATAATAAGTGCAATAAGAATAATCGTAATTTTTTTGCTCTCCAGAAATTTCATAATAATATATCCTTAACTGTAGTGTAGTAAAAAACTAACGTAAATATGTTATTAGTTATAACAGTAGTGACAAGTAACATAATATCATATTTGATTATGTTTGGAAATATTTTTTTGCTAACTTTGAAATATTAATTATATTCTTTAAAAAAAAGAAAAAAATGATAATATGATTTCTAATTGTTATTCGAGAATTACTTTTTGTTTGCGCTTATTAAGGAGTTGATAGATGAGTCATGAAGGATGCACCGATAGAGGTATTATTGATTACCACGCTGGTATAAAAGAGATCAGTGTTGAGTCTTTGGGAGAAGCCAAGATAAGATCTAACTTTGTTGACAATACATCTATCGTTGATGGTGAAGACCTGTACATCAAAGATACTCAATTCTCCCTTACCGAGACAAGATTTATTGATGAAGATCTTACCGATGGTAAGTTTGAGGCAACTGGCACTCCTAACGTATCGTTTGAACTATCCGGTCCGCGCGCGAAGATTTTCTTTGATCCGTCAAAGGCCAAGGCCGCTATCGTTACCTGTGGCGGGCTCTGTCCAGGTTTGAATGATGTAATAAGAGCTATCGTATTAGGTCTGCATAGAAATTATAATGTAAAGCATATTTATGGCGTAAAGTATGGGTATCAGGGTTTTATCGCCAAGTATAATCATGAGTTTGTCGAACTCAATCCTGAGATTGTAGATGGTTGGCAGGATCTCGGCGGGACAATGCTTGGTTCTTCACGAGGCAAGCAGGATATAGGCGAGATTGTTGATTGTCTGGAGAATCATGGGATTAATATGCTCTTTGTTATTGGTGGTGACGGTACGATGAAAGGGGCTATGGAGATAGCCAAGGAAATTGATGACAGGGGCGTAAAGATAGCGGTGATCGGTATCCCTAAGACTATCGATAATGATATCGTGATTATCGATGAGACCTTTGGGTTTCGGACTGCGGTAGATACGGCGCGTAGTATCCTGAAGTGCGCGCATGTAGAGGCTAAAGGGGCTCCTGACTGTATCGGTTTAGTCAAGCTTATGGGGCGGGACTCCGGGTTTATAGCCTGCAATGCGGCATTGGCTATGAGTGATGTGAATTTTGTCCTTATTCCTGAACAGAAGATAGATCTGGAAAAATTCCTGAAATCACTGGAGAAGAGGCTCAGTAAGAGCCATCATGCGGTGATTGCGGTTGCTGAGGGAGCTGGGCAGGAGCTGATGGCGGGGCATAACGCTGATAAAACTGACGAATCTGGAAATGTTCGTTATAAGGATATTGGTGTATTTTTGAAAGAGAAGATAGAGGAATATTCACAGTCAATCAATGCCGATTACACGGTTAAGTACTTTGATCCAAGTTACTACGTGCGTAGTGTGCCGGCGAATGGCTATGATAGTACTTACTGTTTGGGGCTCGGGATTGATGCGGTGCATGCAGCTATGGCCGGAAAGACGTCGATGATTGTTGGCAGTATCAATGGGCAGTTGAGCCATGTACCGATGTCTATGATTGCCGGAAGGCGTAAACAGGTGGATATCTGTGGCTCGCTGTGGCGCATGGTTATTCAGAGTACGGGGCAGACCGTAAAGTTCCATATGTAGAGTATGTGTAAGACCGATAGATTTATGCTATCGTTAACCAGTGTCAAAATGTTATTTAGGTAAATTATGTCAAAGTATTCTGTGTCATCTAGGGCTTTGAACCCGTTGAGTATGCAGGATGATCCAAGTGATACATTCTGTTGTAAGACTCAGGCAAAAGCTACTACAGCATCAAAGTTCTTCCGTAACGAGGAGATGCTGAGCGGTTTGAAAGCCATTATTATTCCGAAGTATCTGCAGAAAAAGTCGTTTGGTGGCTTGGATGTCTGGAGTGCGGGTTGTTCGAGTGGGGAGGAGGTATATTCCCTCGCTTGTATCGGACTGTATGCTTTGAAGTTATCGCAGGTAAAACCGAAATTGACTATTTATGGTACAGATATAAGCAAGGATCAATTACGAAAGTCGAAAGCTGGGCGTTATCTCAAGAATAGCTCTGCCTCAACCTTGAAGAAGTACAATCATATCTTGCTCAAGTATGCGACTATTGAGAACGAGGTTATTCAGATGGGAAGTGAGGTTAAAGCACACGTCAAGTTTGGGAAGTTTGATCTTAGAGCGCGTCCGAAGAAGCATACTTTTAACTATATAACTTGTAATCATGTATTCCAGTATTATGATGCAGACGCACAGGTTGAATTTATTGATAATTTCCTCTCCGTACTCAAGGCTGGGGGGATAATGTTTATTGAGGGTTTGAGTGTTGAAGCGTACAAACGCTCGCAGATTAAGCAGGTATATGGTTATAAGAATCTCTTTGAGCCTGAATTGTAATGGTATTGACTATGAGTGAGCAATGTGTTGTGAATCGGGTGTTTAAAGCGTCAGCGAGCGCTGAGATTCTTGCTTATAGTGAATTTGAAGACTGTGAGTTTATTGGTTGTGATTTGCAGAAGCAGGATCTTACACATAAACATTTTGTCGATTGTAAATTTGTCAAGACTGATTTGAGTATGGTTACGTTGAATGATACTATGCTCAGAAATGTGAGCTTTGTCGACTGTAAGATGTTAGGGATCATTTTCAGTGACTGTTCGGAATTTTTATTGGCGGTTAGTTTTGCAAATTGTGTTCTCAATTATTCTTCATTTACCGATCTTCCGTTAAAAGGTACTATTTATAATAACTGTAAACTCAAGGAAGTTAGCTTTGTCGGGAGTGATATGCGCGAGGCGGAGTTTATTAAGTGTGACCTGGAGGATGCACAGTTTAATTATACCAATCTTGAATTGGCCGATTTATCTACAGCGTTCAATTTCAGCATTGATCCGGATAATAATTCGGTCGGTATGGCAAAATTTTCTTTTTATGGGCTTGCGGGATTGTTGCAGAGGTACAATATCGATATTGTCGGTTAGCTCAGTTGCATAGTATGCTAGGCAAAGGTGGTTACGGGTGATATATCTGAGAAAACTTCTATATGCAGATGTGAAACGGATTGCCAGTCTTCTCAATAATAGAAATATCTCGATGCAGTTACAGGATTCTGTTCCGTATCCGTATTTGGAGAGTGATGCGGTAAATTTTCTGAATCTACTTGATTTTGACCGGGCGCAAAAAGTTTTCGGAGTGGAGTATGAGAGGGATCTGGTGGGGCTTGTCGGCTTGATCCTACAACGGGGAGATTATCGGTTATCTGCAGAGATTGGTTATTGGCTCGGTGAGGAGTACTGGGGCAAGGGAATAATGACCGAGGCGGTAGGTGAGGTGGTGCGGCTTGGGTTTGATAAACTCAATTTACTTAGGATTTATTCCAGCGTCAAAGGTAATAATATCGCTTCGCAGAGAGTAATGGAAAAGGTTGGCTTTAGTTTAGAAGGGGTGTTGCGTTCGGCGATTATCAAGAATGGTCATATCCAGGATGAGTACAGATATGCTATTCTTAATGAGCATTTTGAGTTGTAAGCGCTCTGAGGCTAGCGTAGCGCTTAAGATTGCAGGTTAATAATAAAGCAGGGCGCATAATAAGTTGCGCCCTGCTTTATATCTGGTATTACGGAATAATTTATTTGCTGTCTGTCTTTTCTTCATCATCTACCACGGTGAAATCGGCATCGACAACATCATCACCCTGTGTACTTGAGTTAGAAGAACTCTGAGTATTGCCGGCTCCAGCGCTGCCAGCACTTGCGCCGCCTGCCGCTCCCTGCTGCTCATACATCTTTTGCGCCAGGGTGTGACTTGCTTCTTCAAGCTTCTTAGTCGCATCTTTGATCTCATTGATGGCAGTACTCTTCTTGACTTTGTCAAGTTCTTCAATGGCACTCTCAATTGCAGAGACATCTGCAGAATCAAGCTTGTCCTTGTTCTCATCCAGCATCTTACGAACCTGGAAGACCATCTGCTCTGCCTGGTTCTGGGCGTCGACAAGTTCTTTTGCCTCTTCATCTTCCTTGGCGTGCTCTTCGGCTTCTTTTACCATGCGGTTGATCTCGTCCTCATTGAGTCCGGAGCTATCTTTGATGGTAATTGTCTGCTGTTTGTTGGTAGCCTTGTCCATCGCACTTACCGAGAGGATACCGTTGGCATCAATCTTGAAGGTTACCTCAATCTGAGGGACACCGCGAGGAGCTGCAGGAATACCATCCAACTGGAATTTGCCGAGAGTACGGTTGTCTTTTGCCATCTTTCTCTCACCTTGCAGTACATGGATGTCAACGGCAGGTTGATTATCTGCAGCGGTAGAGAATACCTCGCTCTTCTCGGTAGGAATAGTAGTGTTTCTTTCGATCAACGGGGTCATTACGCCACCGAGAGTCTCAATACCGAGGGTTAGCGGAGTAACATCCAGCAGCAGTACATCATTTACATCACCAGTGAGGATACCACCCTGAATACCTGCACCAATCGCTACAACCTCATCAGGGTTTACCCCCTTGTGCGGATCTTTGCCGAATATCTTCTTGACCATTGCCTGAACCGCTGGAATTCGGCTGGAACCACCAACAAGTACAACTTCGTCAATCTGTGAAGCTGATATTCCGGCATCCTTGAGTGCATTCTCACATGGTGCCTTACAGCGTGCGATCAGACCGTCACAGAGCTCCTCAAACTTTGCCCTTGACAGGTTTAGCTGGAGGTGTTTCGGACCGGTGGCATCAGCGGTGATATATGGTATATTGATGTCGGTTGAAGTTGCTGATGAAAGCTCACACTTGGCCTTCTCCGCACCTTCCTTCAGACGCTGCATAGCCATAGGGTCGTTGGATAAATCAACACCCTGATCCTTCTTGAATTCAGTGATAATCCATTTGATAAGTACTTCATCAAAATCATCGCCACCCAGATGGGTATCACCGTTGGTTGATAATACTTCAAAGACGCCGTCACCGACATCAAGGATGGAGACATCAAAGGTACCACCACCGAGATCGAAGACAACAATCTTCTCATTAGACTTTTTATCCAGGCCATAAGCGAGTGAGGCCGCAGTCGGTTCATTGACAATACGTTTTACTTCAAGTCCGGCGATACGTCCAGCATCCTTGGTGGCCTGACGCTGTGAATCATTAAAATATGCCGGAACGGTGATGACGGCTTCGGTGACACTCTCTCCGAGGTAGTCCTCAGCACAGGTCTTGAGATACTGCAGTACCATGGCCGAGATCTCAGGTGGGGTATAATCCTTGCCGGCACACTCTACCTTGACGAGATCTGTGGCACCACCGGTGATCTTGTATGGAACCATCTTTTCTTCAGTACCTACCTCGTTATGGCGACGCCCCATGAAACGCTTGATTGAGTAGATGGTGTTCTGGGGATTGGTGACCGCCTGGCGTTTTGCCAACTGACCAACCAATCTCTCGCCATCTTTGGTGAAAGCTACAACCGAAGGTGTTGTCCGGTTTCCTTCTTTATTTGGAATAACCTTTGCCTCGCTGCCTTCCATTACGGTAACACATGAGTTGGTTGTTCCAAGGTCAATACCAATAATCTTGCCCATTATATTCTCCTTTTATTATGTATCGCATTAATAATATCGATTATGGATTATGTCATTATTACCTAAAAATCATTATTATGAATATTAAACAATAACTGTACCAAAAAAGTAAATACAGGACGGGGCTTGTTGTATCTTTTAATAGAATAAGCGTTTATAAGAATAATAAATAATTATTTATAGAATATAACCTGGTTGTGAGTATTTTTATGCTGACGCTCTGTCAATATGACATTATTGCTGGCGGTAAGCAGGCACTTTTTTGGAGTGCAGGGGGATAAAATGATAATATTATTACTGATTTATACCTATGATTTTGTATAATTGTGAAGGTGGAGAAACGTTATATTTGGATGATTTGTTCTGTGGTCTGGCGTTGAGTGTAGCGTTCGGCCAGGGGTTGGGTTAACCCTGATCTATACCTTGAAGCACTAGGCGTAGGGTGGCGATATTTTACATTATGCGAAATACTATTCTGCAAAAAATTGCGACTATCACTGTCTGGATGCTGGTTTGTTTGGTAAATCCAGCTTCGGCTACTGATTCCATTCTGTGTACCTCTTTGAAGAAGTATCCTTATTCTTTGCAGAATGAAATGAAGGGGCCAAGCGGGTTCTGTGCCAGGGTGTTGGCGTTGGCCTGCGACGGCTCGGCTACTACTATCAAGTTTAAAAGCGGTTCATACGCCAAGACTATTGAGTGGCTTGAGCAGGGAAGTGTTGAATGTGTGCCATATCTCTGTGCATCGAACGCGAATGCCCAGAAGTTTGATTTGGCACCGCTTACACTTGTGACGATACGCGGGGTGCTGCTCAGTACACACCCTGTAGGAGATACTCTAGAGGAACTCAGAGGAGCCAAAATAGGTCTGATTGCAGACGATATTGCGGTGCGTGCGTATATCGAGCAAATACAGGAGTATGGCCTGGAGGTTGAGGTCGTCTGGTATGATAACCTTGATGCGGTTCGTACCGCCTTATTGGCTGCGCGGGTAGATTATGCCGTCACTGCAGAGTATATCGGCGCGCGTATTGTGGAACCGACTATCTTGGTTGTCCCCTTGCCGCTACAGGCTGTTCGCATAACCCTTGGTTTTAACCAGAATATGTCGGTGCAGCGGGCGGCTCAATTCAGCGAATATGTCTTTACTCTGCGTCAGAAACGTGGTCTGGAGTATGTCAGGTTGGTGCAACAGTATTCTCACCTTTCTGGGGTAGACTTTGGAGTTGTGGATACTGCAGACTATGGGTTGTGTGAAATAATACATCCGTTGCTTGCGCTGCTGGGATTGGTGCTCCTTGGACTGGTAGTGCTGCTGTATTATAAATATCTCAGAGCGACAAGGCGTCGTTTAGGTTTTGGTAAGAATTTTGAGAACCTGGTGTATTTCTATAATAGTTTGGATGTTCCGTTGATATTTCACCGTGTCGATTCGTCACCGCAAGACTATTTTTTAATGGCAAATTCTGCGGCGGAGGAGTTACTGGGGGCTAGATGTAAGGGAGCAAACTTTGATTCCGGGTTTTCACTTTATGAGTCAGAAGGCTCGATATGCCGGTATATTCAGGCGCTTAAACCTTCGGTAACGGTGAAATATGCGGTTGGTCTCAGGCAGGGGACGAGTAAGTATGAGTTTACCACAATGATAATGCCGTCGGGGAGTGAGGCGTTTACATTTATCACTAACCGTAGTGAGGAAGCAGAGTTGCTCGCCGGGCTACAGGCAAGTCAGTATGCGCTTGAGATGGCGGCTGAGGCGGGGAAGGTTGGGGTGTTTGAATATGATGTCAGGTCGTATGTGCTGACCGGTAGTAACCAGTGTTTTGTCAATCTGGGGTTGGAGTATCTGGAACTTGGACTGTCTTTTAGTGATTTGCTTAAGTTGGTACGGTTTGACAATCTTAAAGTAGCAAAGAAGAGTCTATATAATTTGATTACCGGCAAGATCAGTAGCTGTTCACTTGAGTTTGAAGTGCTCAAGGATGGTGTGGAAAATACCTGGATGCGCCTGGACGCGAAGGCCAAGGTTAGGGATGCGTCGGGGCGGGCTACACGACTTGTCGGGGTAATGATCAATATCGATACGATCAAGAAGCTTAATTTGAAGTTCGAATTGTTTTCGCGAAATTTTGAGTTGTTAATGGATAATTCGCCAGATATTATCTATGCCAAGGATTGTGCCTTGAAGTTTCTTTGGGCTTCGCAGTCAATGGTACGTGAGGCTGGGTTGATCAGACGCAATGATATTGTCGGCAAGACGGATTTTGATATCCATACGCCTGAAGAGGCTGAAAACTTCAAGAAGATAGAGCAAGAGATAATCTCCAGAGGGAAGGGAATTGTAAATTACGAACAGAGCTATACGACTACAACTGGGGCTGAAAAATGGGTACTCTCGACCAAAGTGCCGATTCGTGATAGTAAGGGTAAAATAATCGGTCTGCTCGGGGTCGGTAAGGATATTACTAAATATAAACGGGTACTTGATACGCTCAATAGTTCACAACGCATAAAATCAATAGGCCAACTTGCTGGTGGTATTGCGCATGAGTTTAATAATGCTTTGAATGGTATAATGGGATTTGCGCATCTGCTGCAGAATAAGTTTGGTCAAGACTCCAAGGAGAGTGAGTATCTGGGGTATATCTTGGACGGTACGGAGCGTTGTGAGGAACTTACCCGGCATTTACTCGCATTCGCCAGAAAAGGCAAGTATGTCGAGTCGGTAGTCGATGTGCACGAACTGATAGCGCGTACGCTGAAAATTATCAAGCATTCACTCGGGGCTGAGGTTGATATAAGCACCGATTTCGCGGCGACTAATTATCTGGTTAAAGCAGATGCCAGTCAGCTTGAGAATGTGTTTATCAACCTTATCGCCAATGCTGAGTACGCAATCGGGGGACGGGGGCGAATCTGGATTGAGACTAGTAATATAATTACCAAGGATATTACGGCGGAACTCACAGATCTGCAGATGTCTGTACCCAAATCGCTGGAGATAAAAGTTATTGATGACGGCGAGGGTATTGCGCCAGAGAATATAGACATGATCTTCGATCCATTTTATACTACTAAGAAGACCGGAGAAGGAGCCGGGCTGGGGCTCTCTGCGGTGTACGGTATTATCTCTAATCACAATGGTAATATCGGGATTGAGAGTGAGCCGGGAGAGGGCACCTGCTTTACGCTAATTTTACCGGTGATTGAGGTGCAATAAGTTTGTCAGTTCCGTTTGCGGGCATGCTTAGCCGAGGAGTTCTTCAAGTTTATCAATAGTCTTCTTGGTGCAGCCTTTATGTGCCAGAAGCGCGGCTCTACCCTTTACGCCGATGGCGGCAGCAGCATCCGGGGCTTGCAGAATTTGCAGCATATCCGCAGCGAGGTTCTCGGGTTGGGTGGAGATAATAATACCTCCGGCAGCTTTGAGGATAGTGACCGCCTCGGAGAAATTATAGTAGCTGGGGCCGATAATAGTCGGGATACCCAGACCACAGGTCTCAAGCATATTCTGCCCGCCGTGTTCAATAAATGAACCGCCGATAAATACCAGGTCGGCAGCATTATACAACTCGGAAAGAATTCCCATCTTATCGACTAGAATAATATCGGCAGAGGCAGTGCTATTGTTTTCTTCCAGTTCGCTGAGTCTGCGGCAGTCGCCGAAATGCAGGCTCTGCTCGTATACTTCTGCGAAGCGGTGCGGATGGCGGGGGACTAGAGCAAGTTGTGTACTCGGGTAGCGCTTTCGAATACGCTGAAAGGCTTTTAGCACGATGTCCTCTTCCGGAGAGTGGGTGCTGCCGGCGATGATAAGCGTGGTATCGACTCCAGTTTTGAAGAGGCTGCGGTATTTGGCGCGGATTTGCGGGGACAATTCGGTTGGGATGGTGTCATACTTGACGCTACCCAGTATCTGGATCTTTTCAGCAGCGATACCGATACTCCGGAAACGCTCGGCATAAGTCTGGTTCTGCGCCAGCCAGTATGTAGGGATATTGAGCATTCTCTTTAAAACAGGTAGATTCTTGAATTTGCGGTACTGTTCAGCACTCTTGTCGGTGATTCGTCCATTGGCTACAATAACCGGTATTGCGTACTCCTGGCAGAGGCTGAGGAAGTTCGGCCAGATCTCAAGTTCCATCAGTATGACAGCACTAGGGTGAAGACGTTTAAAGAAGCGTTTGACCCAGATTGAGAGATCAAGGGGGAAGAAGGTTACCGTCAGCTCAGGATAATGTTTGAGCGCAACTTCGCGACCGGTTGCGGTGCTGACAGTTAGACGAATTTCCCAACCCGGGCGGCGCCTACTGAATTCGCTGATCAGCGGTCCGGCCGCAATAACTTCACCGACTGATACCGCATGTATCAGTAGGCAGGGTTTAGTATTCTGACGTTGCGGGATAAGTCCAAATTTCTCATCTACATTATCCGCGTACTTGTGGGTACGGTATTTGTGATTATAGATATACGGTACCAGAGTAAAGCTGTATAAGGTATCGGTTAGAGCGCGCCAAATTTTATCAGAGAGCATTTTCCCAAGCTTTCTAGGTCGATTACTTATCTTCGGCCGCAGCAGCGTTTATACTTCTTGCCACTGCCGCAAGGACAGGGATCATTACCGCCTACCTTGACGGCTTTATTGACTATGGTAATCGGGGATGAGGCTTCACCGGCACCGCTACCTTTGTCTGCCGCTTTATCCGCCATCTCATCAAAGTCATCATGGATAGTATCGCTGACCTCAACCTGATCCTCAAGCTGCATCTCCTGTACCGGGGTTATCTTCATGATAAGTTGCGCCACCTCGGACTGGAATGAAGCCCACATGGCTTCGAATAGATCAAAGCCTTTAACTTTATATTGGATTTTAGGATCCTTTTGAGCGAAGCTCTCCAGGTGGATACCTTCACGCAGAATATCCATGGCATAGAGGTGATCCATCCACTTACGGTCGACTGTCTCAAGGAGTAAGAGCTTCTCCAGCAGTCGCATATTCTCTGAACCTACCGCTTCCTCTTTCTCAGCATAGTTCTCTTCGAGTTTTTCGCCGAGCATGTCGATAAGTGCTTCATCCCCACTGACAGAGTTACGGGCAGCTTCAACATCATCTTTACTGATATCAATCAGGAAATCTTCTTTCATGAAATCAAGTATATGATTGATTTCATATTGCTCAGGGTCAGCGACAAGATCAAGGACACGTTCTTCGATATAGGCTTTGCAGAAATCTAGCATAGATTCTTTGAGCCCCTGATCCTCCAGCCAGGCTTGACGTTTTTCGTATATGACCAGACGTTGATTATTCATTACTTCGTCATATTCAAGGACATTTTTACGTGCTTCGAAATTACGTTCCTCAACCTTGAGTTGTGCTTTCTCAACCGAGCGACTGACGATCGAACTTTCAATGGCTTCACCATCCTTGAGACCTGCCCATTGCATAAATTGACGCGCCTTCTCAGGAGCAAAGCGGCGCATAGTGTCGTCCTCAAGCGAGAGGAAAAAACGGCTGGAGCCAGGATCTCCCTGACGACCTGAACGTCCGCGCAACTGGTTGTCGATACGTCTGGCATCATGGCGTTCACTGCCGACAATGTGCAGTCCGCCGAGTCCGGCGACACTGGTGCAGAGAGTTGGCCCAGTAATGCCCATCTCTTTGAAGTGCTTTTCCAGTAGGGAGTTGAGATCCTTTTGCTCATTTCCTTGGGCATCGAGGGAGAGGTAGTGCTTGCTCCAGGTTTTTAGCAGTTCGGATTTTAATTCTTCAGGTGAGAGTTGGTCTGGCTTAAGTTCCTTGGATGCCAGCCCCCAGTGTTGCCAGTATTCAATAAGTTCGGTTTCAGTAAAGGTTCCAAGTTTGATGTCGGTACCACGACCAGCCATGTTGGTGGCAACCGTTACCTGTCCTAGTTGCCCTGCTTTGGCTACGATCTCGGCTTCGCGTTGGTGATGCTTGGCGTTGAGCACTTCATGCTTGATCCCTCGAACCTTGAGGCTCTCAGAGATTATCTCAGAGTGTTCGATAGAGACCGTACCTATCAGTATTGGTCTACCGGTACGGTGCACTTCGAGGACATGTTCGGCAATAGCGATATATTTGTCCTTGATTGAGCCGTAGATGAGATCCGGGTAATTAATGCGGCGGAGCGGGCGGTTGGTGGGGATTGAGACGACGCCGAGTTTGTAGATATTCATGAACTCTTTGGCCTCGGTCAGGGCGGTACCGGTCATTCCGGCGAGTTTGCCGTAAAGCTTGAAGTAATTCTGGAAGGTTATGCTGGCGATTGTCTGTGATTCAGATTTGATCTTCAGGCCTTCTTTCGCCTCCACCGCCTGGTGTAGACCGTCTGACCAGCGTCTGCCTTCAAGGACACGCCCGGTAAACTCATCGACGATGTGTACCTGACCGTCATCACTGATAATATAATGTACATCACGCTTGTAGAGGGCGTGAGCCTTTAGGGCGTTATCAATGAAGTGCGGCATGTCCATATTGGCTCCTGAGTAGATATCATCCATTCCCAGTACCTTGAGGACATTCTTGATGCCGAGTTCGGTGAGCTTGACCGAGTGATCGCGCTCAGAGTAGATATAGTCCTTGCCGGATTCGGCTTCGGCGGCAATTCGTGCGTTTTCGCGTTGATGACCTTCTTTCATATATTTTTCAATGATCATCTCAAGATCATTCATCTCTATGCTGCTCAGTCTGCGCGCTGCTGCATCCGCCACAAAGTACTTGTCGGTACTTTCATTGGTGGAACCGGAGATGATAAGCGGGGTACGCGCTTCATCAATAAGCACACTATCCACCTCATCGATAATTGCAAAATTACGTGAGCGCTGAACCTGTTCTTCAGCCCGTACTTTGAGATTGTCTCTGAGATAATCAAAACCGAATTCATTATTGGTGCCGTAGACGATATCACTCATATACATCGGTATGCGTTCGGCGGAACCCATATGTGACTGAATCGCCCCGAGTTCCAGCCCAAGAAAGCTGAAAAGGCGGGTATTATACTCGGCGTCACGCGCCGCAAGATAATCATTTACCGTGACTACCTGTACTCCAAGTGAACGGGGAATAGTTCTGAGGGGAGGACGGTAAGTTACATCTTCAGGATCAGGAATAAGCTTCTGTACCTGGATCCAGACCTCTTGTCCTTCATCATTCAAATGTAGAACATAAGGAGAAAAATCCCAATTGTTAATATCCTCGCCCTGGTACTCTTTTGCCATCTCAACCCATTCCGGGTTGGGTCTGAGAGCATTGAGATATGAAGGCAGGGTGGCGACCAGGGTTTTACCTTCACCGGTGACCATCTCGGCTATCTTGCCCTGATGCAGGACGATACCGCCGAGAATCTGTACATCAAAATGGGCAAAATATGGTATCTCACCGGTATCGGGGATGTACTCGAATTTACCACCACTGAAGGTTATACGCTCATAATTGCTCTGAATAATCTTGCGTTCTCCATCTACGCGGTGATTGGCCTCACGACAGACGGCATAGGCCTCGGGGAGGATATCGTCTTCGGTCTCGCCTTTGAGCAGGCGGCGGCGGAACTCGTTTGTCTTCTCTCCGAGTTCGGCGTCGGATAGTTGCTTTATATCCTTCCAAAACCGGTTAACCTCTTCGACAATTGGCCAGAGTTCTCTTAGTTCTCTCTCGTTGGCGGTACCGAATACTTTGCCAACAACTTTTGATAAGCCTTCGAGTACTGATTCGGTGATTCCCATTTATTTCATCCTGTTATTGCTTGGTTTAGAGTTATGATAATGTATGAATATTATATGATTTATAGGGGTGTGGTCAATGATTTTCGAAAATAATGAGATATGTCCGCGGAGCTATTAAATATAAATCCAGCAGACTTATGATGTGTCTGCTGGATATGTTGCCGATTACTAATAATTTCGGAAGTGTTTATTTTTCCTTACGCATTTTGACAAATTCCAGGATCAGGTTCGCGGTAGAACTGTCGTGGTGGCTAAGGCTGATACGCTTGCCTTTCAGCAGCTCCTTCTCCTCAGCCAGGATGGCTTTGGCCAGAACCTTACCGAGTTCAACCCCCCATTGATCATAGCTGTTGATTCGCCAGATAATGCCCTGGACAAAGATTTTATGTTCATACATGGCGACGAGTGAACCGAGAACTCGCGGGGTAAGCTTCTTGACCAGGATCGAGTTGGTAGGGCGGTTGCCGAGGAAGGTCTTGTGCGGAGTGAGCATCTTGATCTGCTCGGCGCTCAGGCCTTGTGCCTCGAGGTCTGCCTGAACTTCGGCCTTGTTCTTGCCCTTCATCAGCGCTTCGGTCTGGGCAAAGAAGTTGGCAATCAACTTCTCATGGTGGTCGCTGACTTTGTGCTGAGGCTGGGCGGAAGCGATGAAGTCGCAGGGGATTAATTTGGTGCCTTGGTGAATAAGCTGGTAGAAGGCGTGTTGACCATTGGTACCGGGTTCACCCCAGATAATAGGGCCGGTCTGGTAGTTGACTTCTTTGCCGTTACGGTCGATATACTTGCCGTTACTCTCCATGTCTCCTTGTTGGAAGTAGGCCGCAAAACGTGAGAGGTACTGGTCGTAAGGCAGGATCGCCTGGCTTTGAGCACCAAAGAAATTATTGTACCAGATGCCTAGAAGCGCCATGATCATAGGAATATTATTTTCGGGGCGAGCACTCTGGAAGTGTTGATCCATTTCATAGGCACCAGCAAGAAGTTCGGAGAAATTCTTGAAGCCGAGAGCGCAGCAGATTGAGAGTCCGATTGCACTCCAGCTTGAGTACCGGCCGCCTACCCAGTTCCAGAACTCAAACATGTTGGCAGGGTCTATACCGAATTTGACGACCTCTTCTTCATTGGTAGATAAGGCGACAAAGTGTTTGGCAATTGCCTGAGGATCTTTCAACGTTTTTAGCGCCCAGCGTTTGGCGGTATGGGCGTTGGTCATGGTCTCCTGTGTCGTAAAGGTCTTACTGGCAACGATGAAGAGGGTCTCTTCAGGATTGAGCCCCTTGGTCTTCTCGACAAAATCGGTTGCATCGACATTGCTGACAAAGCGCACCTCCGGCCCCTTGCCGGCGTAGTTTTTCAGGCCCTCAACCAGCATAACCGGTCCTAAGTCGGAACCACCAATACCGATATTGACGACGGTTTTTACCGGTTTGCCGGTAAAACCGAGCCATTTTCCACTACGTACCGCGGTAGAGAATTTCTTCATTTTGGCCAGAACTTTGCGGACTCCAGGCATTACATCCTGTCCGTCTACAATGATGGGGTCTTTGCTCTGGTTACGCAGTGCGGTGTGGAGGACGGCTCTGTCCTCGGTAAAGTTGATCTTGCTGCCTTCAAACATCTTTTTGCGCCAGCCGGCAACATCTGCGGCTTTTGCCAGATCTAGAAGCTTAGCAATGGTCTCTTGAGTTATACGGTTCTTTGAGTAGTCGAAGAGGATATCGTTGAACTTGATAGAAAAATTGTTGAAACGTTTGGGATCCTGGGCGAAGAGATCCTTCATCTCCAGCTTACTGACCGTTTTGTAATGGGTCTCGAGGGTCTTCCATTCAGCAGTAGTCTTGAGAGCTTTTTCCGCCTTTACTGCTGTTTTGCATTTGCGTGCCATGATAAATTTCCTTATTAATCGGTGTCTAAAAAAGTAATTTCGACTCACTCAAAGTTAGAGGATAATTCCGTCTGTTACCTCAATATCTTTTGGACATTTTTCGGCAAACTCAATTTCATCAAGAGCAAATAGCGGTGAGACCTCAAGACTCAGGAGGCTGTCACCGTTCTCATTTTTCTGTACGCTCTTGCCTGCCGCCTCAAACCATCTGGCAAAGCGGTTTGACAGCAGTTGTCTGCAGGTCTCTGCAGAGTCTACTCCAGTTGCATTCTTTACCGGGGCAAATTCTTCTTCACGCGCAACCTCCATGGTTATTGTATTTGTCACAAGCGGGATTGCGTCGAAGACAAAGGTCTCGAATTTGATGCCGTTATTCGTTTCCGGTTTGACAATCTCGCCATTATCCGTGATATATGGAATCTTCTTCTTCGCTACATGCCAAGGGAGTTTGGCCTTGGAACCGAGTTCCTGGACAAAATCAACATTGAGGATATGAATCGCTATCGAACCTGCCCAGAAGAGCAAGTTGCCAGCGTCATCCACCGCTCTGGTATTTTCATCGGTCATATCCGAATATTCAATGATGGTCGGTTTGCCGTCACCAATACAAATATTGCCGACCTTCTCCTCAGGCGATACCTTTTTTAGGATCTTTGAGGACATGTCTGAATCGCTCTGAATATGGTAGCCGGTAAAGACCGGATCAATAATTGTTACTAGAGGGTTGTCCACCTGGTAGTAACTCAGGTACTTTATTCCCCTCTGCTGCATATCAGAAACAGCACCGGTGTTACATAGTGCCCATAGACAGCCGCCATGCCCGTCGGGGTTCATTGCCAGTCTATGCCTTGACGCCAGAATGAGTTTATAATCGTTGTCAACCGAAGGAACCATTCGCTGTTTGAAGCATATCACATTTTCGCAACCAAGTCCAAAGTAATTATTGTCTGCGAAAAATTTTGTTGTGTCGTCGTGGTTGAGGGTGCTGGTCATGATATACCAGGGTATGGTGGTGTTATATTTGAGGGCGGATGCTTTTATCTGTTCGGCATGCCACTGGAAGAGGGTCTTCTCGGAATTTGGACCGATTTTATAACAGCCTTTCGGTCCGTCAAAGCCGAGGCGTGAACCCTGACCTCCGGCAACGAGGAAGACACCGAGTCTTCCCGCTCTTATCGCTTCTTCGCCAATAGCCTTGGCACTCTGGGCGCGGGCTAGCTCATCCTGGGTCTGGGGAAGCTTGATAATTGGGGCGGGAGAGACCTCTTTGGGCAGGGTGAACTCTTCAATACCCGCTTGTACATTATTACAGCGTTCGCTTAGCCAGTCGAAATCGACACTGCGGCAGTCATTGAGTAGTGCTTCCTGTTCGCTGCTGTTCAATTCGTCCCAATACTTGAAGACGTGGCTCTGTCCGTGCTCTGCAAATAGTTCTTTTAGTTCATTCTCAGTCATTATTTTCTCCTTCAACTTATATTATAAATAACATATTGTTAGTGTTACTGTACGCCGATAATGCGGAAAAGTTTATTCCTTGGTATAATAAATAGTCCGTACCGGTTTTTCGCGCTACCTTAAATCTGTTTTAAGTGCTGAATGGGCAATTGAAACAGGGAAAAATGACTAGCCGGAAACAGCTAGTCATGGGTATCATATTTAAAATGGATTAATTCTATCTTGGCCTCAGCCAGTAGGTTGAGGGCAAGCGGATCCGGATAACTCTCCAAGACATATATTTTTTCGACACCGACGTTTATAAGCATTTTGGCGCACATGACGCAGGGTTGGGTGGTGCAGTATAGGGTTGCTCCTTCTATCTGCACCCCGTAGGTTGCAGCTTGCAATAGAGCATTCTGCTCGGCATGGAGCGCTCTACATATTTCGTGGCGTTCGCCTGAAGGAATGTTGTCACGTTCGCGGACACAGCCGGTAACTGCGCAGTGTTCAATATTCTTCGGTGCACCATTATACCCAGTTGCCAGAATGCGTCTATCTTTGACTAAGATTGCGCCTACATGACGGCGTAGGCAGGTACTGCGGGTTGCCACCTCTTTGGCAATAGTCATGAAGTACTCATCCCAACTGGGGCGTTCATATATTTCGCTCATACGCAGGCTCGTAATTATGGTTATAGTTTATGATTTATTGTAATAATAGTGAAATTGCTTTGTACAATAATGGAAATATATTATATGAAATCGGGGAGTAAGGTCAATGTATGTTTTCGGTTAAAATGGAGGATTAAGTATATAGTTATAGGCTTAAAAAAACGATAAACAGATAAGTAGCGGATTGTTTGTATTTTTAGCAGGAGAGTTCAACGGTAATGGCTCAGACATTCAAACATGTTTCAATTTTTATAATTTTCTTGGTGGCGGCGATCTTTTTGGATATGCTCCAACGGCAGTTGACCGGGTATTTTGATTTTCAATTCGGGGTTACGGCGCTGATGCTGGCCTGGTCGGTAGCAATTGTTATTGTCTTCAACCTTTTGTTTCATTACTTTGGTAAGTGGCCGGAGAAGGTGTCATATATAGCGGCGACAATTGCTGTAATTGTCTTGATTTTGCTCGCGCATTTCAAGGCAATTGATATCAATGACAGTACCTCACCATTTTTGTGGTTCTCGTAGCGTTACGGGATAAAGCCTTTCTGGTTTACCGCTTTGCTCGCCAGTAAGTTCTTGCTCAGAACTTGTTCAATCTTTGAGGAGATGAGGGGAGAGAGGCTGAGGAAGGTCGCTTTGATACAGTAAAATGGAACATTTGAATTCTGTTCAAATTGCTGGGTGCATGATATTACCTTGCAGGAATACCGGTGGGTAAAGGGGATCTCCAGCAGCTCGGAAAGGTCGTCACAGGTAAAGGTGGTGACTGTGCCTGCAGGGATGCTGAAATTTACTTTCAGCGTTACCGATTGTTTGGAGATGGTGGTGACCTCAATCTGGCTGGTTGCAGCAAAAAGGACTTGTTTGCGTGTCGCTTTATTCCGCATCATCCGTTGTTCCTTGTTGAGGATGTTGTCTACCATAAAGCAGAGGTGATCCTTATCTAGCGGCTTTATCAGATAGTCCACAGCTCCAAGACTGATGAGGGAAATTATAGCGTTGTTGCTGCTGTCTTCACCGATAACAAAGATTGGAATGGTAGAAAAGTTCTCGTAGAGAATGCTGAAGGTTGAGGTGCCGTCATGTTCTTCAATGCTCCAGTCCAGAATAATCATTTCAATATCAGGGTGGTTGGCGATGGCGGCCAGAGCTGAGCCGCTACTCTCTGATTCAATTACGGTATAACCTGAAAGATTGAGCGCATGGCGTACCGTTATACGTTCCTGTTTATCTTCGATAACTAGCAGTATCTTTTTCATATTTTTATATTCGGTCTGTTAAAATGCAATAATCTTATATAAAACAGCCAGTCCCATTCCGACAAAGATGGCCAGCAGGAACGCGGAGATTCCTTCAATAGCCAGTCTCCAGATCGGAATATCAATATAGTACTTTGATTTCGGTGAAGCCACACCTTCTTTGTAGGCTTTTATCTGTTCTAAAGTAGCTGAAACCTCTTCTTTATGCCTTATCTCTTCTTCTTTATTCATTAAGTCTCCGTATTATTCAATCAGCTTGAGCAGGTCACCAATACTTGACCCCGACTGGAGCGCTAAGTCATTATTGTTACCCCCTAATACTTTTTTGAGTTTCTCTGATTTTACATCTTTGAGCAGAAGATTCAATACACCTTTTTCCCCGACAGTATCTTTAAATTGCTGGGTTATCACTGGAATATTTTTTCTGATCTCTTTTTTGAGGTTATCAACTTCGACCTTGGGGGCTTGTATGGTACCGGTTACCTCGATAAATAATTTCTTCTCCCTGGCTAGACGTTCAAGAGTAGAAGGGATTATCTGCATTACTCTTTGTTGCTGCTCAGGGGGGAGGGTGGCGATATATGCCTGAATATAAGGTGCTTGCAGCAGGAGACGGGTATCAAATATCTTGTTGATATTCTTAACCGGGTAGATGCGTAGTCTGAGTTTACCGTTGACGAGAACAATACCTTGTATGATGAGATCGGCAGTATTGCCACCTTCACATTTGGTCTCGGTGAGGTTCAGGGCGCCATCAGCAATATGGTAGGTGATATCCAAATTCTTGTAATAATATTTTCTGCGTTTGCCATAGGTTGGGGCAAGCTTTTGGTCTATTTGAGCCGAAATCTTTTTGGCCACCGAGGGCGGAAAATCAACTGACAGATATTCTTCCCAGTCTAAGCGTCTGTTGGGAGCTTCCACGACTAAGTCTTTGATATGAGCATGTGCGGATTTGGTCTTCATGCTCTTCAGTATTGCTGGGAGGGTGTTGCCTGTCCACTCCAGTCTCAGGTATGATTGTGGGGAATCTTGCGGAAGATTCAAAATGCCGTTGAGTATGGCATCCTCGCGCATGGTTCTGGACAGAAGCGCGGCAAGATCAATATTTGTAAGATTCAGTTCAATATTTCCTTGCGGTACGGCGCCAAGTCTGGTGGTGCTGGCGAAGTTGAAACTTCCATTAAGCTGTCCAGCCCCTTCCGAAATTCGCAGAATACTGTCCTTCAAGTTGAATTTCATGCTGATATTTTGAGCACTGACATCTTTGATAGTCAGATCGTCGATAGTTAATTTACCTGCAGATATCTGTATTTGGTCGATCAATTTCAGCTTAAGATCATTTCCAAAACTGAATAATGGTAGTTTGCTGGCCTTGAGTTTGGCAGAAAGTTGAATACTGTCATTGTTACCAATATCGGAGCCGCGGTAATAGTATCCGGGGATGAGAACCCAGAGTAGCTTTCTATTTCCTTTGAGGAGAAGATCAATATCACACCCCTGTCCGAAATCAACAATGCCGCTACTGCCGAGCTTGAAACGTTCAGCGTTACCGGTAACATACAGCGACGCATAGGCGGATTTGACGAATATCTCTTTGGCTTTTAGGCCGTAGATGCTCCCGTCAACTTCACGGTTCCAACTCAGTTCGGCACCAAATTTAAGGTTTGGTGCAATTTCGCTGTAACCGTATTTGGTTATCTTTATTTGGTTTGATTTGCCGACAATTGTTAGCGTTGGGGATTCTGCGGTACCAATTAATTCTGAAATTATTTCAATGTTCCCTTCAAACTTTGCACCATTCTCGCCATATCCTTTGAAGTGCTGGAAAAAAGTGTCTAAATCTGCTGTAAGCTTGCTGTTAAAGCCTTGAAAGATGGCGTTTTCGATATAAAAATTACCAGCGGCGGAATAACTATAGCTATTGTCGTTACTTGAAATGTTCAGTGATTTTATATCTATTCTTTTGTCGGCAATGGAATAGACGAAGACCGTATTTCCAGAGAGTTCTGCATCAGTAAATACTACCGGTTGGTTGATGGCAAAGTTCTTTGCCGCAAACGAAGCCGAGCAGTTGAGTGTTTCTGGAGTGAACTTTAATAACGCTTTGAGCTTGGTGTCGGCGATAGCTGGTGCTTCGGCGGAGCTGCCGAATAAATCGAGGAGAAAGTTCAGCATGGAAGCATTTTTGGAACGCACACCGAGAGAGGCATTACCGGTTGGAGCGAAAATCAGTGTCTCAGGCATCGACTCCTGGAGCAGGTCGGCCTCCAATTTGAGAATTGCGGAGCAGCCAGTCTGCTCCTTATTGCTGATAATATCGGTATTGATGATATTTATAGTCGATTCCGGGAGTTTGAGCCGCCATTTATTTGTTGCGTTCAGGGAAAGGGGGCCGTTGAGAGTCAGTTGGGTTGGAGCGTTGATCTTGGTTAATTGGAGCTTGGATTCGATCATGTCTGAATAAAAGCTGTTAGTCTGTAGGTTGTATTCGCCTTCACCTTGTAGCGAGATCAGGTTGATAGTGTTGAATTCATGCGCCAGCTCAGGTGTGAGCAGAGGTAGTAATCTGCTCAGATATCCTTTGAGATCAAATTTGATTTTATATGTTTGGTCTGTAGGGGTATTGTCGGTTGTTACGTTAAGCTCTAGAGGTAGCGATTTGAATGAGGCTTTGTGGATAATAACTCCTCGGTTTTGTAGTTGCGCTTCAATATTACCAGTGAATCTTCCCAGTGGCAGGCGTGTTTGTGAGGAATTGAGGAGTACGGCATTCTTGTCATTGGAGCCGAAGAGTAATGAGAGATTGCTGGTAGTGTTTTGGGGTTTACTAATGAGACGTAGGCTGAAGTCACCGCTCGGTTTCAGTGCATCCTCAGGGTAGTATCCAAGTCTCAGCAGGTCGTTGACGATATTCTGCATCTTACCGTTGAAATCCAGGTTCAACTCGATGCTCTTGAGGTTGTTTATCAGGGAGTCTGTCGGGGTAAATACGCGCGTGGGAATAAAAGTGCTGCCCGTTAGCGCGGTTTCGCCTACCTTGCCTTCAATGTTTTCAAACAATAGTGAGTCTCGAGTCGCATGGAAATCTGTGGTGAGATTTGCTTTGAGGCTCGTGCCTGAGTCCTGATTTAGAGTGATGTTATCTGCTTTGATCTTGCCTTTGATATCAAGTTGTTGCGGGACTATATCTATGTGACCAGTAAAATTGAACCCCGGGCTTAGGCTTAGCTTTAATCCTGTTGTCGCTAGGGGTAGGGTTGGAACAGGAGCGAGTGATTCGTAAATATCAGCATGGATGCCTATTTTTTGGTGTTCGGTGGGATGGGTTATACTGCCACTGGCTTTGATAAACATTCCTTCGCTGTTGGTAATTATTACGTTGGGGACGGTGATAACATCTTGGGCGAAATCCCAGGTGCATTTTCCTACATGTTTGGTCTCGGGGGTGGCATGGAAAATCGCTAGCGGTGATTGCTGGGTTAACAGTATGCCTTCTAGCTCGCATTTTGCCTCAGCATAGGCAGCGGTACCGGAAAAAATATTATGGAGAGGGGTATCTTTGATTTGAATTTCAAATCTGGCGGTATTGGCTTTGACTGAGATCTTGCTGAAATCAAGTTTATTCAGGTTGAAAATTTTGCCGCTGATGTTGCCTCCACCTGATATCTCACCCGTAATATCTCCTTTAAAATTAAAGGCTATGGTCGTGGGGGATTCCTGCTCAAGTTGGAGATAATCAATATTGACTATACTCTTGTCGAGGACTTTGGCAATAGCGAGGTTGTAGTCTGAGGTCAGCTCGTGCGGGAGAATCTTATTAATTATCTGGATATACGGCAGATAGGTAAGTTGCACCTGCTTAACCGCGAAGCTTCTCAGTTTTAGATTGCCGGTGAAATAGAGGTCGTAGAGATCTGATAAACTTAGGTTGAGTTCGGCATACTCAATTGAGATAAACTCTGTGCCTTCGGTATTAGTAGAGCTGATACTATGCATAACTATACTGCCGCTCAGTAGCTTAAGGTCGATATCCTCTATCGTTAGATCGAGACCGGTGGTGTCGCGATATCCATTCTCGACTATTTTGATGATTTGGGCTTCAGAGAATACGAGCGGTAAGGTTACGGCTGCTCCTAATAGTAAAATTAGGCAGACAACAGAAAGTTTGAGTAGTAAGTGTTTTTTAGGCAAATGATTTTTTCCTGTATCTTTATCGAGGTCTTCACGGTCTGGCTTGGGGGTACTCATGGGCGTTCCTCGAAATTGTATTTTTAGTATATATTAATAATTGTCGGGAAAATTGCCAATAAAACAAGTAAATTATTGTAGCCGGGATTATTTTTAATTGCGATAAAAGCCGGGAAAATCTTGTTCGGTTTAAGGTCTATGCCGGGTAAAGTGGATACACCGTATCTTATGGCCAGTGCTGGAGATAGCTTCGGGTATGAGACTGTTACGGCAGGCCGCTATCGCTTCCGGGCAGCGAGGGTGGAAAGGGCAGCCGGCAGGTGGGTTGGCCGCGCTTGGGATCTCTCCCTTGAGTGCTATTCGCTGACTCCGCTTATTCGGGTCGATACAGGGAATGGCACTGAGCAGGGCTTTGGTATATGGGTGCTTGGGAGCGGTGAATAGTTCGTCGGTATCCGCTTCTTCCATGAGTTGTCCCAGGTACATGACCCCAACCCGATCGGAGATATGACGCACTACCGCGAGGTCATGGGTAATGAAGAGGTAGGCCAGACCCTTTCTCTGTTGGAGATCCTGGAGGAGATTGATGATCTGTGCTTGAATAGATACGTCCAAAGCGCTTACCGATTCATCACAGACAATAAACTCCGGTTTTACCGCTAGGGCTCTGGCAATAGCAATGCGTTGGCGTTGACCTCCAGAGAATTCATGTGGGTAGCGCTGCAGGTATTCTGCATCAAGCCCAACATCGTGCAGTAAGGATAGAACCTCGTCCCTGATCAAGGTCTTCTCGAGTTTCCGGTGAATTCTGATGCCTTCTGAGATTATATCATAGACGGTATGGCGCGGATTGAGGCTGGAGAATGGATCTTGAAAGATGATCTGCATTCTATGGCGGAGTTGCTGGAGTTCGCGACGTTTCAGTCGGTTAATATTAACGCCGTCGAAGAATACCTCGCCGGAGGTCGGTTCGGTCAGTCTGAGTAACGATCTACCGGTTGTCGTTTTGCCGCATCCAGATTCACCCACCAGCGAGTAGGTCTTGCCGCGGGCAATGCTGAAAGAGAGTTGATTTACGGCTCTTACCTGTCCCTGAACACGTTGTAAAATGCCACTGCGTATGGGAAAGAACTTACAGAGGTTTTCAACTCTGAGCAGGAGTGAGGAGTTTGTTGCCGGGGACGTCTCGGTCTTGGCTGTGGGTTGAGATTTATGGTCTACCTGTTTAGTCATGTTGATTATTAATATACCATTCTACTGTCTCACCGATGCCGTCTTCGAGCTTCTTGCGGGCAACAAAACCGAACAATCTCTCTGCTTTCTCGGTATTAAGGCAGCGACGGGGTTGTCCGTTGGGTTTGTTCGTATCCCAGATGATCTCGCCGTTGAAGCCGACAGCGCCGCGGATAATTTCAGCTAGTTCACGGATATTGACCTCCCTGCCCGAGCCAAGATTTACCGGCTCTGAGGTGTTCAGGTGCTGACTGGCGCGGATAAGACCTTCGGCCGCATCTTCCACATAGAGGAATTCCCGGGATGGCGAACCGTCTCCCCATAGAGTAATGCTCTGAGCTTTTGAGTCTTTGGCTTCGATGCATTTGCGGATCATGGCGGGGATGACGTGTGAGGTATTGAGATCGAAATTGTCTCGGGGGCCGTAGAGGTTGACCGGGAGGAGGAATATCGAGTTGTAACCGTATTCCTCTCTATAGGCCTGACTCTGGACAAGCATCATCTTTTTGGCTAGGCCGTAAGGGGCATTGGTCTCCTCCGGGTAACCGTCCCAGAGATCCTCTTCCTTGAAAGGAACCGGTGTAAACTTGGGATAAGCGCAGATGGTGCCGGTGGCAATAAACTTGGCAATACCCGCACGGTAGCTCTCATGCAAGAGATTGGTGCCCATCATCAGATTGTCGTAGAAGAAGGTGCCTGGATGTTCGCGGTTGGCGCCGATACCTCCTACATTAGCCGCCAGATGTATGATCATATCTACCGGCTCGCCATTTTTTGAGGTGTCATGGATAAGCTCCTTGATAGCCTCTACCGTTCTGAGGTCATAGTTGGCACTTCGAGGAACATATATATCCTCAGCTCCGAGCCGCTCCAGTTTTTCGACAACAAATGAACCTAGAAAACCAGCTCCACCAGTTACAATAATTCGTTTGTCCTTCCAGAAGTCATTGCTCATTGTATTTATCTGCTTTCTCTTGAGTCCGGTATCTGCTAGTATATTCTGTTTGAATGTTGAAAACTTTAATAATAATTATAGTATTTAATTGATTAATGCAAGAACAAATGCAAAATAAATCTATTCATTTTTAGGATTATGGTTCGCTTAATTTATAAGGTTTGTGGCGGCAGTATGATTATAGAAAGTGTTCAATTAAAGGGGTTTGGGTGTATTACCGGCGAGTATGAGTTTGCTCGGGGGATGAACCTGATTGTTGCTGCCAATGAGTCTGGGAAGACAACTCTTGCTGATGCTCTGATAGCTATACTTTACGGAATAAAGAGTAGTTCTAAACGCGGTGATAGAGGTGCTTTGAGAATTCGCAGATATTTGCCGCACCAGGCTGAAGGCTTTTCGGGCAGCGCGGTAGTCAGGAGAGCGGACGGGAGTAGGATAAATATTTGGAGGGATTTTGCTCTGGGGAAACTGCGAGTTCTGGAGTTGGCAAGCGGTAAGGATATTACTACTGACTTTGAGATTCCGCCAAATGGGGACTGTCTTGGGCAGAGCCTTACCGGACTGAGTCGTGAGCAGTATCTGAAACTTGTCTTTCTCTCGCAGGATGAACTCAATAAAGATTGGGACTTTGTGGAATTTGTTGATTCATTGTCGACATTATTCAGCACTGACAGTGGGGAAGGGGTCTCTGTAGAAGAGGCCAGGGCAGTGCTTGAATCGCAAGCAAATCTATATGCAGGGGTAAGCAGTAATAATCGACTTATGGTTGGTACCGAGATCAAACGGTTGCAACAGCGGATTGACGCCATAGAGCGGGAGGTAGGGGAGATCTTGCTGGCATTCGGTGAGGTTGAGGAAAAATTTGCTGCAGCTGCCAATCAGCGGCTGGCTACAGAGCAGATAAGAAACTCAATTAGCAAATATGATTACCTAATCTGTCTTTTGCAGTATGAAGCGCTGGTAGAGAGATTTGAGCGCAAGAGGCTGGCACGTGAGAGTGTACTCAAGCTTCAGGCTGAAGTTGAAGAGCTTGAGCAACTCAATGAATTTGAATTCAAGGATATCGAGATTATTGCAGAAAAGTTGGCTCTGCTCAGTGATAAGCAGGAGCGGGTCGAGGATATTGTTGCGGTCAAAAATACCGGCCTGGCGGAGTTGGAGTATCTGCAAAAACGGGTGGATAATCTTGGTAAACGTGCCAATATTACTTCAGAATATCTGCAGCGTATAGAGCAGAGTATGGCCATACTGGAAAATAATCTGGGTCGGGAACGGTCAGTACGTATAGATTGCCGGAGTGCGGAAGCGCTCATGCTCAAGGCTGGAGTGGATGCGGTAGAGGTTGATAATTTCAATAAGTGGAAAGCCGGAGCGCGGGATGTAGAGGTTGAGTTTGTGGTTAATTATAACCGCATACGTGAACAGCTTGAGAATAAAGAGAGTAGATTCAAGAGTCAGCGTCAGGAACAACTCAATCTGCTAAAAGGTATTGTGAGTGAACGGGGATATCGTTACCGAGCGGCGAGGAATAATCTGGTGCTCGGTTGTGTCTTTACCGGGGTATCGGTATTTTCCTTTGTAGCGATGGGTTTTATGTTATTTATGCTCATACCGGCTGTTGTTTGTCTGGGGTGGGCAATATTTGGTGCGCTGAGGCTGGTTGGGGTGAATGGGGTGGCACAGGGGGAGTATGTGCGCAGTGAAGAGGAGATATTGCGTTTAGACGAAGAACTCTCAACTTATCCTGAGAAATTCAGCAAGATGGAGGAGAAACTCAATGCTTTTGCCGCTCTGGCAGAGCAGGATAAGGACGGTTTACTCGAACTTATTGCGAGGATGAATAAAGCTTCGCGCGAGGTGGACGCTTGGGAGCAACGGGTACAGCGGCATAAGGAGGTAACAGAGGTTATCGAGGAGTCGTATGCAACTCTGAAACGGCTATTTTGTGAAATAGGTATTGCCGATGAAGCAACCAGAATCGATATTTCCAGGGCAAGGGTGTTCATGCGTGAGGTCTCCGATGCTCTGGCTCTGAGCGAGCAGTTTCAGGTAGTGAAGGGCAAGCAGGAGGGTCTTCAGGAGCAGGAGAATGAACTGGCGGATCAGATTGCCGAGCTCAAGGCGGAGTTGGAAGAGGATCTGCTTAAGGCCGGGGTAGAGGTGATTGCCGAGGATTATGCTCAGGCTATGGATGAGTTTAAGGTCCGCTCCGGCAAGCTTCAACACCTTAGACAGCTTGAAGAGATAGCTCTGCCGGCTGCGATCAGTGCGGCAGGGGATGTTGATGAACTTGATTCTATAGAGTTAGAGATTGATACCTGGGCAAAACGTATAAGCGCCGTTCTGGAGGAGGAACCATGGTTGGAGGCCTATGAGCCTGAGCAGAGTATTCTGGAGTATGGCAATGAAATCAAGCTGGCACGACTGAGGCTGGAGGATACCGAGGGCGAGTTGGTTGAACGTGAGAAATCTCTGGCGATTGAGGATAATCGCAGGCGGGAAAGACTCCCGGTTCTAAGCGAAGAGAAAGCCCGGCTCGAAGACGCTCTCTATAAGGCGAGGAGGTTTCAGCAAGCGACTAGCCGGGCGTTAGCTGCTTTTGAACGAATCTCCAGTGAGTTGCATTCGCGGTGGAGTCCAATCTTTTCAGAAGAGTTCAATGCGTATATTGCCAAGTTCTCCAGTAAATTTGAGTTCTCACTCTCCAAGGAACTCAAGCTCTGTGCCGTCCTTCGTGATGGCGGGGTGCCGGTTGCGAGTGAGACTATAGCTGAATACCTCTCAAAAGGAATGCGCGATCAGGTATATCTCTCGCTACGTCTGATGCTTTCACAGAAGGTGGCAACCGATACTATCCTACCGATAATCCTTGATGATCCCTTTATCAATGCTGATGATCAGCGATTTGTTACCGGCATGGAACAGTTGCTCGAACTCTCCCGGGAGAATCAAGTGTTTGTCTTTTCCTGTCATGAACTCCGGCATGAAGAATTATGTGCGGCAAATGCGGATTTTGCTCAGTCTTGGCTTGCACTCTGAACATGGGGCAATAGCCTCGGCTTGTACTGTGCCCCGAAGACGAGGTGAAATACTACCTAATCAGTCTTCTTTTCCTTTAAAGGAGGCAAGTCTCTCCAGGATAAGTACAATGATTACTCCGGCAATGGCCATTAGTACTGCATATATGATGTGTGGTTCTAGGCCGCTGATCTTGGCGATATATTCATTGCTTAGAATCGAATCATTATACTCCATTATTCGGCAGTCAAAGGCTTTGGCGTAATTCCAGGGGAGTACGAGAATCTCGTCGATGACCTTCTCTTTGTGCCCGTCGATTATATGTTTGAAGATAGCATGTTTCCAGGGCCAGATCTTGCGCATGGCTCCGATCATCATACCCACGAGAACGCACATGGTAGATTGATGCCACCGGGCTAGAACCCATTTCAGGAAGCGGGAGAAACCGATAATGCCGGTGATCTGCCCTAGTTCGAAGACCAGGAGTGTCCAGAAGACTCCAGAGACTGCCAGTAAGGTATAGCTCTCATGAAATTTGAAGGTTACAGCAAGTTTGACGGCGGCGACAAAGGTCTTGAGTGCGCCGGTAATATAGTAGTATTTGCCAAGGACGAGCAGGAGAAACGAGCCGCTGATACCGGGCAAGATCATAGCGCAGATACCGATGATTCCGCAGAGAAAGAGAAACCACCAGCTTTCAGGGGTCGATACCGGGATTAGCCCGCAGATCTCCCAGGCACCGACTATACCGGCAAGAACCAGTAAGACTCGTGGAATATTCCATTCTTTTACCTCCTTGAAGACAATAAAGATGGAACCGAGGATAAGACCGAAAAAACCAGACCAGGTCAGGATCGGATGCTCTTCGAGCAAGCTGTGCATCAGTGAGGCGGTGGAGAAGATAGCCAGACTTACCCCGCAGAAGAGCACAAGGATAAAGCGTAGGTGCACATGGCTGAGTGCTTGCTTGAACTTTAGCCTGCAGACCATTCCCAAAGCGGTTAGATCGAAAGAGGCAATTGCATTGATCAGATCTTCGTAGATACCGGTAATAAAGGCGATAGTGCCTCCCGATACTCCCGGTATAATGTCGGCGGCTCCCATGCATATTCCTTTGATAAATAGGATGAGTGCAGCGCTATATGACCTGGGGCCCGGACTGGCACAGAATGCTTCTTTCCAGGTTGTCTTGGTCTGGTTCTCCTCCAACTCAATTCTCCTTGCAGGTATTATGTAAATTAGATTTGGGGTAATCATACTCATTTATAGTTAGTTGAATGTTTTAGTATAGTTAGAGTTAGGAGGATTTCAATTGACTATAAATAAAAAGTCGTGAATATGTTTAATTTCCTTGACGTATATTAAAAAATAATGAAAATAATTATGACCTTTTTGCTGGTAATAAAGTGAACTGATTTCTTGCTCCTGAATAGGGGCTGACTTATAAGTTTTACCAAATACACAGAAAAGAAAGTATATTATGACTGCAAGCCTGAGAGATATACCTCCTTTAATATATAACCTGTTTCCTCCGATTGTGGGTGATGTTGGGAATTGGTCAGGACATGTTCAGCGTGCTTCCGGTATGGGGTTCAATTGGTGTTTTCTGAATCCGATTCACCTCGTCGGTGCATCAGGAAGTCTTTATGCAGTTAGAGATTATTTTGAATTGAGCCCGGTCTTTTTCGGTGCCAATAGCCGTGATGCGCAGTGGTCGAGGTTCAAGCGCTTTGTCACTGATTCTCGAGCAATGAATGTTGAGATTATGGTAGACCTGGTTATCAACCATAGTGCTTATGATAATCCGCTTACGCGTGATAAGCGTGACTGGTATAAACAAAATGCTGACGGCTCAATTAGAAACCCGGGGTGTAAGGATAATTCGGCACCAGGGGGTTGGGTGACCTGGGGCGATTTGAATGAGTTTGACAATGAACACTCACGTAAACGCGATGAACTCTGGGAATACTGGTGGAGCTTGGTGAAGAAGTTTATCGATGTCGGGGTGCGTGGTTTTAGGTGTGACGCAGCATATCAGATTCCGAATTCACTCTGGAGGATGCTTATCTCCAGAGCCCGAGAAATTGACCCGGAAATAACTTTCTTTGCCGAGAGTCTGGGGTGTTCGCTGGAGCAGACAATGGGGCTGGTTGAGGCTGGACATGATTTTGTCTTTAATTCAGGGAAGTGGTGGGATTACAGTTCCGACTGGTTTGTGCAGCAGAATAATGCCTTAGTGGAGAAGGGGGGCAGGTCGATATGCTTCCCGGAAAGTCATGATACTGAGAGATTGGATGTAGAGTTCAAAGGTGATCAAGATAGAGTTAAACAGCACTATCTCTTTACCGCTCTGATATCTTCCGGAGTTTTGATACCAATTGGCTTTGAATATGGTTTCAAAAAGAAGTTACATGTGGTTCATACCAATCCCTATGATTATGAAGGTGCAAGCTATGATCTAACCGATTATATCAGACAGATCAATGAGATGAAGATGACCTATCCGTTGCTCGGTGATGACGGAAAACTCAAGGTTGTAGATGTAGAAAATTCGAATATTCTTGCATTGCTCAAGAGTAGTAGGGATAATAGCTGTAAGATGCTCTTTATATTCAATCGTGCGGATTCAGTGGTTGAGTTGAATCTAAAACGGGTAATGGAAAAAGTTGGTGCACATGGGTTCAAGGATGATGTGAGTGAGACCTTGAAGATGCAGCGGTTTGGTTTTTCTCTTTGTTCAATTTAGCTTTAGTTTTATTTACAACAGAATAATAATAGTAACGGGGGCATTATGGTTGAAGGTGGCGATAAAGATAATGAAAAAGATACACTGGATAATGTTGAAAAGAAGCTGAATGAGTGTGATGAATCATCTTCTAGTGTTGCTAAGCATAGTGATGATGAACTCTATGGAAGTGCAGGAACCGATTATAAGGAGTTTAATGCATCGACTGTGGATGATGATTTATCATACTCGGTAACCGGCAGGCCTTCTGGTAAGGATTCTAAAACCGGCCGCAAGGATTCGCCGTCGGCGGGTACTGAGGAGCAGGATAACCATGCGATTCCGCAGTCTATAATTGATGTTGATACTCAGGAGGAAGTAGAACTCAATCGCGAGATGCTCCTTGAGGAACCGTATATTGATGAATATTATAATGAAACATACTGCTATCTGATCCCGCGTGAACCGGGGATAATTCTTGCCTTCTGGGAGGTCGGCAGTGATACCCGTAGCAGCCTGGTGCAGAAGTATGGGGAAAATTTCTTTGAAAATAATCATCTGGTACTCCGAGTATACGAGGTGACCGGGGTTGATTTTGACGGGTTTAATGCCAATAGCGTCCAGGATATTGTAGATTTTCTTGATGATAAGAATTCATATTGGCTTGATGTCAAACATGGGGCGGATTATATTGTCGAGATTGGTTACCGGGCTATGGGCACCGAGTATTTTGAGTTGGTGGCGCGTTCTAATGACTGCTTTTCACCCAAAGGTTTTACCGAGACAGAAGAACGGTACAATGAATATGCCAGCATTGAAGTAGATGGTAATGGTGTAGAATTGCCGGTTAGCGGCGAGAACGACGATTGGCGAATAAACCAATATAAGTATTGGAAGGAAGGGACGCACAATGCACCTGAAGAGAAGGGGTATTGGGCTCTTGTGCTGCACCAGCACTTGCCGCATGTACGTCATCCTGAGTATGATGTACCCCTTGAGGAACAGTGGTATATGGAGGGTGTGGTCTCGGTTTATACCCAGCTTATCAAGATGTTTTGGAATCTCAAAGATGATTGTATCGATTTTCGCCTGACCCTATCCTTGACTCCTTCGCTGATGAGCATGATGACCGATGATCTGCTCAAAGAGCGTGCCGCTCGGCATATTGATCAACTTATTGAACTTGCCACCCGGGAGCGGGATAATTGCAACGGTGCTCCATACTCGAATGCGGTTCATGACACCCTTGACAGATTCTGGACGGCAAAGAATGTCTTTGAAGCGTATGATGGTGATCTTACCAGAGCTTATAAAGATTTTCAGGACATGGGTAAGATAGAGATTATAACCTGTCCGGCAACCCACATGGTTCTGCCCCTGTTTAAGCATTTTCCTGAAGCTATTCGGGCGCAGTTGGGTACTGCTTGCGCGCAGTATGAGCGAATATTCGGGCGTAGTCCACGTGGTATCTGGCTTCCAGAGAATGCGTATACACCCGGGGTTGATCAGTATTTAAATGAATTTGGCATCAAGTGGTGTCTGGTAAATGAGAACGGACTCCTTGAAGGGGATACTCGGTGCCACCGTGGAACTAATGAGCCGATTGTAACTCCGCATAATGTTGCTGTATTTGGTATTGATCAGTTGACTAGAGCTGCCGTTTGGAGCCGAGAGAGCGGGTATCCAGGACATCCAAATTATAAAGAATGGTATCGTGACCTGGGATATGAGGCAGATTGGGATTATCTACCTGATTATTTCAAGACCGCGAATGTCAGACGAAATACAGGGTTGAAGTATTACCGTATTACCGCCAAGGATGCAGGACTCGGGGAGAAAGACTACTACCATCCAGAGTGGGCACGTGAGGTCGTACATGAACAGGCAGGAGAATTTGTCTGCCATCGCGGGGCGCAAGTGTATAATGAACGCACCAAGACCGGACTTAAACCCTGCATTACCTCGGCGTATGATGCAGAGTTATTCGGACACTGGTGGGAAGAGGGGCCGCTCTGGATTGAAAGTGTCTTTAGAAAGATGCTCTATGACCAGACAGAGGTGCGCCCGGTTACCCCAAGTGAGTATTTAGAGGAGAATCCTACTCATCAGTTGATGGTTCCCGGAGCAAGTTCCTGGGGTAAGAAGGATTATTTCCAGACTTGGGTTGAAAATCGGGATTACCAGCCAAACTACTGGATCTTCAGACATCTGTTCAGGTTGAGCAATCTCATGATTGATTTGGCTACTGAGTACAAAACTATAGATCTAGCCGTAGAGAAGAACATTGAGAAACGCATTGTTGCTAGGGCTTTGAATCAGGCCGCACGTGAACTCTTCCTTGCTATTTCCTCTGACTGGGGCTTCTTGATCTCAACCGGGCAGGCAGTACGGTATTCAGAGGTTAGAACGATCAAGCATATTGATAGATGTAAAGAACTGCTTCGCCAGATTCAAGAATCCGATATAATTATGTCATACCTCTGTACTTTGGAGGTTGCGGATAACATATTTGATAGAGATATGGACTTTAGAAGATTCTCTCGGTAAAATTATTGATATGCCCTTGGCTTTGACTGTAAAATAATGTATATTTATTAATTATACACTATTGTCGCTTTATTTTGGGTGGGATCAATACATTATGGCAGAATTGGATTTTCAGAACAAAGAACTTGAACTGGATGTTGAGACGATTACTAGGCTGTTGGCCATATCCAGGCTCTTTGCGGTAGAGGAAGGGATTCATAAAACGCCTCACATGCTGATTAGTGAGTCTATTGGTCGGGTGCATAATACACTGCTTAAAGCCAAGGTTGAGTATAAAAAATATTATGACGAGTTTTCTGCGCAAGCGCTAGAGGCGGAAAAAAGCGCAGATGCGGATAATAATCTTGACCTGGAAAATATCCAATTCATTGAGTATCCTCAAGAGTTTATTGATCTGGAAACGGGTATTGAGTCAATTTTCCTTAAACGAAAATATCAGTGCCCTTTCTGTGAAACTGCCTTTACTGCTCCGGCACTCAAGACCGGTAGTTTGCTGGTTAAGATTGATAATCGAACTCAGATGGAGGTCTATACCGGAGTACGACAGGATTCGGAGAAGGAGTATGTGGATTATTCGTTGTTTCATATCTTGATCTGTCCCAAATGCCTATTTGCGGCTCAAGACAAGGAGTTTGATATTTGGGATTCGGCATCGAAGGATCCGCACTGGGTGAAGCGCAAGCGAGCAAAGCTTTCACGAAAAATTATAGATGGTTATCATGAGCGCCTCAAGGAGAGGATGGCGCTTGTGCAGAAGGCTGGGCAGAATGGCATGCAGTTATTCTCAACCGATAGAACAGAAGAGGATGCTGCAATATCTCTGGATCTGGCTGCGCATACCCTGAATTATTTGTTGAGTAAAGTAAGTGCTAACAGAAAGGCTGAGTTACTTTATCAGTTGGGACTTTTGCAATTGATGAAATCTCTCCAATATGAGAAACAGATTGATGATCCGGATTATGAGGAGGAGAAGGAAGAACTCAAGAAGAAGCGCCGGGGTGCGATCAAGAATGCACTCGAGTGTTTCTTGAAGATACCGGATTCAAGTGTTGAGAATTTTGATGTCAGGGAAGGGGTTAAGTATAACTGTAGAAAGTTTTGGGCGGCGCATGAGATGAAACAGTTCAGGGCTTTTGCACAGGCCGGTTCGGCATTGCAGCGCGTATTTAATCAGTTCTCCAATCTTATCAAGAAGTCGGAGCGTGAATATCAGATTGAAGAGAGTAAACTCAAAAAGACCAAGAGTGACCAACGTAAAACCAGTAATATTCAGAAGAAGGAGCAGATCGGCGCACGACTAAAGGATATTGAAAAGAATATGCAGCTTATCCGCTCCGGCATGGAGAACTATCGTTCGGTAATTAGGGTAGTGACTCCGATTTGGGATAGTGTATCGGTTATTTATGATAAATTTAAAGAAGCTCAGAGGCGTAAGCGGGCTCAATAGTTTTTGAGTTGTTTTCATCAATACATCAGGAGATACTTGGAGAGAGTATCTCCTGATGTATTCTAGGGTTATTTATAGTGCTAGTTCGGGGAGTTTGGAGCGGCTGAAACTTACAGGAAAATCCGGAAGTGCTATCTCGTCAGTGTCTTGTGGTACTGTGGTAAGATTGGATTCAATATCACTGAGTATTTCGTCAAAGTCATCTGCATTAATTCCTGGAATTTCGGTTTCATCATCTTTAAAGTCTACTTGTGAATATGATTCAGGTTGGGCTGAGTTGTTAAGTTTAAGTTGTCGATTAAGATTTTCCATATCATCTTCCAGAGAAAGCAACTCCTGTTCATCAATTAGTTCATCTAGTCTGGCTCTGACATTATCAGATTTTTGCGCAATTACTGGAAGTTTAATTCTCTTCTTGGGGGCAACTGGGAGGATGATGTCTGTATCCTCAGTATTATTCCGACTGGCTGTGAGTTGTTGACTGATAATGTCTGCAAGGAGTTTGCGTGCGTTATAATGGTGAGGGTTTTGTTTCAGGCACTCTCTTGCAAGTCCTTCTGCATGTCGGTAATCATTACTTACCTTTGCCTTCAGAGTCTCGATATAGGCAAGGGCATATAGTATATCGCTATCAGGTTCAGCAATGATTTTTTGGGCAATATTGAACTCATTGATACTGTATTCGAGTAATGCTGGTTCTTTTCTGGCGTTATAGAAATCAATGAAGAAACCTGCTATTTCCTTGTGAATGGCTGGCGATGAATTATATTCAGCATTAACTTTTAGTGCCTTGCCATATGTGGTTGCAGCTTTTTCGAAAGCGGATGCTGCTGCATAGTTACGGGCTCTGGTCAGAAGGTCGCAAGCGAGCTCGCGCTCTTTGGCTTTTATTTCTTCAGCTTTGAGACGCTTCATTTCAGCCAGTTCGGTTGTTATTAGATCTTCAACATAGAGTGGTAGTCGGCGTTCTTTGGCAATTTCAAAGCAAATCTTGGCTTTCTGATATTCTTTGCTGTCAATATATTCGATAGCCTTGCTGATCTGACCGACCATAGCTGGATCCAGATCGTCATCTTTGATGACGTGAAAATCGGTTACGCGTATCCAGGGCATATTTGCATAAAGACTCTCGACAACACCGGTTACTTCTATTTTGTCAAATTGCTTTAGTACTCGTAATCTATCGCTGAGTTTTTTATCCTCTTTGGCGATATATAGTGTTGGATAGATTCTTTTGAGTTCACTGGCAACCCAGAATTTTGGTTCACTCTCCCAAATAGAGAAATTTTCGTAATTCTCCGGGGTGAAGATGGCGTCTTCTTCTTTGAAGAGAATACCTCTGGCGGCAAAACGTGCGCTAAAGGTTACAGCTTTGCCTTTCAGAGCATGTGGATTTCTGGCTATTTCTGTAAGCTTGATTGATACCGGAACTGTACTTGTCTTGGGTTTGTTCCAGGCGCTGGCAGTAGAGCCAATCAGAATTCCTGCAGCTAGCAGGACAGCTATGAACAGAATATAATTTTTGAATTTGCTCATGGTATTCTCTCAAATAAGCATATTAGTCTTTATTAAAGGTGAATCTGCGGTTATAATAGTACATCGTCAACTTTTATCGTTTAACTTGACTAATTTTTAATTTTTTTAGAAAGAAATTATGCAAAAAAAGATGGTTATCTTTCTGGTTCATCCAGAAGTTAGAGGCTGGAATGCTTCGCCTGCTGATGTAGGCTTGTTAGCTGCAGAATTACCTGATTATAGAATTATTGTGGCTGAGAGTATGGAGCGTTTTTTGAGTGAGCTGGCGACCGCGGATGTTGCGCTTACCTGGAAGTATAAGCAGGAATGGGTAGAGCAGTTTCCTGGGGTACGGGTTGTTGGAACTCCGGCGGCCGGAAATGAATATCTTCCTGCGCAGCTGGGTGTGGGGATGACCGCTATTCATGGATCATTCCATGGTATTACCATGTCGGAGACGGCGATCGGAATGATGCTTGATCATGCGCGGAGAATTACTGAAGCGGACAACAGAATGAAGCGTGGTGAGCCTTGGCCACGCGCCGAGCTTGATCTCACTTTGCGTAGCCTTACCGGCTCGCATGTGGCAATACTGGGGTTTGGGGCTATCGGTATGTTGACTGCAAGACGGCTCAAAGCCTTTGATTGCAGGATAACCGGGGTGAGGCGTTCGCTAATGGCGGATCCTGATTTCTTCAGCTCTGCTGACCAGATCATCAGTTTTGAGCGGTTCACATCCTTACTGCCCAGTGTGGATCATCTGCTTCTCTTATTGCCTGAAACCAGTCAGACAACTGGTCTCATTGATATTGCTATTCTGCGTGAACTGCCTGCTCATGCTGGGTTGTATAATTTAGGAAGAGGGAATGCCATAGTTGAAGCAGATTTGGTGCAGGCCTTGGAGCAGCGGTTGATTGCCGGAGCATATCTTGATGTCTTTCAGGAGGAGCCGCTACCGGTTTCTTCACAATTAAGAGGGGTGGAAAATTTATACTTGATGCCGCATGCCTCTGCAATTTCACTAGATTATATGCGTTTGTTCTTCCGAGAACTGCCTGCAAAGTTGGAGGCAGCTCTCGGGGATTAGTTTGCTAGCGATTATCGCAGTTGCGGTCTATGTTATTACCTGCTTTATTGGTGAAGATTTTTGAGCAGGTAGACAATGTAGCCAATGGCTCCCAAAAGTAGGATTACAGCGGCATACAAACCATAAGTGAGATTTTTCACTCGTTTGATCAGAGTGGTATTGGTAGGTAGCGGGGAGTAGGCGGTACTTGCTGTTGGCTGAGCCTTGGGGGCTACAGTAAGGCGAACCTTCTCCAGTTCGGCAATAACCTCGGCAAATGACTGCTGGCGATCATCAGGATTCTTTTCCATCATCTTGTATATAATATTGCAAAGCTTGGCCGGAGCCTCTGGACAGTAATCCTTGATGTTTGGAGGTTTGCTGAAGATATGACTGTCAAGGACATCTTCGCTTGATCCATAAAATGGCGGTGAGCCACAGATCATATGAAATAAAGTTACGCCCAGACAGTAGATGTCACTACGGTAATCAATCTCGCGGTCACCAGATGCGGCTTCGGGTGAGATATAGTCAGGAGTGCCGAGGATCTCTCCTTCGGGGGAGATGATTGAGTCTAGTGAGCTTTTGACAAATCCGAAGTCTCCGAGTTTGGCTACGCCTTTTTTGGTAAGCATGATATTACCCGGTTTGACATCACGGTGGACAATTTTCTTGCCCGCCAGATAATCAAGCGCACTGGCAACCTGGATAATTATATCAATACTCTCGGCAATGGGGATGGCTTTCTGGTCGTCTATCATCTTCTCAACCGGATCGCCGTCGATGAACTCCATAGAGTAGTACAATTGATTTCTGTGCCGACCCACGTCAATGACCTGGATTAGGTTGGGGTGTGAGAGACGACCCACAAGTCTGGCTTCTACCAGGAAGCGTTTGCGGAACTCATCATCACTCAACCACTTCTCATGCAGCACCTTCAGCGCAATAACGCGCCCCATGCTGAGCTGTCTGGCTTTATACACAACTCCAAGGCCGCCTTCACCAATCTTATTGATAATCTCATAACCACCGATTTTCTCACCGATATTTGTCGCATCACGTATCAGACGTTCCTGAGCTTTGTAAATGGCCCAAACCTCTTCGTCTTTGACATAATTCAATTCCTTGAGGATGTCCTCAAGTTTACGTTCTTCCTTGTTTTCATCCTCTTTCTCGGTCTGGAGAATTTCTTGGGCTTCTTCGAGTTGTTCATGGGTAATTATCTTGTGAGCAATTGCAAGGGTGCCGAAGTCAAGATCCTTATTATTCTCTACCATTAGCGGAATTCTCCTTGTAAAATTGGTAAACAACTTCTTCTTGAGCTGTAGTCTCAATCGAACCGGGGCGTATTCTTCTAATCAGATTTATCGCGTTTTCTGCAGTCTGTCCGACGTATACCAGGTAGCATGCCAGCATCGTACCGGTACGTCCCATGCCTGCCGCGCAGTGCACGGCGACGCCATTATGCTGCCGGTGCATTTCCGCCACATATTCGGTAAAATTATTAACCTGCTCCAGCGTAGGCGAGGTGAAATCTGCTATTGGAAGATGGAGGTAGAAAAAACCGGCATCATGGATTATAGCTGCGGGCAAGGAGTACTCAGTAAGGGTTATTATTGAGCTTATGCCGTCGCGCTTGAGTTGCTCGAGATCTTCTTCCAGTGGTGCATAAACTCCTGGGCAGGCCATGCCCGCTAGTAAGTCAGGAATAATGAAAGAATAATTGTTAAGCATTATCTCTCCGTTCGCTAGAGGTCATAAAAAGCTGAAGAAAAGTCATAGACCTCTTTGAAATCATCGATTGAGTCACACTCGCGCTTCTGCCAATTCATGCTTTTATCCATAACCATACAGTAGACGATCTCTCCGAAATCGTCGGTTCGGTAGACCTTCCAGGAGTTGAATACTACTTTTGCCATGGCTCCCCAGCGTTCACTGGCTATTCTTTTGATTCCGGCAAGCAACTCGCGCCCGCTGACATGGAATTCAGACCCAGTGCCGCGATTATTACTGCCGTCATCCTCCTCCAGCACCCCATTGCGCAGCCAGTTGGCAGTGATGACGATTGCCTCTGATACAAACAAGAAGGCCGCTGGATTGTATCTGCCGTCGCGTATTGCAAGTTCTTTTATGTACTTAATATGTTCATTCATTGTATATCGGCTTTAAGCTTCGGTATTGGGTTCAATTTCATCGGTCTGCTCCTGGTCAGTTTCAGGTGACGGCTCAGCAGCTAGGGGTTCAGTAGGTCTAGAGTTAATTGGTTCTTTACAATCACGCTCAGGAGTGCGTCTGCCAGAACTACCGTTGCCGCTCTTTTTGGCAGGTTCATGAGATGTAACATCTGCTAGATTTACCGTCTCGATGTTGCCGCCGTTACAACAAATTTGAATATCCTTGCTCAGTAACTGGCAGGATTGAACTATCCCCGAATGATCGGCTGTAGTTATTATATCGCCTTTGCGCGGGAGTTTATTCTTGTGATCTTTGTAGACTTCATCTTCAAAGCGTAAACAGCACATCAGGCGTCCACAGTGTCCACTTATTTTACTTGGATCAAGGGTGGTCTTCTGCATTTTGGCCATGCGCATGGTTACGGGTTCTAGATCATTGATAAAGGTTCGGCAACAGAGCTCTCGCCCGCAGTGTTCATAGTCAGAGAGCATCTTGGCTTCATCACGTACTCCAATCTGTCGCATTTCAATACGGGTGCGATACCGGCGGGCAAGATCCTTTACCAGTTCTCTAAAGTCAACCCGGCCATCAGCGATAAAATAGAAGATTACCTTCTCGCCACTAAAGATATGTTCTATGCTGACCAGTTTCATCTTCATATCCCTACTGAGGATACGCTGCTTGCAGTATTCCATCTCTTCGGGTTCTTTCTGTGTCCGAATATGGTTGAGAATATTCTTGTCACTGCTGGTGGCTTCACGCTCTATATAACCTATAACCTTGGCTGGGGGGATCTCTGCGTCAGTAATCTTCTGACTTTTAATGCAGACGGTACCGAATTCGAGACCAGACGGGGTCTTGAGTATGACCTTGGTGCAGAGGCAGAGTTTGTCAAGATTGGAATAGAAGTAGTGCTGAATTGCAGCCTTGGTATACTTTATACCGACAATGAATTTATAGTCATCCGGATTGAGTTCCAGGTGCTCTTTGGGATTGTCACGCTTGCCCTTGTTCTGGGGTCTGTTTGTATGATCTTCGTCGTGATGCATAAACCATTATCCTTTATGTAGTGCGGTTACCAGCTTGATAATCGCATTCAATGTAACCAGTTCCGGGCGCACATTGGCTCCGAGAATGTCTGCGGCGTTCCATAATACCTCTAAAGCTTTATATCCATTTTTCCCCGAAAGCCCTCTGCGTAATTGTTGCCGGATATAGAGTGAGAATAAATCAAGGATTTTGAGCACGAATTGGCGCTTGGCTGTAGAATCCTTGTGCGCTTTGACCATCTGACAGAGTATCTGGGCAAATCTTACCGCTTCGACTGGATTACTATAATTAGCTATATTACATATTTGCTCCCAGTTCTCAAGGGTATCGCTGTTGATTAGTGCCATGGCCTTGCCAAGCGATCCCTCAGCCAAGGTCGCGATTTGCTCAGCCTGTTCACCTGGAATGTCAAGTTTGCAGTTCAAATACTCAGTTATTGCGCTTGTATTCAGGCGGTTCAGACCTATTATCCGGCATCTGCTGATAATCGTTGGGAGTAAGCGATCCTTGTTGGCACTGGTGAGGATTATCAGACTATGCGCGGGCGGTTCTTCAAGGGTCTTTAAAAACGCATTTGCTGCTTCAGTATTGATGCGTTCGGCTTCTGGAATAATACATACGCGTCCGTTGCCGTTCATGGGCTTCAGACGCATAAACTCCAGTATAGGTTTATGCTCAATTGCTTCATTACTCGAGCCGGAGCGGCTAATGAAACGGCGTATGCGTAATTCTATCGGCTCTCTGGGTAATTCCAGAAAATCAGGGTGGTTGTCATGTTTGAGGAGGCGACAGCTACGGCATTCACCGCATGAATCAGCGTCAACGGGATTCAAACAGAGATAACGCGCCGCGACCGCATAGGCCAGGCTCATCTTGCCTACGCCCTCTTCGCCAGTGAGGAGGTAAGTATGGTTGAGACTGTCATTCCTGAAAGAAGTGGTAAATTCCGCAATAGCCCGCTCCTGTTCGATAATCTGGCTAAAGGAGTTCATCAAGATACTCCACAACTCGGCGTTTGACTGTTTCTAGATTGGCGGCCGCATCAATGATCTGCAGTACCCCGGCCGGTAAGGTTGCTAAAACCTGCTGATACCTGGTTCGAACCGATTTCATATAGGCGATACCTTTTTCTTCAATTCTATCTCGGGTTCCGGTGAGGCGGGCGAGGCCGACTTCGGCCGGAAGGTCGAGAAATATTACATTATCGGGTATAAGATTGTCGGCACCGGCACGGGTGATAGTATTGAGTAGTTCCTCAGCTATGTTGCCGCTTGCGCCTTGATAAGCCAGAGTTGAATAAAAAAATCTGTCACAGATTACCAGTTCACCGCGTTTAAGGGCGGGAATGATCAGTTCTGTAACCAGTTGATTTCTGCTGGCAGAGTAGAGCAGGAGTTCGGTGAGTGGGGTCATACTGGAAAATTCAGGATTGAGTAGGGTCTGGCGAAGTGCATCACCAATGGCTGTACCTCCGGGATCCCGAAGGAAGACTGCATTTATCCCTCTGGAAACCAGATGCTCTCTGGTCGTTTTGAGCATCTCACTCTTTCCTGCACCATCAGTACCTTCAAAGACGATAAATCTACCTGCCATTCTTGCTCCTGCTTGTATAACGCTATGAATTGAGTGTCGTTTTATTAGAAAAAAGAAATAATATATAACATTATATGATACTTGTGGTTGATGTAAATATAAAAATGAAGAATCCCCCCTTGCTGAAAGGGGAGATTCAGGACAGTATTCTTGAGCTGTAAGGAACTTAAATGCTACTTGACCAATCTATAAGTGTCAGAAGCAATGAAACCCTCTTCATCAGTGGCAACAACCATAACTTTGACGGTACTGTCTGCTGCAGATATATCGCCTTCAGCTCCGCGCCACATGTCGCGGTTCTTGATCGGATCAATTTTTACTCCAAGATTTGCCAGTGTATCGCAGGCTGCCCAGCGGATGATCGGGCCATTTTCTCCGATACCGCCGGTAAAGGCGATAGCATCAACTCTGCCGAGAACTGCCATATAGGAACCAATAAATTTCTTGACCCGGTAGCTGAAGAGGTCTAGTACCAATTGACCTCTACTCTCAGGACCATTCTCTTCCGCATCCTCTTCAATGTCACGCATATCGCTGGTCTTTTCGGAGACGCCGAGGATACCGGATTGTTTGTTGAACATATTGTCTACTTCGTGATAGTCCTTGCAGATCTTCTTCTCCAGCAGGTAGAAAGCGATGGCCGGGTCGACATCACCACAACGCGTACCCATCATTACTCCAGCAAGCGGGGTAAGACCCATGGTGGTATCTATAGATTTACCATTCTTGACTGCAGTTATTGAACCACCATTGCCTAGATGGCAGATGATAAGATTTACCTGATGTTCGGGAATACCGAGAAGCCCTGCGGTCTTGCGGGTTACGAAGTGATGTGAGGTGCCGTGGAAACCGTATTTACGGATTTTATGCTCTTTGTACAGATTGTATGGTAGAGGATAAAGAAAAGCATGCTTTGGGAGCGTCTGGTGGAAGGCGGTATCGAATACTGCGACCATCTTGACATTACCACCGAGAGCTTCTTGTACCGCCTTGATACCGATAAGGTTGGGTGGATTGTGGAGTGGGGCGAGATCCGCCACCTCTTCTATGCCCTGGATAACCTCGTCATCTATTACTACCGATGAATTGTAGCGCTCGCCGCCATGAACAACGCGGTGACCTACGGCCTTGATCTCATGGATGTCCTTGATAACCCCGTGATCATCGTCAACCAGAGCGTCAAGTATGAGCTGCATCCCGATTTTATGGTCAGGAATCTTCTTTTCAAACTGATGCTTGGTATCCTTGACTTTGTGGGTGAGAGAGCCTTCCTCGAGTCCGATTCTGTCGACAAGACCTTTGGCAAGTACCTTTTTTTCCGGCATATCAAATACCTGGTACTTGATGGATGAAGAACCGCAGTTAATAACAAGAATAATCATTTTTTCCCCTTTTTACAAAAGTTTTAACAGTTATATCATCAATACTACTATAATGTTATTTGTTATTCGGTCAAGATAAAACCTGGTTAGAAAAAGAACAAAATTGTTGAAAAAAAATAGATAATTAACATTATTCTGGATTTCAGGTGCTAAAATATGTTTAATAAATAGAAGACTTTCAAGCTGAGCATTATCTTATAACATTTTTTGTTTGTGAGTATTAGAGTGATTTACAGGTCTTTTCTAAGTGGTAGTGGATGAGCGTGAGTATTCAATTATGAAGCGGATAAAGCTGGTGGTGTTATACAGTGTTTTTTTGACAGGAATTATGTGTGCCGGATGTGTTGGCGGGGCAGTGGATACTACAGAGCAGCGGCAACAAGTTGCCGAACTGATTATCGGCAATGCTTTGCCGGTTGTGCAGCTTGATACACTGGTGGCGGAGAAGCAGTTGGTACCAGCTAGTGCTACTGCTGCCTATAGCATTGATCCGCGGGTTGGTATTGAGGGTGAGTATTATATTTTCAATATTTATACCCCGCATGGCACGATCACCGCTAAAGGGGTTGCCGCTCTCGTTGAGTATTGTTTTGATGCTGAGGTTATTGAGATGTTGCTATCCTCAAGCTTTGCCGGAGCTCTTGAGGCGCCTATGCTTCAGGGGTACGATTTGACAAATATGTCAGTGGTTGATGCTAAATTCTATGCTGTGGATTCTATTGCAGGAATAGGCAGGCGTTTTAACCAGGAGTATTCTGAAGATTTCGACCGTGATATTATAATTGATAATATAGTTGATCGCAATGCGCTATTCGGAGCTTATGCTGATACGCAGAGGGCGACCCTGGCGTATAGGTTAGGGCTAGATGCATATTCTGCCAATATGTATGTGCAGAGCTTTCTGGATGCTCTGCTGACTTTGGAGCAAGCGGAGCTCGCTGGTATTCTTGAGGCGGGTCTGGTCTATCCAGAGATCAATACGCAGCGGGGAAGGAAGAACATTGATGCTACCGTTCAGTCCCAAAGTCTTTACCCGGGGAGTCGAAGTGCGTTGATAGAGTCTTGGCTGATAAATAATGATCTGCCGGGTATTCGCAGTAAACTCAGGCAGTTGTACTCTGCGCTCTTTCCGGCTGCTAGCGGTATTGAGCAGTATATCGACAAGTTGATTGCTTCGCCGCATTATTCGATACGTGAAGAATTATATATCTTTACTTATTTGAATGATATGGCCGGGGTCAGGAATAAAGAGGATATTATCCCGTTGCTGGCTGGGGTACAGAGCGCTTTTGAAGCGAAACAGTTTTTTTTGCAGTTGCAGTTGTATCATGCATTTTATGTGGCAAAGGGGTTGCGTCGGCTGGTTGCTTTGAGTATGATGCCGGCGGCTATCGACAGTACGGGGCAGATACTGGTGCTGCCTAGCTGGGATCATACCCGGGATCGTATCGATGTTAAAAGGCTACTGGTCGAGGTAAAGAACTTAAAAGATACAACCTTTGCTCCAGGGGCAAATATCTGGTTTGTTGGAGATTGTGATAAGAATACGAAGAAAACCGCTGCCAAAGTGGGGATTAATATTGAGGATGGAGTGGCGCTGCGGAGCATGTTTCGATTTACCACTTATCGTAAGCTGACCTATCTCTTTGCGCGCGGTGATCCGTTGGTGCAGGGGGTTGTTGAATTGACTCCTGAGCCTGCTCTGAAGTATCAGCGGACGCATAGGCCGGTACCGACGGTATTACTTGCAGATTCTGAGAATATTGCTAAGAGGACTCAGGAGCAGGAATCGACAATTATAATTGAGAAACCTGATAAACCACGTAAGCAGGAGCATGATCCGCGGAATTGGCGAGAATTTGGCATAGGGGTCAAGGTTATTCCTAAGGAAGAACTGGTTACCGAGGAGGTGCCGGGGATTGCGGCAGAAGGGGTAGGAGACGAATTTGAGTCGGATGAGACCGGTTCGGGAGCTGGCAGGCTTCCTCCTCCCAGAGAGGATCCGGTAAAGGTTGATTCCAGTGATTGGCTATAGTGAATCACTGGATGTATGTATACGGTTTGTTAGGGATTATTAGCAAGGCAGAGTAGGATGATGGGTGGATGAGTTTTTTTGATGATCTTTCTGTAGCTATTGACAGGGTTGAGTGGAAATTCGAGAGTCATGACCCTTTCTGGGCCTGGTTCATTGTAGGTATGTATTCGTTGGCAGCATTACTCTGTTTGCGGGCTTTATTTCATTCACAACGGGCAATGTTCCCGGATACAATCAGAAAGAAGTGTCGTTTGTTCTGGTTGCTGATCTTCGTCCTTATGCTCTTCTTGGCCTGTAATAAACAGCTTGATCTGCAGACATATCTGACTGCGGTTGGTCGGGAGGTTTCGCGCCTGCAAGGTTGGTATGATCAGCGTCGAACCCTACAGAAAGAGTCGATCATAATGATTGGGCTGGTTGCGGCGCTGGGGTTATTTTACCTTGGGTATATTGTTTTTCACCTCCCGACTTCGTATAAGATTACCCTGGTGGGGACTCTCTGTACTTTTACCTTTATCGCAATGCGGGCATCTTCTTTTCATCATTTCGATTTTTTTGTGGCGCATAAGATTTTGGGGGTCAAACTCCACATCCTGGTTGAGATTGCCGGAGGAGTGATTGTCAGTTTGGGAGCGATCTTGAGTGTGTTCACGGTGGCGCGGTGGGAGCGGTATTACAGTAAGCGTTTCCCTTCTGTAGAAAAGGATAGCCTCGTGGATTCAGCGGTTGTATTTGATTCTGATGCTGAGCCGAGTTCTGAACTGGAGGAGGAGGACAACCATATTACGCGCCGTGAGTTACGCCGTAGTACTGCGTCTTCGTCCCCGGCAATGCCGGCAGTTGCGCTTGTGATGCGTCCGGAGGTTTTGAAAAATCCAGAGGTTGTGGGAACGCTGAATATAGATTTTGCTGAACAGAGTACGGAGATTGAAGATTTGAGTTTATACGCAGAGACGGTTCTGGCGCATCCCGAGGCGCTCCAATCTGAGGATAGTCCTCGCGGTTCTTCCGTTGAACCTGTTTCAACTTCCACTAAGGTTGATCTGTTCCAAAAGGTCTCCAATCCAAAATATGCTTCCATAAATAAATCGGCTGTAATCGACAATGTCTCATCACGGGTGTCGCGGGATAGCTTGCTGATCTTGAACCGGAAGAAACGTGCACTCCATAATAAAGGTAAGCTTGCAGGCAGTTCGGAGATCGGTTACCGCAAGAATGACAAGGATCGCGTTGATAACTGGATGCGCAAGCAAGATGACAACGGGTGGATGTAGCTTATTTTTTTAAGCGTGGATCCATAGCATCGCGCATACCTTCACCGATAAGATTGTAGGCGGTCATGGCGATAAAGATAGCTATACCCGGGAATAATGTCAGCCACCAGTTCGATAGCGGGCTGTCACGCCCTTCATTGAGCAGCTCACCCCAGGTGGCGGTCGGGGTGGCTACCCCCAGTCCCAGAAAGGACAGGCCACTTTCGGAGAGTATGGCTCCGGCGATGCCAAAAGAAATGCCGATAAGAACCGGGCTGAGTGCATTGGGCAGAATATGCGTAAAGATAATCCGGTGTGAACGTACACCTAGAGCAATAGCACCAGTGACGTAATCAAGTTGTTTCTCCTTTAGAATTTCTCCACGGATAAGTCTGGCAGTCCCTGTCCAGCCGGTAAGACCAATGACCAGCATGATATTGAGGATGGAGCGCTGTTCAAGAAAAGCGATGATCGTAAGGGTAAGGAAGAAGGTCGGAAAGCAGATTACAACCTCTATTATGCGCGAGATAACGATATCTACCCAGCCCCCAAAGTAGCCGGCAATTGCTCCTATAACCACCCCTAGAATTGTGGCTATACCTACCGAGAAGAAGCCGACGGAAAGTGAGACTCTGGCACCGTAGATCATGCGTACCAGTACATCGCGTCCAACCTCATCGGTTCCGAGCAAATTATAACCCTTGCGGGTTTTATCGATCTTTTGCGCCGATTGTGCCCAGTTCGGGGGGAGTTTGGGCTGGAATTCCTGCTGGTACGGGCCGTAGTTTATGGGTGCAAAAATTCCAGAGCCAACACCGGCGGCTTCAAGTCTGCTGAAGTCTTGGGGCTGATTGCGTGATTGCAGGGCGATGAATGGGATTAAGAGTAGAACAAGGCCAAAAATAAGCAGATACCTGGCGTATCGGCGGCAAAGAAAAAAGCAGATCAATAACAGGGGTACCGCCAGTGCCAGATAATTGAATAGGTACTCAATTAGCTTTTCCTTTGAGTCCATCGGTGCAAAGAATTCTCGAAAGAACGGATAAGTTGTTACGCCGGAGTTGTCGGTCCATACGAACGGGAGTCGTGATGCAATAAACGGCGCATATAATGCGATGATGAAAAGAAATAATGCCGTATAAAGGCTGAGCATGGCGACCTTCTTCTGCCTGAACTGAATCCAGACATTCTGCCAGTATGATCTGCTCTTCGCTGATTTATTATGCATATGGGTATTTTTCTCTTTATTTGTCAAGGCTTATTCTGGGGTCAACAACACCGTAGGTGATATCACTGATAAGGATCCCGAGTAAGGTCAGGGCTGCGGTTATTCCGGCGGTAGTCATCAACAGAGGATAATCTCTGCTGCTGATCGCTTCAAAGCTGAGCATCCCCATACCTGGGATGCGAAAGATAAATTCAATGAACACGCTGCCTACTATCAGTGCTGGCAACAGAGAAGAAGAGGTCGTTATTAAAGGAATCACACTATTTCTAAGTGCGTGCTTGAAGATGACCTTCTTGTTGCTGAGCCCTTTGGCGCGTGCCGTGCGGATATAATCCTGCTTGATTACTTCAAGCATGGTAGAACGGGTGAACCGACTCAGAAAGGTAAACGAACCGTAGGCGAGGCAGATGATCGGTAGTACATAGTGTCTGGCGGTTATAAGCAGTACGTTCCAGTAACTCTCGGTGAGAGGGATGCTGGGATCGAGATTGCTCGTAGGCCACCAGGGGAGATATTTGGAGATAACAATTATCGCCAAGAGAGCTATCCAGAATGAGGGTAGCGAGTAAAGCATAAAGAAGATAATCGAACTTGTTCGATCGAAGATCGAATCTTTGAAGATTGCCGAGTAAATGCCTATAGGGATAGCCACCAGATACATGATGACAATTGAAATAAGGTTCAGCTTGATTGTTGGGGGGAGGCGCTCCTTGATCAGTTCAGCAACCGGGGTACCGAGATTGACCGTGATTGAGATACCGAAATCACCACGGATGATACCTTTGCTCCCAGGTATATTGGGGTTTCCGGTCAACCAGTACCAGTAACCTACATACCAGGGTTTGTCCAGACCGAAGTGCTTGCGAAACTGCTTGGCTGCTTCAGATTCTCCTTCCTGAATTTGCGCCGGGGTGTCGGAACTAGAGAGCATATTTGATTTTATCGGATCTCCCGGAGCAAAACGCATCATCATATAGGAGAGGAGCGTGATTAGAATTAAGGTTGGAAGCATAATTAGTATGCGTTTAAATATGTATTGTATCATTGCCGGGCGTTTATATTACTCCATTGCTTGAGGGATCCAGATTAGATTGTCATCCATACCGAGGGTGTACACCCGGTTGTTGAAAAAGCGCTTGTTCTGAGCGCGCAGATTGACCGCATTGAAGAGGAAGGTGTACGGTTGCTCTTCGTGGAGCAGACGGTAGAATGCTTGGAGCAACTCCTTGCGTTTCTTCGAGTCAATACTTCTGCGGGCTTCTTCTATAAGTCTGTCCGCCTCGGGATTTTTGAAGCTTATAAAGTTGCTGCTCTGTTTTTTGTCTGCCTGTGAACTATGCCAGACTTGATAAGGGTCGGGATCCAGGGTGCCGGTCCAGCCTAGAATGCAAGCGGCAAAGGACTTGTTGTCCAGTTTATCCACAAAAGCGCTCCATTCAATTGGCATAAGATCTAATTGGATACCGGCTTTCTTCAGATCCGATTGGGTAATTGCGCCGATCTGTCTGGCGGTAGTACCAGTGTTGGGGATGAGCAGAGAGTACTCGAATGGTTCATTCTTACCGTCACCGTCGATGTCCTTATCTAGTATACCGTCGCCGTCGGTGTCCTCCCAGCCGCTCTCTTTGAGTAGGGCAATAGCACCCTCCGGGTCGAAGGGGAGGGGCGTTACATTTGGATCGATATAGGGTGAAGCACCGACAAAGGGGCCTGCTATTAACTTGCCGAAATCATATCTGATATCATGCATGATTCTTTTGCGGTCGGTAAGCATAGTTAGAGCAGTACGTACGTTTTTGTCGGCAAATATCGGATTATTCTGATTGTATGCAATAAAGAACCAGGGCAAGGCAGCAGCTTCATACTGGTACTTCTCTATCTGATAGTCCTTGGGGGTTTTGCCTTCTTCCTTGAGCTTATTCCAGGCGACCGAGTCGGCAATTGCTGTTTGAATATCCGGGGTTACCGTTATAAATTCTTCACTTTCAGTCTCTTTGACCCATTGTTCCGGGGTAAGCCCCATAAGGTCGATCCCACCTTTTTTTAATTCAACTAATTGGATATTCGGTTCTGGCATTACCAGATATTTTACTTCGGTGATATACGGCTTGAGTCCGTAATATCCTTCGTAGCGTTTTAAGGTCAGTGATTGTCCTTTTACCCATTTGTCAAGGTAGTAAGGGCCACAGCCGATAAGGAATTGATTGCGCTTACTGGTGATCATCTGGGCGGCAAATTCACTGTCTGACCAGGTAGCATCAGGCCGGTAATAGTGCTTAGGTAGGGGGGTGAGACTCAGGGTCATGGGTTTGGCCAAGGCGTAGGGTTCCTGCCAGACAACGCGGAAGGTATAGCGGTCGACTTTTTCAATGGTATCAACCAGTTTGAAGTAGGTACGTATAGGGTCGCAGGGTACTTCTTGATTATTAATTGTTTCCCAGAAAAATACAAAGTCATCTGCGGTCACCTCTTTGGCTTCAACTCGTTCCTTGGTTACAGGATCGGTGTATGGATGCCAGGTTGCGCCTTCTTTGAGCTTGATGGTATAGATAAGTCCATCGTCTGATATCTCCCAGTATTCAGCGAGTACCGGTTCAAATACCTCTGGGTGCATCAGATTTCTGACCGCTAGACTGTCGTTGCAGGCGGAATTTATGGTTGAGGTTGTGCTCTCGCTCCGAACCAGGCTGTTCATGTTTCCTGAAAAACTGGAAACGGCCTGGGTCAGGGTACCGCCACTCTGGGCATTTTGTGGTCTGAACTCACTATTGGCATATCTTACAAAGCGGTTGTTTATTGCAGGATTGGGTGCGGCGGCTATGGGGGAGAGCTCAAGATTATCAATCGTTTCAGCGAGATTGTCCAGACTGTCTGCTAGATAGTTGATCTTCTCGGTGTTTTGGGCAATTGCTACGGTATAGCGGCTGTTTGAGTCAATGTATAAGTATAAGCCAAAGCTGTTGAGCGCCAGGATCAATATAAGAATGACCAGCAGGCACCCTGAGTGGTTGTTCATTGTTTACCAAACCCTTCATTAATGAATAACAAATCGTAAATATGACCAAAGGTATTATCCGGTTTTTAGTATGTAATTCAAGAATAATTGGAATTTTGGCAGTAAGGAATGATTTTAAACTGTAAAGGTGAATAGCTTATTCCGGTTTTTTATGTGTGAGATCAATCTCTTTGAAATAAGAGTGGGAGATTAGAATAAGCAGAAACCAGACTAATAATATTAACATAATAAACTCCATAAGATTGGTAAACATTATGGAGTATCGGCATTCTGCTAGGATAAAATTAGTCTAATTGTGTCAAATGACATTAGTTAATACTTCTTTGTGTGAATTTACCATAAACGGCTTACGCTTGTCAGGCCAACCCAGCCGCCACATGAAGGTTTCGACAAATAGTTCTGACTCATATTTCTGTCTGAGTAAATCCTCGGTATAGCAGCGAATAGAATCTTCAGAGATATGATGGATGCCTAATTCTCGGATTTTTCGCAGTAGTTTGACCCGTGGGGTCTTGTGGTTTATCGCTGTACGAATTGTATCTTTCCATTGCTCAGACCAGCGGTTGCAACTGGTTTTGATCTTGGTGACTACTGATTCTATTGCAGAGTCTGATTCGTCAACGCGTCTGGCTGCAGCTGGAGTAATGTTCATCCCTTTATGGAAATACCCATCTGTCCCGAAATATTTGAGCACTTTGAGCATAGATTCGGTATTATCACGCTTGGTAACATTGAAGTGAAAAAGAGCTCTGAGCCCTCCATCTTCATCATAGCGCAATTTCCCGCCTAGTCCTCTAAGTACATCGGGGTTGACGCGATCAATATCGGTATTGTCAAAACTGACACTAATACCATACCATTTTCGTCCTAGTTCTGTAACTTCTAATTTGCTCATTATTATTCACTCTTATAAAAAGAATAATAGAAACATTCTCTCAACTTTTATCGGAATAATACATAAATTCTTAGGTGAATGCAAGTTAAAAATAACAATAACGGAAATGTCCTGGTCGCGAGGAGAATGAGTGTAAGGGAAAAACTATTTATAGATTATGGAGTATGGCTCTGAGTCTAGGATAGGGTAACTTTTAGTAACAGATCTTGAATGTGGTTAAAATATTATGCGCTAAATATTGTGAAATATTATTGTTATAGTTTATTTCAACTTGAAAAAAAATGAGTTATGATATATATTATTCGTGGAGAAGTAATACGGTTTGGGTTTACTGTAGAGGGGATGGACTCTTGGAAGGCCGATTTGTTGTACTGAGTGGTAGCAGGAAGGGTGAGATTTTCGATATCACTCCGGAAAAGAGACTGATTGTAGGCAGAGATAGTAATTGTGATTTCTGTCTAAGCGGGAAATTGGTTTCACGCAAGCATTTTTCTATCTTTCAGAATGGTGATAGGTTTTTACTGACCGATCTCGAATCCAGAAATGGGGTTTATGTAAATTCTGAAAAATCACAAAAACATCTCTTAGAGGACGGCGATACTATTCAGGTCGGTAAGGTGCTGTTGCGATTTGATCTGGCTTCAAGACTTTCGGATGTCTCCGGAAATGAGGGGGCGGAACTGTTGGATGTTGGAAATATCAGTTCAACAGCTATTTTCAAAAAAAAGTTTGGTATTGATAACTTCAATGTTGTAGGCGAAGCTGCTGAGGCGTCGCCAGAGAAGAAAGAAGAGCATACCAAGCTTATGAGTATCTGCAAGCTTTCAAGTAAACTCTTTGCAACAAAATCAGTCAAGACCCTGCTCGGAATCGCTCTGGATGCTGCAATTGAGCTTACTGCGGCGGAGCGGGTATCGGCTCTGCTTGTTGACCCTAAGTCTGCAGAGTTGATGTCGGTGGCGACGAGATTTGCGGGTAATGATTATATCGGGCAGTTTCCTATCAGTAAGACAATTGTCAAGGAGACGGTAAGAACGGCGGAATCGGTCATAACCGGCAATGCGTGCGCAGATGAGCGTTTTTCGAATGGAGATTCGGTTGCGATCGAGAGGCTTTCGAGTGTTATGTGTGTGCCTATGGTCAACCTTGAATCGCAGGTTATTGGGGCTTTGTATGCGGATAACAGCTCGGGGTTTGAAGTTTTTGACGAGCTTGATCTATCATTATTTGCCGCTATCGCGCATCAGGCTGCAGTCGCGGTTGAGAGAGCCCGGCTCTTTGAAGATCTGGAAAAGCTGTTTATTGGTTCTATTCATACCCTTACTGCCAGCATTGAAGCCAAGGACGACTATACCTGTGGACATTCAGAGCGAGTTACTTGTTATAGTCTGCTTATTGCTGATGAGATGGGGCTCGATACCGGGATGCGTGATGTTGTCGAACTGGCAGGAATAATGCATGATGTTGGGAAAATTGGTATCCCAGAGTCGGTTCTGTGCAGTACCGGTAAGCTCTCCAAAGATGAGATGCAGATGATGCAGACGCACCCGCTTAAAGGGGCTGAGATAATCCAGAATATGCCGGAGCTCTCCGCTTTTGTCTCAAGCAAGAAAGTTGCTGAAGCTACACGTTTTCATCATGAAAGATTTGATGGTACCGGATATCCCGAAGGTCTCAAGGGGGAGGATATCCCTTTGGTTTCGCGGATTCTAGCAGTAGCGGATACCTTTGACGCGATTACCAGTGACCGGTCGTACCGAAAAGGTAGAAATGCTCAGACTGCAATGAAAATACTCAGCGCCTGCGCTGGTATCCAGGTCGATCCGGAAATATTCAAAGCTTTTGAAGCTGCATATTTGAAGGGGAAGATCAATTGGCTCGAAGCGGTCAATGTACACTTTAATTTGAATATCAAGAGGTTGCGTGAAAATACTGTCTTTGATGACAAACCAGCCTGAAGCAATTTCCTTCTTGTACTCCTCTGTATTTTCAATATCATTAAATAAAATATTTTTTCTTGTTTTCAGAGTATTGGTGCTCCTGTACTCTGAAAGCCTGTTAGTTATATGAAAGGGTGGCATGGATAATAAAGTAATCAAGGTCGGGGTCGTTGGTGCGGGAGTTGTCGGTTCAGGCACTATCGAGACTCTGCTCAAACGTGTGGATCTTCTTGAACGCAGAAGTGGAGTAAGGGTCGAGCTGGCAAGTGTTGCGGAGCTGGATACGCAGAGGGCGTTGGCGACAGGGGCGGCTGAGAACATTATTGTCGCAGATTATAAGCAGGTGACGGAGAATCCTGATATTGATATTGTGGTTGAACTGGTGGGTGGCGTCGGTATTGCTGAAACGATTGTCAAGAGTGCGCTCGAGAATTCAAAGTCTGTTGTGACTGCCAATAAGGCGTTATTATCCGAGAAGGGGAAACCCTTATTCGATCTGGCACGGGAAAAAGGAGTTGCGCTGGCTTTTGAAGCGGCGGTAGGTGGGGGAATTCCCTGTATCCTCTCTATTCGTGAGGGTCTCAACTGTAATAACTTTACTTCATTACTAGGGATATTAAACGGTACTTGTAATTATATTTTAACGGAAATGATTGAGCATGGGGTTGAGTATGAAGCGTGTTTGAAAGAGGCGCAGGATCTCGGCTTTGCCGAAGCTGACCCTACTACCGATGTTGGTGGATTTGATACCGGGCATAAGCTGGCGCTGCTGTCGGCTTTAGCTTTTGAGACCAATGTAGATTTTGATAAATTACATATTGAGGGCATTGATAAGGTTGATTTGACAGATGTCGAGTATGCGCAGCAGCATGGTTATACCGTCAAACTGCTCGCCGTTGCCAGGCCGGTTGGTAATAAATTATATTTGTCTGTGCATCCGGCTTTACTCCCGTTTGAGCATACATTGGCCGGGGTGCATGGGTCGCTCAATGCAGTATCGTTATACGGTGATATCGTTGAAGAGTCGGTGTTGGTTGGGCGCGGAGCGGGAAAATTGCCGACGGCATGTGCGGTTGTATCTGATATTGTCTCAGTGGCTAGAAATCTGAAGTACTCCCCAGAAACCCCTAGCTGGAAGCCGCCGCTGGAGTCTAATTATGAACTCGGCAGTATCGCTGATTATGTGACCAGATACTATCTGCGTTTTACTGTCTCGGATCAGCCGGGGGTTATGGCTACAATTGCTACTGAATTGAGCAAGGTTGGCGTCAGTATAGCTTCCGTTACGCAGAATGAACATCATGGCGATGATGTGGCGGTTGTATTTATAACTCATTCAGCTCGCGAGGGTGATATCCAGAGCGCTCTGGCAGCAATTGACCGGAATGATTTTGTGAAATCGAAGACAGTATTGCTGCGAATTGAAGAATAGTTTTTAGTCGATTTTATATGTAGTGTATTCGCTCTACCCTGGGTTATTCTAATCCAGGGTAGAGTTTTATATTGATTTCGCTATTAAAAGGCAAGATTTTATTGGGTAAAACGCGACATGTGTGTAAATATTTATTAAAATATGACTGATTTCTTGACAGTGTCTGACCTGGGGTGTATACTGAAATCAATGTTGATGTGTGTGCTGGTTTAAGCGTTTGAGGTTTCTACACGCAAATTATGAGCTAGCATGTGTTTGGTGGATTGTGTTTGAAAAGTCAGGAGATAACAGTGAAGAGGGCGATAATTGCTGTTAGTGTAGGTACAATATATGAGCGCGCATTCACAAGTGAACTTCTCCCCATGGAACAGGCTATTCGCGTTGCGTATAAAGGATGTAAGGTGATCAGGGCGTATACTTCTGCAAAGATTCGGGAGTTCATTAAAGAGCAGTATAATATAACTGTTGATTCGCCTGCTGAGGCTATTATAAAACTGCTTCGTGGTGGGTATAGCAATATTATTGTGCAACCTTTGTTTCTTGTGCCAGGGATTGAGTATGAAAAACTTGAGCAGACGGTCGATGATTATAAGAGTGTCGGGAGGGATATCTCGTTGAGCCTTGGCAAGCCGTTATTATATTCTGAGCAGGATATTTATGAAATAGCTATGATGCTGATACATAGTACTGGCGTTAGGCATGGATCTGATACGGCCAATGTATTTGTGGGTCATGGTACTATGCATAATGCAAATGTGTTTTATTATAGATTGTTAAAATTAATTAATAGTTCTAGTTCGACTACTTTTTTAACTGTTATTGAGAATGAACCTTCATTTGAGAGTGTGGTGGATGAGGTAATATCTAAGGGGTTGAAGAAAGTAGTTTTAAGGCCTTTTATGCTTGCTGTTGGGGGGCAGGCGCTCAATGCTATGGCGGCAGATACCGGAAGAAGTTTGAAGAACCTCTTTGTTGCCAAGGAGGTTGCGTGTGAATGTGAGCAGGATGGGCTTGGTGGGTATGATGTTGTGCAGGAGATCTTTCTACGTCATATAACCGAGGCTGAACCGAGCAGTGTGTATGCTTGATTTGATTTATTATATTATATTGAATAAATCAGTTACTGATACTGCTGCTGGAAGTTGCAGGTTGGGCGATGCTTCCACGGAGGATTATTTCTGACCGGATCTGCAGCATTGTTCTTTCAGGCAGATCGCTTTCGATCAGATTGATAAGCCTAGACATAGCCAGCCTTCCCATACGCTCTTTCTGTACCTTGACGGTCGATAGCGGAGGGTCGATAATAGAGCTGTAAGGTAGGTCGTCAAAGCCGATAATTGAGATATCATCAGGGATTTTATACCCCATCTCTTTGAGACCACTACATGCACCAATTGCTAGAACATCATTGGCCGCGACAAAGGCTGTAGGCAGTTTCTTGGTGGTATTGAGATATTTTTCCATATCATTTTTTGCTTCTTCGATAGTAGGTGTGAGCTCGCAATAAAACTGTTTATTGAAGTTTAAGGAGTGTTTCTTCAAGGCCTGCTTCATGCCTTCAAGTCGTTCTTCAAAGTTGTACAGCCAGAAGGAGCTGTTGATAAAGCCGATTTCGGTGTGCCCTTTAGCTATTAGTTCCTCTGTTGCTCGGCGCATGGCGGTAATATTATCTAGTGATATCGAGTCGATATATTCAGAAGTATAGCGATCAAGGAGTACCACCGGTAGATTGTTGGCATATTCAAAGAGTTTTATGAGGTCTGAGTCTCGCATCTCGGTGGCTAGAATCAATAGACCGTTTATGTTCCCGTCTTTGATTGATTCAATTATAGGTTGAATATCATCTATGGCGCTGTCATTGATATAGGAGATGCTCATGCTGAAATTGTGTTCGCTGGCTTGAGTACCGAGCCCCTTTATTACATTCGATAAGAACTGGCTGTCCTCGATAACATCATCATCGGTACGTTTGAATACAAGAAAACAGATATTTTTGGTCTCTGATGACGGGATATTGACAGTTGGAAATTTTTGGGGATTGAAGTCACTCTCGGCAATCGCATCGAGTATTCGCTGTCTGGTATTGACACTGACGCCAGGCTTGTTGTTGAGAACTAGCGAGACAGTCGCTGCCGATAGCCCGAGTTGCTTTGCTATATCTTTTGCGCGCATTATTTATCATTCCATGTCTAATTTTTTAGATTATAGATAATTACTAATCAATTAATAGTAAGTACTTAATTGATTAGTAATTATACTGAATCTGTGATTATTTCAATTCTCAATTAAATTTTTAATTAAACTTTAAATGCCGGTGAAATTAGGAACCTATTTCGCTTAAAGGGGTTACGTAAGAGGATGAACTTACCTTTAGCTTTCCAGGCATTTCTGTACGGCGGTTTGCCAGCCGCGATAGAGCTGCTCACGGGGCGCGCTCTCCATCTGGCTTGTGAAACTACCCGCCGGTTGTAGCAGCTTGGCAAATTCCCCTCGCTCTTTCCATACTCCGGCGTAGATCCCGCCGAGCATCGCTACGCCCAGCGCCGAAAGTTCCTCCGTATGCGCCGGCAGTACCGTACACTCCAGCATGTCCGCCTGAAACTGCATCAGCAGCTTATTACGTGTCGGCCCGCCGTCGGTACGCAGTTGGTTCAATTCCATCCCAGACCCTGCACTCATCAGCCGCGCCACATCGGTTATCTGGTACGCTATCGCCTCCAGACCCGCGCGGACAAGCTGTGCTCTACCCGTACTGAAACTCAGCCCGCTTATAATCGCCCGTGCCTTGTTGTCCCAGTGCGGTGCGGAGAGACCGCTGAATGCCGGTACCAGGTAGACCCCACCCGTATCCGTAACTTCACTCGCCAGCGCTTCCGCCTCGGCCGGGCTGGAGAGCAGACCCAGATTCTCCGCCAGCCACTTGATCGTTGCGCCGGTGCTGTTGATGTTGCCTTCCAGCACGTAGATTACCTCAGTGCTCAGACCCCAGCCGATCGAACTGACAATCCCCTCTACATCCGGCAGGCGCGAGGTGCCGACATTCAGCATTACCGATGAGCCGGTGCCGTACGTCGCCTTGGCCATACCCGGAGCATAGCACTGCTGGGCAAAGAGCGCTGCATGCGAGTCCCCGAGAATGCCGGCTATCGGCACCGGTACCGGCGCTAGTCCTGCAAAATCGGTCTCGCCCCACTTTACATCCGAGTACTCCAGACGCGGCAGCATCCGTGGCGGAATCCCAAATATATTACATATATTTATGTCCCAGTCAAGTGTGCTCAGGTTTAGTAGCGACATGCGTGAAGCGTTGGAGTAGTCGGTTGCGTGCACCGCGCCAGCGGTGAGCTTCCAGACCAGCCAGCTGTCTATTGTACCCGCCAGCAGCTCCCCGCGCTCAGCGCGTTCCTTTGCACCTGCGATATTCTGTAGGATCCAGCTTATCTTCGCTGCTGAAAAATACGGTGACAGCGGCAGCCCCGTCGCCTCCCGTACCGCCGCGCTGTGCTCCGGTGTGGCGAGCTCTTCGCAGAGCGCGGTGGCTCTGGCGCACTGCCAGACCAGGGCGTTATATACCGGACGCCCTGTCGCTTTCTCCCAGACCACCACCGTCTCGCGCTGGTTGGTCAGAGACAGTGCTTTGATCTCCTTCCAACTGGTACCGGTCTGCTCCATGAGCTCCTGTACCGCGGCGAGAAGATTGCTGTAGATCTCCTCCGGGTCGTGCTCCACCCAGCCCGGCTGTGGGTAGTACTGCTGGTGATCCTTGTTGATACGGGTCTTTATCCGGCACTCGGCGTCTACCAGTAACGCTTTGGTAGAGGAGGTGCTCTGGTCTATCGTGAGTATATACATGTTACGTTGTCGTCTTCCTTCCGCTCTCTTATCCTGTTATTCTATGTAGTCAGTAACTCTCTGGCGTTTTGGCAGAGATTCTCCACCGTCAGCCCGTAATGCTTGAAGACCTCGGCTGAGTTGCCGGTGACCGTCTGCTCGTCCGGTATGCCGAGAATACGCATCGGTGTTGGATTATGTACCGCCAGTACCTCGGCCACGGCTCCGCCCAGACCGGCAAAGGCGTAGTGCTCCTCGATGGTGATGAGGTGTCTGGTCGCCGCGGCGGCGTCCAGAATAGCGGTAGTATCCAGCGGCTTGAGTGTATGCATGTCGAGCACCCGTGCGGAAATGCCTTCCGCCTCCAGTACGGCCGCCGCCTTCTTGGCGATAATTACTGTCTCGCCGGTGCCGATAAGCGTAATATCTGAGCCGTCACGGAGCATATTCGCCTTACCGATAGTGAACTCAGCCTCTTCCGCGTAGACATCCTCTACCGCGCCTCGACCCATGCGGACATAGACCGGGCCGGTAAAGTCTACCAGTGTCTTGGTGAGCTGGCGGGTCTGGGTGTTGTCGCAGGGGAGAATTACGGTCATGCCGGCGGTGGCGCGCATGACGGCGATGTCCTGCAGTGAGTGGTGCGAGGTTCCGAGGGCGCCGTAACTCACCCCGCCGCTGATGCCGATCAGCTTGACATTGGTGCCCGAATAGGCCAGATCGACCTTGACCTGTTCGAAACTACGCGCTGAGAGAAAACAGGCCGGGGCGCAGGCGAAGGGCTTGAGCCCGCCTACCGCCAGACCAGCCGAGACCCCGACGAGGTTCTGCTCGGCAATGCCGATCTCGACAAATTGCTCCGGCAGCGTGTCGGCAAACTCGTTGAGCGTGACCGAGCCGCGGGAGTCTGTCGCCAGTACGACGATATCGGGATTCTCCTTGGCCAGTTCGAGAATGGTCTCGGTGAAGATCTTTCTGCATGGTTTACTGTTTAGCATTATGGTTATCCTTGTAAGTTTGTTTTCCGAGTTAATGGTGGCGGTAATAGCTCTTGCGAACCTTGAGCCTATATATATAAAGCCTGAAGGTCGCTCAGGGCTGTAGCCAACTCTTCGCCCTTGGGCACACCGTGATGCCACTTGGGATTGTTCTCCATAAAGGAGACGCCTTTGCCCTTGGTGGTGTTAGCGATGATGGCGGTAGGTTTGTAGCCGCTATAATCAATGGAGTCAAGAGTCTTACAAATCTCCTCGATGTCGTTGCCGTTAATGGAGATAGTGTTCCAGCCAAAGCTCTGCCACTTGCCCTCCAGACAGTCCAGCGCCATGACCTCCTCGGTGTTGCCGCTGATCTGCAGGTAGTTGCGGTCGATGATGCCGACAAGATTGCCGAGCCGGTAGTGGCTGCCGGCCATCGCCGCTTCCCAGACCGAGCCCTCAGCCTGTTCGCCGTCGCCCATAAGCGTGAATACACGGTTGGGCTTCTTTTGCCGATGCTGTGCCAGAGCGATACCAACGCCGATAGACAGGCCGTGGCCGAGCGCGCCGGTACTCATCTCCATGCCGGGAACCTTCCGCGACGGATGGCCGATAAGCATCGATTTGTACGCCGAGAAGCTGTCAAGCTCACTCTCTGGGAAATAACCCAGATCCGCCAGCACACAGATGTACGGCTCGACCGAATGCCCCTTGCTCAGCAGGAAGAAGTCGCGCTCCGACCAGTCTGGTTGCTGGGGGTCGTGCTTTAAGGTATGGTAGAATAACGACACAATGATGTCGGTGGCCGAGAGCGCACCGCCGGTGTGGCCGGTGTTGGCGTGATGAATCATCTCAACCAGGCGAATTCTGATCGCTGTTGCCTTGTTCTGCAGCTCGGTAAGATTGGTCATGGTAATTCCTTTAAAAAAAGTTGATATTGCCGGACAGGTTATTACTACTGTTAGTTTAATAGCTAAAAGCAGTTAGTCAATAAATTTATTAAATAAATTTAAAAAAATTTAAAGCTTTAGATAGTTTTTTGTAATGCTTATTGACGCCTTATTCAAGGGGTTTTTTGCACAATATTTACGATTTATGCTGTATTGTATATAAAATGTAAAGGGAATGGTTGCGGTTGCGGTGTAAGCGGAGATAGGGGAAAGAGCCGATTTCTGTAAATTAATTTAAATAAATCTTTTTAAATTAATTTGACAAATTATATTTGTGGTGTATTCTCTAAGTAACGTGTTCTTGAATTATTCAGAGGTTGTTTGAAGGCAGAAAACGCTTTACGGGGTGGATAATTCAGGGTACGGCTAGTCTTTTAGTGGTTGTTCTTTAAATTAATTTATCTTAGTCTTTGCTGAATTTATTATTTTTCAACGTAAGCATCATTGTTGTTTGTGTTGTACTATTTTTTTTGTTTTTTTGTTATAAGGAAAAAGCTATGAAACGAATTCTACTGACTATGGTTGCACTTGTTATGGCATTTGCTGCAAACATTCATGCTGAAGACAAAGGGTTGATGGTAATTGTAACTCCATCACATGACAACCCCTTCTTCAAAACAGAGGCTATGGTTGCCAAGGCTACAGCGGAGAATCTTGGTTATTCAACATTGGTGCTCTCACACGATGATGATGCCAATAAGCAGGATCAGGCATTTGAAACCGCAATTGCCAGTGGGGCAAAGGCGATTATCTGTGATAATGCCGGTGCGGATGCTACTGTTGCTGCGGTAAAGAAGGCCAAGGATGCAGGCGTTCCTGTATTTCTAATTGACAGAGAGATCAATGTTCCTGATCTTGCGGTTAGTCAGATTGTATCCAATAACTATCAAGGTGCTGTGCTCGGAGGTGAGGCATTTGTCGAGTATATGGGTGAGGCTGGGGACTATGTCGAGCTCGTAGGTAAAGAGTCTGACACCAACGCCGGTATTCGTTCACAGGGCTTCCATGAGGTTATAGATCAGTATCCTGACCTCAAGCTTGTAGCTCGTCAGAGTGCCAACTGGTCGCAGACTGAAGGTTATGACAAGATGGAGACTATTATTCAGGCTAATCCTGGTATCAAGGGGGTTATCTGCGGTAATGATACAATGGCAATGGGGGCTATGGCTGCACTCAAGGCTGCGGGTATGAAGGATATTGTTGTTGTTGGTTTTGATGGCAGTAATGATGTTCGTGATTCTATTCTGGCCGGTGATATTAAGGCTACAGTACTGCAGACTTGTGCGGTCAATGCTAAAATGGCTGTAGAACAGGCTGAAAAATTTATCAATAGTGGGTCTACAGGTCTACCTGAAAAGCAGCTTACAGACTGTGTCTTGATCGATTCTTCAAATGCTAAAGGACTCGAATCTTTCGATCTTAAGGTCGAATAAGTGGTTGTAAACAGAAGTTATTGAAAATTAATAGTTATACCCCGGTTCTCTGAGGTGAGGCTTAGGAGCGGATATTTCAGAGTATCGGGGAAATAAATCTGGTTGTTCAGGATGAGGAAGAATTAAATGTCAAACATTAAAGTATTGGTTTTGCTGGCACTACTGGTAATCTTTGTGGTCGTGGCGGTTGCTACTTCTGTTACTCTCTCTCCTCAAGAGATTGCTGAGATGAATGCAAAAGCTAAGGCGGTATCAAATAGTGATGATGGAAAAGATATGAAAGGTTATATTGCCGATATCTGGTCGTCTAAGCTTGTCCCAGAGTTTGACGCCAATGCAATCCCTATACAGCAGGTTATTGCCGGACTCAAAGAGGATCCAGATGGTTATGCGCAGAAGCATGGAGTACGCAATAACGATTTTAGCCCGATGAATTTTATCGTCAAGGGTAAGGCAAAGGTTAAAGATGTCAATACCAAGTCAAAAGCTGGGAAAATAGTGCTGGATATTAAGGATGTATCTGGGAAAAAAGATGCGGTTATTCAGATTGGTCCGGTTATTCAGAAGAGTGCAATTCGTGATTCATTATCATTTATAGATTTTAATGATTTTGTCAATCAGATCGAATTCGCCAAGGTCTCTAAAGAGATTAAAAGTTATATTCTGCAGAATGTAGTGAATAATATTACTGAAAATAATTTGGTGGGTAAGGAAATAGAATTTGAAGGAGCTTTTACCTATGATAAGCACGGAAAGGTTCTTATTACACCGGTTAAAATAAGTGTTGAGGATAAATAATAATTATGAACAATCAAACATCGGTACACCAAGCTGTTCCAGAAGAGGTCTTGTATAGAGCGCAGAATATCGTCAAGCGTTATCCGGGAACAACTGCGTTAAAAGGCGTTGATTTTAGAATATATCCGGGTAAGGTGAATGTGCTTGTTGGGGAGAATGGAGCGGGAAAATCCACGCTCATGAAGATCATGGCGGGTATTGAATTTCTTTCTGAAGGAGAACTCTTCTGGGAGGGGAAGGAGATAAAGATAAATACCACAGAAGATGCTGAAAAGCTGGGGATAAGAATTATTCACCAGGAATTAAATCTCTGCCCTAATTTGACCGTTGCGGATAATATATTTTTGAACTGTGAGCTTACTGATAAGTTTGGCAATATCGATAAAGAAAAGCAAGAACGGGAGGCGGCGGTACTGCTTAAGCGTTTGGAACAGGATATTGCTCCAAGTGAACTGGTATCAAATCTGAAGGTGGGGCAGCAGCAGATTGTTGAGATTGCCAAGTCACTGCGTAATGAGATGCGGGTACTGATAATGGATGAACCTACTTCGGCACTCAGTAACCCCGAAGTTAGGGTGCTCTTTCGAATTATTAATGAGCTCAAGAGTCATAACGTTGCCGTTATTTATATCTCGCATAAGCTGGAAGAATTGATTGAGATTGGTGACAATATCACCGTATTGCGTGATGGTGAACTGGTGACGGTGAAGCCGATGGAAGAGGTCACTCTGCAGTGGATTGTTCGGAGTATGGCTGGAAAAGACTGGGGAGACGTGTTCCCGGTACGTGAGGCTCCAGATTTTGATGAGGTCGTCTTGAGTGTCAAGGATCTGTCGTGTAGGTTCAGTAATGAACAAGAAGATCTTAAAGGTATCTCCTTTGAACTGAAGAAAGGTGAGATCCTGGGAATCTATGGTCTGCTTGGAGCAGGGCGGTCAGAAGTTCTTGAGGCGATAATGGGGCTCAACCGTGATTATGACGGGCAGATTGAATTGAAGGGGAAGATCCTCAAGAATCAGGATATTGAAGAGCGGATAAAAGAAGGGGTCGTACTCGTTCCGGAGGATAGACAGCGTGAGGGACTCGTGCCGATTCTTTCGGTGGGGCATAATATGACTTTGGCCGGTCTCTGGCGCTTGCTTAAGAGCGGTTTTCATATCCTCAAAAGTCTGGAGACAAAATCTATTCAGAGAATGTTTGATAAGATGAGTGTCAAGGCGCCGAGTGCGAGTGTGCCGGTATCGTCCCTGAGCGGAGGAAATCAGCAGAAGGTCGTGATCGGGAAGTGTTTGTTGACCGAACCAAAGGTGTTGTTGATGGATGAACCGACGCGCGGAATTGATGTTGGAGCCAAGGGTGAAGTCTTTATGCTGATGAATGAACTGGCAAAAGAGGGGCTTGGCGTATTGTTTGTCTCTTCGGAGATCAAGGAGATAATTGGGGTTTGTGATCGGGTGATTGTTTTGTCCAAGGGTAGGAAGACCAAAGAATTACTCAAAGCTGAAATTACCGAAGAAAGGCTGGTTGATGCTTCGGCAATTGGACACAGAACGACCAAGGTAGGGTAGCGATTTTTAAGGGTGTTTTCCTTATTAGGAATATTAGGAGTTGAAATGCAGAATAAAAAGAATACTAACATAAGCCTCTGGATAATGAAGATGCGAACAGTAATCGCTCTGATCATTATAACTGTGGTTATCACCGCTCTTCTCAAGTTTACCAAGAATATTAATTTTTTAAATCTACTCAATCTGGTAACTGTCGGTAAGCATGTGGCGATTACAGCTATCCTGGCTCTGGGTATGACCTTTGTAATTCTTACTGGGGGAATTGATCTGTCGATCGGCGGTATTGTCGGCTTATGTGGTATGATCGCGGGTGGGCTTATTTATGAGGGGTTTGCTTTGCCTGGCGGCAGCACGATGTATTTGGGGATTTGGGCGATTATTATTGCGGTGTTGATCATCGGAACTTTTATCGGTTATCTGAACGGAATTCTGATTACCAAGCTCAATGTTGCACCGTTTATCGGTACGCTGGGTATGATGTATATTGCTAGAGGTCTGGCTAATTTGCGTTCAGGCGGAGCTACCTTCCCTAATCTTCAGGGAAAAGCTGAACTGGGTAATACCGGATTTACGTATCTTGGGGCTGGGAAAATAATCGGGGTGCCGGTTTCAATCTGGATTATGATTGCGCTTGCGTGCCTGGCTATCTATGTGGCGAAGAAGACCCCGCTCGGACGACATATCTATGCTATCGGAGGTAATGCAAAAGCTGCGACACTTTCGGGAGTACAAGTAAAGAAGGTTACGCTTTGGGTCTATATGTTCTCTGGTTTCTGTGCGGGTTTGGTTGGGCTGATAATATCTTCACAGCTTGTGGCTTCACATCCGGCTACCGGTGAGAGTTATGAAATGAATGCTATTGCGGCAGCGGTACTTGGTGGAACCTCATTATCTGGTGGTGTGGGTACTATTGGAGGAACTATTGTCGGTGCGTTTGTGATCGGTATTCTCAATGACGGCCTGGTAATGCTCGGGGTCTCTGAGTTCTGGCAGAATGTTATTAAAGGTCTGGTTATTATTGCTGCGGTAGTATTTGACCAGATGCAGAAGAAGATGAATGCTAAAGCATTAGTGGCAAAATAGACAAGTTATTTGATTAGAAAAAAGATATAGGGATAATTATGAAAAAGTATACTGTAAAGATGGGGGTGGCGCCTACCAGAAGATTTATCTTCAGTAAGGAGGATGCGCATGCCTATAAAGAAAAGACCTATCGGCGGCTGGACGAACTGGGTATTGATTATGTAGGAATTGATGATATCAATGATGAAGGACTCTTGCATTCTGAGAGCGATGTGGCCAAGGTCATTGCTAAATTCAGAGCCGAAAAGGTAGACTGCCTCTTCTTCCCGCATTGTAATTTCGGTACAGAAGATCTTGTGTGTAAGGTTGCCGCAGAGTTCAAGCTTCCAGTGCTCCTCTGGGGGCCGCGGGATGAGTCCCCGCTCAAAGACGGCTCCAGACTTAGAGATTCACAGTGCGGACTCTTCGCAACCGGTAAGGTCTTACGCCGTTTCAATCTGCCTTTTACTTATATACCGAACGACCGTCTTGAAGATGTCAGTTTCGAGCGGGGGGTAAAGAATTTTGTTGCGGCGAGTAATGTCGTAAGGGAATTCAAGTCTACCAAGGTACTGCAGATAGCGCCAAGACCGGCAGGTTTCTGGACGGTAATGTGTAATGAGGGTGAACTACTGGAGAAATTTGGTATTCAGGTATTTCCGGTTACCCTCTCAGCAATTGTTGCTGAGGTGCGACGGCTCAATGCTGATACTGAAAGTAGTGAGGTCGCGGAGACTATCGCCTTTCTGCAGGAGAAGATGCAGATAGAGGTAAATCCAGATGAGGTGCGCAAAGTGGCGGCACTCAAGGTGGCGATGCAGCAGACGGCAGAGAATAACGACTGCAGTGCTATTGCCATTCAGTGCTGGGATTCACTCCAGAATGAACTATCTATTATGCCATGTGTCTGTAACTCAATCCTGACTGATCTCGGTATTCCGGTCGCTTGTGAAACTGATATTCATGGAGCAATTACGTCGGTTCTGGCGCAAGCTGCAACCATGGGAACTACCTCGCCGTTCTTTGCCGACTGGACAGTAAGGCATCCTGAGAATGATAACGCCGAACTTCTTCAGCATTGTGGTCCATACCCGCTCTCACTGGCAAAAGAGAAGCCTATTCTAGGAAGACCTTTTGCCTTGCCCGGAAAGTGTGCCGGGGCTGTACTCTCTGAGATCAAGGGGGGAGAGATGACAATACTTCGTTTTGACGGTGATCACGGTGAGTATAAGTTGCTTGCAGGTAAGGCCAAAGGGGTTGAGGGGCCGTATATCATGGGTACTTATGTCTGGATTGAGGTTGAGGATTGGCTGGCTTTGGAGCGTAAGCTAGTAGAAGGGCCGTATATCCATCATTGTGTCGGGGTACATGGTGATTTTATGCCTGTAGTCTATGAAGCAAGTAAGTACATTCCTGGATTGACCGTTGACATGTATGATGTTGGCGCTCAGGCGAAGATTGATGCTTATCTTTACGGTAGGTAGTTTACTTGTAATGGGCGGTTGTACCAATGGCATGTATTAAGCCGCACCCGATAAGGGTGCGGCTTAATACATGCTAACGTTAAAGATAATTTCTTACTCAGACCGTATCCGAGATAATACTTGATGCCTGGGTGTTGGCTGTAGTCTCGTAGCTGGCTTGCTTCATATATTCTTGAATCTGAGCTGCATATTGCTGATTGAACTGATTGAATACAGAATTGTCATCCTGAGCCTCTTCTTGATTCTCACTAGCCAATTCGGGTGCTGAGTCCATCATGTCTATCAATGACTGGAAGCTCTGGTTCATAAGTTCACTGAGCATATCCGCAGCAGCTTGATCACTATTCTCAGAGTCTTCAGCAAAGATCTCCTGTGCCGCTTGCATCTCGGCGGCGGTTACCTTACCATCACCATCTAGGTCAAATTTGCTGAAGAGATCTTCCGCACTCTCTTCTGCAGGTGGCGGCGGTGGTGCCATGCCGGAGCCGGGCATGCTCTGACTCATAGCGTCTTGCATTGAGGCATCGAAGGAAGTAAATTCTGTCTCATTCAGACCGCCGTTACCGTCAGCATCACTGTTGGCAAAGAGGTCGTCAACATTCTGTTGATTCGGTTTCTGGAAATTGATACTTTGAAGTGAAAAACCACTCGATATAGAGCCAATACTGCTCATGATATCTCTCCTTATTCTTGGCAGAATTAATGGGCAACAGATAGAACATGGTTCTGCATAATTATACGTTTAAGTATAAAAAAAAAATCCAAATAATTCTAAAGGTTAGAAAAAATCATGTTTTAAGACAGTTTATGCTCACTTATAGCGTCTTCTCGTTGCCGTACATCTTGGTGGCTTCGCTCTCATATGGGCCAAAATTTTTCTCTAGTTCACGCTGCAAAAAGCCATCGTTCTCTTGTGGAGGGGCGAGATTAGTGATGGTGCAACCGGTTAAATATAGTGAGATTAGAGTCATAAGGGCAATGAGGACGCTGGATTTGGTTGAGAGTCGCATGTGGTTTCCTTATTATAATAATTTGAAGCGGAGTAAACTCAGTATGCTTGAGTTTACCTAATTATAGTATTTGCGGATATGATAAGGGTAATTATTATTTTTGTAAAGCATTAGCTATAGATAATGTTCTTAAAAGCCGGGACAGAGGTATTTCACGGTTATACTACGAATTGCTAGAAAAAGTTTTTGTTGTGTCTAGGGGTGGTGACGCCAAAACATTGGAAAATTAATTTGGCTGGCGCTGGTTTTTTATAATGGCGAATGCTTTTTATTCTGCTAAAATGTTAAATTGAATATATGTGCTTGAGTGTGGTGTTGCTTGTCCGCAAGTATAGTGGCTGAAGAAGGGTGAACCTAGATAAGGCTTGATGATGCTTTTTGGGATGCTGAAAAGGGGATTATAATTATGTCAGAATCGAGTATCGGTGCAGCGCTGAGTTCGGCAATTGCCTGGCGTAGGGATTATTTTAAACAGAGTTTAGCAAAGACGATTAAGGATCCTACTTGTGAACATACCCATGATCTGAGTACTTCATTGCGGCGCTTGCTGGTAGTTGACGGGGCGATGCAAAAACTCTACGGCGCAGGACTTATCCCGGCGAAGAAGATGGTGGCGGTCAAAAAGTTTCGCAAGGTGTTGAATGCTATCAGGGATAATCATGAGTTGTTGCAGAAACTGCGTAATCTGGAACTGACGAGCGAGTGCTTTTTGGCGGTAATCGGGGTATTGGAGAAGAGTTTGAGTAAGCTGCAGAAGAAGATTGTAAAGAGTTGTTGTGTCTTAAAGGAGCAGAATATTGCCAGGTATTTTAGTAAAAAAGCGAGTATGAAGATACTCAAGAAGGAAAGGTGTTTGGCGGTCAGTGATTTATTACATAATCTTTTAGCAGAGGTTGGGGTTCTCTACGAGGAGGCCTTGACGAAAGGGGACGACCGGGCGCTGCATAAGCTCAGGGTTAAGTATAAGGCTTTTCGTTATTCGTTTGAACTTCTTGCTCCGGTGCTGGTCGAGACTCCAGAAGGAACCCTTGAGTACTTGAAATCAATTCAGACCGAACTGGGGGAAGCGCACGATTGGCTGGTTATTGAAGATACGGTAGACGAGATAATAAACCAAGACGGGTTTGGAGAACTAGAAGGGGAGGCAGAATTGCGCGTTCTGATCTCTGAGCAGCACCAGCAGAGTAACACGAAAGCCAGGGAGTATCTGCAGCAGGAGTGGGGGCAAATCTGTGAATTGGCTGCGATTATTGAATAGCCGGTGGCTGTTTGTTCCAAATTCTAAGGAAGGGTTATTCGCTCTTATAACTTAAGAGTGCAGCCCGCATAGGACTATTTTCGCAAGGGTATCACGAGAGCGTGGGACTGACTCGAAGGTATTATCCGCGATTATAAAGAAGTTGGAAATATATTGCCTAGGCCGACTGGGATTATTCAGTATGCCTAGGCGTTTTGTTTGCTTATGTTTTGGTGTTATAGGTTTTGCGTGTTTGTGGATGAAAAGATATGGATAATTGGTTACATTTTTGGGCGTTTGCGGTGGCGTAGGAGATCAATTACAATCGCTAGGATGACGACAACCCCGACAATAACTCTCTCCCAGTAGGACGAGATCTTGAGCAGGACGATACCATTGGCCAGAACTCCCATGAAGATTGCGCCGATAATGGTACCGATTATAGTGCCTTCACCCCCGGAGAGTGAGGTGCCGCCGATAATTGCTGCAGTAACGCTCGGCATTACCCAGGAGGAGCCGATTGTCGGTTGCCCTGCGTTCATACGGCTGGTCAGTAGCAGACCGGCGAGAGCAGAGAGGGTTCCAGATAAGGCGTAGACGATCATAATGGTATTCTCTACCTTGATGCCGACCAGTGCCGCCGCTTCACGATTGCCCCCGATAGCGTAGATATTTCGACCGAACGGGGTGTTATGCAAGATTATGATCATGATTATTGCCAGTACCGTCATGATGATGACCGGAACCGGGAAGGAACCGACCATACCTTGGCCGAGATAGGTGAAGGCGGCAGGGAGATTCAACACGGGATAACCTTTGGTGATTACCAGAATCATTCCGGCGAAGGCTTCGCCGAAGGCGAGGGTTACGATAAAGGCGTTGAGCCGGAGTTTGGCAATAAACAGGCCGTTTATTAGACCGAAGATAAAGCCGGTGCCTATTCCTAGAAAAGTGCTGAGGAACGGATCTATGCCGGCAGAGGTCATGAGTAAGGTACCGAGAATACTGCTGAGTCCGGCGATGGAGCCGACTGAGAGGTCGATACCACCAGTAAGTAGAACCAGAGTCTGACCTAGGGCTACGATAGCAATAAACGATACCTGTCTGATGACGATAGCCATGTTGAACCTGGTCAGGAAGGTGGTGGTGGTGAGGCTCAGGAGCAGACAGAGAAAGACCAGGCCTAAAAAGATACTGAATTCCTTGGTCTTGACCAGTTTAACTATAATTTTTAAAAAATTCATATATATTCCCTTTATTCTTTATCCGCACCGACCAGTGCAATATTCATTATCTCTTCCTGATTTGTGCTCGCGGCACTGACTTCACCCTTTATCAATCCTTCATGCATAATAAGAATTCTATCTGATAGATTTATAACCTCTTCAAGATCTGAACTGATTACGATGATGGATACTCCCTGTTCGGCCAACTCTTTCATCAGTTGATGAATCTCATTCTTGGCATTGACATCTATACCTCTCGTTGGTTCGTCTAAAATTATTATCTCGCTCTTGGAGGCTATCCAACGGCTAAGAATAACCTTCTGCTGGTTGCCCCCGGAAAGAAATTGGATCTTTTGATCTTGCGAGGCGAGTTTGATATTCAGCTTGGTAACGAAGTCACTGACCAGTGCGGCTTCTTCTCTGCCGCTGATACAACCCTTATGGCAGAACTCATGTAGAATGGGGAAGGTCATATTCTTTCGTACTGATAACAGGGAGAATATTCCTTGCCGTCTTCGCTCTTCCGGGACATAAGCCAGTTTGTGGCGGATAACCTCGGAGGTGTGTCGGGGTTTGAGTAGTTTGCCGTTTATGATAATATCGCCTTTGTCGGCTCGATTATAACCAAATATAGTTAAAGCGAGTTCGGTGCGTCCGGCTCCAACCAATCCGGAAAAGCCCAGAATTTCGCCTTGGTGCAGTTTGAAGGAGACATTTTCAAATTCAGCAGCACGCGTCAGCCCCCGGGTTTCCAGTACGACCGGTTTGCCCTCTGCGCTGTACTGCCGTCGTACCTGTGTCTGATCAATCTCTCTTCCGACCATCTGGTTGACCATCTCTTCCTTGGTGGTAGCCTTGGGAGATAACTCTGTAATATAATTCCCGTCGCGAAATACCGTTATTCTATCTGAAATGGTCAGAATCTCTTCCAAGCGGTGTGAAATATAGAAGATAGAGCCGCCGTCATCTGTGAATTTATGGATAATTTCAAATAGTCTCTCTGTCTCCTTGAGGGTCAGGCTGGCTGTTGGTTCGTCAAAGATGAGAATATCAGCACCGAAGGCTAGCGCCCGGGCAACCTGCACCAACTGTTGGTAAGCGGAAGATAACGCTTTTACCGGCAGATCAGGGTCGATGCCTACACCGAGTCTGGCGATTACGGTGAGAGCCTTTTCCTTGAGACTCTTTTTGTCTATTATATATGGTGTGTGGCTCATGGGTTGTGAACCCAGGAAGATATTTTCTTTTACTGAAAGATTTGGAACTAGATTTAGTTCTTGGGGAACAATACCGATACCGAGGTTTTGCGCGGCCAGCGGTGAGTCGATGGTCACGCGTTTTCCGTGGGAGTATAACTCTCCTGAGTCGGGAGTGTAGAGCCCGAAGATGATCTTCATCAGCGTACTCTTGCCGGCTCCGTTTTCACCGATTATAGAGTGTACCTCAGAGCGTCGGATATTTACCGACACAGAGTTTAGGGCTTTGACTCCCGGGAAGGATTTTGAAATATTCTCTGCGGAGAAAACTATTTCATTCATAATTATTCCTTGTCTATTGCTGATTACTACTGTAGAACAAGGAATGCAGATTACTCGTTCTACAGTAGGGTTGCCGTGGGTCAGTTATTATTTCAAGTCTTCTTTGGTAATGATGCGTGAACCTGTATCATGCTTCTGAGGAACGGTGTGATTCTCATTCATCGCTACCAGATAGACCACGCCCCAGTAACCTATGTCCCATTGTCTCTGGGCTTTGGTAGCATCGATAACGCCTTCCTGAATGAGTTGAAGAGTTTCTTCAAGATCATCCATACCGACGATATGAACCTTGCCGGCGAGTCCGGCAGACTTGATGGCTCTGGCGGCACCAATTGGATTTGAGGCGTTACAGCCGAAGATGCCTACCAGGTCACTATTTGCCTGTAGCGCATTCTCAGTAAGTTCTACCGCCTTTTGCAGATCATCGTTGTCCGGACGCTCAAAGACAACTTCAATATTTGGGTATTGTTTGATTGCTTCTTTAAAGCCCTTTACACGGTTTACATGATTTGGCGCTGATAGGCTTCCTGCAAGTATGCCGACCTTGCCTTTTTCGTTAATCTTCTTGGCGAGGAATAAGCCAAGATCATAACCGTCTTGAAAGTCGCCATCATGGCCGACATAACAGATTCGGTCGCTGCTAGGAGCGTCGGTATCAAAGGTAATGACATTTATGCCGGCGTTGATCGCATCATTAACCAACTGAGCGTTGGTTGCAGGGTCAAGTGAGGAGATGGCCAGTCCGTCAGGAGCGGCGCTGATATTGGCTTCAATCACGCTCATATGCTTGCTGATATCTGCAACCGGAGGCGCATCAAATTTTACTTCAATATCAATGCCGCGTTTTTTAAAGTCGGCGACTGCGGCTTTGGCTCCCTGTTCGACAACATCGTACCAAGGATGTATTACTTTGGGAATAAAGACAAAGGAGAGCTTTTTGTCAATGGGTTTGATCAGCTTTCCTTGGTCTGCAGGGTTGTCATCCGCCCAGGTGCTACTAGCAACGGCAAGCAGCAACAGGGGAAGAATCAGTGATAGTCGGAGTAAGTCTTTCATTTGATAACCTTTCTCTACAATGAACCTCAAAAACAAAAACAAATTTCTGCCACAACAATAATCATGGTTACACAAGGAGAGTTCCAAAAAATATGTTTAATTAAATTTCTAATCTCAGGAGCAGGTTTAACCGGCTATTACGCATTAAAGTTATAATAAAAAGAAATGAGGTTAGAATTATTAGTAAGCATCATTGCGGATACTTGAGTAATGCTTACCCGTTTGTTGAGTTGAAATTTACTCAATTGAGTAAAAAGTACTCAACTGCCTTATACGTGCTATTATAAGGGTACTCGGTTAAAAATAAATTCAAATAATGTACTTTAACAAGTATTATTATCGGCTATAATAAAAGAGTAACCCTTTGTCTTTTTGGAGTATCCTGAGTAGAGTAACGCATGAAAATACTGACCATTGACGACAATCCCAAGATACATAAGAGCCTCAAATTATTCTTTTCACAGCATGACTATGACTATTATGCAGCGCATAACTCGGAAACTGCAATCGCTACTATCAAGCTAAAAACGCCGGATATAATCCTACTGGATCTAAGTCTGGGTGAAGAGAATGGGCTGGTGGTTCTACAGATGCTGGTTGAGTCTGCGCCGCAGATTCCGGTGATAATGATTACCGGGTATGCAACCTTGGAGTCGGCGATACAGGCGATCAAGATAGGGGCGGTGGATTTCTTGGAGAAGCCGCTGGATTTTGAAAAGCTCTTATATCTGCTCAAGCATACCCTCAAGGGTAGAGATGGTGCCGCTTCCAGCGGTACCGTAAGTACTGCCCTGCGGGATAAAATTCCCGACTATACTACGACTTTGAGCCCAAAGATGCAGGAGGTGTGGAGTACGGCCCAAAGCCTTGCCAAGAGTAATATCCCTATTTTGATTTATGGCGAGAGCGGAACCGGCAAGGAATTGCTGGCTGATTATATTCATAGTTCTTCTCAGCGTTGTCGTGGCCGGTTGGTAAAGGTTAACTGTTCGGCAATTGCCGAGAGCTTGCTCGATAATGAACTCTTTGGACATGAGGAGGGTGCGTATACCGGGGCTACAGCCAAGCAGGTCGGAGTTTTTGAGCAAGCCGCTGGCGGAAGTCTGCATCTGGACGAGATCGGTGATATGTCTTTAATCACGCAGGCTAAAATTCTTCGCGCAATTCAATACGGCGAGATTCGAAGGGTTGGAGGACAGGAGACGATAAGCGTAAATGTTCGTTTTATTGCCTCTACCAATAAGAACCTACAGGAGCTTATCGCTCATGACCTCTTCAGAGAAGATCTGTTGTATCGACTCAACGCGGCATGTATTGTTATCCCTCCCTTGCGTGAACGTAAAGAAGATATACCGCAGCTTGCCGCAACCTTTCTTGAGATGTTTGCAGTAAACGGAAAGGTCAAGCAGCTTGCAGACGAGGCGCTTATGGTTCTATTGAATTATGACTGGCCGGGGAACATACGGGAGTTACGTAATACTCTGGAGGTAAGTACGACACTCTGCCCGCGAGAGGTGCTTCTTGCTGCTGATATTAAGTTTCATGCTTCACCGGAGGTGTCGGTGAGAGCAGTGGAGGCTTCGCCGGTATATGATTTGGAGGAATCGGAAAAACAGGTGCTCATTGATGCGCTGAAGACAACCAATATGAACCGTACCAAAGCCGCCAAACTGTTGGGGATAAGCAGAAAAACCTTGTATAATAAATTGATCAAATATAAGATAAAATTTATTTAGAGTTGCTGCGCATATTATCGTTGCCAGTATTTGATTCTTAGTGAGGTATATGGTGAAGCCGATTCTCAGGACTAAAGGGATTTACCTTGATTATAATCATAAACGTATTCTGACCGATACTAATATTGAGATATATGGGGGAGAGGTTCACGCCCTGGTCGGTAATCATGATGAGGGCAAGACCTTCCTCTGTAAAGTTCTCTGTGGTCTGCTCAGACCAACCTTGGGCTATATAACGGGTGAGAATAATCAAATCTACTCCAGAAAACAGCTCAAGAAGAATATTGAGGTAATGTGGGAGGGCGCTGATTTATTCGAGCGCATGACGGTGGCGGAGAATATTGTTATCGGTACGCACTATTCTTGGCATAACCTGTTCTTTAAAAAACGGACGGTAGCGGCAAATATCGCAGCCTGGTTGCAAGCCAATGATGTGCAAATTAAGGCCGATACGATTGTGGAAACTCTTTCTTCAAGTGATAAGATCTTTATCTGCTTGCTCCGTTGTCTCTACCGTAACCCAAAGATTCTGCTTCTTGATTCAGCCTTGAGTTCTCTGCCTCCTGAGATATTCGCCCGGGCGCAGGTGCTTATACGTAAGTACCTGCGAGCCGATACCGGTGTACTCTGGGTAACCCATGATCTTGAGAGCACCGCTGAGTATGCCGACAGGGTGAGTATACTCCGGCGCGGGCATATCCTGCTTACCGAGAAGACCGGAGCGATGGAACGGCTCAATCTGTTGGAATTATGTTATGCCAAGCTTGAAAGTAATTCACCTCCCGAGAGCAAGCAGTTTCATGATATGCTGCTGTATTTCGAAGCACTGCTTGAACAGTTGCCACTCTCAATCATTATTCTGAATAATGCCGATAAGATCACCTTTGCCAACAGTTCTGCCAAGACCTTATTCGATATCAATCCTCTGGCTCTGGATCAGGATATTAAGAAGTTGCTGGAAGATACGCAGCCCAAGATACTCCAGATAATAACCGATAATTCTGAAGATATTGAGCTGCCGGTGAGTGTGCCGATGCGCCTTAATAATCAGAGTTTGAGAATGAAGATAGGAGTGCATAACATTCACGATAAGAAAGCTGTTGCCGGTCGCATGATAATTCTTGAAGATGTGACTATTACCGAGAATCTGCGGGAGAAGATCAGTCTGGCTGAGAATATCTCTTCACTCGGCCTCCTGTCTGCCGGGATCTCGCATGAGATCAATAATTCTTTGAATATTCTGGCTTCGTATATTGCTTTTCTCGGCGGTAAAGCGTCGGCTGCACAACGCCTGGAGGCGGTACAGAATATCAGAGAAGAGATCAATGAAATTAAACGGATCACCGGCGGACTCCGTACTTTTTCGGGTAGTGACGATATTCCTGCAGAGGTCTTTGATTGTACCGAGGTGATAAACAACCTAGTATCTATCCTTGGATTTGAGGCGAAGCATAATCGTATTGATCTGGTTAATGAGACGCCGGATATTACTCTGCCGATAAGAGCCAATAAAGGTGAGATTCGACAGGTACTATTGAACCTAGTCCGCAATAGTTTTGAATCAATTATCTCAGCCGGTAGGGCAGGGCGGATCAGCTTTCAGGTACGTAGTAGCGGCGGCAGCGGTATTATCATTCTTGATGATAATGGTATCGGTATTAAGCAGCAGAAGACTACCGATATTTTCTTGCCTTTCTCTTCTACGAAGAAAGGTTGTGCTGATAATCAGGGGCTTGGGTTGTCGATAGCCTACGGGATCATCAAGCGCTATAATGGAAATCTTACTGCAAAGAATCTGCCAGAACATGGGTGCCGTTTTACGATCGAACTTCCATTGGTGGGGTAAGTAGAGAGTAATTTATATTATCTGCGCAATTTGAGCCTGGTTCAACTTGTTGCCAAGAATAGGTAAAGCGGGTTAATATTCATAGTCTAATCTCTCTTAACGTGACGAGGCTGCATTTATTTTGAAAATTCGGGACGTTCTGCGCTCTTTGGCCGGAGAGTAAGCTGCGAGTGCCTGCAACTTATGATTTCCCGACATTCCTGCTTTTGTCTTTCTTTATCCTTTATGGTATTTCTCAATAATCTTAAATTTCTTCATCTATTAATTTTGCGTGTTGTCCTTATTCTCTATGACTTTCACTCTTTTCGTGTTGGTTTGCAATTAAACTACATGCTGTTGTCGTAATATATTATATGTTATAAGTTATATTATGCATTTTTTAGGGGAAATTATCTGGTATAGTATAGTAAAATTATTCATTAAATATGTTGTTGAATTGTGAGTTTATTTCAATCACTGTACGGAAAGGTTTTGAAATGTCAAAAGTAAATGTAGAAGTTAAGAAGCTCATCCTGCCAACCTATAAAGTGCATAAGCCTGAGAAAAATCCCTTCTTTCTTGAGAAGCGGGTCTTCCAGGGTAGTTCCGGCAAGACCTATCCTCTGCCGTTTTATAATCGGGTAAGCGAGGAGAAGGTGGAGCAGGAGTGGGAGGCGATATGTATTGAGAATGATTATATTGAAGTAGTAATTCTGCCGGAGATTGGCGGGAGGATATTCTCAGCTCGGGATAAGAGCAACGGTTATGACTTTATCTATCGACAGGATGTGATCAAACCGGCTCTGGTAGGTTTGGCCGGTCCGTGGATCTCTGGAGGGATTGAATTCAACTGGCCGCAGCATCATCGCCCTGCTACCTATATGCCGACTGGGTATGAGATTGAGTATCATGCTGACGGTGCGATAACCATCTGGCTCTCTGATCATGACCCGCTGCAGCATATGAAGGGGATGCATGGGGTTTGTCTTTATCCGGACAGGTCGTATATAGAGCTCAAAGTGCGAGCATACAACCGAACCGAGAATGTTCAGACCTTCTTGTGGTGGGCAAATATTGCGACGCGGGTGCATGAGCAGTATCAGTCATTCTTCCCGGCTGATGTCTCGATGGTTGCCGATCATGCCAAGCGGGCGTTGAGTACCTTTCCTCACTGCTCGGATAAGTATTATGGTGTTGATTACCGGCAGCGGGCAGAGAACGGAGTACCGGAGGGGGAGAAGCCGGCAAAGTTTGTGCCGCCGCACTGCCGGAATATTAAGGAGGGTGAGGTCGACTATAAGCCTAACGATCTCTCCTGGTACGCCAATATCCCGGTACCGACCTCATATATGTGTATTGGTTCGGAAGGGGATTTTTGTGGTGGTTATGATCATAGAGCGCAGGCCGGTACGGTGCATGTAGCTAATCATCATATTTCTCCAGGCAAGAAGCAGTGGACCTGGGGTAATCATGATTTCGGTTACGCCTGGGATCGCAACCTGAGTGATAGCGAGGAACCGTATATCGAGATAATGGCCGGGGTGTATACTGATAATCAGCCGGATTTTTCCTTCTTGCTTCCGGGTGAGACCAAGACCTGGTCGCAGTATTTTTATCCGTTGAATAAGATTGGTATTCTACAGCAGGCGACCAAGGATTTTGCGCTAAGTCTGCGTTGGGTAGATACTGGAGTGGTAATTGGGGTGGCGGCGACAGCGGCACACGATCAGGTTCAGGTCAAGCTGGAGGTGGCGGGTAGTACTTTATTCGACGAGAGTGTCGCTGTCTCTCCGTCACAGCCATTTATGCAGACGCTGCTGGTACCGGTCACGCTGAATATGGATGAAGTAAAACTGGTTGTGAGGTCTGAAGACGGTACGCTAGTCAGTTATACTCCGGTTAAACGGGAAGTAGCTGTGGCGCCGGAGACGGCAAGCGAACCTCCTGCGCCCGCTGATATCTATTCGACTGACGAGCTTTACATTACCGGTCTACATCTGGAGCAGTATCGTCACGCGACACGTTTACCGGAACTCTATTGGCAGGAGGCTTTGAAGCGGGACTCTGGTGATGCGCGCTGTAATAACGCCATGGGGCTGAAATGTCTGTCACGCGGTCAGTTCTCTCAGGCCGAGGAGTATTTCAATACCGCGCTTAAACGCTTAACTCGAAGAAATCCCAATCCGGCTGATGGCGAGGCGTATTATAATCTCGGGTTGACTCTAAGGTTTCAGGGGAGATTAAAGGAAGCGTATGACGCCTTGTATAAAGCTACTTGGAATATGCAGTGGCGAGCGCCGGCTTTTCATGCATTGGCTGAGCTCGACTGTGTAAGCCGGGAGTGGACTCAGGCGTTAGAGCATGTGGGTTACTCATTGCGCTATAATACTGATAATCTCCGTCTTCTCAATCTGAAAGCGATGATACTCGGTAAACTCGGGTTTGAGTCTGAAGCTAGAGCGGTCTTGAACGGGGTTGCAGCGTTGGATAAGCTAGATATCTGGTCACGGTATCTGCTGGGTAAGGAGTGCTTGGCTGATAGTCAGGCGAGGGTTGATCTGGCACTTGATCTAGAGCGGAGCGGCTTTTATGCCGAGGCCTTGGATATACTCAGAACGACAACCCCGGAGGAGGTAAGCGGTACCGGACCGATCTTATTGTATCTTGCAGCCTGGATAGAGGAAAAATGCGGAAATACACCGGAGTCGGCGCGACTCCGGGAGGAAGCGGAATGTTGTGATCCAAGTTATTGCTTCCCGTCACGCCTTGAGGAGATCCTGGCACTTGAAGCGACGTTGAAACATAATCCGCAAGCGGGTAGAGCCGCGTATTACTTGGGTAATCTGTTGTACAATAATCGGCGACATGCAGAGGCGCTGCAACTATGGCAGGAGGCGGTAAAGCATGATCCCGAGAATGCTGTCGCCTGGAGGAATATCGGGATAGGTGCTTATAATATTAATTCTGATCATGAACTGGCACTAGCTGCTTTTGCCAAAGCGATAGAGATCAATCCGGCTGATGCCAGATTGCTGTATGAACGAGATCTGTTGTGCAAACGCCTGGGTATGGCGCCTGAAGAGCGTTTCGCCACACTCGATAAGTATAAGGAAGAGATCAGTGCGAGTGATGAATTGTTGATAGAGTATTGTACGCTTCTAAACCAACTGGGAAGATATGAAGAGACGGCGGAGATTCTGTATGCACATAAGTTTCAGCCGTGGGAAGGAGGAGAAGGTATGGCGCTAGGGTTGCATGTACGGCTAAATCTGCTCCGCGGGCAACAGGCGCTGGCTGCTGGTGAGCCGCAGGCAGCATGTTCGTACCTGGAGCTGGCCTTGACCTCTCCCGGCAATCTCGGAGAAGCTAAGCATCTTCTTGCCAATCAATCGGATATTCATTACTGGTTGGGGGTTGCGGCGGCAGAGGTTGGAGATACAGATAAGGCACGGCGGCACTGGAAGATTGCTGCTCAGACCAAGGGAGATTTTCAGACTATGGAGGTCAGGGAATTCTCTGAGATGACTTATTATTCAGCGATATCATTGCGTCGGCTTGGTGAGAAGGTTAAGGCGGAGCAGTTGCTGGAAGAACTCAAGGCATATGCGCAGGAATTGTTGGGGGAGGAGGCCAAGATAGATTACTTTGCAACGAGTCTGCCTAATTTACTCTTATTTGAGGAGGATCTGGCTGAGAGTCAGCAGCGGCGAGCCCGTATGCTACTGGCGCAGGCGGAGTGTGGGCTGGGTAATAAGGAGGAAGCGCGACGAATTTGTGATGAAATTATCGCTAAAGATCCGAGTCATGCGCTGGCAGCAGATTTCTTAAAGTTGGTGGAGCAGAATTCGACTCCGGTATAGTGTAGTGCAGTTATTATGAGTACAATTTTAGTAGTTTGGGTTTATGATTTAAGGAGTGTGTTATGCGTGATATCGTGTTGAAACCGGTGGTGATGACCGCCAGTATTATGCAGGAGCTTGAGGACAGAGACTTGATTATTCGGCTTACTCCTTCTCGCGAGGATTATCAAGTTAAAGCTGAGCCAGAGGCGGTGATCGGTAAACAGATCTATGTCTCGGAGGAGGCGTATGGTACACATTCATTGCTCTATGTGTCCTTGAATAATTCGGAGTGTTTCAACTTTGGGTCGCATCCGGATAACGAAGAATTCTTACTACTGGGAGGGGTGGCGGAGCGCAAGATGTTCTTGATTGTATCCTTGCTCACACGTGCGGAATTAGCTGCAAAGATTGACGCCGAGACTCTCAGCGCTGAGGATTTTGTCTGCTTGGAGGCGGTTTTCAATGATCCGGAGGTGAGCTTTTTTGTAATGAAGAAGGAGGTGCCGCATGGCGAGTGTTGTTCTGGAGAAGGATTGCCAGTAACCTTCTATGTAACCGAAGGAAGTAAATTAGGTATAGATAAAACAGATTTTAAGGGCTATCGCTTGCAGCCTGAGTATTAAGCTAGCTGATTCTTGCCGAGGAGTTTTTTTGTGACTTTAGCATTGGTATAAAAGTAGGCGTGCGGGTGGTGAATGTATACGTTAATTAATTCAAAAAGGAGAGAGTAATGACAGATATGATGACAGGGGCGTACTTGCCGGGTAACTCAACAGTTGAATTCAGAGAACTCGAAATTCCGACTCCGGGGTATGGGGAGGTATTGGTGCAGACTGGTTCAGCAACGATTTGTGGCAGTGATATTAAGTTTATTTATCATGAGCACTTGGGGGAAGGACCATCCGGGTACATGGACAAGGTCTGTAGCCATGAACCTGCGGGCAAGATTGTCCAGACCGGTTCGGGGATGAAGCGTTTTAAAGAGGGGGATAGGGTTGCAATCTATCATATCTCGGGGTGTGGCTTATGTAATGACTGTCGTCGTGGCTATATGATAAGTTGTACCAGTCCGCTACGCAAGGCTTATGGCTGGCAACGTGATGGGGGAATGGCACCGTATATTTTGGCTGATGAGAAGGATTGTGTGTTGTTGCCGGATTCATTATCGTATATTGATGGGTCATGTGTGGCGTGTGGTTATGGGACGACTTTTGAAGCGATTCTCAAGGTTGGCGTGAGCGGGCTGGATAGGGTGTTGGTTGTAGGGCTCGGGCCGGTTGGTATGGCGTGTCTGCATCTGGCCAAAGCGATGGGAGCAAGTAAGACTATTGGGGTGGATGTGAATGAGTCTCGCTGTAGTATTGTCAAGAAGCTCGGCCTGGCAGATGAGGTGGTGTGTGCGAGTGGAGCTGAGGCGGTGCAGCAGGTACGTGAGATAACCGGTGGGCATGGTTGTGAAAAGTCTTTTGATTGTTCTGGGCATCCGGGAGGGCGTCTCGTGGCGATCCAGGCGGCTCGCAAGTGGGGTAAGATTGCCTTTGTTGGTGAGGAGAGCAGTGTTGAGTTTCAACCGAGTCGTGATATTATCCATGATCAGAAGACGATATACGGATCGTGGGTAACCAATATTCAGAATATGGAACTGCTCGTGGAGAAGTTGGATGAGTGGAAGATCAATCCTGAGGTTATTGTAACCGATAGGTTGAGCTTGGAAGAAGCGGGCAAGGGCTTTGAACTTATGGCTAATGGTGAATGCGGTAAGGTTGCGGTAACCTTTGATATTGATTAGTTTGGGTTAGGAATTATGTTATATTCTGCAAGCGTAGGAGCGGGTAGTTCCTACGCTTTTTAGATTTGCATGAAAAAGATTAATTTCTAGTAAGGTTATGCTTTAAATTGTTAGCATAGGCTTGTTTTAAGTCGATAGCTTTTGTTGCGGAGTTTGAAGTACTATAGACGTCTATTCTGCCTCCAATTCGGCTTGCTTCTCTTTCTTGTTCTCTTTTTTCTTGGAGTCTGTCAAAGAATGTAGGTGTATTGTCATTAGTCTTTTTACGACTATATTCGCAATTACAGCTCACACCTCCGTTTTCATCGACTACAAAGCTTACCTTACTTACTTGTGAGCCGTCAGGTAAGGTGTTGTGAGTACTTAAATATGTAGGAAACGAATCTGCAAGACCGGCCAAACGCGCAATATTGGCCTGGACTGCTGGATCGCTTGCAGCTTTTGTAGTATATGCTGGAGAAATATTCAAAGTCGTGGAGTTATTATCTGCGAATAGGTGTGCATTACTAATATTGATACTAACGTTAGAGTGGTTTTTCTTAAGATTAGAAATTAAATTTGCAGTTGTAGCTTGTTTATTAGGTTGCACATTTGGTTTGAGTTTAGAAATAATGAGGTTGGAATTTGAATCTACTTTCATCGTTGTTACCTCCCCTCAATAATACGTATATGATTATTAACGTCTTTCTTGGGAAAAACTTAAAATTAAAAGTAAAATAATAGCGGGAGGATATTAACTGGGTGGCGTTTTGTCTTAAAAGGTAGTTTAGTTAACCTTTGCGGTATTCTAGCCTTATTGAGGTATTTGGATAATATGAGCAATACGTCTTAGAGGTTTTAGGGTTTGATATCTGCAGTAATATTGCAATTTTCGTGAATAGTACTGCTGGGATGTAGCAATAAGAAATACGCTGTTTGAGAACTTACTTAAATGTTCTAGGTAAGAAAATTCGGTTTATGAAATTGATTACCTGTTAATATAAAAGTGATTAGGGCGTCAATAGCCTGCTTTCGGGGAATAAATATAGTTGAAGTCTTTACGTATTACTATGGTATATATTTTATGTTTTTTGGTTACGTATGATTTATGTATTGTAGGCTCAATTATTTTTAAAAAAATATACAAATGTGCATTATGCTGAAAATAACAAATTTGACAGATTATTGAAAATAGGTTATATTAAAATGAGTTTTGTGTGTTGTTGATAACCAATATTGAAGCGTGTCTAGATTTGAAGGTGCAATTTGTTTAGTACATTTTGCACATAATATTTATTGATTCACTTCCATGTTATTTTCAGAATATGAACTACGAGTAATACTTGTTAAAAGGATAATATAGCTAATTTGAGTATCAGTGTCTGTTGGTGTGAACACATCAGTCGTTTTTGATTTGAGTTTTTCGTTATCTCATAAGATGGTGGAAAGGTTGAAATTATAAGATAAATATTGCAGTGAGGGTAGATGTTTCGTGTCGACGTTGAATTGCAAAAGTGCCGAAATTACTAATATTAGATCATTTTGTAAAAGGAGATAGCAATGTTTATTAAAAGATTTTTGGTTGCAATACTCTTACTTGGTTTTGGAGTTTTTTCTGCAAAGGCTGCAGATGGTCTGTCTATTGCAGCTTGTGAAGCTTTCCCACCTTTTACCTATGCTGCTGAGATCAATGGTAAAATTGATATTTCACATCCTACTGGTTTTGATTCTGAAATTATTGATGAGATCTTTGCTCAAACAGATGGGTTGAAACTTAAAAGTTTTAAAATATATCCATGGAAGAATGGGTTGAACGGAACTTTTGAAGGGAAATATGATGCAATATTGCCGACAATTGAGAATTCTGAAAGGGAGAAAAAACTGTATTTTCCTAAGGAACATATTTCAGCCGGGGTGTATAAGTTGTTTATTCTCAAGAAAAATGCAGGAAAATTGAAATATGATAGTTTCAGAAATTTTAAGGGGTATAAGGTTGGAATGCTCAGAGGATTGGCAATCCCGGATGACCTGCAAGCAGCAAATAAAAAAGATAAATTTTTACGTGAAGCCAAAAATGCCGAGATCAATCTTAAAATGCTTGAAGATGGGAAGATCGACTATTTTATGGAAGATTATCTGGTCGCAATGGAAATTATTAAACAGATGGGACTTTCGGATAAGGTTATAGCCCTTGAAAAACCGGTTTATATCGTCAAGCATTATGTTGCATTCAGTAAAAAAACTGTTGATAAGGCGACGGTTGATAAGTTTGATGTGGCACTTACTGCCTTCAAGCAGACAGATAAATATACGCAGTTGAAAGAAAAGTATAATATACCGGATGATGAATAATTCAAAATAACTGAGCTTCGCTTTTGCGTTTAGAGCTTGAAACATCATCAGGATAAGAAAGGAACCTGGTATGTCTATACAAATTAAACTGGCTGGTGCGATTATCCTGGCTTCTACAGTAACACTTTTTGCTTTAGGACTTTATACTTATTATACAACAGAAAAAGAACTTAATGCTGATTGTGTGAAGTATACTGAAGAACAACAAGAGAATCTTGAGCATGAGCGGCAACAGATTGTCTATAGACTTTCACGAGTAGTGCCAATTGCTTTGTATAACTATGATGACGAGCAGATTGCAGAAGCTTTGAATGTGGAGATGCAAAGCAGTACGGTCTATAGTATATATATCCTTAGTACTTCAGGAAAGTTTATAAGTGGGTTTATTAATGAAAATTCAGAGATAACAGCTTTGACCGAGCTACCCCAAAAAATGGAGATGGATGCGGCAATTAGCTTCCCTTTGACCTATACGGATGAGGCCGGAGATACTGAAGATCAAGGGGAAGGGTTTATCATAATGAATGATCGGATTATGATGAAACGAATAGCTGCATTAAAGGCAAGCACTAAAGCTCAAATTAGCAAAATGATACAAATTGAGATTATTAAAATCGTTGTTATTGATATCTTGCTTTCAACATTTATTATCTTGTTATTAAGGAGTTTGGTGATTAGCCCGGTTAATGCGGCAAAACTATTGGCCGAAGAAATCGCTGCCGGAGATCTGAGTAATAATCTTGATGTTAAGTCTAAGGACGAGATCGGGTTGTTGACGCAGGCTTTGAATGGCATGGTAACTGCACTCCAGGAAAAACTTGAAATTGCTGAGTCTATTGCAGAGTGTGATCTCAGTCATGACATTCATCTAGCCTCAGACAAGGATTCTCTTGGTAAGAGTTATATCAAGATGTCGACAAGGCTTAATTTCGTTTTGCAGAGTATTCGAAACTTTATTGATGAGATATCAAATAATGCTAGAATGGTGGCTGAAGGGAGTGACAATCTTTCAAACGCGGCTACATCTCAAGCAGCAAGCTTGGAAGAAATAACTGCGTCTGTTAATATGGTGAATTCGCAGATTAAGAATAATGCTAAAAATGCTCAGAATGCGGCACAGCTCTCAGAGACAGCTAAGGAGGCTGCAGATAAGGGCAGTAAGCAGATGCAGGGAATGGTAGATGCCATGAATGAAATCAACCATTCCAGTGTGGAAATTACCAAGATTATTAAAACAATAGACGATATAGCGTTTCAGACAAATTTACTTGCGCTAAATGCTGCGGTAGAAGCTGCCAGAGCCGGGGTGCATGGTAAAGGTTTTGCGGTGGTAGCAGAAGAGGTACGTAACCTTGCCGCAAGAAGTGCAAAAGCTGCGGGTGAGACGGCGAGCTTGATTGAGGATTCGGCTCAGAAAGTGGCGAATGGTACAAGCATTGCAGGTGAGACAGCAGAAAGTTTTCATGATATCGTGAAGAGTGTGACAAAAAGCTCGGATATTATTAAACTTATTGCTACGGCTTCTGAAGAACAGGCTGAGAGTATTCAGCAGATAACTATTGGGCTAGAGCGTATTGACGAGATTACCAATACTAATACAGCAAATTCTGAGGAAATGGCGGCTGCATCTCTTGATCTCTCTGCAAAGACAGAGAATCTCAGTAAGCAGATCGCAGTCTTTAATCTTGTTCAACATTCTGATGTTGTTGGAATGCCTGAGTCGAAGCAGAAGAAGATAGGGTATAATGGTAAGGGGAGTACCGCTGACTTGTTATAGTATAACGGGCGGTTTGGTTATTCAGTTAAAAATTCATGGTAGCTGGACATTATTAAAGTGTCCAGTTTTTTATGAAATTTTGTCTTAACACCATGGCTGCATCTGAATTTTTCTTTTGTATATTAAATTATATGTATAGTGAGCAATGTTTAATTAAAATTTTGTGTAGCGTGCTGGTGGTTTCTGTAGCTGGTTGATTGGCGTAAAAAAAGAGAGGCTGCTGGGATAATACAAAAGTTTTGGCTTATATGTTTTAACTATATCAATCAAGCATCTTGAATATGTATAAACAGTTTAAATTTATATTAAAAAGTGCTCGTTATGTTCACTTTTGGATTTATAATTGGTTTTGCTTGGTTTTACCGATAACTTACGAAAAACATTATATAAGGAATTTAGCGAAGTGATTTGGTGGCAAACCCCGTAAAATTGTAACCAATAATGTAAGCAAAAAATGTAAGCAAAAAATGCTGGCAGAATTTGACAAGGAAAGATAACTCAAATTTTTGCGGAAAGAAATGGAGGATGGAAAGTCAATTTAAATTAAGTAATAAATTTTATGTTCATGTTGTTTTATAAGTTGTTTTTCATATTTGTTTTGTGTGTTTTGTTGTGTAGATAAGATAGGGTTTGGTTTTTTTTTTAATCATAATAATTGCATAGTGCAATTTTATAGCATATACTGAAACGTGTCTTGATTTGTTAAAAATTCAATAATAAGTATTCAATCAAAATTTTTTTTATATCAAATGGTACCGGTTTCAGTGGCTGTATTTTCTCTGCTATTTTTTTAAGGGAAAGAAATGGTATCGGTTTCATTTTCTTGTGCATAGATGTTCTAATTCTGCTTGATAGGTAATAAACTGAAAAATTATAGCGATATCTTTATAGTCGGTATATTGTTGACATGTGCTTATTTTTAGTTGGTATATTAGTGATTGGTTAGGAGAAGCTTGTGTGTGAAGTCTTGTTGGAGGCAAAGGGAATTATCAAGGAATTTCCCGGAGTGAAAGCATTGAATAATGTCAGTTTCGCTTTACGTAAAGGAGAGGTGCATTGCCTGCTTGGCGAAAACGGAGCCGGAAAATCCACTATGATGAAGATATTTGCCGGGATTTATAAGGCAACTGCAGGTGAGGTCTTTCTGCGGGGTGAGAAGGTTGAAATTGAGAGTCCGCGCGCGGCTCAGGATATGGGGATTGGGATTATTCATCAAGAGCTCAATCTCTGTAAGCATCTTACCGTTGCGCAGAATATCTTTCTGGGACGGGAGAAGATGAAGGGGGCGGTGGTCAATGAAACTCAGATGAATAGGGAGGCTGCGGCAGTACTCAATTCATTTCATGAGGGTATTGATCCGCGTGACCGGGTGTCTGATCTCTCAATCTCCAAGCAACAGATTGTCGAGATCGCCAAGTCCCTTTCACAGAATGCTGAAGTTATTATTATGGATGAGCCGACAAGTTCGTTATCGGGGCGTGAGATTGAAGAACTTTTCAAGATTATCCGAAAGTTGAAAGCAGACGGAAAGGGCATTATATATATATCGCATAAACTCGATGAGTTGAAGGAGATTTGTGATCGGGTTACGGTTTATCGTGACGGTGAGTATATCGGTTCGGTAGAGTTCAAGGATACCACGATTGATAACCTGGTTACGATGATGGTGGGGCGGAGTATCAAGGAAAAATTTCCATATGTTGAGCCTAATGAGACCCGTCATAAGTTACTTGAGATAAAGAATCTAACGGTTGACGGGCTGATTGCTGATGTCAGCTTTGATATCTATGGTGGTGAGGCATTGGGTATTTTCGGACTGGTGGGCGCGGGACGAACAGAGTTAGCCAAGACTATTTTCGGAGCAATCAAGAAGACTAGCGGTGAGGTTCTTATGAAGGGAAGAGTGTTGAATATAACTTCAGAACGTAAGGCTATCAAGGAAGGAATTGTTTATGCTCCTGAAGATCGTAAGCGCGAAGGGTTGGCGGTAAAGATGACGGTGGCGGATAATCTGGTGTTGCCGACACTTGCAGATATATGTTCGTGTTTGGGAGTGGTCTCGCGCAAGAAGCGATCTGAGCGTTCACTGCAAAAGGTAGAGGAATTGAAGATCAAGACCCCGACGATAGATCAGATTGTCAATAATCTTAGTGGTGGAAACCAGCAGAAGGTAGTAATTGGAAAATGGCTGATGCATGAGCCGAAGGTTATCATTTTTGATGAACCGACACGAGGTATTGACGTGAATGCTAAGGTCGAGTTTTATAAGCTCTTCAATACACTTAAGCATAAGGGGGTAGGCGTTGTGCTTATCTCTTCGGAACTGCCAGAGATTCTTGGACTCACCGATAGACTGATGGTGATGGCAAGTGGAAAATGTCAAGTGATGCTGAATACCAGGAATAAAGAGACAACCCAGGAAAAGATTATGCATTATGCGACGTTGTAAAACTGAAGACGTGGTGTCTTGGTTGCTTAGCCCTTAAGCTTTATTAGCTTGAAATGATGAGGAATATTTTGTATCCAGGTAATTAAAAAAATTCATATAGTTATATTTTTGCGTTTAAGGAGTGATTTTAATGGTAACACAATTATTACGTCAACGATTATCCAAAGAGACTGTCCAGATGCTTTCTGTTTTGTCTGGCTTGGTGCTACTGATGATCTTCTTTTCTCTGTCTAGCCCATATTTCTTTACAAAAAATAATCTGCTCACAGTATGCTTACAGACTTCGATTATTGTGATGATTGCAATAGGTCAGACATATGTTATTATAACGGCCGGTATTGATCTGTCTATCGGATCGAATATTGCGTTGTCTGGTATAACCACTTCAATGGCGCTGATGTCAGGTTTGCCGATTCCGGCGGCGATTGTCATTGGTCTGCTCTCTGGAACACTGGTGGGCTTGCTCAATGGGATGATTGTGGTCTATGGAAAATTGCCGCCGTTTATTGTAACGCTGGGTACGATGAGTATTGTGCGTGGGGTTGCACTGGTTCTGACTGGGGGTATACCGATTAGTGGTCTTCCTAAATCTTTTAAATATATTGGTAGCGGTAAGTTTTGTGGAATCCCTGTTGCGGTGATCATAATGTTCGTGCTCTTCCTTATTTTCTGGTTTATTCTCAGCAAGACACGTTTGGGACGCTATATTTATGCTACTGGAAGTAACTATGAAGCGACAAAACTCTCCGGCGTTAATACTAATATTGTGTTTATCTCGGTGTATGTGGTAAGTGGTTTCCTGGCTTCATGTGCTGGGGTTATACTGGCGGCTCGTATAGCTTCTGGACAACCTACGGCAGGAACCGGTTATGAGATGGATTCTGTTGCCTCTTCGGTAATTGGTGGTACAAGTCTGATGGGGGGGGAGGGTATTGTTACCGGAACGGCTATTGGTGCGTTTGTTATCGGCGTGTTGCGTAACGGTCTGAATTTAATGAATGTCTCGGCATTCTGGCAGCAGATTGTGATTGGAGTAGTTATTATTGGTGCGGTATTTATCGATAGATTCCGTCGAAAATAGTGCCGTGAACGGTTAAGAATTAAATATTGGAAATCAAGTAAGATAACACTGGCAAATTAACTTATGCAACGTTGGTACTATTTTAGAAATTGAGTAATGTTTTAGCTGTTATTAGCTGTCTGCATTCATTTAACTGTATCCCTTGCTGCAGAGATGTGCTCTGTAGATTAGTAGTATAAGTTATAGTTTTGGTTGTTTAGTTGTAGTGGTTTTGTGTGCCTGTTAAAAGGCAAGTTTTTGTTTGTTAAGGAGATTATTGATGAAACACTTTGCGTTATTGTTTGTAGTTGCTCTTGCTCTTGTTTCCTGTTTTAATGCCAGAGCGGAGGAATCAAAGAAGTTTGTTCTGGTGACCATGGATTCACAGGATGAACACTGGTTGAAAGTCAAGGAAGGGGCGGAAAATAAGGCGGCTGAACTTGGTGGTATTGAGATATCTTTTAGAGCCCCTGCCGGAAAAGTCGATCCAAATGAGCAGATGCGAATGGTTGAAGATGCGATCAATCAGGAAGCTGACGCTATTCTACTCGCTCCTTCGGATAAAGCAGCTTTGGCTGGAGTAGTGGAGCATGCGGTTGAATCGAATATTCCAGTGGTGATCATTGATTCACCGGTGGATGCCGAGGGATATGTTACCTTCCTGGCTACCGATAATTATATGGCTGGAGCTCTCGCTGCCGAGCGACTTGCTCAGGAGATTGGCCAGAAAGGGAAGGTGGCCATCATCAACGCTCAGCCTGGTGCAGGTACGGCGATCGCCCGTGAAAAGGGGTTTGTGGATCATATGAAGAAGTATTTTGATGATATCGATATAATTGCGATTCAGTATTCCAATGGTGATAAAGTTTTGGCTCTGAACCAGGCTACTGATATTCTTAATGCGCATCCAGACCTTGCAGGATTTTACGCTTGTAATGAAGGATCAACTGTTGGCGTATCCCGGGCAATTGAGGAACAGGGGGTTGCTGGTAAGGTGAAGGTTGTAGGCTTTGATATGTCAAAGGATGTGATCTCAGCGATAGAAAATGGTCTTATTCAGGCTTCCGCTGTACAGAATCCGTATAAGATGGGGTCTGATGGCGTGCAGGCTGCGGCTGATGCAATTGCCGGAAAGAAGGTGGTTGATAAGATCGATACTGGTGTGGTAATTGTCGGTAAAGATGAATTGGCAAAGGTAAAGAAGTAAACAACAAGAAATGTTATATACTGTCTGCAAGTCAACTAGTGCGTGTAGGCAGTATATACATTATGATGCATATACTGTCAGAAGTAGATTATCCCTTGAAACTTTCCGAATATTTATTATGATTTTTCAGGGGTATCTCGTTTACGGTGTTATGGATACATGGGCAATATGCATTAGGATATAATATGGGAAGCAATTTGACAATTGGCGATATCGCGAGGCTTGCTGGTGTTTCAAAAACTACAGTCTCAAGAGTTCTCTCTGGTTCCGTTTTGGTTAAGGATGCGACAAAGATTCGTGTACAACAGGTTATTGATGAGAATAATTATGAACCGAGCGTGCTTGCCAGGTCTCTTTCAACAAAAAAGACAAATACTATCGGCGTAGTTATTGATGAACTGGCAAATCCGTTCTTTATCGAGGTGGCAAAGTATATTGAAGCCGATCTGTATAATAATGGATATTTGATGCTTCTTTGCAGTTCAGGATGGAACCCAGAACGAGAGCGTGATCTGATCAAAGCGCTTATTGGCAGGAGTGTTGATGGCATTCTCCTTGCTTCCACTTCAAATAATTCACCGGCTATAGATTTTCTTCGCAGTCATAACACTCCCTTTGTTCTCTTTAATCTCTTTGACCGTGAGGACGAATATAGCTATGTGTGTGTGGATGATTTTCAGGGAGGATGTTTGGCTGCGCAGTATTTCACTATGCTGAATGTTGCAAAGTATATCTTGCTAACAGGGTATGATCATGTGAGTTTGCAGGAGAGAAAAAAAGGATTTCTCGGTGTTCTGAGCAAGGCGGGTGATACAACACCGGTATGTTGCTATGAAAATGTTAAGACATACCAAGATGGCTATGATATTGCCGGGCGATTAATTGCTGATAATAGACTGGGACAGGAGCGTGCGGCTATCTTTGTACTCAATGATAATGTAGCCATTGGTATGCTTGACGGTCTAATTAAGGAAGGTATCAGAATTCCTCAGGATGTCGCGGTTATAGGGTTTGATAATATTGAGATGGCTTCAAAATATCGGGTTGCTCTCAGTTCGGTGGCGCAGCCGATTGAGAAGATGAGTGCTATGGCAACCGCAGAACTTTTTCGTCTGATTACTAACAGTGACGGTAAACCGCGAAAATATCTGTTAAAGCCGGCATTGATGATACGTGAGTCCACTGGTATTATGTGAGCCAAAGGTTCCTTCTCCGCTTATCCGGAAAACTCAGGACGCTGTGAAGAGCAGCATACTAAGATTAGAATATGATTATCACGGCGCTAGGCGATAATATGCAGATTACACACTTTATCAGGCCAGTATATAATTTCAAAGTCGAGGACAGCAGAAGGCAATAGGGTAGTGTAGGGGCTGGTGGCTATAGAAAATAATTTAGGGTATTACCTCAATCCGGTTGCGTCCTTTGTTTTTGGCATTGTACAGTGCGGTGTCGGCTCGCTTCATAATTTGATCTATTTCATCCTGGGGCTGATACTCGGTTATGCCGAAGCTGGCGCTTACATTACCGATTTGCGAAAAATTATATTCGGTGATATTTTTACGAATTTTTTCTGTAAGCGTGGCTGCGGCATCTGCATGCGTCTGGGGGCAGATGATTAAAAACTCCTCGCCGCCCCAACGACCGATGGTATCAATCTTTCTACAGGAGTTGCGCAGAATTGTGGAAAATTCTACTAGGACTTTATCACCCACAAGATGCCCGTGATTATCATTAATGTTCTTGAATTTATCAATATCTATAATAATAATTGAGAAAAATAAATTATAACGCTTGGCTTTTTCCAGCTCAAGTGTAAATTTATGATCGATCTGTAAGCGGTTATTCAGGCCGGTGAGGGTATCGGTGGTGGCGAGTTTCTCTAGCTCCTGAGTTCTCTGAGCTACTTTGTACTCCAATTCCTTGATCGAGGAGGTCAGGGCGGAGCTAATATAATAAAATGCTGCTATTATACTTGCCCAGATAAGCAGGTAGTCAAAGTAAAAATTCCCCCAAGCACTCCAATCCTGAGCATAGGAAATTATATCCAGGTCTTTAATCCCATTGAGATTGTGGTTATAGAGGAAGTAATCAATCAATATTATTAGGGTGGATACACTAAAAAGCGCAATACTGAATCTACTATTGAAGAGGATCCCGGCAATAACACAGGCGAAGGTTAAGTAGGCGCCGCCAGCTCCCAGAATACCGTAATATAACAACTCTCCTACCCCAACAATAAAGACAAGTGTGACAATTCCGCCGGCTTTTAACGTATAACTGAGATTATCACGGTATTTAGCCATCAATATGACCACTGAGACACAGATGATATGCAATATCATTGGGGGCTGCCAGCCGAAATTTATGATTCGCAGCAGGCTGGCGACTAGAGAAGGTATAGTGATTATGAAAAGAATAAATAGCCCGGTTCCACAGATTTTTTCTTTGACCTCTTTTATATTTTCAAATGGCTTCATATTTGGTTCCTGTTTTGCAAACTAATGATCTTTTATATGCTTATATCGGTATGAGTCGAGATTAATTCATTCGCATGTGAAAAATGCTTAATCTTTATTTTACCATAAATTTACTAAATAATTGTATGCTTTGTATGAAATAGTATAAATTTATTAATTTCCAGCTTTTAATAGTAATTATACCACATTTGCTCGCGATTTTAAGCAGTTTCGCATATTTTAGAGCTGAAATAAACATCATCCCGCCGAATGCGACTCTATATATGCTGGTACTGTTGTATCGGTTTTTCACCGAATGGTTTTAGAATTATTTCCTCAACAACTCATTTACTGGAGTAATCTTTACTAAAATTATTTAAGTTATATTTTTCTCAGTTACTAGAATTTGTTGTATAAAATACGATGCTCCAAAATGTTGTAGAAAATGCTTGGTTCTTTTGAAGTATTGGAATAGTCCTATACGTCGTATGTTCGCATTGATGTATGCAGCCATTCCGGATAATACTCTGATCCGGTATGCAGTCTCGGATATTCTGCCTGCACAGGGGGGGGCTATACCTGCTGAGTTTATTATTTATGCCTCTTCTCTTTCGTCCTCAGTAAATGCCTGTCATTACAGCTCTAGCCTGTTTCTTTGCTTTTGTCAGCATACCATTACATATAAGCATTTGCCTGTTAGTATCAGATCCTGCCGACGTCAGTTGCTGCCATATCAGTATATATTATTGCGTCCTGTCTGTGCGCTGGACTCTTCAGCCTTGCTCAGAAGTTTTAAACGCTTTTAAGTAGAGAGCTGTTCGCGGTAAGCTTGTTTCAGTTGCGCGTGAGTATTTTTTTCATTGGTGTCGTTGTCGAGTAAATTGTAGTATATATAGCTTAGTTTCTGGCTATGTTTTCACGCTCAGATTGTTATATTCTACACTTATTTTTGGTGGATTTTGCTATTATTGATGTCAAAATATGATTGTTTGCTAGTTAGTAATATAGGTCTCAAAATATCTCTTCGCTTGTAACAGCAAGTATGGTAAAGCGTTAAAAAGACTTATGCTTTTTCTGCTTTTTTGGCATCAAATATGTCTTCTGTAATCTGTCGTAGGTATCTATGGGTTATAATTGTGAGGCCTTAATCTTTTTGTCGCGATTGGAGTCTGGTATATTGAGCCGGTATGTAGAGTTGTAGCGGTGGGAGCTGAAGTGTACAAGCGTGTAGCCGTACAAGTATGTAGCGCAGTAAGCGGTTGCAGTCGAACTTGTGATACTGTTATATCTGAGTTACTGAATGAAAGGTGTAGCTACTATGAAATTTTATGCGCACAGCGCTGGGGATAAACCCTGGGAGGAACTCGGTACACATTTAAATAATGTCGCCAGGCTTGCCGGGAATTTTGCAGCGAAGTTCTCCAGCCGCGATTGGGGCGAACTCTCCGGCCGCTGGCATGATCTCGGTAAATATAGTCTTGCTTTTCAGGAGTATTTGCAGAGTGCAGGAGCCCCTGAAACTCTGTCTTCTGCCGGCCGAGGGCGGGTAGACCATTCAACCGCGGGTGCTCAGTTCGCCTGTACCAAGGAAAATCCTCTCAATAAAGTTTTGGCATATGTGATCGCCTCGCATCATTCCGGACTGCTCGATTATCTCGGTGCTGCCGGGGAGGCGTCGCTGGAGAACAGGTTGCACAAAGCTATCGCAGCCTGGCAGGAGAATGCCCCGGAGGAGATCCTGGCCGGAGAACTCCCGGAGTTGCCGGAGTTTATTACCCGGGGTACAATTGACGCCGCAACCATAGCCTTCCGCCTGGTCTTCTGGATACGTCTGCTCTTCAGCGCTCTGGTCGACGCCGATTATCTGGCCACCGAGGCCTTCATGGCTGCGGATAGAGCTGTACTCCGTGGCTTTGAATATCCCTCCTTATCCTCTATGCTGGAGGTTCTGCTGGCGCACCTTCAGGCGTTGGGGGGCAACGCAGAGCCGACTCCGGTGAATATGCAGCGCCGCCAGATTCTTCAGGCGTCGTTGGCGGCGGCGGCGTGGGAGCCGGGGTTCTTCGAACTTTATGTACCGACTGGTGGTGGCAAGACCTTATCGGCTCTTGCTTTGGCGTTGGCGCATGCCGAGCGTTACGCCAAGGAGCGGTTAATAGTGGTTATACCGTATACCAGTATTATCGAGCAGACCGCCGGGGTATACCGGGAGATATTTGCCGAACTCGGAAATAATGCCGTACTCGAGCACCATTCAAATCTGGAACCGGAGCATGAGACCGAGTGGAATCGGCTTCAGGCTGAGAACTGGGATGCGCCGCTGATAGTTACTACCAGTCTCCAGTTCTTCGAGTCACTCTTTGCGGCTAGAACCAGCCGCTGCCGCAAGCTGCACAATATCGTAAACAGTGTGCTTATCTTCGACGAGGTACAGACTCTCCCTCTGAATTTGCTCAAACCGACCTTGCTCGCCATGCGGGAACTGGTAGTGAATTATGGCTGTTCTATTGTGCTGACCAGTGCTACCCAGCCGGATCTGACCTACCGGGAAAATGAATTCGAAGAGGGGTTGCAGCATGTCCGTCGCATAATACCCGATCATTATACTCTGTACCGGAATATGCAGCGCGCTCAGGCGCACGATGTGGGTGTGCTGGAGGATACGGATCTGGTTGTGGCGTTGCAGGCGGAGACGCAGGTATTGTGTGTGGTCAATACCCGTCAGCATGCGGCCGCTCTCTTTCAGCAGCTCGGTAGTGGGGAGGGGCATTATCACCTCAGTACCCGGATGTGTCCGGAGCACCGGCGCCGGGTAATTGCCGAGATTCGCCGGCGTCTGGCTGCAGGTCTGCTCTGCCGGGTCATCAGTACCCAGTTGATCGAGGCCGGGGTGGATTTGGACTTTGCTGCGGTGTACCGGGCGCGCTGTGGCCTGGATTCTCTGGCGCAGGCTGCGGGGCGGTGTAACCGCGAAGGTCGGCTGTCCTGCGGCCGGGTCTATTTCTTCTCTACTTCTAAATTACCGCCACCGGGTTGCTTACGTATGTCGGCGGATTGCGCGGCTGAGATTATTGCGTGCTACCCCGGCGGGAATCTGCTCGCCCCGGAGTGTATTGAGCAGTACTTTGAGCTGTATCTCTGGCAGCGGCGGGGTGATATGGATGAGCAGGGGATTCTCCCGGCTATCGGGCGTCAGCCGGACCAGCTGCAGTTTTGTTTCCGTACCCTCGCTGAGAAGTACAGATTTATCGAGGACTCGAGTACAGAGATAATCGTGCCGTGGTCGTCCGAGGGTGAGCTCTTGGTTGCGCAGTTGCGAACAGGTGCATACTTCGGCAGAGAGTTCTGCCGCAAATTGCAGCGGTATACCGTCTCCCTCCCTGCCGCCGAGAGCAACCGCTTGCAGCAGGAGGGTGTAGTCTCTGAGTTTGCGCAGCGCTTTGTACTCGCCAGTATGCAATATTACAGCAAGGATACCGGAGTTATTTTTGAACCGTCATGGAATATAGAGGATATGTTGCTTTAATTCATTATGAACAGAAAGGAGAGCAATGGATATCAGTAAGAATCGTGTCGCTTTGCGGGTTTGGGGTGACTTCGCCTGCTTTACCCGTCCGGAGATGAAGGCGGAGCGGGTAAGCTATGATGTTATTACCCCGTCGGCTGCCCGCGGCATTCTGGAAGCGGTCTATTGGAAGCCGGAGATCCGCTGGGTAATCGAGCGGCTCCAGGTTCTCAAGCCGATCGTCTTTACCAGTATCCGGCGCAATGAACTCGCCGGTCGTGGTCCCTCAGCAACGAAGTTAAAAGGCTACCTTGAGGGTGGGGAGCATCCCGCTCTGACCCAGGTTATCGAGGAGGATCGTCAACAGCGTGCCTCAATCGTACTCCGCAATGTCGAGTATATTATTGAAGCGCATTATGTGGTCTTGAATTCCCGGGAGGCTCCGCAGAAGCACTATGAGATATTCCGGCGCAGAGCCGAGAAAGGCCAGTGTTTTCATCAGCCTTGCCTCGGCTGCCGTGAGTTTGCCTGTAACTTCTCTTGGTACAACGGCGAGCCGGCAGTCTGTGACGAGAGTCTGCTGGGAAAGCGGGATCTCGGCTGGATGCTCCAGGATATTGACTTTGCTGAGCCTAATACCCCGTATTTCTTCCGGGCGGAGATGCAGGATGGGGTTATTACCGTCCCGGAGTCCCGGGGCAGGGGGTAAGAAAATGATTTTACACAAATTATGCCGGCTTTACGACCGGTTGGCTGCAGACACCGATACTGCTATTGCACCTTTAGGTTATGTGGTGCAGGGAATAGCCTTTGAACTGCTTATTACCCCAGCGGGTGATCTTATCGCGATCAACGATCTTCGTGTTGTTATCAAGAATACCGTTAGGAATAAGGAGTTTATTCTTCCTGGGAGTGCAAAACCTTCAGGATCTGGTTGTAATCCCTCCCTACATGGTTGGGATACTACTGAATATATGCTCGGTTATCTAAACCTTGAAGGTTTGAGCGCTCCGGACGCAAAGAAGTTGGCTGAACGCTGCGTCAAACGCCATAAAGCGTATAAGGAGGGTATGCTCCAGTCTGAAGCCGAAGTTGCAGACCCGGCGTACTCGGCGTTCTGTCGCTTTCTCGAAAAATGGCAGCCGGAAGCTGCTGCCAATTACCCGGTGTTACCAGATGTCTCCGGTTTATTTGGGGTTGTGCGTATTCAAGGCGAGCAGTCGTATCTGCATGAAATTGAAGCAGTGGTAAGATTGTCGGCAGGAGCTGTCGGTGCGAGTACCGGAATCTGCCTGCTAAGTGGTGCCGCGGCGGAGATCGCCCGGATACATGAGGTCAAGATCAAGGGGGTCTTGGGCGCGCAGTCTGCAGGGGCGAATCTTGTCTCTTTCAATTGTGATTCGTTTACAAGTTATGGACTGACCCAGAGTTATAATGCTCCGGTCTCCACCGTCTCCGCCTTCAAGTACGCTACCGCACTCAATTACTTACTGGCCAAGGGTTCGCCAAGGCGGTTGCAGCTTGGGGATGCGACGACGGTCTTCTGGGCGGATAAACCGTCAGTTGGCGAGAGTATCTTCGGTTTTGTCCTCTCCGGTGAGCCGCCGACCGATTCCGCGCTGGAGGAGCAGATCAAAGCCTCGCTGCGGAGTCTGCTTGCAGGTAGTGTTCCGCAGGCGCTAGAAGGAGATACAGAGTTTTATGTACTCGGTCTAGCGCCGAATGCGGCAAGAATATCGGTGCGTTTTTGGCAGCGCTCGACTCTGAGTGAACTGCTGCACAGGGTCGGAGCGTTGCAGGCAGAACTGCAAATTGTTGCGGACAAGCAGAGTAAGAAGGAGTATGAATTCTTATCGCTCCGTTCGATTCTTGAGCAGACCGCGCGGGAGAGTAAGGAGATTCCTCCCCTCCTGAGCGGGGCGCTGCTCCGTGCGGTGCTTTCGGGGCGGGAGTATCCGCTGCTCTTGTATCAGGCGGTTCTCCGCCGCCTCCGGGTGGCGAAGAGCGTGACTTATCCGCGGGCCGCGATTATCAAGGCTATTTTATTACGTAATTTCAAACAGAAAGGACTTATTATGCTGGAAATAGAGCGAGAAGAGGTAGAGTATCAGTTGGGGCGGCTCTTTGCCGTGCTTGAACGGCTTCAGGAGCAGGCGCAGGGTAAGGTCGAGTCTGGGATCAAGGAACGCTTCTTTTCCTCTGCCTCCATGACCCCGGCCAGTGTCTTTCCCCGCTTGCTCCGCCTCAGCCAACATCATAGCGCCAAGCTCAATGCTGGCTTGAAGATCAATACTGAAAAACAGATTCAAGAGATCTGCGGGCGCATCCGGGAATTTCCCCAGCACCTCTGTCTGCAGGCGCAGGGCCTCTTTGCGCTCGGCTATTACCATCAGCGCCAGGACTTCTTTACCAAGAAGGAAGATGCTGCTGCGGAATAGATATTTGCGTTTATTTTGTATACTTACTAGGTTCTTAGTGCTTAGTATATTTGTTGAAAGGATAGTATAATGGAAAGACGTTATGATTTTGTATTTCTCTTCGAGGTCAGTGATGGCAATCCCAATGGTGACCCCGATGCCGGTAATCTCCCGCGGATCGATCCCGAGACCGGACACGGTCTGGTGACCGATGTCTGTCTCAAACGGAAGGTGCGTAATTACATCGCTCTGGCCAAGGGTGAAGAACCGCCATATGCAATCTATGTCAAGGAGAAGGCGATCTTAAATCTGCAGAACAAACAGGCTTATCAGGCTTTGGAGCTGGAGCCGGTCTCTAAGCGCCTCCCTAAAAAGCTCGAGGACGCGTATAAGGTCACCAATTGGATGTGCCAGAATTTCTATGATGTCCGTACCTTTGGGGCGGTGATGACTACTGATATCAACTGTGGGCAGGTTCGCGGGCCTGTGCAGCTGACCTTTGCCCGCAGTATCGATCCGGTAATCTCGCTGGAGCACTGTATTACCCGGTGTGCCGTCACCACCGAGAAGGAGTCGGAGGCGCAGCAGGGTGGCAATCAGACTATGGGGCGGAAGTTTACAATCCCTTACGCGCTCTATCGCTGCCATGGCTATATCAATCCTTTCCTCGCGGCAAAAACCGGGTTTTCCGAGGATGATCTGGAATGCTTCTGGGAAGCGCTCCGACAGATGTTCGAGCTGGATCGGTCGGCGGCACGGGGGCAGATGGCTCCGCGTGGACTCATCGTCTTTGAGCATGAGAGCAAGCTCGGCAGTGCTCCGGCGCATGCCCTCCAGGATAGGGTCGGAATATCTCTGAAGGCTCCGGCTGTCAGCCCGCGCAGCTTCGGCGATTATACCGTAAGTATTGAGCGGGAAGGACTCCCGGAGGGGATAAAAATTCATGAGCTGCTCTGAGCGAGTTTACGCCGAGGATGAGTATATTCCGCTCTCTGCCTTGCAGCATTATATCTTCTGCCCCCGTCAGTGTGGTCTGATCCATCTGGAGCAGACCTGGGGGGAGAATCGTCTTACCGCCGAGGGCGAACTCCTGCATCAGCGTGTGCATCAGGAGGGTGTGGCAAGCCGGGGCGGTGTACTCAGTGAGCGGAGCGTACGCCTCTCATCCGCGGGTCACGGTATATGTGGTATCGCCGATAGCGTCGAGTACATAGCGGCGAAAGAGAGTGAGAAACCCTTTGCTGTGCAGTTAGGGCGGGTTTCTGGGTGGTGGCGGGTATACCCGGTCGAGTATAAACATGGCAGGAAGAAGGCGGATATGAGTGATGCGGTACAGCTCTGCGCCCAGGCCTTCTGCCTTGAGAGCATGCATGAGGTGCAGATCGCAGACGGGGCAATCTTTTATGGTAAGAGTCAGAGCCGGGTGCCGGTAGAGTTTACCGCTGCACTCCGTAATGAGACCGCACGAGTAATCCGGGAGGTGCGTGCGCTCTTTGCCGACAAGCTTCTTCCCCCGGCGGAGTATGGGGCTAAATGCAGAAATTGCTCGTTAAGCGAATCCTGTATGCCTGAAATTATTTCTTCCCCCAAGGCCAGTACATACGTTGCCGGCTGTCTTGCAGAGATCAGAGAGGAGAACTCCGGTGCGACGCCATGATAATATACTCTTTATCACCACTCAGCAATCTTGGTTGAGTAAGGATGGTACCAATGTAGTTGTGCGGGTGGATAAGCAGGAGAGATTCCGGGCGCCCCTGCATACCCTGGGGCAGATTGTCTGCTTCGGTAATGTCACGTGCAGCCCGTTTCTGATGGGATTCTGTACCGAGGAAGGGGTCGGCCTCTCCTTTCATACCGAGCACGGGCGTTTTCTCTGCCGGGCGGTAGGTAGGAGCTCCGGGAGTGTCCTGTTGCGCCGTTCCCAGCACCATCTCAGTAGTGCTGAGGCTACCGCCGCTACTGCGGCACGTATCTTTGTTGCTGCCAAACTCGCCAATAGCCGTAGAAATCTGCAGCGTGTACTCCGTGATTACCCCGATACTGTGGACGTTCCGGCACTCACGCGTGTTGTTAGGGTGCTCGCCGGTCTCTGCAAAGAGGTGGCGGAATTGACGAGTCTGCAGCGCATACGCGGAGTTGAAGGCGAGGGCGGGCAGCTCTATTTCAGCGTGTTCAATGAATTACTCCGTTGTCATCAGGCTGAATTTGCGTTTGTGCGCCGTACTCGTCGCCCCCCGCGGGATAGGATAAACGCCTTGCTCTCCTTTATCTATACTCTGCTTGCAAATGATGTAGCTTCAGCTTGTGAGAGCGTCGGTTTGGATCCGCAGTTGGGTTTTCTCCATGCTGATCGCCCCGGACGTTCTTCCCTGGCTCTGGACTTGATGGAAGAATTCCGTCCTTTTCTTGCCGATCGCCTCGCCCTTACCCTGATCAATCGCCAACAGCTCAGTCCGCGTGATTTTAATGAGCAGGAGTCAGGAGGGGTATTACTGGCTGAGTCTGCTAGGCGCAGTGTTATTCAGGCTTACCAGAAACGCAAGGAAGAGGAGCTACAGCACCCCTTCTTGGGTGAGAAGATCACTATCGGTCTGCTCCCGTTTATTCAGGCACGGCTCTTTTCCCGCTGGCTGCGGGGTGAGTTGGATGCATACCCCGCTTACTTTGTCAAATAGGAGATATTATGCTTGTTCTTGTTACGTATGATGTCTGTGTGCAGACACCCGAAGGGCGTTCCAGGTTGCGTAAGGTCGCCAAGTGTTGTGTCAATCATGGGCAGCGCGTGCAGAACTCGGTATTTGAGTGTTTGGTTCCTCCGGCTCTCTGGGTAAAGCTGAAATCAGAGCTTGAAGGGCTGATAAACCCTGAAACCGATAGCTTGCGCTATTACTTTTTAGGCAAGAATTGGAAGAACCGGGTTGAGCATTATGGTGCTAAGACCTCTTATGACCCGGAGGGAATTTTAATCGTTTGACCCTGCCGCGAACCCCAGGCACCCTGAATATTCCCGGGGTTTTCGCGAAGATGTAATTACGTATTATTACGCAAGTTATAAATATATCTGGCATTTATCTGCTAATTATAGTAAAATTTAACTGAGGTTCGCGCTGCATGGATTTTAAGTTATTGTATTCTAAGAAGTTATATGCAGTGCAGTCGCCCCCCGCACGGGGGCGTGGATTGAAACCTCGATGACATTACCAACCGGGATGAGGAGCTGAGTCGCCCCCCGCACGGGGGCGTGGATTGAAACTTGTTCGAGGTTTTCGCTTCACCGGTAATCTCATGTCGCCCCCCGCACGGGGGCGTGGATTGAAACCGCTCGGTCTGCGGCGTAACCCGGTCTTCGATCCGGTCGCCCCCCGCACGGGGGCGTGGATTGAAACTATTATCTGTAAAAAATCAGCTTTTGCAGCTGCTGTCGCCCCCCGCACGGGGGCGTGGATTGAAACACCTTTAGGTCAAGCTATAATAGCTCGTGCTAAAGTCGCCCCCCGCACGGGGGCGTGGATTGAAATGCTTGCTGCGCAAGGATAATCGCTTAATTTCATAGTTGCTTTTCATGAAAATTATTTGTACGTCTTTTGGTATTGTTATTGAGTACTGGATTTTTGGATTATCTGTGGAAGGAAGATGTGTAATGAAATTCAGTGGTTTGTGCAGAAAATAGTGCTAGCGAATGTGGATTATTAAAATTTATAAAATAAATTTGCATAAGCAAAAATAGTAGAGTAAATTAAAATCGAAGCAGTAATAACACCTGAAGTTATAACTTATTCAAATCTTTATTGTGAAATTTTATCGCTAATCATACTGGTTTGGACCAGTCCGGCAAAGCAAAGAAAAACCTTGGAAAAGTTTTATCTACGGTTGCTTTCATTTCTCTGTTAAGAATATTCCTTGGGAATAATATTGGCATATAGAGATAGCGCAGAAATATCTGCTGTTACTTTGAAAGCTTTTGCTGGAATCGTGGTGTTAGAGAGTAATTTCATCAAATCTTAGCATTCGGTTTTATCTTTATAACGCAAATTATTATCATAATCAATGATACTCTTACTAGAGAGAGTTGTGAATCCTGATTTTTGGGGGTTCATTTTTTTTTATTGTTATGCTGGAGAAATAATGAAAAGTGTTATTAGTAATCCGATATTGCCTGGATTCAATCCCGATCCATCAATTGTTGGAGTTAATGGAAATTTTTACATCGCTAATTCAACCTTTGAGTGGTATCCTGGAGTTCAAATTCATCATTCGAAGAACCTGAAAGATTGGTCTCTTATCTCTCGTCCTTTATCTCGTGCTGCACAGCTCGATATGCGTGGGAACCCCGATTCATGTGGGGTGTGGGCACCGTGTTTGAGTTATGCAGATGGTCAGTTCTGGTTGGTATATTCTGATGTGAAACGATTTGGTAGTAACTTGATGGATGTAAAAAATTATATTGTTACGTCAAAGGATATCTGTGGGCCGTGGTCCGATCCGGTATTTGTAAACTCTAGTGGTTTCGATCCTTCACTCTTTCATGATACAGACGGGAAAAAATATTTCTTGAATATGCAGTGGGATCATTGGAATTCTGAAAATCGGTTTAAGGGTATCCTTCTTCAAGAATACTCTGTACAGCAGAATAAGTTGTTAGGTGAAGCGAAGTTGATTTTCACCGGGACAGATCTTGGATTTACCGAGGCACCACATCTGTATAAGCGTGGTGAGTGGTATTTTCTCATTACTGCAGCTGGAGGTACAAGTACGAATCATGCAATGACTATGGCAAGATCAAAGTCGATTGACGGCGAATATGAGCTTCATCCTGATACTTACTTGGTTACAACCAAAGATGCGAGAGAAAGTTATCTGCAGAAGTGTGGACATGGAGATTATGTTGAAATAAGTGATAGTGAGGCTTATGTCGTATTCTTGTGTGGTCGTCCAGTAACCTCAAATAAGAGGTGTGTTCTGGGAAGAGAAACTGCGATTCAGAGAGCACTCTGGAGTGATGACGGCTGGTTGTACTTAGAAAATGGCTCAAATGTACCATCAACGACAGTAACGGCGTTGGATGTTAAAAATGAAGTTGTAGCTCAAGAGAATGCAAGATATGAGTATCAGTTTGATGCTCCAGAGTTGCCAAATGACTTTCAGTGGTTACGGACACCGGAGTCGGCACGCTTGTTTTCATTGACTGAGCGCCCTGGATATTTACGTTTATATGGTCGTGAAACTATCGGGAGCTGGTTTGAGCAGTCATTGGTGGCCAGACGTCAAGTTAATTTTAATTATACCGCTATCACTTCGCTAGAGTTCTTCCCTGTTACTTTTCAGCAGTATGCTGGGTTGGTGTGTTATTACAATAGAACAAAATTTCACTATCTTACTGTTACCCATAATGAAAAATTGGGGCGGGTTTTGCGAGTTATGAGTTGTCTTGGAGATTATTTTGGTGAAGAAATAATCTACTCTGCAGACATAGAGATACCTGACACTGGAGGGTTACGGTTTAGAGCTGAAGTGCAGAATGACAGTTTAAAGTTTTCATATAGTTTTGCGCAGGATGATTGGGAGAATATTGGAGGAGCATTAGATATGTCGGTGTTGTCTGATGAGGGCGGACGTGGGGAGCATGCTTCCTTTACTGGTGCTTTTATTGGTATGGCGTGCAGTGATCTGACAGGCGGTGGTAGACCAGCAGATTTTTCTGATTTTGCGTATTATGGTGAATAAATAGTTATATAAATTTTGGAGAATTATTATGTCTGTTAAAAATAGAATTAGAGTTATAAGTATTTTTGTATTGATGTTGTGCGTGGTGTTTACTTCTGGTGAAGCCGAGGCGGGGAAGGCGTCGCTGACGGTTTTACAGCAGCCTTCAACGGGTTGGGTGCGAAACTTTAATCCTTTTGCAGTGCAGTTGGATGCTAGCAGAGGTTTTATTTATGAGCCAATAGTTATTTATAACGGATTGAATGGTGATGAGATTCCTTGGTTGGCTGAGGAAGTAATTGCTGAGGACGATATGGAGACCATCATTGTAAAGGTACGTAAAGGGGTTAAGTGGAATGACGGCGAAACTTTTGATGCTGATGATGTTGTCTTTTCGTTTGTATATCCCAAAGAACATCCGGAAATTGATGATAATGGCTTCTGGGGTGATAATGGCCGACTCAAGAGTGTTGAAAAAATTGATGACTATACGGTGAAATTTGTTATGCGGGAAAAGAATGCTTTTGGTAAGAGCAACTTATTCAACGAGGTCTGGATGGTTCCGGAGCATGTCTGGAAGGATGTTGCTGAGCCTACTAAGTTGGTGGTTGAAAATCCAGTCGCTACTGGCCCATTTACCGAGATTGTTCGCTTTTCTCCGCAATTGTTTATTCTCGGCAGAAATCCTAATTACTGGCAAGGAAATAAACTTAAAGTTGATCAATTGGTGTGGCCGCAATATAATTCGAATGATGCGGCCTATGACATGCTGCAATCAGGAAAGGTTGACTGGGCTCATATATTTATTCCACAGATTGAAGATGTTTATGTGAATGGCGATGAGCATAAACGTTACTGGTTTCCATCAAACGAGGTGTTGCGTATCTCTTTGAATATGCAGACCAAGAATGAAGGGGCAAGTGAGGCCTTTCATAATCTCGAATTTCGTAAAGCCTTCAGCCTGGCGATGGATAGAAAGTCAATGGCAGAGATAGGTTCATACGGTTATGTGAAAACAGGGACTCCAGCATCGGGACTGAATAAGGGATTGAGCAAATGGATGAATTCTGAAGCAAATAAAGTTTGGCAGGAGTATGAAAAATTTGATATTGCCAAAGCCAAAAAAATTCTCAGTGACGCCGGGTTTAAGGATATCAATCATGATGGGTATGTTGAAACACCAAACGGAAAAAAACTTGAGTTCAATGTTGATGCTCCCAGTGGTTGGACTGATTGGATCAACTCAGTTCAGATTGGAGTTGAAGGACTGAGAAAAGCCGGGATCAACTCTAATGTGCGTACTCCAGAGCTTGGTTCGTTCATTGATTCGTGGGCAAGTGGTGATTTCGACGCTATGATGTGTGGTACAGGAGGGATGATGCCGAATATTCATAAGTTCTATAATCAGACAATGATGCCGACTTACTTTAATACACGTGTCTGGTGGTCATCAAATACCAGTAGATATGAAAATAAAGAGCGTGATGAACTGATTGAGACACTGAAAGTTACCAATGATCCGGTAGAACAGAAGAAGATTACTGATCGAATTGAGATGATACATGCAGAGGAAATACCGTATATTCCACTCTATAACAATGGTAAATGGTTTGTATATAATACCTCAAGATTTACAGGTTGGGCAAATGAAGATAATCCCTATATAGACCCGGCAATTGTTGAACATGATAATAAACTATATCATGTCTTGCAGTTGCAGCCTGTTGAGTAATAGTTAAAGATAAGAACTTGAATTAATAAAATGTTAGTAATGAAGTGCGGGGGCGTCCTCGTCCCTGCACTTTTTGTTGCCTATTTTTAAGGGAAAGGTAAGATGAGATATTTTTTACAGCGCTTTGGGTTTTACTTCATAGCCTTCTTTGCGGCAATAACTATCAACTTTTTTTTGCCGCGAATGATGCCGGGGAATCCGGTGCAGCTGTTGATCGCTTCGTTATATTCAAATGGTGGTACGGTAAGTGAGGATACAATTAAAGCTTTTGAGCGAATGTTTGGTTTCGTTGATCAGCCATTATGGAAGAGCTATCTGGATTATATTGGAAATATGTTGCAGGGTAACTGGGGGACATCGATTAAATTCTATCCCATGAGTGTAATTACTGCAATTTCAAGAAATTTGGTATGGACTATCTTGCTTGTCGGTTCGTCTGTGGCGGTGTCATATGTGATAACAACGATACTGGGTATACTTGTGGCGTGGAATAGAGGCGGATGGTTTGATAGTATTGTCTCAATTTCCGGGCAGATTCTGGCAAATATCCCGGCGATAGTAACAGCCCTTGGGGTATATATGATATTTGGCAGTCAACTTAAGTGGTTCCCAACCGGGTATGCGTATGACAATATGATATTTCCTGAATTTAGCTGGGAGTTTATATCCAGTGTGTTGTATCACGCGATACTCCCAGCAACGGTAATTGTTATTACCAGTCTGGGAAATATTATGAGCATGCGGGCGAATATGATCAATCAGCTTGGAGAGGATTATATCGTTATGGGATGGGGGAAGGGTGTTCCGGATAAAAAAGTTATGCTTGGATATGGTGCGCGAAATGCAATGCTTCCTCTCGTAACCTCATTTGCAATGAGTATGGGGTATATCTTTGGCGGTTCTATCGTTGTTGAAATGATATTTAATTATCCTGGACTGGGGTTACTGATGTATCAGGCTCTGGCGGCGCGAGATTATCCGCTTATCCAGGGGTTATTGCTGTTGATTACAATGCTTGTACTCTCGATGAACTTCTTTGCTGATGTTCTTGTATATGTTCTTGATCCCAGATTGAGGAGGCAGGGGAAATAAATATGAAAAGACTATTTGATTTATTACAACAGAATCAAAAATTCGCAGTAGGAGCCAGTTTACTGTTGATGGTGGTTCTTGGGTGTGTTCTTGCTCCGGTTATTACCACCTATGATCCTATTCAAAGAATAGGGAAAACCTATGAAAAACCGGGGAGAGAGCATGTATTGGGTACGACACAACTAGGAAGGGATGTATTTGCTCAAACATTATATGGTGGGCGAACTTCAATTGTGGTAGGGGTGGTCGCGGCGTCAATAACATTATTTTTGGCGATGATTGTCGGCTTGTGTGCCGGGTATTTTGGTGGGGTTGTTGATAATATAATTGCGACCTTGATAAATATTGTTATGGTTATTCCGAATATCCCGCTTCTATTGGTTATGGCTGCACTGCTGGGAAAGATATCTCCAATTATCATAGGGTTGATTATCGGCTTGACCTCTTGGGCATGGGGAGCCAGGGTTATCCGGAGTCAGACAATGAGTATTAGAAAACGGGAGTTTGTGTATGCTGCGGAAACACTTGGCGAGACCAAGTTTCGAAGGCTGTTTTTTGAGGTAATGCCGAATATGATGTCGATTCTAAGCAGTCTCTTTGTCGGTACGGTGATATATGCAATTATGGCTGAAGCTACGCTGGAGTTTCTTGGCTTTGGCGACCCTCTCTCTACTACCTGGGGTATAATGCTCTTCAATGCTCAGAATTCGGCTGCTCTCAGAGTTGGGGCGTGGTGGGAGTTGCTCGGGCCGTGTATGGGGCTGATAATGCTTGGTGCGGGGCTTACACTGATTAATTTTTCAATTGATGAGATATCAAATCCTAAATTAAAAGTGCATAAGATTATGTCGAATTATTATCGTCTGCAGAAGAAAGGTATGGTGTAAATGAAACCATTATTGGAGGTAAATAACCTTTCTGTGGATTATATTACCATGAACGGGAGGGTTAGAGCGGTTGATGAGGTCTCGTTTACTATTAATAAAGAAGAGATAATGGGGCTTGCTGGTGAGTCTGGATGTGGAAAGAGTACTATTGCGTACTCGCTCATGCGCCTACATCGCCCACCGGCGATTATCGCCGGCGGTGAAATTATACTTGAGGGTACCGATGTGTTGAGTCTCAATTCGGAAGAATTGCGAAAATTTCGCTGGGAAGAGATGAGCATGGTCTTCCAGAGTGCGATGAATTGCCTCAATCCTGTTGTCAGACTTGATCAGCAGTTCTATGAAATATTCAAATACCACGGAATAACCAAGAATAAAGGTGAAGCGTTTGATAGATCTGCAGAACTTATGAAGATTGTTGATATTGCTCCTGAGCGGTTGCGGGATTATCCACATCAGTTTTCAGGTGGTATGCGACAGCGAGCGATTATCGCGATGGCTCTAGCTTTGAAGCCCAAGCTTTTGATTCTTGATGAGCCGACAACTGCGTTGGATACTGTGGTGCAGAGAGAAATCCTTCAGAAGATCTACGAATTGAAGGAGGATTTTGAATTTTCTATTCTCTTTATAACTCATGATCTGAGCTTGATGATGGAATTTTGTGATACAGTAGCGGTGATGTATGCAGGAAAAATTTGTGAGATGGCTCCGGCAAAACAGATTCTGTATAATCCTCGACATCCATATACATATGGGCTAAAAAATTCCTTCCCTTCCTTGCATGGGGAGATCAAGTATATGGAAGGTATTCCAGGATCTCCGCTCAGTCTATCCAAGTTACCTCAGGGGTGTCGATTTCAAGATAGGTGTTTTCAAGTTTCGGCTGAATGCAGACGTTATGAACCGACAATTGGTGCGGATAAGCATAATTTTGTATGTTGTCATAATCAACTTAGAGAGGGGAGGGCAGAATAATGAGTAATACTGCTGAACGTACTCCTGTATTTGAAGCAAATAATATTGTCATGGATTTTACGGTGCAGAAATCAGGCGGAATTTTTGCCGGAACAACAACATTGCGAGCGTTGAATGATGTTTCATTCAAAATGTATGCAGGAGAATCATTGGCGGTGGTTGGGGAATCCGGGTGCGGTAAGTCGACACTTTGCAGGATAGCTATGCGGGTGCATGAGCCTACTTCCGGATCAATGCGTTATGCGGGCAAGGATGTACATAATTTTGAGTCAAAACAAGATTACTCAAACTATCGGGAAAAGGTGCAGATGATTTTTCAGGATCCATTTTCCGCGCTGAACCCATTGCATAGTATTGAGTATACTTTGTCACGTCCGTTAAAGTTATATCATGGAATGAAAAAACGGCGTGATATTGCCGCAAGAATTGATGAGATTATGGAGATGGTTGGCCTAATACCGGCTGTGGAGCAGAAGAAAAAATATCCACATCAACTATCTGGAGGACAGAAACAGAGAGCATTTATTGGGAAGGTACTGGCGATTGGGGCTGATGTTATTTTTGCAGATGAGCCTACATCCATGCTCGATGTCTCAATTCGATTGGGGGTATTGAATCTAATGAATTCGATGAAGGTAATGGACAAGAAGTCATTCTTATATATTACTCATGATATTGCTACAGCGCGGTATTTCTCCGATAGGATTATTGTACTGTATTGCGGGCATATGGTAGAGTGGGGCGATGTTGATAAGGTGGTCAATAATCCGGTACATCCGTATACTCAATTATTGATATCAGCGGCGCCGGATCCTGAGCGTGAGGGCTTGGTAGAACTCAAAGAAAAAGGGCGGTCGGAGATTCAGCAGTGGAATCCGGAGAGTAAAGGTTGCCCGTTTACTCCGCGCTGTTTGAAAGCGACTGAAATATGTTTAGAGCATTTTCCAGAAGCAGTAGAGGTTGATGACGGGAGATTTGTGCGCTGCAATCATCTGGATTAGTTGATACTTATCGATTGATGCTTGAATTCTTGAAGGTCGTTGGTTGATGGGGGGGGCATTCCGATATATTAAGAATGATAGGGTTAGTTGAGATGTAATTTTGTACCCGCTACAGGCTACAGCCTGTAGGCTTGACGACTGATTTGGATTAACAGGTTTTGTTGTAAGTCAGGAGGATCATATTTACGCCTTTGAGCAAATCTTTGCTCAAAGGCGACTTTTCAGGTAGCATTCTCTATTTTCAGGTTTTAAGTTTAGATGCTTTGCGGATATCCATCTTTCTATATTTTTTGCGTCACATATTAATAATTTGGAAGAACTAAGGCATATCAGATCGCTCACGGTAGATTAGAAAATAAAAATAATTTTTACTTGCTTAAGGAAGGGACTGAGGTATAGTAACTTTGTAATCCGTTACATTGCTTTCTAAGTTTCTGTGTGGTTTTCATCTGTGTTTTCGCAAATTTTGCTGGATTTTTGTTGATAGGTGGCTCTTTTTACGCATAATATATTCGAATTTGTTATAGTGTATGTAATCCATTACATCAAGGAGCTTGTGATGTCAACTATTCAGCAGGTAGCAAAAGCAGCAGGAGTCTCGGTAGCAACAGTTTCACGGGTGCTAAATCATAGTGACAAGGTTGTTGATGAGACAAGAGCGCGAGTGGAGCGAGCGATACAAGAACTAAACTACAGCCCGAATATGATGGGGAGAAATCTGCGGCGCAATGCTACCGAGATAATCATGGTGTTGCTGCCTAGTATCTCGAACCCTTTCTATGCTCACGCGGTTAACGGTATTGCTGCTGTGGCCAATAACAATGGTTTTACGGTAACAGTCTGCAATACCCTATCTGACAGGAAGTTGGAACGGGATTTCCTGAATTTGCTCAAGTTCAAGCTAGTCGACGGAGCTGTGCTTATGTCGCAGGAGATGGATGACTGCGAGCTTGAGGAGCTGGGGAGGTTGTATCCGGTGGTACAGTGCAGCGAGTATATTGATGCTGCAGGAGTGCCGTATGTTACTATTGATAATGCGTCTGCGGCTTATGATGCGGTTTCACATCTGGCGTCGCTAGGGCATACTCGGATAGGCCTGATAAGCTCTAAGGTGAATTATTATTCAGCTGCTCATCGTCAGTCGGGTTACATGCAGGCGCTACAGGATGCGGGACTGGAATTTGAGTCGGAATTGATAAAGTTTGGCGATTATGGTTACGGCAGTGGGATGAAGTGTGCCGAGCAGTTTATGCGAATGCAGAATAGGCCAACGGCTGTGTTTGCCATTTCTGATCCGATGGCGATCGGGGCGCTCAAGGCTTTCAGGCAGAAGGGGCTGAAAATTCCAGAGGATATTGCGATTGTCGGTTTTGATAATATACGGTTTTCCAAGATGTGTGAACCAGAACTTACAACGATAGCGCAGCCTACTTATAGGATGGGATGCAGAGCTATGGAGCTTTTGTTGGAGAGGGTTGAGCATAAGCAGGATCTTCCCGAGAAGGTAATTATGGATTATGAACTTATAATTCGCGGCTCAACGGTTGCTGGCAGCTGATAGCAAAAGATTATGCAGCAGGGTGAGTGTGGGGCATAGAATTATGCTTAGCGGAGCCGGGAGTTCGATGTTCGGTCTGGAAACTTTAGATGATATCTTGAAAAGCCTGGCACTATAATACGCACTGTCGTCCTTTGTGCTATTAATCTTGAGACGGTATGGAAGGTGGAGAGTATCGTCTGGGATTATCTTATCGGCGTTGAGCTGGATTATACCGTGGCTGTCGCTCTTTACTGGAAGAGGCACTTGCTGGTGCAGTCTTCTGTATAATTTCTATTGAGGCGGAGGATCGGTATAAGCTTTGGGAGCAGGATTAGCATATACTATAGCAGTTCAGTATAAATCAGGTTTATGGTGAGAATGGTGGTCTGTGAGGATTTATTCATATATTACCGTTGTGTTGGAGTTGAAGTAATTACCAGGTATTCTGACTGGCAGGCTCTGGCGGTTAATTAATGCAAAAATGTAACGGTTTACAGAATGGATATATTGATAAAATAACCGAATAGGGGATAAATTTCAATTTAAAGTAATATGGATTAGTTTGTATGAGGATTGAACATCATGAAGAATGCAGTGAAGATCGTTACCATTGGTGGGGGCAGCAGTTATACTCCCGAACTGATGGAGGGATTTATCAAGCGGTATGACGAGTTGCCTGTGCGTGAGATATGGCTGGTCGATATCCCGGAAGGCCGAGAAAAGCTGGAGATTGTCGGAGCGCTGGCACAGCGCATGTGGGATCGTTCGCACTATAATGTAAAGGTTCATCTTACTCTGGACAGGCGGGAAGCGCTGGAAGGGGCTGATTATGTGACGACTCAGCTGCGAGTTGGGCAGCTTGAGGCGCGGATAAAGGATGAGCGTATTCCGCTCCTGCATGGAATGCTGGGGCAGGAGACAAATGGAGCGGGTGGTATACTCAAGGCCTTCAGAACAATTCCGGTTATTCGGGATATTATTCAGGATATGCGTGAGCTTTGTCCGCAAGCATGGTTGGTTAATTTTACTAATCCCAGTGGGATAATTACTGAAGCGGTTATCAAGCATTTTGGCTGGAAAAAATGTATTGGGCTCTGTAATGTCCCGGAGATAGCCATGATGAAAGAGCCGGCAGTGCTTGGTCGGGAGAGAAGAGAGTTGCATCACCGATTTGCAGGGTTGAATCATTTTCATTGGCATAAAGTATATGATATTGCTGGTAACAATCTTACCGGAGAGTTAATAGAACATATGAATGAGCCAGAAAACGGTATGCCGGTGAATATATTCAGGACAGATTTTCCGTTGGAGATGCTTCGGTCAATGCAGGAAGTGCCTTGCGGCTATCACCGATATTACTATATGAGCAGGGAGATGCTAGAACACTCGCTTGCTGAGTTTAGACAGGGAGGAACTAGAGCCGAGCAGATGTACGCGGTTGAAGGGGAACTCTTCGAACTGTATAAGAACTGTGAACTCGCGGAGAAGCCGGAGCAGCTTGAGTCGCGTGGCGGAGCCTATTATAGCAATGCCGCTTGTGAGTGTATATGCGCAATTCAGAATGACCGGCATCTGCATATGGTTGTGAGTACCGAAAATAGGGGTGCCATACCGTGTCTGCCTGTCGATTCGATAGTCGAGGTCTCGTCATTGATTTCGGCTAAAGGCGCAGAACCGTTAGCATGTGGCACCATGCGTCCAGCACAGCGGGGCTGGCTCCAGCTGATGAAGGCTATGGAAGAGTGTGTTATTGAGGCGGCTCTGACTGGGGACTATGGTTTGGCGCTGGAGGCATTTACGCTGAATCCGCTGATTGAGAGCGGGAAGGAGTCAATACGTATTCTTGATGAACTGCTCGTGGCGCATGAGAGGTATTTGCCGCAGTTCAGTCGGAAGATTGAGGAACTGAAAGCGCAGGGAGTGTCTTCAGCCGATTCTGTGGTGCTGGCTCTCATGGAAAAAGAAAGGTAGGGACGTGACAGCACGGAAAGAAAGGAGTGTCTCTGTAGGCATTGATATAGGCGGGACGAAGATTGCCTATGGTCTATTTGATCAGAACAAGAAACTGTTTGCGGAAATGAAGGGGGATTCAGATGCTGCCTTGAAACCTGAATTATTCTTTGATACTGTGATCAGTGAGCTTGTCTCTTTGCTGAAGGCACATGATCTGCAAGTAGGAGATCTGCGCGGTATTGGGATAGGCATACCTTCGCATATATACTATAAAAAGGGATTTATTGTGAAGACCGGAAGTCTGCCGCTTATTAAGGAATTTCCGCTGAGCGACTATCTCCATAAGCACCTGGGAGAGGATATGCAGATCGTAATAGATAATGACGGCCATGCCGGAGCGTTGGCGGAGTACCGGCATGGTATAGGTAAAAAATATGAGAGCTTTGTTTATTGTCCGGTCAGTACCGGGATCTCTTCGGCGATAATCATCAATGGCGAAATATTTCGCGGCAGCTATGGGTGGTCCGGTGAGAGCGGACATATGCTGACCATGCCCGCTGGTGGGGAGGATGTTATCTGCGGCTGTAATAATCCTGAATGTTTCAATTCATTCTGTTCAGGAAAGATGGTGGTTATCAGAATTCAGGAATGGATTGATTCCGGCAGAAGTACGATTATACCCGAACTTGCCGGGGGCAGGCAGTATATTACTTCAGAGCACATTAACCAAGCCTATGAGCGTGGGGACGCTTTAGCGCATGAAGCGGTGGAGATGATGGCAAAGTATATGGGGATGTGGCTCTACAACATTTATATACTGCTTAATATAAACTGTTTTGTTTTCAGCGGCGGGTTACTGTCTATGGGGGAAAAACTATTCGGCAGGGCGAACGATATATTCAACAGTTATAATAATAATGAGTATACGGTGTATTTCCATGAGGCGCAGTTGGGGGCGTATTCTGGAGTAACTGGAGCAATGGAACTGTTATATCAGTAAATAAGGTCCTGCATTGGCCGTTAAGTATTGCGGCTGCATAGTATGAATAGAATTAGGTTGTTATTCGGAGGGTTTGGGTGCAGACCATTTGAAGCCTGATATATGTTGTGTAATTATTGTGTTTTTTTTTTTGGAGGAGTAATTATGAAGAGGTTGACTGTTTTGTTTATGGTGTTGCTGGCGTTCTTTCTTTCTGGTGAAGCCAGGTGTTTTGCAGCAGATACAGATAAGGAATTGGTGAAGGTGGCTTTTATCTCACAGGATATGGCCAATGAATCACAATCCTTTGCTGCAAGGGAATTTAAAAAGTATGGTAAAGACTATGGCTTTGAAGTGGTGGTTCTTGATGCCAAGGGTGATGCCCAAATGAACGCGCAAGCGGTGGAGAATGCGGTAGCGCAGGGAGCAAAGGCGGTATTCATCAATCCTAATGATGCCAATGCGATAATACCCTCATTGATGCTGGCACGGGAGGAAGGAGTCATCATCGGACTCTTTTCATCAGATCTGCCCAAGGATAGGCAAGATATACGTGATTTCTTTGTCGGTGTAAATGATAATCAAGCAGGTGAAGCCGCAGCTATGGCGTTTATTAAGCACTTTCCGTCTGAGGCAAAGATAGTGGAGATCGGTGGGCAAGCTGGACATGATGCGCAAAATAAGCGGCATGATGGATTTAATGGAGCTCTCAAAGGTACCAATATTGATGTAATTGATTACAAGGCGACTCAGCAGTGGTCTACCGATCAGGCTATGTCTATAGCTGAAGATATGATCACGAAAGAGGGTGCAGAGATTGACGGTATATTCTGTCACTGGGATAACGGAGCTACTGGGGTAATTCAGGCGTTGAAGGCCTCCGGCTTGCAGAACGTCTATCTTGTAGCGGTAGATGGCTCAAGAGCAGGTTTTGAACAGGTACGTAGCGGAGTGCAGGATGTGACAATTATGCAGAATTTTACCAATATGTCCAAACGCTCGCTGGAGCTTGCTCGGGAAATTCTGGATGGGAAGAAGATTATGAAGACTAATTTCATACCGCTTGATATTGTAACTAAAGAGAATATTGATAATTTTACCACTCCTGAATGGTAGAGCAAAATATTTGCTACTGAAGCCCGCGGGTATGATTACTACAGCGGGCTTCGGTATTTCTTCTAATGACAATTTGAGATAGTTGAAAACTACAGGTAGATTAAATGCATAATACAGAGAAGGGAGTCATCTTACAGATAGAGAATGTTTGTAAGGAATTTCCAGGGGTGAAAGCACTGGATAGGGTGTCAATATCTGTGGCTCGAGGTTCAGTGCATGGAATAGTCGGCGAGAACGGTGCTGGCAAATCAACGCTGATGAAGATTCTGAGCGGAGTCTATACCAAGGATGAAGGAACAATAATATTTGATGATGAAATAATCACTGAAACTACACCGATGGAATCGATGAAACGGGGTTTGTCGATTATCTATCAGGAACTCAATCTTGTGAATACACTGAGTGTTGGTGAGAATATATTTCTGGGGCGTCTGGGAGAGTTGGGCGGGGTGCGTAATGTCCAACGTGAGGCACGGAAGGTGCTGCAGCGCATCGGCTGCAATATTGATACAAGAAGACTTGTGGAGGATCTTAGTGTATCTGAAAAGCAGATGATCGAGATATCCAAGGCTCTTTCCTTTGATTCAAAGCTTATTATTATGGATGAACCCAGTAGCAGTCTGACTGCTGATGAGATGAAGGAGTTGGCGCTAATTATTCAGCAGCTCAGGGAGAGCGGAATATCAATTATCTATATAAGTCATAAGCTGGATGAGATCTTTGAATTCTGCAATACCGTGACAATCATGCGTGATGGGCATGTTATAGATACGAAACCGGTTACAGAGTTGACCAGAAGTGAGATGATAGCCAAGATGGTTGGACGGACGATTGAGAATGAGTATCCGCCACGCCCAAACTGTGTTGGCGATACTCTCCTTGAAATTGAAGGCATCAACACCAATAAGCTTAAAGATATCTCGTTTACACTGAATCGTGGTGAAATCTTGGGGTTTGTCGGTCTGGTCGGAGCTGGACGTACCGAGATAGTCCGGGCTATCTTCGGGGCAGATAAGGTGAGCGGACACCGTATAAAGATTGACGGAAAATTTGTCAACATCCGCAGTCCAAAGGATGCCAAACGAGCGGGTATAGCGCTGGTGCCGGAGGATCGGAAGTTACAAGGGTTGGTTCTGTCATTCTCGGTGGAAGAGAATATCTCTATGGCGGTGCTGGACAGACTCTGCCGCTACGGGATTCTGAGTACTTCCAGCGAATCAACTGTGGCCAGACGTCATGTGAAGTCTCTGGCGATAAAGACTCCTTCTGAAAGGAGTAGGGTTGAGTCTCTATCCGGAGGTAATCAGCAGAAGTGCATCGTAGGACGCTGGCTTGAGCTGAAACCGAGAGTTTTGATACTGGATGAACCTACTCGCGGGATAGATGTTGGGGCAAAGTATGAGATATACATGCTGATGAAGAAGATAGTGGAGGATGGCGGTTCGGTGATACTTATCTCTTCAGAGCTGCCTGAGGTGCTGAATATGAGTAATCGTATTTTAACCGTCTGTGATGGCAGAATAACCGGTGAGTTTGATCCGCTGCAATATACTGCTGATCAGATAATGGAGAAGGCTCTGGATTTCAGCGGAAAGGAAGAGGATGGTGAATCTGGAATATAAGTTAAAGAATGCCTATAATAAGTTGTTCAGGGAGAATCTGATACTGGTGGCTATAGCAATTCTGGTAATTGTGACGGCCAGTATTGAACCGGTATTTTTTTCGGCAGGAAACTTGATAAATATTATGCGGCAGTTCGGACCTTTGATAATGGTCTCGCTGGGAATGACCTTTGTTATTATCGGCGGTTTTATTGATCTGTCTGTTGCCGGGATTATCTCGCTGGTGGCGGTGTGTACGGTTCTGCTGATAGATGTTGTAGGGCAGGGGCCGGCTCTGCTTCTTGGGTTGGGAGTAGGTGCACTATGTGGCCTGATCAACAGTATGCTGCTTCTAAGTAGTGGGGCACTTACCCAGGCTGAAGCACTATTTATGACTTATGGCATGAGTGTGGTTTATGGAGCATTGGCACTGATCCTGAGTAACGGTTCGACAAAGCATATTGGCTGGGCAAAGAATGCTACTACTTATTTTACCGTTATTGGTTCGGGTAAGGTCGGTTTTGTGCCGGTATCATTTGCCGTCTTTGCCGTATCACTTATAATTCTCTATATACTGCAGAATAAGTCGTATATAGGCAGGGTCATGAAGCTCACTGGCGGTAATATCACCGCGGCCAGATTATGCGGTCTGGAGGTTAATCGGAGTATCATATTCATCTATGTTGTTTCAGGACTTATGACGGCGATAGGCGCTATAGTGCTGATTTCACGCATAACCACCGCTTCACCGGTGATTGGGTTCGGCTATGAGACCAACGCTATCCTGGCGGTGGTGGTCGGCGGTACGACACTTGAGGGCGGTAAAGGTAGCGTGCTACGCACTGTTGTCGGAACGCTGCTGGTAATTCTGCTGGCAAACTGCATGAACATTCTGGGGGTATCGGTTTACATGCAGTATATTCTGCGTGGGCTGATTCTGGTTGTGGCCATCTGGCTTGACAGGCATAAATAAGAGAGAGGAGATTATGATGAAAGCTGATTCAATCGCCGGGCGGATAGTGCATACTCTGACGAAGCAGAAGGCATTTCTGGTACTTATTGTTATGTTTGGCATAATGGTTTTTTCTGGGACTAATTTTTATTCGCTGTATAATCTCACTAATCTGCTGAAATCCGGCTCTATACTGCTGATTCTTGCTTTTGGGATTACACTGGTTCTGGTGGCAGGAGGGTGTGATCTCTCCATAGGTGGGGTTATGGTTGTTGCGGGAATAATTGCGATAAAGTTGATGAATGTTGGTGTACCGATGGTACTGGCTATTCTCGGCGCTCTGCTTTTCGGAGCCTTTGTCGGTATGATCAATGCCTTTCTCTCGGTCTATCAGAAGAAGGAGCCGTTTATTATTACGCTGGGTATGGGAATACTGCTTACCGGTGTGGCGCAACAGTTAACAGATGCGCATCCTGTCCCTTGCCACAATCCTGATTTTGTCTGGCTGGCCAACGCTAGAATCTTCCACCAGATCCCCTGCGTGATTCTGGTTATGCTGGCGGTTTTTGCTCTGACCTTCTGGATATTGCGCTATACGCCTTTTGGCAGAAACTGCTACGCAATTGGCGGTGATTATAGTGTCGCGCAGTATTCAGGAATAAATGTGCTCAGAATTAAAGCCGCAACCTATATTTATAGTGGGGTATTTGCTGCTCTGGGGGGAGTGATGCTCTCTTCACTGCTGAATTCGGGTAATTCTACCTTCGGAAACAATACGGCGCTGTTGGTCTGCTGCGGGGTAGTCGTCGGCGGTAATTCCTTCGCCGGAGGCATTGGCGGAGCTCCGCAGTCGTTTATCGGTCTGATGGTATTTGCAGTGCTGCAGAATGGGATGAATATGCTCGGTATTGATTCGTATTATCAGCTCTTGCTGCAGGGGATGATGACTGTATTTATCATCTGGCTGGACTGCTACGCGCGTAAACTCAAACGAGAGGCTGTATAACTGGTTTAATCAGGATATATGGATCATGAGATTGTCTGCAGGTCTGAGGAATTGTTCTTCAGACCTGTTTTGTTGTGTTCAGTAGGAAATCCAACTGCGATCTGCATGCTCGTTACCGTCTCGCGGTACGATAGGTTAATATGCGTTTTATCTGCTGGAAGATAATAGCCGGATTTCCATCTGAGATAATAATTAATCCGCTTTTAGCCAATTTTGTCATCAACTTATACAACACAGCTAAAGATGGAAACCGCATATCTTGTCCCCTCGGTTACAACTTCATAATTTAACCAAAAGAATTCAATTTACATAGCAAGTGATTTAATAAAAACCAACGATTAGATTTGTGATTTAAAATCTGAAATAATAGGGTTAATAAAAACGGTTTGGAGAGTGTATGCAATGAAAGCAACAACCTTAGTATTGAATACGAAGTGGTTGAGATGTCATATTTTGACGAGGCGTTTTCTATAGAATGGAACTTTTTAATGTCAAAATAAAGGCAAAAAAGCTATCTCTGTACGAAAGCGATTAGAGATTGCTTCTGGGGTATAGTGACATAAGTTAGACTTCTACAGATTAAATATAATGATTCTTAAATTGTCGTCTGCTAGAAGACCTCAAAGAAAGTGAACATTACAAGTATGCTAATATGTATGGCACCAGGTGGTAACTAGATTATGTGTTGTAGCTACTACTTTATCTGACAGACACATAATAATTATCCCACAACTTTAGCAGTGACTTCTTCGACTTGGACTGTCCGGCTGATGATGTTCACTCAAGTTATCCAGTCATTAATCATACATAAATTAAACTACTCTTGTATGTTCTGCAAGAAAAATGAGATTTTTAACATTTATGTTATCTAAAAGTGCTTCATGGCTTGGCCCTAGAATAAAGTGGTTACCAAATTCACATAATAAGCTATTTATGACCTTTTCTACATCATTGATACTTCCATTTACTAATAAGTCTTGGGTATCTACTCCTCCCATAAACACTATTTTATTTTTAAATTTTTTGGAAATAGTTTTAATGTCCATGCCAGTTGCGTTGTTTTGGAATGGATGTAAGCAGTCAACTTTTGCTTCAAGTAAATCTGGGATAATATCAGCGATGCCACCACAGCTATGTAAAATAAAATGAAGATTGTGTTTATGAGCTAGTTGCGAAAATTTGTTTATCCAAGGTAAAAAATATTTTTTAAATATTTCAGGTGAGAATAATAGACCATTTTGAGTTCCAAAATCATTACCAATAAATAAGCCATCTAATAGTCCTTCTGCTTGTTGAAAAAAGAGTTCATTGGCTTTAAGGTAAAAACCACATATTCTATTTAATGCTTCTTCAACAATTTCAGGGTCACTTAAAAGTAGCATCAATAATTCTTCTGTGCCAAAAAGATAACACAGGTCATGAAAAAAAGCTGACCAGAAACCACTTAGCCTGTAAACATCTCCAGTCTCTTTTAATATTTTTATTGTTTCGGTAAAATCCAAATGTTGTACTTCAGGGAAATCTATTTTATCTAACTCTTCGATCTCTTCTATACCCTTTAATAATGCCAAATTACTTAAACCATGTGGATTAGCATCTTTCCATGGACGCATAGACAGCCCTTTAGGGTGTTGGTATGTAGATGATATATACTGTGGAGTAATCCATCTGATATCATCGTTAAATTTTGACTGAATCTCTTCAAGAGATTTTGTGCCAAGTTTAGCATTTATCTTTTCGACTGTTGTTGGTAATGGCTTCCCTAGCCAAAATCCACATCGGTCAACTTCTTTACCATTAATAATTGATTTTATACGTTCTCTTGAAGAGGTCATTTTTACTCCTTGCTTTGGATTGCATTGTTATTTTGAATAATTTGCTCTATCTTCGTAATAATCAGGAACTTTTGTACCTTCTTTTTTAAACCATATCGGAGCATCAACACCTGAGCACAACACAACATTTCCCCATGGCTCAAATGCACCTGTTCTAATAATAAATTTTGCTTTGTCTCGAAATTTTGTGATTATTTCTGAATGAGGTACAGTTTCAACTTCACATCTATCACATGAATTTTTTATTTTTGAAAATAGTAAAGGGTTGTTCTCTTCTTGTTCTCTAGCTACTATTACCTTTTCATAAATAAAATCATCTATTATTAAATCTAAAATATCCATGATTGATGGCATGTCTTGCTGTATAGCTAAATCAACTCTCTTTTCTTCAGGCACAGGAAATCCAGCATCAGATATTATCAGATAGTCACCATGTCCCATTGAGGCTATTGCATTGTTTAAAATTTTACTTAAAATTTTACTTTTCTTCATAATACTTCCTCTTCTATTTGTAATTTTATATTTAAATCTTTTACATATGGTAATGATTCAACGACCCCACTAATCTGTACAGACATTGCAGCAGAAATATTCGCTATCTTAACAGCTTTAAGCAAGTCAACTCCATTGGCAATCATTACCGCTAAAGTTGCACTAAAACAGTCGCCGGCACCTGTTGTGTCAATAGCATCAACTTTGTCACCATCAACCTTTATAACATTTGGGTAATTTTCAAGTACGTAAGCCCCATCTTCACCAGCAGTGAGAATAACTTTAACTTTAAACTTTTCGTAAAGTTTTAGGCAAAGTTCTTGGGGTTCAGCCGAGTATCCTAAAAGTGATGATGCTTCTGTGTGATTTGGGGTGATATATGTTGCAAGAGACACAAATTCATCCGGAACTTTTCTAAATGGAGCAGGGTTTAAAATTACTGGAATATTTCTTTTATTTGCAAGGTTTAACGCATGATATACAGCATTTAAATTTGCTTCAAGTTGAACCAACATAATGTCGGTATCAAAATTGTATGCAAACGCCTCGTCAATATTTTCTGCTGTAAGTTTTTCATTTGCACCAAGGTCGATCAATATCTCATTATCACCAGATTCACCAACCATTACAAAGCCAACTCCAGTACTTGTCTTTGAACATTGAACGACAGAGCTAGTATTTATCCCTTCTCTTTTTAACATTTTTAGTGCCAAATCCCCAAAAACATCAGATCCAAGACAGGTCGTAAAGAAAACATCAGCACCAAGTCTTGCTGCTGCTACAGCCTGATTGGCACCTTTTCCACCATGTATTTGTTTGAAATTATGCCCAGCTATAGTCTCTCCAACTCTGGGAAATTGTTTCGTATTCATTGTCATACCTACAGCATAGCTGCCTATAACATGAATTTTTGGGTTTTTAATACTCATTAACTAATCTTTCTGTAAAACTGGTGCTTAGCAATAAACAAAAGTCTAAGCACCATTAATTGTAATTAAGTAGTTGTTAGCCTATAGGTTCGCCAGCTTCCAGTTTATCCAACCATTCTTGAACATTTGTTGAATCACAACGCAAAATTCCAGTATCTATACTTTTTATTTTATCTCCATTTTTAATATACTTTACAAGGTTTTCCACAGGAAGGTATCCTTGCATATATGGGTTTTGACTTAGTGTAGCTTTGGTTGCGCCAGCAGCAATATTATCTAAAGTCTCAGGCATAAAATCATGTCCAACATGCATCACTTGATCAAATCTATTATTACGAAGTAAAGCTCGGCCAGTAGCCATAGTAGTAGGGGCTCCTAGTGAAGCTATACCTTTAAGATCAGGATTTGCCAGTAATGCATTTTCAATGGCAGCGTACATTTGTTGATCTTCCCAACCTGTACTTACGACTTGGACTACTTCAATTTCTGGAAATTCTTTTAGTGCTTTACGTACTCCTGATTCACGGTCCTGGGACCATGATGCAGAAGTATCTCCACTAACAATGATTACTTTTCCTTTGCCATTCATGAAGTCAGCGAGTATTTTACCCTGTACATATCCAGATTCTTTTAAATCTTGTCCATAGAATGCAAGCCTTTTTGAACCTGGAGCTTCACTATTAAAGGTCACAGTTGGTATGCCTGCTTCAATAGCTTTGTTAATCATTGGGTTCAGTGCTTCTGCATTAACATTTGATATTCCAAGTCCATCAACCTCGGTAGTTATTGCATTCTCAATAAAATTTACCTGTTCATCAACATTAATACCAATCGGACCGACCCAGTTTAATTTAACCCCATATTTTTTTGCTGCAGCTTCAGCTCCTAGTTTAATAACCTGTCCAAATTCAATAGCTGTATCATGGTAAATCAAAGTAATTTCAAGCTGGTCATCTGCAGCTTTTAGATTTGTACAAAATGTAAAACAACACACTACTGCTAACAACATTAAAATTTTTCTCATTTCTCTCTCCATTAAAAATTAACAAACACAACACAAAAAATTATTTCATTAGAGTACTACTTCACATATATCCTCTCCAACAAGCGCTTGCTCAACTATATTATCTTTAGTAATATCTTCGCCAACTAATTCTTTTACAATATTACCATTCTTCATCACTAGTACTCTACTTGATTCTACTAAAACTTCTTGTAATTCTGAGGAGACAAGGACTATTCCTAACCCTTTATCTCGTAAAGTACGTAAAATATCAAATATCTCAACTTTAGCTCCAACATCAACACCACGAGTTAATTCATCAACCAGAAAAACTTTAGGATCAGTAGACAACCACCTACTAATAAGGACTTTTTGTTGGTTTCCTCCACTAAGATTGCATATATTTTGCATAACATTAATAGCTTTTATTCCAATATCATTTTTAAATTTATTAGCAATTAAGTTCATTTCTTTCTTTTTCATCCAACCAATACTGTTTGTTATTTTTTCGGAGCAAGATGTTATAATGTTTTCACATATATTCATATTGGGGAGAATACCAATATGTTTTCTGTCTTCTGGAATCATTGCAAATCCATTTTTTATTGCCATTTGTGGGTTTATATTATTAACTTCAACGCCATTGAGTTGTATTGTACCAGAGATCTTTTTTCGTAAACCAAAAAGAGTCTCTAGCATTTCTGTACGCCCAGCCCCCTGTACTCCGTAGATACCTAAAACTTCACCTTTGAATAATTCAAAGCTCACATTCTTTACTGTTCCATCTGCACTTGAGAGATTCTTAATTTTTAGGTAAGGATCACCAACAGGCCTAGGCGGCTTTTTTGTTTGTGCAGATGTTTCGAGTTCTTGGCTGAATTTAGCACCAGCAATCAAGCGAACCAAATCATTAATATCAACATCTTTTTTATTGAAAGTTCCTTTATATTTCCCATCTCTTAGAACAGAAATCCGATCGCTTAAATCCAGAACTTCTTCGAGACGATGAGATATATAAATAATTGCTACCCCACTATCTCTAAGTTTTCTGATGTTTTCAAAAAGCATCAATGACTCAGTTATAGTTAGTGCTGAGGTCGGTTCATCAAGAACAAGGACTTTTATTTTTTTTGAAAGTGATTTTGCTATTTCAATTATTTGTTGTTGAGCTACTGATAAGTGTTTTACCAAAGTAGTTGGAGAAATATAGATGCCTAAGGATTTTAAGACTTCTTCACTTCTGCGGTGCATTTCTTTCCAGTTTATTCTTCTACCTTGATGCAACTCGCGCCCTAAAAATATATTCTCTGTTATATTAAGATTAGGGCAAAGTTTTAATTCTTGATATACAACACCAATACCAAGTTTTAAGGCATCTTGTTCACTAGTTAATACTTTTTGCTTACCATCAATGAAAATTTCGCCAGTTGTAGGTTCGAATAAACCTCCAAGAATATTCATCAATGTTGATTTGCCTGCACCATTTTCTCCAACAATTGAATGTACTTCACCAGAGTTTATACTAATACTTACATTACTAAGAGCTTGTACTTTATTAAAGCTTTTTGAGATATTTTTAAACTGTACTATTTCAGACATTTTATTCCCTATTTATTTTCATTAGTAAAATTACTCAATAAAAAAGTTATGCTTTTTTACGAGACCACATATCAATAGCTACAGCAGCAATAATAACAATACCAATAATTAACATTTGAAAGAAAGGAGAAACACCAAGTAAAATAATTCCATTTTTTAATACACCCATTATTAGTACACCAATAAGTGTTCCGATAATTGTTCCTTCACCTCCACTTAGTGACGTTCCGCCAATAATAACTGCAGCAATTACATCAAGTTCAAGTCCAGTTCCAGTTGTTCCTTGAACATTAGCTAAGAATGAAAGATTCAAAACTCCTGCTATTGCACAGACGAAACCGGTTATAACAAAAGCAATAATCTTGTTTAAGTTCTTGTTGATACCTGCTGCTTTTGCTGCTAACTCATTTCCACCGACTGCTCTCATTCTAAATCCTAAGATAGTTTTAGAATAAATCAAATTTGCGGCAATTACTACTATAATAAAAATAATACTTATTATTGGAATTTCAAATATTTTGCCTTGACCTAGATATAAAAAGTCTTTCAGCCCTTCTGTTTCTACTGTTCTTTTAGAAAGTGAAATAACTCTGGCATTACTTAGTATTAATGATGCTCCACGTGCAACGTTCATCATGCCTAGAGTTACAATTAAAGCAGGAATTTTACCATAAGTTGTTAGGACACCATTAAGTAAACCAAACAAAATTCCTACAATAATTCCGGCAGTTACACTCATTACAACTGAGCCACCATTAGTGAGAATTAATCCACAAACTGTAGCAGCGGCACCATATATGGCTCCTACCGATAAATCTATTTCTGCGCAAACAATAACCATAGTCATACCCATGGAAATTATTCCTAGAAGTGAAATTTGGCGTAAAATATTTAAAAGATTATTAATTTTTAAGAAAAATGGCGAACTTAACGAGAATAAAATTATCAGTACAATTAAAGCAATTAGTACCCCAAATTCTCTCATATTTGTTTTTTCAGTCCACTTCTGTTTTTTTGCTTTGTCTATAGCGTTATCATTATCCATACTACTCTCTCTCTCTACCTATTTCTCTCATTATTATTTAGTAAAACGTTTTACTAAATAAATAAAACAAATGTTTATGTTAATTTACTGTGTAAAATACCGAAGAGTTGATAGTGTTATTTGCAGCCAACGCTACCATTATCAACAAGCTCAACCTTAAATTCATAGCTGTTACTTTCACATTCATGATTTGTTATAATATCAAATAACATTTTAGACGCTTTTTTTCCCATTTCCTGTGCAGGTAGATTTATTGTGGTTAATTTTGGCTCAAAAACATCAAAAAAAGTCATATTATCGAAACCTGCTAAGGCAAGGTCATCAGGAACAGAGATATTATTATCTTTTAAAAATTTATATGCTCCATATGCCATTATGTCATTGCATGCAAAAACTGCATCGAATTTTCCCCTTTGATCATCATAAAGCTTTTTCATCAAGTCATAGCCGCTTTCATAATGATAATTACCTTCAACAATAATTTTATTATCAACTTTTAACCCCGCATTTCGCAGTGCTGTTTTATATCCTTTTAGTCGTAATTTTGAGTTTGTGGTATGCATTGGTCCAGTTATGCAAGCAATTTTAGAGTAGCCTCTTTCTAAAATAAAATTGCACATCAATTCGGCTCCTATTTCATTTTGGACATAAACTCCAGGTATATTGGATTTTCCTTTGAGGTATCTTTCTACTAAAACAACTGGGGTCTTTTCTATGGCGTCAAGAAAGTATTTTTCAGATTCAATATTGTTTTGAGTTGTAAAAATGACCCCATCAACAGACTTACCTTGTAACAAGTTGATATATTGTTCTTCTTTTATTAACGAACCATCAGTATTGCAAAGTAATACTCCATAATTCTGGTCGTTCATAAAATCTTCAACGCCTTTGGCTAGTTCCGAGAAGAAAGGGTTACGTACATCTGGAATAACAAGTCCAATGGTATTAGATTTTCCTGTAATCATACTACGAGCTATTGAGTTTGGTTTAAAGTTTAATTCTTTGATCTTATCTTGAACTTTGCATACAGTTTTCTTGCCAATATTTTCAACTTTATTGTTAATCACTCTTGAAACTGTAGTAACAGAAACATTGCATTGCTTTGCAATTTCTTTTATTGTAATTTTCATTTTAATCCTTAGATTTGGTATAACGATTTACTAAAACGTTATACTTAATGATTACTTCATTATTTTTCTTAGTCAATTTTATTTTATAAGCATCAATTGTGATACTAGTAATTTCCAATGTAAACTTTAACTTATCTATTTGATATTATAAGAATTATAGTTTTTATATATTTTTTTAAAATTACCAAAATAGCGGACAAATTTTTTAATTGGTAATTTTAAATCATTTATGATGAGACAATATTGCAAATTTATTTGAATAAAATTACACTAACAATCAGAATAGAATTAATCGTATTATTCAATATCTATTAGGGGGATAGCAACAAAGAGCCTGAACTAAATTAAAGAATATATGCATAGCTTACGTTAAAGTTCAGCTGCCTATGGAATACTATACACACCTATCTATTGAAGACCTGAATGAAGAGGTTGTAAATGCCTTATGCACTAAGACTATATGTCGCGATAGAAAATCTTGAAAATGCGATGTATAATGGTCTAATAAAACTGGACAGTTGAATAAGGTGGATTTTTCCGATAGTATTAATAGAGAAAGGAATTATCCATGAGAAAGAGTTTTACGGCTGATTTTAAAGCAAAAGTTGCTTTGCAAGCGATTAAAGGTGATCGGTCTGTCGCAGAGCTGGCTGCAAAATTTGAGGTTCACCCCAACCAGATTAGGCAATGGAAGAAATCCATGCTTGAGGGACTTCCCGATATTTTCTCAGATAAGCGTAAGAAAAAAGTTGTTAAAGATGAAGATGAAAAGGCAAAACTGTATGAGCAAATTGGTCGTTTGAAAATCGAGAACGACTGGCTTAAAAAAAAATCTGACGAGCTCCTCGGTTGAGGAAAAACGCAACATGATTGAACCAAATAAATCAAAGTTGTCTGTCTCCAGGCAATGCGAACTCTTAGAAATCTCTCGCTCAGCCTATTATTATAAATCACAAGCTGAGAATAAGCAGGATTTTGAAATTAAGAAGGTAATTGATGATCTCTTTATCAAGCATCCTTTTAAAGGTTCTCGCACAATCACTGAAGACTTGAGAAGGGTTGGTTTTAAAATTGGACGGCATAAAGTCAGACGCTTGATGCGGGAGATGGGCTTACAGGCGATATACCCTAAGAAACGTTTCACTGCTAAAAATCAAGAGCATAAAGTATATCCGTATCTGCTACGTGATATGAAAATCAATAAAGCTGATCAGGTCTGGGTGAGCGATATAACCTATATTCCACTCCGCCACGGCAATGCATATCTTACTGCTGTAATGGACTGGTATAGTCGCTATGTGATTTCATGGGAGCTTTCTATGGTAATGGACAGCAGCTTCTGTGTAAGCGCACTGAAGAATGCTCTTTTAAGAGTCAAAGCCATTGATTTTCAATACAGATCAGGGTAGCCAATATACGAGCAATGACTTTACTGAAGTGCTGAAAGAGAATAGGATCTGGATAAGCATGTCCGGTAAGGGCAGAGCGTTTGATAATATAATGATCGAACGGCTCTGGCGTACAGTGAAGTATGAAGAAGTCTATTTGACTGAGTATAAGAACTATTTTGCAGCGTATGATGCGTTAGATAAATATTTTGAGTATTACAACAATGAAAGAAGGCATTCCAGTCTGAGTAAGCGTACACCGCGTGAAGTATATTTTAGCGAGAGAGGGAAGAGTAATGATGCGGCGTAGAAGTTACCGCCCTTGCAGTAATTCTGCTCCGGGCTACGCCCTGCGCTCCATTACTGCAAGATTTAGTTTCCACCTTAAACAACCTGATTTATTGTCTTGACAGATTAGACCACTTTAATGAAGAAATCAGAGTATTTTCGGAACCAAGAAAAAGTCCACTCAACAGAGGGTAGAAGTGTTACCAAAAACGTTACCAATAATTGCCCCCGATTGACCCTGTTTGGTACAATTAGGTAGTGTCAAGAAAGTTTCGCAAATTAGTTTTCAGAGATAAAAGAAAGTCAAAGCTATTACCCCTATAGAGGTAATCCGGTAAAAGTTGGCACTAGCCCGCATTACTACTTTCTTTGCTTAATCGCTTCTCTTTTTCCTGCTCAAAATACTTATCCATCTTTAAATACCTCATTGCGCCCCATTTAGTCCCGGCTATATGACGTAACCTTGCTGCTACTAGCATTAAAGCACTATTACCATCTGGAAATGCTCCAATTACTCTCGTTCGCCTCCTGATCTCACGGATTACTCGTTCCAAAGGATTATTAGTTCTGATCTTCTTCCAATGAGTACTTGGGTATTTCATATAGCTAAGCGTTTCTGCTGCACTCTCAGCGACATGTTTTGATGCCTTGCCAAGTTTTATCTTGTATAGCTTCTCCACTACCAGATCTCTCTTCTGTAGAGCAGCGTCTTTGTCTTCCTGAGCATGAATCGCCTTGAGCATCGCCGCGACTTCTTTGACCTTGCTTTTAGGAACATCCTTGAGAATATTTCTATACCAATGAACTGTACACCGCTGCCAGTCTGCTTCAGGGTAGATCTCTGCAAGTGCGCCTGTAAAGTTCAGGCAGTTATCTCTCGTTACAAGTTCAGATGATTTTAGTCCACGATCTTTCAGGTATTTATGAAATGTCAGCCCGCTTTCCTTGTCCTCTTTACATCCTTCAGCTACTCTCAGTATTCTTTTATAGCCATGCTCATCAATGCCAACAGCAACAAGAACAGATACTTTCTTTACTTCACTTCTCCAGCATCTTTTAAACCACATACCATCTAAAGCGACATAGATATACCTGCCCGTGATCGGTTGCTTACGCCATTCCTCAATCTTGCTATAAGCTTTCTGATTCAGATTACTTACTGTTCCGGCACTGACCTTCTCACCCCAGAGAGCTTCGGTAATATCTTCGACTCTTCTGACAGAGACTCCAGCCAGATACATCTCAATAATTGCACTGTCAAAAGGCAGAGTTCTCAGCTTAGGAACTTTTAGATTTACCGTTCCCGATGAGGTTTGTAGTGTTCTATCTCTCTTACCACAACGATAATCAACCCTGTTCTAACTTCGCTCATACAATTTTGCACCGCATAATCTATCTGCTTCTTCGTCAAGTAGAGCGTTTAGAGTTTCTTCAATTGTTCCTTTGACAATTTTTCCCAGATGATCTTTGATCATATTTTCATTGATGTGAATAATTTTTGACTCAAGCTTACTGCTGTTTTCAGACGATACAGAATTAACATTTAAATCATTCCTAAAATTCATAACAAAGTCCTCCATATAAAGGTTTGGTTATTTTTCCTATCGTCAAGACCGGTGTCCGGCTGACAATAGGAGGACTTTCTTTTATCATTTCAAAACCGCTGATTGAATTTGCGAAACTTATTATACGTTATCCTGGGCATGATGGGTAAGGTGAACCTGGTGTGCTGAGAGTTAGGGAAAGACTGCGCAATGCTGGAAAAAAAGAACAACCGGGTTTCTGGTTGTTCATTATGTTTAAATTAAATACTGGTAGCAGGAGGTTAGAGAAGTTCGGCGGCAATCTCTGACAGCGGGCTGCGTTCACTACGTTTCAAAGTGATATGACCATGTAGTGGGGAGTTTTTCAAGCGTTCAACCGCATAGGTCAGTCCATTACTCTCGGCGTCAAGGTATGGGCTGTCTATCTGTTGCGGGTCACCGGTAAGAACCATCTTGGTGCCTTCACCGGCGCGACTGATAATGGTCTTGATCTCGTGTGGGGTAAGATTCTGAGCCTCATCGACAATAACATACTGTCTGGGGATTGAGCGACCGCGAATGTAGGTAAGAGCCTCGAGTTCGATGTCACCGGCGGAGATAAAATTATCTACCTCACGGTGAGCCGCGAGGGAGTCGAGTTCATTCTCCTTCTTGCTGAGAAGATAAGTGAGATTGTCAAAGATCGGTTGCATCCATTGATTGAGTTTGTCATCCTTGGTTCCCGGAAGGTAGCCGATATCCTTGCCCATCGGGATGATTGGACGCGATACTGAGATTTTGTCATAGGCGCTGTTTTCAATGACCATCTCCATGCCTGCAGCCAGAGCTAAAAGTGTCTTGCCGCTACCGGCTTTACCTACTAGCGTGACCAGTTGGATACTGGGATCCAGCAGGAGATCCAGAGCCATCTGCTGTTCTTTACTCCGCGAGCGAATGGTATAACAACGGGTGGGTTTTTCGTTGATTTTTTTGAGGACGCCGTAAGACGTATGTCGGGTCAGGGCGGTCTTCTGGGGGTCGTCAAGGGAGTGGAGGAGGACAAATTCATTGGGATATAGATTATCTGCGTCGATCTCAAGTTCGTGATCATGATGCAGGTCGTCAATAGCGGCGCTGCTAACATTTACATTGGTTAGGCCAGTGTACAGTTCATCAATATTAATCTTCTGACTCTCAAAATCCTGGCTCTCAATCCCCAGCACGGAAGCTTTTACCCGGCAATTGATGTCTTTGGAGACAAAGATAACCTTTTCTTCAGGGTTGGTCTCCTTGCTTTTGCGAAAGAGGTGGTAGGCAACGCCGATAATCTGATTGTCGGCAGTGATGCGGTTGAGCCCGGTCTCGGAGATCAGGTTCTTCTCAAGATAGATGATAATTTGGCCACCACGTTCAGTACGTACCCCTTGGCTGAGATCGCCAATTTTGCGTAGACGATCCAATTCACGGATTACATAACGTGAGTTACGGCCGAGTTCGTCACTATTGGTTTTAAACTTATCAAGTTCTTCGATAACGGTTATGGGCAGTACTATTGTGTTGTCTTCGAATAAGGAGAGTGCTTCAGGATTGTGTAAGAGTATGTTGGTATCCAGAACAAATGTTTTTTTCATAGTCTGTGATTCTTTCTAAGCTGCAGATTTATAGAAAAAGAGTAACACAATAATGATCACAAATGTAATATACGGGTTTTTCATCCGGGTTGCAAAGAATATTTACGGATAAAATTGATAATAATGATTGCCTTGATTTTACCTGAGTAAATTTGCATAATTATAGTTTAACTATATTGACCAGTGGAGAGAATATGGGAACAAAAATACAGATATCTGAGCTTATGCAGAGTTCTATGGTGAAGTTTGGTACGAGTGGGGCGAGGGGGCTGGTTGTGGATATGACCGATATGGTCTGTTATGCCTATACTATGGGGTTTATTCAGTATTTGCGTAACGCCTGGCTTAAAAAGCATACTGCATTCTCCCTTTCCGCTATCGCTATTGCCGGCGATCTTAGACCCAGTACGCCACGTATCATGCAGGCCGTGGCCAGGGCTGTCCGGGATGCGGGGCTGGAGGTAATAAATTCTGGCGATATTCCGTCTCCGGCGGTTGCACTGTATGGAATAAAGAATATGATACCGGCGGTGATGGTGACGGGAAGTCATATTCCTTGTGATAGAAATGGGATTAAATATAATACCGCTCTGGGTGAGATTCTCAAGGATGATGAATTGGCAATCAAAGAGCAGGTCGTGGTTATCCCTGATATATTTGACGGGGCGGGAATGTTTCGTGATGCTTGTGATGTTCTGGGGCGGGTAGACAGTGGGGCGCGGGTTGGGTATATTGATCGCTGGCTCCAGGCATTTCCTACTGATTTTCTCAAGGGGATGACTATCGGGGTTTATCAGCACTCTGCGGTTGGACGGGATATTATGAACCTGGTCTTAGCCCGTCTTGGGGCGGTGGTGCTTCCGTTACAGCGCAGTGATACTTTTATACCGGTCGATACCGAGGCGATTAGAGAAGAGGATGTGACGTTGGCACAGAACTTTGCCAGAGAGCATACTCTTGATGCGATTATCTCTACGGATGGAGATAGTGACCGGCCATTGATCAGTGATGAATATGGAAACTGGCTTAGAGGTGATATTGCCGGTATTCTTACTGCTGATTATCTTGGGGCTGATTGTGTGGTTACTCCGGTAAGCAGTAATACTGCAGTCGAACTCTGTGAGAAATTTGATATTGTTGAGAGGACAATGATCGGTTCGCCATATGTGATTGCGGTACTGGAGAAGCTATATCAGCGTCATAAGGATTTGGCGGTGGTCGGTTATGAAGCTAATGGCGGGTTCTTACAGATGTCACCGGTGAGAATATTTGGAAATACGCTTGAACCACTGCCGACCCGTGATGCCATGATTGTTCAACTCTCTATTCTGGGCCTGGTCAAAAAATTTGGCTTGCCGATATCCGAGCTGATAAAATGGTTGCCTGCACGCATAAGTGCCAGTGACCGGCTTCAGGGGATTTCGAGTGAGTATAGTAGTCAGAAGATTGCTGAGCTTGTTGCTGCCGGGCAGGAAATGATTGATCAGATACTGCCCGAACTGGGGCAGATGAGTTTTGTTGACCTTACTGATGGAATGCGGATGACCTTTGAAAACTCTGATATTGTGCATTTTCGAGCGAGCGGTAATGCGCCGGAGCTGAGGTGCTATGTTGAGGCAGACTCTCCGGCCAGGGTCGACTATCTCCTTGATTATAGTATCTCAGCGCTCAAGAACTGGTTGGATTAAGCAAGAATGATCTGTTATGGGGCTACGGGTAGTCTGGTTTTGATTAGCTGTGGTAGCGGCAGATAAAATGGCGCTTCTCCTTCTGTACTCAGGCTGTTTTGGTGGATGTTATAGCTTTTGATTGTTGTCGCTTCCAGCAGATAGTTGATAAGGGCTTTGAGACTCGCTATCTGCGCCTGGGTCGGGGGCTGTGTCGTGAAATCACCGATAAGGCAGATACTGACTGTATCATAGGTGTTCTCAGGATTGTTGGCGTGTACTTTGCCGTTATCCAGTACTGGTGTACTTGCCTCCTGGGTCAGCCAGATTGGTTGGACAATGACCTTGCCGTCTTCCCCGCCGTAACCGTTGGTAATAATAAAGTGAAAACTATTTTGTAGCGCTGAATTTTGACCGGCTCTCTTGGTTAGAGTTTGAGCGTTGCCGGATAAGAGACCGCTCTGGTAGATTTCGATATTCTGCCAGCGGTTGGAGAGCCGTTGCGGATACCAGGAGTCCGCAGGGTTGGCGGGAGGGGTGGTGCTCACAAGGTCTAGCAGTCTTTGATCAGTGACGAGAACCTGGGCTGACTTGTGCGGTTCCTGGTCAGTAGTCTGCGGTTTCGTATTGAGATAGTGATAAGCAAAGAAAGCACCGATAGCCATACATAAGATGAGGGCTAGCAGGTCAATAAGAACTCTAATCTTCATAAGCGGTTGTTACGGACTTTCTGTATAACCTGGCTTACCTTGTTGGGCGAGCCAGGTTTTGAGGTGGGGAAGGGGTTATTTTTTACCGGTGTTTGCACCATTCTTGACCAGCTCGGTAACAATGTTACTGTTGAGACCGTGATTGAGTAAGGCTATGTCAAGCGGAGTCTGCCCGGCATTGTTGCGTTTGTTAATAAGTGGGAGAAAGAACTTAACCGCTTTATTTCGGTTGTTCTTGGCGGCATAATGCATGGCGGTATTGCCGAGTTTGTCCCTGGCTTTGAGATCGGCGCGGTTCTGAAGCAGGATCTCAATGAGATCGGTATTGCCTCTGGCGGCAGCGTACAGCAGCGCCGAGGCTCCGGTGACGCTTCGAGCGTTTACATCAGCTCCGGCATTAAGCAGTATGCGTGCCAGTTTGGGCTTGCCGTCCTGCGCGGTCAGTAAAAGCGGGGTGAACTTGTTATTATTGGCGATATTGACGTTGGCTCCGGACTCAATCAGCATTTTGGTATTCTTCTCATAGGCCTTATTTACAGCATAGAAGATTGGACTCTGACCATCTTTATCTAGGGCATTTATCTCCGGTCCGCAGGTTAGGATAAGGCTGAGGATATCGGTGTTGCCTTTGGCGGCAGCATAGTGGAGGATTGTTCTGCCGGCGCGGTCACGCTCTTTGAGCAGAGATTTATCGGTGTTGGCGAGGAGCATGCCATTTACGGTAGCATAATCCCGCTCATTTACTGCTTTGACCAAGGCATCGAAGGCTGCTGACGCTGAAGCCTTGAGGGTGGTAATAAGTGCGAACAGTATAAGAATTTGAAAGCATCTTTTAAACATTATGATTTCTCCTCATTATCTTGTAGAAAACCAGAATAAAATGGTTATTAAATTATAGTGGAATTATTGCTATAATTCAAGGAAAGATTATAATCATATTGGTTGGTTGAAATTAAGAAGGAGCCTTATGCGGGTAATTGCTGGTACGGCTCGGGGAATTCCGCTCAAGGTAGAGGAGGGTGTTAGCGCTCGGCCGTATCTGGAGAAGACCCGGGGGGCGATATTCAACTCTCTCTGTGCGGTTATCGCCGGAGCCAGGGTGCTAGATCTCTATGCCGGGAGTGGAGCGGTAGGTATTGAGGCACTCAGCCGGGGAGCGGAGTCTTGCGTCTTCGTTGAACTTGAGAGCCGATCGGTTGCGACGATTAAAGAGAACCTGGTTAAGACCGGGTTGGAGGAGAGGGCTCGGGTGATTCAAGGCCGAGTGGAAAATTACCTCCTTACAACTACGGATAAATTTGATCTTATCTTTGTCGATCCGCCTTTTGTCGATATGCCTGACTGGAAGGGTTCGGAGAAGGTGCTGGAGATTATCTCTGGAGTCTGCCGTTGCCTACAGGATGAAGGAAGGATTATCTTTCGCTTTGAGCATCAGAAGATTGAGCCACCGGTTTGGGAAGGGGTGAGGTTGGTGAAAGACCGTAGACATGGGCGAAGCCGGGTACTGGAGTACAGAAAGTAAGTATAAGCATGGGGCTATTTTCCAAGGGACAGCCGTTAGCGGACAGGATGCGTCCACAGACACTCGCTGAGTTCGTAGGGCAGGAAGAGTTGATTGGTGAAGGCACTCTTATCCGCCGGGCAATAGAGGAAGATAATGTTGGGAGTATGATCTTCTGGGGACCTCCGGGGAGTGGTAAGACTACTCTGGCTAGGGTTATTGCTAATACGACCAATCAGCATTTCGTCTCGTTCTCGGCGGTCTTGCAAGGGGTCAAGGATGTTCGCGACATCGTGGCGAAAGCCAAGGATAGATTACTGCTCAGTGGTATCCGTACGATACTCTTTGTCGACGAGATTCACCGCTTCAATAAATCGCAGCAGGATGCGTTCCTGCCTCATGTGGAGAGCGGGGCAATAATTCTGATCGGGGCGACGACGGAGAATCCTTCTTTCTCAATCAATAATGCGCTGCTGTCGCGTTGCCGCACCTATACTCTCAAAGCGCTTTCCGATGCTAATATCGCCACTATTATTGAATTGACATTGCAGGATAAGGCTCGGGGACTTGCTGCATTTAACCCTAGGCTTGAACCGGAGGCAAAGGAATTACTCATAAATTTTGCCAACGGTGATGCTCGTACCGCTCTGGGAGCGCTGGAATTGGCTGTAAGTGGAACGGTTGCGACAGAGAGCGGTGAACGGGTGCTTGACTGTGATGTTATACGCGAGGCTATCGCCAGCAGGACACTTGCATATGATAAAGGGGCGGAGGAACATTATAATCTGATTTCGGCACTGCATAAGTCGATTCGTGGTTCCGATCCGCAGGCGGCGGTATACTGGCTCTCGCGAATGCTGCAGGGAGGAGCCGATCCGCTGTATATCTGCAGGAGATTGATTCGTATTGCCAGTGAAGATGTGGGGATGGCTGATCCCCATGCTTTGCCTCAGACGGTTGCGGTAAAGGAAGCGGTGCACTTTTTAGGAATGCCTGAGGCGAATACTGCTTTGACGCAAGGGGTGATTTACCTTGCAACGGCACCTAAATCCAATGCTGTGGAGGTGGCAATAATGGCGGCGGACGCGGTGGTGCAGAATACACGTAATGAGCCGGTTCCACTCCATATCCGTAATGCTCCGACCAAACTGATGGCTGAACTAGGGTATCATAAGGGGTATCAGTATGATCATGATTGTCCTGATTCCTTCTCCGGGCAGGAGTACTTCCCTGAAAATTTAGTGGGTAGTGAGTTTTATACCCCGGGTAAATATGGTTTTGAGAAGGAGATAGGTAAGAGACTCGAGTATTGGCAGCGGTTGAAGAAGAGGCGTGAAAACGGTGAGTGATACAGAATTTGGCGGAAGGCTGAATCGGCATTTGGAATTTGTCAAGAGTGGTTATCAAAAAGCCAAGCTTTACGCGTGTGCACTCCACGAGCAAGTCCCTAAGTCTGGACAGGTAATTTCCTCAGGACTGAAAGGATTTGATCTTGCTACAGGTTGCGGCGGTATTCCTCGCGGGGGGTTACTCGAGATATATGGTGCGGCTGATACCGGCAAGAGTGCACTGGGGTTGCATCTCATCGCCAGGGTGCAGGCTGCGGGAGGAGTGGCGGCTCTTCTTGATACTGAAGGAAAATTTGATCCGACATTTGCCGGAAATATCGGAGTTGTAACCAGCAAGCTTCAGGTCTCGCAGCTTACTAGTGCAGAGAAACTCTTTGCTATGTGTGAAATTCTAGCATTGGGGGGGGCAATAGATCTGGTTGTAATTGATACAATGACTGCACTTATACCAGAATCAGAGTTGGAGGACAGTGCAGTGGCTACTGAAGATGGTGTGCCGGATATTGCTGCGTCTGCTGAAATTGAGGTCGGCGACGAGAATGGTGATCAGGTTTCTACTGCTGAGCTTGGTAGTGCGGGCGCTGAACAGGGGACGAAGTGTGACTTTGCCAGAGATAAAGTTTCGTCTGAATTTGTTAGCCGTGGTTTGCGGCGCTTAGCGCGAGTAGCCAAGCAGACGGGGGTAACCTTTGTGCTAATTAATCAGGCGAGGGCAAATCTTAATGCTAACCTTGCGACTGAGCTGGTTTCTACCGGAGGTATGTCGGTATGTTTACGCTCAGTATTGAGGATTCAGATGTGTAAGAATTCAGAGATTTACCGTGCAGGAAAAGTCGTTGGAGTAAATTTGGTTGCACGTTTTATTAAAAATATGTATAGTCTGCGCTGCTTGAATATCTGGCTGTTGCTGTATCATCAGACAGGGTTTTCAGCTTTAGAGGGACTTGTTCTCAATGCGCTTGAGCTTGGAATATTGCGTAAACGGAGTGACGGGCTATACCTTGCTGATCAGCGGCTCGGGACTGACCGAGAGAGTGTATGCTGTTTTTTGGCAGCGAATAATGATATAACATCATCTATTGGCAGTATGATGGATTACTGCTATCGATTAAATAAGGGGATGGCGTGACTGAAGCAGAGGAAAAGAGAGTAAATCCACTTCGAACACAACTGCGTAAAGCTCTCAAAACAGCTCTTAAACGCAGCCTGAAGAAGGGTGAAAAACTGGCGGTTGAGCTTGCGGAGTGTGCCAAGGCAGATTATTATTTGGAGTGTGGGGAGATTATCAAAGCCAATCTGGAGGCGGTGAGCCGGGGGATGGACTCGGTTGAGCTGCCGGATATGTATCATCCGGGTGAGAACAGAATAATCGCTTTGGAGACACACTTGAAGCCTCTGGACAATGCTAAGCGGTACTTCAAGCTACAGCGTAAATTAAACAAAGGGCTTGAGATTAAGCAGCGGCAGTATGCAGGTACTCTGGAAAGCAGCGAAGCGTTGAGTGCACTGCTAGAGCGTTACTGTGCGTGGGAAGAGGAGAACGATACGGCACTTGCGCCGGCCGAGGAGTTTGTGCTACAGGCTCAAGCGTTGAAGATTCATGTCGCGGGGCTTGAAGTCAAGAAAGAGGCGATACGTAAGCACAAGGTTGAACCACAAGGGGTGAGGGTGTTTGAGTCTTATGATGGGATGACGGTATATGTTGGAAAGAATGCGCGGGATAATGACAATCTCTCTATTCGGGTAGCTAGAGGGAATGACTGGTGGTTTCATGTAGCAGCAGTACAGGGCTCGCATGTCCTGGTGCGTCTTGAGAGTAAACAGCAGGGGCTAGCATTGCCTCAGGAGACTCTGCTCGACGCGGCTACACTTGCAGTCTACTTCTCAAAAGCTAGAAATGCAACTAGAGCCGATGTGCATTATACTCAAGCCAAGAATATTCGCAAGGCTAAGAAAGCTCCTCCCGGGCAGGTTATAGTGAATAACGGCAAGACTCTCAATGTGCGTATCGAAGTGGAACGCCTTGATCGCTTATTGCAGAGAGAAATATAAACCAGAAGCCTGATAAGCATTATCAGGCTTCTGAATAGCACTTTCGCCGTAGTCAGAAATGAAGTCTAGAGGTCTTCGTCGTTGATACCAAGAATGTCATTGATGTCGTATTCAGCATCATCCTGCGTGGTTACCGGTTCGTAGGTTTCAAGGGTAATATAGCCCTCTTCAATTTCCCGACATACAGCTGCAAGTAAGGCTTCATTTGTTTTGCGTTCAACAAATAATGGGGCTCCATTCTTAATATCCTTAAGGCGGAGAGATATCAAGCGAGTTAAGTGAAATTTTCCACCAACCATATCGGCAAGTTTGTCTTGAGGGATTGCTGCTAAAGAGTCGTAAAACCGCAATTAAGTTCTCCTATATAAACTAAATATAATAAAATTCGTATTGCAAAAAAGTTAATTCTCAGGGGTAGCTCGCTCAGTGCAATGGACATTTATCGCTTTGATACCTTTTTCCCCATCGGCTTCTTGAAATTCAACCTTGTCACCGGGGAAGAGTCGCCTTTCTTGTCCTGGTGCTAGTCCAGAGTAATGAAGAAAAATATCCTCACCATCAGTATCCCTCGTGATAAAACCGTATCCTTTTGAAGGGCTGAACCATTTGATCGATCCGCTTGGCATTATTCATTCCTAATTTATTATTTCGGCGTCTATTCAACTATAACTCAAATTACTTATAATAAATAGTAAAATATAATTCTAGCAAATACCGTGTGATATGTCAAGGGGTATCTATGTCATATGCTCTAATTTTGTCATACTGGAAAAATAAGTGTCTAGTCTTGGGTAGATGAGGCGGCGATTAGAAAACCGTTGGCTTTTTTGCGTATATCTCCACTACAGATTCCGTTGCGCCTAGAGTTAAGACCGACACATTTTTTGATTTGAAAGTTATTCATGGTAAGAAGGTTTATTATTTCATCAAGCTTGAAGGTATGTATAAATAAATCCTGGATGCTTCGGTAATTTTCCACTATTTTATCACCTTCTTCGCTCAAGCGATATTTTCCCAGCCTCTGGGTAAGTGCTTTTAGACGTCTTAGCAGTGATGAATGACGGTATTCATAGTTGTGAACATGTATGATTACCTTGCCGTTTTGCTTCAGGTGCGGGTGGAGGGAGCGAAGGATTGAGGCGCGATTCTCACTCCCTTGGATGAGCCCTAGGACGCTGAACATAATAAGAATGCCGTCAAATCTTGCATTTTTATTCAAAGGGAGATGCATAATATCGGCTAGAATTAGCTTGTTTGGATTGCAACCAAAAGCGTGGAGTTTTTTTCGGCTGATCTGTAGAAAGTGTCGGCTTAGATCAATGCCGAATGTATCAAACCCCAGGCTCTCTAAAAATAGCAGATGCCGTGCCGTGCCACAGCCTAAATCAAGAATCCTGCCGGGAGGATCCAGGTTTTCGTGGATAAACTGGCAGTCAAAGTTGAAGAGTGAGCTGCCTTTGAAATAGTTATCATAGCGCGTGGCAATATCGTGGCTGTTGATATACCTTAAGATTGTGTCATGAATATGATTAGCGGTTTTTTTTGCGGGCATGTTTATGAACGCTGGGCTTATTTGGGTTTAAATAAAAATAATTTAGTTATAAGCAGTTGTAAAATAAAACAAATGTGGACATTTAGGTCGAATTCTGTATAATATATTGACTAAGCACTGCATATATAGTATACTGATTTAAATACAGTGTTGAAGTTCTTTTTTTAGAATAAGATATTTTGCGTATTTTTTTCCGTGTTTTTATGTAGTAGATTAATGCTGATTAAAAAATATTTGCATTGCTGTCCTTTTGTGCTTTTTTTTTCAGTAATATTAGCGTAAAATATGCTTGGAACTTAATTGTCATATCTTTAAGCATTTGCTTGAGTACATTATTTTTAATATTATATTTTGTGTACTGTTTTTTTTTCTGCCGCATTTTTGCCTACCTCTGATACAGATACTTATGAGAATGGAGATATATTGAAATGTCTAGACCTCACAAAAAACGCCGAGTCTGTTTTACTCCAACTTTTACACTTTTTAAACCTGCTGGAGTGCCAATTAAAAAGACTGAAATTGTTGAATTAAGGCTTGATGAACTCGAAGCTATGAGGCTTGCAAATCTTGAAGGGTTATACCAAGAAGATGGAGCCAAGCGAATGAATACCTCACGTGCAACTTTCGGCAGAATTCTTACAGATGCTCGGCGAAAAGTAACTGATGCGATTATTAACGGCAAGCCGATAAGTGTTGAAGGAGGTAATGTCTCTTTCTGTGAAGGTGGTGATGATGGCTGTGAGAATGCAGCAAATTGTGTGTATAAAAAGAATAATGGCGAGGTGCCACCTGATTCCGACGAGGAAGAATAATCATTAAACAACTCTTTTGAGGAGCCTTGGTTTATGGGGCTCCTCTTTTTTTTTGCCATAAAAAGTATAGAATATTGAGGTTGTTGAGGATAATCAGGAGAGCAGTTTATGGACGATAGAAGATATATGCTGGAGGCTATTGAATTGGCCAAGAACGGGTTGGGTTGGGTAAGCCCTAATCCGCCGGTGGGGTGTGTAATTGTTAGTGCTGACGGTAAGATCTGCGGGCGCGGGTGGCATGAAAGATATGGCGAGGCTCATGCCGAGGTAAATGCACTGCTTCAGGCCGGCCCAAGCGCGGCGGGTGCTACGGCCTATGTTACGCTGATGCCGTGTAATCATCAGGGAAAGACTCCACCGTGTACCGAGGCGTTGATTGCAGCCGGCATTAGCAGGGTTGTCGTCTCTCTAGATGACCCCGACCCGGTGAGTGGGGCGGGTAGAGAGCGAATGCAGGAGGCTGGGATTGAGGTCGAGATTGGTTTGCTTGCGGACTTGACATTGAAGATTATGCATGGTTTTGTCAAATTCGTCAAGACCGGGTTGCCGCATATTACCTTGAAGTATGCAATGACTATGGACGGGTGTATCGCTACAGCTGTCGGTGATTCGAAGTGGATATCTGCAGATGATAGTCGCGAGTATGTGCAGACTCTGCGTTCGCAGGCGGATGCGGTGCTGGTTGGCTCCGGCACTATGCTAGCGGATAATCCTCGACTCAATGTCAGAGACTTCTCTAAAGCCCAGCCATTCAGGGTTATTCTTGATTCTCGGTTACAGACACTCGATACTGCTGAAGTCTTTGGCTGTGGGGGAGGGAAAGTAATAATTATCGGTTCGGAGAAAGTTGAAAAATCGCGAATCAGTGCTTTACAGCTGGCCGGTGCCGAGGTTCTGCTTGTGGCTGAGCAGGGCGGATATTTAGACCTTGAGTTAGCTCTAAGTGAGTTGGGTAAGCGGTATGGAGTACGAAGCATACTCTGTGAGGGTGGTGGGGGGCTGGCAGGGGCACTGATCCGAGCCGGGCTTGTGGATCGGATCTTAACCTTTATTGCGCCGAAGATTCTTGGCGGAACCGGTATCCAGCCGACTTTGGGGGTAGCAAGTGAGTTGATGCAGGATGCCGAGGTATTACAGGATTTTGAGAGTACGATGCTCGCAACAGATGTTCTCTGTTCGGGTTGGTTTGCGCGAAGTCTGGAGCTTTAAATGTGAGTAAGGTAAGGGCGGAAAGCAGGAAGTTGATTTTCTTTTTTAGATGATAGGGTAAATCAGCCAGCAACGTTGTTGCTGGCTGTATTGTCATATTTCGTTATGCCAGAAAATTACGTTGGTGGATTTGGGATTTGGCAGGATTGAAAATAACGGCCTAGTAGGGCACAAAATCTCAACTTGTCACCGCATTTATTTCAGCCAAGTTAAAAACCTAAACTTGAAGGTAGCGCTTAAATATCGTTCATGGTCTCGGCAATGATGTCGTAGAACACGTGGCTGCCGGCGGCTATGCCGAAGCCGCGTTCTTGATAGAGATAGCCGAAGTAGAGGCCGGCAAGCACCCGGAAGGTGAAGATCGGTAGTCTGAATTCCTCGTTCGACCAGGGCAAATAGTGAAAAAATGCAAATATTACCGCCTGAATCAGCATTACAACGATATATAATGAACGTTCCTTGAGCTTTAGCAGGTTGGGGAGCGCGAAGAATAGTAGCGACATAATGATCATGCGGAAGAGAAACTCTTCGTAGACTCCCGCACCCATTGAGAGTATCAGGCCATTTATCCAGTCTTCAAGGGCTGACGATTCGATTCTGAGCAGTACTATCTTGTTGACCACCCAGGCGAGAATGAACGGCGGAATCGCGAATATCAGACTCTCAATATACATGTATAAGAGTGTGCTTGGCCTAATCTTCCAGGAGGTGTTGCTGAGGTGTTGCTTGAGTAGGAGGATAAAGATGATAAACAGCAGGCTGAAGAATGAGCCCAGTACGCGGATAACCCAGAGTATTGAACTATCGGAGATCTCACTGCTGGGGAAGATCTGGCTGTAGAGCCAGACACTCCCGTAGTAAAAAATATTGACTAATTTGCCGAGCATTACATCGGCACCGTTGGCGACCGGGCGCTCCAATAGCTTTAAAACCCAGATGCCTGCATGATAGATCAGCAGAAAGGGTAGTATAAAGTATAAGCAGGCAACCGGTCTGTGGCTGCTCTCAATATATGCTACAAATGGTGAGCTAGCTGGTTTTGAAAATCCTTCTTCCATGTATGTGGATTCTTTCCATATCAGTCATTAATTTGTCTTTGGGTCTTGATAAAAGTAATTACTGCCGTAATCCTGTCTGTTGGCAGCCCGCAGGCTGCTAGCTTCTGGGTGAAATCCGCTTCAGTTATAACTAGGTTATAATAGTCCCGGATCAGGCTGCAGTAAATCTTTAATTGGGAAATTTCAGGAAATTCCCGGAGAATATCCTGATGACTCAAGTTGTAATACCTGGTCAGCTCTCGCTTCTTCATTTAACCTTCCTTCAGTACTTACTCCCCGAATTAAGAGTCATTTTCATTATACTAATTGAAGGTAATATTTCGACTCTAATTACTAAAAAAACTGTTTACAGGTTGTAAAAAAACGACAGGCAAAATAATTCGTAAAAAAATAAAAAAAAGTACTTGATGCAGGAAAAAGACTAATTTCGCTGGGCGCATTGGACGATAGCATAGTATAAGAAATGATAACTTTAGCACAGTTGGGGGTAGCATCTGTGTCACCTGTGGGAAAAAGAATTCAAGGAGAATAAAGTGCCCAATAATAGTGTTGTTCCACGCGGTACCAAGATAAGAAAGATCAACCTCTCTCGAAAAACCGCACCATGTTCGCGTTGTGGAACTATCAGTAAGAGACATTCAATCGGTCATAGGCGGCTACGCGAGGTCGGTATCAGTGCGCCAACAATTTTAGAAGTAACCTATTCAAAACATTATTGTGTCAATTGTCGTAAACACTTCTCTCTACCTATGGATCATCTGGCGCAGCCGTCCGGCAGATTTACCAATAGAGTTCGCCGAACAGCGGTTGACCTGGTGGTGAAACAGGAGATGACTCTGGAGAAGGCGACCCAGAGAATGCGGCAGAAGTATCATGTGCATGTGCCGCCAACAACACTGCATGATTGGGTCGTAGCTGAAATGAAGATCGACTGAGCACCTGCGACTGCAGGTTCCCTTAGGTGTTACCTTGATTGGGCGGGTCTTGGGGAAAAATGTAAATAAATTCTTTTGCAATAATTACAGGTGTATATAAAATCTTAAAGGTTACCCGCGGGTTAGCGGGTAGCCTTATTGTTTTTGCTGACAGGATAGTCTGACGTGAATACTGGTGATAACGGCTATAAATTCCTTGATTGTGGGGCTGGGCGGCGGTTGGAGAGCTTTGGCGGCTTACTCTGTGACCGTCCGGCGCCGGTGGCCGTCTGGAGTAAGGCGCTGCCGGCTGCGGCGTGGCGTGGAGCGGATCTATATTTTGATGCAGTGGCTAAAGAGTGGTTCGGGAATGCACCAGGGCGCTGGAGCGTGGAGTTTTCCGGGGTGAATTTTTTACTTGAGCCGGCAAGTACCGGGCAGGTCGGGGTCTTTCCTGAGCAGCAGGAGAATTGGGGTTGGATTGAGCGCCTGGTCGCTTCCTCTGCCAAGCCGGTACGGGTTTTGAACTGCTTTGCCCATACGGGGGGAGCTAGTATGGCTGCGTCTAAAGGCGGAGCAGAGGTATGTCATCTTGATGCCGCGCGGAGTGCTAATAGTAGAGCAGAGCTTAATGCTGAGTATTCAAGGTGTACCGCAGATTCAATTCGGTGGGTAACCGAGGATGCGCTCAAGTTTATGGCGCGTGAGGCCAGACGCGGGAGCAAGTATGACTTGATAATACTTGATCCTCCGGCGTTTGGCAGGATGAAGAAGAAGATATGGAAGTTTGAGAAGGATATGCCGGAGTTATTGAAACTTACGCAGGAGATTCTTGCACCAGAGCCTCTGGGCTTTTTGCTTACTTCGCATAACACTGGCTGGAAGGCGGTAGATCAATTGGATTTTGTCCGTTTGAAAGCAGCAAAACTCCTTGCGGGTGCGGTTGATACTGGGGGGATGCAGATCTCGGGTGAGGGAAATTCCCTGCCTCTGGGGGTCTTTCTTCGGGTTGAGTATTGATAAATGGCGGCGCAAGACTTGACTTTTTTCTAATATGTATTATGGTTTATTAGAATTGTAAGCCGAACTTAAGGAGGGATGTTATGAAGAGTCTGGTAGTATATTGTGTTCTGGCGCTAAGTCTGTTACTCGGGATGTTTGCCGGTAGCGTGGTGGCCAGCGAGCTTGAACTTGGGGATACGGCTGTGGAATTTCCACAAGGAGCCTCATGGTTTGGGGGTGAAAGGCTGAGTCTGGAGCAGAATAAGGGTGAAAAGGTGACCTTGCTCTACTTCATGAAGCCGGGGTGTGGAAGTTGTGATAAATTTGCTCCGCATTTGTACAGATTGCTACTCAAACATCGGGGAGAGCTTTCCGTTGTTGGTGTGACGGAATTTCCAGATGATAAGATCTATGAATATTTGCAGAAACGCATCGGTGATTATCCTATTATGCAGGATCTTTCACGGAGTTTTATGCAGCAGTATATCGGTGGTATTGATAAATATCCTTATATTGCGGTTATCAATAAAGAGGGGATTCTCACCTGGTTTGGTAGGGGTAAATTTCATGCACAGGTGACCGAGGAGGTTGAGAGAGCTCTTGGGAGTACTGACGCAACTACGTGTGAACCGAGTCCTCCTGCGCAGCAGTCGGCAATGGTTGTAGGGGCGGATTATTCCAGCCTGTTACTTAGTCAACTGCCAGAACCGGTTACTAATGCTGAACTTGTTGCCAAGACCTTTACAGATTGTGGGTATGCTGACGTAGAGTTACTGTCTGGTACTGGGGCTACCAAGGAGAGCTTTGTTGCTGGAATTGAGAAGTTGGGAGCAGAGGCTGCCGAGGGCGACACGGCGGTGCTATATTTCAGTGGTGATGCCAAGCCGAATCCTTTGGGAAGCGGCGGGATGGATCTCAAGCTCTATCTTGCCGACGCTACCGTCTCACTCCGGGATATGGTTGGACTCTTTACCACTGCAAGTAACTCAAAGAACCTTCTGGTGGTAATTGATGCCAATAGCGAGAAGAGTTCACTGCCGATATGGGAGGATATCGCTGATGATGTGGGAAAAGCATTTCCCGGAACTACAATTATTCTCTCTGCCGCGCGCTGGGATCGCTCGATGCTCAGCGCGGAGAAGAATTTGAGTAATTTCTCCAAGTTCTTTGCTCAGGCACTCTCGGAGTCAACGTTGCAGACCGATCCGTACTCTCTCTGGCGTATGATTCGTGATGAGATGAGCCGTTGGAGTCGGGTGCATAAGGTTTTGCAGTCCCCGTTTATTGTCAATCCTCAGTGCTTCAGTATTGGCAAGGTTGATTAATAGGAATTTTTGAATCAATTTGAGCGGGCTGAGGCAATTGCTTCAGCCCGATTTTTTATGAGTATTAGTATATAATTTGTCATATTGACAGTGTTTGTGGGTGGCTTTGCATAGTATTAACTGAAAGTTAAATCTAGGTTTTAAATATATGTATCTTCTTTTGGCGTATTGTATTAGGTGTCAGGTAGAATAACATTTTACAGAATTGGCACACTATTTGTATCTGTATTGGTAAATACATACCATGAAAGGAGAACTTATAATGAGAATTGATAAATTTACTATAAAAGCGCGGGAAGCATTGGAGGCTGCCCAGAAGATTGCTAGTAGCAATGAGAATCAGCAGATTGTCCCTTTACACCTGCTGGCTGCTCTGCTGGAGCAGAGTGAGGGTGTGGTTGTACCGATTATCAAACGTCTGGGGCTTGAACCGGAGTTGATTCTGCAACGAGTCAATGAACGAATTGGCAAACTGCCCAAGGTATCAGGGGTTGAGGCCGGCGAGGGCATCGACCGGGAACTCGGCAAAGTTCTGGAGGGGGCATTTGCTCAGGCGGAGAGAATGGGCGATGAGTATATTGCCAGTGAGCATCTGGTGTTGGCGATATTGGATTCCCGGGGTGAGGCGAGTTCGGTACTTGCCAGCAGCGGGGTGAGCCGGGATAACTTTTTAACCGCGATGAAGGATGTACGCGGTACGGTCAAGGTGACCAGTGAGAACGCTGAAGATAAGTATGAGGCGCTCAAAAAGTATACCCGCGATATGACGGCTCTGGCAAGGCAGGGAAAGCTGGATCCGGTAATCGGGCGTGATGAGGAGATCCGCCGTATCATGCAGGTACTCTCCAGACGTACCAAGAATAATCCAGTGCTTATCGGTGAGCCTGGTATTGGTAAGACTGCTCTGGCTGAGGGGTTGGCCAGGCGTATTGTCGAGGGTGACGTTCCTGAGTCGCTCAAGGACAGGTCGTTGCTCTCGCTGGATATGGGCGCTCTGCTCGCCGGCAGCAAGTATCGGGGTGAGTTTGAAGAGCGTCTGAAGGCGGTACTTACCGAGATTGAGAATTCTGCGGGCGAGGTGGTGCTCTTTATTGATGAATTGCATACTATCGTCGGAGCTGGTGCTACCGAGGGTAGTTCGGATGCGGCCAATATGCTCAAACCGGCGCTGGCGCGAGGAGAACTCCGCTGTATCGGGGCGACCACCCTTGATGAGTATAAAAAGTATATTGAGAAGGATGCAGCTCTGGAGCGGCGTTTTCAGCCGGTAAAGGTCGGTGAACCGTCGGTCAAGAGTACGATTGCGATTTTGCGTGGACTCAAGGAGCGTTATGAGGTACACCATGGTGTACGTATCAAGGATGATGCACTGATTGCGGCTGCGAATCTCTCTGAACGCTATATCAGTGATAGATTCCTGCCGGATAAGGCAATTGATCTGATCGATGAGGCTTGTTCGACCCTGCGTATAGAAATCGACTCTATGCCGCGGGAGTTGGATGATCTCACTCGGCAGCGGATGCAGATCGAGATCGAACTCAAGGCGCTGGAGAAGGAGAAGGGAGTTGACAGCAAAGTGACTGCGCTTAAACAACAAGAGGCCGATCTTGATGAGCAGATAGCGGCACTTACCGCTAAGTGGCAGAATGAGAAAGAGGCGATTACCGCCATTCAGCGGTATAACGAGGATATCGAGGCGGCTAAGACTGAGGCAGAGTTGGCGCAGCGCCATGGAGACCTGGGCAAGGTCGCTGAGCTTCTTCACGGTCGGATCCCGGAGCTTACCCGCATGCTTGAGGTGGAGAATGTCCGCCTGCAGGATATGCATGCTAAGGGTGAAGGGATGCTCAAAGAAGAGGTTGGCGAGGAGGATATTGCTGAGATTGTCAGTAAGTGGACAGGTATCCCGGTTGCCAAGATGCTGGAGAGTGAGGCGAGCAAACTTCTGACGATGGAGGACGAACTGGGTAAGAAGGTTATTGCCCAGGAGGTAGCGGTCAAGGCGGTAGCTAATGCGGTGCGTAGAGCCAGAGCCGGTATTCAGAGCCCAGATAGACCGATCGGCAAGTTTATATTCTTAGGCCCTACCGGTGTCGGTAAGACCGAGGTTGCGCGGTCGCTGGCTGAATTTCTCTTTGCTGATAAGCACAGTATGATCCGGATTGACATGAGTGAGTTTCAGGAGAAGCACTCGGTCGCACGTCTTATCGGAGCGCCTCCTGGGTATGTCGGTTATGAGGAGGGAGGTTATCTGACCGAGGCAGTGCGGCGAAAACCGTATAGCGTGATCCTCTTTGATGAGATAGAGAAAGCGCATCCGGAGGTATTCAATGTCTTGTTGCAGTTACTCGATGACGGGCGTATGACCGATGGACAGGGGCGGACAGTCAACTTTAAGAATACGATAGTGATTATGACCTCCAACCTTGCTTCAGAGTATATTCAGGAGAGTGAGTCGACAGACTCTGCGGAACTGCGGCAGAAGGTAAACGCGGTTTTACTCGCACACTTCCGACCGGAGTTTTTAAACCGTATCGATGAGATGATTATCTTTGACAAGCTGAGCAAGGAGTCGTTGATCAAGATACTTGATATCCAGATAACTGAGCTCAATAAGCTACTCCAGGATAAGGGTATTCTGCTCAAGTTGGAAGAACCGGTCAAGGAGTATCTGGTAGATAAGGGATATGACGTGAACTTTGGCGCCAGACCACTGGCACGGGTTATGCAAAAAGAGATAGTTGATCCGTTATCGCTTGAGCTTATCGAGGGTGAATATACCGGCGGTGGTACCCTTGTTGCCAGCCTTGGAGGTGAGAAGGTTTGTTTCAGCCTTGATTCATAGGTGTGAAGTAGAGTCTTGAAGAGTATAACAGCTATGAAGGATAATATTAATAGGTCATATTGAGTTACTTTGGAGTCAGTCTTGTAGGCTGGCTCCGTTTTTTATATATTCTCAGTCTTCACCCAGGTTGTCTTCGACGTACTCAGCTTGGTTTTTAGAGTAATGCTTGTAGGCAAGGGTTGAGAGAAAGAAGCCAAGAAAGAAGAGCAGGAGCATTGACGCGGCAAGAATGATCATGGTCAGAGGGTCGGGAGGGGTGAAGAAGGCACTGAGAACACAGATGATAATGGCGGCATGGCGCCAGTATTTGAGGATCTGGGAGGGGGTGAGGATTCCGGCTATGGTCAGGCTCAACATGATTAGCGGGGTCTCAAAGCAGATGCCGAAGCCGAAGCAGATCATGGTCAGTAGACTGAAATAATTATCGACGCGCCATTCGGTGATCGTGCCGCTGAGGGTGCTGTCGAAGCTGATTAGGAATTTCAGCCCGGTGGGGATGGCGATATAGAATGCCGCCAATACTCCCAGAAAGAAGAGGATACTCCCGGCGCAGAGAATCCACTTGATAATCCGTCGTTCTTCGGCGCGAAGCCCGGGAGAGACAAAGCGCCAGCCTTCGAAGAAGATATAGGGCAGGGATATCCCCAGAGCTATTTTGAAACAGAGTCCGGCAACGATACTGATCCCTTCTGCCGGGCCGATCAACTGCAGGGGAAAGTTTGCGGCTGAAGTAGACCCCATGAGTTCTGCCGCACTTTCACGGGGCAGCATGGCAATCTGCCAGAGATCTTTGTAGAAGCAGGCTGAGGCGATAAAGATTAAGCTTAGGACAATGACGATGCGGATTAGATGCTTGCGCAATTCTTCGAGGTGTTCGCCGAGTGAGGCTTCCGGTTGTTGCTGCTTGTTACTCATTGCTATGTCCTACGCTCAATCCCTTATTCAGACTCCCGGTTTTGTAACCGTCAAGTTCAACCGAGACATAGGATACACCAAGGGATTTGATATAGTCGGAGATTTGTTCCCGGTTGGCGATTACCTGGTTGATATTGTCGATAAAGACCTCAATTCTGGCTATCTTGTCATGGAGTCGTACTCGGGCTTCGGGGAGGTCAAATTTATGCAGAAAATCTTCGGCATTTTCAACTATCCTCAGTTTACCAACAGTTATTGGTTCGTGGTAGGGGATGCGTGAAGCCAGGCAGGCGCAAGAGGGGCGAGACCAGCCTGCAATATTCAATTCGCGTGAGAGGGTGCTGATAGTTGACTTATTCAGTTCATAATCGATAAAGGGTGAGTGGATTCCTAGTTCTTGTACGGCCCTGAACCCTGGCCGGTAATCCTGAAGATCATCATAGCAGGAGCCGTCACAGATATAATCGATACCGATGCTATTTGCATACTCCTGCATCAAGGTAAAAGCAACTTTTTTGCAGGTATAACAGCGGTCAGGAGGGTTATTGGCTATCTCGTCGGTGGCCAGAGGATCGATACTGATGATTTTATGCTTTACCTTGAGCTGGTCTACAACTTTCCGTGCATACTCAAGCTCCCACTTCGGATAGAAACTGGAGGTCATGGTTATGGCGACTACTTCACCATTTTTAATACTGTCGCTAGCAAGATGGAGTAGAAGAGTGCTATCTACCCCTCCAGAGAAAGCGATGGCAATATTCTTCTGCTGTTTCAGTGTTGCGCAGAGTTGGATATACTTCGCTTTTATTACTGGATCCATAGTTATAACCCCATCATTTTATATAAAGAATCAACATCAATTGCTTCGCGTATAGTTGCGGCCAGTCGGTCGAAAGCCGGTTCAAGATTATACTGGAAGCGCAGCTTGGATGAATAGTCTCTCCCTACTGATTTATGTATGGTATTGATAAAATACCTTCTAAATTCATCATTGTCAAAGACACCATGCAGGTAGGTTCCCCAAACCCCTTCGTCTCCAGAGCCGATACCTCGGTCATCGCTACGAATAAACAGGGGGGGGGGCGCTGAATGTAGGGTTTCACCATGGTGGATTTCATAACCTGTAACCTCAAGGCCGGAGATTGTGTGCCGGGCGGTGGCGCGGGTAAGTGTTTTTTCTCGGTCAAGAGTGGTAGTAATAGGAAGCAGTTCCAGACCGGCAACTTCGCCGCCGCCCTCAATGTTATAGGGGTCGCGGACGTTTGCCCCCAGTATCTGGTAGCCTCCGCAGATGCCGACGGTAATGCGGTTCTGGGCTAGGGCGCATATCTCTCTGCCGAGTCCACTGCTCTGTAAAAATTTGAGGTCGCCGATGACATTTTTGGAACCGGGAATGATTATGCAGTCCGGAGTGGCGAGTTCACCAAGATTCCTTACCGGCCTGAGTTGGACATCCGGCTCACTTGCCAGGGCGTCAAAATCAGTAAAATTTGAGGTGTGCGGCAGGGCGATAAGCGCAATATCCAGAGGATCAGCGTCCTTGTCGGAACCTTTGCGGAAGGTTTCATTGAAGGAGACAGAGTCCTCCTCCGGGAGATCGAGATCTTTGATATAAGGTATAACTCCGAGCACCTCTCGGCCGGTAAAATCCTGTACGTAGGCGTGTGCCGGGGCTAGCAGTGAGGCGTCACCTCTGAATTTGTTGACCAGAAAGCCTTTTACCAGTTCACGCTCCCATTCTTCAAAGGTCTCATAGGTGCCGATAAACGAGGCGTAGATACCGCCGCGGTCGATATCTCCGACCAGGAGTGCCGGTGCCTGAGCATACTGCGCCATACGGGTGTTAACTATGTCGTTCGCTTTCAAGTTGACTTCACCAGGGCTGCCGGCGCCTTCAAGGATGATAGCCTCATACTCATCAGCGAGAGAATCATAAGCTTGTTGGGCAATGGCAAAGGCTTGTGTCTTATAATCCATGTAACCGAGAACACGCATGTTGCCTACTGGTTTGCCCATGGCGATTATCTGTGCGCCGGTATCGGAGTTGGGTTTGAGCAGTATCGGATTCATGCGGACATCGGCGTCGAGGCATGAAGCTTGCGCTTGTACCGCCTGCGCCCGTCCCATCTCCAGACCGTCGGCGGTGACATATGAATTAAGAGCCATATTCTGGGATTTGAATGGGGCTACCTTGATCCCGTCCTGTAGCAGAATTCTACAGATACCGGCTGTAATAATGCTCTTACCAGCATTTGAGCTACAACCCAGCAGCATGAGGGATGGCGTTGTCTTCTGTATTGGAGTTCTGGTTGTCTGCTTTGAGGTTGGGGAGAGTATCTGTTTGAGCGTCTCTATAAGCTTGTTATTCTCCTCTGGAGTGCGTACGGCAACGCGGAAGAATGATTTGTCCAGACCGATAAAGTCGGAGCAGTCGCGTAGGGCTATTCCGTACTTTAAGGCCTGGGTGCAGAGATCCGGGGTTTGCATATTATTCAAGAGTCGGCAGAGGATGAAGTTGGCAGCGCTTGGGAATACTTTGAGCTCAGTGATTTGCTGGAGCTGCCGGAGCAGTCCGTCTTTACAGCTCAGGGTGTAGGTTAATGAACGCCGGGCATACTCTGTATCGAGTAGGACTCTGGCTCCAACCTTCTGCGAGAGGGTATTGACACTCCACGGAGTCAGCGAATTACGGAGAACGGCGGTAAGACTTTTACCAGCAAATCCTAGACCCAGGCGCAGACCGGCAATGGCGTAAAACTTGGTAAGGGATCTGAGTACGATCAGGTTGTTAAGCTCTGCGGTATACTTGATAAAGCTAGAGTTAGTACTGTCGCTGACAAATGAAAGATAGGCTTCGTCGATAATAAAGCAGCATTCAGGATGTGCGGCGATAAGTTGTAACGTCTCTTTAACCGGAAGCATACGACCGGTAGGGTTGTTGGGATGAGCCAGGAAGACCAGGCTGGGCTCTGACAAGTCTGGCTCCAGAAGGGCTAAATCCAGGGTGAAGTCTGTGTCCGGAAGCAGATTATGGGAGGCAATGTCCAGACCTTGGCGGTTGCAGGCGGTGCGGTAGTCGATATAACTTGGTTCGATGATAAGTGCTCGTGAAAATTTCATAACTTGTGGAATAGAGAAGATGAGTTCACTACTACCGTTAGCTGGGGTTATCTGCTCAGATTTGACCGCAAATGCCTGAGCGGCTGCGGCGACCAGGTCGGTAGAGTCGATATCCGGATAGTGGGAGGTATCACTGATACTTCTGGCTATTTCAGCACGCAACCAGCTTGGTGCGCCCAGAGGGTTGATACTGGCACTGAAATCAATAAGTCTCGTTTCTTTACTAACCAGCTTACGAAGTTGGTTGATATTGCCTCCATGTGACATGGTTATCCTTTATAGCTTTGTTGAACAGAGGATTATTAAGGTGACGGTCTCGCTCAGTTCACATCCGGCTCCAAGAATATCTCCGGTGTAACCGCCAATCTTATGCTGACTAATTTTACCCAGAATGAGTATGGTCGCAATAGCCAATATCAGGGCAAGCAAACCAATATAGCTGAAAAAGACGATTAATAATATGCCTCCGACTGCGAAACCAAGCAGCAGGGTGAAGGTGTTATTTGGGGAATTGATGGCATGGCCTAGTCCGTTGGTGGAAGCAGGAGAGAAGGTGTTACTCAGTAAGAGGATTGCTGAGCGGCCGATAATTGGAGTGATAAATATGGCAACATAAGCTTGATCCGCGAGGGCGTAGAGAGCAGAAATTTTGAGTAGGAGTATACAGAATTGGGCAAGGGAACCGAAACTGCCGATGCAGCTGTCTTTCATTATTTGGAGTATCTTTTCACGTGGACGCTGGCTGAGAAAACCATCGGCGGTGTCGCTTAGTCCATCCATATGGAGGCCACCAGTAAGAGCTAAGAGAAAAAAGGTGGATAATACTGCTGCAACCAGTCCGGGGAAGAGGGCAAAGAAGATATAACAGCAAATTGCTGCGAGCAAGCCGATAATAGCTCCGATGAGTGGAAAATAGCGCTGACAACCGGAAAAATTAAAATTTTTAGTCAGGTGATGGGGTAAGGGGATTGTGGTAAGAAATGACAAAGCTGTAAAGAAACTGTGCATATTGTTCTCCTGTGAGCTGCAAGGGCTAGTAAGCGTTATTATACGTGAGAAGATGTGTAATAATAGTAAATTAATTAAATAAAGAGTGCTAAAGAAATAGCGGTCATTGCCGATTATAAGAATATAAAATGTTATTGCTTATTGAATGTTGCAAGGCGTAAATTTGTTTAAGGCACAAATTTAATGGAGACTTTAAGGCGGTTTCCAGCAGCAAATGGCATAACAACTAAAAACGCCACCATCGCAACGGGTGGCGTTATCTTTTATATATAGTATGCTTCTCTTTATCTTATCCATAAATATAATCCGAATAAATAGATACTGCTTAGAAGATTTAATTATTGCTTGACTTTCAACTTTGGTCGTATAAAGTATTATGGAGTAGGTGTTTCTTTGGAATTTGGATTGTTGGTGGGGACAGGTGGGATGAACTTGAATATATGGGGAGGATTAATTCTTGTCTGTGCTCTCTTGAGCATTAATTTTGCCCAGGCTGATTCACCTGTCTTTTCGCGTACCCGGCATAAGGCCGGATTATTGGCATTGATTGAGTTCAATGATTCTCCGACGTATAAAAAGAAGTATCTCTGTAAGCGGGCACAGCTAAGCGGTATCTGTCGGATGCTGGTTCAGGAGGGAGGGTATGAGCCCAAGCGGTTCATGAACATTCTCAATATAACCGATCCTGAGGTCGAGTATGTGGCGATGATTCTTGATGAACTCAATGGTGCGGAGCGGGAGGTGCCGCGTCTTGGGAGTATGGTGCTAGCTGGGACTGTTGCTTTTGCTTACACTGTGCCTTCACCCGATGGGATGCGCGCTGCGGTTCATGCCGGGAGGCTGGGAGGCGCTGATGCAGACCGGGATGCGGTATCGCGTGCGGTGTATTCGTTGTTAATTTATGCGATTGAGGGTAAGATTGAGAGTAAGGATGATCTGATTAAGGTCGCGGCACTCAATGCTGATTCTGAGCGTGTTGGCAGGGAGATCAGAGCGGTACGCCTGGCAGAATGGCGGAAGCTGCCCAGTGAGTCAACTTTGCTGGGAAGATTAGTGCGAGTGTTGTTTATCTTCAGAAGAACCAAGGACTTTGCCGAGGCAATGAATATGGGCAGCAGGAAGTTGCGTTATCCCGAGAGTAGAAAGTTACTTGCGGTTCTATCTGCGTGTTGGACAGATTTGCCGTATCTGCCAGAGAATTTTGTTTGGCAGGCGCTTATGGATAAGGATAATCGTGAGATCTGTGCAGAATTATATCAACTCTCGGCTGAGGCTATTCTGGCGCGAGTGTCTGAGGATATGGTCTATGGCAATCCGAGTGCGAGTTATGTCCAGAGTAAAGAAACACTCAATGGTAGGCCTGTTGCATCCAATTCTCAGGATACAGCCCTGAAGCATGAGCTGGAATTTGCGGAACCAGAGTGCCCACAAGCTCCGGCGCAACCGGGTGTTCCCGGAAATATCGGCTATATACCGAGTTCTGTCAGAGTAGAACCAATAGCACCACCTCCTGATTATGCTGAACTGCGAATGATGGAGGATCAAACTTTGAGTGCGATACCACCGTTAGCTCCATTAGCGAGTGAGGCGGTGCCTGAGATCAAGGTTGTGGAACCTGTTGGGGTCTTTGCCGATATTTATTATCCCGAATAAGAGAGTGAATTATTGACAGGAAATAGTCTGACATATCTGCTCAAAGAGTTTCTCGGGTTCACTCATGCGACCAATTCCGACATAGCCGCAGGCGAGCATTCCCTCTTCTGGCCCGACGGTGATTATCCCGCGATTCTGTAGAATTTCCAGATTTTGCTGGGTAGAGGAGTGGTTGTACATGTTGTTATTCATAGCTGGCGCAATGATAACAGGTGCCTGAGTAGCAAGAACGGTGGTGGTCAGGAGGTTGTCGGCGATTCCGTAGGTTAGCTTGGCTATGGTATTTGCCGTAGCCGGAGCAATCAGCATGACATCGGCGCGTTCGGCAAGGGATATGTGGCCGGGTTTGGCAACATATTCTTTGAACATATCGGTATGGACATTTCTCTTGGTGAGGGTGGAGAAGGTAAGCGGGGTGACAAACTTCTGGGCGGCTTCAGTCATTATGACTTCAACCGCGGCGCCATGCTTGGTAAGCTCCGAAGCCAGATAGGCGACTTTATATACGGCAATGCCGCCGCTTATGCCCAGAACAACAGTTCTTCCATGTAGATCCACGTCTTGCCTTCTCCTCTATACACTGTGATTGAGCGAAGCGAATGCTGCAAGTTTCAACATTTACTCTGATTTACTTTTATTCTCGCTACCGCTCTTTTTGTAATCGGTCTCGTAGAAACCGCTACCTTTGAAGATAATTCCTGAGCCGGATCTGATAAGGCGTTCCACCTTCATCTTTTTGCATTTTGGGCATTTCTTTATTGGAGCTTCACTCATGGCTTGAAACTCTTCAAAATTATGCCCGCAAGCTGAACATTCATAATCATAAGTTGGCATAATGTATCCTCCATTAAGTTATAGAAATAATATTAAATTATGGCATTAAATTATAGCAAATCAACTGGTCTTGCCAAGAGGATGGTAAATTTTTTTGGATAAAAAATAGTTGGCGATGTTTTTTTATCTCCTTAAATAAGAAGTGGTTATCGGCGTTTATAATAAGTATCCGTAGTTGGGTTGAAACGCTTTTTTCTTGTAGGATTTGGCGTATTGGAAGTATCCTCAGAAGTCGTTCTTGGGGTATTGGCTTGGTACTCAGTGTTACTGGTTGAATTTAAAGGGGTTGGTGTATAATAGTGTGCGGCTTGTTGTTCTCTCTGGATTGTGAGTTTTTCATGGTTTAGAGCCGCATTATACAATACCTGTAGGGCTGAAGCGTCAAGGGGTGATAGTGGGCGGAGCGTAGAGATCGTCTCCTGCATCTCAGCAAAGCTCTTGAGTTGTAGCTCAATTCTCGCTTTTAAGGTTAGGGCGGAGATACGATCCTGACGTGACACGGCCTGTAGCAGTGCCTCTTCAACCCCAAATAGTGCCTGAAGATAGGATTTCTTCAAGTATAAGGCCTCAGCTTTCTGGATAAGTTGAGCGACTGAGTCTGCTGTCTCGAAGGTTATCTTCTCTTTCGAGGTAGTCTCAGGATTTATTAAAATTGCGAGCGGTTGGTTATCATCCTCACTCAGTGGCATAACTGGTAGATCGTCTACTGAATGGATGCTGTTGTTTTCGCTGAGAGTTATCGGCTCAACAATCTTGATTTCTTTCTTAGCCACGGTTTCAGCTAGGCGTGCAGCTTCTTTTTGTTTCTCGATTTCAGCAAGGCGCGCAGCTTCTTGCTGCTTTTCAAGCTCAGCTAGGCGTGCAGCTTCTTTCTGCTTCTTAATTTCAGCGAGGCGCGCAGCTTCTTTTTGTTTCTCGATTTCAGCCAGGCGTGCAGTCTCTTGCTGCTTTTCAAGCTCAGCGAGGCGCGCAACTTCTTTTTGTTTCTCGATTTCAGCAAGGCGCGCAGCTTCCTTCTGCTTCTTAATTTCAGCGAGGCGCGCAGCTTCTTTTTGTTTCTCGATTTCAGCAAGGCGCGCAGCTTCTTTCTGCTTCTCAATTTCAGCAAGGCGCGCAGCTTCTTTCTGCTTCTCAATTTCAGCGAGGCGCGCAGCCTCTTTTTGTTTCTCAATTTCAGCGAGGCGCGCAGCTTCTTTCTGCTTTTCAATTTCAGCGAGGCGCGCAGCTTCTTTCTGCTTCTCAATTTCAGCAAGGCGCGCAGCCTCTTTTTGTTTCTCAATTTCAGCGAGGCGCGCAGCTTCTTTCTGCTTTTCAATTTCAGCGAGGCGCGCAGCTTCCTTTTGTTTCTCGATTTCAGCAAGGCGCGCTGCTTCTTTCTGCTTCTCAATTTCAGCAAGGCGCGCTGCTTCTTTCTGTTTTTCAAGCTCAGCAAGGCGCGCAGCTTCTTTCTGCTTCTCAATTTCAGCGAGGCGCGCAGCTTCTTTCAGTTTTTCGATTTTAGCAAGGCGCGCAGCTTCTTTCTGCTTCTCAATTTCAGCAAGGCGCTCAGCCTCTTTTTGTTTCTCAATTTCAGCAAGGCGCGCAGCCTCTTTTTGTTTCTCTATTTCAGCGAGGCGCGCAGCTTCCTTCTGTTTTTCAAGCTCTTCGACCGTGGTTTTTGGGGTATCTGTCGATTCTACTGTATTCTCAGAACTTTGAGTGTCGTGAGCGAGATCGATATCAGCGTGTTTGGGCAGAAGGGGTGTGGTGGGTTCTTCAATCTCTGGAAGCATCTGGTTGAACTCTGTCTCTAAATCAGGTGCTTCGCTATCCATCTCGGGTAGTGGTTCGATATTTGAGATGTCAAGCAGGTCGATGTCGGACTCTTCCAGTTCTACCGAATCAGATCTGTCAATAACCGTAAGCTCTTCGGTGGGACGGGATAATGATATCTCGTCGATCTCTTCAAGGATATCCTGTATTTCTTCAAAGTTCTCTTCCGCTTTATTTGTCGCTAATGCTTCGGGCGATAGTTCGGGTATTGTTGTTGGTGTTGCCTTTGAGTTTGAGGGCTTATTGAGGTTTTTCTTTTCAGCTATAGTTTTCGCAGCAGTAAGGTTGGAGGCTGCTGGCTCAATAAAGGTCAACTCCAATTCATTATTGAGAGTCTGGCTGGATTCAGGTTGTGTATTATTGAAAAGATAATAACCCACGCCTATGCCGAGGATGATAATTGCCGCGGTACTGATAAGCCCAAGGTTTGAAGGTTTTTTTCGCGTAGCTGAGTCAACTGAAAGCGGTGTGACCGGTTCTGCAATCTGTTCTGAGTCTATTGTTTCGGTAGCGTGAGTTGCAGTTGGTTCAATCTCAGGTTCGGGCAATTGCATTGAAGCTTCCTCTGCCTTGACTGCTGCTGCTTCTGCCGCCCGGGCTGTACGGAGTCGTTCCAAAGCATTTTCGGCAGAGTCTCTGGCTATCTCCATGGTAGGAGCCAGGCGGTACGCTGTCAGTAATTTTCTGGTCTCAGTCAATCTATTTGAGAGTAATTTGGAACTGGAGACCTCATTGAGGAAGTCTTCCTCGGTCTCAGGTTCAAGCTCACCATAGAGGTGATCCAGGATTTTGTCTAACTTGTCATCCTTCATTATTACCCGTTATATCCTTATATTAAATACTGAAAACTAATAATTAAAGACGGTCTAACAACCCGTAAAGTCTAGCCTCTTTCTTGAGATTGATCCGTAGTTTATTGACCGCATAGCGTAGACGGCTCTTTACTGTCTCCCGGCTGCACTCCACGATCTTTGCAATCTCTTCGATTGAGAGATCAGCATCTTCGCGGAGCAGAAATACCTCGCGCTGCTTCTCCGGCAGAGCGGTAACCGCTGCTGAAATACGTCTGCCCAACTCTTCAACAGTCAGCTGCTGGAGCGGGGGGAGCGAATTGCAGAGGATGTGGGAAATCCTCTGGTCTATTTCGTCTTCCTTATCTTGAGATTCTGCTGGGTCATTTAGAATTAAACGTATTTTATTGTGAGCTTTGAGAGCATCAATCGAGGCGTTGCGCGCAATGGCAAAGACCCAAGTGTTGAGGTTGGCGCGATTATTGAAAGCTGTTGCATGGGTAGCCAATTTGAGCAAAACAGTTTGAAATACGTCTTCAGCAATATGGAAATCGCCGATAAAACGGTGAATAAAACCGAGTAATCGGGTTCCGATGACCTCTACCAGGGCGGTGAATGCCCCGTCATCGCCTGAAACATATTCTGCAAGTAATTCTTCAGGGGTTAAATACTCGTAATCCGGTTTGGCAGTATCTACCACAGGTTTTTGTGTCATATTATTCAACAATGCGTCCAAGAGTTATCAACTTTAACTGAAATTATAATTATTTCGTGTTTAAAAACAAGTTGATTTTATTAGTAGGCGAGGATTCTTTTCCTGACTCAACCCCCACAGATCTTGACCTTGAAACCTTTGTTCTCAAGTATGACCTGAACCTGTTCACGAACATTGCCTTGTAACTCTATAGTACCATCTTTCACCGCGCCGCCACTTCCGCACTTCTTCTTCAATTCTTTGGCCAGAGTTTTGAGTTCAGGATTATTCAGGCAGATCCCGGTTATTAGAGTAACGCCGGCACCTTTGCGCCCCTTGGTCTCACGTTTTAAACGCACAATTCCGTCTCCTGACGGTACAACTGAATCGGCTAACTCGCGGCAAATACACTTGTCTACTTTGTGGCCGCATCTGGGACAGAGCTTGCCTTCTGCGGTTGAAAAGACCAAGTCCCCTTGGGCATTTGGCGGTCTTTTGACCATATATTAGCTCCATATTGACTGATAAGTATGGTTAAAAAAAACTCCTAACCGCTTGGCGGATAGGAGTAACATCAACAGCTTAGTCTGCTTATATTTATAAACTTACTTAGCAAGGCTTGACATTGGTAGCTTCAGGTCCTTTTTTTCCTTCGCCAGCGTCAAATTCGACTGCCTGGTTTTCTTTCAGGGTCTTGAATCCATCCATGATGATGTTTGTGTGGTGTACAAAGAGGTCTTCACCACCGTCATCTGGAATGATGAAACCAAAACCTTTTTGATCATTGAACCATTTTACTGTGCCACTTGCCATTATGTTTCTCCGTAATACTCTGCCGAAGCAGATTGATAAATCACCCCAGAAATACTTAAAAATACTGAAGCATACCTGGGGCAGATAAGTATGCTATCAGTTACTTAAATATAATATTAGCGTATTTTGTTAAGAATTGGAAATAAAAAATATCTTTTTTATATTTTTTTTTCTGGAATAATGCAAAGTTAATTAGTTGTGAGTTGTCTATTTGTTCGCCTTAGGGCTTGATTGGTTGTCTGTTGTGAATCTTTGATGTCGTACTAAGTAGAATATTTTTTCATGTATTGCATGGAGGGGGCGGTTTTTATATAATTTAAGAAGTTCAAATTTAAACCGATATTGTGGGGCATCGTTGTGGTTGCGTGTTCTCGGTTGTAAATGTTTCAAGAAAATTATGAGCGTAGCTAGGGTATGAAAAAATGAAATGTAGAATTGCACCTTCACTGCTTGCTGCAGACTTCACCCGACTCGGTGAAGAGATAAAACGTGTTGAAGATTCTGGTACCGATATTCTTCATCTGGATATCATGGATGGACACTTTGTACCGAATTATTCTTTTGGTCCATGTGTCATCGAAGCTATTAGACCGCTTACCGAGTTGCATTTTGATGTGCACCTTATGCTTGATGAGCCGCAGAAATATATTGAGACCTTTCATGAGTCTGGAGCAGATGGTATTACTATTCATCTCCAGCCATGTCCTGATCCTACTGCGATACTCAATGAGATAGGTTCCCGGGGATTGGTACGCGGGTTGTCGATAAATCCGGATGTGCCAGTGGAGAAGGTTGAACCATTCCTGGATAAAATAGATAGATTGCTTTTGATGTCGGTATTTCCGGGATTTGGCGGGCAAAAATTTATTGCAGAGTCGCTCGGCAGGCTTGAACAAGCAAGTCGGTTGATAGCTGGTAAGAATATTGAGCTTGAGGTTGATGGTGGGGTATGTCTGGAGAATGCTCGGGCTATAAAAGACGCCGGAGCCAATCTTTTGGTTGCGGGAACGGCGGTATTTCGTAGTGCTGATATGCGCGCGGCAGTGAATGGTATGCTCCAAGCGTAGCGGTACTGAGTATTTGGTACTTATTGTTGTAGGTATGATTTGATAAGGAGTTTAGGGGTATGGCATTCTTCGGTTGGGAGAAACTTAAGAACCTGGGTAAGCATAATAAGAAACAGATACAACCTTCTGAGGATGGAACTGGGGTTGCGATCAAATGTAAGAATTGTAGTGAGATTATTATCAAGACAACACTGGTTGAGAACTTGGGGGTCTGTCCGAATTGCCGATACCACACTCAGATCAGTGCTGATCGTCGCATACAAATTATGCTCGAGCCGGGTTCTTTTATAGAGCATGACATTGGGCTTATGAGCAAGGATATTCTGGAATTCTCCGGTGGCGGAAAGGGGTATCAGGAGAAGCTCGAAGCAGAGATTAATAAGACCGGAATGCTCTCGGCTATCAAGTCAGGTGAAGGTTTGATGGAGACGATCCGGGTGGCCTTCGCGGTTACTGATAGTGCTTTTATTGCCGGTTCGATGGGTTCTGTCGTTGGTGAAAAGATTACTAGACTCATTGAGTTTGCGCTTGCAGAGAGATTGCCGGTGATAATTGTTTCCGGCTCTGGCGGTGGCGCCCGAATGCATGAAGGTATGTATTCTCTGATGCAGATGGCCAAAACCTCGGCGGCTCTGGGTAAACTCAAAGAAGCAGGGCTGCCTTTTATTAGTGTTGTTGCCGATTGTACCATGGGCGGAGTCTGGGCCAGTTGGGCTGCCCTTGGCGATATTATTATTGGTGAACCTGGGGCTCTGGTAGGATTTACCGGTCCGCGGGTTATCAAATCGACTATCAATGCGGAGTTACCGGAAGGTTTCCAGCGCACAGAGTTCTTGCTAGCGCATGGTCAGGTAGATATGATTGTTGCTCGACAGGATTTGCGAAATACGGTATTATCACTCTTAAAGCATTTGCTGGGTGAGGTGGCGTGATGCCTCGGCGCAGATGCTGGCAGTCGGTTTCCTTGCAATAGCTTCTGTTTTACAGGAGCTATTATTCTTTCTGGTTTTCTTCAGGGGCTAATATGGGTAGTAACCTAAAATTTGATCAAAAGATCAGAACCAGATTGTTTAAGCAGTTTCTACTGGCTTTTGCCTTTGTGCTGGTCATTATCGGGTTCTTGCTTCATTATATCTCTTTTGCTGTGGTGCGAAATGTGGTCTATCAGCGGGCAGAAATTAAGCTCAGTCTAGGGTATGAGCTTATTAGCAACTGGATAGATGAGGACAGTATTGCGATCAAAACTTTTGCCAACTATCTGAGTTTTCAGAAGTTACCAGGCAGCAAGGTTAGAGAATTGATCAAATTTGAGCAAAAACATTTTGCTATAAGTCCACCTTATGTCTCGTATAATACAGGTGAATTTATCAGTAGTATCTGGACCCCAAACACAGATTATAATGTCAAGGATAGAGCCTGGTTCCAGGAGAGCCAGCGTTTTTTTGCCGATAAAACCAATTGGAATTCTGTGTACTTCAGTAAGCCCTATGTCTCAGCGAATGATGAGCGTTATGTCTTTACCATGTCTGCACCGATACTGGGTGAGAGCGGCGTAATCGGGTTTACCAGTGTAGATATTGATATTGGTGAGCTTGAACATATGATAAGCCGAATTGATGATGTCATGGGTAGTTGGTATGTAGTTTCGGAAGAGGGATATCTCTTACTCTTTGGCAATAATTCCAACCTTGTAGGCTCGAATATACATGATCTGCCTGATGCGCAGGTGTATACGGAGGTCTTACAGGAAGATGCTTTTCGCTTGGATTCAATAAATATCTTAAATTTTAAGCATGATACTTACTTTTCGATGCGTGACCGGTCAACGGGTTGGGTTATTATCTATCGGGTGAATGATGATATCATTCATACGCAGGTCAGTATTCTGAATTATGGCTTGCTGGGTGCGTCGATTGTACTGCTGGCGGTCTTCGCTTTGATTATCTCTATTGTTTCGAAGAATTTTACCGAGCCGATTGTATTACTGGCGCACGAGGCGGAAAGGGTTGCGGCGGGTGATTTCGCCTGTAATGTACAGACCAGCCTTAGAGATGAACTCGGCTATCTTGCTTATCAATTCAACTTCATGGTCATGGGCTTGAAGGAGCGGGAGGAGTACGAAAAGCACAAAGCCCGGGTTGACAGTGAACTCAAGGCCGGGCAGAGTATTCAGTCTTCGATGTTGCCGAAGGATTTGCTCAAGAGTGATTATTTCAGTCTTTATGCATTTTATGCATCGTCGCGCGAGGTCGGAGGTGATTTTTATGATTACTTTAAAATTCGGGATGAGCTTGTGGTCTTCTGTATCGGTGATGTCTCGGGTAAAGGGGTACCGGCGGCTCTCTTTATGACCATGGTTTGTACCTTGATACGCGCAATTTGTCCGGTCGAACCCGATCCGGCAGCTGCGTTGAAGCGATTGAACCGGGCAATATACGAGCATAATTCGGAGTCGATGTTTGCTACTGTCTTCCTCTGCTATTATAATCCTTTGACCGGTAAGTGTCGCTATGGAAATGCCGGGCATAATCCGGCGTATATCATTACTGCCGAAGGGATTAAGAAGACCGAAGATGTTACCGGAATGCTGGTTGGCGGTATCAGTGGGGCAAAATATAGTGTGGGGTGCTTTGAGCTTGAGCCAGGTGAGTCGGTAGTTTTATATACCGATGGGGTTACTGAAGCGCACTCTAGATCTCTGGAACTATTCTCCGAAAGTCGCTTGGAGGAGATACTAGCTACAGCATATGCGCGTAACGTCACGGAGCTGGGGGTAGAGATTGTCCAGGCGGTGGATAAATTTCAGGAGAACGAGCAATTTGATGATATCACTTTGCTGATCTGGAAACGAACGTAATATGGTCGCTGCAATTTACAGCGCATATTTATATAAAAAGTAGGTGCCCGACTAATTCATCATCTGTTCGGAATTCACATGCGTTCTATAGTAAAATCACGCACGTTTTTTTTCTTATTATTTTATTACGCTTGGCACTAACCGAGAGCTTGGTAGCGAACCAAGGCTTTTTGGAGTTGACGGTATAGAAGAGCCTAATCTATGTTGAAAAACGCAGTTTTTAAGCGTAGAATAATAATGCTACTAATTTATGGACATGGCGTAAGTCTACTGGAATTCTATAGTCTTCGACGTTTAGTCGAACAGTTCCAGTGCGGCTTTAATGTTCTTCTTCTTAGAGATTAGGATAATGGTGCTACCGGCCTTAATAACGGTATTACCGGAAGCAATCTGGAAGCCTTCTTCGTTGGCAATGGCTGCGACCATGGCTCCTTCCGGGAAAGAGATCTCCTTAAGTGGCTTGCCAACATTCTTGCTGCCTGCCTGGGCTACAAGCTCCAGCGCTTCCCCGCGTCCGCCTGCTATATTAAACATTGAGAGTACCGCTCCAGAACGGGCTGCTTTCAGAATTGCTCCTACTGAGACAACAGCCGGGCTGACAACAGCGTCGATGGGCAGGGTATCGAAGAGTTCTACGTGATCAGGGTGGTCGGTAATCATTACTCCATAGCGTGAGCCCATTTGCTTGGCCAGAAGCGCACTGGCAAAATTCTCTTCTTCTTTATCGCCAACACCGACAAAGAAATCGGCGGTGCTTATCTTGAGATCCTGCATTAGGGTCATGTCTTGAGGTGAGCCGTTGATAATAGCGCTGTTGTGAATCTGCAGTGAGGCATTCTGCCGTTTGTTCCAGTCTTCCTCTAGAAGAATTACCTCGGGGATGGTGGACTCTAAGGCTTCTACCAGTTCTATGCCAAGCATTGAGGCTCCGTAGACAAAGACGCGCTTGGTGCGGGAGTGGTCAAACTCGAAGAGTGACATGAAATGCTTGAAGGTGTTGGTCTGTAGGAGTACATAAATGATATCACCGGTCTGGATTGTAAAGTTACCGCGAGGAATAATCAGTTGGTCGCCGCGTTGTACCGCCGGGACTAGAAAGTGCTCGACAAAGAGCGGTTGGAGTTCAACCAGAGGGCGGGAGGTAAGTTGCGATTCCTTTTCGACTCTGAGGCCGCGTAGTTGGAATTTTCCGTCATCGAATTCGGCGGTCATGGTGGTGCCGGGGGTGCGGATAATATCTGCCAGGCGTCTTACCGTCTCTTCACGCGGGTTGACAAATTCATCGATACCAAGAGAGGAGAGAGGCATTTCACGTAGGTTGTTGGCCAGCTCCTCACTCTCAATGCGGGCGATGCAGCGCTTGATGCCCAGTTCTCTGGCGACAAGGCAGGAAACAATGTTAATCTCATCTGAACCGCTGGCGGCTATTGCCAGGTCTGCTCCCTCGACATCAAGTTCGCGTAGGGTTGACAAGCTGCAGCCCGATCCTTGAACCACCATGATGTCTAGTTTGACGCTGGCTCGTTCTACACTCTCTTTATCGGTATCAATACCGTAGACCCGGTGTCCTTCACTCTCCAGTTGTTCCGCCAGGGAGTAACCCATTCTGCCCAGACCAATTATAAGGATACGCATAAAGTTTAATTCTCCTTAAAGAGTTTCTCTAGTATCTCAAGACCGGCACGAATAGTCGCATCAGTAGCGGCATATGAGATGCGAAAATGCGTATTCTTCTCGGAGAATACATTCCCGGGGATTACCAGCAGATTATTTTCAATACACTTGGCAACAAATTCTTCACCGGTCTTCCACGGGGCTTGGGGGAAGATATAGAAGGCGCCGTCGGGTTTGGTGACTTCATAGCCGATGTCGGTGAGCCCGGTATAGATCAGATCGCGTTTCGCCTTATACTCGTCGACAAACTTCGACATATCCGTATTCAAAGCCTGTAACCCGGCGACCTGCGCTATCGAGGGTGCACAGACAAAGGTGAACTGCTGGAATTTAGCCATGGTCTGAATGATCTCTCTGGGGCCTGCTGCGTACCCGAGTCTCCAGCCGGTCATAGCGTGGCTCTTACTGAAGCCCTTGAGTATGACTGTACGCTCACGGTAGTAGTCGGCAATACTGCACGCAGGGTGGTCATAGCTGAAGATCTCATAAATTTCGTCAGAGAGGGCAATGATGCCGTGTTTATCCAGAATTGGAGCTAGCTCCTTGAGCGATTCCGGACTATAGGTTATGCCGGTTGGATTTGACGGACTGCCGATTACTATGGCTCTGGTTTTGTCGGTTATCCGCGCCTCTATTTTCTCTACCGGAAGTTTGAAATCGGGGTAGGTGTCATAGTATACCGGTTTGGCTCCGATCATTAGCGCCAGTTGCTTATACATTACAAAATATGGATCAGGTATGAGGATTTCATCACCTGGATTGAGTAGTGCTAGAAAGGAGAGGTTCAGTCCGCCGCTGACGGCTGAGGTTATTATAATCTCACCTTGCTGATAATTACCGCCAAGAGTCTGGGAAATACCTTCCAGTAAATCGGAACGCCCTTGCGTCGGAGTATAACTGTTAGCACCGTTACGAATGCCGGCGATTGCACTCTCTTTTACTGAATCGGGTACATCAAAATCCGGTTGGCCAATAGAGAGATTTACCGGTGATTCTATCTTGGCTGCAAGGTCAAATACCTTGCGTATACCGCTTATGTTGGTTGCTCTCGCTCTGTCTGCAAGTATGATTGGCTTGTGGCTCATGGTAAAGACTCTTTCTAAATTATAAATGAAATTTAAAATAATCGACAATTATTTTACTGATTAAGCGGGACAAACAAAGTAAAATATCAGGTTTTACATATATTTAACCGGGAATATATGCTGTGTGGGGGTAAGGGAATCAGTGTTTCATCATTTTTTTAAGGACATTTGCTGCTTGTTTCGGGTCGCTCGCTATGGCTTTTTTAAGTCTTTGGCGGTTATCACGAGCAGAGGCGTGTACCTGCTTGAATTTTGCCAGAGCTGCTTGCTTTTGCGGGTCGGCTGGAGGCTGCTGCGGGTAGGGAGCGGGTGCTTGCGGTTTAACCTGATGTCTGCGTTTAAGCAATTTTATACCGATTCTGAAGACGAAATATAGTATCACACCTAGAGTCAGGAGGAGAGCGATAAGTACCAGTTCGTTGTCCAGAGGGGTATTGGCGAGATCAGGTAGCATGTGGCGGCTTCTTCTTGAGCTTTTCTTTGGCCTGCTTGTAAAGTGTATGGGCTTCTTCGGGGGTATGAGCTTGCAACTCGCCGAAGACATGCGGATGCCTGCCGATCATCTTCTTGTTGACCTCAGCAATGATTGCGGTTTTACTGGCGATGCCTTCTTCTTCGGCTACCTCAAGCAGCATAAGCACATTCCATAGGGTATCGCCAAGCTCTTCAGCGATATTGGCCTGGTCGTTCTTGCTGACCGCAGCTACCAACTCCGCCACCTCTTCTCGCAGTGGTTTGAGTAGGCTTGAGACGGTCTGCTCACGATCCCAGGGGCAGCCGGTCTCTTTGTCGCGTAGAGCGGTTATGGTAGTGAATACGTGCTCAAGTTCTTGCATATTCAGTCATTCCTCAGGCGCTTAATCTCGACTTTGAGCACCCGTCTCTCATCGGCGTCAAGGATCTTTACCTGTAGATTATCGAATTCAAACTCTTCTCCGGCTTGCGGTATATGCCCCAGATTGTCGAGGACAAAACCTCCAATCGTTTCGTAGTCCCGGTCTTCAGGTATTATATCGTCTCCCAGCGCTTTATTGATATCGTATACATGGGTTTGACCATCACTCATAATATGATCTGGGTTCAGCGTGGTAACGTCACATTCATCCTCGTGTTTGTCATACTCATCCTGTATCTCTCCGACTAGCTCCTCCAGAATATCCTCAATAGTTACCAGACCGGCCGTGCCACCGTACTCATCAAGTACAATTGCGATCTGGGTATGGCTGTTCTGCATGAGTTGGAGCAGGTCTACAACCTTCTGGGTTTCGGGAACGAAGTTCGGTTTATGGATAATATCGAGTAATGCAGGTTTGTCCTCGGTATCCCAGTAGGTCAAGGCGTCGCGAGCATAGAATATACCGATAATATTGTCACGAGTGTGTTCATGCACAGGTAGGCGGGAGTGTCCGAACTCTAGCGAGATCTTGATGGCTCTGGCCAGAGGCTCAGAGGCTGAGATTGATTGCATATCGGTTCTTGGAGTAAAGATATCCGCAACATCGGTATCATTAAAATCAAATACTCGCTTGATAATCTCTCGTTGTTCAACATTTACAACTCCGGCTTTCTCACTGTCAGTGACTGCGGCCATAACCTCATCCTCAATATCATCGGAGGTTCGGCTCACTTTGATGCCAACACCTCTGGCAAAGGCGTTGGAGACTACAATCAGGCAGAAGCTTATGGGGCGAAAGGGTAGCGTCAGTAACCAGACGGGAAGAGAGAAGACATAGATTATTACCTCAGATTTGCGTTCGCCTACCGCCTGCGCCGAGCCGCGGATAATACCAGCAATAACCAGGGATAGAGACACAGGCAAAGCAATAGATAGAATCGGGAGAGGTAGCCCGCTCCGGTATTGGGTGATCAGTGAATTGAGGGCGTCATTACTTATTAAGAGAAAAGTAATTGAGATCAGAAAACATCCGAGAAAGAATGAACTGGATAACGCTGTTGCCAGTCTGAAACAGCTCATGTTACGGATAATATTGTTTAAAACAGAGGGCTTCCTGTCGGTAGCATTTGCATCAAGGTTGATGCCGGTCATATTCTTCTCTTTAATAATTCCATCAAGCTTTGACAGACTCAATTCCTGTAGTGCCGACTCATAGGCCACAGCCAACCAGCCAAGTACCGCAGCAATAACAGAGATTATTATAACGGTAAATTGTGGAATCTCAATTTGTGTAAAAATATTGTTCATCCTTTATGTAGAAACCAAATCAGCGTATAAATTTCAAGCCATGTCTGGCAAATTCATCTTCTTGCGCCTGGAGCATCTCTTCACGGAGTTCGTTGGTCTTGTCATCCATGCCGAGCAGGTGCAGTAGGCCATGCAGTGCATAGAGTGTGAGTTCTTCCGCAAAACTCATGCCCTTTTCTACGGCAATTTTTCTGGCAGTATCGGCACTGACCGCAATATCGCCAAGGAGCTGTACTCCGTCTTCAAAATCTCCGTCATAAAAGGCGAGTACATCGGTGGCGCCCTCATGGCTCAGATAAGTCTGGTTCATCTCGGCAATTCTGGCATCATTGAGTATCATTATGTTGACCGCACCGTCAGTCTCGGCACGGGGTGCATAGGCAGCACCGAGTACTTTCATGATAAGCGCGGATGGTACTGGTTCTGCCCCAGTTTCGCGGTTATCTAAGATGTTTATCAACAATCTACACATTATCTTTTCTCTGTATTTCATTCAATAATTATACTGCATTAAAAATAAATTATGCTTTTTTTGTGTCATTTTTATCATATTTTACTCTTGAGTGGAACATACTCTGTAGAACTCGTACCAGAGCATCTTCAATCTTGGCTAGGTCGGTAAGAGTCAGGGTGCATTCATCGAATTGTCTGTCCTGGAGTTTGCCCATGATAATTTTATGTACCAGCGTTCTTATACTAGCACTGCTGGCTCCTTCAAGGGAGCGGCTTGCTGCTTCTACCGAGTCGGCAATCATGACAATTGCAGCCTCTGGAAATTGTGGTTTAGGCCCGGGATAACGGAATTGTTGTTCGTCAACTTCATCCGGATCTTCGGCTTCTTCTCTGGCTTGACGAAGGAAGAACGAGACCAGGGTGGTGCCGTGATGCTGCTCTATGATGTCTATTATTGCCGGGGGAAGCTTGTTTTGACGTCCCATCTCGACCCCGTCCTTGACATGGCTGATGATGATGAGTGCACTCATGCTCGGGGTAAGGATGTCGTGGCGGCTGATGCCGCTCTCATTTTCGGTGAAGTATTCGGGCTTGACCAGCTTGCCGATATCGTGATAAAAACAGGATATGCGGCAGAGAAGAGGATTCGCGTCGCAGGCTCCGGCTCCAGCTTCAGCTAGGGCTGCTGCTACCGAGCAGTGATAATAGGTGCTCGGGGCTTTGAGCAGGAGTTTGTTCTGCAAGGGGTGTTCTTGAAGATCTTGAAGAATTATATTGGGACTTGCACCGAAAATTCGTTGGATCTGATATAGCGAGAGCAGTATCAGGGCGAAAGAGAATATTGAGGTGGTAAATATCCACCCGGAGCGCTTGAGCAGCATATCTACAGAGTTATTGAAATTGAAAGAGATCAGTTCGGAAAAGTTAGCAGGCAGAGAGATATCAATGCCGTCACTTATATACCAGCAGAGGAAGATCATCGCTCCGACAATGCCGCTGAGTATTGATACCTTCAAGATTCCGAGTCTGAAACGTTCTTGTGGGGCCAGTAAGGCGAAGAGACAGCCACTGGAGATGAGACCGAGAAGTTCAGCGGGTTGTTGATACGAGATTGAAATAATAAATAGGATGTAGGTAGCGGTGACAATCATCCCCAACGCTCGTTTCCCCCCGATTGCGACACAGCCCGCTAAGAAGCTTATCGGTACCAGGGTAATTGAGCGACCATTCATAAGAATAAGATAGGTTATGGCTATAGTGATTGTAAAGACAATAATGCAACCGAAGAGAACCTTGTTGCTATATCTGTCTTTGACCAAGATATAGAAGAAGAGGCAGATCAGAAAGACAGGGATAAACTTGCTCAAGATGCTCTTGATGATGAATCCATTGCCTCGCTGGGCGATGAAGGCATTATTCTCGGCGAGGAGTTTTTTATAGATTTCAGAGGTTATTGGTTGGTTGCGCTGGACAATGGTCTCGCCCTGGCCAATAAAGCTTGCCTGCTTGAGGGCAAGTTCTTTACGGTTCGTCAAGGCTTGGTTGGTCAGTTCTTCACTGTATATCAGTGTCGGGTTCTGATTGATGCGCCGTTGTATCAGATTCTCCAGAATGGTTCGTAGTGTTTGGCGCACAACCCAGAGATTGTCATAGAGACCTTTCTCCAGATAGCTGCTGGTCTCGGAGATACTGAGCGGGCTGTTCTCAGAACCAATGGTCAGAATTTCACCCCGGTTACCATTGGGGATATAGTCTCCCCGGATGACCTCGATGGAGCGGGAGCCGCCTTCTGCCATGGCTTTCTGGTATTGTTCGTCACTGATGACATTATTGTAATAGACCCATTGTTTGACTGCACGCCGGGCGGGGTTGATCAATTCAGAGTAGACACCCTGGTCGATATCACTGATAAGATATTTGGTAAATTTCTCCGCTTCATCAGGGGTGATATCAATATTCGCTTTTTGAGCGTAGTCATAGAGTTTGACCGGATCGCGCAGGTCGACAGCGTTCTCCATAAGCTCTGCAATGGGATCAAAAACATTGCTCATCCAGACATTTGAGGGTACTTGTTTGAATATCGGCAAGTGGATGGTCTCCACCGTCTGGTATATCTCCTCCTTATTGGGAACAACCCACTGAAAATCTACCCGGCTGACCCGTTTTTCTGTGGAAATGGTGCCAACATTTGTACGTATTAGAGTAAAACCGAAGAAGAATGGCGTGAGGAGGAAGATTGAGAATAACACAATATAAAAGACTGTCTTCAGAGAAAGTTGGGTGTGAGTAAGCGAGGTTCTTAGCTTCTTTCCGTGATCACGTGTCTTTTGTACAATATCTTGTCGTAATTGACCAGCCATAGTTCCTTAACTCGTAGGGTTAATAATGTACTGCCTAACCAGATTAACATTATACACTTCTTGTTGGTAATGTAAAGCCAAGATTTGCGCAAAGAAATTATTAAAAATTGAATTATATTGTGTCACGGAGGAGGGCATTTACTATAATTATTATAAATGAAATGAATACTCGTGAGGTGCTGCTGAGTATATTGCGGCAGAGGTTTTCGCTGATAATAGGGATGATTATGGAAAATTATAGGGGATTGACCCAGTCTGAAATTGCACGGTTGTGTGCTCAGGGGTGCTTTGCGGATAATTGGCAGTCAATTATGGTTGCTGAAGGATTTTTGACGCAGAAAATACGTGATGTTGAATTTGTAGCAAAGGTTAGAATCGGCTCGGGATGCGAGTTGGTAAATGCGGTTCTGAAGGATGTGGAGATCGGGGATAATGTACGAATTAGGTCTGTGCACAGGCTAATAGATAACTATATTATCGGTGATGGCGTAGTTATTGAGAATGTGGGAGGAATTGTCGCTGGTAAAGAGAACGTGGCCTTGCTGCGGTATGTCGCGGTTGTGGTTGAAGGCGGTGGGCGGGAGGTGCTTATTCATCCCGGGCTCTCGGCTCAGATGGCGTATCTGCAGGCATTCTCTGGCGTGGATGGGTTTAAAGCCGTGTATTATAGCGTGGTTGAGCGTAGTCTTCAGTTACAAAATGAGAGATACCGCCTCGCGGCTGGGGTGATTATTCGTGATGTTGTTGAGATCAAGGATTCTGTGCTAGCTGAAGGTGCGGTGCTGACTGGGGTGAGCCTAATAAGCGAGTCTTTTGTTGGCGGGGACGTGGGGAGTGGGGCTGTAATCAAGCGCTCTATTGTCGATAGAAATGGATATGTCGGGGCGGGGTGTATACTTGACAAGTGTTTTGTGGCAGATTCGGCGGTACTTGATTACGGGTTCAGTGCCGAGGGTTCACTCTTCTTTGCGAATTCAGAGTGCCTCCGGGGCGAGGGCTGCGCAGTTTTTGCCGGTCCATTTACCTCTTCACACCATAAAGCGACGCTGTTGCTCGCCGGGATCTATTCATTTTATACGGCTGGGAGTGGGAGTAATTTCTCTAATCATCGCTTCAAGCTTGGCCCGGTGCATCAGGGAATAATTGAGCGCGGATCCAAGACTGGATCGGGAAGTTATCTCATATGGCCGTCAAGGGTAGCGCCATTTACCAATGTCATAGGCAGGCATCAGCAGGCGGTGAATACGGAGGACTTTCCTTTTTCCCTGCTTCTCAAGCAGGGTGAGAAGAGTATTCTGCTGCCGGGGGCGCTGCTCTTTTCCTGTGGTTGTGAGCGGGATTATATGAAGTGGCAGCAGCGGGACAGAAGGAGTAAAGATTCGCCCGACATTATCAATTCCGAGATTCTTAATCCGTATACTGTGGGGAAGATTATAAAGGCGATAGAGCTTTTGCGGCAGATGCAGAATGGAGTTGCCCCGGAGTCGCTGGTGGGAGCAGAAATTCCGCGAGTATACTGTCAGAAGGCGGTCAAGAGATATAAGGCTGGGGTTGACTATTACCTGGGGAATGTACTGAACCGGTTGGTGGAAGAGGGATATGTGGATGCGGAAAATGCGCCGCAGATTCCGCAAGACAGCCGTGGTACCGGTGAGTGGGTGGATATTGCCGGAGCTGTTGTGCCGCAAGTGCTTGTTACGGAATTGCTGGATGATATTATCACTGGCAGGGTAGGGTGTTACAGTGAGATAAGTAGGCGGTTGCAGCATTTTGACACGGAATATCAGCTACATCAGCGAAATTGGGTGCTGACACTGATTGCTTCACGCTTTACTACTCCTGAAGATTTACAGAAGCTTGTCCGGAACTGGCAGGATGCCGCCAGATTTCGTTTGGAATTGATCAGCCGGGATGTCTATAAAGAGTTTGCCGACCAGATGGCAATCGGTTACGGGCTTTTGGGAGATCCTGCTGCTGATTTCCGCCAGGTGCATGGTCTGCCTGCTGCAAACCGGTTTCTGGAAGCGGTCAGGCAGGAGACAGACCAGATAATTGCTCGAGCCGATTCAATGCTGAGAATTCTGGGGCGGTAGTTCGGGCAAATGGACGCCTGAGTTTGGACGGTTGGGGACTTGACGCTGTTGGCAGCAATTTTTCTTGATTTCGGATCATGCTACAGCATATTGCCGCTGGTACTGCCTGGCGTGGAACTTTAATAATAGTCTTTGTTTCTGCTACAGCGCAGAAATGAAGGCTATAACACATTACATTACATTCTCTACATTCTCTGCTGTTTCATTACTTCTCATCAAACACGGCTGGTGTCTGCGACCTGTTCAAAATAATTGCCGGAATATTACTGCAATACTGGTATGTCGTGCCGGGTTGGGTTAGCGCCCGAGGATATTATGCTGTTGTAGAACTGCTTGGGGAAGGCGTGTTTATATATTATAAATAATCAAACTTCTGAATATTGAGGATAAAATATAGTATTTGATTAAATTTAAGCGTTTTGTGGCCGATAATTATGCTACATGATTTTCTGTGGTTTGGGGTGCAGCTGGTTATGTTGTCAGGTAATATATAGTGTTCTATTTTTGGGAGGGTATTATATTATGCCTATTGGTGTGAGTAATGATAGCGGTAATAATGCGTCATCGGTGATTGCACGATTATCGGAAGAGATTCGTGAAACTAAAGCGGAGAGGGCACAGAAGCAGACACAAAATGTGGTCAGGGCGGCAGGACAGGTTGGTTCCGCAAGGCGTACCCTGATCAATGAATTAGAAGATACTTGGGGGGTAAAGGTTGCTGTTACGGCGGTTGGATCGCAGGGGAATAAGTCCTTTGCCATGGGTATGGTTAATTCAGGAGTCAGCCGCAGCGTGGGTATTTCACCGGTTGCTATGCAGCGGATGAATAATGAGCCGGAATTTAGGGATAAAGTGACACAGAATGTGGCCGATACCCTGAAATCAATGGATAGTCTGATGACTAGTGAGCCAGGTAAGAAGGTTTCATATGGGTTGTTGGTGGATGATGAGGGAAATATCTCCAGCTGGTCTTATGTCGAGCATAATGTTGGATCCGAGGAAAGCAGCAGATATAAATACTGGGAGGAATACAAGGAAAAGATCAAGGAAGAGCGTCAGGAGAAGCTTGAGGAGCAGCAGGAGCGTATTGAGACTGCCGGCGGTGAGTATTTCGAACCAGTGACGATGAATAACACGGTGGATATTGTTATGTCTGATTCGGTCAAGTCCAGTATTATAATGGATATCATGGGGTGAGGGATATCTGTGTTGTCTTCATATTCCGGGAAGATAGCGATGTGATACTGTATTGTTAATAGATAATATTTTTATGGAGGTTGAAATTATGCAGGTGTCAGGTTCAACGCAGCAGTATTTGGGTATGTCTGCCTATAGAAGACAGGATAATATAAGTAATAACCGGGGAACAGCTGCTGCTGCAGAACAGCAAACAGCAGCTGTCAGTATTAGTAGCGAAGCAGCAGAGGTTTGCATGGGGCATGATTTTACGCATATGAGCTCCAGTGATATGCTGGCTATGGCTAATTCTTTGCACAGAGAAGGGAATATTCAGGATTTCCTGACAATGGCTGTCTTTAGTGCGCAGGCTGCCCTCGAAGATCATCCAGACGGAGCTGTCGGGCGTTCTTGGAATACGCCGCGCAATGCGGACGGAACTTTTGATTTACTGGCTGAAATACAGAGCCGTACACCAAAATCCCTTGGTGTACCGGAGTATGAGAAAGAGCGCCAGGACGATCAGCAGCATCTGCTGGCAACCCTGCTCGCTATGCCGAAATCTGTCATTAAAATTGAGACAAGTTTGATTGATATTGTACAATAATTGAATATCTGTCATTTAACCCTGCCTGTGACTTTGAAACAGTACAGGCAGGGTTTTTTTGTGCAGTGGCTGAGGCTTCTATTCTGAACCCAGTGCTGACTGCGGGTTATGCAGTATGTCTATCCTGAAGAATATATTACGTTTTATCTGCTCTTTATAATATGTTATGCCGCCTGATTCCGGCAACTCCCTGTGTTCTACCCAGTTTTCGGTTGTTTTCCTGTCTTATATCTTCATCTTACGCAAAAAGCGATCAGTACGCCTACCTCAATCTATTAAAATTATTACTTTGGAGCTGTTCTTTGGCAATCGTGTGCCGCCATGAATGTTTGTGCCGTGGAGTTATTATTAAAGAGCTCCTGAATTTTCTGCAAAGAGTATTAATTCTGTGGTGGATTGCTTGCCACTTTTCCCGCATCTCTGGTCGTCGCTGACAGTGGCTGTGCAGGAAAGATTACGTCTCATGCTCTTATGCCGGGATAAGTTGAAATTTTATTCAGAACCGGGTTGACAGGCAAGTATTTATCGGGGTTTGGTGTGGCGTGCACAATACTGTTTTTACTGTTTTTGCCGCGGATAATAATTTTCTGTTAATTCGGCACTATATTATGAATAATAGTAATATTATGTATGATGTTGTTGATACCCCTTGCCAATGGTGAGGGGTATTTGTACAATAGAGTATCAATTTTAAGCGTAAAAAAAGAGTATGAGGTATTAATGACAAAAGCAGCGAAGACACCTATGATGGAGCAGTGGGAGGCGATGAAAGAGGCCAATCCCGATACTATCCTTTTCTTCAGAATGGGTGATTTTTATGAGATGTTTGGTGAGGACGCGGTTGTTTCGGCCGAAATTCTGGGGCTTACTCTTACTACCAGGAGTAAGAAGCAGGAGGGGGCGATGCCGATGGCGGGAATTCCGCACCATGCACTGGATCGTTATCTCAAAGAGATGATCAAGGCTGGGATCAGGGTTGCAATTTGTGATCAGCTTGAGGATCCGGCTACGGCCAAGGGGATTGTCAAGCGTGGGGTTACTAGGGTGGTGACTCCGGGTACGCTTATTGAAGAGTCCTGTCTGGAGGGGGATAATAATAATTATCTGGCCTCGGTGGCGGTGCGTGGCGGGACTGCCGGGATAGGTTGTGTGGATATCTCTACCGGTGAGTTCTTTGTCTCGCTGGTGGCACTTGAAAATGTAGGGGACGAGTTGGAGCAGATAGGGGTTGCGGAGACCCTGGTGCCGGTCGAGCTGATGCAGGAAGGGAAGGCGCTCGCTGGGGTTTTGGCGGCGCGGAATGTGGGGTTGGTTACTAAGCGCGACGGGTATGAATTTTCCGAACGTGAAGGGCGGATACGTATCAAAGAGCATTTCGGGGTGGATAATCTGGCTGGACTGGGAATTGAGGAGGAGCCGGAGGCGATTGCGGCGGTCGGAGCGATACTGGTATATCTGGCTGAGACTCAGAAGGTTGCGCTCAGCCATGTCCGCGCTCTTAAGCGGCTCAACCGTGAGGACTATCTGGTGCTCGACCGGACGACTCAGCGTAATTTGGAGCTGACTAATACCTTATTATCCGAGGGTAGCGGTACGAGTTTGTTCAAGGTGATTGACCGTACCTGTACCGGAGCGGGCAGGAGGTTGCTCAAGAATTGGCTGCTACGGCCGTTACTCGATCTCTCCTATATTGAATATCGCCAGACGGCGGTACGCGAACTGCTGCATGATAGTTCGCTACGTGAAGAGTTGCGGGAGGTGCTTGCCGGGATCAGCGATCTTGAGCGGATAATGGCACGTATTACCACCGGGCGTGCTGGTGGTCGTGAGTTGATACATTTATATCGGAGTCTCTGTTGTCTGCCAAAATTACAGGAACTGGGAGAGGGATTTACGGCGCAGGCGCTGGTGGATTTAGCGGTGCTGGTGGATCCGTTGCCGGATCTGGTCGAGCTTATCGGTAAAGCTATTGTAGACGAGCCTCCGCTAAATCTTCGCGAGGGCGGGGTGATCAGGAGTGAATATGATCCGCGGCTGGCAGAGCTGCGCAGTGTGGCTACCGGAGGTAAGGACTGGATCAGGAATTTTCAGCAGCAACAGCAGGAGCAGAGCGGTATCTCCTCGCTCAAGGTCGGGTTCAATAAGGTATTCGGCTATTATATCGAGGTTACTAATACCCATAAGCATAAAGTTCCGCAGAGTTATATCCGTAAGCAGACTCTCGCGAATGCCGAGAGGTATATTACTCAGGAACTTAAAGAGTATGAAGAACTTGTGCTTGGGGCGCAGGAGAAGATACTGGCGCTGGAGCTGGAGTTGTTTGTGCAGGTGCGTGAGATTGTGGCGCAGGAGGTGGAGCGGGTGCAGCAGGTGGCGCAGGTGCTGGCTGAGTTTGACGCTCTGCAGTCGCTGGCGCAGTTGGCTGATCTACAGCATTATATTATCCCGGAGATCGGGGTGGGGATAGAGACCGAGATTGTCGGCGGCAGGCATCCGGTGCTGGACTTGAGTCTCAGTGAGTTTACACCCAATGATTGTTCATTTAGTAAGGAGAAATCATTGGTACATATTATAACCGGGCCGAATATGGCGGGCAAGAGTACCTTTATACGCCAGGTGGCGCTTCTGGGGATAATGGCACAGATGGGGGGCGGAATCCCGGCAGAAAAGGCGCGAATTGGGATTATTGATCGGGTCTTTACCCGGGTGGGGGCTGCAGATGATCTGGCTAAGGGGCAATCTACCTTTATGGTGGAGATGGCAGAGACGGCTAATATTTTGAATAATGCGACCAGCAGGTCGTTGATTGTCCTGGATGAGGTCGGGCGCGGTACCTCGACCTTCGACGGGGTATCGTTGGCCTGGGCCATAACCGAGTATATTCATAACCGCCTTCAGGCGCGAACTCTGTTTGCGACGCATTATCATGAACTCTCGGAGCTTGGGATGATTCTGGAGCAGGCGGAGAACTTCAATGTGGCGGTACGGGACTGGGCGGGAGAGGTGATCTTTCTGCATAAGATTGTGCCGGGTGCGGCGGATAAGTCTTATGGTATACATGTGGCACGTCTGGCCGGGATTCCGCTCGGAGTTATCGAGCGTTCGCGGGAGATCCTTGATGGGCTTGAGACCCAGGCGATTGAGCGGGATTGGGATATTGTGCATGAGGGTGAGGTGCTTCGGGCGGCAGCGCGGGAGGTGCAGAGCGAGTTGTTTGCGCCACAGGCCAAGGCAAATGATCGGCTGGTGGCGGAGCTGGCTGGGGTTGATATTGATAATATGACCCCACTGCTGGGGCTGCAGAAACTTCAGCAGCTGGTGGATATCGCCCGGGAGTATACAAAGTGAAAAAAAAGATTGAGGTTGAGCTATGAAAGCAATGGTAATTGGGGCTGCCGCCAGTGGTTCGGGAAAGACCTCGGTAACGCTGGGTCTTACGGCGGCTCTCAAACGGCGTGGGCTGGCGGTGCAGACCTTTAAGGTCGGTCCGGATTTTCTTGATCCGACTTATCTGCAACTTGTAAGCGGGCGTGAATGTTACAACCTTGATCAGTGGATGACCGGTTCGGAGTATATTCAGGAAATGTTCGTGCGGGCGGCAGCTATGGAAGTGGACGGGAGCGCCGCAGATGTCTGCCTTATCGAAGGGGTGATGGGGTTGTACGATGGTATTGCCGTGGAAGATGATCTGGGGTCTACCGCGGCGGTGGCGCGGAGCCTTGGAGTACCGGTCTTTTTGCTCGCTTCCTGCAAGGCTATGGCACGCTCTTTTGCGGCATTGATCTCAGGTTTTACCACCTTTGCGGGAGCACCGGAGTTTCTTGGGGTTGGCGCAAATATGGCCGGTTCTGTGCGCCACGGTCAGATAATCGGTGAAGCGCTGAATAGTCTGGGGACACTCCCTCCGTATATCGGGGCGCTGGTAAAGGGGGCGGTACCAGAACTTCCGAGTCGGCATTTGGGACTGGTGAGCGCGGATGCTGACCAGTTAGCGACAGAGATTATTACCATGTTTGCTGACGGGGTGGAAGAGGCTTTTGATATTGATCTGTTGCTGGCACGAGCTCGGGAGTTTTCGCTGAGCGGTGTGAATGTGTGGTCGGGTTTGAACCGTGAGTATAATTATAGAATAGGGATCGCCAAGGATGAGGCGTTCCATTTTTATTATCCGGATAACCTTCAGGCGCTCAAAGCGGCTGGGTGTGAGCTTGTAGAATTCAGTCCGCTGACTGATGATCGGTTACCGGAGGGGCTTGATGCGGTGTATATCGGCGGCGGTTATCCTGAATGTGAGGCTGAGCGGTTGGCAGATAATAGCGGGATGCGTGAGAGTATCAGAGAGTTTGCGTGTAGCGGGAAGGTACTCTACGCTGAGTGTGGAGGTTTGATGTATCTTTCTACGGCGATTCAGACCCTTTCAGGGGATGAGCATGCTATGTGTGGGGTATTGCCGCTCAAGGTTCGGATGCTTGAGCGTTTCAAGACTCTCGGGTATATTGAGGCTGAACTGGTTGAGCATAATATTTTCGGCCGACCCGGTGTAACGCTGCGCGGGCATGAGTATCATTATTCGGAGGTTGTTGGGGAGCTTTCTGATGATTGGCGGTGTACCTATGCCCTTACCTATGGGCGGGAAGGACGCGCTGGGGTACGGGCGGAAGGATACGCCAAAGATGGGGTTCTAGTCAGTTATTTGCATGCACATCTGGCGGCAAATAAGATCGCGTTAGAGGGTTTACTTGAGTCGATAGGACAGAGAAAATGAGATATAAAGCGTTGGCATTGGATATGGATGGAACACTCCTTAATCAGCAGGGAGAGCTGGAGAAACAGGTCATTACTGCGCTTAAAAAGGCGCAGGAGGCCGGGGTCGGGGTCTACCTGGTCTCAGGGCGAATGCACCGGGCGATGTATCCGTATTGGAAGGAACTCGGACTTACTACACCGCTTATAAGTTATAACGGTTGCAGGATAATGCACCCTGATTCGGATAAGCCGTTATATGAGATAAGTCTGCCCCTGGGGGTGGCGCATGAGGTGATCGCTTTTGCCAAGGAGCGAGGGTTGTCTCTTAATACATATTATAGCGATTGTTTGTATACGCTGGAAGATAATGCGTATGTGCAAATGTACGCGCGGATAAATAAAGTTCCGTATAAAATATTGCCTGCTGATTATGCCTCGCTGCTGGAAGCACCGACCAAAGCACTGATTATTGCTACTGACGGGAGTGAGCCGCAGAAGCTGGCAGATCTGGATCAGGAGGTACGTGGGCTCTTTGAGGGCAGGGCGCATGTGACGACTAGTAGCCGGATGTATATCGAGTTTTTGCCGATCGGAGCAAACAAGGCTTCAGGGCTGGAGAGAATGAATGAGATTGTCGGACTAGCGCTTGATGATTGGGTGGCGGTGGGTGATGGTATGAATGATTATGAGATGCTTATGGAGTGCGGGGTGGGATTGGCGGTGGCAGGTGCGCCACAGGAGTTGCTCCAGCATTTTTCGGAGGAGTTTATTGTTCCTGATCTGCCCAGGGGTGGAATTGAAAAAGTTTTGCAGGATTATTTTGATATTGAGGTCTAGATTTGTAATATTGAACTGAGTGTTTGGCTGGAGGGTAATACGAATATTGGCGGGGCGTATGTTTGACTTCGGGTGGAGAATGGAGATGAACTCAACTATACGGAGAATAACTGGGGTTGCGTTTTTGGTGATACTGCTTCTAGCTGCGGGAGCAGTTCGGGGAGATGATGCCGGGAGCGGGCGCAGCCTTGAGGATACTCTGCTGGGGCTGCAGAGTCTGGCGCGCCAGAAGAATTTAAATTTCCAGCAGATGCGTGATCTCAATGAGGCGATAGCTCGGTTGCAGTCGCAATTGCAAAAAAAATCTTTGAGTGACGAAGAGAAAGAGGTCGCAGGCAAGCTCAAGGAACTGATAACCCTCAAGGCGGAGTCCGACCCGCGTAACCGCCGAGCTCAGCTCACTGCCGCCAGGTATTTCTCGTTATTCGGCGAACCTTTTGTGGCATTGGGGTTTCTGCGTAATACTCAGGCTAGTTCTGCCGAAGATATCGAGTGGCCACTCCTAGCGTGTACTATTTATATTCAACTTGGTGATTACGCAAAGGCTGCTATCTATGCCGGTGCTGTCGATAAACTGTTGAGTGAGCAGACACCGCTTGCGCTTTCAGAACCGATCCATGTTGATCAGGTTCAGGCTTATAGGTTGTATACGCCGTATTCTGGGGGTACTCCCAAGCCGGGAGATACTCTGATTCTGTATATTGAAGTGGATGGCGCGCGGTTTCGCATGCAGCAGCAGGGTATGTATGGCTGTAGCTTGGATTTTTCGCTTGAACTTCGTGATGAACTGCAGAATATTATAGAGCGGCAGGATAATTATGGGCGTTATGCGCCGGAGTATAACGGACCCATCGACGATCTGCATGCAACAATTTACTACCGTATTCCGCAGGGGTTGGAAGGTGGAAATTACACTCTGATAATTACCTGTAAGGATACCTATGGCGATGCAACTGCCGAGACTGATTTTGTCTTTACTTTGAATGGGAAGAAGCGCCTGAGAATACCGGAGCGGACTGCGGCTCAGGTCGATCCGCTTGCGACATCAGAACTCTATCTGCAGAAGGCCAAGAGTGGCGATTATTCCGACGTAATAGATCTTCTTGATGAGGATCTGGGGGAACTCGGCAAGGATCCGTATAACCTTCGGGAGCTGAGTCAGCAGGAACTTGAGCAGAATAAACTCAAGGCTGCTGAGATAATGCTTGAGCGTTCCAAGACTCAGGGTGGTCTGCTCAATAAGTAAACGATAGTAAAGTGTGTGTTAATACAGATTTGGTTTTGTGATGATTGTTGGGGATAACGCAGGAGCGCGATATGCTGCATATTTTCAAGGAGTTTGTGGTTGGGTTTATGCTCCCGCTACGCGGAGCCAAGCTGCTTCTCAGTTCGCAGCGTACCAAACGTTGGGCCGCGCTGCCACTGGTGGTCAATTGTATTATTTATATTCTACTGGTATCGACTTATTTCTGGTTGATCTCACTGCTCAAGATCCCGCAGTTGTCTTGGGAGTTCTGGGGGAGTACCGGCGCCTGGTTGAGTTCGGCAATTAATGATCTGGCTTGGATCCTCAAGTGGACACTCTCGATACCGCTGGTTCTGGTTCTCTGTTATTTCACCTTTACCCTTGTCGGCATGGTTGTGGCGGCGCCGTTCAATGATGTACTTTCAGAGAAGCTTGAAGCTAGAATCTGCCGGGGGGCGCCCGGATCAGAGATTGAATCCGAGCTGCCGCTTCGGTTGAATATGCATGCGGTTATGCTGAGTATGGTGAGTCTCTGCAAATTTCTCGGCGCGCAGCTACTGTATACTCTGCTTACTCTGCCCTTGCTCCTGATTCCTTTTGTCGGAGCGGCAGTGTTGTTCTTGGTGACAGCGTATTATACGGGGGGTGGTTTTCTTGATGTGAGTATGGCGCGTAATTATCTGCCGCATGAGTGCAAGCTTCCGGCGCTCAGGCAGAATCGCTGGCGGGTGATTGGTTTTGGAGCGGGGATGGATATTCTCTTCATGCTGCCCTTTGCCGGGCTGCTTATGTTGCCGCTTGGGGTTGCGGGCGGGACAATATTATACTGTGAAATTGACTGGCGGCTCCTGCTTTGTAACCAGAATTATGATTTGCCGGAGGGCTTTGTGCCGCCGCAGAGGGCGTGAAGTTTTTTAGTGCCGATTAATTATAGTAATAATACGCTGGTGTTTGGAAAGTTGCCGTGGTGCATGTGTGTATAGTGTGTAATCGAAGGATATCATGCCGGATAGATCCATAGATATGTCAGAGCACAGTTCTGAGGTTGATTCTTCTATCCAGAATATTCCAGAGAATATTCTGGCCAGCCTTCTTGACGGCTCGGAGATCGGTAGTATTGAGGAGCGGGATCTGTCCGAGCGCTATAGTTTCAGCGAGACTATCGGCGAGGGCGGGCAGGGGGTGGTTATCGCGGCGCGGGATAGACTTCTGGAGCGAGTGGTGGCGATAAAAGCGCTCAAGCATACCCATAATCCGGCGCACGAGAAATTGCTTGAGCAGGAGGCCAAGCTCTGTGGACGGCTGGAGCATCCCAATATTATTCCGACCTACGATCTGGCGCGCGATGAAGCGGACAGCCCGCTCTTTGTGATGAAGAAAATTGAGGGTCAGACCCTCAATGAACTCCTGCTGGAGCTGAAGAAGGAGGAACCTGGAGCGTTGCGGGAGAATCGTCTGCGACTGCTTAATATCTTTTCTCAGGTACTTCACGCGATAGATTTTGCTCACGCAAAAGGGGTGCTCCATCTCGATCTGAAGCCGGGGAATATATCCTTGGGCAGGTTTGGCGAGGTTTATGTGATCGACTGGGGCTTTGCTCGGGCTAAGGATACGGAAGAAATATCTACGCTTTCTGGCGGTACTATGCACTATATGTCGCCAGAGCGGATGGATAAGACAAATTATGATGAGCGGGCTGATATCTATGCGTTGGGAGTGATGCTCTACCGGCTGCTTACAGGCAAGCACCCGCGTGAAACTGGGGAGATGAAGCTGCGTGAGTTTAAGCAGAGCTATCGCTCTATTCCGGTTATCCCGCCGCGTAAGCATGACCGGAGTATCCCCCCCCAGCTTGAAGCGATTGTACTCAAGGCGATGGCAGAAGATCCGGAGTTGCGTTATCGGTACGCCTATGAATTTTCTGCCGACCTGGAACGATTTATGAATATGCTTCCGGTGAGTGCGTATAATGAAGGTCTCTTCAGCCGCATCTGGCGAGGGCTGCGCAAGCACCGGCGCAAGGTCTCGGTGGTGATTATAACCCTTATGCTTCTGACTATCACCGGGTATGCGCTTATGAGCAAGTACCGGGCTGAACAAGAGCGTAGAGAGTCACGGGAACGTGAGATAGAGTTTGAGAAGGCGGAGATGGAGCGTAAAGCTGGTATGCGTCGCAGGTACGAAGCGCGCCGCATTCTCAAACGCGCCGATGATTTATTTGAAAAGAGTAAGCAGGCGGCAGAGGCGGCAAGTGATCAACAGACTAAAATTGATATTCTCGCCCCGGTCTTGGAGCTTTATACTAAGGCTATCGATACCGACTCGACCTATGCCGAGGCATATGACCGTAGAGCTGCGGTTTACCGGATAACTCAGGAATTCGACGCGGCACTTGCAGATTATAACAATGCCTTTAAACTCGATTCATCGTATATCATGGCGCTCTATGAGGCAGGTATTATCTATGCCGATGTCTTTCATGATACACAGCGCGCTCGGGAAAAATTCAGGGAGATGGCTGCAGTGTTTCCTGAAGATGAGTATGCGGAATTGGGGCAGGCTAGAGTAGATCTGATTGAGGCTGAGGCTATTCTCAAACTGCCGCCTCAGAGCGAGAATTATCATCAGCGTTCAGAACTCGCTTCGGCAATATACAGCAATACCTTGAAACGTTGCGAGCGTATTGAAGAGACCAACCCTGCTCTCAGTGACATCTGGTATCTGCGCGGGCTTATCTATCAGAAATCACCCGAGCATAAAAATTTGGAGTTGGCGCTCAAGGCATATAGTAAGTACTTGCTATCCAGGCGTGACAGCTCTTCGGCATTTCTTAATCGTGGGGATACGTATAAAGATTTGCAAATGTATGAACAGGCAATCTCCGATTATACTGAGGCGCTCAAACTAAATCCGGAATTTATTTGGGCATTGCGTAACCGTGGGTATATTCTTTATCGGAATCTGGGACGGCCGCAGGAGGCGATTGCGGATCTTAATCGGGCGATTACACTCGATCCTAATGCGGCCTGGAGTTATATGAGCCGTGGCGCGGTGTATATTGGAATTAAAGATTATGCCGCAGCAGAGAAGGACTATGCGGCCGCACTCCTCCTGGCGCCGCAGGATGCCAATATAATTTATAGTAACGGGGTGTTGGCGATGTATATGGGCTTCCCGTTTCGGGCTGAGCAATATTATTCTGAAGCTTTGAAATATGCTCGGCTTGAAGATCAGTCGAATATCGAGCTCAAACGTGGCATGGCGCGCTTTGCGCAGGAAAAATACGCGGATGCAATACGTGATTTTGAGAGTGTCATCAGTAGAGGGGACATTGATACGACGACCCCAGTCTTACTTCGTTTGCTTGCGTTGAAGTTCTCTGGAATGCCGTATGACGCCAATCAGATCGGAAGTAGTATTGCTGGAACTGAGGACAGAATTTGGCTCTCGGCTTTGATCAGTTATATGCTGGGTGAGGCTGAGGAGATTGATGTGCTGGCTCTGGCTGGAGATCCCTTTGTGGCGATACGCCGCGAAACCGAGCGGCGATATTCCGGTAGTGCCGAAGATAATCGGCTTATTCAGGAGGCAGCGGATCTACCGGTGATCTGTCAGGTACGATTTTATTTGGGGCTATTTGCTCTTACTCAGGGTGATACTGAGGGAGCGCGAATTAATCTGCAGGCGTGTGTGGCGACGGGGCAGCACCTGTATATAGAGTATGCTATCGCAAAATTATTTTTAAATAGTCTGGATTTATAAGGTGTTTTTGACGAAAATTGTATTGTAGTTATTTTCTGTGAATTGCTTGAAGGAGCTAGCCTTGGCTGAGATGGATCTAATATCCGGACCTACACACTTTCGAACAACTGCTTGGAGTGTAGTGCTGGGAGCACAAAATCCTGATGGTGAAAATAGACATACCTGTGTCTCCAGGCTTTGTACAACCTATTGGAAGCCGGTATATCAGTATATTCGGCGTCGCGGCTTGGCGCATGATGATGCACGGGATATGACGCAGGAATATTTTGCTACCTTCCTGGAGAAGAATTTTGTGGCGACAGCGGATAGAGAACGGGGTAGATTTCGAACCTTTGTGCTGGTGACTGTGAACCGCTTCCTTACCAAGCAGCTAGCCAAGAAGAGCCGTAAACAAGCTAAGCGCAATATTGTGATACCTACCGAGGATGACGGCGAAGAATTTATGTTGCCTGAGCTCTCCGTGCATGAGACGGCAGAGGATGATTTCAACCGCAGATGGGCTTTATCCCTGATTGAAACGACTTTGAAGAATATGTCCAGAGCCTGTAATTCCGGGAAGAAGGAGAAGTATTATAAAGCGCTTCAGCTCTTTTTGGAGAGTACCGCTTCGAGTCGGCAACTCAGTTATAAAGAGATGGCGGATAGGCTTGAGGTTAGCGAGACCGATATTACAAATTATCTCTTTAGGGGTAGGAATATATTTCAGAAAATGCTGCGGGATGAGATTCGTCAGTCGGTTTCAAGTGAAAAGGCAATAGATGAAGAGATTGAAGCACTCAAAGAATACTTGAGAACTTGAGTGGTTTATGAAAATTTAGCGAGTAGACTTATAGTAGGCTATAGGTCTACTTTTTTTATTATCCAGGTAGTTTTATGTGGCTGGAGGGTTAGGATATGGTGACTTCACGGAGTCTCTCGCAACAGTACCGTACTGTCGTGTCACATGGCGACCTTGAGCTATTTGCTGATGTGTCGTTAGAAAAAGGTGGGGAGGGTAACGGTTTTAGACCGCATGATCTTCTCTGCGCGGCTCTGGCAAGTTGTCTGAATATTAACCTTAGAATGGTACTTGCGCAGCGGGAACTCGAATATGAGGGGGTGCACGTGGAGGTAGAGCTTGATCGGAGTGAGGAGGGTAAGAGTATCTTCTGCTGTGAGCTTACAATTGACGGTGGTATGGCGCAGGATATCAAGGATGAGATAATTGCGCAGGCGTTGAATTGTCCGGTATATAAAACTCTGTCCAAGGCGGTTGAAGTGCGCAGAAGTTGAAGACTTGAAGCAGAATAGGGGGCAGGTCGGCTTGATCTGTGATTAACATTATTGTTATCATATAATCTTATCATGTCTTGACTTGACAATTCTTTTAGCGAAAATATGGTGAATGTTTTCAGATAACTTAGTTTTAGAAAAGGGTTACAATGATAAAAGATAGAACTTTGATTACAGCTGCACTGCCGTATGCCAACGGTAAGCCACATATCGGACATATTGCCGGAGCCTACCTCCCTGCTGATACCTATAATCGCTTTTTAAAGTTGCTCGGCAAGGAATCTTGGTTTGTCTGTGGTTCGGATGAAAACGGTGCACCTATAACCTTCAGTGCTATCAAAGAAGGGATTTCGCCTCAGGATATTGTGGATCGTTACCACAAGGTGCTCAAGGAGAGCTTTGAGGGTCTGGGGATTAATTTTGATATCTATAGCCGTACCCATACCCCGAGGCATAATGAGATTTCACAGGAATTCTTCAAGACTCTCCATGATCGCGGACATGTGGCCAAACGTTGCGCTGAACAGGTATACTGCACCGAGTGTAATATGTTCCTGCCTGATAGATATATCGAAGGTACTTGCTACCATGACGATTGTAAGAAGGATGGAGCTAGAGGCGATCAGTGCGAGAGTTGCGGGCGCCCGACTGATGCGACCAAGCTGGTGAATCCTGTATGTATGGTCTGTAAGGAGCAGGGACGATCGGGTAAGGGGTGTATTGAGGTGCGGGAGACGACGCATTGGTATCTGCGCCTGGACACCTTTGAGAAGGATCTGCGGGAGTACCTGGATATGCATCCGGAATGGCGCGAGGCAGTGAAGCGGTTCAGTTATGGACTTCTGGATCAGGGGCTGCGTGAGCGTTGTGTTACTCGCGATCTTGACTGGGGGGTGCCGGTACCGCTGGAAGAGGGTGCGGGTAAGGTGCTGTATGTTTGGTTTGACGCCCCGATTGGTTATGTCACCTTTACCCGTGAATTATTTGAGGCACAGGGTAACGCGGAATTATGGAAGGATTTTTGGCAAGATGAGAAGAACGGTCTGGTTCATTTTATCGGTAAGGATAATACCGTATTTCATGCGGTTATGTTCCCCGGAATGATGATGGCGCATGGGGGCTACCGTATGCCGGACTTTGTTGTGGCCAATGAATTTCTCAATCTGGAAGGGAATAAGATCTCAACTAGTAGACAGTATGGTGTCTGGGTGGATGAATTCCTCCAGGTCTTTGAGCCTGATCCCCTTCGTTATTATCTGACTGCGATTGCGCCTGAGAATAGTGATAGCGATTTCTCGTGGAAGGGATTCCAGAATAGAAATAATGGTGAACTTGCAGATAACCTCGGTAATTTCATTCAGAGAAATCTGGCGTTCTGTAATAAGTATTTTGAGGGCATAGTCCCTGCTGCCGAGAGTATTTCAGAGAGCGGGCAAGAGGTTTTGGCGCAGATTGCTCTGGCGCGCCAGGAGATAGCCGAACTGCTAGAAGGGCATAAGTATCGAGATGCTCTGGACAGGATGATGGCGCTTTCCCGCCGGGGTAATGAGTTCTTCAGTGAGGAAGAACCGTGGAAAAGCCGTAAGGATAATCTGGAAAAGTGTGGCGCGACTATTTATGTCTGCCTGCTGGTAGTCGAGGCGTTGTCGGTCTTTATGGCTCCGTTTATGCCCTTTGCGTCGGCAAAACTTCGCCAGACAATGAATGTCTCGCCGCTTCAAGCTGGTGACTGGAATGCAGCTCTGCAGCTGGTATCGGGGCATAAAATCAATATTCCTGAAGTCTTGTTCCCAAAGTTTGATGACAAGCTTATTGCCGAGCAGATTGAGAAACTACCGGTGCTGGAGAGGTAAGGGTTAGTTTGCTGCATTGCATGGGGGAAGTATATGCCTATTTTAAAGGTGTTTGATCTTACAGATGGAGCTAGAGATTATGTTGTCGGTAAGCAGCCGTTGGTTATCGGTAGAGATAAATCCCAGGTTGATATCTGTCTGCATGATATGACTGCTTCCAGAGTACATGCTAAAATATATGTTAAGGATAATGAGTACTATGTTGAAGATCTGAACTCCAGTTGTGGGGTAATTGTCGACGGCAAACTGATTACTATCCACAAGTTGGTGTTCAATGATCATCTGCAAATAGGCAATACGCTAATGGAGTTTTGTCCCACTGATGAGATTGATGATATTTCCAGTCAGAATAGCGATACGGTGGATGAGTTGCTGTTGCAGTATCGTACTCTCCCTTCGAAGATGCAGCTTAGCTACCGGGTGCTCAAGGTGATGGCGCGTTCGTTATACAAGCCGGGGGATACTATTGTTATCGGACGTGGGGGACTGCTGGTGCAGATGGATTTGAGTCCAGAGGATCAGAACTATGCTCTGGAACTCAAGGTGACCTGGCCTGATGGTACGGTAAAGGTCTTGCTTGGGGAGGTGGTAGCGCGTATCAAGCAGGGTAGCATGCTTTGTATCAAGTTGCATCATATCTCTGAAGATAAATTCAAGGAACTATTCACCAAGGTTGAGCGCGGGAGTTGGAACAAGGTATTGTTGTTGTAATGCTAGATTTTATTTTTATGTCATTCCGCACTCAGTAACGCTTCTGCTGCCTTTATGCCGTCTATCGCCGAACTCATGATACCCCCGGCGTATCCGGCTCCTTCACCTACCGGATAGAGGCCTTTGAGGTTTGTGCTCTGCATGTCTACGTCTCTCGTGATCCTTACCGGGGCAGAACTCCGGGTCTCCGGACCGGCAATAACTACGCTGTCAAGATCTATTCCTTTCATTTTATGCAACATTTTAGGGATGAACTCGCTAAGATCGGTATACATCTTTTCCGGGAGAATTTTGGTGAAGTCTACCGGCTTACTGCGTCGGCAGCTTCGTGCAGTGGGGAGACTTGTACACGCAGCGGGGAAGCTGCTCAGGGTTGTCGCGGGTAAATAGTAGTCGGAGCCGACTTGGTTGAAAGCGGCGCACTCAAGTTGGTCGATAAAGTGCAGTCCTTCCTCAAGGCTCTGGAAATTCTGGGGCAGAAGAAAAGCCGCATTGCCCATCTTGCCGGAGCGTGATGAGAGACTCATCCCATTGGTGAAGATTCGTCCTGGAGTAGTGGCGCAGGGGATAATGCTACCTCCCGGGCACATGCAGAAGGTGTAGCAGTCCTTGCCGAGAGTCAGGGCGAAAGAGGCGGCGCCGAGTTGTTGTAGATATTCGGTATCACCGTACTGCGAGCGGTTGATAGCAACTTGTGGCAGTTCTACCCGCAGTCCGACGGCGAAGGGTTTGGTTTCCAGGTGGATACCGGACGCTGCAAGCATATGGTAGGTGGCGTAAGCGGAGTGTCCGATCGCCAGAATGCAGGTGGTCGCAGGGCTGAGATTATTATCAATCTCAATTCCGCGTAGTTTGCCATTCTCAATGTGGAGTCCGCTGAGGCGTTTATTAAAGTGGAACTCGCCGCCGAGTCTGCAGATTTCCCGGCGGATATTCGGGATTATCTGCGCCAACAGGTCACTGCCGATATGAAAAGCTGCGTCGTAAAGCACCTCTTCTTTAGCGCCAGCTGCATGTAGCGCTTCACGGACAATTCGGGTTCGGCGCTTGTCTTTGGAGCGAGAGGTGATCTTTCCGTCGGAGAAGGTTCCGGCGCCGCCTTCGCCATAGAGTACGTTGCTCTGTGGATTGAGAATACCTTGTCCCCAGAAGAGACCAACATCACGTCTGCGTTCGGCTACGGTCTTGCCCTGTTCGTACAGAATTGGTTTCAGGCCGTTTCGGGCGAGAGTAAGCGCGGCAAAGAGGCCTGCCGGACCGGCACCGATTATTACCGGCCGGTCTTTACAGGTCTTGAGTTGATAAGTAGGTCCTGGGTTTGAGGCGGGGTATGGTTCGACCTGCCAGAGTCCGTCACAACTCAGTTCGCCGACTATCTCTACCTTGAGGTTGAGAATATAGTAGATATCGCCTTTGTATCGGTCGCGGGCGTCAATTGCGCGTCTTTCAATTTCAATATCAGTTATTTCAGAAGCTGATATCTCTAGACGTTCGGTAACTGCCTGGGTGAGTGTTGCTGCGGTGTAATCTGGTCTGAGCTTTATCTGCAAGATTTTTAGCAGCATAGTAATTCCTTATAGAATAATAATGATAGTGGTATTATGCATGTTACAGTATTTTTAGCAAATAGATGTTGTTTGTTTACGAAATAATTAATTCATCCCTGTACCATCGCATCTGGTACAGGGATGAGTAAGCAAACTGAAGCGATAATTAGGGTTATTCTACTGTAAGCGTTTGATGCAGAAGGTCTTTCTTTTAGGCTAGAGTATGGTTTAACTCAAACCCTGAAGCTGTACCAATTCTGCATATTCAGGGCAGGTCTCTACAAGCCTTTCGTGTTTATCAATCCCAACAATGTGCCCTTCTTTCATCATCACAATCTTATCTGCATTCTTTACCGTAGACAGGCGGTGGGCAATAACAATGGTTGTACGCCCTTTCATCAGGCGGTCAATAGACTCCTGAACTTGTCGCTCATTAATACTATCAAGTGCCGAAGTTGCTTCATCCAGCAGGAGGATTGGGGCATCTTTACAGATTGCGCGGGCAATACTTATTCTCTGTTTCTGTCCGCCACTAAAATCGTCCCCGCGCTCACTCATCCGGTGCTCATACCCATCATCAAGTGCCATGATTTCATTATGAATGTTAGCGGCTTTGGCGGCCTCGACAACTTTTTCCATGCTGATCTCATCGTGTCCATAAGAGATGTTGGCTGCTATTGTTGTATTGAATAAGAATGGTGACTGACCTACCAGGGCAAGTTGGTTGCGCAGGGATTCGAAGGTAAGATCTTTAATGTCAATACCGTCGAGTTTGATCTGCCCACTATCTACGTCAAATAGACGTAATATGAGATTTATTGCCGTACTCTTACCGGCTCCAGAAGCGCCTACCAGTCCGACGGTTTCGCCTTTTTTAATTGTTAGTGAGAAATCTTTGAGTACTGGTTGGTCAAGTTTGTAAGAGAAATTAACGTTTGAGAATTCGAGTTCGCTATTAAAAGTGTCTTTGATAATAGTACCTTCATGAATGGTTCTGGTCTCATCTAATATTTCAAATACGCGTTCCGCCCCTGGCAGATTTGATTGCAGGGCGGCATTGAGCTGACTTAGTTCTTTTCCCGGTGCATACATTAGTGCCAATGCAGCTACAAAAGAAACAATATTGTCAATCTGTAACTCATTATTCAATACCATATTACCGCCGATATAGAGTACTAAGAAGATGCCTAGCTTTGAAGTCAGGCTGGTTACTGGGCGTTCGCTGCAATTGGCACGCATTTGTTTTGCAGAGATTTCAAAAAGCTCATCATTATGCTTCTTAAAATTATTAAGCTCGAATTTCTCACAATTAAAGGCTTTTACTGTCCCCATGCCGGTTAGAAAGCGCAGCATGGCGTCGGTTACATCTGCACCTTTTTCTCGTGACTTTAGCGAAGTAAAACGTATCTTCTTAGAAATTCTGCGCATGGCGACAGCTGCTACCGGTACACCGATCAACCCCCAGAGTGCTAGTTGCCAGTTTATATAAAAGACATAGACCAAACATATGATAAGAGCGAAAGGTCTGGTCAATAAGACAGCAGACATGTTTAAAATGGAAGTAATGGAACCGATATCACCTATTCGCGAAATTAAATCGCCGGAGCGTTTTTTTACGAAATAGGAGAAATCTAGGCTGAGTAGATGCTCAGATAACATTTCGCGTAAATCCATGGTAACTCGTGTGCTGACCCAACCACTGAAATAATTCTGGAAGTAAATACCAACCGATAAACAGACTACCAAGACTACGAATAGAGACAGACTTAGATGAAATAATGACATTTTGCTTATAAGTGTAGGGTGTGCTGAGATTAAATTTTGGAAGTGTTGATTATTAACGATAAAGTCTGGAATCAGTGATGTTGCATCATCATTAGGAATCTCCGGGTCTACCAATTTTGTTAAAAAACCGGCCATGGCAGCAAGACTGGTGTTTACCGAGCCGTAAAAAATGCCGATGATGATCATTCCGAAAAACCTATATTTATATTTAAATAAATATCTCCAAAGCTGTAAAACTCTTAGTAACATAGTGCCTTCCTTGATTTCTTGAAAATAAGTATCTTCTATAATATAAATTATGTGATTAAAATCAATCACTTATAGGATTCTAATGAACATTCGCAGTATTGACGGTGCATTCCTTTTCATCATGATGTACCTCGTTAGTATGCGAAAAATTATGTGTGCAGCAGGTTGGTGGTTGAGGTTTAGTTTATCCAAAGTAAATTTGCTGGTATTATTAACAAACTATTAGTTCTTCTCGGTTTTTATTCACTTTGTTTCTGACATTATTATAAAATATGAGTTAAATTTTTGCTTGTGTGATCGCGAATGGTGGAAGCTGTGTATTTTTCTGCGCATCATTATTTGGGGTTATTAATAACTCAAATTTTGGTCTAATTATGGTATTTATGGATTGTAATTCAAGTTCTTACAGATATACTTTGAATTGCTGATTAATATATATAATTAATTGCTAATATTTTATTATGGAATTCTGGTTGCTCTGTCGTATTGAACATTAAATATTAATGCGAATTGCCGACGTTTGACGGTGGGATGATACTAATTTGCAGTTGCAGTTATTAATATAGTTTTTTGAATAGTTGTTTGGAGTTGCCAGTATATACGAAAGGTATTTATGCTAACAAATAAATCAATACTAGTTACCGGAGGAACGGGGTCGTTTGGTAAAATGTTTATTAAAACCGTACTTGAAAGGTACCCTCAGGTTGAGCGTATTGTCGTATATTCGCGTGATGAGTTTAAGCAATTTAATATGGCGAATATGCCGGAATTTAAAGATAATAGTAAACTACGCTTTTTTATCGGCGATGTCAGGGATAAAGAGCGGTTGCTGCGGGCGCTTAAAGGGGTGGATACAGTAATTCATGCGGCTGCACTCAAGCAGGTGCCTGCGTGTGAGTATAACCCGTTTGAAGCGATTAAGACAAATGTCTTGGGAGCACAGAATTTGATTGATGCTTGTATTGATAAAGGCGTTGAGAGTGTTGTCGCTCTATCTACAGATAAAGCTTGCGCTCCGGTGAATTTATATGGCGCTACTAAACTTTGTTCCGACAAGTTATTCATTGCTGGCAATGCCTATGCCGGTCAGTCAAATACTAAGTTTTCGGTTGTACGTTATGGTAATGTAGCTGGTTCTCGTGGTTCGGTGATTCCATTTTTCAAAAAACTTGTAGCGGAAGGGGCGACAGAGCTCCCTATAACCGATGCAACGATGACCCGTTTTTGGTTAAAATTGGAGGATGCTATTGAGTTGGTGCTGACGGCATTGGAGACGATGCTGGGTGGGGAACTATATGTTAAAAAAATCCCGTCAATGCGGATGCCGGATCTAGCTATAGCTATTGCTCCTGATCTCAAGCAGAGAATTGTCGGCATTCGTCCCGGCGAGAAGATTCATGAGATGATGATATCTCGTGAAGATGCCAGGCACACAATTGAGTATGATGAATATTATATTATTCAGCCACATTTTGAGTGGTGGAATTCTAAGGATTTGCATACGAACGGAAAGCTTGTTGCTGATGATTTTGAGTACCACAGCGGGAACAATTCTGAGTGGCTTTCGGTGGAAGATATGCGTAAATTGATTGCTGAAATCAGTTGTTAAGTTGCAGTAAATATGGTTATTCTCAAGTATTTGCACAGATTAAGATTGCGTGATAAGCTTATGCAAAATAATAATATCCATAATATTATCTTTAATGCCGGTCATGTTATTGGTGGCGAGAAAGTTTTAATTTTATTCGATCACGAAACCAAAGCTATTGCAGAGTTGTTTTTTAAACAACTTGAGGAAATTACTCTTGTTCAAATGTGCGAAGTACCGAATATTGCTGCTCATGGATGTGAACCAAGTGAAAATACGGCTCGGCAAATGTATTTGTCGGATGTTGTGTTCTGCTTGACCAGTATGTCATTGGCTCATACCCAGGCGCGTATTGCCGCTAATAATAATGGTGTGAGATTTTTGAGCCTTCCCGGTTATGAAATGAATATGCTGGCTGACAGCTCTTTAAGTATTGATTTTAAGTCGTACTATCCTGAGGTAAAACAACTGTCTGACTTTTTTACCAAGGGCGAGTGTATTCGTGTAGTTAGTGAGTCTGGAACAGATATAGTATTGGATGTCAGCGGCAGAAAAGGTAATTGCTGTCCTGGTTTTGTTGATTCTGATTCACTATTAGGCTCACCTCCCGATATTGAAGCTAATATTGCTCCTAATGAGCTGTTTTCTAAAGGATTATTAGTTGTGGATGGTTCAATAACCTGTCCTGAAATAGGTTTGGTGACCGAGAATGTGGAATTAAGAATTGAAGATGGTTTAATTGTTGGTATTGAATCAGATAAGTATTCGCAGGTACTTTGGAATATTTTTGATGAACAGAGAAAATGTGTGTTAGCAGAACTCGGGGTAGGGTTTAATCATCAAGCAAAGTTGTGCGGAAATATGCTTATTGACGAGGGGGCTAGAGGATGTATTCACTGTGGTTTTGGTTCCAATGCCACTATTGGAGGGAATAATGCGGTTGGATTTCATCTGGATTTTGTAATAAAACAGCCATCATTATATATTGATGATGCTCTGGCGATTCGAAAGGGAGTGGTACTTTGATCTCTATACAAGCAATCTTACAGCGGAATCCTGATCATATTGCGGTTACCGCAATTGATTCGCACAGTGATATCACGGAAAAGAATATTACTTATAAAGAACTAGGTTCGCTGATTAATAGAGTTAATTTTTTCTTTAAAAAGCTGGAGTTGAGTTCGGGTGATGATTTGTTGATTATGCTGCCAAATTCACTGGAAACAGTGGTTGTGTATTTAGCGGCAATAGAATACGGGTTGAATTTTATTCCACTTCCTTGCGACGCAAGTTTGAACGATATAAATAAAATATTGAATCTAACCGATCCTAAATTATGGATGATATCAGATCTGGTTGTGGACAAATTTGCACAGATTAATTCTGATATAAAACACTATGCTGTATGTATTGATATGACATTTGATTGGCTCGACGTGACAGAATTGGCTGTCACCGAATCCCGAGATTCTAAATTATTTATTGCTACCAGCGGGACTACAGGCAACCCAAAGATTATGGTGATCGATAATAATAAGCTGTTACAGAGCGGAGAGGCTTTTTTAGAGTTCCATAATTTGAGTAATTCATCGCTTCGTTTTTGGAATTATTTACCAATGTCGTATCTTGGGGGACTCTTTAACTTATTGTTGATCCCCCTTATCTCTGGGGGAAGTTTGGTGGTAACTGAGACATTCAATGGCAGGACTTTCTTTTCATTTTGGAACACCATTGATCGTTTTGATATCAATGCGTTATGGTTTACCCCTTCTATTGCTAAAGGTCTGGTTAAGCTTGGAGAGCGAACTGATTTTTCTAAGCGTAAAGAGCTGGCGTCAAATGTTAAACATGCTTTTATAGGGACGGCACCAATATCATTGAAGGATAAAGAAGAATTCGAAAGTTGTTTTGGTATAAACCTATTGGAAAACTTTGCTCTATCAGAGACAACCTTTTTTACTTCAGAGACAATGGATACTCTGGGCATGCGCAAAGAGAGTTCTGTGGGGTGTGTTCTACCGTATGTAAAGGTTAAGCTAGAAGAGTTGGCTGATGGTCAAACGGAAATTATGGTTAAAACACCATATCTCTTTGATGGCTACCTTACTAAAAAGGGCAAAATTGAGCTTGAACTTGATGCTGAGGGGTTTTTTGGCACAAACGATTTGGGTGATTTTGATAATGAGGTTCTGATTATTCGAGGACGAAACAGGGATATAATTAAGAAAGGTGGCTATTTTATACAGCTTCGTGAGATTGAGGTTTTTGTAGAGAATAATTCAAATATTTCAGAAGCGTGTGCGGTTAAAATCCCTCATGATTTCTATGGTGAGACATATAACCTGTATGTTGTTACCGATCTTGAAAAGAATGAGATCCAAAGGTGGCTTGTTGATAATTTAATAAAATATAAGTGGCCGGAAAATATTATCCTAAAAAAGAAGTTACCCAAGACTAGTAGCGGAAAAGTCATTAAGGAGAAGTTGCTTGAAGAAGAATAAAGTTGTTATGCAGTTGAGTCGTATTATCAATAAAATTCCGCAGGCACTTTCAATTTATATTAATCAGATTGTATATGATCTGAAACGTCGGGGATATGATGTTACTACGCTATCTTTGGGCGAGGCTTTCTTTGATATTCCTCTATTTGATTTTTCAAAGCTCGATTTGGATAAATGTTATCATTACTCTGAAAGTCAGGGTTTGCTTGAGTTACGTGAGAAGATAGGGGCGTTTTATGGTAAGCAATATGGAGTTAAGGTTGATCATCACAAAGAGATTTTGATCTCTGCTGGTTCGAAACCACTTATATTTATGGCGATGCAGGCAATTCTCAATCCTGGTGATGAAGCCTTAATTCATGAGCCTTCCTGGCTAAGTTATCAGGAACAGTTGAAGATGTTGAGTGCTGTACCAAAATTTATCCCGTACAATTGTAATATCAGCAATTTTGTGGAATATTTTACGGAAAAAACTAAATTATTGATCCTGAATAATCCTAATAACCCTGCTGGTTGGTTGTATCGTAAAGAAGATTTGGAGATGATTTATGAGGAATGTCGTAAGCGCGGAATTTATGTATTAGTAGATGAGGCATATAGCGATTTTGTCGTTAATAAAGCTGACTTTTGTTCGATGGCGCGAATAGCTGAGGATAAAGATGGTATCATTGTGGTCAACTCTCTCTCTAAGAATATGGGTATGTCTGGTTTGCGTGTAGGCTATGTAATCTCTTCATCAAATGTGATTGAGCATATCTTGAAGATTAATCAGCACCTTATTACCTGTGCTTCGACTATAGTTCTTCATTATTTGGCTAGATATTTTGATGATATTATTAAAATTACTCTACCCCAGGTAAAAAGTGTAGTTGAAAAAAGGCTGAGGGTAGAGAATATGCTCAAAAAAAATGAGTTGAAGTTTTTGCCGGGGAGTACAACTTTTTATTTCTTTGTAAATATTGAAGATTTTCCCGCACCTTCATTAGATTTTTCGTTATATTTGTTGCTGAAGCATAAAATAGCTGTAGTCCCGGGTAGTGCTTATGGTGAAAGTACGGAGAGGTTTATTCGACTTTCAATTGGAACTGAGTCCGAAGAGAGAATACATGATGCGATAATGATTATGAGAAATCTAATTGTTTGCAAGAGTTTTAACCATGAAGAATTGGATGCATTGATTTCTCAAAATAATATAAAAAGGTTTGAAAATGGAAGTATATAGGTTCCTTGTTGAGTGGTTTTGTAAAAAGACTCTTTTATCATGCGAGGATATTGAGAGTAATAGTGCTGTAAATTACTTTGAATTGCGGTGGATAAACTCTTTTGAAACATTGAGCCTTGTTGCAGATATTGAAGAGCATTTTAATGTATTCTTTGAGAATGAGGATTTTCAGAATTCTGAATTTGCTACAGTAGTTGGGCTTTGCAGAATTATTGAAGGAAAGATTAATGCTTGAGAGAATTAAGCAGACACTACAGGAGTTCGCAATAAAGGATAAACCGCTGGTTGTCTTCTCGGCTATGTTTCCGTTTATGAGATACCTGGGGGGTAATGCCGATGGATTTTGTACTGAGTTGATAGATATTCTTCAGGAAAATTCGGCATCACTCTTTATGCCGACTTTTGTTAGTTTTTCTGGGGATGTTTGTAATCTGGATACAGAGGTGAGTACAACCGGAGCCTTAACTGAGATATTTCGGAAGAGATCAGATACCGAACGTACATTGAGTGCGTTCTTTCCTTTTAGTGTGAGTGGCGATGACAGGGATGAAGTATGTGCTCTAGAGCCTGCAGACGCTTGGGGAGATAGTTCGCTTTATGAGTGGTTTGAACAGAACGATGCCTATATCCTCACTTTGGGTTGTCATACTACCCATTGTAGCTTTACTCATAGGGTTGAATGGCTCTGTAAGGAGATTATTACTTATCGTTATGACAAGGATTTTGTAAATAAAATTATTTATAAGGGTAAGGAACGTCTGTTGAATGAACGTCTATTCGTGCGCCAGCTTGAGCCGGAACCAGTCAATGATTGGACTTGGGCGACCAATACCTTTTTGAGAAATGGGATGCAGATAGTTAATATCGAAGGAATCAAGCTTTCTTTGATGAACGCTAAGAATAAGATTGAGACTTTGTTGCCGCTGGTAAAAGCTGATCCGTTGGTTTTGCTAAAGAATAAAGAAGATTTTAGTGGCTAGGCTTTGTTGTTAGGATATAGCTGAGGTTAATTATCCTCAGTTTGATTTGCGTATTGCTTATCATGAGATAAGTATTGTTTGGACGTGAGAGTTGTAGGAAAGGGCAGGAAGATGTTGTTGATGAAACTGGCAGAGGAGTTATTCCCCATATGCCGGAGCATTACTGGTAATGGTGTGCGTGAGACTCTCAGAATACTGGCTGATATTGTGCCGCTGACTTTCCGCGAGTATGCTTCGGGGACGTCGGTCTTTGATTGGACTATACCCAAAGAGTGGAATATTAAGGATGCGTATGTAAAGGACTTTACCGGGAAACGAATTATTGATTTCAAGAAAAGTAATCTGCATGTTCTCGGGTATTCAACTCCGATACATGAAAAAATGTCTGGGACGGATCTTAAGAAGAATGTTTATACCTTTGAAGCGATGCCAAATGCTATACCTTATTTGACATCGTATTATAAAGAACGTTGGGGATTCTGCCTTGAACATGAACGTCTGGCTGAAATTAGGGATGACCAGGAATATGACGTCTGTATTGATTCAACATTAGAAGATGGTTATCTAACTCTTGCTGAAGGATACATCAAAGGAAAATCAGAGAAAGAGATATTTCTTTCTACTTATATTTGCCATCCGTCAATGGCAAATAATGAATTGTCTGGTCCGCTAGTGCAGACCGAGGTGTATCGTCGACTCCTTGAAATGCAGGATCAATTGAATTATAGTTATCGTTTTGTGTATGCTCCAGAGACTATTGGGAGTATAACTTATTTGGCGCATTTTGGAGAGATTCTCAAGAAAAATATGATTGCCGGATATGTTGTAACCTGTTGTGGGGATGAAGGTGATTTTACTTATCTGCGAAGCAGGCGTCATGATTCGCTGGCAGACAAAAGTGCGTTGAATTATTTACGATCGTTAAAAAAAGAGTACACAGATCTTGAATGGCTGCCAAATGGCAGTGATGAACGGCAGTATTGTTCATTAGGCTTTAATCTCCCAGTGGGATCGCTGATGAAGACTAAGTATGGGCAGTATCCCGAGTATCATACCTCCTTCGATAACCTTGAACTGATTTCTGAGCGGGGTTTGAATGAAAGTGTTGATGCTTATATGGGTATAATCAGGGGGATTGAACTGAATAAGTGTTATCTGAATCTTAATCCTTGTTGTGAACCGCAGTTAGGTAAACGTGGCTTATATCCCACTCTTGGTTCAGTAACAAATATTGAGTTGGATGTCAATAAAATTATATATATGCTAGCATACGCTGATGGTGAAACGGATCTCTTTGCTATTGCTGATAAATTAGGGATAAAAGTGGCTGATTTTGCTGAGACAATTGATAAGTTATTTGCTGCAGAATTGATTGAGTAGTTACGTTATAAAGTAGAAAGTTTTGTGCTTAATTTTTGGTGAATTTTATTTCTGTTGAAAATTTTTAGTGCGATGTTTGTGTGTGTTTTGAAGCGTCAATGCGAATAGTAATGAGAGAATTCAATAATGAATTTAAAGATAAGAAAAGCAACTCTTACTGATTGCGATATGATTTTTGAGCTTTCTAATGATCCGGTAGTTCGAGAGAATTCATTGAATCAGAATGAGATTAAGTATGAAAATCATGTTACTTGGTTTTCTAATATACTAAACTCTCCTGATTTTGAAGTCTTTATTGTTGAAGATATGGGGGGTAAGTTTGTTGGCCAGGTGAGATTTGAAAATAATGATTCCGGATGTTATATAGGGCTGAGTATCTGCAAGGAATTCAGAGGTAAGCATTTAGGAAGCACGGTTATCGAACTTGGTACAAAGAAGACAAAGTTCGCATTTATCTATGCCGTAATTAAGAATAATAACACACCATCTATCAAGTCATTTACTAAAGCCGGGTATAAAGAAATTGGCAGTAGCAGTAAATGTCGAACCTTTGTTTATAATAAGACAAATAATCTGGATAAAACTTGGCATAAGGTACTCGTTGTTGTCGCTCATTCTGGTGATGAAATTCTTGGATGTGGCGCAACGATACGAAAAATGGTAGATAATGGGGCTGAGGTGTATTCACTGATTCTAAGTGCTGGTAAGGCATCCAGGTATGACTTTGAAGAGTCTCTTGTAGATGCGCAGATTGCACTCAGAGATGAAATGGGCAAAGCAAATGCAATAATTCAGGTGAAAAAAGTCTTTACCGCAGATTTTCCGGATAATACTTTCGATACTGTCCCACTATTGTCTATTGTAAAAAAGGTAGAAGAGATCAAGCGTCTCATTGAGCCAGATGTTATCTTTACCCATCATGTCGGCGATATGAATATTGATCATCAGCTAACTAATAAGGCGGTATTGACTGCTACTAGACCTATGGCTGAAGAGTGTGTGAAAGAGATATATTCTTTTGAGGTTCCTTCTTCTATAGAGTGGAATTCATTTTCTAAGGATACAGCTTTTGTGCCAAATGTTTTCTTTGATGTCTCTGAAACTTTAAAGTATAAAATTCAGGCAATGGCTGAATATGAGTTTGAGCTGTGTGACTATCTACATACTAGATCATTGGAGTATATTGGTGCTAGTGCAAAGTTGTGGGGGGCAAAGGTTGGATTATCCAGAGCTGAAGCATTTATGCTCATTAGGAAAGTTATCGGGTGAAGCTGATGAGTAATGGTAATTTTATAATCGCTGAGATGTCGGGAAATCATAACGGTTCGCTTGATAAAGCACTGGTAATAGTTGATGCCGCGGCAGAATCTGGAGTGGATGCACTCAAACTTCAGACGTATACAGCGGATACGATGACTCTAGACCTGGCTTTTGGAGAGTTTGTGATTTCAGATCCTGATAGCCTATGGCGTAATCGTACGCTCTATGATTTGTATACTGAGGCACATACTCCTTGGGAATGGCATAAACCGATATTCGACCGCTGTAAAGAACATGGAATAGTCTGTTTTTCCACTCCCTTTGATTTTAGCGCAGTAGATTTTCTTGAGAGTCTCGACAATCCGATATATAAAATTGCTTCTTTTGAGAATAATGATATACCATTGCTGGAGTATGTGGCAAAAACAGGCAAGCCGATAATAATGTCTACTGGTCTAACTACACTTGATTCCTTGACGCTTGCGGTAGATACGCTACGGAGCAATGGTTGTGAAGATTTGACACTGCTTAAATGTACAAGCTCGTATCCATCAACCCCGGAAAATTCAAATTTACTGACTATGCAGGATATGAAGCAAAGATTTGCGTGTAATGTTGGTCTTTCCGATCATACTCTGGGAATCGGTGCTGCGATTGCTAGTATAGCTCTTGGGGGTAGGGTTATTGAGAAGCACTTTACGCTTTCTAGAGAGGGGGGGGGCGTTGATGCAGCTTTTTCGGTTGAACCCATGGAGATGAAAGTGCTTGTAAAGGAGGTGCGCAATGCGAGTTTGGCTCTTGGGGGAATTGATTATAATATTAATGCTCAGGAAAAGAACTCTCTATGCTTTAAACGCTCTCTGTATTTTGTGCAGAACATGCAGGCCGGAGAAATAATTACCAAGGACTCTGTACGTTCGATTAGACCTGGATTTGGGCTTGAACCAAGGTACTATAACGATATAATTGGGAAAAAGTTGAAAATAGATGTAGTTAAAGGCACTCCAGTAAATTTAGAATTAATAATAGGCAGAGATCTTGATGAAAAAAATAATATGTAATGGCAATTATCCGAAGCAGTTATTACCGCTAGTTGAAATTTGGGCAGAAAAAGGGCGGTCGTTCTTTCTGAATCCAGTAAATATTTTTGAGCATAATTTTATTTCAATGAATTATCAGGGAGCTGAGGATGTTTCTAGAGATCTCGGGGATTGGTCTATTCACACAGAAGACTGTTTTTTGCCGTCATTTTTTACTACTGATGATATTGATGAGATTGCGTATTATTTTGGTAAGGATTTAAGGCTAGGATTTGCTATTTTGTTTATTGGGGTAAAATGTAATTTAAATTGTCGTTTTTGTCTTTATCATGGAGATACTGAGGATAAGTGGAAGAGTAAGTATCCAACGCATTGGATTGAGGTCGATCTTGATGTGATTAAGTCACGGATTGATAAGCTGGCACAACTAGGTATATCGGAATTGCAGGTTATTCCTAATGGTGAGTTTTTTGTTTACTCAAGTTGGGAAGAGATGTTGCGTTATGCTAGAAGTAAGGGTATGGTTATACGTATTCTCTTTTCAAATGGGACATTACTCGATGAAACAGTAATTAAGAAGTTGGTGGAACTGGGGGTAAAGACTTTGTCTATTAGTGTCAATGCATATAACTTTGATACTTGGAAAAACTTGACAGGTATGTGCAGTAAGGCACGATTTGAAACTGCACTCAAGGCTCCAGTGATTGCTAGAGAGATGGGTATGAAGACAGAAGTGTCAATTGTTGTCTGTAGAGAGACCGCTGAAGAGATCCGTGATTTCATTGGATATTGGAAAAACAAATGTGATGTCCTGAAAGTAGTTCAAGAAATTGATAATAGTATTGTCTGTAGTGGTATTTCGACTGTCAATAATAGCTTTTTACCATACTATCTCTGTGGCGACTTGCGTAAGAGGCTGGTGATTGGTAATGATGGTCGTATCTCACCTTGCTGCACCATTAATAATATTGCTAATGAAGAAATATGCCCAATTAATATAGATAATTTCTCGGTTCAGGAAATAGAGATATTTGTTGATGAAGCTTATAAATCTAAAAGGTATCTGGGTATATGTAGAAAATGCTCGTCAATTCGAGTCCCTGCTAGTGAGCGTAAAAAGGGGTATTTTCATGGATTTGCAGGTGAAAAGACTGGTAATTTCTTTTTTGTCGAAACAGATTAACCGAAAGATAATTAGAAATGGCTAAATTAGCAATTGGTACGGTTCAGTTTGGGCTGGATTATGGTATTGCAAATACAGTAGGCATGACTTCTGAGGATGAAGTACATAAGATTCTGGCTTTGGCTAAAGATAAAAATATTAAGCTTTTGGATACTGCACAAAAGTATGGCATTTCAGAGGAGGTGTTGGGAAGAGTTGGTGTAGCGGGTTATAATATTGTTACTAAGTTGGTTCCCCCATTGAATCTTGAAAATTCATTGAAACGTTTGAATGTTGAGAGCGTATATGGCCTACTATTTCACTCCGCTCAGCATTTATTGAGAGAGCCTGAATTGTGGAGTTATTTTGAGAAATATCGAGATATGGGGAAGACTAAAAAGATTGGGGTGTCTGTTTATACGGAAGAAGAGATCATCTCTGTTATAAAGAGTTTTGCTATTGATATTATTCAGTTACCATTTAGTATTTTTGATCAGAGACTACAGCGGACAGGTCTGTTAAACCGCCTCAAAGATATGGGGGTTGAGGTACATGTACGGAGTGTATTTCTACAGGGGTTACTCCTGATGAATGGTAATGCCATGCCAGAGTATTTTGCATCATATTCCAAAGTATTTAATGAGTTTGAAATGTTGTCGATAAGGCATTCTATGCCCAGACTTGAAGTGGCATTGGGCTTTGTTTTGCAGGTTCAGGAAATTGATACTGTTGTTTGCGGGATAGATAATTCGTCTCAATTAGTGGAGATTATCGAGATATATGAGAAAATAGCAAAAAATAAATCAGCGTATAGCTTTGATGAGTTTCACGGGGTGAATGACCCTGATTTGCTGGATCCAAGTAGATGGAGAGTGAATGATAAAAATCGGAGTAATTGGAGCAAGTGAGGGTAATGGACATCCTTATTCATGGTCAGCGATTTTTAATGGCTATGATGAGGAGCGTATGGCAACCTGTCCATATGCATTGATTCCTGATTATCTTTCTCAGCAGAAATTTCCCGAGGATGCGATTGCTGGGGCAAAGGTTGTCTCAGTATTTACTCAGGATAGAGCATTATCTGAGCATATTGCCGCTGCATCGAAAATAGATAAGGTTTGTGCCAGTCTTGAAGAGCTTATTGCTGGGGTTGATGCGGTCTTATTGGCGCGTGATGATGCAGAGTCGCATTTGACTTTTGCGAAACCGGTTCTTGATGCAGGTCTACCTATTTATATTGATAAACCGCTTGCATTTACTGTTGCTCAAGCGAAGGAGATTTTAGCGCATGAGCGGTATTCAAATCAGATATTCACTTGCTCGGCTTTGTCCTATTCTCCTGAAATGTATTTTTCAGATACTGATCGCGAGTTAACCGGTGAAATCAGGTACATTGATGCTATCGTACCGAAGTATTGGCAGACCTACGCGTTACATTTGATTGAGCCAATACTAAAGATTATTGGTTTTGAGCGCAAAGTTGTTGATGTAGCGGTCAATAAAATTGCTGGCATCTCGCATGCGTTATTTGTGTTCAATGATGGTGTGGTTGTAACTTTGAAATCAACAGGTAAGTATTATTCCCCATTTAAAATGATTGTGTGTGGGGAAAAGGGGACAAAAGAGTTATGTTTTAGCAAATCGTCTTTTTCGGCGTTTAAAGCGGCCTTGGGTCATTTTATAAATGTTGTAAATAAGGAACAGGATGTTTGGGATAGGGGTTTTACGCTCAAGGCAATTGAGTTATTGGAGCTAGGGAATAAGTTGGATAAGGATTTATAGTATTATGGGTAAAACTATTGCGGTAATTCCCGCAAGGGGTGGTAGTAAGAGAATTTCAAAAAAGAATATTATAAATTTTCATGGAAAACCTATGATTTCCTGGTCAATTGAGGCGGCGTTGGAGTCGGGGTTATTTGATCGGATTATCGTCAGTACTGATGATCCGGAAATAGCAGAAATATCCCGAAAATTCGGCGCTGATGTGCCTTTTTTGCGGGATAGATATGAAGATGATAAGTCTCCTGTCAGCTTGGCTACAGCTAATTGTGTACAGAAGTTAATGGAACATTATAATGAAGAATATGAAAATGTCGTTCAGTTGTTTGCAGTGTGCCCGCTCAGAAATGCACAGGATATAATTGATTCATACCGTAATTTTCAGGAAAAGAATGCAGAATATCAGATAAGTGTATTTAGATATGGTTGGATGAATCCTTGGTGGGCGATGTCTAAAAGAAATGATGGTACTTTTGAGTTCGCTTTTTTTAAGCATGCTGAGAAAAAAAGATCTCAAGATTTAGATGTATTGTATTGCCCAACTGGTGCAATATGGATTGCAAAGGTTACAAAATTGATTGAAACGATGAATTTTTATAATGATACCACGATTATCTATGAAATTGGTTGGAGAAGTGCTGTTGACATTGATAATTATGAAGATCTGGAAATGGCAGAAGTTATATATAGTATGATGCAGAGTAAATAGAATTTGACGGGAGAAAATTTTGCTAAGGCTTATTAAAATATTAGGAGTTAATTTTGACTACTCTTTGTGTGATACCGGCGCGTGGTGGTAGTAAGAGAATACCACGGAAAAATATTAAATTATTTTGTGGGAAACCAATTATTGCTTATAGTATAGAAGCGGCACTGGCAAGTAATATTTTTGATGAGGTTATGGTTTCGACAGATGATTTAGCGATAGCGGATATTGCAAAAAAATATGGAGCCAGTGTGCCATTTATGCGCTCTGCTGAGACGGCAAATGATTTTGCCATAACCATTGATGTCTTATTCGAGGTTTTGATACAGTATAAAGACCTTGGTAAAGAGTTTGACTTTCTCTGCTGTCTGTATCCATGCGCACCTTTTGTTAATGTGGAAGTGCTTGGTTCTGGTTTTGAGTTGCTGCAGAATGATGATGTATCATCTGTTATGCCGGTTTGTAAGTTTCCAGTGCCTATTGAATGGGCTATTGATATCTCTGATAATCAGATTAAATTCAAGGATATTATGGTAACAACTGTTCGTTCTCAGGATTTGACGCCATATTATTATGATGTTGGGATATTTTATTATGTAAAAGTGGATAAAATGTTGAGTGAAAAATCGCTATATGTTGCAAAATCAATGCCGTTGGTGATTGATGAAAATATGGTTCAGGATATTGATACTATAGATGATTGGAAATTTGCTGAAACTAAATATAAAATCTTGAATGGCTATGCATAATGCCAGCATTGGGATTGGGAACTGTTCAATTTGGTCTTGATTATGGTGTATCTAATCAAACAGGTAAGACTACTTTTGACGAAGTTGAAAAGATAATTGAGTTTGCTTCTAAATGTGAAATTAAGGTTATTGATACTGCGCAAGCATATGGTGATTCTGAGGTCATCCTGGGGCGGGCTGGTATTGGTGATTTTAAAGTTGTAACGAAAATATCTTTAAATGGTGATCTTGAGAATTCTCTTGAAGCACTACGAACACCTTCTGTCTATGGCGTGCTTGCGCATAACGCGCAAGATTTGGTTGCTTCGGATATTTTGTGGGATAAGTTTCTGGGATATAAACAGCAAGGTCTTGTTTCTAAGATTGGTGTCTCGGTTTATGATGCAGCGCAGATTGATAAAATTTTGGATAAATATAATATTGATATTATACAGCTTCCTTTAAGTGTGTATGATCAGCGATTGTTAAAAAGTGGACATCTTAAGATCCTTAAGCAACTTGGAGTTGAGATTCATGTACGCTCATGTTTTCTTCAGGGGTTATTATTGATGTCGCCTGAATTGCTTCCGGATTATTTCAGGGCAATAAAGGAGCATCATGAGGGGTATTTCTCTTTTCTGCGACAATATGGTCTGACTCCTATTGAGGGAGCGCTTGTGTTTTTAAAAAGTATTGAAGAAGTGGATTGTATTATTTGTGGAGTTAACAATTTAACTCAGTTTAAAGAACTTGCCTATTTGATGAAACAAGATTATGATAATTATCAGTATGAACAGTTTGCATGTGATGATAAAAGTATTATTGAACCTGTAAACTGGAGATTGAGTAATGACTAGTCAAAAAGCTTGTTAATTTATAAAACAAGGGAAAATGATTATTTGAGAGTTTCAAAAATAATATAAGCTCAAAAATATATATAATACTGTTGATAGACTTGTATTTTAGTTACATAATGTGTTTGAAATTGGTAAAGCAACGGATATGAATTATCAATTTTTGCACAGAGTATAAGATGCTATTTTTTGTCGGTATTAATCTTAAGAGGATGTAACTGCGGCTTGTAACAAAAACTATTCATATATTAAGCTTAATGTTGATATTGTAATTGTATTGAGTTTGCTGTGATTTTTTTGGCACGATTATAATTGTTTTTTTATCTTAACAGTCTATACAAAATAAGACCATATATTCTTTGTTTAGGGAGGGAAGTTGAAAAATGTGTCATGGATAATGTTTGTTTAGTCCATGTACTTTGAAGGTTATAATAAATTTTCAACGGCTTTTGGTATTGAGAAACGTAAAGATCCAAATGAGGAGATAGACGCAACCTTTTTACAAATAGATAAAAGATGCGCTTATTCTTAGATATTATAATAAAGGTGAATCATGGGAAAATTAATGCAATCACTTGCAATGCAAGAAAAAGCAAAAAAAAGAATACCTGGGCTATGTCAGTTATTATCGAAAAGACCAGATATGTTCTCTTGGGGTGTGTGGCCGGGGTATTTTTCAAAAGCCAAAGGTGTTAAGGTCTGGGATTTGGATGGTAATGAGTACACTGATATGTCTATTGGCGGAATTGGTGCTACTGTACTCGGGTATGCTGACGAGGATGTTGATACCGCGGTGAAGAATGCTATTGCTAATGGTGTTGCTTCATCTCTTAATTGCCCGGAAGAGGTGGAATTGGCCGAGTTGCTTTGTGAAATTCATCCGTGGGCAGAGATGTGTCGATTTGCCCGCACTGGTGGTGAGTCTATGGCCGTTGCCGTACGTATTGCTAGGACGTACACTAGAAAAGATAAGGTCGCTTTCTGTGGGTATCATGGTTGGCATGATTGGTATCTGGCAGCAAATGTTGGTACTGAGAATGCGCTTGGGGAGCATTTGATTCCTGGATTGAGCCCTAATGGTGTGCCGACAGGATTGAAGGGCACGGCTTTCCCATTTAGATATAATACGATAGAGGATTTGGAAGGGATCGTTTCAAAGCATGGTTCTGAGCTTGGGGTTATTGTTATGGAGCCGATACGAAATTTTGAGCCAGAAGGTAATTTTCTGCAACAAGTTCGGGAGATTGCTGATAGAATTGGGGCGGTTTTAATTATTGATGAAATATCTGCCGGTTTTAGGATGAATTCTGCAGGTGCGCATATGCTGTACGATTTGATCCCAGATATTGCGGTTTTTTCAAAATCGATAGGCAATGGTTATTCTATTGGAGCGGTGATTGGTAATGGGCGGGTAATGTCAGCAGCCCAGGATACATTTATCAGTAGTACTAACTGGACAGAGAGGGTTGGTTTTACTGCTGCCATTGCGACTATTCGTAAGCACCGTAATAAAAACGCGGGAAAGCATCTTGTTCGTATTGGTTTAATGGTGCAGGATGGATGGCGTGTTTTAGCTGATAAACATGGTTTGAAAATTGATGTTGCTGGTATTAAACCAATGAGTCACTTTACCTTTAATTATGAGAATCATTCGCAGTTAAAAGCTTTGTATGTTCAAGAAATGCTCAAACTTCATTTTCTCGCGTCTACTGATTTTTATGCGATGTTGGCACATACGGAAGATAATGTTCAAAAATATTTGATTGCGGTTGATCAGGTATTTGCTGTTTTAAAGAGTTGTCTTGATAATAATAATGTCGAGTCTCAATTATTGGGAGAACCGGCTATTTCAGGGTTTAAAAGATTGACTTGATCTTAATCCAAGATCTATTAATAAATAAGAATTTAAATATAGGTCAATAAGAGTAAATTCAAAGGTGACGGTTTATAACATTCATGTTGCTATGCTGAAATTATGTTTTAAAACAGGGGGGTAATTTTGATACGGAACATTTGTGTTTGGGGATTTGATAAGCATATAGAAATTATAAACGAGCTTAAAGTGAGAACAGGTTGTAATATTATCCGTTTTGGTAATGGTGGCGGAGCAGACTACAACTCGGATGATTTACTTCTGGATAATGATGAGGCAAGATTTCCCAATAAGAGTTGTACCAAAGATCACGAAGAAGTAATTGATCAGATTTTTTTTGAGAATTTTCTCGATATGTCAAAGACTTTTGCCCGATTTTCTGTATATTTCAGAGATGAAATGACTTTGGGAGATTATGAGAATAAGGTTCGGATATTTATTCGCTATGCTTATTATTTTATTATCAATAATGAAATAGATGCCTTTTTATGTGAGAGCACACCTCATGAACAATTGGATTTCGTATTATATAGAGTTGCAAAAAAACTAGGCTTATTTACAGTCATTGGCACAAATGAGGTTTTGGAGCATGCTGCTTATTTCACTGGAATTGAAGATCATGGTCTGTTTGACTTTGCGGTAGTGCAGTATGAACCTGAAGCAATTAAGTTGCCGGAAGTAAAACAGCCATGGTATATGGCGCCGGAGCTTATCTTTGATGATAGACTTGAATTTACTTATACTCGATTCTGTAGGGAACTATTTAAGCATCAGAGCCCGAGATCATTTCTGATGGATGTTGCTAGAATTATACGGCACTGGAATTTGAAGCGTGATTATAAGAAAAGGCTGAATAAGATTACTGTTAATGATCTGGATCTGACAAGAAAATACGTATATTTTGGGCTTCACTTTCAGCCTGAAGTAACTATCTTTCCTTTGGGGGGAGACTATTCTGATCAGCTTCTTGCTATTGAGCGGATTTCTGAAATGTTGCCGGATGATGTTGTAATATGTGTTAAGGAGAACCCTAAGCAATCGTATGTAATGAGAGAGAAGCTTTGGTTTGATCGGCTTAGCAGAATAGATAAGGTGCAGTTGGTTCCATATGGAACTAATACTTATGATTTGATTAATAATTCTATATTTTCCGCGACTATTGAAGGTACAATTGGCTGGGAGGCTATCAGGTTGTGTAAGCCGGTACTGATTTTCGGATATGCATGGTACAGGAACTTTGAGGGTGTCTTCATGTACTCCAAGGAATTGCAATATGATGAAATTGCTGACTATAGTATAGATTTAGATATCCTTGAGGCAGATTATAATTATGTCATGCAGAGATGCATAAAAGATTATGATGCTGCCCGGGTTGAAAACTCGTATCGGGATAATCTTCAGCATCTGGTTTCGAAAAGTGGAGAGAAGAAGAGAGTGATGGATGTGGATCCTGAAGAGAAAAAACGTAGGTATCAGGAGTATGTGCAGAGAAGTGTTGACAGTATTGTTCATCTTCTGGAGCCGCGTAAGCAGTAACTGGTTATGTTGATTGTTGAGTGCATATTAATGGAAGATTTAGTTGTTTTTATTTATTATTTTCAATTTTGCATTTAATACTCATTTTGAGACCGAATTAGAGTTGATGTATGTTCTTTGCAGCAGGAAGGTCAACAGATATTGTGCAGTGCCTATAAAAAAATAATAAGATGACTAGCGACTACTGTTAGGTAAAGTACAGCAAAGAGGTCTTATTTCCCATATAAAAACAAGATTAATTTAAGGTGGATTTAAACAGTTTTAATTGAGCGCAGCTCGTAAACCGTAGCAAAATTACGGGCCGAAATTTTTTATACTGTATTATTTACTTCCTTGACACTGCGAACTTATGTTACTTCACTATTGATTTTCTAATTAAACTTCTTATTATAGATAATTATTTTGAATATTGAGAAATTGCACTAAGTAGCAGTATTAGAAATTGGTGAATCAAAATTATCATTTTCTGGTTATTGCAGAATATTATTTACCTTTTACAAATAAGGATAAAAACATCGATTAAGTTGTATGATTTATAGACTACATCTCAATAATTCCTATAATGTCTTATTGGAGAAGTGAATATGGATAATACAATTTAATCATTCTTGAAGTGGATTACGGTGTATCTTGATACTCGGAACCATTCTAATAATGAATTTGCGAAAGGCAAAAAACATATTAATTGTATTGAAAACTTTTGGTCTATAACTAAAACCAGATTAGGCAAATTACACATATTCGTAAATAGACTTATTATTTGCACGTAAAAGGATGCGAATTTCGTTTTAATCATAGAGATGATGATTTGCATAAATTATTACTAAGAGAGCTATAAGCGTATCCTTTTATCTAGTCATGATCCTTAAATTATTCTCCGTAAGTCATATATATCAAAAATAAAAGCATCCAACATCTTTTTTACATTTATATTATGAGAGTATATTATGAAAAACTCAACCAATAGTATAGCAGAACATTATAACAGTGTTTCGAAGAATTATAATAAGCAGTATAGCAGAGAAAATCTTCTAGATATAACTAGGGAATACCCTGCTAATTATTTCCGACTCCAGCTTTTATTACAGTCTTTTATCGCTAAAAATATCCGGAAAGTCATTGAGATAGGTGTAGGCGAAGGCACACCTCTATTGACTCTAGGTAAAGCAGGAATTGATATCTGGGGTGTTGATATCTCTCAAAATATGGTGGAAGCTTCTAAAACAACTATGAAGAAAAATGAAATGAACCCAGAACAGATATTCTGGGGAGATATTCAGGATTTTAACACAATAACACCTGCTTTGAAAGAAGGACGCTTTGATGCACTGATGGCTATGGGCGTAATGCCACATGTGAAAAATGATATTCTAGTTTTAAAAAACATGTCATCCATCGTTAAGCCAGGAGGCAGCGTCTTTGTTGAATTCAGAAACAAACTGTTCTCATTATTCACTTTCAACCGCTATACCGCAGAGTTTATACTAGATGATCTTTTGGCTGGAGTATCTTCGGAGCTCAAGGATATTGTTGCCAAGGAACTTTGCAAAAGAGTAGAGATGAACCTTCCAACCCCTCGTCTCCTTTCAGAAGACAACAAATCTCCTGGGTATGATGCTATCTTATCGAAATTTCATAATCCCTTTGAAGTCCAGAAAATGTTCAAAGAGCTTGGTTATACAGATATAGAGCTCAAATGGTATCATTACCATCCGGCAATGCCATATTTGGAAGATGAGAATAAGGTATTGTATAGAAATGAAGCGCTTCTTCTAGAACATGATTCTACAGATTGGCGAGGTCTGTTCTTGTGTTCTGCTTTTGTTGTCGAAGCGGTAAATAAACAATAACAATAGTCTCTTTATTTGGGGAATCTCAGCAAGATGTCCCTTGAAATATTATCAGATTAATTTTTATAATAAGGACTTCGTTTGGTCTTTTAGCCCCTTTGCGGAGGCACGCTTATCGTATGACGTCCTTCAAGAGAAAGCCATTTATTATAATTGTCTTCTCACTGTACCATAATAGGTTTCATCACAGAATTTATTGCTTCCGATTGCATGGAGCGAGGCATAGTCAAGATTATAAATCTCGGTTCTTTAGGATAGGTCGTAAACTCAGCTGTTTACGATTTCTTCACTGTTGATTCTTCTTGAATACTGTGTCACTAAATTTTATCGGAAATATCCATTTTAAACAATTATCTTATTTCTTTATCCATTATTGACGTTAGATGAATTTAGGGTATCTCTGCTCAGGCAAATATTAGAAAAACACGAAGTGAGCTAGTCGCATAGAAAATGTAAATTAGTTCCTATTAATTTTAGGACACTGCAAGCACTACTTAATCCCTAGAAGCGCCTTAATTTTATTTTTAAGCTTGATTTGATTTTTGATGTTTACTCCTAAAAATTCGCCTTCGAATAAATCTTTGGCTTTATAGTACTTGTAATCTTCTCCGAAGGTGCTCCAGATATAGCCATATTTATAGCTGTTTTCTTTGGGCTTGGGTTCGAGCTTGTCAGAATGTAGTAGGGCAAGGAACTCGTCCATATTTGCTGGTTTATAGCAGACATCAAGTGTTTCGTATAATGCAGGAGCCAGAAGAATGCAGGGTTTTCCCCAGAAACAGGCTTCAACCCCAATTGTCGATCCCCAAGGGACAACTATGATGTCTGATCGCAGTAATAATTCATAAGAATCGATTTTGTCATCAGGGTCAAGTATGGTGATATTCTCGGGCGCAGCCTTTTTGAACTCCATAATTTTAGCAAGTTGGTCTGTTGGTTCCCAACTGAGGTGAGGGTGAACCCGCAAGTATATATGTACGTTTTTGTCGGTGCGGAATTCGTGGCAAACGCGCTCAAGCAGTCCTACTTCATCGATGAATTCTCTGCTAGGTCTGCGTGATTCATAGTTTACTATCTCCCAGAATGATGAATTGAAGAAGGTTATATTCTTCTTTTTTGAGTCAAAACCGGGGGGCAAGAGTTGGCGTTTTTGAGATTCAGTAAAAGAAAGCCATTGCTTGTCAATGCCTTCACGTTTATCCTCGAACCATTTGATTCCAATGCTCTGATCAGCCTGGGTGTAGCTGTCGCCATATTGATGTATAAAAATATCTGTAGTGTCGTTATGATCATGCCAACGTTTATTTTTGGCTAGAACATACTTGCCGGGATTGGCCCCTCGTTCGTGGAAATAGTAATCAATGTTATGCTTATCGCAATAGCTGAGCAAAGGCTCATATTCCTGATGTTTGCCGTTGAAGACATAGACGGCATCTGGGTTTAATTCTTCGCAAAGTCTTTTGAAATTTGAATACACAATATAACTAATTTTCAACGCCGTAGTGAGTTCGTACTTAATTTCCGTAAGATCCAGTGTTTCAGAACGGTTGACTAGCATGATGTTTTCAAACATACTCAGACCGATATTGATGCCATCATACTCTAATGCTCTGACCTCACCCATTGTTGAGTACTTTGCAGTGACATAATCTGGGTATGATGTTGGTGTCTGTAGGCAGAGCCTATTATGTTTGGGTAGATTTATAATCTTACAGCCAAGTTTGTACCTTTTTTGGCACCGTTTGCAGAATTTTTTTTTGGTGGGGCTAAATAAGGCGGAAGCGCAGCGTTGCATCAATTCCCCCTGGCAATATAAAGAATATACTTTATTACCATCAAGTTGATGCTGATGCATTAATTCTAACTCAGTTTCAAAATTAGGATTCCAATAACAGTTAAAATTGACAAAGAGTACCTTTTTCATACCTGAATCCTGTATCCCATTGATTAAGTTATTATGTTTGCTATAATTGTTTGTTTACAATAAAATCTAATAAATACTATTTAATAGTTAGTTTAATGCATATTATAAATAGTTGCCAATGATATGCAATATATTAAAACTTATTTTGTGCTGTATAAAGGTTACGCTATAATGAAGAAGTGTTTATTTATTAACTTTAATTGTGCGTTTAATACTCATTATGAAACAGAATTAGAGTTGATGTATAAATATAGACTTGATGGCAATGATGTTTATTCTTTATTTTGTGCCGCGGAGCTCAATAAAAACTGTGCCGTCGCGGCTAATAATAGTGATGCAATGCTCTGTGAGTATTGTCAGGCAAAATACTATAAAGGGGTTGAATTAATAGGCCTTTCTATTGAAAAATGTTTTACTCTTGGCGGTATGATAACTTATCCGGATTTTGTGGATATAAAATACACCTCTTTTCAGGATCTTAGTCGGGTGGAGTATTTGGGCGTCAATATTGGTGATAGCATTGTTCGAACTTATAAGAATTTAAAGAGTATGCAGACAGACGATGTGACTGAGATGCCAGATGAGTATATACGTTTAAGTTTGATAAATAGTATTAATGTCTTGAATAAATTTATTGAATTGCATAATTTAATTGGTTTTGATCAAGTTTATTTTTTCAGTGGAAGATTTCCTGAGTATCATCCTGTCTTGACATATTGCCGGGATAATGCTATATCTTTTTATGTTCATGATCGAGGTGCTAATTTCAATAAATATATATACTTTAAGAATTCTTTGCTCAACGATTTGAATGTTAAAAAAGACATATATATCAATAGTGCTTTGAAACGAGATGTCTCTTCTGCTGAGATGTTCGAAATTGGTAGAAAGTGGTTTGAGGCCAAAATCAATGGCAGTGGTGGCGGTTGGATCTCATTTGTTGAAGGGCAGGAGGCGGCAAAACTGCCAGTGGGTTTTGATAAGAGTAGGTATAATATTGTTATCTTTAACAGCAGTTTTCATGAAGCCTGCATTCATAGTACTCTGGCTCCTGTCCCTTGCTTTAGTGATGAAGTAACAGTGCTGAAGGAGTTATGCGAAACGTTCAAAGCTAGAACTGAGTACCACTTCACTCTTAGATGTCATCCAAACATTGCGCTTAATCCAGGGGAACAGCTGGATAATTTGATTAAACTTAAAGGTGATTGTCCGCCAAATTTGACTCTGATTATGCCTGAAGAGAAAATTGATACTTACGAATTGCTGAAGCGCGCGGATGTAGCTGTAGCGTCATTATCGACTACAGTGGGAGTAGAAGCGGTATTTTTAAATAAACCGTCTATTCTACTCGGTCCGGCGTTATATGAGGATTTGGACGTCGCTTATAAGCCACAAGATATGGACGAATTTATCGGATTATTGAAGAACAAGGAGTTACCTCCTAAACCGCAGGAGAATGCCTTGAAATATGGGTATTGCCTAGCAACATATGGCGAAGATTTCATATATTATAAGCCGACTGGGTTATTTGAGGGGACATTTATGGGAGTTGATCTCAATAAATCGCATAAGTTTTTGCCACTGCTAGGGAAGATAAAACGCTTCTATTATAAGCAGAAGGCGAGTATTCTGAAACGACTCAAGCCGGATAACTGCTGATTATCTGCTGAAATCAAGGTATAATAATGTCATTTAATATCCCTGTATTATTTTTAATCTTCCGTAGGAAAGAGGTTACGCAGAGAGCTTTTACCGCTATTCGTGATGTTAAGCCGCTACAACTCTTTATTGCTGGCGATGGTGGACGTACTCACGAGGAGCATGAACGTTGTGTAGAGACTAGGCAGGCGGTGCTGGATATGATAGATTGGGAGTGTGAGGTTAAGACGCTCTTTCGGGATAAAAATCTTGGTTGCCGTAACGCGGTCTCTTCTGCAATTACCTGGTTCTTTGAGCAGGTGGAAGAGGGGATTATTCTGGAAGAGGACTGCCTGGCTGAGCCGAGTTTCTTTGCGTATTGCGCGGAACTTCTGGAGCGTTATCGGTTTGACATCAGAATTATGTCGGTATCCGGGACAAATTTTCAGAATGGAATTCGGCGTGGTAAGGCGGACTATTATTTCTCTACTCGGGCTGACTGTTGGGGGTGGGCCACCTGGAGACGTGCTTGGAGCCTTTATGACCGGGATATGCGGCATTACCCGGAGTTCAAGGAGAATAATCTGCTTGCAACGGTCTTGCCGCATGAACACATGCGCAGATATTGGGAGGGGATGCTTGAGAGTGTATATGCGGGAGAGACCTCGTCCTGGGCGACTATCTGGGTGTATTCAATCTGGATCAACCACGGACTCTGCATCAAGCCCAATGTAAACTTGGTATCGAATATTGGTTTTGATAGTGAATCTACTCATTGTGCCAATCCTGAATCACCTCTAGCCAATGCTGCAACCTCAGAATTGGTTGTTACCAAGCATCCGGCTATTTTTATTCCTGATCTGGCTGCCGAGTTGGAAGAGCATAAGGATACACGTATTTCACCATTAAAGTATATGTTGCGGCATCCGTTATTCTTGTTCCGGAGAAGATTCTGGCAAGAGTTTATCTTTAAAACATAAGGAACTTGCTGAAGATGAAGCTTAAAGATTTATTCCGCAGGAAGAAGGCCGAATTGATAGAGTTCGTGGGGAATTATACTTCCTTTGCTGAGGCTGAGCCGCACTGTATGGGGTATGCTTCTGCCAATATCCTTGAGAAGAATAAAGACTCGTTGTTGCAGGTGAAGAACGGGACGGCGGTGCATGAGCGCGATACTGTACTCTTTGATCATATCGAGTATTCTTGGCCGCTTCTGAGCAGTTTATTATATGTCGCCGCCAGAAATATGGGTTCGCTCAATGTCCTTGATTTCGGCGGGAGTCTCGGGTCTACTTATTATCAGAACCGGAGATTCTTCAAGGATCTCGCGGTCACATGGAATATTGTCGAGCAGGAGAATCATGTGGCCTGCGGGCAAGAGTATTTTGCCGATGACGAGCTCAAGTTTTACTATACGATTGACGAGTGTGTACAGGAGAAGCGGGTAAACGTTGTGCTGCTATCGAGTGTCATTCAGTATATTGCTGAGCCGTATGCTGTAATTGAGAATATTCTGGAGCATGATATTGACTTTATCATCTTTGACCGAACCGGAGTGACTGAGAGTGCACAAGAAGTTGTGCTGGTTCAGAACGTCCCGGCGTGGATCTATGCCTGTTCATACCCGGTATGGGCGCTGAGTGAGCAGAAACTACTTGCTGCCTTCAGGGATAAATACTCATGTATTGAAGAGTGGCAGAGTACGATTGATGGGCCGTTCAAAGTAGAGGCATTGAATTGTCGCTGTAATTACAAAGGGTATTTATTGGAGAAGATTGGGCGTTAGATGTTTTTTACAGTTATTCTAGACAGACAGGTAAATTATACATGGCTGAACTGATTTGTTTGAAGACTTTTACCGATGAACGCGGTAATTTGACGGTAATTGAAGATTTCGATATGCCTTTTGCCGTAAAGCGTATCTTTTATATCTACGGAGTCGATAACTCTGTACGTGGGCGGCATCGCCATAAACAGACCAAGCAGGCGCTGATCTGCCTCAAAGGCTCTTGCAAGATTTATAATAATGACGGCAAAGGCAATATTGATCACTTCGAGCTGGATAAGCCGTCACAATGCCTGATTGTCAATCCCAGCGATTGGCATAAAATGTATGACTTCACCCCTGACTGCATACTCCAGGTATTTGCGTCTACCAATTTTGATCCGGATGATTATATCTTTGAGGGTTACTCTGCAAATGATTGATTATGAGAATCTTAGAAATTCCAATGCTGAATTTGTTGAGGATTTTCAAGCAGCTTTTATGAAATTTTTAGACTCCGGCTGGTATATACTGGGTAAGGGGGTAGAAAAATTTGAAGAAGAATTTGCAGCTTATCACGGGGTTGCACACTGTATCGGGGTCGCTTCCGGGCTGGATGCGCTTATCCTCGCTATCGTTGCCTATGACTTCCCTCAGGGCTCAGAGATAATTGTCCCTTCAAATACATATATAGCTACTATTATTGCCATTATGCGAGCCGGCATGAAGCCTGTGTTGGTGGAGCCGGATATACGTACTTATAATCTTGATCCGGGGCTTATAGCAGACGCAATAACCGCAAGGACAGTAGCTGTCTTGCCGGTGCATCTCTATGGCAAGATCTCGGCAATGGAGGAGATCTGTGCTATCGCTGAACGCCGCGGCTTGAAGGTAATTGAAGACTGTGCTCAGGCACACGGCGCCAGGCAGAATGGCAGGCTTGCCGGAACCTTTGGCGTTGGAGCATTCAGTTTCTACCCCACCAAGAATCTTGGTGCTCTCGGTGATGCGGGAGCAATTATTACAAATGATACTATTTTGGCAAATAAGCTTAGAAAACTCAGGAATTATGGTTCAAATAAGAAATATTATTTTGAATATGTTGGTTATAATTCACGTCTGGATGAAGTACAGGCGCTACTTCTTAGTGTAAAACTCAAAAAACTTGACCAGATCAATGAGCATAAACGTCGTCTTGCCGGGCTTTATCTGCACAACCTTGATAAAGAGTATATCCTCCCGCAGCGGGATCAGGCTTATCATGATGTCTATCATATCTTTAATATTAGACATCCAGAGCGGGATAGGCTACAGCAACTACTCCTGGGTAAAGGGATTAGAACCGAGATACACTACCCTGTTCCCCCCCATAAGCAAGATGCATTCTTGAATATACTGGGTTCCCAACAGCTCCCGATCTCTGAAGAGATACACCGGACGACACTAAGTCTACCTATATCCTTTTCGCACACGCCAGATGATGTCTTGTTTGTTATTGAAATCCTCAATAACTCTGACTTGTAATCAGTTATATTTTGAGTATATTTTACTGTATATTATTTACAGAATAGAATGGTAGAAGCAATATGCTTATAAATGTTTGTACATTGTCAGACAATAATTATGCGCAGCATCTCGGAGTAATGCTTGCATCGGTGTTACTTAACTCAACTGAGTCCGATCGTCTGAAGTTTCATGTTTTAGATGGTGGAATTACTGAGGCGAATAAAGTCCGCATCAATAAGCTCAAAGCACTGAAAGACTTTGAGATCAAGTATTATATTGTCAATAATGATGATCTCAAGGACTGTCCGGCAACCTATCTGCCTATTGCCTCTTACTATAATTTCCTGCCGCAGAAGTACTTAACCGATGTAGAGCGGATAGTGTTTCTGGACAGTGATATGATCGTTATGGATTCACTCGCAGATATTTACAGTATTGAGATGGGCGATAAGGTTATTGCCGGGTGTGAAGATCCGATCAGCGAGGAGAATAAGGTGCGGCTCGGCATCTCCCAGGAGTACTTCTATTTCAACACCGGTACTATGGTGATGGATCTTACGGCCTGGCGGGAGCAGGATATTTTATCACAATTGTTGCAGTATGTTATCGATTACCCTGAAAAGATCAAGTTTATGGATCAGGATATTCTCAACGATGTATTGTATGCAAAGTCATTGCGGCTGCCACTGAGGTGGAATTCTATCTGTTATCCGTTTGGTCATACATATAAGGATGAAGTTGAGTATCAAGAGTCCCTAGCGCATCCGGGTATTATCCACTATGCCATGAAGGACAAGCCCTGGCTCCTTGACTCCCAGGTATTTCGTAAAGAAGAGTACTGGAAGGTTTTCCGGCAGACACCATGGTATAACGCCAGAGATTTGACGGCTTGGTTTATAACCTCGTGTACAAAGATTACTCTCAAGCATATTCGGCAATTTTTAAAATTCAGATTTATTATCAAGCCTATTGAAGACTGGGTTAAAACCAGGAGAGGTTGTTAACTTATGCGCGTGATGGTTTGCCCCTGGAAGGAGATACCAACCGAAATCTTTCCGCCTACTTCTGAATTGAATCCTGATATCGAGTTTGTACCTTATGGTGCTGATGAGTGTGGTCTATTGATTGTCTTCGATGAGAAGCAGTTAAAAATAGATGTTAAATGTCCAGATAATGCGGCTTGGTTGTTGGCATATGAACCCCCAGTTGCTTGCTACGCGCATTTTAAGGATAATTATAAATATTATGATCTTATTCAGAGTGAATGGGATGATATTGCCCCGGAATTCTCCGACAAGATTATTCATGAGTTATATCCACAGCTTTGGTGTCTTGATAAGAGCTTTGCCGACTTAAAGTCGATTACAGTTTCGGATTGTCGGGATAAACAGGATAGGGTTAGTGCTATTATCAGCATTGCCAATAACCTGCCAGGACATAAGTTTCGTCGGGAGTTTATCGAATTCTTGAAGACCAAGGGGCTAGATTTCGATCATTATGGTTCGGGGCATAATTATCTGCCGGAAAAGTTTGATGGGTTGTTCCCGTACAAGTACTCTATCGGTATGGAGAATTCAGTTGTACCGAATTACTGCTCGGATAAAATATCAGATTGTTTTCTGGCGTTGACTATGCCGATATACTATGGCTGTCCGAATATTCTTGATTATTTCCCTGAGGAAGCAATGATCTTAATCGACCCCGATGATTTTCAGGCTTCACTGGAGATGATAGAAGAGGCAGTAGCGACAGACCGTTGGAGTAAGAATATTGAGGCTCTGGTTCATGCGCGGGATCTGGTTCTCAACAAGTATTCAATATACCCGTATTTATGTAATTTGATTGATAAATACTATAATCCGACATCAGAGCCAAAGAGAAGGGTAATCCCGCGCCTGCTCGCCCCTAAAGAACGTAAATTAATCTATAAGCTGAAAAAAGCTCTGGGGGTATACCGGGTAAAGGACTATCTAAAAAAACGTAAACTCCATAAGACTGGTGGATAACATGCTGGTACGTATCGTTCACGATCTCAAGGATGTCGATATCTTCAGACAGACTCCGCATAACTCAGGAGTCTGGGAGGGTATTACATTTACTGCAGATGACGTCGCAGAATGTGATCTCTTGCTCTGTCTGAGCTATCCTGACCGTGATATTACCGTAGAATGCGCTGAAGCCTGGCTCCTATCCCAAGAACCTCCCGCACGGATTCGCCGCTGGGAAAGGGATTCTTACCGCTATTTTGACCGAGTCTTTGCCAACTGGGATGACAGTCGTTATACTTCCCAACCCTGTACTCATTGGTTTCCGAATTTTTCATATGATGAATTTATTACATTAAAAGCACCCGTAAAGACAAATGATCTCTCCTGGGTCACCAGTTCCAATGCCGATCTGCATGGCCATAAGTTACGTATGGGGCTTATGCATTATCTTAAAGAGCAGGATATTACTTATGATCTCTTTGGTCGAGGTTTTGCATATTTGGAGGATAAAGCCGATGGGCTGCTATCGTACAGGTATAGCCTGGCTATTGAAAATTTTTCAACCCAGCATTACTGGACCGAGAAGATTGCGGACTGCTTTCTTTGCTGGACAATCCCTCTCTACTGGGGGGCAACAAATATCGACGAGTATTTTCCGCAGGGCTCTTATCTACGTATCGATCCGGCAAACCCCGAGAGTGTTGTAGCGGTCTTACGTGAAGCGATTGCGAATAATTATTACGAGAAGAACCTGGGAAAAATCGCCGAAGCCCGGGAACTGGTACTCAATAAATATCAGTTATTCCCTCATATTAACGATTTGATTAACCGACATTTCAACTCAGGAACTAAGAGGCACTATCAGATACCGAAGAATATTCATCCCAAGAGGGATTCCGGGATGCGGAAGCTTCGCTATAAGTTTAATTATAGACTTTCAAAACACTTCAACCTTTAATAAGGTATAAATTATGGGATTTTTAAGGGAACTGCTACTGAAAAACAAGGACTTACGTAACAAGTTCCATAGATTTATAATACGTGAATATGAGGAGAAGTTGGGTAAAAGAACCTACTTCAATAATGCCAAATACGATCTGACAGAGGCAAATGCGCTGATTGCTCAGGGCATTGCTACAGGTGAGCCGTTGCTTATAGGCAGGCTAGGGGGGACTGAAGCCAGAGTCATTACTGAATACTATTATAAACGACAGAATTCTCAGCAGCAACAGCCATATGACCAACATGTTCTCGATGAGGGTGCGGTTCTCTCAGGCATATATCCTCCGGTCGAAGAGATAGGTGACTACTTCAGCAAGGAGTACATTGAGTCTATACGTGCTTGTGACATGCTGGCAGTCTGGGGAACGGATAACGAAGACTTATTTATTAGAGAGTATTGCCCAGATATCCCCACACTCTCCTACTACTCGGTTCTGCCTCTACTCCTTTTCAAGCCCTGGACCTATCAGCTAAAAGGTAAGAAGATTCTGGTAGCGACCTCCTTCACCGACACCATAACCAAGCAATACCAGAAACGAGAAGCCTTATTCGAAAGCCCGTATGTACTACCAGAGTTTGATTTGATCACCTATAAAACAATTCAGGCCTATGGTGGCGAAAATGCCGACTACGCGTCATATATCGAGGTATTGCAGAAAATGACCTCAGACATCTCCAACCTTGAATTTGATATAGCTCTTATCGGTGCTGGTGCTTATGCACTACCACTGGGAAGACACATAAAGAGTATGGGTAAGATTGCGATTACCACCTGTGGTGCTACCCAGCTCTTCTTTGGCATCAAAGGGGCGCGTTGGATCGAGAGTGGAGAGTTTGATGAGATCATGACCCCGGCCTGGACAGACCTCCCGGAGGAGGAGAAGCCGGTGTTTTCAAGTAAAGCCAGAGAAATTCTTAGTAAATTCGAGGTGAATTACCCATATGGGAAATCAGTTAACAAGTAATATTCAGTACAATTACCGAGACATAGAGGCTATAATGAATAAAAAGAACTGCGCTATAATATTTTGTCTAACCTCAAACCAGATCTTTGCTGTAGGGAACATGCTTTTTGATATAGCCAGGTACTGCTCTGACTGGGTAGATGAAATAATAGTTTTTTATGACGGTAAATTGCGCTCACGCGATGTCAAGGTTATGCCTGAAATCTTTCCGCTTAAATTTGTCGAATACAATTTCCCAATTGCCGATACGTCGCGTTTCAACGCCTTGACTTTTAGTGCTTTTACCAAGATGGTCTATGCCAAGTTTGAAGCATTGAAATTACTCGATGAATTTCATAATGTTATCTGTCTGGATTATGATATGGTGATCAGAAAAGATTTTCGGGAACTTATAGACTTTGGGCAGGGATATTTTAAAATTACCTTGCGCGGCGGGGATGTTGGTGGGCAGTTTCATAAGCCTGTACCTGGATATGATATGACTGCGCAAGGAATGTGCGCTTGTACTTTTTCAGTAAGTGATAGATTGGCTAATTACCAGCAGTTCTATGATTTTTGTTATAGGAAGACTGAAGAGTTAGCTGAATACCTGATGCATCCGGAGCAGGGAATATTTGATCTGGCTTTTCAGGAATTTAAAATTACGCCAGAGATTATACCGGCTGAATATATTGCCAACCCTAATGAGCCCGGATATGAAGGACTGAATTATACCCTGCTCCATGCTGCAGGCAGCAGTAAATTCTGGAACGGAACTTTCAATCAGCAGTGGGAAGATAATTATAAAGAATGGATTGTGCTGGGAGGGAGCCATGCTAAAAATCGGCGTCCGATCAGAGTTTTTAAAGATAAGATCAAGGCCATGTTCTTCCGAGGTTGAATTGTTATTTTACAAGTGAAAGCGGAAAAATGAAAAAGCAGCTATATATACATGTGGGTTTTCCCAAAACGGGTACAACTTCGCTCCAGAGTTTTTTAGGAAAGAATCAAGTTGAGCTTAGAGATAAATTCGGTCTTGATTATCTCTATTATGTAAAACCCAGGTCTACACATTACTCAGCATTTGCCTACTGTTACAACTCAATGTTTACCGGCAATCTGACCCAAATTGATCCTGAAACAACAATTCTGGATATTGTGCCGTTCCCGGAGATTGTGGGAGAGCTTTTTTCTAAACTCAGAGCTTCTCCCTATAATAGGATCTTAATCTCTTCAGAATCATTTATCTATTTGAAAGATCTTAGCTTGTATAAGGAAGAGATATTCAGGGATTTTGAGATAAAGATAATTGTATATGTTCGTAGTGCAATAGAGTATTTATGTTCGCTTTGGAGTTATCGCTATAATTTGCTGGAGGATTCAGCGCTTCGGTATCCAGATCTTGAGACCTTTGTAACAGATAATAACGAATATAAGGAACAATTGAATAACATCTTTGAGTTGGGAGTTTTGTTTGGCAAGGATAATATACTCGTTAGAACCTTTGAAAAAGAGCGTTTTAAAGAGGTTTCATTAATTGAAGATTTTCTGGAAATTTTTGGCATTAGTGATACTAGCGGGTTCTCAAATCCTGTGCATGAGAATTCCAATGTCAGTACGCGTAAGGTAAATGATGTAATTAAGTCGTTGTCACTGGTATATGAAGATATACAGCAGAAATACAGTGACGAAGATTTTGAGGAATTGTTAGCGCAACTTGAAGGTGGTGACTCGCGCCGAGCAATTGAGACCCTTGATGATTCATTGATAAAAAAAGTTTGTGACTCATACGCTGATATTGAAAAGCGGATAGCGAGGGAGTTCTGTAAACGTGAGCAGCTATTTATTAGACCGTATCCATCATGCTTTGGTAGCGAAAGGCCAGCATATACACCTTTGACCGCCAAGGATAACCTTATTATACTTATGTGGGCTGTTTCGGTTGCGGCAAAAAAGATTACCTTCAAAGACCGGATATTTTGGTCTTTGCTCGATGGTTATTATCTATCGCGGATAAGGAAGCTGGTAATTAATATGATACCGAGTAAGAAGTTAAGACATCAATTACGGGAGAAGTTTAGGTAGTCTATTATCATATCAACGGCTTCTTCGATGTTCAACTTAGTTGTATCGATACTCAGATCCGGATTTACTGGTTGTTCGTAAGGGCTGGAGATGCCAGTAAAGTTCGGGATCTCATTATTGCGTGCCTTTTTGTACAGCCCTTTGATATCACGCTTTTCGCATTCCTCCAGAGGAGTTGCTATATAAATCTCGACAAAGTTATCGCTGCCGATTATTTTCCTTGCGCTCTCTCGGTCCTCACTATATGGTGAAATAAAAGCGGTTATGGTTATCAGCCCCGCATCATTCATCAGCCTTGCCACCTCTGCCACTCGCCGTATATTTTCGACCCGGTCTTTCTCGGTAAAACCAAGATTATTATTGAGTCCATGTCTGACATTATCCCCATCCAGCAGCATCGTATGTTTATGCATAGCGGTCAGACGCAGTTCAAGGGCGTTGGCTATAGTAGACTTCCCTGATCCGCTCAGACCGGTAAACCAGATAGTTAGCGGTTTCTGAGCTTTCTGGTTGGCTCTAAACTCGCGGGTTACTGCGGTTTCATGCCAGATAATATTATTGCCGCGGCGTATATCATGCTCAATTATCCCGCAAGCAGAGGTCATATTTGATACTCTGTCTATTAGGATGAAGCTTCCCATAAAATGATTATGCTTGAACGAGTCAAAAATAAGTTTTTCCGAGACTGAGATATCCACCTCAGCAATCTCATTCTTATGAATTACTTCTGCATTTATATGCTTACCTGTATTTATATCTTCACGATGCTTGATCTTGATGACGGTTGCGGGAAGAATTCTAGTGCCACATTTTAAAAAGTAATTTCTGCCCATAACCAGTTTGTGATTATCCATCCAGAGTATCTTAGCAGAGATCAAATTGTTAATTATGAGCTGAAAATCCTTGACCAGTACGGAACCTCTGGAGATATCAATCTCTTTATCAGTACAGATAGTAACCGGCTGCCCCTGCACCGCACATTTACACTCTTTATCGGTAACCAGGATTTTGGTAATTACTGCCTCCTCATTACTCGGCAGAGCTTTAACCGTATCACCTACTGCGACTGTACCAGCCTGAACCTCTCCCTGAAAACCTCTAAACTGCGGATTCGGCCTACACACCCGCTGCACCGGCATGATAAAACCTGAATTAATACTCTGTGTACCGACTTCAATATTTTCAAGATAACCGAGTAAAGGCAATCCCGTATACCATTGCGTCTGTGCTGATTTCTTGGTTACATTATCCCCTACGGTTGCAGAGACAGGGATAATCTGCACACTTGTAACTTCTAGCTGCGCACAGAGTGCTTTGAATTCATCGGCAATCTCATCAAAAATATACCGATCGTAATCGATAAGATCCATCTTATTGACCGCTAGAACAATGTGCTTTATCCCCATCAACGCACAGATTCGGGCATGTCGCTTGGTCTGTTTAACAATACCAGCCGAAGCGTCAACTAGAATAACCGCCACATCTGCAAAGGAGGCGCCAACCGCCATATTTCTGGTATACTGCTCGTGCCCCGGACAATCTGCGACAATGAAAGATCTCTCGGAGGTAGTAAAATATCTGTAGGCGACATCAATGGTGATACCTTGTTCACGTTCAGCCATCAGACCATCAAGGAGTAACGAGTAATCTATCTCACCCTCATTACTCCCCAGCTTGCTGTCTAGCTCTAACGCCCGTTTCTGATCGGCAAAAATAAGCTTTGCATCATAGAGCATGTGACCAATAAGGGTGGACTTGCCATCATCAACCGAACCACAAGTAATAAATTTAAGCAGACTCTTCACTTTAAAAATACCCCTCCCTCTTGCGCCGTTCCATACTTCCGGCTGCTTCATTATCTATTACACGGGTAATTCTTTCACTCGATACCGCTCCCAGGGTTTCAGTAATTATCTTCTCCAGCGTCGTGGCAGTAGAATAACAGCCACCGGTAAGCGGGTAACAACCGAGAGTTCTAAAACGTATCGATGCCTGTTTAATTTCTTCGCCAGCCTTCAGACGCATCCGCTCATCATCTATCAGGATAATATTTCCGTCTCTCTCAATAAAGCTTCGTTCTTTCGCAAAATACAGCGGTACAATAGGAATATCTTCCTGCTTGATATAATTCCAGATATCCTTTTCCGTCCAGTTTGAGAGCGGGAATACTCTTATGCTCTCACCTTTATTTATCCGCGTGTTATAGAGTTTCCAGAGCTCAGGCCGCTGATTTTTCGGATCCCATGCATGTTCAGAATTTCTAAAAGAAAAAACCCGTTCTTTGGCTCGTGACTTTTCTTCATCCCGTCTTGCACCACCGAATGCCGCATCAAAACCATACTTATTCAGACTATCTTTCAAGGCCTGAGTCTTCATTATATCGGTATACGCACTGCCGTGATCAAAAGGATTGATATTATCTTTAACTCCTTGTTCATTGGTATAGACAATCAGATCGAGGCCATAGCGCTCGGCTATAGAATCCCTGAAAGTGATCATCTCCTTAAATTTCCAGGTAGTATCAATGTGCATAAAAGGGAATGGCGGCTTTTCTGGATAAAATGCCTTCAAAGCCAGATGTAGCATAACCGAGCTATCCTTACCAATAGAATAGAGCATTACCGGGTTTTCACACTCAGCCGCCACTTCTCGAATTATATATATAGCCTCTGCTTCCAGCTGCTCCAGATATGAAAGTTGTGTCATATTTTAATCTCTTAATTCTTAATTAAACCCAAAGCAAATTATTATAATGATTCAGCACTATTATTCTATATATTTTATTCCAATAAATTATTACTATCTTTTTGCAGCAGCGAACGCTATAAGGTTGCGAGAATCTTGTACAGACTATATATGCCAATAAGACAGCAATAAACCGGGACAAAATTCCGCCAGAGCTTCTCAGGAAGCACCCGCACCACATATGGCGCAAAAACAACTGCCATAATACTGCCAAGCATCATTGATGGCAAGAGGACAAAATCAATATTCACCCCATTTTGCAGGAGAGCAAACCACACTATAATCGACACGACACAGACCGTACCCTCGGAGAGGGCGGTAACTGCGAGCATACTCTTTGCCGGCACCCCAGCGAGTAAACCGCCAACGGTAACAACCGGGCCATAACCCCCACCCCCAATGCCCTTATTAAATCCGGCTAGAGCGCCGTAAAAATACATCATGCCTGGATGATAACTCTGCGCCCTCTTGGCATGAATCAAGGAGATCACACCCATACCTAGCAGCAGAATAGCGACATAGAGCTTTATCCAGAATTTTCCTAATTTTAAGATGCCATATACCGACGTAATAGAGAATATGACAGCCAGACTTCCGGTAATAGCTATGATTAACCATAACTTAGTAGTCTCTGACATTGGCCGCAAACTCCATTTGATATTACCATATTCTTTATGAATATACGCAGATGTCAACCCTGCACAAGCCTGCTGAATCATAATCACCGGCACAATCTGCATCGGTTCATACCCCAGCATAAGCAAGATAGGAGTAAATGCTGTACCATACCCCATCCCTGCAGCTGAATCAAGAAACTCAAAAACAATTGCCAGAACAACCACACTCCAGACAATCTGCCAATTATTCCCCGCCAGAGCACTGCCGATTTCTGTTACCGCTCGGGATGCAATTCGGCTGGTACCAGCAAAGGGATTCCCTGCCAGCCAGCACCCAAGCAAACACACACCTATAAGTACCACCAGTGCCAGAAGAACAGCTTTGAGTTCTTTTCGATTGATCTGTAGCCGTTCGCGAAAGCTTTGTTCGTTCTTTTCCTGAGCAACCTCCCACCCCATAACCTTGACATTTTCAGCATCATCTTTGCCCATAATAATTCTCCACCATAAACCGAATAAAAATTTTATTTACCTACAGAACTAGAGCCCACATAAAAATTTTATTTACCTACAGAACTAGAGCCCCCCCCGCGGTCTAAATTAATTCTGCCAAGGTCAGATTTTCAAGTTTATCCGCAATATAATCCCGTATTTCCTTGAACTCGTTCAATACTTTCTTTTCTTTCAGTAACGGAGTGTCTGCATAAAAATACTGACTCACAGATTCGGTAGGAGCCAGTGCGCCATCCATAAGCCGTATAATATCAGCCACACTTATCTCTTCAGCTTGTTTTGCCAGTTTATATCCGCCTCCCGCTCCGCGCTTGGTCAGTACAAAACGATTCTGCTTTAAGACAGATATCAGAGTTTCCAAATATTTTTTTGGTATCTGGTATTCCGAGCAAATCGTCTCAATCTTGATAAACTTATTGTGGCCATTCCTTGCCAAGTAAATTAGAGCTAGAAGTGAATACTCGCTTTTCGTTGTAAGTTTCATTTTTACCTTTCGATAGCCGCAATCTCTATTAAGTCCATTAGTTTAGTAGAGAATTAAGTTTTATAATACAGAAATTTGATTTAAATGCCAGAAAATTTTAGTAATTCGAATAAATTTTCATATATTGAAATATAACGGTATTTATGCTAAAATAATAATGATAGGTTCTTAAAGCGGAAATTTGGTAGGAAAGGGAAGTATTATCGGTATTTATAAGTTTTCTGAAATCTTGAAGAAGAACATGCTCTGGGTATTGGTTTTGATCCTGGGGTGGGGAATAGGTGGCTCAGCTTATGCTCGGGAGCAGGTCAAGATCGGATCGAAAATGGTAGCTCTGAGTAGTATTACCCTGAGTTCGGATTTCTATTTCAAAGAGAGTCCTATGACTGCTGATCTGTATTATACCTTTTATCTGGATCAATTGGATCTCAAGATCGCTGATGCCTATCGCGATAAATATTTGAACAGTGGTAGTACTTATAAGGTCATGGCTGCGATAATCCTTCTTTATACCGAGGAAGAATTTAAAAAGTATCCCTGCCTCGGCAAGAATAAGTGTGTTAAGAATATCAAGCTGGGCGTAAAGGGATTCTTTGCCTACCTTAATCAGAGGCCAGAACTTAGAACTAAATTTCTCGAAGCGTGGTCTTCACAATCTCTTTTTGCCCCAAAGTATAAGTGTCTGGACGAATTATTTCTCTGGGTGGCCAAAGATGTTGGATATTCGCTCTATGCTATCAGTTATATGAAGGTGGATAGCCCTTTTACCCGAACATTACTGGATAAAATGGTCTATGCTATGCGTAATAACTGAGTCTGGAGCGGTAGGTTATTGTTTGTGAAGAGAGAGCAGTTGGCTGCGGCCGGCTGCTCTCTCAGTTAAGCGTGGTGAGCCGATAAGCCGGCTTCTGTCGAGTGCGACTATTTAACTTGACCTGTAGTTACCTACAGATTCTAGCGCGCTACCGGACCCTGCTGCGGAGCGAGCAACTCCGCTGATACCTCAAGGATATCCTCGCAACTAACCGGGTCACTACTTGCACTTGCACTGGGGGGCAGTCGCCGTGCCTCTCTTGTCACCAAGAGAGCGGTAGGCTCTTACTCTACCGTTTCACCCTTACCTGTGTGTACGAATACACCATCGGCGGTCTGTTCTCTGTTGCCTGTCGCTAGAGTTACCTCTGGTGGGTGTTACCCACATCCCTTGCTCTATAGTGGCCGGACTTTCCTCACTGCCTGGGAGGCAGCGCAGTCGCATAGCTCACCACAAAATTAAAGCTTAAGTTCCTCTTCAACCTCAGTAAAAAACTGGTCAAGGTCGGAATTTACATAATACAGATTCCGGTTGCTCGGAAGGTGGACATTTCCTTTATTGACCACAATCACCCTGCTGGCCAGTCCGGGCAGGCTCGCTGCCGGGTGGACTACCAGAGATGAGCCGAGTACCAAGAGCAGCTTGGATTCAGTTACCTCGGTTACAGCTTTCTCAACACCGTAGACTGCTTCACCAAAGAAGACAATATCCGGTTTGATTATACCACCGCATTCGGCGCAGCGCGGGATATCGTATTCTTTGAGCATTGCACTGAAGCTGGTGTAATTATACAGTTTTGCGCACTGTAAGCAATGGGATGTGGAATAATTCCCATGCAGACAGGTGACTTTTTTTGAGCCTGCAAGTTGGTGAAAGGGATCAATATTCTGTGTGATTACTGAGCGTACAAGCCCGGTATTCTCTAGCTTAGCAAGTAGATAATGTGTTTTGGTCGGTTGTAAGCGTTCCACAATGTCGAGTAACTCGCGGGAGAAGTCGAAGAAGGGTTTGGGATCCCTTCTAAAATATGAGATATCAAAGACTGTGTCAGGATTGTACCGGCCGGAAGTATACAGTCCACCAGCACCTCGAAAATCCGGTATTCCTGCTGCAGTCGAGATACCGGCGCCCGAGAAAGCGCAGACCTTGCCCTCCAGAATCATTTGGGCACACTCATAAGGGGTGATACTCAACATTTTATTACTCCCTTTTACGCAAACTGTGCGAGCTCGGAAATATCGTGTCCTGAATAGCGCAAGACCTCTGGCGCTTGACCTTGATCCCAGCGGACAATACTGATGCTGGCAGGTTCGGTCTTCGGTAGAGCCCAGAATTCTTTCATCTCCCTACCAATACACTTATTCAGGAAGGCTCTGATGGCAGCGCAGTGTGAGACAATAAGTACCGTATCTGTCTCGTTGTGTCTCTCCATGAGTTTTTCTACGCCATTGTACAGCCTAGCTTGCAACTGGTAGAAGTCTTCACCTGTTTCAGGTGCGCCTTTGAAGATATCTGGGGCGAACCAGAAGTTATGGAGTTCACGTTCAGTCTCAGACCTGACAACTTCATGCTCCGCCCGTTTATTCTTGGTGCCTTCCCAGATACCAAAACCTATCTCAATGAAATCAGCATCAGGTTGGAGTTCGATCCCGATTCTGTCCTTGAGGAGAATCTTAGCGGTGTCTTGGGTGCGCCCCAAGGGTGAATGGTAGCAGTGAGTAAAGGCGACATCCTGTAGTTCAGTGGCAGCAGCAGCAGCTTGCTCTCTACCGAGTTCGGTGAGGGGGGAATCCTCCTGTCCTTGCATCTTTCCTGCACGGTTCCATTCGGTCTGTCCGTGGCGAACTAAATAAAATAGAGCCATTGTTTTTTCCTCTTTCTTTCATTTTTGGGGGGCTGTCTGTACCCTTTACGGGCATCAAGACCCCCAAACTCCTTGAGTAAGGGCTACTCGCCCTTACAAACTCGCAACGCTGTGCGTTTGATCACTATTTTCACGATGTAATTACATAGAGTTATTGGTAATCGTGCTTAAAAGCTCAGTTTTCGCTTTGTATAAAAATATTTTTTATACAATACAGTGAGAATAGCAATATAACATGTCCATACTGCTTACATCGGTACCGACTAATTAATATTCAATCTCAGCAAGCGGGGTGCCGGCAATCTGAATTACCTCTGGATCTTTCTCAGCCGTCCAGTTGACAATGGTTATGCTTGCTTGTTTAATACGGGGAAGAACCCAGAATTTCTCCAGCGGGATACCCAGGCAGACATTGAGAAAGGCATTGATTGCTCCGCCGTGTGAGACGATGAGGATCTTCTCCTCAGGGCTATGGCGTTTGGAGATAGCTTTAATACCAGCATAAATACGCTGCATAAGGTCGGTGCAGTTCTCGCCGTTACTGTTTTTGCCAGTGAAGAGCTCGGGGTGTTCCCAAAATTCTCGGTACATCGGATCCGGGGCGAATTCCTTATCGAACTTCATGCCCTCCCAGTCTCCGAAGTCGAGTTCCTTGAGTGCTGGATCCTCAATGTTGGGGATACTATGGTGCTTGAGGATTATCTCTGCTGTCTTCTGTACCCGGGATAAAGGTGACGAGTAACAGGTAGAAAACGTTATCCCTTTGAGCTTCTCTGCGGTCTCCTCGGCTTGGGCAATACCGAGTTCCGTAAGGTCTGAGTCACAGCCACCGCCCTGATAGCGGCGTTCTTCGTTGAATACTGTCTTGCCATGACGAACTAAATATAATACTGCCATATATTACCTTTTCTTTCATTCACCAAATATTTTGGTGTTCTGCATAACGGTTGTATTTCAGTCTGGATCAGATATCTTCTTTGCATATACCGGCATATGAGATCAGTTCAGGATTGGCTTGGGTTGTCCATTTCACAATACTGATGCTAGCCGGTTTGACCTCCGGCTCTGCCCAGAATTCGGTTCTGGGTCGGTTTATAATCGGGTTGATGAAGGATCTGATAGCCGCTCCGTGCGAGACAATGAGTAAAGGCTCGTCTTCTTCATGCTTGGCGATTATCTCACGGTAGCAATTGTAGATGCGTTCTTCCAGCTCGTCATAGCTTTCGGCCTGGTTCTTCTCGCCGGTGAATTTGTCCGGGTACTTCCAGAAAGCGGTAAAATCATCTGCATGCTCTTGGCTAAAGAAGCTCTTACCCTCCAAAGTTCCTAGGTAGATCTCCATCAGTCCTTCATGGGGGATACGTTCGATATTATGATGTTGTAGCAGGATATCCGCGGTAGTAGTTGTGCGCCCGAGGGGAGAGTAGTAACAGGCGGAGAAATCAATGTCTTTGAGTTGCTCCGCAGTCTCATTAACCTGTTTAACACCGAGTTCGGTAAGGGGTGAGTCACAATGTCCCTGCACAATATGCTGGGCATTGTACTCGGTCTGTCCATGGCGGACGATATATAATAATGCCATTGCTCTTACTCCATTATAGATCAGTTCGGTCGGATAATACTCGTCTGATCCAGGTCTTCAAAGTTGTAGATAATTGCCTCTTTTGCAATATCGGCAAAGGTTAGCAGTTCCGGATTTGAGTCCTTATTCCATCTGACCATACTGATACTGGCCGGGGTCACATCGGGATCCAGCCAGAATGAACGTAGGGGTTTGTGGATAAGGGGATTTACAATTGATCTGATCGGCCCGCCATGGGTTACTATGAGGACATTAGCCTCTGGGGCGTGGCTGGCGGCAATCTCCCGGCAGCAGCTCTGCACCCGTTTAGTCAGAGTGGTGTAGGTCTCGCCGTTTTCTATCGGTGTGGTATAGCGATCCGGGAATCTGGCGAAGTTTTCAAAGGCTTCTCCATGTATGGTATGATCATTAATTTCGCCCTCAAGTATCCCCATGTTGAACTCCATAAGTTCGGGTTTTATATATACCGGAATATCATGGTGTTGCAGAATGGTCTGGGCGGTAGTAGTGGTTCTACCCAGCGGGGAGTGGTAGCAAGCGGCAAATGTGGTGTTCTTGAGCTTCTCTGCCGCTTCATAAGCCTGTTTAATACCGAGCTCGGTAAGGGGGGAGTCTATCTGTCCCTGAATGATATGATTTGCATTGTGTTCGGTCTGTCCGTGGCGGACAAAGTATAGTATAGCCATAATTGTCACCTTGCAAGAATGTTATCTGCTTTATGTGTTTGTGTTAAATAATGGTCAATGTCCTTCGATTTCACTATATGCTATATTAAGCAAGTTCTTATTAAATTATAAGTAACGCCGGTAAATATTCTAGGTTATTTTGAAAAAAACCGATTTGACCTTGTCCTGCGGCCTTGCGGAAATGGTTGAGTCGGGGAAAGGCCTGTCTAAGTTCTTTGCAGTATTACAGCGTAAAATTGGTGTTACCGGGGGATTGGTTTTGCGTGGTCCGATTACATTATTTTGGGTAATAGTTGTTTAATAATGTGTCTGGTGCTAATTAAAAGCGTGGGTAACCATGGAAAGCTGCACTCTCTATATGAAAATAGAGAGTGCAGGGATAAGCGTATAATTAGAGCTTAGTTTGATTTTTCAACCGCTACAGCAACTGCCACTGATGCGCCTACCATTGGGTTGTTACCCATACCGATAAGTCCCATCATCTCTACGTGTGCTGGAACTGAAGAAGAACCGGCAAACTGCGCGTCACTGTGCATACGCCCCATGGTGTCGGTCATACCGTATGAAGCAGGACCAGCAGCCATGTTGTCAGGGTGCAGGGTACGGCCGGTACCACCACCTGAAGCGACAGAGAAGAAGGTCTTACCTTTGAGGATACATTCCTTCTTGTAAGTAGCCATTACTGGGTGCTGGAAACGGGTTGGGTTGGTACTGTTACCGGTGATGGCCACGTCAACATCTTCAAGGTGCATGATTGCTACACCTTCACGTACATCATCTGCTCCGTAGCAATTTACCGCAGCACGTTCCCCTTCAGAGTACGACCTCTTGCTGACTACTGTTACTTCACCGGTTGCATAGTTAAAGTCGGTCTCAACGTGAGTAAAGCCATTGATACGGCTGATGATCTGAGCTGCGTCCTTACCCAAGCCGTTGAGGATTACGCGCAGAGGTTCTTTACGAGCCTTGTTGGCAGAGCGGGCAAGGCCGATAGCGCCTTCAGCCGCGGCAAAGGATTCGTGACCGGCGGTAAAGGCAAAACAGGTGGTCTCTTCCTTGAGGAGCATGGAGGCGAGATTACCGTGACCAATACCTACCTTACGGTCGTCAGCAACGGAACCCGGGATACAGAAGCTCTGCAAACCTTCACCGAGGGTGCAGGCAATATCAGCAGCCTTGGTCTGTCCTTTTTTGATAGCTACAGCTGCACCAACAGTGTACGCCCAACCTGCATTTTCAAAAGCAATTGGCTGTACTTCCTTGACAATCTGGTTTACATCAATGCCTTTTTCCTTGCAAATCTTGTCGCAGTCTTCTACTGAAGATATGCCGTACTGACTAAGTAACGCATCAATCTGCTTGATTCTGCGTTCATATCCTTCAAATAATGCCATTTATCTTCTCCTGTGAATTAGAGTAATTGTTAATAATAAAAAATTATTGGGCTGACTATTCGCAACGTGGGTTGATAGTCTTAGCCGCATCGGCAAAACGGCCATAAGTTCCTGTAGCCTTTTCCAGCGCTTCGGCAGGATCCATACCCTTCTGCGTAATGTTTTCCATCATTACCCCGGTCTTAATGTATTTGTAACCGATGACTTCGTCATTGTCGTCAAGAGCTATCTCAACAATATAACCTTCGGTTGTCTCCAGATAACGAACCCCCTTGGCCTTGGTGCTATGAATAGTAGCGGTTACGCTGCAGAGTCCCTTACCTAGATCTTCAAGAGCCGCTCCGATAGGCAGACCGTTCTCAGAGAATGCACTCTGGGTACGACCGTATACGATCTGGAGGAATAGTTCACGCATGGCGGTGTTGATTGCGTCACATACAAGGTCGGTATTGAGGGCTTCAAGGATGGTCTTACCTGCGAGGATTTCACCTGCCATTGCCGCTGAGTGAGTCATACCTGTACAGCCAAGTGTCTCGACAAGAGCTTCTTCAATGATACCGTTTTTGACATTGAGAGTCAACTTGCAGGCACCTTGCTGTGGTGCACACCAACCCACACCGTGGGTAAAACCGCTGATGTCCTCAATCTTTGTTGCTTTTGTCCACTGACCTTCCTGTGGAATTGGAGCCGGACCGTGTTTGGCTCCTTTGGTGATAGGACACATGTGCTCAATTTCGTGGGTGAAATTACTCATAAGTATTTTCCTTATACGTTAATAAAACAAATTAAAATACCAAAAATACGGATCATTATAGACTGATTTGATCAATACCTTCATCAAAAATTTCTCCCCATTATACGAAAAATATGCTATAAAACCATGTTAAAAACAGTTAGGATGTGGTTTTTTTGAAAATAAAGAGAAAAAAATATCTAATCTTGAGCCTTTATTTGATAATTAATGATCGTTTGTGCAAAAATCAGGTTATCCGGCGTATTCGGCTCGGATAACCTGAGGAGTAAGGCGTCAACTAAGTTTTGAAGGTACAAAAAGCACATTATTGTGGGGCGTACTAGGCCATCCCCCCAATCATGCGGTCGATGGCTTCTCCTGCCGGAACCATAGGGTAGACGTTCTCTTCGCGTTCGACTATGGCGTTGACGATAACCGGTCCGTCATACTCGATCATCTCGGTGAGGATACGCTCGGTATCCTCTTTCTGCTCAAGCATTATACCTTTGATGTCATATGCCTCGGCAATACGTACGAAGTCCGGATTGTCGTAGAGGTCGGTAAAGGCGTATTTCTTGTCGAAGAAGAGTTCCTGCCACTGCCGAACCATACCTAAGTAGCTGTTATTGAGGATCAGAATTTTTACCGGAAGTTTGTTAGTCTTGAGAGTGATAAGCTCCTGAATGTTCATCTGAATCGAACCGTCGCCGGCAATATCGATAACCAGGTGGTCGGGTCTCCCGAGTTGGGCACCGATAGCGGCGGGGAGACCAAACCCCATCGTCCCCAAGCCGCCGCTGGTAACAAGGGTGCGGCTCTTGGTAAATTTATAGAAGAGAGCTGCCCACATCTGGTGTTGACCTACCTCGGTGCTGATAATGGTATCGCGGTTCTGGGTAAGTTCCCAGAGTTTCTCTATTATGTACTGGGGTTTGAGGCCATGTTCATTGTAGGTGAGTGGATACTGGCGTTTCCATTCATTGATCTGCTCAAGCCATGCGGTGTGTTTTGTCGCGTCAACCACTTTTATCAGTTCTTGGAGAACTTTCTTCGCATCACCGACTATCGGGATGTCAACCGGTACATTCTTGCTGACTGAGGTCGGATCAATATCTATGTGAATAATCTTGGCCTTGGTAGCGAATTCATCGAGTTTTCCTGTAACTCTGTCATCAAATCGGGCGCCGACAGCGATAAGGGTATCGCAGTTATTGGTTGCATGGTTGGCGTAGGCGGTACCATGCATGCCGAGCATTTTGAGTGCTAATGGATGAGTATCGGGGAAGGCGCCGAGAGCCATCAGGGTAGAGGTTACGGGGATATTGCCTTTTTCAGCAAGCTGGAGTATCTCGGCTTCCGCGCCACTGGTGATTACGCCGCCACCGATATACAGCAAGGGGGATTTGGCTTGATTAATCAAGGCCGCAGCTTTGCTTATCTGCCGGGGATTGCCGATGGTGTTAGGGCGGTAGCTTGGAATCAAGACCTCGGTCTGTATCGGAGTCTTGATCTCAGCTGTGGTGATATCTACCGGAAGATCAATAACGACCGGGCCGGGACGTCCGGTTTTGGCGATATGAAAGGCCTCGGAGATGACATGCGGGAGTTCTTCCGGGTTTTTAACCAGATAATTATGCTTGCAGATAGAGCGAGTGACCCCGATGGTATCGACCTCCTGGAAGGCGTCGTTACCGATAAGATGGGTCTTGACCTGCCCGGTAATGGCGACCAGGGGGATTGAGTCCATGTGGGCGTTGGCTATACCGGTGACCAGATTGGTGGCACCGGGGCCGCTGGTGGCGATAATTACCCCGGGTTTGCCAGTAACTCGGGCGTAACCGTCTGCGGCATGGACACCCGCCTGTTCATGACGGGGCAGGATAAAATTAATCGCCTTACAATCGACCAATTCGTGAAACAAGGGGATAAGGGCTGCCCCTGGGTAGCCGAAGATAGTGTCAACACCTTCATTGATAAGGGCTTTAATTAATAATGTTGTACCTTTCATTTTATGCTCTCCAATCTTATATCAAAAATGCCCGGACATTGCAGTCCGGGCAGTGAAAAAAACAATTCAAACCAGACTGCTCAACTCGTGGCAGGGAGTATCACGCTAACAAGCACTGGACTCACGTTGAATGTAATAACTAGCTTTATCATAATAATATACTGTCTTATTTTCTATCAAAATATTTATAAATAACTTGTTCGTTAGGTAGAATTAAACGTTGTCGGCTATTTATGCCATGCCGCCGATCATGCGGTCTAGTGCTTCGCCGGCAGGTACCATGGGAAATACGTTTTCTTCGCGGTCTACTCTAGCGTCAACCAGTACCGGGCCGTTGTGAGCAATCATTTCCTGTAGCACTTTATCGGTATCAGCTTTTGTCTCTAGCACCATTCCCTTTATGCCGTAAGCTGTCGCAATGTCGACAAAGTTGGGATTGTTATTGAGGTCGGTGAAGGCATATTTTTCATTGAAAAAGAGTTGCTGCCACTGGCGTACCATACCGAGGTAGCCATTATTCAAGATCAGTATCTTCACCGGGAGCTGGTAATTCTTGAGGGTGATCAACTCCTGGATATTCATCTGAATCGAACCGTCTCCGGCAATGTCGACGACTAGATGATCCGGCTTGCCTACCTGAGCGCCGATAGCTGCTGGTAAGCCGAAGCCCATAGTACCCAGACCGCCACTGGTTACCAGAGTTCGGCTACGGGTGAATTTATAGAAGAGGGCAGTCCACATCTGGTGTTGTCCGACCTCGGTGGAGATAATTGTTTTACGGTCTTTGGTAAGTTCGTATAGCCGTTCAATAATATATTGAGGCTTGAGCCCGTCCTTGCAATATTTGAGCGGATGGCTTTCCTTCCAAGCGTTTATCTGCTCAAGCCAGCTAGTCCGCGGGTTCTCACTGATTTTACTTATAAGTTCGCTTAAAACCATCCCGGCATCACCGACAATCGGAATGTCTACCGGCACGTTCTTGCTGACCGAGGTAGGGTCTATATCAATATGGATGATCTTGGCGCCACTGGCAAATTCATCAAGTTTGCCTGTAACCCGGTCATCAAAGCGTGAACCGATGGCGATCAGTACGTCACAGTTGCTGGTTGCATAGTTGGCGTAGGCGGTACCGTGCATGCCAAGCATCTTGAGCGATAACGGATGCGTATCCGGGAAGGCTCCAAGCCCCATCAGGGTTGAGGTTACCGGGATATTACCCTTCTCTGCGAGCTCAAGGATTTTATCCTCCGCCTTGCTGGCAATGATTCCGCCCCCAATGTAGAGTAATGGTGCCTGGGCTGAGTTGATAAGCTCTGCCGCCTTTTCAATCTGCTGCGGGTTGCCGCGGAGTTTTGGCGCGTATCCGGGCAGATCTACCTCGGTTTGAACCGGGGTTTGAATGTCAGCGGTGGTGATATTTACCGGTAGATCAACTACGACTGGGCCGGGGCGGCCGGTGGTCGCCAAGTGAAAGGCTTCACGGATAATATGCGGCATCTCTTCAGGGTTTTTAATCAGGTAGTTATGCTTGCAAATTGAACGGGTAATACCAGTGATATCTACCTCTTGAAAAGCATCATTACCGATAAGATGAGTCTTTACCTGACCGGTAAAGGCTACTATAGGGATAGAATCCATGTGCGCGTTGGCAATACCAGTAACCAGATTGGTGGCTCCTGGGCCACTGGTGGCAATGACAACTCCAGGCTTACCGGTAACCCGCGCGTAACCATCGGCACCATGAGCACCGGCTTGTTCATGGCGGGGAAGGATAAAGTTGATGTCTTTGGCTTCTACAAGTTCGTCAAAGAGTGGAATAAGAGCTCCACCGGGGTAACCAAAAACGGTATCTACCCCTTCATTGCGTAATGCCTCGACAAATAGCTTTGTTCCTTTCATAGTGATCCTCTCCTGTGGGTAAAGTTAAAGACCCGGACTCTTCAGCCCGGGTCTTTAAAAATCAATTATAACCCGGCTGTCAACATGTGGCAGTAATAAGCACGACAACGACGACGACTAGGTTGAATAGATAAATCATAGTTATTTTCCAGAAACACATAAACAAATTTATATTATTATAATATTTTGCGATCGTGTAGTCAAATACTTTAGAGAAAAAATAAAAGATATTCAAGAATAAACCTGTTAGTTGTCGATTTATTCAATGTATAAAGTAATGTTGATTCGCAGGCGAGTGGGAGTTGGATGATGACAAGTATAAATACAGTTGAGCGAAATACCGGCAGAAGTCAGGGCGCAGTGGCTGCAACCGGCGGAAGAGGCAAGGGGGTAGAGCGTGAATCCTCACAGTCGCTGGGTTCAGTAATGGACATTGTCCAGCTTGCTTCAAAGGTTGGGGCGAGGAAGATACTTAGTAATTATGATAAGGTGCGGATATCTGAACTTGTACCCGAGCAACTTCCAGCAAGATTGCTAGAAGATGCTGATAAACTCTCACAAAAGCTGGAAGAAGGCAGAATAGTTGATCTCACCGAAGAGAAAGAACTGAGCGAGGATAGAGTATTTGCGGCGCTGGTAGGGATGCGCTTCATGCAGCAGACCGGGGGGGATATCCCTAAACGCTGGGTTGGTGGCTTCAATGAGCCTTCAGATAAGGAGATTGAACTGGCTTATAGACGGTTAACGCAGCGGGTGAGTATGCCTGCAGAAGTGGAAAATCCGGAGTATATCCATAATATGCGGGTAGAATTGCTCGATTACTTCAGAGAATTTCAGGGGAGTGGTAAAAATATTTCAGCGCAATCTGAGACTGAGCTTGAAAGAAACGTGGCATAAAGTATAATCTCCTTATATGGTTGTTTACTTTTTCACACACGAAAATGAACTGGTATAAGGAGGAGTACGGTGAGCGCAGATAATTCAGCAATTCCCTTCGGTATCTTCTGCACAGATAATGATAAGCTTATTTCAGCAAAAGTAATGAAACTCAAAGGATTTGACTGGGCAAGCCGCGAACTCTCCAAGAGTCGTTATGAAAAGTTTGCCCGCCAATCTTACAGTTCAACCTGCGCCCGCATAAACGCGCAGACAATGCCTGAGTTAGCTGCTGGTATCGCTGAGACCTGTAATACTCTGGGGATACCTGTGCCGACAACCTACCTGCAAAATTCTATAACTCCTTGTGCTTTTTGCATCGGTGAAACCGATCCTATCCTAATAGTCAGTAGTGAACTCTGTAAATTGCTGACTCCTGCCGAGGTCAAGGTCATTACAACTCAGGCACTGCTACATATTCATTGCGAACATCTTAAATCATATATGGTGCGTGATTTACTCCGCTCTGCCGCCGATAATTTTGGTCTCTTCAAAGGTGTAGTGGCTTTCCCGCGGATGCTGCTGGAAGAGTGGACGGTTGAGGCTGATCTCTCGGCAGATAGAGGGATGTTGGTTTTGGCTCAGGATCTTGATCTGGTCTTCTCCGCGTATGCCAAGATAATCAGCGGTGGGGTGGTTGAACTTAGTGCCGAGTCAATACTTGCTGATTATGAAGCGTTTATGGATAATTGCGCCCAAACTCCGCTCTGTCCGCTCTTTAAAACCTGGTCTGATTTGTATTTGGGAAATACCAGATATATTTACCGCTTGGGTAGACTCAAAGAATTTTCCCAGAGCCAGGAGTTTGCTGCCTGGAGTGGTGGTGATTATGCCTATAGCGCTGACACCTCAGATGATTTTGCTGAAGACGAAGTCGAGTATTTTGGGGAGTATGACAGCAAGGGTGAGGCGTGGGAGGCAGAAGATGTACATGCGAGGATTGCCTGGGGTTTTCCTGATCCCAAAGCGACTGCAGAGTTTCTACGTATTCATATGGGTGATATCTTCAAACTTGGGATAGATGGGGCTAGAGACTTTACTGCGGATGTGGTAACGAGCCTCAATGATTTCTTCTCGGTTCGACGGAAAAAAGATAGATAAAAAAGTTATAACGTCTTGACTCTAAGGCTTATTTTACTAAGATAATACATCACCTCAAGTGGTAGGTAGTGGGGATCGGCCCAGCAATGTGACGGCGCCGAACCGGGTCAGGCCTTGACGGGAGCAGCCCTAAGCTGACCGATACCTGTGTTGGATCAGCCGGTTCCCTCTATCTACTACTATAAACTAGTTTGTGCCGCAGGGTTCTTGTTTTGGAGAACCCTGCTTTTTTTTTATGTGAATTTGCGTAATCGTCGACTTTTCTCGTGATTTATATGTGATTATCGCTATAATGACAGGTGAAATATAGTTGGATATAAAAGTATTTTATTTATGCGCAGTTTTTGAGAGTAAGGAAAGAAAAAAGAGATTACATAATTATGTATGAGGCAATGGCACGGCGTTACCGCCCGCAGACATTTGATGAGGTTATTGGTCAGGAGCATGTGGCGCAGACTCTGAAGAATTCCATTGTTTCCGGCCGGGTTGCTCATGCTTATCTCTTCTGTGGGCCGCATGGTTGTGGGAAGACATCTATGGCGCGAATCTTTGCCTGCGCGCTTGTCTGTGAGTCCGGTCCGACCGCTACACCCTGTGGAAAGTGTGAAATCTGTCGGGATGTACTCAGGGGGCAGGATATTGATGTTCAGGAGATTGATGGAGCTTCGAACAATGGCGTAGAGCAGGTTAGGGCGCTCCGGGAGCAGGTCGGGTACGTGCCGTCGCGGGCACGCTTCAAGATATATATTATTGATGAAGTACATATGCTGAGTGTCGCAGCGTTTAATGCACTGCTCAAGACTTTGGAAGAGCCTCCGGCGCATGTGAAATTTTTTCTTGCCACTACCGATCCACATAAAATATTGGGTACGATTCTTTCTCGTTGCCAGCGTTTTGATTTTCGTCTGGTGCCTGCACTCAAGATGAGTACTTTTTTAAAAGGTCTGGTGGTGCAGGAGAACGCTGAGATCACGGATAATGCTCTGGCCGCAATTGCAGCATTCAGTGGCGGATCGATGCGAGATGGGCTAGTGCTCCTTGATCAGTTGGTCAGCTTCTGCTCGGGACGGGTTACCCGGGAGGATGTTGAGCGGGTACGTGGGGTTGCGAGTGCGGAGTCGGTTGCTGGACTGTTTGAAGCGATTGCATCGCACGATATAAAGTCGGCGCTTAAGCTTGTGGACAGAGTCAGTGCGCTGGGTACCAATGTCGGTGATTTTCTCGACCAACTTATCGCTTTTGGGCGTGATTTGATGCACCTGGTGGCTACCGGTAGCGATGAGGGCATAACCGCATATGGGCCGGCAAGGAGTACCTTGCTGGCTATGGCTGCTGAGATGAGCCTTGAGCAGACCCTGCTCATCCTTGATATGTTTACGCAGGCGCGCACCCGTGTTCGAACCAAGGCTCTGACCAATCCTCTTATTCCGTTAGAGATGGCTATTGCCAGGCTGGCGGGGATTGAGACCTTGTCTCCGGTTAAAGATATTGTCGAGCGTATCAGTGCGTATGCCAGTGGTGCGCCGGTGCCTGAAGTACGTGCGTCTTCGGTTGGCACCTATAGAGAACCTGTCAGGCCTGATCTCGTTGCGAAGAGTAGTGAGCCGCCTGCTACTGTGGCTAGTGTGGCTGAGGTGTGTGCAGAGCGGCCTGAGCAAGAGCTGGTTGAGCGTTATATCCCTAAAAACGAGGAGGTGCATTTTACTCCTGATGCTCACCGTAATGAGGTGCCGTGGCATGAAGAGGTTCTTAGTACCGGGCCGTTGAATGCCGAGGTTGAGGTAGGTATAGTCACTGAGGTTGAGCCGGAGAGTGTGGGTGCTGAGCAAGCTGACGAGATTGCTGAGGCTGGCGAAAACACCGAACCGGATTCTGCGGCCGTGGGGGTAGCGGACTTTTCTGAAGAGAAGGATGTAGCGGTAAGGGCTGACATCAATCTGGAGAAGCTCTGGAGCCGTATTCTTGAGGTTCTGGCTCAGAAGTCGCGTACCGATGCTCCGTTCTTGGGTGATGTCTATATTGAGCGGTATGAGCCGGGAGAGCTATATCTCTCTGTGCCCGGTGGCGGGACATTTATCTATGAGCAGCTTGAGGAGAAGCATCGGAAAGAGAGATTAGCGGCTAGTGCTTCGGAGATTCTGGGTGTTTCGGTCAAAGTCTTTTTGGTACTGCGCGAGGCGATTACACCAGAGGTTGTGGCTTCTGGCGCAGGAAGTGTTGATGACAGGCACCAAGTCGAGGAATTTGTCTCGCCGGCTCAACGGATGCTTGATGCTGGGAGGGAACGTGGGGTACGAGTTATTCTGGATAATTTTGAAGGAAGTATAATTAATATAGAGGATACATAAGCGATGCGCTTGATTGGTGAGGTAAGTAATAATGAAGACGGGATTCTGCTTGGAGCATACCTTTTGCAGAATGGGATCGAAGCAAAGATCGAATCTGAACGTTCCGGTGTGTTTTCGGTCTGGATTATGGATGAAGACAAGATTGTTCTGGCGACCGAGTTGCTGACGAAATTCAAGACGCAGAGTGACAAGGGGGTATACCGCGAAGCCGTCTTTCAGGCAAAGTTATTGGAAGAGGCTAAGAACGTCGAGTTGGACAGGTATGAAAAGAATCAGCGCAATCCCCGGCAGAACTGGAATTACAGTGGTTATCCTCCGGTAATTACTTCTACACTTATTGGTATCTGTGTGGCGATCTGGGTCTTTGAGGCGTTGAGTCCTGGCATGTTGAGTTACGTGCAGGGATTTCTGATGATCTCAAATCCGTACCAACCCGGAGTCACCCTGACCGATGAGCTGCTTAAAGGTCAGGTTTGGAGGCTCTTTACGCCGTCAATACTGCACTTCCCTCTATTTGAAGGCGGTAAGTTTCAAATTATGGGGGTACTTCATATTCTGTTCAATATGCTCTGGCTGCGGCAGCTTGGTGGTATTGTGGAGAGAAAACATGGTAGCAGATATATTCTGATCCTCTTTCTTATCTTTGCGGCATTGCCGAATCTTCTGCAGTATAGTGTTACGGGTCCGATGTTTCTTGGTATGAGTGGGGTTAACTATGCGCTGCTCTGCTTCCTCTGGATTCGCGGAAGATTTGATTCGGGTTACGGTCTTAGGCTGGATCCGGGGATTATTATGTTTATGCTGGTATGGTTTGTCTTTGGTTTTTTTGGCAGTGGTACTGCAAACCTGGTACATTTGGGCGGTGTGATCTGCGGCTGTGGCTGGGGGTATCTCTCTTCCCGGCATTGGCAGCGGAGTTGAGTTGATAATTAATACGATTATATAAACTAGTAAATGATATTTATAGTGAAAGGACAGTATGGATATTTCAAAGTTGATGCAGCAGGCGCAGGCAATGGGTGAGAAGGTAAAGGAACAGCAGAATGAACTCAAAAAGAAGACCTTTACTGGTAGTGCTGGCGGTGATATGGTCAAGACTGTGGTCAATGGTGAAGGGACATTGGTCAACATCGAGATTGATAAGACGGTGATTGATCCAGAAGACTCGGAGATGCTGTGCGATTTGATTATTGCCGGGGTAAATGATGCGCAGAAGAAGGTTGCTCAAGCCAAGGTTGATGATCTGCAAGGGCTTACTGGAGGTATGGATCTCTCTGCACTCGGTATTGACCTGGGGAATATGTTCAAGTAGTTTTGCGGGAGCGGATAATTAACGGTATTTATTAATAATCAAGATGATAAAGGATGGTAAAATGGGACTGGCTCCTATTGAAGATGTACTCGCAGCGCTTAAAGCGGGTAAGATGGTGGTTCTGGTTGATGATGAGGACCGGGAAAATGAGGGAGATATAGTAGCTGCAGGCTGTAAGGTGACAGCAGATACGGTAAATTTTATGGCGACGGAAGGGCGTGGCTGGCTCTGTCTGGCTCTGGACGGGGAGTACTGTGATCGCTTGCATCTGCCGCCGATTACGCAGAAGAATGAATCAAATTTCAGCACTGCCTTTACGCTGACTATTGAGGCTAAAGAAGGGGTTACTACCGGTATCAGTGCGGAAGATAGAGCGAGAACTATTCAAATTGCTTCCGATCCGAATTCTAAAGCCAGTGACTTGGTTCGTCCGGGGCACGTACAGCCTATTCGGGCGGTTGATGGTGGTGTCCTCAAGCGTATGGGGCAGACTGAAGGGTCGGTCGATCTGATGAAACTGGCCGGGCTGCCGCCGGCCGGGCTGATATGCGAGGTTATGAATCCTGATGGTTCTATGGCACGAATGGGGGATTTGGAAGAGTTCTGTGTCAAGCATGATATGCTCCTCTGCAGCGTTGAGCAGATAATCGCGTATAGACGGAAGAAAGAGCGGCTGGTTGAGTGTGTGGCTACAGCAAATATGCCTACCGAATTCGGTGACTTTATGCTTTACTGTTATAATTCCGAGATTGCCGGTGAGACACATCTGGCGTTGACGCTCGGCGATATCAAGCCTGGAGGCGAAGCCGTGGCTGAGCCGGTATTGGTACGGGTGCATAGCGAGTGTCTGACCGGGGATGTATTTCATTCTTGCCGGTGTGACTGCGGCGAGCAGCTTGCCCGGGCTATGAAGATGGTGCAGCAAGAGGGTAAAGGGGTAATTGTCTATATGCGCCAGGAAGGCCGGGGGATTGGGCTGGACAATAAACTACGTGCTTATGAACTTCAGGATCAGGGATTGGATACCATTGAAGCCAATATTGCTCTGGGCTTTCGGGTTGATCATCGGGATTACAGCCTTGGGGCGCAGATACTGGCTGATCTCGGGGTGCACAAGATGCGATTGCTTACTAATAATCCTACCAAGATCGACGGGTTGTCCAATTATGGGCTTGAGATAGTAGAGCGCGTGCCCATAATGATGCAGAGCAATAAGGATAATCGGCGCTATTTGCATACGAAGAAGACCCAGCTTGGCCATATGCTGGATGAAGATTTTTAAGCAGTATTGCTGTTGCTTGAGGCGTGATTAGTGGTCGCTTACGCTAAATCACGGTAGTTGGCGTGAAGCTGTAGCTGCGGAAAAATATGGGTATTTTTTTTTTGTAAATGTGGTTGTGAATGATAGTTAGTACATATAATATTAAATGATAATTTTTTATAGATAGATCTGGAGATAAGATGTCAAAGCTTATACAGGGGGGGCTGACAGCAGTCGGTAAAAGATTTGCGATTGTGGTGAGCAGGTTCAATAGTTTTATTTGTGATAGATTGGTTGAAGGAGCTGAGGACTGTTTGCTCAGGCATGGAGCTAAAGAATCTGATATCTGTGTCATTAAGGTTCCTGGTGCTTTTGAATTGCCGCAGGTGGCACTCAAAGTTAGCAAAGGAGACTATGACGGTATTATAGTGCTCGGGGCGGTTATTCGCGGGAGTACACCACACTTTGAGTATGTGAGTGCGGAAGCGGCAAAGGGAGTGGCGCAGGTTGCCATGAGTACGGACAAGGCTGTGGCCTTCGGTGTGCTTACTTGCGACACAATTGAGCAAGCTATTGAACGTGCTGGAACTAAGGCTGGAAATAATGGAGCGAATGCGGCATTGACGGCAATAGAGATGGTCAATCTCTTCGGGGAGCTTGACTAATGATACGCCCGCGAAGTATGGCAAGACGACTGGCTTTGCAGTATTGCTTTATGTCTGATCTGTGTAATGAGAGTCAGCCGGTGCCAATTATGGATTTTTTGTTTGAGCATAGCAATAATGATGAGGCAAGAAATTTTGCGCATCATCTTATTGATCTGGTTGAACGGAAGAAGAATGAAATAGACAGACTTATCTCTAGTTATGCGCAGAATTGGAGTATTGAACGTATGGCGGGAGTAGACCGAAATGTCCTCAGAATAGCCTGTGCGGAGATACTCGAAAACGAGACGCCACGGAATGTAGTGATAAATGAAGCGGTTGATCTGGCAAAGAACTTTGGAGCCAAGGACTCAGGTAAATTTGTTAATGGTATATTGGATAGAGTCGCTCAGCATATTGAGTATCCTCAAGGAGAATAGGCTTGGCTACAGGTACAAGAGTAGAGAGAAAAATTGATCTGCATACGCATAGCACCTTTTCTGATGGCGTTTTGGAGCCGGAAAAATTATTAGAGGAAGCTCAGTGGAGCGGATTGTCGGCAATTGCGTTGACCGATCATGATAATGTTGACGGAATTGCGTTGGCTGTGGCTGCGGGTAAGCAGCGTGGAATAGAGGTGGTTCCCGGGGTTGAGTTGTCATGTGAGTATAAAGGGATGGAGGCACATATCCTTGGTTTCTTGATTGAGCCTGACGACAGCTTTCGTGAAAAACTTAAAAAGATGCAGCGCAACCGTGAATCTAGAATGGAACGGATGGTAGAGAAGCTGCAACGGCTGGGATTTGATATCTCGTTTGCTGAGCTTCCGGTTGAAGATGGGCTGTCTATTGGTAGACCGCATTTGGCGCGTATACTGGTTGAGAAGAAAATATGTAGTTCGATAAGCGAAGCTTTTGACCGCTATATAGGTGATACCGGTGTGGCCTACGTTCCCAAAGATCGCTGGAGTGTCCTAGAGGGTATTGCGATGATCAAAGCGGTAAAAGGTCTGAGTGTGCTGGCTCATCCGGGGCCGAGTAATATGCTGGATAACCTTGATCTCTTTGTGGAATGGGGTATTCAGGGAATTGAGGTATATTATCCCCAACACTCCCCTGAGGTAGAAGCAATGCTGCTGAAGTATTGCACCGGGAAGGGGCTAATTATTACCGGTGGAAGTGATTTTCACTCTAATTCCAGTGGCCCGAGCCTGGGTATGCCATATGTTCCATACCAACTTCTAGAATCTTTACGCAAGCGAAAGGAGTAGTTGTGGCAGGATTTTTTGCAAAATTAAAGGATGGTCTGAAAAAGACGGCATCGGTATTTGCGCCGGTCAATAGCTTGCTCAAAGGCAAGAGAGTAATTGATCAGGCGTTTTGGGAAGAGTTGGAGGAGTCACTTATAACCTCTGATGTCGGGCCGGTTGTTTCGATTGAGATGGTTGAGAAGCTCCGACTTATGTATAAAGATGGAGCAATTACCGATGCGGAAGAGATTCTGGCCGCTCTGCGCAAGTTGTTGGTTATGGGTATTCCGTCTTTACATGAGATGAAGCTCGGGAAGAATGAGAATGGTCCGACAGTTATCTTGATGGTCGGAGTTAATGGCACTGGTAAGACTACCAGTACCGCTAAAATTGCGCGCTTTATTGTCGATCGTGGTCGGACTGTTCTGTTGGCGGCGGCCGACACTTTTAGGGCTGCTGCGGGAGAACAGCTCGATATTTGGGCGGCAAGGGTCGGGGTTGATATTGTCAAGCATGCAGATGGGGCTGATCCGGCGGCGGTAGTCTATGATGCCTGCGAAGCTGCAATCTCCAGAAATATCGATTATGTTATTGTTGATACTGCCGGGCGAATCCATACCAAGGATAACCTGATGAAGCAGCTTGATAAAATATATAAGGTTGCGGGTCGGAAAATTGCTGGCGCTCCGCATGAAGTCTTGCTGGTACTTGATGCCACTACGGGGCAGAATGCACTCTCACAGGCGCAGAAATTCACCGATGGCGTTGGAGTAACCGGTCTGGTTCTGACCAAGTTGGATGGTACGGCCAAGGGCGGGATTGCCCTGGCAATAAACCGGCAGATAAAATTGCCCATTAAGTTTGTCGGTACCGGCGAGAAGGAGGTTGACCTGGCGCAGTTTGACCCTGAAGAGTACTGTCAAGCTCTCTTTGAGGATATAAAGGAAGACTGAGGTTGACAACCGCAGGGGATTTTAAATTTTGACCTGGATTGGCATGGAGCCTCTCCAGGTTTTTTATATGGTAAATATTCACGATTTTACGGTTGAAGTTGATATATATAAATATGTATAATATAAAATATATAGTCAGAAGGGAATATTGACGATATAGATAGTTTTTAGAGTAGAAACTATGCGACAAGAGGAATAATTAATGTATGTGTCAAGTGAGGCATTCGTCCTCAGAAAGTATAGATTTAGTGAGACCAGTTATATCCTCCATCTCTTTACGCGCAAATTTGGTAGAGTAAATGCGCTCGCCAAAGGGGCACGACGGGAAAAAAGCCCGATGCAAGGGCATTTTGATCTGTACAACCTGGAAGAGGTGACTATTTTTAGAAAATCACGCTCTGATCTGGACTTGGCGACGGATGTAACACTTTTGAATGAATTTAGAGCGGTGCGAAATTCGTTGTTGCTTTATACTTGTGTGGGGGTGACGGCAGAGATTATTCTAAAAGCATGTATGCTCTATGATCGGCATGAGGGCGCTTTTGACGCGTTGAAGATGTTGTTGGGTAGGGGTGATGAAGGTAGTCAGCAGCCTGTGGCACTGCTCGTTGTTGCGCTTCTGCTCATACTCAGAGACTTGGGATTTGAACCACAGTTGGATAAATGTACAGAATGTGGCAGAGAAAATTTTGCTGGTTTTGTACTCTCTCCACGTACAGGAGGCTGTCTCTGTTCTGACTGCTGTGGCGAGCAGGATAAACAGTATTTACTGGGGGCGGGAGAGCTTGCAACGCTGCGTTATTTGGTTAAAACCGGTACGCAGAGCAGGGTTGGCCTTTACCGAAACGGAATAATAAAAGCATTGGCGTTATATTGTGAGTACCATCTGGGTACGAAAATAACTGCATTTGATGTTTTATTTGCAATGCTTGCGAAGACAGGTGCATTAAACTAAAAATAAGGCGGGTAGAGATTGTCGGTATTGAGATATAAAATTATGCTTGCAGCAGCGGTTGTCGGTTCTCTGGTTATGCCGGCTATTGCGGTAATAGCTGCGGAATCGACGGTGGGTAATGGTAAGAATAACGTGCGTGAGGTTGGTGAACCTTCGCGTAGGCAGATTTATCTCAGCGCCAAACGCTTGGAACTTGAGGCGGGCGGTGAACGCATTGAGGACGCCAAGGCTATCTACCGCATGGCTATTCATAATGGTGCCAAAGGCTATGAGCTTGAAGAAGCGTATCTGGGTCTTGCCCGCTGTGAATTCAGACAGGGTAATTTTTGGAGTGCTTTTGCCGCCCTTGAGAACAGCTTTCCGCAACAATTTGATCAGGATGGGGTGGCTTTAAGAATTAAAATGGAGCTTGATCTGGCAGGTAGACTGGCTAGAATGGGTGATAGAGAAGCGCGTAGCGCTCCTTTCAAGAAAGATATAAATGGCAAGATGTTACCCGACCGGATAAGTTGTCTGGATGCTGCGGCAGAGATCTACAAGACCGTGACCTATAATGATCCGAAGGGACCGTACGCTCCACGCGGCTTATTAATGAGTGCTAGATGTTACAAAGAATTAGGGAAATTTAGGGAATCAGAGGTGGAGTATCGGCATCTGGTGGAGACTTATCCCAATTCTAAGGAGGCGGAGAATGCCCAGGCTGAACTGATTGAGGTTATGGCGAAGAAGACGGAGCTTGCGGATAAAGGACTCGAAGGAGAAGCGCAAGACGAGATCTTGAGTCGAATGTTGAACGCTAAAGCTGCGGCCAAGAGTTCGCCGGAACTGGAGCAGAGCTTGGAGCGAGCTGAGGAGGCGGTTGCGACTACTCAATCCAAAGCAATGTTGGAGAAGGTTGATTATTATCTCAGTCGCGGTAACAGACAGTCTATTGAGGCCGCTAAGTTTTTGCTTAATGATATTATTAAACGTTTTCCCGACACCGAGGCGGCTACGACTGCTGCTCAGAAGTTGGCGAAGATTAGATAGGGAGTGGAGTTGAATTTGATGAAAAGTTATTCTATGTTTGCGTATTATTATCGTGTTCGGAGTTCCATACTTGCCTTGTTCTGTCTTCTGCTGTTACTTGGAAATGCTGCTTATGCTGCGGCGGACTGGGAGTGGACTATGGATAAAGGCTGGTCTCAGACAACGGGCAGAGCTTTGCCAAATCCGGCTGAACAGTTGAAGTATGCATATAAGCTTGAGAAAGAAGGTAAATATCTCAGTGCTTCGCAGCAATACTTTTTGCTGCTTAAAGCATTTCCAGATAGTGAAGAGGCCGGTGTCGGTCTGCAGCGATTAGCTAATTGTTTGTTCCTTATGGAAAATTATTATGATGCCTATAAAGCACTTGAACAGGTTATCAAGAGCTATCCCTTCTCTGCGGAGAAGAGTGATTTGATAAAGATTGAATTCTTGATCGGAAGGAAGTTTCAGGAAGGTGCAAGGGTCAATCTGTTAGATGATTATGAAAACCCAACAATTGGTAAGAGAGTTGCGATTGAAATATTCGAATCAGTTATTGAGAACGACCCTGTAGGCCCATATGCTGGTGCGTCGTTACTGGCGATTGCCAGTTGCTATAAAGATCTTGATGAACCGGCACGAGGAATTGTCTATGCTGACCGGGTACTTACTGAGTTTAGTATGAGCACCGAACTTGTGGCGAAGGCACGTATTCTCAAGAAAACTATGGAAGTTATGCAGGGGGACGCTGATATTAACTCAGTTCGTGTGGCGGTGAACGAAGCGAAGAAAGCGGCGGCTGAGAGTGAGGATGAAGAGGGGTTGGCTGATACCGGTTCTGCTGATTTTGCTCCTGTTGACGATTATGATTCTGAGATCAGAGAACTTGAAGAGATTCAGGCAAAGAAACTCTGGGATTCTGCTGAGTTTTATCAGAAACGGGGAACCAGGGATAGTATGGTGGCCTATAAATTCTCGCTGGAACAGATTATGGTGCGTTTCCCTAATACCTCCTATGCCAGTAAAGCTAGGCGTATTATCGGGGACGTAAAGATACCTGAAAAGAAAGATTCCGCAGGTGAGTTCAATATTCCCTTTATTACTAAGAAGGCTCCAACCTTTATTACTGCATCTAACAGTGATGATTATGTACATACTGATGATGTGCCGGTACCAGGGATTGATTCTGATTTCCCGGAAGAGGATGCGCTCGCAGCAACCTCATTACCCAAGGGCAGGGATGAAGTGCCGATGGGTGAAGAGTATGCTTCCGTTACCAGTAAACGCATCAGCGTGACTGAGACGGAGAATGACGGTAAAACTGAAGAGCAAATTACCGAAGATACTACGGAGACAGATTTCGTTGATCCGACCATGAATCGGACTGACAATATGCAAGCTTCTAAGCAAGAAGTTAAGCTTGAAGTAGAGGAGGAAGTAGTGTCTCAGCCCGTGCCTATGACCCAAGCTCCAACCTCGCCGGTTGGCTCGGGGGCTACCGCGGTACCGCTGGCGGCTACGCGCAGAGCGCAGACTACTTCTTTACCTGCTTCACAGCTTAATTCTCCTATTCCTGAGAGCCTGCGGAATAAAACCTCGGCTTCGGCAGTACCGGTCTCTATCCGTCAGAGTTCTACTATAATTGAAGAAGCACAAAGCTCGGCGCGGGTTAAAGCCAATGAGGTAGCTGCCGAGAGTAATGACTGGAGTTTTTCAGAAGAATTTTAAGAGTTCTCGTTGTGAACGAAAGCTTTTTATAACTTGAGTTTAACTTGTATTTGTAATCTGTCTGTATACTGGAGTAAATATGCGATCTGTAATTCATCTGGCTCTGATAATGGTATTGGCATTAATTGTTGTCGGGTGTGCATATTCAACGCAATCTGCGCTATCTGAACATGATGTCAAAAGTATTGAGGTTATGACCTTTGGTAATACTACGTATTACAATAACCTTGAGGGGAGGCTTACTCAAGAGATTATTAAGTATATCAATCTTTCGCCGCGGCTGAAAGTTGTGCGTGAAGGTGGTGACGCGATCTTGTCTGGAAATATTTATAAAGTGTCGAATACTGGTTTGACCTATGATGGTAAGTATCAACCTAGGACATTATCTACCGTAATTTCAGCCAATTACTCTTTGTATGATAATAAAGAGGGTTATTTTGTGGTCAAGGGTAAGGATATAGCCAGTAATCAGGATAGCTCTGTAGCGGGGCAGTTCGATACCGCCAAGAATGAGGTATATGCTAATGCTCAAGAGAAGGCTATTGCGGAACTGGCGCAGACAATTGTTCGGACACTGGCCAGAGAGTGGTAATTTTGGTTGCAGAAATTAATTGATGTTTAAAATACCTGTTCCATTCAATTGGGACAGGTATTATAACATATGATATAATGGTGAATCTAATCAAGAAAACCGGTGAGCGGGCTTGAGGCTTCAGCATGTTTTTTGACACTACCGGGTCCGGCGAGGAAAGCTGCACGTCCAGCAAGGACGGCGAGTTTGAACGCCTCGGCAATCAAGACTGGATCCTGCGCAACCGCTAAAGCGGTATTTACCAGTACGGCATCTGCCCCCATTTCCATAGCCTCTGCAGCGTGGCTGGGTAGCCCCAGACCAGCGTCAACAACTACTGGAACCCTTGCTTGCTCAATAATAATCTCGATATTGGCACGGGTCTGGATACCACGGTTGCTGCCGATGGGGCTGCCAAGTGGCATTACTGTTGCCGCTCCGGCATCCTGTAGGTGCAGAGCAAGTATGGGATCGGCATTAATATACGGCAGTACAATAAAACCTGCTTTAACCAGCTCCACGGTAGCTTTAAGTGTTTCAATCGGATCGGGGAGGAGGTAGTATGGATCGGGGGTGACCTCTAATTTTATCCAGTTGATCCCGCTGGCTTCACGTGACAACATTGCGACCCTTATTGCTTCTTGTGCGTCCCGTGCTCCAGAGGTATTGGGCAGAAGCTGGCACTGCTTCATATCGATCTTTTCGAGCATATCGTCTCCAGGGTCGCCGATATCGACCCTGCGCAAGGCTACTGTTACCATCTCGCTCTCTGAGGCTTTGAGCGCCTGGCTCATGGTTTCAGAGGAGCTAAATTTTCCTGTGCCAACAAATAGGCGTGAGTTGAATTCTCTGCCGCCAATTACTAATTTATCGTTATTCATGTGCTTTCCTACATTTCAATCAATTATCAAAACAGTATTTTACTCTTGCCTTTCACCCGCCGCCGACGAATTTGACAAGCTCTATCTTCATGCCATCTGTGAGTTGAGTCAGAGCAAAGGACTCTTTTTTGACTATTTTGCCGTCAATTTCCGCTATTATTGCGACCTCGTTGAGTCCCAGCATTTTTAGTAGTTCTGAGAGTAACGCAGGGAACTCTTCCGGGGTGAACTCCCGGATATCTCCATTAATCTGTAACTTGGGCATTATATTCTCTTACTTATAATTACTATAATTTTTAAATTATACTTTGAAGATCAGCAAAGCCGGGTGGTGTCTCTGTATAGAAGGGTTCAGCAAACTCTGTCCCCAGCATACTCCCGAAATAACGCATATTATTCTCAACTTCGGTAAAAATCTTCTGATTTGGCTCGTGCCAGACAAATTGGCTCTCATAACATTTGATGGCTGCAAGCTTTTTCTCAAAAGTTGTTTTATCGATATTGAGAAGTATACTTGGATTATATACAGTTTTGAGGTGGTAACAAGGGTATTTTAGAATTCTTCCGCTTCTCCAGGGGGTATGAGGGAGGTCAATTTTATGAATTCTGGCAAGTAGCACTGCGCCTTTGGTTATCTGATACGCAGCACTATGGTCGGGGTGGGCATCTAGCTCCAAATGAGTAATAATGTGTTCGGGCTGGAATCTGCGGATTTCAATAGCGAGTTTGGTCCTGGCTTCGACGGTATCCTGCAGTACACGGTTGGGCTCATCCAGACAGACTCGTGCTTTAAGACCGAGTATTGCTGAGGCAGCAGCTGTCTCACGCTGTCTGATTTCGCGGTCTCCCATCGGGGTAAGTTCACCATCGGTAATATCTACTGCTAGTACCTCGACACCTGATTCAAGGAGCTGGTAGGTCAGACCCCCAGCTCCAAGTTCGATATCATCAGGATGTGCACCAATTATCATCACGCGCTTAAGCACAACTAACCCTCAATCTTCATGATCTCAACCCCATTGGTATGATTAATCATGCCAAAAGGCCGGGAAGACATTATTATTACAGTATCTCCGGTCTGAGCATAGTTGTGCTTCACGAAGTACTCATTAGCGAAACTTCTCAATTCGGTATTGCTATGCAGGCTGCCGTTGTATACGGGTTCTACACCCCAGTACAGACGCATCTGTCTGGCAGCTTCGCGGTTATTGGTGATTACTACTACCGGAGCGAAGGGACGGCTTTTAGAGATATACAGACCAGTTTGGCCGGTAGCGGAATGGGCAACAATTCCCTTGGCGCTCAGTTCTTCGCACATTCTGTATGCAGCATCACTGGTTGCATCACCGATTGGGTGGTTACTCTTGGTACGGCGCCAGTTCCAGTTGTCGTGATTCTGTTTCAAGCTTTTTTCGGTCTCAAGAGCGATTTTGCACATCATCTCAACCGCTTCTACCGGGTAGCTTCCGGCTGCTGATTCGCCTGAAAGCATAACCGCATCTGTGCCTTGGCTGATTGCGACGGAGACATCGGTGACCTCGGCACGCGTTGGTACGGGATTGTTGATCATTGATTCCAGCATCTGGGTGGCGGTAATAACAATTTTGTCTGCCTGGTTGGCCTTGTAGATGAGTTCTTGCTGTATTGCCGGGAGTTTCTCTATAGGTAATTCAACCCCGAGGTCGCCGCGAGCGACCATGATCCCATCTGCAGCTTCAAGGATGGCGTCAAAATTTTCCAGCGCTTCAGGCTTCTCAATTTTAGCAATAATTTTCGGACTGTTGGTATGCTCGGCGATGAGCTTTTTCACAGGATCAAGATCGGAGGCTTTGCGTACGAATGAAAGGCCTATAAAGTCTACCCCCATGTCTAGGCCAGCTTTGAGGTCATTCAAATCCTTCTCGGTTACCGAAGGGGTGGAGAGCTTCATGCCAGGGAGGTTCATCCCTTTGTTGCTGCGCAGAATCCCACCATGCACGACCTTACACCTGACATTATTGCCTTCCACCGCGGTTACCTTCAGTTCAAGTAGACCATCATTGAGTAGGATTCGGTCATCGACACCGGCGTCTTTGGCCAGAGGTTTGTATGAACATGAGAACATCGTAGCCGTTCCCAGAACATCTTCATAAGATATTACAGTCTCTTCACCATCGGCAAGCATTATCTTACCATCGGTCATCTCACCGACACGAATCTTGGGGCCGCAGAGATCCTGGAGAATACCGACAGATCGGTCAAGCTCCAGGCATAGACTCCGTACGGATTCAACCGCAGCTTTGTGTGATTCGTGGGAGCCGTGAGAAAAGTTTAGTCTAAAAACATCAACACCTGTGGTTATTAGTTTTTTGAGAATTTCCTCATCAAATGAGGCAGGGCCTAGGGTGGCAACAACTCTTGTAAGTCTCATGTCTTCGGTCTCCAGTATGTTGTATGTGTGAAATTTGATAACTCTTTTGAAAAAATTAATACCTTCTTAAAGATAGATTTTTTTTAAAAAGTTGTCAAAATGTTTTTTCTGAATATTCTAAACAAAATACTTCGCCTGTAGGCTCTGTAAGCTTTCCGGCTTGACATAAGGTGATACCGGCTACCCAGAGAGGAGTGTTATTTACCCACAGTATGGGTATTTTTGCGCGTATGTGCTGAGGAACATGGTGATTTTTTAATAATTTTGCACTGGATTGGGTTCCAGCTAGTCCAAGTGGTAGCAGTTGGTCGCGCGGAGTCGGCAGGCGCAACTCTAGTAGTTCCGAGGCATAGTCTAAAGGAATATACTCAATATTTCTAGATTCAGCCTGAGGTAGCGAGCCCTGGAGGATGGTTCGAGTAATTGTAATCCGATAAAATTTGTTCTCATAACTGAAGCCATCCGGCTGGTGACAATAAGACAGGGTGAGTAGCGGTTCATCCTTGTCAAAGACGTAGAACTTGCCGCGATATTCGTACAGATGGAGATTTGCGCCAAGATCGGTGGCTGCTTGTTCCCCCGTAAAAACTTTCTGCAACACCGGATAGGCCTTGTTTGGTAGCAGAAATCCTGAGTGGAGCAGAGCGCAAAGTTCTTCAACTGCTCGACAGAAGGGGGAAAAACCAGCCTTACGTGCCGATTCTACGGTGATACATGGGCGGAGTATACTCGGTATTATCTTGATTTGCCGGTATTCTGAATCCAAGCAGTTTTCAACATCTGCTGCGAGGGCTGAGAGCTTCTGGAGTGGACTCTGATAATTGATACCGGCGAGGTCGAGGGTGGGGATGATGACGTTACGTATAAGATTTCGGGTGTAGTCGGTATTCATATTACTCTTGTCCTCATACCAGGTGAGATTATGTTCGCTGGCATAAGCAATTATTTCATCCTTACGGATATTGAGAAGAGGTCTGATAATCTCAAGCTTCATTCTGGAACTCAGTCTGTCGTCAGGGAGGTTGAGCTGTTCACGGATTCCTTGCAATCCGCGTAAGCCGCTCTGGCGGAGCAGGCGCATAATAATCGTCTCTACCTGGTCATTATAGTGGTGGGCTAGAAGGATTACGGGGTTGGTCAATTTCTTTTGCTGAATATAGTCGCCAAAAATTTTATGCCGTACCTGGCGCGCGGCTTCTTCAAAATTCTGTCCGTTCGCTCTGGCCAGAGCTTCGACATCAAGGCTCTGACTGTGGAAGTTCACTCCTGCTTCTTGGCAGCTAGTGCGGCAGAAGGCTTCATCACGGTCGGAGTCTTTACCGCGGGTCTGATGGTTTATATGTACAGCGTGGAGATTAATACCAGTAGGCAGGCTCTGGCGTAATTGGGTGCAGAGATCTAAGAGTACTACTGAGTCAACACCGCCGGATAAACCTATAACCCAGTCTGAATAGACGGAAAGTTTTTGACTGTAGGCTGATTTCCATTTATCAATATTCATAGTAAGGGGAGGAGCGGTTAGACTTCAATCCGAGTAAGCAGGAAGAGCCCTAAGGCGATAAAGATAATACTCGGCCCTTGTGCTGCCAGGATCGGAGGGAGCGTACTGGATTCTCCGAGTGAGAAGAATACTGAGCGCAGCATGAAGAATATGGCGCATGAAACAACTCCCACAATAGCATTGGTGATATAGCTTGCAGGTTGTCCGGTTGCGGTAAGGCGGAGTATTATCGACAGGCTTATTAGCAACATGGCTATTGGTAATAGTGGTTCGCTGAGTCGGTTGTTGATCTCCAGGCGTACCTCAAGATCTGAGTATAGGCGCATCAGGTCATCCCAGGTCATTACCTGTTCGGTGAGAACCTGTCGTTCAAGCATCGCCTGGGTTACTAGGGTTGGAATAGAATTGTCCCATTCTTTGATGACACGGTTATTGTTCATCTGGATTAGAATTGAGGAACCATCCTCTGCTGTCCATTTATTGAGGTGTTCATCATCGGGATTTGATACATCAATATAAGGTTGCAGCGAGGCTTTCTTGGCGCGGTAGGCATGGAAAATGTTCTTGCCGGCAAGGAAATCTTCGAGTTGTCGCACCTCTATTCGGAGGTTATAGGCTTGGCCGGTCTCGCCATCATAATGTCCCATTTCTATAAATTGGATAGTCTCGCCATCATTGAGAACAATCTTTAGCGGGATGGTTTCGGCGGGGCGGAGGCGGTTATTCATTACAAAACTCTTGCGCAGTAGGTTGGGTACATACATATCCCGGGTGAGCGCGTAGGCACTGGCAATGACCAGGGTAACGAGTAATATTGGGAGTATGGTGCGCTGTAGAGAGACACCGGAAGAGCGCAGCACGGTCAATTCGCGGTTCAAGGTTGCACTGGTTACCGTAATAATTGCGGCGGCGACCGGTAGCGCGGCAAACATATGCTGGATAACCAGTGAGGGAGCGTAGGCCGAGTAGTGCTTGGCTAGAATCCAGATCATCTGCGGGATAGATTTATGGTTAATATTGGCATATTTGTAGAACTCATCAAAATTCTCAAGGAGGTCGATGAGCAGTACCAGCGCCAGAACCAGCATTATGCAGCTTAGGAAAAACTTGAGAAAATTAAGCGTTATATATTTATCAAATGTTGGAAGATATAAGGGGCTGAACATCCTTTTAAGTTTCGAATTCTCATCTCTGGGGGCAAATGATTCTGCAGACATAGTATATTTCGGACCTTTAATCTGGTTTAGGTTTAAATCAATATGTAAAAATTTCACTTTAAAATAGCATACTCCATATTTTATCCTATGAATTATAAGAATTATAAGGGCTATTGCAACGATTGATTATTTACTTGAATTAGATTATAATAGCGTTATTGAATCGGTGATTATAAGGTTGATAAAACTAGTATGATTTTAAATATATTAAAAAGAGTTATGGTTCCCCAAAATTGCGTATTCCTTCTCTGGCTGTTGGCACTCGTGTATGTTATCACTGGGCCGGTATGGGTTGAGGATAAAGAATTTGCCAATACGGAGTATTATACACAAAGTATGCAGAACCTTGAAGGTTCTGAACTGTTGCTCGGGAGTGGCGAGCTATATGTCGGCTACGGGGAGTCTGAAATCGCAGTTGAAGCCGGACAACCGATAATGGGCTATACCGATAGAAAGCCGTTGGCTAGTGAAGGGTCAATTGATAAATTATATGCCAAAGCCATTACGGTTAAAGCCGGCGGGGCGGAGGTGACTATCGTGGGCGCTGATGTTATGCTCTTAATGGGTAGAATTATAGCTGATATTTGCTATGAAACCGGGCTCAAACAGGACGAATTGTATTTTACGGCGACACATACGCATTCGGGAGTCGGAGGGTGGTTTGAACATCCGTTCTTTGAGCTTTTTTATGGCAAGTATTCTCCAAAGTATTATGAAGCATTGAAGAACTCACTTATTTCTGCAATAATCGCGTCGCGCAAAAATCTGGTCAAAGCCAGGGTTCAGTATCTCAAAACCGATGCGCATGAGTGGCTGGAAAATAGAATTTATAAAGAACACCCTGAAGATCTTAAGGGTGGAGCCCATGGAGTCAATCCTTATCTCACGGGTTTGAGCTTTGTGGATGCTGCTGATTCTGCAAGAGTTATTGCGGTACTCGTAGCGTATGCAGCCCATGCAACTGTGGTGCGAAAGGATGTGCATAAGTTTGCAGCAGATTATCCCGGCGCAGTATGTCGTGAACTTAAACGGCTTACGGGGGCACAGGGGATACTCTTTGCGGCGGGTTCGGTAGGGGATGCGCGTTCAATATTTTTGCACCAGGAAGGCGCGGAAAAGCTTGGGCTGCTGCTGGCAGAACGCCTGGCGCCGGTTTTTGCTGCGACTCCCGCGGAGAGTGTAAACAGTATCTCAAGTCTGTATTTACCCATTGCTATGCCGCGGGCAAGGCTGGCATTGCTCGGATCACATTCGGGAGTTTTGCCTGTGCTTGCTTCGGTGTTATTTGATAATCCAGTACATATCTCCTATCTGCGCATTGGCAAGTATGCACTATTCGGAATGCCGGTTGATATTGCCGGAGAGTTGACCACAGAATTACAGGAAAATGAGGATATCTTGGTAACAAGTTTCAACGGTAGTTGGAAGGGGTATGCAACCAAAGCTGATACCTACGCAAATCGAGATACCTATGCAACCAGGGAGATGGGATTGGGGGGAGCGCAGGCAGGTGAATTTTTAATGGATGTTGCAGCACAAATTTTGCGAAAAGATACAGAGGTTAAACAGGGTAGAATAGAGGAAGAATAATGGTAAAAGCACCTAGAGGTATGCGTCTGCATATCGGAATATTTGGTCGGAGAAATGTGGGTAAGTCGAGTCTGCTGAATGCAATAACTCGGCAGCAGGTCTCTATTGTCTCGGATATTGCGGGCACGACTACTGATCCTGTGGAGAAACCTATCGAACTTTTGCCTATTGGGCCGGTGTTGTTCATTGATACCGCCGGGCTTGATGATGAGGGTATGCTTGGAGAGCTTAGAAATGAACGTACCAAGCAGATATTTGATCGAGTTGATCTGGCTATAATTGTGACTGAGGGAGACACCTGGGCTGAGTTTGAAGAACTTATAGCGGCTGAAGTAAACAAACGTAAGATTCCATTGCTCGTTGTTGTTAATAAGATTGATCTTATCCAGCTCTCGGCTGAGGTGGAGAGGGTGCTTACGGCACAAGAGCTTGACTATCTTCAGGTTAGTGCCGGAAACGGGGATAATATTGGTGAGGTCAGAAAGGCTATACTCCGTCTGGCTCCAGAAGATTTTGTTAATACTCCGGCAATTCTCGGAGATCTTGTTCCTCCGGGGGAACTCTGTGTATTCGTGGTTCCGATAGACAAAGAAGCGCCTAAAGGTAGACTTATCCTGCCTCAAGTAATGTCAATTCGGGATATTCTGGATAATGACAGTTACTGCATGGTGGTGAAAGAACGGGAGTTGCGTGCGGCTCTGGCACGGCTGAAAGAACCACCCAAGCTGGTTGTCACCGATTCGCAGGCATTTTTAAAAGTTGCAGCAGACACGCCACCTGAGATTAATATGACCAGTTTTTCGATACTCTTTGCGCGCTTTAAAGGAGATCTTAATCTACAGGTTGCAGGTACTATGGCGATTGAGTCACTCGTTCCGGGTGATAAGATCCTTGTTGCCGAGTCATGTTCGCATCATCCGATAGCTGAGGATATCGGAACGGTGAAGATACCGCGTTGGCTTACCCAGTACGTTGGCGGGGAGTTGCATTTTGAGCATGTGCAGGGTCATGATTTTGAGCAGGATTTATCCGAATATAAACTGGTTATTCATTGTGGCGCCTGTATGACCAACCGGAGACAGGTGTTGAATCGGCTGCTGAAGTGCCAGGAGCAGGGGGTCCCGGTGACCAATTATGGGTTGACGATAGCATATAGTCTGGGTATTTTCGAACGCGCATTGAGACCATTTCCGGCAGCATTAGAAATATATAAATCTCTGTTATAAGTGGTGAAAATTAGTTGTTTTTTTAGGTTATAAGCGAAAATAAATGGAGGAATAGCAGATTAAATCTTAAAATTTAATTTTTTTTAATAAAAGTTGTTTATGTAATATTGTTTTGTATCAACATGTTATGGATTTTAATGGTGTCAAGTGTTAGATATTTGCTTTTTGAATGTTGATTAATGTTTTTTTTTGATATACATTCCGAATCAAAACAAGTATACTCGAATTAACTTCTTCTTTTTGGTGTTTTTTTTATTATTCTTGGCCTACGGTATTGCTTAAAACTTTTAAGGAACTTCTCCTCGAATCACTAGAAGCTTTTGAGTGTGTCGGCCATAGCAGCCATAATAATTTGAGTTTTTTGGGGTTGTTTTTGTGTGTTTTGATTTATAAAGGAATTCAGTTATGCGTATAGCAATGTTCTCGTGGGAATCTCTTCACTCAATTTTTATGGGTGGGTTGGGTGTACATGTTACAGAATTAGCTGCAGGTCTTGAACGGCGCGGGCATGAAGTCCATGTGATTACACGCCGTAAAGAAAATCTCGATAGTTATAGTATGGTTGACGGTGTGCATTATCATAGAATTGATCATGAGGTTGTTGAGGATGATTTTATTGCCTCAATGGACAAGATGTGCGAAGCCATGGCTGATAAGTTCTCTGATATTACAACAATGGTTGGGCATTTTGATCTTATCCATGCTCATGACTGGCTGACCGGCAAGGCAATGAAATTGACTATGCAGAAGTATGGAATCAAAGCATTGTTTTCAATACATTCTACCGAGTATGGGCGTGATGGTAATGTCTTCTTTGATGGATTTGCCAAGGAAATTCGTGACGCTGAAGCCGAAGCTTGTTTTCATGCAGATCAGATTATCTGTGTGAGCGGATTCCTCGCTGAAGAGGTTGAGCGTATCTATGCGGTGCCTCATGAAAAGGTGCATGTTGTGCCAAATGGGGTGAATTATAATGCCTTTGATGGCTTTATCGATCCGGCTGCAGTAAAGGCTGAATATGGAATTGCGCCTATGGCACCAACAGTATTCGCGGCCGGTAGAATGAGTCTGCAGAAGGGTATGGATATGTTGGTAGAGGCTATTCCTATGGTGAATGCCAGCTATCCTGAGACCAAATTTATTATCTCAGGAACCGGTCCAGAGAAGGAGCGGATTGTGGCTATTGCGCAAGATCTTGGGTTGGCCGATTCAATTGTTTTCCTTGAAGCGCTTCCTCGTAATAAATATATTGACCTTATGCGGGCGGTAGATATTGTAGCGGTACCGAGCAGAAATGAACCATTTGGTATTGTTATACTTGAAGCTTGGGCGGCAGGGAAGCCTGTGGTTGCTACCAATGCCGGTGGCCCACGTGAGTTTGTTTGGCATAATATCAATGGTTTCCTTGTTGATGCTAATCCTGGAGGTTTAGCGCATGGACTGGGTTCTATGCTCGCTGATCATGAGCATTGTAGGGCACTTGGAGCTAATGGGCGCAGGGCTTGTGAAGATATGTTCAATTGGGACAATGTCTCTGCGTATACCGAAGGGGTATATCAGTATATGCTTGACAACTCATTTGCAGATTAATTATTATCTAATATGAAAATTAGTTTTTAGCATTATAATTAGTAACTACTGCGTGTAGTTACTAATTTTTTTTATTTTCAGGATATGACAGATATAATGTTAGCCAAAAAAAATTATACTGTTATAATTTATGGATAATAATTATTTTAAAATTCGTCTGGTCTTGAATGAAGGGGAATATATGCATGTAATAGCGGAATCTACGGTAAAACAGACCCAACAACAATTTGCTGTTGGGAAGGACAGGATCCCTTTGACCGTAAGAAGTTACTATAATGAGGATAGTATCTCCTTAGTATTCTCCATGAACGAAAGCAAGCGGTGTATCTTACACTGGGGGTTGCTTGCTGCAGGTGTATCACAGTGGGTAGCGCCACCGAGTAACTCCTGGGCAGAAGGCACGAGTAAATTCAACGAACTGGCTGTGCGCACGCCTTTTATGATTGATGCAGGTGTATCAACAATTAAATTCACACTAAGAGCTCCAATCAAATGGAATGCGCTTGAATTTGTTCTGTATTATCCAGATGAAGAACGTTATGAGAAGAACGGTAGATATGACTATAACCTAAAACTTACATATGTTGAACGTTCTGAAGTCTTGCCGGAAACGGCATTACAGGAGTGGCTTAGTGGTTGTGAGCAGCAGAAAATTACCTTTACCAAGATTTACCGCCTAGATAGCGGTGATGATCTGGCTCTGGCAAGAGTCGAGATTGATGGGGGTTTTAATGTCTTCATGGTATCTAATGTTGTTGGTGCGCTGTTCTTGCATTGGGGCATAACCGATAGGTTTAATAGTGAATGGAGTTGCCCTCCGGTAGCGCTTAGAGATAAAATTTCGGTGGTTTACGACGAGAAATCTGTGCGGACATCGTTTGTCCAGGAAAAAGGGCTGTCCAAACTGAGTATGAAGATATTGGGATCGATAAAGTCGGGGCCAGAAGCTATGGCGTTCCTGTTGTATCAGTCAGATGATGATAAGTGGATAAAATACAAAGGCAATAATTTGTTTCTAACCTTGTTTGTTGAGGATATGGCGCCGGACTTCTTGCCCAAAGAGTATGGTGAGATGGTTGAGACCATAATCGGTTGTGAGGCTGGGCATCGGAGTTGGACGTTGATGCACCGATATAATCTTTGTATGGATCTGCTCAATAGGTATAAAATTTCCAGTAAAACTCTGATGATCATCTTTATCTGGTTGCGTTACAGCGCTATCCGGCAACTAGACTGGCAGAGGAATTACAATACCAAACCGCGCGATTTAGCTCATAGTCAGCGTTCACTTACCTATAAACTGGCACAGCTCTGGAGGGATAATTCTGTTGAGAGGTATTGGATTCGTCGTATTATGAATACTGTCGGGCGCGGCGGTGACGGTGGTCAGGGGCAGATGATCCGTGATGAAATACTTAACATTATGCATCGCAATCATATAAAGGAGACACATGGGCATTTTATGGAGGAGTGGCATCAGAAGTTACATAATAATACTACGCCTGATGATGTCTCAATCTGTAAGGCGTACCTGGAGTTCCTTCGAAGTAACGGAGATGTTGAGCTATTTTATAAAGTCCTTCTGGAGAATGGCGTATCCAAAGAACGGATGCAGAGCTATGATCGGCCAATCGTGACTGCTCCAGATTTTCGCGCGGAGGCCAAAGATTCATTGATTCGAGACTTTGAGAATTATCTTGGGATACTTCAGACGGTACATGGTGGAGCAGAACTTGCAACTGCAGTAGGTAGAGCCGAACGGCTGATCGGAGGGGAGCTTGCAGGCGCTGTACGTTCGCTTCTTAGTTCTCCAGAGAGGCGTATTGAGCGGACAATTGCGCTTCGACAGCAGTTGGCTGGACGGGTCAATAGTGCTGGTGGTGATGAGGAGATACTTGATCTGGTATATCTTGATATGGCGCTTGAAGATCTCGTACGTCGGGATTTTGAAACGATAAATCAGGATGATTATCCGCGTCTGGTTGAGAATATGTCATTTGCCTTGGCACAGATGTCTCTGGCAGGGAAAGAATCCGAAGAACTTGATATTGCTGAGAAGCACTGGGATAGGTTATGTGCGGATACGATTAATTTGACTGGATTGTCTGCGCTTGAGGGGGTTACCATAGCTGAAAGGTTGGCGCGGGTGGTGCAGGGCGATGCTGCTGCGGTCTCAGGGTTTATCCAGCCGGTTGCGGATTATATCGGGTCCGCATGTAAATGTGATGACTGGGCGGTAAAATTATTTGCTGAGGAGACGGTGCGTGGCGGTGAGAGTTTCCCGCTCTCGAAAATTGTTCACGCTATGCTGAAGCATTTGCGGCAGGCGGCAGGAATGGGTGGTTGGCAGGTGATTGGCCCGGGAAGTGCTTCCGGTAGGTTGATCGCGGTGCGCAACCTGCATGAGGTTGAGTCGGTCGTTTATTCTGAACCGACAGTGCTTATTACCGAGGTGGTTGGCGGTGATGAGGAGGTGCCTAGCGGCGTAGTCGGTATAATTGCCCGCGAGGCGCCGGATTTGGTCTCGCACCTCTCGGTACGTACCCGAAATTTGGGCGTTGTCTTTGGCGCTTGCTTTGAGGATGAAATCTGGCAAGACGTACAGGCTCTTAGCGGCAAGAGTATTGTGTTGGCATCGACGCCTACAGGCGGGATCAGGTACAAGGAAGGGCATGAGCAACATCTCACGAATGCGGTGAAAAAGTTTGATGTGTCGTCGGTGAAGATTCGTCCTTTCCATGAGTGGGCGGTTCCGCGTGAGGAGTTCTCGCGGGAGATACTCGGCGGAAAATCCAATAACCTCAATATTCTTTTAGGGAAGCTATCTGACTGGATGAAATTACCGATGTCTATGGCGGTACCGTTTGGCAGCTTTGAAGCTGCGCTGGCGGCCAAAGAGAATCTTGAATTTGTCACCGAGTATAATAGTCTGATACAGTTGGCTGAAGAGGACACCGATGCTAGCCTGGAAAAGCTGCGCCAGCTTATTCTGCGTTTTCATGAACCGCTTGGATTCAAGGATGCTTTTCTCTCTGTCTGGCAGGGGTGTGATTTTGCAGATACCGGTTGGGAAGAGATTTGGTTGGCGGTTAAGCGGGTCTGGGCTTCGAAGTGGAATAATCGGGCTTACTTCTCCCGCAAGCATCTTGGCTTGGCACATGAAAAACTACAGATGGCGGTTCTGGTGCAGCAGGTGGTACGAGCGGATTATGCTTTTGTTATTCATACGGTAAACCCGATTACGGGCAATCCTGATGAGGTATTTGCCGAGGTTGTGCTCGGTATGGGTGAGACTCTGGTGGGGAACTATCCGGGGCGTTCACTTGGTTTTACTTATAATAAGAATACAGAAGCAATCAATATTAGTTCTCTGCCTGGAAAGAGCCAGGGCTTGTTTGGCGGTGGCGTGATCTTTAGGTCTGATTCAAACGGAGAAGATCTTGAGGGCTTCGCCGGAGCCGGTCTGTACGACAGCTATCTTGCGTATGAGCCTGAGTTGCGCACCTTGGATTATACAGCTGAAAAACTGCTGGTTGAGCCGTCCTTCCGTGAGGAACTATGTATTAATATCGGCAAAATCGGTGTTGAGGTAGAAGAGATATGTGGCTTTGCACAGGATATTGAAGGAGCTGTGCAGAATGGTGAGTATTATATTGTCCAGAATAGACCCCAGATAGGATTGTAGAATGAGTATCTTTGTTGGCAACCAGACCGCTTTCTTTACCGGTGATCCGGAAGAACCTTTCAAATACGCATTAGAGCATGGGTTTACGGCGTTTGAGTGGTTCAGCGATAAGAAGCACTATGATGATGGCTCAAGTAGTGGTTGGGATTACTTAGATGTTAGTACGCAGAGAGCCGCAGAACTAAAAGCGCTCACATGTAGCCTGGGCATACGCTACTCGGTGCATGCGTCCTGTCTTGGTACGCCGCTTACCCATCCGGGGATGAAGGATATCTTTGCGGCGATAACTATTGCTGATAATATCGGGGCGGCATTGGTCAATGTACATCTGGATGTCAGTTCTGGGGTAACAGAATTTGTCAAAGCTCTGGAGCCGGCTATTATTGCTACTCATGTTCGTGGACTGGGGCTTGCTATTGAGAATACGCCGCTGCATTCTCCTGAGCATTTTAATCAGTTCTTTGCTGAACTGGGACAGCTTGAGGTTGAGAGTTCGAGTCATGTCGGAATGTGCATTGATATCGGGCATGCGAATTGCTGTGAGGCAACACGTAATGACTATATTGGCTTTATTAATCAGCTTTCGCCAGAGGTTAATATTATTCATGCCCATGTTCATGAAAATTGGGGGGATAGTGATAGTCATCTACCGCTCTTTACCGCCGCTTCTAAGGATAACGATGCCGGCGTCAGGTTATTTATCGATATCCTCAAGGAACGAGGTTATGCAGGAAGCTTGATTATGGAGCAGTGGCCGGAGGAGCACGAACTGCTTGATACCATCTTTGAGCGCCTTAAGGCGATGCTCGGCGATACTGCGGCGCGGTTACAGTGTCCGATCGAAGTTACGAGTGAAGTGGTCGACTATTCGACTGAAATTGAGCAGAGTGCAGCCGTTGAGACAGAGGAACCGGAGTATCGCACTATTTCACGTTCGGGGGTTGTCGAAGCTGATAGCTGGGCGCTTAAGGAGATAATTAAGTTTAGTGCTACACGCAAGAGTTGGCGGCGACGACTGGAAGCGGTGAAGGATCTCTTTATAAATCATGAGGAGTTGAGTAATTCAGATTTGGCTGCGGTAATGGTGTATCTGCGCTTTCTCTCTACCGCGGAAATTCCTTGTGTGGAGGATGGCGGGCACTTCCGGCCTTGTCATCATGCGCAGGCAGCCCTAGATATTGAGGAGGCGATTTCTAAGTTTAGAAACGAGAGTAACGCTTGGATCTTGCGTAGGATTTACCCTTATCTTCCCTCGCATGCGGAAGAGTTTATGCGCCATGAACCCTTGACCCGGATCAGAGATATTGCGCATCGAAATGATATTCCAAAGGAACTCAAACTGGATATTAAGCACAATCTGCAGAATAAACTGCACCGGAGTGCCGGCCCGGAGGATCTGAAGACCGCTGAGAGAATCCTTGGGGTGATTACTGTCGCTGGAGCTGACTATTCCCCGGATTTTGTCAGGGAGTTTAAAGTATTCTATGAAGAGTTGAAGGAATTTTTCAATGCTGAAGGTTTGCAGAGGCGCTTGCTCAAGCTCAAAGAGAAGGACACGGAGTTGGTCGGAGTAATTGATGATTTTGTGGCTTTGAGTAATGCTGCTGATCCAATTGCCAGAGCAACCGAGGCTTGGAAGGTCAGGAGTAGGTTTAAAGAGTTTGCTGCCAGTAGTAAGCTTGATTACCTGGCAGAGATACGATTGGCAGACATTGAACTTGAGGACTTTGCGTTTGCTACGATTAGTGAGGCAATCAACGAACTTCCCAAGGATGGTAAGTTAACGCGCGAGTATTTTGCGATAATTCTAATTGCTTTGCAGCATATTGTCTTGAGTGAGTTTATGGTTGAGGAGAGCAGGGCAATTCTTACAGACTTTTCAGCCTGGGAGAAGGATGTTCTCGCTGATTCAGGTCGGCTTGAACTTCTCCGCTTGTGGGCTTCAGTCCAGCGCGGTTTACGTCTATGTTCCACCTATGCCGATATTGTCAACTTGGAGTTTACCGGCGCGGTCGTAGCTCTGGGCAAGGCTTTCAGGATTCCACAGCATGCGGTTGAGGTCTATTGTGAAGGTGATATCAGGGCAAATATAATATTCCAGTTTTCACGTATTCTCGGCAGAGCGCAACGGTTGCTCAGAGCTGAACTTGAGTTTGCTCCTTGGAGCGTGGTAAACGGTGGCTTGGCCAAGGGGAAGATGATTGAAGCGAGTTCGCTTGAAGAGTTTGAGGATATCGAGGGTGAGTATCTTGTGCTTCTCCGGCAGGCGCAGGGAGATGAGGAGATACCGGATTCGGTAAAGGGTATATTGTTGTTCCATCCGATTGCGCATCTTTCACATCTTGGAGTGCGGGCACGCAGTGGAGGAGTACCCTTTGCGGCGGCGGAAGAGGTCTCGGCATTCAGTGCATATAAAGAGTTGATCGGGAGTGAGGTGGTATTAGAATTTACTCAGGATGGGATCAGCCGGATTGAGGAGGGGGTAGAGGTTGAGGCGCCGCATAAGACCGAGATCGTTATTCCTGAAGTCAACCTCTGCCCGGAGATAAAGATACTCTATCCAGATGAGATTATCAGCAGTTGTTGTGGTGCTAAGGCTGGAGCTTCAGCCGAGCTATACAATTTGTCCACAAAGTTCACCGGTTTTGTTGCGCCCAAGGTGATGGCTGTCCCTTACGGGGTGATGGAGCTTTGTTTGGAGGCGGATGAGGAACTGAAGAACGAATATGATGAACTCCTCATGGAACTTGATAATGCACCACTGAGTGAACTCGATGATGTTCTGGATGATTTAAAGGACTTAATCCAGGAACTTGATGTGCCAGATACCTTACTTATCGATGTCGCCGAGTATTTTGGCGGTGATACTATCCTTGCGGTTCGTTCCAGTTCCAGCGGCGAGGATCTCAAGGGATTTGCCGGTGCCGGGCTGTATGATAGTGTAATTGGGGTAAGTATCGATAATCTTGCTGAAGCGCTCAAAGAGGTTTGGGCGTCGAAATGGACCAGACGTGCGGTTTTGAGCCGGAATAAATACGGTGTAGCCCATGAAAAGGTATTTATGGGGGTTCTGATACAAGAGGTGGTTGAGGCAGAGTTTTCATTTGTCTTGCATACGGCAAATCCGGTTACGGGGATGCGGGGAGAGGCAGGAATTGAGTTGGCCGTAGGTTTTGGTGAGACCCTGGCCTCTGCCAATCAGGCGGGGACACCCTGCAGTCTCAAATATTCACAGGCAACAAGTAAGGCAGAGGTGCTGCGTTGTGCTGATATTTCGCGTGCTTTAGCTCTGGATACCGCTGCGGGTGGATTGGTAGCCAGGACTATTACATATTCTACGTTTGAACCATTCCTGGGTGATAAACTAATAGCTATTGCCAGCAGTTTGAGCAGTATCGGGTTTGAACTTGAGGACTTCTTCGGAACGCCTCAGGATATTGAAGGGGCGTATGCACATGGTAATTATTATATTGTGCAGTCACGTCCGCAAGCAGGAATTGCTAAGGAGTAAAGATGTCTAGACCAATAGTAAATGGATTGCTGAATTATCATATCAAGGGTGATGATGCCTTGCTCTATCTGGGTAAGGACAGGTATCAGCGTGCCGGAATGGGGGTTGAGATTCATCCTGGAACTCCTGAACACCTGGGGCAAATCCTCAAATTTACCCCGGATACCGGCAGGTCGACAGCTCATTTGCCGTATTCGGTAGTACTCGATCATGATGATACCGATAGAGTGCGCGATTTTGTGTTGACCGGAGGCTCGCAGATAGCCGGCTATGTTTTGCATGACACGCTGTTCTATGTCGATAATTTTGCAGCTGGGATAGAGTTGATCAAACGTTTGAGTGGAAAATTAGAGGGGCACAGCGAAGGTGTGGTCTATATTGAATATGCTGCTTGTCTGCCGTTTGAATTGTTTTATAAACTGGTGGAGGCGGTTACAGGGTTGGCCAATATTGGGATCTGCCTTGATGTCGGTCATATTGGGATTAACGCCACAATGCTTGAACTTCGTGAGATAAATCAGAATTTTGCGGACGAAGATCTGAAACCGGGTCCGGCAATGACGCTTGAGCGTTACAATACTATTGCCGGTGCCGCGCAGCGCGGGCGGGAATTTGCCATAAATTATGTAGAGTCGATCTGTAAGCACGAAATCCCTATTCATTTTCATCTACATGACGGACATCCGCTGTCTACCTTCAGCCCGTATGGCGTCTGTGACCACCTCCCATTTTTCTGGGAGATACCGACATTACTCCCCAGCATTGGAGCGATTGGCGGGCTGTATGGGGTCAGCGGGTTGAAACGCATACTTGAAATTGCTTTGCGTCGTATAAACGGCTCCAAGACCTCCTTTACTCTGGAGATACATCCGCAGAAGGGGTTTAAAGTACTTGAAGATGAGTATCTTAATCATTTTGCGAATTGGGCTGATTTGACCAATGCCAGGGCAATGAATTATTGGATTGATCTGGTTATTCAGAACGGGATGATATTCAATAATCTCTGTACAGAGATACTGAATGCAGAGGCAAAAGCGTAAATTTTTAAAAAAAAATAAAATATATGTTGAAAGTAACGTAAGTCTTTGTATTATGTTAAGAATCAATTAGAAAAACGGTGGTTTAGTAGTATGATATACGGAGGAAGAAATTTCTCCTTTTTTCATTATATTTGCGAAATTGTGCTTTGGTTTAACATAAATTCTATATGATTTTAATAAAAGTTGATTTTTTTAGGAAAAATCACTGGATTTTTCTTTGTAAGTCTATACAATCGTAGAACTTGTTTTTAATTTAATTATATATTTATAATGAGGTAGGGTAAAATGCAGGCAGTAATTCAAACTGGTGGTAAACAGTATACCGTGGCTGAAGGTGATGAGATCTTTGTTGAACTTCTCGGTACCGAGGTCGGAAGCGATGTTTCCTTTGAAGATGTTCGCCTGGTTACAGGTGAAGAGACAAAAATTGGCACTCCTAAGGTTGAGGGTGCATCGGTTACCGGTAAGGTGCTGGAGATGGTTAAAGGGCCAAAGACCAGATGTGTCTTCTTCCGCCGCCGTAAGGATAGTAAGACTGTCAAGGGTCACCGTCAGAAGTATCTTAAGGTTAAGATTACAGGCATCTCTGCCTAGTATTCAGGGTGGAATTATTCAAGGTGGCATGTTGCCACTCTGGGCATATCCGTGATTAGGTTGTATATAATACGATGACACAGGGTATGGCAATATGTTAATCTATTGAGGAGTTGATAATGGCACATAAAGTAGGTAAGGGTTCTAGTAGAAACGGTCGTGATAGTAACCCACAATTCAGAGGTGTTAAGAAGTATGGTGGTGAGCGCGTTATTGCCGGTAATATCCTGGTGCGCCAGGTAGGTAACAAGTTTCATCCAGGTGTAAATGTTGGACAGGGTCGTGATTATACTCTATTTGCGCTAACTGATGGTGTGGTGGAATTTCGCAGGGGAAGGAAGAATACAGTAAGCGTACTTGCCCCTACCGAAGAGGTTTCTGCTTAATATTTGTATTTAAAATTTGATTTTGTATAGTTGATTAACGGAATGTGGTGCAAATCCACAACGATCCCATCACTGTATACGGTCACGAAACCATTTATGCCACTAGTGTTAGTATTACTGGGAAGGCTTGGGAGTAGAGACACGCTTGTGCTTGTCAGGGCTGTAAGTCAGGAGACGAATCAATATTGTACTAAAGGTCTGCTGTAATTTGGACTTTGAATTGAATCTTATGGAAAAGGATTCTAGCTATTATGGCTAGAATCCTTTTTTTGTTTGTATACTGAGGATATTTAGGAGTGAGCAAATGAAGAGCCAGCTTGAATTGGCCTGTGAAGGCATTGTAACCGCTGAAATGAAGAGTGCTGCGGAACAGGAGTATCTTACCGCAGAGGAGATTCGTCAGGGTATTGCGGCGGGGAGTATAGTTCTCCCGTGTAATCCTGCGAGGAAGAATCAGAAAGCTGTCGCGATAGGGCAGGGGCTGCGTACCAAGGTCAATGCCAGCATCGGTACCAGCTCTGATATTTGTGATATAAATTTGGAGATGGCCAAGGCTTGTGCGGCGGAAGAGGAGGGGGCGGATACGCTAATGGAACTATCTGCAGGAGGAGATCTTGATGCCGTGCGGCGGGAAGTGCTCCAGGCAACAAATCTGCCCGTGGGGAATGTCCCACTTTATCAAGCTTTTTGCGAGACTGCGAGAAAGACCAAGAACCCCAATAGACTCGATCCTGAGTATTTATTCGAATTGATTGAAGGGCAGCTTGCAGATGGATTAAGTTTTATGGCTATACACTGCGGGATTAATCAGTATTCGGTTGAGAGATTGCGCAAACAGGGGTACCGGTATGGAGGTCTGGTATCCAAGGGTGGAACCTTTATGGTGTCGTGGATGGACTATAATAATGCTGAGAATCCATTATATGAACAGTTTGACCGGGTATGTGCACTTATGAAGAAGTATGATGCAGTATTGTCCCTGGGTAATGGTATTCGAGCCGGGGCGATACATGATAGCCACGATAGAGCTCAGATGGCAGAGATGATAACTAATTGTGAATTGGCTGAACTAGGACGAAAAATGGGGTGTCAGATGATGGTGGAGGGCCCGGGACATGTGCCACTCGATGAAATTGAGGCTAATATCATCCTTGAGAAGCGGATGAGTGGTAGTGCGCCGTATTATGTGCTAGGGCCGATACCTGCTGATACCGGCGCCGGTTATGATCATGTTGTCGCAGCGATTGGGGCAGCACAATCAGCACGGTATGGAGCCGACTTGATCTGTTATATTACGCCGGCAGAACACCTGGCGCTACCAACTGTAGAGGATGTTAGGGTTGGAGTTCGTACGACCAGAATGGCGGTTAGAGTTGGGGATATCGCCAAGTATCCTCAGTATCGTGATGGAGAGAAGCGAGCGGCTATACTGCGACGTGATATGCGCTGGGATGAGCTTTATTCCGAACTTATGTTTCCGGAGGTGGCTAAGGCAATCCATGATAGTCGTACGCCCAGCGAAGAAGGAACCTGCAGCATGTGTGGCGATTTTTGCGCTAATAAACGTGGTACTGAGGTCTTCAAAGATTGCATTGCTCAAGACAAGAGGATCTAATACGATTATTCCGTTTTCGGTGATTTATTATTAATAGGATTAGTAATAAGTATATTTGACTAATTTGTATAGTTCATGTTGAATCTCAGGGCGATCAAAGCTCTGAGATTCTTGTATTGTTGGCATTAGCCAAATGAGTATACATTATATGTGGGATGAATAAACCTGTTTTCAATAAGCAAATTAGCAAATGCAAAGAGAGGTATAACCTTAATGAAGATCAAAATATTATTAAGATGCTAAGGCTGGGTTAATATGAATTTTCGCTGGTTAAGCTAATAATGTTGACTGTGTATATGAATTTTGATTTAGCAAATAATTATTCAATTAGGACGGATTGAAAGGTTCATTTCAGGTGGTTTTTCGTTATTAGTAATCCCAGGTAAATCCACCGCTAACATAAGAGATTGTAATACAACGTGTTAGGTTTTGGGTTAGTCGGTTAATTAAATAATAATGATGTTTTATGAAATAACAAAAATATGCTAACGAAAAATAAGAATGTGAAGGCATAAAATAAAATGAGTAGTAAACTATTAGTAGCTTCAACTTTGGCATTGTTTTTTTTCCAATCTGTTGAACTTCAAATCTTAATATCAAGTCATAAATAACTAAGTATGTGTGATACTTATTTATATACTGTAGTTTTGTCTGTTTATTGTTTTGTTGAAAATTGTTGGAGAAAAAGATGAAAAAGAAATTCTCGACTGTGTTACGATTCGCCCTGGTACTTGTTGCATTTGCACTGGTTATGTCTGCATTTTCTAGTAAGGCCAATGCAGAGGAGAAGAAGTATAAGGTAGCTGTGTTGGTGAAGTCTATGGGAAATGGATTCTTTAATGCATGCGCTGAAGGTGCGAAAGAGGCTGCAAAAGAGCTTGGGGATGTAGAGATTATCTATATGGGACCTCCTGAGACTACTGCTGAAGGTCAGATTGATCTTATCGAGACTCTGATTGCGCAGAAGGTTGATGCAATCGCAATCTCTGCCAATGACCGCAATGCACTTGTCCCTGTCTGCAAAAAAGCTATGAAGCGTGGAATTAAAGTTATTTCATTTGATTCCGGTATCAGCCCTAAAGGCCGTATTATCGACTTGGTTCCAAGTAATATTGAGCTAGTGGGTAAACAGCAGGTTGAACTGATATCTAAGCTTATGGGCGGCAAAGGCAAGTTCGCGGTTGTCTCTGCCTCATCACAGGCGACCAACCAGAATGCGTGGATTGAAGCTATGTGGAATGAGCTCAAAGCCAACCCTGCTTATAAGAATATAGAATTAGTAGAGGTTGTTTATGGTGATGATAGTGCTGATAAGTCATACCGTGAGGCTGTTGGCCTCTTCAATAAGTACCCTGATCTCAACGGTATTACGTCACCAACTACTGTAGGTCTTCTGGCTTGTGCTAAGGCTATTGAAGATAATGGCAAGAAGGATGTTGTTGAGCTGACCGGTCTTGGTTTGCCATCAGAGATGAAGTTGTATATTGAAAATGGTGTTTGTAAGGAAATGGCTCTATGGAATCCTGTAGACCTTGGTTATACCTCTGCCTATATCTGCGAAGCTCTGCTTACTGACAAGATCAAGGGTAAGGAAGGCGATGTGATTGATGCTGGTCACATGGGTAAGATTACTGTGGGTAAAGACGGTACTACCGTAATGGGTAAGCCATATGTATTTGACAAGAACAACGTTGCAAAGTTTGCAGAGATCTTCTAGTAGCAGTTTTGAAGATTAATTGAGCCTGTATTTGTGGCTCTGTAATAATAACAGAGCCACATGTGAACAGGCAGTCAAGTATAATTAGTACTAACGAGTGGTTGCGGGTGGAGTCTGGTTATACATCGCTAAGGTGTAGGAGGATTTAATATTGGACAGTAAACCAATACTGGAGCTTAAAGGGATTTCTAAGTTTTTTCCCGGTATCAAGGCTCTGGATGAAATTGATTTTTCGATACGCTGTGGAGAGGTGCATGCGCTTATCGGTGAGAATGGTGCAGGTAAATCTACCTTGATAAAAGTAGTTACCGGGGTGCATCAGCCGACTAGCGGTAAGATAATACTTGATGGAGCCGAGGTTCACTTCGATACGGTACAAGATGCCCAGGCTGCAGGAATATCGGCGATTCATCAGGAAGCAAGTATGTTCTATGAATTGTCGGTAGCCGAGAATATCTTTATGGGGCATCACTTAAAGAGTGGGGGTAATCTTGCTCCACTTGATTGGAAAGAGATGCGTAAGCGCACCAAGGAGTTATTGGATAAATTAGAACTTAGTATTGAGCCCGATGAGTTGGTTAAGAATTTGAGTGTGGCGCAGCGGCATATGGTTGAGATTGCCAAGGCGCTGTCGATTGATGCTCGGGTTATTATTATGGATGAACCGACATCTGCATTGAGTCTGCATGAAGTAGAAGAACTATATAAAATAATACGCCAATTAAAGTCTGAGAATAAGGCTATTGTCTTTATATCGCATAAGTTTGAAGAGATCTTTGAAATTTGCGATTATTTCACGGTGATGCGTGATGGTAAGTATGTTGGGGAGGGGACTATCGCTGAGTCGAGTATCAATAAGATTGTTGAGATGATGGTAGGGCGTTCGCTCGATCAAATGTATCCAAAAGTTGAAGCTAAGATAGGTCAGCCGGTATTAGAAGTTGAAAATCTTACACGCTTCGGTTTTTTCAAGAATATCTCTTTTACCCTTCATGAAGGTGAAATATTAGGTTTCTTTGGGTTGGTGGGCGCAGGACGTTCAGAGGTTATGCGGGCAATCTTTGGGATTGATAAGCTAGATTTTGGTACGATAAAACTTTGGGGCAAGACTACACATATATCTGACCCTATGGTTGCGATGAAGAAAAAAATTGCCTATATACCCGAGGATAGACAGTCCCAGGGAGCTATCCTGAAAATGAATATTAGTCAGAATATAACTTTGGCGCTTTTGGATGAGATGTGTAAATTTGGAGTAATTCAGAAGAAGAAAGAACGGAGAGTATCTGAGAGGTTTTATCGAAAAATGGAGGTACGCTCAGCGGGATTGCATGTTGATGTGGATACTCTTAGTGGTGGTAATCAGCAGAAAGTTGTACTGGCAAAATGGTTGGCGACAGAACCGAAGATCCTCATTCTGGACGAACCGACCAAGGGTGTAGATGTCGGCACTAAGGCCAAGGTACATGAATTTGTCTCAATCCTGGCTTCACAGGGGTTGGCGGTAATTCTAGTATCTTCAGAATTGCCAGAGGTTCTGGGAATGAGTGATCGCGTGGTGGTAATGCATGAGGGGTTTAAGACGGCTGAGTTTACACGTGAGGAAGCTGATTCTGAGGTGATAATCAAGGCTGCTGTAAGCGAGGTAGAGGTCTAGAACCGAAGTGGGTGTGTTGTTATGGTTATTCAGGAGATTCTAGTAAATGAATGGATTAAAAGCTTTACATAAAAACCGTGAAGCAATGCTCTTATTGCTGATCATTGTTTCAATTCTTGCCATCTCGATCAAACTTCCGAGATTCTTGCATGTTGAGAACTTTTCAAATATTCTATCAGACAGCTCTATTCTGGTTATGGTTGCACTCGGGCAGTTTCTCGTAATTCTTACCGGTGGTATTGATCTCTCTGTGGGTTCGATTATTGCCTTCTGTGGTATGCTCGGGGCGCTGATCAATATGAATTTTCCAGAATTGTCGCCGATATGGTGCGTCTTGGCGGGAGCTGGAGCCGGAGCAGGACTCGGATTATTTAACGGGATACTCGTTGCCTACGGTAAAATACCAGCAATTATAGTTACACTTGGAACTATGGGGATATATCGCGGTTTTACCTTTGTGATCAGCAAAGGGCAGTGGGTTACAGCGCATGAGATGACCAAGGGTTTTATGAGTATCCCGAAAGTTTCTATATTTGGAATCCCAAGTATTATTATTTATGCTCTGGTTGTATGTCTGTTGATATTTTACTTTATCCGTTATACCCGCACTGGGCGTGAGTTATATGCGATTGGCGGCAACAAAGCGGCAGCGGTGCTGGTTGGTATTAAGGAAGACAGACTACAGGTATTGATCTTTACTATCTGTGGGCTGATCAGCGGACTCGCTGGGGTGCTTTGGGCTGCGCGTTATTCGGCAGCGGTCAATGAAATGGCGACAGGTTTTGAGTTGATGACTGTAGCTGCATGTGTGCTTGGAGGTGTAAGTATTTCGGGTGGAAGTGGCTTGGTAGGTGGAGTGATACTTGGAGCGCTCTTTATGGGGTTACTCAATAATTCACTTACTATGTTTAAGGGTATGGCATTCTATCAGATGTTTATGCAGGGGTTGGTGGTTATTGTCGCGATGGTCTTCAATGAGTTGATGGCGCGTAGCAGTAACAAGGTCGTACTTAACAGGAGAATTAAATAGTTATGAATGATATAGCAAAATCTTTTGTGAGTGAGGGTCGACTTATCTCTGAAGATTCATTAAAAGAGCGGTTGATAAGATTAGTTACATCCTGGGAAGCGATATTGGCACTGTTGTTTATCATTGAATTTGTTTTCTTTTCATTCAATGCTCCGTATTTTTTAGATTCTTTCAATCTGCTCAATGCTTCATTTAGTTATACTGAGAAGTCAATACTCGCTCTGTCAATGGTATTTGTAATTATCTGTGGTGATATTGATATCTCTGTGGCTTCGATAATTGCTTTGTCGTCGCTAGCTATTGGCTGGCTGGCAAGTATTGGGGTGGAGAGTATTGGGGTGCTCATTCTGGCAGGCATTGTGGTTGGGGCACTTGCCGGTGCACTGAACGGTTTATTGATTACTATGATAGGAATTCCGGCGATTGCCATCACTCTAGGTACGCAGTCTCTCTTTAGAGGTATCTGTAATATTGTACTGCAGAATAAGGCGTATACGGAGTTTCCTGATGACTTTGCGTATCTGGGGCAAGGATATCTTCTTAATACGGATATTCCGTTTGAATTGGTATTTTATCTGATCTTGGCGGTTATAATCGGTTTTGTACTCCATTATACAGGCTTTGGGCGTAAGTTGTACGCTATTGGCAACTGTACTTCAACCGCTATCTTCTCTGGTATTAAGGTGCAGCGCATACGTTTTTATAATTTTATGCTCAATGGCGTGTTCTCTGGTATTGTAGCGGTATTCCTGACCTCGCGTATTGGTAGTGCTAGACCAAATATGGCACTTAATTACGAAATGGAGAGTATTACTCTAGTTGTACTCGGCGGAGTATCAATTTTAGGAGGACGGGGTAACATTATTGGGGTGTTGATTGCCAGTTTTCTTATCGGTTATTTGCGTTATGGTATGGGTATTATGAGGATCCCTGGAAAGTACATGATTATTACCACCGGTTTTCTGCTTATTGGTGCGGTACTTTTACCAGGTATCCTCGATAAGATCAAAGAAAGTAGAAAGCTCCGTAGGCAGCAGAAGGAGATTGATGCCGAACGGAGTGGTAATTGATCGGAAAGAAAATTTATTTAATTATTTGTCGGCTGGTTATTGATGAGGGGAAAAAGATGATTCGCAAAGCCTTTGTTATGAGTGTCGATCGCGGTAAGGAGGGTGAGTACGAAGCGCGGCATAATCCAATTTGGGATAGTTTGAAAGAGACTCTCAAGGAGCATGGGGTTCATAATTACAGTATCTTTCTTGATTCTGAGACCAATGCACTCTTTGGCTATGTGGAGATTGAGTCGCAGGAAAAATGGGAGGCGATCAGCAGCACTGAGAGTTGTCAGCAGTGGTGGCATTATATGCATGATGTCATGCCGACCAACTCGGACAGTAGTCCGATATCGAGTGAACTGAAAGAAGTGTTTCATCTCGACTGAATGTAGTCTATCTGCCGGGAAGACCGTCATTATTGATATTGCTGCGGTATTTGACAGGGGCTATGTTCATGAGACTCTTAAACTGACGGGTAAAATAATTGCTGTCGGAATATCCGCACATGTAGCTTATCTCTGATATCGATTTGCTAGTTTGGCTCAGTAGTGAGCAGGCTTTCTCAATCCGAAGTACCTTCTGGTAGTGCAGTGGAGAGGTGTTGGTCGTCTTTTTGAAGATATGCAGAAAATGGCTTTTAGAGAGGTTGGCTATTTTTGCGAGTTCGTCCTGACTGATATCTTCATCAAAATGTAGCTCGATATATGAGATGGCTTCTGCAACACGCATAACTTCTGGCGCTTTTTGGGATTCGGCTGAGTTGTAACTGCGAGCGAGATGACCGATAAGCTCCAGAAAGTAGATCTTGGAAAAAAAGATGAAACCGGGTTCGTTTCTCTCTGTCTCATCTTCAATTTGTTTGATGATGCCTATCGCTTTTTCGAGTTGAGCGGGACTGAGCAGTAGACGTGAGGTGTCACGGGAACTGAAGTGTGGTTCGATTTTGAAGAGAGCGTGATAACCAGGCATGGTTCCGATGTCGGCAAGATGGGTTGTCAGGCTTTCCGGGTTGTACAGGACATTGATCAGGTGGAGATTGTCTACATCCTTATACCCATGGCGCACACCGGGGTTGACAATGTAGACATCACCCTTTTCAAGTTTATAGGAAAGGTTTTCGGTAAAGTGAATTCCGGTTCCTTCAATGACTACGACGAGTTCGACAAACTCGTGTTCATGGAGCGGGTAGTTTACTTGTGGATCACGGTGAAGTATGGAGAATGAGAGTTGATGCTGACTGACACTGAAAAAGTCATGGCGTGATAGCTTCATAGTGTTCCCTTTTTATTGGTGTTTTATCAATGATACTAGGAGAAGCAGTTTCGGACACAGAACAACACTTATTATAGATGATCTATATATCAGGATTTATATTCAACAATATTTTTAAGATTTTGGTTTTTTGTTTTAAATCCTCATGATGTTTTTAAGCTTATGATTATTCTTAGGTTATTTTTTATAGAAAGGGTACGTATGTCAAAGGTTGAGAATGCGTTTAATATTGCTAAAGAGCAGTATCAAGAACAGGGAATAGACGTTGAAAAAGCTATGGACGTCGTCGCTAAGATTGCTATATCCATGCACTGCTGGCAGGGTGATGATGTGAAAGGTTTCGAGACCGCTGCCGGTAATGACGGGGGCATATTTACAACCGGGGCATATCTCGGGCGGGCAACAACACCAGAAGAGCTTAGAGCGGATATAGAGAAGGCATATTCGCTGATTCCTGGTAAGCATAAATTGAATCTGCATTCGATCTATGCTGAGACCGGTGGGCAGAAGGTCGAGCGTAACAAGATAGAAGCAAAGCACTTTACCGGGTGGGTAGATTGGGCTCGTGAGCAGGGGGTCGGGCTGGATTATAATCCTACATACTTCGCTCATCCCATGGCCGATACCAATATGACCCTTGCCGATCCGGATAAAGGGGTACGTGATTACTGGATAGAACACGGTATCAATTCACGTGAGGTTGCGGCATACTTCGGGGATACTTTGGGAATAACTTCGGTGGTAAATAACTGGATACCCGATGGTTTCAAGGATATTCCGGCCGATAGAGTTGGGCCAAGAGCACGGCTTATGGACTCTCTGGATAAAATTTTTGAAAAAGATATCTCTGCTTCTAATTTGCGTGAGGCGGTTGAGTGCAAGCTCTTTGGTATTGGCAGCGAGTCATACGTTGTCGGTTCGCACGAGTTTTACCTGGGTTATGCGGTGAAGAATCAAAAGGTACTGTGTCTGGATGCTGGACATTTCCACCCGACAGAGACGATTATGGATAAAATTAGCAGTTGTCTGCTCTATCTGGATGAACTTCTTTTGCACGTCAGCCGTGGGGTACGCTGGGATAGTGACCATATTATAACCCTCTCCGATGATCTCAAGGGTATCGCCTATGAAATTATTGCCAATAATTATCAGGACAGGGTTTATATTGGTTTGGATTTCTTTGATGCTAGTGTGAATCGGGTAGGAGCTTGGGTAATAGGAATGCGCAATATGCTCAAAGCCTTGCTGATTGCTGCACTCTCTCCCGTGGCTCAGGCTCGTGAAGCTGAATTGAACTATGATTTTACCGTAAGATTGGCTCTACAGGAAGAGAGCAAGAGTATGCCTTTTGCTGCCGTATGGGATATGTACTGTGAACGCAATAACGTACCAGTGGGTATATCTTGGTTGGATGAGATCAAAGCGTATGAAGCGAATGTTTTAAGTAAAAGATAGTATTTGAAGGTTGATTATATTTATGAAAGGTAAAATTATGAAGTCTATCCAACCGAATGCAGAGGTTATGGAGCAGATCGAAAAAGCGGCTGAAGTTGCCAGATTTCTCTGGGAACGGGAATGGGCTGAGCGTAATGGTGGGAACATATCTCTGAATTTGACTGAGTGCATTGGAGAACTACCTACTGATTTTTCGGAGTTTGTCTTTGTTGCGCAGGAGGGTGTTGCCAGCGGGGCAGCTGGTATGAGTTTCTTCATTACCGGTACTGGTAGACGTATGCGTGATCTGCGCAAACCCGAGACTGCGGCTTGTATTATAACCTATAATCAGGATGCCAGTGGCTATTATATTCTCTGGGGCGCTAATAATGATCCAGCATTCAGACCGAGTTGTGAGTTGTTGCCCCATGTTAAGATGCATCTGGATTTGATTGCTGGTGGCAGCCCGTATAAGGCGGTACTCCATACTCATCCAATCGAGCTGATTGCTCTTTCTCATCATCCGATAATAGGTTCTAATGAAGAACTGTTCAATAAATCGGTCTGGGGAATGCTGCCGGAAGTTCGAGTTTATGTGCCGAAAGGGATTGGGCTTACCCCGTATTCTGCTCCAAGTTCAGAAGAACTGGCGGATAGAACGGTTGAGGCGCTCAAGACTAGGGACGTGGCGATCTGGAGTATGCACGGAGCTACGGCTGCCGGTCTAGATGCTGAAATGGCATTTGATTTTATCGATGTTGCTAATAAAGGTGCAAAGGTTTATCTACAGTGTCTGGCAAGTGGTTATGTGCCGGCTGGGATGAATGAAGAGCAACTTGAGGAACTTGTTGATATCTTCTTGCGCTAGCTTTTCTCAAGAAGTAGAGTACATCTTTAATAATCACGGTTTAGCGTAGTGTATAGCAGCGTGTACTATGCTCGGATATTTTAAGGTAAAGATATGTTTGCAATCCTGGATATTGGTAAGACAAATAAGAAGACTATAATTCTTGATTCAGAGTTGAAGATAGTGGCTCAGAAAAAGATAAGTCTGGATGAGTATGAAGCGGGTGGTCTCAGGCTGGAGCAGCCGGAAGAGGTCTTTAATTGGTTTATTGAGTCATTGGCTGAGTTCGCTAAAGACTATATTATTGAATCAATTGCGGTGACGACGCAAGGCGCGAGTCTGGTATGTCTGGATGCAGAAGATAGAATTACTCTGCCCCCGCTAGCTTATACCAATGATGGGGGTGAAGAGTTCGACCAAGAGTTTTTTGCGCGTTTCGGTGCCAAGGAAGAACTTCAGCAGGAGACCCTCACCGCTTCTATCGGCAGTATGATTAATTGTGCCAAACTGATATATTTTCTGCAGCAGCGCTTTGGCGAGAAGTTTGGCGATGTTGCGCAGATTCTATTCTATCCGCAATTTTTTGTTAATCGTCTCTGTGGGGCGAAGGTGGCGGAGCCTACTTATCTGGGATGTCATACTTATCTCTATGATGCCAGAAATAATGGATATTCACGTATTGCTACGGAATTGGGAATACGTGAACTTCTGCCGGAAAAGATAGTAAGTCCTTGGGAGCAGGTGGGCAGGATTAAGCCGGAATTGGCTGAGCGTACTGGAATTAGTCCGGAATGTATCATAACCGCAGGTATTCATGATTCGAATTCGAGTTTACTCCCGTATATTATCACTAGCGAGGATGACTTTATTCTCAACTCCACCGGTACCTGGTGTGTCTTGATGCATAGGAGCAAAGTGGCAGAACTGCAGGACTCTGAGCTGGGTAAGACGATATTCTATAACTTTGACGCTTTTGCCAGCCCGGTTAAAACAGCAGTATTCATGGGTGGGCGAGAGTATGCGGTTTACAGCAAGATTATCGAAGGGGTGCATGGGCGTAAAGGTATGCCTGATTTATCGGTTGAGTTGTATCAAAATGTGTTGACAGCTAGGGATTTCTTCTTTATTCCTTCAGTCGAGGTGGGAGTAGGGATACTTCCAGATTCCAAGCCCGGAGTGTATGCAGGAGGGCAATTCTACAGCTTGAGCTGTCTTGAGGAGCCTGGGGTCGCAAAAGAGGTGTTCGCGGACTATGAGCGTTCATTTGCTGCACTCAATTGCTCGCTGGCGGCGCAGAGCAAGATTGCAATTGATTATGCTGGTGCGGCTGTGGATACGCAGATGTTTGTGGAGGGAGGTTTCAGAAAGAACTCTGCTTATTGTCAGTTACTTGCTGAGCTATATCCTCAAGCTAGAATATTTACCACCAATCTTGAAGAAGCGACAGCGATCGGAGCGGGAATTATTGCCAAGGCAGCGTATGAAAATACCGATCCGTATATTGCAAAGTCGTTGATTAATATTGAAAAGACACGTATTAATCCGTTGGGACTGCAAGATACAGCCCTCTATGTTCAAAGATTTGTCGAACTGGCAACATAGATTCTAGCGTAATAAACTTGAATACACTTAAAAACTTTACCAGAGAATAATGATAATGCTCAAGTCTTTTGTGAAAAGGGTTGGGCATTATTTTGTAAGTTCATTTAGCATAAAACCATGCTCGTAGGGCTTTACATATGATCTCTGTGAAAAGACGTGTTTTATGCAGGGCCAGAAAATTCTTAGTGGTAGTATTATACTGGTAGTTTTTATCTGGGATAATTGCTTGTTGAGTATGGAGCTTTGTTGCAGCAAAGAGGAATTTTTTAATATAAAATGTAACTGTTCGCTTCTAGTTGTTTTATATCTCAATATGCGTGCGAAGGTGCAGAAGCGGCTGTGTCTTTAAGTTTAAATTGCGGTTTCAACTACGACTAGTTGCATACAAATGTGAGGGCTTGGATTTTATTGTATGTTATACCAGCATATAGCATAATAGTACTAGTCGTAATTAGTTTGGGGGCTTTTAGGCAATCCTTTTGCATATATACAGGTTGTATATGATGATCCCCTACAAGTACAGATTATATTTACGGAGGCTTATGCGGTTAAGTTGGAGCTTACTCTAAGTTGTTCAGTTCAAGTTATCTACAATATAACAAATTGTGTAGAATAATAAATTTATAATGCTAATAGATACTTGAAGTTGTTGACTAATTCCGTATGATAAGAATATTATTTTTATTTTATATGGTTGCTAATTAATGATTTCAGGACAAGATAACGAATGTCAAACGGCAAAACCCAGATGGGTTGTGCGTACAACTGATAATATTGCTGCTGAAAAAATCGCAGAATTCTTGGGGATTTCCCGGGTAACAGCGACAATTCTGGCGCAACGAGTCGGTTCTAATCTGCAAAATGCCAAGAATTTTATCAACCCAGTCCTCTCTACTTTGCTTTCTCCTCTCAAAATGCGGGATATGGAGAAAGCTTCTTTACGGATTGTTCAAGCTATTAAAAGTAAAGAGAGTATTATAGTCTTTGGTGATTATGATGCGGATGGGGTTACTGCTACAGCGGTGTTGATTACGGTTTTTGCTGAGCTAGGGGCAAATGTCTCCCATTATCTTCCGAGTAGAATGGAAGAAGGATATGGTATGTCCAAAGCCTTTATTAAACATGCTTTGGACAAGAAAACTTCGCTGGTGGTTACGGTTGATTGCGGTACCAGCGAGAATGAGAATATCGCTGAATTGAATAGCCATGGGATAGAGGTTATTGTTACCGATCATCATGAGCCGGGCGGGCAGGATTTGCCGGATGCCTTTGCGGTTATCAATCCTAAACGCGATGATGCAAGTTATCCGTTCAGGGATTTGACCGGTGCCGGGGTGGCTTTCAAACTGGCTTGGGCGGTATGCGAAGCTTATACCGGTAATGAGAAGGTCGGAAAGACCTTACAGGAAGCACTCCTTGCTGTTTTGCCCTTTGTCACCATCGGCACTATTGCCGATGTGGCTCCGATGACCGGTGAGAACCGGGTGATGGTCGCTTTTGGGTTGAACCGTATAGGCAGTTCATTTCCGGGACTGCGTGCATTGCTCCATGTTTCGCGCGTAGATCCGTCTAAGGCAACCAGCCGGGATATTGGTTTTGCTATTGCGCCTAGACTCAATGCTGCCGGCCGCCTTGGCGCGGCTGATCTGGCTCTTAATCTGCTTGTTGCCAAGACTGATGAAGAGGCTGAGCGTCTGGCTACGATCCTTGATGACAAGAATAAAGAACGGCAGGCTCTCTGCCAGGAGACGCTCAAGCATGCCCGGGCAATTGTTGAGAAAGATTACAATGTTGAGCGTGATTCTGTGCTTGTTGTCTGCGCCGATGAATGGCATGAAGGGGTAATAGGAATTGTTGCCGGTAGACTTTCTGATGATTATAACCTGCCGGTGGCGGTAATTTCATTCAATAATGAAGGTAAAGGCAAAGGTTCAGCAAGAGGCGTACCCGGTCTTAATCTATATAAAGCCATTAGTTATTCGCGAGAAAGATTGATTACCTTTGGTGGACATGAACAGGCTGCCGGATTTGCGATAGCCAAGAGTGAGATTGAGGCTTTTAAAAAGGAACTGGATCAGCAGTGTCGACTCCAAATCAAAAAGAATAAACTTGAACCGCGACTGGATATTGACTGTGAGGTTGAGCTCACCGATGTCAATGATTCTTTACTGCATGAACTCAGGATGCTTGCTCCGTTTGGTGAGGGCAATCCTCAGCCGCTATTTCTCTGCCGGGGGATTAGAGTATCTGGAAGCCCACGGTTGATGGGGCGGGAGAATAAGCACTTTACTTTCAATGCAACAAAGAATCGAACCGCGTATAGAGCGGTGGTCTTTAACAATATAAAACCACTGGAGATGATTGATCGCGGGGTCAGGAGGTGGGATATTGTCTTCTCGCTCAACTTCAATGATTTCTATGACCCTCCGCGGCTTGAGCTCAGGATAATTGATATGCAACCAGTAAAATAAACTTTACATTATCTGGATCTCTGTTATGATTGATGCACTCTTGTAGATAGGAATTTGTATTATGGCAAAGACAAAATCCCGAAGGCAATCGCAAAATAGTCTACTCATGCGTCAGATTATTCAGCGACTCAGGGAGTATGATATCGATGAAGTTGAGATTGTCTGTAAGAAGTACATGAAGACGAAGATACGGAAGCGTTAAATAACTTGTCTAATAGCTTGCTCCACTCGGGCAAGCTATTAGATTTGATATGGTCTCTAGCCTAAATTGCAACTTCACTACCTGCAGGAGCAATAAAACATCTGTTTGCGAATTCTTTTTTGAATAACTGACAGGCTTTGGCTCCAGTACAGTGGCAGAGACCGATTCCGCCGATATCCATTTCTTTTAAGGCGTTTATGCGCTGCATAATTGAATTATGATCTGTTTTGCCGAGATGAAACCCGCCCATTAATAGTATTATCTTTTCCTCTGGAAAATGTCGCGAGACATCTTTGGTGATATTTACCGAGCCTCTGTGGGCGCAGCCGGAAATTATTACAATTCCTTTTGACGTTCTTAGTACGAGTGTACGTTCGTCTGCCAGTAGATCATTTGCATAACCTGTGGCTGTTTCAAGTAGCATATGTTTTGGCGGCTCTTCAAATTTTTCGTGCAGCGGAGCCGGACCGATAAGGAATATATCCTTGGCAATCTCGGTCTTGCCAGATACTTCTTGTAAAAATTTGGATTCTTCTTCAATGCTTGCTTTACTATAGGGGCAGCCGATGTTGTCAATGCTGTTATTAGCACGACGGGCAAATTTGGGGGTGCAAAAGCCAACTCCGGCGTAGACCGGTATTGCGTATGGATTTCGCTGAAGGACTGGGAGCAAGCCTCCAGTGTGATCATAATGGCCGTGGCTGATAGCGATTAGATCCAACTTACGCAGATCTACATACATCTCGGCCGAATTATCCAGCAGGATATCGGTCTGACCGGTATCGTACAAACCTCTCAGACCGTTGAATTCGAAGTATACAGCTAGCCCATGCTCTGGAATAATGTTCTCATCGCAGGAGGTGTTCTCAACCAAGATGACAATACGTAATTCATCCTTTGTACCTGAATTAGGGTTTTCATCTTCAGAAAAAAACTCGGTAATCTCTTCTTGAGAATTCATTAAAAAACACCTTCGCTATGTCCCCAGTTTTCGCGGGGCATGTCGGTGAAATTTAGATAAATATTTTCGGGAGGGATATTGGCTTCAGCGGTAAGCAGTTGGGATACGCGTTTACTGATCTTCTCGTTGATCAATTTTTCGACCTTACCAATTCCCCGCATGTCCACAAAGGCACACACTGCAGACATTCCGCGCATCATGAAAATTCCTTCAGTTATAAGCACCATCAGTTTGCTTTCACCTTTTCCAGTTTCTTCACCTGCAATTCGGCTTGTTTCTTTCAGTATCTTTGCGGTGTCAATGCTACCAAGGTTGCTTATGGTAATTTTTACTAAGGGCATATCATCTCCTTTGCCTGGTGAAAAGTTGTATTCTAATTATATTACCAAATAATATGCAAATAATATAGAATAATATTTTAATTTTCAGTAATTATAATGTAAATCAAAGGGTGTTTATATATAATAGTTGTTATAAGGCTCATGAAAATGAGTTATCCTAAATGTGGTATAACTATTGACGAAAGGAGTCTATTATGTTGAGCGAAAAACTGACTGCTGAGTTTAATGCGCAGATAGGTAAAGAGTTTTATTCTGGATATTTCTATTTGGCAATGGCTGCATGGCTTGATGAGAACAGCCTTGAGGGATGCGCAAACTGGATGCGTATACAATCTCAGGAAGAGCTTTCTCATGCGATGATTATGTATAACTTTGTGCTTGAAACAGGCTCGAAGATTGATCTGCCCGCAATCGATAAGCCACCAGCAAACTTTGATTCTCCACTGGAGATCTTTAAAACAGGTCTTGAACACGAGAATTTGGTAAGTTCAAGTATTAATAATCTGATGAATATTGCTCAAGATGAGCGTTCTCACGCCGTGACCAGCTTTTTGACCTGGTTTGTCGATGAACAGCTTGAGGAAGAAGCAAACTTTACGACCATTGTTGGCAAACTCGAGTTGATTGAGAAGAATGGTGGTGGCGGGATCTTTATGCTCGATAATGAACTTGGCGCTAGGACCTTTGTCTTGCCGACCCCATTAACCGGTAAGATTGATTTGGGGGTCTAATATTAACTACTAATTTTTTTGGGGCGTATTCTTTACGCCCCAGTTGCTTTATCGGGATAAGTTTATGAGTGAAGGTGTTAAAAAGGTGTATATCCAGCCAGAGCAAGAACGCTTGGATTGTTGGGAGATGGCAAGTATTATCTGTAATTCTGTGGAGCAGCCTTTTGATCTTGTTATTGGAATTACGCGTGGGGGAGCTCCTATAGCCTTTTATATCCAAGAATTTATGCTTAAATTTTGGGGTAAAGACGTAGGCTTTGCGACCTTGCGGACTCGAAGCTATGACGCAGTGGGAAGTGCTGGCAGAGTTGAGATCGGATCATTGCAGGAGGTTGAAGAGGAACTGGGGAAGGGCAGACGGGTACTGCTGGTCGATGATATTTTTGACCGGGGTAAGACAATTGAAGCTACGCTTAAAGCTCTATATGCAAGTTTTGAACAGATTGAGCATATAAGTATTGCGACCCTGTATTATAAGCCTGAGAATAGCGTAGTTGATGTTGTACCTGATTATTTTCTGCGTGAATACAAGGGGAATGAATGGGTGGTCTTTCCGCATTCTATAAGCGATCTCGATACCCCGGAAGAACTAGCAGCCTTCGGAGTTCCTGCGAAGTTTATAGATTGTCTTCAGGGTTAGGTTTGCACTCTAGTAATGGGAATTAGCATGATTAAGGTTGCTGATATAATTAAAATCATTGAATATATTGCTCCACCTTGGATGGCCTGTAACGGTGATGTCAATGGTTTGCAAGCCGGAGGGCGTAGTGATAGCGTTGAACGTGTGCTCCTGGCTCTTGATGCAACCACGCAGACAATAGACTATGCTGTTGCGAACAAGACAGATATGTTGATAACGCATCATCCTAGGTTTTATCGTCCGCTGTCTAATATTTGTAATGACAACTTTCTTGGGAGTATTGCGCAGCAAATCTGCCAGGCCGGGATTGCTGTATATAATGCTCATACCAATCTTGATGTGGCTCCTGGTGGCACCAATGATGCGCTGGCAGATATTGCCGGGATGCTACAGCGGGAAATTATTGAGTCGGTGGCAAGGGACGCGGTACTAAAATTGACTGTTTACGTTGATGAGCAGCATGTGGAGTCTTTGCGTCAGGCGCTGATTGAGGCGGGCGCTGGTGAGATCGGCGAGTATTCCGAGGTCAGTTATCAGACGATTGGTTTGGGCCGATTTAGACCGGGAATGTGGGCAAAACCGTTTGTCGGTGAGCCTGGGCAACTGACTGAGACTGAAGAATGGAGGCTTGAGATGATTCTGCCTTCAAGCTTGAAGGCAAATATTGAGAAGGCACTGGTGCAGGCGCATCCGTACGAGGAACCGGCATATGATTTTATCCGTTTAGAGGCCGAGGATATTTATGGTTTGGGTCGGGTTGGGATATTGCCAAGAGCGATTGGCTTGAAGACACTTGCAAGAAAGTTTAAAAAAGCAACCTCCAGTAAGTCGGTTCAGATTTTACAGAGTAAGGCGAAGGAAATACGCAGATTGGCGGTATGGAGTGGTAGTGGGGTTAATATCGGCAGAATTATTGCTTGTGGGGCGGAGTGTGTGGTTTGTGGCGAGCTTGGGTATCATCAAGCTGAAGAGCTTGAGTTTTATGGAGTCTCGGCAATAGTATTGGGTCATGCTCCATGTGAGGAGATAATCCTCCCAGGTTTGAAGCTGAGCTTGGAGGCCGCCTTTGATGAGCTTGAGATTATGGTGTCGCCACGTTTTTCTCCTGATTTTATCACTGTTTCCTGATAGCCGCGGCATCAATTTCTGGCGTGAAATTTCGGGCAAATGCTTGAACTATGGTTTGCGGTATTGTACACTTCATAATTGTGGTATACAATATAGTTGATTAAATCAAATTGTTTCGTTTATTGAGTAATATTAAATTTATAATAGGTCAGTAATTTATGTTGTATAATGAGGCTATAGAGCTTCTTGATAGTTTTATCAATTATGAGCGAGTAAGTAAATATCTGAGTAACAGTGATAACTTTGGTACTCAGAGAATGTACAAGTTACTCGATATTCTCGGAAATCCCCAGAATAATTTCGTTGCATTTCATATTGCCGGCACCAAGGGAAAGGGGTCGACAGCATACCTTGCTAGTACACTTTTAAGCAAAATCGGGCTGAAATGTGGCCTTTATACTTCTCCGCACATACTGGATTTACGGGAGAGGATTCAGGTGGACGGCGAGTTTATCTCTGAAGAAGAATTCACGTTCTGCTTTGAATTGATTTACAAAGCTGCTTCTCTAATGTCTGACGATAAGCCAACTTATTTTGAAATGCTGACAGCACTGGCGTTTATGGCGTTTTCGCGTCTGCCTGTGGATATAGCGGTTCTTGAAGTAGGGCTTGGCGGCCGCTTGGATGCGACTAATATCTCGTCATTGCCGGTAGTCGTCTCGGCAATAACCCCTATCAGTCATGATCACTCAGCTTTGCTTGGAGCGACGCTTGAAGAGATTGCAGCTGAGAAGGCAGGTATTATTCGTAATAATACCCCGGTTATCGTGGGGGCGCAGGAAGATAATGTCATGGCGGTTATACAAAATATTGCCGATGCTAAGCATTCAAAGATACTCCTTGTCGGTAGGGATATAAATGCTGAGTGTATAGAATATGATTTTAGTAAATTCATGTTACAGAAAATACGAATAACCACCCCTAAAGCAAATTATGAAGATGTTCTGTTGCCGCTAATTGGTGACCATCAGCTGGCAAATGCTGCGATAGCTGTAGCGATGGTTGAAGAGTTTCTTGACGCTGCGGTTCAACCAGGAGTTTTGAATCAGGCGTGGGCAGGGCTAGAAGTTCCGGGCAGGGTAGAGATAGTCAGCGCAATACCTTGGATTCTACTTGATTCGGCGCATAATCCAGCCAGTATCTGGGCGCTGTCTGAGAGTATTCAGAAGTATTTTGCCAAGATTAGTCCAAAGATTCTGGTTTTTAGCGCCAATAGCGATAAAGATATCAAAGCTATGCTTAGAATTCTTATCCCCTTATTTGATACGGTAGTGTTTACAAGTAATAATAGCCCCAGACATGTTCCCCCGAGTGAGTTGGCTGAACTCGCCTTAGAGTTATACCCTGATTTAACCCAGGATGTAAAGGATAATCCACTTACAGCGGTTGATTTTGCACTGCATATTGCTGAGAATAATGGCTTGGTGGTGGTTAGCGGGAGTATGTATCTGGTGGGGGATACTCGAGAATTCTGTACCACGGTGGGGCAATTTATTGATTATAATGATGACTAAAGCTTACTTGGATTGTATTTTCTTGCAAAATTTCTTGCAAAAAAACTCAGAAAAATATTGAATATTGTTTAATTTTATACTAAACTCTTACTTGTCATGATGTTCTGAGTTTAGGAATTTGATATATTTAGTTATTTTGTTCTAAAGTTTAATTTTTCAATACCGTTAATACTAATGTAAGATCAGAATAGGAGGTTTTCAGAGGCCTCAGCCGTAAAGTGGATTTAAACTGATTTACATTTATCATGAATTTAGCTACTTTTAGATTGCACAGGAGGTAGTTTAATTCATATAGATTAAGTTGCTCTGGGAATTGCACTTAATTATGTTGTTGTACGCAGATGATCGGCTGCGTGAAAGGTAGGTGGTTTATGAGTTCAATACAAGGAATGGGCGAATTCGATAGTATTCGTCGGACAGTTCAAAAGGACGACAGTAATCGCAAGAAGGCTGAGCGTGAAGAGAGTCGGACAACTAGGACTGCTGGAAAGGATACTGCGCAGGTCTCAGATACAGCTCGTATGTATAAGATGCGTGATGATGCTGTAGATAAGCTCAGTGAAATTCCTGATCCTAGGGAAGAGAAGATTCAAGAGATTCTTGAAAAGATCGACAATGGCTCACTTCTGACTCCCGCAAGTGTCAAGAACAGTATATCTAAGATGATTAGTCAAGGATTAATTTAGACGAGGGCGATATTATGATGTGCTTTTGTTCTTTCTAGAAGGACTATACCGGTTTGCGTATAGTCCTTTTTTTTATGCCTGAATAAAATGACAATATTTTTCTAATATTATTATAATTTAGTATTGACAATTCCGCCGTAATGCGTAACATCTTAAGTCTCAACCGCGGAAGTGGCGGAACGGCAGACGCGCTTGGTTGAGGGCCAAGTGAGGTAAAACTCGTGGAGGTTCAAATCCTCTCTTCCGCACCAATCTAAATGCTTGTAAACATTATGTTTACAAGCGTTTTTTTTATGTCCTTGACTTAGAAAGACATCGTTATAGAATGCAAGTGAATGGTTATTGTGAACGGATTGGTGTAAAATATGAATAAAGGTAATGGGTTATGAGCGTTATAACGTTATCTTTATTCGGATATACAGAGGTTGGATATTATGTCGTGCTTGCATTGGTGTGTGAACTACACACTGGGTGATCGGCTACTTGCTGAAAGTACTCCAGGAGCCGCTAGAATTGGCCTGTATTGGCTGGAATCCATCCCGGTATCCCACTTCCGGGTATCCCAACTCGTGCAGAGCGGGGTATCACTGGATAAAGGGAACCATGCGGGGGGCTAATTTTCAGGCAAAAATTTTGATTATTTTGAGTTTGAAATCTTCCGCGAAGGGGGGGGCAATTGTTCAAAGCAATTTTCTAAATGAATGATGATATGGGAAATCACGTAAGTGATTTCCCATGCTTGAGAAGGCCAGTGATGCAGCCAGTAGCGCAAGTATTGGATTAGGTTGTTTCTGCAGCTCGCTCTTTTGCATGAGCGGTTTCCGAGAGGTCGCGTGAGAATTGTGCGCAGTCGAGTAACGGCTGAGAGTGTAATTGTATATAGTTGAGAGGAAGCGTAGAGTAACGCTTTGCGTTAGAGCGTAGATTTTTAGTATTTCTATGTTGCAGTGCCCTAGAAATAGTAGACACCTGATCTACGTTTTCTATGCCACTACTTCATGCGCTTTTTCATATTCATAAGGGCTAATATATCCTAAGTCCTTATGCTGACAGCACATATTGTAAAATACCTTGATATCCAAGAAAACTCTTTCTTTGCTTTGCTAATAATTCTAATTTGTTACTTTTGATATGTTCTTGTGGAAGTTTCTGAAAAAAGTTTTCCTGTACCTTATTGCTTCCGAGATTAGCTTTGTTCTCATACTTTAGATTAAATTTAAGCAAGCGAATATTATACAGGACTACTTTAGTATAATCAGAAAAGTTTGTGGTAGCGCACAACGCGTTAAGGTTTTTTGACGGTGGAAGATATTCCCAATATATTTCACGTACGACCTTAGTTGGTTAGATGTCAAACTGCTATATAATAATACTATTCACGGCTGACTCTTAATAACGTTATTTATTTGTAAGCGATAGGGTGTACGCTGATTATTGTGGTATACAACAACTTGTAACAAAATAATGCTTATTGCTTGCAGTGACAATGTTAAAAAACTTTATGCTGAGGGCAGATTTTTGGGAAGAAAAAGTGTTGCTAAAAAAAGATTCTAATACCACTGGAATATTATATCTTTCTCTGTTTGCAGGGATAAACGATAATTGACAATATGGAAGGTTGTTTTGGTGTATTTTTTACGAAAATTTATTTTCGTTGCATTAAACCGTTTCCTTATTATGTTAGCTAATCGCTAACATCTTATTATTTAATTAGTTATATTTTGTTTGAGTTGTCTATGGAGTTGAGAAGAGTTAAACTTTATTTTGGAATAAATTGTGTGAATTTATGGTGTGTATAAATTGATATTATTGTATCTGCAATCTATATGTGGTATTGTTTTGAGAACTCTGCTAACTGCATCATAATTAAGTCCTTAGTTTTGAAAATGGGGGACGGTTTTTTTTATTAACTTTTAAAATTGTACTATAATTTCAAATAAAATACTGTATTATGTAATTTAAGTTTTTACATAAATTTGGATACTTAAATACAATATGAAACACTAACAATGCTAAAATATTTACTCTACAGCTTATTTCTTTTATCAATTCTTAATATTTTCACTGTGAATGCAGCTGAATTAGAATTGACCTCTGAGGAAATTAATTTTTTAGCCAATCATCCTGTGATCCGAACAAATGGCATGGGTGAGATCATACCTTATAATTTCCAGCGAGATGGCGTTCCCCAGGGGTATACTATTGATTACCTGGAGTTACTGGGAAAGACGCTTGGCGTCAAATTTGAGTTTATTGGTAATAAGACTTGGAATCAAGCACTCATAATGCTCCAAAATCATGAACTCGATGTTCTCTCGAATATGATCAAGAGTAAATACAATGCAGAGTATACTCTGTATTCCCTTCCAATTAATAAATATACTCCGTCTATTATCTGTAGAAAAGATGAAGAACTTTCTACGATTGAGAGTCTGAATGGGCGTTCTCTGGCAGTAGTCAAGAACACGTGGTATGAAGAGATTATCACTGAGTATTACCCCAAGATTAATATTGTAGCAGTTGACAGTATTACCCAGGCGCTAAAAGAGGTTGCGTATGGTAATGTTGACGCGACTATCGGTAACGGTACCGTTCTGAGGTATCTCTGGCTTGAGAAGAATATATCTAATCTAAAGATCTTTGGAGAAGCCGATCTGCCCAAGATGCATGGGCATTTTGAGTGTCTGGGTATACGCAAAGACTGGCCGATATTTCTTAGTGCCGTCAATAAAGCTATTAAAAGCATAGCTATATCTGATGAGATTAGTTTAAAGCAAAAGTGGTTCAATCTCCAGAATAACGGTAATGCCATTGGCCTGACGGTTGCGGAGATGGAGTATTTGAAAGAAAAGGGGCGTCTAGTAATGTGCGTCGATCCTAGTTTTATGCCGTATGAAGGGATCAACAATAAAGAAGAGTATGTTGGCATTGCCGCCGATTTCTTCGATGAGTTTCAGCGTCGTCTACCAGTGCCGGTAGAAATTTTGAAAACCTCTAGCTGGAAAGAGACAATTGATAAGGCCAAGGCCAAGGAATGTGATATGGTGTCAATGCTCAATCAATCTCCGGAGAGAGAAGAATTTCTGGATTTTTCTGAGCCATATCTCTCAGATCCTATAGCGATAATCGCGCGCGATGATGTCTTTTATCTGGATGATTTGGAATCTCTCAACGGCAGGAGTGTCTGTATAACTGAGGGATATTATATGTATGACGTTTTGTCACGAAATTATCCTGAGGTGGAGTTGATAGCGGTGAAATCACCGGTTGAAGCTCTGAAAATGGTCTCTGCCGGTAGAGCTTTTGCCAATGTCACTTCGACGCTTACCGCGACTAGAGCTATACAGTATCATGGATTGAATAATCTTAAAATTGCCGGGCAGACTAAGATACGGAATAATTTCAGAGTAGGTGTTGTTAAAGGCAATCCTATTCTCGTATCAATTATGAATAAAGCCATAAATAGTATTGAAGAGAAGAAGCGCAATGAAATTCTCAGGCATTGGTATACAGTAGACTTTCAGCATATCACCGATTGGAGAATTGTCTGGCAGATTGCTGGATTTGCTATATTCTGTGTATTAGTATTATTGTGGAATATCGTTACCAGTAGGCGCTATAATAAACGGATAATGGAATCTAACACTAAGCTACAGCAGAAGAATGATGAATTGATAGATCTTAGATCCCAGCTTGAACGGACAATAAATAAGCTGAATAAACTCGCTGTAACCGATAAGCTTACAGGGCTGTATAACCGGGTCATGATTGATTCTGCTCTCAATGATGAATTGAAACGGGCTTCTAGGTATGGCAATTGCTTCGGTTTAATTCTATTGGATGTTGATCATTTTAAAGTTGTAAATGATACCTATGGGCACCAGATTGGTGACGACGTTTTGGTGTGTATTGCGAACCTCATCAAAACAAATACTAGGGAAACTGATATTGTGGGGCGTTGGGGCGGGGAAGAGTTTATTATTATCTGTCCTGAAGCGACAGCCTTTGGCTTGATTAAATTGGCCGAAAATTTGCGTAGATTAATAATGGATAGTGAATTTCCGAATGTTTTGAAACTTACCGCAAGTTTTGGAGTTACCCTGGCAAATCATGACGAGAAGGGAGCCGTCTCCACGATATTGGCACGAGCTGATAAAGCTCTGTATACAGCGAAACAATCAGGGAGAAATCAGGTAAAGGTATTATAACTATTTTCTGTTATCGGCGGGGCAGGGCTGTCAGTCAACTTCGGGATATGTCAGTGGTATTTTGAAGATGAAGGTTGTCCCATCATTTTTAGATGTCGTAAAATCAACCTTACCTCCAAGGATTTTTTCGCCAAAGAGTCGCATTGAATATGTACCCAAACCTCGGCCGCTCTCTGCCTTGGTTGAGTAATTACGTTGAAAGACGCGCAGTGATTCCTTCATGGGTATTTCTTGGGTGTTATGGATGAAGAAGGTTATGGCGTCATCTTCTTCATATTCAAACCAAAGCTTGACTTTTTCTCCTGATTTCGCTGCTTCAAAAGCATTTATAGCCATGTTGGTCAGCACCCGAAGTACCAGTGAAACATCGGTCTTGAACTCATAATCAATGACACTTCCGAGAATAACCAACGTTTTCTCATCAGAACATTGATGCAGTGCTATCATCTTCTGCAACTCCTGAATAATACTATTGGTACTGGTATTTTCAACCTTTAGCTGGTAATCGGAAGAGTATTGAGTAGAGAGACACTGCTGCATTTCAACCTCTTTTTGCAGACGCATGCTGGTTTTGGTGATAAGCTTGAGCATATCGTCCACTTCTTCCTTATGGTTGGCAAGATCAACCGCAACCGCCAGACTCGTTAAAATATTATTAATGTCATGAAAAAAGACACGCTCGAGATTGGCAAGATCCTGCTGCCGCGTAATATCTTGAAGAAAAATAAGTATAAAATCCATATCCTGATAATTGAAATAAGATGACTTCAAGTTAAACATTAAATCCGTATCCAAGTTGTTCTCTGAGGTGCGTTTAACAATACACTTGCTTTCAAAGTTTTTATGATTATAGAGCGTACTGGCCATCGCGATCGCTGCGCCACAACTCTGACAGTGTAAAGTTGTGCCACAACCATGCGGCATGTCGTGGGCATAAGTACAGCTAACAACCTCCCCGAGTTTATATCCAGTGATATCTTGAAGATCATTTATTCCAAGAAAATCTAGAAAGCTGTTATTAACAGCAATAAGTTGACGTTTATCATTTAAAACTGCAAATAAACCACTGACGGTTTTGAGAAGGGTATCAATAATTATGTTATTACTGATCGCATTGATTTGCGCAGTGATTTTATCATCTGAGTCTAGAGTTGGATCGGCAAAGTAAGTATCCATATGATTACTCGCAGAGTGGAAATTACAAGAAATATAATCTATTTTAAACTTAGAAACGAGAATCGTCAATATATATTTAGTATTTCTTAACAGGTTATAATTATACCTGTATAGGCACTGGGTGATATCAAGTTTATGTTGCATACTTATTATTATGGGTAATACATATAGAGTAATTGCGGAATATATGGCATGTGAAAGCTGTCTATTATTAAAAAAAGAGTAAAATATTATGGTAAATCCCCTTGCAACTTCTGTGTTTTTAAGTATATATAAATAACTCATAAGAGTTTATATTTAATATGCGCTCGTAGCTCAGTTGGATAGAGCACAGGATTTCTAATCCTGCGGTCACAGGTTCAAATCCTGTCGGGCGTGCCAAGTTTTTAAAAGCTTGTAATCCTTGTTTGATAAAGGGTTGCAAGCTTTTTTTGTGTCTTGATTAAGTATCTTGGTGCGGAGTTGAGCTGGGGCTTGTGCCAAGTTTTGTGCCATGTGCTACAGGTTGATTGTGCTAGTTTGTGGTCACAAGTCTATTTTATTGATGAATTCCCTACCATATTTTCCCGCTTTGTCGTAACTCTTCAGGGGGCTCACAATATATTTAATGTCCCATAATTCTCTGTAAAACTTTGCCGGAAATGCACGAAGTGGCTAATGAGTAATAATTTCGTTTTCACTTTTATAATATGTTTAGCTATATATATGTTGGCCGTTATTTAAGAAATCCTTGATAAAATCCCCATAATTACGAAAAAAATTGAAATGTCCGATAATGTTTGGGTAATTGTACTCTGTAAGGAGCAAACGCAAGAGTTCTAATAATATTATGGAGATTCAATATGGCTATTGCAGCAGAGGAAGTTAAATCAGTTGGCCGGAGGAGGTGGCTGCCAGTATTTTTATTGGTAAATATTGTTGGCTTGGGGGTGATCATCTGGGGGGTGATGTTTCGCCAGATTCAACTGGATGATATGCAAATTATTAACTGCACTCCACGTGCAGAGGTAGTACGAGAAGATACCAGAGAGGTCATACTGACCTTTGATAAGGAGTTGGATCCGCAGACGGTTATGGAGGGAACGGTACGGCTGTCACCCAAGGTAGAGGGAGAGTTAGAGCTTGTGGGGAAACAGGGATTGAGATTTATCTTGCATGAGCCGTTAAAACGAGCTACGCGATATCAGGTAGAGGTCGCCCGGTCATTGCGTGGGTGCCGTGGTGAAAGTCTTGGTGAGTATAACTGTGAGTTCAATACATCGCCATTAACTGTTGAAAGAATTGTTCAGGGGAGTGTGGATATACACGGAGGGATAAATCTTGATATTGTATTTAATGCTAAAGTTGATCCTAGAGACTTGACGCAGGCGCTTACCCTGAAGTATAAGAACAATCATGCTCCTGAATTTAGAATTCTTGGTAATTCTGCTTCCGAACGTCTGCAGGTGCATATTACTGATTTTCACTACGATACAGTTCTACTCGCCATCAAGCAGGGGCTGACGAGTATTGAAGGGCCGTTGGCTCTGACTAAACCATATCATGCTACTATTAAAATGCTTGACGCAAAGGCAAATAAGCTTGGCGCGCAACAGCCCTCGGTGATTAGTTCCGATGAAACGGATAAAAGAACAATTAATACTACTGAAAACGAATCGGTGGTTTATGTTTCACAACAGATTCGGTTCCTAGGCCTGCAGGCATACTCTGCTTCGGATTCAGGTCGGATTGATATTGAAGCAAATGCGCCGTTTGACGTAGCTGAGGCAAGAAAATATATTACGATTGAGCCCGTAGTTGCGCACAGCTTTGAGGCACGTCATACTGGTCTTGCTATTGTGGGTGAATTTGAGGCAGGCAAACGGTATCGGGTAACTTTGCAAAAGGGGCTGCCTACAGGCATTGCCGGTGTATTAGATAATACCGTTTCACGTTCGGTGTGGTTTCCCGATCGAGAGGAAGATATCGCGTTTACTTATGGTGGCGGTTATTTGTCGCCCAATGGGTTGTTGTTACTTCCGGTCAAGGCGGTAAATGTCAAGGATGCAGAGTTGACCGTGTCAAAACTTTTCCCGGAGAATATTGTAGAGTATGTATTAACCGGAGAAGATAGTGTTTCCAGTACTCGTACGCGTGAGCTTAAGCGGCATGATTTGCATTTTTCAGCTGGCAATAATGAGTATGAAGAGAAAATACTAGACCTGCGTGAAGTTGTTGCGAACGATCCGCTCGGCGTGTATTCGCTCACTCTTCGCAACAAGCAGAATCATTGGGATACTGCAGTCACGGTGGTCGCTGTCAGTGATATGGGGATTACTTCACGGGTAACCAATGATTCGGTTCTCTGTTGGGTAACATCCTTGAGTACCGCAGAGCCATTGACAAATGCTCAAGTAACCCTATATAGTGATCGGCGGCAGAAGCTAGGGTCGGCAATTATTGATGCAGATGGACTGTGCCGGATCTCTTATGGAAACTTACCGCCGGATGAGGTCGCGGCGGTATTGGTGGTACAGCGGGGCAGAGATATCAGTTTTCTCGGTATAAACAGTAATCAGCGTAGACGTGGAACTGACGCTGCAACTGGACGCCCATATCTTAACCAGGGCTATGAAGCATATATTGCAACAGAGCGCGGGGTGTATCGCCCAGGAGATACGGTGCATGTGACTTCATTGGTAAGAAACAAAGAGGTTAAGGCTGTAGCGAATATTCCTCTGGAGCTTCTGCTACGTCGTCCTGATGGAAAAGAAATTTTGCAAAAGCGCGTAACCTGTGATCGACAGGGGAGAATATGTGTGGATATTGAGATTCCTCAGAGTTCGATTACTGGCTACTACGAAGTTATCGTAACCATTCCTGGTGGGCAGACAAACATTGGCTCTGGTGGTTTTCGGGTAGAGGACTATATCCCGCAGACCCTAAGTATGAACTTATCACCTGTTGATTCAGAACAATATCCCGCGGTTGAGCAGAAGCTGAGATTCAATGCGATCGTTAAACATCTCTTTGGTCAACCGGCAGCAGGGCTAAAAATCACCGGTAAAATTGAGTGCTGTCCTGAGTTGTTCAAACCAGCTGATTGGGAGGGGTATGTCTTTACTCCTGAAGTTCTCGGGAATCAGATTTTAAAAGCAACACTTCCAGAAAAAAATTTAGACATTGAAGGGAAGGCGGAATTTGAATTGTCCTGCCTCGTGCCGGATAATGCTCCAGTGGTACGTGAAACTGTTGAAGTTACGGTACATGAAAAAGGTGGACGCTGTCTTAGTGAGAGCAGGGAACAGAGATTTTACCCCTGGGACTTTTATTTGGGGATTAAGTCGCCTTCAGGTAAGATAGAGCCGCAGCAGTCAGTGGTTTTTGATTTAGTTGTAGTTGGTCGTGACGGGAAAGCCTACAACCGGGATGTTGCATGGGAAGCAGAGTTATATGTGGTGAACTGGACAAACGTTCTGCGTAAGCAGGATTCGGGGCAGATGGTCTTTGACTGGAGCCGAAAGGAGACCCTTGTAGAACGCTTCGATGGCAACGGGAAGGGAGAGCAAGAGATACAGATAAAACCGGAATACTCTGGGCAGTATATCCTGAAGGTTAGAGCTAAAGGCAGTTATACAGTTTTAGTTGATTTCTTTGTAACAGGAAAAGACGATATAACTTTGGTCAAACAGGATCCTGACGTGTTGAAACTACTGCCAGATCGTAAATTGTATTCGCTGGGACAGACAGCAAGTGTTTCAGTGCAAGCTCCGTTTGCCGGTACGGCCTTGGTTTGTATAGAGGGAAATGAGATTCTTGAGAGCCGTATTGTTTCTCTGCAGAAAGGATTGAACAAATTAGACTTTGAGGTGGATGCTTCATGGCGTCCCAATGCCTTTGTGTCGGTGACACTGGTACGGGCAGTTGAAGCAGCTGAAAAATGGTTGCCGCATCGGGCGTCGGGGGTGGCAAGGTTGGCGGTGGCTTGCAGTGATAAGAAGCTTCAAGTGGATATACAAGCACCTGAAGCAGTCCGCCCAGGACAAAAAGCTAGTTTTCGCATCCATGTCAGCAAGGAAGAGGGTGCTGCGGCAACAAATACGGCGGTAGTCTTTGCTGCTGTTGACATGGGGGTATTAGGACTGGATGATTTTGTCCTAGAGGATCCCTGGGACTTTTTTTACTCCCAGCGTCGTTTGGATGTACAAGAAGCGGATATGTATTCACGTTTGGCACCCGAGATGCTTGCGTGGAGAGTACAAGCTGAAGCGTCGCCGGGGGGAGGAGGACAATATGAAGATAACGCTGTCAGTAGGCGACTCAGTCCGATCAAAGCCAAGCGGGTTAAAACCGCGGTACTTTATGCAGGCAATTTAATTACTAATGTTAATGGGGATGTTGTAGTTGATTTTATAATGCCGGAGTATATCGGTGAACTCAAGTTGATGGTTCTGGCTGCAGCTGAAGATTCATTTGGTTCGGCAGAGAAGCCGCTTCTGGTAAAGTCACCGCTTATGTACCGAGCTTCATGGCCGCGTTTTCTGGCTCCAGATGATGAATTCTCCGTTACTCTGAACATATTTAATAATACTGGTATTGAGGGCGAGGTTACCTTGGATTTGTCTGATATTGAAAATCTGATATTACTCAATCCGGAAGTGAAGAGCTTAGTTGTTAAAGACGGAGAATCACAGCACCTAGAACTACACTTCAGGGCCGGCAGTATAGGTGTGGCGAAGGCGCGACTACAAGTAGCTCTAGCCGGAGAGATGTTTGCCCAGAGTGTAGAACTGCCTGTACGCCCGGCAGCGTTGCTTTCACGGCATAGTGAATTATTAAAGGTAGAACCTGGAGAAACGTTAAGGGGTGAGGTGGACGGTAATTTTATGGCTGGAAGCTTTAATGGCAATCTTATGGTAACGGGGAACCCTATAGCTGGGGTGAGTGGGCAGATTAATTATCTTTTACGCTATCCGTATGGTTGCCTGGAGCAGACCGTATCAAGTCTACTGCCGTTAATCTACATGCCTGATCTTGCTCGTATTATCAGCCCTGAGACAGTCGGTGAGGAGGAAGTGGAGACTTTGCTTGAGGCTGGTCTGCAGCGACTGCTGGCGATGCAGACTTGGAGCGGGGGACTTGCAATGTGGCCTGGGGGTAAGCGGGTACATTGCTGGGCAACAGTGTATGCGGCAGATTTTATGCTTGAGGCACAACAGGCTGGGTATAATGTACCTGCTGATTTGCTCAGCGGGGCATTGACTTATATCTCAGAGCATATAGCTGATTTGGTGGTCAGCACCGATGCGACGGGCATTTATGATCAACAGGATGTAGCCGCATATGCCGCTTATGTACTCTGTCGCGCGGGTAAGCCGCCGCATTCATGGCTGGCGTCACTGGAAGAGCATTTGCAACAGAATGCCAGCCATGATAAGGCTGATAATGTGACTGCTCATTGTTATCTTGCAGCTGCCTATCTGTGCTGTGGTGAAATTCAAGCGGCGCAGGAATTATTGGCGGCGCTGCCGAGCTTTGTTGCTTCACGAAATCCTGGAAAAACTTTTAATTCGCCGCAACGAGAACAGGCAATCTTGCTTACAACACTATTGGATGTGGAACCAGAGTCAGCGCGCATTCCGCAACTAGTAGCCTCTTTGCGCGTAAGCTGCTCAAATCCTTGGCAGAACAGTACTCAAGAGAATGCCTTTGTGTTACAGGCTTTGGGTAAGTATGCTCGAAAAACCATAATTGATCCTGAAGCAGAAGCAACAGCTATATTGAACGGAGAAAAAGAAGTTTTTAAAGCAGCTGCGGGTCGAGCGTTCGCCTTGGCTGAATCCTCAACGTCGTGGGTCGTAGTCAATAATAGTAAGATGCCTTTGTATGTCTATACTTTCTATGAAGGGATTCCTAATGATAATAAAGTGGATGAAAGAGATGAAGGGATCTCGGTTCGGAGATATATTACCGATATCGGGAATAATATAGTCCAGGGAGAATTAAAACAAGGTAGTTTATACCGGATCCATCTTGAAATCAAGGCACCACGAGATATTAGCGATATCGTAATCGTGGATATGTTGGCGGCAGGACTTGAGATTGAGAATCAGGATCTGAAAGGCGGGGGGATATTGGACACAGCGCAACAACAACAAAGACTTGTACTGGCCAATATAGAGAAGCGTGATGACCGGATAATTCTCTTTGCCAATGTTCCGGAGGGAAAATCTAGTTATAGTTATATTGTACGGGCGGTAAGTCCGGGTAAATTTACTTGGCCGGCTTGTGACGCCAGCGCAATGTATGATCCAGCTGTATTCAGTGTTAATGGAAACGAAATACTTGAGGTGGTTAGGTGAAATGGATATCGGAGTATTATCTTGAGTATCGCCGCATAGTAAGGTTATTGGCGTTTGCTTGCGGTTTGATTATTCTGGCTGGAATGGTTCTTTTAATGTTTTACAGGTTGCTACCGTTTGACCAAGAACGTATTGCTGAAGTTGAACGTGATTGCGCAACAGAGCTACTTGATTGTGAAGGCGGACTGCTTGCCTGGCGTGTCGATGCTCATGACAATTGGCGAGTACCGGTCAAATTGCAGGATATTTCTCCATGGGTAATCAAGTCAATTGTTGCCGCAGAGGATCAGCGCTTTTGGGAACATAGTGGTATTGATCCTTATGCGCTTGTACGTGCAGTTGAACAGAATATTCGGCATGGGTGTAGAGTCTCGGGTGCTTCGACAATCAGCATGCAGACAATGCGTCTGTTGCGTCCAGCTAAACGCGATTGGGTTGCAAAAATCTGTGAAGCCTCCCGTGCCTTAAAATGTGAGACTCTCTGGGATAAAGACAAGATACTCGAACTTTATCTTAATCTTGCACCGTATGGCGGGAATGTGATCGGTATTGAAGCTGCAGCACGTCATTATTTTAATAAATCTGCACGTGAATTGACCTTGGGTGAAGCAGCGCTTTTGTCTGGTATTCCGCAGAGTCCGGCACGTTTCAATCCACGAAGGCATCTTGAGCACGCATTAAAACGCCGGGAGTATGTGTTTAAACGCTTGGAAGAGACAGGTATGGCAAGTAGAGCCGAGATCGTTGCCGCCACAAAAGAAAGGATACATATTCAACAGGTTAAGGCTAATAATCGAGTCCCACGTTTTGCTGATTATGTAATCCAATTATGCAAGGATAAGGGTGGCATTGTACAGACTACAATTGACCCGAGACTTCAATCGGTAACTGAAAGTGTGGTTATGCAGAGATACCCGGAGTTAACTCAAGCCAATATTGACGGCCTGGCGGTAGTGGTCATAAATGTTCGCGATTCTAAAGTGCAGGCTATGATCGGCAATGCGAATCCTAACAATCCAGTATTTGGCTGGGTCAATGGGGCTACGGCAAAACGCCAACCAGGTTCACTACTGAAACCCTTTATCTACTGCAGCGCCTATGAGCGCGGTATGCTTACACCGGATGCAGTGGTCTATGATGTTCCAAGTATTTGGCGTGAGTATCATCCTGAGAATATAGATCATGATTATCTGGGGGCTATTAGCGCCAAGGAAGCGTTACGCTCTTCCCGGAATATTCCTGCGGTAAGGATCTTGGAGCAACTTGGGATTGAGTATTTTGCGGGTAAACTCTCTAAAATTGGATTGCAGACTGAGGGTGCGGTTGGAGATTACAGTCTTTCACTCGCGCTTGGCACGGCTGAAATGTCACTACTCAATCTGGTAAACGCCTATGCGACACTGGCGCGAGGAGGAGAATATTTACCCCTGCGCGTTACCACGGAAATAGGTTCGAATCAAAGTGTGCAGGTGTTTACTCCGCAAGCTGTCTGGTTGACTATTGAATCACTTCCGGGAGATCAGGCAAGAACTTTGATTTGGAAGACCGGAACCAGTTGGAACAATCGTGATGCCTGGGCAATATGTATCAGTCCACAATATGTGGTCGGGGTCTGGTGTGGTAATTTCTCAGGCAGAGGAAATAATCGACTGGTTGGGGCGAAAGCCGCGTTGCCTATCGCCCTGGAACTTGCCGACGCTATCAAGCCTAAGGAAAAGATGCTTTGGCATCGGCCTCAGGGGGTCGGTACCCGTAGCGTCTGTGCGCTTTCCGGTGCAATTCCTGGGATAAATTGTAAACATGTGGTAAAGGCTCAATATATACCGGGAGTGAGTTTTGAAGCTGTCTGTCGTTTGCATACTACTGAGACAGAGGTTGCATCGAAACAGGTCAAAATAAATTGGCCAACTGAGGTTGCCGCATCTATGGCGCAGGGGCATTGCGCATATCCAGCAACGTCCAAATCAAGTCTCAAGATTCTTTCGCCGATTGCCGAAGCAACATATCTGCTGTTTGACAGTAAAACTGAGCACGAGAGTCGCTTGGACTTGACCTCGCTAGCAACCGGCTCAGCTAAAATCGCGTACTTTATTGATGGGGAATATGTTGGTAGCGAAGCTTCGGGCAGAGCGGTAGCGTGGAGGATGATCCCGGGATATCATACGCTTGTGGCCGCAACCGAGAAGACGAGTGTGCATACAACATTTGTGGTAAGGGAAGTACTAGAGTAAATTTTAATTTACAACGCAGCACTTATATATGGTAGTAGAATGATACGGCATAAATTACGCTTGAACATACGAATTATGAATATGAGGCATAATTTTTTGTCACTGCTTGTAGGTTGCTTGATGGAGCAGGCATGGGGTTTTGTAACTTTGATAATTATTAGCGATATCGTTATTATCTTTTTCTGCTAACTGATTTGAGTAATTAAAGAGAATAATCTTGAAAATACTGAATAATATTATTATAGTTGTATTGTGTATGAGCACTTAATTTTCAGCAATGCAGATTTTATATATATAATATTTTACGACAATGGAGCGCTATTGATGCCTATGGATAAACAGGAAGGATTCGAAGGGCAACTGCTCTTTCGATTTACCCCGGATCAGATTGCGGCGGCGAAAACTGATCCTATACATAAATTACTCTATGCGACCGATATTGGGTATTATCCATATGCTTCTAATCATTATGTTTCCAGGCCGACCGGTAGCTTGAGTAATATTCTTATTCACTGTATTTCTGGGAATGGCTGGTTCAGTATTGAGCCAGAGGAGTATACTGTCTGTGAAGGTGAGTTCTTTATGCTTCCTGCCGGCATTGCACATAAGTATGGTAGTCGCAGTGGTTGGAGGATATACTGGTTGCATTTTGAGGGAGATTTGGCAAAGGAGTTTGTGGCGAGACTTGTTGGTAATAGCTTTGCCCCGAAGGCTCAACCCAGACGTGAGCTCTCGGTGGAGTTATTTCGTGAACTGTTAAAATCTATTTCTGCCTATATGATAAACTCTACCCTCAGTTATCTTCATTTCAGTATCTGGCGACTTCTGGGGATGTACTCGCTGCATGAGGCATTTGCTGAGTCCGTACCGTATGGGCATAAAGGGGTGCAGGAGGTTATTGCCTATATGAAGGAGAATACCTCAGGCTCTCTAACTTTGAATGAGATGGCGGACTATGCAAAACTGTCGGTGAGCCGTTTCTCTCAGTTGTTCAAAGAACAGACTGGGCATTCACCGGTAGACTTTTATATCAGAATCAAACTGCAGCGAGCAGCTCAGTTATTAACCTCTACCTCACTCAAGGTGCAGGATATTGCAACAATATGTGGCTGGGATAATGCGTTTTATTTTTCGCGATCTTTCAAGCAGATCAATGGGCACTCTCCTAAAAAGTACCGAGAATTATATCAAATCTAGAGTTGCTTGAACTTGCTAATTTGTAAAGTGATATGCATACAAATAATGATCAGGGTTGTGCATAGGGGCACAGCCCTGATCGTAGTTTATGAAGAGTAAATGTGTTATTAATTGTTGTTGCGGTTTTTGATCCGGTCAAAGATAACTGCAGCGAGCAGGATCACGCCTCGTGCCAGGTATTGATAGAATGAATCAACATTGAGGAGATTCATAGAATTCTGAACAATACCCATAATTAGTACTCCGGCAATGACAAAGGATATACGTCCGATACCACCGTTCATGGAGACCCCGCCAAGAACACAAGCACTTATAACCTCGAGTTCAAAGCCCTGCGAGGTCATTGGCTGACCGCTGGTCATACGTGACGCCAGAACGATTCCGGCAAAGGCCGAGATTACGCCCTGCATGGAGAAAATTACAACCTTTGTAAGTTTTACATTAATACCAGCAAGGTATGCCGCTTCTTCGTTACCGCCAATGGCTAGGGTATTGCGCCCAAAGGTGGTCTTGGCCAGGAGTACGCCAAATACTAGAAAGCAGAGGATACATATCCATACCGGAACCGGAATGTAGGCAAAAGATGTATTCCCTAGAGCAAAGAAATCTTCAAGATAGATACCGACAGCCCGGCCACCGGAGAAGATATACCCGGTGCCGCGTACTATCTGCATTGTGGCCAGAGTTGTGATAAGGGCGTTGATACCGAGAACCGCGATTATAACACCGTTGAAGAGTCCGATTACGAGTCCCAGTAGTAACGCTCCGGAAATACCGAGGAAGACACTTCCGGTGGCTTCCATTATAACCGCGCATACTACGCCGGAGCAGGCGATAATAGAGCCGACCGAGAGGTCAAAGTCACCAGACGCTAGACAGAAGAGCATGGTGCAGGCAACCATGCCGACCTGAGATACTGCCAGAGCCAGAGACTCCATATTGATGGTTGTAAAAAAATTGGGGACTGCTATTGAACATATGATGAATAGGCCGACAAGCACCAGAAGCATTCCGGCTTCCTCCCAAAGCCAACCTAAGACGCCGGAATTTTGCCTCATCGAGTCTGAATATTCAGCTTGTGCACTCATTACATACCTTTCTTGGATCTAAGCTGTTTATTGTTTAGTTAATTGCTAATAAAAATCAATAATATACAAGCCATTACTCATTACTCTCCTGAGGAAGAGCAAGCTTAAGAATAGCCGACGGCGTTGCTTGTTCTCTGTTGAGTTCACCCGAAATTTTGCCCTCACGCATGACTATGATCCTGTCACTGATACCGAGAACCTCGGGTAGATCACTGGATACAATTACGATACCAGTACCTTCTTCGGCAAGCTTGTAGGTGATTTCGTATATTTCGCTTTTGGCGCCTACATCGATACCGCGGGTGGGTTCGTCGAATAAGAGGAGGTCTACCTTTTCTGAAAGCCAACGCCCAAGTATTGCTTTCTGCTGATTCCCGCCGGAGAGATTCTTCATCAGTTGCTTTGCAGACGGTGTCTTTACCCGCAGAGACTTGATCTGTTCCAAGGCATTGCTCCGTTCCCAGTTATTATTAAGCCAGAATCTCCCGCTACTATGGTTGGGACGGGAGGTAATATTAATATTCTCTTCTACCGTGGCAATAGGAAGAATGCCATCCTGTTTTCGGTCTTCAGGGACATAGGCGATACGTTTTTTTATCGCTTGCGCCGGCCGTGTGGAGTCATAGTGCTTGCCGTTGAGGAATATCTTGCCGCCGGTAGGTTTCTCCGCACCAAAGATAAGACGCATAAGCTCTGTTCGACCGGCTCCCACCAGCCCGAAAAAGCCTACGATCTCACCGCGTTTAACTTGAAAAGAAGCCGGTGCGGTAAGGCCGGTACCGGTCAGATCTTGTACCTCAATGAGTTCACCTGCTGTCTGGCGCGAGCGGTACTTATAAATATCACTAAGGTCCCGCCCCACCATCAACTTTACCAGACTGTCATTGTCAACGTTCTTCATCTCAGTTTCGGTTCGTACATGTTTGCCGTCTCTGAATACGGTAACCGCATCACACACGGTAAAGATCTCTTCCATACGGTGTGAGACATAGAAGATAATCTTTCCCTGTTCCTTGAGTTCAGCGATGATTCTGAATAATTGCTGGGTCTCGCGTTCAGACAGAGAACTGGTCGGCTCATCAAAGGCGATAATTTTCGCTCCCTGCGATAAGGCTTTGGCAATCTCAACCATCTGACGCTGAGCAATCGAGAGTTTACTCAGTCTGGTATTGGGTGAGATCTTCTCCCCGATACGTTCAAGCTCAAGCAGAGCTTTGCTGATTAATTCTTTTTTATTTACCCAACCGAATTTATTGGCGGGGAGGTGGCCAAGAAAGATATTCTCTGCCACGGTCAGTTCTGGTACAAGCTGCAATTCTTGATAAATAACCGCAACTCCAGCCGCAATTGCGGCTGAAGCATTGGCAAATTTTACATCCTGTCCAGCAATTTTAATTCTGCCTGAATTCGGCTGGTAAGCTCCAGACAGAATTTTGAGCAAGGTTGACTTGCCAGCACCGTTTTCCCCGATCAGCCCGTGTACCGAGCCAGCACTGGCACCGAAGGTGATGTCATCCAGCGCTTTTACCCCGGGAAAGGTCTTGCCGATACCTTCAAATTGTAGATAGGTTGTTTTCTGCATTATGATTAGAGTCCCTGTTCCTTATAGATCTGCTCCCAAGTATCACGGGTGATAAATACACCGACAGTCCTGGTATCGGCAGGGGGTTCTTTACCATTAACAATCCACTCGTACAGCATTGAAGCGGTGTCGTATCCGTGCTGCTTGGCAGAGAGGAGCATGGAACCGTAGAATCCTGTCTGTTCAGGCTTCTTAAACTCGGTGATGCAGTCTGTTCCGTTGATACCGATGCCAATGATATTGGCCGGCTTGAAGCCACGACCTTCCATGGCTCTGATGCCTCCAATGGTCGCACTGTCATTCATTCCAGTTACGATCCAATTTTTGAATCCGGTCTGTTGGGTCAGGAGGATATTGGTGCCGTCAAAAGCACCGGGGACATCCGAGGTCTTCTGTGGCGCCTTGAAGATCTGGTTCTTGGGGAAACCTGCGGCGACAATGGCTGCATACTCACCGTCGGTACGGTCGCGAGCGGTATCAAGCTCATCAAAGGTTACAATGCAGACGCCGGTTTCAGACTCCTTCCAGCCGCGCTTCTTCATCTCTTTGACCGCTTCTTCCCCACATTTTTCACCAATTTTATAGGCGGAAATTCCGAGGTATTTGACCTCCTCCATAGGTTTGTCACCCTTCATGAAGCGGTCGTCAACGGCCACGACCTTCATGCCGTGCTTTTTGGCACGCATCATGATTGCCGGGCCGAGCTTGACATCTGGGGTGCAGATAACAAAACCCTTGGCGCCGATAGTGGCTAGGTTATCAATAGCGGCGAGAACCTTCGGACCGTCGACACCACTGATCTTTATCAACTCAAAACCTTTCTCTTTAGCTGCTTCTTCGGCGAACTTCCATTCGAGCTGGAACCAGGGCTCTTCAGGCTGTTTGACAATAAAGCCTATCTTCACCTTCTCCGCAGCGTTGAGGCCGGTGCAGAGGGTTAGCCCGGTCAGTACAATTAGACAGAAAAGCATAAAACGTTTGATCATAACTTTCTCCTAGTATCTTAAACACAAACAATTGAACAAACAACAAGGTGTTGCTCTACTACTATAAAATCTTGCGCAAGTAGCTGTAGAGTGAGTGATATGTGTAGACTGTGACTCAAAGCAGCTATTTACTGGCGTTTTTATGGTTATACTGACAGTTTCGGGATATAGTCGTGGTCAGGAATACTATAAAATATTACTACAGTATACCTGATGATATTCACTAAAAAATGCATTATTCTATTATTTATATGCAATATCTTGTGATGTGGCGCAGATGTTTGAATTGTGGGCGAAGCCACAACGAGTTTTTTAAAGTTTGATGCTGACGCACCTCGGTTATTAACCGTGGAGAGAGTTGTATTTTGAATAAGTGATCATAATTCAGGCTGTTCCCAAGCACTATAAAAACGTATATAGGCGTATTTTTTTATATGTTTGAGTAAGTAAATCTACAATTCTCTTGACACACATGATTTTTAATGATAATATTTACGGCGAAAGGCGTGCTTGTTGATGCTGGGCTGAGCAAAAAAGTTGGCTTCGCTGTGGGTAGCACAACCGGGGCTAGTTTTGCAGATGGCTGTGATGATTTTAGAATGAATTCCTAATCGGCAAATACGAACCTATTACATAGATTGGACTGTAATATTCGGGGTATTGCAGTGGCTGGAGCTAAATAGTAATTCATGCTATCTGGCGGTAGTTTTGTTGTAAATTTATTTATGAAAAGGAGAATGTTTTGTTAGAGAAAATGGGTGAGAATTATTCACGCGAGAAGACGGCACCGCTGTGGACTGACAGGTTTAGTGTACTCGGGTCGACTCCGGAGATTCAGGAACTCCAATCCGATCTGGATACGATCAAGGTGAAGTACGGAGAGACGATGAACCCTCATGTTGTGGACTGGCTGGAGAATGATGATTCAGAGTATGCTAGAAACTTTATTAAGACGCTGGCGGAGACGGTGGATTTCTATCCGGAGCAGGCAAGGAAGGATTTTCAGCCAAAAATCAAGGGTATGATGAAAGATATGCCCTGGATGATCAAGCAGCCGTACCGTGATCGTATAGCAATGACGGGGAGTATTATGCCTCTGATTGGTATGGAAGCCCTTCAAAAATCAAAAACGCCAAAATTCAAAGCTGCGACAGAAAATACAGGGCAGGAACTGGTTGCTGCGGGAAACGATGATAATACTTTTACGAAAATAACGAAAATAACTAAAGCAACTAAAGCAACTGAAGATACTGATGTCCCATTCCCTCTTGACGAGCCGACCGAGAAAGTGGTTAAACGTCAGCTTCAGGATAAGATGTATGATGTAAGCCGTAATACTCCACGCAATGCAATTGGTGATCTTGCTGAAGTACTGAACAGCGAGGTATATAGCGGTAAGCCGGAGGATATCAGGCAGATGAGTGTCGCGTTACTCAACAAGAACAGCAGTATGCCGACGCCGTATATCGCGGAGAGGGTCAATGATGCATACTTCTTCTTTACAGAAGATGATAACCGCAAGGAACTGCAGAGGCTTATAAGCAATTATCCCGATGTCTTCGAACCGATCCGTGATGCCGAAGGAGGCTTTAAGTCGCGGGAGGTCAATGAAGTATGTGCGGCCATCAGAACCTGTGAGATACTCGACAAGAAGGAGACCCTGCGCCGGTCAGGGGCGGAATATATCGAGCGGAGCCAGATTGCGTATAACTTCAACCGGCAGGTTCTCGCGAGTAAATCCCTGGCAGGGTTGCCTGAGGAGTATTCGGGTCATATCAGCAAAAGAAGGAGCGAGGGTTGGAGTGAGGTGGAGATCCAGCAGGAGATTGTCGAGGACGCCAGACTCAGGGAGATTGGGCTGGAGGTCGAGTACAAGGCGGCGAGAGCGTTTGAGAAGATACTTATCGAGGATGACAAGTATTATAACGTTGATGCTGTCTTCTGGGATGTATTTTATAATATTACAAACGGCCTTGGTGCTTCGTATATCGAAAATCAGCGAGCAATGGCAATTGCTGCGGAAAAAGGTGATGCCGCAGGCAAGAGCTGGATGGGTGAGACTGGAGGTAGGTTATTCAGGGATTATGCTGTTTCAACAGCATTGCTTATTGCGACTGTGGCTAGTAAAGGGGCGATTCCTGCGCAAATTGCTGAAATTTATGGCGGGCTTGAAATGATTGGAAAGGTAAGAATTAGATATAATGAACTTCAAAGTATGAGATTGCCTCATGATGAAGTTGTAAAGCAGACAGCCTTTTATGCATTTCAGCTTGGTCTTATTTGGGGTGGGGGTAAATACACAGGAGATGTTATCGCTAAAGGGACTACATCAAGTGTAGAGGGAGGTAAAATACTTAAAGATATTTCTGATTATATAATTGGTGGTACAATGAATGAAAGTGAGGCTTTAAAATCTGAAGTATATGAGCATAAATAATTCAGAACAACCTCGGACATATGTATGAGTATGGCGAGGGTGTAAATATCGATTATGCCAAAGCCATGAAACATGCCTAAATGAATTGTTGCCATGTGATGGGATATTTTTATTACATGGTAACAATAAAACACAATTCATGTTAGTTACTTTGCTTTATCTTTGGCAAAGCTAGCTAGCTTCTTCTCGGCTTCGGGGTTTCCATTTTTGGCGGATTCACGGTAATAATTAAGAGATTTTTCAAGGTTTTCAGGGACACCATAACCTTTTTCATGCATCAGACCTAAAAAATACATCGCATTAATTTCACCTCCATACGCTGCTCTTTTAAACCACGCTATGGCAGCAGAATAGTTCTTTTCAATTCCCAAGCCTTTATAGTAAAAATATCCAAGATAGAATTGAGCATCAATGTTGTCTTGTTTTGCAGACTGTTTATAAATGTCAAACGCTTTTGCATAATGCTGTTTGACACCCAACCCCAGCCTATATAAATTTGCTAAGTTGCACATGGCTATAGGGTTTCCCTGATCGGCAGCTTTTTGAAAGCAGTCGGCAGCTTTCTGATAATTCTGTGATGTGCCCAGACCGTTCTGATACATATGTCCTAGGTTATTTAAACCGACCGGATCATTTAAATTGGCTGCTTGTTGGTAAAGCTCAAATGCTTTGCTCTTATCTGATTTTACTTCAAGCCCATCTTCATACATCTTGCCAAGCATACACTGAGCATTGGACTGGCCATTTGACGCCGCTTTTTCATACCAGAATAGCGCCTTTTTATAATTAGGCGAAACTGTCTGCTTGAAATAATACAAATGTCCTAGAGCTAGCTGGGCTAAAGGGATGCCACCTTCGGCGGCTTGGGTAAGAAACTTCTCACTCTGAGCGTAATCTGGGGCGACACCGAGTCCTTCAAGGTACATCAGGCCTAATGTGGCCTGAGCATTGAGGAGGGCTGCGGCAGTAGCCTCGTTTTGCTGGTGGGTAGTACAATGCTCAATGGCACTATTGAAGAGCTTGAAGGCTATTTCATAATTTTGAACTGTGCTTTCTGCTTCAAAATACTTATTAGCAAGATTGTACAGTACAGTGCTATAATTATCACCGGCTATAGATTTCAGCAGGGCTAGAGCGGCAGTATAATCCTCTTTCACATACTTGCCTTCGAGGTACATCTGGGCTAAGTAGTATTTTGCTTCAGGGAAATTTCTATCCGCCGCTTGTTTAAGATACTTATACGCTTCGGGATATATACCTTTTTTGTAAGCTAGAATCCCGAAGGCGGTCTTATCAAAGGCACCTCCCTTGTCGGCAAGCTCTTTGAGTGGTTCGTAAAATTCATCACCGGCAATCTCTACGGCGTTATCAGGGTTATGTAGCAAATTCAGGAGAATCGCGGCGTTTTTATCACCTTTATCCGCGTCCTGCTGTATTTCGTGGAGAAACGCCTGATTCTTGGCTGCATCCAAAAGCGATTCTTTTTCCTCTTGCGTCAGCGCGGGCAGGGCGGTAATGAACAGTAGCAGCAGAATTGACAGCAGAGCGATCTGATTGAGTTTGTGCATAATAACGCCTTTACGGATATAGAAGAGTGATAATAGTTTATTTTTTGGGAGTTGGTAGAATCGTTAACTTTAGGGTTCAGATTTTGTGATTAATCTATTTTCATACAGAGGATTCAAACTTTTTCTTGCAGTAGAGTCCCCTTGAGCAGCAGCTTTCTGGTAAAACCCTACTCCTTTTTCATAGTTTTGAGTAACGCCCAAACCTTCGCAATACATTTTGCCCAAAAAGCACTGAGCATCTGGTTGTCCAGAAGCGGCGGCCATTTCAAACCAGTGTAAAGCCTCTTTATAATCTAGAGAACCATCTAATCCTAAAAAGTATATTGTCCCCAGGCCTGTTTGTGCAATGGGTATATTTGCTTCTGCTGCTTTGAGTAGCCATTTCTTGCTTTGGATGTAATCCTGAGTAACTCCTCGTCCCAATAGATACATAATTCCAACAAATGCTTGAGCATGTTTGCCACTTAAAAATTGATCATCATTTTCTAAATGTTGATCAATTTTTTGAGCTGCACTCATAAATACTTTAAATGCTTTCTCATAATTTTGATTCTTTCCTTCACCGGTATAATACTCGGTTCCAAGACTATAAAGTATATTTATAAAATAATCTCCAGTACCAATTTTAATAAGAGTCAATGCTTTGTTATAATCTTCGTTGACATAATACCCTTCGAGATACATCATACCTAAGTAGTATTCTGCTTCAATATAACCACTATCTGTGGCTTGCGTAAGATATTTATACGCGTCTTCATATTTCCCTTTTTTATAGGCTAGAATACCAAAAGCTGTCTTATTAAATGCATCTCCCGATTCAGCAAGATCTTTGAGTGATTGATATACTGGTTCATTAACATTCTGTATTGCAGTTTCATAATCCTGCGTCATGTCGAGCAAAAATTGAGCCATAGCATTATCGCGATCTGCTTCTTGCTGTACGAATTTTATAAAGTACTTATTATTAATAATATCTTCAAAGGTATCTGTTGCCAAGATATGAATAGGCAGAGCCGTGAATATTAAAACTGCAAGAATGATAAGTATATGGTTGTATTTGAGCTTATGCATAACAAGACCTTTATAAATAAACGAGTGATAATTATGTCATTATTTGGTAGTTAGTAAAATAGCTAGCTTCTTCTCGGCTCCGGGGTTGCCATTTTTGGCGGATTCACGGTAATATTCTAGGGACTTTTCCGGGTTCATAGGGACACCATAACCCTGTTCATACATCAGGCCGAGATAGTATTGCGCGTCGCTTTCTCCGTGTTCTGCCGCTTTTTTAAACCACTCACAGGCGGTTTTATAATCCTTCTTGCCCCCAAGACCAGTGTAATATAGATAACCAATATGATATTGCGCACGTTCATTATTTTGATTTGCTGCTTGTTTGTACCAATACATGGCTTTGGCATAATCGATATTTACACCCTCGCCATACTCATACATATGTCCGAGGTTGTTTTGCGCGGAAGAATAACCATTTTGTGCAGATAGCGTATACCATTTGAATGCTGAAGCAAAATCTTTTTCAACTCCATAACCTTTTTTATACATAAACGCTATACGAAATTGGGCACTTTGATTATTTTGCTCTGCTGCTTTTTTATACCAATTCATAGCTTCTGTGTAATCCTGAGGTGTCCCTTCTCCTTGTTCGTACATATAGGCCAGGTTTATCTGAGCTATAGCGTAACCGGATTCCGCCGCTTGGCGGTAGAAGTCAAAAGCTTTTGCATAATCCTGCTCAACTCCCAAGCCTTGTTTAAACATATACCCAAGATTATTAATAGCAACATAATTTTCGCATTCTGCTGACTTATTATACCAGATCAACGCCTGCGCATAGTCTTTTGCGCCGATATAGCCATTTTGAAGTATACCACCTACCATTGCTTGGGCATTAGAGTCACCGGCTTCGGCCGCGGGCAGAAGGAGTTCATAAGCCTTGACATAGTCTTGAGGGAGATATTTACCTTCAAGGTAAAATACACCGAGTAAGCACTGCGCCGGTGTACTGGACTGCGCTGCGGCCTTGCTGAGCCAGGTCTCACAATCGGTATAGTTCCCTTGCAGATATTCGACATATCCCAGAGCATACTCGGCAGTAGGGGCACCGCTTTTAGCAGCAGGCAGCAGCCATTTGTGAGCTTGGGCAAGATCTTGCGGGATAAATCTACCTTCTCCGTACATGGTTCCAAGGAGTAGCTGTGCCTCGAAATTACCCTGCTCAGCCGCTTTTGTCAGCCAGAAGACTGCTGCATTATAATTCTCTTTGACATACTCAATTATAGCCATTACATATTGATCTTCAGGCTCACCATTTTTTGCTTTGGCCTGCATGTGATTATACATATTGGCATCCAGACTCTTTATCGCAGCCTGAGGATTACTCATGAGGCGCATCAAAAACGCAGCCATATTGACACCGTCATAGGTCTGATGCTCCATTTCGCGCATGAATTCTTTATTCTTTGTAATATCCTCTGAACTTATATTCTCTTGCGCCAGCGCGGGCAGGGCGGTAATGAACATTAGCAGCAGGATTGACAGCAGAGCGATCTGATTGAGTTTGTGCATAATAACGCCTTTACAGATGAAATGTTCGGGTTATGAATATAATATTAGATATTGTATCAACAAACACCATTGTTATCAAGTGATAATTCTTTGGTAATTGAGTGTCGATCAGGATTGCGGTTCAAAGTCTGAGTGAGAATAGATGTGAGTCGGTGTAATCACGGTCTTAAGCCATGCGTCATGCTTGGCGAGGGGAATATTCGGAAATATCTGCTCGTCATAGCAGAGACCAATAGTGATACATGAACATTTCTCAAGGAGTCGGTCATAGTAGCCCTTACCTCGCCCCAGGCGCTGACCGGCTTTACCGAACGCCCGACCCGGGATTATGGCCAGATCGATATCTTCGATACAGGCGTGTCGAGCGGTAGCTGCCGGTTCGGTTATGCCGAAGAGACCTTGTTGAACTTGGCTTGAAGCGTAACGCAGCGTTAGGCTGCCGTCCTGGTTAGAGACCGGAAGCACTAAGGATGTGTGAGCTAAATCCCGGTAAATTTGTGAGATATCCGGTTCGTCGGGTAAGGGCATATATCCCAGTAAATTATAATTACTTTTGGCATTACGTGCTTTGAAAGCGGTAAAGAAGTCAGCGAAGTTCTTGGCGAGTCTAGTATCCTGTTCGATGCGGTACTCTCGGGATAAGCCGCTTATTATGGCTCTGACCGTCTGTCTGAGTCTCTTCTTCAATTCCGGGGTATTAGCGCAAGGCATTGGCATATATCTCCTATTAACCGTAGGAGTATGCATTATAATAAAGATAAGTTGACTTGGCTATCCTAAAGTATAAAATAATATACTTATATAACTTATCACTATGAAGAATGGAGTAATCCTGTGTATAGATACCTGACCGCCATATTATTCTCAATACTTGTCGCTACCGGCTCGGCCAGAGCGGATGAGACCTTTGACCTAGTTTTTCGGTTGATTACAGTGAATATTGTTATTACAATTATACTTGCAATCTTCTTTGCGCTTGCTGTTTTTCTGTATGCCAAGGTAATGCTGCAAACCAGACGCCGCACCGCTATGCCGCTAGATGATGTATCTTTGGTCAAAGATGAGGTGGCTGCCGGAAAGATTGAGAGTGCGATAAACTATCTGAATGAGCATCATACCTTATTTGCTGAGATAGTTCTGCCGGGACTAAAACTGCATAATACCTCGCATATACGTATTGTTACCGCGATGCAGGGGCGGGGACTCCGCGAAATTGGGGCGCTCAAGCAGAAGCTGTCGCATATTGCTCATATAGGAGTGCTCTCACCCCTGATTGGGATGTTAGGGACGGTAATCGGAATCAGTAAGGCCTTTGCCGCACTCGGCAGCGAAGGGGCGGTCGGGATGAGAAGTATAATGATGGCCGGGGGGATCAGCGAGGCTCTTGGAGCGACCATACTCGGGCTTCTAGTTGGGATACCGGCGCTTGGCGGCTATTATATCTGTCTGGCCAGGGTCGGTCGGCTGGGAAATGAGCTTGAATGTGCGGCGGAAGAGATAGCCGCGACTATTATTGATGTCAAATAAACTCAATATACTGAGCGGGAGTTATATATGAATTTTAAAGGCAGGGGTGAGGATGTTGAGAGCGTGGCGTATCTGGTAATTCCTTTTCTCACCCTTTTATTCTTGCTTATGCTGTTTGCTACCTGCGTTACCGCCATGTTCAGGGATGAAAAACTGATCGGTATTGAGGTTATCAATCTCCCAGTTGCCTCTGAAGCGGTTGCAGAGTACAGAGTCAAGAACGAGCTGATAATCAATATCGATAGTCAGGGTAAGGTCTACCTCAACGGTTCACCCTTGAGTACGGAGGTACTACAGACTAAGATTAGCCAGTTGGCTCTATTCTCTGCGGCAGCACATGATGAAGTCTCGGTGGTGATTAGAGCAGATGAATTAACTCAACACCGATCTGTAATTGATGTTATGAATATCTGTGCCAAGGCTGGAGCAAAATATATTTCATTTGGTACTTTCTCAAACGCGCAGCGATAATTGATTTGAGTCTCCCAATTGGTGGATAAAAAGACTACAGATGTTTGGACGTAGAACTATAATAATTGGTATTTTCTTTGGACTCAGTTTTCTTCTACTTATGGGTAGACTCTGGTATCTGCAGGTATATTCGGCTGAATACTATACTCAAATGGGTCTGCGGCGCTTACACAGGTTGATACCTATTCCACCGGCGCGTGGTAGCATACTCGATAGAAGAGGAAGGATTCTGGCCGGAGATACCGCTAGTTTTGACCTCTGGTTGCAACTGGCTGAGTACCGTAAAGTTGAAGGTAAAAGAAAGCTGCAGAGCAATATCGATGCACTCAAGGTTGATGATATCTATCAGGCAATCATTGCCGATGGAGCACAGCGTAAAATCAAGCTCAACTTGATTAAGAAGAGTCTACTGGAGCATTCGGAATTTGTTGACCGCCTGGCAGCGGTAATTCATAAAAATTCACCTGAGTCATTGACTGTTGCACAAGCCAAAGAGAAGATTGTCGAAAGCATTCTAGATATCATCTCACAATTGAGTGTCAAAAACAGTAACGGGGTGCTCAAAGATGAGAAGAGCATCCTCCATTCATTTACTGATCCTCGCATAATGCTTAGAGATATCTCGATTAATACCTATCAGACGATTGAGCAGACCCAGCTCAACCCCTATACAGCTGACGAATTCAGAGCTCTGCTTGCCCGGGGCGGCTATAAACGCATCTATCCCTATGCGGAATTGATGGGGCATGTTACCGGCTATACCGGAAATCTGACCGCAGATGAGTATCAAAGTTTACGCGGCTATTGGGATGAGGATAATAACCTAGTGCCGGGAAGCTGGAAACTTGAGAAGAGCGGTAATCTTTTCTTCAAGATTGCAGAGGATTCAGAAGAGCAGGAGATGATTCGGCCACGCCTGGTGCGGCGTGAAGGCAAGAGTTATTATCTCTCCGGGGGCGCCTTTTCCAATGAGACAGTAGGCAGAAGAGGAGTTGAGCAGTGGTATAATCAGGAGCTTAGAGGAGAGCATGTCTGGAGGGTAGAAAAACTGGTCAAGCCTGAGCCTGACGGTCCAAGAGTCTTTATCAATGCCGGCTCACGTAAAGAGGCAATTAACGGGAAGAATCTCAAGCTGACAATTGATGTTGATTTTCAACAAGAGGTAAGCAATATCGTTGAGGATGAACTGGCTATACTTGCGCGTGAACCAATGCATAAACGGGTGTTGGATAAACACAAATTCCCAAAATTTCCAGCCACCGTAATCGTAATGAATATAAATAACGGTGAAATTTACGCGATGGTGAGTACCCCCGGCTATGATCCGAACAAGATTCATGATTCGCAATATTATAATAAAATAATGGAGGATGTGCGTTATCCTCTGTATAACCGGGCTATAACCGGTGTGGTTAGGGGTGCGTCTCCGGCCGGCTCTACCATAAAACCGCTAGTAGGGATCGCGGCTCTGGAAGAGGGCGTAATCAACCGTAATACCGAATTTGTCTGTGAAGGGGTTGAGTATATCGGGGAGCAGGAATACGTCTGTATGAACCGGGCACATCACGGCGCAATCGATATAACCGATGCGCTCAAGGTATCATGTAATATATTCTTCTATAAGACGGGCGCAGCACTCGGAGGTAAAAAACTGGCGGCTTGGTTGAGTGAGTTTGGGCTTGGGTCGAAGACCGGGATCGATCTACCACGAGAAAGGGTAGGACATCTGCCGGAGAATTCGTTTACGGGAAGTCACTGGTCACTCGGTGAGAATTATCACCTCTCTATCGGACAGGGTGCGGTTGATATTACCCCGATTCAGCTGGCAACCGCCTACGCTACCATCTTCAATGGTGGGCTCAAGGTCAGACCGCATCTGAAGTATGACCCCGCCGATCCTGAACTCAATGCTCCGCAAGGGCAAATCAAGCTCTCTGCCACCAATGTCGATATTATTAAAGACGGCATGTGGAAGGTTGTTCAAGGCGGTGAGTATCCGCGGGGTACGGCGTTTAAATACGGCATGATCGAAGGCTTTGAGTATTTCGGCAAGACCGGATCGGCTCAGGCCGGGAGAAAGAACAAAGATACACATGCATCCTTCGCTGCAGTTGCCCCATATAACGAACCGGAGATAGTGGTGGTAGCGCTTATACCTTATGGTGATCATGGAGGAGCAAGCTGTTCGCGACTGGTAAAGAGAGTACTCAAAGCATATTTTCATCTTGATGATTTTGATGAGATCAATACTGAACCAAATATTGACCGCCTTGATGAGTGGGAGGACTCGGAGGAGACCTCTAATGGCGCGCTGGGTTAGAGGCTTAAGCCGATAATTAGTAATGAGGATTTTACGATGAATGATAGAGGCTGGAGAGTTGACTGGGTGGTGCTGGGGTCGACACTCGGTGTGGTCGCAATAGGTCTGTACTTTCTCCTGAGTGCTGATGAAGAGTTCTTTTATAAGCAGCTCCGCTGGCTGGCACTCAGCCTGTTTGCCCTTATCGGCGGCTTTTTGATTGACTATCGCTGGCTGGTGCGTCGCGCCTTGAGCCTGTATCTGATGACGTTTGTACTCTTGGTGGTGGTCTTGTTCTGTGCACCGATAAATGGAGCGCGGAGCTGGATAAAATTGCCGGGATTTAATGTGCAGCCATCGGAATTGATGAAGGTTGCAATTATCTTATTACTAGCCAAGATCCTTAGTTCCCATGAAAAACAGGCTACGGTACGGGGGTTGATCCTGCCATTTGTGGTTACTCTGCTACCTCTAGGGTTTATTCTTAAACAACCGGATCTCGGTACGGGGATGCTCTTTCCGCCATTATTAGTGATAATGGTATTTGCCAGTGGTGCACGCATAGTTCATCTGGCATTTGTTTTCGGTGCTGGTCTTTGTGGTTTGGTTCCAATGTGGTTTTTCCTGATGAAGGAGTATCAGAAGAACCGCATACGGGCTTTTCTGGATCCAGAATTGTACAGTGCGCGCGAAGCCTGGCAGTTAATTCAAAGCCTCATCGCTATAGGTTCGGGAGGATTGTACGGTATGGGATGGGGGCAGGGCAGTCAGACCTCACTCGATTTATTATCGGAAAAGCATACCGACTTTATCTTCGGGGTTATTGCTGAAGAGGGAGGTTTTTTTGTTGCCAGCAGTCTACTTGCACTCTACCTGCTGTTGATACTGGGAGGACTGCATATTGCCAGACATACGCCAGATCCGGTAGCCAAGTTGATAGCCGTGGGCATCTCAACTATAATCGGGGTACAGGTGTTGGAAAACATCGGAGTAGTCACGGCCTGTTTGCCTACAACCGGTATAACCCTTCCCCTTATTAGTTATGGCGGGAGTTCGATGATTGTGACCTTCTTTATGATTGGCTTATTGCTCGGTGTAGGCAGGAGCCGAACTCTGATCATGGGGCCGGAGAAATTTACCGGAGTCATACCCAAATAGTATGCTTGATTAGTAAAGGTGAAACGTGGAAAAAGGTGCGCCAATAGGGATATTCGACTCAGGTATAGGCGGTATTTCGGTTTACCGTAAAATTATTGAGTTGCTCCCGCAGGAGAATATAATATACTTTGCGGATCAGGCAAATATGCCCTATGGGAATAAAGACCTGCCGCTTATTCGCTCATTTGCCGAAGGGATAACCCATTTTTTACTGAATCGCCACTGTAAAATAATTGTAATTGCCTGCAATACGGCTTGTGCGGCCGCATTACACCCTTTACGAAAAAAATTTTCTGAGGTATTATTTGTTGGGATGGAACCAGCGGTCAAGCCTGCTGCCGAGAATACCCAAACTGGGGTTGTAGGTATTCTTGCTACAGCCGGAACCTTCAAAGGTGAACCGTACGCCGGGGTAGTCGCGAGGTTTGCGCGGGGAGTAAGAGTCTATGAACAACCGTGCCCCGGGCTGGCAGAGGCAATAGAGTCAGATGCCGACACCGAGTATCTGAAGGGGATCTTGACTGACTGGATACTTCCGCTGAAGGAGAAGGGTATTGACCAGTTGGCATTGGCTTGCACTCATTATCCCCTAATCAAAGAGCTTATTCAGGAGGTTGCCGGGGCAAAGATTACAGTAATTGATCCGGCAGAAGCTATTGCCCGGAGGGTAGCTTTTTTGCTTAAAGAGAATGACGGACTTTCAGCAGTCTGTAATTTTCGGGGGTTTTATTCTACGGCGGCAGAGAAGTACTCTAAATCGCCAATTGTTTGTACTGAATTCGAGAAGGCGACTTACTTATATTGGGATTTGAAAAGATGCTTAAAAGAATTTTAGCCCTGCGTTCAGACCGTATCAGTAAGCTCTCCCCCCAACTGCTTTTGATCTATACCTTTGCTCTGTTGATTATCATTGGTACCCTTGCACTGATGCTTCCCGGGGTGCAGAATGAGCCCGTAGCATTACTTGACGCACTCTTTACTGCGACCTCAGCTACCTGCGTAACCGGTTTGGCAACTATCGATATAGCTGACAGCTTCAATTGCTATGGGCAATTCATTATCCTCGTACTTATTCAGCTAGGCGGGGTGGGCTTGATGACCTTTGCGGCACTATCATTCTCACTACTGGGAGTCAGGCTTTCGCTCGGGACTCGCGATGTCCTCAACGATACATTATTAATTCGTAACTCTACCAAGGAGTTTCTTAGAACATTCAAGCTGATGTTCTGGATAATTCTGAATATAGAGTTTATAGGAGCTTTCTTTCTCTTCTGGGGCTTCTTCTTCGAGCATAAATTTGGCGATTCAGTTTGGAATGCGTGCTTTCTTTCGGTATCAGCGTTTTGTAACGCTGGTTTTTCGCTCCTGGACGACAGTTTGAATGGAACCTCCCACTATACACAGTTAGTAATAATGGTTTTAATCATCCTCGGTGGCCTTGGGCACCTTGTACTTGCAGAATTATTAAATTTCTTTAAAGCGCTTCTTCGGCGTAACAAAACACCTAAAATCCGCTTCTTTTCATATCATGTTAAGGTGGTACTTCTTACCACCGGAATATTGCTGGTACTGGGAACGGTAGCGACCTATGTCTTCAATCTCAATAATAAGGATATTACCTGGTTCGACTCGCTCTTTCAGTCGGTAACCGCCAGAACCGCTGGATTTTCAACCCTGGATCAGACCCTGTTCACCACTCCGTCTATACTTATTCTGATGCTGCTGATGTTTATCGGGGGAGGATCGGGTTCTTGTGCCGGCGGGATCAAGACGACAACACTGGCTATCTGGCTGGTGCACATCAGGCAGATTATTCGCGGCAAAAATGAGATCACTCTTCTGGGCAGAAAGATTCCAGCTATTATTGTCAACCGTGTATCCCAAGTTATCGCGCTGGCATTGTTCTGGAATATTCTTGGTTTGATCGTCTTGAGTGCAGCAGAAGAATATACTCCGCTGCAGACTTTAGTATTCGAGCAAGTATCGGCCTTTGCCACAGTAGGCCTATCTTTAGACTTTACCGATCAACTCTCACATGTAAGTAGGATATGGATTATACTTACCATGTTTGTCGGCAGGCTCGGGACCCTGACTATTGCACTGGCGATTCCCCGAGCTCAGCCTTTAAATATTAATCACCCTGAAGGGAGGATATTAGTCGGATGAGTAAACGCATATGTGTAATCGGGCTTGGGCAATTTGGCAGGGAGATAGCAATTAATCTCGCTCGAACCGAGGAGGTACTGGTTCTAGATATAAAACAGGGAACTATCAATGAGATTGCCGACCAGGTGCAGAAGGCGTTACGTCTCAACGCGGCTAATTTCAATGAGCTTTCCGCAATTATTGATGACTCATTTGATGAAGCGGTGGTAAGTGTGGGCGAAGATCTTGAAGCGAGTATACTTATAGTTTTGCACCTGAGAAAGATCGGCATCGAAGTTATCCATGCCAAGGCGCTCTCTGATGATCATGCACGCATTCTGGAAGCAATTGGCGCCAGTAATATTATTTTCCCGGAGTCGGAAACAGCCAGGCGGCTCTGTAAACGAATAGTCAACCCCAGTGTTATCGATGATTTCTCGTTAGGGACAGAGTATACGATTATCGAGTTGGAAGTTCCAAAGCTCTTTATTGGCAAGACACTTTTGGAGATCGGCATACGCAAAAATTATACCTCATACCTTATCGCAATCCGTGATTTGCAGACACAGGAAACCAGTTTTATGCCGGATCAGGAGGTGGTTTTTAAAGACAATACCTCTTTAATTCTAATCGGTAAGATAGAGAGTATTGAGAAGATACGCGAGCTCAAGAAGTCAGAAAACTCTGAAAACGAAGTGTAAGCAGGATGTATTACTCGCGAATAAGCGGGCTGCGGGCATATAGCTTAACTACTTTACGTTGATATAGTAGAAGATTGAGCATTTTGCCGTCTTTCAGGAAGACTTTTGCCAGGAGGCGATCGAACTTATCACGTTTTGACGCTGAAACGAATTCGAGCCGCACCTGTTTGCCATATGCAAGTTCTTCCAGTGCCGCACCTGCTTTGAAATATCCGTTTTCGCCACGTTCCGGAGCATCTATGCCAAAGAGGCGTAAACTCTCATTTTTACCATTATATTTAATCGTCAAGGTGTCGCCATCAATGATCTTAACCACCTTGTACCAGGTTACGCTGGAGGTATCGCGCGTAATTCCTCTAGCGACTACAAGTGCAGCTAAAATAATTACAGATAATAGCAAGTATGTTTTACTAGTATATGTTCGCATTTATCACCATCTTAATCCTTTCCTCTAATTATATAGAACAGCTCCAACCGGGTAAATGGCTTTGATATAATTGTTGGAAATCATACCAAGCATCTGATCTTTCTCAAATCCGCTGAGAAGTGTGTTCTCTGCTTGCTTGAGAGCATAACAGCAAACAAGCCCTTCTTGAAGAAGTTGTTTCCCTGAATACAGTAGTGCCCCGGAGTCGAGGCGAATCACGACTAAAGCTGGTTTTTCAGTTGAAAGATAGGCGATATCAAGAGGTTCGTCTATGATAATTCTCTGATTATCTGCAATTATTGGCGACATATTATCTCCTCTAACCCGCACTAGCATATTACCGGTTTGTAGTTTAGCGGTATTATAATCAAGTACTCGAGGCATAAGCAGTAATTCTGGATTACTATATGCATTTACTTCTTTTTGATTATTTGTATGTAAAATATCACTTATTAAAAAGGTACTGTTAAATGTGGGTCTGATGTAGGCCTGGCTCATCTCGCTGAAACGTGTCGCAGTCCTGGCATCAACTGTAACTTCAGAAAATCCATGAAACTCGGACAATAACTCTAATATAGAATTTGTTTTGGATATTTGGTGGTAATATATACTGTCCCTACCACTTACAAAAGCAATTTGATCGATAATAGAGAGTAAAGGCAGATATTTTCTGCACCCATGATCAAGCAAAAGCAAACGCGAAAAATTGCGTGCCAGACTATAGGTATGTACATCCTTGATGCAACTATTATCATAGTAATATGGATAAAAAGCATTAACAATTGATCTGGGATCACTGGCTCTACCTGTCATCAACCACTGCCAGGATATTTCACTTAATTCAGAAATAATAAGTAATTGAGCAAGTGTTGGCAAGCTTTTGCCTTTGCGCCATCCCTGAATAGTCTGACGTTTAACTCCGACTAATTCACCAATTTTACTGTCAGTCAACCCGGGCAGTACAAAAAAAATTCGTTCGCATAACTGCTTGTAAAACTCTAAGATGTGTATTTCCAGATGCATATTTTTTATTCACAGTACGATTTAAAATAGTAAAACGATTTGATTATGCCTAAAATTTCTGCTATACTCATTCTCGTCAAATAATAAGTATATCTTTAGTATATTATGTTTTTTCAAACTATCTATAATTCTAGCGCTACAAATTGTATTGTGTATGTGGAGATTGTTTCAAGGATATATTGATGCTGGAATTATTGTATATTTGGTCATTTTGTAAGGATATTTGCGTTAAGTTGATTATGAATATGGTTTGTGCGGTTTATGTCCCAAAAAGAAGGAAGTATTTTCTAGTCGTTTAGCTATTTTCTACAAGCCGGAGGGATTATGTATTTTGATCAGGTTCATAAGGTTGAATTGAGATGTATCAAAGGGGGATATCAGGCAGATGCGGTTGATTGGATCCCCCGAGAGGAGTATGAAAAAGTTAAGAGAGATTGCGACAGGTGGTATCAGTTATGGCTTGAAGAATGTAGAAAACGCAAATGAAAGAATTGTCACATTGTGCGCCATTTTCCTTGAAAAGATTATAATACCTGTTAAAATGAGTGTTAAATAATAATTCGAACTTAATTTTGAATCGTTTTATTTGGTTAATATTGCAAAAGTTATAGCGCTTGGATAAGTATGGTTAAAAAGTTGTTTGAGTTATGGTGTACCTTTTTTTATGTTGGTCTTTTCACTATTGGTGGAGGGTACGCAATGCTGCCTTTACTTGAACGAGAGGTCGTCACTAAGAAGAAATGGCTTACTCATACAGAGCTTGCTGATGTATTTGCCTTGGGGCAGTCCACTCCAGGGCTTATTGCAGTAAATGTATCGACCTTTGTCGGGGTGCGTCAGATGGGGATTGTTGGCGGTTTTTTTGCTACTTTTGGTGTTGTCGCCCCCTCGCTTATCATAATAGTCTTTATTGCCTATTTCCTTCAGGATTATATTCGCACTCCGCTTGTAATGCGCGTCTTTGAAGGTATTAGAGCTGTTGTTTGCGGGTTATTGATCTGTGCCGTGTACAGTTTGAGTAAACGCTCGCTCAAAAATATCTTCGGAGTTGTAGTCTTAATTGCAAGTTTTGTATTAATTGCTTTTGTCAATGTTTCACCAGTTCTCATCATTATCCTCTCTGGTGGGGCAGGGATTCTAGTTCAAATATTCACAAATCTGAGCTCTAAATAGTAAGGATAATTTCGTTTGAGCTATCTCACTCTCTTTTATATTTTCTTTAAAGTCGGCTTGTTCACTATTGGCGGCGGACTGGCATCACTCAGCCTTATTCAGGATTATATTGTCAATTCAGGGTATATCAGACCCGAAGAATTTTATGATATAGTCGCGGTGGCGCAATCAGCGCCTGGTCCGGTCGGTGCCAATATGGCGGCATACATCGGCTTTAATTTTTTGGGCATTCCAGGAGCGGCCTTAGCCGTGTTTGCAATTGTTTTAGCGCCGTTTATTATTATTGCTATATTAGCATATACGCTAAAAAGAGTTGATGATAACAAATATGTGATTGCTGCTTTTTCCGGGTTCAGACCGGCGGCAATCGGTCTGATCATGAGTGTTACCTATATGCTATTAAAAGACTCGGTACTCGAAATTGGCTCTGGAATTTCCCTGGATAGCGATTTAATGCTGAGGATAGTTCTCTGTATCGCAACCGTAATACTATCGCTAAAATTTCGCATACATCCCCTCTTCTGTATTATCGGGGGAGGGATTATTGGCGGTTTCTTGCTCTAAAGACTATTCTTCTCTGAAATATGCACCATATCGATGCAAAAAGATGGGTTGGAGACTTACTCCAACCCATGGTTTTTACAGCTACCTCGCGTCGTGGTATTATTTGAGGTATTTGGTAATTTCATTGGACAATCTCCACCACATCCAGGGCAAGTAGGCGGTTTCTTACTAAAAATAATCAAGTATACCCGTCTAGCAATATAGACTCCGGAAGCAAGAATAATCATAATAAGAATAATATCATCTATATTCATTTTTTACTCCAATACTATTATGCTGAAATTTAAATAATTTTTATTGGTTAATAAATAAAAAAGTTTCGCATTAATAGTGTACCAATAATAATTTACGGGCATTATTAGATATCACTAACATTTGGTACACTATAAAGTTATAATGATTTTCCCAAAAACTATTTGTAAAACTATTGCCAGTATTGTAGAATAGCAAGTAGTGAAAAGAACAACTATTTATTGATAAAACCGTTTAACAAATTAATCATAAGGAGATAATAATGGCTTACGTAATTTCAGACGCTTGTGTTGGTTGTGGTTCATGTCTTCCTGCTTGCCCTGTTGAAGCAATCAAGGAAGGCGAGAAGTACTCAATTGATCCAGATGTATGTGTTGACTGTGGTGCTTGCGCTGGCGAATGTCCAGTAGAGGCGATTACTGCTGGTTAATCAACACTTATAGTAGTTTCATATAACTAACTGCTCTATAATCCTTTGATTATTGAGCAGTTTTTTTACAGAATAATGCACTCAACCTGCAAACGCTAATAAGTATAGCGCAAAACTGCCTAGAGTCTGATACGGGTATATTGCCTACTTCGTATTCAACCGCAGATAATAAGGAGCTTAGACAATAAGCCTTGAACCTATCTGATAAACAATTAGGGTTATAATATAAGCCAAAGCGGTAAGACCGAACAACTGAAAGAGTGCCCACCCCCATGAGTTACTCTCTCTGCGGGTTACGGCTATCGTCGCAATACAGGGAGCACTGATTAAGCAGAAGAGCATAATGCAGAATCCTTGCAGCGCGGTATAGTTCTTCTTGATAATCTCTCGCAGGGCATCAGAATCAGCTTCCGCATCTCCGACAGCATAAACAATGCCAAGTTGCGAGACAAAGACCTCTTTGGCGGCAAGGGCGCCGATAAGAGCGGTTCCAACATGCCAGTCAAAACCCAGAGGGCGGATTATCGGCGCCAAAAAGCTGCCAATACGCCCGGTAATGGTATAACTAATGCGTTCTGCACTCTCGGCATTGAGCAGATCTTGAATCTGTCTCTCCTTCTGCGGTGATGCAAGCGAAGAATTCTTCAATTTACTGATTTCAGCCTGATAATCCTGAGAAAAGACCTCTTTCTGTGGAAAAGTAGAGAATATCCAAAGAACTACCGAGATCGCCAGGATAACGGTTCCTGCTTTTTTCAGGTAGAGACCAGCTCGCTGCCACATATGCAGAACGATACTGGAAAAAGTTGGAATCCGGTACGGAGGTAATTCCATAATAAATGGTACATCTTCTCCTTTAAATAGGGTGGAACGCAAGATTTTTGCACAAATAATAGCTAAGGCAATACCGATAAGATATATCAGCCACATTACGGTAGCATGCATACTCTCCTTGAAGAACACCGGAATAATCAAAGCATAAATTGGTATCCGTGCACCACAACTCATTAGCGGGGCGACTAACATAGTCGTCATTCTATCTCGTTTTGACTCCAGAGTTCGCGTGGCCATAATTGCCGGCACTGTACAGCCAAAACCGATAATCATTGGTATAAAACTCTTGCCGTGCATTCCGACTTTATGCATTAGTTTATCCATAATAAAGGCAACTCTTGACATATAGCCAGTACCTTCCAGCAAGGCGATGGCCAGAAAGAGCAGCATAATATTTGGTAAAAAAATAATGACTCCGCCCACCCCGGCGATTATGCCATCAATGATCAAAGATTTGAGCAGGCCATCACCCTGCCAGAGAGTACTCAAATTATCTGACAATAACCCGATTCCATCCTCAATCAGTCCCATAAAAGGATCACCAACAGTAAAAGTCAGCCAGAACACGCAGTACATCAATAAGAAAAACAGGGGTAGACCGAGTATTCTATTGGTAACTACCGCATCAATTTTCTCGCTAATATCACGGCGGTTTTCTATCGTCATTTGCACGCACTCGTGAAAAATTCCCGAGATTATGCCATAACGATGCTCTGCAACAGCAATCTCAGAATCTTCGCCAATATGCAGTTCATAGTCGAGGATAACATCAGATGTCTTCTCGACAATTTCCGGATCTATATTTAACAATAACTGACGTACTTCTTCATCTTTCTCCAATAATTTTATCGCATACCAAGTCTGCGGCAGGTTGTTAAAAGGAAGATCTTTGGCAGCAAGTGATTTCACTAACTCTCTAACACAATCGGCAAATTCACAACCGAAATCATGTTTATGTATGTCAAATTTATTGCAACTCAGAGACTGGGCATAACGATTGATTGCATATTTAAGATCAATTATCCCCTTAGATTTATAGCCTATAGTAGAAACAATTGGCGATGTCAGGAGCTTACCTATCAACTCTGAATCAAGACTCAGGCCCTTACTCTTTGCCGTATCCATCATATTGAGTACAAGTAAAACCGGTACCCCAAGTTCTAGGAGCTGAAGGGTAAGATATAAATTACGTTCAAGATTTGACGCATCTAGTATATTTACTATAAGATCGAGAGGCCTATCGATTATCTCGCTTCTGGCGATTAATTCCTCTGGTGAGTTAGTATTAAGAGTATAGGTTCCGGGAAGATCTAACACCGCGACATTACAATCACTGAACTGATATTCTCCGGTCTTCATCTCGACCGTTACTCCGGGATAATTACCAACGTGTTGATTGGCTCCGGTCAGGGCATTGAAAATAGTACTCTTCCCTGAGTTTGGGTTTCCCGCAAGGGCAATTCTAATATTTTTCATCTACAGGGTCTCTAGGCATCCGCGCAAAACAGCTAACAATATTAGGCTGTTCTAATTAATCGAGCAAAAAAAATCTGCAAAAAAATAAAATAAGTTATGCTCAATTCTGCAGAGAGATCTCAATATTAGAGGCCTCTTCCTTACGCAGAGACAATTCGTAACCTCTAATGCGGAGTATAATTGGATCCCCCAACGGAGCTACCCGGGTTACTTCAACGGCGCTGTTACGTAAAAGTCCCATCCCAGCATAGCGTGTACGATAATTCATATTGGGTGAAATTTTGGTAATTACGGCCTTTTTTCCAATTTCCAGATTTGCAAGTGTCAATAGTCCGGTCATGATATTTATCCTTTATCTTTATTAATTATTTATTTCGTTTACTACAATTGCGGTTGTCTTTACCGTCACGATAAAACGCTTCAAAGTTTTCCAACCATTTCTCGGTACTCTTAGGGCAGGACTTAATATACTTGGTAAATGCAACAAACCTGTCCGCAACATCCGAGCCAATAATATGCTCCATTTCACACGCAACTTTATCCGCTATACTCTCCTCAACACCGAGTAAATCTTTCAAAAATGTCTTAATATTCTTGTGCTTATATATTATCTTATCCGCAACCTCCTTGCCTTTTGCAGTAAGAGTAATCGGCTTATACTTTTTATACGTGATAAGATCAAAGTCAGCAAGATTGCGTAGCGCTACCGTAACCGACGAACGTTTAACCTCCATTTTTTCAGCAATATCGTTCGACAAAGCATAGCCATCAACCATCGTTAAGCTGGCTATTACCTCTAGATAATTCTCTAGACTTGCTGATAATTCCATTTTCACCTCTTTCTTCTTTAATCGACGAATGTTAGTTAATCCTAATTTACTTAGACATTGTCCAAATGTCAAGTTAAATTTTATAATTTTAATTATGTGATTATAGCAAAATTGCCGACGTGACACCCCAGCCAGCTCTAAACATTGCGTATTACAAGGAATATGAGGCGCAATAGTTTGTTTTTTTCTTGATTACGCTTGAGCTAAATGTAAAATATCCGATAAAAGTTGATGAAAATTATCCAAGGAGTGTTCTTGCTCAATACTAATTTGTTTACAACCACATTCATTGCTCTTCGCCATGCAGCGAATTTTAATGCAATTGCACTCATTTTTTGGGTGACAATATTCGCTACCGTTGTCCATGCCAATGATCATGATCTGATTAATGAATATAACTCTCTGCAAGATCAGATGCAGGCACTTAAGCAGGAATATGATTCAACTTATGAAGATACTGCTCCGGAATCTTTGCGTTCGACTAGAAAGAACTCGACTGTCCGTATTGGCGGGGAGGTATTCACTGATTATATTGGTACAATCTATGAGGGAAAAGGGTTTCAGGGAAGTTCATATGCTGGCAACTGGTATCTTCATAATACTAATCTGCGCTTTGATTTTAACCTGAGCGAAGACCTCAAAGCCAGAATTAAGTTTGATCTTAGCGATTCAGGTTATTTCGCCCAAAGTCGGGTTATGGAGGAAGCACTGTTGATCTGGAATGCTGTTTGTGGCGGCCCCATAGGTTTATTCTTTGGTGTTGGCGAGGTGCCGTATGGACAGGATCGGACACTTGGAATTATTCAGAGTTATAATCACACCGATGGCAGTGACAGTAGCGAAGGGCCGATTATTCTTAGTTCACCGTATCTAATACGTGAAAAAAATGAGTATGCAGTCTACCATCCAGGTGAAATCGATCGTGTGGTTATGGTAGGGGCTACGTTTGCCTGGGACGATATTTTGAAATTTGAATTTGCGGTCTTTCAGCCGGATAACTTCAACAACCCTGCTGGTTCTTATGATTCATTGAATTCAAATGGTGATTCTGGCTTTGAAAGCCTTGCCGCGCGGATATGGTGGAATATGCCGATTGACGGATTGATTGCAGAGTTATCTGGGGTTAGAAAGCATGATGCGCACCAAGATGATAATCCTATATCAGGCTATACATTATTGGCCGATGAATACGCGCTAAGTCTAGGTTTTGACTGGGATATTAATAATGAGTTGGAGATGTTTGCAGAGTACGAACATGGCTTCAACTGGGGTTATATAGAAGGGAATCAGACCGATACCGTCTCTATTGGTCTATTATACGCGGTAACGGAGCGTTTGACTCTTGGTGCAATGGCTGAATGGCTGCACATCTCCAAAGGACCACAAGAGGCTGATTTCAATAAGTATGTTCTGCATTGCCAGTATAATTTCTGTAGTGGGGTATATCTTATTGCAGAGTATGGAGCCGAACTATATAATTGGGATGGAGCCCTGTCAAATGTATTAGCTGTCAGAAGTGGAGTTTACTTCTGAATTCAAACTTCGCTTATAATCCAATTAGCGCAGCTATTGGTGAGTAAGTATGCAGCTAAAATCCTTCCAGCCATATAGTCTGGCAGTAATTAACTGGGGCGAAAATACTTTAGAATCTCATACTTGACTGTATATTCATATGTACATTATTATATTTCTTCTTATGGGATATTATTATTTATCTGCAAGTCTAATTGTATTTCGTGGACGTTTAAAAGTGGGGTAATAATTATTAATCTGAAGATTATAGTGCAGTCAGCTTTTCTTCTAAGCATTATCGCCGTACTGGGATATGTAGTCATAAACCGGTCTGAAATTACCGGAATAAATACCACCTCGGTTATTATTCCTGAGGTGGAGACTCTGGCTTTTGAACGGCAGGAACAATCCCGAGTCTCCTCGCATTCAGCCCTGGGAATCAGCCCGCATGAGATCAGTATCTCCCCACCACCCAAAAAAAAATATTCAAGCAAGTATCTGGTAGTCTTCCTTGGCAGAAAAATTCTGGGTGCAATTCAGAACAAGGAGTACAAATATACTTATTATAATATCAGCCTTCCCCAGAACACCTCCAAACCCAAAGAAAAAAAAGGCGATGGGCTCATCCCTATCGGTGATTACTATATTCTCAAACATGAACTGGTAGGCAAGACTCTGGTAATGACCTTGAATTATCCCAACATTAAGGATGCTGCCAACGCTTTGAAAAGAGGGATAATCAGCCAAAAGCAGTATGACGCGATTGTAGCGGCAAACAAGGCAGGGCGCATGCCCCCAAGCAATACCCCACTGGGTGGCCCGATAATCATTCGCGGTGATGCTGCCCCGGGAACACAGACTAATGGTAGTATTGGTATTCCGCCGCAGGCGATGGCAAAGATCTGGGAATTCGCTCCGCGTGGCACCCCGATACGTATCGTTCCCTAACTTATTAATTATTCAAGTATACGCCAGTAGTCCAAAATAGGGTGGCACGTAACCTAGAGATCCCGCCTAGCGAGTACCGCTGCGCCGAGCGCTCCCATAAGCTGGGCATAAGGATCAACCGTAATATCAGCCTTGAGTTCTTCGCTAAGGGCTCTCTGCATGGCCACATTCTGAGCAACGCCTCCCGTAAAATAAATCTCAGCAGATGCTGAGAGTTTTACTTGCGAATACAGTCTATTGATACGCATGGCAATAGCTCTGAGTACTCCCTTGAAGATATTTTCCATACTCTCACCGTTTGCAAGGAGGCCTATAATCTCACTCTCGGCAAAAACAACACAAGTAGAGTTAATATTAACACGTTTATCAGAATGCTCATAGTATTCGAGCATGGCGGGATAGCTTATGTCAAACTTACGGGCAATATTATCCAGAAAACTTCCTGTACCAGCTGCGCACTTGTCATTCATTGCAAAATCCAGTACTGAGCCGTCGGGAGCAAGGTGTATCGCTTTACTGTCCTGTCCACCGATATCAATAACCCCAATTGCTGTAGGATGCAGACAATTTACCCCGACAGCATGACAGGTTATCTCGGTAAGGCGTTTATCGGCACAGGCTATCAACGATCGTCCATAGCCTGTTGAATATACCTTTGCGATGCTATGCTTGCCCGAAAGCTCGGCAATAAGCGCTTCACCGGTAGAAGCCGGGCTGGCACCAGTAGGGGTTATCTTACTCTCAACAACCTTACCGGCAGCATCCAGTACTACAACTTTTGAGGTAGTCGAGCCAATATCTATTCCAAGAGTCAGCATTACTCCACACCTACCTCATCTTCGGATTGAACCTGCATCCCTCCTTCTAAAGTAAGCTTACTCATATCTGCAAGGATAAGATATGCCGTAGTGTCGGGGAAGAGTTCCAACAGCTTACGAGCCTTATCCACACCGATCACTGATATGGAGGTGGCAAGACCGTCAGCAATTGTACATGAACGACTGGTAATAACTGTAGCCGAGATAATTCCACCCGATAAGGGATACCCGGTCAAAGGATTGATAATATGAGAATACTTCTTACCATTAATAGTAAAGTACTTCTCGTAATCACCGGAGGTGGCGACTGCACGATCCGCAGGAGTAACAAGGGATAATATCTCTCCGTCACCACGGGGGTTCTTAATCTTGGTTTCCCAGTGGGTTGTTGAAGAGCCGATAGTCTGTTTAATACTACTTTTAAGCTTGGGCGTGCCGATAAATTCTATCTCCCCACCAATGTTAATTACTGCGCTGGTTACTCCATTCTTGCGTAACGAGTCAGCCATAGCTCTTACCCCGAAGCCCTTGGCAATAGCCCCAAGGTCGAGTTGCAGTTCTGAATCCCGCTTGCGTACATACATTCCGTCACGGATAAATTCAAGCTTAGCAAAGCCAGAATGTCGCAGTGCTTCGGCTATTGCTCCCGGTTCAGGGAGTGCCTCAAATTCTTTATTCTTCCAGGGATAGAGGCTGATCAGACTACCAATAGCCGGATCAAAAGCCCCCGCAGTCAATTGAAAAAAGCGTCGGGCTTCCAGTAATACCTGCCAGGTAATCGGATCAACTTGTACCTTCTCACCCGCAGCCGCGTGGTTGATTTTAGAGATATCACTCCCCGGATTGAACCGACTCAGAAGTGATTCAACATGTTTGATCGTAGCGTAAGCCTGGGTAAAAGCTTCAGAGGAAGGAAGTTTCTGGGTTTTGGAAGAGAAGATTAAGACCTCGCCTGAGGTACCCATCACCGGGCCGAATTCTTCATGAAATTCATCTTGCTCGGTACTGCCGTCTACTGATCGACTCTGTTTGAGTGCGAATAAAATAACCAGTGCGGTTAGCAACGGCAGCAGTAAGCGTATTAGTTTATTCTTGGTAAAAGACAGCATCCTTACTCCGCATGCTTGGCGTAATAATCTTCTACCGCAGCATGCAGACCATCCGCAGCCAGGTTAGAACAATGCATCTTCTCAGGGGGAAGTCCTCCAAGTTTAGCTGCAACCTCTTCGCGGGTAAGTGCCATCGCCTCATCCAAAGTCATACCGATTGCCAGCTCAGTGGTAACACTGCTTGTGGCAATGGCTGCACCACAACCCAGCGTCTTAAACTTACAGTCAGTTATTTTATCACCAGCGACGGCGATAGTTATCCGCATCATATCACCACAAGTTGGATTACCAACTTCTCCTATACCTGCCGCATTCTCTACTTCTCCGACATTTCTCGGATTCTGAAAATGCTCCATTACCGCATCTGTATAATCCATAATCGCTCCTTGTATCAGGGCAATAGTATTTAGTCAACATTCATACTATATTGCTGTTAAAGTTTATTTCCAAGAGGGGAACCCCCATTTTCGTATAAGTCGTTTGATACTCTCTTTGTTCTCATCGGTTATTTCATAAATTCTACAACCTGACGCTATATAATCAGGATTTACATCTTTTTTGCTCCAGACAACTTCAATTTCACAGGTTAATGTAGTTTCCTTCTTGAACTCATCTACCCAGGAGATTGTTGCCTCGAAACGGAAACCTTCCTCAAGTTTTTTGTCGCCGACAATCAGAAATCCCTCTACAGTAAGATCAATTATTCTACCCATATGATCACCTGTAGCACGGTTGACTACTTCAGGAAAATATACTAATGATTTACGCTCAAGCTTTCTGTTATGATTTTTAAACATGATATTCTCCAAATAAAAGGTAGAAAATGCTACTTTAGATTATCAAGCAATAACTTCATCCTCAATATGTGAATTAACAAGCTGATTTATAACCTTTGCTGCCTTCTCATCTATCTTAATGAATTCCATATTCAGAATACTCCCGCCACCCTTTCCGGCTTCCTTTTTGGTCGACTTATTTACCGCGGCAAATACGGTGTATTCTTCAGGATCATCCGGCATGAGAAAGCTGATGACCGCCAAGTCTCCTGCATTGAATAGATTTGGGGCTCGCGTATGCACCGCGCAACCACTTGCACTAATATCATGTATCGTTGCAGGGATCTCACCCTTTATCTTTCCTAAAAGGTCGAGAACTGGCACCGGACCGATAATAATACTCCGTGATATTACTGAAAAAAGAGCAGGCAAATCTTTTAATATACGCGCTTCCCGACGTTTATGACTTACAATGACATCATAAGTATGTGCAAAAATATAGCCTCCTAAACCTTCATCAACATAGCCGATATACTCGGTTGAAAACGACCAGCGCATATTATTGATCTCAGCAAAGAACAGAGTGATCTCACCTTCTGCAGGATCATAATCTTGATTGGTATTACTATTGATAAAAACGGTAAAGTAGTCTGCTTCTTTACTTACAATAGTCGCATCATACTGTTTTTCACTCCCGCTTTTCTGTAGGGTAACCCGTATGCCATTAGGAAGATCAGAAGTTGAATGGATATCGTTCTGGTTAATAATCTTCTCATCCAGATACATAAAACCAGATGGCTTTGAGATCTCACCGATATCTAGATGCGGTACTGTATGTGTCTCTTTTCGTCTTTTAAAGAGATAGAAGAGAACAAAACCCATCAAAATAAAGAAGAGAATAATACCAGTTGCCTCAACCGGATTGGTTGATTTAACATCTACCCATGGTACAAAGGGCATCTCGACTGCATTTTCAGGATTATCATCCATTCCAGGTTACACTCATCTGTCGTATCATATCAATTTGCTTAGGTAATATCTCGATAACTCTATCGATATCCAAGGCGGTAGTATTCTTACTCAAACTAAATCGAATTGAGCCGTGAGCATCTTCTTGGGCAATACCGAGCGCCAGCAGTACATGTGACGGGGCGATACTGTCTGTGGAACAGGCGGAACCACTCGACACCTGAATACCAAACATATCCAGACGCAGTAGAATAGCCTCCCCCTCGGCGCCGTTGAAACGTACGTTGAGAATATTTGGCAACTTTTCTTTAGCATTACCGTTGCGGTATACCTTGGAGATATTCTTAGCAATACCGTCCCAGAGTCGCTCTACTAACTCCGCCATATGGGGAGAGTTTTCAGCTATTTCGGCTTGTGCGAGCTCTGCAGCTTTGCCCATGCCGACAATACTTGCCACATTGAGAGTTCCGGCTCGGCGATGTCCTTCTTGCGCTCCACCATGAATAAGTGAGATCATATTGACCCCATGTTTAGCAAAGAGAATACCCACACCTTTGGGTCCGTAGAACTTGTGTGAGGAGAGGCTGAGAAAATCCACATCCAGATCCTTGACATCAATCTTAATCTTTCCCGCCGCCTGAACCGCATCGGTATGGAATAAGGCGCCGTGGGCATGAGAAATTTGTGCCAATTTCTTAATCGGCTGTATACTACCCACCTCATTATTGGCCAGCATGATTGAGACCATTGCCGTATCGTGCTGCTGTAATGCCTTCTTCAAATCTTCTGGATCAACCACACCACAGCTATCCACCGGTATAAGGGTATACTCGATATCACCTTTTTTTTGCAGGTACTCCAGAGTTTCAAGTACTGCATGATGCTCTATGGTTGAAGAGATGATATGGCGTTTACCTGTAATCTCTGCTGCCGTCTTCAGCACTGTATTATTGCTTTCGGTAGCGCAAGAGGTAAAGATTATCTCGCTACGCTTATCTTCATCGGCTGGAATCTCAGCTCCTATCAGTTTACCAATCTGCCTACGAGCCTGGTTTACCGCTGCACGCGCAAAACGACCAAGGCTATAATACTTTGAGGCAGGATTGCCATATTGTTCAGTCAAGAATGGTATCATTTCATTGAAGACCTCAGGGTCAATCTTTGTTGTTGCTGCGTTATCTAAATATATGTTATCCATAATGATCCGGCCTTTCTAGCTATTAGTACAAACAGTACGAAATTACATGAATCGTACTACTGCATTTTAAATGAGATTACCTCTTATGTTATTATTATAAATAAAGTTCTGCTTTCTTAAAAGTACAAAGATGAAATTTTTAAAAAATATGCTTATAACTCACGTTGAGAGCGAGCCTGATTATGTAGCAATAGTAGCTGCTAGGGTTAATTTTAGCAACAACTGATTTCATAAATAATAACTTCGCCGCTAATCAGCTAAATACTGTCACATTATATTTCTCAAGTTATTACTTAAAACGAAACATCTATCGTGGTTTGTGTTGACTTATTTGATAAAAAGGTTTAAAATTTCAGCATATCGTATAGCTATAAATTTTCTTTACACAGTTAAAGTTACCTCTAGCGGAATATTACCATGGGTCTAAGAGATGATGACAAGCCATTTGAAGCTGATGTCGGGTTTGCCAAACAGCGTGAGTATTATTCTGAGTTTGCAACACTTCGTCCGTATTTGATCGATTGGCTGGTTGCTATTTACTGGGAATTACAAGGGCAGAGCGATCCATTCGAATATGCGACCCGTGTATGTATCTCAAAAGAGATTGTAGAGAACATCAATACCGATCATACACTATCTGCTCATCTGGTTCTCAGGCGGGTTATCCGTAATCTTTTCCCATATGAACAAATAAAAGACAATACATCCATTGCCTTGAGAGATATCCTTGGTAATCAGAGAGGGAGGGTTAAGATAAATAAATTCCGAGCCCTTCGTGACAATATTGTGGATAATCCAAGACTGATATCAATGCGTTATAAAGTCCTGGCCGAGGCTTTTTGCGCTGAAGCTAATGCGCTGATTATCCTGCTTCGGGAGCGAGTCGAAGATGATTACATTCCGAAATATCTCAGTTTGGGAGATGAATGTCGAGAAAAATGTGCCGAAAGGCTCCAGGAGCTGGTCAAAAATCGACAGCTATATTATTTTAATTACCCTGATGAACATTTGACTTCTGTATCCAACTTTTCGATAAAGAATGAAGGTAACTTGAAGAAACGTAGTGATGTCCCAAAGGACATGGAGCCGGAATATATATATAAAATAATTGCCAAACTTTCGACCTCGATTCGCAACGACCTCCAAGCGGTTCTAATTCAGTCAAAAGATATCTGCGCTACAGTGTTGAGAAAGAAAAAGTACTATTTTTCTGAGATTAATCAACTGTTAGTCATGTCCAATACAATTCGTGGATTCGCCAGTGACGGTCCGTTTGACGATATTAATATTGAAATTACAAGCTTGAGCAGATTCATTGATGATACCTTCAAACTCAGTAATTTCTTACCGCAAGATATTCTTGATGATCTGGAAAAAGGTAATACTCTCTATCGGAATGGATACTTATAGTAATGCAGTGTTTATTTATGTGCGTATAGACAAGCGGTAATCAAGCGGTAATAATATTGGCAAGAACCTGATTTTTTTCTTGCTTCAGCCTTTTCATAGCATAAAATCAAAAAATGACTTATTTGGGGGTTAATTCAACAAATAAATATCTAATAGGAGATAATGTGAGTATAGTAAATGAATTCACCAAGGGGCTTATTAAAGAGAATCCGGTACTTGTTCTCTTGCTCGGTCTCTGTCCGACACTTGCTGTAACAACTGGCGTATCCAATGCCGTTGGCATGGGTTTTGCGGCGACGTTTGTGTTGATCTGTTCCAATGTACTCATATCGCTCTGTAAACACGGGATTCCGAAGGAGATTAGAATCCCTATTTTTATTGTTATTATCGCCACATTTGTAACGGTTGTAAAATTGGTAATGGCTGCGTATTTTCCAGCGCTCAAAGCCTCACTCGGTATATTTCTGGCTTTGATTGTGGTCAACTGTATAATCCTTGGGCGGGCTGAAGCCTTCGCCTTCAAGCGTGGCATACTTGAAAGCCTGGTAGATGGGGTTGGCATGGGGCTCGGGTTTACTTTGGCTTTATGTCTGATTGCATGTTTCAGAGAGATCCTGGGAGCCGGTACTTTCTTTGGCATTCCGCTTGCGGACGGGCTTGAGCCGTATACTCAGAAGATATTTGTGCTCTCGCCGGGAGGATTCCTCACAGTCGGACTTATCTTGGCCGTATCGGCCTATTTTAAGAATAAGAAGGATAAAACCCTTAAGATCCAGAGTAATTTGAGTAATGGTAGAATTGAACGCGAAAAACAACTATTGACAGGGGTTGAAATAGTAAAGTAGCTCATATGTGGTTGTTACTAGCGAGTAGGGTTGTCAGTTGTTTTTACTAAGGAATATCAATAATGGAATTTACATTACAACAATATTTTGCTCTAATGTTCGGGCTGGTTTTTACACAGAACTTTGTTTTGAGTCAGTTTTTAGGACTCTGTCCTTTTTTTGGCGTAAGTAAAAATCGTGAATCCGCCATAGGTATGGGAGTAGCGGTTATTTTTGTTATGACTATGGCTTCGGTCGTTACCATGCTTATCTATAAAGGTATCTTTCTGCACCCATCACTTCAACAATATCACATGGCGCAGTATCTGGATATTGTCTCTTTTATTCTGATTATTGCTTCATTGGTACAATTTGTTGAGATCGTACTGAAAAAAGTAGCGCCAGCATTATATCAGACACTTGGTATTTATTTACCTCTGATAACCACCAACTGTGCTGTACTCGGGGTTACACAGATGAAGCTCACTGAGTTTGCCGACCCTGCATACTCGCTGGCACAAGCAGTATGGATTCAGGGATTACTCGGTATCTTTGGCGGTATTGGTTTTACCCTGGCGATATTCTTAATGGCTGGGATTCGTGAACGTCTTGAGGCTGCTCCAATACCCGAATGCATGAAGGGAATGCCGATAGCCTTTCTTGCCGGCTGCTGCATGGCTCTAGCCTTCTTTGGATTCCAAGGTTTTATCTAGCCTAACGGTTATTTTTGAAGTATATAGTTTTTTATCTTATTCTTGATTTGAGTGAATGGTTGATATATGGATATAATAGCAATTGTTACGCCTATAGTGATTATGGCGATTATTGGTGCAATACTAGGCCTGGTTCTAGCTTTTGCCTCTAAAAAATTCCATGTCGAAGTAGACCCAAGAACCGAGGAGGTATCTGAAGCACTCCCGGGCGCGAATTGTGGGGCTTGCGGTTATGCCGGTTGTGCTGCATATGCAGAAGCAATTGTCGAAAAGGGGGCAGAGATTAATCTTTGCGCTCCTGGTGCAGGAGCCGTGGTCGAGCAGATAGCAAAAATCATGGGTTTGAGTGCTACGATGAATGAGCCTAACTTTGCAGTGGTGCAATGCGATGGTGATGGGGTAAGAAATCGTTTCAAATACTCCGGGGTTACTACCTGCAAAGCCGCGAGTGTTATGGGGCTTGCAGGCTCTTTTCAAGAGTGTCCCTATGGTTGTCTGGGGCTGGGCAGTTGTGTCGAAGCTTGTCCCTTCGGAGCGATTACGCTTAATGACAATAATATTGCCAAGATTGACGAGGATATTTGTGCGGGTTGTGGCAAATGTATTGAGGTCTGTCCGCGCAATCTTATCCGACTCGACCCTGAGAGCCGGGTTATTGTTGTACGTTGTCAGAACCATGATAAGGGTGCCAAGGCCAATAAAGCCTGCAATCACGCCTGCATTGCTTGTCAGAAGTGTGTGAAGGAATGCCCCTTTGATGCAATTCACATTGAAGATGGCCTGGCGGTAATAGATTACGAGAAATGTAAGCTTTGCGGCAAATGTGTGGCGGTATGCCCGAAGAGTCTGATCGTTAATTTACGTGCCGAGCGTAAGGAACGCCGTGCTATAAGAGTTGAGAAAGCGAATAATCCTTAGCTTATTGTGATGTGTCTGATTTATTTGATTGATTTAATATATTACTGACTGATGAGATGGCATAATGAAGAGAATGTTTAAAGGTGGAGTTCACCCGCACGATTATAAAGAGTATTCAAAAAACTGCCCTATAGAATTTGCGGAGGTACCGAAATTAGTAACAATACCTTTGCAACAACATATAGGGGCGCCGGCCAAACCTTGTGTGGCGATCGGCCAGAGTGTCAAACGAGGTACGGTCATCGGTGAGGCAGGGGGCTTTGTCTCCGCAGTGGTACATAGTTCGGTATCAGGAATGGTTAAACGACTTGAGTCAATTACCCATCCGATGGGCATGAAGTGTTGTGGGGTCATTATTGAGAATGATGAACAGGATGTCTGGGAAGATGGCTGCAATGTTGAACCGGATATATCCAAGACTTTTACCCCGGAAGAAATAAAAGCGGCAGTTATGTGGGCAGGCATTGTCGGTATGGGCGGTGCTACTTTCCCTACTCATGTCAAACTCTCCCCCCCACCTGATAAAAAAATTGACACGGTTATTCTCAATGGTGTAGAGTGCGAGCCATTCTTGACTGCAGACCACAGACTTATGCTGGAGAGTCCGCAGAGCATCTGTCTAGGGCTTAAACTGATTATGACCCAGTTGGGAGCGAGCAAAGGTTATATTGGTATTGAAGAGAATAAACCTGATGCCTTTACTCTTATTGACAAGACGCTCAAGGAGATGGGTGGTTTTGCTGAAGCAAAGCTTTTACGGGTCATGTATCCACAAGGAGCTGAAAAACAATTGATATATGCCTGCACCAATAGAGAGGTGCCCAGCGGTGGACTGCCAATGGATGCAGGGGTATGTGTTAACAATGTTGCTACCGCGCATGCTATTTATGAAGCGGTTTACTGCCGTAAGCCTCTTACTGAGCGCGTGGTAACAGTAACCGGGTCGGGAGTAAAGCGTCCGACAAACTATCGGGCACGTATCGGGACTCCAGCCAGCGCTCTCCTTGCCAGCAGTGACTATGACGAGGTCGCTACCAATAAGCTTATTTATGGCGGACCAATGATGGGAGCGGCTCATTTTGATATTGATATGCCGGTCAATAAGGGGATGAGCGGAATACTTGCCCTGACTGACCAGAAAGCCTATACTTATAACCCCTGCGTCAGATGCGGTCGCTGTGTTGACGTATGCCCAATGGGGCTGATACCCAGTGAATTCAGTATTTTGGGAGAGCTCAGCAAGTATCTACAGACCAAAGAATATAATATTCTCGACTGTATTGAGTGCGGTTGCTGTTCATATATCTGCCCCTCCCGGCGTCCGATAGTGCAGTGGGTCAAGGTAGCCAAAGGCGAATTGGCCAGAGAACGGGCAAAAGAACAGGCGGCAAAGAAATAAAGTTGAATGAATAAATTACTATATCTAGATCTTAGCAATAGGTATTATTTCTTATGAATGATCCAAAAACTAATTATATTGTATCTGTAGCTCCGCACCTCAAAGCTCAAGACAGCACCGATAAGATCATGCGTTATGTATGTCTGGCTCTGCTCCCGGCTTTTCTTGTGGGTTTTTATGTATTTGGCTGGTACGCCATGCTGATAACTCTGCTCAGTGTCATCTCCTGCGTCATTACCGAAGCAATTTGTCAGAAAATCCGCGGCATAGATATTACTATCCGCGATTATTCGGCTGTTGTCAGCGGATTACTGCTTGCAGCAGTACTACCACCAAACGTAAGCTGGTGGGTTCCGGTAGTAGGTGGAGTTTTTGCTATCGGCGTAGTCAAACAGGCTTTTGGTGGGCTTGGAAGTAATATCTGGAATCCAGCACTTGCAGCACGAGCCTTCCTTCAGGTCTCACTACCTACCCAGATCAATTCTCCCAGTTGGCCAATGATCAAGGATCAGGGCAAGGGCTTGATTGCTCGACTCGGAGTAACTTTGGACGGCTCGTTTTCCGACTATATCAAAACTACAGCAGACGCAATTAAGAACGGCACCGTAGATAGCGTCGCCGTGATCTCCAAAGCTACCCCTCTTACCGAACTAATGTTATTGACTGCAGATAAGAGCGAAGCGGCAAAGGGTGTCAGCGTTCAGGAGATTGTCCCGAATTACTGCAAACTTGTTTGGGATAGTTTTATCGGCTTTGAGCCTGGCTGCATTGCTGAAGTCTCAGCAATTGCCCTCATTATCGGCGGTATCTTCCTACTCCTCAAAAAGATTATAACCTGGGAAGCTCCGGTCTTCTATATTGCTACCGTCGGTATCCTAACCTGGATCCTCCCTGCTAAGATTGCTCTTAGTGGCGGAGCAGGGGTGGTTTATACGCCATGGTTTTCAGGGCCTGTACTCTTACAGCTCTTCAGTGGCGGTCTAATGATTGGGGCATTCTTTATGGATACCGATTACGTTACGACTCCCATGACACGTAAAGGCAAGATTATCTTTGCCATCGGTTGTGGCATCATTACCGCTATGATCAGGCTTTATTCTTCAGCATATCCCGAAGGTTGTTGCTACTCTATCCTGCTGATGAATACCTGTGTACCATTGATAGATGCCTGGACGCGACCTAAGAAGTTTGGTACTGTAGTTCCCAAAGCCTAGAGCTTGGGATGACCTAGTCCTTTTTTCCGGAGACTTTTATGATCAAGTTCTTATGGGTGCTGATGCTTAGCAGTATCATTCTCATTGTTGCTTGCGGCAATCCCCTTGCTGGGTCAAATTCAGGATTTTTACCAGTAGCTGGTGATTACCCTGGTCTTGTGCCCCTTGGCAAACGCACTACTTATACCCTTGATGCAAACCGGCAAGAATATCTGGGCAAGAACGGCATTATTTTTGAAAATTATGACCTTGTTGACTTCTTTCATAATGAATACACTCTTAATGGTGCCAAGAATTATCTCAATATAGAATCATATAGTCTGGCAGGTGATAACGGTGCGGCAGGTGTCTTCTATTACTTTGTCCGTAGAAAGCTTCGCAATAAAGGGGAAAAGGTTGACGTCGGCGCTGACGGAATATTCGATATCAAGAACGACAAACGGAATCTGTACTTCTTCAAGGGCAGGTGGTTTTTTGCACTGATATATTCCGGCCAAGGGGAAATTCCTGACCTTCTGCCTATTGCGAAGCTTATTGCCAGCAAAGTTCCGGGCAACGATTGGAAGCCGAAAGGGTTTAGATACCTAGAAGTAGAGGGTGTATCGGCAAAATACGCTTATGTCAGCGCTGGTAATGCCATGAATTTTGAATTTCTTCCTCCTTCAGCCACCACCTTTGTCAGCAGTGCAGGGCTGGAAGCCAATGTTTATGTATCAGTGTTTAATGATGAGGCAGAGGCGGAAGACGTGGAAGCAGACTATAAGTCATTGCTGCGAATTGGCGGCGATTATCAAACTTCAAAGATAGAGATACTCGGCAAGGAGTATAACCTCTATCAAGCGCAGGATGAAAAAGAAGGGTTGCTTATGTTTGCGCGTTATGGTAACACTATTGTTTCGATATCACATGTTTCTGAGGAACAGGTTGCCAGAGGGATTATTACCCGAATACTGACCAAAGTCAAATCTGAAAAAGTTAACTAAGCGTTAGTGCCCAGTTTGAAATATATAGCTCTGCTGGTAATGTCAGCAGAGCTATATATTATATCCAACATCTAACAAATGCAATACTTGCCACCTCAAAAGCAGTAGTGTTCAATTACCGGTTTGATGCCAAGGAGCATAAGAATTACTCCACCAATTATCTCTAGTAAAGATCCACTCAAAATATGCCCGTATCTGTTTCCCAGGTACACCCCGCTCAACGACATAAAGAAAGTAATAACACCAATAATTATTATAGGAGTTACAATATCGATATGCACCACAGAGAAGGTAACACCAACTACCAGTGCATCAATACTGGTAGCTACCGCCAAGGCAAGGAGTATATGAATATTTAGCGGATTAGATTCTTTTTCGACTTCGTCTTCGACCTTGCAGCCCTCATATATCATCTTAATACCGACAAGCTCCAACAGGATAAACGCTATCCAATGATCAATGAAACCAATAAAGGTCTGTGCTTCTTCACCAATAATCCAGCCGACAAGGGGCATAAATGCTTGAAAAAAGCCGAAGAAAAAAGCTATGCGCAGAGCATGCTTGAGCCGCATCTGCTGTATTGAGATTCCAGTCGTTATCGATACCGCAAAGGCATCCAGTGCCAGGCCAATACCTACTGCAGAATAATATAAACAATCCATAGGCCAAACCCTTATATGCTCAGTGTATTAACGGTCAACATTATCATCATGGCCTTCTGACGGCGAATCTGGCAAAGGAGTCGGCGGTTCTGGGTTATGAATCAGCTCTGGACCTCCATCTAATCCTGACGGTGAATTATTGAAATTTATGACCGTTGGGAGCAGAATACTGCCGAGCCAGACAGCGATAGCAAGGAACATCAGCCCAAGAATAGTCTTGGTTATCCATACTCGTTTTCGCGCCAGATTACCAATCTGTTCACTGGTCATACCGAAGAATACTGCCAAAAAGACTGCAAGAAGTGGAATTATAAAGAGTATATTATATAGTAAGAGCAGCCAATAGCCTTTACCCGCTGTCATTGAGTCTGAAACCAGCGCTGAGATAATCGGCATATAAGTCTGCCCGGTACAAGCTGCTTCAAGAAAGGATATGATTATCCCAGTAACAAAAGAACCGATAATAAGAGAGCCGCCATGTGCGGTAACACGCAGGCGTTTGCGTATCCTGTTCTTGAGGTTTTCAGGGAGCACGAGAAGCATCTTTTCTTTGCCATCACTACGAAAAGCGCGAACCGCATCGATAAGTGAGAGTATGCCAGCAACAACTACCATGGCAAGGGATAACCACTTTATTGTCATCGCTATCCCTTTGAAGATTGCTGAAGCGGAACCTTCCATCGCCCCCATTATTTCAAAGAACAATGCCCCCAAGGCATAATAAGTAATAAAGACTGCCAAAATAAACGAGATACCCACAGCCAGAATAGTTTTCCGGTCACGGCCTATCCCACTGAGCATGGAAACAAAGAGAATTACTGTCGCAAAAGCACATGGATTGAGTCCGTCAAAGAGCCCTGTAGCGATAATTACCCCGAGAGTTGCCCGGTGCGTATATAATTCACGGACTTCACTTTCTGTAGCAACACCGAACTGTTCGAAATCAGGGGTCTTTTTCCCTGATTGCAAAAGTCTAGCGACAGTAGTGTCCAGCTTAGCATTGATCTCTTCATTTCCCAGCACCTCATCACCGGCAAAGATCAGGAGATTTGGTGTATCCTGCCGCTTATAGTAATCCAGAGCTAGAATCATCGAATTGAAGGCTTGTTCGCTAGCAGAATGATTATGCTTTATCACCTGTATCTGACCCTGATATTTTTCGGCTACCATATCTACGACCTGTTTTGTTGGTTCGCAGAGGGGACAGGAAGGGGTATAGTAAAAATGAACCAGCAGTGGCCTGGAATCTGCGGCACTTCCAGTCAAAATACTCCAACCAAAAGAGACTATGGCAAGTAGCAGATATATATAGACTTTCTTCATATAACCAACCTTTAACATCAGTGAATTAGAATTGACCTCAGAGTTGATATTATAGCGATTTTGATTTTTTTTTAAAGAAATAGATCATAATAAAAGCACCGGAAGCACCGGTGCTTTTAATAAAACTAAAATCAGACTATACTATGAAAAAGTAATTATTTTGCACAAGGATCGCAAGGGGCAGGCTTAGCGCAAGGGTCACATGGGTCAACCTCGGCACATGTATCACAAGCTTTTACCTCGATAGTCTTCTTAATCTTCTTGGTAATCTCTTTATACTCGGTTGTTACAACCTTCTCTTTAACCGTCTTCATCTCAATAACTGGTTCCTGAACCGTAATTGTCTTCTTGACCTGAACTGGCTTACAAACACCAACCTTGATAATAGCTGTAGAAGGTTCCCACTTGCAAACCATACGTGTCTTGGTTACTGGTACACACTTTTCCACACACTTCTTGACTACACATGGAACCTCTTCTTCTACCTTCTCCATTATAGTATAGGTAGCAGTACCCTTAACACTTACTGGAACCTCAATCTCTTTTCCGGTACAAGGATCACAAGCTTTTTCCACAACAGTTTTGCAGACTTCTTTGGTCATTTCCTTTGGTACAAGCTTGCAGACCTTCTTCATAATAGTCTCTTCAACCAATACCTTCTCGATAGTATCGACAGTGTACTCTTCTTCAACCATTACCTTCTTCTTGGTATTGATTTCTCTCTCTTCAAAGACCAGCTCTTCTTCGGTTACCACAACTACCTTTGTAACATCCTTATAGACCTTTACCGGTACCTGCTTCTCCACAATCGTGCACTTCTGAACCGGTACATAATCCTTTACTTCAATCTCAACTGTTTGACATTTGGTTGCAGCATTTGCGGCAGCAGCAAAAGATACGCAAAGCATTGCGATAACAAGAAAACGCTTCATGATTCTCCTCCATTATTTTTTGGCAAGGGATGCCAAAAGTAAAAATTCCTTCTCACGGGATAAGAGTCCCCTATTACTCACACCCTTAAACTTAAAGATAGCATTTTTTCTAAAATTAACCAGGAAAAAACCTGCATACAATGTCAATTTTTATAGGAAAGTTTGAAAGGAATTATAATATTCCTGAATTTTATAGTATATTGCTATAAAATATTATAATTGATTTTTAGAGGGAAAAATGGTAATAAATATATTATGCAAACGCTTTTTATGGCTGAACTTGATAATATTGAACCTCAGCATAATCTTTTCGCAGCCGGTACAGGCTTATGCCCACGGTAAACAGAGAGTGCCGCATTGTATTGAAGATTTAAAAGAGCAGGTGGGAGAAGACTATCGGGTTTACTCAAACAGTAACTGCATAATCGCCACTGATCTAGATAAAACCACAGCAGAATATGTGATAAATGGTGTACTACAAAGCTGTAAACAGATCCTCTATAAACAGTTCTTTGACAAACGAGCAGATGATATTGTTACAATCTATATTTTCAAGGACAAGACCAGTTATTTTACTGGACTCAAACGTTTACTGAGTATGAATCCAATAAGTCCATACGGACACTATGGACACAACAACAGGTATATCGTGGTTAATTATGCCACCGGTCCTGGAACTCTAGTGCATGAGCTGACGCATTCGCTGATGGCGGTTGACTTCCCGTCCGCGCCAATCTGGATTTCAGAGGGTATCGCCAGTCTCTATGAACAGTGTAAAGTTGATAATGGAGCCCTCAAAGGGGTGCAGAATTGGAGGCTGCCCGAACTGCATAATGGTATAAGCTCAAATAGATTTACTCCGCTCAAATATCTCTTCAAAAGCGATACGAAGTGTTTCAGAATGTTACGGGAGAGCCTGCATTACGCTGAGAGCCGTTATTTCTGCATGTATTTGCAGGAGAGAGGTCTATTAGAAAGGGTATACAAAGCCTATCGAAGTCATCCTTTTGACTCTGATAACGGCATAAAGGTTGTCGAACAAGCCTTTGGTAAGAGTATTGATGCAGTAGAAGCTGACTGGATTGAATGGGTAAAACACCAGAAGTGGAATGGTGAAGGGTATAAGGAGTAATGTTGCAACGTCAAGTTACGAGTCAGCTCTATTGCTGGTGGGTACTTGTTGGGAGTACCCACCATTTATATTTCTCAAATTTCATTGAAACGTTTTATCAAGTACTCTGCCCCCAACTCTAGTTGCCGCTCTTCAAGCTCTAAAACGGCATCTATGGCTTCAACAATTTCTGGATTGAGAGGTTTGCTCTTGAGCCCCTTAAAGAGTGCGATACGTGTTGTCATTGAGGCGAAGTGTGGCTCACATACCTCCTCAAGCTTTGTCGGTTTGTCAAACGTTGTGTCCTTATTGGACTTACCGCGTCTTATATTTTCCAAAAAGAAGGTCAAAGGATTTTTACCTCGTTTACGACTTCGTACCCCGGTAAACTTGATCTTGATATGAATAATTCTGGCATAATAATTCTGCAACTCGGTATTGAGCCAGAGGCTAAATTTCCGTAGCGACTGGTCACGCACCCTATAAGAGTGATTAAATACGATTTCAGTAGATTCAGTCAAGAGATCAAGGGCAAAATCAAATATATCCTGAGGCTGAAGGCTTTTGAAGATAGCCATTGATTTTGAACTATGTGATTTGCGCTTCTTATCTGCATTACGGATAATCTGATCTGCAACACTCATCATATCCGGGAACAATTTTAAAGGGACGGAATTTGCTCCAATAACCTTGGCGAGCTTATAGCGCGCGCAGGACTCAAACTCATTCTTACAATACTGCTCCATAACCTCATGCATTTTTTGCGGGTTATCTTGTAAAAAGTTAAAAACTGGACAATCTTCGAGATTTTTGCAAACCATATATTCGCTTTATCTACTCAGGCTCTCAGCTATTCGTACCGCTTCAACAGCGTCAGCGGCATACCCTGCAGCACCAATTTCATCTGCATACTCCTGATCAACTACCGCTCCGCCAATCATAAACTTGATATTATGCAAACCTCTGATTCTAGCTGCCTCCAAAACTTTTGCCATCTCAGGCATTGTCGTAGTCATTAATGCAGACAATCCTATTAACTTAACCTCCTGCTCAACAGCTGTTGCCAGTATGGTCTCAGTATCCACATCCTTTCCCAGATCGATAACCTCAAAACCATAATTACCGAGCATCAGAGTTACGATATTCTTTCCAATATCATGAATATCCCCCTTTACTGTAGCCATTATAATCTTATTCTTAGCAGGCTGACTACTATCACTAAGTTCGGATTCAAGTGCTTTAAATCCTTTACTCATAGCCTGCGCACTCATCATCAATTGTGGCAGGAAATACTCCTTCCGGTCATATTTTTCACCAACCTCGACAATAGCCGGGATCAGCGCATTGTCAACAATATCTCCGGGTCTCTCTCCACTACTAAGTGCAGCAGCAATATATCTGCCAATATCATCTTCCTCGCCGTAAATAACGGCATTGTAACACCGCTTGAGGGGAACAAGCTCATCAGCTTTTGTAGTGCTCTCTCTGACAACTCCGGTATATTTCTGTAGATATGTATCGAGTTTACGGTCACGTCCGAGCAGGGCGTCACTGGAGAATTTGATATTCATCATTGTCTCAGCAGACGGATTGATGATTGCCGAGCTCAAGCCGCGTCCAATCAACATGCCCAGAAATCCCGAGTTGAGTACCCCGCGCTCCGGCATACCGAAGGATACATTTGAAATACCTCCGGTAGTATTGGCCAGGAGTTCATGGCTGCACCAGTCGATAAAATCAAGGGTGACTCGCGGGGCTTCGGGCGAGGAACTTACCGTCATTACCAGACCATCAATTATACAATCGTCTACCCCCAAGCCATACTTACCGGCTTCTGCTAGAATATGTTCGGTAACCTCTTTTCTTTCATCGAGTGTCTCAGGAACGGTCGAGTCTGTAACCGGAAGCAGAATAAAGACAGCTCCATATTTAGCAGCAAGCGGCAACATCTTTGCTATTCGCTCATGCTCGGCGCTGATAGAATTGAGTAGTGCACGACCAGGATAGAGGCGGAGTGCCGTCTCAAGGACTTCAGGATTGCTACTATCCAGGCAGAGTGGGCAACTGGAGAGGGGCGCTAGCATCTTAATCGCTTCCTGCATCATGGCATGCTCGTCAATTCCCGACAAGCCCATATTGACATCGAGTAACGAAGCACCGGCAGCAGCTTGATCAATCGCATATTTTCGCGCCAAGTTAAGACTTCCTTCACGCAATTCTGCCTGAAGGCTCTTCTTTCCCGTAGGATTAATGCGTTCACCAATTACGGCAAATGGCTGGTTACTACCGAATTCTACAGTATCTCGCACCGAACTTACGGCGCAGATCTTCTCTCGGCAGATTGCAGGTGAAGTAAGATTTGCTGCAAGTTTTTTAATCTTTGCAATATGTGCCGGCGAACTTCCGCAACAACCACCGACGATATTCGCCCCGGCCTTGATCAATGCCTCAAATTTGGCGGCGTATTCAGCTGGAGGCATATCGAATACAGTCTTACCGGCAATAAGCTTGGGCTGACCGGCATTTGGCTTTGCCAGTAGTGGAACCGTAGCATAGGGCTTCATCGCTGCAATCCACTCAACCATCTTCTCTGGTCCAGCAGAGCAATTACAACCAACCGCATCAGCGCCAAGAGCTTGCAAAGTTATTAATGCCGTCTTGGGATCAGTGCCGGTAAGTGTACGTCCTTCTTCGCCGTAAGTCATCGTTACCATTACCGGTAAATCTGGACATACTTCGCGTACACCGATAAGAGCAGCTCTAGCTTCCTGAATATCCATCATTGTCTCTATGACAAAACCGTTCACACCGCCAGCAAGAAGGGCTTGCGCCTGTTCCTTATAAATATTAATACATTTTTCAAATGCAAGAGGGCCAAATGGCTCTATCAGTTCACCTGTAGGAGCGATATCACCAAAGATCAGGCAATCTGTGCCGACAGCTTCTCGGCTATACGCACAGAGCCGAGTATTGATCTCCTCCAGTCTATCAGCCAAGCCAAACTCTTGAAGTTTGAGGCGATTTGCCCCAAATGTTGGTATATATACAATATCACTACCCGCTTGTTGATATGCACTCTGTATATTGATTATTGCTTGCGGATTCTCTAAAACCCAGAGTTCCGGACAGACACCGCCAGGTAAACCTTGTTTTACCAACTCCGTTCCGGTCGCCCCATCCAGTAATACTGGACGCGAAAGGCAAAATTCTCTAAACTCAATTCTATTCATGTCACTCCTTGCTTGTTTCAATTTATATGAGTAAGGTTTAATATAACTTATTGCCGAGATTTCACAAGTACAATACTAATATTTTTGATTAAAATTCAAGCAATTAATTTGATATATAGTCTTGAAAATTAAGGAAATACGCGTATTATAGATCAAATTAAATATTAATATTAATTTTAAAGGGAAATTTTTCTCAACTTAGCAAGAAATAAAGTTATAAGCTTTAACTCATATTAAGGGATTTTCAATGGCAAACGACACAATGAAAAAGATAGTATCTCTAGCCAAGCGCCGTGGTTTCATTTTTCAATCGTCCGAGATTTATGGTGGCCTAAAGGCATGTTATGATTATGGTCCATTAGGAGTGGAATTGAAGAGAAATGTCAAAGCTGCCTGGTGGCAGGATGTCGTACATAAACGTGATGATGTGGTTGGACTTGATTGTTCGATAATCATGCATCCCGAAGTCTGGAAAACCTCGGGGCACCTAGCTGGTTTCAGCGATCCACTGGTCGACTGCAAGAACTGTAAAGAACGCTTCAGAGCCGATCACGCGCCTCAAGTTGCACCCGGAACCGAGACTGAATATACTATTGGTGGAAAAGCCAAGGGTAAAAAGATGCAAGGGGTAGTGGGCAGCCAAGGCTATGTCTGTCCGGTATGTGGCTGTGGCGATCTCTCAGATGAGCGTCAATTCAACCTCATGTTCAGAACCAGCTTGGGTCCAGTCGATCCGATGCAGGAGATTATCAACAATATTGATGATATCGCCGCCATGAGTAAGGATGAGCGTAAAGCCCGTGTGGCTGAGATTATTGGTGCAAGCGCCGTATACCTCAGGCCAGAGACGGCACAGGGTATGTTTGTTAATTTCAAGAACGTCCTTGATTCTTCACGCATGAAGCCTCCTTTTGGTATTGCACAACAGGGCAAAAGTTACAGAAATGAGATTACCACCTCGAATCTCACCTTCAGAACCTGTGAGTTTGAACAGATGGAGCTTGAATTCTTTGTCGAACCGGGAAAAGACGACGAATGGTATGAGTACTGGCGAAATGCACGCCTTGAATGGTATATCAACCTTGGTATCAAGCGCGAAAACCTCATGCTCCGCGACCATGAAGAATCAGAACTTGCCCATTACGCTAAAGCATGTGCCGACGTTGAATACTTCTTCCCCTTTGAAAACGAATCAGGAGAGGGGGAATGGGGAGAACTTGAAGGTATTGCCAACCGCACAGACTACGACCTTTCAAAACATGCACAAGCAACAGGAAAAGATCTTACTTACTTTGAAACCGAGACCAAAAACCGGTATATTCCTTATGTTATCGAGCCGGCCGCCGGTGCGGATCGTGCGACCCTCGCGTTCCTCTGTGATGCTTATGCTGAAGAAGTACTTACGGATAAAAATGGGAAGGAAGATATTCGCGTGGTATTACGTTTCCATCCACGAATCGCTCCGGTGAAAGTTGGGGTGTTCCCGCTGGTTAAAAAGGATGGAATGCCGGAAAAATCCCGGGAAATTGTCGATGCCCTCCAGAATGAAGGGATCAATACTATCTATGATCAAAGTGGCGCAATCGGCAGAAGATACCGCCGTATGGATGAAATTGGTACCCCTTGGTGTATTACCGTCGATGGAGTAACCCTGGAAGATAATACGATAACGATACGTGAGCGCGACAGTATGGAGCAGAAGCGTATGCAGATTTCAGAAGTTGTTGATTATATTAAACAAGCTGTTAAATAATTTTTTTTAAAACAATAAGGAGAGGATTTAGAATGGAATTTAAAGCCAAATTAACCAAACGTAAAAAATTAGCGTCAGATCGTGCCAAAAAAGAGGGCGGATATAAGAAAATTAAGATCCGTGGACGCAAGCGTTGGGTAAAGGCTGCGGCAAAGTAAAAAAACGGCTGGGATATTCCCAGCCGTTTTTTTAATATTGCTCCAGAGCAATAATCATTAGACATATCTTATGTTATCAGTATAATGTTGATATTATAAAACTATGCAATGAGATTATACCTTGGATAAATTCGTACTGCAACATTTTGACCAAATAATCTTACTCCTATTTCTCTTGATAATGTCTGCAACCTTCTCAGGGTGTGAGACCGCCTTATTCTCATTGAAGACCCATGATCTCAACCGTCTGCGCAAGAGCGGGAGTTGGGTAGATTCATTAATTCTTGAGCTTTACAAGGAACTTCCTGATTTCCTGCTCACGATTTTGCTGGGAAATATGATTGTCAACATCCTCTATTTCTCGGTGGCGACTCTCTTTGTCGATAGCGTCAACACCTATTTCGGAGCGGTAGGTGGGGTTTTATTCGGAATTATCTCTTTCTGTGGCGTACTTATCGGAGGAGAGATTGCGCCCAAATCAATTGCTTCTGTGCTAAAAATTCTCTTTGCCAGAATAATGGTCATACCAATCTACTATATTCACCGCGGCATAAGCCCAGTACGCTACATCATCCGAATTATTCTTCATTTCTTCGAGCGTATCATCAATCTTAAGAAACGTGTTTCCGGGTATACTAAAGAGATTAGCGCCTTATTGGAGCTTGAAAAAAACCGCGGCACCATCACCGCTCATGAAGCTGACATTTTAGAATCGGTTATCGAACTGCCCGAGATCAAAGCAGGCTATATTCTTACACCGCGTGTAGATGTTAAGTCTGTATCGGAAAATGCCAGTCTGCAAGAAGTAATACGCTTAGCCCAAGAGTACGGGCATAATAAGATACCTGTACGTTCGCAGGTTGATGATGAGTATATTGCTTGGGTCGATGCTCGCGATCTTTTCTTTGCAGATACACAGAGCAGCAGCCTTCAAGACTATTATCGGGATTTTATATTTATTTCGGTCTATGACAGATGTGATTCTATTCTTGACAAGTTTGTCAATCTACAGGATAGGATCGCCTTTGTTCTGGATGAACGAGGAGCCACCGCCGGTATATTGGTGCTCAGTGATGTACTGGCAGAGTTGTTCGGTGATTTTGGTGACGAAGAGACCTCACCGGAGGAACTGGTACGAAAAATTGATGACCATACTTATATCTTGGATGGCAGGGTATCATTACGCGATTGGGAAGACATCTATAATATCAGGATAGATTCACTTCGCAGTAATACTATCGGCGGTCTGATAACAGACCATTTAGGGCGTAGTGCTCTGGTAGGAGACACTGTAATCATCAATGGTGTTGAATTCCTGGTAACCGAGACGAAGAATAAACGTATTCAGAAGGTTGCGGCGAAAGAACTGAGCTACAGCGGTGACCCTGAAAGTGGAGATATCTCATGATTATTGCAATATTGACAGTTTTAGGAGTACTGACAGCAATAACGTTTGCTATCTTTTTCAGTGGTATTGAGACTGCTGCCTACAGCGTCAATACGATCAATCTTCAGGCCAGCGCCAATGAAGGCAATAAAAATGCCCAACGGATCTTGAAGATGCTCAAAAATATGCCCAGGCTTATTACAACCATGCTTATCGGCACAAATTTATCAATTTTCATTGCCACCAACGTATTGACCAATTACCTTGAACTGAACGATATTCACAATTCAGAGTTGATAACCACTCTGATACTAACCCCGTTCTGTTTTATCTTTGCGGAATCTTTGCCCAAACGCATCGCCTTTGAACGCCCCAATAGTTCGATGCTGCTCTCGGCAAAATTGATTATCTTCTTTGAGTATATATTTTATCCTATAGCATTTATCCTCAGCGGATTTGGCAACCTGCTACAGTATTTTCTCGACAAGAAAAATAATCGTGCCAACGAGCTTCGCGGCCGAGTCAGACTATATGAAAATCTTGAAGCCAAGACTGCAGAAGGTAAGCTCAGCTTGGATCAATACCAGATGGCTAGTCGGGTTATGGAGCACGAAGACTCAATCGTTGCGGATCTTATGCTCAATCCGCTTGAAACCTTTACTGTCGATGAGAATCTCAGTGCCAGACAAGCCGGGGCAGAAATACGCAAGAATGGGTATGCCAGAGCGCTACTCCAGAATAAATTCAGTCGTTTTACCGGTAAAATCATCACCATCAATGCTATTATGAATAATGAAGATATGTTAGAACAACCGGTCATGGAAATTGCTGAGAATGCACTGCTGCTCGAGCGCACGACCCCGGTCTTGCAAGCAATATCTAGGCTCCGGGAAGCGGGTGCGCGTATCGCGATTATTACCAGTCGCAATGGGCATTTTATTGGCTCCGTCCATTTCAATACGCTGGTAAATAGTATTGTACATGGTTTAAACAAGGATGAATAACAGATAAGGGTTAATAATGAAACTCCTGAAAATAAATGACAAACTCCAGCTATATAATAAATATACCAATGCCTACCGCTTGGATGATAGCCTTCGCTACAAGGACTTTTCTCCATACTCTCCTTTCAATGTTGCATCTATTCTTGATTTTGTTAAAAGATTCAACTGGGAAGGCAACCGGGCGAAACTCTGTACAACACTTGATGCTTATGCCCAGAATATTGGCGCAAGCATGGCTACACAACAAAACATAGCCAAGCTGCAAGCCCCGAACACTTTTGCCGTAGTTTCGGGTCATCAACCCAGTCTTCTTGGCGGTCCGCTATTTGTTATGCTCAAACTTGCCAGCCTAATCGCCCTTACCAATTCACTCAATCAGGCCACAACAGACTTTAACTTTGTTCCACTCTTCTGGATAGCCTCAGAAGATCATAACCTTGCCGAATATAATAGCTTTTCGGTTTATAATCAGGCCAACGATCTAATTACAGTAAAAATACCGGGTGAATTCGATCAGACTATGGCAGCATGTCGCGAACCGCTCTCAGTTCAGAGTCTGGAAGATATCTTCAGCCTACTCCCTACCACAGAATTTACTGCTAGCATAAAGGAAGAGGTAAAACAAGCCAATACTGGCAACCTAGGCAGACTCTTCTCACGCCTGATCAATACATGGTTTGCCCGTTACGGCATTATTACTATTGAACCTAACTATCTGCGCGAACTGTCGGCGCCGGTACTATCTTGGGCGCTGCAAGAACATCCGGATTTAGTTGCCAATATGGGGAATGATTGCACCTTCATGCATCAGGAAGGTTTTCCCCTTCAACTGCCTCCGCCAGACCTGCGCAAGACCTTTCTCTTTTATCTTGACCATGGTCAACGCTATCGTATTGTGTACAATGAAGCGAAATTTTGTGTTCCTGAATTAAAAAAGTGCTGGGATAAGTCCGAAATTCTAACCCGGCTCCAGCACAACCCCGAGCTGTTCTCTACCACAGCAGGTTTAAGACCTATTGTACAGGGGAGTATTCTTCCTGCGCCAGTTTATTTAGCCGGTGGGGGTGAACTGGCATACCATCTACAGCTACGCAATAACTTCGAGGCCGCAAAGGTCACAATGCCATTACTCGTTCCCCGTGCGGTCGGCAGTATTATCACCCCGAGCATTAAACGCCTCTTGGCTAGTTTCTCCTGGCCTTGCGAACAAATTCTGACTCCTGAATTTGACTGGAGTCATATAGAAAGCACTTTACTCAGAGCTAATAACACTATAAACACTGCTTTTCTAAATTATTTTACAAATTTTACTGAAACCAGTGAGAATCTTTTGCAAGAGCTTCACGGCGCTGGCTCTAATCAACTCAAGGATCTCGAGAATGAATTCGAGCGCTTCAAAAACCGAGTTGAGAAAATCCAGGCACGCCTGGCAAATAAAACCTCTAATGTCGGAGGGAGTGCCAAGGAAAAATTTTATAAACTCCAGAAGTATTTACTTCCAGCCAATAAATACCAGGAGCTTTCTATCAGCAGCCTGTACTTTTATAACTTGATTGGAACTGATTTTTTTGATATGATAGTAGATATTGATGTCCTAACGAATGACCATAAACTTTGGATTATTGAATAATGCACTATGATTTTCTCCCAGATTATACCGAGACTAAACGTTGCGTCAGTAATTTTCGTGATGTACTGATTATTGTACCGGTATATAATGAGATGCCACACCTTGAAGAGGTGATAATCTCGATCAAAGATTGCTGGCAAGGAGATATTCTTGCCGTAGACGACTGTTCAACAGATAACAGCTTGGAAGCACTAAATTGCATTGATGATATTTCGGTAATATCTAACCACAGCAATGCCGGGGCAGGTGGGGTTCTCCTACAGGGATTCCAATGGGCCTACACCAATAATTACCAGAATATTATTACCATGGATGCTGACGGGCAACATTCTCCTGAGATGATATCGGCTTTTTTGCACGCTATCGAGAAATGTGGTTGTTGCAAGAATTGCAATTTCATCTGGGGTTCACGTTATCTTGTTGATACTCCTGAACTTGAAGCCTCATATGCTCCAAGGCGCGAAATAAATATTGAGATTACACAGAGGCTCAATGACGTTACGGGCTTCAATCTTACCGATGCCTTCTGCGGCTTTCGAGCTTACCGTCTTGAATCACTTGCCAAACTTCCGCTTACCGAAGTAGGTTACGGCATGTTCATGCAGATGACAATTCTTGCCGCCAAGCATAAGCTCTCAATACGAGAGATTGAGGTTCCCTTGGTTTACCTTGATGAGACCCGTGATTTCAATGGTAATTTTTCTGACACCAGTGAGCGCCTAGAATATTATCACAAGGTCATAGATAAGGAACTTGATTCCTAAAGTAATTGATATCAGTTATACGCTGTCGCTAGTAAAGAATCAAATTGTTAGAGGAGATGCTTGAAGGCATCTCCTCTAACATCATACATTATTCTTTTCGCATAGGTAATGATTTTCTACATACCAGGTACACCGGATAAAGCCTCGATTCTAGTCTGCGCTAATTTCTTGTATGAACTGCCATCTGGATAAAAGTTTGCAACTTGAGACCAGAATGCAAGTGCCTCTTGCGGTCGATTGGTCTTCTCGCTGATAAGAGCCAGATAGAAGAATGCCTCTTTAGGAGTTCTATCTACAGGTGCCAACTCCTGAGCTTTTTCAAGCCACTGCTCAGCTTGCGCAAAATCATTTAGACGGTAATAACAGATACCAATTTGTAAGACTTCACGGTAATCAGGCTCTCCTATTGAATAAGCTTTCTGATAATTTGCTATTGCTCTTTTTAATGTCTCATCCATCTGTACTTGATCGGTCTGAGTACGCGTTGCTTTGAAGTAATCTACCTGTGCCAAACGATAATATCCTTCTTTGACATCAATATCATTGGTAGACGAGATCATTTTGGCATAAGCCTCCTGCGCCTGATCCAGAGCAACCATAAGTTGTGAAGTCAGACTATCTTGCTGCGAAGGTGTCAACTCAGACTGACCGAGCATCTTATTGATCTCGACCGCTTTCTTATACTGAGCATAACCGAGAATTTGAAGATACTCAGCGCTTTCAGGCGCAAGATTAATCGCTCTATGCGCATAGTCAAAGGCCGAATCATAACTGCCTTTCTCTGTCAGAACACTGGCGACAATGGCATAAGCTTGAGAATTATTCGGATCAAGGTCAATCACCTGCTTGGCCAGAGATTCGGCAAGATCATAGTTTTCATCCTCTTCAAAAGCAGTCCGAGCCTGGAGTAAGAGGGTTTCAGCCGAGACCTCAGGCGTAGTCGGAAGTGCTTCGTCCAGATCCAGAGGAAGATCCAATTTCTCACCAACCTGCGCAACCTCTTCAACTACCTCATCTACCGGGCCAAAACCGAATTCATCCTCTTCAACCACCGTCTCAGTAGGTGGAGTAATATCCGGAATATTCAAATCTTCCTCCTGGGTCAGAGTAACGGTCTCTGCAACTTGTCCGGATTCGGGGATAGTGATATCCGCAATTTCTGCGAATGTGTCGCTAGAGGCATCTCCAATATCTGGTATAGGAGGTATCGCCACCTCTTCCTCAAGGGTTGTCTCTGAACTCTGTAAACTTCCTGGCTCTGGAATATCTGAAAGATCCTCTTCAGTAAAGAGTGATTCTTCAAGAGTATTGCTGGTATTCTGCACAACCTCAGTAGATTCCTGCTGTATTGTCTCTGTCGCCGGAGGGGACGCAAGATCGGGGATACTATCCAAATCCAGATCACCCAGATCGAGATCATCGGTCTGTTCCTGAACAACAGTTGTGTCTTCGGTAACTGTATCCGTTGACTCAAAATCAAATGAATCAAGATTGAGCGAATCAGCTTCAGTTTCAGTAGTAACAGGTGCAAAGTCCTCATCTGGTATTTGATTATTGGCAAAATTATCCTCAAGTGTTGGTACTGAATCTTCAGTTGCCGGGGCAGGGATGTCTATCTCTGTACTGCTCAGGCTCTGCTGAGGAGTACTTATCTCTACCTCTTCAGCCACAAAGTTATTTTGTATGTTCTGAACAGGCGCTCCGGCAGGCAGATCGGTTATGGTCTCTGATTCGAGTTCTACCGTCGAAGGTACAGGTGGCGCCCAGAGATCATCCGCAGGCTCAGAATATGTTTGAACACTATTGAGTACTACTTCTTCCCCACCATTTACCGGAGTTATACTCTCAAACTCCATCGACGGCCGCTTCTCATCTACAGCAAACGGCATACTTATTGCGGTACCGACATTGCCCATTACATCAGACACGCTAATCTTCAAGAGTAGATTATTGCCAGATTCGCGCGGAACCCACTGCCACGAGCCGTTGGCCGGTTTATCATAGGCTAGATCTGTCCAAGTAGCACCTCCATCGCGAGAAAGCTGGATGATAGTAGTACCTTCCTTAATATTTGCATCACTCGCATTCCATCTAATATCAATAACATCATCCTTGGACACAACGCCACCACTAGTAGTAAATGGCGGAAGAATTGATACTTGAGGAGGTTCGATATCAAGGGTGACATATGCCATCGGCATCGCGCCTCGAGCTGGAGCAGGGGTCTTATTACCATTTTTATCGGTGGCAACAATATACAATCCAACTTCCTTAGCCGCCGGCGAACTGAAGCTTATTGGTGAGCTCAAGTCTGCATCAGGGCCAAAATAGTACCACTCAGTACCACCGTCAACAGTATAATACAGCTCGATATTACTTACGCCGCTCTGATCGTCAGTAGCGGTATAGTCAATATCAAATTTGAAAGAACCTGAAGACGCCGGACCGATTATCGTAACAACTGGAGCCGTATTATCCAGGCTGAAGGAGGTTTTATTTTTAACAATACGCTTATTCCCTGCGAGGTCGGTGACGATCAAGCGCAGAGAGATATCGGTCTGACCCTCCAAGAACGGAGGATTCCATACAATACTTCCTTTGGCAGGGAGCTCATCACGAAGTGGCAGCCAGAAATTTCCGCCATCGGTAGAATACTCAATGGATACGGGGGTCAGCCCAAGATGTTTATCACTGGAGACCCAAGCCAGTTCAATCCCAGACTCGGTAATAAGTACCTCCTCAGCATTGGGGTTTATCCATTTTGCCTCCGGTGGTGTGCGGTCAACAATAACAAAACGATCCGGTCTGGTACCGGGTCTTGGCGGTAATGCCGGTCTGATATTGGTCGATACTGCGGTTACAAAACCATATGTGCCTTCAGACGGCACACTGATAATCATCGGACTGACAAGATCAGGATCTTCACCATACTTTTTCCAGGTCACACCACCATCAGTGGTAATATAAAACTCAACCTTGGCAGTGAGAGCATTTCCCATTATGCGTACTGCATATTCAATGCTAAAACGTTTCCAGGGTATTACCGGTGTATTGGCAGGAGGTTGATATGAACGGGGCTCAGCCGCAGTTGCAGTATATAGTTGCAACATAAACGTCAACGCCAAGAGTAAAGCAATAATTCTGCCACGCATGGTTTATTATCTCCTCATTTACCATCTATGATTTACTATTTCTTTTTATTATTGTAAGACTAAGAGGTTACATCTCTCCCCAGTATGCACTTGCCAGCATATTATACTATATTATGCCACTTTTTACCCTAAATAAAAGTAATTTTTATGTAATTATAGAATATTCTGAGTAAAATTGTATTGAAGGATCTATAATATTCAATTTTAACAGATAAAATAAAATTGTCTCGGTTCGTAACTCTAATGCAAAGTATTACGTTGTTATTCTGACAGTAACAACTAATATTAACTGAAGCTTTTGCAGAGTATACAGTTTTTCACAGAAAAATAATAGGAAGGCAAGCACATGAAGAACAATTATATTGAGAGTAAGGATATCTCACCAATTGTTGATAAATTAATGATCTCCTATAACGATGGGATCGGTATCAATCAACTTGAAGGACATGATCTGCCCAACAGCAAGACTGTGCTCACCACCCTCCAACGGTTGTTTGACATTATCTTCCCAGGCTATTTTGCTGGTGGGCATCCAGTAACCAAGGGCAACTTGAATTATCATATTGGTGATCAGATCAATCATATTGTCATTGAATTCACCAGTGAAGTGCAAAGGGCTTACCGCTATGCTTGTAATCAGGGTTGCTGCGAACTCTGCAATGTCAAAGAACGCTCGAGTAAGGCTGTGATCTCACTTATGGAGTCTTTGCCCAGAATTCGCGAGATTCTCAAAAAAGATATTGCTGCTGGCTTTGAAGGAGACCCGGCATCAGCAAGTATTGATGAGGTAATAATTAGCTATCCGGCAGTTCAGGCAATAGTCACCCACCGTCTGGCTCACGAGCTTGTCAAACATGAAGTACCTCTTATCCCCAGACTTTGGAGTGAACATGCTCATAGCCAGACTGGTATTGACATCCATCCGGGAGCAACTATCGGCGAGAGTTTCTTTATTGATCACGGTACCGGGGTAGTTATCGGTGAGACCTGCCGAATTGGTAACCACGTTCAGATTTATCAGGGAGTAACCCTTGGGGCGCTGGCTCCAGCAAAGGGGCAGTCTATCCGTGGTGAGCAACGCCATCCTATCATTGAAGATAATGTAATCATCTATGCTGGAGCCACCATCCTCGGCGGTAAAACTGTAATTGGAGAAGGGGCGACAATTGGTGGTAATGTCTGGCTGACCGATAGTGTCGAACCTGGGACCAAGGTGGTATTGGCAAAGGCAGATCTAGTCTACCTTCAACCCAGCCACCGTAAAAGTTCGCGCATACGTCCAGGAGAATTCAAATGCCCGGCGCAGGATATCTGTGAAGCTGACGGCACCATAAAAAATGCCCAATAGCTCATAGCTGCTTATTGCAGTATTTCTTTAACTATGCCTACAGTCCGGAATATCGCCGGACTGTAACTTATAATATTTTCCATAGCTATAACCCGAATTTTATTGCCGGACATTATTAATCTGTTACAATAATACTTATTATACGCTTAACCATAATATAAAGGCGGAAGATTCAATGCATAATGTCGAACTCTATATTTTCAGCGGCACTGGCAATACGCTTAAAGCCGCCACATATATGCAGAACGCGCTATCGGCAAAATCAGTCAAATGCACTCTTTGTGGAATTGACGCCAATACGGACAGCTCAGCAATATCTCCGACACAGACCATGGGCATAGGCTTTCCCATAGCTTGTTTCAGTACTTACCCACTGGTCTGGGACTTTATCCAAAATCTCCCAGTCACTACAGTTGACACCGAAATCTTTCTCTTTTCAACATTCGCGAGTTCAGATGGAAATGTCTGCGCCCAACTAGTACCGGTACTGGAGGCCAAAGGGTATAAAGTAATTGGTTACGAAGGCTTTATCATGCCGTCAAATTTTAAGGTCAAACGAATTGATAAAGCTTCAGATGATAAACTATTTGCGATCTGTGAGCGCCGGGCGACAGAGTTTATTAGCAGAATGCTTGCAAGAGAGAAATTCACCTATAGTGGAAGGCTTATGTCCAAACTTTATAAGTGCCTTTACAATTTCTTTTTCTCTTCCGGGCGTATACAAAAGCTGATTAAACTTGAGCTCAATACGGAAAAGTGTACTGGTTGCGGCATTTGTACCAAGGCTTGCCCGACATGCAACATAACTATTGAAGAGAAGCATGCCGTATTCTCCAACAAGTGTCAAATTTGTATGCGCTGCTCTGGCTTATGTCCCGAAGGTGCAATCAGATTAAAAAATTCTCTCCCCTATTCTTGCTATAATTATACCGATTTTATTGCGCAGTTCGCTCAGCAACCGATTGACTGATTTATACTCATCATTTTCTTTGCAAACACTTTTATAATTGGAAACATATAATGAATAACACGCAAGCAACGACAAATAACACTGCGCCTCAGAAGAATCACCATCCGCATAATACCAAACGCAAGCGACCGTTTTCGATTATCAAATTTATCGCACTCTCGATTCTAGCACTCTTGATACTACTGATGTTGAGTGTTATTTTTTTGCGTTACAACTACAATGACCAGCATATTAAAGAAATCATAACCCAGAGATTCAATGCCGAATCCAAAGATGTGCTAAGTATCGGTGAGTTTAAAAGTTCCTTACTGGATCAAACCGTAGAAATAAAGGACATCGCAATCTCTTCCAAGTTAGAGCCACAGAAGAAGATACTGACGCTACAGAATCTTGAACTCAAAATTGATATCTTCAAAAGTATTTCCGAACGCACAATTCATACTGAAGTCACGCTCAATCAACTACTACTCAATATCAAGCGCATCAAGATCATTGATAAAGAGTCGAATAAAGTGAGCTACTCGACCAATATAACTGATATGCTCAACAAGTTGATCGACCTGCCGTGGAAAAAATGGCTGAGCAATATTGATTGGCAAAGCGCGGGTGGATTTATCAAGATTAATCAAAGCGAAGTGGCAATCTCAGATGAACTGGGACTACTTGAGAGTTGTTCGCTATCAGCTATAAATATATCACTAACACGTATCAATGAGGATATCAGCTTTTATTTGTCTCTGCTCACCAAGACCGTAGGTAGTAAAGGCGGCAGTGTAGATATGAATATAGAAGCGACGCTTAATAAGCCCAAGGACTATAACCGTGAGTCAAAGCTTGTTTTTCTCAACCATATCAAGATCGATTCAAATTTAAACGATATTGATGTTGCGGAGTATCTGGAATACTTTGATGTTCATAGAATCAAAGCCGACGATGTTTCCATAACGCTGAAAGATCCGGTATCAATCAGCATCAAAGCAGACTCCACCACCATGACCGATGTCATAGTTGAATCAAGGGTTAGTTCGAAGAGTATCGGCGTTATTGCGGCGCAGGATATGCTTGTCAATATAACCCCCGAACTTGAGATCAGAGCTGTCGGCCAACTCGACTTCAGCAAAATCTGGACCGAGATCAAGACCTTCAAAGTTCTACTCAGGCTATTCAATAAGACTGGCGACATGATCAATGCCTCCACAATGGTGAATGGAAACTTTGGTAATCAGATAACTGCTACCGCCAGTGTCATGACCGACCTCAGTATCTTCAGTAATTCAGAGCTTGGGAAAAAACTTGGATCAAACTTCAAAGGTAAGATCAACCATGCTTTCGCGGGGAACTGGAAGCGCGACGGCGTCTGGAAAGGTAAGTATACGGTATCAGGGGATAATGTAACAACCTTGGTCAAAGGCAAGGCTGTAAAATTACCGATCAACGGTGATATTGACTGCCTGATAACTAAGAGCAAAGTTTTGATACCACTTGCAGGAAGTTTCAAGTTTGACTTCAACCTCCCATACCTCTCTTTCAGCTCTACGGAGCCTCTGGATATTGATTTCACCGCCAAGGACAGATTCTTCTCAACCTCTATCAAATACCATGCAGATCTTGAAAAACTCTATGAAAGCTTTCAACCACTCTTCGATTCTCTCAATATCGCCATAGTCTCCGAGGAGATCGCGGGCACACTTGATGCCAATAATAAAGGCGATATAGTTTGCCACTTTACTTCAACCTCAAAACTTGATGAGTTCCAGAGCTCGCCAATCAGTGTTACCGGTAGTCTATCTCCAAGCGCTGAGCATACCTATGAAATGACGTTAAAGGCGACAGACATGAAGGATCTCCATTTTACGGTCAAAGGACTTATTGCCCGGCAAAACAAGCTGTGGTCGGCAAAGCTTGCACAGAGCGGAGAATATGAGCTTAAGGTCATCTCGGTTATTGCCAGACGCTTCAAACACTTTTTTGGTAAGGCATTAGCCGACTCAGCATTCAGCGGTAAGCTCCAGGAATCCATCAACGCCGATTTTAAAATGACTGCACCAGGGAAGTTCTCATTGGCAATGGGGTTACATGCTCTCGGCTCAAATATTACCGCCACCCGCAATAATAAAACTGTGCACCGGCAAAGCTTGGATCTGGCAACGGCATTCATTCTAAAAAAGCGTGATCTGGACATCGTACTCAATATTGACCAATTAAAACTGACTACTCCTGAATCCAGCATCGAATTAACCACTGAAGACTACAGTTTAACCCCACTGCAGAATGCTGAGTGGGAAGAAGCGCTAAAGTCCATTCCAGAGATGAAAGCTAAATTAATAATCTCTACAGCGGATATGGATATAATCGGCAAGTTATTGCCCAACGCTATAGCTGAATTATTCTTCAGCCAAGCCAAGCTCAGCGGTTCACTGTACAGTAAGGGCAAGGGAGAGATAACCGTCAACAATCTTAATTACTCCGCGCTACCTATGAGTGTTAAAGCGCACAAAGATTTTGTGATCAATCCGATGATTATGGCTGCAAAGATCAAGAATGACGACTGGTTCAGCATTCAGGAATCACTCACAGAGCTTGATCTGACCCTCTCCGCCAATCTTGCCAGCTGGAAAAGCTTTATCCCTAGTATTGCCGCCAACAGTATTGAAGCTTTTACCTTTGATGCTCTCTACTACCCCAAAACCGATAGGCTGAGTGTGAAGAAATTCGCCACCACCGCCAATACGCGCAAGGATGTATTGATACCTCAACTTGTATTTAGCGGCGCTGTAAACAATTTCTTCAAGAACATTAAGTCATTCAAACTGAATGATTTCCTTCTCTCAATCGACAAGACCCTGAATATTACCGCTGCCGAGATATCTGTGCCCCAACTCAAATTGCTTGATGATCAAGCCCCTGGGGCAAATGTACGCGCCCTTCGCGACGAGTTTATCAAAATTGAGCAGTTAAACATCAACCATAAGCCAGAATCGCCACGGCTAGAAGTAACCTGCACGGTAGAGACACACTTGAGCTACCTCTCTAAGTCGTCACAAATTCCCCTATTGACAATAGAGGGTATAATCGCGACCGCATCAACCCCCTTTATTCTAAATCTAACCACCGATCTAGCTAAGATCAAAGGCAGTATCGACCTCTCAAAAGCCAATATTGCTTTCAATGCCTTGACGCCCTATGTATACTCCAAGCCAGCAAATACGCCTCTAAAACTTGATTTTGATGCCAGTTTAAATGATAATGGAGAGGCAAAAGTCGCAAGCGCCGCACTAATTGGCGGGCCGCTAGCAGTCAACCTAAGCGGATTCGCACTGAAACCTGAGCATCAGCGTTTTATCCTCAAACTCGACAAAATAAGTATGGACGGCCCGATCTCAGCCAATATTAACAACCTGTTACTTGATAGTGTCAATAATCGCCTTAAAGCAGAGATTAATATTGCTCCTCTTGACCTTAGTTCACTACAGCAGAGTCTAAACCTACCATTACCCGTAAATATCTCCGGTAGTGTCAGCAGTAGTAGCCTTACCCTTGATGACTCATATTGGAAGTACTTCGCCATACCGGGCACAAGTCCGGTGCAAAGTTCTTATTCGCCAAATAACTCAGCTTCTATCGGTTCAACAAACGTGACCTTTACCGGTACTTCGAGTGGCAATTCCGTGAGCATGAGCTTCTCAGGTGGAAGCGTCAACTCGTCTCTGAGTTCACTGCTAATCAATGGTTTCTCTGTGGATAATCCGCAAGGGTTCTCAACTAATAAAGCCGTGGAAGCAGAGTCTATCAGTATATCTCCCGATCTTTCCACCCTGTTCAGTGATCAAATTACAATAAATACTATTGATGTTCAAAACTTAAAAGCTTATTATGAAGTAGCACTGATGCAGAATAATTTTGACGTACTCCAGAATAATATTAGCCAGATCTTCTCTTCCGGGGGCGGAGGAGGGGGTAATAGCGGCGGTGGGCGAAATTTACTGATAAGTAACCTAAATATTGCAGGTGTGGTAAAATTGAGCTCTGCCTTAACTTTTGGGGTAGCGGCCATACCGATACCGCTAAATCTGCATCTGACCAATGTCGGCGGGGGTGATGCGGGCAGCACCTTTGCAGCCGGGTTTGGCTCGTTGTTTACCAGCGTTGCCAAGGTTGGAGTCGGGCTGGTGGGAACCGTCGGTGGGGTTGTTGAAAAGGTTGAGAATGTAGGGAAATCCATAATCACCGCGCCGTTCAAGTTATTCGGCAAGGATAATAAAAAGAATCAGAATGAAGGGCAATAAACGATGAAGTTTAAGTTTGACCAGAGCAAAGAATCACTATTTATCAGTTTCTTGAGTATGGCGATTCTCTTTTTAATTATGATCTTCTTCTTCTTTTTCGATAACAGTATAAGCACTTGGGCTCTTGGGCATCAGGATCTTGCGACGAATGAAGAGAGTACTCTGGGCGAATTCTTTCAGGTTGTCCGCATATTTGGCAAAGCAGACGTTTTGATACTTCTAGCACTAGTTCTGGGACTGGCTGGGAAGCGAAGAATCTGCAAGCGTATGATTATAGCCCTGATTCTCGTAGGCCTTATTGTGCACCCGGTGAAGAGTATAGTTGGCAGAGAACGCCCGGATCATACCTCTGAGCGCTCATTTCCAAGTGGCGACACCGCAACTGCATTTATTCTGCCGGAGGTGCTTACCGCTTCTTCAGCATCGGTAGTAACCAGCTCTATCGTCGCCTCAGGTGTTGCTGTTTCTCGCATCTTCTACCAGCGACATTATCCTAGTGATGTAGTCGCGGGGGCAATTATTGGCCTCTTTGCTGGTATCGCGGGCATTTTTATCAGCAATAAGATTAAATGGCTCCCCAGTCGTAATCACCTACTTATCGCTCTCTGTATACTAACCCTATACCTGGCTGTTTCAGCGCTAGCAAACGCTCATCATCGGCATAACTTGCAGTTTATTGTCTGGTACGGTCCTGCACTCCTACTCTATCTACTCCGCCCGTATGTGGTGCATGCGTTTCCGGAAATAAGTAAACGCGTCATCAGTGGCAAGCTTTATTATCTGCTCAAAGATTGCCTTTACGGCTGCTATATTCTTGGCACAGGCGCTATTATTATCCCGTGGTTCACTGGCATTTCCGGGGTACGCGGCCCAGCTTTATCCCTCGGTATTGTGCTGCTGGTTTATGCTCATTATGCTCTACGGGAACTCAAAGTATCGCGCATCGGAGCCTTGCTCGGCTTGACTGCAAGCGCAATGTTTATCGCACAATTCTGGACATTTGGTTATATTTTAGGGAAATTTTAGCTAACGTTTGAGTTTCTCAATACCCTCAGGCAGGTCGATATATTTGTTGATCAATGACTCATATAATTCAGGACATTTGTAAAAGAGGAATTTTCCACCCTCCTCAGCACTATTCATATACATCTTATACTGCCGACGCCAATTCAAGCGCTCGGCCTCGTCCAGGAATACTGCCGCTTTTTTACGAATATCTTTGCGCTTTTTGCGCATATTCCAACGAAATGCAGCATATGCCGCAACCAGCGTATCGCTTGTCATAACATCAATTCCGGCATCAGCCTTACTGCAATCAAACCTGAAATCAGATAGGACATTCAACATTGCCTCCAGATTCATCAATGGTTTTTCATAATACCCCGGAAGGACAAATCGCCCATTTTCAATACCAGATCTCGGCGCAATAACCTGTCCTGAGTTACCGGCGGAAGGCGTAATAACAACGCAAGGCGGTTTACGCACAAGTATCCGCTGTTTACGTTTCGCACTACTGATTAATTTCGTGGTAAACATTAAAGGATCTTTTGCTTCAGCTTCAGCAATTGCTGAGGCAACAATCTCACGATCATTGATCACCCCATTACCGTCAGTGTAACTATCCCGCAGAATAAATGGAAGAAATGGTTCCTTAAGTTTGGCTACCAGTTTACTAGCACGACGCATACATGCTACTTCATGTAATATTATTTCAGAGGATTTAAGCTCAACCCCTGATTCATTGATCATATTTATAGAGGACATACTATCATCAAAGATATTCGGCAACATCACATCGACAATTTTGGCGATAATACTATTCAATCTAGTTGTTCTAACCTTATACCCCTGCACCTCCTGGCGCATTTCAGATAATTCTGCTTTATGGGTAACAACCATGGACCGCGATTTTTTCATATCATGCTCTAATCTTTCAAACTCACTGATCTTATGGGCAATTGAATCCACTTCTTCCCTGATGCTTTTCAGGACATCTACCAGTACACCATACTGAAATTTGAGATAGCAATAACGTTTATACCCGCGATCACACTTCCAGGCAGGGCTGTTCCGATGGTTCAACTCAAGATCTTCATTGGGTGAGCTTGGCAAAAACCCTTTCGCCACTAATTCCATAAACTCATCTGCATAATATATCAATGAGGCTGTGGTTGAGAACACTGGCGAACAAAGTTCTTGCGAACAGGCCTTAATAAATTTCACACAACGTTCTTTATCAATCCATTTCTGTGAATAACCGAGTAATCCCCAGCGCAAGAAGCACTTGAACATAACCTTGTCTAGGCCTGGTAAAGGTGTAACCAACAACAGCGCAACTTTTCCATAAATATCCCAAAACTCATTGACCATGGCACGTTCAATATTTTTCAATTCTCGGGCAATAATGACTTGCAAGAGCTTCAAGTGATCCTCACGCGCTTTTACTGTGTTATACTGCTCTTCCCGCTCCGCCTCAGCGGATTTATTAAATTTGAGTATTCCCACTATCGAGTTAATCCCAATTCCGAGCTCCTCACGCTCTTTTTTAGCAGTTAAAATTTTACCACTCTGCATATCAGAGTACTCTTTTAAGGCCATATAATATACTGCATACCCAAAAATACTTGTAGGATCAATATCATATTTAGAGAGGAGTTGATAAAATGGCTCATCTTCAGAATAAGAAGCACAGGTTTGCAATACCGCGGGTAGTTCATTGTAACGCCGTATCAGAAGTTCCTTTTGAAGAATTGAAAACTCATATGCCTGTACCAGGGTCTTACTCAAAAGTTTGCCCTGTACTTGCTTCTGATCCTCGGCAGTAGTAGCTGTAGTAACCTTAACCTCTACGTCGTTTTTTGAAGGTTGCTTCAGATTTTCGCTTCCCGAATTCTTCTTCTCCGCCGCGGCAATGTCCTGCGCGTTCCCTTTGGATTTTTCAAGACCCTGTAACTTATCTTTATCATCAAGCAGAGCTTTATGCTGAGTATAAAGCTCTGCCAATGTCTCCAAAGTAGGGATAGTAACATACTCTTTATTCTGGCGATTCAATTCAGATTTGAGGATTTCATTGGGATTTTCCAAACCAGCGAGAAAACTATTTCGCTCCTGATCAATAGAATCGACTTTAATATATATCTTGACGATTTCTTTAACTGCGTTGACTATTTCCTTGGTAAAACGTTTTGGCTTAATCTCTTCTATCTTAGTGATTAGTTCAGTACAATCTACTGCAGTTGAAATGAATATCTGCTGATTAATCGTATCCTCATTGAGTCGGCTTAATAGAATACAATCGTGGCTCTCATCAGCAGTAGCCGTTATCGCTTCGGTATTATCGGCAACAGTTTCTTCGGTATTAGCGCTAGCAACCTCGACTATTGGGGCGGTTTTTTTTTTTTGTGCTGATTCCGCATCAGCTTCACCAGCAACCCTTGCAGTAGAATCAGCAGATTCCGAGTCTGCTGTAGCAATATCACTATTTGTCTCCTCGATACTTTCAGATTTGAGGGTAGAGGCTGATACCTCTGCGAGCTCTGTGTCTTGCGTAGAAAGAGTAGAGGAAGGGAGAGGATTAGTCTTAACTTCAAGCTTATACAGGCTCTCTGCAAGTTTTTTGGCAATTTTAAGGCTTAACTCAGGACGTCCTTTTAAAAAGGTCTCAACCTCACCACTTGGGATAGCAAAGACCTGTGAATCTTTTGCCGCTACTGCCGACTCAGTATACGCTGTAGCCGTAAGAAGAGATACCACCCCAAAAAACTTACCCTTACCTTGCATGCTATCAATCAGATCGTCTTCACGGTAAAAATCTATCTTCCCGTCGTGGATAAGATACAGCAGCTGCTTAGCTTTCTCCCCGCGATTATAGATATATGTTCCCGCAGGAAAAAATTTAAGTATCTCGTGGGTAGAAGCAGAAGCATTCTGATACTTTGCATCCTTCTGCTTTTCGAGAATGATCTTTAACTGTTCAGATGTGATATAATTCTTAGAGAGCAGAACACTCCCCAAACGAGGAACTTCTCTTCCGGCTTTTTGATACTCTATCTGTAGTTTCAGACACTCTTCAAGCTGCTTGATATTCAGAAAGCCTAAATCCAAAGCAACTCTACCGAGCTTTGAAACATTATTGCCAGCCATAATAAATATTACCTAATAAATCAGTTCATATCAATTTCAGACTATCTCTTAATATTTAGTTTTAATGCTCTACCGCAATTTCGGCATGAAATAATACTACCTATGCTAGATACATCCTGCATGCCTGTAGTGCCGCACCGAGGGCAGGTAAATCTGATGACACCAGTCTTTACTTCAGGCTCCTGTTCTGGTTCCTTCTCTATGTCCCGCTCCGCACTGGGTGCAGCAGCAGGTGCAGCAACCGCCTCCGGCGGTTTCGACGGTGCGACAGTTCGCTCCATCCACGGTGTTTCATCGCGCTTGAAGAGTACTGTGGGTGTATCGTCGGCCGATCTCAAATTATTCAACAAAGAAGAATCATCTATATTCTTCTTAGCTTGCACACCTTGCGGGGCAGACGTACGTAAATACTCGGGCAATACCTCAGCCTTACTCTTTTCTGGCGTTACAGGTCGTCTATTATCAGCACTAGGAAATACCTCTTTAACTTCACCTTCAGGCTCTGAATATTCAGTGAATTTCTCTGAAGAACTAAACGGATTCTCTGTAGCAACTGAATCATGATGTATAGGATTATTCCACCCAAACTCAGAGTCATGCGGATCACCAATCAGATCGGCCTGATAATAACCTTCATCTTCAAAGCTATGTTCAATATCGACCAACTCGTCATCATTATTGACCGCTTGCCATTCTACATCGGAATGCGGCTCACCATAACGCGATTCATCGACTTCAACTTCGATAGCCGTGGCACTCTCTTCAACATCTGGCGCTTCCGTACTTGGAGGACTCACAGCAGGGTTCTCTTCCGCTATAGCATTGAATATAGGCTCAGAAATTTCCGCCCCAGAGATAACTGTTGTTAACAGTAGCTCCAGCTTTCCATCCTTTATCTCAACCTTTTTGACTTCAAATGAAGTAGCCGATATCTTAATCTCAAGTTGTTTATCATTAAGCATAAGTAACCTCTTATTCAATCTATACCGTATTCTATAACCTAGTGTTTGAAGGCACGCTGCCCTGTAAATACCATTGCCACATCAGATTCATTACAAGCCTGAATAATCTCTTTATCTCCAAGTGAACCTCCAGGCTGGATAACCGCTGTAATTCCCTCCTTGATGCAAGCATCAATACCGTCACGTTTGGGGAAGAAAGCATCAGATACCGCGACACTACCCTTAATGCCGCCATTCTGTCCAGCAACCTCAGCTTCGATAGCACTGGCAAGTTCCGGATTTAACTCGCCATTTTTAATTTTATTCTCAACCTCAAAGAATAGACAACCATGATCCCTAAAAGCAATATCATCCGCCAGTTTTTTATAAGCTTTAAAAATTGCGATTTCGGCAACGCCAACTCTATCTTGTTCACCAGTACCAATACCGACTGTAGCTCCATCCTTGACAAAGATCACCGAATTTGAAGTAACTCCCTGCTCGACCGACCACCCAAAGAGAAGATCCTCTATCTCTGCCGCTGTCGGCGCCCGCTCAACCCGGGTAATTGTTCCATCCTTAGCGGTATGTTCCGCCGGCAAAAAATCTTCATCACTGAGGATCTTATTGAGAGGAGATTGCTGAACCACAATTCCACCGTCAAGCAGACTCTTGAAATCTACGAAACGTTCCGACTTATATTCTCTAATTCGAGCCATATTCTTGATCTGCACGATACGCAGATTCTTCCGACTGCGCAGAATCTCTACGGCTCCAGCCTCGTACTCCGGCGCAACGACTACCTCCAGATAATTCTGCGCCATAGCTTCTGCAGCCTCACATGTAACCTCGACGTTGAACGCCGCACACCCGCCAAATGCGGCAAGCCGATCACAGGCGTTGGCTCGTGAGTAAGCTTCTTCCGCACTGGTACCATACGCCACACCGCATGGGTTATTATGCTTCATGATGGTAACTGCCGGAGTCTCCTTGAGATATCGCAGGATATTACAGGCATTGTCGATATCGGTCAGATTGGTCTTCCCCGGGTGCTTGCCGAACTGGAGCAACCCTTCTTCACTGAGGCAGGAGACCAGCCCTTTACCCGGCTGAATAAACTGACAATCACCAAGAGATAGATTCCCATTAATAAGTTCATATAGCGCTGCCTGCTGGCCAGGGTTCTCGCCATAACGCAAACCCTTTTCAATTACTTCACCCTTATCCTCTATCTTCCAGGTGCGTTTTTTATAAATTAATTTCTGATCACCAAACGAGATCGTCATCTCTTGCGGGAAATTATCATCCATCACCGTACGGTACATCTTCTTAATATCAGCCATTATTCCTCCATATAGCAACTAGCCAAAGCCTACTGGGCTCGCACAGGCTCTGATTTACTCTTAATTGTCTTCGTACCACCCCGGTTCTCCCCCATATGCATCAAGGGCAGGGGAGTGGGGCTATCCCCATTGATAAAATATATCTGTGTCGCCGGATTCTCGCTGATCTTCTCCAGCGCTTTGATCGCTTGAAGATTGATATATGCCGGATTCTGCGCTACCGCAGCATTGATTTTCTCAATCTCATAAGCTTCGGCATCTGCGAGCATCTTTTGCTTGATCGCAATCTGCTCGGCCGCCTCACGCTCAATCTGCGCCTGTGAGATCTTCTGACGCTGCTCAGTCTCGAATCGGCGTAACTCTGCTTTCTGGCGCTCCGCCTCCTGCTCACGCTGCTTCTTAGCTTCTACTCCCAGCTGAATTGTCTTTGGCAGCTGGATATCACGGAGTAGTACATCACTGACAATCACCCCGCGCGGGTTCAGATAATCACGCATCGCAGCCGAAAGCGCATTCTGCAGGCGCGCCTGCACATCCTCTTGATAAAAATCCTCAGCATTCTTCACGCTCTTACCCTGTTCACGAAGCACACTGCGTAACTTGGGTATAAGATGTATATTAATAACATCGGTTATACTCCCAGTGTCCTGAAGAATCGCAGGAGCCTGCTCTGGATTAATCCGGTACTGAACCGACACGTCAAAAGTCGTAAGCAATTGATCCTGCGAAGGCACCTGCGCGCGTTCACTGTGGGTCTTCTGCCTGGCATCATAGAGCTCCCAATCATAGAGCGGATTGGTAAGATGCAGCCCGGCCGAATATGATTTATCCCGAACCGAGCCAAACAGCGTAGCTACTCCGACATGGCCGGCTGGGATGCTTATTACCATCGCCATAATCAGCGTGGCAATAGTCACCACCAGAGCCAATACGGCGCCAAAGCCAGCCATATTGCGCAACTGATGATTACGCGGAAGACTTAAATAAATCCCCAATAATGCCAGGGTAACAACCAGTGCCAATGCAGGAACAGATATACTCAGCATAAGACTCCTTTTAATTTCTTTGATTTATAACGTGTTGTTGAGCGGCGCCTGCCATGCAGCCTTCAACGCGGAGTAATCCGCACTCACTACTTCACATCCAGCCATATTCTTGATCACAACCTTGTCTGAATCAGTTACCGACCCAATTCTGGCAAATACCGCGTTATTCTGCTTGAGCACCTCCACAAACTCGGCTTCTAACTCAGGCTTGACCTCGGCCAGAATACGACTATTACTTTCAGAGAAGAGTTGAGCCGGGGAATCAGCCAGGTCGATTTCTTCTACCGGCAGCGCAGCAAAGTCAAGCTCAACCCCTCTATTACCCGCAAACGCCATCTCCGCTATCGCCACTGCAATTCCACCCTCACTACAATCATGCAACGACCGCACCAATTTATTCTTGCTGCACGCTGTCAGAGCTGCATAGGTTTTAAGCGCTTCCTCAGGACGTACCTTCGGCACAGCGTTACCAATCTTACCTTCCAGCGCATAATAGTGACTGGCACCCAGTTCATTATAAGTCTTACCTACAATATAGAGCGCGTTACCCACATCCTTCAAGTCCATAGTCACCGCCTGCGTCAGATCATCCATCACCGCCATAGCACTGATGAGAAGAGTGCCAGGGATACAGATAGTATCGTCTCCCACACCGTATTCATTATTGAGTGAATCCTTGCCGGAAACAAAAGGCAGGCCATAGGCGGTACCAAAGTCATAACAAGCTTTTGCGGCGCGAACCAGACCTGCAAGACGATCCGGCTTGTCACAGTTGCCCCAGCAGAAATTATCCAAAATCGCACAGCGCTCTATAGAACCACCAGTCGCAATAATATTACGTACCGCTTCGTCTATCGCCGACGCCGCCATCCAGTACGGATCAATATCTGAGTACATTGGGTTTAGGCCGTTACTTACCACCAGTGCCTTCTTGCTCCCGTATATCGGCGCAATCACTCCGGCATCTCCCGGCCCATCATGCTCCGCGCCGACGAGCGGTTTGACCACCGAATTACCCTGTACCTCATGATCATACTGCCTGATAATCCACTCTTTGGAGCAGACATTCCAAGCTCCGAGGATCGCGGTCAATTCTTCATTATATGAATCTTTCAGTCTCTTCTCTGGTTCAAGGTGCTGCGGCGTCTGCCAGACCGCCTGCCGGGTAATGCGCGGACAGCCGTCATGGAGAAAATTCATCTCCATATCCGCGACCACCTCTCCCTCATAACGCAAGATCAATCGCTTATCATCGCGGAACCGAGCAATAGGGGTCAACGCCACATTCTCCTCTTCCGCCAACTCCCTGAGCGCAGCAAGTGAACTTTCATCAGCCGAAATAACCATCCGCTCCTGTGCTTCACTGATCCAGATCTCAGTATAATTCAAGCCATCATACTTGAGCGGCACCTTCTCCAGATCTACCTCGACCCCACAGGTCTCGCCCATCTCTCCGATAGCTGAAGACAAACCACCAGCGCCACAGTCAGTAAGACAGGTATAAAGCCCTGCATCTCTAGCTCGAAGCAGAAAATCCAGAACCTTCTTCTCTTCAATAGGATTGCCAATCTGCACCGCTCCAGACGAAACCATCTCGGACTCTTCATCCAGTTCGACAGAACTGAAGGTGGCGCCATGGATACCGTCACGCCCGGTACCACCTCCGATAACCAGCGCCAACTGCCCCGGGGTGGGGAAGCGTTTCTCACATTTATCCTTGGGGATCAGTGCCAGATTTCCACAGAAGACCAGGGGATTACCAGTATAACGATAGTCATAAAAGACAGCACCATTACTCGTAGGTATTCCCATACGGTTACCATAATCACGAACGCCTCCGACAACTCCCTTCATTATCCGTAGTGGATGAAGCGAACCCTTCGGCACATCCTCCCGGGGCATATTCGGCAGACCAAAACAGAAGACATCGGTATTCATTATCGGCTTACCACCGAGTCCGGTGCCCATGGGATCACGGATACAGCCGCCAATACCAGTACCTGCACCACCGTATGGCTCTATCGCGGACGGATGATTATGGGTCTCAACTTTGAAAGCCGCTCCCATATCACCTTCAAACTCAATAACTCCGGAATTATCCACAAACACCGACCAGCACCACTCTTTGGCTAGCTCCTTGGTTACCTTCGCCACGGTATTCTTTAAGAGATTATCAATAACCTCGGTCTCGCCTGTATCTTTATTCTCATAGTTCACCACACCCTTGAAGGTCTTGTGCACACAATGCTCACTCCAGGTCTGGGCAATAGTCTCTAGTTCAATATCTGTAGGAATACGCCCTAGCTGCTTGAAATAGTTCTGCGCTTCTTTCATCTCTGGCAGGCTCATATATAGCTGCTTCTCAGTAGAGAAGCGAACCAGTTCCTCATCACTCAAACCGGTCAGATCCATATATTGCTTCTTGAAGATATACTTGCTGTTTGCCGGTGCTTTGACCGTAACCTCATGACCAATCTCAACCTCCTCGATTACTTCATTACCAAGCAAACGGTACTTGACCTCCTCAAGCTCCTCCGCAGATATTCCTCCGGTAAAGATATATTTCTTGCTATTCTTTACCCAGTCAGCATTTATACCGATTTCTATCAAACCTTTTTTGACTGATGTCTCAGCCGGATCCATTACTCCGGTCTTACGCATGGTCTCAGATGCCACGCCCAGCGTTGGCGGGAGCACCGGTTCATCGACGGTAAACTTGTCGACAACTGCATCACTCAAAAACTCTCTGCCGGCTCTAACCGCATCCTTAGCCTCAAACTCACCTGAAAGCGTATAGACCCTTACCGAGTAAACTTGTTCAACGTCCTTGAAACCATAATCATGAAATGAATGTAATACTTCACGTCCCTCAGAATCATTCTTTATATCCGAGCAAGTAACTTCAATACGGAATATTGCCATTTTTTCCCCTGTTTTTTCCTGTTTAGTCAATAAGCATATTAAGTTATATTCTCTATTATTTTAAAAATTTGTCAACTGTTATGCACATTATTTTATCCTTGAATAAAAATACTCTTATGCCTAGTTACCAGACAAAAGAGTATTATATTCAGAGCGCATAAACACACAACTTATTATACAACTACTATATATACAAATATTTATTAGTATCAATTTTTATCTTTAGCAATTCTGACTTAGATAATGAAGTAACCAATAAAGGACGTTCGACAGATCTTCTGCTCATCCCCGCCTGCATCCAAACATGTGATAAATGATCCCGTTCCCAGTTTAAAACAATTGTAATTCCATACCGCTAACATCATGTATTATTAAACCTGATCTTTCCTTACCACTGGATGATGTGAACAGCGAAACGCACACCTCAGAACGTAAATAACCCCCAGCCATGTTCTAAATCTCAAAGAGATTCATAAATCCTCAAGAAAGTTTTTCCAAGGTGATAAAACCTCTTACTCACCGACTCACATCATCTGCGGTCTATTTATAAATGACGTACCCACGACTCATTCCAAAACAGTTAGGGATTCACCTATATCCTCTCGCAAAACGCCCATAGCCTGGAAAGACTACACCGGTGTTCATATTTTCAAACATCTCTAAACAAATAAGCCGTCTTCAGAAACTGCGTCCGTCCTCAACATTACTGCCGACTAACTATAAATATTCGGGGTAGACCTACGTCTACCCCGGATATTTTATCAAATAATATACTACATATGTAATACCTAATAACTTAAAAGCTTACCTTTACCCCTGTGGTAAAGCCGACGTTGTAACCCTTATCCCAGATCTTCTGATCGTAACGTCCAAATACAGACACATTTTCCTTGATCAGAGCAGTCAGCCCCAGACCCCAATACGCGCGGTTGGTCGCCATACCATTCATAACCGTGCCATAAGTCTGTGAGCCGATCGATGCTGCCGTAGTCGTATCACGGGTACCGCCGGTATTGAGATACTCTAGTTCCCAACCACCCCAAACCTCAGGCAGGAAGGCCAAGTCGTCAGAAGTGCGGAAGAGCTTACCGACCCTTACCCCCAGATCCTGCAGAAGTGAGTTGGTCGTATAGCTGTCAAACTTGACATTCGCCGCACCCGCTCCGGTCTCGGTATAATCCGGATCGTAGAACATGGTATAACCGAGGCTGTAGCTTGGGGTTAACTGAATTTCTGCCGGCAGGTTGAAGGTATAACCCACAGTACCGGAGATGTTGAAGTCTATACCGGTGCGCTCCCCCTTGGCTGTAGCCCCATTCCAGATATTACGCTTGGACTCGATAATATGTACACCCATGGTTGGTGAGATATCGACAAAGAAGTTATCCCAGTTGTAAGAAGCATACGCCCCGAAACGCAGCTGATTATCGCTTGAATCACCACTGTTCCAATACACATCGGTCTTGTTGTAGCTGTAGCCGAAGAGAGTTCCTACTCGGAGTTCACGGGCAAAGGCGTAGTCCAAACCGATCATCGTACCAATGTTCCAGAAGTCATAACCAATCATGCTATCGTCGGTTCCCTGCTCACCAAAGCCACCGAAACCGTTAGCCCAGACCTGTACTTGCTTGTAAACTGTAGTATCAGACCCGGAGGTAAATCCGGCCTCGTAAGCTTCAGCCAGAGTATCAGCATCAGCCATATCGCTTATTGCCGCCGTCGCGCCACCAGAGTTGAAAGATGAAGCCAGACCTGCAGCGATATCACCAGAGCGGAAGCTGGTCAACTGATTGCTGACTGCGGCTCCTGCCGCCTCAATACTCATAAGTGCTACTTGGTCGGTCGCAGTAGTAGCCTCTTCACCGATAGTCTCTTCAGCTGCGCGGGCGAACTCCGGAGCGCTCAGTCTGGTCATCTCCGCTACATACTCCTGACCCTCAGCATTGAACTCCCCCTGATGCTCAATCAAATACTCTGCTTCTTTAGCCGCCACGTCTGTACCGCCATTGTCCTTAACTGCCGCGTCGATACCGGAGATGTCGGCTGTAACCTCGATATTAAGATCATGGATAGTATCTCCATTCACCAGAGTATAGTTTCTGTAGGCATCACTGGCGAGTAACTCCTGGCCATCAAGCCCGGAGAGATCATTTCCAGAAACCTGTATAACATCCTTATAGGTAGTACCAGAGATACCATTCTTCCCGTAAATATAGTCGGTATTGGCATTATAATTCAAGGTTCCGGTTACGTCTATAGTAGCATACTTCGCCGTACCGGCAGTGACCGCTCCCTGACTATCTGTACCCAGATCAAGCACAACCTTACCACTAGTAACATCCAGGTTACCTGTAGCCAGATTACCGCTGGAACCAATATTAATTGTATTATTAGCACCCAGAGTATAAGCATTGGTAATAGCCAGTGAACCATCAATATTCATCGTACCGACTCGGGTCGGCGCATTATTACTCAGCGTACCGAACTTACCAGCAGCCACACTCAAAGTTGCAATCTCTGAACCAGCAGTAGAGTCATCAAGAATAGCATGCGCTACATTTGCATCCGCAGCCAATACGACATTACCCGTAAGCTTGGAAACATCACTCAGCCTCAGCGTTGCAACTCTATTGCTAGCCCCGCCACCGGTCAGAGTAACCGTACCGGTAATGTTACCCTCTGGATTTACCGCCCGAGAGATAATAGTTCCAGTAACATCCTCATCTGCAGTGACCGCATCAACATTGATATTACCGATAATCAACTTCGAGGTATCATTCGCTACAGCCGAACTGCCACCCTCAACAAAGTTCAAGGTACCGATACTCAACGTCGCATTATCCTCCACTGTCACACTGGCCGAACCATAAGCGGTATCATGCAGATTCAGGGTGTCAATAGTAACGGTATTGGCCTGAGCTCCGCTTGCAGCAACTGCAATCCGGGCATTGGCGGTACCTACCGCGCTCCCAGAAGTCACGTTGGCCGTCCGTATAGTCAAAGCTCCGTCTGTTGCCCCAGTGTTATCAATAGTCATGGTTGCATTTTCTGTATTTGCATCCCCAGCAGTCACATCCAGCAGCCCCAGGACATTATTACTGGCCGTACTGCTGTTATCAATGGTTCCCTGAGCCGCAGTCGCCCCACTGGCAACAACCTCAATATGTGATACGCCGTCACCAGCCGTAGCCTGTTCGTCGATATACGCACCACTATTTAGGACGACTTTATTGGTCAATTCATCCGTAGTATAACTCAAGGTATTGGCCGAGATGCCGAGTCGGCCGCCAGCTTGAACTTCGAGTATTACTGAGTCAATTTCCAGATGCCCTCCGATATCACCATTCACAAACTCCAGTGTCGCCGTACCATTCGTAGACATAAGCTTTCCGAAACGCCCAGCAGTCACCCCAAAACCGGCGGTAGAGACATCATGCCCATCCAGATCCAGCACCCCCCGAATCGTAGAATCACCACTGAGTTCCAGAGTTCCAGTACCCTGGGCTACCGCACCGGTAAGCTTCATCTGAGATTCGAGTGTCAGCTTGTTATTCGCTCCTATATCTAGTTCCGCGACCTCCAGTAGACCATTGCCGGAGAGTGTCGCCGCATCCGAGGTCACATTGAGCGTATGCATGGTGCTGGCATTCTCCAAGATCAACTCGCCGCCAAGTTCGGCCTTACTTGTAGCATTATTACCGACGAGAGTCCCCTGAACCAGCAGGACAGATCCCTTCATTAAATCCAGGCTCTCATCAACGCCGACAGTAGCATTTCCAGTAGCAACCACTATCGCCTTATCATCAAGAGTAGTCTCCTCAGTTCCCCCATTGACCCACAGATTCCGGACTACAGTCACTCCCGCAGTATATTCTACCTGACTGCTATCCAGCGCACCATCAGTATCAAAGAGATTGCTATGCTTACTATTGAAGTTTGCTATCTTCTCCGCATCGGTACTTCCCGTACCCAGAAGATTACCACTGCTATCGGTAAAGACTACCTCAGATGAATTATAGATAAGCGTAGTCGCCAGTGAGAGATTGGTATCGGCGGTAAATGCCAGATTGTCCCGTTGCCCGTTTGCTCCTGCCTTGATAGACGAGATACCGGTATCGGTAGTAATACTGGAGACATAGATCGTACTCACATTATCATCCGAGTCATCAGTTATATCCAGATTAGCACTCGAAAGTACAAGATCACCCAGGTTGACACTTGCCGTGGTATCCTCATCGGTCACGTTCAGGGTACCACCTTCTGCAACCACCGTACTCGCAACCTTTACCTCAGCCGCCTGCGACTCGACATCTATTATACCGGTATCACCGGCAGCCACATTGAGTGTATTAATACTCGTCTGGGTAGTACCAGTTGTCGCATCTAGATCTAGCGTACCCGCAAGGGTCAGCGTCTCAATACCCAGCGCATTCATTCCACCGGTCGTATTATCTACGCCCAGGGTTTTATTCGCGGTCACACTTACATTCTTAATCGCGGTGGCGACATTGTTCGAACCAGTGGCGGTAAAACTTCCGTCCGCCAGAGTCAATGTCTCTATCTGCATCGCATCCTCAAGCGCGGCAAGCTCAGCATAAGTATCGACCTCAGCCGTAGTCGTATAACCCGCAGCAACCTTATTATCTACATTTCCTTCAAGCTCAAGGTCGGTAACAGAGATATTATGCACCCCGCTCGTAGTCAGGGTACTACCCGCAGCCACCTCAGCCTGCACCACACTGACTGTTCCCTGATTGGTAATCTCAGTATCCGCGCCTACGGTCAGTCCCTTTACACCATCACCCTCGGTAAGCCCCTCAATAGTCAGGCTACTCCCAGAGCTGTCAACCGTAATTTTGGCCGCATTCTGCGCCTCAAATTTCTTCAAGGTCAAAGCTGCGTCGATAAGTGCGGCAGTACCGATTTTCAATTCGTCATACCCATTACCATTCGCCGTAACCGAGTAAATAGTTGAGTCTGCATTGGTATTCTGATATGAAAGTGTACCATCCGCAGTACCTGCAGTTCCAAGGATAAAACCACGAAGTGCAGTTCGTCCCCCTCCAGAGACAGTAAACGTACCCTCAGCAATATTAGACTTTGACGCCGTCGCTGTATGGCTGGTCTCAGAAGTAAAGTTATCAAAACTAGCTTCACTACCAACATCCAGAGTCGAACCACCGGTAACTGCATTGACGCTCAGCTTATCTGCCGTTACTGCTGCCGTATCGGTAACCCCCAGTTTGGAGTAGTCAGCAATTGTTATCCCGCCTAATTCAGCACTACTATTTACAATAAGAATAGAGATATCGCCTACTTCTCCTGCTGCAAACTCTGTCTCACTCACGGTAACCGCATTTCCAATCAGCGCATTTGAACTCTCGGATCCAATCTTGAGAGTACCGATAGTATTCACCCCACTATTCGAGAATTCCAGTGTACCACCATCCATATTCACCACGCCGGTACTGCTAAAGTTTGTAGCTTCACCCTCTCTGGTATCGAGCTGGGTAAACTTACCCCCATCTGTTAACGTCAGTGTATTGTCGGTAAATAACGAATTACCCATAAGCGCGGCAACGGTATTCTCTCTCTCTACAGTAAAGGTCTTATTATCCCCGGCTCCATAAGTAATGCTGTCAAAGACATTGACCTTGTTGTTACCGATAGCCATAGAAGTGGTAATATTTGGATTTATAGTACCAATATCCACAAATTTACTGGATGCAAACAGCTCCGAACCATCGGCCACAAGCCGTACCCTAGTACTGTCATAATACAGAATTGCGCTATTTGTAACGTTGAAATCAGCCGCGTCAATATACAGTTCATGCGTAACACCATCATTCGCACCGGTCAACAGGCTCGAGCCATTGACTGTAAGCGAAGTACCATTTGCAAAAATAGTATCTACAGTAGAGTTACTGTCTCTGAGAACCAGCGTACCGTTGCCCATCTCTATCGCTCCAAGATTTACGTTGGTATTATTACCAGCTACGTTGGCCGTATCAGCTGAGTCGGCGGTAATATGCAGCGCCGCCTTACCTGTCATTGAGGTCTGTCCCGAGACAGCTGTACCCGTTCCCACCGTTGTACCGGTGCTTACAGTTATAGCCGCTCCATTATCAACCAGCAGTTTGGCCATATTATTATTGTTACCGATACTCAAGGTATCAACTATAGTGGTGTCAGCGCTCACCCGCAGCTCTCCACCAAGGGTTACCGCCTCGAGTACCGAATTTCCAGAAGATGAGTACGACGCTCCTTCATCCACCTGCAAATCCAGCTCAGTGGAGGCCGTAGTACCGGCAACCGCCCCATCCGCCACGATCAGCTTATCATTGGTAATGCTACCGATCTGGGTTGTAATCGCATGCAGATCCAGAGTCGCTGCCTCCTCATTGGAATAATTGTGAATAGTCATACCTGCCGCTTCGACGCCGGTAATATTCAGAGAATCCAGAAGCACCTGCTTGCCGCTGTCAACCTTTAAACCTGCTCCCGCCGCGGCGGTTACAGCACCTAGCGCTAGAGTATTATCACTATCTGCATTACTTACAGTCAGTACTTCACTCGCATCCAGTGTAGTTGAATCAAACTCGATATTACCCGCGCCATCCTGCATCGCTACCGTGCCTGTAGCTCCAGCCAGAGTCAAATCTCCTAGATTCATTACCTCTGATGCCGCACCATTGGTTAGTTTGAATTCGGCTCCAGTACCCAACTCTATCTGGTCAATATCTATCCTGGCCGCGCCGGAAATAGCGTTTATTCCCGATCCATCTCCCGCAGTCACCGCCCCCAGCGAGAGGGTATTATCAGCATCAACATTACTTACAGTCAGCACTTCACTCGCGCTCAATGTAGTTGAGTCAAACTCAATGTTACCCGCACCATCCTGTAGCGCTACCGTACCAGAAGCGCCATCCAAGGTCAAATCCCCAAGATTAAGTGTCGTCGCCGCCTCACCATTGGTAACCTTAAAATTAGCATTACTACCCACCGCCACCGAATCTATACTGATATTGGCAACTCCGGCAGTGACAGTTAGCCCAGAGTTATTACCCGCGGTTAGATCTCCCAGCGAGAGCGTATTATCAGCATCAGCATTGCTCACACTCAGTACTTCACCCGCCTCCAACTCGGTTGCGGAAAACCCAATATCACCGCTGCCAGCCTGCATCGCTACCGTACCTGCACCGTCCAGCTTCAGAGTTCCAAGTTCAAATACCCCTGCCGACGCATCACTATTGGTCAACGTAAAGTCAACACTACTGCCCAGTGTCACCGAAGTAGCACTTATATTTGCCGCGCCACTGGTTACGCTCAGACCAGAGTTATTAGCCGCGGTTATATCCCCCAGCGCCAGCGTATTATTCGCATCCACATTATTCAAGCTCAGCACGGCATCGGTATCCAACGTAACTCCAGAGAAAGCAAGATTACCATTAGCCGCCTGCATTGAGAAGGTACCTGTATCCCCATCCAGCTTCAGAGTTCCTAAATCCAGCTCACTAGCAGTATAGTTCCGCATCGCATAGGTAGCACCATCGCCCAACGTCACCGAGGTCATACTTACAGCCCCAGCTCCAGCCATTACATTTATCCCCGTATCATACGCTCCCTTTACTGCTCCCAGGGAGAGCGAATTATTACTGTCTTCATTCTTCACCGACAGCCATTCCATGTAATCCAGCGTTGTCCCGCTGAAGCTGACATCGCCGCTGCCATCCAACATATAAACCGCATAAACCCCAAACGACGGCCCGCTAGTCAATGCTCCAAGATTGAGGATGCCACTAGCATTATTGGTTACCGAGAAAGTAGCTGAATTTTGCACATCCAGCGAAGTAGCGCTTATATTTGCTGCTCCACTGGCGACGGTCAGACCCGAACCGTCATTTGCTGTAATCGCCCCCAACGAGAGCGTATTACCATCAGCGTCGGCATTACTTACCGTCAACACCTCATTGGCTCCAAGCGTAGTCTTACTAAATCTAACGTCGCCACTACCATCCTGCATCGCGACTGTACCTGCAGCACCTGCCAGTTCCAGATCTCCAAGGTTCAGCACACTTGAGTCATCTGCATTGGTCACCTTGAAGGTCGCAGCATCGGCCACCGTCACCGAATCCGCATTTATTCTGTAAACTCCGACATTGGCAATCAGGCCAGAGTTATCAGCCGCCGCTATATCTCCCAGTGACAGGTGATAAATTTCCTCGCTATTCTCTACCGTCAACACCTGGCTTGCATCGAGAGTAACCGTGTCAAATTCAACCCCGCCATGCCCATTACCGTTCATAACCGCTAGCGTCCCAGTCGTACCAGCCAGGCTCAGATCTCCAATTTTGACCGTTTCATTATTTATATCATGGTTAGCAACCAGAAAACCTGCCCCAGCGGCTACCGAAACCGCGGTTGTTATTATATGTGACGAACCTTCATTAAAATCTAGCAGAGAACCGTTCTCAGCCGTTACTGTTCCAAGCTTAAGCAGGTTAGTACTATCATTATACAGGAGCAGTTTGTGGTGCGCGGCCAGAGTCGTCGTAGCAAATTCGATATTGCCACTCCCTGCATCGGTGAACAATATTCCCATCTCATTCCTGGAGTTCACCCGTAAATTACTCAGATTCAGGGTCGAAGTATCATTATTAGTAATTCTAGAATCAGATCCGACCTCGACCGAGTCGGCACTGATTCGTGCCGCTCCTGAACTTATAGTCAAGCCGGAATTATTATCCCCTAAGGTTACCGCACCGAGTGACAGCGTCTGCGTATCATCACTATTGCTCACCGTCAACACTTGACTGTCAGCGATTGTCGTCCCGCTAAACTTGACATTCCCATTACCATTCTGCATCGCCACCGCACCTGTACTTCCAGCTAGACTCAACGCTCCAAGATTTAGGGTACCAGTATCACTATTGGTAATATCAAATGTCGCCCCGTCAGCCAGATTCACCGATGTCACCTGTATCGCCGCTGCTCCAGAACTGGCAATTATGCCCGAACCATCCGCCGCTGTCAGCGCTCCCAGCGAGAGAGTGTTATCCGCGTCCGCATTACTGACGCTCAACACCTTACTGGCTCCAAGTGTAGTCGTTGCAAATCCTGCGTCGCCATTACCATCCTGCAGCGCTACCGTGCCGCTAGTTCCAGCCAGCTTCAGATCTCCGAGCTCAAGCGTGGTAGACGCCGCTGTATTGGTCAGCTTGAAGGTCGCTGTATCAGCCACGGTAACCGAATCTGCGCTGATCTTGTCCACTCCAGCAGTAACCGTCAGCCCCGAGTTATTATCCGCTGTCACCGCTCCCAGCGAGAGAGTATTATCCGCGTCCGCATTACTGACGCTCAACACCTTACTGGTTCCAAGTGTAGTCTTGGTAAATCCGACATCGCCGCTACCATTCTGCATCGCGACTGTGCCGGTAGCCCCGCCTAGAGTCAACTCCTCAAGATTCAGGGTGCCGGTATCACTATTGGTAATATCAAATGTCGCCCCGTTAGCTACCTTGATCGATCCCGCACTTACCCTTGCCGCACCTTGAGTAACAATAATACCGGATCCGTCAGCTGCATCCACCTCTCCCAACGAGAGGGTATTATTACCATCAGTATTTCTCAACGTCAATACATCATTGCTGGCGAGCTCAATTCCATCGAAATCAACATTACCTGTCTCAGCCTCCATTGAGAGCAGGGCAGTATCTCCAGCCAAACGCAATACCCCAAGGTTGATTGCTTCTGTATCATCATTTCGAACATAGAAGGTAGCGCTATTAGCCAGCGTCAGCGATGTCGCAAATATATTTTCAGCGCCACTATCTACCGTTATTCCAGCACTATCTGCCGCCGTCACCGCACCAAGTAACAACAGCTGCGTATGATCGACAGTACTAACTGTCAAATTCTGACTCATGCCGAGCGTAGCCTGGTCAAATCTTATATGCCCGTTACCCTCTTCCATCGACAACCTGCCACTAGAACCACCCAGAATCAGATTTCCAAGATCGAGTACACCACTATTTAAATTAGCAAAGCGGAATTGAGCCCCATTCTCCAGAGCCACCGACGTCACACCAATATTGGCTGCTATAGCATTAGCGCCGACAATCAGTCCGGCTCCAGCCTTCACATTCAGCGTACCCAGTGAGACCGTCCCGGCAGCCTTGGTAATATTCAAAGCATGATCCGAATCCAGAGCCACCCCATTGTTGACATACATACCCCCGGCGCCGATACTCAACTCCGTCGTACCTACATCATTCAGCTTCAGCCCATTATTTATGGTAAGCGAACCCATGCTCGAATCGGTTACCAACCCAGAATACCCGCTCAGCGTCGCACTGCCTACCGCCAATGTATACCAATGTCCGCTCTCGGAAACAAAGGTTCCTGTAATATCAGTACCGATGGTAAGGCTACCCGTAGTCGCTATACTTTCAGCCAGAGTTGCTGTACCCGTGCTGCCAAATTCGATATATTGTGAACCGTGAATGTTGGTAGTGTTAATAATTTGCCCTGAAACATCAAACGCATACGCCTTCAGCCCGGTAAGTAACACCAGCATCACCGCCAACCCCAGACGACAAACTGTACTCTGCAACTCCTTATACTGCCCCTTCACACTCTTCTCCTTATACCCGCCACTCTCGCCCACCGCTGCCCTTAGCCGGCTACAGTAGCCCGATATCCCTAATTTTTATCCTATCATTTAATCATAAGACTTACGCCACACAACCTGCCACACCATATCGCCACAAACCCCAACACTCTCTCCACACCACCGGCTACTGCTTATACTCCAGTATCACCTTCTACACAATTGACCGCGGCGTAGTTGAAATTTATCTTTACACAAACCAACTAGACAATAAACGAATGCACGTTTAAATAATGACATAATATTAATGACATATATTACGCTAATAACCTATATTTTCAACATATTTTATATCCACAACAGGAAAAATAACTTACAAAGAGTCAAAACTTATAAACACAGTGACCATAAAATCTGTCAAGAGAGTAGGCTATATGCTAGCATTATAAAATTGATCATAACCTTATAATCCGCCTATGAACCATAACAGGTTTCTTTCAATTATTGTATAACAGCTACTATTAACAGAAGATACAGCATAAAACAAAAAAAATAATTATACTTAAGAACATACCTTTAGATTGATCATGCCTTCAGCAAAAAAATGCTACTAATATCTTCTATTGCCGCACCATGCCTCATCAACTTTTCTTAAAAAACAGTCTTATTCTCAAAAAAAAATCTTCTTACTTAACTTTCTGTCAATATTCAAAACAAAGTATTAAACAAAATCCAAGATGCTGTTTCCCGCAGGTATAATTCGGGGCACTTCTACATTATACAAGTGCATATTTTGTATAACACTTTATCAGCCACCCGCATAGCGGGTGGCTTCTTGTTGCGCACTCCTACGGAGTACTCAACGTTACTGCCGACTAACAATCGGAACCACCCGTCAAACGGGTGGTTCGCTCGGGGCTATAAGCCCTTATTACCCGCAACGTCTCAAGACGCTCTGCTTTCACTTCGTTCAAGCTACTAATGCTTTTGACTCGTTGCTACCCCTAAAAGGGGGATTGTTATTACTTGCCACCCTTAAAAGGGTCTTCAAACTCTTTCACACTCAATTTATCTAAAGCTATATCTCGACTCTCCTGCTCACGGATATACTTCTTCACCGTAGCTTCATTAAAACCAACCGTACTTACATAATAACCTTCTGCCCAAAAATGCCTGTTCCCAAACTTATACTTTAAATTTGCATGTTTATCGAATATCATAAGCGCACTCTTGCCTTTAAGATACCCCATAAATTGAGCCACACTGAACTTTGGTGGAATACTTAACAACAGGTGCACGTGATCGCTCATCATATGCCCCTCTATAATATCAACTCCCTTATAACTACATAACCGTTGAATTATCTCTTTTATACTCTCGCGATATTGACCATATATTATCTTTCGCCTATACTTAGGACTGAATACTATATGATATTTGCATAACCACTTTGTATGTGATAAACTATTCGACTTATTAGCCATTACACCTTTCCTTTCTAATTAATAGCAGCTTGAACAACTCTATTATATTTTGGAAAGGTGTATTTTTGTATAACCTTTGATTATCCACCCGCATAGCGGGTGGTTTATTGTTTCGCACTCCTGCGGAGTACTCAACTGGCTAAAGCCTACAATAAAATATTGGGGGTAGACCTAAGTCTACCCCCAATCAACAATCAAGCAATTTGCTAATGTGTAAAACCCACAACTTAGAAATCTACCTTTATCCCAGCAAGGAAGTTGACATTGAACCCATTCTCCCAAATCTTATGATCATAACGCCCATAAACCGAAACATTATCCTTGATCAAGGCCGTAATTCCCAGCCCCCAATAACCCCGGCTCTTGGCCATCGCATTCATCTCAGTTGCATACGACTGCGCTCCGATTGAAGCTGAAGTAACATTATTACGCGTACCACCGGTATCAAGATACTCAAATTCCCAGCCACCCCAGACTTCGGGCAGGAATGACAGGTCATCCGATACCCGGAATAATTTACCAATCTTCAATCCTATATCCTGTACCAGAGAATTTGAAGTATAACTCCCATAAGTCACATTCGCCGCCCCAGCCCCGGTTTCACTATATTTTGGGTCATTGAATAAGGTATAATTCAATGAATAAGTTGGTGCTAGATTGATCTCATACGGCAGAGTAAAATTATAACCGACACTGCCGTTTACATTGAAGTCAAGAGCTGTGCGCTCGGATTTGGCTACCGAACCATTCCAGATATTACGATTGGAATCGATCATGTGAATCCCCAGGGTAGGGGAGAAGTCTACAAAGAAATTATCCCAGTTGAAGGACGAGTATGCACCTAGTCGGAGAGCATTATCCCTGCTGTCGCCACTATTCCAATAGAGATCAGTCTTATTAAAACTATATCCGAAGAGTCCACCAATGCGCAGTTCACGAGCAAATGCATAATCCAGACCGACCATCGTACCGGCATTCCAGAAGTCATAACCGATATTATTATCAACAGTTCCCTGCTGTCCAAATCCCCCAAAACCATTTGCCCAGACACTAACTTTTTTATACTCAGTTGTATCAACACCAGAAGTAAAGCCTGATTCATACGCAGCTGCCAGAGTATCTGCATCCGCCATGTCAGACAGAGCAGTAGTAGCACCTCCACCGCCGAAGGATGAAGCCATACCGGAAGCGATATTACCTGAACGGAAACTGACCATCTGATTAGCAACTGTACCTGAAGCCGCCGTAACGGTAATCAACGAGGTGTTTATTGCTGGTGCGGTAGCACCTTCACCAATGGTCTGCTCTGCTGCGCGCGCTGCAGCGCTGCCACGCAAAGCAGAAAGACCAGCTGTATACGATTGACCAGCTGAATCAAACTCAGCCTGATGATCTACCAGATACTGTCCCGCTCTTGCCGCCGCGTCAGAACCTCCACCTCCTTTAACTACTTCATACTCGCCCTGATTAACACTGGTAACCTTGATATTTACAACAGTTCCATTGAGCGCAACGGTATAAGTACGTATCTCATCGTCATCAGTACTCAGGACATCACCACTTTCAAGGGTTACGCCGCCTCCGAGCGTATTCGAATCCATTACATTCTCATAGGTCAGACCAACAACCCCATTGGTACCATATAGCTGCTCAACTGTATTTCCATCTTTACTCACAGTCAGATTGCCAGCACTCATAAGTACGGCATAAGTGCCGGAAGCTGCTGTGTCATTCGTCCCCTCATCACTGCCAAAATCCAGGTACAACTTATTGCCGGCAGCTGCGGTAAGATCACTGGCAGCAGAGAAAACAACACCCGTTCCAGCGCCAATATTAATGATGTGATCAGCAGCAGAATTGAGAGCACCCAGGTTCACATTACCTGTCCCGGAAATACTCAAGGTCGCTCCGGCGGCAAATGTCACCGCGCCGACGGTTGTAATTCCATTATTTGCGCTGGCAGTAATAATTATGTTATTGCCCGAGAGCGCACCAGTCTCAAAATCATTATACATCCCGGACGCATCCAGAGTTATATCGCCAATGCCGGCACTGATATCCCCAACGGTCAGGTCATTACCTGCAGCCTCGGTAGTTGAAGCCGTGATTGTTACATTGCCATTATTAGCCGCCGTCGTAATATTGCCAATTGTCCTGGCTGCACCAACAACATCTCCGATTGTAATATCAACCCCGGCGGCATCACACCCGTCAGCACCTATATCACCTATATTGCCCCCCAGTTTATTTACATTGACCGTTACCGTGCCACTTGTTTTTATTGCTCCAACACTTGCAAGTGTGCCTTTTACTGCAGAAATACTAACATTACCCCCGGCACCAGAAGTTACAGCGGTAGCATCAATATCGCCGACCGTTACCGTGCCGGAACCGGCATTGGTAATTGTCACCGCACCGCCATCACCGCTTCCTCCACTCCTCGAACCCCTAGCATTAATAGTGGTAATGCTTATTGCCGCGGTAGCATCACTGTCAGTAATCTCAAGCGTTACATTACCGCTAGATCCTTGCATACTATCAGCCTGAATGCAAATGCAGTAGTTAGCTATAATAGCTCCTGTAGTGTTTGATATTCGAATATCTCCACCACTATTATTCTCACCGCTAACCGTAGTCGCGATATAGGATGATAAGTTTATTTGACCGCCGTTAGCACTAATAGTCACATTGCCACCAGAACCAGCGGTAATAGCTGAGGCGGATATAACACTAGTAATCGTCACTCCGCCGGAACCGGCATTGGTAATAGTAACATCTCCGCCATCACCACTACCACTAGAAGACGAACCTTTCGCATTAATACTGTAGAGTAAAATATTGCCAGATGCATCACTATCGGTAATCGACACACTCACATTTCCGCCATTTCCAGAAGAACCTATTGTATTTATATTCACTGTTGAAAGATCAATCTTGCCGTTCATAGTGGTTATCGTGATATCCCCGCCTGCATCGGAGTTTGACGTACCAAAAGAGGCACCTTCGGTAGTATCGCTTATATCACCGTACTCAGCCGTAAGCGTAATCGCATTTCCCGCTATACTACTACCCAGCACAATACTGCCATAATTAGTAGTGCTATCATCTATATTGGTACTCAGAATCACTTCGGCATTCTTAGTGTTAATGGCTCCCCCAATACTAATAGCTGTACTTGCAGCAAGTCCATCACTACTAATACCCAGCACCCTCAACCCGGCAAACATGGCAAATTATATTAGTATTATACCGATAATAATACTAACATATAACCACAACTAAAATCATTGATTACATTTATTTTTTAATCAAAAAAAATAATTATACTATTATACATTGCTCTAGAATTTTAATTGTAGCGTACGCTATCCATATTAGCAAAACTCAACATTTACTGTCAATAGAACCACTCTACCAACGGTTTTAGAACATATTACAAAAAGGTGGCGGCTACGCTCACAAGCATAGCCGCCACCTTTTAAATACCCCAATTTAAGCGTTACAGTTTATTTTTTGTCCTCTTCGCGTATCTGTACCCGCCGAATCTTACCGCTAATCGTCTTGGGCAGCATCTCAACGAATTCTATAACCCGGGGATACTTGTAGGGAGCGGTAACATTCTTTACATGATCTTGCAGGGTCTTCTTCAGTTCATCACTGGCCTGGTAGCCCTTTGCCAGCACGATAGTCGCCTTAATAATTGAGCCTCTCAGTTCATCCGGCACCCCGGTTATGGCACATTCAAGTACCGCTGGATGCTCCATCAGCGCACTCTCCACCTCAAATGGTCCTACCCGATAACCCGAGGTCTTGATAACATCATCGGTTCTACCGACAAACCAGAGATAACCGTCTTCATCCATCCAGGCGACATCTCCGGTATGATAAACACCGTCATGCCAAACTCTTTCTGTCTCCTCGGGGGATTTATAATAGCCTTTGAACATCCCTACCGGCAGCGTCGTATCGGTGCGCAAGCAGATCTCACCCTCTTCGCCCGCCTCAGCCTTCTCTCCGTTATGCCCAATAACTTCAACGTTGAGCAGGGGAGTGGGACGCCCCATGGAACCGGGTTTCGGTTCGAGCCAGGGGAAGGTTGCCGCAGTAATAATTAGCTCTGTCTGCCCATAACCTTCGTAGAGTTTCAAACCGGTCGCCTTATAAAACTGCGTATAAACCTCAGGATTGAGTGGCTCTCCTGCGACCACAGCATACTCGATACCGGACAAATCATACTGGGACAGATCCTCGCGGATTAAAAAACGATAAATTGTCGGTGGCGCGCAAAAAGTGGTAACATTATATTTCGCTGCTAGCTCCAAAGTCTTCTTCGGATCAAACTTCTCGTAATCATGCATAAATACCGCACTACCACAGATCCACTGCCCATAAATCTTACCCCAGGCACACTTGGCCCAACCGGTATCCGCAACCGTGTAATGCAGCCCGCCGTCAATGACATTCTGCCAGTATTTAGCGGTCAGGATATGCGCAATCGGATAGAGCATATCGTGAACCACCAGTTTGGGATATCCGGTAGTCCCTGAGGAGAAGTATGAAAGCAGGGTATCGGTATTGCAAGTAGCCTGATCTCCGGTAGGGCGGGTAAATTCCTCCGGACTTGCTTCAATCTCTGCGGTAAAATTGAGCCAGCCCTCACGCTCGGCTCCGATCACACACCGGACAAACTCACAGCTATATTCCTCAGTCGTCTTGTCTACCTCATTCAACAAACCTTCAGCATTTACACAGACTATCATCTTGGCTTGAGTATTCTCAAAACGATACACCAGGTCATGAGCCGTAAGCATATGAGTGCCCGGAACCGCAATCGCTCCAAGCTTGTGTAGCGCAATCAGCGAGAACCAGAAGTCATAACACCCCTTTACTAGAAGCATGACATGATCACCCTTCCTGATTCCCTGAGCGGCAAAGAAATTTGCAGCCTTATCGGCAAGCCGCTTCATCTCTCGGAAGTTAATAATTTTGTCCTGGCCGTGATCATCACACCATACCAGCGCCAGACGCTCCGGTTCAGTCTCGGCATAGACATCTACCACATCATAGGCAAAGTTAAAGTTCTCAGGAAAATCCAGGGTAAAATTCTTCGAAAAATCTTCGTATGATTCAAATTCCGTCTGCGGACAAAATCTACTCAATAATGACATAATCTATATTCTCGCTATTCTTTTCTAATATCGCTTTTAAATATATAATCTATAAAATAACATCAATAAACTTGGCCGGGGTCGCACCTAAAGTTTTCATCGAATGTGCATTGGTAGAATCAAAATACAACGAATCGCCAGTTTTTAGCACAATCTCATTATTTTGAATCTTTACCAGCATCTCACCTTCGAGCATAAAGATAAATTCTTGTCCCAAGTGAGAATTAAGCTCAGCATCATGCTCTGAAACCGGAACCGTAACAATAAAGGGTTCACACTTTTTATGCAAAAAATTAGCCGCCAGGTTCTCATAGGCATACTGATTACTCCGGTTAACCACCACCCCACCACCTTTACGGGTAACCGAAAATAACCCGACATGTGCCGGTCTACCCGTTAGTAATTCGGTAAAATCTGCATTCAGCTTATTGGCAATCTCATAGAGAGAACTTGCCGGGAAATCAACCTCACCTTGCTCCATCCTTGAATATTCTGCAAGCGGCAGATTTATCAGTTCCGCTATCTCAGCGGCATCTACCTCGCAGCATTCGCGAAGTTCACGCACCCGTGAGGCAATCTCTTTCATTGTATCAGTCATATCCTGACCCCTTATTTTTCAATTGGTTTGCGAAGTGTTTATAACAACTATATAGCATATTTCTGCTTGAGCAAGAAAAAAATCCCAAAGTTAAGCTAACTCAATAACGGACAACGCCGATAATGAGCAAAAAATATTACGCTTATTTCTTATTGCTTATGCCCCTAGAAGTGCTAAAACCTGTTGGGATTGACTATTTGCTGCCGCTGTCATCGAGGTCGCAGCTTGAACCATGATCTGATTCTTGGTAAACTGAGTGGATTCATAAGCCATATCAGCATCCCGGATATAGCTCTCGGTCTTGGTAATATTTTCGATGGCGACACTGAGGTTATTGATATTTGTCTCTAACAGATTTGACTGCCAGGCACCGATTCGCGCCCGGGTGTCGGCCACATCGCTTATTGCCTGGTCAATTATCTTCATAGCTTCAATCGGGTTCTCAGCTAATGAAGCTATGCTACCGGCGAGCAGATCATTCAACGCTATCACCGCACCGTCAGCATTACGCAGCTTGCCCAATTCGGTTGCTGTCATCGAACCGATACCGAGTACCGTGCGTTCCTGTCCGCCTGCACCTTCGCCCAGCTGTAGCTGCATTCCTCCGGAGAATGCTCCCAGAGTCTCGGTCGTATTATGTCCGGCGTTTACCAGGTTACCTCCAGCCTTGAAGGTATCAATCTCATCAGGATCGCGATGGCCGTCACCATTACTATCGGTCCAGCCATCAGCATCATCGGTCAGGAAGCCGGCATTGCTGAATATACTGCCTGTACTGTATCCGACCTGCGCAACCGTAGTCGCGCCAACTTCTCCTTCTTTAAAGACCAACTTCCCTGTCATATCAAGGGTCGCCAAGTCGAGGGTAAGTCCGTCGCAGGTCTTCTCCGTACCATTGATATTTACTATCGCGTCAGCACCAGTAACGGTATAGGCATCATTATTTCCCTCGATTATTGTGGCAGTGCTGTCGGCTGGATCGGAGTAATACTCCCAGCATTGTCCGCTGCTCTGCTTCACTGTCAGGCCATTGGCAGAACCATACTCATCAGCACTTACACGTAATCCGATATTCTCAAATCTGGTCTCGCCTATTGCGCGATCACCCGCAGTCCCTCCCCAAGCGGCAGCCCCGGTACGGAGTATTATTCCCAGCCCACTAGCATTTACACTATTAAGTACCACCTCGGTATCCGCACTCAAATCGGTTCCGGCATATGACATCGCCACCAGATCCTCTTCCCGCATCGCCTCGTTATTATATGCAAATACCTGGCCACTATTGGCGCCATCCTGAATAGTACGGTAGAATATTCTACCCGCACTATCGGTATTCTTGCCAAGTTCTACCCCACTGAATACCGTCTCTTCTATGGCAAACTCCCCGGCAATTGCGTCTGCACTCACTGCAAAGCCACTGCCGTAACTTACCCCATTACGCCCCCAGATTCCACCAATGCCGATATAAGTATCGGCAGCAAGGTTCTGTGTCTGGGTAAAATCAATGGTACCCCCGGCATCATCAAAGGTTATCTCACCCTCTAGATTTGAGCTATTCCGCGCGGCAATAGTAATCGGAGCTGTACCGTCGGAAGAGCCAGAACCATACCCAATAAGACCTGATTCGGAGAAGCCTGCGTCTTTGTAGAGTTCAAACTCGATATGCTGAGTTGCAGTATCATGTTCAATAACCTTCATAAAGATACGTCCCTGACCATCAGTATTACGACCATACTCAAGGTTTTGTACATGCGTCCCGGTTGCTGGATCCAAATTCACATCGATAAGCGCGCCTGCAGCCAATGCCGTCTTACTCAAACCATTGAACAGACGCTCGGAGTTAACCGGGGTAGCATCCACCGTAAAGAGATCGCCTACCGGCTTATCGTACTCACCGGTAGTCGGATCATTCTCATAATAGTAACGAAACTCTATCGTACTGCCATTGGAAGTCTCAAGGTTTATTGTCTGATAATCGGTTGCTGCAAACGGAAAGGCCGCAAGGTTTACCGTCTCGGTCAGCAAAGGATCGGTAGTAGAGCCGTGAATCGTAAATTCTATCTCACCAGCACTCGAACCGTTCGCCGCACTGATGGTAAATGGGGTCTCGCCATTGACAATATCAAAGATATTTACCTGGGAAATAATATGAGACACCGCCGGCACCTGGTCTGAGGGTGAGGTAACATTGAGTCCTGCAGGGCCTACCGGACCATTGGTCCAGTCGGTATTATTTAGATAGGTTCGTGTTCCTGTATTATCATACTCGGCGAGAGTCTCAAGACCGATATGATCAAAGTAACCGTTACCGCCATTGGCATTGGGATCATTCTCATAACCCCAATCCAGGGTTATTGAAGTGTTATTTACTGTACCTGTAGTAAGGGTGATAGCCTGACTTGCGGTATTAAGTTCGGGTGGATTATTGTTCATAATCATATTCTGGGTTACCACTCTCTGTCCGGAATTATCCCGCAGTTCAAAGGTTACTGTTCTATAATCAGGATTAGCAATACTGGCCAGCGTCCAGGACTCACCTATTCGGTCGTTATTGACTACCGTTGCATTCGTAAGTACCGGCGTCGAACTCGTAGCCGGCGCATAGGTGCCGGCGGTATTGATATTGTTATTGGCGGTAATAATCCCACTGTTGTTGAAAGAGAAGAGGGGAGTCGCTCCGTCAGCCCGGTCGTATGCCGGCACAGCGGTAAGATCAAGATCAAATAAATCCCCTTCAGGGATGTCACAGGTAGAATTATTCGGATTATTATCATAGAAATAATCAAAGTCAATAGTACCGCCGTCTAGCGTATTGAGTGATATCGCCTGCGAGGTCGTCCCCGCGGTTGCGCCCGGACCGGCGATATTTGCCAAGGTAACAGTCTGGGTACTTACGACTCCAGAATTATTACCGGTGACAGTAAATGTCACCTGATTTCCGGAAATTGCAGTAGCATTTATAGTATATTTTGTATTGGCGCCGTCACCAACCGCCAGAGTGCTGCTGATATTCTGCACTGCGTCAACAGTTGGATTTGTCGGAGAGGTAACATTCCCGGCAGAAGGGCCATCGGTCTGCGCCGCTGTCTCTGAGATAAAGACTCCAGTATTAGAAAAGGTAAACAGAGTTCCGTCACCTATATGATCCCAGGCATTATTGGTAGTATCAAGTTCAAAATTATAATCAAAATCAAAGGTAGTGCCATTTGGAGTATTGAACGCGACATTGATATGATCATCGGTCAATCCACCGACTACCGGCCGGTTTACCGTCACCGTCTGCGACGTACTACCGTCAGAAAGGGTAAAATCTATGGTATTCGCACCTGTTGTAGTCTGCGTTACAGTCCAGGGAGTCGCCCCGGCATCAGCAGGATCAATAACTAGTGCCGAGCGATTACTCACCCCATTCTGCTGGGTAACCGTACCAATAGTAGAAGCAGAGCCGCCGGTCTGTACATGATTATCATTGGTTGCACTTACGGTCGGTCCGCCAAAACCATAAACATAGTTAAATGTAACGTTCGAACCATTAGCACTTGTTACTGTCACCGCTTGCGAGGTATTGCTAGCGGTTCCGCTTGGATTCAGCGTTACAGTATTTGAACCGATAGTCGTACCCAGTGAATCTACCATATCAAAACGGACGTCATAATTGCCGACATCGGTAGCAACAATATTAAACCCCGTAACCTGATCATCTGAACCAATAGTAAGGGTATTATTGACGTTCTGCACCCCAAGTAGTGCATTAAATATACGAATATCTCCCCCATTACCATCGGTCTCTACCCCGAGATTGGTATTTACTGAGGTGGTAGTATAAGCTATCATATCTACTGTCTGTGAGCTGTCAAATATCAGCGAACTCTCCAGGCCAATAGAATCCGCAGCGCTATTGAGCGTACTGTTGATGTCACCAAGAGCCGTGCCGGCAGCAAAGCTAAAACTGCGCGAGCCTTTTGAACCGCGAATCGAGAAACTCTGATCCTTGCTCAAAACCTTGAGACCTTCAGCATTAGTAGTAATGTCTAGACGATTATCAGCGCCATCCAACTCAATATACGCTTTACGCGCTTCAGCCGAGACCTCAGCGTCCCCAGTTCCATCGGTTCCATTGAAGGATATCTGAATATTCTTATTAAAGGAAGGTATCTGGTAGAGTTCTGACATCTCAGAATCGAGTAGTGGGTAGTCTGCAGTAGAGTTTATACCGGTCTGAGAATCATAACCGATCTCCTTATTGCCATTGAGCAAGAACTGATCGGAATACTTGGTCGTTCTGGCAATGCGGTCAATAGTCTGTACCGAGGAGTCGATCTCGGCTTGATCAGCCGCTACCTGCTCGGGTGAGGTCACACCATTATTCGAAGCATGTACCGCTAACTGTTTCATCTTTTTGAGGATATTACTCATCTCACTCAGTGCGCCTTCGGCGATACCAAGCATATTGTCTGCTTCTTGAGAATTCTGTACCGCTCGCGCCAGACCGGCATTCTGCGCCCGAAGTTGCTCAGAAATAACCAACCCCGCCGGATCATCTGCCCCTGAATTTATCCGATAGCCCGTAGCAAGCCTCTCCAGCGAGCCTGACATGCTGCTGTTATTAATATTCAAACTACGTATGGTACTGAGCGCATTAAGGTTATGCGCAACAATCATGGGCAAGCTCAATCCTCCTTGGACGCTTAACGACAGGATCCTTCCTATCAGCGTGACATGCCGTAATCATAGATTTCATCGTTATAATCGGTAATATTCGCTAAAACTTTAACGATCATCCCGCATTACCAACACTAAAAAGAATAATCCAATCATATATTTTACCCCGAAGACCAGACATTGCCTCTTGCATAATGGTATTATAAGAGTTAGAATTCATACTGTGTAAGTGTTGGCTAGCATAAAGGGAATAACATGAAAAATTTAAAAATTGGCTTGAAACTATTGATCAGCTTTGGAATCGTAACACTTCTTCTCATAATTGGCGGAATCTCTGCTTATTTTGATGCAACAATTCTCTCTAACTTTACGGAAAAGTTTTATACCCAAGCATATACTCTTGGGATGACCGTACGTGATGCAGAGATAGGTGAAAACTTATGCAATGAGCTACTGCACGACCTTACCCTAGCTACCAGCCCTCAGGAGGCAGATGAATTGCGTACAGAGATTGAACTCCAGAAGGCAGAAAATCACAAGTACTTAGAGCTAATTAAAGACAAATTTGAAGGGGATGCAAATATTATCACCCGGCTGGATAAGTTATCCACCAGCAAATACGCTCTGTTTGACCAGATAATTAAACAAAAACAAGATCTCCTTGTTAATGGCTCTACCGATGCCTTGCCACACACTACCCCCGAGGTCTTTACTGAGCTAAATAATAATCTGAATCTGCTCAAAGTACAAGTTACCGAGCAAGGACTTAACTTCATACAAGACGAATTTAAAACCAGCAGGTATATTCACCTTAAAGTCATAATCTTTTATATCCTTGCCGCCATAATTGCAATTTTATTTTCAATTCTTATACCTAGAGGCATAACCAAACCTCTTACCTTTGTTACCGAATCTGTCCAGCGAATCTCCCGACATACCCATAATTTATCCTCACTGATGCGGGACAACCTTGCTGTAGGAGACTGGAGTCAGACCATGAATATCCAGACAGATTCTGAACGTCTGGACGTTCTTCAGAATCTTACCAAACGCCGTGACGAACTCGGAATGATTGCAACTGCAAACAAGAGCATAATTGACGGTATTCTTGAAGCCAGTTCAAATGTCAATCTAGTTATCAAGCAGGTCAATGACACTCTCCAGAAGGTAAGTAATACTGTAATACAGGTAGAGGGCAGTGCTACTCAAGTATCGGCAGCAGCAGACTCTGTTTCAGCGGGCTCAACTGAATCAGCTAGTTCACTGGAAGAGATTACCTCATCAATGTCACAGCTTGGCAGCCAGACTAATCAGAATGCAGATAATGCCTACGAAGCCAATACCCTGGCAACAGCAGCGGCGCAAGCAGCAAGATTGGGTCAGGAGAAGATGCAGCATATGAGTATGTCTATGCATGAGATCACCAAGAACAGTGAAGAGACACAGAAGGTGATCAAAACGATCGACGATATTGCTTTTCAAACCAATTTGCTGGCACTCAACGCCGCGGTTGAAGCCGCCAGAGCCGGAATACACGGTAAAGGCTTCGCGGTAGTAGCCGAAGAGGTTCGAAACCTGGCTGCCCGGAGTGCCAAAGCCGCAGCAGAGACCGCAGATCTCATTGAGAATAGTAACAAGGAGATCCAGGAAGGGGTCAAAAACGCTGAAGAAACAGCAGCCGCATTCAACGAGATTGTGGATAATATTACCAAGACCGCAGACCTGGTGGGTGAAATCGCTTCAGCCAGTAAGGAACAGGCGCAAGGCATCGCCCAGACCAATACTGGACTCTCGCAGGTAGACGCGGTAACCCAAAAGAATACCGCAAATGCCGAGCAGACAGCAAGAGCAGCTCAAGAAATGACCAGCCTGGCAATTATTCTCCGCGAGCTTATAGATCACTTCAAGCTTATGACTAAAACCAGCAGTCACACTCAGCTCAAGAAAAGACCCAGAATCAAGAGCAGGGGAGTCAGAGAGAAATCAGCTTTTCCCAAGCCTGATCCCGAAAAGCTCGCCCCGGAGACCGTAGTCACCCCCAGGGATCAGATAATTCTTGATGACTCGGAATTCGGTAAATTCTAAAGTTCAAGGAATAAAAGTCTGAGCTCAAGCGTTATTCTTACCAACGCCCGTTTGTATTGTGCAAACGGGCATCAATTATATTTAAGCACAATCTTTATTCCTACATGAACTCCTCTTCTGAAGAAATAAGAGGAGTTTTGAAACCTATCTTCTCATAAATCTCCTTGTAGACTAAGGAGTAGTTGAAATGTTTCAATTTTATATAATTTAGATTATTAGATTAAAGGATAGGCGAGCAAAACAAAATACCAGCAAACGTCTTCAAGTGATAATATAATCCCCTTAACTCTTCAAAAAAACCGCGATATACTTAACAATCTTCTGAAGAGGCAACGGTAAATATTTGTAGAGCTGCTTCACATATGCGATAAAACCATCCGAAGGATTTATTGGAATATCCCCAAGACCAGGACTTAAATGATTGACTAATTCACGATTAAATTGCCGATGTGAGCGGCGGCACGAATCGACCTGCAGCATTGTATGTAATAACTTATGACAATTGAATATACATATTTTGGTCACCCCATTGTTTTTACCCGTAAAGCCATTGACGGCCCATTTAGCAATTCTATTCTCCCAATAAAACAAGTCATAGAGTTCATAACCAAATCCTTTTGATACTGCTTGAGCCTCAGCAAGCCATTGTTCAAGAATTATCCTGATACGTTGAGTACGGGGAATTTTCTCCAGGCGAAAAAACAACCCCACACTTGCCGCCCAAGTCGGCAACCTGTAATAACATCTAAAGATATCAGCAATATTTGAATTAATCAGAATTGCATTTTCTCCATAATACTTGCAGAATTCAGCTTCTGCAGAAAAGGGATCAGCAACCTTGATGACCGTATGCTTAATTCCAAGTTTAGCGCTAACTTTTTGAGCTTGAACGATATCCGGATGCTTGGCCTCAAGATAGGGATAGTGAAAGGTAAAAGCTTCAACCTTCGTTTTATCGCACGCTGCAAAAGCTGCAAGCGAGAGTCGGCTATCGATCCCAGCTGTAAGTGCGACCTTGACAGTTCCATATCTATTCAGTACAGCCTGTGCCGCACCTTTGAGGATTACCGTGGATTGGCTAATAGCGGCTTCAGGGGTAATCATTACCTTTCTTGCACATGGGAAATACCTCTCAACTTGATATTTCGGGATTGTAAGAGTGTGATTGGGTAAAAGACAAAATACTTGCGGATACTCGGTGCAACTCAAGGGAAGATATGCACTGGCACCAATAACTGAAGACTCTTCAAGCTGATCAATAATTGCCGTATCCGCCTGAAAATTATTACTCTCGGCAAGAAGTTGTTCCGAAGAAGCTATATTATACCGATCGTCATTAGCAGTTGTATAAAACACTTTGAACATGGAGGCCGCATCAGTCAACAAGACACAACGATCTCCTAAATACTGTATTACAACATAACAACCTGCATAATCTTCGCAAGAAGAGATCCCGGCGCATGTAGCAATTTCCTGAGCGATTAGCTCCTGAGTCTTACTCAGGTGCAAAGGATCATAAATTTCGCCAATAATCCAGACAGATTTCCCAGCAGAAACCCTATGCGTAATCGCCAATCCCTCTGAATAACTCAAAACAAGGTTGGAAGTAACGGAAAGACATCTCCAATCCTGATACGGAACCGAACCAATAATGTAATCCCCACAACAACAATGAACATTATGATCTACCATATCAACATTATTTCCTGAACATAACATAACATACATTATCGGACGTTATAAAAATTCCAGCTTTAGGCCCTGGCTCTTATGACAACAATGCAATACCAGAAGAGCCACCCAAACGGCAAATTAATTTCTACTCTTCGTCACCAAATTTCTTATCTACGTCTTCATCCAATCCCAGATCCATTATAGATGTAACCGGAATATCGGCTAGTAACGACTGAATCAAGACCTCACTCCCCGGTTTGATATTCTTTTCCACCTCTTTTATATCTGCCAGAGTACTGACTTTGGTAAAATCAATGAACTTGATAATCATCCCCGGAATAAGATGCGAGGTATGCGTCGATAATCTACCGTCAGTATCCGTGATCAGCAACCCGGTCATATCCTGGAAAAAATCGACATCATCAGGGAATCCTTCCTGTAATGGCAGGGCAACCACAGTAATCCCGAGCAACTCACTCGCGTATGATTCAGGCGGCTTAATGTTACCCCCTAGGCTTGCCATCAGATCCAGTACGGGCATATCAAGTACCTCCGGCTGAGCGGCAACGGTTACTTCTACCGATTCCGGTTTCCCGTCGCGAATATACTTTATTACCGCGATAGAACCTATCTCTGAATCTGCGACCAGACGCATAACCTGTTGATTCGATTCCAGTTCGGTTCCATTATAACTTAGCAGGATATCACCCATTTGAAGTCCGGCCACAGCCGCAGGAGTTTCAGGGTACACCTCTTCCACCAATACCCCCTTTTGAGCTTTACCATTACAGTAATTACTCAAATCATAGGTTCCCACTCCCACGTAACCACGCGGCACCTCGCCATATTTCAGTATCTTTTTGACTACATCCTTAACCATGTTAATCGGGATAGCAAAACTAAGGTTATCTGCTTCATCAAAGCCAGCAGAGTTAATGCCAATAACCTCACCGTCAAGGGTCACTAGCGGTCCGCCTGAATTACCATGATTTATCGCGGCATCGGTCTGAATATAACTCTGATATATAACCTCTTCATCGTCAAGACCTTCAGAACGTTGCAGAGCCGAAATATTCCCAAAGGTAACGCTCTGCTTAAACCCTTCAGGAGCGCCGATAGCAATAGTAATGCTACCCACTTTGCAGGTGTCCGAGTCTCCAAGTACAGCTACCGGAAGCGGTTCAGCGGTTATGAGTTGCAACACCGCAAGATCGACCTTGGGGTCAACCCCGACAACCTCGGCCTTGAGCAGTTCACCATTATCCAGTCTTACCTTGATGCTTACCGCATCCTTGACCACATGGCAATTTGTCACCACCACTCCATCTTCAGATATAATCACTCCAGTACCGAGACAGCCACCAGCTCTGGCTTCACCAACCCCATCCTCCTGCATACGATTTAAAAACCTGTGTATTTCCTCAGGCAACATACTTTCAGGGGTGATTTCTTCAGACTCAGCTGCAGCGCCAGTTTCTTCATTGAAATAAAGATTGACACACTCGATAGTTACTACCGCCGGCTTGACCTTTTCTGCTACTTCAACATAGGCCTCTGACATCTGCTTGGCCAGCTCAAGGTTGCTGCCACTCTCTTGAGCGAATATATGATGCATCGTCATTCCAAACATCAATAATACGAAGAATGTTCCGATATTTTTCTGTTTACGGTAATGCATATCAATATCCTTTAAAAAGAACAAGTCACCCCCATGATTTCAGTTGTAACTGCTACTCAGTGTCAAAGCCCACATGATCCACAATCTTATATTCTTTTCCAGATGAGTCAATCAAAACTTCTTCAGAAGTAGCAGTAACATCTCCATCATCTACCGGCATAGTATACGAATCCACCAGATTCATCATATACCCATCACCCTGACGCAATCTGACCTCTTCAGGGTCAAACCCCTCATCACTTTCAACAATCACCTCTTCATCGCTATATTCGTCAACCATTACTTCTTCATCGGAAGCTGGGGGCTGAACCGGCTCACAACCAGTAAGTACTGCGACCAAACCCAACACTACAAGTAATTTTTTCATATAATTCCTTTCGTTAGTTTTATAAAGCATCATAATTTTATAGTTATAAGCGCTTACACCAGGTAAGCGCCTATAACCAATATATCACTATAATGTTTCGAAAAATATCTCCCCTTCAACCTGTGCCAATGCATCCGGTATCAACTCGCAAGCCAATACAAACTCATTCGGTATTTTATTGGCATTACTTACTCCAAATTCCATTGCAGGCTTGAAGCCAAAGCGAGAGTAATAAGCCGGATTCCCAACTAGAAACACCGAGCTATAACCAAGACTAAGGGCTGTCTCAAATCCCCTCTGGATCAGGCTCGCCCCTACTCCACACTTACGCCACTGCAAGAGTACAGCGATAGGCCCCAGTAGTAACGTAGGAAAATCTGAAGATTCACCGCTGACAAATGTTCTGGTCAGCATTATATGACCAATAATTTCGCCTGCATCTTCGGCAACAAGTGCCAACTCCGGAATATAAGCTTCACTTTGACGCAGCTTTTGTGCGAAATCCTGTTCATTACCATCAGAAACCTCGGCGGTCTCGAAAGCGATTTTGATCAAATTATAAATACACGGAAGATCTTTTTCTGCTTCAGATCTAATATTCATTTCGTACTTCTCCAATCAATTATATCATGCAGACAGTACGTAGCCATTGTACTATCTGTCACAGTCGTGGCAGAGCCGCTCATGCTCTTCCAGCATCTCATAAAATTTACCGTCCTTCTCTACAACTATTTTTCTAGAGCTAGGACTCGCTTCGGTTCTGGCCGGCACCAGTTCTATCTCAGCAGGTTTTTCTGCAATCGTCTCTTCTGAACTGACAGCCGTCGTATCCTCACAACCTGAAAGGATCATTACCAGTAATAGCAATACCGGTACTGAAAATATAACCGTTAATTTCATACATTCTCCATATTATAGTTTTTAACTAGTACAGTCATTTTTTTTCACTAGCCCGTTTTACCCGTTTGAAAGGTGGAATATTCGCATCAACAAAACTTACATATCTATTATCACCGATAACAATATGATCTACCACATCCACTCCTAGTAACTCCCCTGCCTTACAGAGATCACGCGTCAGCCTGATATCATCCTGCGACGGCTGTGGATTACCCGATGGATGATTATGAATAAGTACCACCGCTACTGCCGACTCCTTAATTGCCGGAGTAAAGACTTCTCTGGAAATAACCTGAACCGACGCCAACCCGCCCAGAGCAATCTTCTCCTGCTTTATTATTTTATTCATACTGTCAAGCATGACAATATAAAAATTCTCCTGCTTCTGATCTCGAAGTTCAACCTTGAAGAGATCGAAGAGATCCTTACTCTCCCGAATAAAGACTTTATCCAGGCTCTCCTCATCGATAAAGCGTCTATATAATAGAATCACCGCGTAAATCCGCACCGCCGCCGCTTCACCGATACTCCTAAGGTTCTTCAGCTCCGAAAGTGACGCATTGGCCAATGAGCGCAAACTGCTATAACGTGAAACAAGATTCTCTGCCGCTTCAATACTCTGACTCTTGGGCTTGCTGCCGCCAATCAATAACGAAAGCAACTCTGTATCGGAGATACTGTTCAAAGCGCCAAGTTCAAGCCTTTTGAGTAAGGATAAACCAGATTCTACAGGATCTGAAGGTGGAGAATTGAAGAATTGACAGTACTTGGTCAATCTGCACTTATTACATTGGGGCGAAGAACCGCATACAGCCGTAGAAACTATGCCGTACTGCCCAGAAGAGAAGAGACGAATTATAACCGAGATCAACGCTGGCGAGCGGTCAGCTTCCTCCGCCATAGACGCGACAATACTGGCGAGTACAGCCGTATTGTACTCTCGCTGTCCCCGGTCTTTGAGTACTCCGATGCGGATAAAGCTACGGACAATCTCCAGATTATCCGCCAGAGGCAGAGCCAGAGATTGTCCGGAATTATTCACTTGTTTATAGAGTTCGGCCAGAAGCGTGCTGTCCCCGGTATTGCCTATCGACTCGACCATAAGGCCGTAAATCTTGGCAAAATTACCTCGGAGTACAGTATCAATATAATCATTGAAGATTCGCTCCATAGGATCCCACCCATTCTTCTTTCACAGAAGCAAATTACATATTATTGATCAATGCGTCAGCGAATTCACTGCATTTCAGTAGGGTCGCCCCAGCCATCAGCCGATGGAAATCATAGGTTACGGTCTTTGCTGAAATTGTCTTCTCGGTAGCCGAAAGAATAAGATCTGCTACTTCAACCCAGCCCATATACCTGAACATCATCTCACCCGAGAGGATAACCGATGAAGGATTGACCTTATCCTGCCCAGCGTACTTGGGCGCAGTACCATGAGTCGCTTCAAAGATACCAATACCTGTAGAGTAATTAATATTTCCGCCCGGAGCAATACCGATACCGCCTACCTGAGCCGCCAGAGCATCGGAGACATAATCTCCATTGAGATTGAGTGTCGCAATCACATCATACTCCTTTGGTCTGGTAAGGATCTGCTGGAGGAAGGCATCAGCAATACAGTCTTTGACAATTACTTCATGTCCGTCCTCACCCTTGATTACCTGCCACGGACCACCGTCGATATCAACCCCGTGATAACTCTCTCTGGATATTTCATAACCCCAGTCACGGAAAGCACCTTCGGTAAACTTCATAATATTACCCTTATGCACCAGGGTAACACTCTTGCGCTTATTGGCTAGCGCATAGTCAATCGCTGACTTAACCAGACGCTGGGTTCCGTCACGTGATACAGGTTTAATGCCAATACCTGTGCATTCAGGGAAACGAATTTTGGCATACTTTTCAGAATAATTATCCTTGAGATAAGCAATAAACTCCTTGGTCTCGGTATCCCCTTCCTTGAACTCAATTCCGGCATAGATATCCTCGGTATTCTCTCTAAAGATAACCATATCAATAAGTTCGGGCGCCTTTACCGGACTTGGCACTCCGGCAAAGTACTTTACCGGACGTAGGCAGACATAGAGATCCAGAATCTGTCTCAACGCTACATTAATAGAGCGAATTCCACCCCCTACCGGCGTGGTAAGCGGCCCCTTGATACCGATATGATACTCCTTGAAGGTATCAACAGTCACATCTGGAAGCCAGCTGCCGGTCTGATCAAAAGCCTTCTGCCCAGCCAACACCTCAAGCCACTCAACCTTGCGCTTACCGCCGTACGCCTTCTCTACAGCCGCGTCAAAGACCCGAACCGAAGCCGCCCAGATATCCGGACCAATCCCGTCCCCTTCAATATAAGGAATCACCGGATTAGCCGGAACATTTAATACACCATTTGCAATCGAAATTTTTTCGCCCATTACTCCTCCAATTATATCTTCAAGTATTACAAATTATTATCGTCTACTTCTCATCCATGATTATACCGTCTATACCGTCAATTCCAGAAAGCATACCGACAAACTGATCCGCCTGCTCGCTAGACTTATAGCGTACCGGAACCGCAATCTCCACTCCCAAGGTAACTGCAGCTTCTACAGCCTCAGCAAGTGTAGCCATTCCATGCTCACTATCAATTGAAAGATACGCCACGTCAACCTTGCCTTTCAAGTTCTCCATCTCAACAATCTTACTAGTATCACCAGCAAAATAAAGTCTAGCTTCACCCCGCGGTGTAAAGATCGACAGAATATACCCAACCCAGCCGCTGGTCTGAGGGTGCAGCTCTGTAGCAGTATTGTATGCCGGTACGGTACTGAAAGAATAACTACCAGTAACAATATTCTCAAAAGGTTTGACCACATGTAACTGCTCGGAACTAACCTTTACCCCGCCCTCACTGATCTTAAGAATAGCCTCTTCTGGCCCGTATATTTGCGTATAACCGCCCAAAAGCTTATTTATCGCCTCAAGGCTCAGATTCTCAGCATGCGGATGAGTGATAAAAATGGCGTCCGCCTTGGGCAGTCCGTCCGGCATAGCGACAGGATCAACATATATTGTCACCCCATACGCTATGGAGAAAGATCCGCCCCCATACCAGGTGACAAAGCTCATGCCATAATCCGCTTTACTCAGAGATGGTGCATTTTCACCCTCCGCAGCACTAACAAGCGAACCAAGTGCAAACACAGCTAGCAGTATAAAACCAATTCTGCATCTGTTGATCATAACTATCCTCCTATTATTAAAGACTAAAGAGAGACGTAAAATGCCTTTTCAACACCATCTACTGCGAGCAACTCTTCAATAAGCTGATCAGTCGCGGTCTCTCCGAGCCCGATAACCATGCTCGCCCGTTTACGACTCTCCAAACAACCAACCTCCATATTCTCAATATTGATGCCGTGATTTGCAATAATAGTGCCGAACTTGCCGACATAACCCGGTTGATCTGGATAACGCAGCAATAAAAGATGCTTCCCGATGCGGACATCCATATCGGCATCATCTACTGCAATCAGCCTGTAGATATTGGTACCGGCCAGAGTACCGCCAACTTTGCATGAAACCTCAGCACTGCTGATAATAACATCAACCCTATTCTGATAGACGCCACAACCCGTTGCCTCAGTCTCAGCTATATCAATTCCGCGTTCCTTTGCTAGATGCTTGGCGTTGACCAGATTTACCCCATCCGGTTCAAAGATAAATGAATTCAGCATTCCGATAACCGCACCAGCAGCCACCTCTCCCGTATCCTTACCTTCAAATACCGCGCCAGAGCACGCCACTTCAATCTTTACCGGAGCCCCACGTACCAGAGTTGAACAGATCTTTCCAAGTTTCTTTGCAAGTTCAACATAACTTGACAACTCCTTCTCGCGGGTAATATCCAGATTCACGGCATTGATAATATCGCCTTCTTTAAAATACGCTTCGACCTGCTGCGCCATCTGCAAACCACAACGCTCTTCAGCTTCATCGGTCGAAGCCCCAAGGTGTGGCGTGAGCAAGATATTTTTTACGCCGAATACGGCTCCCTCAGTAACCGGCTCCTTCTCAAATACATCCAGCGCTGCACCGGCAATATGACCAGCTTCCACCAGTTCAGCCAGAGCGGCCTCATCGATAATTCCACCCCGTGCACAGTTGACAATCCTTACCCCTTTCTTCAGCCCGAGCATAAACTCCTTGCTCAGCATACCGCGGGTATTTTCAGTAAGAGGTGTGTGCAATGAAATAAAATCTGCTTCCTGCTTGAGTTCCTCAATATCAACCAGGATAACACCGAGCTGTTTGGCTCGTTCTGGGCTGAGGAAAGGATCATAGGCAATTACCTTCATTCCTGCAGCACTCATCACTTTGGCCACATGTGAACCGATCTTACCCATACCGATAAGTCCAAGAGTCTTATCAATTACCTCGACCCCGACAAGCTCCTTCTTGGCCCACTTACCTTCCTGCATCAGCCTATCGGCGCGGGCAGTATTTCTCGCTGTCGCAAATAGTAGCGCAATCGCCTGTTCTGCGGCAGAGGTAGTATTACCGAATGGGGTATTCATTACCACAATACCCTTCTCCGTAGCCGCAACCTTATCTATATTATCAGTTCCCACTCCGGCGCGTCCGATAAGTTTCAGACGCGGACCAGCCTTCTCAATCGCTTCACGGGGTACAGTAGTACCACTTCTGATAAGCAAAGCATCTATCTCAGTAATATTCTCTAGTAGTTCCTCAGGGGTATACTTGCCCCGTACCTCTACCGCATCCTCACCAAATACCGCCTTCAAATACTCCAACCCACTCCCTTTGATTCCGTCAGCGGCAACAATATGTAACTTGCTCATAGATCTATATCCTTATAAGTAATGATCCTTAATAAACTTTGATTAATAGTAATGATTTAATAAGTCAAATCTGCATACAGCGGATATTCCTGAGTAATTGTCAATGTACGCTTCCGGAGTTCCTCAAGTTTCGCCGCATCGTTGACATTACACAGAGCTTCATCAATAATCTCAGCAACTTTGCGTACAGCCGCTTCATCAAGTCCCCGGGTAGTTGCCGCCGGAGTACCAATACGTATACCGCTGGACTTCATCGGTGGCAGCGGATCAAACGGAATCTGATTCTTATTGACCGTAATCTCAACCTTGGTAAGTGCGTCTTCAGCCTCCTTACCATTGATACCCTTAGGTGTTACATCCAGTAGCAACAAATGATTATCGGTACCGCCAGACACCACCCGATACCCCTTATCAACAAATACCTCTGCCATCGCGCTCGCGTTCTTCACAACCTGAGACATATATGCCTTATACTCAGCGCCAGCCGCCTCCTTAAAGGCGACAGCTTTTCCCGCGATCACATGCATAAGCGGTCCGCCCTGCATACCGGGGAATACGGCGGAGTCGACCTTCTTGGCATACTCTTCCTTTGCAAGAATCAGCCCAGCACGGGGGCCACGGAGAGTCTTATGAGTAGTCGAGGTAACAATATCACAATGCGGTACAGGATTAGGATGCAGCCCCGCCGCAACCAGACCGGCGATATGCGCCATGTCCGCAACCAGAAAAGCCCCAACCTCTTTAGCCACCTCTTCGAACTTCGCAAAATCAATTATCCTAGGGTAAGCACTTGCACCACAGACAATAATATCAGGACGAAACTCCTTAGCCTTTGCCATGAGTGCGTCATAATCAATGCGTTCAGTCTCCTTATCCAGACCATAACCCTGACACTCAAAGAGCTTTCCAGAGAAATTCAGCTTGTAGCCATGAGTAAGGTGACCACCGTGAGCCAGATCCATGCCGAGGATCTTGGAACCTGCCGGACAGAGAGCGAGGTATGCGGCCATATTGGCCTGAGATCCCGAATGTGGCTGAACATTTGCGTGTGCCGCGCCGAAGAGGGACTTGGCTCGATCTATAGCCAACTGCTCAACCTTGTCTACCTCTTGACAGCCCCCATAGTAACGCTTCCCTGGATAACCTTCAGCATACTTATTAGTAAGGCAACTGCCCTGCGCTTCCAGCACTGCCTGGGAGGTAAAGTTTTCCGAGGCAATAAGCTCAATACCATCCTTCTGACGCTTGAGTTCCGCACAACAGATATCAAAGACATCAGGGTCAACACTCTGTAATTTCGACAAAGACATTCCAGTCTCCTTCTTGCAAACAGTAATAAGTTACGGATTAATCTGCTTAATTATATTCGTAACACGGTAAAATGGTAGCCACTACCAACAGTATTTCTACTTTTTTGACGACAAGTAACGCAAATAAGCATCGATAAACGGCTCAATATCGCCATCCAGAACCCCTTGCACATTTCCTGTCTGGCATTCTGTGCGCACATCCTTTACCAATGTATAAGGATGAAGCACATAATTACGTATCTGCGAGCCCCAAGCATTAATCATTTTAGCTGAATTATGTTCATTCGCTTCAATCATGCGCTTATTCTCTTCATAAGCATAGAGTCGGCTCTTGAGGATATCCATAGCCTTGGCCTTATTTGAGTGCTGTGAGCGCTCATTCTGCACCGCCACAACGATATTTGTCGGTAAATGCGTAATTCGAACCGCAGAGTCGGTAGTATTTACATGCTGCCCACCTTTGCCACCAGCACGGTAGGTATCAATTCTCAACTCACCCTCATCAATATCGATATTTATTTCACTCTTGAAATCAGGGATAACATCCACCGCCGCAAAGCTGGTCTCACGCTTACCGGAAAATGGCGACATACGCACCATTCTATGCACCCCTAGCTCACTCTTAAGCATTCCATAAACATACTCGCCTGTTACTCGCAGATCCACGCTTTTTATTCCCGCTTCTTCCCCTTCAATAAAGGACAAGGTCTCAACGCTCCATCCTTTACTGTCAAAATACCGCGAATACATCCGAAGCAGCATCTGCGCACATTCACAGGCATCAGAACCACCTGCACCGGTGTTAATGCTGAAGAAAGCATTCTCCGCATCATGTGGCTCTGAAAGCAAAGCCATGGTCTCCAGAGAGGTAAGATCCTCGCGCAGCCCCAAGATCAAGCTGCTCGCCTCTTCAATTGTCTCTGCATCATCCTCTTCGCGGCCAAGCTCAAGAAGGTCTAAGGTCTCTGCAAGTTCAGAGGTGAATTTAACGTACGGTTCAACAATTCCCGCCACCCCCTTGCGTTTCAGCACCACCTCTTGAGCTGCAGTGGAATCATTCCAGAAATCACTGGCAGCCATACGTTCGTCTAAAGCAGCAAGTTCTGCTGATTTTTCAACAATCTTCAGCGAACTATGGAGTTCATTTATCCTAATATTAATCTGCTCAATTAGCGAATTTATTTCGTTTATATCCGGCATCATCATAACCTGAAAAAAATACTTATTAAAGACTAAATAGAGAAAAAATTATAGATATTATGCTCAATCCGGTCAAGTACTTAAATAAAAAAGTAAAGACAGTATAAAGAAAAAAAGCCGATTGCTCAAACCCGTTTTTTTTAATAAAGTAGTACTTGACCTTGGCTAGCAAATAAAATAAAATATATATTTATTAATGATTTGATACTACTATAGTAGATGATTTTGACATCATATCCTTTCTCTGATGTCAATACTGAAGAAAGAGGCATGCTATTATCACGACTCACTCAGCCGAGTTATGATAATCTCAATATATCTAGTGATAACTGTTTTATATTTGGGCCCTAGTTTATATTAAAATTTGTTTAGTCACCACTTAGACAATCTACACCCCTCTCTCTCAGGATGACCATAATCCGTCTTGACTAATGATCAAGTTTGTTCTGGTTAATTTTTATCACACAACAACACCCCTATAGTGTATCATCATAATAAGTCTCATTTAATACAACCTGCTTACTGCAGATAATTTATGATAAAGGGGATAAAATGATCGAAACCGTTGTAATATTCATAGCCGGTATACTGGGCGGTGTTATTGGGCGCCACTACTGGGCTGTATATAGAGCTTCTGCTGCAGATAAAGACATTGCAGAACTTCTGGGACAAGCCAAGATTGAGGCCGAAAGGCTCAAACAGGAGGCTGTTGTTGCCAATAAGGCTGAACTCCTCAGACACCGTGAAACTCTCGATGCCGAAATCCGTAATGAGCGCAATGAAATCAAGTCAATGGAGAAACGCCTTACCAAACGCGAGGACGCTCTGGATCGCAAATCTGAATTAATCGAGAAGAAAGATCAACAAATCAAGGATTTTGAGCAAAAGCTTGAGAATAAGGAACGAACCCTTCAGAGTCGTGAACATGAGGTTACCAAAATAATTGATGCTCAGCGCGCTAGATTGCAAGAAGTTTCACAGCTCAGTGTTGAAGAAGCCAGAGAGCAGGTTATCAAACAGACCGAATTGGAAATGGAGGACGAAGTACTCCAAATTGTCAACCGTGCCAATGCCCGAGCCAAAGAGAATGCGGAAGAATATGCCCAAAAAATCATCTTGAATACTATCAACCGTATGGCTGTTGAATACACTTCCGAGCATGTTGTCAGTTCCGTTGAGCTTCCAAGTGATGATATGAAGGGTAGAATAATTGGTCGTGAAGGAAGAAACATCCGAGCATTTGAAAACGCGACCGGGATTGACGTAATTGTAGATGACACGCCTGGAGTAGTAGTACTATCAGGCTTTGAACCTGTACGCCGTGAGATTGCGGCGCGAGCCATGGCCAGACTGGTCAACGACGGTCGAATTCACCCCGCGCGTATTGAAGAGGTTGTCCTCAAAATTCGCGATGAAATGGATAAAGTTCTGGAAGAAACCGGCAAAAAAGTTGCACTCGAACTTGATGTACGCAATCTTAAACCTCGTGAGATTATGCTGTTAGGTCGTTTGAAGTTCCGCAGCAGCTATGGTCAGAACGTGCTGGATCATTGCCGCGAGGTTGGTTTTATATCCGGCATGCTGGCCGCGCAGCTTAACTTGGACGAGTCTCTGGCAAGGCGCTGCGGTCTCTTACACGATATTGGTAAAGCCATTGATCATGAACAAGAAGGTACTCATCCAGAATTAGGTGCTGAAGTCGCCAGAATTTGCAGCGAACCGAAGGAGGTTATCTCGGCTATTCTAAATCACCACAGCCCAGATGCGGCAGATAGTCTTTATGCAACGATAGTTCAAGCTGCAGATGCGATCAGTGCCGCCCGCCCTGGCGCAAGGCGCGAAACCCTGGAAAATTATGTTAAGCGACTGGAACGTCTTGAGTCTATTGCCAATAGCTATCCACAGGTTGAGAAGACCTTTGCGATCCAAGCTGGTAGAGAACTGCGGGTTATTGCCGACGCATCAAAGATCAGTGACGGCGAGTGCCAGAAAATTTGTCGTAATATTGCCCAGCAAATTGAGGATGAACTCACTTATCCTGGTGAAGTAAAGGTTACAATGGTGCGTGAATATAGAATAACCGAGTACGCTAGATAACCGTAAACGCTATAATTTTCCGTGTATTTATTAAATTAAGACGTAATCAATTTACTTGATTGCGTTTTTTTATAAAAATTCGAAGGAAAAAATGCTAAAATTGATATTACTAAATAAGGAAAGAAAACTCGGGGGAGTTTATATAGATGATAAAACTATTTGGTAAGAAACAGACAGAAGAGAGAAGAGATGATGCCAATCTAATCTCCCTGATTGCTAAGGGGGATGAAGAAGCTCTTGAGATCTTCTATAACAAGTATTTTCCCAAGCTCTATAGATATATCTACTATAGAGTCGGTAGAGATCATCAACATACCGAAGAAGTTGTCAATGATACCTTTATTGAGGCTATAGACAAAGCCAACCGTTATGATGCCTCTCGGGGCAGCATTGAATCATGGCTTATAACCATAAGTAGAAATCGCATACGTTCATCAAACGCTACCGTAGGTAAAGCCCGTGAATATGAGCAGAGTTGGAGTATGCTTGACGGCGAACTTGAGACTATTTTTGCGGACTTGGATAATGGTAACCTTCCTGATAGTATCCTGGAGAATAAGGAATTAGCCGACATTGTTGGTGCTACAATGGGTTCGCTTCCAGAAAATTATAGTAAGGTACTGGAATTAAAATATATGTCAAACATGCCGGTACGAGATATTGCCAAGCTGCTCAGTAAGACTGAAAAATCAGTTGAGAGTCAGCTCACTAGGGCTCGTACTGCATTTAAAGAGACATTCAAGACTGTTGCAGTTGACTTCAGTTCTATGTATTGATAATTTTTTTGTGTTGTTTTTGGGTTTGTGTCTTGTATTAAAGGATCTATAAATGTCCGACGATAATTTTGATAAGGGTTTAAACTTGCTACTAAACAAAGCGTACAATGCCCCTGCACCTAGGGAAGAATTCCGTAACAAGCTACTGGGAAAGCTTAAAGAACAACAACGTAAGAATATTAATACGCGCAGAAGTAGGGTAATAACTCTTTATTCATCTTTCTCGGCAATTGCTGCAGTCATTGTATTTGCTTTTATACCTAGTATCGGCATCTTTAATTGGTCGGAGTCTACGACCACAGCGCCGTCCACAGTAGAGACCGCCGCAGCGACAGAGATACTCAGCAAACCTATCAATACCGACACGATGATAATTCAACCAGAGAGCACCGCGCCAGCTACTACTAAATTGGCCGCATACACCAATAATCACTTCACCCCTTCTACAGCCTACTCTTTAACTTCCGTTGATGTCTACAACCCTCAAACTAACAAATGGAATACGGTTGATGCTGATAAATCTTTTGCTCTCAACAACGGCACTAAGATACGTACTCCACTCGGCGCTACCGAATCTGTAAACTTTGCTATAGATAATGGCCCTAGTGTAATGCTTGACGGAATGAGCCAGGTAGCAATTCAAAACAACAAGTTTATTCTTGAAGATGGACGTGCCGTAGTCTCGCTAAATTCTGAGAGCAATCCGGTCATCCTTGAACTTGATAGACAGGACATCAAGCTCCAACCCGGTGCCATGGTCTTTGCGACTCTTGATAATGATAATTCTTACACCAGTTCTGGTATTCCTGCGCCTATGCTCGTGCTCTTAAAGGGTAATGCCAATACTTTGAATGGACATAGCAGTGAACTTGCTCAAGGCAGAGTCTATGAATTATTCGACACCGGAACAGGTCGTTACCCAAGCCGCAAGGTTGGTTCTTATGAGAATAAGCGCCAATTCATGCCAATGATAGATGCGGTACAAGCTGCTTATAAGAGCAAATAGCTCAACCAATTAAATACCCTCTCGCAAAAATAAAACCTGACAGGTGTCAGGTTTTATTTTATTGACAAAAAAAAAATTTCCTTATAAGATGAAAAATGTATTTGTTGAATCACCAAACTATAACCATTTTTTTAGGAGGAGAATTAATGTCATCTGACAAGATCAAGTGGTATGCCGAAGACATTGAAGCTGTAAAAAGTCAGCTCGGAGTAAGCGACGAAGGATTGTCGACCGAGCAGGCTCAAGCCAAACTCAAGGAATTCGGTCCAAATAAGCTTGAAGAGGAGAAAGAAGAAACCGCTCTAAGCATTTTATTTGCACAGCTCAAGGGGTTTTTTAATATCGTGCTCTACTTTGCAGCTGTGCTTGCATTCTGTGTTGGAGCAAAGACTGACGGCATCTTTATTGTGTGTATTCTCATATTGAACACCTGCCTCTCGTTCTACCAGGCCTACAAAGCAAGCAGAATTATGAGCGGGCTCAAGAACTTCCTGGTTGCCAGTGTAAATGTTATGCGTAACAACACACCTGTAGAGATCAACACTGAAGACATTGTACCTGGTGATATTATCCTGCTTGAAGAAGGCATGAAAATCCCTGCAGATGCCAGAATTATTGAACAGCATGCGCTGGCTGTTGACGAAGCAATGCTTACTGGTGAATCTGTCCCAGCAGAAAAATCAGCAAATACAGTTGCAGACAATGCCGCACTCGGTGACAGACTGGATATGGTATTCAGTGGTACAACCGTAGTACGTGGAACTGGAAAAGCAGTTGTCTGCGATACCGCAATGAATACCGAGCTTGGTAAGATCGCCAAAGCCCTGGCCGAAACCAAGACGCCAAAGACCTCATTTGAAGTAGAGGTTGACAACCTATCCAAGCAAATTACCATGGTTATTGTAGTGCTGGTAATTCTTGCCGGAGCCCTGATGTACCTCCACCACAATAACTCTATCTCTGAGATTGCGATCTTCTCCCTCAGTCTTGGTGTTGGAGCTATTCCTGAAAGTTTGCCGGTTGTATTATCATTTGCGCTGGCTATGGGTGCACAGCAGATGTCTCAGCGCAAAGCCTTGGCACGACGCTTGGCTATTGTCGAGTCACTCGGTTCAGTAGACACCATCTGCTCCGATAAAACCGGAACTTTAACCAAGAATGAAATGACTGTACAGCTACTGTATACACCAGGTCATGAACCATACTATGTTACAGGTGAAGGTTATGATGCAAAGAACGGTTCTATCGAAACAAGGCATGTCGGTACTAAACGTCTCAAGCTTCCTCTCATGGCCATGATGCTCTGTAATGATTCAAAGCGTATTGAAAATGATGGAGAGGTCAGCTACATGGGAGACCCAACCGAGATTGCTATGCGCGTTGTCGGTGAAAAAGGGGGTTATAGCACAGAAGAACTTGATTCACAATTTCCTCGGCTGGACGAGGTGCCATTCACCTCTGACCGCCAGAAGATGACAACTATCCATGATTACGAAGGCAGCAAAACCGCTCTCACCAAGGGAGCCCCTGAGGTCGTGATAAATGCTTGTACCCAGATCATGATCCATGGTGAACCAACTCCAATTACCGATGAATACAAGCAAGAGATCAAAGCAAATCTAGAGCACATGCAGTCACAAGCGCTCAGAACTCTCGGAGTTGCGTACCGAACTATCCCTGAAGGTGTTACCGGAGAGGCAGTTGAAGACGATCTCTGCTTCCTCGGCCTGGTTGGAATGATTGATCCACCACGTCCAGAAGTAAGGGTAGCGCTTGCTGAAGCCAAACGCGCCGGCATCAGAACCGTTATGATAACCGGTGACCACATCGTTACCGCCCAAGCTATCGCCAAAAGACTCGGGATGGGACAGAAAGCGGTAAATGGTACTGCAGTTGAAGCTATGACCGATGCTCAACTTGAAGATAGCATTGAAGATATCAGTATCATCGCCCGCGCCACACCTACAGTAAAACTCCGAGCCCTCAAAGCAGTACGCAATAAGAAACACTTTGCCGCAATGACCGGTGACGGTGTAAACGACTCACCTGCGCTAAAACAGGCTGATGTAGGTATCGCCATGGGATTACGCGGCACAGATGCGGCAAAACAAGCTGCGGGACTAGTTCTGCTTGATGACAATTACTCAACCATTATCAGTGCTATCGAGGAAGGCAGAAGAATCTTCGACAACATCAGAAAATTTGTCAACTATCTGCTTACCTGTAACATTGGTGAAGTTATCACCGTACTGCTCGGTGCCATCTTAAACTTCCAGCCGCTGACTGCGATCATGGTACTCTGGGTAAACATCCTGGTTGATGTTCTGCCAGCGATCTCATTAGGTATTGATCCGGCAAACCCCGGACTGATGAAGCGGCAGCCACGCGCTCACGACGAACACATTCTCAATAAGAGTATCGTTGCTACAACCGGTTTCATGGGTCTCAAGATCGGTATTGAGAACTTTATAATCTTCCTGATCGCTTACTTTATTCTCAATGACAAGTTCACTGGCGTAGCCAATTACGACCAGGTCAGACTCGAATACGCTCAGACCATGACCTTTACTGCAATTGTAGTTTCAGCCTTTGTCCGTGTCGGAGTTATCCGAACCTTTGACTCACTCAGTATCTGGAGTAATCCTTGGCTCTGTATTGGTCTGGCTATCTCAGCATTTACCCAGCTGTTCATAATCTACTGCCCACCAGTACAGGAATTTTTCCAGCTTCAACCACTCGACTGGCAGGATTGGGGCGTTCTACTTATCCTCGCCGTCTGGGGTATCACAACCAGTATCTGGGTTGCAAAAATCATTGGGAAATGGGCTGGTTCTGTTATCAGCACAGGTTCTGAAACCACAAATTAAGCCTCAAATATTAGAGGTTACCACTTTAAGGCTTGCCATTGTGGCAAGCCTTTTTCACTATTCTGTAAACCACGATAACCTACGTTGCGGAATATAGCATATAATCTCTCTGCCTTTTCTCGATCTCCCCCCCCCCCCTGACAACAGAATCAAAGTATACTCACATTTTTTATTATAACCTGTCAAAGTAACTGCTTATTTATATTGACAAAAAAAACAATACATCTTATAAGATAAAAAGTGTATGATCAGAATTATCAAATACTCAATAATTAGAAGGAGAATAAATGTCATCTGAGAAGATCAAATGGTACGCAGAAGACATCGACACTATCAAAACACGTCTGGATGTCGGCGACGAAGGGCTTACCACTAACCAGGCACACACCAAGCTGAAAGAATTCGGGCCAAATAAGCTTGAAGACGAGAAAGAAGAGACTGCCCTGAGTATCTTATTTACTCAGCTCAAAGGTTTTTTCAACATTGTGCTGTATTTTGCTGCGATACTCGCATTCTGCGTAGGAGCAAAGACCGACGGTGTCTTTATTGTCTGTATCTTGATTCTCAATACCGGTTTGGCATTCTATCAAGAGTATAAGGCCAGCCGAATTATGAGCGGCCTGAAGAACTTTCTGGTTGCCAGTGTCAATGTTTTACGCGATAATAAACCGGTTGAACTGAATACCGAAGAAATTGTACCGGGTGATATAATCCTGCTGGACGAAGGAATGAAAGTTCCAGCCGATGCAAGACTTATTGAGCAGCATGCACTGGCCGTAGATGAAGCAATGCTTACCGGTGAATCACTGCCGGCGGAGAAATCAACTGATACTGTTGATGAAAAAGCCCCCCTCGGTGATCGCATCAATATGGTATTCAGCGGCACAACCATAGTCCGCGGAACCGGTAAAGCTATAGTCTGTGATACCGCCATGACTACCGAGCTCGGTAAGATAGCCAAAGCGCTGGCTGAAACCAAGACCCCCAAGACCTCCTTTGAAATCGAAGTCGACAAGCTCTCAAAGCAGATAACTATGGTTATTGTAGTACTTGTAATTGTAGCTGCAGCACTGATGTATTTCCACCACAATATGAGCTTCTCCCAGATTGCCATCTTCTCACTCAGTCTGGGTGTGGGCGCTATCCCTGAGAGTCTTCCGGTTGTACTCTCATTTGCGCTGGCGATGGGTGCACAACAGATGTCACAGCGCAAAGCCTTAGCCCGGCGTCTAGCAATAGTAGAATCATTGGGCTCGGTGGATACTATCTGTTCCGACAAGACCGGCACCCTGACCAAGAATGAAATGACAGTACAGCTACTTTACACACCGGGGCATGAACCATACTATGTAACCGGTGAAGGTTACGACTCAAATAATGGTGCCATTCAGACCAGACATGTCGGTACCAAACGCCTCAAACTTCCGCTAATCGGCATGATGCTCTGTAATGATTCAAAACGTATTGAAAATGATGGTGAAGTCAGTTATATGGGAGACCCAACCGAGATCGCCCTCAGAGTCGTCGGTGAGAAAGGCGGCTACAACAGCAATGAGCTGGATACACAATACCCCCGTCTCGATGAAATTCCTTTTACCTCTGACCGTCAGAAGATGACCACCATCCATGAATATGAAGGTAATCGCACCGCAATCACCAAAGGTGCACCTGAAGTAATCATCAATACCTGTACCAAGATTCTTATCCACGGAGAGATCACTCCGATTACCGAGGAGTACAAACAGGAGATCAAGGCAAATCTTGAACACATGCAGTCTCAGGCGCTTAGAACTCTTGGTATCGCTGCGCGAGAAATTCCTGATGGTACTGCTACAGAAGAGATTGAGAATGAGCTCTGCTTTATCGGGCTGGCCGGTATGATTGATCCGCCACGCCCAGAAGTAAGACTAGCCCTAGCCGAAGCCAAGCGCGCCGGTATCAGGACAGTCATGATCACCGGTGACCACATTGTAACCGCCCAGGCCATCGCCAAAAGGCTTGGAATGGGGCAGAAGGCGGTCAACGGGACTGAAGTGGAAGCCATGACCGATCAACAGCTTGAAGAGAGTGTAGAAGAGATCAATATCATTGCCCGCGCCACCCCGACGGTAAAACTCAGAGCCCTCAAAGCAGTACGCAAGAATAAGCATTTTGCCGCGATGACCGGTGACGGGGTCAATGATTCTCCGGCACTCAAGCAGGCAGACGTCGGTATATCCATGGGGCTTCGTGGTACCGATGCCGCCAAACAGGCTTCAGGTCTAGTTCTGCTTGACGACAACTACGCGACTATTATAGGTGCAATTGAAGAAGGAAGAAGAATATTTGATAATATCAGAAAATTTGTCAACTATCTCCTTACCTGTAACATTGGCGAGGTCATCACCGTACTCCTGGGGGCTATCTGGGGTGTTGCCCCACTTACCGCAATCATGGTACTCTGGATCAATATTCTTACCGATGTCTTGCCGGCGATAGCTCTGGGTATTGACCCGGCAAATCCCGGACTAATGAAGCGCAAACCCCGTGAGCATGATGAACATATTTTAAATAATGGTGTAATCTGGACAACGGTAATCATCGGAATCAAAAAAGGTGTGGAGAATTTCATCGTCTTCCTGATTGCATTCTACTTGATGAGCGACAAGATCAGCGGCGGCCCGGAAAAGATTCTGCAATACGCTCAGACAATGGCCTTTACCGGTATTGTGGTGTATGCATTTGTCCGCATCTTTGTAATTCGAACCTTTGACTCTCTGAGCCTCTGGAGTAACCCTTGGCTCTGTATCGGTCTGGCCATAGCCGCCTTCACCCAACTCTTTATTATCTACTGTGCGCCGGTACGCGAGTTCTTCTGTCTTGCCGAGCTGGATCTACAGGACTGGGGCATACAGGCAATTCTCGCAGTCTGGGCATCGGTAACTGGTGTCTATGTTGCCCGGTGGATTGAAAAATGGGCTGGCTCCGTTATTAGTAATGAAGCTGTAAGCAAGTAAATAGTATAAGTCTCAAAGCGAAACATTATAGGCTTGCCCCAAAGGGCAAGCCTATAATGTTTCCACTAGCTTAATCCAACTTACCAATAAAAACTCTCTTCTACAAACCTAAGAAATTATGAATGTCCTGCAACATCTTCTCCTTACTGTCGTAAGTATAGGTCTCACATGGGAGTGAGTCTTTGAAGGTCTTGCCGTAACGTTTAGTAATAATTCTCCGATCAGCAATAATTACTACGCCCCGATCTCCCTTATGCCGAATAAGACGCCCAAATCCCTGCCTGAACTTGATTATCGCATTCGGTATGGAATAATGGATAAAAGCATTGCCTCCCTCTGCTTCAATCTTCTGACAACGGGCTTCGACAAGAGGTTCAGTAAAGACCGCAAACGGCAGCCTAGCAATTGACAGACACGACAACGCCTCCCCCACAACGTCAACCCCCTCCCAGAATGAATGGGTTCCCAACAGCACCGAGTGTATATCCTGCTTAAAGATAGAGGTAATATTCTTTCTTGACCCACTCATACCCTGCGCCAAAATCTCAATTCCATCACCAAGCAACTCTTCATTCATGATATCATAGGATTTCTTCAACATATCATAACTCGTATACAAAGACATCGCCCTACCCCGGGTATCTCTGAAGACATCAGACAACATATATGCCAGATCTGCCGCATAATCCTTGCCCTTCTCGCCGGGTTCAGGCAAGAATGACGGCACCATTACCAGACATTGCCGCGGAAAATCAAAGGGTGAACCCGCATCAAAATCCGTATACTGCTCTTTGGGTATCAGATTGATTCCTATCCGCTTCTTGATATAATCAAATTTACCCCGTACTGACAAAGTTGCAGATGCAAAGACAACGCTCCTTTTGTGCGAATACAGCTGGTCATACAGCAACGCCCCCACCTCTATCGGAGCAGCAACAACTTTGACATTGGAAGGTTTATTGGATAACTTCTCAATCCAATAGACATAGTCTGAATTATCTGCATTGAGGGTAAAGACCAGATCCTCAGAGAACTCCTTCAGAGTCAAGGAAGAGAACTCAAGATCGCGGATAAACTCTCGGCTGTAATCCAGTAAGCCTTCCTCAATCTCTTTCAAATCATCAACCAAATTATCCAGTGCATGCATAATTTTGGCGAACAAGGTCAACAACTCCTTCTGAGCCAGATATACCTGCTCCCACAGAGTCTTATCCATCCTCTCGCCAAAGAAACGTAGTGAACCGAGTGTTCCAGCCTTTCGGCGAATCTGATCTATCTCTGAAAAAAAGATCTCCACCGCCGCCTCAGCATTATCAAAGACATCCGGTAGTTGCTGCAAATTATCTACTATCCTTCCTTTGAACTCCTCTTCAAGATTGGTATGCAAGATTTTATCCAGGATACTCGGCAGCAGCCCACTCCTTTGTTTACGCCGTCCCTTATGCACCAGCCTGCCAAGCATCACCCCCACCCTAAGCGGTGAGATCTCAATAGATAAATGGCTGGTCGCCGCATCCTCCAAATTATGCGCTTCATCAAAGACAATCTGCGCATATGGAGGCAGATTCGGACTACGCATATTCATATCCGCAAACACCAGAGAGTGGTTGGCCACCACTATTTCAGCATTCATCGCTTTGGCTCTCGCCTTCCACAGAAAACAATACCGGTAATGCTTGCAACCCCTGCCCATGCAATCATCTCCTGCACACGACATCTTGGCCCAGGTCTTATAAAAACCCGGTCTACCGGTTACAATATTCTCTGAAATATCTCCAGTATCGCTCCAGGCGGCCCAGCTCAGAACCGTCACCATCTGCAACCGTTCTTCAATATCTAGTTCATAATCAGCTTGCTTGAGGACATATAACAACTTACGAATACAGAGATAATTTCCCCGACCTTTGATTATTGCCGCATTAAAGTCTATTCCCAATGTCTCTTTGACAAAAGGAATATCCTTTTCAAATAACTGACTCTGCAAGTTCTTGGTATTGGTACTGATAATTACCGGAACCTTATTCTCACGCGCCCAGATAACCGCTGGAACCAGATACGCAAGACTCTTACCCGTACCGGTACCCGCTTCTACCATCAGATGCTTGGAACTATTAAACGCCTCTACCACCTCTCCTGACATCTTAACTTGACCAGCTCTTACCTCAAACTGCGCAAAGGTCTTCTCCAGAAATCCCCCCTTCTCAAAGACCCACTCGACCTTCTTGCGATCTAGTTTCACCCAATCGGATTTATCATTGATATTATCAAATACTGGAATTTTAATATCATTGGGCTTGAAGATGCCGGCAAGAGAATTTGCATTCTTCCCGAAGTTCTTTTCAATAATCTGTGCTTCAAGTTTTCGAAAGATGTCGGTATACGGATTGGTAGAGTGTGCCGCTAACAAATAATTAATCTCCCCAACCACCGGCAGCGGTAGAGAGTTGAGTCGTCCCAGCAAATACTGCCAGACCTTGGTAAGGGTTATGCAATCCGACAAAGCACGATGAGCCGATTCATTGGAGACCTCAAGATAATCGCATAAACAAGCAAGACTATGACTCTCAAGTTCTGGATAACAGATACGCGAAAGCCCCACCGTGTCAATAACAACATTATTAAAGTTATTCTTGGTCGCTTTTTTCAGAAATGAACGTTCAAAATTTGCGTTGTGAGCGATACAGACCGCGTCTTCCGGGAGAAAATCAAGAAATTTGTCGATGATACTATCGATTGAAGGCTTATCCTCAAGCATCTCCGGGGTTATCCCCGTAAGCTTGATAATTGGCGGAATCATCGGCACTTCATTCTTCGCTAATTCACTAAAAGTCGCAGTTACGATACCATTTTTGAAGACTGCAGCTCCTATCTCAATGATCTGATCAACGGCCGGATCAGCACCTGTGGTCTCTAGATCTATTGCTACTACCGTATCGTACATTTAGGCCCTTTTATCTACACGTCTGAATCAATAAATTTAGCAGGACTCAAACCGAAAAACACTAACAGTTGTTATAGCTCAAATTTTGAGCATCATCGCAGTCTCACCACAATCAGGAAAGAGCAGACATTTCATACAGTCCTGCCAGATCTTATGCGGCAATATTGATCTTTCAACCTCAGTAAAGCCAAGCTTAGCAAAGAAATCAGGAACAAAGGTCAGAGTAAAGATACTATTAGCTCCAAGCCCCTTGGCATCGGCAATAGCAGCAGAGACAAGTTCTCGCCCAATACCTTTCCCGTGAGACGCCGCACTTACCGCCAGCGAACGGATCTCCACCAGATCCTCCCATGAGACATGAGCAGCCACACAGCCTATCACTTGATCACTCGCATCAATATACAGCAAAAAATCACGCAATCGCTCGATAATATCACCATATGAAAGCGGCAGCATCTGCTTTTTATCCGCAAATTCCTTGGTAAGTCTCTGTATCACACCAATATCTGCGACACACGCTTTTCGAATCATTATCTATCCTTTTTACACAATAATTTGAATATTAATAATAGCTAATACCCTTTGAAAAGCAATGTCATAAATATTTTTCGTAATATTTATTTCTCTTACCCCCGTAATTGGTTATAATGTTATAAATTAAGCTCAAAACCAAGGAATATTACATGGTTCGTACATTTATCGGAGTCGAAATCGAACAAGCAGTCATTGCGGAAATATCACAGGAGCTCAGTTATCTCCAACACCAATTCCCTGAGATCAAATGGGTTAGTCCGGAAAACCTCCATATAACCCTAAAATTTCTTGGAAATATTAAACCCAATGATCTTAGAGCTATTTTCACCCTCCTGGCGGATACGGCGGTCTTTCCTTCCGCTTTTGCAGTGGAAGTTCAAGCTATAAATATACTGCCTAATCCCCGCCATCCGCGAATTATCTGTGCCGGATGCACCCTCGGTTCTCTGGAACTAGTTGAATTACAGCGAATTATCACGGAAAAATGCGCTACCCTGGGCTACCAACCAGACGCCAAGCCATATGAGCCGCATATTACCCTCGGCAGAGTTAAGAAACCCTCGGATGCCTGCAGACTAGAAACAATTCTCCCGGATCTAAATAATATAGATTTCGGTATAACTGATGTAGAAGAGGTAATCGTTTATATGAGCGAACTCAAACAGAGTGGGGCGATTTATAGCCCAATGTATAGAGTGAGGCTAGCTCAAGATGGATAACATTTACGAGGACAACAATATACTCGTTATCAACAAGCCTGCAGGCATAGAGAGCGTACCAAGTTCGAACAAAGGCAGTTCTCTGCTTGAGCAGTTGAGGCAGCAAAGCACGAATTCTACGATCTTGCCGGTTCACCGTCTCGACCGAGACACCTCAGGCGTAATCGTATTTGCCAAGAATCCCACTACCCTAGCCCAGCTTGAAGAACTCTTCAAAGAACGCCAGACAACCAAACTCTATCTGGCCATCTGTAACGGCATTCCCCGTAACCCTGAGGGTATAATCCGCAGAAATCTGAGCAAGTGGAGCGGTGGGCACCACCCGGTAAAGATTATTAAAGGCGGTGGCGGACTCACAGCTGAGACCAAATACAAGGTGCTCTGTAGCAATAAAACTGCGCAGGCCAGCCTGATTGTATTTTCTCCCCAACAAGGCCGTACTCACCAGATACGTGTCCATGCCGAGGCCTTTGGCAGACCAATTATCGGTGATAATCAATATGGCAACAGAGATATAAACCGTAAAATCAAGGAACTGACCGGCCTAAAACGCCAGGCGCTCCATGCCTGGAGGCTAACTCTGCCCACAATGCTACCAGATAAAACCGACCAGATCCTTACCGCCCCTCTCCCCCAGGATCTCACCCAGACCTGCAACGTATTATTTGACAATTGGATAGAACTGCTTGAGTCAGGAGTTAATCATGAAATATAGAATAAAAGATATTTTAGCGCTGGTTGAACCACCAGCCAACACTATTGAAGTACAAGGCTGGGTAAAGAGTGCCAGACATAGCAAGGGGGACTCATTTATAGCCCTCTCCGACGGTTCCTGTTTTGCCGATCTGCAACTGGTATGCCCGGCCGAACTGGCTAACTTTTCCAGTACTATTCAAAGTCTGGGTACCGGCTGTTCCCTTATTGCCCAGGGAGCGATCGTGCCGAGTCAAGGCAAGAAACAGAAATATGAATTACTGGTTAGTAAACTTGAATGCACCGGACAGGTTGAGCCGGATTATCCTCTCCAAAAAAAACGCCACTCTTTCGAATACCTGCGGGAGATTGCCCACCTGCGAATGCGTACCAACACCTTTGGCGCTGTAATGCGTATCCGCAACGCTGCCGCCAGAAGCATCCACAACTTCTTCCAAGAAAAAGGCTTTATCTGGCTACATACCCCGATTATAACCGCCAGTGACTGCGAAGGTGCAGGAGAGATGTTCCAAGTAACCACGCTTAACCTGTCAAACATTCCACTAAATTCGGCAAAAGAAGTAGACTACTCCCAAGATTTCTTCAACAAGCAAGCTCACCTTACTGTATCCGGACAGCTGGAGGGAGAGATTGCTGCCCACGCATTATCAAATATCTACACCTTTGGTCCAACCTTCAGAGCCGAAAACTCTCATACCAGCCGGCATCTGAGTGAATTCTGGATGGTAGAGCCGGAGATGGCCTTCTGTGATCTGGAGCAGAATATGGATACGGCCGAAGAATTCTTGAAGCGACTATTCTCCGATGTATTGGAGACAGCAGCGGACGACATGGATTTTTTCGCCACAATGATCGACAACACCATCCCTCTCATAATGAAACAGGTTATCGAGACCCCATTCAAACGCATAACCTATACAGAAGCAATCAATATTCTGGAAAAATCCGGGGAAGACTTCAACTATCCCTGCACCTGGGGCATAGATCTTCAAAGTGAGCATGAACGTTATATTACAGAGAAGCATTTTGGCTGCCCGGTAATTCTGACCGACTACCCCAAAGATATCAAAGCTTTTTACATGAAACTGAATGCAGATAATAAAACGGTACGAGCCATGGATGTGCTAGTACCGCGCATTGGTGAGATTATTGGTGGTTCCGAGCGTGAAAACGACTACCAAAAACTCCATACCAGAATCACCGAACTCGGTCTCAATCCTGATGATTACTGGTGGTATCTGGATCTCAGACGTTATGGCAGCGTACCCCACTCCGGGTTTGGTCTAGGCTTTGAACGTATAATCCAATTTATGACCGGGATGAAGAACATCAGAGATGTAATACCTTTCTCCAGAACGCCCGGCAATGCCGATTTCTAACCTAACAGAGTCCGTAATTTGACTTATGCCTACACCTCAAATAGAGATACGCAGTCATAAGTCAAAGCCCATATCACATATTATTATTCTTCGTCGTCCGCTTTTTTCTTATCTTTATTGAGTAAGTTATCAACTACACTAGCTTTGAGTCCGGCCATACTGATCGGAGTTGAAAGGTGATCATTCGCATCTACCATAATCGCCTGATCCTTCATACTCGAATCCGTTGATTCCGAAGTAATGATAATCGGGATGTTAATTCCATTATTCTCAACTCTAATCTTTGTACAAAGATTGAAACCGGAGATATCCGGCAGATCCTTTGCCACATATGCCATAATAACCCTGGCTCGCTTCAGCACCTTTATCGCCTCATCACCGTTTTGGGCAATAACCGACTCAAAACGCAAGGTATGCAACATATTCTTGAGTAATGCCGCGATACGCTTGTTACTCTCGACAATCAGCACCGTGCCAATAATCTGAGTCTTCGCCTTATCAAGATGAATACGCTGCTTGGCAACAACCTTCTTCTTAACAGTTGAAGCAGCTCCCGCTTTTATTGCTTCTTTGGTACGTTTGCCAACCGGAATATTCAGTTTTTTTGCATTTATCGCGGCTTTAAGCTGCTTTTGTGCTTCCTCTTTATTAGATGCCATGTGTATTTATCCTAAAAAATAAAAAACAATAATTATCAATACCTACTACAAACAGCTTCACCCAAACGTCTCTGTAAAAGTTCAATAACATACTCCAAAGTCTTGCCGACAAAAGAACAACCCGCCGCCCGTTCATGCCCTCCACCTCCGAATTCGCGGCAAATAGCGGCAACATTGTGTGGCGCATAACAACGTAAGCTTACTTTAATCGAATCCTCAAATGGTTGCTCATAGACAAAAGCCGCCAACTCCACCCCAAGTATGGATAGACCAATATTTACCGGATCATGCAGATGCTGCGGCGTACAACCAGTCTCGATAAAGTCATCCTTCTGCGCGCTGAGTATAGCAATCCGTCCATCTTCAAAGGTATGGATACTATCCAATATCAAACGCTGCAAGTCTAACTCTTTTTTCTCAATGCACTCATACAATTCCTTGCGTACCAAGCTCGGATCGAGTCCAAGGTCTAGGATATCAGCAGCAAATCGCAAGAGACGCGGTGAGGTATTGGAGTAATTGAAATTACCGGTATCAGTAGTTATTGCCACCCAAAGAGGTTCGCCGACACTTGCAGGGATTTTATACCCTGCCTCTTGAGCCAATTGATACACCATTTCTCCGGTACTGCTATAATCCGTATCAACCCAATTATATCTGCCGAACATGGTATTAGACTGATGATGATCTATATTTACAAATGGTATCCTGCCTTGAGCGTAAAGGGCAAATTCACCCGCACGATTAATATCCCCACAGTCCAGGACAACCATAAGGTCATACCGTGACAGATGCCCAGTATCCGGCGGCATAATCTCATAATCATTGACTAGGAATTTATACCGCCTAGCCAATGGCTCAAATCCGACAAGAGTGGCCTTCTTTCCATTGTTATTCAATATCCTTGCCAGTGCAAGTGAAGACCCTATCGCATCGCCATCAGGCTTCTCATGGGCAATTATTAAGATCATACTCGCATTATCAAGCGCGGCGATTATACCTCTAGTTGAATCTGAAGGCATTATTATCTCTTTACTCAAATATATATTATAAAGTTAAATAATTATCTAGATGTTTTCAATTATTATCGATATACTAATATGAACATATATATTTTAATCCATTCCCGGCCATATGCAAGCGGTAAAGATTGATAATTATTATAAAAAACTGTATTATTATTATCATCAAAACACTTTTACTAAGAGCTGGAATATTGATTTTATCTCAATAACCTTCAACGCAGACTATTAGACTCGCACAAAGGAGACGGGAACACTAATGAAAAACAACCCAAATCATCACTTAGCTATCCATGGTCATTTCTATCAACCGCCACGTGAAAACCCCTGGCTTGGGGTAATTGAGGAGCAAGAGTCTGCCCACCCTTTTACCGACTGGAATAGCCGAATCTGCGCTGAATGCTATACCCCACTAACTTGCAGCCCGGTTAGAGATGAAAACAACAAAACCTTGGATTTGTTCAATTGTTATGCACATATGTCCTTTAATTTTGGCCCGACTCTACTTACCTGGCTAGAACGGTACGCACCCTTTACCCTTGAAAGATTACAGGTAGCAGACAACATCGCCCGCAACAGTTATGAAGGACGCGGATCAGCTATTGCCCAGGTATACAACCACCAGATATTACCTTTGTCTGATGCTGCCGACAGGCATACTCAGATCATCTGGGGAATAAAAGAGTTCACCTCACGTTTTAACCGCAAGCCAGCAGCAATGTGGCTCTCAGAGACTGCGGTAGATATGAATACGGTGCGCGCTTTGATTGATCATGGGATAAAGTATATTATTCTCTCACCGCTGCAGGCAAGTTATATTCGCAAATTTGGTGAATTTGAATGGCGAGGAGTGCCGGATGGAACAATTGACACCCGAGTGCCGTACCGTCTATTCGAGGTCGATGGCGCCGGACGCACCCATTTTGACCGCTATCTTGATGTACTCTTTTATGATAAAGCGATTTCAACCATGGTCTCATTCGATCATCTTCTAACTGATGATAAGCGACTGGAGTGGCTGATAAAGGAGAGATTCAATGCTGAGGCTACGCTACCGCAACTCGTCCTCATTGCCACCGATGGAGAGATCTACGGACACCATGAAAAGAACGGCAACCGAGCATTATCCCAACTTCTTGAGCGTCTCCTGCGTACAGAAAATTGCACAATAACCAATCTGGAAAAATTCCTTCGGGATAACCCACCTGCCCAAGAGGTGCGGCTCTGGGAAGGAGTTGACGGCAAAGGATCAAGCTGGAGTTGCAGCCATGGCATCGGCAGATGGCACAGGGACTGCGGCTGTAGTGACGGGCCACAACACTTTAACCAACAATGGCGCGAACACCTGCGTAATGCCTTTGATGAACTTCGTTTTCATATCCGCAAATTATGCACCACCGTCTCAAAAGATCTAGTCTATGATTTTATTGATGCTCGTAACGACTATATCTCTGTGGTGTTAGACCCATCTGAGACCAGTCGGGAGCGCTTCCTGCAACGACATACCTGCAATAACTTGACCCAACAAGGCAAAGTTAAGCTCTGGAAAATACTTGAAGCCGATCGCAATGCCATGCTCATGTATACCTCATGCGGTTGGTTTTTTTCTGACATCTCAGGCTTTGAACCACAGCAAAATATGCGCTACGCCCTGCGTGCTGCCGAACTGGCGCAGGAGTTCTCTGATTACAATCTGATCTCACTACTTCAGGATCGGCTAAGGAAAGCTGAATCAAACATTAATAACATGGGTACTGGGGAGGATGTCTTGCGCAAATATGTGCTTACCACAATGTATAGCTATAAGCATATTGCGGCATTACAGGCGCTGCTGGCTCTCTATGGACTACCGCAGCCAGAATACAACACCAAGGTTGAACTAAGCAACCTCTCCAGTTCAACAAACAAACATCTTAAGTTTATAATTGGATCAGCCAAATGCACTGATCGCCACACCTATCAAGAGCACGAAGTATCATTTATTGGCTTTACCATATTCGACACACTTGAATGCGGTGTCTGCTTTACAACCGATCTTAAAAACGCCAAAGAGATGACCAAACTCTCTGCACAGGAACTGCGTACGCTGCTGACAACCGAAGGTATTGGCTTACACACCTTACCCTATACCGAGCGCAAGCTAATAAATCATAAAATCCTGCAAAATGCCCTTGAAGAAGCCGACCAAAGTCTCCATGGCTTCTTCAACTCACATGAACCGATATTCGAATACCTGACCCATAATCGACTCCCCATCCCCGGACATTTAAAGGCTATTGGCGAAGAGGCACTATCTTTCAAGCTCACTCGACTTATTAAAAATTATGTCGACAATAGTGGAATTACAGATAAATGTATCGAAGAAGTGCAGTCTATAAAACAGCGGGCAAATAAATTCGGTCTGTCCCTGAATGTTATCGAAGCCTCCCGCCATGTCGCGGCTGAGATGAGCAGCAAGCTTATTGAATTGCTCAGTAATCTCAATGAAAAATCAGTAGCCGATATCCTCAAGCTCCTCACCTTTATTCAAGACAATGACTTCTGGCTTGAGAACTGGGATGAGCTAATCGATCGTTATTGGCGAATTCTTCATCTGACACCACGCGAAATGCCTCAAAGTAGAAGGATAATTGATAACATGCGTGAAATCGGCAAAAGATTGTACTTTGCAGATGAGACGTTAAGATATCTTACCCAGGTTTTGTTTTCTACCCCGGTATAATTATCTTAGCGCGCAAATACCAACGAGTATATGCGGCGCGCTCCTGCAGCCCGCAGTGTCAATGCGCACTCATGTAGGGTAACTCCGGTGGTGCAGACATCATCCACCAACAATACTGTAGCGTTGGGAAAACTACCGATTGCCGCAAATGCTTGAGAAAGATTGCTCTGCCTCTCTTCTGCACTGAGCAGTGACTGAGAGACTGTATACCGAACTCTGCGTAGAATCCCAGGGGAATACTCAAACCCAGCTCTAAGTGCAATATCACGCGCCAGCAAAGCTGACTGATTGTAACCTCTTTCTTTCAATTTATGTTTATGCAACGGTACAGGGACAACATAATCAAATTTAATACCAGAGTATTCTTGCTCCAAGCGCTTGAGCATAAGATCAGTCATAAATTTATAGAGATGCTTACTGTTGCCGAATTTAAAAGCGAGAACAACTGCTCGCGCCGTCTGATTATACACACATGTCGCAACCAACCGGGTAAAGCTCAATTTCCTGCCCCGGCATTCATCACATTCCTTCTGCAAGGCGCCATATTTACCCAGCGGCGTAGAGCAGAACCAACATGAATTCGCTCCGATATACTCTAGTTTAGTTGAGCACTCGGTGCAAAGTATTGACTGCTCACTGAAGAGTAGAGGAGTAGAACACTCCAAACAGAAGGGAGGATAAAGAAGATCAAGGGCACAGCCACATAATTTTGTGCAAATTCTTTTAATTCTCATTGTTTAAGCTGCTTGCCATTCATCCGATAGACATAAGCCAGAACTTCAGCAACTGCAGGGTAGAGTTCAGCAGGTATCACCTCACCCAAATCCAGTTCCGCAAGCGCAAGTACCAGATCCTCATCCTTGCGAATAGGGATATTATGCTCTTGAGCCAGTTCGATTATCCTTGCGGCAACCTGCCCCGAACCTTTAGCAACGACACTAGGCACCGAATCTTTATCCGCATCATACCCCAGTGCTACTGCAAGCTGACGATTTACCTGTTTTCTCTTCATATTAGCCCATTCATCAGGGCAGATTCTCAAAATAAAATATTAATACTAATCAAACTTCAGTTTAAACCCTTCTCCATCTGGCTCTTCCTTCTTCTGCGCTGAACTCGTTCCCCCAAAGTTCAGCTTGAACCCAGAGCTTGCATCCTCATCTTCTCGCTCTTCCGTATTGAAATTAGCAAAATCAAGTCCAGCACCAACTGACTGCGAATTCAGAACCTCGTTAAGGCTTCCACAGTATTCAGCATACTTCTGAGCAATAGAAACCTCCGGCTTGTAGACTTCCCTAACATTGAGTGACGGTTTTGAGACCTCGATAAATTCTGGAACCTCACCGACTTCTTCACTTATTACACTTATCAACTTTCTATACTCTGCCTCAGGATTTTCCAAAAAAGCGTCATAATCAAAATATGTTACCCCGCCTGGGTACAACTTATCCCACAACGCCATAATTTCAGTATAACTCTTACAATATTCACCAATAGGCAGTAATTCATTGAGATACTCCATGCCTTGTGTATTATTGAAATATATCGCCAAAGCCTGATCTTCAAGATTTCTCCGGGCGCAGAAGATCTTCGCCTTAGGAAATAAAGTCTTAATAAACCAGACATTTACAAAATTTGATACCTTGCAATTGATAACAAACTTTCCTGCACCCCGCAAATTTTGTATAATCTTCAAATAATCAGCTATCAAAGTATCTACCATCTCAGTATCAATTGCATTCAATACCGACGACAATTGATTATCATGATTTTGAAGCATCTGATATATCTTCTGATTACACCAGTTCAATTCCCCTGCGACCACTGCCTTGGAACTATCCTGAAGCAACAATGCCACCTCATGAATACCGCTCTTAGGCAGACCAATGACAAATACCAGCCGCTCTCCCGCCACACTCAATCCCGACAGTCTATTTACGACAGCAGGCGTAAGGTTCTGCAGAAGATTATCATAATGCCCTTGCAGGTCAGCAGCAGCCTGCTGGCAAGATATGTGCGCGTCACGTGCAAAGAGTTCCTTGGCTCGAGTAAAGGCCGCAAATGCGCTCTTGGTATCATTTTGAATATCATACCCTTTACCCAGAGCAAGGTAGAGATATTTGTCATTCTTTCGCTCTCCTACACCGCTGGCAATATTTTCCTCAATGGCTTCAATATCAGCCGGAGTAAGTTCGGAAAATTCGGCAAGTTCCAGTGCTGCTGAACTCAACTTTGAATCCTCTGCATAACATGCCCGCAGTAACTCCACGCCCTTTAACTTATCGCCTTGGCGCAGAAGCAGTGAGCCTGTCGCGAGTCGCGCCGAAATATTACCTGGATCGACCTCATAGGCAGCACCGATACAACACGCAGCACTTGCCAGTTTGTTCATGGTAAGCTCATTAATCCCATTCTGTAGTACTTTTACCATATACTCCGGCTTGAGACGAATCACCTTAGCATAGTACTTCCGCGCATTTTCGTAATCGCCTAAAGCATGATAAGCAATAGCCATATTAATAAATATCTGCTCATTCTTCTCAGAACGAGCCTCTGCTTTTTTGAATAGGGCAATCCCACGTTTATAGTCCCCACTCCGGCAAAACGCAATCGCCTCGTTTGCAAGTTTGGCCGCCTTATTTGGATTTATTTTTGTCGTAAGGACTTTCTTTCTAGGTGTTTTTTTCTTCTTTGCCATTATTCAACCTTTGTCTGACCTGCAATATTTACCAATACACTATACTATAAAACTTCTGATAAATATATTATCGACTATTGACTGTAGGATCTGCACTCATACCTATTTTTCGCGCCTTTGCCGCCTGTGCCGAATCCTGCCACAGCAATTGTGGCGGGACTTCTTTCTGTATCACATCCACCATCATTTGGTTCTTCAGTCGTTTATAAAAGGTTATAGACTGTTTCTCCCACTCATCCCCCTTAATCTTAGCAACGATAGACTTCTGAGCTTTTTTATATGGAATGCGCCTTCCACTCGTAACTTTTTGCAATACAGTAATATGATAGCCGCGCGGGCTCTCAAGAATCTCTAGTTCCCCCGGTGTCTGCTCACGCACCGCCTCACGCACATCACTGAGCCAGGCCTCACGCTCAGGATCTTGACTTACACCGGCCTCTCTTCCCCCGCTCGCGCGACCGACCGGGTCATCAGAATACTTACTAGCCGCTTTGGCAAAAGATATCTTCTTATCCATTATTGCCAGCCCCAGCTTCTGCGCTATCTCATCCGCCTTTTCCTTGCTTCCACGCTTGGTATTTGAGACTAGGATATGGTCGAATATCACATCTCCCGGTAAGGTAAAATCCTTGATATTGTTCTTATAATAATTCAATATCTGCTGCGGCCTTGGTTCCATAGAAACCCCCAGCGGCTCAAACACACTGTATAAATAACTGTAAGTAAAGGCTTTACGTACAATCCTATCTTTCCAGTCTTTATAGGTAATCCCCCTTGACTTGAGGACGTTGTTCAAATTATCCAGCCCTCCTGCTGCCTTGATTTGACCGCTTATAACCCGCTCTACCTGCTCATCCTGACGCTTTTTGAGGATACGCCTCATCCTATCCTCCATTTTAGAACGGAGCATAGTATTTCCCTGAGCCGCAGAAGCCTGATACGTACTATCCACCATCTGCTGAAATTTGTTCTCATAGTCATTGAGCGCCTCTTGGTAGAACATCTCATCACGTACAGCAGCATTTACCGCTTTGTCCCAGGCCTTCTGTAGTTCCACATTGATCTGCTCCCTGGAGATATTCTTTGTCCTGGCTCGATTTATAATCTCATAATATGCCGGCCCAAAAACCTCCATAACCTGATCAAGGGTGATACTGCCCCGATCTACCCGGGCAACAATACTGTTACGGTCAAAATTGACTATACTCTGAGCGGCACTACACGTGAATACTTTACCAAATAGCATTATAATAAGTAACCAGAATGTTGATCTTAAACGCATCACCCTAACCTTTCAGAGAATAAGTGTTGAATGAAACCCGCTCCGCCTCACCTTTTTTCTCAGGTTGAGAACCGATTGCTTCCGGCTCACCAACAGGTAATAACACCTGAACACACTTATCTGCGGGTAAATTGATTAGTTCTGCCACCTTCTGCGCATTGCCATCCCGCCGGAGCAAACCATCAATCCAAACCGAAGCATACCCTAACTCACTAATTCCCAGCAACATGCTCATTACTGCTGCCGAACAATCCTCAAGTTCGAAGGACATCCCGTAAACTACCGGTGTCGGGATTTTATTCACAATACAGAGTATTATTGCAGACGCCCCGGCAAAACTATTTTTTCCAAGGATTTCCGCAATCGTATTTATCTTGTCCACATCGGTAACTACAACAAATTCTGTACTTTGGCCATTACACCCGGATGGCGCATTTAAGGCAGCAGAAAGAATTAATTTAATATCTTGTATAGGTATTTTCTTTGAAGTATAATTACCACGATAACTGAAACGTTGCTTGGTCAACTCAAAATAATTCATCTTCTTCTCCTCGTAAACGTTACGTTGTAGAATTTATATTTCAGATTATATAAGTATAGATTATACATTTTTTTGGTGCAAACACTATTATGAATTCAGAAGTAACGAAAAAACGTCGAATTCTTATTCTTGAGGATGACAACAATGTCACTACTCTTCTAAGTAGTATATTGCGCAGACATAATTATGAGGTGTCATTCAAGACCACCATCATTGCTGGCAGAGAAGATCTAGAGAAGAGCAATTTCGCGTACGATCTGATTCTACTAGATTATCACCTCCCCGATGGCAAGGGCGATATCTTTTTACACTGGATAAATGAACACCGCCCTGCTTTACCAACAATCCTGATAAGTGCGGATAATACCAATACAGTGGTGGTCAAATGCTTCAAAGCAGGCGCACTAGACTTTATTGTCAAACCCTTTGATATAAAAAATGTATTGAATATCATCGCTAAGGTACTGAATCATGATTACAACAAGAGTATAAATAATGATATAGATGCGGAGTGTTATACCGAAGGCTGGACAGAACTCAGTGCCAGGAGTGAGATCGACTACCTTGACCGCATACAAAATCTCTGCATAACCCTCCTAGGCAACCACTTCTCAGAGGATACGGTCAACGATATCAGACTCGCTATGGAAGAGTATGGCAGGAATGCCATAGAGTGGGGCAATAATTTCGACAAAAACAAAATATTCAAGATAAGCTACTGCATCTTCAGTGATAGAATCGTCCTAAAATTTGAAGATGAAGGTGATGGATTCGACCTCAAATCACTCCCTGATCCTTCCCAAGATCCGGCCAAACACCTCAAATCGCGCCTTGAAGCCGGCAAACGTCCCGGTGGCTACGGCATATTTATGATGAAAAAGATAATGGATGAAGTCATTTATAACGACAAGGGTAACGTCTGCATAATGACCAAATACACTGCAAAATAAGGCTGAGCTATCGCTGTAGCAATTCGCGCTCTTTCCTCACCTCCTGCACTCAACCTGAAAGGAAGACCACCTCCCGGAATCAGCCGGCAGTGGAAATCTCTTAGTGTGTCCCGGCTCAGCCGCTACCTCAGAACCGTCAAAGTCGATAAAACCACTAGGTAACGACGCACTTGATAACGTATAATAAGTTTCGCAAATTTAATCCGTGGTTTTGAAATGCTAAAAAAAGCCCTCCTATTGTCAGCCGGACACCGGTCTTGACGATAGGAAAAGTAACCAAACTTTTATATGGAGGACTTTGTTATGAATTCTAGAAATGATATAGAGGTTAATTCTGTATCGTCTGAAAATAGCGGTAAGCTTGGATCAAAATTTATTCCGATTGATGAAAAGAAAGAAACCATCCGTTAAGGATGGTTCTATACTACAGCACAGCAGCTTGTTTTGTCTAACGCAGAATTTTAGATTGTGATAACGCTTAATCAAAATCCAAAACCACCTTCATTACCTTCTCAGGATAAGAATCGATATAATGATACGCCTCAGCCAATTTAGTGTAATGAAATCTAGTAGAGATCAACTTGTCAATTTTGATTTTGTTTGCAGCTAGCAGTTCAATAGCTTGCAGATAATCCTGACGGACATACATCATTACCCCGATGATATCTATAGACTGCCGCTGTATCAACGGTAATTCCAAGGTTACAGGCTCTTTGAAATTCGCCACAATTACGATCTTTGAAGCCGGACGGGCGCAGGAAACAGCAGTATTGAACGTAAACGGTGTTCCCGCGCAATCAATGATAATATCTGCTCCGGCGCTGCCGAACGACTTATCTATAGCCGCGGCCAGGGTGATTTCCGCAGTAAGCTGGACATCTTTTATTCCACACTCTTGAGCAAGCTCAAGTCTGCGTGCGTTGATATCTGTAAGCAGACAATTACCTCCGTAGACCTGCACCATCTGCGCAATAAGATTACCGATCGCACCCGCTCCCATAATCGCAACGTTCTTCTGCTTCACATTGCCGCAACGACGTAGAGTACCAGCAGCCACAGCAGTCGGCTCCACAAATGCCCCAGTATCATAATCCATATTTTCAGGCAATTTTACTACTACCGATTCTGGCATACTAATATATTCCTGAGCCATACCGTCAATATGTATTCCATACACCGAGAGATTTTGACATACATTCTCGTTCCCGGTCTTACATGGCTGACACTCACCGCAAAAGACCTGAGGCTGGATCGTTACCTTATCGCCCGGAGCAATAGAGGTAACCCCATCCCCAACTTCAATTACGATCCCTGAGCCCTCATGCCCTTGCACTACCGGAAAAGTCATATATCGATGTAACCCATGGTATACCTGTATATCTGAGCCACATATTCCAAGTCTTTTCATGTTTATTAAAACATCATGCGCACCGACTGTCGGCCTAGCCACTTCACAACACTTGACCACTTTCGCTTCAGGCATTATTAGTTGTAACATAATCATTAATCCATTCTTACATGATTCATTGGCAATAAATAAGTCGAGAACACCAATTCCTCGCATTCTCGACTTATAATAATATAACCAGAGTTGAGAGCACAAATATTACTGGTAATTCCAATGAAATATCAATATTAATTCACTTTATTAATAACCTTACCCTCGATAAATGCAGCAACACTCTCAACCGCTACATTTAACAGCCTGCTTCTTGCTTCCTTTGGCGCCCAGGCTATATGTGGAGTAATATTACAATTACTTACGGACAAGAGTACATTATCAGATGAGATTGGTTCTGAACTCACAACATCCAACCCTGCATAATATAGTTTCTCTGATTCCAAAGCCTCCTTCAGATCTTCTTCAACAATCAGCGGGCCACGCGAAGTATTGATAAGTATTGCCCCATCTTTCATTTTGGCAAATGATTCAGAGTTCATGATGCCCTTGGTTGACTCAAATAGTGGACAATGAAGACTGATAACATCTGATTGCTTAAGGAGTTCTTCAAATGACGCATACTTGATATCCTCGGTCTCTAGTTCAGGATTCTTATATTCATCATAAGCCAGAACCTTCATGCCAAAGGCTACCGCAATCTTGGCTGTAAGGTAACCGATTCTACCAAGCCCGACAACACCCATAGTCTTACCCGCAAGCTCTATCAGCGGATAGTCCCAATAACAAAAGTCCTCTGAGGTTGTCCATTTACCCTTCTTCACCGTATCGGCATGATGACGAATATTGTGACAGATCTCAAGCAGATGAGCAAAGACAAACTGTGATACCGCAGTTGTGCCGTAAATTGGTACATTACATACAGGAATACCCTTTTCTGCAGCATATACGGTATCCACAACATTATAGCCGGTTGCCAGAACACCTATATATTTGATACTCGGACAGGTATCAAGTATTTCCTGAGTTATCGGAGTTTTGTTGGTAATTATAATCTCAGCATCACCAATTCTACTTACAATATCCTCTTTTGCCGTCCGATCATAAACCGTCAAATCCCCAAGCTCACCCATGCCATCCCAGGAAAGATCTCCAGGATTGAGTGTATATCCATCCAATACTACTATCTTCATAATTTCCTCCTACGCTTTAATCTTGATCCAGGCCTTATTGAGAGTTCTCTTTGCATTAGCGACAACCGCATCAGCATCTTCATCACCCAGAGGTTTGACCTCAAATGACACAATTTTTCTATTATCAGGGGCAATGAGTCCGATGTCGATACAATGCTGTAAAAACGCTCTAACCTCTTCAACATCATTCTCACTATTCTCATAGCCAAAATAAATATGCTGATCACCATAACCCTTATGTGATTCATCACTAATTACAGTATTGCCGATATGAATATGAACAATATCATCCTTGATAGGATCAAGTGATTCGGTAAGAGACTCATGATACATCGGGATGTGGCTGAGGTCGACCATCAATCCAAAATTACTGTGACTAGCCTTGACGGTATCGGCAAACTTCTTGGCCAGAGACGTCGGTCCGATCAACGACTTTTTATCAATATCATAATCAAAGATTTCCAGTACAACATTCATCCCTTTTTCCGCGGCATACGCGCACAGGTTATTCGTCGTCTTTACCAGGCTGTCAAATGCCTGATCTTTAGTACTTTCTTCATACTTTCCGGAGAGGAAAGCGATCCCCGGACAACCAAGCTCTTCGGCTTCATCAATTGCTTCCAGCAGGGTCTGCTCAGCTTTAACCCGCTCTGCCTCATCAATATGATTTGGATTCAGCCCGGTAGTCAACAATCTTGGCTGAGCGCCATAACGCACCTCAAGTTTTGCTGTCTTGACTAACTCCGCAACCCGCTTACGCTCAGCATCATCCTTGATCCAGGTTATCTCAATCGCATCGAAATAGTCATCAACCGCAATTTTCTTGACAGTTTCAAATATCGGACCTTCACCTCTGATTGTCGTTGGATATGCCATAAAGTGTACAATCCCGACATCCATAAACTCTTTCATAGATCGCATAATATCTCCTTTATAAATAGTTAAATGCTACACATAGTATTTTCAACTCAACTCAAACATCATTTCTTTCTTGCAATTACCGCTTTTACCTTGTCTACTATCTTGTCTACAGACAATCCATATTTATTCAAAAGAACATCATATGGTCCAGACTCTGTAAAGCAGTCCTGCACTCCGATCAACTCAAGCGGAACAGGGTAATTACATCCTAGGACTTCAGCGACAGCTCCTCCCAACCCACCAAGTACAGTGTGTTCCTCAACCGTTACAACCGCCCCAGTTTTTTGAGCTGAAGATAGCAACATTGTCGCATCCAGAGGTTTGATTGAAGCAAAATGCAATAACTCTGCCGAAACGCCTCTATTTGCAAGGTTTTCAACCGCCTCAAGCGCAATCGAACTCATCAAACCGCAGGAAACAATTGTCACATCAGTTCCGCCACACAGTATTTTTCCCTTACCAATCTGGAAATTTTCACCGAGTTCTGGCAGATCCGGTACTGGGTTACGACCAAGACGAATAAATACCGGTTTATCCAGCTTGAGCGCTTCACGTAAAGCCGGCTCAATCTCACAAGCCGATGCCGGTGCAAGTACTATCATCTCCGGCAGCGCCCGCATTATCGCAATATCAACGAGAGATTGATGGCTTGCTCCATCAAACGAATCAGATAACCCGCCATACCCACCGGCAATAATAACAGGCAGCTTATTATAACATATAACATTACGAATTTGGTCGGTTGCCTTGAGACTGAGAAACAGGCTGAACGCACTGATTACCGGACGCAAACCACAAGTCGCCATACCTGCGGCGATATCAGCCAGATTGCCCTCAGCTACTCCGACATTATAAAATCTATCCGGATATTTCTCATTGAACATACAGGTCTTGGTACTGCCGGAGACATCGGCATCCAGCACTCGCAACCGGGCATCTTCTGCACCAATATTTACCAGAGCCTTACCGAACGCATCCCGCAAAGCCACTCTTTCTATACTAGTTTTCATTTATTTCCTTCCATTTATTCATTGTAGCTTCAAGCTCAGGCCTGGCTAGTGCATAAGTGTTATCATCGACCGGTGCTCCATGCCACTTATTACTATCTTCCATACTCTCAACACCCTTGCCTTTACGAGTCTGATAGACGATAACCTTCGGACCACACTCCTGCTGCTGAGCCCAAGATAAAGATTCACGCACATCCTTTACCGAATGACCGTCAAAGACTCTCGGTGCAACATTCCAGTTGAATGCAGCAAACTTCTCAGGTAGCGGGTCAAGAGGCATAATATCCTGTGAATATCCGTCCAACTGTACTTTGTTATAATCAATCATCAAAGTCAAATTACTCGGCTTGAATTTTCCTGCCGCCATAATTGCTTCCCAGCTTGATCCTTCATTCAAACAACCTTCCCCGACGATTACATATGTCTGATACGGCTTATCTGCTGCCGCCGAAAGCGCCATGCCAAGACCAATGGAGATACCGTGCCCCAGCGCCCCGGTAGACATATCAACGCCTGGAAGCTTATTCATGCATGGATGCCCCTGTAGACGACTATCTACCTCACGCAGGGTATCCAATTCGCTTTCAGGAAAGAATCCACAGCGTGCCAATACCGTATACAGCATTGGCGCCGCATGCCCCTTACTCAAGATCAGCCTATCTCGTTGCGGATCAGCAGGCATATCCGGGTTGATATTCATCTGATCAAAATACAATACAGTCAACAACTCAGCCACACTTGCAGACCCTCCCCAATGCCCCGAACCTACTGCATGCAGCATATCCAGCACTTTTATACGAAACTCCATTGCCATAGCCTGCAATTGAGCGTCCGTATATTTCTGTGTTTTGTTTTTAGTACATACACTCATACTCACACCATTACTTTCTATAAATTCAAAATTAAATTTCCAAGCGAAATGTTATATCGTAACTTACTCGCAATACTTGACGCTAGCTAATTCATCTCACAGCCGCCATCTACATTGAGTGTCTGACCGGTGACATAGTCCGACAATGAAGAACTAAAGAACAGCACCGCGTTTGCCATTTCAGATACCGATCCCAGACGCTTCAAAGGTATAGAATCATATAACCCATCAATTACTTCTTTTGCCTTCTCTTCACCCAAAAACTTCTTTTTATCACTGACGTTCTCTTTCCACATAGGTGTCTCCACTATACTTGGAGCTATCGCATTGACCGAGATTCCATACGGTGCAAGAGCGAGTGCAATACTCTTCGTTGCACTTATAATACCTGCTTTCGAAGGTGCATAATGAATCTGTAGCGGTCTTCCTCCGCGCCCCGAAATTGAAGACAGATGAATAATCTTACCATAACACTCAGCACTCTTGCCTGCATCCTTGACCGCTTGCGGTACCCTTGAAATCATGTGCTTTGCTACAGCCTGGGCACAAAAGACCGTTCCTTTCAAGTTTACATCCATAACCAAGTCATACTCTTCTTCCGTTACATCAACAAATGGCTTGTTCTTACAGATCCCTGCAGTATTAATAAATATATCAATCTTCCCATGAGTACTTACAACTGAATCAACCATATTCTTGATACTTGCAACCGAAGCCAAATCAACCTTAGTAGCACTGAGCCTTAGTGTACTTTTATTCTTACCGATCAGTGCAAGAGTCTCCTGCATGCCAGCTTCATTAACATCTGCCACCGCAACATCTGCACCGGCTTCAGCCATTATCAACGCACAACCCTGGCCAATGCCGGAACCACCCCCTACCACCAAAGCGACCTTACCAGTCAAATCTATCTCAATCATTTTCTAACCTTCACACAACCAGCAAACATTTTTGCTGGCAACTCAAAAAAAATTTTACCACAGATTTCCCTCGTCATTGAAATCAAGTGGCGCAAACTCGCCAATAAAAGACATCTGGGGATGAGAATTAACCTCATCCTGCAATGCCTCAGAAACATAGATTTTTTCAATATGCGAGGTATTCTGTATACGAATAATTTTAGGATTCTCCTTATCACAACCTACAGCCGTATGCACCGCAGCAGCTATCGCCATTCGATCATTCTTCATAATAATTGGCAGAAATGCTGGTTCAACCACAGTACTGGTCATACAATTGACATATCCCTGGTCAAAATCGCATTTATCAAATACGCGTTTGGTTGAGATATGGCACTTCCCCATTCCTATCGCATTACCATGGGTCTCCTCACTCAGGTCAAGCACGACATGACGCTTAATCTGCATTGGGCCGCTCACATAAGGCGTACAGAAGGTTCCGGTGATATTCGGATCCATGCCATCTCCACTGAAATTTTTGCCAATCTGATCTATAATCAGAATATCAAAATCATGAATCTTAATTTCTGGCATCAACGCTTTTGCTTTTTGTAGCAATATCGGCTCTTCAATATCGATCTCTTCCGGACGCAACGCTTTAATAATACACGTATTATCAAAGGCATTCTCAACTATTCCGACCCCAAAAATGATGGGCGAATTTTTCAGCATTACGCGTGCAATCTCAGGCACATTCTCATGCATCTTGCCGAAACCTTCACTATGGCAGAATTCCGCCCCGAGTTGCTTTCCCAAACCAATCGTCATCATCTTATAGATGCCGCTCTCATGCGGTCCTTGAAAGGCAGTATGCGGTTTGATACGCCCAGCTACGATAATACCATCAGCTTCATATGCATTTCTATCAATATAAACAGGTTTGTTCTTGGATGTCCTGCCAACCTCCACAACTTCCATACTTGAGTGAATGGGAGCGCCCACAAAATCCTCAGTTACTCCCATCCCCTCAATAACCTTGCGTTGACCTTCAGCCGTAGCTCCTCCATGACTACCCATTGCCGGAACCAAGAAGGGGCTTCCGCCATAAGCTTTGACATTATCAGCAAGCGCCTTGGTAATTACTGGGATGTTCGCAACGCCTCGACTGCCAACGGTAATCGCAATCCTTGCTCCGGCTCGTATACTATCTCCAATCCCTGTTTTTTTGAATTCAGCAGTTATCACCGCGGGAATATCATCAATACATGTCGGATCAAACTCTTGCTTTACTTGAGCCATTCTAGGTAGCGCTATCTTTCCCAAAATCTTTGCAAGAATACCATCTTTATCCCAACTGCTATCACGTAATTTGTCGCTCATATCTTACTCCAGCACATTCAGCCAATACTGCTAAACAACACATAGCTCAAAACTACCTACACCTGTTCCTCTTTAATAATTAAAAATATCATCTGCAACCAGCAACAGCCGCTCCGATATTTTCGCCTTCATTAACTCAGCGAAATCAGCTCCATAACTGTAAAAATGTTGACGGTTGACAAACTGACCAGCCTTATCACGTCTACCGACCGCAGCAAAATTATACTCACGGAAGAAGTAGTTCTTAGGTGACATCTCTCGCTCATACTGTTCAAATCGCTTGAGGCTTGCCACTGCAAAGGATGATCCAGCAACGGCGCATTCCTGAGCATAACGATACGTCTCGCGCCACCAATATTTAAAGAAAGGCTTATCCAACTCAAATACCGCTTCTGAGAACAACTCCTGTAATGACGGAGATATTTTAAAATGCAATCTTCCCTTACAAGCATCCTTGAATACCAAGCGAGTCTCATGGCTCAAGTCGTCACCTGAATGACAGTCAAGCATAAAGCCGTATTCTGACGCCAAACGGTACTGCTGTGATACTCTCGCCCGTAAGCCTTCATGTCCATCCGGCCCACGATAATCCATAGCCTTTTCTACACCGAAGTTAGGAGCCAGATGGGTAATTGGCAGACCACGCCGTTTAATCTCTAAGATCAAGAACAGCAACTCTTCTGTAGTTGTAATTGAGTCAAATGTAGCCACTTCAGGCGGGTTCTCGTCGATACTGAGTTCCAGATCGTATGCTTCACCTTGCTTGAATCCGTTTATATAGGTTACCAGTTCCGAGACCGCATCCAATGCCGCCCAATATTTTTTGACATACCGACCCAACCTGGCTTCATCCAGGCTATAAGTCTGTTTATTAATAAACTGTGAACGTAGATGATAGGAGACAACATCCCGACGTAACTTACTATTTGTAATAACACTATCCAGATATTCGGCAGACGCCTTTGCTGAACGGCACCCAAGAGCTTGGTAATCAAGGATGTCTGATACATCCAGGGTATAGAAGGTATAGTACTTAGATGCATTGAGGAACTGCTTGGTGCGTTCAATACCCTCTTTTCCACGTTTGACCTGGAGATGATCAGCATCTGCGCCGTAACGCAAGGGGTACTTACTCTTCACAGCACTGATAGTCCCCGCAGTCCAAAGCCCTTCAAAAGAACTCCCGGTATGCCCTTCCTGCACCGCACCAACACTGAAGAGATGGTTGACCCGTGGAGGCTCACCCGAAAGAACATCGCCCATAATATTCAATTCGCGAACAGAATTCTGAATAGCGTTGGCCGAGAAGTCACCCCGATACATCGCTTCCCAAATTCCAGGGAAGACCGAAGTCGTATGGCGTCCGCCGATACCTAGTCGAGGCACCGCGCCTAATTTTTTAGGTCCTTTCTGAGGATTAATATTTGCAAAATATGCATGCAAATTACTATCATCCACCGGGAAAGCTCTGACCGCGTATTTATCAACCTGAATATCAGTAATAGACTCATTGAGTACAGATTCACCGCTATCCTTATCTCGCACCTGCAAGAATACATCCTGTCCATCATCCAAAGCGGCCAGAAGATAATTATCCCCTGAAGCAGAGGCAATTGAGGACGCATAGATCTTGATCTGCTCAGAGCCGGCATACTCTACACCACCCTTGGTCGCAGCAAGAACATCCTTCCACACCCCTTCAGGAATACTCTGTAACTGTTGCCCTACTGACTCCCTATCCCAGGTTGTAGTATTGAGCACAGCAGGATTAATAACCGGATCAATCCGCAGTTGCTTAAACTTGGGATAAAACCTACTTACCATCTCTTCAATAGTACCCAAAGCTGTTTTATGCGAATCAATGAATTGAGTCAGAGTATCATTTATCGGTTTCCATTCGACAAGTGCATATTGATCTTCGGGGCACATCATCAGCCGTCTTTCCGGCGCATACTCACTAGGATCCCCGTCACACCACCACGCCTGACGGAATATCTCACTCTGTACGAGTATCTCGAGTTTATCCTTCGGCGTCTGCTGCTCGCAGGCAGCGACATCAATCATTCTAGGAACCGAATCAAGCGCCCGGCGCGCATTGGGGAAGACCGTAATACTTGGCGAACCGATAATATCTACAATATCTGGAAGTTCATCGCCATAGATTCTCAACGAAGCATTCATGATACGTACACGCGTAATATCACAACCCAAGCCGCCTTCAGACTCTGGAGTATACAACTTTTGATATAGATGTCTGGTCACTTCCACTCCGGCAAATTGCGATGCTTCTTCTCCACCATCAACACCTGCGGCCACAAGCTCATCACGTACCGGGAAAGCCAGACGCCCATTCATAATAACCACCGAATTTACCATCGCCTGACTCTTCTTGAAGACTCTAGCGAAATCAAGCGCTTGGTGCAAACCAAAGCAGAGAGTTATGGTCAAAGAGATTCCATCTTCTGAGAGTAGCTCTGCCGCCTCAAGTCCGGCGTAAGTACCAGGTAGTTTGAATGAGATATTCGGCACACCGCCGAGCCTGTCTGTCAACAAACCATGAACATACCTGATCTCTTCAACCATCTTTGGAGCGTAATCATGATATTTTGGATTTACCTGATAGCAGACAAAACCGGTTACGCCTCCAGACAACAGATAGATGTCACGAATAAGTCGACAATTCTGCTCAACAATTGTCATAGTGTATAAAGAATAGAGTTGATCATACGCATCATCAGCTTGTGAGTCAGGCAGGCTACCATGATAATACTTTGCCACTAGTTTTTTAAAGAGCGCTTCATTTTCTGGGTTAGCAAGATCCCAGGCCATATTCACCAGCGGCGGGTTAGTCGTTTGAAAGGAGGCCCCAAACCAAATAGTATACTGTAAGAAGGCACCAAAGTCATTCCCCAGATATGTAGCTGAAAGCTCATGAATATTATCTACTGCCAACTTAGCAAATTGTGAATTATTAATAACATTAATAATACTATCAACATACTCTATAAGGCTATCTCCCAGTAGCTCAGCACACTCCTTATCCGCCGCTTCGCCGGTAAATGCTTCAGCTTTAAACCGCAGTTCTGTCTGCCTCTTGATCTCTGCCAGCATCTCCTGCTGGAGATCTAGAGAACTCTCGCTACACTCTTTCAATACAGCAAAGGCCTTAGCAAAAGCGATGTCCAGCCTAGCGTTACCAATCTCAGGCAGTAAGTACCATTCAACCAACTTGCTCTTCAAACCTATCGCCAGATTACAGAGAAAAGTAAGAACTTTCTTCTGCTCGCATGCGCTGTAGTTATCAAAATTGTTCTTTATCGGCATAAGGACAGCAGCAAATTCTGCATCCCAATCCTCTGATTTCACATAAAAAAATAATTTATTGATTATCTCAGTATAATCTTTACTATCAATTTGCAGAAGGAACTTCTCCTCCCTCTCCAAGCGTATCTGCTCTTTTATTCTTTGATATTTAGTCTTCACGTTCGTTATCCTTTTTGCGTAAAATACTCTTTCTGGCAATCAACTATCACTTGACAATCATGCATCTGGCATCAACATATATTTGATACCCTCTTTGTTCTCAAATTTCTCGAAAGCCGTCTTCCATTCTTCAAGTGGTAACTTGGCCGTAAGCAAAGACTGTAAATCTACTTTTTCACTGGCGACAAGATTGAGTGCCTTCTCCCATGACGAATAGATTGAGCCGAGCGTACCGGTAACCTTCAGATGTTTATATGCGATTTTGGCATAATCTATATTCACACTGCCTCCAGGCAGACCAATCTGCGTAACTTGCCCCATTTTGCGAGCGAGTTGGAGTGCCGAATTTATCCCTGGCACACTGGCCGAACATTCAAAGACAACATCAGCTCCTCTTCCTCCAGACAAGCGATTGATAAGATCTTCTAAATTCTCTTCCTGAATATTTACAACATAATCAATACCGAGCTCTTTTGCCTTCTCCAGGCGCACCTGATCAATAGATGTTCCAGAGATAACCACTACTGCCCCACAGGCTTTTGCCACCTGCGCCGCCATCAACCCTATTGCCCCCGGGCCAATTACTAAGACAAGGTCATTAACCTCGACTCGAGTCTCTTCAAGCACAGCATTGGCTACACATGCTAATGGTTCAATCATAGCTCCGGTTGTCAAAGAAATATTATCCGGTAACGGATGAATTTTCTCCTGAGGCACCACCGTATATTCGGCAAAAGCGCCATTGTACCAATACCCCAGCACACGACGTTCATTACAGAGATTATACATACCAACCCGACAACAAAAACACTTACCACAAAAGCTGTATGCTGTCTCACTTACAACCCGATCACCAACATTTATCCCTTCAACCCCTTCCCCAACCTCTGAGACAAGACCGCTGAACTCATGCCCGGTAGTTACCGGGAAACGCATTGGAATTGCGATACTGCTATGATAAATGTGAATATCTGATCCGCATATACCTGTTCCGTGGATCTTGATCTTAACCTGCCCTGCACCTGGCTTGGGTTCTGGAACCTCCCGCAACTCCATATTCCCGTGCCCCTCAGCATACTTAACCAATCCCTTCATTACTTCTTCCTTCCATACTTTTATATAATAAATTTATACCTCAAAACTCATATTATTTAAAATCCTCTCGAACCCTGTTGCCAAATATATCGGCAACACTACACTACTAAAATTCACACAACTCCCTTGAATCAATTGCCTTCAGCAATAGATTAATTATTTCAACTAAATTACAAAGTAATATGATTAATAAGTTATAGAATAGGGGGTCATACTCTTCAAGTTCATTTTATACCTAAATCATCGAAGATTCTCCGTATTGTATTATACCCAACCTTTGCCGCACTTACGCCATCAGGTTTATCTAGGCACTCCATCGCTAATGAACCGGTATAACCGATAGCATGCAAATCCTTGATTGTCTGCATAAAGTCATAATGCCCCATCCCCGGAACACAACGATTACTGTCAGAAAGGTGGACATGCCCAATTAATCCTTGCGCCTCGTTAATAGCCTTGGTTATATCTCCATCCTCAATATTCAGATGATACGTATCAATATGAATCTTCAGGCTGTCGCTGTTATATTTCATAGCAAACGGTATAGACTCCTCAAGCGAGACCAGATAATCGCACTGAAAATGATTGATTGCTTCCAGTCCAATAACTACTTTTTTCTCTTCCGCTACCGGGATAATCTCAGACAACGACCGATGCAACCTCTCTTCAAATGCCGCTTTACTACTGCACCACCCAATCATCCCTCTCATCAACCCAAGAATAACGACACTCTCAAACTCAGCAGCCAAATCAATATATTCAGTAAATCTAACAACCGCCTGTCTGCGATTATCCTCATCCTCACTGGTAAGGCACAATCCGTCAAGCGAACGACTAGAACCGGTACCAATCGCTGCCATAGTCATATCTGCACCCGCGAGTAAATCATGAAAATTCTTGCGATCAAGCTCAGCCGGACGAGTAATATGTAACTCAACTGCCGTGTAGCCAATATCCTTAGCTATCCGAATTGAATCTTCATACTCCCCCCGCAGTAAGATTGGAGCCTTATCTGCGTAATTATCTGCTATTGTAACTGTTATCTTCATATCATTTCCTGCAAATCACTTCCATACCATCAAGAATTTTAGTTCAACAAGTTTGGTAACAACATAACCAGCCCCGGCCAGAAAGTTACTACCATCAACATTAGAAGCAAGCTGGCATATAACGGGAATGCGCCTTTCACCAATTGCTCTATAGACATTTTAGCCACATTACAACAACTGAAGAGACAGACTCCAAATGGCGGAGAGACCAGACCGATAGCCAAATTCATTGAGAACATTATGCCAAAGTGAATAGGATTAATTCCAAGTTTATAAGCAATTGGGAATAAAATCGGTACCAACAGAATAATAGCCACCCCTGCATCCATGATCATCCCTATAAACAACAAGAAGACATTGATTAAGAGTAACGCCAAATATTTATTAGCGGTGCATGACAATATAAAAGTTGCTATACGCTGTGGAGTATTCTCAAAAGAGAGAATAAAGGTAAAGAGGTTTGAGACACCGATCACAAATAGAACTGCGGCGGTAATTGTTGCCGTTTTAATGATGGTAGAATAAATCTTTTTCCAAGTCAAATTCTTATAGACAAAATGACTAACGAGTAATGCATATATCGCTGCCAGACCACCAGATTCGGTAGGAGTGATACAACCACTGAGTATACCACCAATTATAATTAGCGGCGCCCCTAACGCAGGCAAACCTATCAAACCAGTCCTAAAGAAATTTTTCCAACTGAACGGCACTATTACACCGTAACCATGCTTGGCTGAAATATAATAATTCTGAACCAGCATGAAGAACATCACCAGTACCCCAGGAATAATTCCTCCCAAAAGCAACTTGGCTATTGAGATTTCAGCAATAGAGCCAAGAATAATCATAATAATACTTGGCGGAACAATTACAGCCAGGGTAGAAGACATAACCGTAACCGCAGCCGCATAATCCTTGCTATAACCTTCCTTCTGCATCTCCGGGATCATTATTGAACCGATCGCAGCAGTATCCGCCACAGATGATCCAGAAATACCCCCGAAGATAAAACTACTCACAATATTTACTGCCCCAAGTCCACCCCGGGAGTATCCGAGAAACGACTTGGTAAAATCTATTAAATACTTGGCAATACCCCCACTCTCCATAATTACACCAGCAAATACAAAAAATGGGATAGCGACAAGTATATATGACTCCATACCAGAGAATAACTGCTGAGAGATACTGACAAATGGCACCATATCAAAACTAAAAATTGCAACTAGAGAGGCGCACCCTAAGGCAACAGCGATGGGCATCCCCAATACCATCAAGACTACAGTTATTACTACTGTTGTAATACTAACAATCGAATCCATTATATTATCCAACTTATTATAAGTAATGTAACAAGATCACAGACAAACATTCATATTAAATTTATTCCATAATACCTTCACTGGGATCAACTAATGAATAAAACCGCGAATAATCATATTCCCCCTTAAAGATAAGTATCATCATCTGAACAATGCGGTAAACGCAGAATGCCGCACCTAGAATCACCGGCGATCTCAAAATCCATAGTGGAATTGGTAGCACCATCGGCATACTATGCATCTTAAAATAACCTTCCAGTGCTATCGTTGCAGACCAGGCAAACAGCACTATGACAAAAACAAATAGCAAATATTGAAATACGAGCAAGCCCTTGAGCATTTTCTTATGCCTTTTTGCCAGACGATGCAGTATTATCTCAATACCTACATGTGAAAACTCTTTAACTCCCAGGCTAATTCCCAGCCATACAGATGCGTTGAAGGTGAAGGTAATAACCTCCAAGGTCCAAGGGAAGTTCAAAACAAGTATAAACCTTGCCATAACCTGCATTACTAATACGACCAATAAAATCAGAAAAAATACAGGTTGCAAATAGTAATCTAAGTTTTTAATTACATTTAAAATTCTTTTCATATTACGCCTTTATTATATAAACAAGCAAACGCTCATACATACATCGTCTATCAGCGTGTTTCATACTAACCACTCTCTGAGCTTAAATCACCTCATTCGCTAGTAAATAGTGGCAAGACAACCTAGCGGGAAGATACATTCAGGATGCCATTTTTCATCCTACTACTGCACATTCTCTCCAAACACCTTGGGTAGTTCGTAATATTTCCAATCATCCCACAGGTTATCCTGCCTCGTTACATCCTAGAATTACCACATAAGTTATATCAGAAGTTAACTATCGTGTTGCATCTACCGCTTTCTTGAACTCATTCCAGCTATCCTCACCACCGACCAACTCTTTGATATAATCATAAACCGGATACATTAGATCAACCCATGGCTTCTTCATTTCTGGAGTAAAATCTGTGAATTCGATACCATACTCCGTCATCTTTTCACGTCCTTCTTTTTCGGTTTGCAGATAGTATTTATACACTACATCCCGTGCACTACCATTAAGGCTCTTGGTAATTGCATCCTGAACTTCAGGCTTCAGCTCATCCCACCATGACTTATTAACCAGAATGAACGCTCCATCAGCCATATAGTTCCATACATTAAAGTACTTACATGGCTCATAAGTCTTATAATTATATACAGTGCTTATTGCATTATCTTCACCTGCAACTGTTCCCAATTGAATAGCAGTGTAGATTTCGCCTGAAGGCAGAGGAACCGGTTTTGCACCCATCGCAGTCCAGGTCTTAATCGCAAGCTCTACTCCCATACTTCTAAATTTCATACCCTTGATATCTTCCGGAGTAATAATCTTACGCTGGCTGTTGACATTCTGGCGTGAAGGACGTGGCCACCAGCCAACACAAACAAGATTCTTTTCTTCAAACTTCTTCATCCATTTTTCCAGAATCGGTGGTTTACTATCAATAAACCTCATCTCATGCTCCATGCCATCAAAGAGGAATGGAGTACTCATCGCTGAGATTTCAGGAACGACCGAACCCCATGGCACATGTGATTCACACATCATCTGCACAATATTAGATTGAGTCTGCTCCATAATTGTAACCCAATTTCCTTTGGCCAATGCTCCAGCAGAATAAATAGTAACATTGGTATCATCTTTAAACTGCGCTTTAAGGTCTTTCTCCAACTGCAAAAAGCCTTTATGCCAAGCTGAATTTTCTGGTGGCGTATTATGCTGTATCTTCAGATTAAACGCTTGAGCCGGCATCGCCATAGCTCCTACAATAACAGTCAACACAAAAAACAAATACACAATTTGTTTCATTTCTTTCTCCTTAGCTAAGTTACAATCAAAACATACAACTAACAAACAAATACATAAAAAAACTATAACAAACGCACATGTAACATGTAACATGTAACATGTAACATGTAATACAAGTATATTACAAGGTAATTTCTCTTAGTCAAATTTTTATTTTTGTTCTGGAGTATTTTTTAAGAGAAATTTCTAAATGAAATTGCTCTACACACAAACTATTGAGAATATGTATATTATAAGCTATTAGATACGTGAAATGAATTGTTTTTTTTTGAATACCAGTATTTTTATTGAACGATAAACCGCGAATCAGGCTTAGTGCCTAAAAAAACAATTATAAAGATTGGTTAACACTGCTGCGGCTAAGATCTTGGGTAAAATAATTCTCGCAGCAATTTATTTCAGTGGAAAATAACCCACTCGCTTGGCTGTATTAGGCAGGCTGGCAGTACTAGAAGGATAATATTTTCTTTCATAGTGCGAATAGACACTTTTTATAAATAGGGCAAATAGCGTAAGCAATCACGCATTACTGAATATTTTTGTTAAACTCCTGATATATATTATTTACATGATCATAAAGACAGCGTTGGGCTAACTCTTTATCTTTTAATTTTATCGCATCAATTATTTTACGATGACAGGTAAGCCCAAAACTTGAGCCGAGTTTATTGCTAACAACTCGCCATGACGACCTGAACACCTCCATCATTACCTGGCAAATTTTACTGACAACTGGATTATCAGACATCTCAAGAATATATAGATGAAAATCCTTATCCAACTCCGCATACTTATCCAAATCATCAGAATACACTACCATCTCAGCACAAAGCTCTTCAAGTTTTTCAATATCCTCAGGAGTAACTGAATCCAAAGCATAGGGAATAATTGCAGGCTCAATCATAACTCGAAATTGCAAAACACTATTGATATCACTATTACTCAAAGTTAAAACCGGCACTAAAATCTCAAGGGTATCAGAGATACTAAAGTCTCTGACAAAACTGCCTTCTCCCCTCTTAATCTCTATAAAACCCTGAGCTTGTAATGATTGAAATGCCGCCCTGACCGATACTCGACTTACTCCAAATAATTCACACAATTGATTTTCAGATGGCAACTTATCACCTGTCTGCCATATTCCTTCAAGGATAAATTCCTTGCATTTATCGTATACTTGACTCTGAACCTGAGCAGTACTAATCTTGTTAATTTCTTTATTCATAATTATATTTTCAATAATAAAAGGCCCCAATCAGGGACAATCAAATAATAACTCAAAAAAGTACCGCAGAATAACCTAGGATAATTATACTATCATACCAACACGACTAAACTCATTCTCGAATATAATACCATGCAACAAGTTGATAATATGTATAACTATCACCAACCAGTAATACATCAGAATTTCCACACAGATGTATCTATATATTTATTATATTATACCACTTGTCACTTGTAATACAAGCAATAAATCTTTTTTTACTCAATAAGACAAATACTATCCAGAATATACTCAATTTGCGAAATCTTCATAACTTCTATATATAACACTACTTCTCGAACTCAAAAATCAATTTAAAAGGGTTGGTACAATAAGCACCAACCCCAAAAAAATTACAGACATGATTTGCCACTACTTCTTATAAGTAACCCGACAAGTATAAGTCGTATGAAGAAGATGATGTGACTTCTCACTGAGCGGAGCTTCAAGATACTCTGAGTAGAGCTTCTGAACCATTGGGTTCTTATGGCTGCTGCGGAATTCGGACTGCTTATCATCGAGATAAAGCCCTTCAACCCGCTGCATGCGTTTGGTATCCTGAACCCCGTAAGGCTGACCACCACCGGCGATACAACCACCAGAACAAGCCATAACCTCGATAAAGTGCCAAGGAATATCCTCCATCTTGCTACCATTCTCTTTCCAAGTTCTAATTTTATCGAGCAGGAACTGCACATTACCCAAACCTGAAGCGACAGCAACCTTGACGTCAATTCCCTCAATATTGATTACAGCCTCTTTGATACCTTCGATTCCGCGAACATCAACAAAGTCGAGATTCTCAAGCTCCTTACTGGTAATAAGTTCATATGCAGTTCGCAGCGCAGCCTCCATCACACCACCACTGTTACCAAAGATCGTTCCCGCACCAGTATACTGACCGAGTACGCTGTCTGACTCCTCATCAGCAAGCTTCATGAGATCAATTCCAGCCTGTTTAATCATACGTGCAAATTCACGGGTAGTAATCACGACATCAACATCCTGCTCACCGGAAGCACTGTTCATATTCTCATCACGCCTAATCTCATACTTCTTAGCGGTACAAGGCATAATAGAAATATTGCGTACCTTTGCCGGATCAAGATTCTCATTCTTCGCATAGTAAGATTTGATGAGCGCCCCCATCATCTGCTGTGGACTCTTGGCAGTTGAGAAGTTCTCCATAACGTCACATGCATACTTCTCCATGAAGTCTACCCAAGCCGGACAACAGGTTGTAATAAGTGGAAGCGGCGCAGTACCTTTAGTAAACCTAGAGATAAACTCACTCCCCTCTTCCATAATAGTCACGTCAGCAGTATAGTTAGTATCAAACACCGCATCGAAACCAAGACGGCGCAACGCCGCATAGATCTTCTTAGTGAGGTTGACCCCTGGCTCAAGACCGAAGGCCTCACCCAAAGCGACACGAACGGCAGGAGCGATAGAAACAGCAGTGTACAGTTCTGAATCATTGAGCATATTCCAGACAACCATGGTGTCATCATGCTCGAATATTGCTCCGGTTGGGCAGTGAGCCGAACACTGGCCACAGCGTACACATGGTGAATCAGCCAGCGATAAATTCTCACCCGCAGGAGAAATTGTTGTCTCGTAACCACGCCCCATAAAGCAGAGAGCATGTACATTCTGGACATTCTGACAGACCTCGACACAACGTCCACACTTGATACACTTGTTAGGCTCAAGCTTGATAGTTCTAGTTGAATCATCATCCAACGAATGGTCACTCGGTTTCTCCACGAAAGGAATCTCGCGAATACCAAAGTCCGCGGCCAACTTCTGGAGTTCACAGTTATTATTTCTACCGCAGGTAAAGCACTCGTTAGGGTGATCGGCAAGGATCATCTCAATAACGGTCTTTCTGATCTCGACCAGTTCAGCGTCACGAGTGATAAACTCCTTACCTTCTTCAAACTTGGTAATAGGGGTTGAACAAGCACGATAGGTTTTGGGCGAGCCGACCATCTTGACCACACAGATACCACAAGCGGCGGTAGCCACAACATCTGGGTGTTTACACAGAGTTGGAATTTTGACCTGAACCTTCTTCGCGGCATCTAGTATGGTTGTGCCTTCTTCTACCTGCACATCAATACCATCTATTTTAACATTTATCATCATCATTTTCCTTTAATTATTACAGTTTTAAAAGCACCTAGAATTAAACAGAACCAAACTACTCTTTAATAACCGCATCAAATGGACAACTGGTAACACATAGTCCACATTTGATACACTTATCCTGATCGATGACAAATTCAGACTTGCGATCACCACTGATAGCATCAACAGGGCAGTTTTTCTGACACTTACCACACTTCTTACACTTATCCAGAATGATTTTATATTGTAATAATTTCTGGCAGACTCCGGCACGACAAGTCTTCTTCTCGATGTGATCCAAATACTCACGTTCAAAATACCGCAGAGTTGAGAGCACTGGGTTAGGCGCAGTCTGTCCCAGTCCGCAGAGTGCCGCTTTCTGCATAGCCTTACAGATCTTCTTGAGCTTGTCGATATCCTCTAGCTCACCTTTGCCTTCGGTAATACGTTCAAGGATGCCGAGCATTCTCTCCCCGCCGATTCTACATGGCGAGCACTTTCCACAAGACTCATCCACACAGAAACCAAGGTAAAACTTGGCGATATCAACAATACAATCGTCCTCATCCATGACGATCATACCACCCGAGCCCATGATTGAACCTAGTTCACCCAGGCTTTCATAACTGATCTCAGTATCTATGTAATCTTCAGTGATCACACCGCCGGATGGGCCGCCTGTCTGTACTGCCAAGTACTTTTTCTCATTGGCTATTCCGCCACAGATATCATAGACCACAGTTTTGAGCGAAGTCCCCATAGGAATCTCGACCAGACCGGCATTCTTGATCTTACCGGTAACTGCGAACACCTTTGTTCCCTTTGACTTCTCGGTACCGATACCGCCATACCAGGCGCCGCCCTTGTGCAGGATTGCCGAGACATTTGAAAGAGTCTCAACATTATTGATAACCGATGGCTTTCCGAAGACTCCGGAGTCGGTTGGGAATGGGGGACGTGGTCTTGGAGTTCCACGCTTTCCTTCAATAGAAGCGATAAGAGCCGTCTCCTCACCACAGACAAACGCACCTGCGCCAAGGCGAATCTCAATATCAAAGTTAAAACCGCTACCAAAGATATTCTCACCAATAATACCGTAACCCCGGCATTCATCTATCGCCTTCTGTAGACGTCTGATAGCCAGAGGATACTCCGCACGCACATAGAAGAAACCCTTGGTTGCCCCGATAGCATAGCCTCCGAGCATCATACCTTCAATAACAGCGTGTGGATCCCCCTCAAGAATTGAGCGATCCATATACGCCCCCGGGTCACCTTCATCAGCGTTACAGATAATGTACTTTTCATCGGCCTGACTCTTTGAACCGAATGTCCACTTGAGGAAGGTTGGGAAACCTGCACCACCACGACCACGCAGACCTGAGATCTTCATCTCCTCGATAACCCCTTCTGGAGTAGATTCTGTCAGCATCTTGCGCAAAGCCTTATAGCCGTCATTAAAGATATAACTGTCAATTGACTCAGGATCAACTATACCGCAGTGACGAAGGGCAATACGCATCTGACCTGGATTCAGAGCGGTAGACTCAACATAACTGCTACCTGCAACCGGCTGACCTTGAGAAATATGCTGATCAAGAATCTTTGACGCAGTCTCTTCATCTACCAGATTATACATAAGCTGCTTACCGCCTGCCTTGACCTCTACCAGAGGTTCGGCATAGCAATTTCCAATACAACCTGCAGTACGCACCTCAACATTCAAACCACGTTTTTCAACTTCAGTCTTGAGAAAATCATAAATTTTGTCCGCTCCGGCAGCAATTCCACAAGTAGCCATTCCTACCTTGATCCAGGCGTTATCCTTCTCTGCCATCTCACCTTGGATCTTCTCAAGTTCTTCTTTTTGTATAATTCCCATTTAATTTATCCTTGTTATAAATGATTATTCGTATTCAGAAATAATAGCAGAGACTTCATCAGGAGTTACCTTACTGTAGACCTTCTCTCCCACAACAACAACCGGAGCGATACTACAGCAACCAACACAACGCACTACCTCAAGCTGGAAATTTCCATCCTCAGTAGTACATCCTTCTTCAACCTTGAGCTGGTTTTTGAATTCATCAACCAGGGATTGCGCACCCTTCAGATAGCATGCAGTACCCATACAGACCTGGATCTTATGCTTTCCTGGTGCCTCAAGCTTAAAGAAGCTATAGAAAGTAATTACTTCATAAATACGAGCCAAGGAAACATTCATTTCGGTTGCCAGTTTCATTGCTTCATTACGGGGTACATACCCGACTTCCTCCTGGAGGTCGTGCAGCGCCATGATCAAGCTGCCCGGTACATCCTTCCACTTTTCAGCAATTTCTTTTACATTGATTTCAGACATGGACAAACACCTTTCTAAGATTAAAAAGCCACTCCCAATAAAGAATATTTTATCGGTAAATATTTACTTATTAAAGAGTTATAAAAGCACACGTTCTTTGATTTATAATACTATGACACTAACGAGTCAATCTTTTTTTCAGGTTTTATTTTTTTTTTACTTATAATCTAAATAATAAGCTTGATTTAATTTCAGATTTTCCGATAATAAATTTATGGTTAATATCATTTCAAATTCACTTCTAGTCCTGCTACTTGGTAACCTTACATACTTAGTAAGAGCAGGTCGGTGATTGAATTTTAATAAACCACTAAAATGATTTTCCTCACCTGATGCTCAACAAGCTCAGGTGTTTTTTTTTGCTTATATTCAATGTTTCAGTCAATACGTTTTTGCAATACAGAAGGAGATATTATGTCAGAATTACAGAAATATGCCCAACCTGAACCCTTCTCCATAAAGGACAGAAAATGGCCAACCAGAATAATTACGGAGAGTCCCTCTTGGGTCTCTGTTGATTTGCGCGATGGAAATCAAGCCCTTCCTAATCCACTCACAGTAGAGGAAAAGCTTATCTACTTCAAGATGCTCTGTGAGATCGGTTTTAAGGAGATCGAAGTCGCCTTCCCTTCTGCCTCGGCTGAAGACTTTGAGTTTACCCAGGCTCTTATCAGAGAGAACCATATCCCTGACGATGTGACCATAATGGGTTTGACCCAATGCCGCGAGACACTTATCCGCAAAACTTTCGAAGCCCTCAAGGGTGCGAAAAATGCAATTGTACATTCGTATATCGCAACCTCAAAGCTCCACATGCAGAGAGTCTTCAAACTTACTGAAGACCAGACCATTGATATCGCAGTAACCGCGACCAAGTTGATACGCGAACTCGCGCAGGCGGCAGGCGAGACCGACTTTAGGCATCAATTTTCACCAGAAGAATTCGAAGATACCGACATTGATTTTGCTGTAAGAATCTGTGAAGCCGTATATGAAGCCTGGGGGCAGGCAACACCTGAAAAACCACTCATCCTCAACCTCCCGGGGACGGTTGAGCGGCGTCCAGCCAACCAATTTGCAGATATGGTAGAACTCTTCTGTGACAAGTACAAATATATGGACAGTACTATAATTTCAGTGCATACCCATAATGATCAAGGTATGGGAATTGCAGCATCCGAATTGGCTGTGCTTGCTGGCGCTACGCGGGTGGAAGGTACGCTCTTCGGCTATGGTGAGCGTACGGGAAATATTGACTTGATTACCATGTCTTGCAACCTTGCAGGCCGCGGTATTGATACCGGTCTGGACTTCTCAAACCTTCCTGAGATTGCCCGCACCTATGAAGAGTTGACTAATATGCAGGTATATTATCGCCAGCCATATAGTGGGGAACTGGTCTTTACTGCCTTCTCCGGTTCGCATCAGGACGCTATCCGCAAAGGCATGAACATGCGTAAAGATGACGCCGAACATTACAGCATGGAGTGGAAAGTTCCATACCTGCACTACGATCCGAGTGACTTGGGGCGCGACTACGCCGGCATCGTGCGTATCAATAGTCAGTCTGGTAAAGGAGGAGCAGCCTATATTCTCGAACAGGAATACGGTTATGAATTTCCCAAAGCGATGCTCCCGGAGATTGGCAGTCTGGTTCAGAAGCTTACCGATCGAGAGAACCGTGAGGTAACCTCACATGAGGTTCATAAAGAATTCTATGCAGAATTTGTCGAACCGGCAAATCCTAAATATAGACTCGTCGGTTTCTGGCCAAATCCGGATAAGGACAACCCGTCAAATGTACATGGCGAGTTGAAGGTAATTGTAGACGAAGGCGAAAAAAGTGTAACCGGAGATGGTAATGGCCCAATAGACGCGTTTGGTGCCGCAATCAAACAGCTCACCGGAGATATTTTTACCCTTGATGACTATCATGAGAATACCACCGCTCACGGTACAAACGCCAAAGGTATCTCCTATGTCTCGGTTAAAGACCAGAACGGAATTATTTACTGGGGCGTCGGTGAGGACACCAACACCAGTCAGGCAGCAGTGAAAGCCTTTATCACCGCAGTGAACCGGATGTTAGCAGTTGTTTCATAACTATCCAAGCCATTTTTAAAAACATGTATAATACCAGCACCTATCATGGTGCTGGTATTATACATAACATTCTAACCTCACTCGCCCCGTGCTACAGCTGCTGGATAATAATCCTTGAACCAATTGGTAAAATAAGCCATAAGTCCAAATAAGGGATAAATCAATACCCCAGAATAAGGTCGTAAGGCAGTATCTAACATAAAGTACATCCCAATTGCAGCAATAAAATACGCTGCTGTCCAGACACCGGTTAAAATCCTATTGGTCTGAATAAAGATTGGATTATTCAGATACTCCGCACTATAATCATTTATCGAATAATACGCTGTCAACGGAACAGGCAGCAAACAGGAGAAACCCCAAAGCACCCCGAAGACAATGTAAGAAACTGGCAACAAAACCTCGCCAACTCCGCTCATCCCCAATAACCCGATAACTATGGCCGCAACGATACTACAATAATCATAAACCGTAAACTTATTCTTGAGCAACAATAACAGAGACAAGAGCGAGATCACGGTTGCAGCTACGCCACCCCAAAAGCTAGATATCGGCAGCACCATCCAGAGTACGATAAACGGCAAGAGCAAGACCTTCATATCAGTTTTTTTTTTACTTTCAACTGTTGGAGATTCACGTTTAGTACTGAATAGCTTGCTCATCTGGAGCATAACATTGAAATCACCATCTACTTTGTACAGCCCTTCCAGCATCGCCTTGGCACCATCAAGTTTGTCAGTAGAGATATCTTTCCAGACCTCATAGGTCGTCGTTATCGTCACCTGGGGTGAGTCTGAAAGGTCAGTATCCTGTACTACACACCGTTCATGATCAATAACCAACTGGTATGTCTCATCTAAATCGGTATAAACAAGCTGGATGCACAGATCACCGCTGTAGTTTGCCGGATTATACACCGCCGCCATCTGCTTGAGCAAGCGCAGCCCTTTACTGCCACGGCTGGTATCTCCTTCTATCTCCCACTCAGCGTTAGCCATCTCCAGGAAGGCCTCTTGTGGAAAGAGCAACTCAGCGAGTTGAACCGCTGTCGCTGTCGAGATATCAGAGTCTACTGCTACTTCATACCCAGCTTGAGTGACATGCGCCAAGTACTCGTTACACCTGTCTGCAACCTGCTCCGTCTTGAAGAGATGACCCTGGGCGCAGGTAATTATCTTGCACTCTCCATGATATAAGATCTCAAACTGTTTGATCAAAGCTTCATAATTATTCACCCCATCTGCAAATCCACAGGTAGAGATAAGTACATATTTTTGCTTACTTAGATCATAACGCGCTGGATGTGAAGTTCCTCCGCCGTCGCGTTCTTCCATCAGCGGCGAACAAGTTGGCAGCAATCTATCAATAACACACTTTGCCTGTGACGGCACCCCAAAGAAATATAGGGGGAAGGACCAGATAATCATATCCGCAGCCATATACTCTGCAAGCGGCATATCATCAGCGAATACGCACTTTCCCGGGGTCTTGGTCCAACAGCTATAGCAACCAACACAAGCATGCAACGATTTCTGCTGATAGACATTAAAATATGACACGTCACACTCACCATAACGCTCTAATCCTGCAATAAATGCTTTGGTCAGGATCAAGGTATGACTCTCCTCAACCGCAGGACTACCATTAATTACCAGAATCTTCATTGAATATCCTCCAACCGTTTAATACTACGCTCAATCCAATTTATCGTCTCATATATTTGTGATCTACCCAAATCGGCAACAATATCCCAATATATCTGCTCACGTTTATCATCAAGATTCTGTGAGTAATACGCGATACTCTGATCTGTCTGCTGTAAAGACTCAGCATACTCAAAGCAATCTACCCGTAAACGTTTAAGAAAGTCAATCGTCTTTGCAACATCCTTCTGCCCAGAGAAGAAGAGGTTTACCAGAAATGAATTCCTTGTCTTGAAGAAAGACTCACCGTTATAGGTATCGAGCCACTGGAGTAAAACCCGTCGTCCCTCGTCAGTAATTGAATAAATACGCTTATTCGGCTTGGTCTCCTGTAACACTGTCTCCGACGTCAACCATCCCTTGTCCAACATTATACCGAGTTCACGATATACCTGTGACATGGTCACACTCCAAAAAAAACCAATTGATTCCTTAAAGCACTTGGACATCTCATAACCACTCAAATCCCTATAACTGAGCAGACCAAGCAATCCATATTTAAGCATTACCACCCCCTTATATTATACTTATATAATATTCTACTTTTATAATATCGCAAGAGTTTTTTTATTTATTTTTAGAAAACTATTATAATTTTTGTTATATCAATCATCTCATATAAACCAAGATAAAACATAAATAGTTACCTTTTACTATAAATTACACTTATCTACCTCTATATATGCTGCCGGCAATTTTTGCTCATTCGGCAATACATTACAGTTTTCTGTAGGATGCCATTATTATTTATAAACTCTTTTGTTATTATATATCACTCAACACAAGCCATCGTTCTTACATGTGTTACAACAAAGTCGAATAAACATAATTGGCATGGAATCTGGAATAGTAATTGTTTCTGACAAGCATAGTGATTGAATTTACTTACAATAATAGGAGAAATATATGTCAATAATTAATTCTGAAAAGACAAGTTCATTTTTTAATCCTGTAAAATCTTATGAAAGTACGTTAAAGCACTTTAATGCGTCCAAGACCGCATCTGCAACAAAATCGCAAGATTTGCCACAACTAACATCAGACGAAGAAATGAAAATTTTCAAAGAAGAGTTCTATAAGGAACTTGAGCAAATACAGTGTCATTGCAGTGTAAAGAATGTAACGGTGAATGTTTCAGAAAAAGCTTTTGCAAAAATGAAGGATGATCCCGAGTATAAAGAAAAAATAATGAATCTTCTCAAAAGAGACTTAACATCCTCCTATGCGCCAAGAGATACCTCAGTAATGCTAACAGTAGGCGAATCATTAAACCAGTATCGCGGTGACTCCTGGCCTACAAGTAACGATTCAGAATTCTGGTGGCGTTCGGAAAACAGTTTTTACAGAATGACTGACAATAATTCCAGATATGGTAAGAATCCCTATTCTGAAGAGAAGATACTGCAGTTAATCGGACAGAGCTCCCTTGCCCGCCTCAATCTTATTTAGTCCACGAAATCCACTCCGCAACTATTTCACAGTATGCATATTACCGTATACCGGGATTTACAGCTAATATAGATATATACCTAAATAATGTTTGTTCTTTGATCCGACTCTCCCTGCACCTAGATGTAACCTTAGCAGTATCAGCACATTATAATAATCCATACATAATTTACTATTATATATACAGACTCTAGAGCAATATAAACAAACAGTTGCTATGGAAGCCCATAGCAACTGTAAATAACTGTTTAGAATTATGGCTATTTGAAGAATAAAATAGCTCTGACCAGATGCATCTCATCAACAATGCACTTTACCACAATTGAATTCGGTGGGGGTAAAGATTTACCACCTCCCGACTCAGGAACAGATAAGACAAATTTCCCCGCACGCTCACCAAAACCTAGAAAGAAGCTCCCCGCCAGAGTATTTGTAAGCTCAGCCACTGTATCCATAACCGCCTTCTGTTCGACCTCAATCATCCCAGCATACATTGTGTCCGCCATCTCCTTGGCAAACTCTTCAGGCAAGCAGAACTCAACGGCATTCATTTCATGTACACTCTCAATATTCACTTTACCCCACAGGAAGTCGACATCATTATCTATCATAGAATCAATTGATTCATCATAGGGTCTTACTTCAGCGAATGCCATAGTCTCCAGTGTATCCTGCACCGACTGAAACAATGCAGATCTTAGCTCTTCTCTTTTCATTAAACTAGACTCCTAATTCTGGAAAAATTTTCTCTAGCGCATCGGCAACCACAGGAGGATTTATCGGTTTTGAAAGAATCGCCACAACGCCTAAATTCAACAATTCTTCCCTCTGGGATTCATTACCAGCACTGGTAACAACCAGAATCGGAGTTCCAATCAATCTCGGACTGGCAGAAATCCTCCGTATAAGTTCCAAACCATCAACATCAGGCATTGTCAAGTCAGTAACCAGCAAATCAGTAGGCACTTCCTTCAATTTATCAAGGGCTTCTGCACCGTCAGCAGCCTCAACAAATTCTGCATCATTTAACCCGGTGATTTCCAAACATCTTCGCAAAAACATCCGAGCTAATGCAGAATCATCAGCAATTACAACTCGCTTGGTCATTTTATTATTTCTCCTAAACAGTTACTTTTTCTTATTCTCATCTATTGCGGAGGAAGTCTTACCAAATTCAAGCCCCAACATCAAGAGCATCCGATCCAACTCATTACGCTCAAGGGACACATACTCTTCATAAGTATTATCCAGCGAGTAATGCAACGTATCCACCCCAGTACCGTTACCAGCCATCATCGCCACAGTATCAGCCAGGTGAACCGTATAGCAGATTGGCTTGAACTCTGTAGGCGCGTTATGTGGATGATGATGATACTTGATCACACTGCGAATTTTATCCGGCAAATTCCAATGAAGCCCCAACATATCCCCGATTTCACAATGATTTACTCCTACTAAACTCTTCTCTACCTCTAAAAAATCATTAGGGACAGATGATGCAAATATCTCGCGCACCTCATCTATCTTATCGGCCAGATACGCAGAGAGAATTGCCTTTCCTATATCATGAAGTAGTCCTGCCGTATAGGCAACATTTGAATCTAATTTATTACGGGTAAATTTAGCAAATTCCTTTGAAGCGATAGCTGTCCGCAGCGAATGCTCCCAAAGATCTCCCTCACTACTCTCATAGCCTTTCAGTTCTGTTTCATAGATACAAGCACAACTTGCACCAAGAGCAATACCTACTACCAGTTTATTACCAAGATAACTTATTGCAGTCGCAATAGAATCCACAGCCGTACGGCGCGCATAGGCGGCGGAATTGGCAATTTTGAGTAACTGCCCTGCTAGCATCGGATCAGAAGCAACCACTTGCACAATATCCTCAAGAGTATGCGACTCATCCATGGTAACAGCTAACAACTCATTGGCAGTCTTTGACATAGGGGGTATTGTTTTAACATCTCGAATAATTCTATTGATTATATCTTCCATATTTTTCTCCTATATCTCCCAATCTTCACGACCAGGGCTGGAGAGCACTACCTTTCCCGTGTCCTTAAATATCGCTACACTGCGGCTAAAACTCCCTCCCACATCCTCTGCCACCGCACCAAGTCCATACTGCCAAAGCACCTTTCTGATTGCCAAAGCATTACGCTTACCAATATTAAAAGTATTATTTGTATCCGACACATTTGCTCCACCGGCAAGCTTCACAATCAAACCGGCACCTTTGGAAACCGAGCCCGCTTCCTTTTTCAATTCCGCAAGGAGCGCAGGTACGGCCGTATCCGCAAAATGTCCTGGGTTATCTTTGGCGCGCTCAGGGCTTATCTTTGAATCCGGCAACGCGACATGCGCCATACCTATACACCTGGTCTTACGGTCAAGCATACAAATTGCAATGCATGAACCTAAAGCCAAGGTTTTAACAACGCCACCGGGCTCAGAGACTACTCCATAATCCCCTACCCCGAGTATCAGTTTTTGTGACATCAATTATGCTCCCGACAATAAATTTAATAGAGTAGCAGCAATCTTTGACAGAGGAACCAGTCTTTCCGCTCCTCCTTGCAGATATGCTTCTTTAGGCATTCCAAAAACAACAGAACTCTCTTCATCCTGCGCTATACACCTAGCTCCAGCATCCCGCATAGCTTTCATGCCGGTAGCTCCATCAGCTCCCATACCAGTAAGCATAGCTCCAACGGCGTTGGAACCAACACTCTTAGCAATCGACTGCATCATTACTTCCACTGACGGACAGTGTCCGCAACACAATGCACCTTCTTTAATCTCAACCTTATAAATTCCGCCTGAACGTATGACCTTAAGGTGTTTACCACCTGAGGCTATTAAAACCCTCCCGGTCATAATCCTATCTCCATCAACTGCCTCTTTGACCTCCATGGCACACTCATTATTCAAGCGTTCTGAGAACAACTTGGTAAACCCTGCCGGCATATGCTGCACAATGACTACGCCCGGAGTAGTGCGTGGGAATTGGGATATAACCTCTTTTATTGCCTCCGTTCCCCCGGTTGAAGCACCAATAGCGATAATTTTATCCGTCGTCTCTGGCAAGGCAGTATAACTCAACACCTTACCCGCCCCCATGACAACCGGCTTATTCTTCCAATGCGAGACTCTGGCTGTTGACGCAATTTTTATCTTGGTCTTGAGCTGTGACATCATATCTTCAAGCCCGCTGGCAATGTTGGCTTTCGGTTTGGTTACAATATCCACCGCTCCAGCTTCAAGAGCATCAAGAGTAATCTTCTTTCCTTTCTCAGTAAGGCTGCTTACCATAACTACAGGAATGGATACTGCGGCATAAGCTTGCGCAGAAATTCAACCCCATCCATCTTCGGCATCTCAACATCAAGAGTCAGGACATCCGGGCGAAACTCTAAAATTCGGTCACGAGCAATATAGGGATCTGACGCAGTAGCAACAACTTCAATACCCGGATCTAAATTGAGACCTTCTTTTAAAATATTTCTAACCAATGCTGAATCATCAATCACAATCACCTTAATGATTTTTGCAGGCATTAAAATTCCTTTCTATACACAGCAGGCATTACATACTTCCATTTTGTACTCTCACGCCCCAAGGTCTCAGAATGCCCAATAAAGAGGTAACCACCTGGAACTGTAATATCATACAATCTTTCAACCAACGCTTCACGAGTCTGCTTATCAAAATAAATCATCACATTCCGGCAAAAAATTGTATCCATCTTCTTTTTAAACGGCAGCTGCTTATTCATGAGGTTAAAACGACGGTAGAGAACCTCTTGTTTAAGTTTTGCTGACACTTCCCATTTATCAGTGCCTACATTTATCAGATACTTACGTTTGAGTTCAGGCGGAACCAATGAAATACGCTCTGTGGGGTATACCCCTCTTATTGCCGTATTCAGCGCCTTCTCGGAGATATCGGTTGCCAGTAAGCCAACATCCCATGAAGTATACTCCATTCCAAAAGCCTGCATAATCAACATCATAATAGAGTAAGGCTCTTCCCCTGTTGCCGAAGCCGCACACCAAAGTCGTATATCCCTATCCCCTGCCGCAAGGTGTCTCTCTTTTATCTGTGGCAGCACGGTTGTGATAAAGAACTCAAAATGTTCTTTTTCTCGGAAAAAAAACGTATGATTGGTCGATATTCGATTAACCAATTCACTCAAAGCCGCCGGTGTTTTATGCAAATAATCGCAATACTGCTCAAACGACTCAAACTTGAGCTGCTTCAACAATTTTTGCAAGCGGCCAACGACTAAACTCTTCTTCTGCTCAGTTAAGTTAATGCCGAAATTATTATAGACAAGTTCACGTATTATCTTAAATTCCCTGTCTGATATCTCCATCAAGCCTGTCATTTCATGCTTAATTATTTCGCTTATATTATCGTATTTATGATCCTCAGGATTCAACGTAGACTCTCCCGTTTCTTTCTTTCATCAGGGCAATATGGAGGATACCAGTCTGTCTTGCGTATCTTAGAAACTTTTGCAATAAAAATTTCACCCGTACCAGAATGGAACACAATCTTGCGGCCTTTGGAGCCACCAACATCTTTGCCCACAATATCAATCTTATATTTGTCGAGTATTTCACACCCTACTCGAATATTATCCTCACTCTGTCCTGGGATATAATACTTCGAACTTGAATTTATTGCCCCACCACAAATATGCGCTTCAAGGTTTCCCCTTATCTGCTCGATATCACCAAACATAGATACTAATGAAGCTATTGAAGGAGCGGCAAATGAAGCTGTAGATTGTTCGTTGATCCTTTTAGGATGGGTATAAACACACATACCACCACGTTTGCGTTCCAAGTCAAAGATAGTAACGACTACACCAGAAGCTATGACCGATGCCAGATGCATTGGCTCATACGGTACGCAGACATACCCCGGCTCCAGAAAAAACTTCTTTGTTACAGCTTGACTATCCACTATCTCACCATGATACCAAATGAATTAAATTAAACCTTTTTCCGCTCACTCATATGATCTTGAGCCATTGTTACCAAAGTACTGAGATCAAGAATCAGACTGACCGAACCGTCACCCAGAATGGTACATCCCGAACAACCACGAGCCTTGCCGATATAATCAGACAAACCTTTGATAACAGTCTGCTGCTGTCCGACAATCTCGTCAATAAATATAGCCACAGGCATACCCGCATCTTCCGCTATTACCAGAATGCCATCATTCAATTCTCTTGAATCAGACTGAGTATTAAAGAGTTCATGCAGACGAATAACCGGAATAAACTCATCGCGCAAAGAGAGTATCTCACCACCATCTGGGGTATACGTAATCATTGACATTTCAGGTTTGATCGTCTCACGAATTGCCAAGACAGGAATAGTATACTTAGTATTACCTACCCGCACCAGCATACCATCAATGATAGCCAGAGTCAGCGGTATTCTAAGAATAAAAGTAGAACCCTGCCCTGCTACACTTTTAACATCAATTCGTCCATTGAGTTTCTCAATATTCTTCTTAACCACATCCATACCCACACCCCGTCCTGAGATATCGGTAATCTTATCTGCAGTAGAAAAACCTGGCTCAAAGACAAGCTTAAAGATCTTTTCGTCGGTCAAATCACTACCGTCACCTTTTACTAATCCACGCTCTATGGCTTTAGCTAAGATCTTCTCTTTATTGAGCCCACGCCCATCATCGGTGATTATAATCCAAACTTCACCCCCTTCATGTCTGGCTTCAATAGTCACAGTACCCGTATCCGACTTTCCAACACTTACTCTATCCGCCGGCACCTCTACTCCATGGTCACAGGAATTTCGAACAATATGCACCAGCGGATCAGCAATCTGTTCGATAACGGTCTTATCTACCTCGGTTTCTTCGCCAATAATATTCAGTTTGATCTTTTTCTGCGCTTTATGCGACAGATCGTGCACCAACCTGATCATCTTACGGAATGTCCCCGACACCGGAATCATTCTTACTGACATCGCTACATCTTGGAGGTCATCACAAATTCTCCTGAGTTGATGCACTGCACGGAGATAATTCTCTTCCTCAATCATCTCCGCTGCCGGGTTTCGTGTTACCAAAGACTCAGCAATAACCAACTCCCCGACAAGATTGATAAGACTATCAAGTTTATTCAGATCTACTCTTATATCCTGGCGTATTGAACGTCTAGCTCTATCAGTCGATTTCCGGTCAGCAATTTCCTTTTCATTTTGAGCGGCAACACTTCCGGCAGCTAACGGCGCAGCGCTACGAACGGGCGTAATTTCCTTGGGTGGAACAACGTCATTCACCACTGGGGCGGCAGCTGTTTTAACACCGGCTGCAGGGTAAACCTCTTCTTCTAAAGCCTCAGGAATAACATCAGGCGCTACTTCATCACGAACAAGCGCAGAGGGTTCGCGTTGAGTTTGGACAGGAGCAGTTACAACAGGTTCCGCCTCAGCAGCCTGAATAACCTCACCATCATCATCAACCTCGACTTCTTCTTCAGGAATAATATCATTGATTATCTGCAGATAAACTTCGATTGATTCAATAGTACCACTACCTTTAGGATTGTCATTCAACCCATTTACCACTTCCCGAAGCACATCTATCATACTCAGGAGTACACCAAGATGAGCAGGTTCAGGTTCTACAATATTTTCCCGCATCAAATCAAGTACGGTCTCAATGCGATGCGAGATAACCTCAAGATCACTGAACCCCATAAACCCACAATTTCCCTTAAAGCTATGAATATTACGAAAGGCTTCATTCAAAACTTCCGGGTTAACCGAGACATTTTCAATAGTCAGCATTGCCTGCTCAGCAGCATCAAGCTGCTCCACCGCCTCCTGGACAAAACTACCCAACATTTCTGAACCGATATCCATAAGTGGCTCGGATTTAGGAATCTCGACTATCTCCACAATTTTGCGTTTGATAGTCTTCTTACCCTTACTCGGTGGGGACGGCTGCGGATTACCAGCACTCCCGGTCTCAGTATTTACCGGCGCTGCTGGTGAAGTTGTTTTTTCTGTCACTTTCTGGTCATGACCTCCGTCAGAAGCCGCAGCTATAAGCTCATTCTTTATCGCCGTCGCCGGTTCGTCAAAACCTTCATCATTACCATTCTCTTCTATCGAATCAAGCATAACCCGAAAAAAATCGAGAGTTCTACATAGAAGCTGGGTTATCTCCAATGTCAATACGGCCTTACCCTTACGTATTTTATCCAGAAGTGTTTCGGCCTCATGGGTAACGGCGGCGACTGTATTCAACTGAAGAAATCCCGCACTACCCTTCATTGAATGGAAGAGTCTGAAAACTCCATTTATCAATTCTGAGTCATCCGACCCTGAACTTCCCGAAGCTTCAGAGATCTCAATTAACGCTGGTTCTACCTCATCGAGGTAATCTCTTGCTTCCTGTGTAAACCCGAGAATTAACTCTAGATCATTATCCATAAATACGTTATCTCCAAACACAAACAACCACAAACACTAAGCATACATACATAATTTATTAAGAAACTAAAAAAAATATTGTATTATACACGCCCAAATATACAATAAAATTATAACTTACAGTTTCTAAAAAAGCAAATGTAATTATAACATAAATACACAGTAATATTTACACAATAAAACGTGTAATTTTACTAATTTGCTTACTGCTTCTAACACAGTAGGTTTTTTTTTTCAAGCTAAAATTTTTAAAAGAATCATAAGCGCTGCAATCGTACAACATTATGTTTGAACTAACAGTTTTGTACCCTCTAACTTATAGCTTTTCCTTAGAGGTTTAAATTTTATGTCTAAAAAACAATATAATAATATTCTTTTGATATCATCTGATGCCAAGCTCAATGAATTAGTCAACAGATATGCCAAAAAATTCAAGTTCAACCTTACCCTTACGGACTCCGGTTCAAAGGGTATTCAATCTGCTAGGGAGTCAACCGCCTACCCTATCATTATCATCACCCAATTACTCTTTGATATCTCCGGCTCCAAAGCCATATCAATACTTAAAAAACAGGAGATCAACAGTACCTATATTCTCATTACCCCAAAAATCAACCGTGCTGAACATAACACCTTTCTCAAAGATGGCGCCGATATAATATACTCTACGCCTTTAAATATTGGCAATCTGCTACTGGATATTCAGCACGCTATTGAGAATTACTCCGAAGAAGATGAGGACTTAATAAACATTGCTGAGTCACCGCCAATATCGATGCAAGCTGCGTTTCAATTCACTATCAGGGATATTTCTGAGACAGGCTGCCTCTTCCGATCAACCTTTCCTATCGAAAAAGGATCGGTGTTAATCCTTGAATCCAAAGAAGTCTCTGATAAGTTAGCCCTTGCGATAAACACAATTTACCCCGTGCGAGTAATGAATTGTGAGCAAGTTGAAAACAACAAAGGTTATGATCTGGGAGGTGTTTTTGTCGGCCTCCAGCGGAAGATCACGTCCAGGCTTAAGCATGCCTGTTTATCTACAAAAGGTTTTAAATTCACCACTCAATCATAGTTATTTAACCGAAGGAGAATGAATATATGAGCAAATTCCATGAAATAGCTCTGCAACAAGCGACTACTGCTCGCGAGACCTCACAAGCGATGGCGACAGCCTCCAGCGGCAGAAAAAACGCTGTTCTCGCAACCCTTGCGCGTAAATTAAAATCCAGTACGACCTCAATTCTAAATGCCAACAAGAAAGACCTGCTAGCAGGTCAAAAAGCTGGTCTTAGCGCTGCAATGCTTGATAGACTCAGAATAGACAGTAAACGCCTCGACAGTATTATCCACGGTGTTGAGCAGGTTGCTATGCTTGATGATCCGGTAGGTGAAGTAATAGATGGCAGCGTACGCCCCAACGGACTTCGACTCTCTCGAGTGCGTGTACCCCTTGGCGTTGCACTTATCATCTTTGAATCAAGGCCTAATGTTACCATTGACGCTGCAATTCTTGCCATCAAAAGTGGCAATTCCGCAATACTTCGAGGGGGCAAGGAAGCAATCAACACGAATCTTGCCTTGGGTCGCTGCATCAACGCTTCACTCAAAAAAGAGGGTCTTCCTGCCAATGCGGTTCAAGTGGTCAAATCTACAGACAGAGCCCTTGTCCCAGAACTTTTAAAGCTGGATAAGTTTATTGATGTGGTCATCCCTCGAGGCGGGAAAGGACTGATTAAAACCATAATTGAGTATAGCACTATTCCGGTAATCAAACATCTGGATGGAATCTGTCATATTTATGTTGATGCTGCCGCCAATCTTGAAATGGCCAAAAATATTATTCTCAATGCCAAGACGCAACGCCCCGGCGTATGCAATGCGGTTGAGACCCTTCTAATCCATCAGGATATAGCCGAGGAGTTCCTCCCTGCAATCGTCAAAGCACTCAGAAATAGCGGGGTTGAAGTTAGGGGGGATCAGCGCTGCCAGGATATAGTAAAGAAACCTGCGCTTAAAGCAGCTACCCAAGAAGATTGGATTACGGAATACCTTGATCTTATTATAAGTATCGCTATTGTCAATAATATCTCTGAAGCAATTTATCATATCAACAATTATGGTTCACACCATTCAGACGCAATCGTAACCCAGAGTATTGATGCAGCACGACAATTCAAACTGGAAGTGAACTCATCATCGGTATTTGTCAATGCTTCAACCCGTTTTGCAGACGGTTATGAATACGGCTTGGGAGCGGAGATCGGGATAAGTACAGATAAAATCCACGCTCGCGGCCCTGTGGGATTGACTGGGCTGACCACCTATAAATGGCTTGTTGAAGGAGACGGACAGATACGTTAATCCGCCATCTCTGCCAGCAGCAGCAATCTGTATTATAAATCTGGCACCGGGTAAAACCCGGTGCCAGATTTATAATAAAACCTTATTCTCAAGACCTCTTACTCAATCCACAGAATCAGTTGGACTCAGACATACCTGGAGTGAGAAGGGCTGATCAAGAGCCTCAAATAAAACCACAATATTTGGTGTGCCTTTTTTATGACTAATCTCATGATTATTACCTGAGACCACCGACGGTATACTTATTGTAAAGTGATACTTGGTCTTTACCAACATCGCCTTTGCCTGTCCAGCAATCATATTAATAATCTCACCAATACCATCACAGACATCATCTGTAAGCTCGGAAGCAGGATCCTCCCCCAGCATCTTTCCCACAACGGTACAAGCAAGATTCTTTGACAGGCTCACAACCACACTACCATTAGCCGTACCGGTAAGCCCCATAACCCCAGAGACATCCCCCATCATACGGTAATCATCCTTGAGAAAAAGCTTCTTACGGGAGATTTCAATACCACACATAGTCTGAAAAACATTGCGCGTAGCATCGATAAATGGATTGATAAACTCAACATTTACCTTCTGCTTCTTCCCAGCGGTAGACTTAAGAGCAGTAGCAACCGCCCTTACCAATTCTTCCGGATCAAAAGGTTTATTGACTACCCCAGAAGCACCAGCCTTCATCCCGGAAAAAGTCGTCCCGGCTTTTTGCTTAGTTGCCAGCAAGAGTACAGGAATCTTAGGCTTTTCCTTTTTAGCATGCGCAACTAGATTAGTAGCGACATTCCCAGTAAATTCCCAGTCAACCAGAAATACCGAGTGATCATCTAAAGCTGCAGTTGTCTCTTCTTCATTCGAAACAGCGACAAAATCCGTATTCTGTACATGCATGCTTTGAAAAGCATTCTTAACCATGTTCAACATGCTCGGATTTGGCGCTGCTATCACTATCTTCATTGTTTAACTCCCACATTACACAACGTCAATAACACCTGCTAACATTTTACTGTAAGAAAGGAGATAATTTCTCTGACAAAACCTCAGGGGTAAATGGTTTTACAATATAATTATTCGCACCAGCCTTGATCGCTGTAATAACGTTTGCCTTTTCAGCTTCAGTGGTAATCATAATAACTGGCAGATCTTTATTGCTGCGGGTTTCCCGAATCTTAATCAAGAAATCCAATCCATTCATATTCGGCATATTCCAGTCACTCAACACCAAATCGATATCGGAATTTGCGTCAAGCGCAGCCAAACCTTCAACCCCATCGCCAGCAGTTACTACATCCTCCTGACCGATAGTTTTAAGGGTGTTTCCAATAATACGTCGCATAGTTGAAGAATCATCAACAATAAGAATTTTCATTTTTACTTCTCCTGGTAAATGTAAATAACCAAATTAATTGATTTAAAATAAGTTCAGAATTGCACATTATGCACTGACTAAGCTTAACATAAGAATTTTTTTTTTCAACAAATTTTAGAACTAGAGGAAAGAAAAAATAGCCTCTGGCACACTATCAAGCGCAACCACCTTATCCACAGCCCCAAGCTTGATTGCTTCCTTAGGCATTCCGAAGACAACGCATGATTTTTCATCTTGCGCAATAGTTCTAGCCCCAGAATTATGCATATTCAACATCGCCTGCGCCCCGTCATTGCCCATCCCGGTCAACATAACTCCTATCGCATGCTTACTAGCCTCTGCGGCAACAGAATTAAAGAGTACTTCTACAGACGGCTTATGCCGACACACCAACTCTCCATCAGATGAATTCACCCGGTAACGGGTAAGACCTACCCGCGATATCGTAAGATGTCTGGCACCATTAGCCACTATTGCTCTACCCGGAATCGCTTCCATACGATCCTCAGCTTCCAACACCTCAAGTTCACAGCAATCGTTAAGTCGCCGCGCAAAAGCTTTGGTAAAGCTGTCAGGCATATGCTGTACAATCACAATAGGTGGTGACTGCACCGGCATACGCATAAGTACGCTCTTGAGCGCATCAGTACCACCAGTCGACGCACCAATAGCAATAATAACACCATTATTAACCGGCTTATTTGTACTCAAAGCCTTTCTACGCACACGACTACGGGGCAATGGACTCTTGATGCTTGCTCTAGATGCGGCAATAACCTTATCACAGAGCCGGGCGGAAAACGCTTCAAGCGAGGTCTTGTCATTGAAAGATGGTTTTTCAATCACCTCCACCGCCCCAGACTCCAGAGCTTCAATTGAGAGTGCACAACCCTTAGCGGTAATACCACTGACCACAATCACCGGAATAGGCATAGCCTTCATCAATTTTTTAAGAAAGGTCAACCCGTCCATTCTCGGCATTTCAAGATCCAGAGTGATAACGTCTGGTTTTAATTCGACAATCTTATTCCGAGCCACATAAGGATCTGGAGCACTCCCGATCACCTCAATCTCCGGGTCTTTCTCCAACATCTGTTTGAGCATCTTGCGTACAATCGCAGAATCGTCAACAATAAGTGTTCGTATCCCCATAACTAACTCCTATGCCCGCCCTTTGAACTACCAGCCAGTATTTTGCGCCAGCGATATAACTTATCTGCCGTAATCTTCAAAAGGGTTACAATTTCATCCAAGTCTTCAAAAGGTTTCACAATATAATCAGCCGCACCGTACTCAAGTGCTGTAATAGTAGTACTGAAGGTGGAAAAACCGGTCATCATAATAACTTGGATACTGAAGTCAACACTTCTGATCTGTTTTAATAGTTCAAGACCATCCATACCCGGCATGCTAATATCAGTTAGAACAATGTTAATCTTATCTGTATTGATCAAAGCCAGAGCATCACGACCTGAATTAGCAGTAAAAACTTCAAAGCCGTTCATCGCCAAGTATGACTTAAGAGTACGTAGAATTTCCGGCTCATCATCAACAATAAGCACTTTATATCCATATTTTTCGTTACCCATGACATTCCATTCCTACAATAATAAGCGAATCAAGTAATAATATCACACCTAGGCGTAATTAGCAAGTTTTATTAACGACGGAACATCTAAAATAAGCCCCACCTGCCCATCTCCAAGAATACACCCCCCAGAAACTCCCACCAAGCCTTTTAAGCTCTCACCCAAGTTTTTTATGACCACCTGCTGCTGCTGCAAGACTTCATCAATTACCAGTCCGCACTTCCTCTGCTCATTCTTAACCACAACAACAAGTTTTTCTTCAACCTCTTTACTGGACTCCTGCCCAAATACTGTAGCCAGTTCTACCAGCGGGATTAATTTGCCCCGCACCTGCAAGGTCAAACCCTTACTCCCGGTTACCCCGTTCAAATTATCCGCTTTAGGCTTGATCGACTCCTCGATATTAAGAGTCGGCAAAACATAACGCTGACCGGCAATGGTAATGATCATGCCATCGACTATCGCCATAGTCAAAGGAAGCCTGATAATAAATGTTGTCCCCACTCCAACCCGGCTATCAACCTCTACCGTTCCTCCAAGCGCCAGAATATTCTTACGCACCACATCCATACCAACCCCACGCCCGGAGATATCGGTCGCCTGCTCATTAGTGGAGAACCCCGGGGTGAAGATCAAATCCAGTTTATCCTTATCCGACAATAATTCATCAGAATTAATAAAACCTTTATCTACAGCCTTTCGATAAATCTTATCCAGGCTTATCCCCTTACCGTCATCTCCAATCTCAATAACAACACTGCCCCCGGAATGATAAGCCTTCAATTGTATAACTCCCTGCTCACTCTTACCGGATAAAACCCGCTCCTCCTGATTTTCAATGCCATGATCCACCGCATTCCGTAGAAGATGCACCAGAGGATCGGCAATCTGGTCGATGATTGTCTTGTCGACCTCTGTATCTTCTCCAAAGAGCTTGAGCAATGCATGTTTACCTGTCTTTTTAGCCGTGTCCCGTACCAAACGATGCATTTTATTGAATAAACCACGAATCGGGACCAGACGCAACGACATTATCTGCTCCTGAAGGTTTGTCGAAATCTTACCCAGATTGGCGACGTTCTTGGCAAACTCCAGATGCTGCTCATTATTCAGTTCCCGGTAATTAGCCACCTGTGAATGCGCTACTATCAGCTCCCCAGCCATCTCCAGGAGAGTCTCCAACTTGCTTGCTTCAACCTTGATTGATGAGATCGACTTGACGCCCTCTGCGCCACTTTTCTGAATTGCTCGCTCAATCTGCTCATGGCTTGCAACCCCCATCTCAACCACAATATCACCCAGAGGCTTATTCTGTTGTCCCAGCGCCTTCTGCAGATCTTGTTTTGAGATCACCCCATTGTCAACGAGGATTCCTCCAAGTTTCCCGTGAAGGATCTCGCTCTCACTGTCGATATTGCTTTGCGCTTCATCTTCCAGTTTTCGTTTTATCTCCTGAAAGCCATAGAGCAGTGGCAAAATATCATAATCCGGCAGAGCCTGACCGTTATTTCCTTCATTCAGATGCCCTTTTATAATATCAAGCATCGACGAAAGCGCATCCTTGGTCTTTAGAATCAACTCTGAGACCTCGCTGGACATATAAAGCGTACCCTTACGCAACATATCAAGCATGTTCTCACATTCATGGCAAAGCTTATTCACCGCGTTCAACCCAAGGAAACCTGCTGCTCCCTTAATACTGTGAAAGGCTCTGAATATGCTTTCAATTACCTCGCGTTGATCCTTTCCTTCTTCCAAATCAAGGGTCTCAGACTCCAAATTCTCTAAATGATCTACCGACTCGGAAACAAACTCATTGTATACCACAAAATCCTCTTGCGTATTGAGAATAAGTATCCCCATCGGCGTATTGGTAAGCTCGCCATACTCAGGCTCAAGCATTTCCAGCTTTTCATTGGAGAGGATCTTGGACATTCTCTCAATAATAGCCTCTGGCTCCGCTGTCTGTGGAAGCTGCGTAATGCTATCAAGGCCTTCAATAACTATTTTTATGGCTTCGTCACTGGTCTCCTCACCTAGCATAATCTTCTCAACCAGTGACTTATATTCCTCAGCTATTACCGCCACCGTTGCCCAATCTTGAGCAAGAAGATCTGCAATCTTCTCAAAGAAATCCTGTACCGATGCAAGTTCAGCCAGGTTATTCACCGTCAGATTGACATAATCCGGCAGCCGAGCGGTAAGTCCTGCAAATTCAGCAATCAAATTACTGCTTAACAGGTTTTTACTATGAAAACTCATCGAAAATATAGTTCCCTTCAACCCAAATAATCATAAAGCCTGTAGCACAGTCAATAACTCTGCGTTACTCGTGCAGGCAATAATCCGGTTTCTGTTCGCTTCAACCGCAAGTTTGATACTGACCTTGGATAAATACTGCAAGTACTCGTTTTCAAAACCCTGAGGCATTCCGACCATGATAATAATATTAACCGGAATTCCATCCATACTATTATAGTTTATTGCACGCTTCAGCACCGTAATTCCCACTACAGGCTGGCGCACATTGGCATTTTTTATATGTGGCACCCCTATGCCATGGCCGATCCCTGTAGGCAAGAGTGCCTCCCTATCGAGAATATCCCGGCAGAACCGCTCAAAATCGAGGATATCCTTACAGCCTCTGAACAACTCAAGTGTAGTAAGTATTGCACTATTCTTATTGTCTGCCTCAGCGATTTGTACACGATCAGAAGTCAGATATGAATAAAGTTTGATCATATTCTTTCTTTTTTTTTAATTTAAAACAATCTTTTTGTAAATGAAAATATACCCATAATTTTCTTTACCTCGAAATAAACCTATAAAATTATGAATACAACAAATACACCCATATTATAATACATTTTACTATAATTCAAATTATTTACAACCTTATAAATCTAATTCTCCTGGTTATTGTAAATTTAGATTCTAGCACTTGAAATTATAAAAAAACTCATATAATAAGGGTTACCGAGAGTACCCGGCACTTGCTACTGCGCTCAAACTCAATTATAATTTACAAAAGGAAAGTCATGACTAAATCAACCCTAGAAGTCCTCAAACATCTCCTAGCCCAGCCCACCCCATCCGGGTATGAAAAACCGGGACAGTTAGTTCTGGAAAAATACATGCTTAAGAATGGCGCGACAGCAACTTTTGATGTCCATGGCAACCTGCATGGCGTAATCAATCCTAAGGCCAAGACCCGGGTAATGCTTGCTGGTCACTGTGATGAGATCGGACTTATGGTCATGTATGTTGATGATAAAGGTTTTATCTATTTCAGTGCGGTAGGTGGAGTAAACATCCCACTGCTACAGGGCGAGAAGGTTCTTATTCATAATGAAAAAGGCGATATTCCCGGCGTAATCGGAGTAAAGCCGATTCACCTTATGACCGCCAAAGAACGTGAAGGCTCACAGAGTAAAATCGACTCTCTCTGGATTGATATCGGAGCCAAAGATAAAGAAGATGCCCTCAAATATGTTGCGCTCGGTGATGTAGCAACTATTGATAAGAACTGGACTGATTTGAAGAATGATCTAGTTACCTGCCGCGGTTTTGACGATCGTATCGGCGCCTTTATTATCGCTGATGTTCTCAGACACCTCAAAGGCAAGAAGCTCAATGTCGCCGTCCACGCAGTCAGCACTGTTCAAGAAGAGATCGGTCTACGCGGAGCCAAAACTGCAGCTGAAGCGATCAAACCCCATATCGGCATTGCGGTAGATGTAGGCTTTGCAACCGACGCGCCGGAAATGAATGCCAAGATGGTCGGCGAAGCCAAGTGCGGATCCGGGCCGATTCTGCACCGCGGGCCTAATTTCAATCACCTGCTTCATAAACGGCTGAATCTCGTCGCCAAAAAGGCGAAAATCGCTGTTCAGGAACAACCTATACCGCGTGGCAGCGGTACAGATGCCAACGCTATGCAACTCAGCGCCAACCACTGCGCCACTGCACTTATAAGTATACCCAACCGCTATATGCACTCACCAGTAGAGGTGGTAAACCTCAAGGATGTTGAACACTGCTCAAAATTGATAGCCGAACTGATTCTGGATCTCAAAACTTCCGAGGACTTCGTTGTATGAATGGATCAAGAGATGATTCTTCCTTAAAACCGCAAGACGGTCAACATCAGCCTGACTCCGCCCACACCCTTGAGCGGATAGAGTCGATGTTCGCCGTACACGCGGCTAATGCAGACATGCAGCAGATCAAAGCTGCTCTCATGCAGCTTGCTGAGGAGGGATTACTCCATGTCTGAATTGAAAGAGCGAATGGCCGAAATCACCGAACTGCTCTCACTGCCCGATATTGTCATCAAAATAAACAAGCTCGTGAACAGTTCCAACTCCTCAGCTACAGATATTGCCGAGGTTATCACCAGTGACATCTCACTCTCTACCAAGATTCTCAAATTGGTCAATTCGCCATTCTATGGCTTCAGTAAGCAGATTACCAATATCAACTACGCCATCGTTATCCTAGGATTCAATGCTATCCGCAACCTGGCGCTAACTACTTTTATTCTGGATATTCGCAAGGATCAGATAAGTGGTTTTGACTCACAGGGATACTGGAGTTTCTCGGTAAATACCGGGGCGGTTGCAGAGATACTGTCTCGCGACGAAGACATTAACATTCGCGCCGACGCCTTCATCGCCGGACTCCTCCATGACTTTGGCATCCTTATTCTCAATCAGTACTTTACCGATGAATTTGTTATAGTCAAAAATTATGCGCAAGAGAATCACTGCACCTTGCTTGAAGCCGAGAACACGCTCCTTGATTTTGACCATATCCAGCTTGCAACCATGCTCCTGGAAGAATGGAATATCCCGGATCGCATCACGAATGTCTGTAGATATTACAGCTGCCCTGAGAATTCTGCCGAACGTCTGCCCGCGCTTATTCACCTAGCTGATTTCTTCTGCAAAGTCCTGGGCTTGGGAATTCCCTACGAACAAGCAATCCCGGAAATATCACATTACGCTTTGGACAAGCTTGAAATAGACCTCACGAATATTTATGCTATCTTGAAGGATATTCTAAAAAAGACAGCCACAACCTCAGAACTCTAAATTAGGAATTACCCATGAATGAAATCAGACGCAATACCAGAGAAAGAGAATATTACTGGGAGTGGTTCAGCCATTCGCTCAGGAGCGACAACTTCCTTACTCCTGACATAACCTCTCTCGCGGCTAGTATTTCAAGCGTCCTCAAGGACGCCGCAGTCAGCAACTGCCTGAATTACCTATCAGGCTTCGGCGCGCTAAACCGCGTACTGACTAATCTCGGCCATAGTGTAATCGGTTATGATCCCGCCGCAAACGCTATAAATGGCGCCCGGATTTTATCCGGAGCCGCTGGTAATTCCCATCTGATCTTTCTACAAGGTGAAAACGGCAAAAGGCTCAAAGAGATTCTTCCCCATCAGGTAAACTCGGTCTGCAGCAGTGAACTTCTCTATGAACCGGACTGGCACGAACTCAAAGAGGTCTTCTGCCAACTATCGGAGATAATCCTTCCCGGCGGCATCCTGATCTTTCTCGGAGCTGCCGAGAATTCCCCCTTTGCCCACAGTGAGATTGCATACTATGATCAGCGTGCTGCTGAGAGTATCGAATGGAGTTTCCGTGACGGCAAGAACGGATGCACCAAGCTCTTTTTAAAGACGGCAACAGCTACAGACTACCGTGATTACAAGTATATGTATATTATCAATAATGGAACAGAATCCAGCCTGGAATCCGTCGAGCACAGAATCCCAGGTTACTGGAATTACCAGAACATCCGGGAGTTAGCCTTTGAAACCGGATTTGTCCATTTTGAAGCCAGAACCTTCAATTTCGAGGACACAGCAATAACCCTTAATATTGCGTATAAAGACGGGACTCTCCCTGCTACTAACCGGTATTACACTGAAGAACAACCTTACAGTGACTTCTAACCAAAGAAAGCCAGATTATGAAGTTTGTTGACCAGACCGTTATTGAAGTAAGTTCCGGCTCAGGAGGAAACGGTACCGTATCCTTCAAACGTGAGCGTAACCTCGCTTGGGGCGGGCCAGACGGAGGTGACGGAGGTGACGGGGGCAGTATCATTCTCCAAGCCTCCCGTAATATCGATACCCTCCTCCCCCTAGCCAAGACGCAGTGCTATATAGCCAAGAATGGCCAGCCCGGACGCGCCAAGATGGGGCGCGGTAAGACCGCAGATAATATTATAATCCCCGTACCGATCGGCACCGAAATACGCTGTAACGGCGTAGTAATTGCCGATCTCACCGCGGATGAGCAGGAGTTTCTCGTTGCTCAAGGCGGCAAGGGCGGACGGGGCAACCGAAGCTTCATCTCCGCTACCAATCAGGCTCCGCGCGACTTTACCTATGGCGAACCGAATGAGAGTAAAACCCTCGAGCTCGAATTAAAACTTATTGCCGACGTAGGTCTTGCCGGTTTTCCCAATGCGGGTAAGAGCACCCTGCTCTCGCGCCTTTCGGCAGCCAGACCGAAGATTGCCGACTACCCGTTTACCACCATGCAGCCACAACTAGGCATTGTAAGTAGTGGCTATGGTCATGAGTTGGTCATGGCCGATATCCCCGGCCTGATTGAGGGCGCTGCAGATGGTCACGGCCTGGGGCACGAATTTCTTCGGCATATTGAGCGCTGCCGTTTTATTCTGCACCTGGTAAACATGTGCCCGGTAGACGGCACCTATCCGCTGGATAATTATTTTGCCATCAACAAAGAGCTCAAAAAATTCAGCCGTAGTCTTGGGGACAAACCCCAACTTGTCGTGGGCAACAAGCTTGATCTTACCGGAGCGGATGACGCATTAGAATGGGTACGGGAAGAGACCGGGGTCGAGGTGATCGGCATAAGCGCCGTCACCGGAGATGGACTGCCGCAACTGGTGAAAGCACTATTCGAGATGTTACAGAAACATCCGCGTGAAGAATAAGCACCAAAATCTTAATTTGAAATTAATCAAAGGAGTTTTCAGATGTATCTAGTAGAACTCACCTATATCAGCGAGTTGAATAAAATTGACCAGCACCTAGAGGCTCATCGAGATTTCCTCAATAAGTATCTGAAGGCGCAGAAGCTCCTTCTTGCCGGTCGGAAAAACCCCAGAAAGGGCGGACTTATTATCTTTACTGCTGAGTCAACCAGCGAGGTTGAGCAAATTATTGCCGAAGATCCATTTAAAATACATAATCTGGCAGAATACCGGATTATTGAATTTATCCCTTCGGTAACTGCAGAAATTCTTAACTCTGTCGCAAATTTGTAAATACAGAAATTTAGAACCTAGTATAATTCCATCCTAACGGTTTATCGTCGCGATACGGCATATAACCGTGAAAAGCCCTAGGATCAGCGTCGAAGACCAGGGGCAAAAAGTGCTTATCCCCTTCCCAGATCGGCAATTCACATATCCTGTCTATCTCCACCCAACTCAAATCACCTTCTTCGTTCACCGTATTCGGTTCTCCAGTATACTCGGTGATCAAAAAGATAAAACCGAACCAATCCTCACCCTTGGGGCCGAAGCCGGTCCAGTTGACGGTTCCGCGCAGGGTCATATGCACTACTTCTATCCCGGCCTCTTCCCGTATCTCGCGCTTCATACACGCCGCAATGTCTTCCTCCGGCTCCATATGCCCGCCCAGCCCATTATACTTCCCAAGCTGATCATCATCTCTACGCGCATTACGATGTACCATCAAGACCTTGGTTTTACACTCCGAGAGTATAAACCCCAGAGTCCCGAGTATCGGACAGTAATTTCCCGCACCCATTCTTCCCCCTATCTTGTAAACTTAACCTCAAGTATAGTATTTCTCATTGATCTGCCGAAGGATATGATACCCATAGGCGATATGATAAAAATGCCCAACCCCATCAATACGGTTTATTGTAACGTTCTGCGCCCGCGCGGCAAGATACTCGCTGAATTTTATCGGCACAAATTTATCCTCGACTCCATGAAAGACATCTATAGGCTTAGCGATATCTTCAAGCGCAAAGCCCCACTCCCGGTAATTCGTCTGCGCATCATATGCCGGGCCGGTAGCGCCGGCACGGAACAACTCTTTAAAATCCTCCATAATCAAATACTGAAAATCAGGCTCTGCAAAGAGCGCTTTATCGGCCGTACAGAGGCTGCTCTTAAACATATTGGCAAATGACGCCGGGCTCTTCATCACCCCGAGCATAATATTCAGTAAATAAAAGGGGAACTTGAAGAGTGCCAGCGGCAGGTTTGCCCCCAATTTTGCATACATCTTATCGGCAAAGCCCAGACTCTTGATCATCTCCTTATCGGTATATACCGGCATGGCGCAAGCAAGATCAATTACACATTTCAAACGCTCAGGGTAGTCATGCGCCACTGCCATCAAACTCGGCCCTCCTCCCGATATTCCAGCTATTGCAAACTCACCAAACCCCAGATAATCCGCCAAAGCCACCAGTTCTGCCGCATACTCCTGAAGAGTCCAGCCAGGCTTGAAGGTAGAGTGCCCGACTCCGGGACGATCAGGGATTACCAGATGAAAACCATATTCCTGAGCCGGCTTATGCCAGAGGGAGGCATGGAGATGCGAACCCGATCCATGCATAAAGAGCATCGGCTTACCGCCGGGTTTACCGTACTCATGATACGCCAGTCTGAGCCCGTTCTTACCCTCAAAAAACTTGATCTCCTTCTCCAGCGCTACTATCTCCTCCTGCTTCATTAGACATAGGGTATCATCCATATTGCACTCCCCTTATTATTTATAATAAGACACTATAATATTATTACCACACACCATCCGCACCAAACCTCACAACATTCTACCTTTTGTCACTTTTTTTTGCAATCATATCATGCATAACCTTGAATATTATCTGCTAAATTGCAGGTTGTTTATTCCATATGCGCTTCAAAAAACAAATAGCCCTAAACTTATCGTTAAAAAAAATCCTCTACTCCAGATCGCAGTAGAGGATTAAACATAATATAATTTTAATTATTTATCAAATATGCTCATATACTCGCCATAGCCTTCACTCTCAAGTTGGTCACGGCTGATAAAGCGCAGACTGGCTGAATTAATACAGTAGCGCTTCCCAGATACTCCCGGCCCATCATTAAAAACATGCCCCAGATGCGAGTCCGCCGTCTCCGACCTGACCTCTATTCTCGGTAGCGCCAGAGTATTATCTACTTTCTCGGTAATACTTACACTATCCAAGGGTTTGGAGAAAGACGGCCAGCCGGTACCTGAGTCAAATTTATCTCGTGACGAGAACAGAGGTTCACCACTGACAATATCGACATATATCCCCTCCTCCTTGTTATCCCAATATTTGTTATCAAATGGCATCTCAGTTGAGTTTTCACGCACCACACTATATTGCAACGGCGTCAACCTCTGCTTCAACTCTGCCTCACTCGGTACCACATACTCCACTTCTGCAGCTTCAACACTCTGTACTACCTCATCCAGAATACCACCCTTCCCGCGCCAATTCGCCGCAATATAGCTATCACGCCCTGAGGCACAACGATAACGCTGATAGTGTTCAGGATTTTTCTCTGCATAGTCCTGATGATACTCTTCCGCCGGATAGAACTGCTCATAGGGCAAAATCTCAGTGACTACCGGTCGCGCAAAACGACCAGAAGCCGCTATCTGCTCTTTGGACAAAACGGCCAATTCCCGCTGACGGGCATCATGTACAAAGATGGCCGAAGTATACTGCCGTCCCCGGTCTACAAAGGAGCCTCCTGAGTCGGTCGGATCAATATGCGTCCAGAACGCGCTGAGCACCTGCGCATACGTAACTTGTTCTGGATCAAAATACACCTGAACCGCTTCCCGATGCCCGGTAGTCCCACTGGAGACGGCTGCATAATTTGCCGTTGCCGCTTCCGCCCCCGTATACCCCGAGACCACCCGCGCTACCCCAGGAATCTTCGCTAGATCCGCCTCCATACACCAGAAACAACCTCCGGCAAAGGTCGCAACTTCATATTTAGATTCTATAATTTCTTTATCAGGCATAGTCATTCCCTCCTTACTGCTGCCGAGTACCACAGCACCAATACTCATAACAACTATTATTAAGAACAAATACACAAATTTCATATAATTCATGGCAATACCTCCTAAAACCTTGATTCTCAACATATTTCCTTACAAAGCCCATACTGGCTCTAATATTCTCTGTAACTAATGCCAACACTTTCATGTGAAATTTAGCCACATAATTATTTTATTATCAAACAGTTATGAAGATGACAAGCATCATTTGATTACTGCCTCGACGTTATGCTCCATGAATACTTCATGCCATTCAACCGCAAGCTTTACTTGACAATCAATCTAAGCCAATACTTGTATTAAGCTTATAAACCCGTATAATTATCTCTTCAATCTAACAATATGTGACTGATTTATTACGGTACAATGGGGCAGAAGGAAGATAATATGGCTGAGACCAAGTTTGATTTTATCGAGACAGAGAAGAAATGGCAAAAGCGCTGGGACGAAATGGGGCTCTTCAAAACCGGATTCAATGCAGGCAAAGAAAAATCCTATGTCCTGAGCATGTACCCCTATCCGAGTGGCGTACTCCATATGGGGCATGTTATAAACTATACCATCAGCGATGTTATCGTACGTTACAAGCTGCTCCAAGGCTATGATGTTATCTCACCCATGGGTTGGGACTCATTCGGTCTTCCCGCCGAGAATGCCGCTATCCGCACCGGACAGCACCCACATGACTTCACTGAAAAGAACATAACCCGGATGACCGAGCAAATGAACCGCGCCGGCTGGGGTTTCGACTGGAAGCGTGAGGTCGCTACCAGCCATGTAGATTATTATAAATGGAATCAGTGGTTCTTCCTCAAATTCCTAGAGAAAGGTCTGGCCGAGAAGAAGACCGCCCCGGTAAACTGGTGTGACTCCTGCCAGACCGTACTGGCCAACGAACAGGTAAAGGATGGAGAGTGCGAACGTTGCGGTTCGGTCGTTATTCAAAAGGATATGTCCCAGTGGTTCTTCAAAATGAGCCAGTACTCACAACGCCTCTTGGACGGCCACGCAGAGCTCCGCGGCAAATGGCCAGACTCGGTAATCGCAATGCAAGAGGAGTGGATCGGCCGCAGCGAGGGCGCGCGTGTAGATTTCACCGTCAAGGAGACCGGTGAAGTACTACCGGTATTTACTACCCGCCCCGACACCCTCTTCGGAGTAACCTTTATGTCGCTTGCCCCGGAGCACCCACTCATTGAAAAATTGGTCAAGGGAACAGCGCAAGAAGAGAGAGTGATGCAAGCGGTACGGGAGATGCGCGCAGCCGGCACCTCGGAGAAAGAACTGGCAGATAAGGAGAAAGTCGGGGTAAATACTGGATTTCATGTAATAAACCCGGTAAACGGTGAAGACGTTGAACTCTGGGTAGCCAACTTCGCTCTGATGAGTTACGGCACCGGAGCGGTAATGGCGGTACCGGCTCATGACCAGCGTGACTTCGAATTTGCTAGAAAATATGGGATTGAGATCAAGGTTGTAATCAATCCTGCAGACACCGACACTCTCGACCCGGCGTCTATGGACGAAGCATTCACCACACCGGGAGTTCTAGTCAACTCCGGTGAGTTCTCCGGCCGGATCAATACCGAAGCTATGTCTGATATCATCGCTTGGCTCGGCAAAGAAGGCTACGGTGAAGGCACAATCAACTACCGCCTCCGCGACTGGCTTATCTCCCGCCAACGCTACTGGGGCACCCCCATCCCGGTCATATACTGTGACAACTGCGGTACCGTACCGGTTCCGGTGGAAGATCTGCCGGTAGTACTCCCTACCGATGTTACCTTCTCAGGAGACGGCAACCCGCTCAACACCAGCGCGAGTTTTGTCAACTGCACCTGTCCCAAGTGTTCAAGCCCGGCTCGTCGGGAGACAGATACGATGGATACCTTTGTCGATTCGTCCTGGTACTTCCTGCGCTTCTGCGATCCCGATAATGCGCAAGCTCCCTTCGCTCCGGAGAACATTAAAAAATGGATGACGGTCGACCAGTATGTCGGCGGTATCGAGCATGCCACCATGCACCTGATCTATGCCCGTTTCTTTACCATGGTACTGTACGATCTGGGACTACTGGATTTCACCGAGCCCTTTGCCAGGCTATTCTGCCAGGGCATGGTCTGCAAGACCGCCTACCGTTGCGAGAATTGCAAGTGGCTCAATGAATCAGAGGTAGAATTCTACTCTGATGCCGACAAAAGCAAGACTCAAGGCAAGGTCGGCAGCTGTAAGAAGTGCGGACGCGACGGAGTAACCGCCGAGATGACCAAAATATCCAAAACTAAACTCAATGTCGTAGACCCCGATGAGATGTTTGACCGAGTAGGTACCGATGCGGTCAGACTCTACATGCTCTCAGATTCCCCACCGGATCGCATGCAGATCTGGAGCGAGGCCGGACTCAATGGTGCCTGGCGCACCATCAGCCGCCTCCATCTTACCGTAATGGAATGGAGTGACGGCACTGCCGGGAAGCTCGCCCCACTAGGCGCCGAGCGTAACCCGGATATTGACAAGAACAGCCTTGATATTCTCCGTAAAACCCATCAGTGTATTGAGGCGGTTACCAACTCAATCGAAGGTGGCTTCCACTTTAATACCGCGATTGCCCGCTGTAATGAATTGATTAACCTCTTCCGCAACCGTATGTCAACAGGCGCGGCAATAGACTGCTCAGTAGCCAGAGAGGTTCTGGAGACAGTACTCAGGATTCTCTCTCCAATTACCCCACACCTCTGTGAAGAGATGTGGGAAGTTATCGGGCATACCGAAAGCATCTTTAAAGCTGGCTGGCCGGTAGCGGATAAAGAACTCTGCACCGAAGATACCATTGAGATACCAGTTCAGGTAAATGGAAAGCTCAAGAGCAAAATAAGCGTCAATCTGAAACTCACGGCTCAAGAGTTGGAAAAAATCGCCTTGGCTGATGAAAAAGTTACTGCATTTATTGGCGAAAAAACTATTATTAAAGTTATCGTGGTTCCACAGAGAATGGTCAATATCGTTATCAAGGGGTAGGTATGAGTTCATATAATGAGCCTGGCAACAGCCACAGTGCGCCGAATCAAGAGTTCACCAATAATAACGGGTACACACCGCCATCTGGAAATATACCTCCGGTAAGGCCACTTCCACCCAAAAACAGCAACCATGGTTGTCTGCTAGCGGTCGTCTTCTCACTGGGTTTCATGGCCATCATCGTCTTCGGCGGAGTAATGCTGATCAATACCGGAGCTGATTTTATGAACTCGGTTATCGACAATGCTTCGGCAATGGCGATAACCGAGCGTGAAACTCCATATGTAGAAGAAAAACTTGGAGGAGAAGATACCGCTAACCGTATCGCCATCATCCAGGTGACCGGCCCGATCTTCGGTTCCGGCAACTCGTATTACGGTACCGGAATGCTCTATAATCTCTCCTGCCAACTAAAACATGTAGCCAAGGACAAGACGGTCAAAGCAGTAATTCTACACATCGACTCTCCCGGCGGCAGCGTGAGTGCGAGTGACATCATCTATAATGAAGTTGAGAAACTCAAGAAGTCTGGGAAGAAGGTTATCGTCTATGTCGGTCAACTCTGCGCCAGCGGTGGTTACTATATAGCTTCTCCTGCAGACTATATTGTTGCCAGCCCTACCGCCCTGGTCGGCTCATTCGGGGTTATTATGCAGCATGTGGAGGTCACCGGTCTCCTTGAAAAGATCGGAGTAGTTGTCGATCCTTTAAAGAGTACCGACAGCAAGGATATTGGCTCGCCTTTTAAGAAGATGACCCCGGAAGAGAAAGAATACTTTGACCATATTCTTACCGCCTTCCATCAGCGTTTTATCGGTATTATCAGTAAAGGTAGGAATCTCCCCCTAGAGCAGGTCGCGAAACTTGCCGACGGCAAGGTATATCTTGCCTCAGAAGCCCGTGACTACGGCCTAATTGATGAGGTCGGATACTTCCAGTCGAGCCTGGATGAAGCCAAAAAATCTTGTACTACCGACTTCCCGGAGATCTTCACCTATAAACGCCAGCTATCATTCATGGACTTCTTTACCGCCCAGAGCGACTCGCAGTTCCCATCTATCAAGGAGTTTCTAAATGAAAACTCTGGAACCGAACTCAACCTGCTCTACCCCGGAATTCAGCATAACACCAGTGAGTAATTTGTAAATATTTCAAAATATATATTAGCAATATAGGGTATGGCATTAACGTCATACCCTATAATTTAATATGCACAAATTCATCTGCCGTCAACACCTCAACGCTTCAGATATGCCAGTTCAATAGGCAGAGGAATATTATTCCCGAATTCATCTTCACCATAACCGTTATTAACCAGTATCTCCAGATCATTAAGCACCCTGGTATCCCCGGTAAAAGTAATCTCCAGCTCACTCTCTATATCGAGCTTACCCATAGCCAGGAGCCTGGTTATCTCAGTAAGAACCAGTTGCGAGAAGAGTTCTTCATCCAATTCCAACGGCTTAAACTCACGGATAGGGAGTGGATTTTCATAGATAACAATCTTTTGCTCATAAGACAACCGATAGACCACATCCTGTACGGCATCTGTAAGTCGAGTAGAATCTTTCGGGGTAACAAGTTCCATCTCCGCGACGTGAGCCGCCAGACGCCGCCGCTTAACCGCATTGATATATTCATTAGCTCTAAACAAATCTAGCGGCGCCGAAGCATCATACTCCTCGCCCTCCAATACCATCCTAACTTCACTACCATAATGCAAGCAGATTTTTGCCACCAGTGTAGATGGTCGGACATGAAAACCACGATATTTCGGCACGGAGACGGTAATCTCACCTTTTTCAGCATATTTTCTGAGCATATTCTGTGATAGCTGCACCGCACCTTTGATATAATTACTCGTATACTTGAGGAAGAACTCTATCAGTATTACCAGTAATTCATCGGGATCAACCAGCGGATGATTAAAATCCTCCGACTGCCGGATATAGAGATGCCGCTCAAAGTAATGGCAATACATAGTCGCCAACTCTAAAAGATGATATATGATCGACGCGTGACCTCTGAGGTAGAGCAACTTATCATCTTCATGCTCGACATAGGTATTGGCAATATAAGTGTCATACATCGACTGTAAACTGTGAAACTTATACTCAAGCACCCGGAGAATCTCCTCGCTGAGCAACGAAGGTATATAGGAGTAATACAGAGTCAGAATTTGAATTTTTGACTTTATGCAGCGCCTCAGCTTCAGCCGCCAAATTAAGAAAGGTTGTCGAAAGTCTGGCGATAGTCTCCTCCGAAGTACATATTTTCTGCGCGGTCTTATCCTGTGGCAGGCGATTATGCGGCATGATATCGGCAAATTCCGTTTCATCCAGAATACACTCAGGCAAGGCCAGACCAATTTCCAACGACTCACGTACAACTTCACTGGAAAAATTTAAAAGCACACCACTATTAAAACGTATTGCCGCCTCGGTATCATCCATCATCTCTGTCAGGTCATCAACAAGATGGTAAACCTTGAGTGAGTGCTGAATATGCAGTAATCCGTATCCTACCGAGGCAAAGAGTTTCCCGGCGGTCATAAGATGGCGCATATAATACCAGGTCTCATTGTTTCGCGCCCCACACGCATCAAGAAACTCGACCATCTGACTACAATACGAGGTGATCTCACCCAAAAGCGGCCGGGTAAAAAAGCCATCCACAGCACCAGAACTAGCAGTACCAGACTTATTTATATATTGGCATACACTTATACACCTAGACATTCTGCCTTGTGCAATCTCGATAAAGCTGGCATTATCAATATAATTATTTTGAGATATTTCTGAATCCATCAATAATCCCTTATAAGTCTGAATATCTACATTTTACTCAAATAAATATTCTTGTAAAATTTTTTTTCATGTAATACCGCTATAATCGACAAAGCAGCCCCTACCAAGCGAACTCCGAGGCACTACAGGTTAGAGATTCTGCGCAAAACCATAGATGCTCTTGACGCCAAAGCCCTTTGCTCCCTTGCCCAAATGTTCATGCGCATCTGTCTTGATGCCCGGTCCGGCAATATCTATATGCGCCCAACTAGCCCCCTTATCCACAAATTTCTGCAAGAATAAAGCCGCAGTAATCGATCCCCCGTACTTGCCCCCCATATTACTAGTATCAGCGATCTCCGAATTCAGCAGTTTGGCATATGGCGTATGCAGTGGCATCTCCCACATATATTCTCCCGCATCCTCAGCAGCATCCAAGAGCAACCCGCTCAAGATACTGTCATTAGCATAGAGTCCAGCAATATCCTCGCCCAGTCCCACCACACAGGCGCCGGTAAGGGTCGCGGCATCAACAATATAATCCGCTTTCTGCTCTGAAGCCAGAACCAGCGCATCAGCCAGAATAAGCCGCCCTTCAGCATCAGTATTACCGACTTCAACGCTCATCCCATTGCGCATCTTGAGAATATCCTCAGTATGGAAGGCGGTATGCGAAATATCATTCTCCGCCAGCGGTGTAATAACCGTAACCTTTACCCCAAGCTTGGCCTCAGCAATAGCACAGGCAGCCGCAAACATCATTGCCGCCCCGCCCATATCCATCTTCATGCCCAGTTGTGAACTACCGGGTTTGAGACAATAACCACCGGTATCGAAGGTCACCCCTTTACCCACCAGCACAATGTGCTTTCGAACCTTAGCCGGGCTATACTCACCGATAACGATACATGGCCGGCTCGTAGCTCCGCCACCTACCGCAAGTACTCCGCCACACCCTTCAGTCTTGAGCTTTGCCTCATTCCAGAGGGTCATCTTCAAACCTGCAGCTCTACCTTTCTGCATAAAGAGCTTGGAGAGAGTTGCCGGATGCACCGCATTTGCCGGTTCATTGAGAATATCACGTGCGAAATTTACCCAGGAATAAAGATTCTCGGTCTTAGCAAGTAGATTTCGAACCTTTGCCAGAGTCTCAACCTGTATCAGTAACGTCTTACCCTTATCTTTTTGCTCTTTTTTGTACTTGGTAAAGGTATACCCGCCAAGCAGCGCTCCCTCTTGAGCTGCAATTACAACCTCAATAGGGGCTGCACCGAGCAGGAGCACCAACCGCTCACTACCGGTCATCTCCAGGTTATCCAGAGTCTGTTTGACAATAATCCTAACCTCACGCACAAGCGAACTATTCTCAGCGTCCAGACGCGCCGTAGCTAGAGTTACCCGCTCAACCCCGCCGTACTCCCCACAACTCAGCAACTGTTTACCACCCGCTTCCGGCAGCGGCTTTACACCTGCAAAATCCCCAGCAAAGAGCGGGTTCTCGGCGTCGGCGTAAAGAAATAATATATAATCCCCAGGCACTGGTTTATAAGTCTTTTTCAAAATTATTTTCATGCTAACTCCTAAATCTTCAATATAAATTTACATATATAGTTCCAGCAATTCAAGATTAATCTAAAGATTACCCCAAATAGTCTCTATTTATATTCACCAGCGAATAAAATATCCCAAACAACTGATTATAGGCGACCTCTATTAATTGCTTTTAATGAAAACGCAGTAATTTTGTAATTATCATAGATGGCCTATAGCTATAAATACTATTGCCAAATCCAAAGTAACAGCGCACAAAAAACAACGGGTAGACCACGTCGATCCACCCGTTTCACAACAAGTTGCAGATTCAATCTACAGTTGAACGCCAGCACGCAACATAATGATGTTCAGAATTCTCAGAGCATAATTCCGGCTCAGAAAGCAGACAACGCTCAAAAGTATATGCACACCTATCTTGAAAGTTACACCCGACAGGATGTTCAAAAATACTCGGCACACTACCCTTGATTGAGTATAAACGTTTACGTTCTCCGCTAAGCTGTGGCACACTCTTCACCAAAGCTGAAGTATAAGGATGCTGCGGCTGAGCAAACAACGCATTCACTTCAGCCCTCTCCACAATCTTTCCCGCATACATTACACAGACCTCATGCGCAATCTCGGCAATCACCCCCAAATCATGGGTAATGAACAGAATGCTCATCCCATACTCCTGCTGTAACGAACGCAAAAGATCAAGAATCTGTGCCTGCACCGTGACATCAAGCGCAGTTGTTGGCTCATCGGCAATGAGTAGTTTGGGCTTGCAGATAAGCGCCATCGCGATCATAACCCGCTGCTTCATACCGCCTGACAATTCATGCGGATAGCGGCGCAACATATTCGCAGCATCAGCAATTCCTACTGCACCCAACACTTTTATTGCTTCCGTGGCAGCAGCCTCATACCCGCAAGCTACATGGGCAAGCAATGCTTCAACGATCTGGTTACCAATAGTAAAGACCGGGTTGAGGCTGGTCATTGGCTCTTGGAAGATCATCGCAATCTCATTTCCGCGTACCGCCTGCATCTTCCGCTCCGAGAGTCCAAGAAGCTCCCGTTTATTGATCTTGACACTCCCGCCAATCCTGGCAATGCGATTATCAAGGAGCTGCATGATAGCCAGACTGGTCACGCTCTTACCACTCCCTGATTCACCGACCAGCCCCAGAGTCTTGCCACGTGGAATTGAAAAATCAACCCCACCAACCGCCTCTGCTATACGCCCCGAGACTTCAAAAGCCACAGAGAGATCAGAGACAGTAAGAATACTATCCTCCTGCTCAGCTTCAGACTCAGTCTCTAACAAGGAGTAACGCCCTTCTTCAGAATGATATTACCATATTTAGCCAGTTCTCCGGTCAAGACAACGGCAAAAGCATCCTGAGCACGCTCATAAAACGCAAAACGTTCCATGCGCACAATCTCCGGAGCCTCTGGTGCATACTTCTTGATCTGAACCATATACCGCTCCTGAACTGCTGGATCTAATTCATCACCCTCGGCTGCATCCATCATTACAAGAGGATCATCAACATACGAGTCAATCTCAAATAACGGCAAAATACCTTCCAGCAACTGATCAACCTTAATGCCGTCTGCTCTAACCACCAGTGAATTAAACGAATCTGCCGGGAAATGCGCGTCAGAGAGCACAATCTCATCCCCATGCCCCATAGTAGCAAGAACCATCAGCAATTCCGGACTCAGTAGCGGTGAAATACCTTTTAACATTTTTTCCTCCTCACACAATCAACATTCATTTTCGAATACATCATCATATTTTATTATCAATAATTGATCAATAAAAGTACACAACATCTATAACATAACTAAAAATTACCGTCTTTTGGCTTTTAGCTGGCCACAGGCGGCATCAATATCACGCCCCTTCTCTTCCCGGAGCAAGACATTCAGACCATGTGCCTCCAAAGTACTCTGAAATGCCCTAACCTTATCCGCAGGCGGAGCCGAATATTCACTATCCGCAGTCGGATTGAGCGGTATCAAATTGATCTTACACTCAATTCCCTTGAGCAGTTCAACCAATTCCCGCGCTTGCTTCTTACTGCTGTTAACGCGGTCAATCAGACAATATTCGATAGTAATACTCCGACTTGCAACCTTGGAAAATTCCTTCAAAGCCTTTATTAACTCCTGCAGCGGCCATTTCCGCGCTATCGGGATCAACCGCTCACGTAATTTCTGCTCAGGTGCATGAAGAGATACTGCAAGACGATAATTACACCCAAGCTCAATTAAACGATAAATTCCCGAGACCACCCCGGCAGTAGAAATAGTGATTTTACGCCCCCCAAGTTGCATCCCCGCCTCATCCTGAATAATTCTACACGCCTGCAGGACATTATCTATATTGAGTAGCGGCTCTCCCATCCCCATAAATACAATGTTGCTCACCCCCTTGCCGTCGACCTCCCGACAACGTGCATCAACCACATACACCTGTTCCAGAATCTCCGCGGTCGACAGATTACATTCAAACCCACCCTGTCCTGTCGCACAAAACACACATCCTACCGGACACCCACTCATACAAGAGACACAGACAGTCCGCCTGCTCCCCTTAATCTCTCTTATCAAGACCGTCTCAATCAGCGCCGTTGTTTGAACACTCTCAAACAGCCATTTTTCCGTCAATTCATCCTGCGCTATTTGGTGCTCAAGCTCTATGAGCGTACGCAACGAGAACTGCTGCTGTAATGCTTCCTTGAAGGAATTTGAAAGATTACTCATCAACGAATAATCTAACACTCTCTTCTGGTGTAACCACTGCCAGATCTGTTTCGCCCTGAATTTTTTCTCATTGAGTGACTCGACCGCCGTCACCAATTCTTCAAAACTTATACCCAGGATACTCTTCATAATACTCCAAATACAAGCACATCGCGCCTGAAAATTCATGGCGGAGGCGCGAGGGAATCGAACCCACCCGGGATATTGTCTACCCCACATCGGTTTTGAAGACCGAGCCGACCACCAGATCGAAACCACCTCCTGTTAAGTAGTTTATTAATTATACATAAACTCAAATCACCAGACAACAAAAATATCCCATAGCTGCTATAATTCACTTGATTACAACTTATTGACTTACCAATTTACTTTACTAAAATTGAATTCGGTAACTATTACTTTTTTCGTAGAGGCAAGAAAATGTCTATAATTTATGCTGAATTAGCCAAACTCTCACTACTGACCCAGAACCCCACAATAACCGAAAAACTCGACCAAATCACCGATGCCGATGTCCTCCGGGAACTGCGCGAGCCAATCAAACCCTACTCTTTCCAGCGGGCGCTAACCTTCCTCAGCCCAGCAGCCGAGAGGCACCTTGAAGCAATGGCCAAAGCGGCTTACTCCGTTACCCGGCAACGTTTTGGCAATACCATGGGTCTCTACGCTCCCCTGTACGTCAGTAATTACTGCTGCAACAAGTGTGTCTACTGTGGTTTCAATACCACTCATAGCATCAAACGTTCGCGACTGACCATTGATGAGGCCATAACCGAAGCCGAAGAGATCAAGAAAGCCGGTTTTTCCGATATTCTCCTAGTCAGCGGTGAAGACCCCAAAGCGATTTCGGTCGATTATTTCTGCTCACTGGCCAGCAGACTGCGAGAGAGCTTCTCTACGACATCTATTGAAATATACCCGCTACAAGAAGAAGAATACAGAAAGCTCTTCCAGGCCGGTGTAGATGGGGTAACAATCTACCAGGAGACTTATGACAGCCAGCTCTACCCCAATTTTCATCCGGCCGGACCAAAAGCGGACTACGCGGCTCGCCTCAGAGTCCCGGAGGATGCAGCGCGTGCAGGTATGCGCCATATTGGCATAGGCGCACTTCTCGGGCTCAATGACTGGCGCTATGAAGCACTATGCGTCACCACCCATGCCGATGTACTTATCCGCAATTTTTGGCGGAGCAAGGTCTCGGTATCCTTCCCCCGTATGCGCCCGGCCGAAGAGGTAAATCCAGAGTGGCTTGTCCCGGTAAGCGATAAAAACCTGACCCAGATCATTCTAGCGCTCAGGCTCTGTTTTGCTGACATCGGCATGAACCTCAGCACCCGTGAATCCTGGCAGCTCCGGGACAACCTGATTCCTCTGGGAATAACCAGAATCAGCGCTGGCAGCAAGACCAACCCTGGCGGTTATGTCGGTAATGAGAACTCCGAGGGTACAGAGCAATTCGCTATTGCAGACGAGCGTAGCCCGGATGAAGTATCGCGCATGCTCAAAACCAAAGGCTTCGATCCGGTCTGGAAGGATTGGGATCATTCATATTTGAACTTAAAAAAGAATGCCTGAAGAAGACAAATCCTCATCCTGCACTTATACTAAAAAAGGTTCAAGATCAGGATGTTCATTCTTTTTGCCTGAGGCTCCTCACACCCTTTACAGGCATCAAGCCCCCCCCCTGCACCCCTCGCAAACGCTGTGCGTTTGTTCACATCTGCGTGAGTAATTATTTAAATACTTGTAAATAATAAGTTATAATATTTAATAGGGGTATGGCTTTAAAAAATATACAATGAGAACAAAGTGATTAACGAGAAAATTTACGCAACATAATAATCCTTATAACTCCTTTAAATATAAACTATTAAAATTAACTTAGGCTATTTATTTTGTCATGAGCCATAAAAAATAGCCCTTCTCTATCCACTAAAGAAGGACTACTATGTTTATAATCAAGCCAAATATTTGCTTATTATTCAACGATAACCGCCTTCCAACCGAGTTCAAATAGTCTCTGGGCCAGGAGATTAGCATTATCAGAATTTGAAAAAGCACCGACCTGAACCGAAAAATACTCCCCGGCAGGATCGGTTATGCGGATAAGCGAACTGTCGATCCCGGCTGAAGCCAGAGTCTGCATCGCCGCCAGGGCTTCGGTCTTAGCGCTAAAGCGTGTCTCCAACCTTACCCGCTTCAAACCTCCAACTACGGTCTCCTGCTCGGTAATGTCAATTGAATCAAACCCTTCATACTCGGCAAGCACCTCCTCCGTGCCACACTGTAAAGCAGCTTTTTTTAGTAGCTTATATGCTTCAGCCTGTGGATAATAATCAATATACCCGGCCAGTAGCAGCATCTTGTATAGACTTATCGCACCTGCACAATCTCCTTGCAACAAACAGACATCAGCCTTGGCCGCAATAGCTTTCGCCTTGATAACTCGATTACCTGAATGTTCAATAACATTGGTAAATAATTTTATAGCCTTAGCATAACTCTGCAGATTAAACCAGCACATACCCTCATAATACATCGCTTCATATTTGATATCAGAATTCCACGCTGTATGCTGGGCAAATACCCGCGCTGCATTCAGATAGTTTCCACTTACATACTCCTGTTCACCCACTTCAAATGGAGTCACTTGCCCACAAGCAGCCAAAACCAATGCCATAAGTATGATGCCAAAATATTTTAACACGTCAAACCCCCTAGTTATTCATACAACAATGCAGTACAGTTCCGACAAAAACACACGAAACACCAGCACCAACGAACACCTTTACTCTAAAACAGTCAGAATGTCGACTGTAGTTCAGAATCAGTAATTACCGTCTGTTCTTCCGGCTCAGCCGTTTCCTTACCCCTGAGGCTACTCCGGTTCTTTCCAAGTTTTTCAGTTCTACGAACATCAATTGTATCTTCAGAAAGAAGCTTGTCCAGAAAACTATTTATTCTTATAAGATTAGAAAACAACAATTGTATTTCAGGATCTCCAAACCCCTTGGAAGCTTTCAACTTGTCTTCACCACGAGTAGCGATATAACCAAGCTCAAAACTATACACACCCTCCTGATCAAAGTCTTTTCCCAATTTAATTGCTGTCGCAAGATCCTCAATCCGCCGACTAAGCTCAATTACCATATCACCTGAAAGTTCTGACCGCCACCCCCCAAGATATACATCCTCACGTGATAAAAGTACCGCATTTTCCTTTATAAATTTACGCATCGACTCCACAGTCGGGTTAACAAGTGGCTCCACACCATCGATCGAGACCATTACTCCAGAATTCGGTTGTACCCCGGTAAAAGGATTGATACTGAAACCTTCTCCAGGTTCTTGAAGCAACAGAAGTACCTTCGGGTGAAAAGCAGGCATAACTCTCCGTTTCCCCGGTACAAAATACTCTGGATATCTCGCGGCAATAGTATCATAAGTAAACGGATCGGATTCACCCAGAACCTGTAACAGACTTACGACTTCACTACGTTCTTTTTTGAGAGTGTTAATAAGACGGTTGCGTAGTTCAACACGCTCATTCAATATCGTGTCATTCTCATCCACTTCAACGTTCGCGGAGCTATTCGCGGTGAAAGTACCGGCATCTGCCGCATTTATCACACCCGTAAAGGCGCACGCTAACAGGATAATTACGACCAAAAGGTTACGCATCGAGATTCATTCTTTTTAATTCAGTAGCCAAGAACCCTTTCAAAGCACTCTTCCACTCTGGCATTGGCGGCAGACCATAGAGCGATAACGCCGTATTATCCAGTCGCGAATCCAAGGGGCGCGGCGTTGTATTACCATACTCCTCGGTTGTACACGGCACAATACACCTTTTTAACCCTGCAATACGGGCTATCTCTTTTGCAAATTCATACCAGGTCGTATCCCCATGACAACTGAGATGGAAGAGGCCGGTAGCAAACTGATCAATTATACTCTTAACTCCATAAGTAACTGCCAAAGCCGAAGTCGGATTTCCTCTCTGATCATTTATAACCCGCATTGGTTCCGCATCCTCCACCGCTGCAAGTCGTAACATCGTATGCACAAAGCTCGGACCACCTTCTCCGTACAGCCAGGCTATTCTGCATATCGCAAAATCAGTGCATTCCTCCCGGATTGCATCCTCACCGGCAAGTTTGCTCTTGCCGTATACCGTCTTCGGCGCTACCGAATCCTTCTCAGTATAGGCTCGACCAAGATCTCCGGAGAATACATAATCCGTAGATATATATATAATCTTGGCTCCAACTTTCTCTACAGCTTGAGCAACATTACGCGTACCGTCAGCGTTAACCCGCATGGCCACCTCTTTTTCTGCCTCACAGCCGTCAACATCAGCCATAGCGGCAGCATGAACTACAACTTCAGGTTTCGCCTCGACAATAAAATTCTCTGTGGCCGCCGCATCGGTTATATCAAATTCAACTTTATCAACTTTAATAACATCCCACCCTATATTCTCATACTCGGAGCACATAGTCCGTCCAAGCATGCCCTTACTTCCAGTTACTAATATTTTCATTGTATCTCTATCTATTCGAGCCACTCAATATCTAGCTCTATGTTCAAGTAATAAATCAGCCAACGCCAAAGCCACCATAGCCTCAGCAACAATCGCAACCCGCGAACAGATACATGGATCATGCCTGCCCCTGACTTCAATCTTACAACCTTCACCATTCAAATTGATAGTATTCTGAACAGTAGCGATTGAAGGGGTTGGTTTTACCGCAATACGCAGTACAATAGGTGCTCCGCAAGAAATACCCCCGAGTATGCCGCCAGCGTTATTTGAAGTAACCGCCTGCATATCACCGATAATTGGATCATTGAAATTAGAACCGCGCATACCTGCCGCTTGAAAACCCGCGCCTACCTCAACCCCCTTGACACCACCGATTGAGAACAAAGCCCCGGCAATTCTTGCATCAAGTTTATCAAACACTGGCTCGCCAATTCCTGCCGGTACGCCTTTAACCTCAATAACCACACAGCCACCAACTGAGTCGTTATCCGCCATCGCCACCTCAACCTCTCTTTCTGCCTCAGCCAAAAGTAAAGCATCTCCAAAACGCAATTGGTTACTTCTAGCAAATTCAAAATCAAGGTCTCGAGCAACAACACTCCCTACCTGCGAAACCGCAGATTTTATGGTTACCTTAGCTCCAAGTATCAATCGAGCAATTACCCCAGCGGCAACTCTGGCCGCAGTTTCTCTTCCTGAAGAACGCCCTCCACCCGGCAATGGCGGAGTCCCATACTTCTTGTAATAAGTATAATCTGCATGCCCTGGGCGAAATTTTTCCAGTAAATCACCATAATCTTTACTGCGCTGATTGGTATTCCTTATGAGCAGCATTATCGGACTCCCGATAGTCTTCCCGGCAACTGTTCCCGAGAGGATCTCCACCTTATCAGCTTCTTTCCGCGGCGAGACAAATTTTGAAGTACCCGGCCTTCTCTTATCCAGTTCTACCTGAATAATACCTTCGTTCAATTCTATTCCCGCAGGCGCGCCATCAATGACAACCCCGATCCCACTACCATGTGATTCTCCAAAGGTCGATACCTTCAGAATATTACCCAGAACACTCCCCATCAACACCCCTCTTTGATCAGTTCGACTGCTTCTAAAATCTCAGCACCTGTAATATCATCAACCATAACCGCCTCTCCTCTACCTTTGAGGAGTACAAAGATCAGCTTGCCCAACCTGATCTTCTTGTCATGCAGCATTATTTCCATAGCCTTCTCATGCGCGGGAAATTCTGGTAATTCCCCGGCAACAGCTCGTATGGTCTTAATAATAGTATCTGCCTTATCTCGCTCAAGCAGATCACGTTTTACCGAGAGCTCCAGAGCAACGATCATGCCTAGAGCAACAGACTTCCCATGCGAGACTTCATACTGATAAGAGCCTTCCACTGCATGCCCATAAGTATGGCCGAAATTAAGAATAGCTCGCATCCCACTCTCGCGAAAATCGTTGGAGACAACCTTCGCTTTAGCTTGAGCCGAGAGTGCGGCCACCGTCTTGAGTAAAGGTAAATCGCCTTCAAGTAGTTCTTCGTAATGATTCTCAATCAGAGCGGCAATCCGTATATTATAGATTAGACCTGTTTTATAAGCCTCAACCAGACCATCCTCTATATACTCACGTCCAAGAGTAGCAAACGCCCCTGCATCAAGAACCACCAGCTCAGGAATTGTAAAAACCCCGATAATATTCTTCGATTCACCCAGATTTACCGCAGCCTTTCCTCCCACCGCTGCATCCACACATCCGAGCAAAGTCGTACTCACCAACATAAAGTTCATACCGCGTTTATACGTTCCCGCAACAAAGGCTCCAAGGTCGGTGACAGTGCCGCCACCGAGAGCCAAAAGATAATCATCGCGATTGAAATGATTAGCTAGAAGCTTACCATAAATCTTCTCCGCAACCGCCAGCGTCTTAATACTTTCACCCGGTTCAAGTTCAATTACTAGCGCATTAGGCAGGATATGTTGATACCCCGGCAAATATTGTGCCGCCACATTACGATCGGTAACAATAGCAATTTTACGCCCCTCAATCGCCGAACGCACCGCTACCAGCGGACTGAAAGAACAAACAACCGGACAGTCAACCTCGTCCATCCGTACTGAGAAGTTGTCTTCTGGATAAATTTTATTAATAGCGAGTTCAATTACTGCGCTCACCGATTTATGATCGGTACTTACCTTGATATCAGCCTCACGATAATATTTCACCCGTCTATCGTACAATTCCTGTATCTTGAGCAGATCTTTCCAGTTTGGTCTCGCCTTCACCCCATCAGTACCAATACGCGAAGAGCATTCTGCAAGTGACGCCTCCAAATAGAGCACAGTTCCACTAGACTCCATTACGAGCCGGTTGGTCTTATTCTCGATAATTCCCCCACCGGTTGAGACCACCAACATATCTCTCGCAGACAATTCTTTCAAAAGAAGTGTCTCCTGCTGTCTGAACATCTCCTCTCCCTGAGTAGAGAAATAATCAGCAATGCGACAACCGAAGCGCTCTTCAAGCAGCGCATCCATATCGACAAAAGTCCGTCTGAGTCTACTGGCAATACCTTTACCTATAGTACTCTTACCAGCCCCCATAAAACCAGTTATATAAATATTTGCAGGCATATCACCTTATCCCATCTATCACGTCAAAAACTAAAAACTAAAAATATCTAGTCGGATCAGCCACTCCCGCCTCAGCGAAACCTGCTTTACGTAGCGCGCAGCTATCACAAACACCGCAGGACAAACCCTCCGCCGACGGATTATAGCAAGAATGCGTGAGAGAGTAATCAACCCCAAGCTCTACGCCTTTACGGATTATCTCAGCTTTGGTAAGATCAATTATTGGAGTCCGCAAGGTAAACCCACGCCCCTCAACCCCAGCCTTAGTTCCCAGATTTGCCATCTGCTCAAATGCGTGGATAAACTCTGGGCGACAATCAGGGTACCCAGAATAATCAACCGCATTTACTCCAAGAAAAATATCTCGACATGCATTTACCTCAGCAAAACCTAGTGCATAAGACAAAAAGATTATATTACGCGCCGGAACATAGGTTACGGGAATAACCCCTGGACTCGCCGCATTCTCACTGCCAGCATTCGGTACCGCGATATCGGCGGTAAGGGCAGAACCACCAAATGCCCTCAAGTCAATATCAACAATTTTAAACTCAGCCGCCTGGAGCGAATTAAAGACCGCCTCCGCCGCTTTGAGTTCACACCCATGCCTTTGCCCATAAGCGAACGACAGACAATGACACTCAAACCCCTCAGCCAAAGCCATAGCCAATACTGTCGCCGAATCCAACCCGCCAGACAATAATACAACCGCTCTTTTCATTTAATTAATCACCTTGTATGCTATCACAATTTTCATTACACAGATAAATCAGTCTTACTGTGTTCTTATTACTCACGTAATTATACTGACATGAATGAAATAAATTCTTTACCAAATCAATACCCAGTCCACCCACATCAATTTCGGCCAAATCCCTTGTTAGGTCGGTTTTTTCGACACTTGAGATATCAAACGCTCCGGCATTATCACTGATGCAGATCTCCAACTCATTATCAGTAATAATCAACTCAACCGTAATTACAACATTATCAAGCCCCGGATTGAATTTAATTATATTGGAAATCAATTCCTCAGCCGCAACATTGAGCGCATAATTCCCATTAGACTCAACCCTATGCTCCTCAAGAAAAAGATTGAATTCCCGATTAAAGCTTTTATACTCATCCAGGTTGTTGCTCAGTTGCCACGATTTTTCAATCTTCATTCTCAACGAGCCTTAAAGAAATCTACAAAATATAGAAAAATACCAACTCATTTTTGAGCCTCTACGAACTAATTACCCCGAAAGCTATATTGAGTCAACAGAATCGACAATATCGATAACCTGATCCAGTCCTGATATCCGCAGAGCGTTTTCAACAACCTCCTGCGGCCCAGCGACTACAATCGCACCCCCACTCTGACTCAATGCTTTTGCTGCCATCATAAGCAAACGCATTCCCAGACTTGCCAGAAAAGCCACTTCAGACATATCAACAATAAAGCGCCCGTTGTATCCAGAATATAATTCTTTGAACTCGGTCTCAATCTCGGCAACTCCCTGAAGATCCAGTCTACCGGTAAGCTTAATTATGCACTCTGAACTGCTCTGGCTAATTCTCTTTATCTCCATAAATCCCCTTATCATCAATTCATTATTACATCAATTCATTATTACATCAATTCATTATTACATCAATTCATTATTTCACTCAAACCGAGCTGCGGTACGCTAACAAAATTTTAAGCGAATTCCATCTTTCGACGCAACTCCCGCAACTGTTTCTCAAGTTCTTGGCGTCGCTGCTCTTCAAGGAGAAATTCAGACTTATACTCCTCCAACTCCTCCTCCGATTTCGCCAATTTTTCTTTAAGAAATACTTTAGCCGCAGCACTGGCTTCATGCGTAAGCTCAAGTTCCTCACGCATCGTCAGCAGGTTCTGCAGTAACTCCTGGTTTCTCACCCGCTCTTCATCCAGTTCCTCTCTGGCACTATCGCGCTCTTTGAGCAGAGTATCAATCTCTTCACGATACGTCGCAACTTCACGGGAATGCTCTGACTCTAACTGATCTCTATCGGTCACAATACTAGTACGGAGTTCTTTTTCAACTTTGGTAAAAGCCTCACGCTCAAGCTGGAGCTTACCTTCTGCCCTGCTTCTCAATTCCTTTGCCTGAATCAATTCCTGTTTGAGTTCGAGCAACTGATTCTCACTCGCCTCCAATTTTTCCTTGAGATACGCTTTACTTGCCGAACTCGCCGAGACCGATTCCTGCATCTCTTCGATATCGCGCTTGAGCGTCTTTACCACTCCCCGCACCTCAGATTCTTCCGCCAATGTCTCCTGCAACTTACCTTCAAGCCTGGATTTCTCAGCATTGGTATCCTTGAGTCGGCGCTTAAGATTCTCATAGTCTTTGTTTAATTCGTCATAATGTGCGGATTTTTCCTTCAGAATTTCCTGATGCTCTGCCTGGCTATCCCGCATCCGCTTCTCCAGATCTGCAAGCAAATTACGCATATTTACCGTCTGGGCATTTAATTTTTCATTCTTCCGAGATTCATCTTCAAAAGCCTTGGAGGTCTTATGCAGAGCCGCCGACACCTTCTCAAGCTCCTTCTCTACCCCCTTAATCTCTTCCTCATAACTCTCACGAACCTCAGCCACCTCTACGTCAAAGCCCTCCGCCCTACGTCTGACGTCTTCAGCATCTTTGAGCAAAACATCAAGTTGCCGGGTAAGATCATGTTTTTCACGCTCGGCCTGCGAGAGCGCATTACGCATCTGTGACCTAAGCTGATCGACCTGATTACTCGCCACCCGCTTCTCAACATTCATCTGTTTCTCAGTCTCACGCAGCTTGAATGTTTGAGCCTCGAGTTGCTTCTGTAATATTCGAAATTCACCGAGCAACTCCGCACGATCTCGCCTAGCCTCAAATTTTGTCTTACAGTATTTACGATTCAAACGCTCAAAGCGCACTTCAAGCTCTGCAAGATCATGCCTAGCCGCAAGAAGTTTTCCCTGATATGCATGCGCCTCTTCCTGATAACGCTGCTGATCAAGGCTCAACCTCTGCTCAGTCTGTGCATACTCTTGGGCGATACGCTCACGCTTGGTAATCTCACTTTCAACCCTGCGCTCCAGAGCCACACTCTTCTCACTAACCTCGGCATACTTCTGCTGCAATTCATCGATAATCTCTTTGTTATGCCGATTTTCCTTGAGCAGAGCTTCCGCTCGCGAAGACTCACGTTCAGCAGCAAGCGAATGCTCTTTTACCGTCTTCTGCTCCTTCTGGAGTGCCTTCTCATATTTACTATTGATCACTGAGATCTCATGCTCAAGCTCACGACGTTCCTTTTCCGCCTGCGAGATCTTGGAATTTGCTGCATCGAGTTCAGCTATTATTTTCTCACGCTGCTGACGCTCCTGTTCAAGGCGTTTTTCAAACTCAAGCTTACTACGTCGCTCTTCACCTGCCTGATGTCGATTCTCTTGATTAATATCTAAAAGCGTCTTCTCTTGCTTGAAGAATTTTTCACGCTCAAGCTTTAGCTTATCTTCGAGCAGCATACACTTCTGTTCCAGTGCCCGTAGTTCAAGTTCGGCTTCACTCAAACGCTCCGCCAAACCATTATTGGTCTTGAGTAACTCCGCCTCAGCTTTTTTGGCATTGACAACCGCCTGCTCAAACTTATCCTTATATCTATCCGCCTCTACCCCTGCCTCACGCAAGCGTATCCGTGCCGACTCGATCTCTCGGAGCATGGTTTCATAATCAATCTTATTCTTCAAGATTTCTTTCTCTGATTCGCCACTCATAATTACAAGTTTTACCATTTTACCTATAAATATTAGAACAATAAAGCATTTATAATTATACAGAATCTGACCTTCTTTTCATCTGTTTTTTGATTTTCCTCAACTATTTACCGCTTTTTTTTAACATGTATTAATATATTTTACAATATGAAATCTGAGCGCCAATCTTTACGAGCATTATCTCACAATTTTACTTTACTAGCTATTATCAACTAATAAGCTTTAACCTGTATATTCTTGACTTACCCTTAAAATATCCTCCAAAACAAGGCGTATTATAATTAATTTTCAAATTAAGCATTGCACACAATCAATTATTTCCGTAAAATTCTCGCAACTGACATAACAACTAGATTTGTACAAATTATCTTTTTTATAGTTATAATAGGAGCTACTTAATGGACAAACCACTTACCAAGAATGAACTCTTTTCAGCAATCTCCGAGGATACCGGCCTCACCAAGAAACAGATTGCTGAAGTATTTGACAGCCTCAATGCTAATATTAACAACAGTCTTGCAAATGATGCATGTGGTAAATTTGTACTTCCTGGTCTACTCAAAATCGAGAAGAAAGAAGTTCCGGCCAAACCTGCAAAGACCGGAGTACCAAATCCATTCAAACCGGGTGAGACCATGGACATCCCAGCAAAACCTGCCTCAACCAAGGTTATTCTGCGCGCGCTCAAGGGTCTGAAAGAAATGATCTAAGCTTCTGAAACATTCATAGTAATCAAGGTGAGGAGAACACTCCTCACCTTTTTTTCATCAAATGTCAGCATAACTTCTAGCTCCCGCCCGCCGCTAGTAATTAACAAAATCCCGCTTAACTAACTTTTTCCTAAAGAACTAGAGATTTATTATGCCTGTTTTTTCAGCCAAACGACAATCTCCAGAGCCATACCAGCAAAAAATATAGTAAGCAAGCAGACACCATTTATCCGGTTTTTGGGGCGAGCCGTCCCCAGATACAATGACAACATCAATATATCCTCACCCAAGCTATCATAAATTATCCCTTACCGTAGAGCAACGTTTGCACGAAAGATAAGCAAGCAGATACCGCTTGTCAAGTTATTAGGAAAGGGCGAACATTCTCCAAGACAAATTAAGCCTAAAACAATCATAAATCTTTTTTTTGAGTTACCTTGGACTGTTTTGAGTGATTATCCTTTTATAAGCAGGAGATAATTATATAATAAAGTTGTACGAGATTCGGTAACTAGTGGATAATACAATAATTTTATGGCTGATACTGATCACATTGATGAAGATTACCTAGAGGTCAAGAGAGTCCAAGAAGGTGATAATTCCGCATTTGACCTGCTCATGCAGAGGCATCAAACTACTATTGGCAAGCAAATGCGCCGGTTTTCACTGGATTCCAATATAGTTGAAGAACTTACGCAGACAGTCTTCATCACTGCTTACCAGTCCATAGAGAATTATAAACCTCTTGCCCCCTTTATCCATTGGTTACGCCGAATTGCCAGTAGGGTTGGCTACAATTTTTGGCGAGATGAAGCCAAGAAACCAAGCACAGTCAGATTAGAAGACTGGGATCGACCTACATACGCCGATGCCCCCAGCGCGAATCCAGATGCAGCACATCTACTAAATCTTGTTCTGAAGAGACTACCTCCGAAGGAGCGCCAGGTTCTATGTATGATGTATCTAGATAATATGAGTGCCAAAGATATTGCCCAGACTATGGGCTGGACCGTGGCAATGGTCAAAATGAGAGCTTATCGTTCCCGCAAGAAACTTAGAACTCTCTTAAATGATAAGGAATTAGGAGATTTACTAAATGAATACAGATGAAATTAAAATCCTTAAGGATATCAACCGCAAAGCAAACGCGCTACCCTTTACGCATATTGACATTCGTCGCAAAGTCTGGCAGCGCCTAAAGGCCGAGAATAAGATTATTGAAGTCGACTCTTTCAGGTATATTGCAATTGCCTGCGCAGTTGCAGCGATAATAGCTATTTTCTTCTCCATCGATATAATGTCGACTATTCAAAATACAGTTGCCTGGGAGATATCAGACCAGTCATTCACTATTTTCTAAGTAACAGGTTGAGATAAATGCACACAAAAATTCCTCAGACAAAACCCAAAATTCACTATAAGCACATTTTACTCGGGGTAGTCATACTTATATCCGGTATTCTTATAGGCTTTATAGGCGGAGCCTACATGGTCGGAACACATTTTGACTTCTTCAGACCCAACCCTAAGGATATGGTTAACAAAGTCGCCTGTCGAATAGTTGAAGACTTTCCTACGCTTGCCCCGCACCAGACAGAGATTGAATCCCTTATTGACAATGATATGAAGTGCTTCGGTCGGCTCAATGATGAGGTATCCTACCGTATTCTTCAACTGCAGCACAAAATTGCCATCAATATTGCAGAGCTAATGCCTAATAATACCGACAAACAACGCTGGATGGCATCATTTCCTCAGTATTTTCCTGGGCATAAACGACGCATGCCCCGAGCCAAACGCTTTGAAAAACGATTGGAGGAAGGCTCACCGCAAATGCTTGAAGACTGGGAGCACCCTGATCGCCATTGTCCTCCCCACTTTCCTTCTCCAGATAATGACTAGCCTAACCATACCTTGTTTTATCATCGCAAGTGAACATCATTTGAGTGATATTTCTTTACCATATTGCGACAAACTACCCGTTTTATTAGCCACCCGCATATTGGGTGGTTTTGTTTTGCACCCCCTACGGAGTACTCAACTGGCTAAAACCTACAAAAGCGGGACCTAGAGTTCACTCTAGGTCCCGCAAATCCAGTGCCATAAAAACCAGAGCATAAAAATAACGTAATACAATCCATTATTGACATACAACTACTACACAGACAACACAATTACCACCTAAACTTATACTTGCCGCAACACTCTAAAATATTTAGAGCAAGCTCTAAATAATATATTTTCCGCAAACAACAAGAACAAAACCTTTAGATTATAGTAACCACAACTTCACGCTCCGCCCTCGGGCCATCAAACTCACAGAGAAAGATGTTCTGCCAGGTCGAGAGTAACATCTTAAAATCAGCTATTGGAATTGACTCTGACGGACCAATAACCCCAGATTTTAAATGACTGTCCCCATTACCGTCCTGCTTATCATGCTCCCAGATCCCATGCGGTATCAATTTATTCAATAACGAGATTGTATCCCGTTGAACTGAATCATCCCAGTTCTCCTGAATCATTACCGCCGCTGTAGCCCCTCGCACATAAACATTGACCAGCCCAGACTCCTTCTTGGCTTGAGCAACAATATCCGCTACGTCTTTAGTAATATCAACTAGCTCCTGACGAAACTTGGTAACCACCTTCAATACCACCTGCATAACAAGACTCCTTATACCTGTGTATCGACGACAAACCGAATGTACACCTTCTGCATCTTCTTAAAAAGCACTGGCACATCCTGACCTTAAAAGAACCGTTCTCAACCCGCACCACACCCGATACAATTGTTCAGTAGTACCCCAGCTTGTAGAGCCAGTCAGAGAGAAATAGATATTTAAAAGGTTTTCGTTTGAGCAAATAGCCGCACATACAGCCCATCTCCCGCCCGAACAAGGCAGACATTAACCACAACCTTTAAATAAAACCTGAAAATTCCTCTCAATCCTCCTCTATCTCAACATGTAATTCCACATCCCAAACCAGTTCACCCCCTTTATAACTTAAGAAATCCTCATGCTCCAACATATTCCCCAGTAGAGCAAATCAAGCAATTTCATAAAATCGACATCAGCGGTCTAAAGCTCTTGTAAATTAACCAGCATACATTCAAGCAAGCGTTTAAAGTAAGCGCTATACACTCAATTACTGGCAGCACTGCAGCACCTTATCCAGCTTACGCTTAAGCACCTACCAAACTTTTTGCTCACTAACTATATAATAACGAGCAATATCAAATAAATTCGCGCCCCTATCCCGCGTCGTATAAATTATCCTGGAAACCTTAGCGGGCAATATGCGTTAAATCGATAGCATCCTGACTCAGGTCCCGACACCTAAAGCTCAACGCTACCCAAGTGTATATACTTCAGTGTATTTTCATCTCAACTTAAGCAACAATTAATGTATTACATTATACCACACCACCAATATAGCCTCAAGCCAACGTCATTTCAGCTAGCATCTTTTTTACAACAAACCATAACATTAATACATTTATAAAGTTACCAGTATACTAGTATATATTTAAGTATACACATAATACACGATTATGCAAGTTTTAGCTATAAAATGCCATATAGCATTGCAGATAATCCGTTTTACAGTCTCCCCGAAAAGTTTATCAAAGACTTTGAGTCACTTATTCTTCTTCACAAACATGTATCTCCCCCACCTGACACTCATTTATGCCGTATATAATACCTCCTCCACGGCTCAGGCCAAACTCAATCATTTTACGCTAAAGCAAATATAAGCAATAACATATAATTCTAGCCTATAATATCCCGTAATCACTAATTAAATACCCCACGAGTCTATAAATCCCCGGTTTTGACCAGCATAAAAAAAAGCGCTAAAAAATCAAAAATATGTCTAGACATCAAAGCTTTATTCCGTATACTTGCAACACGTTGAAGTTAGCAACACAATGCTAATAAAACCTAAATGACTACATTCCCTTGTAGCTCAGTTGGTAGAGCAATGGACTGTTAATCCATGTGTCGCTGGTTCGAGTCCAGCCGGGGGAGCCAAACACAAAAGCCTGTAATTCCTAGCACATAAGGACTTACAGGCTTTTTTAATGTCCATTCAAGCTATTAAATTTTAACAAATAAAGTCGTTTTAAACAATGAAAACAACCTAAAATAATGAAATAAACCACAAATAAACCACAAACAACCTTTAAGTTTTTATATACTTCTGAAAGTCACAAAGCCTGATTGCTGAAAAATTTTCAAAATTCTCTTGTGCTTGGTCTCTATTGACCTCTGCCACATGCTCCGCACATATCTTGAGCATATAACTACTCAGGCTCCGTTGATCACGCTCCATTTGTCAAAAATATTCTAGAATCCTACTTCAGCATAAACCCTGCAACAAAAGACGCAACAGTAGCGATAGCAGCCAGAGCTGTGTACAACATCGTCTTCCGCCGGTCAGACGCCTCAGATGAATGCTCTTTTTGAATATGATCAGACATAAGTCTCTCAGCCGAATTCGGGGCATTGGGCGAATGATAATTTCCAACATGCCTTGCGAGGATTTTATCAGGCGTATTCTCAGAATTTATTGAATGGTGATTATCTATATGCCCATCAATTTTATCATGAAGCTTTGAGACATCATGGCTTTGCTTCGTTTTAATATTTGTTATTTCTGAATCCAGCTTTTGCTCATGATTCTCAAGAAAACGACATGGGGCATCATGTATTTTCAAACTTTCAAGTTTTACAACCACTTCTGCAACTTTGATAGCAACATCATTTAAACTACTAGTAAACTTTGCCTCAATCTCGTTTAATTTATCATAAAACTTTTTATCATCAATCTCTGCCATTAACCACCTGCTCTTTACGTTTGTGGAACCAGTCAAGTGGAGACCTGATCAGCAGAAACACCAAGGCAAGAAAGCCAGAACCGACCCCCACAATCCATATAATAAGTTCTAAATTGTGTGATTCATAGACATCATTTCAATAAAATTGTATAATATATTGATAAAGGAGTTGCTATGGACAATACTATTAAATCCCGATTGAAATGGGTCAAAATGTATTTTGAAACTCAAAACTCAGGACTTGTTTGTAATCGTTGTGGAATTTCCAGACCTACTCTTAGAAAATGGGTAAATAGATATCAATCAAATGGTATTGAAGGGCTTTGCACCTTGAGCAGAAAACCTCACAATTCTCCTGCGACTAAGGTAACTGAAAATATAGAAAGTATAATATTAGCACTAAGAGATTCAAGAAATATCGGGGCGAGGAGAATTCAGAGCGAATTATTAAGGTTGCATAGTATTAAGCTCTCTTTAGCAACAATTCATAAAGTTTTAGTCAGGAATAATGTTTCTCCATATTGAAAAAGTAGTTGAAGAGATGTGTTTCCCAATTCAAAGAATTCAGACTGATAGAGGACGAGAATTTCTTGCTTATAAAGTTCAAGATCTGCTGTTGGATTGGGGGATTAAACTTAGACCTATTCGCCCTGCATCTCCTCATCTTAATGGTAAAGTAGAAAGATCTCAAAAAACTGATATTGAAGAATTCTATTCAACCATTGATTTAACAAAACACAGTATAGAAAGTCTTGATCTACCCTTAGCAGAATGGCAGCATTACTACAATTGGGAGCGTCCTCATAGTAGTCTAAACGGTAAAACTCCAGTTGAAAAGTACATTGAATTGATGTATGAGACTCCTTTACAAGAAGAAGTCTCAATCAAATTTAATACAGAAATAGAATATTGCAGAAATAGCATTTTGCTAAAAAAACATGCATTTAAAAAGTGAAAGGATGTCTATGAATCACACAGGTAATAGCTTTGACTTTCTTTTATCTCTGAAAACTAATTTGCGAAACTTTCTTGACACTACCCATGCCCCCTAATACCATCATTTATAACTTAATTCAGGTTTATACCATATCTTTCACAAATGCAGATAAACCTCAAACAAAAGAATAATCCAACCCTAACTTGAATAATTACAATACCTATGAGATAGTATGCGTGATTTCTTCCAAATCAGTTTCTAGTGTGCATTTTTTACAGGAATAGAAAATGAAGATAAACCACAAACTAGTTATCTCTCACATTATACTACTGGCAATTCCCTTAATACTTCTATCAGGCATAATTTTCCATCTACTCTCAGAGTTGTCTTCTTCACTCAATTCTTACTCCCGAAGCGCTCTCACGGAAAAAGCCCATAGCTCCCTGAATTCAGTCAGCAATCTGAAAGCTAAACAGCTTCTTGATTATCTCAATTATCAATTGGTAACCTTGGAAACCTTGGCCGCATCCAAAACCGTCAAGGATGCCTTCGTCCAGTTAGACTCTTACCACCAAAATGCAACTCAGGATACTGCAAAAAAATTCGAGGTTGAGAGTAATGATTACAAGAGACTCTGGAATAACCTCTCAACACACTTTGCCTCGTATATTGATAAGAACAAATTCAACTGGTATGATGTCTTCATTATCTCTCGTGATCACGGTCATGTAATGTACACCCAATTCAAAGAACCGGATCTCGGTGAAAATATTGCTACAGGTTACCTCAAGGATGAGGGTCTAGGCAAGATGTACAAAGAGGTAAAAAACTCTGGAAAGACTGAATTTGTTGATTTTTCCCCATATTCGCCATCGCATAACCTACCTGCCGCGTTTATGGGAACCCCTATTGTTATCAATGGTGAATTCGTTGGTATTCTGGCGATGCAATTTCCTCTGGCTAAAATCAATGCCATCATGCAAGATAACACCGGACTGGGAAAAGCTGGGGAGAGTTATCTGGTAGGAACCGATTATAACCTGCGTTCGGATTCAATCAACCAGCCCGAAAAATATTCGGTTGCCGCGACCTTTGCCGATACTAACAATATCGATAATGAACATATTAAGAAGGCAATCGCCGGTGAAGCCAACACCGTTGTCACCACCAATTATCAAGATGCCGGAAAAAAGGTAATCTCGAATTACCGCCCCTTGGATTTTCTCGGAACCCGCTGGGCACTAATGAGTGAGATGCACGAACCGGAAGCAATGGCTGCCGCCACGCAGATAAACAGCATCAGTAACGACAAGACACGTACCACGCTGTATGTAACCATCGGTATCACCGCAGCTTTTCTTCTTCTGGGGGTTCTTGTCGCCTTACTCGTCGCATCCCGACTCTCCACCCCGATACAGTTTCTTAGTAACTCATTAAATGAACTGTCTGCTATTATCAGCACCTTATCCTATACATTAAAAAATGATCTTGCCAAAGGCGACTGGAGCAAGACTCTGTCAATACACTGCAGCGAGAAGAATACCAAGGGACTGAGGAGATTCAGTAAATATCAGGATGAAATTGGTGACGCTTGCCAAGCTGGCCTGCTCATACTGGATAGCACTCTTGACGCTGCGCAGGCCACAAATATCTGTATTGATAACATCAATGAAGTCCTCACTCAGGTTGACACTTCAATAACGGAAATAGCCGTCGGCTCACGGCAAATATCCGCCACCTCACACTCTCTCTCATCAAGTGCAACCGAGACCGCCGCCTCACTCGAAGAGATCGGCGCCTCAATGAATGAGATGCAGAGTCAAACAACCTCCAACTCGGAGAATGCTACCGAGGCCAATCAGTATGCCCGTCAAGCAACCAGTGTCGCCCAGATAGGCAAAGATAAAATGGAGCAGATGAGTAGCGCCATGCAGCGCATAAACACCAATGCCGAACTCACTAAGGAGGTTATTAGAAAAATTGATGACATTGCCTTCCAGACCAATCTACTTGCACTCAATGCCGCAGTAGAGGCCGCAAGAGCCGGTCAGCACGGCAAAGGTTTCGCTGTCGTCGCGGAAGAAGTACGCAACCTGGCGGGAAGAAGTGCCGAAGCCGCCAGAGAGACTACCAGGCTTATTGAGAATAATACCAATGAGATTGAAGCCGGAGTAGAGATCTCCCAACAGACCTCCGAATCCCTTGAAATGATTGTGGAGAATGTCTCCAAGACCTTTGAGATCGTCGTGGATATCAACGAAGCCTCCAATGACCAAGCTCGCGGTATAGCGGAGATAAACGCCGGTCTGGCTCAGATAAGCAGCGCAACCGAGCAGAATACCGCCAACACTGAAGAGACAGCACAGTCTACCGAAGAGATGTCAGAACAGGTTGATAAACTCAGGGATCTAATCAATACCTTCAGGCTCAAGGGCCAGCATGTCGAAGAGATCACAGTAAAGGAACTCCGTGCTGCTAAATCAGCCGGTACCATACTTGAAACCTCGAAAGCTCTGCCCAGCCGCATAAGTTCAAGTAATCCGCTTCAACTCAGTAACAGTATATCCTGACACCATCCGGCAAAAGCCAAAACAACCGGACATCCAGACTTATGCTACAAGCACAGTCTGAGCATATGCCTCGATCGGTTTCAGCCTGAAGATAATTTAAACCTTAGTCAATGTTTTACTTGACATTATTCTTATTGTGTGCGATCATTATTATTCATGTTTAATACTATCTATCCAACCTAGAGGAGCAGCCGTAATGAAAGCCACAGAGGGAAAGATTGGCAGAGTATTTGTTCTCCGCCTTGAAGAGAATGACAAGCTTCCAAATTGTCTAGAAGATTTTGCCCGTGACAATGATATCCATAATGGCTATGTTAACTTTATCGCTGGGATCAAGACCGGCAAGATTGTCACCGGCCCCAAAGACAGTGCGGCTCGGCCGGTAGAGACTATCAATCAGACCATAGATAATACTCATGAAAGCGCAGCTCTAGGCCTGCTTGCCCGTGATACCGCCAACAATCCAGTACTACATATTCACGGATTCTTCGGCCGAGATGGCAATACACTCAGCGGTTGTCTACGTAATGGGGTAGATGTCTGGGTAACCGGAGAGGCAATACTCTACGAGATCCTTGATGTCACCTGTCTGCGTGAGCTTGACCCAGAAACCGGCTTCAGCCTGCTACAGGTCGGAAAAGATGCCGAACGCGACGCCAATATGATCCCCCAACAGACCGCTACCAGCAGCCTAAGACGGGTCGATCTCAATGACGGCTACAGCCATATCATACACCTCTTCAATTCATCGATCAATTAAGACCAATAACCAACACGTATATCAGAAATAATGCCAAAGAGTAGAAGCAGATTCCCTGCCGCTACTCTTTGTTTTAAAATAGTATGCGTACAGTAGCTTCTATTTATACCCGAGAGTTCCGCTGCTCAAACATTAGTGAATGAATAAACAACGCCACAAAAAAGCCCAGCCACAGACCAAAAATAACATCACTCAGATAGTGATCCAGCAGAATAACTCGGCAGAGTGCCTGAACGACCGCAAAAACAAGCAACACTATCTGCAACCACCGGTTTTTGCAGAGAAATGCCAACGACGCGCAGAGTGCCATAGCCCGGGTCGAATGCCCCGACGGGGTAGAATTATAGAGCCACTTGGTCTTGAACCACTGCATTCCGTAGATATGATCCTTGAAATAGGCCTCCGGTCTCGCTCGCCCAAAGATATATTTGAGCGCATCCTTGAGAAGTATAGCGACAGTAATTGTCAGAGCGACATAGAGTACTCCCCGAGCAAATTCAAATTTGCGCAGAACAAAAAATACCACAAAGAGACTGAACGCCAAGAGTTGAATATTCACCCCTCCGACCAGCCAACTGAAGCCGAGTACAAAAGGTGATTTATCCCATTTCAGAGTGCTCTTTGCATACTCAGAGATACTTAGGTCAAAGCCAAAATATAATACCAGATATACCCCAATTAAGCTGATCAGACTCCAGACAAATAACCGCTTGCTATACTTAATCTCCATGCGATAATCCTTTAATTTTAATTTCAAAGCAACTTATCAAAGTTCACGGTCAGAACTCAGCACAAAGAACTTATCGCGCGCGGCTTCTGCTTTCTGTAGTGTCAACACCTGAATATCCAATTCATCATTCTCTGCGAGTTCATTCAGCACCTCAGAACGCACATCCTTCACAAACTTATTTATCATATAGATAGCCGCCATCTCATCATATGAATCTATTTTCTCTGCCATCGCTTTGATACCAGCCGGCAAGAATGGGGTAATCAATATCTTGGCTCCATACACCATCCCGACGTAAGGCTTCTTCACGAGTGGTAACGCTCGAACCCTATACCCCTCTCCAAAAAAACAATTTACCGCCTTGACCAGAGAATTATCGACACACATCGTCACCGACTCATTATCTGAGAGTGTATAATCTGCAACCAATTCAAAATTTATATTATGAAATACCGAAGCGACAACAGGATTATTATAATTCTCCGTATCAAGATAGGTACCGAACGCTTTTATCAGTGGATACTTTGAAAGATCGAACTTTTTTTCAAAGGGCTTGGGCGCTCCAGATTCGGCGTACAACATATTTATCAGGGTCAGGCAGTATAGCGATTGCGGATACTTATACTCTGAATCAGCTCTAAAATCACTCGTTTCATCCCAAAAACAACTATAAACCTGATGCTCCTCGTTATACGCGATCAGTTTCAGACATTCCCGATCAAACACCTCGGAATCAAGCACCTCGGAATTCTTGAGTCGTACCAGACCAATCCGGTAATACTTGCCCCAAAACTGCTCTGGCGTATATACCGACAAACCTGCAGGCTGCATATGTAGAATCCTACCACAACCAGACCGGTCATGAAAGAAGACTGCCGCATGTCCATAATCACTGCACGGATCACCAAGTTGGGCAAAGGCTGCCGGTAGAAAACCATTACAGCGCCCCAACAGAATATCTCCAGATAGTAACTCTCTATCATTTGAGATTACCGGTTCACTCTCACATACGCCCTTATACTTGCCACACCCTACACCTATCAGCAGCAAAACACCGATAAACATTAAAATGTACCTACACACTCAGACATTCCTCGCAATCTCAAGCTTATGTTTACAATCAATAGATCAATTCAACCATTTCCCAGTCGTATCATATTAATTCTTGCAAAAAACACAGAATTTCTGCCTGAAAAATACTTATTAAGATAATGAATTTATTAATATTAGTCAAAAATGAAAATTGCATTAAAACCGAAGATAACTCAATTATAGCTGGATTTTTTTTCGAGACTCTTTTAATTGCGACCGCTTATTCTTAGTCGCCAGTCGCCGTAGCCTTGAAGAGTATGTAGTGACAGTCTTCTTACGTTTTTTTGCTATTTTTAGATTTGATAAAATCAATTCCAATAGCCGCTTGACCGCCACCTCTTTATTATATGATTGACTCCTACTATCCTCAACAGTCAGACGTAAAATGCCATCCTTAGAGATCCTGTTATGCAATCTAAGACTTAGCAAAGATTTGGTTTGCGGTGAGAATAAAGCAGAATTATCAATTGCAAAACATGCACACACCCTGGTTGCAGCCTTATTTACATGCTGTCCTCCCGCACCTCTAGCATGTGAGTATTCAAACCAGATTTCACGTCTCAACCTTAAATCCATTCTCTTACCCAAAATCCTGCTAAAAAACCCGATCACCTTTACCCCGATTTATCACCGGATTTATTATACATACTTTAAAAAATATCTACAGAAAATAATAGCACAACCGTGCTGCCCAACATATTCTCCACTATTTTTCAGCAAAATAATCCTTTTGTAATTGTACACGAAATTTCAAACAAAAAACATTAAAAAGTTAGAGGGATTAATTATTTTACGAAATAAACACTAATATGCAATCAACTGTTTCGGGAGTTTTCATAGGGAGAATTAAATGAAAATTAAACATAAAATCAGTACACTTGGAGGTATTGCAATATTATCATTAATAGTTCTTTCCGCTTTTTTTGCTTGGATATTAAACACAATGCTAACTAGCGGCACAGAGCTTATCTCGGTCTTCAAAAAAGTAGAAAGCACTATCCCGACAATTGAAAAATCGCGCCAGAGCCTATCCTTGGTTCTCAATGCTGACCGAGATGCATACCAGGCCTATGTCGCCCGCTTACAAACGGCCAACTCAAACAACCCGGCAGATATTGCAAAGGAAGCTCAGAATAATGCGGAGAACATCCAGCAGGTTTTAGACCGTACCACAATGGCTTCCAATAACTTCGGAAGCGAAACAAGTGTAATCTTCAGTGAATTCAGCGAATCATTCCCAATCTGGCAAGAAAACAGCAAAAAGGCGATCAAACTTGCGCAAGAGCGCAGCACACTGTACTTAGACCTTATCAAATCCAACGATCTATCAAAGCATGAATTCGGTATCATGCGCCCTTATATGGATGAGATTACCGAGATGATTGAGAAAGAGGTTACGACCAATCCCGCTAAGAGCCAAGAGCTATTTACCCTGATTGATCTAGTACTCAACGCTGATCGCGATGCTTATCAGGCTCAAGGTTTTGAGATGTTGGCCATGAGCACCTCCGACCTGGATGCTTTTGCCAACTTTGATCAAGAGAATCAGGCAAATATTGCTCAAGTTGGAGAAAGAATGGGCAAAGCCAGCAAACTCATGAATTATGCGATGCAAACTAAGTATAAAATGTTCAAAACTCATTATGCACTCTGGAAAGAAGCCAGCCGAAATACCATAAAAATCAGTAATGAAATCCATAAAATCAATACAAAAATCACCCAAACAGATAGTATAACATTGAACGAATTCAATACAACCCGTAATATACTGGATAAACTCGGGGAGAAAGCTAATGCTATATCAGCCAGCAGTATAGAATTAACGCAACATGAAGCTGCTAATTTTATGAAATCAGTCACAGCATTAAAAGACATGGTAAAGCAGACCATTATTACCGCAGCAATTATTCTCGCCATATTTTTAATTGCTCTGGTTCTGATTGTTTTCACTGTAGCCAAAAGCCTAATAGTACCGATCATGGAGGCTATTACCGGTGTAGAAAGAATTGCCACAGGTGACCTTGATATCAACTTCCACGCAGGCAAAGATGAACTGGGTCATATGGCGTCCTCACTCAATAACATGACCCATGAGCTTCGCCAAAAAGCCAAACTGGCTGAGAGAATAGCCAATGGCGACTTAGACCATGATGTTCATACATTATCCCAAAAAGACCGACTCGGTATTGCATTCTCCACCATGGCTGAACGTTTGAATCACGTCCTGCATACCATAAGTACCGATATTATCAAGATATCAACAGTAACCAATGAGGTCTCAGCAGCCAGTAACTCACTGTCGCAGGGTGCAACCGAACAAGCCGCCGCGCTTGAAGAGATAAAATCCTCAATAGTTGAGATTGCCAGTCAGACCTCAATCAATGCTGAAAACGCAACCAAGGCAGAGAGTTTTGCCAACATTGTAGCTGAAGCCGCAGCCACAGGTCAGGAACGGATGAATAATATGCGTAAATCCATGGAGCAGATATCCAAAAATGGCGAATTGACGCAGAAAGTTATTAAAACGATTGATGATATTGCTTTCCAGACCAATCTCCTTGCCCTCAATGCTGCAGTTGAAGCCGCGAGAGCCGGCCAGCACGGCAAAGGCTTTGCCGTAGTCGCCGAAGAGGTACGCAACCTGGCAGCCAGATCAGCAAAAGCTGCAGCCGAGACTGCGGACTTGATTGAACGATCAAATAAGGAAATAATTGAAGGTGTCAACATCTGTGAGTATACTGCCGAAGCTTTGACAGAAATAACCACCAACGCGGATAATAACAATAATCTTATCGGTCAGATCTCCCACGCTTCCTCACAACAAGCACAAGCGCTCACCCAGATCAATCTTGGACTGGATCAGATTGAAAATATAACTCACCAGAATACCAACAGTGCCGAGAAGACCGCAACTGCGTCAGAGGATATGAATCACCAAGTACAAGAACTTAAAGAACTCTTCTCAATGTTCAAATTGAGAGAGACAGCAGAAACAGAATCAGTGGAAGAAGTTAAAATACGTGAGTTACCCGAGTCAACTGCATAGACTCTAACAAGCGCACAACTAGTACTTATTCCGGCAATAGTAATCGTACCTGCTCACACCGCGGTGAATAGGTGCGGTTCTATTAAAAATTTTAGTGCATTATAATACCATCCAGACGCCGCATCTATTATTTAAAATTCACATCTTGAATATACACAAGAATCAGGCGCACTCTTTGAGTGCGCCTGAACAGTTAGCTCTAACTACAACCGAGATATCCTACACAACTTGAATATACTCAGTCAAAATAAACATGCAACCTAGTTCATATCAAGCTCAGCAAGCTTCTGATAGAGCTTCTCGCGTAGAGTAACCTGAGTCTGACCAAAATCAAGCAGAGCATTTGAATGATCTGGGTTGATCTTGTTGAGACTTCTGAAGCGGTTCTCAGTAAGCGCGAAATCCTTATAGCTAATAGTAGAAGGCTTACCATCGAGCATAAGTGGGTTCTTACCGGCAGCGATATTGCGTGGGTCAAAACGGTATAATGGCCAGAAACCAGAGTCAACCGCCAGCTTCTGCTGAGCCAAACCATTACAGTGTGGTGGGTTCATTGGAATACCCTGAGCGATACAGTGGCTGTAGCAGATAAGTAGAGATGGTCCGTCATAGCTTTCAGCTTCGAGGAAGGCCTTAACTACCTGATTGTCATTTGCCCCCATAGCACAAGAAGCGACATAGATATTACCGTAAGTCATAGCGATCATACCCAAGTCTTTCTTTGGCAGCTCACGACCGTTAGCAGCAAACTTGGCCACCGCACCGGTAGGAGTGGCCTTGGACATCTGACCACCGGTATTTGAGTACACACCAGTATCCATTACCAGAACGTTGACATTCTTACCGCTTGCCAGAACGTGATCCAAGCCACCGTAACCGATGTCATACGCCCAGCCGTCACCACCAACGATCCAGACACTCTTCTTGACCAGGTAATCAGCGAGAGTATACAGCTGCTTAGCTTTAGCGTCAGCATTACCTTCAAGCTTGGCCTTGACCTCAGCAATACGTGCTCTCTGCGCTTCGATATCTATCTGGGTAACCTGTTCAGCGCCTAGGATAGCGTCCTTGATCTCATCACCAAATAGCGAACACTCCTTGAGCAACTCACCTGCATACTCTTTGAACTTATCTCTAGTAAGGGCGAAACCGAAACCGAACTCTGCATTATCTTCAAAGAGGCTGTTAGACCAGGCTGGACCGCGTCCTTCAGCGTCAACAGTGAATGGAGTAGTAGGGAGGTTACCACCGTAAATTGACGAACAACCGGTTGCATTGGCAACGATCATTCTATCGCCAAAGAGCTGAGTAGCAAGCTTATAGTAAGGAGTCTCGCCACAACCTGCACAACATCCGCTGAACTCAAACAATGGCTTGCGCAGCTGTGAACCCTTTACGGTACCCATATTGATCTTCTCAAGACTAATCTCAGGAATATCAAGGAAGAACTCAACGTTCTTCTTCTCAACCTGACGCATCTCTTCAGTCTTGAAGACCATGTTGATCGCCTTCTTAGCAGGATCTTCCTTGCTCTTGGCAGGACATACATTTACACACTGGCCACAACCGGTACAATCCTCAGCAAAGCACTGAACTGTAGCCTTCATACCTTCATACTGCTTGGTCTTGGCATCGGCAGTCTTGAAGCCTGCAGGTGCTTTAGCCGCAGTATCAGCATCATAAATCTTCATACGGATCGCCGCGTGTGGACAAACCAGAGAACACTTACCACACTGAATACACAGATCCTCTTCCCAAACCGGAATATCACGAGCGATATTACGTTTCTCATACTGAGTAGTTGCTGAGGGGAAAGTACCATCTACCGGCAACTTGCTAACAGGAATGTCATCACCGCGCTGTGCCATAATCTCCGAAGTTACATCCTTAATGAAGGCATCATCAGGTGTAGAGCCGAGGATTGGAGGACGTACAGTACCGGTCACAGACTTACCAGAATAATCGACTTCGAAGAGCTCAGCAACCGAACCGTCAATAGCATCCCAGTTCTTCTGCACAACTTCATCACCCTTCTTACCGTAGGCCTTCTTCGCCGCAGCCTTGATCAGCTCAATTGCCTTATCTTTTTCCAGGACTCCAGAAATATAGAAGAAACAGGTCTGCATCACGGTATTGATACGTACACCCATACCGGTCTTCTGAGCCACAGTACCTGCATCAATAACATAGAACTTGAGTTCCTTGTTGATGATATCTTCCTGTACTTCCTTTGGCAGATGTTCCCAGACCTCATCCTTAGAGTATGGGCTATTCAAGAGGAAGGTAGCTCCCTTGACTGCATTCTTAAGCATATCATACTTTTCCAGGAATGGCCACTGATGACAAGCGATAAAGTTCGCCTGACGGACAAGATAAGTACTCATGATCGGATTGCTGCCAAAACGCAGGTGTGATACAGTCAACGAACCGGCCTTTTTGGAGTCATATACAAAGTACCCCTGAGCATAGTTATCAGTATTATCGGCAATGATCTTGATAGAGTTCTTGTTCGCACCGACAGTACCGTCAGAACCCAGACCGTAGAACATACAACGAGTCACTGAATCTGGTTCGATATCCACCTGATGATCATAATCGATACTGGTATTGGTTACATCGTCATTGATACCGACGGTGAAGTGGTTCTTCGGCGTCTCAGCATTGAGGTTGTCAAAGACACCTTTAACCATAGCTGGAGTAAATTCCTTACTTGACAGACCGTAACGACCACCAACCACGATAGGCCAGTTACCACCGAAGAGGCTGCTATCGTCCTGCATAGCTTCGCCGAAAGCAGTACGAACATCAGTGTAAAGAGGCTCACCGAGTGAACCAGGTTCTTTAGTACGGTCGAGAACAGCAAAGCGACGCGCAGTCTTTGGAAGAGCCTCGATAAAGTGCTTAGTACTCCATGGACGGTACAGACGAACCTGGAGCAGACCCCATTTCTCGCCACTCTCAGCCCAGTGAATAACCGCTTCCTTCGCAGTTTCAGCACCAGACCCCATAAGGATAATAATGTTTTCGGCATCTTCAGCACCGAAGTAGTCGAAGAGTTTATACTGGCGACCAACCTGTTTAGCAAAGGCATTCATCGCATCTTCAACAATACCTGGAGTCTTGTCATAAAATGGATTTGAAGCCTCTAGGCTCTGGAAGTAAACATCAGGGTTCTGAGCGGTACCACGGATAAATGGTCTGTCTGGATTCAGACCACGAGCACGATGCGCCAGAACATCCTCATCGTCGATAAGCGCTCTGATATCCTCTTCATCCATCACTTCAATCTTCTGCACTTCGTGTGAAGTACGGAAACCATCGAAGAAATGCAGGAAAGGAACACGCGACTTCAGGGTAGACATCTGCGCGATCATCGCCATATCATGGGCTTCCTGTACTGAGTTTGACGCCAGCATAGCAAAGCCTGTAGCCCGGCAATCCATAACATCAGCATGGTCGCCAAAAATTGATAGAGCATGATTGGCCAGAGAACGGGCAGAAACATGAAATACTGTACTAGTCAACTCACCTGCAACCTTGTGCATGTTAGGGATCATCAGCAAGAGACCCTGCGATGCGGTGAATGTTGTAGTCATTGCCCCTGCCTGCAGTGCACCGTGAACCGAGCCTGAAGCACCGCCTTCACTCTGCAATTCGCTTACCAGCGGAATAGTACCCCAGATATTCTTCTTACCTGCAGCAGAAAATGCATCGCTCCATTCACCCATAGGTGAAGATGGTGTGATTGGGTAGATAGCAATCACTTCATTGGTTGCGTGAGCGACACGTGCGACAGCCTCATTGCCGTCCATTGGAATCATTTGACGCGCCATAATACCTCCTCAATTAAATAAAATAAATAGTTACCACGACTATTAAGTAAAAAAAGCACAATATCAATTGCTCAATTCGTACTACTTAAAATCAACTTTCAGCGTAAAATAATCAGCAAATTCTTGATAATCCAGATAACTCAATATATATTTTTGCATATAATTTGATTTTTGTCAATAAGTTTATCAATAATCATGCGGGAAAACTAATAGGGAATACAACCATAACCCGTTATTAACAAACAATTAACAATCACCAAAAAAGGCTTAGAGAATAAACGAGAAAAATTTATCGATCTAAACTAGCACTATATTATCAAGTTCAGCAATAACCGGAAAACGCTCAAAATAATACTGCTCAAAGTAGCTCCTATATCGTCATTATCAGCAAATAATAAGAGGCTTATACTGAAAATAATACATTTTCTCAATATAATTGATTTAGTTCCATTATTATCTGTTACTAATTCCTACTTTTAACAATATACTATATAAACATATATTACTAGAGAGGAAAAACATGAAACTCAATCTCCAATTTATTCGCCACCTTGCACAGACAGCGGTACTGATATGCTGGGGTTTTGGTATATATTACCGACTGGATTCGCTCGTCTATATTCTCCTTATCTCAGCGCTAATCATAGGAAACTTCTTCTGTGGCTGGCTGTGCCCCTTCGGCAGCGCTCAAGAACTGCTCGGGATAATAGGAAGGCGACTCTTTAAACGCAGGTTTAAAATGCCCCGTCATATCCAGATATACCTCAAATTTTCCCGATATATACTTCTGTTCCTGATCCTGCTCCGGCTTGCCCCGCCATTACTTTTTGAAATAAATGGCTATACCAGCTTTTTATTCACTATTTATGACCTGCAGGATCGAATTTTCACCTTGAACCTGCCTACTCTACTCATGCTCAGCTACCTGTTGATCGGCATCTTCTTTGACCGCCCATTCTGTAACTATCTCTGCCCCGAGGGTGCAAAATTTGGGATCTTTAGCCTCACCCGACTCTTTACCCTCAAACGCGACCATAAAGTCTGTATAGAATGCGGTAAATGTGACCGGGTATGTCCCATGCAGATAGCAGTCTCACAGTGCGAGCAAGTCCGTGATCCGCAGTGTATCAACTGTCTAGAGTGTGTTTCGGCCTGTCCCCGCGCCGGCGCTTTAAAATACGGTTACAGCGGAATTCTCAAAACACTCAACTCATTTATACGCAAGATATTCCAGCACAATTCGGAATAAAAAAAATGCGCACACAGTTACTCTGTGTGCGCAAATGTTGTTAATTTATCACTATTTCAAACCAAGAAGCAAACGCTATAATATCCCTTTTATTATGTACACAACTCATCCTCAGTGACACTTTATTCCATCCTTGCCGCTTATTCATCATACCCATCATACCCAACTCTCCTCTTCCGCTCAGCCCTATTTCTTATCGGTCGCTTGCTTGGCTCTATGGCGCAAAAGTTTCTCCCGGGCATTCATCGCTTTATCGACAGCCCCACTCGCCTGCGCCTCGATAATTTCCTTGGAAAGGATCAGAGTCTTATCCTTAGCACTCTCCATTTCACGCTTTATCTCTTCAATATTAGGCGCAGACTGAATTGAACTAAGCTCTGCCGCTTCCGATTCCTCTTCACTCATTCCCTTTAACTTAGCAAAGGTAATCGGATGATACTGATCCAAGTGATGGCGCACAATCTTGCCTTCAGTAGCATAAATTACCTCTTCCGCAATATTGGCCGCCTGATCGGCAATACGCATCAATGACTGCGCGATAAACATGATATGACAGCTGCGCTCGATATTTCGCGGCTCATTCGACATTATCTCAACAAGCTGCCTGAAGATCAGCCCCATCTCAGACCTGACAATCTGCCGCTCATCAATTATCTTCCAAGCCAAGGTCGAATCACTCTCAAGCAGTGAGTTGATACTCTCACGTGTCATCTCACAGACCTGCTCGACCATAGGAATAAAGTCTACCACCTGTGCCAGAATACTCTTCTCGACGATTAAAAACAGAATATGTTCACAAATATGTGTCGACTGATCACCGATACGTTCAAGATCATTATTGATCTTGGCCGCCGACATGACAAAGCGAGATTCCTTTTTATTCAACTTGCCACTGTTTATCATAGTCTGGCACTGCATATCAATGCTGAGTTCCATCTCATCAATCTCTTTATCATACTCAATCATATAGCATGCCAGCTCTTTATCCCTATCCAGCAAGCTCATCATCGCAGTAGAGATCGCGTACTCACACATCTCCCCCATTGCAACCAAATTACCCTTGAGTTTATCCAGTTCTAATTGCGGCATAAATTATCTTCCTCTGACAGCGGTAAAACTTATTTATCCAATAATACTACTCAGCAAAGAAGAGGTAACAGTGACAATGCCCATGCTCCGCTATCTCTTGTTCATGATAGACACAGGGGCAGATAATCTTCTCATCTGCCGCTTGATCCCCGGTAACCAAGCGACACGGGCAATACCTCTGCCCCTTATTCTCTTCAATCTTGATCATTCCTTTTATAATTCTCTCTAGCATCTCCTGATCAGGATTCAGCTTATACCCTCTTTTACCGGCATGCTCAAGAAGATAAGTATAAAAATCACTCTCATTCGGTGAAAAATTCATCACATCTCCCAAATTAACCAGCGCCAATTCCAACTACTGGTACATCCATAACCTCTATTAATATACCACTCACAGCCAACAAATCTGCGGTCTAATCTTCAATCTCGCCTAAATCTATGATAACACAGATTGACCAAGATTAAAGCAAAAAATTATCTCCCCAAACTAAAATATCAGATGACTGGTTCACTTACTAACCCAAATCCTACATACTATTGTATGCAAAGTTTGGGTAAATACAAGCAACTCCTCTCAGGTCTACTCAATTTTCACGTTTGGTAAAGACGACCAAGCGCCGTTTCTGAATAGTGTTTGGCAGATCATAGCGATAATCAGCGGTCATCTTATAGATACCTTTGAATACCTGCTGCGCATCGGTCACCTCCTGGCCGCAAGATGGTCCTTTCATAAAGACAACATCCCCGCCCGGAGCAATAAATGGTTCTACCCGCTTCAAGGTAGCCGGAATTATCTCTACAGCCCGGGTAACTATTGTAGTCGCCTGCAAAGGGGAGTCCTCACGCACACTCTTGGGGTAGATGGTCACATTATTCAGTCCCAGTTCCGCCTTGATCATCTCCAAGAAACGTACACGCTTGCCCCTGCTCTCAGCGAGGATGACCGGCAACTCCGGCCTGCGAATAGCAATTGGTGCTCCCGGAAAGCCCGGCCCGGAACCGATATCGAGGAGTGGCCCACGGAGTTCATGAATATCGGCAACAATCGCACAATCGATAAAGTGCTTGAGCACTGTCGCTTCAATCCCCATAATCCTGGTCAAATCCAACTCGGCATTCAGCTTACGTAGCAGTAAGTAATACTTCCAGTACTGCTCTAATTCGCGAGCACCAACCTCAAACTCACGCTCCGCAAATAACCGCTGCATATACTCGATTGTCGCTTCTTCCTTCTCATACACCGCATAATCATACGGCCTCTTACCCCCGGCAAAACCACCCTGGCGATTCTTACTAATATCTTTTACCGTCCTGGTTTTCTTGGTAAAGACCTTCTTCCCGACCTTTTTTTTAGCGGTCTTCTTGGTCGAAACCTTCCGAGCTTTCTTCTTATTTACCTCAAAATCCGAGAGGTGTCCCCGGCTTGCCCCGTAACTCGTTCTCTTTGTAGTGGTTTTTTTCTTCGCCATCTAATATTATTCTCCCAAAACCAATATTGTCACTCTATGATAGTATAATTAACTGGAATTACAAGCCAGATTTATAGAATTCCCGTTGCCAAAAGCGAATACACAACTATAATTCTCTATTAACAAGGAGCAATCGTGAAACAACCAAAGATTATTTATGAAGACAATCACCTGATTGCAGTCAATAAACCCGGCGGCATGCTTACCCAAGGCGACAAAACCTCCGACCCCTCGCTATTTGACTGGACCAAAGAGTACATCAAAGAACGTTATAATAAGCCCGGAGATGTTTACCTCGGACTCCTGCACCGCCTCGACCGCCCGGTATCCGGAGTAGTCTGTTTCGCCCGTACCAGCAAGGCCGCCAGCCGTGTTTCCGAACAGTTTCGCCGCAAAACCACTGACAAAATCTATCACGCTATCGTGCACGGCACCCCAAGGCGCCATTCAGCCCATCTCAAAAACTGGCTGCTAATCAGTAAAGGGAGAGACTCCCGCAGCAGTAAGATCCTGACCAATCGGCACGACGGAGCCAAGCAAGCAGAACTAAGGTACCGCGTATTACAGAGTTTCTCCAGCACCTCACTTCTGGAAATAGAGCTACTCACCGGGCTCAAACACCAGATCCGCGCCCAGCTCGCTTTTATCAGCAACCCCATAGTCGGCGATTTCCGCTACGCAACTGCAGACTCCACCACCAGTATCGCAGACGGTCACGCTATACTCCTGCACGCCTATGAATTACAGCTGATCCATCCTACCCGCCAAGAACCACTCCGCCTCTTGGCGCCATACCCAGAGTATTTTCCTCGTCCCTGAGATCCCATTCTCTCCTGCTCTTTAACCAGGCACAACCGCCCTTTCCTCACCTCTCACATTATTTTTTATTATTGTCTGTTACTTTTCCTATCCAACCAACATTAACCATACAGAAGGCTTCAAGAAGCACAAATATATGCAATAATAAATTCTACGTAGATGATAAATTCAACCTATAAAGGAGACATAATGAAAAAAATTATCTTTAGTTCACTGATCATAATTGCCGCAATGAGTCCGATTGTCTTTGCCGCCAGCAATAACCCAACCAGCGCCAAACAAAATATCAACCATTATACCGACTGCAGAACAGCTACAATCGACTGTTCAGGAAGATGTGAATCTTGTTCTGACGAAGACTGCCCCAGACGCAGACGCCCATATCAGGGCAACAACTAATTATAGCTTTTTTTATACACAAGTTTAAACAGGAGTGAACGATGAAGTGGATGGCAGTCTTTCTGGGAATCACTATTTTCCTAATTCTAACCGTATCTATCTTTGCTGTAGATACAGAGTATGAGCGAAGCAACCGAGCAGAGCGTCACAATAAATACAGCTATAGTAGCAGTCGCACCACAACTAACACCATAAGATCGGTTCAGAACTATAACCAAAATCAGAACACCAGAAAACCGCCAAGTGACAATGAACACCCACGCAATAATAATAGTAACTGGGATAATTTCAAATGGCGTAAACCTCCAGAGGACAACGAGCCACCTCGCCAATAACGTCAGCCGCGCCATCCAGACAGAGACAACTCCGACAGCTATAATAACTCTTCCGAAGAGTAAGCAACATTTTCTAGGTTTATTTTTCAACAACAGGAGTATAAATATGAACTTCAAACACGTTTCCATGGCTCTCATGCTATGCACAGTTATCATTTCCAGCACCGCCTTTGCCGTTGAAACAGTAGCAAATACCGCCACAGAACAGACAACTCAAGCTCTACACCAAAACGGAAAACCTGGCAGAGGATATAAAGACAGACCCGGCAAGCACACCCACGGCGCTTATCCAGACAAAGGAGGCTTTATCAAGGAATTCAAGGAAGATGAAGCCAAACTACTCGACGCACTCGATAATCAGGATAAAGACGAAGCCGCGCAGAGCCTGAAAAAATTCTATACCAAGGCTTTCAAGGAGATGCCCAAGCGCAACAGTGAACTCCTCGATAATCTGGCCAATTCAATAGATAGTCTGAACCTCCCGGCCGCAGCCAAGGAGCAGGTTATGGCAAAGATCAAGAACTATAATACCGAACGTTACCAGAGTATACAAGATGGGGCAATTACCTTTGCCCAGAGCCTTCTGGAGCTACCTGCTCATAGACGTAATGTAGCAATCACCGAATACAACGCGTATCTTGTTCACTACGTATTCTCCGGCGGTAAAGGCCGTCACCACAATGGCAGGATGAACCGCTGCGACAGAAATAATATGCGCAGGGAACAAGCTGGAGCCCCACGACACATGCAAGGTTCACCCCATGGATCAAGACCAGAGATGAATAATGGTGGTATGCATAACAGACCAGGCATGGGTATGATGCAGCAAGGCATGATACAGGGAATGTGCTCACAACCAGGCATACTTATCCCCATCTTTATGCAACAACAGCCCACACCAATGCCGGGATATATGTGCGGTGGCATGAACCAATGGGTACCTAACCCCCAGTTTATGGGAAACGGCTCCATCTGCCAGGCACCACAGAGACCTGAAAGACCAGAAATTATGGGTCGACGCCCAGGTTTCCGCGGCGGTTGTCAAGATAGACCGGAAGACAATGGCTTCAGCCAGAGCCCAGACTGCCCACGTCCCAACCGCGATACCGAAGACCAAGATATTGCAGAGTAGTTCCCCACACTCTGTAACCCAGAGGGTATGGATTCAATATCCATGTGTCTCAGGTTTGAACACAGTCGAGGGGAGCCAAACATAAAAGCCTGTAATTCCTAGCACACAAGGATTTACAGGCTTTTTTAATGACCATTCAAGCTATTCAATTTAAACAAATAAAGCCGTTTTTAACAATAAAAACAACCTAAAATAATGAAATAAACCACAAATAAACCACAAACAACCTTTAAGTTTTTATATACTTCTGAAAGTCACAAAGCCTGATTGCTGAAAAATTTTCAAAATTCTCTTGTGCTTGGTCTTTATTGACCTCTGCCACATGCTCCACACATATCTTGAGCATATGACTACTCAGACTCCGTTGATCACGCTCCATTTGTCAAAAATATTCTAGAATCCTACTTCAGCATAAACCCTGCAACAAAAGATGCAACCGTAGCGATAGCAGCCAGAGCTGTGTACAACATCGTCTTCCGCCGGTCAGACGCCTCAGTTGAATGCTCTTTTTGAATATGATCAGACATAAGTCTCTCAGCCGAATTCGGGGCATTGGGCGAATGATAATTTCCAACATGCCTTGCGAGGATTTTATCAGGCGTATTCTCAGAATTTATTGAATGGTGATTATCTATATGTCCATCAATTTTATCGTGGAGTTTTGAAACATCATGGCTTTGCTTCGTTTTAATGTTTGTTATTTCTGAATCCAGCTTTTGCTCATGATTCTCAAGAAAACGGCATGGGGCATCATGTATTTTCAAACTTTCAAGTTTTACAACCACTTCTGCAACTTTGATAGCAACATCATTTAAACTACTAGTAAACTTTGCCTCAATCTCGTTTAATTTATCATAAAACTTTTTATCATCAATCTCTGCCATTAACCACCTTTCTAGTCTGGTCTAGTGGACTCTGTCTCATATACATCCAGACGCTCACTAATATCCCAATAATAACCAGTATTAGCCCGCCGCCGCCCGCAAACGCCCAAATCCTCCACTGCTCCTGCTCTGCCCTGATCTTGAGCTCTTCTGCCCGCGCCTCAGCCAAGATAATCCTCTCCCGCTCGCTGGCCCTGGCTTCAACCATTTTGGTCATTTCATCCGCCTGGCTTTGGCGAACATCAGCAATGCTTGCAAGCAGCTCATCCTTTGTCGCTTTGGTCTCGGCTAAGATCAGTGCCTCACGCTCCTTGATTTTACTATCAATGACCTTTGCCGTAGTGCTGGCGACCACCTCAGGATCAACCTTTTCAATAATCACCGCCGGTAACTCCGGCAATTTCGGCAGCGGGAAAGCCGCTTCCTTAAACGGCTGTGCCGCGGGCTGCTCCGCAACCTCCATCGTGATCGAATTATCTTCTTGGCTGTTGTCGGTCTGACTATTGTCGGTCTGGCTGTTATCTGTCTCACTCTTCGCTGCAAGCGCAAACTGACTCTTCCCGTCGTCAACAACCGTCTTCTCGATACTCCCCGACCCTTCAATTACATCATTTGGCGTCGCACATCCGGCTAAGACTATTGCACTCAGTACAATTATTGTCCCAAGTACCATTAACAGAATCTGTAAAACAAATTTCTTAATCCCAAACATTTTCATCACTCCTAGCTGCAGCAACTATTGCATGCATATAATTATTTAATCCATTAACCTATATAGTTTCTTTAATCTGACATGACAATATTATTGAAATGATAAATTCGCAGGCTAGGATTATCTGTCAATGTTCCTTTTTGAGAAATGATCTTACTTGTTAACCCAGATTGGCCATCAATAGAATAAACATCTGATTCCAGCCACTTTGCACCATCGACTGTCTCAGAATCAAGATCATCTCTAACAGCAAGACCTAGTTGAATAAAGTCCCCTCCATTGTTAATTGATTGAAAAAGTCTAATCTGATCATTATTGACAGTTTCAGACATAGGCTTATTTAGGTCTTTAGCCATAATAAATATTTTTGCACTACCGGTAGCTTGCTCAGGGTTAAATTCTGGCATTTCTATTGACATAGAATTGACTATAGTTTCAGATGACGTATTGCTAGCATAGCCATCTTGCACCGTCACATTGTTTAATGATAGTCCTATGCTATTTGTGAATGGGAATGAATACCAGGTATCAGAATTTTCAACATCGGCGAATCTGTGCGACATACTAATTAATAGCTGCTCATATAATTTGAATCTTGGAAGACAAAATTCCGTGTTCTCATCAAATATCGCCATGCAGGCATGATATATCTTAATATTAGGATTGTTTTTTAATGTCCCTTTATTAGTCTTTATTTGTGAAACTATCCCCGTTTGATTATTAACAGAAAATGCACTTGTTTCATACCAACACGCATTGATGAAACCACTAGTAAAGATATCAGTTCTTTTAACAATTCCTTGCTGTGTAAACGTATCTCCATCATTGATTGATATATATAACTCAAGCTGATTATTACTACCCATGTCTATTTCAAATGAATCCATATTTTCAACTAGCACATATAGCTTAGCCTGCCCGTCTATTCTGCTGGTATTCCATGATGGATTAGTTATATCTATATTTAATATCGCCCCTACAGGCTGTGACTTTACTTGCGAAAATCTCCCAGAATTGTCATTACCACCAATACAATAAACAATATTATCAATTACAACAGATGTTGCTTCCCGCATTTCTGCTAACGGTAAAGCCCCTCCATTACCCCAACTTCCAGTACCTGCCATAAAATCAGAAATGGACATTTCATATATTTGTGTATACCTACTAGTATTATAACCACCAATAATAAATACATTGGACTCTGCAATTATTGCACTTATACCTTTGGCTCCTGCTGGTGTTGGCAACAATCCATTATCGGCCCAGTCTGTTGCTAAAGTATTTCCTGACTGCAAGGTTGTTAAAGATAATTTATATATATTTTGGAAAATACCACCACTATTAACGCCACCAAGTAGACAAACAGTATCATTTATAAGAACTGCATTTGCCCCGGATAGTTCTGCCACTGGTAGTTTTCCAAAATTTTTGTTCCAATCACCTGAAACAGTAGTTCCAGCTTCAAGTGTTGCTAAAGGGAGTTGGATTATATCTGTAAAAAGGGGCACAGCTGTACTGCTACCGCCAAGTAGATAAACATTGATATCATCTATTAAAGCTGAAGCGTTCCACATATCAGCATATGGCAACTCGCCATGAACATTCCATATCCCTGAGCCAGCTATAAAATCAGAGACAGATTTTCTATAAATGCTAGTTCCTTTGTTTGCAGAGTTATCGTAGCTCCCCATTGTATATACATAACCATTATATACAAAAACGGCCATATTTGCTAAAGCAGAATCACCTGGCAATGCACCAGCTGATTGATTCCATACGTTTTGCCCAAATGGATTTGTAACTATATTCTTGATATACCCATCCTGAACAGAGTATCCTGTTCCAGTCAATCCAACATCTGAGATATAAGGCTTTGACCAGGTATCTGTACTTGTATTGACTTCTGGAATCTCCGTAGCTGCTGTTAAATAATGAGATTCAAATTCTGCAACTTTTACAGTACCACTAGGAGTAAAACACTCAATAATATTAGGCATCAATCAAACTCCTCGTATAGTGTGATCTGACAGCGTAATAAACCTGAAGGTCTGTGATTCATTTTGGGTTATTTCTATATATGTAGAATCTGGCAGTCCATTACGCTTAAAAACAAATCCTGTTGGGGCGTCAATTCTACTTGTACCGGAGCTTGACAAGTCAGGCGTTATAGCAAATTCCGAGGCTTGCACAATATCAGACAGTGTATAAACTCCACCTGTATAGCGAATGATATGGTTTTGAGAAAGGGACAAAATTGCCGTTGCTGTTGTGACAATATTCTCTAGTAAAATTGTATTACCACCAGCAACACCTGCTGAACTGATAATAGGTCTTTTGGGATTTGTATTATCTATTTCGATATTATCACCCGCGATAACCTCAGTAATTGTATTTACTTCTGCACCCTCTTCAACGCCATTAAGTTTTTCATTTTTTGCAGAGGTAAAATTAATCTCTGATAAACCGCCATCTTCAACCATATAGGTTGTATCGGTAAACTTGGCATCTGCCGGAACATCAGAATTAACAGTATGGTTATTAACCTTCATCGCATTATCTACAACACCATCGCCATCTTGATCATAAACACTTTTTTCCATGTCACCGGTACCGCCAGTACCACCGACTATTACAGACCAAGAGGATGAATCAGCATCCCAGTAATAAATCTCCTTTGTAGATTTAACCAATGCGAACCACCCATCACTGCCAGAACTATAAGCCGTCTCCAACTCTTCAACTGTTGCAAAACCACCTTTATAGTACTTTAAACTATCAGGTATGTGTGACATAAATAGCTTACAACTTGCATCTAGACCTGCATAGCCATTGGCTGTATTCTTTTCAGATAATGGCTGCTGATTTTTAATGTTATTGATTTCGTCAATATTAATTGTTCTGAATTCAAGCCCAGTGCCTAATGGGTTGACCGTTACGACCATCCCTGCACAATCTGTATAGTTCTCAGGCGAATCAACAAGATTCAGGAATGACAAAGTCCCAGCTACAAAGATCTCTACCCAATTACCATTAATTCTTGCATATGTCTTACCGTCGTAAGGAGCATCAGAAATATTGTTGCCTATCTGTCGTATTTTTGTTGTTTCATTTGCAGTTGCCATAAATCACCCCCATAAGTTAAACTGGAATTTCGGGAAATACAACATCATCAGGACTTGAAAAATTTGATGGTAAGTCTCTAAGAATTCTTCTATACGTTTTAAAATCAGTGATCTGCAGATCTGTCAATACTTCGTTAGCATCATTACCTTGTGTCCAGTCTGACACCAGCAACAACCGGTTTCTTTTATCTCTGATTTCACTCCATTTTCTTTCTAATACTCCAGACTCATCATACACCCAACAACATTGCGGATCATCCCATTTATAATCAGAACCAGGATAGCGCAATAGCGTATATTGATCTGGCAACTCTCCAAGGCTCTTATAACCTTGATATTCTAAACCTGTCGATTTTTCAAACCACGATTCATTGCGATAATCCGCAATAATACTCCAAACATCATTATCATGGTCAAATACAGGTATAGTATTTAATCCATACTCTGGAGGTGCTATTATTGTAGCATTGGCCGGAATCAGATATTTACCTTTCTCAAGAGGATCTTCTCGAGCAACAGACTCTTCAATATATTCATGCGAGCAAGCATCATAACAATAAATGTTCATCATATCTCCTAATCAGTATTTAATACAGGGCAAAAGAGCAATATTTTTAGGCCGTGTTTCAGAGCCTCCACTCGAACTGGTCTGAATATTATCTTTCCACAGTACCATTCCGTTGCCATCATCAAAATCAGTTATATAAGTACTGGTCGAATATGGTACAACTGCATTTGTAATAGAGTGGTTATGTGATTTGTAGGTATCAGTCTGTGTACTGCCAAAACTTCGACCCGAATCAACACCTCTACCATTGTCCCAACCTCTGACAAAATACCCTCTTAAATCAGGAATTTTAAATGTTGACGAACCATTACCTGAGCCAAAAGTTGTTCCAATAGCAGTAAATAAATTATTATAAGTAGTACGGCTAATTTCTGAACCATTACACACAAGCCAGCCATCCGGAGGGTTAGTCATAGCGAACCACGAAATCACTCCTGTGTCGCTGCCATTTTCAAGCAGATCCCTCAGGCCGTCTCTTTCAGGTTCAGTCAAATGAAATCTTTCATCATCAATTCCCCCCTGAATCTCTTCAAGTTCATTGTGTTTAATTATATTGCCTGTATCACTACCGACGATACCAGTCAAAACAAATGCGCCACCAGTACCAACTGAATTCAAATACTGCATAATAACATCTACATTCTGCTTCAATACACCGGCTTCAAGCGCATTAAATTCTTTATTAAGTAGCGGCTTATTACCAACAGCAGGCTCATCGATATCTGACAACGAAACATAGGTGGCACCTGTATTAGTTCTATTAGGCTTGAATATAAAATAGCGCCCATCGTGTAAAGCATAATCCTCCGCGACTTCAGCCTTTGAATTGTAAGGGACCAGTTCAACTTGATTCGGCACCAATGACTGATCTCTCCAACCGAGATTACCTATAATGTCAACAGCCTGTGTTAACTGTGTTCCATCATGAGCTTCTGCGTTGACCGGGCTTACCGGTAGCTGCGCAGCCTGAACAAGTTTTTTTATCCCTTGCGAAACGACATTCCATTCTCCCGCATTTAGTGTATTTATACTTGCATCAGGAGTCGAACCGTCACGTTGTTCTTTTATTTGTAAATCCTTCATGGTATAATCCTTATTTATGTAATAGATTCGTCTTCAATATAATTAAAAACAATGGCATCGTCTCCACGTATTATGCCTCTTAACAAACATTTAATTGCACTTACATCTACCCCAACACCTTCAAATTCAATAGGAAATTCAAGCGGAAACTTCTTAACCGGCTTAATATAGACATCCACAATAATAACAAACCTGCTAACCCTCCCACTGGCTGTAAATGAAATCGGAAAAACATATGGGAATTCCACACCACTTTCTGCTTCTCGGCGCAATTTCAACTTCAAATCCGGAAAGTTCTGATCAACTATTTCTTGCATCTGTTCTAACGTAACAACTGGAGTTTTACGAAGTTTTGCTCTAACAGTTCCACGCCTGTTTTCAATAGATTCGTTCAGAAGTACTCTGCATGGCGAAGGCAATCCTACGCTTTTTTCCCACTCACTAATCAATAATTCAGTAGTATTGACATTGAGCTCCTTAACTAACAGTGAGATATTGCCTTGAGTATACCTCAACGACTCAGAACTAGCAGAGATAAGGCGCCCGAGAACAGACTCAGGAATATTTTTAGCTTTCCAGACATCACCATCAGGCATAGCAGATGCAACAGCCTTCCGCATAGACACAGAATCTGGGGCATCAAATTTTGATAATTTTACAATTGCATCAGTCATAATAAATCTCACTAATCTGTATACAAGACATCATAACCGCCCTCAAGATTGCCTAAAACTCTGTAAGAACTATCAGTCTTTAAGACCATACTTTCGTCTGTGTCCTCATAAATGATTTTAATATCACCACCAGAAACATTACAAATCTCAACATTAAATTTATCATAATCTGCAGGTGACGAATATGCAGTGAGAGTAAGAATGCATTCAGGATTATGCACAATAATGATGTAACCTGTTACTGCCAGATCGACACTATAATTGTTTTCTGTAATTACAATTTCTTTCTGTGACATTCTTCAGCCTCTATCTGATAAGCCATTGATTAGCTGTTTGATCAAGGGCGATATTCACACTGCTGTTACCTGAGATAATGCCTCGAGCTGCTGCAGACATAATCCATACCGGGTTATTAGTTTCATTAATGACAACTATATTAAAACCATCAAATTCATCACCTGGCTTACCCGGCAGTATCAACTTACGCTGTCCGACATATTCTCCGTCAACATCACGAATAATAACCTGAGAATTATTATCGTAATGAGTCACGACAAACTGATCAGAGCTGAATAATATTGTATTCCTCTGATTGTTTTCAAAAGCAGCCTGTATAACTGCATCATCTTTAGCAATAATTTGCCCAGCAAAGACAATATTGCCTAGTACTGGAAGCGAACCGGAACCAACTTCAATATCCGTGGACGGCGTTGCAAGCGAAAAACTCTTAATGTATTCACCGGTAACTAAATCCTGAGTTCTTGATATCGTTCCGCGTAACATATCGATGTCGATGTTTTCACCAAAGTTTGTACTATCCTCAAAGAATGAATTTATCTGATTAGCCACCGCTGATTGCATTGTCGCAGTATTTGGAATGAGATCACCAAAATCAAAATCTATTTTTACAAGGTTTGCTGGCAATACAAATAAGTCAATATCGGCTCTGTCGGCAGGACTTTTGCCATTGGCGATAGTCGCTTCTTTAACTTTATCAAGAATATTTTGCGAAGGAATTATACTCTCGCTATTATCCAAGAGAGGATAAACCACTATCTGGCCTGGTGCTGGGATCATCCCTGCTTTACCCGCATTTTGAGGATATTCCGTACTCGCTACCGATGCTTCTGCAGGAACAACAAAGCATCTTGTGACAGTCGAAACTCCAAGCGCAGCTAATTGAATTTGCGAAACAGTAAACACGCCTGGAGTCATTGAGCGACTGAGCATTATTCGTTGTCGGTACAACTCATCAGTCTCACGCTCACAACCCCCATCAAGACCATCCTTATTGACAAAGCCTGCGTTATCAATTCCCGCAACTGAAGAATTTAACATAATATCTGCCCCGCCGCTCAAATTGGTACTACTGCCAGTTGTAATAGCCTGCACATTGACTATGGCATAATCGGAAGTAAAGACTATATTTGATTCAGAGGTTGCCGGGGTAACTTCGTTTGCGTTGATTGTATATACAAACTGTTTTTCATTAAGAACAGATATTGTATACTCTCCATTATATCCTTGTTGCAATGCATTCGATATTTTGACTTTCTGCCCGGAAGCGAGACCATGCTCTTCATGGGTCGTAGCAGTAACCGTACCATAATATAAATCAAGACGGGTAATTACTCCACTATAACGGCCAACGGCTGAAGAGCTTTGAGCATGGTATTGAACTCCAGATGAACTTCTAAAAACTGTACCATCAGGTATCACCGTATCGACCACACCTCCGATATGTACTTTGCCTGATCCACCACTAGCAAGTTTCCTCGGAAGATTTTCATACCCTCCCCATAAATCGAGAAACTCCCCCGCTGCCGTCTGCGGAAACGCCTGTTTAAGCAAGTCCTTCAATATCAAAATAGTCTCATATTCGACCGTAGCAAGCGAGTTAACAAAAGCTTTGGCAAAGCTTCCGTCAACTGTAGGATCAAGCTCAGCGACATTCTCTCTTAATTCTAAAACCACTTTATCGGACAGGTTTGTATATGTTGGAAAATTAATAGACACTATGCTTTACTCTCCAATCTTCTGACATTATCAGTTTTTGAGTTATTCCAAAGTGTTGAGTAGGTTGCAATAAGATTGCGTTCCTTATACAAAGCGATATATATCTTGACTGCAACACCATCCTTAGTAACTTTTATATCTGCTCTATCAGCAATTCCTGGTATTATCACATGTGAATTAATTGCATTTTTAACCACACGTCTAGTGCTATTGATTAATTCAGGAGCAAGCCGATCCTGTCTCAATAACCAGAGTTTGGAGCCAAGTTCAAAACCACTATCATGCGTCAAGATATTGCCTACCCAGCCACGTCGTTTTGTAGGATCAGCCTCCTCTGAGCTCGCAGCTCTGGCATCTGTAAAGAGAGCTACAGGGAATATAGTTTCTACCCCAGACACAGACGAGAAATCACGTTTAGAACTATCAATAACGAGATCAAAATATCCCTCAGCTGTCATCTCGATTAGTACATCCTGCATGATAAAATCCTATCCAGCAAATACGTTACCTGATCCTTCAACCATCGTACTACCACACGCAACTGCGTCACCAATCCTACAAGCCGACTTCCCATTGACAAATACGGTTCCACTCCCAGTCGCCGCTACTGAATCATGGGTTTCCGGAATTAGCGGACAAGTATGAGCCATCCAATGATCTCCAACCCGATGCCATCCTTTACCATTTACCAAGACATCAGCACTTGCTTGATTATTGGGCCGTGGTGGCCAGCAGCCATGTCCGCTACATTTATCATTAAGCCTAACAACACCAGGCATTACTACCTCCTTAATTCAGATCGATCTTTGTGGCTTTGAATGTCATATTACCGCCGCTCTCAAGAGCAATATCACCATCGGCTTTTATAGTAATCTTCTTCCTACACTGTAAATCAATATTTCCCTCAACCTCAAGGCTGACATCACCGGTAATTTTTCCATTAACATTACCGGTAATATCGATATTCAAATTACCATCAGGAGTTTTTATATTGATATTGCCGTCTTCATCAAAAAAGATGTAGGCCTTGGTAGCAAAATTGCCTACACCGAATTCGCCGGGCTTTGTCTCGCCTCGCATAATACGCTCAGTAGAATAGTGAGGTAGAGCCATTGACTCACCGACATTACCATTAAGTGCGAGCAGAAGACCGTAGCACGGATCTATAGGCGTGCCGAAGGTTCCGTACTGCATCCATAACGAAACAATTTTTTTACCGTCGTTATTCTCAGCTTGAGCCGTCAGCACATGGCTTTCAGCGGTATCCTTGATCTTGCTCAGAACGGATTGGCGTAACACAGCTCTCAATTTGTTAATAATACGCTTGATCATAAATATTATCCTGAATACGGAGTGCCAGTGCTACATGTTCGAGCCACCACTGAACCTTTGCCGGTGTATGAACGCTGATAAGTCAAATCAAGCTTTGTCGTACTGCCAGAACTCAAATCGGCTGTATACACTATTCGTTTGATCAAAAAAGAACCATGTTGCTTGAATATTGAATCATTAACCATAACATTATAACCGCAGCGTAATACCTCACCATCAAGAGCATGCCCCTGTATTGTAACACCGTATGTTAATGACCGAGCGCGACGAATATTTGATTCCTCTTCTGCACGTTTTTTGAGCTCATTGGTATTCATAGCTTCTTCTGCCTGAATCTCAACATACCTACCACTGCGGACATCGCTATCAGTGAAAATATTGCCATTCTTCACGTCTTCCGGTGGTTCTTTCCCCATGATCTTACTTAAAACCTGTAAACCATTTGCCGAGGCATTATCCTGCGCTGAGCATTTATATACATTAAAAAGCTGAGTTCTATCATTCTTATACTCGAGAGACAGGATATTATTCGATCTATCATTCTCATTATGAGTCAATCGACCGCCGTGTATACCGAACGGAGGGTAATATAAAATAAGTCTACCGTTACCATCAGAAGTAATAAAGACATTTCTTTTTCTGGCGATACTGGTGATAAAGTCAAGGGCATTACCCCCAAACTCAAAAGCCTCTATCTCCTTTGCGGAAAATGGCGTAATATTTGAAGCCAAAGAAATTACTGAAAGTTTACGAATTCCGATCGCACTGATAATACGCAGGATAATTTCTTGCAGCCCAATAGACTCCTGGAATGATTTCACCTCTTCCGGCACCCCACTATCGATCAGGTCACATATATTGTCCCTGCCAGAGACACTAAAACTACTGCTATCTGAACTCTGATCTACATGAATAACCTCGACATAGCCGGTAAGCACTGTCAAGCCATCTACTATAATCTCTACTTCAGCATCTGGTTGAATCGGAAAGCGGCTCTTTGGAGTAGGCGAAGTTGTAAATGAAAACTGGCCACAGACAGAGTCAAGAGAACGCTCAACACTGGCTTGCTCCCAATAAGTATACCGTGCTCCATTGACAAATATTTCCATACTCATGAGGCTACCCCCTTTTCGACTGCTATAATATTTCCAGTAAGCACAGTAGAATTATTTGCTTGATTCATACCGGACAGTAATTCTGCGCGTTCTTCAAGGTCAATCGTGCTGACAACATCCTCAGCATAGATCATATACGCAAGTGTAGTCGCGCCAACAACTCCGCCATACTCAATAAGTGTCTGTTTATATGACCGTTGCTTTTTCATATCAATAAGCTTAAGGGCTTCAGATTTGACCTGGTCGAAAACATTTTTAATGGCAAAATCATCTGTCAGAATTCTCCCCCTAGTATCGGCCTTGAAGATATAGCTATAACTCTCTGCCAATTGACGGAGGTTGTTATCTATCTCCTCTGCTGTCGAATATTCTTTGACTGCGGCCTGTTCGTAAGCAATAATAAGAGCATTCAACCGCATTATTTCGACAATCAGAATTCGATTATAATTCCGCTCAATACGCTCTGCAGTGGTCGGAGGCCATAACGGCGTAATACTACTCTGTTTTACGGTATCCCCGGTTGAAACAGGATACTCCTGAGAATCCTGAGCCGAACGAATTTCAGTAAAACTCTTAAGCAATTCTTGTCCAAATGGAATAGCGTTGATAGCACTGTCAAACGCTTCACCACCCTGAAAATTCTCTGACAACGACTGCCACAACCCCGTCATAGAATCGTTACCGGAGCCAAAGGCCTTAGCAAGTGTACCGGGTTCTATAGAAAGAACCGGTATATTATTACTTATCAGATCTATCGCACTCTGCACATCACTAGAGACAGACCCCGTCGGCGTTGAAAAAATTGAATTCATATTTTCTACAGCACTCGCAATATCAAATTGTGAAACAAGAGCATTGGCCTGGCTATTGGGAATTATCCATTGCTCCTGAAATACATCCTGAATCGCCACGCGCGCAAGATCACCAGCGCCGTAAACAGATTCTTTCATCGCTCCTTTACCGGCTGGAGCTGCGTCTTGTTTGGTCTCTGAGAAAGTTACAGAAAATCTGATCATACCTAGGTTACCGCTATTATCAGAGCTCACAGAAGGTGTACCAATGACTGCTATATTGTCATGCGAGCCCAAGACCGGTAGCGTCAAGTTACCTTGACTACCATCACTCAAGACCTTTTCAAAAGCTTCTGCATCACTCTGCCAGTTTTCACCACTGACAAAACAGTCAATTGTAAATTCCTGCGGCATCTTTCCGAGATCTTCAACAAAGCGAACAGGTGAATTCGGGTAGTCATGAATAGCGACCTTACGTCCGCAGGTTGTCTGCTCGGTATCGACATAAAACTCCACGCCTTGATAACTAGCAACTTGTAATTCTTTCAAATAATTAACCATAAATTATTATCCTGAGATATGAGCCATATTCATGCCTTTAGGCAGGTTAATTTGCGCACTCACAACCTTGCTATCACCAGTAGCAGCAACGACAATCTTGCCCGTGAAATTATGAATAAGAGTCTGAATATCAGCGGTTTTCTGAGAGTAGTTATCTGCATACGGTTGTATATAACCAGGGGTATTGGCTATATCGGAGTTCGTCAGTTCTGTTGAGGTGGTTGAATTACGATTAACCTCAACACTAGAATCATTACCGCCAAACCAGTCATTAACTGAATTGGCAATCTTACCCAGCCAACCCAAAAAGTCCTTGGCCTTATTAATAACCCAGTCAAACTTATCAATCAGCCAATTCTGAATACTCTCGCCAAATTCTTTGATAACTTCTACAAAGCTGTCAGAGATACCGGTTACCTTGCCGATCCAATCAACAAATCCACTAATTTTTTCTGCGACCCACTCAAACGGTTTGGCAACATGCTCATAGATACCGTTGCCCATCAGCTTCAACGCTCCCCAAACCGAACCAGTCTCTCTATAGCACTCTCTAAACCATTTTACGAGTTCGACAATTCCAACAATAAAAGGAGCAATTACGGAGAGTACTTTCTTTGACTTCTCATACATTACACCCAGTGCTCCCCAGACAGACCCTGTCTCTGTATAACATTCCCTAAACCACTGAACCAGCTTGTATATTCCGTAAGACAATACGCCTACCGCCGCAATGACTATACCGATAGGATTAGCAGTAAGGACAACATTGAGCGCGCCTTGTGCCGCATTCCAGAGCCAGGTTACTGCAGTAACCGCTTTAGTCGCGACAGAAATCGCCAACATTGCCGTTTTGTGAGCCAGCATAGCGGCGGTTTGCTTGATCCAACCGATACTTTTGATAGCACCTCCCCAGATTCTGGCGGCAAAAGCAGCGGTCTTGGCTGCCGCTGTATGAGCAAGCGTTACCAGGTTAAAACTCTTTATTCTCGCAATGACCTTGGTTTTAAGTGAACTCAACCATTTAATTGATTTACCCCACAACCCTGTAACACGCACAGCCCCATTCTGACTAAAAATCACCTTTTTGATTACTTTATCCCAGAGCAAATTCTTGAGTATAACATCTTTTATCCAGCCCAAAGCAGGTATGACCATTGTTGCCTTTAAAATCATATATGCAGTACCAACCATCGTTATTGCTGTAAATATTCCTCCAAAACCAGCTATAAGCCATTTAATAGGAGCAGGCATCTTCTGCAAAGCTTTTGCTCCCCAGGAAACGGACTGTGCAAACAAGCGTATTGCTGGAGATACCGATGCAACCAGATCTACAGTCGTATTTTTGATATTGTTTATCATTATTTCCCACTGGGACCAGTCAGAACTTAAGACGGTATCAGCCATCCGAGAAACGGTACCATCAGAATTTGCTATCTCATTTTTAAATTTTTCCATATTATCAAGTTGAAGCATTAAACCTTTTATTGCTTCTTCACCGGTCTGATCCAAACCAAGTGACTGCAGAATAGTCATTTTGTCTTTATCAGATTTTCCACTCAAAGCTTTTGCATAATCCCTAATAATATTCTGAATGCTTTGTCTTTCACCCTTTTCATCGAATATTTTTATACCAGTAATTTTAAATGCCTCTTTATTCTGAGTATATTTACTCATTGAGTTCATTAAAGCATTAAAAGCTTCACCGCCTCTTTCTCCCTTAAAACCAGCCTCGGCAAGAGCTGATAAAGTTGCCAGTCCTTCATCTAATCCAACTCCAGCAGTTGCCATCTGAGCCGCAGATTTAGTAACCAGCATTTTTGTAAATCCCGCTGTACTTTCAGAGGCAATATTGCTTGCTTTTGCGATTTTATTTGCTATTTCCTTCATATTCGCAAGATTTTCAGTAGGATCATTTGATTTCATACCAAGAGCTGATTGAGCAGTCATTAATAACTCAGTTGCTTCCTGTACATCTGTCATACCGGCTGTAGCAAATTCAGACACAAACGGCAAGGCTTTCATTGCATTATTTGCGTCCAACCCAGCAGAAGTAAGATCATAAAGACTAGAAATTGCAGAATTAGCATCAATCGGGAGCTTTTCTGAAAGAGCATAAGCGACTTCAATCATCTGACGTTTATTGTCTGCACTATCCCCAGACATAATACTCAAAGTCCTAGCAATTTCCCGATCTTGCTCAAGATATTGATCCAATGCATTTTTACTTACCATCGCACCAATTGAAGCGCCAACAGCCATACCGGCAAGCCCGGAATCACCAATACTTTTTTTAATACTTTCTTTTGCTGCCCCTGCACTGCTTTTGATCTTGCCATAAGCCTTTGATGCGCTAATTTGTAATTTTCTAAAAGCACTCGCAGTCTCATTGACAGACTGAGTAACTTTAAGTTGTACACCGTTAAGTTTTATGGCGTTTGCACCTGTTTTTAGTAATGCACTACTCGCTGTTGAGCATCCTTTAATTGCAGACTTTGCCTGTTCAAGAGCAACTTTTTTTAATTCATTCTGTGCTTCTGTGACAGTCTCAATACTACCATTCATGCGTACAAAAGATCGACAAGCTGCCGAAGCTTGATCAGTGACAGCCTTTTTTAAATTATCACTTGCAGAAACATTTGACGACATCGTTCCATCAAAGCTAGTCAACAATTTATTAATATTCTTCAGCGGATTAGAAAAGTTATCAACCAACTTATAAATATACGTTATGGAATTTGTACCGTTTGCAGCCATCATTTACCCCGCTTTGCTTTACGCATCTCTTGATCACGTATTGTACTGACTTCTTGCATGACCTCAGAACTGATCCGCAGTTCTTCAGTGCCAAATTCTATCGCTTCTGTATAACTAATTGCTCCCTCGGTAAGTAATGCTATTCTGAATGCATCCCGAGTAATTTGCTCTAGAGACCTCTTGCAATCTTCGTAAAAAAAGCAAGGTATCTTACCGTAACCTCAAAGACCTCATCCGGGTTGAGTTCATCAAGATGAACCTCTTTAACCGGGATACTCCGCCCTGAATCAGACTCCCACGCCGCAATGCCAGAGTTCAGAAGATCATAACACTTTTTAGTAACATCCACATCATCAGGAATATGAGAGCTTGCCAGCATGAGCGTATCGAAAATTTCATTATATGAATCTTTATTCTCTTCAAGCTTATCTTCACGCTTCTGATTACGTCCTCCAATTTTTTCCACTGCATCTTCAAGATCGGCAAAGGTCTTTAGAGCGGTGACCTGCATACTTTGCACTGCTCTGGCAAAAATACCCTGCAAACCACATACGAGGTTTGCCTGCTTACGCTTGGGTCTAGTCAACGTCAAAACGTTTACATCAGCAACAACCCCTTCGCCCGGAACAGCCACATCTTTTACGGTATCAGAAAATTCATATTTCAAAGTACCTGCTAAATCCATGGTTAATACCTTTCAAGCAATTAATGATATTGTTTATGATAATTAATTTTTAACACTAAACATCTTCGCATGGCAGACCCTGAATGGTTACAGATATCTTGCCATCGCTATTGATACCGGCCTCCTGCCGCTCCACAACTGTTGCACCCTGAATAATGTATTGTTTATCCGGAAATACAATCTTGACCACGTTTGTATTATCGCTCTCTTTTGCGTCGTACAGCGCAGCCAGAGAGTCTGGGTCGTTGAGCATGTCAAAGGTCAGTGAAGAATACGACTCATCTGTCTTCTGCGTCTGAACCAGAACCGCTTTGCCTCCCCGGGTACCGGTACGTACAACATTCTGAAACCCTCCCGGGTCGAAACTGGCGGATTCACCATCAAATAGAATTTCATTATCATTAAGATAGATTGTCGCATTTGACAACCCGTTTTTGACTCTGTCATTACCTTCAGCCATCGCTATAACTCCCTATTACATAATTTGAATTGATTAATTGAAATCCATGTTAAATACAAAATCAAAGACACGTCCCTGAACCACGATCTGCAAGACGGCCTGCACCTTGGCAATCCCGTTGATCTTATCAAACTCAATAACCAGGCGGTCATCAAAATACTTGAGTGCATCACGCCCCTGTTCTACAAGCATCAAAGAGCCTAGATCTGCATAAATTGCCTTGCAATCAGCTCTGAGCTTGGCCTCATTAAAAGCACTCCGCCCCGGAGTTGTGCCGCCGGAGGCCATACGGGTCTGTTTATAACGGCTTTTGATCTCTTCGTAAAATATCTCTCTAGCGACAGAAACAGTATCAACATAATTTAAATAATGAAAACTTCCATTGTCTGCACCTGTAGCATCATTAGTATAAGGCGTGACAAAAGCCCCAGTGATGACCGTGTCTTCTGTGTCATTGAGTCCGATAATACTGAAACCAATATCCTCAAGATCACGTTGCTCGGCTTCGGTGAAGAAATTTTCACCGACTGTAGTTGAAATGCTGTCAAGCGGCGTATTAAAATACGGCAGACTGGCAAGAGCCGCGCCCCCAATCTGGTCTGACGGGGCAGTTGTTGTCACATAACCTGTAAGCGGTGCTCCCGTAGTCAGACGCCTTGAACGAATCCCCATAAACATCACCGCTCGCCAATCAGCAGGTGAGAGGAGCGAGCCGCCTTTATGCTCGGCGGTATCGGTAGTGTTATTGCCACAGAAAGTAAGCACCTGCTTATTGAGCGGGTTGACAAGGTTGAGCAATTCTGAATATGTACCGTCGATGCCGATAAATGCCTGACCATCCTGGATAGAATTCTGCGTATAGAGCCTGTTGTCAAGGAATGTCTCAATAACTGAGAGTTGTGAAATCCATGCTGTTGGCCAATTGATACCGGTAAAACGGAGAGTACCGACATTATCAAAAAGGTCTGTTGTATCTGCTTCCCCTGCACCACTACTGAAACCAGTAAGCTCATAACTGATACCGGCACCACCATACTGACTGACTGCAATTGGGTATTTATTACCCACACTGCCAGCATCTACCGCAGTGAAGGTAATTTTTTTATCTGTCTCGTGCGAGAGATCAGCGACAACAACCGCTGGCATAGTTGTCAGTTTGTTGTATCTCAACTTGAATCTATTAATTATTGTTTCTGCCGTATCTCCCTTGACAATATCTACCGTCACACCAAATTTCTTATCATCAATTGGCGAGATTTGAATTCGTCCATCAGCAGTAGCGGTACCAGTAAGCACAACCCCGGCGGCTGCCTTGGTTGCAGATTCCGCTTCAGCGGTCACGATAACCGTAAGCTCAGCAACCCGGCTACTACCCTGCCACTGTTCTTTCCAGACAAGAATTCTATTGAACAAATCTGAGTTTGCCCCAAACAAAGTTTCAAGCAAACTGTATTCGATCTTTTCAACGTTGCGGTACACCTTCTTTAATGTCGCAGTCGCTCCTACAGGCACGGTACCGACGAGCAGATCACGTCTACCGTCGATTGTTGCCGCAATATTGGCCGGGGTCACCTGGATATTGACGACCGGATTATCTACTGGATTACTCATATCAATACACTCCTTAAAAATAGTTACTATTATTATCTGACCAATATCAGGATACTCTACACCTTAGTCAGGCAAGGATTCTTCTCGCGCGCCGCCTCCGCCAACCGACGTCGGTAAAATTCCTTGACCGGCTTGCCATGTTCATTAAACTCAATATCAATAATATCACCGACATCATATTCTCGCATCGCGACATTGACACGGTATTTGACAATAGTCTTACTGTTCTGCTTATTCTGAGGCGGTACAATGGCCTTGTTCAAAATTTCCTGATTATCAGCCTTGCCCGCAACCTCAACCTCATCTGACACAACATCTTTTCTAGCCATTCTCAAGCTCCTCTATGTCTACATTAATTTTCAGTGGTACTTTTTCGTTTATCCCATATTTATTATCTATGCCGAATGACATGTGCACGTCACGCAGCGCAACAGTTGGCTCTGCCACAAAGCCAGAATCAACAACTATAGTATCTCTAAACAAATAGTTATACTCATGTGTATAACAGGCTGTGTCATAATCCATCTCTGCATCACCGGTATAAGTAATTGAGCAGCGATCACTACTCTCTACCTCATCAAAAAAGAGTCCGTTAGGGTCTGCCGTCACCAAGGTCTTATTCAGAATATCAAAAATATCGACGTAAGCTTTTCTCTGTGCACCTTCCGCAGCTAACTCATTGCTGCTAGGCAAAAACACTATTACCGAGAAATCACCGGAAGTATTTATCTTGACCCAGTTCTTTTTGGTGTTATGGCGCAGATGCCCTGAATTACCGTACTCCCGCTCAGCTCTACGCGGCCCCATAATCACAAATATAAAGGGATTAGTAGTATCATGCTGGGTAAACAACTCAATAGCTTTGTCGACACTCGCAGCTAACGCTATCCGCGTACCGGTAAGAACCTTACAACCGTATAATTCGCCAGCAGGAAGTTCCGGAGCAGCGACCACAGATCTTAGAGTGTATTCAGTGTCAGAAATTTTATCTGTAATTTCGTAAAGACCATTTACCCCAAAACTCCTGTCTTCGATAAGATACTGATTACCATCGATCTCAGGGATAATACTAAGATTGGCTACAAACTGTCTACGGTTCGGGACGCCGTGTTCTGTCGGCTCAAGCGAGAGCTCAAAGTTTTCGGCAGAATGCCAAAGCCCCTCAACCTTGACACTCTTCCCCTCCGGCCACTGTCTACCCGGCCTTTCAACCATAAACGCAGTCAAGTCATGATTATACTCGGTGGTAAACCTAACCCCGTATTCATCCGCCTCGGCAGCAATAATTCTGTTGCGTACCCTGGCGTTCTGTAGCCAGACATTGCCGACACCCAGATCTGCAGGTGCCGATAATAGCATCGATACTTTACCAGCGTCTCCAATCACAATCTTACCGACGTCGGTAAACTCTGAAAAATCGTCGGTAAATTGCGGGATATAATACTGCAGCCATCTGACCAATCTATACGGGTCTATCATTTCAACTTTTTAATCTCTTTAAGAGGGGTCTGCTCCATAATATCTAAAAATTCATCATCACGTTCTCGGAAGAGCCCCGCCATATGCGGTCTAAATTTCATATTCCGAGTACCCTGCTCAAGATACGCTGAATACTCAACAACATTCGTTACTTCAATACCATCACCACTACCCTCATATCTCACCCCATTCGCTAACCTGCCACTCTGTGATTTCGGTACTTCGCCCGGCGCGCTGGAACGATTCGGTAGTCCTGGATATTTCTTGCCCCTACGGGTGCCCTGAATAAGCGACTGCTTGAGAGCATCCCGAAATTCTCTGCCGACAAGGTCTATCCCTTTGAGTTGACCACGCTTTAAAGCGTTGATAATATCTGTAGGCGTAGCTTTAGAACTCTTTTTAACTGTAAGCGTAATCAAGACTGTGCTCCCGCCTTATCGACCTGCCCGCGTGCGCTACACTTTAAAACCATAAAACGGTCACTCTCAAGTACTATCTCGTCAATCCGATAATAATTACCCTGGCACATGAGAAAATGTTGACCACCGGTCTCAAGATTCTGTAGTTCAGCTTGCCAGCGGATAATAAATTTATGAGTTATACTACTGCCCGGGTTAATGCCCCCCTTGCGCTCAAAGTCATTAACAAGCCTAAGCCCCGCCCAAGTGGTAAGTACTTCTGTATACTCCTGTCTGGCAACTACCGCGCCTGCCGGTGCCGCTCTGTTCTCACGCTTCAAAATTGCTATGATATGATTGAGGTCGCCGATACTGTATAAACTTCCTTTCAGGCTTTTTCGCGCTCTCCTCATACATTAAGTCCTATTTCTTAAATCGCTGTAATTAATGACGCAGGGAGTATCTGCCTGATATCGGATGGAAGAGACGGTGAGACAAGGTTATCAACATCCCCCCGGTTCTCATAAAGCCATGCAACATACATCATAATTGCAAGCTTGAGAACCTTGCCGAACCCGTCAGACGCTGTTACCCCGACAGTAAGCAGCAGCCTGAGATAGCCGACTTTGTCCATTCCACCCAGCTCTATTGACGGATACTCCCACGAAGTCCTATATATATCGGTAATGAGGTTGAGTGTATCCCAATTGGTATCATCCTCACCTTTAAACTCAACAGCATCAATACTCACAACCGGATAACGTTCAACCTGTATACTTACTTTTTCACTAGCAGTACATGACAGCAGAGTATCAAGGTAGAGGTAAACCTGCTTCTGAGCTATATCGATATTCAGATATTCCTCTATTCGCGAAGTTGCGGACTGAATCAACATGAGTAAGAGTTGATCATCTACCTCGGAACTTACTCGAAGGAACCCTTTGACCTCGCTGAGTGTTACATAATAACGTTGTTTAGGAAGCCATTCCACGCCTCCATCAACCACTTTGCCGATAGTATCCCACTCAGGCAGAACAGTACCAGACACCCCGCTTGTGCAACACTCGTAATACATGCCATTATCAATGAGGGGTGTGACAGCCGAAGTCTCTGTATACGCAGTACCCGGCTGCCACTGGATCAGAGGAGTTGGAGCAATCTCAAAGTGCGGCATCAATTATTTATCCCTATTCGCCAAAAGTAACGATAGCTGCAGCAAGATCTTCTTCATGCATCTTGGAAATAAGCTTATGATTAAACTTGGCGCAACCAGTCAAAGTCTTGAGCTTTTCACGCAACTCTCTTACTGTATTCTCTGCCATTAGGCGAGAAACCTCAGCAGAGCAAATCTCAGGCTTCAGCCCCGATTCCTGCAAGCCCTCACCCTCAACCCCAGTATCATCTAAGATATCAGACTCTTCAGCAAGAGATATCTCAGTAAGTATACCTTTAAACACAAGACCCTTAATCTCTGATATTGGGTATCCAGTCAGATCATAAATCTCATCTTCGATAAACTCAACAAGATCCACACCGTTGAAACAGAAAGAATAGTCCTTCTTTGCCAAGTAGAGCATTAACTTATACCTCCGCAGGTGTTACCAACGTATCCCCAGTAACCGCAACCCGATATTTTTCAGCATCAGTGCCGTTAAGCATCGCTTGAATATATCGCTTGACCGAGAATACACCAGCCTTGCAACACTGCTCGCCGTCACCTGTATTTACCCCCGGAGCATTTCCGATAATCTTCTGGGCATCAACCGGAGCAGGATCAGACATATCAGGATGATCAGACTCCATAAAACTGAAGGTCGCTCCGGCTGTAACACTCCCGCTATTCTGAGCAAAGAACGCCACCCCTCTCAAGCCTAATGTATCAATAACACTGATCATACCGCCAACACTGCCGGAGATTGTCACCTCTTCGTTAGCCAACTGTCTGCGGTCAGAAACGCCATCTCTATTCATCTCAAAACTCCTCTATGCATAAACTATAAATTTAGAAAGTTATTTTAATCAATTCAACACTACGCCTTGATCTTCATAAGTTTTCCTGCCTCGTAATTGGTCACAGCCCCGCCAACCCGAATGCGATTCTTAATTTTGAGGAAGCCATCACTGCTGTATGGATCAGCCTGTGTCCACATGCCAATACGATCCAGAATAGTATAAAACTCTCCCCAATCAGCCAGACATATAGCTAGCGAATTAGCTGCTACCCCCGGCATATCATCGAAGAACGCAACCTTCTTGCCCATGAGAAGTAGGTCTGCACCTTGAGCAAGCATAGCCGGATTGACAAGATAATGGCCGTCAGAAGCCTTAAGCGTCAGAATATTCTTGTAGAAGGTGGTGCTGTTCATCGCCCAGGCAGCATTCTGCAGATACTCAGACTTAAGATCACCAAGCAGACGAATAACATCATCACCTCCAACCTTACCAGACCCCTGAGTTTCGACCTGTTCAACAGCATTTCTGTAGTAGTACTGCTTACCATTCTGCGCCCAGGCTGGATAACTAAGAAAACCTTGTGCTTGCTTTACCCCACTGCCCCGGACAAACTGAGTATTTTCTTGGCGAGAAAATTTCTTCGTAACCTTATCCTGCAGCCAGTCTTGAAGATTGAACACCGCATCCTCAAGCAACTGAAGAGAAATAGGGACTTTTGCCCAAAGTTCATTGGTACTGATCTCGACAAAACCCATTCCAGGCATAGAACTTTCGCCCCGCTTATCAGCCTCACCAATCTCTGAAATTTCAAGATCCTCATCGTCAAGCATTACTTTCGCACTCTCGGTGGAAATAGAGATAACAGAAGCATAATTTCTAAGAGGTGATGTTTCGTACCTCTTTTTAAAGATCTTTGAAAGGAGTTCTACAGGAACGACATAACCGCTGTGCGGATTATTACCAATGAACGCCGCGGCTTTCATCTTCTCCTGCGCCTCTGGACTTGAAAAAGATGCATAGCACTTTATATACTCCTCAATAACAGCATCATACTGCTCCTTGAGGACATAATTATTATTTGAGCGCAGAGAATCCTTAAGAGCTCCCCAGTACTCATTATGCGTCTGATACCCGGAAGAGTTGACCGAACCGGCAGCATATCCCTTTTGAATAACGACAAGGTTATCATTGATCACATCAATTGTACCACTCAATTTTTGCATCGCTTCGCTCTGGGCTTTAGCTTCTGCTTCAAGTCTGTCTGTCTTACCCTTGATCTCAATAATATCCTTGCCGGCTTTGTCAATTACCTCCTTGGTCGCGGCAGCTTCAGTTCCTAGCTTTTCATTCTTTTCTCTAATTGCAGTAAGCGCCTCATTCATCTTTTGCATATCTTCTTCTTGTACTTTTACTGTTGTTGGCATTTCATTTTCTCCAGTTGGTTCATTAACTCTCTATAAACTATACTCTCACAAGCCTCAATTACTTCGGATTCATCACTCTTTAGCAGTGCAGCTACAATCTTATCCGCAATTTCATCCGAGCATTTAAAGCCGCCTGAGCATAACAGTTGCTTTAAATCTGTTGGATTATCTATATACTGTTGCAACGACTTACTACTTAATGATTTGACCTCGGTAATAACTGCATCGGTATTGGCGGGGAAGGTAACAAAAGAGACCTCCATAAGCTCAATCTCATCAAGGTAACAGACATCCTCATCATCTACTCTACCCATATGCGATGTCACAACCCGATAGCCAATTGACAGAGCGCGGATACTCTTGATCAGAAGTTGAGGCTTGAGGCGTTCTTTGACAAATGAATCTGACAGTGGAAGATACGCCTTTGCGCGTAGTCCTTCTTTTACTTCCTCCATATCACGCCATACCCCTACAGGCTCATCACTGCGATGTTGCCAGAGAGCAGGAATTTCAGGACTCTTCTGGAGTGATATTTTAAATGCCCCAGGTATGATAATATCAGAATAACAGTCCTTGGTATAGGCGGCGGCAATCCCAGTTACTGTAAGATACTGCTCACCGTCTATTGTTTCTTCTTCTGCTGCCTTGATTTCGAAGCTCAAGTTTTTATGCTTGAATGCCATAAGATTACCCCATAAAAAAAAGCGTACCTCTCCCTAGTGAATATTCGTCGGGATCGGTACGCTTAAAATGCGCTGTCAGTTAATTCTTACATCATCCTACAACAACTATAACCGTAAATCAAGATTATTTTTAAAATTTAATTTTTATGAATTAACTTTAAATAATATTACGCTATTGCTTTATACATATTTTCCTTCTCATGAAATTTATCTAAAATATCTTTCAGTCCAATTGCTGCATCATAAATATTCTCAAGCCCAGAGAGAGAAGTATCATTATCCTCTGAATCCCCATCTTCTTCATTCAATGATACAGTATTATTTATAAAATCAATTAACTGCTCTACTCTCTTGGACTCAGTTTCTGTCAATTGCGCAGAAGATGCTTTCAGTTTACCATACTCATCAACCTTGATATCAAGAGGTGTATCAATATCATATTCGTCCTTCAAATAATCACTGGCACTCTGACTGATCTCTCTCAAACTGTCGCCAAGCTCCTTAGTAGCCGCTTTATCAGCTTCAGGTGATATTACTTCATAACTGACCCCCATCCGATAATCTACACTAATCTTCACTGAATGCTCAAACTCATCGGTATCACCATCCTCATAACTATGCTGTTCAAGTAATAACGATGAAATGGTTTCATATTGAGCTCCAATTTTTTCAGTATTAAGTATTTTACCGGCAATAGTTTTAAGCCTTTCAGTCAGTTCTTCACCTTCTCCGTTTACACCTCCTGTAACTTCAAGGTTACCATCAGCATCAAGAATAGCCTCAAATGACTGAATATACATGTCCGGAGTAACAGAAGGACCATTTATCCCGGATATTCCAGGTTCATCTTTTTCGTCATTATACCCTTCCATGCCGTCCATTACCATCTCTTGAATTGTCTTCTCAAGAATTGGCAGTGTCGTCTCAATATCATCACTTACAAAATCACCAGCACTGAAGGCAATACCAGCTACAACATTATCACTAATATCATCTATACCTTCGATATTATCAAAGAGACCTGATAGTTCATCCTTATCTGCATTGTCAGGCATCATATTAAATAATTTATATGCAGTGCCTATAGTCAGACCTTTTTGGGTTGTGAGCTCAGTCAGCGCGGTTTGATTTACATCCAGCTCCTGTAATGAATCAGCCAGTTCCTTTGCTTTTTCAGGATCTTTGTTCAATGCTTCCTGCAACTTTGCAGCCAAGGCTTCTCCATCCTTTCCGCCTTCAATAGAAGTTACTGTTATGGTACCGTCTTCGGCTACTCCTATATCGACCTTATCTTCATCGCCAACCGACATCCCCTGCTCAGCAAGAATATCATTGACCTGTGTAGAAGCAGCTTCTTTGAGTTTATCAACCTTCTTCAACAGGTTGGAAATTAATGAATTAAGATCAGACCCAGTTTTTAGGCCTAGAAGATCCCCGATATTGCCCGTATCCCGTATTACCTGCTTTAAGCCGCCACCTGTAGTATCAACGACTTGAGCCGTAGCCACCTCGGTTCCAGGAGCCACATCCTCAGTATTGTCAAGAACCGTTGAAACAAGCCTGCTCTCTGTTGTGGTTTGACTCTGACCACTAATCATTGAGTATTCTGGAGCAATACCTTCAGTTCTAATATCTTCTATTATTCTTTGATGTTTTGCATACTCATTCAACTCACTTTGTGACGCATTCTTAGTAATGTCCCACATCTTTTGTGCCGCGGCAATGCCTTCTTTATTACTCTCGGTTGCTGGTGAATAATGCCGGGTTTCTTCAACATCAAAAATGTCTCCCCAAGTAGAACCAAACACATTTAACTCCCACTGCTCAGTATTCGAATAATGAGCGCCTACAACCGTGTGATAATCTCTAAGGTTATTCATAGTTTCAAGCAATGTATTCTTAACATAACTGTCTGCACTAAGAATCCCGGAAACACGACTATCTACAGTTTCCCCTTTAGCACTCTCAACTTTTACACGATAGTTATTAGCTGTCATATTTTTAGAATAATACACCTGCTCAAGAGAAAATGCCATATTAGCGGCACCGTCAAAGCCCTCAATCTGTGACTTTAGTTTGTCATTGATATAATTAAAGAAGGAATTGCGTTCTGAACCGGTATCAAATAAGCTTTCTTGAAAAGCAAAGTCGACACCAGAATTTTCATTAAATCCATTTTCATCAGTATCATAACACGTATTAAATTTTCCGTAAAATTCACCAGTTATTTCTGGAGCGGAGGTTGAGTGCATATCGCCACTAAACATATATTCATCATATTCTTTGCCATTTAGCTCAACATAATATGCCTCCTGTGACCACTTACTGGTAGAACTGGAAGAAGAATTATCGCCTTCAGTTGACAATTCTTCTTTAAGAATAGATAATAGTTCAGAATCACCTCCCAAGACAGCTGCGATTTCATTTTTATTATCAATATTTCCTATTATTTCAAGTTGACCACTTTCATCAATATCAAGAGCAAGCGAACCCTGTCCCTTTACCGTAACTCCTGCATTATTTAACAATTCAGAAACACGAGTGAATAATTTTTCTTGCGGTGTTTGCCTTGTAGATGTATCTTCCCGATTAGTCTGATTTGAAATTTCCCGGTAAGCCTCAACTGATCCTTTTGCGGATTCTATCATAATTATCCCCATAATATTTCTACTGATGAAAGTTCATCAGCATAATAAAGTAAGGCTAAATTTTTCATAAAAATTAGAATGGTTAATTATTAAAATTAACGGACATAATCTTAAAATCTTTAATGCAAAATTATTTTCCGTAGCTAATAAATTAATATTTTACTTATTCAGTCTTCAAAAATATTACCCCTTAGAAACATCTTTAAAGGCAACCGAGCGAAATTTTATAAATTCACAACGGCAGTTACAGATTTCTTTTGCCGGAGCCCCACGCAGAGGATCTTCAGGGCAAATCATCGGATAAGTGCCGTCAACAATAAAATTTTCTGTAGACGGAATAGTTACACCATGCATAGCCCTATGAGTTGCTCGAACCCGCTTATCAAGCTTAGTGATCCACTGCTTGACACGTGTCCCCAACACCTCAACCTCTACATCATCATCAATAACCCCAGCCTCAATAAGATCTTCTTCATCGGGCGCAGCCAGAGTGCCACGGTGCATGAAATGCCCCGTCTCGGTAGTAGCAATCTGCTTAACTCTATTTTTAAAACTCTTCTGAACCAACCCGGAAGCGGTATCGGCAATAGTAGCCGTTTGACTTACCCCTGAAGCCCCGGCTATCGCCTCAACCTCTATCTGCACCGCTCTTGCATAGAACTGCTGAAAGCTTTTATTTGTTGTACTGACAATGGTTGCAGTTTGTGTTGGCAAGATTTCAGCAACCACCGCAACAAGCGCCAGCGCATACAGTCCTTTTGCCCCATTAGCTTCATCCTTTGTGGCTCCTTCGGCAATGCGTTTGCTGTAATCCAGCTCCTGCAGGAAATCGCCCGTGCGGTGATACTGAGCTTCAAGTAATTTTTCAAGCTCTGCAACCATACTCTGCGGCACAACCGGCACGACTCCGATAGCAACTGATTGTTTGTAGTATCGGAGCAACTTCTTAAAGTGCTTCCAGAGGATAGGTAAAAATTCATGTTCAAGTCTGAACCGCTCTTCATACTTGAGCGTTGCTTCTGCAATATGCTCATCACTAACTGAAGCATTTTCTTTCTCCTGTGCCACCTTCACCTTTCGCCCGGCAAAATCTACAGTTTTATACTCCCAGTCATCAATTGCCATCCCGGTCTACTCACCTCCAAAGTCCTGAAGCTCATCGCTAAGAGGTACAAGGTTAGCTGGTTGATACAACTCGTCACCACCCTCTAACTTATTACGTCCAGGCAGATCAAGACGGAGTTCATTGATCGTCTCAAGTCCGAGTTCCTTACGCTTCTTGAGATCCTCAATCGCCTGTTTCTTCAGACTCTCAACTTGCTGAACATCATACGCAAAGCTACACCCTTCGAACTTTTTACCATAGCGCGAAAGGAGAAGGCGAGTGAGAAGCGAAAATACTTTTTTACAGCGCGGGAGTACTGCTTGTCTGTAGAACTCTGGAACGAGGGTAGATATATTGTTGTAGGTTGATGAGGTCTGCATAACTAATTCAATAGGGATATCGTAAATACTGTACACTTGAATCGCGGCCCAGTCGGTAAGCTCTTTAAAATTCATATCACGCGGTGAAGCTCCGACCGTAACCACCTCAACCTTTTCTCCATCAAGCACCGCTATCTTGCCGGCATTATTAGTGCCAGAGTACTGCTCTCGCAGCATCTTTGCCCGGGCTTTGATCTGATCATTATTAGGTGAGTCTTTGAAGAGAATAATATTGGAGAGATTGCCGCCATTTTTTAGTATCATCTCGTTGTAATGAGAGGCTTCTACTGCAGCTTTAATCTGCTTCATCACGGAGTCAAGGAGGGACTTACCACGCAAATTTGTATTTGGATTATACGAAGATATATATCCAAGCTCAGCCATATTGCCGGAATAGAACCTGGCACACCTCGGAGTTGATTCTTTAGAATAAACTCCGCTGCCGATTGAGTTCGAACCAACCATAATCCGCACTGGCCAGCCCTTGCCGCTGTCATCAATATTGATACACCTGCCCTTGACAGAATAAAGTTCAACTGGAGGGCTGCCGACTACACCATTAACAAATACATATGAATTACCCGTAAGGAGATACTCCCTGACAACCTCACCGATAAATTCCTGATACTGCTGATAGTCATTCGGCTGTTCTAAGAATTCGAGAGGTTCAGCATTGTCGATACAATTACCTTCGCTATCCTCAATTATTGGGCTTATCTGTTCGATTGCGGAGGCAATTTTATTGACCGCGATAGCGACTGGAGAAAACTGATCATACACTTTATGTGCATTGTACGGAGTAACACTTCCGTTCAGAAAACTGAAATCAAAAGTATCGAGAAAAGCATTATCAGAGCTCTTGACCTGAAGGTTAGATCTCGTCTTCTTTTTTTTGAAGAATGAAAACATTATTGTAGAATCCCATGATTAACATACCTCTATCACGAAGTTGTCGGGATTCTTCGCTTTGATGAGCGGTTCCAATGCGTAACGTAACGCATCAATAAAATGATTATGCGCATCCACAATCTGTGGCAGGATATCACCTGATCTTTTATCAACTTTATACGAATAAAAGACAAACTCATTATGCACATCCTTAAGTTCGGGTGCAATGATAATTTTGAAACTTTTCAGATAGCTGATGCCAGTCTCAACGCTACCTTTCCCCTTCTCGACCGGCCTAACCCTAAAGCAAATTTTGTCGCCATTGTGCAGAGTTGCATTCTTCAGATGAGAGATCATCTCCGGTCTGGCACTGTCAGCGCGAATAACATGATCAGTAGTCGTAGGTATTTTTAAAAGAAAATCAGCGGTATCGACAATCTCCACCCCGACCTTGCCGACTGCCTGATCGATATAGATGATCCTGTTCTCATGATCAATCCATGCCCTAATTACAGCGAGCGGATCACGGGCAAAGCCCCAGTCAAGTCCGTGATAATACGGCGTATCTTCTGGTTTTTTCGGAATCTCACCAAGCTCCCAGCAGTCTTTGAATACCTGCGCATCGGTATTTACAACCGGATACCCCTCCCAAATATGCTGATAGACGTCAGGTCGATTCTCACGATCCCACTCCATATCCGCAACAAGGGCTGTCTTTTTGAACCAGGGATTATCGTAATAATTGACTTTAATTACAACAGTATCTGAACGTTCCTTAAGGACATAATCCTCATAAATCGGGTCTGTCTTAAGACGAGGGTTGAAAGTATAAATCAGTTTACTTCCGGGTTTTCTGATAGTAGGCTCTAAAAGATCACGACTAGACCTGCTCATTGTCTGAGCCTCTTCAAACCAGCAATAATCTGCGCCCTCAAGAGATTTAATTGTCTGTTCGGTCGATGCCTGCATGCCGGCAAAGATAAACTCACTACCGACGTCGGTACGAATCCCCTGTTTATTACTGACCAGATTAGGGTGTAATTCATAACGGGCGATAGTATCGTCAAGCAGTTTTTTGACACTATCGCTGATTGAACGCTGTACCTCACGCACACAAAGAATACGTTTCTGCTGCTCCAATGCAAAGACAAGCATTACAGTGGCAACAGTCCACGACTTACCGCCACCTCTCCCGCCGTAAATAACTATGCGTCGGATATCATCTGACTCAAGTGCCGCAAAAAGTTTTTTTGCCCATCCAGGCAATTCAATATCTGTGACTTTGCCCATTTTCAGTCCACATCATCCACGAAACCAATAGAAAGTCCAGTAAGCTTTTCACCGCCAGAGGTGACATCAACGGTCTTACCAAATTCCTCCTTGCAGCGTCTCTCCAAAAACCACCTGGTGGTATGCATATCACCCCTTTTTATGGCCGCAACCACATTCTTCCTGGCAGAAATAATGGGGTTCTGCTTGAGCAACTTTTTCTCTTCCAGAAATTCAGGGTGCTCTTTTTGATATGAGTACAGGCTATCCCGATGGATCCCCACTACCTCACAAGCAAGATCATCACTGACGCCGATAGTAAAGAGTGCACGTAATTTTCCCAACACCGCGTCGGTCATGACTGTAGGACGGCCCATCTTGGCATCATCTTCAACTGCTGGAGACTCCGACTCTTTTTGAACCGGTTTTGCAGGAGCTTTTCTTGCATTCTTTTTGGCTGTACGACCGGTTGACCGTGCAGATACCTTTTTAGATGCTCTCTTAGCAGTTTTCTTCTTAGCAGCCTTTTTAGTGGTCTTCTTCTTTGTCGCTTTTTTGACTGCTTGCGTTGAAATCTTCCTAGTAGCCATTATTAATTATTTATATCCATACGTATAGGCGGGTAATAAGTTATACGCTTCGATGATGTCCATATCCGCATACTTTCCGTCTTCATAACGGATATCCTCCTCCTTCACTAATTCACCGCCAAATTCTTTATTCAGCCTCTTGGCAGACTCGACATTATTCTTTTCATAATTCGCTGGATTGAAGTCAATAGCATATTTATCACTGATTATTTGAAATAGGTCTGGTGCATTAATTTTATCTTTTAACTTCATATACTCGGAATATGCCTGATAATGCTTCTTTAAGAGCATTCCAGAAGCAATATAATTATCAGCTTGAATTTCTTTCTCGCTCCGCTTTCCCCACCCTTCCCACGCCACATCATCCAGAATATACTTTCCGCTATCCCAATAGGGGCGAGAAAGCGTAAACGACTCTGGAGTATCTTTATGATATGCTGCTGTTGCCCACGTAGTCTCATTAATATTCATGCCCGGAAGATAAAAGTTTATATAAACTCTATCAACTTTATCATCTCTGCTAAAAAGCTTGATATACGCAGCACTCATATATGCCAGATCATTCATGTAGACCGGTTCTTTCAGAATAACAGTGGCGGTGCCTTTGGTAAAAGACGTCTGATAATCAGGCGAACCGGTAATCTTCTCACGTGATCTGCTCAACTCCGCGGTTATGTCGGTATTCTTATACTTGCCAGGGTATGACTTGGCCAATGTGTCGCCTTTTTCACTGACGGCAGTATTGATCTCTGTACTGCTCTCTTTCTCATCGCCCCCAAAAAATAGCCACAAAAGAAAGCTCAGAACTAAGCTTAAAATAATAAGAACCAGGCAACTGATGCCGCAACCTTTGGCGTCAAATGGTACCTTGACCTCCTTACCGCAGTTAGGGCACTCGATAATCTTCTTAGCATTGCGGTCTTTAGTCCGGATCATTTTACCGCAGTGCTCACACTTGAAGTCAATGGTGCTCACTTTGGCTGTATTTTCACTGACGCTATTATCCATGATAACCTCATCATTTATAGCACCTTTATCGACATCCCCGCTTGAGGCTGCATCAGCCACCTCAGGGATCTTCTCTCCGCAATTTCGACAGAATTTATCATCGCTACTCAACTCTGCTTTGCACTTTGGACAAATCAATTTATCTTCCATCGCTTGACAACCTCCTCTATCCCAAATCATTATCATATCCTTATTACATACTGACTTATCAAGTATATATGCTTCACATATAATCGCAACAGAAAACTACACCTTAATCAACAATATCATTATAAATCGGCGTAAAAGACTCCCAATCGCAGCCTTTTCCATACCTAAACTCAGCCCAGCGTTTACGAATTACATCAACGTATTTTGGTTCATATTCAATTACCCGTGCCTTGCGAGCTGTCTGTTCGCAAGCGATTACCGTAGTGCCGGATCCTGCAAAGATATCAAGAACAATATCCCCCCGCTTGCTACTATTATATATCAATTGTCTGAAGAGCTCCACAGGCTTCATCGTCGGATGCTCAGTACTTACCTGCGGCTTATCAGCGCGTAGGACGGTTGAGGCATTCTTTTCGCCGTAAAACTTATGTTTCTTCCCCAGCCAGCCATACAGACATGGCTCAAACTGCTGCTTATAATCACTGAAGGATAAAGTAAAATGATTCTTAACCCAGACAAGCTGTGCCTTTACCAATAAAGCATTACCTGCACAGGCATTATAAAACGCTACCGACTGCGAGGACGCAAACCAGATATAAAAATTTGCCGAGTCTGCAAGCTGCCCAGCGGCCACAGCAAATGAATCACTGAGAAATGATTCAAGCTCACTACCCTGTTTTTCGTCATTGGCAATTGCAGACCTGACATGCCCCTTTTTACATCCTGTATACGAAACCCCATACGGCGGATCTGTAAGGAGCAGACTCGCTGCCGAACCATTCATTAAACGACCAATCAAAAGAGTGTCTGTATTATCACCACAAGCAACGCAGTGATCTCCAAGTCGGTAAATCATCCCGCGTTTGCTTGAAGGGATCTTACTATCAACCTCCGGGATACTATCTTCATCCTGATGTGCGGAATCAAGATTATCCAGGAGACTATCAAGCTCATCATCGATAAAACCCAACATGGTCAGATCTACATCAAACTTCAATTCCTCTACTTCAGCAGCGAGCTTACTCAGATCCCAATCCGCTATTTCGCCAATTTTATTATCAGCCAGACGGAGTGATTTGATCTGTTTAGCTGTAAGATTGCCAGCGATGTGTACCGGAACTTCTGTATAACCCAATTCTTTTGCTGCCTGCAACCTGGCATGTCCGATAACTACAACACCTGATTTATCAATAACAATTGGCTGCCTGAAACCAAAACGCTCTATACTGTTCTTTAAAGGCTCTAAAGTCTCAGTAAAATCTCTTGGGTTATTAGCATAGGGTATTACCTCGGTAATATTTTTTACAACAATTTCCATATATACATTAAACTTCTCCTTGTCTAATTGTCGATCAACATATTGCTGACAAATCCGGTTAAACCTTGTCTTCCGGATAAGAGGAGTGGTACCACACTTCTCTTACTGTCAGCACTTTTAAAGAGAATCGGCAGACATTCTGTTATCTTCTACCCCGACAGTATTGGATAACGTCATGTCTGCCACACACAAAATATAGTCATAACCTCTGGTCATAAACAATGCCATCTAATTCAGGCATTTTAACTAGTCTGCTGGCAACTTTAATAAGCATTCTTTTCTCCCACTTTCTTATCAAATGTCTCAATGACCTTATCTGGCTCTTTCCAGATCCATCTTGAGCCCCGCAATCCGCATAACGCCACAACGTAGTAAGTCATCTCGTTCATTTTCATTTAACTTACAACAACACTTATTCTCTATCGGTGATCTTACCAAGCTAACCATACCTCTCTGATCAATCAGGAGCACCCCGGCTCTTTCCGGTATTAGTTCGATACACCCCTCCAGATAATCAGGCATAGCAAAATATAAATACTTGATTTTCCTACTTTCATGCCCATGCTTCTTTTTCAGATCCGCAACCAAATCACTTTTACTGACCTTGATCTCTACCTCAGTCACATAACCTGCCTTCGACATAATCACTAAATCACACTCATACCCACATTGGATATAATAATTAGGCACGATAACGTTTCTGGTAAAATTAAAATACGAATATAACGGACTTTCTACCTCCAGCGCCGTCAATTTCTTTAACGGTATGTCTTCTTTCTGCTTTATCACAACCATCACAAATGCTCCCGCCACCGATAATAACACATCTTGCAAAATATCCGTAATTCATGCCCATGCAGGACAGGCTCTATCAACTCTACAAGCTCATTCGTCCCATTGTCATGCAATGCCTGGTGGCAATCTCTGCATAACGGTACGGCATAATAATCAGGAACCTTCTTGGCCATACCCCCACCGAGGGTAATATCATTGAGGTGATGAGCCTCACAACGCTGACTCGACCTGCCGCAGACTATGCAAGGCTTACATCTGACAAAATCAAGATACTGCCGATCCCTCTCCTGCCACATCCTTGATTCACACACAACCTGCTCGATCTTCTTCTCGGTAAGGTTATTCATCCACAGGTAGTCGATATAGGGCGGTAGTGACAGGTCAGAAAATTTTTCTCGGATATACTTTATACACCAATCTGTAAACTCACCCGCCTGAGCTACACTCATCTCAGAAAGCCTTGTAGGTATTACTGTCGGCTGCATAGTTTTAAAATCAAACCCATACGTTACTGCCGGATTATCATCCCGCGCACTATACTCAGCTGCAAGAGACCGCTCAAGTGCCTGTACATCTATATTATTACCATATTCCGCAGAAAGGAATCTCGCGAGAGGTGTAATAATATTGCCAAAGAGATTTCTGAGTTGTCGGTGTGACTTCCTCTTAATCACCTTGTCAAAGCGCAAGACAAACCGCTCTCCCCGCTTCACCCGTTGACCAATCTCAATAAAAACATTCTTAAGATGAGGCGTGTTATAGACATCATACGTAAGACTCATTAATCATACTCCATAGCATCTCTGATAGTGGTTGCAACATTAAGTAATTTTTGAGGGTCTCTTGTCCTTACTGGCACACTTCCACACACCCGCCAATAACCATCATAAAAATCAATCTCAATGCCAAAACTCTGACCATAATAAAGCTCTTTATCCCAAAATATTTCATATGCACTAATAGATCTATAGCCGCCAGAATCTTGAATTTTAACATGAGTAAAAATCTTCCCAAGCAAAACCGCCATATCTTCAAACTTCATATCATTCACTATTTATCCTTTTCTATGACATCCCGATGCTGTTGGCTACGCTTATAACAGACAATTCTTTGTAGATATTTGCATTTATGTTTATGCCTGATACTCTTCTGGTCAAATAAACAGACAAGCCCTGGCAGCATAAACCGTAGCCACGATCGATCAAGGCTATCAGCGTATTCTTGCTGCTTAAGAAAGCGACTGATATACCTCTGAGCCTGCTCTTTGTCCTGCTGCGTGACCCTCTTTCTTTCTAAGATATGTTTGAGAAGTCCAAGCAGTCCAGCTTCAGATATCATCCTGATTGACACCTCCTTACTTGCTCCTACTACCAAATCACTTCATTGACATAACACCAAGAACTGTCATAAAGAACATTTTCTGGAGGATTACACCCACATCCAGACACTATCCATTTATCAAAATTATAGCTCAGTATTATTAGTACTTTATCATCACTCTTAATTATAATGTCATCATTGCCATTTTGAGGTTCCTCATCTTTCCACTTACGCCAATTAACTTTCATTTTAGTATCCTTTTTCAGCCATTATCTACCTGTTTCTTCAGCTTGCACCGCTCCTTTACTACACACCCGTGGCAAGGCAGATACCGCCGACGCTTCGCTTCATCCACTGTCAGAGTTATATTGAGCTGTGTACATTTGTATTTCTTTTCAGTCATCTCATCCCTAAATCCTGCCAAGGTTAAGTTCATAATCCACAATCGTAAAAATTAATATCGCTATAAAAGGCGGTGAAATCACCATTGACCTTATGTATAAAACCCTTGATACTCTGAAATCCCTTGATGATCCGATCAAGAGAATGAGGCTCATACACCAATGCCAATCTTTCCAGTTCAACACCGTCGTGTAAATCCAACTCTTTATAAATGCGCTCTCTGATGTTTACTGCCCGTCCTCTGATATCAAATGGTTTCTCGCCATTGAAAGTATAATCAATCCACGGTTGTTTAATTATTAATCCTCGCATATTATCGATCCTCCGGTGCTGCAAACTGCGGTCTCCAGTGTGTTATTTTATATCCGTCTAATGTGCTATCTACACAAGCAGTAAACTTGTTATTGCCCGACCTGTAAGTCCCTACAATTTGCATATCATATAAAGAATTCTCCTCTTTAGCAGCATAAGCAATGCATTGGCAAAATATAAACACAACAGAATCCTCTTTCGGCAGCACATCCTCGACGCTAATCCAGTGACTAGAACAACGTATTTGCTCAATATATTGTTCTAATTTATCATAACACTCAGTTGTGGGGTAAATACCATATTGATTAGGGTTATCCAGCATATTGCTAATAGTTTCACATATAAAAGTTCTATCTTTATTCATTTCACTTTCTCCTCATAATAAGCACACCACCCATATTGTTCGACTTCATAGGTTAACTGAATATCTCTTTTCTCCCATGGATCTTCAGTACACTCATATTCGCTTTTAAAATCGTTCCCAAAATTACAATAATAATGCCCAAATTCATTTACCATATACTCACAATCACAACAATTTGGCCGGTTTGTCGATTTGTAGCTTGTTGGCTTGCCCATTATTCCTTCTCCGGTGCTGGCGGTAGTGGTTGCCAATACGCGACAGCATCCATAGTAATATCTTCATCGGTATCATAATACCACTCACCAGTATCATTACCATAAAAACCATAACCGAATACACCAGCTTCGTATTTTACATTAACGGTGTCTTCGTTTTCCGGCAGTCTATCATCAACGCTAATCCAGCCGTCGTCATGTATCTTTTCGCTTTCAGGCTTGCCACAATTGTAAAGAGAGCGGATAATATCCAGTATGTCTTTATGGTTTTTGCTTGATTCAAGATCACACACAGCACAGTATGTATATTTATCATACCATGAATATACTACCTTGATTTCAAAAATAATTTCTCTGTCTTTGTTATAATTATAGTCTAATATATAATTGTGATCATCAAGAACTATAACCTCATCACCTTCCAACACTATCATTTTAGCGTCTTTATCAATTTTTTGTATCTCCGGCAAAATCTCTTCTAGTATGTTAGTCACAATAATTCTCCTTTTAGCTTTAGCAGGGCATAGTCTTTAAGCGCGTCAGTTATTTGACCAACGGCCTTATAACCAATCCCCTTTAAATTATACAAGTCCTGCTCACTACATCTTGCAAGCTGATCTATGGTTTCAACACCGCAACTATGTATCTTTTTAATTATGGCTGCGGGGAGCGTTAAGTTCCTTATATCAGACTTGTCAAGAGGTGTAGGGATAAGCTGTAACATTCTCTCCACTAACTCAAGAAAAGCTTCTTCATCATACGCCACACTGTGTCTATTTGCGACCCGCGACTCATTCGCCACAATCATACCCTCGCGCTCGGTCACCAGTGCTTCTAGCCTAATACGCCTTATAAGATCATTCATAATTTACCTTTCCTCGCAATCAACAATATACGGCTCGCCTGTCTTCTGAACATCAATCTCTTCATCAATAAATTCAATACTCACATCAGTCATAAGGCGCATTTTGTTAATTGCTTCTTCCGCATTATCAGCCATAACCTCAAAAGTTTGTGAGCCGCCTGCTTTAATTATTTCAAGTTCCACAGTAAATTTTTTCATATTATTACATCTTTCACCTTATCCTTATGCCGTAATTAATCTTATTTGACTTGGGAGAAGTTTACTGTTTGAATTGAATAACTCTGCACCGTCTTTGATGTTCAACTCAGTATTTGATTCTTCAGCATCTTTCAACCAACCCAGTAAGCGACCAGCTTCCACATTGAATGCACGCATAAATTTTTGGTCAAATTTCATGTGAATATTACCGTTCTTAAATGCTTTTATTTCTGCGAATAGTTCTAATTCTCCATTTACATTATGATAGAATTCTTTTTTCTCTCCTGGCGACCACGTTCCGATATAACGTGAGTCATCAACAACATTAAAACCAAGATTTTGGGCAATCGTAAATACATCATTAATTTTATTGTGCACGTATTTATTCAGTCCATTTATTTCATCATACGAATATTCCGGAAAACAGTTATAGCACTCGTTTATAACACGGTAATCAAGCTTATACTTTCCAAGACTATTTTCGTGTTGGTATTGTCTAAAATCCCAAGAACCCATACAGCGAAATGTGTCCTTTATGAAATGCTTGTTAGACTTGTATCCCTCGATATTCTTCGGTGCTGTTAAGTCTTTATATACATCAAGTAATTGAGATTCCAAATAACTATTTGCGTTCTTAATAGCCCAAATAACAACCGCATATGCGTTTTGTTTTGTAAAATCTACCGCGGTTTGTTTTGTCAAAGTACCTAAGACTTTACTTCTACTATCATTCGTTAGTTTTTCGGTGATTGTCCCCATATTATCAAAAAGCTCTGTCCAGTATGAGTTTTTAAGCCCTTTAATTTTCATTTTTAAACTTTCTTGTATATTTTCCTTACCAACACCGCACTCTTTAAGAAGAGCAGGTGGAATGTCTTTGATTTTCAGGTATGTATTCAGAAGGTTTTGCTGGTCGAGATGGTAGCAGGTTACAAGATGATCAATCAAGTTGTTACCTTTTGTTATTTCTTCTCTGTGCGCTTCTTTTTCTTCACTATAAGCAGAGGTGTTGTCTGAAACAGTGTCAAAATCCCCAAAGTTTTCTGTAAACCATAAATCAAAAGGATCAGCCTCTACACTAAAGTTGTATTCATTTGTAGTAAAATCAATTTTAACAACATCCACAACCGCCCTTGCTTTCCTATATTCGGAATCTCTAAAGTTGTATTTAAACAAGGTTTCCACCTTGGCTTTTCTTTTTTGTAAAACTTCTTGTATCTCTTTGTTGTCTGCCCATCTTTCAGGGATAACCATATATGCATAATAGCAATTTGCCTCATTAATAATCTTTTTAGCCCACTCTTTGTATTCGGAATAAGGCGGGTTAGAGAAAATTACATCCACTTCTTTATCAATAAGGGTCTGCTGGTGAAAGTCTGTGCCGATCACATACACATCAGTTGGCATGGCATTAGTAAGAAGTTCGCTTTTTTCAATTGCATAAAACTCTGAAAAGAAGTGACTGCACTTTTCTGGGTCTTCAACAAAAGAATCAAATAGCTTTTTTACATTGCCGTTGCCAGCGCCGATGTCAAGGCAAGAACTTATACTGCGACAACCATAGCGAGTGTATTCTTTTAAATCCTCTGCAATTACTCTTATTATTTCTTTGCTTGTAGGATACCACTCAAAATCCTGCCCATCTTTTTTCAGCTCACTCAATAAATTACAAAGACTCATTCATAACCTCCTCTATTATCTTCCCTCCTCAAGTGGCTTGTAAAAAACCATCCAGTGCGTCTTAAGATTCTTGGTTGTCGTATGACCGAAAAGCGGTTTTTGACTGAAGCACTCAAGCACCCGTCTAATTTTGATTTGTGCATCATTCCATTTAAATATCAATGTACCACCAGGCGAAAGTACTCTCCAGCATTCGTCAAAACCCTTTCTGAGGTCTTCTGTCCAAGTCTCTTTATCTAGCACTCCATACTTCTTCTTCATCCATGAACTGTCACCAGCCCAGCGTAAATGTGGTGGATCAAAGACTATTAAATTGAATGACTCATCATCAAAAGGCATGTCTCTAAAATCTGCAATAATATCAGGATGAACCATTAGTTGTCGACCGTCACACAAGGTGTGCTCTTCCTTCCTGATATCACCGAACAATACATTTTGATGCTCTTTCTGAAAGTAAAACATCCTACTACCGCAACACGGGTCTAAGATCTGTTTATTTGTATTCATCTATCCTCATTCCTAACCACCTCATAACATTCACACACATACTATTACCACACGCCTTGTATCTATGCCCGTCCGGACACTCTTCCTCTGGTTTGCCGCGCCACGGGATACGAGTATAGTTATCGGGAAAACCCATCAATCTTTCACACTCAACCGGCGTCAGACGGCGCACAATAGTATCGCTCTGCACTAGCGGAAGATTCCCACCTCCGGTACCAGCATGCCGGCCTATTGTTGGTGAAACCTTGACCAGCCTTACTCTAGAATCATGTGCATGATTCTCATAGCACACCGCATGCCTGTCAGCGGTCGTCAACGTATAACTAACACCAGACTCATCAAAACCGATTTGATTACCACCATTACCCTGCGCTCTGCCTATGATATTGCCGGATATCGCCACACAGTTTTCCTGACCCTGGTTCCTGCCTACGCAATTCGCGACCTCTGAATTGCTGATCGGATCTTGCGAACCATGGACACAGATAATAGGTTGTTCATGATTACAGTTTAAAGTCGGTGAAATATCATGATTGATCTCTGCATTTGCTTGACCTTGCGCCACAATAAGCGTCCGGCGCTTCTCGCCCTCATTGGTAACACACCCGGCGACATCACTCTCTAGCCAGCACCCATGGACTGAGTCAACAGCGCCGCGCGCAGCATCTCCGGCAGCACCTTGCCCTTCTGCTCCGCCCGCCGGAGTATCCCAGTCGCAGCCTTCCGGCTCAAAGAGTACCTTGGCGACACATCCTTTTCGAGTACTTCCAACAACGAAGACACGTCGCCGGCGCTGCGGGACGGCTCTTGGGTATCCGGGTACTCTGACATACTGCGCGTCCAGAGTTCTCCATCCGACATCATACCCGAGTTTTTTAAGTTTTTTGATAAACGAGATAAATCCTGCTGCGTGTTTACCGGATAAGACGCCCGGTACATTCTCCCAAACAAACCAGGTCGGCATTGTTCGCCGCAATAGTCGCACATATTCATTCGTAAGTGATCCTCTCTTTCCTGCCCATCCTTCACGCCTACCGGCTACGCTAAAATCCTGACACGGGGTACCACCAACCAGCAAATCGAACTCGCCGACATCATCTTTTGTAATCTTAGTAAAGTCGCCAAAATTCGGTACGTCAGGGTAATGATATGCCAGCACTGCCGCCGGAAAAGGTTCAATCTCAGCAAACCCTACCGCCTCCCAGCCCAGCGGCTGCCACGCCTGACTTACAGCACTTACGCCAGAACATATATCAAAATACTTCATAACTCTATTACCTCTACTTCTATCTCGTTTACATTTAGTCCGCCATAAAAAACATTTTTTGCGTAACTATCATTTAATATTACAATATTCGACTTTCTACCCTGTCTTACTTGCCAACCTTGCTGCAACGCCACGACAAGATAGAACTTGTTTATTACATTTAAGATTTATAATATTTTTATAAAACGGGTCTGTCTTCGTTCCTTCTACAACCTGCTCATCTGTCAAGCGTTGTTCATTAAGATGCCGCATACGTTCAAGGTTATACTCTTTATCTGCTTCGGATTCTTTTAAACTTTGAACCCTTTTTGCATCCAGCTCTTCAAGATTATCCCAAAAATCTTCACCGGAATTTATTACCCGATCCCAATTTATCCATTCTCCCGGCTTCATCGCAACAACCTCAATAGTCACAAGTGATACAACATCATCAGTCATAACCAACACACTTTTTTTCATTGTCCCTGTTCTTATCTTCATTCTTCATCCCCTAAATATTTATTTATTCCTTTCTTTCAAATTTTCACCCTCCTAAAATGGAAGGTCATCTTCATACTCATCATCTTGGGCAAAGCCGGTATTAGTCTGGCCACTATTTTGCCGCCGATAGTAATTCTGCGACTGATCCTCCTGATAATCTCCCTGATTATTCTGACCACTATGCTGCCTATCGCTCTTGCTGCCAATAAACTGAAAGCTCTGAGCAACCACCTTGAGCTTGTACACCATCTTACCGGTATCTCTATCCTGCCAGCTATCAGCCTGTAGCTTCCCTTCAATCAAAATAGGACTGCCCTTACGCAAGTACTCACAGACGGTCTCAGCAGCTCTATCCCAGATCGTCACGTCGATAAACGTAGCGCGCCTCTGCTGATTATCACCTCTATTCCAGGTCTCATTTACCGCCAGACCTATGTCTGTAACTGCTGTTCCTTGAGGGGTGTAGCGTAACTCTGGGTCACGAGTCAGATTACCGAGCAGAATTACTTTATTGAATGACCCAGCCATAATATTACCTTCCATTTCTCCCAAAAATCAATCAAACTTCCTCTGTAACTAGAATTTTAGAACCACACCGCGGACACCCATACTCTCCGCACTCTGTAGCGGTTGTACTATACCCGCATTTTTGACAAACCCCGGAATAAAGCGTAACTTCAACGGTCCGGTTAAGCTGCCTTGTCTCCGCTATTTCCGGTGGCGATCGGCTCAGCCAGATATCGAAGTTATTAGCCAAACCATCAAGCGAATACGTGCCGCGCTTTTCATGGTCTGCAAGAAGATTACGTATTGCTCTTTGCACGTCTTGCAGAGTTGTCTCGCCCCGCTCGATCGCTGTAGCCAGCTTCATAGCTCCAGTTTTAGACTTTTCGCCGATCAGCCCGGTAGACAGACCAGCCTTCTCCCGTTCTTGTATCCAGCAGCTGACAACGTCCGGATAGCTCTGCGAAAAATTTTCGTCGACGCAGTCTTCTTCTTTACCCTTACCTATTCCCTTACCCTTACCCTTACCCTTACCCTTACCCTTACCCTTACCCTTAATAGTTATGGAACTATTAGGTAATGGTTGTGGATGGGTTGTTGAATGGTTATCTAATGGTTCTTCAATGGTTGCCGATGAGTTATCTAATGGTTCTGGTATTTCAACTGAAATATCTAGCAATAGTTGCTTAATAGTTTCGTAATAGTTATGCTTTAATAACTCCTTGACAATGCTTTTTACCGCAGGTTTTTTGCTATTTAATCCATTGGGATTCTGATATTTTATAAATTTTGGGATAAACCATTCATCACCAAGCTCTACTATCCTGCCATCAAATGCTTTTATGATCTGCTCTTTGGTGATTTTAAAATCTAAATCACAGTAAACAATCATTGCTTTTAAATTTGGCTTTAAAACACCGTAATGAGTGCAGCGATCAAGAATAAACAGCCAAAGCAACTTATACTGAGGTGCAAGCTCTGAGAACCATGAATCATCCCATTTATCTGTATCTGTAAAGCGTTTAGCCATTTTTCATATCCCGCTATACCAATGCCTCTAACTGTCTACTAACCTCTTCAATTTCTCTTACGATACTATCCGGTACTCTTTCGTTATGTACTGCCAGATGATGGAGCTGCTTATAGGCCTTGACCAGCTTCTGTAACCCTTTGACGGTTGGATCGGCATCAACTACTACCTTGGCTTCACGAATCCCTCTCGTGGCTTCTCTGCCGGTGATTTCACCGTCCAAAAGCTTTGCCTTGACCTCCTCGATCTTACTCTCATCATAATTCTCAAGATTTCCCTCCGCCGACTGTAGATCATTAATTGCCTCATAGCCGGGAAGAGAAATTTCTTTATTACCGACGTCGGTAAGATATGCACGCCATAATTCTGGTTTATTTTTTTTAAGGTAACTATAACTTACCATTAACTTTTTTACCTGCCGCATCGATAATCTGAGCTCAGAACATACATATTCTTCAAAATCATCAAACCCAAACTCTTTATAATCGCCGCCGTAAGCAATCTGGGTCAAACAATGCGCCACCCGTATCCATGAAGATTTAAAATCTCTTACGGCGTATAGTGTTTTGGCTCTGATTGATTCAGGATCAAGATCCTTTAATAGTTCCAGATTATTACTCATCAATTGCGATCCCAATTCCGACGATCTTCGGCAACCTCACCATTTTCAATAACTATACCCATTTTTGAATCTGTGCCGGCAACCTCTGAAATAACCAACCCACCGTTCTCCGTTGCCAATCTGGCGATAGTGGCGCGGCTATTATTATCGAGGAGTGAGCCGTTATGAATAAGCAGGAGCTTGCATTTCGGTTTGAGCGCGAAGCCCATCAGGGTCGAGACCTTTATCCGCTCTGCAGAAGATGCCTGAGAAAGTGGGAGGTAATTGAAAAGAAGTTCTTCACCCTCAGGGTCAAAGCTGAGTCCAGCAACCGGCATCTCCTTAGCAGCAATCAACTCTCTCTTCTTCCGGTCAATCTCTTCGAGTTTTGCGGTCATCTCCTCATACCGTGTGCTCATCTCGTCAGCCTCTCTGGCTGCGCTTAGGCGGTGCATATTCTCGTTGATCTTGACCGCGATATCATCTGAGTCTTGTATAATCCGCAGTATCTGCTTTTCTCTTTCAAAGTCCGGTTCAGGCATGGCAGCTAACTCTCTCTGCAGAGCTTCAAACTCAGATTTAGTTTCAGCACCTTTTTCATTCAAAACATCCAAAACCTCTTCTGCCTCTTCCAATTCCTTTTTAAGCCTTTCGATATTATCTACCGCTTTTATTGCTCTTGCGCGCAGCTGCTCCAACTCGTACTCTTTATTCTGCACCTCATTTTTAAACTGACTGTGCTTATGAGCACACTCCCGAATATTCCTGAGTTCTTCAGAATAAGAAGCCGTACTTTCCGGCTGGCTTGGCAACCCCTCGTGAAACGGCATATTTGCCGCCTTGCCCCGCAGATCTTCGGCCTGTCTGCCGACATAGGTTCGCTCATCGTACAATTCTTTACGCTTGGCATCAAGCTCGGCAAAGTCAAGCCCAAGAAACTGCATCAAGGTCGTAACCTGCTGTTTGCCCTTCATCCGGGAGAAGGCCTCCGGATCAAAGGAAATCGAACTGAATATCTCTGAAAGCATCTTCTGCGGGCTTGATATCTTCACCCCGTCGAGAGTATGGCATTCCAGTCTATCGCCCTTCTCGGTAAAAATCCTCTTTACAATAAACCGGTCGGTCTCAACTGCAACCTCCCCTCTGGTCTCACCTTTATGAATCGGTATCTCTACCCCCTGCCTCCCCGCAAGCGCCTCCATGATCGCAGAGAGAACCGAGCTCTTGCCCTCGCCGTTATTCCCGCAGATCTCCACAAAGTTTTCATCCTCGTCAAACTTGAGCTCCACGAGTCTTGTCCGCATGTAGTTTTCCGCCTTAATGGCATGGATCCTGATATCCTCTGTAGCTGTAGCTGTCATAATGTATACCCCTTTCGAATTGGTTGAATTATGCTTGTTAGAAATTTACCTTGGCTCTGCTAACTTCTTGGCCGTTACCGACGTCGGTAACGGCTGCCAGAGATTCAACAACTTGTACCTCTATCTGTTTTACAGACTCAGGCGTAGGCTTTACCGCCTCAGCCTTTACCACCGCTACCTTTGACATTGAATCTGACGACAAAGTATGAGCTTTCCACTGTTTGCTAGACTTGACCTTCTCCGCCATCCATTCCGGCATATTTACCGGAAAGTCTGGCCAGACCTGATGTTCATAGTCGTAATCATAAACTAACGGCAGATTGAATTGAGCCGGCGTAGCTAGCCCCTCCGGGATCGGAGTAATCGTAGCGACTTTGTCCCTGACGATCCCCTCTTTATTTTCGTGGACCACCTGCATCAGACAGGATTTACCCACAAGGCTGGCTGGGTCAAACATTTTGAGCTCTTCACCGCTGACCGTTCTGCCGAGCCAACTCATCAGATGTGCATAGAACTTGCCCTTCTCAGAGAGGCTTGCGGTATATGACAGACTCATTACCCGTGGCTCTTGAGTTTGCGTACCATCCTCTTTTTCTACCACTATAAGGAGATTTGGAAATTCCCAAGTCAGAATAAATTTACCCAAAACTTTAGCTACGCCCTTAAACTTCTCCTCTTGGAGGCCAATATTTACACAGCTATAACAGATCGCAATATGCTGCCCGGCGGGGAATGGTTCACGTGGAGCCATCATTTCACCAATTAGCATGCATCCACCTCCAATCTTCGCCGATATGTGGAAGTGGGAGACAACACAAACTCTTTATCTTTTCGCTCCCAAATCGAAGCATCTACGCACTTTTTATAACGGTTGAGAATTACCCGAACCCTGGCAAGTGCCAACTGCATCAACTCTTCCGGCACGGTATACGCCCCGCAATAGTGCGGCTCATCTTTACATACAGCAAAGAAAGCAAAATTCGGCATCTTGCCGGTAAGTCTGAACAAACCTTCTGCGTAGTATGCCGCCTGAAGGAGATAATCAAAATCGGATACGGCATAACCAAAGCCGTCAAGATCCTTGCTGGTCGTCTTGAGGTCGACAATCAGGTTTTTCTCTTCAATAAAATAGTCTGGTCTGGCTTTACATAAAATGCCATTCTGTTCCCAAAGCAGTGTCGATTGTGGCTTGCCGCCTACAAGATACTTCCCAAAAAGAACTGAACCTTTGGCCGCTTCTGACATGTTCAAACAAAGATCATATTCTTTTTGTGTCAACCAAGTCTGCCCGTTCTGCCCGGCAGTGTATACAAATTGCTCTTTATAAGCTTGTCCCGCTTTTGTCCGAAGGTTTACGTTTTCCATGACTGCAAATTCGTCACTGAATTTTTCTGGTTCCAGCACCAGACAGTCTACAGCCGAACCAATCCGAAATGCTTCTTTATCTGGATCATCCGGGTTGGCCATTTTGTACTGATAATAGTGTGGACAATTAGCAAAGTACTTTAATTTGCTCGAATTCAAGGCCTCAATCTCATTGTGATACTCCCTGTTACTTATCCCTTCATATATTCCTGGACCATAACCTATACTCATAATCTGTTCTCCTCTGTTTTTCTGACCTTAATAAATACCAATTACATTTACACTTGCTTTTACCATTTATCTTTCACGTTCGCTTTTGATACGTTCTATATATTCATCAAATACGATCTCTACCATCTGCCGCGCTCCGGAGTAATAATTACCGACAGCAAATACTATTGCACCAGTTGCATCAACCACCGCCCAGCCGTTGCCCCTGTCCTCAATACCCGCAATTCGGCCGTGCTTATCCACCTGCCAGGAGATCTTCCGTTCTGTCATAACCCAAAACTCCCAAAGTATGCCAGAAGCCCAAAAAATACCGCAGCTACGCCGAGCACAGCAAAGACACAACTCGCGATGAGAACCAGTACCATCACACCCAGTCCAAAGACTCTAAGCATCTGCAGCAAGATCAAATCCAGCACTTCTATCTCCTCCTGCTACCTGGGTCTGCGATTTGTAGCATTACTTTTGAGCTTCTTCAAAACCGCTCCCATCCGAAATCTCCTATAATGACCATTCTCGTACTCTGCAGGGATCCTCTTTTTTTGAGCCCACAGATTAATAGTTGCTTGAGAAACTCCCAGCACATCAGCAACTGTAGCTGCATCCACGATCTCATTTTTTACAACCTCTAATGCTTCTTCAAAAGTTATCTCTTTAGTTCGTCCCATAACTCTACCCCTGTAAAAAGTGTGTATTTCCGTGCCGACATTTTGCGTGTCGTTTATTAAATTCCAAAATTTGATTTTTTGATTAACTGACCTATGTGATACTCAGGGCTGTTCACCTACCCTGCCACCAACCTTTAGAACTGTGATGATATCCGGCGGTTAAACTGCCAGTTTAAATATAAAGAAACCGCTCGACTGGTGGTGGACAGTCGAACGGTTAGGGTTGGGTTGCAGAAAATTTCTGCTTACCAATCTGCGTTTTCATTCATCCACCACGATGTATTGAAATTTTTAAATATTCATAAAGTAACAAATCTACTCTTGTCGATATGATTCTATTATCTATGCATTTAGTATCGCTTGCACTAATTGCAACAAGATTCTGTCACTTCAAGTTCTGGATACTTCTCTTGAAGACCAATAACAAGTATTTCCTTGACCATCTCATTTATTCTTTCAGATATAACTGGATCATCAAGTAGTTGACGCTAAAAACCAGGGTTGTTCATTAAATTATGGATAATCCAATCTATACCCATTTTACTCATTCCACTTTTACCAGAAACATATCTTTTATTGTAGCAAATACCACCGGTCACCTATAAAATATATAAGTCGTTAATTTTGAGTTAATAATTACAGCAATAGCTTTTAACTACAATTTCAGCATAGCGCATAAATACTCCATTGTCAAATCATTTTTAGGGCATATATGCGACATAAATATAATGGAAATAACAATGACATCAGATAACTCTAACTCCAAAAAAGACTTAAACAGAGGAAAGCGCTTAATGGAAGAGCGTAAAAAAATCTGGAATAGTCGTGAAAAATTCAGAATAGATACAAATTTATCTGATGGTAACCTAAAAAACTGGGAAAATGGATTAAATATAAGCTGTGATTGCCTTAGAGAAATCCATAACCACGGTGGAGATATTGTCTACATCCTAACCGGCAAGCGTAATTCAGATATTAAATCATCCCCCAAACCACAACTATCAACAGACTCTACTGACACCGCTGTCTATGATAAATTAATCGAACAGTTTGAAGGCAGAGTCGCTTCACTCGAACGTGAAAACCAGCTTCTCAGAGACATAATCTCCCAACAAAAGAAGTAATTATCGTCGTCATCCTTATTTACAATTAAAACAAATCCAACTGATATTCAGTCACTATTACCGACCGCACTCTTCTATCCGACCTCAAATACCCGCGTACAGGGAACTGTTTCGGGCAGCCAGTGTCTTCACTGATCTCACCGAATGGCGTTCTGTTACCGAAAAGATTATCACGCTTCTTTAGATGCTCAATCCGCTTGTTCTGTGCAATAATACCTTTTGCCAATTCAACCACCTCAGAAACGTCACCCATATTATGATCAACAGAATAACTTCCGGTTCTGCGTATTGACGGAATAACTTCTTTGCTCAGCCACTTGATAAACGGTTTCGCTTTCGGCTTGCGTGACTGCATGACCATTTGATACATGCCGGACTCAGAGACTATGAGCGTTTCTCTTTTCTGACCACCTGACATAGATTGAATCGAAGTCAGGTCTTCTGAATCAAGGCCTCTGGTAGCATCAGACACGTTCTTAATACCGAGTGAATCACAAACACTTCTTGCGGTATACCAAGGATCACCATTTTGATCTACAACATTAACATCAAATCCCAACTCATCATTTACAAAACATACCACCTGAGCATTCATAGAAACCTTTCATAATTAATAAAGCCCCTTGGAGGCACGACTCTCCTTTGGGGCTTCCTGAGCACCGAAGCACTCAAAATCTTCTCAAGGTCGTGCGAATCACGTTCTATGAACTTATTTAATACTTTTTAATTATCAATTTCAACCGTTACATTTTATAACAGCACAATATTACGGTATTATTCTATTACTTTTCTTTTGTCGAAAACCACTTGAATTGTTAAAAACAATTTCTATTGCTTTAATAGACATCATTTTTGTAACTTATTAACGCATATTTTTTCCCAAAAAAAATATTTTCTGGCGGTAATTACTATTAAAACAATCGCTCCGGGAGTTGACTATAACAACCTAATGTTTGTAAAACAATTATGTGACGGAGTTCTTTTCAAACAAAATACTGCTGATATTTTTATCCCTTTGGCAGTAATAGCTTCAATTCACACGGCTCCTTAATAATAGTTTCGCCATAATCAGTGAGAGTCACTTTGTAGCACATGCCTTTGGACAGATCAATATACCCATAAACAATTCGCTTATCAGAAACTTCGATTACAGAATTTACAGCGATTTCTTTTCCGCAAGGATACTCATTTCTAAAAATAAGCGGATGTAAAAGGCACTGGCGATCACCAATTAGATCATGAATATCAATGAAAGCTTTTTGCATTTCCTCGTTTATGCTAATTGTTTTACCCTACCTTTTTTACCGACGTCGGTAACATCAAATCCTTTTTTTTTCTGATGGCTTTGTCTATCAGGTTTTATGTTTCGGTCAATCCAACCAAGACCGTTTAAATGTGATTTTTTTTACACCTATGCTCACTACAGCCGATACTTATAGCATATTACTTAGTACTACTTAATTGCAGCTTTATACCAACCGATTACAAAATAGAAATAATTACACTTATGAGCATTAAATCAAATCACTTATCCAACTCTCAATTACACTCCTTACTACATACCTCATTCCACTTCTATCAGAAACTAGACTTTTATTGTAGCAAATACCATCCATAGACTATAAAATAGAGAAGTTCTTAAATTCGATTTCGTTTTTAGATCATAAAAGTAAGCTTTAAGGTTTACTGCGCATGTTTATAACCTTTTTTTAAGTTTTTATGTAGTAGCAGCTTTTAAGTACATGTTTAATATACAGTATAGATATCGAAATTGCAAGCATTTTTCGACATTTAAACAGGATTAAATCAGGGCTAAATAAAATGTCACCAGTTAAAATCAACAATACCAGAGACTTAAATAGAGGAAAACGCTTAATGGAAGAGCGTAGAAAAATCTGGAAGAGTCGGAAAAAATTCGGTGAAGATACTGGATTATCATTCGGAAGCCTTGAGAACTGGGAAAATGGACTAAATATAAGCTGTGATTGCTTACGTGAAATCCACAATCGCGGCGGTGATATTATCTATATCCTGACCGGTAAGCGCAGCTTACCAGAAACAGACGCCCGGCCCCTGGCTCAGCCAAAAGCAGTAGATATTTCTGAACTCAAGATGCTCAAAGAAAAATTGCAAGCGCAAGAACAAGAGATTGAAGAACTCAGAAAAGATAAGGAAGATTTAAGAAATGACAAAGCTGAGCTGAGAAAACTCCTTGATTTAACCGAGGCTCAGCTATCCAGGCAAGGTCGAAATTCAAGCTGATGTAATAGATATTTGAAAGATTCATTCAAATGAACAGTAATTCTCCTGAAATACTTTGTGATAAATGCTATCAAAAGGTTTCGCCTCTTGATAAGATTATAATGGTCTATAATGGCCTAATAAAACTGGACAGTTGTTTAAACTTGATATTTTGTCTTGACAGATTAGACCACTTTAATCAATAGTAAAGTATATTATGATCATATTATTCCTTTATCAAGATTTGGTCTTAATGATGTTTCAAATATTCAACTATTATGTTTTGAATGTAATTCTGATAAAAGTTATAAGAATTCTAACACCTCAACAACTATGAAGACTGGTATTCTTTAGGTAATTAATGTTGAGCAAATATGTAGATAATATTTGCCATAATATGATTGGTTTGATATTGTTTTTCGTGCCTAGGAATTAAGTAATTTAATTCTATAAGGAAGCTTATGATAATATTATAAAGGTGGTATGCTTGAAAGTAATTGAGTACCAATCATTTCCACCAAGTCAGCATTTACAGCGTTTCCTAATGCTCTATAAGCTTGAATTTCTGTTTCGGGAAAATGCTTTAGTGATTCCATACCTTGCAAACGGCTACATTCTTTGACAGTCATATACCTATTCTCTGAAGCAATTATTGGAACTTGAGTAGTTGTCATTGCTATTAAAGCTGGAGCTGTGGTTGGTCGCTTAATTCTTACGCCTGAAGCCCTAAATTGAATAATATAATTATTTATTATTCTTTCTTCTCCTTTACAGTTCCATTCAAGTTTTTGTAAACTTGATGGAAATTCTTTAATTTTAGGTAGCCATTTATCGATCCAGCTTTTATTTGCAGAATAAAGCTCTCTGTTTTGTCTAATAAATTGTTGCTTCCATGGTGGAAAACTCTCTGCTTGAGCGTATCTTGGTAACGATGACAGCCTTTTAGTAGGAGTATGTTCTTTAAGATCTTCTCCAAATGTTCCTTTATAGTTACGTAGTTGTCTGGCTGAAAGTGAATACGGAATTTCATTTTCATATGGATAATTTGCTCCGAATTCCATAGACCATATTGGAAAAGAAGGCAGTTCTTGGTCTTTAGGAAATTTGTCTATAAATTCTTGCCAAACGTTTAAGCATTTTCTATAATGCTTAGGAATTACTTTAGCATCTGAAGGGTTTGAGTCAAGAATATTAAAAATTGATGGAATTATATTGTTCGGTTTAGGCCAAGTGAAAGAGTTCAGCTTTTCCTTTGATCCAATAATAAATAATCTATCTCTTCTTTGGGGTATGCCAAAAGAATGAGGAGATAATATTTTTCGGTCAATATTATACCCTAAAGATATTAGTTCCGATTCAATATAAGAAAATGTTTCGCCATTATTATGCTTCAGTAAATTAGCAACATTTTCTAATAGAATAAACTTTGGTTTGTGATATTTTAAAATGCGTATAATATTCTCAAATAAATCTCCATCATTTTCGCATGATAATCCTAATTGTTCTCCTGCTTTGGAAAAAGGCTGGCATGGGAAGCCCCCACAAAATATATCGTGTTTTGGGATATCTTCAGGTTTAAGCTCTCGTATGTCACTTGAAGGCTTTATTGAAAAATTTTGCTCATATAATTCTCTAAGTTTAGGGTTTTTTTCACATGAGAATACACATTCATGCCCTAAACGCTCAAGTCCAAGGTGAAATCCTCCTAAGCCAGCAAACATATCAATAAATTTCATATATTACTCACAAACTTCTTTAAGTCTATTTGAATTCCATTTTATTATATCATTTAATAATTCATTATCAATATCATTATGGCTAATGAGTTTTATAATTCTAACTCTATCGAAGATAATTCCTAATTCTTTAGTTTTATCATGCCATAATTCGTTATCTTTGACAATTTTTGGTACAGAAAAAGCTGTATTTGTTTTGTTTGCCCAGTGTGCATATTCTTCCCAAGACCCAAGAGGAATTGCTTTTTTCTCAAAGAAACCACGTTTTCCTGCTGCACATTGCATCAAATATATTATTTGTCCGGATCTGCAATCATGAAATGGCTTCCAGCCAATAACATCAACACCTCTATCGTTGTAACGTGCTGGAGGAGATTCAATATATCTTTCATTTGCCTTACTACAAATATCTTTAATCATTGATCCAAGTTTAGTATTGTTTTCATCTTCAGACAATCCTTCTACTGGCCAGCCTAATACATATACCTCACCTGAAAGGTATTTTTTTAAGGCTTCAGCTGAAAGATATTCAAAAAGTTTTGTCCCGTTCCCAACCTGATTGGCGCCGTATAGTGATAATAGTAATAGCATAATGTGTGGTTCGGTTGATTCATGAATTTTCGTTATGGAGTTATCTCTAATATCATACATTAAATTTTCATATAAAGCATTTCTCCGACGTAATTCATTCCAAATATCAAGCAGAAAACCATCTAAATAAGATTCTGCATCATTATCATCACCATCTAATTCTTCATTTGTATCTTCGATTGTCCGTAATACTTCTTCCTTTGAAATTGTATCTGATTCATTAAAATGTAAAGAGAGTTCTATCCAGTCTGATATTTCTTCAATACTTGTTGTGTTTTCAATAATTGGTGTTATCATAATATCTCAATTCTATAACTTTGATTCAATTCTGCTGTACAATTCATCACTTGATGCTTTGCAATTTTTAATTTGATCAAAAATATAGTCATTTGAGTGTTTATGGATAATTCCAAGGGCTAATTCTAGCTTACGATTAATGTCTGCTAATGCTTTAATGAGCATTCTTTCTTCACCAGCACTTCTATCGTATGCTTCATCAAGAATCTCTGTTTTTCGTAGATAATCAGTTGCTTCTTCTGAGTCTAGTACATAAGATAGCTTGTTAGTAATATCTCGAGATTCTTTTATTACAGGTTGAATATTTGAGTCTCCATATATCCATAGCAATAATTCTTTTAGTTTTTTTATATTTTGAGTTTCAATAGGAGCTTCATAGTTTACATCTTCAAGTTTCATTGGAATTCCTAAGAATCTTTTAATTCCACCTTGACCTGTTGCTAGAAGTAACAATGAAAATCCTGCTTCTGCTTTTGAGGTATTGTAGTTAAAATTATCTTTAGCCTGTTCTAGCAGTTGGTGACACATATATGTTTTTCGAGCAGAATTTTTTCTGTCTCCTATTTCATCTTGTATTTCTTTAATGCCCTTTCCACTTTTTGCAAGTGATGCTATATATCTAGCTTTCGCATATGCGCCCCACTTTGCAACTCCGATTATATGTCTAACTCCAAGGTAAGAGTTAACATCTTTTCTAAGTGGGTAAACAATTACAGGAAGTTCTTCAATTGTTTTTTTTACTTCATTAGATACTTTTGGCCAGTTTCTTACTTTTAGTTCTTTTTGAGCATTAATATCAAGTAATAATTTACAAGTACTTAATCTTCTATTACCTTCTAATACTGTAAAAGTAGTAGAATCCAAATTAATAAAATTATTAAATTCAGTAATTTGTTCTTGCGTTTTAATGTCTTGTAGTGAGTCTGGAAGTTTATTTGGTATTGCTACTAATGGTTCTTCGGCAAAATAGCCATTTTTTGAGATTGAAAGAGCTATTTCATTAAGATTAAACCCTAGGTATAACTCTTCAAGAAGTTCGTTTTGATTTCCTCCTTGAGCGTTTTCTGATATTCTGGGATTTTCTGGGTCTAACTCAAGATTTGAAATTGAGATATTTCTGTTTACTCTAAATGTTGCGCCTGCATTGATATTAGACATAATGTGTCCTCATGAAATTGTTATTCTTGGCTGTAAAATTAATTATATTTAGTTGTATCGGAAAAAAAATGGATTTGGATTAATAATTTAGTAAATATTACCATTGATTTTGAAGTTAATGATAGTGAGTGATATTATCAGCGTTCAAAACCTCTCGGTTTACTATTTTGTTTTGACTTCAGAGGTTTAAGGTGGTCTAAAGAAATAGGACAATTGTTTAAGGTGGATTTTTTCGATAATCATTGACATAGCCATACTAGCCAAATTAAGTTGTTTTTATTATAATAATTATTTCCAAACAAAAAGGCATTATAGTATGGCCACAGGAAAAGTAACCAAACGCGGTAAGGGCTGGCAAATAACCATCAGCATGGGTTATGTCGATGGCAAGCAACAACGAAAACGCTGGACCAGCAAAGCCCCAACCAAAGCCGATGCCATAGACGAGATGAATGACGAGCTCTACAAGCTCAATCGTGTAGGCAGAACCGGCGACGCCATAGACAATGATTACCCGCTCATCGACCTATTCGATCAGTGGAGCGAATATGTTGTCACAAACAAAACCAACCCAAAGACTGCACATGATTATATTCTCTGCGCGAACCGGGCTCTTGAGTTCTTCCCCAAGCATAGCCTTGTATCTGATGTCACCCCCAAGCAAATGGATGCCCTGCTTTCTGAACTTATCAAAAATTTGAGCAACAATTCTATCAATAAAACCTTGGCGCGTTTTAAGGCTATGATTAAATATGGAGTCAGTCGCAAAATTATCGCAGAAAACCCAATTACCGAAGTTAAACCTTTGCCAACCAAGAGAGTAAAACTAAGAAGAGCTCTAACAGTCAAGGAAGCTCAAATCCTGGTGCAAACGGCTCCAGGAGACTGGCCCCGGATATGGAGATTTATTCTTTCGACAGGTCTACGTAAACAAGAGGTAGTTGAACTACGCTGGCGAAATGTGGATCTTGATAAAGGTATTATCCGCGTACTCCCTACAGATAAATGGAATCCAAAATCTGAAGCAGGAGCAAGAACAATACCTCTTTCTGATGATGTCAGAGAAGACTTGAGGTACTTACAAAAACAATCAACTTCAGAGTTAGTATTTACGACCCAGTACAACAAGAAACTGAATACTTATTTTTTAAAGGCACTCAGAGCCCACATGCATAATGCATTCTGCATCATATATGACCTGCCCTACGGCAAAAGACTCAACAAAAAAGAGAGAATAAAATATAATGAATACAAGGACAGGATTGAAGCTGATTTAGAAATGATCGACCTGCATGCACTGCGATATACTTTCTGCACTCATTTAATCGGCTCGAATGTTGATATCAAAACAGTACAAAAATTAATGGGTCACGCAGACGTTTCCACGACCCTGAATATCTATGCTCAATATTGTCATGGTAATGCGGAAAATGCAGTTAAAAATTTCCCTTGGTAAAACAATAAACCACAAATAAACCACACCAAAATAATTAAACCCTTGTAACAAAAGGCTTTATATTAAAAATTTATGGATTCAATATCCGTACCCTCTATTTCTAACACTGATTATTCCCCAATAAACACGAACTTCCCGACAGAACTACCTTAGCCGCGGATCTTCAAGTGTGGCAAAGTAATCCTCAATAGTCTGCGCACGGCGAATACGGGTAAAGCTGCCATCTTCATGCAGCAGATACTCTGCCGGCCGGAGCTTAGCATTATAGTTAAAGCCCATAGCATGGCCATGTGCGCCAGCATCACAGATTGCCAGATAATCACCGATAGCAATCTCAGGGAGCTGCCGGTCTACTGCAAACTTATCACAATTCTCACACAAGCTTCCTACAATGTCATAGGTATGGGTCTTCTCCAGCCCCTCTTTACCAAGTACTACAATATGGTGATACGCGCCATACATACCCGGACGCATCAGATCCGCCATACTCGCGTCAACACCCTTATAATTCTTATAGATGTTCTTCTCATGGAGTACCCGGGTTACCAGATACCCTGCATCCCCGGTTATCATTCTACCCATCTCGGAGAATACCGCTAACTCACTCCCCTGCGACCTGATAACCGCTTCATACTCTTCCTCAATTCCCTGCCCGACAATACAAAGGTCAACCGCCCGCTGCTCAGGCTTATACGGAATACCTATACCTCCACCAATATTGATAAATTCAAATTCAATACCAACCTGCTTGCTTATCGCGACCACAGTTTCAAAGAGAATACGTGCCGTCTCAACAAAATATCCGTCGTTAAGTTCATTGGAGGCGACCATGGTATGGAGTCCGAACCTCTTTACGCCCTCAGCCTTCAACAAGGTATAAGCAGCAATCAGCTGTTCAAAGGTAAGACCATACTTGGCTTCCAGCGGACTGCCGATTATCGCATTACCTTCTTTCGCTGCACCGGGATTGAAACGACAGCAGGCTATCTCCGGCAAGACCCCGACATGCTTCTTGTAATACTCGATATGGGTCAAATCATCAAAATTAATTATCGCCCCCAACTCGTGGGCTTTGACAAACTCCGCCGCCGGGGTCTCGTTGGAGGTGAACATAATGTCTTCACCGGTTATGCCTACCGCCGCCGATAAGAGCAATTCTGGGAGTGAACTGCAATCGGCACCTGAGTTCTCTTCACGCATTATATCGAGTATACGGGTATTCGGACACGCCTTTACCGCATAGTAATTTTTATACCCCTTACACCAGGAAAAAGCACTTTGCAACCGACGAATATTACCCCTGATCATCTCTTCAGCATAAATATAAAATGGTTTTTCTCCATTCTCTGCAATAATCTTTTCAACTATCTCCAGCCCAAACGGGATTTTATCCTTTTCCAGCATTATCCTCTCCTCGGTTTCAAAACTTCAAGCTTTACATCACAAAAATATTATAAGATTAATTGCCGAACATTCAATATCATCATAAAAAAGAAGATTACTGCAGCTTATATCCAAGCTGCAGTAATCTCCATATTATCTATAAATCCTACTATTATCTTCTTTTGTTGTCTCTTTTTGGTCCACGACTATTACGGACTGGAGGGGTATACTCCTCGCCCCGCTCTTCGAGAATAACAGCCTTGCGACTGAGGCGAATTTTACCCTGATTGTCAATCTCCAGTACCTTGACCTTGAGTTCATCACCATTATTAACAATACCGTCAATCTCTTTGATAAACTGATCGCTCAGTTCCGAGACATGACACATGCCTTCAATACCCGGCAAGATCTCTACAAAACAGCCGAATTCCCTTACCCCAGTTACCGGCCCGGTATAGACTTTTCCAACCTCGGCTACCTGGCAGAGACGTTGAACCTTCTCGACTGCAGCTTTCAATGCGTCGCCATCAGGCGCGCAGATGGTAACCTCAGCAATAGCCCCATTCTCTTCGATGTTGATCTCACATCCAGTCTCTTCCTGCATCGCCTTGATAGTCTCACCACCCTTACCAATAATCTTGCCCATAAATTCACTGGAGACATTTATCTTCTCCAGACGTGGAGCATGTTCATTGATCTCCGAACGCGGTTCAGCAATACAACCGGTTATACAACCAAGGATATGATCCAAGCCATCGCGTGCCTGCTTGAGTGCCTTCTTCATAGTCTCCTGCGAGATACCGGTTATCTTGATATCCATCTGCAGCGCAGTGATACCCTCTTTAGTTCCACATACTTTAAAGTCCATATCACCGTAATGATCCTCGTCACCGAGAATATCGGTAATGACTACCGGCTCCTCGCCTTCATCCTGAATCAGCCCCATAGCGATACCAGCCACAGGCGCTTTAATCGGCACACCAGCATCCATCAGCGCCAGAGTACTGCCGCATACGGTTGCCATTGATGAAGAACCATTCATCTCCAACACCTCACTCACCGCCCGGCAAGTATAGGCAAACCCTTCATCATGCGGCATAACCGCCTGTAGTGCCCGCTGCGCCAGCATACCATGCCCAATATCACGACGCCCAGGGCCACGTGGCGGACGCGCCTCACCCACAGAGAATCCCGGTGCCTGATAATGTACATACCACATCTCATCATAAGGTTCATGCAGACCGTCGACCTTCTGCGCATCCAGTGCCGAACCCAGAGTCATAGTGATCAAAGCCTGTGTCTCACCACGTGTAAAGAGCGCAGAACCATGTGTTCTGGGGAGTACACCGATACGACAGTCGATCGGACGAACGGTAAACAGATCACGACCATCAATCCTGTCATTATTTTTAATATACCTACGTACCGCCTCGGTCTTGACAATTGCTACCGCCTCCTTGACCTCTTCCGCGCTAGGCCCTTCCTCTTCAGCATCTTCAGCAACCGCAAACTCTTCGACCAGCGCCTCCTTCACCTCACTAAATGCCGCCGCGCGCCCATCCTTATAAGGAGTCTTCAGCGCTGCAGCAATTCGCTCCAGACCAGCCTCACGTACCGCATCAAGACATGCAGGCTTCTCCGGCTCAACAAATTCCATTGCTTCCTTACCGGCCTTTGCTACCAGTTCAGAGACTAGCTCACAGATCTGCTTGATTATCTCATGGCCCTGATACAACGCCTCCAGCATAGCCTCTTCTGAGATATTATTCGCTCCGGCCTCAACCATAGTAATAGAGTCAGCAGTACCGGCGATGGTCAGATTGAGATCGGATATTCTAGACTGTGTCTCGGTAGGATTGATTATAAACTCACCCTCAACCAAACCGACTCGTACCGCACCTACAGGACCAGCAAACGGCACTCCAGAGAGGCTACAAGCACAGGCGGCACCAATCATACTCAGAATATCGCCCGGATTCTCCATGTCACTAGACAGGACGATAGACTGGATAATTACATCACGGGTAAACCCTTTAGGGAACAACGGACGGATAGGACGGTCGGTAAGGCGCATAGTAAGCGTTTCATGGGTTGACGGGGCTTTTTCGCGCTTAAAAAAACCACCGGGAAACTTACCCGCAGCATAGGTCTTCTCACGGTAATCGACCATCAACGGAAAGAAATCTGCCCCTTCACGCTCCTCACCCAAGGCCAGAGCTGAGAGGACAACAGTATCGCCATACTGCACCAGACACGCCCCTGCCGCTTGTTTCGCAACCAACCCGGTACTAATCTTGAGGGTTCTACCAGCAATTTCACGTTCAACAATAGTCTCATTAAATCTAATACTTTCCATAAATTCTCCATTTCAAAATAGATTATAACTGTCTGAAACGGGATTACTTGAGATTATCAGTGTTCAATCCATACCTGTTACACGGGTAATAACTATAGATTGAAGACTGAATTCGAGCAATCCCAGCCCACAGCAGTCAAAAATAAGAATATACAATTAATAGGGTCGCCACCAGGCGACCCTTATTTTAAATTTAGTCCAACTTAGCACGTAGTTGCAGAGAGGTTACAATATTTGTATAACGCTCATGGCTCTTACTACGCAAATATTTCAACAGCTTATTGCGTGAATTAACCATACCGATGAGACCGCGGCGCGAATGGTTATCTTTGTGGTGTCCACGGAGGTGATCTGTAAGATCAGCAATTCGCTTGGTCAGAATAGCAATCTGAACCTCAGGGCTGCCTGTATCTCCTTCATTTACCCCAAACTTCTGCATTATTTCTGCTTTTTCTTCAACTGTCAATGACATCTTTTTCTCCTAATTCCGAATATACTCAATATAAAATGCGAATTCAACAAAATTAAAATAAAATATTATGCTAGAATACAAAACTTCTAGCTTACCGAGTAAAGCAAGATTATACAGTCAAGGAATATTCAGAAGTGTTGACAGATATGACAAAATATAATACTGGCACGAAGAAGTACCAATGCATATTGTTTCCACATCCACCCTCGCCGTATATCAACTGCTTCACTCAGCAGTATTTACAAACATAGTAGATATAAACTCAAAGTTATTTTTACTATAATAGCTAAAGCGCTCAACAATGCAAGAGGGATATTACATTTTTTTACATTTGGGTGATCAAATACGCCGCAAGACCCTGGCAAACAGCTAAACCGACCCCAACCAGGTTTTGGTAGGGACTGCATATCGCGGCCTATATCTTTGAACAACTCATACAGCCTCCAACCTACTTTTACCCGAGCCGTGCCCCAAGCAAACCCGTGACATCTTCTACCCGGATGCTAATTCTCAAAAATCGAAAGTAAACAGGTCGCCTATATGGCGACCTGTAAAGCGTTTTAGCTAAATATGAAATCAAGTCAGTGATTTTCAAAAACTAAAGAAACCTTATTTATAGCTAATTTATACCTTTAAACAAACCCTTAATTTCTCTAGATGCTTCAGCAGCAGCCTCATTCCAGGCTATCATGCGATAATCATAATTTCACGCAGTCTGCTCTAAATCTAAATTATCACTTTCCCGAGGATGCGCCCGGTCATAGATTTCCTTCATCTCATCACTGGTTATATGAGTATAGACCTGAGTTGATGAGAGATTTTCATGCCCGAGCAGCTCCTGCACGATCCTCAAATCCGCACCACGCTGCAAGAGATGTGTCGCAAATGAATGGCGGAGCGTATGCGGTGTCACCTCATATGATAATCCAGCTATAGACACATACCCCCCAAGCATCCGCCGAATACTTCTAGTGGTCAATCTACTCCCCCTGAAGTTTACAAATACCGCACTCTGATCAAATTTAATATAATCAGGGTGCTGATACTTTGCCCTGATATATTCCTGCAAAGCTTCGGTTGCATACCTGCCTATAGGATTTATCCTCTCTTTCATACCCTTACCGCGAGTACGGATTGTCTGCCTGGAAATATCGATATCCTCATGATTGAGACCTACCAACTCAAAGGTTCGCAATCCCGCACTATAAAGCAATTCGAGTATCGCCTTATCTCTTACGCCGATAAACGTTTCCGCGTCAGGTGCCACCAATAAGCGTTCGATATCCTCAACACTTAGAAATACCGGAAGCTTCTTCTCCAGCTTCGGAGTACGAATGCTCTGCGCCGGATTACTCTCGATCCTCCCCCGCTTGAGCAGATATTTATAAAAGCTTCGCAGTGCTGCCGTCTTGCGAGCAATTGTCTGCTTGCTAATTCCACGCTCACTCAAGACCGCCATAAAACTGCGTATCGTACCATGCTCCACCAAATACGGGAAAAGCTCCTGCTCCCCCTGGGAAGAGAGATATTCATAAAACTGCCCGAGATCTACCCCGTAATTGCGCACCGTATGCTCCGAGAGGTTACGCTCAATCTTGATATACTCCAAAAACTCATGAATCGCCATAGGGATATCTTCACAATTAACCGACATAATCTTCTCCACCTAACATGCCATGCACTTATTCCCATACATACCGGTAATCTTTCCGCAGGCAACCAATCAAGCCAAAAAACATTCAACACTACTTTATCGGTCATACACTTCCTTCGTCTCCAGTCAAAAACGACCTTTATCCGGTCAGAGTTGAGATATTATATTCAACCATAAAAATCAGGCTGGGTTAGTGAACCCAGCCTGTAGAATTATCCGCAATCACTTAGCCTAAATTTAAAAGAAAAGCTTTGGACCAACAATACTCTTCGGTTCAGCCTGTTTCGCACTCGGACTAACCTCCGAACCGGCGCCACTCTTCTTCAGCGCCGAGTCGATTCTGGCTGGCGCCACATTCATATTGAATCCAGTATTGTACTTAGATTGTACCCCAGCTTTATTGCTGCCAGCAGCACTTTGACGTGGTTCAAGTTCTCCCGGCACAGCCAAAGCATCAAGTGATTCCTCAGCCGTTTTATGCGAGAACATATCTTTCTTCTTAGCCTTGCTTCTGATCTTATTCGGCCTCTTCTTGACCACCCGATAGCCCTGAACCACAGTACCGGTTTCATTCTGATACTTACCTATAGAATACTCAAGATCGACCACAGATACATTATAAGTAGAAACACCTTCCCAATACAATTGCTGAGAACTGGCCAGAGTCTCACGGGCGTTGAGGATATCCAGGTAATCCCCAGCCCCCTCTTCCCACCTTATAGTCTCCTGCTCCAGCACTCTCTCCGCCTGCGCCACATTCTCTTGCTGTGACTTTACCCAATCGATAGAAGAGAAGAGCTTGAGAACCGAACTCTTGACCTCTTCCTTGATCATATCTTCAGTATCTTCAGTAGCGAACTCATAACTGTCAAGGATAGCCTTAGCCTGAATAATCTGTCCGCGAATAAGCTGCCCACCGCCGGCCAGCGCATTCCAACTCAACTGAAAACCAGCACTCCACGACCAGTCTGTACCACGCTTATCAATTCCATTGCTAGAAGAACTTGACCATCTATTGGTCTGCCCCCATTTAGCAACTGCCGACACCGAGGGGAATAAACCTGAACGCGCTTGAACAATCTGCTCTTTCTGCATTTGCTCCTGCAGCAAGTCTGACTTGAGTTCTGGTCTGGCTGCGAGCGCCTGTACCGTAAGCTCATCAGAGGTTCCCGGGTCAATCTCCCGAAAATCTAGGGGTGTAACCAGGTTTAGCTCAGTATCCAACGGATAACCGATAAGCCTGAGCACATTCACCCGGTATACGTCATAATTACTCTTTGCCTTGATATAATTGGCCTCAGCAATCTTATATTGAACTTCATACTTGAGCACATCAATCTCAGCGACATCATCCGCCTCATAACGCCTTTGGGTCTTTTCCCAGTACTCCTTGGCGATATCAGCCTGTTCTTTGGTAATTTCAACAAGTTTTCCATGATACAGGGTATAATAATACTGGGTGCGAATAGTACGAATAACTGCTTGGCGCACAGTCTTGATATCCTCACTTACCCAATCTTCATATATCTTTGACTCACGGATTGCCGAGAATATCGCCCCACCCTGAAAGAGCGGCTGGCTAACGGTAAGGCCATATAACGAAGTATTCCGCTCCGATAGGGTATTGCGCGCCGGCCGATTATTATAACTATCATACTCAAAGGCTCTACTCTGACTCCAGGTACTACTCGCATCCAGCCCGAGAGAAGGCAGAGCCTGGCCGATCGCCGCGATCCGCTTACCCTTGGCTCCCATCTGCTGGGTCAGAGCCTTCTTGAAGGTTGGCGAATAGTTGATCGCCATCATCTGAGCCTGCTCAATGGATAGATTCAGAGTCCCGTCCTGCTGTACGCCCTGATTATAGGTGTAGACGGTACCGTCAACCAGCACATCCACTCCGCGATCAGCATCATAATAAATGGTATTATCCACGATCTCAGTACTGCTATCCTCATAGTAGACAGTCGGTAATTTCTTAATAGACTGCTCATCTTCAAGGTTTATTACAACCCCACCGTCGTCAACGGTTACATCTGTCGCCCCGATTTCATCATCTGCAATAGATCGCCCCCCAACAGCCAAAGACAAGCAGGCAAACAATATAAGACTTTTATACTTCAAACTGAACATATAATATCCTTATCATTCTGAGATTATCTGAGATTAATTATATAAGATTGCTTCAAAACCAATTCCCCAATAAGTCTATTAACAACCAGAATATAAAGTAAATTACATAACATTACACATTATAACTAATCGTCATTTTTTTTCAACAACCATTACTAATTTTATAAACAATTCTTCCACTTTTTGTTTCAATCAACTCTGACCAAATATCTAACTTCTTACCCAGTCGGGGGTAACCCTGACAAATCCCCCTTCACATTGTATGTATTAAAAATATAACTCAACTCAAACCGTTGATATTACACAACTTTAACCGAAAAAATCACACTCCCGAAACCTTTTTAATTCACCCTCCATTTCTTACAGCTATCGGCTTTTCAATGGTTTGCCATAATCTCTCTATCCCGCCCCAAAGTTATCAACATCTTTTCCACAAAACAATCAGTTGCATCCTTCCCATACATTTCGTAGAATTAAATTATAACCAGCAACCAGTCACATCACTATTACCATCTGTTTGCCGGTTAAAATAACGGGGAATTGGGGGGAGAGTACCGCAAATGAAATACGGTCGCATTGCCTTTTAAACCATTAATAGCTTTAATAACCCATTATTTTGCAGATAAGCAAACTTATTACTTATTTGTATATATTGCCAAATGCTACAAAAAAGCAATTTTTATCGTATAACAACCTAAGCAACAGCAATGAGAACAGGGATTATGACCGAGACAACTATTCTGGCACAATGGGAAGAAATTCAGGAGGCGCTCCGAGCTGCACTCCCCGAAGCCAGTTATAATACCTGGATCAGCAACCTTGCAGTCGAGAAGATCTCAGCCAATGAGTTTATTCTCGGTGCTGCCAATAAATTTGTAAAACAATGGATAGAAAAGAACTATCTTACTACTATATCCGAGGCTATTCGCTCCACCCTCAATATTGATCCGAATATAATCATCAAGATCTCAGTTGAAAAATTCCGGGAGCATCGGCAGAGTCTACAACAGCTTATCGAGCAAAATGCTGGTACAGAGGATAACTATCCCCTTACTCCGACCACGAAACCAAAGACTGAAAGGCTACCTTTATTCAGCCAGAGCCAGCACTCCCTTGCCAGTTTTGTTGAGATTCCGCAGAACAGCTTTGCTCTCTCGGCTTTGAAGCAAATACTCAAAAATCCCGGAGAATATACTCCCCTAACCATATTTTCCGCTCACGGTCTCGGCAAGACGCATTTGCTGCACGGCCTCTGCAACTCTTTTTCTCAGACCTATCCTGAGAAAAAGATTATCTGCCTAAGCGCGCAGATGTTTGTACAGCAATTCTCTACCTCCATGATCAACAACACTATTGCGGAATTTCGTCGACGCTTCAACGAATCGGATCTACTGGTAATAGATGATTTTCAGTATATGGGAACCGGCAAAAAAGTTGCTTCACAAAACGAACTTGTGGATACACTCGATACCCTCTGTACCGCGGGCAAGCAGGTAATCTTTGCCTCAAGTTCGGCTATCCACGACGTCCCCGGGATCAACTCCATGCTTGCCAGCCGTATCTCCTCAGGCTTACAGGTAAGACTGGATCCGCTGACCCCTGATTCGCGGCAAAAACTTCTCAGCAAGCTTGAACCCGGACTCAACCCCGAGCAGGCGCGTGATATCGCCTCCCGACTCAATGGTGACATTCGTGAAATTGAAGGTATTGTAAAGACTATCCGGGCGGTAAACAAATTTACCGGAACCTCTGCCAATAATCCTAATATCTTACATTCGCTCAATATTGCACAGAAGCGCACGCTCTTCAATGTTTCAGAGATCATCTCAGCGGTATCGGTAGAATTCAATATTCCTATTATTGAGATCAAAGGCAAAAAACGCAACGGTGATATCACCCGTGCGCGACGGGTCGCCATACATCTCTGCCGCCATCTAACCGATTCCAGTCTTATCGATATCGGGCTTGAATTTGGGGGCCGTAAACACCCGACCATTATGAATATCCTCAAGACAACCCCGTTGGAACCAACTCGTCTCAATCTGAATAAACTTGAAAATTTACTCAGATCCCTAGGCAGCAGCCTCACCGTCGACGAACTGCTACGTCAACAGAAAGAGATCTTCTAGAACATATTTTTTTGCAGCTACAGCATTTATTCTACATGTTGTTTCAATATAATAGGTTCTAGCATTACCCATAAAATTTTGACAAATATATTCACCAATAATCACAAACACGCAATTATACAGGCAAATTAATATAATGATAAGATATGATTCCATAATTATTGGCGCAGGTCTATCGGGTCTGGCAGCGGGAATACGCTTGAGTCATTTCGGTAAGAAGGTACTGATTATCGAGGCTCACTCCCGAGCCGGAGGCCTCAACTCCTACTACAGCCGCTCAGGATACTCCATAGATGTTGGACTACATGCGATGACCAACTACTGCCCCGCCGGCACCAGAGATGCCCCACTCACAAAACTACTCCGTCAGCTCCGGATCAAACACAGTGAGTTGCACCTAGCTGAACAAAGGTATTCAGAGATCATCTTCCCCGACCAAGAATTGACCTTCACCAATGACATTACCAGGCTGCGCCAGGAGATAGCGAATAAATTCCCAGATTCACTGGCAGGCTTTGACCGTTTACGCACCGAAATTAATAATTTTGATGCTACCGCCATGTCCGATAACTCTGAGAATGCGCTGGCTATAGTTAAAAAGCATCTTAAAGATCCCCAGCTTATAGACATGCTTGTCTGCCCCATTATGTTCTACGGTAATGCCAAAGAGCATGATATGGGATGGGCCGATTTCGCCATAATGTGGGACTCTATCTTCGAGAGCGGTTTCAGCAGACCCGAAAAAGGCATGGAGCATTTTATCAATCTCCTGCTTGATAAGTATATAGCAAACGGTGGAGAAATCCGGTTCAACACCACCGCCCAAAGAATCACCCAACTTGCACCAGCTGAACTGGAGCTAAAACTTGAGGATGGCGAGAATTTATCAACCACTCAGATCTACTCAAGCGCCCGTCTAGTCGAGACCTACGCGCTCTGCGGGATAGACCGAAGCACCGATATTGGCAAGATTGCTTTCAGCGAACTTATTCTCTACCTCGATACGACACCCTTAGATCTCAATCAAGAACAATCAATAATCTTCTTTTCCAGGAATAAGCGTTTTAGCTACCGCCAAGCGGAAGACCTGATTGATCTCACCTCTGGAGTAATCTGTTTTCCCACAAATTTCAATTACACCACGCCACAGCACCCAGGCGCAGTCAGAATATCGGTAAAGTCAAGCTACAATAAATGGAGCAAGCTGAGCAAGAGCGAATACAGACAAGCCAAGGACGACGCGAGTAACCAGTTGATAGACCTGCTTCAAGAGTTTATTCCGGATATCCGCGACCACATCACCTTCTCAGATATGTTTACCCCACTAACCATAACCCGTTACGCCAAACACCGCGGCGGAGCGATATATGGTTCCGCAACCAAGATCCGTGATGCCAAGCTCAGCATTGACGGAGTCTACCTCATCGGCACCGACCAGGGTTTTCTCGGAATCACCGGCTCCCTGCTCAGCGGCATAAGTGTCGTGAACCGCTACGGGCTACACTAAAATGCTCAAGCGCGCTCCTCTCCTCTGGTTCTCCGCCTGCTTCAGTTGCGGCATACTTATAAATCACTATCTACCACTTTACATACTCATTCTATTCGTTCTACTCAGCACAAGCATAGTTATTCTCGGGAGCCACTACTTTAGAACAAATCAACCAAGTTCTGCGCCCCCCTCCGACACCGCGCTTTCCGTCACACCTCGCAAAAATCGAATTGGCCTAATTCTTATCCTGCTCGGACTATTACTGAGTATGCTTGGAGGCTTAAGACAGCAGGAAGTAAGCGATCGACTCAACCATCCACCCAAGCTCCTTACCCAAAAGATCTACGCCGCTGAGTTCAAAATTCTTGCCGCCCCCGACGAATTTCTTGCCGGCAACAAACAGGGGTTCTGGCAGACCCAAGCGCAGATTATCCGCCTCAACGGTACCACCCCTGACCCTGACACCAGAGTGATTCTCCGGGGTAAAGGCGACTGTCGACTACTCTACGCAGATACCGTAAGCGCTAATCATATTCTTGAAATACCGCCTAAAGGCTCGCGCTTTCCCGGTGATTTCTCCTATGCCGATTTTTTACAGAGCAAGGGGCTCAGCACTACACTCAAAATTCTCGGCGACTACTCTATCACTCACCCAGACACCCTAAGTCTACGACGAAGACTCGAACTATTTCGCGCCCACGCCATTGAAACCACCCTCAAGTACAGTACCGCTTCCACATCCGGTTTTCTCGCCGCAACCATATTCGGTTTCCGGGAAAACCTCACCGACTCACTGCTAAACTCATTTCGCAGTACCGGTATCGGTCACATCCTGGCAATATCTGGACTACACGTCGGTCTTATTATCCTCATAGCCAACTTCATCTGTCTGCGCCTCCGGCTCAGTCCGCGATGTCGAGCATTGATCACCATACTGGTCTGCATAATATTTCTCTTTCTCTCCGGAGGCAGGAGTGCGGTACTCCGCGCCAGCATCATCGCCTTCATCTACCTTGGAGGAATTCTAATCTTCAGAAAGAGTAATTTCTTGAATTCTCTCGGAACAGCGGCACTGCTTATTCTCCTGCTCAACCCCTTGCAACTCTTTGATCTGGGTTTTCAGCTAAGCTTCATCTCGGTGCTATTTATCTCCATCCTCAGTCAAGCCTACCTTCCTTACATGCAAGCGCTACTCCCGGCTCATAGCCCTCACACCAAGGGTTGGCAATACGCACTCCGTGCCCTGCCCTATAGCCTCGCCTCACTTTTAATAGTCACCCTCAGCGCTTGGCTCGGAGTCTTCCCTCTCAGCGCCTTCTGCTTTAGCGAGGTATCGCTAATCTCCCTCCTGAGCAATTTACTAATCATTCCGCTAATGCCACTAGCAATCAGCGGCGGACTGCTCCTGCAGTTTTGCCCACTGCTACCAGCAGCTATTACGCCTTTATACGCAACTCTCTGCTCTCTGCCCGCAGAGTCCATACTGCAAATCAATAATACGTTAACAGCGTTACCGCTAACCTCACTCGATCTTTTCCCCCCAAGAATCTTACCAATAGTTATCTACTACCTACTCTTTCTCCTGATATTTCTTCTACTTCCTAACCGCTTAAAACCGGCCGTACACCTTCGCCATGGCTCATACTTTCTGCTGCTACTGACCCTCAGTTACATTATCTATTCTGGGCGCAGTGAGTCAAAACCAGAACAACCTAGTATCGCGCTTCTGCGCAACCGTTACGGTGAAGCGGTAATTATACGCGGACAGAGCTCTGAGCCTAGCGCCACCGGCGAGACCGTCCTGCACCCCTACAACATACTCCTTCTCCCCGCCAAAGCCTACCCAGCCGCACTGATTGACTACTTATTCTCCGAACATATACACCGCATCGACTACCTAATACTTAGCCGCACCGACATCGCTGTACCATCAAAGCTCCAGCAGAAACTCGCTATACAAGAGACCATTTGGCTAAACACCAAACGCGGAGCTACCGACATCAACCTCACCCCGGTTCCAGCGGTGCAGATTAATATCACCAGGAGTAAATCCGGCAGCAATAAATGGTATAACATTTGCAACCACAGTCTGGATATCCTGCTCACCAACTGGCAAAGTCAGAAACAACATACCGAGTTTACCTCCCATAAAAAACCGGGGTATGACTCAGAGTATAAGATACTCCGAATTACCGGCAATTCCCCCCTCATCAGCCCCACCCCAACTCCAATCCGTTTACAGCTACGCGACAAGACCATCGCCAACCACCCTGGACGCCAGGAATACGGTATTATTATTATTACCCCAGATTCAGTGAAAGCCTGGAACGGGAAGAAGTATATTAATCTATACGAGTACGAACCGGAAAGCAATTAGAGCCCAAGCTACCCAAAGTCCGTGTAAGAATGCCGCTGCATACGAAAAATCACGGCGTAACCTGGGATATGATAAAATTCTGAATCTCTTCAATTGCGCTCTGCGGCGTACTGGCTCCAGCGGTTATACCGATACATCTATCGGCAAAGCTCTCTCCCTTGAGTTCCGCCGCAGTTTCGATATGCCGCACCCTGCACCCAGCAGCTTCGCCGATCTCAGCCAGACGCCGGGTATTTGCCGAGTGCTTCCCGCCGACAACAATCAGAAGATCAGACTCCCGTGCCAACGCCCACGTCTCCTCCTGACGAATTGCAGTCGCAGTACAGATAGAATCAACAATCTCACACCTGGGGTATACGGCAGAAAGATACTTCGATATTTTACTGAAGACCTCTTTACTGAAGGTTGTTTGCGCAATAAATAAAAACTCTGCAGGCAGATTCACTGCCTGAATAGCGCTGAGTGAATCGACTGTTATCACCTGCGAACGCGCATAGCCACAGAGGCCAATCACCTCAGGATGCTCAGAATCACCGAGTATGACAACCATCCCCCCCGCCCCGGAATATTTCTCAATAATCCTCTGGCTCGACAAGACATGCGGGCATGTCGCATCAACCACTTCAACCCCTCTGGACTGCAACTGCGCTTTAGTCTCACGGCTCACCCCATGTGCCCGGATCACCACCACGCCTGATTCCGGAAGCTCAGTCGCCACGCATACGCCTAGTGCCTCAAGCTCAGCAACTACCTGTTTGTTATGAATCAACTCACCAAGAGTATAAACCTGCCTGGTAGCCGCGCGCACGGTCTCATATACGATCTCAACCGCCCGTCTCACCCCCATGCAGAATCCGGCAGTCCTGGCAATACGTATCTTCACTTGAGTACATCCCCAACACCGGATAGGATATAAGTTGGGGCATAGGCAAAATCCTTGAGATCTTCCCGGGTCGTACATCCAGAGAGAACAAGCACTGTCTCAATCATACTCTCCACCCCGGCAATAATATCTGTGTCCATCCGGTCACCGATAATAACCGTATCTTCACGCTGCACATTGAGCGCATTGATTGCATGGCGCATCATGAGTGGATTAGGTTTGCCAAGAAAGTAAGCCTTCTTCCCGGTTGCCAGTTCGATCGGTGCGATCAACGAACCCGTTGCCGGGGCGAAACCATTCTCTGTCGGGCCGTTCAGATCCGGGTTGCAGCCTATCAATTTCGCGCCCTTATTCACCAGATTCACCGCCGTCGTGATGGTATCAAAATTATACCCCAGGCTCTCCCCGACCACTACATAATCCGGATCAATATTATTCATGGTAAATCCAGCCTCATAGAGAGCATTGATCAACCCTGCCTCACCAATAACATAGACACTCCCTTTCTTCTTCTGACTAGCTAGAAAATACGCCGTCGAGAGCGCACTCGTATAAAAATGCTCAGGTTTGACATTTACTCCCAGCCGTTTCAATTTATTGGAGAGTTCTTGCGGTGACCGCTCACTGGAGTTGGTCAGAAAGAGATACTTCTTCTTTTCGGCGTCGAGCCACTGCACAAACTCCTTAACCCCGTCCAACAACCTATTGCCATGGTACAACACACCATCCATATCACAGATAAAAGCTTTCTTTGCCCGTAACTCTTCCATGATAAGTCCTCCTTATCAGAAGTATTTCAGATAAACTTAACAAACAGATTGATTATTCCATCCATCAGCAGCAATAACGGCACCCCGACCGTATTGAACAACCCGATAAAAGCGAAGTAGGCAATCAGCATCCCGGGTAAAGCCATTGACGGATTCCAGATAACTTTCAGATAAGGCAGCAAAGACCCCTTGGGAATAAAGAGGCAAGCTATAGCCGAACCATCGAGCGGTGGCACAGGTATGATATTAAATATAGCTAACACCATATTTAATTGTATAGCCAGACGAAAGACCTCAAAGATCATATTTTCAGGGCTAATATCGGCTCCGGTCTTCCTGAAGACGACCAGAGTTATCCCGTAAATAAGCGTAAAAACTGTAGCCAGCAGAACATTGGCGACAGGGCCGGCAAGCGATACCAGCCCGTACCGTCGCGGATGCTGCTGCGCCCAGAGATAATTCACCGGCACGCTGGCAAACCCCAGCGGCCAACCAAGAGTAAAATAGGTGAGGAGCGGAATAACTACCATACCGAGAGGAGTCCTCCTGATATGCGGCAGAGGATTCAACGAGATATAATACCGCGCAGTACCGTCTCCCAAACGGCATGATGCCCACGCATGAGCCGACTCATGTACCACAAAAGAGAATAAAAAAACCAAATAGGCTGGCAATAACAACATAAACTTATCTGCATCTATATCAAACATATCACTCCTGATAACCGGCAACAAACAACTTATCACTGCGCAGCATGCCCGAACTGAACAAAAATACTCGACAGTAAACCAAAGCTGAAAAGCAACCAAGTTTTATACCTGCTTCCACGCTGGATGGAAAACACCAAAGAAACCAACTTCCTCCCGACGCCACACTTCAAATCATAAAGCAACAACTCCAAAGTTACAAGTACCTCGTTAATAACTAACATTTTTTTCTTTTCCAACACTACCGCCTCTGTATAATAATCGTGTAGGATACTTATTATTGTTCTTTCACCCTCTTAGTCAAGACTGGAATCCCGGTGTACAAGGTCATCCATAGAATAGTATTGCTCCTGATTCTCTACCTGCTCCTGAGTGGTGCCGGCAGCAGCCTTCCTGCAAAAGAACTGCAAGGACCGACCCCACTGCGGAACAACCCACCTCTTGATCTTTCAAAATTCGTTACTCCTGGAGAAGCACTTACTTATGTTGCCAGTTGGGCAGGTTTTCCCGCAGGCAGTATCAGAACAAAGGTTTGGAATACCCCAAAAAAAATTGATTCAACCGAGCTCTACCTCTTTGAGGCAACTATCCAGACCAATGACTTTGTCTCGACCTTCTATCCGGTTAAAAACACCCTGCATAGCTATGCCGAGATTACTACCGGATATAGCCGGATCTTTACCCGCAAGATCAAGGAACAGAACTATCAGGCCAATGACCGGGTAGATTACTGCTACGAGCACAAGAACGCCCTGGGCGAAATCTCTCCGGAGATAATAATCTCACTTATTCGCAATAACAGCGTTGAGAAACTTCCTGCCCAGAGCATCCCCGGCTTCCTCTCCGACCCTCTGACCATAGCCTGGCTGATACGCGGACTGGATTTTTCTAAAATCGGCATGAAAAAATCCATACTTATCAGCGACCGTTTCGGAACGGGTATCATAACCCTTACTCTGATAAACGAAGAGAAGATAACCATACCCGATCTTGGGGTCTTTGACTCTCTGGTCATCAAACCGGAAGCATCTACCTATGACAGCAACCAAAACCTAATCAAGATAGAGGGAGATGCCAGAATCTGGATAGAGAAGAACACTAGAATTATCCTCAGAGCCGAAGCTGAATCCCCCATCGGTTTAGCCAGTGCGGTTCTGCGTACCCATAACCTAGCCGCGTTAGAACGCTACGCGACAAAACCTACAAATAAAGGAGAAAGATGAAATTTCATATCGTTATTCCCGCCAGACTTGAGTCGAGCCGACTCCCTCGCAAGCTACTTCTCAGCGCCAGCGGCTCCCCACTTATCTGCCATACTGCCAGGCGCGCCCTGAGCATAATCGACTCCTCTCCCGAACTCTTTTCGGGAATAACCATTGCTGCAGACGATCAGGAAATCATTACCGCCCTAGCTCCTCTGACCCAGGAATATCCCGACCGCATTTGCGCGGTTATGACCGATATCAACCATCAATGCGGTTCCGATCGCATTGCCGAAGCGGTACAAGTCGCCGGTATCGCCGCCGACAGCATCATCAATATCCAGGGGGATGAACCCGAAATCCCGGTCGCAACAGTCACGGAATTCGCCCGCTTCATCACTACAGTCGAGGACTTTCAGATGGCGACGCTGGCCTATCCGCTCACCGACACCGCCAATATCTGTAATCCCAATCTGGTAAAAGTAGTTTTAAACCGCCAGAACAGAGCCTTATACTTCTCGCGGGCTCCTATCCCGTACTCCCGCAATCTCCCGGAAGGTATACCGGCTAAAGCGCTAGGACATATTGGTATTTATGCCTACAAGCCAGAAACCCTCAAACGCTTTGTCGAACTTGAGCAGACCCCGCTGGAGAAGAGCGAACGGTTAGAGCAGTTGCGAGCCTTGGAGAATGCCATCCCCATTGCCGTACAGGTCCTCGCTCACCCCCTACCCAAGGGGATTGATACTCAGGCTGACTACCAAAATTTTCTAGAACGCCTCAAACCAATAAAATCCTGAATAACAAAAAAACTTGCGTCAAACCCGTACAAGTATATAATGGCTTATCTGGATATATCAACTCATCTAGATTGGATTGTAATGTCACAAGAAAAGATATTTTTTTATATTATAACTGTAATTTGGGCTTATATTATTGCAATTGCCGGCCCAATTTTCCTTCTGGGGCAGGTTAATCCAGACGGTACAGGAGCCGCCGAATATGAGCTTTTCTTCTCGCTCTATTTCTTTTTGAGTACATTCTTCTTAACAGCCCGCTCAGGTATTGAACTCTTCATAATTAACATGTTCTCCACCTTGCTTCTCGGCATTGCCATGAGCTGGGTTATAACCAAGATTGCAGTGAAGAAAGAATACCGTGACGCCAGCAGGAATTCACTACGCCAAGGTCACTGAGCAGCAGATGCGCTCCGCTCAGAAGCAGTACAGATTTTTTTCCATTAATTCAAGGTCAGCCAGTATATGAAACCAAACCGAAGTCTTCTTCAAACTGCCAAGAGAGTTGTCATCAAGGTAGGCTCCAGCCTCCTGGCAAATCTTAACGGCAAAGGTATCAAACTCGATTTTATGCAGAATTTAGTAGACAGTATCGCCTCAGAACATAACTGGGGACGGGATATAGTCCTGGTCTCCTCCGGAGCCGTTGCCGCCGGCTGTGTCGAACTCGGACTAGATAGCCGTCCTACAACCCTTGCAGAACTCCAAGCGGCGGCGGCAGTAGGACAGAGTACACTTATACAGCTATACAAAGACCTCTTCCGCGCGTATAACATCTGTCCGGCGCAAATTCTGCTTACCGTAGACGGTCTCAAGCACCGCCAGCGTTTTCTCAACAGTCGTAATACCCTCCGAGAATTAATAAACTTCCGGACAATTCCCATAGTAAATGAGAATGACACTGTCGCGACCCAACAGCTACAGCTCAAGATGGGTGATAATGACGCCCTAGCGGTATCAATAGCGCAACTGGTCGATGCCGACGCAATTATCATTCTCTCCGATGTACCGGGACTTTATGACCGTCCGCCCTCGGTTGAAGGCGCAAATCTTATCAAACATGTCGCCGAGATCACCCGCGACCACTTCAAAGGAGCCTGCGGTTCCAGCAGTGGGGTCGGCAGCGGCGGTATGTCGAGCAAACTCGGCGCCGCACTTGGAGCCGTTAGCGGCTCTATCCCGCTGGTCATTGCCGACGGGCATATAAAAGGGATAATCAGCCGCATTCTTCGGGGCGAAGAAGTGGGAACCTTCTTTGCTCCCCGCGAAAAAAAAACCAGCCTAAAACGGCAATGGATAGCCTTTTCTCGTCCGTCCAACGGACGGGTAATAATCGACAGCGGTGCTGAAGAGGCCCTGATCAAGCGCAAAAAGAGCCTTCTGCCCGTAGGCATAACCCAGGTAGTAAGCGATTTTGCCGAAGGAGACACCATTAGCATTGACAATCAAGATGGTATCGAGCTTGCCCGGGGCATCAGTAACTACTCCTCAGAAGATGCCCGCAAGATAATCGGCAAGAACAGCAGCGAAATTGAAACGATCCTGGAACGCACAAGTTTCAAAACCTTTATCCATAAAGACAACCTTGTCATACTCTAAAAGAAATGGAGCAAATTTTGAATACCGAGTCAACAGAACATAACCCAGAGTTGAATACCCGCGACCAGTTAATCGCTGAATATCAAGAGGCAATACTCTTCTATCTCAGTTCAAGCGAATACCAGCCCCTCCCCACCAAGGAACTCGCGCGTAACCTCGGTATCCCCAAAGGAACCATAAAGCTCTTCAGAGAGGCGCTAAAAGATCTCAAACACCGGCATAAAGCAATGAAGGTACGCGGTAACCGCTGGGTACTCCCCGAATTTGGCGAACATATCAGTGGTACGCTGCGCATCACCCGTAGCGGCTGCGGCTTCCTTATACCCGATGACAGCAGTAAAGACGATATCTTTATTGGTGAAGAGAACCTGCTCAATGCTCTGGACGGTGACAAGGTTCTGGTATCTATTGATTCTCCCAAAGGCAAGGGTTACAGACACTACGGAACCGTACAAAAGGTTATAGAGAGAGCCTCTGCCCGCTTTGTGGCAATAATCAGAGGCGATCTTACAGCCGAGGCTGAAGATATTAGAAATCCGTATACCTATATTCTTGAAGAGGTTCCAGAAGCACTCAAACCAGATACCAAGGTAATTCTCCAGACAACGGTCTTCCCGGACAACATCAACGACCCCAAAGGAAAGGTCGTCGAAATCCTCGGCCCTGCCGGAGCCCCAGACACTGAAATCGCCGCGATACTGGCGAGCTTTAATGCCCCGGAAGAATTCAGCGACGAGCTCAAAGACGAGGTCTACCGCATGGGTGACTCCGATCCCTTCAAAGATAAGAGCAACCGCCTTGATCTTACCGCTAGCATCACCCTAACCATCGATCCTGAGACTGCCCGTGACTTTGACGATGCATTGTCTATCGAGGTTACTGCTGAGGGTAATTACCGTGTCGGCGTACATATTGCCGATGTCTCGCATTTTGTAACCCCTGGCAGTATAATTGACTTAGAAGCTCAGGAACGTTCGACCAGCATCTACCTTCCTGGGCGCGTAATACCAATGCTTCCGGAAGAACTGTCAAATGATCTCTGCTCACTCAGACCGAATGAAGAAAGATTTACCAAATCTGTCTTCATCGACTATACTCCCGAAGGCAAGATGCTTGGTTACAAACTGCACCGTAGTGTCATCTGCAGCACCAGACGCATGACCTACCCTGAGGTAAAGCGCCTGCTCAGTGACCTGGGTGCGGCTGAGGAGTTTTCTGATAAACCTATCCTCAAAGCACTGGAACAGTTGCATACCCTGGCCAAGATTTTGCGTGAGAAAAGGCTTGAGAACGGGAGTATAGAGCTCAATATGGCCGAATATATAATTCTCTTCAACGAGAATGATGAGGTTGAAGGCATGGAAGAGGTTGAGCATGATTTCTCACACCAGTTGGTAGAAGAATTTATGCTTGCAGCCAATACCTGCGTCGCCCGCTGGTGCCACGAAAACGGCCTGCCTGTGCTGCACCGTATCCACGAAGCCCCCAAGGAAGAGGCACAGGAAGAGCTTGCAGAGTTTCTCACCAGTTCCGGCTATCCCTTCAAGGCTCCACTGCGCCGGGAAAGGCTGCAGGCGATTATTGATGCGGTCAAAGGCAAACCGGAAGAACACTCGATCAACCTAGCAATTCTCAAGAGCTTTCAACAGGCTGTATACGGTTCAAGTTCGAGCATAGGTCACTTTGCCCTGAACTTCCCGCATTATCTACACTTCACCTCACCGATACGACGTTACCCAGATCTCTACCTACATCAGATGCTCGACAAAGTATTCGATCCCAACGCAAACAAGATACCGCAGAAGTCCCACCGCCACTTTGAGTTCAATCCAAAAGAATTAGCCCTGCTGGGTAACCATACCTCAAGTATGGAACGTCGAGCCATGAAGATAGAGGAAGGGGTCAAGGATTTCCGCAAACTTGAGCTTCTCAACAAGAGCCCAGAGAAAGAATTCGATGCGATTGTCACCGGGATCCGTAAATTCGGCATCTTTGTCGAAATAAAAGACTACTTTGTAGAGAGCCTTATCCCCCGTCGGATGGTTGAGAATCTAGGCTACACCACCCGTGAAGTAGTCCCCAACCAGAAAAAAAATAAAGTTGCAGAGATCCGTGGTTTTCATCTTGGTCAGATGGTGCGAGTCAAACTGACCAAAATAGATTTCAGCACTAGAAGCTGCGAGCTGCGGCTAATCAAGATATATAAATAGCACAATAATATTAAGCACTTGCTTAAATCAACCGCAGATCTTATAACCTCTTGACAACACAATAATTAAGTGATATTACCGTTCAAAATCTCAGATTCTTTTTTTGAGGATATTCTCTACGACGAATATGTTTTATCGATTTATTATTTGCTTAAGGACAATCTTGTTGTAAAATACAGATACAAAACGTTTTTAAATTTTATCATTATTTTTCATAAGTGATTAATGCTATCTCTAATTCATTTCTAATATTTGTATAATACGCAACACATACAGGTGTATATTATTTAAAGTCTATTTTTAAGTAGTATTTAAGTAAAGGAAATCACCATGAAGAAGATTATCATAGCTATGAAAGATCGGCATCAAAGCCAAAAGCTAGCCATAGTTCTTTCCAGTACATACGATTCGATAATTGTTGACAGCAATTCCAAGCTGCGATCTTCTTTCTTAAGCGATAACCATGAATGCTTTACTGTCATCTTTGAAGACTCCAAAAATGAGACTGAATTTGCCCTCGAAGTTGAAAATATGCAAAAATCAGGAAATCTTACCTGTCCGGCACTTCAGATTATCCCTCAAAGTTGTGCCACAAAGAGCTCCGAACACATTCTAGTTCTCAAAAAACCTTTTGGCAGCAAAGACTTAATCAAGGCAATCAACCAGATCGAAATTCTTGCCAGTACTTCGTCGATAGCAATTGCCTAACTGCAAATTTTATTTACATATGGCACTTACAAAGATTATACAACGGCTATTCACTAGATCAAATAAAGCTTTCGGCGATATAGGAGAGGGTATTGCCGAAAATTTTTTAGAGGCTGCGGGGTACACCATACTGGCTACCAATTTCACCTGCAAGCAGGGTGAAATTGACATAATTGCCCGTAATGACCAGCTTATCAATTTCATCGAGGTCAAGACCCGAAGCTCTGCCGATTATGGACTACCCGAAGAAGCAGTAACGCCTTCGAAGCAGCGGCGCATATCCCGAGCCGCCAAGTACTTCCTGCACAAACATTCCTACCAAGATTACTCCTTCCGAGCCGACATTATAGCAATAATACTGCCTAAATCCGGCACCCCTGAGATCAAACACATCCGTAACGCATTCAGTCTCGATCAATAACCGACGGTAATAAGAGAATACTTGATATTTTCTCAAGGAAAAGTATAATAATTATTTCTTTGTTAGTGACTTCTACCTAATCTGGGGAATTAAATGGCGCACACTTCTTCCTTGTATACTAGACATTATATCTTATTGATTCTCTATTGCGTAATCCTCTTCGGTTATTCACTGGTCGGCGGGCGACCACTTACCATGCACGAAGCCCGTCTTCCTCAGACTACCAACGAAATGGTAGCCAGCAGCGACTGGATAGTTCCGCACAGCGGGGATCGTCCCTGGGTAGAGCGTCCTCCTCTCCCGCACTGGATTATGGCCGCAGTAACCGCTCCCTTCGGTAAGATTGATACAACTTGGAAAGCAAGGCTCGCCCCAACCCTTATGGGAATTCTGGCGGTTATTCTCCTGGCTAACCTTGCTACCCGTTTATTCGGTAGCGCCACAGGCATCCTGGCCGGTTTTATACAAGCCACCTCCTTCGAATTCTTCAGCTACTCCTGGCTCGCAGAGGACGATATATTTCTCTGTGCCCTTATCTATTTTATCATGTATCTATTTGTCACTCTCGAGTTCAGCCCAGATTATAAATGCCGCAAGCATGAAAGTCTGAACTTCTTTGGCTGGAGGCCGCTCCCGGTACTCCTGCTCTTTATCGCCCTCGGTCTGACCAATATGGCCAAAGGATTGATCTTCGGTACAGTCATGAGCAGTATCCCTATTGCCGGATTTCTGCTATGGAATCTTGATTTCAAGAAGATACTCAGATATATCTGGCTCTGGGGTTGGCTGATCTTTCTGATCTGCGCCAGTTCCTGGGCAATATATGTAGGTTATACGGTCGACGGTGCCGTAGATGTCTGGTATTCTGATCTATTTGGCAGGCTGAATCAGGGCTATCTTCAGCAACCGTGGTATTACTACTTGCGGGAGATGCCGGCGATAACCGCTCCCTGGACCGTCTTCTGTCTTATCGGCATAATAATCTGCTTCAAACCGGTATTTACCGAGCGCTACTCGGCCATCCGTTTTACCTTCTGCTGGGCCATCCTACCCCTACTTATTTTCACTTTTTCGCAGAGTAAACACCACCATTATATGCTGCATATCACCGGCGCTTGGGCCATTTATGCAGCTTTGTCCCTACGCTGGGTCTGGGAGTGGATTCTATGTATTCCCAAGCGCTTCAGGAGCCCGCTTGTCGGTATAATCCTCTCCGCGATCCTTACCATACCGCTATGGTTTTTGCATAAACAATTACACGCTTCCGTATTCTGGGTTGGAGTTCTGATAATCGGCATCATTATCTGTAGCGCACTGCTATTCTATGGATTCTCCCGCAAACAAGGTACTATCTCATTTGCGGCATTTATCGGAGCAATCCTAGTTATTGCCATGTTTGGCTACACCTTCATTGCTACCCATACCGACCAGACTCTGGACGACACTATCTTTTTACAAGCGGTCAAAGACAAAATCCCTGAAGATGCAATACTCCTGCATAATGCCAATCATCGCGGCGGCATGGATTTCTTCCGAGTTATGTTCTACATACCCGATACTGCCGTACTTATTCATAACGAGAGTTATTTACAGCAAAAGAAGTATATCGGCACTACGATATATCTTATCGATCGTTCCTCGCAAGAGACGCATCTGCAAAGCTATGGCAAAGTAGTAAAGATCAGTCAGAGTCAACACTCGCGGCGCGAAGCAGAACATGCCGGCAGGCTTACCCTGTTTAAGCTTGAGATCAACCCAGACCTACCCGCCAAAACCTACCTCAAGATTGATGCGATGCAAGCCATGGGCAGGCGCCCTGGGCCCCAACTAGATGAATAAACGGAGAACATAATGTATATTTCGCGCTATCTCAAACCTGAATATATTCAGTTAGGGATGGTCTGCGGTCATCTGGATGAAATTGACGCCGAGAAAAACTATTCAGCCGAGCTCTGGCGACTTAAAAGCGAGGTCATCTCCGAACTCACAGACCTCTTCGCCAAGACCGGCGTAATCAGAAATAGCTCTAAATTTCTGACCGAGATGACCAATTTTGAGAAGAGTTCCAGTAGTGCCAAAGGTGGAGGCATAGCGGTTCTGGATATCAGAAGCATGACCCCCAAGGCAATGGGTATCATTTTTGCTCGCAGTCAAGAGGGTGTCTGGTTCGAAGCACTGGACGGAGAACCGGTACACATCTTCTTCGGTATTGCCTGTCCGTCATATGATACCAAAAAAGCTCAACACTTTTACAAATGGATTGCCCAGAGTTTTCTGCAAGAAGACTGGCTGCCTTCAGCCCTGCTCTACGCCGAAGACGAACACGAAATTATCGGTATTCTCTCCAGCCTGCAATAAGCGACATATCCTCCCCTACTAAAAAAAAAAAGTAACCCGGCAGTTTTTCTGAAAGACAATCAGCTTTTTGCATAATTAACAGGTATAAACACCGGCTTTAATCATATTGGCCTCAAATATTCACACAAAGCACGAATAAGGATATATCCGAATGCTCCAAGAGGAATCCCAACGCAAGGCGTATTTTCAACTACTGACATGCTTCATTATGCAAGAAAAAAGACCACGCTCCAAAAATACCAATTCACGAGTAAGCCATAAAACTACGGAAAAGGTTAGATATATGATATCCCATCCGGCTACGGGAAAACTTAAGGCATCAAGTTCAGCAATCCAGTTCCATAGCACTCTCAAGCTCGGAATGACTGAGAGTACGGTTCTCAACCTTAGCAACAAAATTTGTATCGAACGTGGCTATGTACTTATGAGTGATACCTGCAAGAGACTCTATATGCACCTACATAACAATATACAGATCTGGGTAGAATTTACCCAACCAGACCTCGATAGTGAGCCACTTGTTACCGCCAAGAGCAAGATCGAACCCAAGAGTACCTGGAAGATCTACCACAATAATACTATCAAGATAACGTCTAAAAGCTAATTTTCAGAATAAAGATTTCTCCTAACCCAAAAGAAAAATCGAGTCAAAACCAAGAGGTGACCGCAGTACTGCGGCCACCTCTTGCAATTCAATCCATGTTAATCAGCATTTAAAGCTCGTCATCAAAAACAGCTTCATCAACGGTAAGGAGTTCACCAAACAGATTATCCTCTTCTTCCATAACCGGTTTACGATATTCAACAGGATCGATTCCCAGGCGTTTCATTTCAGCCTTGACCTCATCTATTTCCCTTCTCCATTTGATACGCCCTTCAAAGCCAATAACATTATTATACATAGTCTGAGCCCGTTTCAGTTCGCGCTGCAACGCTCTGATACGGTCAGAATCACAATCACCATCATGAGTATAATTATTATCTTTTTCCGAGTATATCCGCCCTTTTCTCCAGAGTTGCCCGTAGTGCTTTCTGCAATAACCTTTTGCATGTACAGGATTTTCACAACCTTCTACCACGCATATCTGATTTTTTTGCATCATTCCCCCTTAAAAAAATACTCATTCTTCAAAAACAACTCTCAACCAAACCCATAGACAAGTGCTAAAAAGACTAATCTAACCCACGCAAATTCAGACCAATTAATGACATTTTTTGAAAACAGTACAGAACAATTACTCTGAAGAAGTGTCTATCTATAGTTATAATAAACTACAATTTTGAATTGTCAAGTTTGGACTATCTAACCAAATTAACAAAAAAACCGAACAAACACACAACACCTTTATCTACAATAAGTTAAGCTTACAGCCAAATAAATTATTTCCGAAAACTATTGTATATTATCTTGTCTTTATAAAATATTTCTTCAGAATAAGCTGCGGGACAGCCATACCGGCAATAATTCCTGCGGTTATCAGAAGCTCTTTTGAGTCAGTACTTTTAGCACTAGATACAACTAACAGCGTATTGAACAGAGAAATGCTAATAATGCCATCATAATAAAATCCATATATTACCGTAATATTGTTCTTACTTAAAACCCTAACCAGCGGAAAAAGCAAGAACACAATGTTAAGGCTCATTATAGCGATTAAAATGATCTCAAACGAATATAAAAAAGCCACAACCACCGGTAACAACAATAAGAGTAACGACGCGATATAGACCACCCAAACCCCTTCAACCCGAACCTTATCCTGATTAGGATGACTTGCCTCAACTCTCTCTCCTGTCTTCGCCTCAGGCAGTATTACCGCCAGATTACGCTTGATAAGACTATCACTGAGTTTGCACGCAGCCCCATAGTCACTTTCATGCTCCTTATCAACTTTACCCGGATATACAGAATCAATCTCGGTAGATAACTCCAGAGACTCTCGCTCAAAGTCATTATCTGGCTTGACTTCTTCCGCACTCTCGATAATCACCTTGACATTCTTAATTACCCGGAGTAACGCAACATAAACAAAAACAGCGCAAAGGGCGACGAATACAGTCGGTTCATAAACAATATAAATAAAATTGGCATGAGCGCTCATCCCCAGCAACATTATCAAGACAAACTGCGCTGCGCAGAACACCGCCTGTAAAACCGGTATATCTCTTATAAGAGTATTGAAGGTTAAGGAAATAAGAATATAGGATGCCGCAATGAAGAAACTTACCAATGATATCGTCATACTCAACATCAAGGCAACGATAAAGAGGGTAGATCCGAGGATAAAGCCCAAGCTCAAGGATATCTTGGAGAAGAGCAGTTTGGATACACTATAATTTTTATCATTATAATCAAACATCTCATTCCAGGCCGCCCCGGCCCAAACAAGTAAGACAGCTGCCCCTGCAGTTTGGAGCAGATAGCCGATCCCCCCCCCGCCCAGGCCCGAGAATAATACCAAGTAAAACCCAGCAAGCACGGATGATAAGGCAACAAACAGCTCAGGAAATCTGATCAAACGCAATATATTCATCAACACCTCATCACTCAAATACGGGTTCCAAAGACTCAGGAAATATCAATTATATAGAAGAATACCAACATTTCCATTGTAATACGGTGCAAAAGAGGTAAAATACTAAAAAATTACTTCTATCATGCTTGTGTTTGCAGCATATTTGTGAACCTATATTCGATAGAGGGAACCAAGAAAATATACCTGCGCGGTCATGCCGTCATTGAAACGGATTTCTGCCTTGTATACTGCGGTGCCCACCTGGAACACAGCGGTTCCAGAATCTACTGCTCCACGACATGATGGTTTTAGTTTTTACCCGGTTTATCCGGGTTTTTTTATAAAAGGACTAACACCTGAAATAGCTCTTACATATAATTAATAAATTCAAAATCATTATATTATAATATATTATAAACTGTATAGCCCGGAGAGATATTGATGAGAAAACAACTAACCCTGCTTCTACCGCTCCTTGCCACTTGTATTATCTCTTTGTCACATGCTGCAGATGACATCCACTACCAGGACATCAAATCCATTAGCAGTATTGTCCCCCAGCAGGGTGCAGGCTACAGCATTGCGTCAAACGTCAAGATTGACGGCGAATATTATACATTCACGATAACACCTGTAGACTCTGCCCAGATCGAGGTTACCGGCATACCAGGGCTGCTGAAGACCCTCTATGAACTCAGTGTTATCGAATGGTACAAAAGCACCCCTCAAGGTAATCAGGTCTGGAAAGGCGCGAAAGACTCGGTCAGCAGCATCGGAAAAGGTGCCAAATCAATCGTTCTCCACCCTGGCGACTCTGCGGCGGCAATGGGACGTTCGGTAGCCAAAACCGGACGAGCCATAGGAAGCTTCTTCAAGGGTCTGATCAAGAAAGAACCGAAGAGCAGTACCGGAGAAGATCTCAATAAAGGTGCAGGGAATTTCATGACCGAGGATGTTGCACGCAAAGCCGCTTATGACCTCCACCTCGATGTCTATTCGGCCAATCCGCTGGTTATCGCACTGCTCAATGAGATCAGCAAAAAACAGTGGGCCGGGTCGATTGGAGTATCAGCCGCCTCTTATATTGCAACACCTGGTCTAAGTTCTCTCGGTACCGTAACCAGTGGCGCACTCACTCCGGGACAGGCCAAAGACGTCACCGAAAAACTTATCCGTGACAATAGCCCACTGGAACTCAACCGCCAGCTTCTGGAGATTTTTACCAGCAAGTTGGGCTACACCAAAGATTCACCGCCATATACGGCATACGTTAAATTTCTCAATAATCCCAATTATAACCCGCACCAAAAAGCCTATATAACTCTATACTGCATGCACCTCAAAAATCTACAGAATATGCCACAAGTACTGGATGTACTGGCAAATTGCAAAAAAGTAGATACTGCAGAGATACTCTTCACGCAACTCCAATTAATGGCGGCACTCGAACAGAACGCCACCAATATAACCTTCCTCAGCTTTGCTACAGCCAGTGACCGAATTTATGGTATAACCAAGGCAGGCGATCTCATCGCCATACTTCCCTTCGACTACGCGACCAACAATAAATTCATGCAGAACGAGCTGGCCAAACTGCCCAAAGTCAAAGGTTCCCGGAGTATTTGGCTCATCGGTGATGCAACTCCAAGCTTTATCAAACTGGCCAAAAGTAACGGCATCGACGCCGTATACACCGGTATTCTCAAATTCGGCGCCTTCAGAGTCGGCATAAACAAGAATACCGCTCAACAACAGTAACAACAATATATAAAAGGGAAGGATTTATATTTTAACCATAAATATTAAGGAGATTACTTGATGGAACTGATTCAAATTGCTGCTCAGACCTATACCGAGCAGTTTGGCGGGGAGGCCGAATTTTGCGGTGTCGCCCCAGGACGCGTAGAAGTACTGGGAAATCACACCGATTACAATGAAGGATTCATTCTTTCAGCCGCAATTGACCGTGAGATTGTCCTCTGCGGGAGCAAAGTCCCCGGCACTACCGGCACGGTCTACGCCACATCATTTGGCTGCAAAGACTCATTCGACATTACTGCTCCTAAGCTGCAGCAAGAAAACTTCTGGATCAACTATATCCAGGGTGTGGTGAACGAATTGAATAAACTTGGTATTAAGCTTGGAGGTTTCAACGCGGTACTCGACGGCAATGTCCCCCTCGGTGCCGGGCTTTCCAGCAGTGCCGCTTTAGAGGTAGCCACCATTTACCTGCTCAAGTCATTATTTGGGTTCGAGATGGATCCCATCCAAATTGCCCTCACCGCCCAGGCTGCCGAGAATAGCTTTGTCGGCATGAACTGCGGCATTCTCGATCAATTCTCCTCAACCATGGGTAAGCGCGATCACCTGGTATACCTCGATTGCCGGAATCTGCAACAATATCGCCATATCCCCCTTGGAGCAAATATTGAGTTGGTCATAGCCAATACCAAAGCCGAACACTCACTGGTAGACGGCGCCTACAACCGCCTGCGCGAATGTTGCTTTAGTGCTAGCGAATACTTTGCCGAGAAGCTCAGCCCCAAAACTGTCACGCATCTACGGGATGTCAGTGTAGAGGAGATGACTTCCGCGAGTTCCGGTCTTGAACCCGATGTCCTCAAACGCGCCAAGCATATTATTACAGAGAATCAACGGGTCGTGGATGGGGTTACAGCTCTGGAGAATGGTAACCTGTACAAAATGGGCGAATGCATGAACCTATCGCATATCTCCAGCCGAGATGACTTTGCTAATTCCTGCCATGAACTCGACATAATGTACGATTGCGCCGAGGGCATAGACGGTCTTTACGGTCGTCGCCTCTCCGGTGGCGGCTTCGGGGGCTGTACCGTAAATCTGGTCGCAGCAGATCAAGCCGAAGCCTTTGCTCAGGAACTAGCGCTACGTTATAAAGAAAAGACTGGTATCGATGCGGAGATGCATATCTGCAAGACCTGGGACGGCGCTCACGCGGTAAGAATGTAAGAAGCACCAACAACGTAATATTAATTGCAAACTGTATATTTTAATATCAGTAAAAACGTATTTTTACTGATATTAAAATTTAACAGCAGATACTTCACCATACTTTTTGAATAATATATACACACAACTCATTCCCCAGCACTTCGAAATTTGCCTAGAGCCTAACGCTATATTCGTACCCGCTTTTCTTTTTTTCAGCACTAGCTTACGCACGCGGACGGCGCAGAAGCAGCTTATTGCTGCTGAAGCCCAGAGGGTTTTGCCTTTTACGCAGCGAGATCAACAGCAACTATCTCTTCCTGATCACTTGACGAAAAAATCCGACGGGTTATTATAGTGTATATTATTGGCTCAAGCTATCCCTGAGCCCAGCTGAAGATTATGTGATACTATATTTCTTAAAACCAAGAAACTAAACCTAGGATAGAGTGCATGCCAAACGAAGAACCCAATATCAATACACGGCTTATCCGTGCCCTTGTCCAGATTGTCCTCATCTTCTCTATTGGCACATTCGGGTTTAATTACTTACTCAAAGACATAACCCTACTCGAAGCGCTCTACCTCACAGTCATGACCCTGACCACTGTAGGTTACGGAGATATTTCGCCATTAAAGGATGCCAATCTCGACGACCGCACCTATGCCCTGATCTTTGCGATTTTCCTTATGATCTTCGGCATGTCGTCCTTCGTCTATGCCGCTGGTATCCTCACCCAATATGTAACTTCGGGTCAACTCCGCAAAAACCAGCGTCAAAAGAACATGCAGAACAGTATTCAAAAGTTCAATCATCATTTTATCATTATTGGCGCTAGTGAAACCGGCTGTTACATTGCCGACGAACTCAATCTGCTCAAGCGTAGATACGTGCTTATCGATACCTCTCAGAAGATGCTGGACGATTATACAGAAAGAAATCCTTTCGTACACTATATCCGCGGCGACGCCACGGACGAAGATACCCTTATCCGCGCCGGTCTGGCGCGCGCCAAGCGCGTCGCCATAACTCTCCCCAGCCCCAAGGACACACTCTTTCTGATAATGACCCTCAAGGAACTCGCAACGAAACATCACTGGCACTTTGAGATTGTATCCAAGTGCCCAGACGATATTTTTGAAAAGAAGTTCCGCCTCGCCGGAGTAGATCATATTATTAAATCGGATCAAAGTTGCTCAGAACAGATTGTTACCGAGTTATACCGCCCGGCCTCCAAGACCTTTATCGACCGCTTGAGCAATGACAGTTTGACGATCGTCCGTATCGATGAGGTTACCATCCAGGAGAAATCGGCGCTAGATAATGTTCTGCTGCAGAACTCCAAGATAAAGGAGAAGACAGGGCTGCGCATCTGCGCGGTAAAAGAGTTTGTTAATAATAAATGGCATATCAATCCCAATGGTGACTTCCAACTCAAAGCTGGAGATATTCTAATCTTTGTCGGTTCTTTACAGCGAGCGCAACGACTCAGAAAGATGGCTGATAATGTATAATAATGACGGAAAATTCATCATCTGCGGCAACACTCAGTACCCGGCCAATATCCTAGACAAGCTCTTCAGTAATGACACCCTGGAGATCTATACCGTCCACAACCGTTTTATCCCCAAACAGAGTAACTTTACTCTTCTATCCAAAGACCAGGAATTGATCAAGACCTGTAACAGCCACTATCCCGATGTCACCATCGTCTATGCTGACGCCTCGGACGATGACATCCTCATCAATAACGGGATCAAGACGGCCAAAGCTATTGTTATCTCCTATGACGATGACCGTGAAAATCTTCTGATCACCCTCTCCACTCGTCAGTTGAATCCGTACATTAAAATCATCGTAACCTGCTCCATGGTTGAGACTATGCGTCCCAAACTGCTGCGGGCAGGAGCAAATTCTGTCATCTCTCCGAGTACTATCAGCGGAAATAAACTCGCGTCCCAGCTGGTACGCCCGACAACGACCGAATTTCTTGAGTCTTTCCTCCAGCGTGACGATAACCACTTCTGCGCTCAGGAGATCTTCATCAGCCATGCCGATAAGAACAGCGGGGTAACTATCGAACACTCTGAATACGCCCGTATGAACCTGCTTATTCTCGCCATATCCCGAGACGACATCGACGAAATAACCTATAATCCACCGAACAACTATATCCTCAAAGATGGGGACATCCTACTCGTACTCGGCATACAGGAGAACTTCCAGAAACTCTCCCCCTACACCCAGTATCATCTCAAAGATCTGGATATGGATACCTCAAACTAAGACTACTCCTTTTCACCATACGCTTCAAGTTTGCGGTACAGGGTCTTGAGTCCGATACCAAGGCTCTTGGCAGCTTTGGTCTTATTACCTCCAAGGCGCCGAAGTTCACTGAGGACATACTCCTTTTCGACCTCTTCCAGAGACCGCCCAGAGTCAAATTTTCCTGCCTTGATCTCCTGCGTCACCACAACCTCTTGCGGCGCTTTACCCGTTATCTCTTCAGGTAGCTGTGAGTACTCGATAACATCACTCGGCGTGCGAACTACCGCACCCTCAATAGCATTCTCCAACTCCCGGATATTCCCCGGCCAGTCATAACCGGTCAATCCCCGTACAAAGCTATCGGCAAACATCTTCTGCGTGTTATATCGTGCCGAATACTTACGTAGAAAATGTTCAGCCAAAAACGGGATATCCTCACGCCTCTCCCGTAGCGGTGGGATTCTAATCTTAACAACATTTATCCGGTAGAACAGATCCTCACGGAACTCCCCGTCTTCGACCATCTTCTTAAGATCTTTATTGGTCGCACAGATAAGTCGAATATTGACCGGCAAGGTCTCATTCCCGCCGACCCGTTCCAACTCTCGCTCCTGCAGTACGCGTAGGAGCTTCACCTGCATACCCAGGGGCATCTCACCTATCTCGTCAAGGAATAGTGTACCGTCATCCGCCATCTCAAAGCGCCCTTTCCGGGTCTTCAAAGCCCCGGAAAATGAGCCTTTTTCATGTCCAAAGAGTTCACTCTCTACCAACTCACGCGACAACGCCGCCACATTTACCTTGACGAATGCATCATTACTGCGTGAAGACAGGCCCTGCAGCGCATTGGCAACAAGCTCCTTGCCCGTACCGCTCTCACCCTCAATAAGTACGGTAACATCGGTATGTGCCACCTGTTTTATAAGCTCTTTAACCTGAGTAATAGCCGGAGACTGACCAACAATTGAGACCAAATCCCCTTTCTGCTCAATCTGCCTTTCCAAAGCCACCAAATGCAGAGCATTCTTGACAATAACTCTGAACTTATTGAGATCTATCGGTTTGGTCACATATTCATAAGCACCGAGCCTGGTCGCGTCGATCGCATTCTCAATCGAGCCATGCCCGGTGATCATCACCACCGGCATCTCAGGATAGAGTTTTTTAGATAACTCGAGTATCTCCAGCCCCGTGCCATCAGGCAGCTTATAATCGGTAAGCACCAGATCAAAGACCGTCTCCGCAATATAGGCACAAGCTCTAACCTTATTCTCCGCCACGACCACCTCATGCCCGGCATCGGTCAACACCTCCTCCAAGGTCTCCCGCGTAGCCTCATGATCATCAATCAGCAGAATACTACAGCTCTTCTTCTTCATTTCAGCCCCCACCCTCTAACTACTCCGCCGCTCTTTATCCCGCTGAAGCAAGGATTTTACCTTTTCCATCCACCCATGATCAGCCGGCGCCAATTCAATAAAGCGGTTGAGATGATACAGAGCCTTCTCTCGGCTGGGTTTATCAATCATATAAATATGCCCCAATTGCAAATGCGCTTCATACTGCTGAGAGTCGAGCATTAAGATCTTTAGCAACATATCCTCGGCTCTAGCCACATGACTATCCTTGCGGTAAGCGACAGCTAGATCATACATAGCCGGGATATTCTGCGGATCATTCTCAATCACCCACTGAAATGAGACAATAGCCAACGGCAAGAGCATCTCGTCCAGTTCACAGAGCCCCTGATAATACCGTGCCGGTACAAACTTATCATTGAGTTCCCAGGCTTTTCGGAAGAACTTGCGCGCCAGTACCTTCTTTGTCCCCTCAAAGCCATAGTAGTAACATCTGCCGATGTTATAAGCCGCAAGGTAGCTGTCCGGATTTAGCCGGAAAGCCTTGGCTAACTTCTGTACCGCCTCTGGATACTTCTTCTCATACATCAGAGACTGCCCCCAGAGCAACCAGGCATCAGCATATTTTGCATCAAGCGATACTGCAGCCTCGGCATTCTTCGCAGCGATACCGTAATTCTTCAGATCCGAGTACGACAAACCGATCCAGAAATAACAGTTCGCATTCTCCGGATCCAGCTTGAGCGCGCTCTTGAAGCGTGCCAGAGCCCGTGCCTTCTCATTCTGCGCCAACAGCTGCGCTCCTTCATAGATAAAACTATCAACCTTGTACTGCGTACTTTCGTCAAGGGCGCGTAACGGTCGTACTGAACAGAGCAGTAGCAGCACTACCACGACTATACAATTCTTATAACAGCTATAAGTCATACCATTCTTCCTATACTACCGGTAAACCAACATATCACAAACTAGTTATTTTACAGATACCCGCCCAAGAATACAGCAAAAAATTTAAGCGAACAGAAATCAATAATTTCTCAATTACTAACCTGCTTTTTTCGATATAATAGAGTATAATATTTTTATTTCATCCTAAAATCAATAAATAGGTAGGCCATGCGTATTGCTTTATTCTCCTGGGAGTCTCTGTATGCCATCAAGATTGGCGGTGTCGGAGTCCATGTCTTCAATCTTGCCCGGAGCCTCCAACGGCTCGGCAATGAGGTACATATCTTTACCCGCCAGGGCAGCAAACTCAGCCTGCAGGACATGGTCGAAGGGGTCTATATTCACCGCCTTCCCTGGAATCACGGGGACAACTTTTTCTCTGAGGTAAAAGCCTTCAATAATACCCTGGTCTATTACTTTACCGAGGTCAGCAGCCGCGCGGGAAGATTTGACATCCTTCACTGCCATGACTGGCTCACCTTTGACGCCGGACTTCGTCTACGAGACGAACTCAAACTTATTGCGACCTACCACACCACCGAGTTGGGTCGCTCCGGACACTGGCCGAAGTCCGAGACAGCACGGCGGATCAGCAAAATCGAGAACACCATGGTCGAACATGCCAGCCGGATCATAGCCGTAAGCTACGAAGTGCGGCGCGAACTTGAACTCTTATACCAAATACCAGACTGGAAAACAGAGGTCATATACCACGGTATAAATACAGAACGATCCCTTAAGCGCGAAGCACAAGCGCCAACCATTCGCCGTGACCTCGGCCTTGCCGCCAGTGACAAGATTATCCTCTTTGTCGGTAGCTTCACCCATAAAAAAGGCACCGATATTCTGCTCAACACCTGCAAGAATATCCTGGCGCATAACCCTGCCGCAGTATATATCTTCTTTGGTAGTGGTGAAATGAGTGCAAGAGTAGAAGAAATGTGCCATGAATATCCGGGTCGTATCCTCACCCTGAGTGCACTCAAGCCGGAGAAACTTCAAGAGTTGTATAAAGAGGCATATATACTGGTCACCCCTTTCCGCAGCGATCCTTTTGCCGCGGTAACCCTCACCGCTTGGGCGGCTTCAACCCCGGCGGTAAGTCTGAATAAAGGCGCCAGTTCAGAGATAATCTACCATGATGTCAATGGTCTGGTCAGTTCAAAAGAGAATTTGAGTCGAGATATACTCGCTCTCCTGGCCGATGAAGAACACGTGAAGTGGCTGGGCAATAATGCCAGAGTAACCATTGAGACTGCCTTCACCTGGGATGAGATAGCCAAGAATACCGAGAAATGCTATCAGCATGCTGACTAATCCTCACTCTCAATCGTATAACTATACACCCTAATTTAAAACCGCTTAGACCGTTATAAGGCGTGGACAACATACCGCACGACCCCCCAGACTTCTAAACTCGCCTCCGACGGGAGCACCAGCGGCTTATACCTCGGATTCTCCGCCCGAAGTTCTACCCTGTCAGCATAGATCGCCAGACGTTTTACCGTCAACTCCCCGTCAACCACCGCAATCACAATACTCCCATGCTGCGGGGGCAGACTCCGATCGACAATCAATATATCATCCGGAAAGATGCCGACACCAGTCATAGATTCCCCCGTAGCTCTGGCGAAGAAAGTAGCCGCCGGATTCTTGATCAGATGTTCATTCAGATCCAGCCGCGCCTCAACATAATCATCAGCTGGAGACGGAAACCCGGCCTCAACCTTTGACTGATATAGTGGAGGCCTGCAGACCTCAGCCCCTCCCGCCGCTTTTCCCTGAATTATCCTGACCTCCGAGCTACCATCAGCCCCAGTATCTTCCTCACTCACGCTCCCCCCTTGTCTTCTCTACGATCATCAACACCTCTTCAGCATAGAGATTATCACTGATACCAAGCTTTCTGACCTTCCCTTCATTGAGTACATACCCACTGATCAAGACGATACCTGCCTTGTGGATCCAGGTGAGAAAATCCTGAATCGAGAGACAATGAATATTGGGCGTATCGTACCAGTTATAAGGCAACCACCCGGTCTGGGGCATCCTGCCACGCAGTGCCAGATCTAGTCTGACCTGCCAGAAGGCAAAATTCGGAAAGCTGACAATTCCTCTGCGCCCGACTCTGAGCATATCGGAGAGAACCTCGGTCGGGTTCATCAAGGTCTGGAGTGTCTCCTCAAGAACGACGTAATCAAATGAAGAATCAGCAAAGGAATTCAAGCCCGAAGCGATATCGGATTGAAATACCGGTACCCCGGTACGCACACACTCCATTACCGCCTGCGGATCACGCTCTATTCCCTGCCCATTGACTTCTTTCATATCCCGCAGACGTGCCAGCAATTCACCATTGCCACACCCCAAGTCAAGCACGGACGACCCGACCGGTATCTCCTGCTCGATAACCTTATCCTGCCAACGCAAAAGCCTGCCGTTCACATCGGTCACCGGTTTAGAGCCTGCGCCCACACTCCCGAAAAAGTTGATAATATTACCAGAAGCGACATTGAGCAGAGCCGGGTCCACCTTTTTTTGCAACATCCCGACCAACTCTAGAAAGGTCGCTTTCTCCCGTTCTTCTATCTCTCTATCCATTACACACCTCCATACTAAAAACGCGCCATACTCCCTGTTTCAGCGCTTCTTTGCTCCCAGGAAATTTCTGAGCAACGCACTTACTTCCTCCACCTGCACCAAGAACGCATCATGCCCGAAGGTCGAAGGTACATCAATATAGGTAACCGGTTTATTATTCTTACTGAGCGCCAAAGCGAATTCTTTGCATTCTTGCGGCGGATACAGCCAATCTGAGCTGAAGCTCACCACCATCACATTACTTTTAATACGCTTACAGGCCTCTTGCAGATCTCCCCCTCCCCAACACTCAGCCGCATCATAATAATCCATCGCCCTAATTATATATAAATAACTGTTGGCATCAAAGCGCTGCACAAACTGCTGCCCCTGATAATTCAGATAACTCTCGACTTCAAATTCAATCCCGAAGCCGAACTGAATCTCCTGACTGCTGCGCAGACGCCTGCCAAACTTCGCATGCATACTCTCATCTGAGAGATACGTAATATGCGCCAGCATCCGCGCTGCAGTAAGCCCCGCCACTGGTGGTTCAGAGTCATAATAATCACCGTTATTAAAATTAGGGTCATTCCGAATCGCATAACTCCCGACCACATTGAAGCCCAAACCTTGCGCTGAAAGCCGGGGAGCTGCGGCAAAGACCACCGTATTCTCCACAAAATCAGGATAAGCCAGAGACCACTCAATCGCCTGTTGCCCGCCGAGCGACCCGCCGACAACGGCATAGAGCCGCTCAATCCCCAATTCTTCGCAGAAACGCTTCTGCAATCTGACCCAGTCCTGCACCGTCACCACCGGAAACTGCAAGCCATAAGGTTTACCGGTGTCAGGATTGAGCGATGCCGGGCCGGTCGTGCCATAGCAGGAACCGAGGACATTGGTACAGATCACCCGGTACTCCTCAGTATTCATAGCCTTTCCCGGACCAATTACCGCATCCCACCAGCCCGGTTTATTCTCCCTCCAACGCCGAGGACCAATCGTATTCTTATCCCAGCCCGCCGCATGCGCGTCACCAGACAGTGCATGACAGACGAGTATGACCCTGTCTCCAGCGCCATACTCTTCATATTCAATCTCAATAGGGGCGAGTGATTTACCGCAATCAAGCTGAAAAGGTTTATCAGGTGAAGCGACCGTTATCCGCTTCGCTTCGGTCCAGCCTACAGAGTCAACCGCCTCCGGGCCACTATACTTATCACACTTTCCCATCAATCATAACCTCTTCCTTCTTCCCCTAGGCGGATGCTATCTTCAGCGCCTGCTCAAGGTCGGCCTTAATATCCTCAACGTCTTCCAGACCGATAGATAACCGGATAAAATCAGGAGTAACCCCGGCAGCACGCAATTCCTCTTCAGACAACTGCTGGTGAGTCGTACTCGCATTATGCGTAACCAAGGTCTTGCTATCGAGCAGATTTGACAGATGCGTAATCATCTTGACATTATCACAAAGTCTCTTGCTCGCCTCATACCCGCCTTTAGGCGCAAAACCAACCAGAGCACCAGGCCCCAGTGGGAAGTGTTTTACCGTGAGTTCATAGTCCTGATGCGTTGTTAGCCCAGGGTACTCCACCCAAGCTACCGCCGGATGCGCTGCCAGCCACTCTGCGATTTTACGTGCACTCTCACAGTGACGTTGTGCCCGCAAAGGCAGAGTCTCCACTCCAAGCAGAATCTGCTGCGCATTAAAAGGAGAGATGCAAGCGCCAGTATCCCGGAGTATGCCACAGCGAATTTTAAAGGTCAAAGCAAATCCTGGAAGTACCGCCTGCGCGTGATTCCCGAACACCTCCCAGAAATTATAGCCATGATACGATTCATCCGGACCGTCGATCTCAGGGAATTTCCCGTTATCCCAGGCAAAGTCGCCACGTTCAATAACAATCCCCCCTAAACTGGTACCATGCCCCCCAACCATCTTGGTCAGAGAATTGACCACAATATCCGCCCCTTGCGCAAAGACATCGGATACCGGCGGCGGGCTGACAGTATTATCTACCACCAACGGTAAATCGTGTTTATGCGCAATTGCAGCCAGACTCTCAATATCCTCGACATTACATTTCGGATTACCCAGAGTCTCACAATAGAGAAAACGGGTATTTGCATCAATTGCCGCTTCTACCGCCGCTGAGTCCCGGGTATCAACCAAGCGGGTCTCAACGCCAAAGCGCTTGAGAGTCTTGGTAAAGAGGGTAACTGTCCCACCATAGAGATAATTTGACGCCACAATATTCTGACCAGCCGAGGTCAGAGTCGCCGCGACATAAAAGATTGCAGCCATTCCCGAGGCTGTACATACCGCCGAAGTTCCTCCGTGCATTGCCGCCAGCCGCTTCTCCAAGACATCAGTGGTTGGATTCATCAACCGCGTATAGATATTACCGAGCTCCTTTAGTTCAAAGAGCTTGGCGCCATGCTCACAATCTTTGAAGCCATAAGCCGTAGTCTGATAGATCGGCACCGCCTTGGACATAGTAGCCGGATCAATCGTATATCCAGCTTGCACCGCTTGTGTAGCCAAACCTTTATATCCCATATTTGTTCTCCTTTATAGCGTAGAGTACTTCAGATCCTCTTCAGATCACATAATCATGTATTACCCCGGATCGCAATATCCTACCCTTTTGCACCAGTTCCCGAAAGTCCACACTCATATAGACCTCCCCCAGTGCTGCCGCCGCCCGATCCCAGAGCGGAATAAATAAGCGATCCTGCCATTTAGCACTATCAATCCCCTCCACCGGATAGAGCTCACCCTCGAAGAGTGTCACCACGTCTGCAACCTTGATATTTTCCGGTCGCGCAGCCAGTACATAACCCCCATCCTTACCCCGGCGACTCTCAACCAGACCTGCCGCACGGAGTTCACGCATAATATTCTGTAGGAAAGCTGCCGGAATTTCAAACTCCGCTGCAATCACCGGTATAGTTTTGGGCTGACTGGAAGCATTATCCGCCAGCGAATAAATTGCTTTTATTGCATATACTGTCTTCTGAGCCAACCGCATAATCCAAACCTTTCCGATCACTTTTGTTTGGATTATATACTAGGCCTGTTTAATTTTCAAGATAATTATAATTTTTTAATCCATATTCTCTTTATTCAAACGGCAACACGCATATTATTCAATAAAAAACCAATTACTAAAAAAACAGCATGGAATTGTTAGCAATAAAGCCTATAATAAAAGACAGCTATTTATTATTAATAGCGGCATTATACAGCCAAGGATAATTTAATTGTATTTTTTGCTTTTTGTTATTGACTTATCCCGATAAAATCATAATATATAAATCTCACCGCAAGAGGTGAGCCAAGAAAGAATCATAGGAGCGTAGCTCAGTTGGTAGAGCACCGCCTTTTTAAGGCGATGGTCATGGGTTCGAGTCCCCTCGCTCCTACCAATATTTTAATATAGAAAAACTCGAAATATACAAGTGTTCCTATCGTCTAGCCTGGTCTAGGACACCAGCTTTTCACGCTGGCAACAGGGGTTCGAATCCCCTTAGGAATGCCAAATTACCGAACCTTCCTGCTTGTAAGGAAGGTTCTTTTTTCTATAATTAACTCATTCTCTAAATCTTAACCTTCTCTCTAAACCTACCCTGTAAAAGGTCTACGATGAGTTATCAATTTTACATTACCGATGTCTTTACCGAAAAGAAGTACTCCGGTAACCAACTGGCGACCATTATCCTTGAAGAGACAACTTCAAGTGCAACTCTTCAGCAAATTGCTCGCGAATTCAACTTCTCCGAAACCACTTTTGTTCTTACTCCTAAGCCTGGAGCCACACTCTACTCAACCCGGATCTTCACTCCAGAAGAAGAACTGCCTTTTGCCGGCCACCCGACCCTCGGCACCGCCTATCTTCTGCATAAATATTATAACCCCACGACCACAGAATTAACACTGGATTTACCTATAGGCAGAATACCGGTTACTACCGATACTAACCTCCTCTGGATGACCCAGCCCTCAGCCTGTTTTCTGGAAACATACACTACAGAGGAACTCGCAGCACTCCTTGGATTAGCTCAGAGCGCAATACGTACCGACCTCCCGATTCAGACTGTAAGCACCGGCCTGCCAACCCTTATCGTCCCCTTGAAGACACTCACCGCACTCAAAAACGCCGCTCCGACTCAGAATAGACTTGAAGACTTTTTCAAGCAGCGCGCTAAACGTGCCATCTATGCTTTCTGTACCGATACCTACTACCCTGAAAATCACTTGAATGCGCGCGCTTTCGTTGGCTGCCTAGGTATAAGCGAAGACCCGGCTACCGGCAGCTCTGCCGGCTGCCTCGCTGCTTATCTAGCCAAGTATACCAATAATGATATCGACCTCTCGCTGGAACAAGGCTTCGAGATACAGCGAGAGTCTATAATCAAACTCAAAGTAACCGACGGAAATATCAAAATTGGCGGGCGAGTTATCGAGATAGCCAGCGGCAAATTAAATTAGTACTACCTGTTTATACCAAGCCCGGGTTGCCGCAATTACAGCAACCCGGGCTCTATACTTCAAGCAACCCTAACGTTACACATTAAACCTCAGCCGACTACTTCAAACGCTTTATCACAAAACGTTTATAACCTCTTCTAAGTCCCTTATATGAACTATGTATTGCTGTCGCGGTAATCCCTAAACGCAGCTTAACCGACTCAATCAGCGAGACTAGGCTCGGCAAAATTATCAGCGTCAAGAGTGTGGCAAAGATCAGCCCGAACATCATCGCCACCGCCATCGGCTGCCACATCTGCGTCGATTCACTGGCAAACTGTATACCGAAACTGCCAGGATGAAAATCCCAGCTTATACCGGTAACCATCGGCATAAAACCGAGAACTGTTGTGATCGTGGTTAAAATTACTGGCCTAAGCCTGGTTACACAAGCCTCTTCTATAGCCTCAGTCAAGGTCATTCCAGTCTCACGCAGCTGCAAGATATACTCGATAAGCACGATAGAATTATTCACCACGACACCGGCCAACGAGATAACCCCCACCCCAGTCATAATAATACCAAACGGCATGGCAAAAGCTCCAAGGCCGAAGAAGACCCCGGTAAAAGAGAGCACTACCGAAGTCAAAATAATAAACGGATAGATTACCGAATTGAACTGCGCCACGAGAACAAAGAAGATCAAGGCAATAGATACTCCACCAGCATAGATCAAGAAATCACTAGCCTCACTCTGTTCTTCATCCTCTCCAGAGAAACGATAAGTATAACCCACAGGAAGAGCGAAATTCATAGCCTCAAGCTTCTGACTCAGCACACTACGTACAGCCGCTCCCGAGGTCTTGGTCTCATCAATATCAGCAAAAACCGTAACCACACGCTTACGATCTTTGCGCTTTATAGTACCAATACCGTTGGTATAGCTTAATTTAGTTACGGTAGAGAGTGGCACCATACTCCCAGTCGAAGTCGGAATAAAGATCTGCGACAAGATATCAACCAATTTCCTACTCTTATCGTCGAAGCGAATAAGGATATCATATTCATCATCGCCATCCCTGAAATCATCTATTTTAATACCATTGATCGCAGTTGTCAGGACATAACCGATCATATTGCTCGACATTCCAAGGAGTGCTGCACGCTTACGATCAATCTCCAATTTCAATGTCGGTTTTGACTGACCGGCATCATCGCGAATGTTATTGGTAAAGGGAATCGTCTGGAGAATTTTCTTAAAGCGTTCCGCCTCCATAGCCAACACCTCAAGGTCATCGCCCAAGATCTCCACCTCTACCGCGGCTCCCGTTGGCGGCCCCATCTTTACCTTCTCAAGAGTAAAGTCAGCGCCACTCAGATTCTTTACCCTTTCCCAAAGTTTGTCGATAGTATTATAGCTCTTCTCAGTACGGTCGGCCATATCGATAAATTCAACGGTGACTGAGTTATCATTGGTAATTGAATTCGCCTTAGTATAGGCAAAGTCAATATTTGGAATATCACTTACCGACATATACTTCTTACCGTTTTTATCGATCTGCTCCTTAGCCTTGATTGCCTCCTCAAACTCTACTTGCTCATAATCAGCTGTAAAGAAGCGCTTCTCGGCATCCCTGAGTACAGAATTACAGTAATCAAGGCTCGCCCCTGAAGGCATAGTCATTACAAGCTCAATCTGCTCAGGATCGGTCGACGGGAAAAACTCAACCGGAATATTATACCCGATTCGGTACATCCAGAACGCTATCGCCAGAAGCAAAGCCAAACCAGAACCGAACAACACACATATACGAGGGAATATCCGCTGCGGTCCGCCGTCAGCACGTAAACCAAGCGAACGACGTAAGAGCTTACGATACCCGGCAATAAAGAAATTATCATTCCGGGCATGCTCACCCAGGACTTTATGCATCTTTTTCTTTTTAACCTTCATCAATCCTGCAGCCATCGCCGGATTAATTACCAACGCCACGAAGAGACAGCAGGCCAAGGTAGTAATAACCGTAATTGGAATATAGCGCATAAACTGCCCCATAATCCCGTCCCAGAGCGCAATTGGAAAATATGCCCCCATTGTGGTCAACGACGACCCTATAATCGCCCATGCCACTTCACCGGTAGCCTTCTTCGCCGCCTCAATCCGTCCCATGCCACTCTGCATAAATCTGAAGATATTCTCCACGATCACAATCGCATTATCCACCAGCATCCCCAGAGAAATGGTCAAGCCAAAGAGCACTACCATATTGAGGGTTACTCCGATAGTTCTTAGGACAATGAAAGATAAGAGCATAGAGAGCGGAATAGAGAGCGATACCAGTATGGAGTTACGTATGCCCAGCGCAAAGCAGACCACAAGCACCACCAGGATCAATCCGGTAATGATATTATTTTCCAGATCCGCCACCTGATCCTCAACCCGCTCGCCCTTATCCTGCAGGACTATATAGTCCACCCCTTTGGGCCACCCCTGCTGATCCTCCTTTATACCTTCCTTAACTCGCTCAACCAGTTGGACAATATTCTCTCCGCTCTTCTTCTTCACATACAGATTCACACTGTCAAGTCCATCAATACGTCCGTCCGAGTCCAGATCCTTATTACCATCATCAATCGTTGCAATATCATCAAGATATACTGGCGATCCATTGGGTGCAGTGGCGACAACAATTCTTCCCGCTTCCTCCGCGTTTTCAAACTCTCCTTCAATCTTGACCTGAAACTTAGCCTCAGCAGTACGGATACTACCTCCGGAGAAATCGCTGTTTTCGCCAGCAATCAACGCAGCAACATCCGACATATTTACTTTAAAGAGAGCCATACGCATGGGATCAATCTCAACATGTATCTCACGCTCCAGCCCACCACTGATATCGACCTCAAGTACCCCGGGAATTGCCTCCAGATTCTCCTGCAGATCCTCGGCAATCTTACGTAATTCACGCTTATCTGCTCCCTTGATAGCAAATATATAAAAAGGAGTTTCAGAGAGATTCAGGTCATATACCAACGGATCATTCTCCAGGTCGGTCGGCAAATCGGCCTTGGCTCGATCTACCGCGTCCTTTACATCAAGCTCAGCCTGATTAATATCCGTTCCGTCAATAAACTCAACGTTTATCTCGCTTGATCCCTCAAATGAGGAGGAGCTTATCTCATTGACATTATCCAACCCCTTGAGCTTGTCCTCTATCTTCTTGGTAATCTGCTTCTCAATAATCTCCGCAGAAACCCCGCGATACGAAGTACTGATAAAGATATCCGGAATAATCACCTCCGGCTCAGCCTCCCGCGGCATGAGATTATAGGATATATAACCTGCAATTGCCAGAATTACAGTCATTACATATACAGTTACTCTTTTATCTACGGCAATATTTGAAATTATCATCGTTTTCTTTCATAAGTTCCTTCCGCACCCTAATTCTCTTCTCAGAGCAGGTCATGCAGAGACTAGAGTGATGAATTATATACTTTGACCACCTCGACCAGTTCTCCGTCTTCGAGCTGTCTCTGCCCCTTTATAATCACCCGTTCACCTGCTTTAAGCCCCGAGACCACCTCAACCCTGTCACCATCGATAATACCTGTTTCAATCTCTCGCCTACGGGCAATTCCATCCTCTTCGACATAGCAAAACATCTTCGCACCTACGGGAATAACGGCAAATAACGGCAAAACCAAAGCATCTTGTTTTGTTCCCCGGACGATATCACTCTCCACAAACATCCCCGGACGAAGCAGACCGTCCTTATTTTCAACCTCAAGCTGAAACTTATAGGCCTGTGCTCCATCAGCCGGCTTCAAAGAGAGAAAGATCTTTTTCCCGTCAAAGCCCTGCTTTTTATCCTCAGTGAGATAGACCCTGGCCTCTTCAAGACCTGTTACTTTGAGTACATCCTTCTCAGGAATAAAGATATTGACGCGCACCTTCGAGGTATCGAGTACATCGGCAACCGCAGTCCCAGGGGTCACGAGTGCACCGACTTGTATGTAGCGCTGATTAACCACCCCATCAAAAGAAGCCTTGATTTCTGTTCGTTCCAAAGCAAGCTCAGCCTTATCCAGCCCTGCCTCCGCCGCGAGTGCCGGAGCGACAATTGAGTCATAAACCGATTGCGAGATCACCTTCTTCTTGAAGAGAGTTTCATTTCGCTCCAGGTCACTTTTGGCTTTGTCCAGGCTGGACTTCGCCTCCTTGACCGCAGCACTATAATCACGGTTATCAATTCGGGCTATGACATCCCCCTTCTTGACCACATCTCCCTCATCCTTGAGTATCTCGGTAATACGCCCGGTAACCTCAGCTTTAAGCGTAACATTCTCCCAGGAACGAACAACCCCGGGAAGCATGATCGAATCGACAATTTCAGTAGGAGCAGCAGTAACCACCTCAATATTAGTCCGTTCCTTTACCGCATTTTCAGCAATTTCAGCGGTCTGCCGAATCTTCTCCGCCCGCTTTTCACCAGTCAGTTTGGCAAAGACTACAATACCTCCCAGAAAGACCAATAACATTACTACAAACGGGAGATTGGAGAATATTGCAGACTTAATTTTTCTACCTTTGTTCGATGTCTCCATCAGAATTCCTTTTCAATAAAACATTTCTGTTCAATTTTAATTACTCCTTACAGATTATTGCTGACGTATTCAAAAAACTCACCTTTTGCCAACATAGCTGTAAGATCTGAGTAAACTGTCTTAGCCGCCTCTTCCTCCAAGGCAAAATAATCATATTCAGAGGACAATGGTCTCCAGTTCAGTCCATCCAAATAGGTATTCAAACTCATGCTTAGTGCCCGATCCGCATCACTGATAACAATTGAATCAATGAAACTATCATGGAATTTTCCTTGCAAGTTATCACTCCCCCCTCCCCGCAACAGCGAACTATACCCGATATTGATACTGAGCAAGGTTAAGAAGATATCCGCACTGCAATGCCCATTGAGTACAAGACTACCGCTGGCAAGCGCCGTGGCTATCAACTGATCAAAACGCAAATAACTTCTTTGCAGCATCTCATCATGGGTCAGCTTAATCTCCCTGCTGACCTTATTCCAGATCGATTCAACCCTGGCTATCAGCAGCATCTTATGCAAATTCGGATTCAACTTGTTATAAATTCTAGCCCCGGAAAAACTGACGATCAAGCGCGACCGTTCCGGCAGATCCAGATCCACAGCCCGATCGATAATCGACATTCGCTGCTCCGAACTATCAAGAAGAATCTTCATCAGAATATCCTCCTTGCAGGAAAAATGCTTGTACACCGTACCCTTGGCATAATCAATCTTCTTCGCCAATTTATCGATGGTAAACCCTATATACCCTTCATCCAGCAACATTTTGAATGACGTCTTGAGTATCAATTGTTCCCTATCTTTAAATTCCCTCTCTTTTCTTGATGCAATACTCAACTCTAATCCTCACAAAAGCCTATAAATTTTTATATCCTATTGCTCCTTATAGTACATAGCTCGTGACTATTAGTCAAGATTAAACTTTCCGGCATCAAACATTTATTAAAACAAAAAAAACTAACTGCATAAACTTGCAAAAACCAATTAAATACGTTAAAATATACAGGGTTAGCTGTAACTCATTTGTAACATGACTTATTTCAAGGGGAGAGGAATGGTTATTCGCTGTCCAAACTGCCGAAAAGTACTTTCAAAGATTGAGATCAAAAATCACAGATGTCCCGCCTGTAATAATGAGATCAAGATAACCTCTACTACCTCAATCCTACGCCATGCCACCACCTCTGTACCGCGAGAAAGCACTAGTGGCTTCTTTTCCGAGAATGACTTACTTGCCCCCAACAAGAGCAAAGTTAAAATAGCTCCAGAACATGCCGAACTCAAAGTCAATACCAATCCTCGCAACTTTGCAATTCTCTTTGATGGCTCAAACATCACCTCCAAAGTTGCGCCCGAAGACTCAATTGACTATGAGATAACCGAGACCATTGGCAGTGGTGGAATGGGCATTATACTCAAAGCCAAACAGAAGGCTATCGGCAGAAACGTAGCCATCAAGCTATCAGAGTCCAAAACCAAGGTGGGTCCATCCAACAGCCAGAAACTCTGTACCGAAGCCGCAATCACCGGCAGACTGGAACACCCTAATATTGTTCCCATCTACGATCTAGGACTCAATGAAGAGAATAGCGTATTCTATGCCATGAAGCTGGTAGACGGTACTCCCTGGTGTGACATTATTGACGCCAACTCACTCCAGGAGAACATCGAAATACTTCTTGCCGTCTGCAATGGTGTTGCCTTTGCCCACAGCCAGGGGATTATTCACCGGGATCTAAAACCTGACAATGTCATGCTCGGCAAATATTCCGAGGTACTTATTACCGACTGGGGGTTGGCTGCAGGAGTACGTAAGAATTCTTTTGCGCCTCCCATCCGCTATGAAGACGCTATCGCCGGCACCCCTGCCTATATGGCTCCCGAGATGGCGCTGGGCTATGAGGATCAGATTAACGAGAAGAGTGATATATATCTTCTCGGAGCCATCCTCTTTGAAGTACTTACCGGTCAAGTTCCTCATACCGGTGAGAGTATAGTCCAGTGTATTAACAATGCCGGAAATAATGTTATTGAAGAACCATGGGTCAACAGTGAACTCTTGAAGACGGCGATGAAAGCCATGTCAACCAAACAAGAGGACAGATACAGCAGTGTTGATGAGTTCAAAAATGCAATTAAGACCCACTATGAGAGTGTTGAGCTCTCGACCAAAGCCAAGAAAATTTTAGCCCAAGGTAAGATCAGCAAGGATTACGGCGAGATCCTCAAAGCGATCCTCTACTTTCAAAATGCGCTGGAGAAGTGGAGCGAAAATGATGAAGCAAAGCGCAACCTTGATTCTGCAGTAACCTTCCTTGCCGATTGCGCTCAAGAACAAGGTGATGAGAAGTTTATCCAGAAGATAGCCTCAATGCTCAGATAGCATATCTGCACTCTCTCCTTCTGCTTATCATCTCATTCTAAGCATAAAACGTCGTTGTATCCCACTGCAACTGTTTTATTTTACCCCAAGCTCTCAAATTACACTTTGCGAAATAAGCCCTATGCGAACTGCGTACCGAGGTTGTAAGGACACGGAGCCTTTACTCAGAAGTTTGAGGATCTCGATGCCCGTAAAGGGTACGGAATGTGATCAAACACACAGCGTTTGCGAGGGGTACAGGGGGCAAGAAGCCCCTTGCAAAAGAAAGTACTTACTTGTCTTGAACCAAGTTTAAATATACTACCTTTGGTGTGCAGGACTTCGGGGTTAGATTTTAGGCTGGCTAGAATCACAACTCTTTGCGCAGAGCGCTTAGCGAAGCCTCACTCCACAGCGTCCAAGATTATACTCTACAGACATTGTTCGCCTGCTCGCAGTGTCTTCGACCTACTTTTCACCCGAGCAGCTGGCACCGATTGAGTTAAGAAAATCACTAACGTGATTTTCATATTAAATTGAAAGGAATAATACCAGCCGATAACACAGTTACCGGCTGAGGCTGCATCTCGCAGCCCGCCCATTTGCATGGGCGTTTAGCACACCTTTTCCAAAGGTGTGTCGAAGGTTTTATGAGTAGACGAATAAAACCTGAGAGTATAATCATAAGATAAGTAGTTTTATAACTCAGATACCAGCTACGTGCAAAAGCAGTGATTACAGCCAAATCTATTTCTTACTCAAAAACCTAAATGCTACAATCAAAGAATACACACCTTTTGGTAAGATTTTTGATTTGCTAAAGTTTAAGTTCTTTGCGCGAAGTACTTAGCGGAGCCTCACTCCTCAGCGTCCTACGATTAAATTCTCAGCCACTGCTCGCCTGCTCGCAGCGTCTTCGACCTACTTTTCGCCCGAGCAGCGGGCAAAAGTAGGCAAAATTCTCTCCCTTCAGGTCGAGTTGTGTAGCGTTTTAAGGTAGCAATTTTCATGGATAAGCGGGAAGTCTCAGTAATAGCGAATAATACCTTAGAGATTTAACTCAGCAACGATTAATTATTACCAGCCCTTGACTTAGCATGGCAATCACATACAATGCAGTCTTTAATAAATTCTCATTGCAAGACAAGGTTTTTCCTAATAAAGATGAAGACAGATGTAGTAATAATTGGAGCTGGGCACGCCGGATGTGAAGCCGCATTGGCAGCAGGCAGGATGGGTATTGACGCCTTGGTGGTGACAATGTCGCTGGATACTATCGCCCAAATGTCCTGCAACCCGGCCATCGGTGGACTAGCTAAAGGACAGTTAGTAAAAGAGATTGATGCACTGGGCGGTGCCATGGGGTTGTGCATTGATGCCACCGGCATACAATTTCGCATGCTAAAATCCTCCAAAGGTCCGGCAGTGCGCTCACCGCGCGCCCAGGCCGATAAATGGGCATACCAGCACTGGATGAAACACTACCTGGAGTCCGCCCCGAATGTCAGTATCCTCCAAGACCGGGTCACCGATATCATCACCGCCGGGGGACAGGTCTGCGGCGTACGAACCGCCATTGGGCTTGAAATCAGCTGCAAGGCTGTGATCGTCTGTACCGGCACCTTCCCGCGGGGCAAGACCCACATTGGCGAGCATATTGCTCCCGGCGGGCGCTTCGGCGAACCTGCAGCGGTTGAAATTTCCCAGAGTCTGGAGAGCCTGCGACTCCCCCTGCTCCGACTGAAGACCGGCACCTGCCCCCGGGTACGCGCCGGGAGTATCGATTTCTCCAGGATGGAGCTCCAACCCGGCGACGAGCCGCCACAGCCCTTCTCCTACCTGACCAAATCCTTAGAACTGGAGCAGATACCCTGCTGGGCTACCTGGACTACACCACAGACCCAGAAGATAATCGAGGATATACTCGCCGATGCGCCGCTATTTTCCGGACAGATAGAGGGTACGGGGCCGCGCTACTGTCCATCGTTCGAACTCAAGATTGCCCGTTTCCCTGAGAAAAAGCAGCACCATGTATTTGTTGAACCCGAAGGGCGCAACACCGAGGAGGTCTACCTCAATGGCCTAGCCACCAGTATTGATACCGAGTCGCAGGTTAAGATGGTCAGATCTATCCCGGGGCTGGAGGAAGCAGAAATTATGCGTTTTGGTTATGCTGTGGAGTACGATGCCATCTCGCCCAAGGCGCTACGTAATACTCTGGAGACCAAGCTAGTAAAGGGTCTATTCCTTGCAGGGCAGATCAACGGTACTTCCGGTTATGAAGAAGCTGGGGCACAAGGGATCTACGCTGGGATAAATGCCGCTTTACAAATTATGAAACGCCCACCCTTTATCCTGGGGCGCGACGAAGCGTATATCGGCGTACTCATAGACGATATTGTAACCCGTGGCACCGATGAACCTTACCGACTCTTCACCAGCAGAGCCGAATACAGACTTCTATTACGCCAAGACAATGCCGATCTGCGCCTTGGTGCCAGAGCTAGAGAACTGGGACTGATCAGTGAAGAACGTGCCAACCAGATCCAGACTTTGCAAGCAGAGATCAGCGCAACCCTAAGCCTGCTCCAGAGCACACGCCATGAAGGCAAAACCATTGCCCAGTATTTAAAAAATCCTGATTCAGAATGGGAAACGGTTGCGGCTCAAACCCCGGAATTGTTTGGTTCTGTCTCAGCCAGAGCGAGTGAACAAGCTGTAATTGAGACACGCTATGCCGGCTATATAGAGCGGCATATGAACCAGATTAAGAAACTCAAACGCAATCACAACCTGCGCATTCCGGATGGTTTTGACTACTCCAGTATCAGCGGTCTACGCCTTGAAGCCAGAGAGAAACTCAGCGATATAGCACCCGAGACTATCGGTCAAGCGGCCAAGATCTCCGGAGTTTCCCCGGCAGATCTCTCATTACTCGCCATCAAAGTTAAACAATACAATGAAGCACAACGCAGTAACCAATAATCAGAACTCTATACCCTTGCGAGCAGGAACGCCCTGCTGATAATAATGTTTGCGCAGAGCAATATCACTCACCAGATCAGCCATATCCTCCAACTGCGCAGGGATATTTCTACCTGTTAACACCACCTCAAGCCGCGAAGGTTTACGGGTGAGGATATCAAGTATAGCAGACAACTCAATTACCCCGGCGTGGAGCGCGCCTAGAGCTTCATCAATAACCACCAGGTCATAAGCATCTGAAAGCACCGCCTCGCGTACGCACTCAATACCCTTATGCCCCAAAGCAAGCTCCTGCGCAAAAGCCTGTGCATCCGCCTTGTCTACCCACTTACCACTACCAAAACGCTCCAAGCGTACCGCCTCCCCCAGCAGTTTTAGCCCTGCAATTTCGGCACAGTCACGTCCTTTGAGGAACTGACCAAAGAAGACCCTCATCCCTGCGCCAACAGCTCTAAGCGTCAATCCCAGAGCCGCAGTAGTCTTGCCTTTACCATTTCCCGTATATACCTGAATATAACCTTTTGCCCAATTAGCCATTATATCACCTTTTTTTTGAATAATTATTTTAAAATCATATGACAGAATTATCTACCTTTTCTCGCAAAAATCAACATATGGCAGAAATATCTCCTGCAACTTTAACCAAAAAAGAAAAACTTTTCTTGAAGATGGACAGTCAGTTTTATATCATAAACAAAAGTAATTAGTATGTTACTGATTACACAAGGAGATTTCAATGAGCACCAAGAGAAGACTCGATGAGACAACCAGTCGCAGAAAGGCTCGTTTAAAAGGCTTCTCTCCCGATGGTGCTGAGGTATTTGTCAGCAATGACGGTGAGGTGAGTATCAGCGGTGGCAACCGCAAAGACTACAATACGCTTGTCCGGGTCGCCAAGACCTATCTGGCAATAATCAAAGAGAACGGTTTTGATATCTCAAATCTCACCCAGCACGAATTCAGCGAGATAAATACAATTCTCAAGGAATTGAAGGCTAAGAGCAAATCATAATCACCAAATTCATCAACCAATACCAATTCTACAATAATGGTATAAGCCAAATATTTTACTTGCTAAAATAAAAATTTCGCGTTATGATAATAATGATTTATTATAGCACAACATTATTATTCAAGCAAAAAACTGCATAATAACACGGAGATAAACATGAAAAAGCTAGTAATACTCGCAATATTCGGCATTTCCCTCCTCATCGGCGGCTGCACTCAGCAACAGGTCAGCCCCCAGCAGGAGAAAGATTTTATGGCTAAATACCAGCGAGGCACGGTCGTAGTATACTTCTGGGATAAGAGTTGCCGCGCTTGCCAGCTACAAAATACCGAGTTAGAAGCGGCCAAACAATCCATGGACTTCCCTCTTGTCCGCATTATCCCAAATGACGCAACCATAACCAGATACAATCTTGAGGCCTTCCCGACTATTTTAATCTTCCATAATGGCAAGGTAGCCAAACGTTTTGAAGGGGTGGCCTACCGTAATCAGATCCTGACCGAGATTGAATTTATCAAAAAAGAGGTATCCGAATTATAAAAAAGCCGGAATTCCTCTTGACTTATGGGTCAAACTATGTATTTTATAATACTTCAATTTATGAATTATTAAAATTATATTATAATTGATCTTAAGGATAAAGGAATTTACCATGGCAAGAAACACTAAAAAAGCAGAGCGCGCAGAACTGGCAAAAGCCCGTCGCAAGATTCGTAAGAAGATGAGCGCTCACAAGGCAGCCAAGCATGGCGGCAGTAGCAAGAGCAGTACACCAAAGAGCCACCCACACCGCCGCACTTCAGCCTTACGCTAAGCTGCTACTACAAGCATTGTTTTGAAAGTAAGACCAGTAATACTACTGGTCTTACTTTCTTTTCCCAAACATCCTTTTAAATAGCCCAGGCCTGGCACTTTGAATATACTCGACCAACCCGTTACTCCCTTTTGAACTCTCCATATGCTCCATCCTTCTATAACCGGTGCCATACAGATCATCCCGATTACGCAGAATATCCAGACTTGCCTCGAATCCCTTTGCCAGAAGAATTTTTGACGCTACCCACTGGCAGAATCCCTCTTCAGTCTCAGTACTCAGTTTGAACCTGGCATTCTGAGCAACCCAGGCATGCGCCCATTCATGCGCAATAGTCTCATACGCCACCTCAACCGGCAAACCATCCTGCACCAACAGAACCGCCACACTCCCGTGCTGCTGCATCAACCCCATCTCATTACCATTCATTCCTCTGCCTTCACGCACAATATCCTCGCATATCTCAAGACCGGCCGGATTCTGCAGTTGCAGATGAATATTACTGGATAACAGCGCCTCTACCTCGGACAGAATATCCTTATATTCATCTATTCCGTGAATTGCTCGCGCCTTACATTCAGCGCACATAGCCCATCTACTACCGTAAGCAGCATGATCCTGCGTCGGCGCCGAACAAAACCTACACTTTGGATATTTCTGAACACACGCTGCACAGTACTTCTGCTGTGAGAGCGGGAAGACAATAAACTTTCTCCCGAGGAGCTTCCCGCATACCGCACAAACCCGGGGATTTGCCGCACATTGTACGCAGATGGGCTGACCTTTGATCAGGTTAGCAGTAGGCTTGCCACACTGAATGCACTTTTCTTGGCGCATACATTCTGAGCAAAAGATATCACCATCCTTGAACTTGATATAGTCTCCGCTAATCTCTTTCCCGCAAAGCGAACAAAAAACCTTCTCCCCAGCGGTTAGCGCCAGAGAGAAGGTCAAAGCGAGAACAAAGGTAATGCAGGCATAAACGACTTCTGAACGCACTACAGACTACCCGAACTGGATCTTATTTGTTTGCGGAGCGCTACCAGGAACAACTATCTTTGAAGCCTCCTGCCGCTGCATCTCACGCGCTTCTTCCACCAACTTATCCATAGCTTTCTGAATCGCCTGCGGGAACTCTTTTGCTGCAGCCTCAAGCGTCTTGGCTTCAAGCCTGGTCTGGAGTGGAATCACCCCCATAGGGCTCATAACACTGGAATGCGCCGAGATAAACTTTTCCCGCGATTCATCTTCAGAACCGTCACTCTTAATCGGGGTCATTATCTTGAAGGTAGCCGCTTTCATGTCCGTAACAGTCTCCTCTTTATAGAGCAAATTAGCATCTACCTCCAACTGTTCATTAAGATCTTTCTTATCAGCGCTCATTGCGTTCCTTTCATTATCAGAAGAATACTTTCAGTCATTTTATCCTTATCCTCTTAATAATCAAGTCCTTACTTTTATTAATAAGCCTAGCCGTGTGGAGAAATCATGCCATACTTACAACACAATCCGCCTAATTACTCTCATAATTTTATATAAGAAGAAGATAATAATATTATTGTAATTGCCAAGGCAATTGTTATAATTATGAAGAATAGAATATTTTGTTTATTTTGCCTGTATTATCGTTACCTTATCACCCACCCTCATAATGTACAAGCATTATGAATATTATATATGAGGATAATAAGAACATGAGAGTATTTACCATTATTTTGAGCCTTGCTGGGCTTGCGCTACTTACCGGCTGTCAGCAAATTAATCCTACTACCCAGGAAGAAATAAATCAACTCTCGCTGCAGGTGAACGACTTGAAAGAGACAGTATCCGTCCTCAATGAACAGGTTGAAAACCTCTCGCTTGCGCCAGCAAACAATTCTGTAACCCTCCAACCGAGCAGCCCTTCGTATAGTATTGAGACTTCGGATCCAACTCAACCTATCGTAGAGATTACCGATATCGAGCCAGCCTCCGCACCTGCAGAGCAAAACCTCAAGTCAACCCTGGCCAATCTCTCACAGGGTTTGCCCGGAGCGTCTACAACCAGCAAGTACAAGGGGAAAAAATATATTGTTATTTCAGGGGTAAGTGTCTCAGACGTTCAGTTGGCGCTTACCAATGCCGGTTATAACCCTGGGGCCATCGACGGCAAGATTGGTAGCCGCACCATTGGCGCCATCAAGCGTTTTCAACGGGCTGAGAGATTGAAGGTTGACGGGGTGGTCGGCAGACTAACCTGGACACGCCTCTCTTCTCATCTCTAACTCGGTCTGTTCCTGAATAATGCTCAGAATTTTCGGTAACGCCAACACCTGTAAGTCGCCTCAGCGCCCAGCAATTGTTACAATCGGAATGTTTGATGGGGTGCACCTCGGTCATATCAAAGTAATCGAGGAAGTGGTCTCATCAGCAAAGGCGCAAGATGCTCTGAGTATGGCCATAACCTTTGATATCCACCCGCGAAAGATTCTGGGCAATGCTCCGGCTATGATCTGCAGCCTTGAACATCGCCTCCAGCTTCTTTCCAACCTGGGTCTTGACGCAGTCTGGATAATAAGTTTTACCAAAGAATTTTCAAAGGTTACAGCTCAAGAATTTACCGAAAGCTATCTGCTTGAACGTCTTAATACGCAAATGGTTATTTTAGGTGAGAATGGGAATTACGGTTATCATGGAGAAGGGTCGATTGGTTTTCTGCAAACGAATTATCCGCAGATAAAGGCTATCTGCATCCCTCGTGTCATCATAGATGGTACGCCAGTATCTTCATCACAGATTAGGGAATTCACCAGTACAGGGAACCTTGAAGGAGCAAGGAAGTTACTCGGAAGAGCACCCTCGGTACTCGGTAGAGTAGTAAAAGGAAAGCAACTAGGCAGAACGCTCGGGTTTCCTACCCTCAATTTGAACCCAGACCACGAATTATTCCCACCCAACGGCGTCTATGCCAGCTTTACCCGTTGTGGGGATTCATATTTTGAGAGTATAACCAACATCGGTATCTGCCCTACGGTCAGTGGCGCCACCCCAGAGCAGCGACATATTGAAAGCCACTTATTCAATTTTAGCGGCAACCTTTATGACCATTCAGCCGAGGTGTTTTTTATACAAAAACTCCGTAATGAGAAGAAATTTGCCAATATTCAGGAGTTGATCAGCCAAATTAGCAACGATATTAACCAGGCAAAATCACTGCTTGCGACCAGTACCTGTATTGACCAGCAATCTCAAAGATGAGTATAAACCATGGAAAAGAGCCGAGGAAAAATACTAATAATTGATAAATACCATAATACCCTCGCCCCTCTCATTGGCAAGCTTGAGGACGCAAGCTATGAGGTTATTCTGGCTATCAAAATGAGTGAAGCCCGCGCGGCATTATTTGATAGCGGTCTAAATATTGACTGTGCCATTATCAATGTTATCGAGCCGATGCCTGATGATATTTTCCCCGCAATATCCAGTCTGATCAACCCCGAGGATAATCTTACGACCCCACTTCTTATCTACTCCTCAAAGCTCGCAACCAAGACTTCTAGCATCTTTTATGAACTTGGAGTCTTCCAGATCATTGAAAAACCCTGTAGCAATACCAGTCTTGCCGAGATTATAATTAACCTGGTCGAACTAAAAAAACGCAGCTACACCTCCAAACCTCCAATTGACTACTATAACATTCTAATGGCCAACACCCCGGTTGAAATTGCGATTCTCAATGCGACCTATAATATCACTGAATTCAACGACGCATTTGCTGCCGCCCATAACGGTGTAAAACTTGGAGACAATTTCTTTAAAGTCAACTGCAACACCACTGAGCATGAGAGTAGTAACCACCCGGTAATGTTAGCCGCCGAGAGCAAAAGGCCAGAGCGAAACAATGTTGTTATTGTCGACTCCGAACATCAGAAGCACTATAATGTCATAGCCACTCCCGCCTTGAGTGATTCCGGCGAAGTAACCGGAATGCTTGTACAATGTATAGACCAAACCTCGCAGGTAATAATGGAGAAGAAGCTCCGGCGTCAGGTTCAAAACTTTAACCGAATTCTCAAAGAACAGGATCGAACCACCGATTATCTCATAAGCGTCCAGAAAGACCTCCAAAAGAAGAGCTCAGAGTTGGAAAAACTCTCTATCACCGACTACCTTACCGGCATAAATAACCGGCGCAAGTTCAATGAAGCGATCAAAACCGAAGCTATACGTGCCTCCCGCTATAACCACCCATTATCACTGCTGCTCATCGATATCGACAATTTCAAATCCGTAAACGATACCTACGGCCACCCTTATGGTGACACCGTCCTCAAGTCTTTGACCACAGTTCTCAAATTATCTATTCGTGAGACCGATATACTCTCAAGATACGGCGGCGAAGAATTTGCCATTATTCTCCCCGAGACCGAGTATGAGACCGCCAAGATCGTCTCTGAGCGCATCAGAAAGAATATTGAAAAACGCCGACTGACTACTATCAACAGCGAGATCTCCGTAACCGTCTCAATTGGACTCTCAACTATCTCTTCCGAGAACATCGACCCGGAACAGATTATTCAGCTCTGTGACGAATGCCTCTACGAAGCAAAAAAATTAGGAAAGAACCGAATCGAATCAATAAATCTCTCTTAATTCATACCGCGCTACCACATTCTCTATGCTATACCGCCCTGCCGCACTCTTTGCGACCGTATAATGCCGTGGCAGCGCATCTTCCTCAATAATATATCTCTGTATCATCTCATTATCGGTGGGTACGAGTTCCTCAAGGCAACAGATGCAGCTCTTCTCAATCCAGCACAACTCCCCCTCAACGGATTCAATAACTTTTAATGAAGCAACCACACCGCGTACCAAGGCCATATCATACTCAAGCAAGACCTCCCGCTCCTCAGCTGCCAGAACCGTCTCACTGCATACACCGACAACTTCCAGTGCCGCGGCCTCCAACCCCGATTCCTCTTTAACCTCGCGAAAAGCTGCCTCTACAATTGACTCCCCGGCCTCAACCTTGCCCCCAAGCATTGCCAGATAACCCGTATACGGCTCACGTTTTCGCCTGATAAGCAGTACCTTATCGCCACACTCGACATAGCATAATACAACCAGCATCCTAATCCTCCAACACCTCGATCTCCTTAGGGATTATACTGATACCACGCAAAGCCTTAACCCCATAATCCAGCGCGTCGTACAATATACGTTTCTCTTCCGGATCCTCCTCCTGACATATCTGCTCATAGATATCCTTGACAAACAAGCTCTCAGCCGTAGCCGCCTTACTCTGCGCCTGTACAAGCAACTGTTCAATATCATAGCCCAGTTGCAATTCAGCAAAATAACCAACAGCCGCATAATACTCTCCAGGGGGCAACAAGAACTCAACCTTGAACTCAGTCTTCTTGGTACCGTTAAAATTGAAACGCACAATATCCTGCGCTCCGACATCATTCTGTGCCGCAGTCTCCCGAGCCAGCGCCAATAACTCGGCATTACTCTGTACATTATCACAATACACCTTGAGATCGAAGATTCGACGCTTATCCAGCATATAACGCTCCAGACTTTCTACTCCCGAAGGCGTAACTTCACCAATAAGGATGCAACCGTTTTTAGCTCTAAACTCCGCCGCAAAGGGGCGTCCGGAGTACGCCGCCTTTATCATCCCATCGCCGCTCTCAATTGCGGAATAACTGTGATAATGCCCAAGGGCGGTATATGAGAAATTCTGTGCCAATAACTCTGCCGCCGTAAAGGGAGCCGTCACTTTCATTTTCTCTTCAAAGGTAAACTGGGTACGCGCTCCGTGATGAAGCAGAATGGTTATAGGCGCAGGGTCACGGGGAATCTTCTGTGCCAAGCGATGTTCGGTTATTGTACTATTGCCGGTAAAAGCTCGCGCCGTCACCGAGACATCACCCCGATCCGGTAAATATGCCGATTGATACTCCCGCCCGGAGAAGATATATACATTCTCCGGAATCGGTTCAAGACCGCGGTGCATTCGTTCATACTCAGAGTAAGGACTGGCTCCAGAGATATAATCATGGTTCCCGGGCAAGATAAAGACATAAGGCAAACACGCAAATAATGCGAATACCCGGTTGACAAGCTCTGCACTTACCGCATCCCGATCAAAGAGATCACCCGCCACCAGGAGTACTTCCGCTTGATATTTTGCAAAGATTGCTGGAAGCTCCTCCAACTCCCTGAGTAGCTCCTCTTCACGTTGAAGACGAAATTCCGAAGTTGTAGAAAAACACCTCGGCAACACTCTGGCGCCGAGGTGAAGATCACTTATCTGCACAAACTTCAAGGAATTGACCATACAGTATCCTTAAATTTATCACTTTAAGATATTTCTTGGTTTAACGCACGATCCCAGCCAGACTACGCCGATACATCGCATCCTCGGTAGACTCACGAGATATCCTTGTCGCAATAAGACCATCTTTGCCGGTAGCCAAAAGTTCCGATTTTCCGGTATCCAGCGCCAGCACTACCTCTTTATACATGGAAGCAAAACCTAGATCATCGCTATGCGGCAACTCGAAGGTCTCCTCCTTACCGTGAACAAAGATAGACTTCTGATTTCTATCGTAGCGGATTACCCCTTCGGTACCGATAAGTTCATAAATAAATTCGTTTACCGGTTCATTTGCTGTATGACAGTATGAGAAACTTATCTCAATCATCGTATGCGCGCCATTGGCATGTTCCATATGCACCCAAGTATGATCCGGCGCTTCGTAATCCTCAACCCAGGCACCGAAACCATTGAAGCTTACAATTTCCGAGCCCAACCACCAACGTGCCAGATCAATCTGATGGGTACCGCAGTCAACCATCGGGCCACCTTCAAACATCCGGCCTTCACGCCTACGATTTATACCATACTCTCCAGTATCATCATCATTACGGTACTTACCGTGGCAATTCCAATTGAAGATCAGCCGAACAGTCCCCACATAACCTATCGCCCCGGCCTTGATAAGGTCGCGTATCTTCTGCGCAACCGGAGAAAAACGTACAACCAGACCGACATATAACTTCAAACCGGCCTTTTCAACCATATCGATCATCTTCTGCGCTTCTTCCTCAGTCATAGCCAGAGGCTTTTCACAGAGTACATTCTTACCATACTTACACGCCGCTTCACAATTCTCCACATGATACGGGGCTGGAGAAGTAATACTGGCAATATGAAAATCCTGCTGCATAAACTCATCTATATCGGTAAAACATATAGCTGGATTGATACCATATTTATCCTGCACCTTCTCCAACTTCTTCGGGTTAGGGTCAAAGAGGGCTCCCAGCTCTATTCCCTCGGTCTCTAAAATCGCCGGAATATGCCTGAATGTAGCTACAATACCACAGCCCATAATACCAACTTTATACATAATTTATCTCCTAAATTCTTATCAAGATTCTAAGGATTAGAACCAGCATGATAAGCAAACATAATCCTGTCAAATACTAGCCAAAGAGTACATTCTCCATGGTATACATCCCCGGCTCTTTACCGCAGATCCACTTAGCTGCTCTTATCGCTCCGGCCGCTAAAACGTCCCTGGTCTGGGCCCGGTGCGAGAGTTCAATAATCTCCAGAGCACTTCCGAAATAAATACTGTGGTCTCCTACCACAGACCCCAGGCGCAACGCATGCATACCAATTTCCCGCCTACTCCGCTTACCTGGTCTACCGGATCTGCCGTGAACAAGATCAGTATCCACATTACGTCCGGTAGCTTCACAAATACTCTTAGCCAGAGCCAGAGCCGTACCGCTAGGCGCATCAACCTTCTGATTATGATGGGCTTCCGTTATCTCAATATCAAAATCCTCTCCAAGTGCCTTTGCCACTTCCGCTGCCACCTTCAGCAGCAGATTTACCCCCAACGAGTAATTTGAAGCCTGAATAATCGGTATATACTTAGACGCCTCCAGTACCTGCGCCTCTTGCTCCTTACTCATCCCGGTAGTACCAATAACCATGGCGATCTTACGCTCAACCGCCTCCGGCAAACGCTTCTCCGTTCCTTCCGGCAGTGAAAAGTCAACCATGACATCGGCTTGAACCTCCAGAAATTTCGTCAACCGCACCTCTGTACCTGCGAGTTCTGGCTCAATCTGCGTTACAGATTGTCCGATCATCGGATGCTGTGGATAATCTATAGCTCCAGCCAGTTCCAACTCGTCCTCATTTGAAGTCAGAACCATAAGCCTTCTACCCATCCTGCCTGCGGCACCACTGATTACAACTTTTTTTCGCATGTTATCCACCCTTGATCTGAAGCCAACAATTATCTATTCACATTCTTTCTGATAGCGTCAATTATCTGAGCCAGGTTGTTCGCTACGGCTACCGGACGGTTTCCAAACTCACTGGTAGCAATGCCATACCCTCCATATTGCTTCTTGAGTTCAGCCTCCGAATAACTATGGTAAGCCACCGTGGCATGCGGATCTTTGAGCTGATGCCCGGTCAAGACGCAAGCCACCGTCGCATCACGATCAATTATCCCTTCTTCAACCAGCATTTTGGTACCCGCCACACTCGCGGCACTCGCGGGCTCACACCCCAACCCTTCCCGTGCCACCCAGGCTTTGGCATCGATAATCTGCTGATCACTCACCGCACGCACCACACCGTCGGTAGCCGCAAGCGCCCGCAGACACTTCTTAAGATTCACCGGCCGATTGATCTCAATAGCTGAAGCGATAGTATTAGCACGTTCATTATTCCGGTCGAGCTGCCGATAGTATTCACGAATAATATTCTGATCCACACTACCACCATTCCAGGTCAGACGACGTTTATTGACTAAATTATTGAGAGTAGGCGCGCCAGTAGAATTGATCACCGCAATACGCGGCAATTTAGAGATAAAGCCCAGTTTGTGCAGTTCAATAAAAGCCTTGCCAAAAGCGCTGCTGTTACCCAGATTACCCCCTGGTACAACGATCCAATCCGGAATCTGCCAGCCCAGCCCTTCAAGCACACGGAACATAATCGTCTTCTGCCCTTCAAGCCGGAATGGGTTTACAGAGTTAACAAGATAGATCCCTTCTTGGGGACAGACTTCCTGCACCCGTGCCATGGCATCATCAAAATCACCCTTAATCAACAGCGTCAACGCCCCATAATCAAGCGCCTGCGAGAGTTTGCCGTAAGCTACCTTACCGTCGCCGATAAAGATTATACCCTGCATCGAACCACTGGCGGCAGCAAATGCTGCCATACTTGCCGAGGTATTCCCGGTTGAGGCACAAGCCGCCACCTTGGCACCTACCATGCGGGCATGGGTAAAGGCTCCAGCCATCCCGTTATCCTTGAAGGAGCCGGAAGGATTCAACCCCTCATACTGTAGAAAGAGATTCTTGACTCCGGTATAATCCGCAACCGTCGGCGAAGGTCTGAGCTGGGTATGGCCTTCGCCGATACTCGCCCACTTATCCTGAGGCGCAAAGGGCATAAGGCTGGAAAATCTCCAGACTCCGCTCACTCCCCCCAGTCCGTTCGCCGGAAGTTGAAATTTCCCGATAGCCTCAAGCTTAGTCGGCAACTCCACCCTGTCCCAGTCATACTCAACATCGAGCAGTTCCCCACATGCCGGGCATTTCGGTAAAATTTGCATTATATCGTACGTAGCTTGACATATAGGATTTATACATTTTTGATAAGCAACTTGGGTTGTCAACCTCTTCCTCCTTCAAACATTGATAAAGCACTTCTGCGCCGTCCGCGTGCGTAAGAAAGATACAGTGCGCGAATTTTCTACATACTCTAATTATAAGAAAATTTGTCGCTGTAGAAGCAACGAAAACACAATATCAGTAAAAATATATTTTTACTGCTTATAATAAAGACAATCTTTATAAATAGTTCTGGAAAAACTGTAAAAAAAATTAGCTTAAGATAACTATAAATACTTAACACTATATATGTTACTGTTTTTCAAGAACAACTATCTATACCCTACCCAATTGTATGCTATCGGCCTTCAAAGTCAAGCGCTATACAGTATTTTAAGCACATAATCAGACAGACATGACTGTATCCGACTACTCCCGCCGCCGCTTCCAGTCATGCAGCGCAATCTGCACACAATTGAAGATATTCTGAAAGATAATATAGCATACCGGCCCGATTGCCGCAACCGGACTGAGAAAGGTAATCCCAATCCATACCGAGAAGATGGTATTCTTCTGCCCCAGCACCTGCCCGCACTCACGAATATACTCCTTACCACCCAGCAGATAGCCTATAACAAAGTTGAGCGCACAGACAATAAGTACCACCCAACCAATATTCACGACCGTCGAAAAGGGGATCTCATACTCGATAACAAATTGCCGCGCCTCAGCGCAAGCTAGCGCGATCGCCAAGGCCCAGGTATAGAGACTGAGAAACTTCAAACGGAGTGCCGAGGCGAGTATACGCCCCCCACTCCTTCTCGCTCCTAGCGCCAGCAAGAGTGGAATAAAGACTGTAATGGCAATACTGGAGACGGTATGGTACACCCCGATATCACCATCATACTCTGCGATAAGCGGCAACCCGAGCGGCAATGCCACCGCCATCACTACATTCGTAAACAGAACCCCCATCGCCGCAAACCCGACGCGTTTATGCAAGAATTCGATCACCACCGGCACCGCCACTCCGGTAGGAGTGGCCGCGACCAGAAATGCCGCTAAGGAGATATCATCCCCCAATAAACGTGTCAAGAGATATACCGGTATGGGAATCAACAGATTGGCCGCGACAACATAGAACAACTCTTTAGTAACCAGCTTACGCTCAAAGCTCAAGCCCAGAAACCCAAAGAAGAGCAGAAGCATCACCAGCGGCCGAATCAGCCAAGAGATAGCACTCAACATCGGAAAGGACAGACCGAGCGCAATTGCAATAAGGATAATAACCGTCTTCAAACCGACTCCTTGATAAACTCCTCCAGTCAGCGCTACTTCTTGCGCTGCTGCAGATCATAGACAAACATCTGCAACGCATTGTAGATATTCTGGAAGATAATATATGCTACCGGGGCAATAACCGAGAGGGGATTTAAAAAGGTCAAACCGACCCATACCGCAAACATAGTATTCTTCTGCCCGAGCGCCTGACTACTCTCGCGCGCAAACTTCTTCCCCCCGACCAGGTAGCCGACACCAAAATTAACAATACAAATACCCACCGTTACCAGACCGATACTGATCAAAAATTCATTGGCAATATTATTCTTAATTATAAACTCTCGTGCTGTCGCACAAGCGAACGCAATAGCAAAAAGCCAGACGTACAAGGCCAACCGCTGCGTCCATACCGCCACTCTATACACTACACCTCCTATCCCACGCAGGAGTAATGCCAACAAGAGCGGCACAATAATAGTTGTCAACACCGATATAACTATGGTATACTCGCTATCCTCACCCCCAGCCTCTACCGATGTCGCCACCAGCGGTATCGCTAGCGGCAGGGTCAAAATTGTCAACAGATTTGTCGCCACTACCGCCAGTGTCACAAAATCAGTCCGCTTGCGAATAAACCCGATAATAATAGGCGAGGCTATCGCCGCCGGTGCCGAAGCGATCAGAAATGCCGCCTCAGCCTCCTGCTCCCCCACTAGCCGAGCCAGAAAATATATCGGTAGCGGAATCAACAGATTTGCAGCCAGGACATAGATGATCTCCCTGGAGAACATATCCCGTTCAAACTTAACCGTAAGAAATCCCATAGTCAGCATTATCATAACCAGACTACGAATATACACCGAGTAATGCCCCAGCTCAGGAAAACTCAATCCAACAATAACCGCGACACAGAGTAATAGTGATTTCACCGCTCCACCCCCACACGCAAAAAAAAACAAAAGGGTACAATCATCATCTATCGACAACGATCATACCCCAGAATAACAGCTAAATCGCCAATACCAGCCGAATGTAATGCTACGCTTTTCGCGCCAACTGCTTACGTCTAGTCTCACTCAATATACGCTTACGCATACGCAGATTTTCCGGGGTAACCTCGAGCAATTCATCCTCCTCGATATACTCCAGAGCCGCCTCAAGCGAGAAGATCTTAGCCGGCGCTATCTCCATATTCTTATCACTGCCCGCAGAACGGACATTGGTAATTTTCTTGGCCTTACAGACATTTACCACCAGGTCATTATCCTTACAGTGCTCACCAACAATCATACCTTCATAGACACTGGTTCCCGGATCGATAAAGAAGGTTCCGCGCTGCTGGAGCGAATCGATGGCATACGGCGTGCTCGGCCCCTTGTCCGAACTGATCAGCACACCCTGCGGCCGCCGCGGTACCTCGCCCTTGAACTCTTCGTAGCCCCTGATGACATGATTCATAATCGCCTCACCCTTAGTCGCATTCAACAGGCGCGTACGCATACCGATCAAACCGCGACTGGGGATAGACATCACTATATGCAGACGCGTTCCGCGCATCTCGGTCTTCTCCAGCACCGCCTTACGGTTACCGGTAATCTCCATCACCTTACCCGCTGACTCTTCAGGCACATCGACTGTCAATTCCTCAATCGGCTCAAACTTCTTGCCGTCCTCTTCGTGGAAGATAACATGAGGCTTACCCACGGCAAATTCATACCCTTCACGCCGCATATTCTCAATCAAGATACCGAGGTGAAGCAGACCGCGCCCAGAGACGTGAAAACACTCGCCGACAGTCTGTACCTTGAGTGCTATATTACTAAGAAGTTCACGCTTGAGCCGCGCATCCAAGTGCCGACTGGTTACATACTTGCCCTCTAGACCGGAGAACGGCGAGTCATTGGCGCGAAACTCCATCGTCAGAGTCGGTTCATCAATAGCCACAGCCTCCATCTGTTCCTGCTCATTTAAATCACAGATCGTATCATAGATATCCACCTCCGGAGCCCCGGTAATGATCGCGATATCACCAGCGTCAACCCGCTTGACCTCCCGCTTACCGATTCCTTCATAGACCCGTAGCGACTCAACTCTAACCTTCTCCACCTTGCCGTCACCCTTGATAAGTGCGACCTCTTCCTTCTCGACCACACTACCTCTGAAAACCCTGCCGATAGCGATTCGGCCGACATACTCGCTATACTCAATAGCGGCAACCTGCATCTGAAAAGACGCCGTACGGTCGACCCGTGGCGCCGGGATACTCTCCAGAACCTCATCTAAAAGCGGCAGACAATTATCCGACTCGTCCTCAAGCTCACGCTTGGCAAAACCGGAACGCCCTGAAGCATAGATTACCGGAAAATCCAACTGCTCTTCATTGGCTTCGAGTTCGACAAAGAGATCAAACACCTCATCCAAGACCTCCTCCGCCCGCTCTTCAGGCCTGTCGATCTTATTGATAACCACCAGCACCTTCAGCCCTGTAGCCAGAGCCTTCTTCAGTACAAATCTGGTCTGCGGCATCGGCCCTTCAAAAGCATCTACGAGAAGCAGTGCTCCGTCCGACATCTTGAGCACCCGCTCCACCTCACCGCCAAAATCCGCGTGTCCGGGGGTATCAATTATATTGATCTTTGTACCTTTATACTCTATAGAAGCATTCTTGGAGAATATGGTGATTCCCCGCTCCCGCTCGATATCATTCGAGTCCATTACGCACTCAGCGACCTCCTGATTCTCCCTGAAGACATCTGTCTGCCGCAGCAGAGCATCTACCAAGGTCGTTTTGCCATGGTCAACATGGGCAATAATCGCAATATTGCGTAAACCATCAATACATTCTAATTCCAAATTTTTCTCCACTAAAATAAATACTCAATAAAATTAACTTTTAAAGATTATACGCAAAACTAGCCCATCAACAATATTGAAAACAAATAATCAGCATTTCTCCATAAAAACAAAGAGGTTTGCAGAAGCTCGCATTTGTCATGAGCACCCTGCAAACCATCATCAAATTATTGGGCAGACACCAGACTACCGATAAACGAAGCTTAGCTAAGCCTACCAGCACCCAGGAAATTACCCTCCCCTACTCCTCAGCGAAAAAATACTCCTCCAGCATCAAACACAAAGAGTGATAGATCGGTAGATGCAGTTCCTGCACCTTATACGTTTCGGTCTCAGGAACATGAATCGCCACACTAGCAAGCTCCGAGAGTCGACTCTCTTTAGCTCCGGTCAAAGCTATACGGGCAATTCCTCGCACCGCCGCCACCTCAAAGGCATAACAGACATTCTTCGCCTTGCCCGAAGTACTTATTCCTACCAGGACATCCCCCTCTATACCCAGCCCCTGAATCAACTGTGCATAACAGAATTCACCGTTGACATCATTGAGAAACGCGCTATTTAGTCCAGCAAAACTTCCTAGCGGTATAGCCGGTAAAGCCTGCTGCAAACCAGACGCCAACTCGGGTGAGAGTCCTTCTTTCTCCGCTGCCGAGAGTTCTCGCCGTTTGACAAATCCCTTGAGAAGTTCGCTACTCCAATGCTCTGTATCGGCCGCACTCCCGCCATTACCACATAGCAAGAGTTTCCCACCAGCATTGTACGCATCTCGCAACAAACAATAAGCCTCCACAACACTCTGCCTACATACTTCAAGTTGGGGATAACGCCGTATCAGATCATTCAATAATTCTTGCATAGAGAAAACCATACCGCCTTTCAAATTATACCGGTGATAACAACCCCAGAGACACCCAATATTCTGTCTACTGCTGCAGGCTTCGCGCTACTCCTGCCAACTCCTTCTTCAGTACCGCAGTCGGGATCGCCTCACCCTTCCCGTCCAAAACCTTGAGCCGCGGATTCTGCTCCATTATCCTCCCAAAAAAGAATTTATCTTTAGCAAATGGCGGCAGTGACGGCTTACTTATATTGGTCTGCAGATCCAATATGTACTTTGTCGAAGCGGTCTTCTTCGTCTTGGTCGGCGCATTGGGATTGAGCGGATTGACCTTCTTCACCTGTTTCTGCGTCTTGATCTTCCACGGGATAACCCCGCCTACCTCTATCCACATATCCACGACCTCATCCCGTTCCTTGCCCTTGCCGCTTATCGCTTTGAGCAGGAAATGATAACTCCGGCTCCCGTCGGCGAATTTCTCGAGCCTGCCCGCAATATCATAATAATCTCTAAGCTCCTTACCGGTAGCCACATCCGCCCCGATCAACAACGCCGCAATATTGATATCCTTGCTCCCAGCTTGCTTCATATCTATCTGCTCCGCCTCACGCATGCCACTCCCATCAGCAGACTTGACGTCCCAGAGAAATATTCCGTCTATCAGAATAATAGCATACTCATCCTCTTTAGAATTATCTCCAATACGTCCCTTATCCACAAAGAGGAGCTTATCTGGCATCTGCGCATATACCATAGCCTCAGTCGCTTTGGACTTCTTGAAGATACCGCCAGACTTCTCCGTTATCACCTTGGCCTGCATTCGCTCAATTTGTTTCTGCGTAGAAAAGATCTGGTCGAATGCTTGATCCACCTCGGCTGGTGTAAGATCCTTCTTGCTTACCATCTTCTTATCATACCCCGTATCCTCCACCGCCAGCGTGCTAGCCTGTACGAGAGACATAAGCAGTAAGAGAGCAACCAGGTTTGACAAATATTTTTTTAGCATTATTATATCCTCAACACTGAATAATTGTATAGTTCACTCCAGTTAAATTAATCCACATCATATTGCTTCATGCAGTCGGACGCTTACAAATCAACGCCCAGACCACAAATGCTACTCCGACCCCAAAGGGCACCAATGACAGATACTGCCCCATAGTCAGCTCCTGCGCCTGCACCAGATCTGTCTGATACTCTTTGAAAAATTCGACAAAAAACCGCAGCAGAAAATATAGAGTCAGGAATACGCCGATCAGCAGACCTAACGGGCGTTTCTCCCTGCCCCAACGCTGATCAATCAGCAGCAGTACCCCAAGCACCAGCAGCCCCATTACAAACTCATAGAGTTGCGACGGATGGCGGAGTACTGCCCCTCGGTCATAATACATAAACCGCACACCCCAAGGCAGATCGGTCTCACGCCCGACAATGCCGGAATTCATGAAATTCCCCAGCCGCACCCCGGCTGCGCCGATAGCCGCACTGAAAGTAAATCGATCCAACATCTCGATAAAACGCAGTTTATAAATCAGCGAATACAGGAGTAACGCCAGAATAATCCCCACCGTCGCTCCATGCGACGCCAGTCCACCCTGCCAGAAATAGAGTATCGATAACGGCTCACGACTATAGATATGCCAGTCATAGAAGAAGCAATGCCCCAAGCGCGCGCCGATTATCGTCCCGGCTACCCCAAAGAGCAGAAAATTATCTACCAGTTTCTGCTCATACCCGCCACGACGCATCTGCCAACGCCAGAAGAGAAAGGCGATTACCAGCGTAACAGCAAATATCACACCGTAATACCTTATCTGGAGTGAACCGATATGCAACAGTACCGGGTGAATATCATGTACAAAACCTGTAGTACTATCCACGCTCAACCGCCCTCCCTAGTTTCTGGTTCCGAGTTATCCCTATCCGCTTCCACCCCAGAACCCAAAACAGTCTCTTCATCCCTGTCTTCAACATCTGAAGCCAGAACTTCATCATCGCTGCTCGACTCAATCGCCTCGTCCTCAACCTCGGTAGCGGAATCAGCATCCGCGCCAACAATCACTTCTGGCGTGGGAAGCTCAACCTTGGTAAGACGGCGTAGTTCTGCCGCCATGGGAAGTACATCCAGAGATGCCAACCCGAACTCCCGCAAAAACAAATCGGTAGTACCGTACAGCAAAGGATACCCGAGAACATCCATTCTCTTTCCCACCGGTTTGATGCTGCCCCGCTCCATGAGCTGACGCATCACCTGTCCACAGCCGACTCCGCGTACTGCTTCGACTTCAGCCCTGGTTACCGGCTGCTTATAAGCAATAATAGCCAGAGTATCGAGCGCTGCCGGGCTCAACTTCTTCTCTCTCTCCTCTTTTACCGCCCGTTTACCGTAAAGCACCTGGACATTGCGCGCAAACTCAGCCCGGGTCAGCATCTGGAATTTCTCTGCGACCTCGACAATTTCAAAAGCGCGCTCAGCTTGCAGATACTCCTCCTGCAACTGCTCTATCGCTTCTCTTACCGCCTCGCGTCGAATACGCGACCCCGCTGCACGAGCAATTTTATCAATCCCCACCGGTTCGTCCGCAGCAAAGAGAATAGCTTCCACAACCTGCCGGAGCGGGAGTTGAAAACCCTCTTCTTCCTCAAGCTCTTCCTCTTCCCCTGCCTCAGCGGTTGCTGCCTCATCCTCCAACACACCTTCCTCTTGAACCGATACTCCCGCCTCTGGCTCTTCGCGACACGACGACAATACTGCATCAGAAGCAGAGTCCTCCTCCGTCCTATCTAGTTCAGCGATCTCCTGCACTTCAGATTCTGGGGCAGAATTATCTACAATCAACCCGTCAGCCGCTTCAGCCGCCAGAGCTGAATCTTGATTCTCAGCAAGCTCATCCTCAGCTTTTTTCATGCACCAATTCACCTGAATAAGAGAAAAAAATAAAATACAGAATAATCTCCATCATATCATCCACAGGATTTTACACTTTTACCTGCCGCTGTCAACTCGAATCGTAAAACAGAGCTTGAAACCGGTATTAAATTATGTAAAATCTTTTGAACTAAATAACAATAAACTCAAATCTATTGTGTTTAGAATATTTCTGCATTATGATATTAATAAAATCCCCAAGCGCAAGGAAAATTAATGGAAGCCTTCGACACCGGCAAAAAAGACATCGCCTATGAGAATAAGCTCCGTCCCAGGGTTTTTGCCGACTTTCCCGGGCAGAATCAGATCAAGGACAACCTTGAAATATATATTCAGGCGGCTCAGAAACGTCAGGAACCGCTTGATCATATCCTCTTCTCAGGCCCTCCTGGACTGGGCAAAACCACCCTTGCCGGTATTATCAGCGCTGAGATGGATACTGAGATGCGCGTTACCTCCGGGCCGGCCCTAGAACGCCCAGCGGATCTGGCAGGGCTACTTACCAGCCTCCAGGAAGGCGACATCCTCTTTATCGATGAGATCCACCGCCTCTCCGCCATCGTCGAGGAGTATCTTTACTCCGCCATGGAAGACTGGGCGATTGATGTGGTAATGGAATCCGGACTCTACGCCAAGAGCGTACACCTCAGCATTCCGCGCTTCACCCTGATCGGCGCCACTACCCGCGCGGGACTGCTCACCGCCCCTTTCCGCGCCAGATTCGGCATTCAGGAGCGGCTTGAGTACTACTCCCCCGAACACCTGACCCATATCCTCCAGCGCTCAGCCTCTATCCTCAATATCGGCATCGAGGATGCCGGTGCGCTGGAGATTGCCCGCCGCTGCCGCGGCACCCCGCGGATTGCAAATAGATTTCTTTCCCGGGTAAGAGATGTTGCAGATGTCAAGGGGAATGGTATAATAACCAGAGAGTTCGCCTGCATGGGACTGGCGATGCTCGGGGTGGATGCAAACGGTCTTACCGAGATGGATCGGAAGTATCTCGGCTGCCTCTACAAACACAATGGCGGCCCGGTCGGCTTGAAGACTATCGCTATGAGTGTCGGTGAAGAAGATGACACCTTGGAAAATGTCTACGAACCATATTTAATAAGAGAGGGCTATGTGAGCAAGACTCCTCAAGGGCGCAGGCTCGCTCCCAAAGGTGAACTTGTAACCAGCCAATACAGTAATGAGGGCGTATAAATGGATAGAAAGTTTCAGGATTTCGACAAGAAAGCAGCGGAGTGGAATATTTCACAACAACGTATCAAACGGAGCGAGACCATCTCCGAACATATCCGCGATAAGATCAGACTCGATAAGAACACTACCGACATGCTCGACTTCGGCTGCGGCAACGGTCACCTCGCCTTTATTCTCAGCCATTATGTCAGAAGCGTTACCGGAGTAGACGGCTCAGAGCAGATGATCTGCCTGCTCAAAAACCGTATTGCTGAGAGTAAACTGCTCAATATCGAAGCACTGCAGCTTGATATCGAACATGAAGTACACACCCTCAACCACCGGCAATTCGATCTTATAACCAGTTCAATGGTACTGCATCATCTTGCAGACCCATCCAAAGTCATCGTTGAGCTCAAGCACCTGCTCAAGGCAGACGGAGTTATCTGCCTTATAGACCTCGACACCGAGGACGGCTCATTTCACGACAACGACCCGTTCATTCCCCATCACGGATTTGAGCGTGAAGCGATAAAGACGATGCTGGAGGGTCTCGGGTTCTTCTCAATCACTCTCCACACGCCGCTGACTATCACCAAGACCGGTTCAGACGGCATCACCCGAGATTTTCCCCTCTTCATGGCGATCGGCAGCAACAACCCTCCCACCCGAGATGAACTCAACCGCAGGGGAGAGCTTGCACCATGATTTTAAAGTATATCCTGCGCCTCATAGTCCTCGGAATAGCCATTGCTCTGCTGCTCTTTGCCGGCTGCAAAGAGAAGCCGAGTTCAGAGCAGCTCAAGCTCGCAATGTACCCTGAAAGACTTGAAGGTGAGGCCGATATACGTGTACTGGTACTCGAGTCCAAGGGCAGCGTTGATCTCATCGTCACCGGCCCCTACCGCTTAAAAGTAAAGGAACTGAGCGGCAAGGTTCAGACCGGGGGCGGTAATACTGCTGTAAGTATCAAAGCCAGCGCCATCGCCAACGGCATCAAACTCGGAATAAACAGCTATGAAGAAGCCGAGATTATCCCCCTCGGTAATACCAAACTCAAACTACGCTACATTGATGTTAACGCTCAACTTGTAACCAAGGAATTCCCCGGCAGCTTCATCCTCAGCCGCGCCAAGAGCGGTGAATTAATGGTCGTAACCAAGCTACCGATGGAGAGATATCTGATCGGTGTTTTACCGAGTGAGATGCCCCTGTCATTTCCCCCGGAAGCACTCAAGGCACAGGCGGTAGCTGCACGCACCTACGCCCTCTACCAACTCAAAGCGCGGGGCAAACAGCCGTACGATGTATACGCCGATGTACGAAGTCAAATGTGGGATCCAACCAAAGAGGCTGATCCCCGTTCCCGGCTGGCAGTGAATACCACTCAAGGTCTCATCGTCACCGACAACTACCGCTTATTCCCGGCGTACTTCCACAGCGATTGTGGCGGTGAGACCGCCAAGGCCAAGTATATCTTTGCCGACAGCGATATAATCCCCTTATCCGGCAAGGAATGTCCACACGCAGCGGAGAGTTATAAATGGCGTTTCAGCATCAATAAGGATGCGCTCTCCACCCGCATGAGTCGTGGCGGAGTTAGCACCGGACGCATCATGCGTCTGGAATTACTCGATGAGAACAAACGTCAGCTCCAGACAATCGGCCGGGTATACTATGTCAAACTGGTAATGGACAACGGAGTAACCCAGATAGTCCCAGCCAACACCTTCAGAATAGCCCTCGGCGCCGGCAAAAAAGAGCTGGCCAGCACATACTTCAATGTCTCTACCGACAGTACAGGCAAGAATCTTATCTTTGAAGGCAGAGGCTTCGGACATGGCGTTGGCATGTGCCAGCATGGAGCCATGTATCTGGCCAATGAGGGTGAAGACTTCAATGAGATATTGAGTTTCTACTATCCCGGTTCAACTATAATAAAGGTCTGGTAATGCGTATAACTGAAATCAATCTATTCCAAGTATCTATCCCTTTTCGTTTTCCTTTCAAACATGCCGGTGCCGAGAGAACCCATGCCGACAATATAATTGTCGAGGTCAAAACCGAGAAAGGCGCCGTAGGTTATGGAGAAGCCATCCCCCGAGACTATCTAACCGGTGAGACTCTAGACAGTGTCTGGAAGGATATCACCGAATTGTGGCAAGAGCAGATCATGGGTATCGAGTTCAACTTTTCCCGCCCCATACATGAACAACTGCTGCCGCTATACCGCGAAGCCAGCCGCCTGCGCAAAACTGCCTCGTATGGCGCTATTGATATCGCTATTCACAGTGCAGCAGCCTATACCCGGGCGTTGACTATCTCCGAGCTTATCGGCTGTGATTATGCTCAACCCCTGCTTACCGCGCCGCTCGGCGGCAGCTCCCTAGAGTCTATCAAGAAAAGATCTATGCTCTTACGCTTTCTCCGTTTTAAAGACTTCAAGCTCAAGACCGGTATGGGCAATGACATTGCCAAGGTCAAGCAGGCACGAAAGATTATCGGCAAGAAAAACTCACTGCGCGTAGACAGTAATCAAGGATGGACGCTGGAGGAAGCAGTAGAATTAATCCCGCAGCTCTCAGAGCTGGGAGTCAATATTTTCGAAGAACCGGTTGCCGACGTCAATGAACTCGCAATTCTCAACAAAACCATGGACGTAGAGTTCATGGCAGACGAGTCGGTCTGCACCTATGAGGACGGACAACGCCTTATCAAGCTGGGTGCCGCAGGTATCTGGAATTTACGACTCGGCAAGAACGGCGGTTTTACCGGCATGATTGAGATGGTAAAACTTGCCGAAGCCAACAATATCAAACTCAGCCTCGGCGTACTTGTCGGTGAGACCTCTGTCCTCTCCGAGGCCTCACTCGCTATCGCCGGATTGACCGATTTTCTCTATACTGAATATGGCTTCAGCAAGATACTGCTGAAGAAAGATCCATTTATCAATGCCACCCCCGGTTATTTCGGCAGAGCCAAGGTCTCCCTGGACCGTTGCGGACTCGGCCTAGTATTTCTACGCAAGAGTTTCAAGGCGTACAAGAAGCGCGAGACCAGTCTGAGCAACGGAGTTTACAGCCCACCGAAGTACCGCAAGAAAAGCTTCCTTACTGAGATGTCATTCTTTCGAAAATAATCCCGAGCAAATCATCTTTGCTGAGCTCTGCCGTGAGCGGGATTCGTTGACAGGGAAACTTCCGAAACCAGGTACACTGGCTTTTAGCCAGATGCCGGGTATTCTTCTTCAAGTTCTCCACCGCCACCTCCAGACTCTCCTGCCCGGCAAAATACGGGAAGAACTCCTTATATCCGACCGCCTGTAACGGAGTCCTAGCAAGTTGCGCGCGCCGCTTATAGACATCTTCCGCCTCTGCGAGCAAGCCTTTCTCCAACATTATGTCAACCCGCTGCCCAATGCGCTTATAGAGTAATTCACGCTCCCAGTCAAGCATCAACATCTTGAAGTTGTAGCGAAGCTCACCTTGAAAATTCCCTCCTCCAGAATGAAACCCGCTCCACTGCCTCCGGCTCTTACTCACCGGTTCCCCAGTAAGAGTAATAACCTCCAACGCCCGTATCACCCGGCGCAGATCGTTGGGATGATACTTTTCAGCCGATACCGGATCAAGCACTACCAACCGTTGATATAACGCCTCATTACCCTGCTCCCGCGCAAAGGTCTGCAACTCCTCCCGCAGTCCTAGATCCCGCGGCGGCGCATCGAATATTCCTTCCAGCAAACCTTTATAATAGAGTGCCGTACCCCCAGAAAGAAGCGGGCGCTTGCCTCTGGCAATAATATCACTGATAGCCGTATCCGCTGCTTCAACATACATACCCACCGAAAAGTCCGCAAACTCCGGTTCGACCAGATCCAGACAGTGATGCGCCACCGCCTCCCGCATCTCCTGACTCGCTTTGGCCGTGCCGATATCCAGTCCCCGATAGATCTTCATCGAGTCTACAGAGACAATTTCCGCATCCAATCTCGGTGCCAGAGCGAATGATGCCGACTCCTTACCAGAGGCGGTAGGCCCCAGCATGATCAAAACCGCTTTCTTCTCAGTCATTAGATAAAACCATTCTCGGTGAGAAAATTCTGATCTATCCCGCTCCCGCCAGCTTGCGCCGCAGTCGCAGTACCACCGCCCAGCACGCTCAACTGCCGATCAATATACCGCGCCAAGACGTCGACCTCCAGATTGACCTCACGCCCTACTTGAAGATACTGTAAACGCGTCGAGGATACCGTAAGTGGAATAAGACTCACCGAGAAGGTATCGGCGAATACCGCCGCTATTGTCAGTGAGATACCGTCAATGGTAATCGACCCTTTCTCGGCAAACATGGCCTTCAGTCCTTCCGGCATGGTAAAATGCCAATACTGCGCCGTCCCCACCGGCTTGATCTGCGCCACGCGCCCCACGGCATCGACATGCCCCAGCACCAGATGCCCGTCGATACTGTCGCCGACCCTGAGCGCCGGTTCAAGGTTTACCATCTCCCCTGTTACCAGTCTCCCGAGTGTAGAGCGCTGCACTGTCTCTTCAACCGCACAGAAGGTCGCGACACCATTGCGGTACTGCGTTACAGTCTGGCATACACCATTAATTGCAATTGAGGCACCAATCTCGGGTTCAATTTTTAGCCTTCCCAACTCAACCGCCAACTCTTTTGCCCCTCCGGGCAGGGTTCTTGTCGAAACCAATCTCCCCACAGCCTGCACAAGTCCTGTGAACATTATGTAATCCTCTTGATTTTTGCCTTAAAATATATTATTCTATTATTATTAAATCTGTCTTATTTTCAATAGATAATAACCCCATTGATTATAGTCGATAATGCGTACAAAAAGAGGCAGAAGTCTTTCATACTTCAAAAGGTTATCAGAATATGGATATTAGCAAGATTTCAGATCACCGCGGAGCCTGGTTGGATGTCGTTGACAATGATATCACCGGAATTATTATCTCCAACCGGGTTCGCCTTGCCCGAAATATTGAACATTACAATTTTATCCCAAAACTGGATCGCTTCGGCAGAAAGTGTGTGATTGACGCCATACTCACCGCTATCCAGACTATTCCCGAATGCAGTGAACTGGAATTTCTCGACACAACAGCCCTTGACGGTATAGAATCCCAGCTTCTGGTAGAACGCCATCTCGCCAGTCACGAACTTATCGAAACAAACGACACCTGCGGAATAGCCTTCAATAGTGATGAGAATATCTCAATTATGATCAATGAAGAGGATCACCTAAGGCTACAGGGGCTAGGAGGCGGGTTCAATCTGGAAGAAACCTATACCAAACTTGATCGTATTGATACCGCTTTCTCAAGCGTACTCAATTATGCCTATAACAAAGAGTTCGGTTACCTCACCGCTTGCCCGACAAATGCCGGTACCGGAATGCGAGTATCGGTAATGATCCATCTCCCGGCGCTGGTGATGACTGGACATATTGAGAAGGCCTTCAGAGCCATTCAAGATCTCAGACTCGCAATCCGCGGCTTCTATGGTGAAGGTTCCGAAGCCCAGGGCAATATCTACCAGATCTCCAATCAAATTACGCTAGGCCGCTCGGAGCAGGAGATTCTTAGCGATCTCATCGCTGTTATTGAAGAGCTCGGCGGCTACGAAAAGAAAGCAAGGGTAAAGCTTTTTCAGGAGAATAGAACCAAACTTGAAGACAAGATTGAGCGCGCCTACGCAATACTCCAGAGTGCACGCATCATCACCGCTACCGAAGCAATGGATCTTCTCTCCAGCCTCCGCTTGGGAATCAACACCGGACTTATCGAAAACCTCAATCTTGAAAAGCTCAATGATATCTTCCTCTTTATACAAGAGGCGCACCTACAGTGCCGCCATGGAGTTGAATATCTCAGTGAAGAACTGGATATTGTCAGAGCCAACTATATCAGAGGGCAACTCAATGAGGATATAGAGGAAGAAACAGAACCCTCTGAATAAATTCAATTTTAATAATCAACTCAACAAAGTAGTAAGGAATTAAGTCATGGATGTCGAAACCAGTACCGACGCTGATTATGAGTCCTGGTTAATACTTGCCGAAGAAGTAGAACCGCTTTTCGGGCCGATGCATAATGAAAAAGAATTCCAAACAGCCCTTATGGACTCGCTTAGAAATGAAGAAGCCTTCTGCATCCGTACTGAAACAAGACCAGCTGAAGCCAAACTTGTAGGCGGCATTATTATTTCGAAAACACTCAACGAAATAATGTGGCTGGCGGTAGCTGAAAATTTCCAAGGCAACGGTTATGGCAAGATGCTATTAGCAAAAGCTTTAGCAGATCTCGACTCAACCTGCAGCATTCAGGTTCAAACTTTTGCCGAATCTGCTCCTGTCGGTAATGCCGCACGAAAATTATATCATAGCTTTGGATTCACCGACTATCAAGACGCTGGGACTAACCCTGCCGGAATATCCACAGTAATTATGCGCAAAGAATAGACCGCTAGACAAAAATACACCGCATTTACTCAGACGCACCCCTGATTTACATCAACATAACAAATCTCAGTTATTTCACTTCTTACCAATATCTGCCGGTTAAGCTATAAAAAAAGCCACCCAACTACGGTGGCTAATTCATTGATACAAGCTTCACAGCTCAGACCTTCTTAAGAATAACTGCGAACTCCAAACTCGTATCGGAATACCGGTGTCCAGCGACATCCCCGTATACCCCAGCTACTTCAAACCCACTCTCTGCAACTTCATCAGATAATGACTCCACAGAAAAGTACTGGAGCCAGTTATAGATCGTCCTGACCCGTTCGGGCTCGACAATTGTATATTTATCCAACCCGACCTCCTCTGCAGCGTAGCGGAAGGTATTGACAAAGGCATAATAATCCCCTGCTGACCAGAAACCGTCCAACTGATTCCGCGCATAATACGCCCCTTCTTCAACTTTTGCAAAAGCCGCCAGAGAGTATACATCAAGCAACACCTCTGCTCCGGGCTTGAGGGATTCATGATATATTTTGAGCAGTTTACGGCGCTGTACCGGACTCAGAGCCGAGTAATCACACATTATCATAGTTATCAGGTCATACTCATCATTACCCGCAAAGTCCAGATAATTCTTACAGTGATACTCAATACTCAACCCGGCCTTGCGCGCTTCATTCCGGGCGTAAGCTACCGACCGCTCGGAGAAATCAATACCGCAAACTCTCGCTCCAGTACGCGCCAAAGCTGTAGTATACAGCCCAACCGCCGAGCCGAAATCGCATACCGACCGCCCTGCGCCTAACTCGAAACGCCGAATAATCCACTCCACCGATTCCGCAATAAACCCATGCTTACGCGAAGAAACATCGATATCCTTATTCAAGTGATACGCCAACATCCTCTCAGAGGTATATGTATCATTCCAGAGTTCCAACGCGGTATATTCCGCAAAAAGCTCAGGTTTACAATTAATATTCTGTAATTCAGTATACATAAATAATCTCCACTATGTATAAGTCACGAGTAACAGAATACCGTTCACTAACTACAGTATACTCTGTTACCACCAATCCATTTCAGACCACATATCATTTTTTTAGTAACAATCATCATTATCTCCTTTATAAAACGCAGTCAAGCAAACCACACTTTAAGCTACTGAATAAACAAAAAAACTTATACTATACACTTAAGCAATAACTTCCGCCTGGAGAGTCAACGTCGTTGAACCGACAACCTTCAGTTTGAGCAGCTTGCCAATAGTCGCTTCCGCCAGAGGTGGCTTGTCAAAGATACAGATCATATTAGTATCGGTGCGTCCTGAATAACGCTCCGCATCCCGCGCAGTAGGCCCTTCAACCATAACCTCAACCTCTTGTCCAACATATGAGGCAGTCCGTTTAGAACTTATCTGCTCCTGCACTCTGAGTAATTCCTGATTCCGCTCCCGCTTTACCTCCTCCGGAACGTCATCGTGCAGCTTATCAGCCGCATACGTCCCTGGGCGTGGTGAATACTTAAAGATAAAGGTAGTCTGAAATTCTGCCTGGACAAAGAGATCATAGGTCGCCTGAAAATCGACCTCAGTCTCAGTAGGAAAACCAACAATAAAATCACTAGTCAGCAAGGTTCCAGGCGCATACTTATGCACCATCTCTAGTTTTTGGTCATAGATCTCCCGGGTATATCCCCGCTTCATCGCCTCCAGAACGCGGGTAGAGCCGGACTGCGCCGGCATATGCAGATGCTTACATACCCTGGGCAACTCTTCCAGAGCCTGTACCAATTCAAGGTCGACATCCCGTGGATGGCTGGTTACAAAACGCCACCGTAGCACCTCAGGCAACTGATCATGAATATAGCGCAGAAGTTTCGCTAGATTACCGGTAGTGTCCTTACCGTAAGCATCAACATTCTGCCCCAACAGAGTGATCTCGGTAGCCCCCATGGCGGCGAGTCGTCTACACTCGGCAAGAACCGCCTCCGCCGAACGGCTGACTTCACGCCCCCGGACATACGGCACAATACAGTACGAACAGAAATTATTACACCCCCGGATCACCGAGACATACCCACTATACCCCTTATGCAGCAGTCGGTTATGAGCAGCAAGCACCCCGGCTGTACGAATCGGATCCTCACTTATATCACAGACCTTCTCCCCTTGCAATGCCCGATCAAGCAGGTAAGCGATATTGGCAAAGACCCTGGTACCGCAGATTATATTCAGATGCCGGGGGAGCAAGGTAAAGAGTTTCTCACCCAGGCGCTGCGCAAAGCAGCCCAAAATCCCGATGATCTTCGCCGGATCAAGCTGGCGTATCCGCTGGAGTACCCGCTCTTCCGCATGTTCACGTACCGAGCAGGTATTGAAGAGAATAATATCTGCCTGCGCTTCATCCAGCACCAGTTCATACCCATTATCCAGCAAACACTCCTCCACCAATTCTGTATCCAACTTGTTCATCTGACAGCCAAAGGTATGGATAACCACTTTATTACTATACTTCATACTTATTATTATCTTTCCTAATTTTTAATACCCACCCTACTCGGCAGCTACCTGCAGAATCAACCATTCCTGGGGTTTATTCTTCTGCATAATCGCCTGGTAGGCCAATCTGCTTATATGATGAAACTTGAGATAAACACACTTCTCTTCATGCGAAAAATCAATGACCTCAGTAAGAAAAGAACGCACCTGCCCCCCCGGCCATTTAATCTTCAGTTCAAGCACATTATACTCACCAAGCCACATCTCCGGCACTTTCAGCTTGACCCCATCTCTACCGAAAGCTATGGTATCACCGGTATTAAAGATCTCCGCCGCATCGACCCCGACAAATCTCCCGAAAACCTCCAACGAGGTAGGAAGATAGAGATATAATTTACAGATCTCTTCAGGAGAAAGATCAGTCCCCTTCACTTTATACTTTTTCTCCGGAGTCCCTTCATTAAATTCAATTACAATCTGGCCAAGCTGGACATTGAGCCCCTCAGTGAGCCTGAACATATCCACCGGCGTCCCTTTGATCACCACCCCCGAGGTAGAGTTTAGATCTTTAATAATATACTTATCATTCTCCTTGACTATCTCGGCGTGCTCTCGTGAGAGCGTACTGTCATTGATAACACAATCGGCAAGCGCGCGCTTCCTGCCAATTACAATTCTATCTTTATTCAACTCAAAGAAGCTGACTCCTACCGCCGGATCAAAAATTTTTATATACGCCATAGCTCAATCTCAAATTCAAATCCCCAAAATAAAGAGCGGATACGCCCCCCTCCGACCTCAAACAATAACCAATACCGCAATCACACAGCATATACGCTAATCAACTCAAGAAAACCGCTCCTGCCTCCTCTCCAGACCTTTCCTGTTCAAAGCATAGTTCCAGACTCTACCCCTTCCATCTTACCATTTTTTATTTTTTTGACAAGGATACAAAACCTTCTGCTACAAATCGGTCAGCATTAATTGAGAAACAACGGAGCCATAATACAAAAAAAAAGGCTGCAAACTAGGCAAGCACCTCCTGCAAACAAACTACCTCAAACCTCCAGCATTTCTCCGGGTAATCTCTTGATTCGTTCATAATCAGCCCGTTCAAGCACTACTGAAATAATAACATCACCCCCGTCATAGCTGGTATCGCTCACCACTCCCACCTGATTTATCAAAGCCAAGCGTTTACCGTCACCAGCCGAAAATTTCAGTTTGAGACGGCACTTACCCGCAAGTACCCTCTCCTCAATCACTTCCAGCATAGTAGCAACCCCCTGGCCGGTATGAGCAGAGACAAGAACAGACTCCCCAAGATCTGCGCGCAAGGTGGCCAGCTCATGTTCATCACTCAACTTATCAGCTTTATTAATTAGGTATAGTCTCTCTTTCTTACCCATTCCCAGGGACTCCAGCGTCTCCTCAACCGCAGCCACCTGCGTTCGCGCCATCGGATCGGAACCATCCACGACCAACAAAAGCAGGTCTGCCTGACTAGCCTCCTCCAAGGTCGCATGAAAACTGGCAACCAGGTGATGCGGCAGCCTCCGGATAAATCCTACAGTATCCGAGACCAGTATATTACTCCCGTTCGGCAAGGTCAACTGCCGGGTAAGGGTGTCCAGGGTCGCAAAGAGTTGATCTTCAACATAGACATCATCACCGGTAAGATACTTGAGCATTGAACTCTTACCGGCATTGGTATACCCTACCAGACAGGTCGTGAAGATACTGTCCCTGCCGGCTACTTCACGCTCCTTTCTGCTACCGATCTCCTGGAGATCCTTGCGCAGAAATGATAACTTACGCCTGATTATACGCCTATCCGTCTCAATCTGACTCTCACCAGGACCGCGAGTACCGATGCCGCCCCCGAGCCGCTCAAGGTGTGTCCACTTTCGAGCCAGTCGCGGCAACTCATACTCCAGTTGTGCAAGTTCTACCTGAAGTATCGCCTGCTTGGAGGTCGCCCGGGTAAGGAATATATCGAGGATAACCTCGCTCCTATCTATTACTTTCAAACGCGCCGCTTCCTCAATCGTACTGAGCTGAGTCGGAGTAATATCGTCATCAACGACTATGGTATCGGCTCCACACTCATGCGCTTGATCCACCAGGTCATAGAATTTACCCTTCCCCAGATAATAACGATTGGTAGCTTTGTCCAGCTTTTGCGTAATAGAACCGACAATCTCTGCCCCGGCAGTCTCCAGGAGTGCCCGCAACTCACTCAGGGGTTCTTCAGACGCATCATACCTTCCAGGCTTGAGCAACCCTACCAGAAAACACCTCTCATTATGCAGTGTAAGATCTTCTCTATCGACTCGCTCTTTATTATTACTTGTCATATTTCCCTTCTCATAACTATCTATAGAGGATATTACGCTATTATATTCCTCTGTAAGTTATAAAATTATACTCAAAAGCGTGTTACAGTAAATATACTCATCACAAAAATAAGTTCGCAGAATAAAATCATTCCATACGCTCCCCGGCAAACAACTTTATACGGATGATTTGCGAATAAAAATGACAAAACTTATGTAGAAGGCCTATACCAGAGCCGATTATTAATATACAAGTTGTAAAGTACATTATACTTATAAATTCGGGAGTAGAAGAAAGATTATTGTAAGCAATCAGAATTTTTTAGTTTAATTGAATATTCGAAAAAAGTATAATAATAAAGGTATAAGCATGCTCATATGTTAACATGAGCATCAGTAATAAAGGATTAATCATGAACGAACGCGAAAGACGAAAAGAAGAATTGCTCAACGAATTGGCCAAGCGCTATAAGGATTCATCTGAGACTCTGAAGAATCTTGCTATGCGCATACAATCTGCGGCTGAAGAGAGCCAGAAACATACAGAGATTCATGAAGAGCAGAATGAATCGCTACGCAAGAGCATTGAGGCGGATGAAGGCCCTCTGCCCTTCTCATACCTAGAATTTCTAGAGTTCTCTTCCTCTGCCGAATTCGACAAGTTCAAGAAGATGTCTATTATTACGCAAGAAGAGATTGATTCGACCAATATTGATGAACTGGTCAAATCACTCCAGAGCTAGAATATCGGCAAAAAATTTGACATTCCATAATTAATATACTAAGCTATCCATATTTGGATAGCTTTTTTTAAGAATACCTAGACGGAGTCCACGCATGACTACAGGGATTTTAGGCGGAACCTTCGACCCACCCCACCTGGGACATCTCAACCTCGCGCTCTCAGCCCTGCAATCCGCCTTGGTTAAACGCATTATCTTTATCCCCACCTTCTCCCCACCGCACAAGCCGGGCAAAGGAATTACCGCATACACCCACCGTCTGAAGATGACGGAATTACTGATAGAATCATACCCGGAATTCTGTGTCAGCGCCATAGAACAAAAGCTCCAAGGTACCAGCTATACGATCAATACCCTGAATGAATTGAAAAAAAAATCTCCTCAGAATAAATTCCGTCTGATTATCGGAGCAGACATGGCTCTCAGCTTCGGTACCTGGAAGGACGCCGAGAGTATTATCCAGGCAGCGCCACCCCTGATTGCAGCCCGTCCCGGCTATAAATTCCCGGATTCTTTCGGTATATCCGAGCCTTCCCAATTAAGTGCGGTCTCGCGCCAAAAATTGCGTCAGGGCATATTCTCTGCCCCGGAATTTAACATTTCAAGCACAGAACTCCGCCAAGCCATTTCCAATAATAATCAGACAATTATTGAGAAGTATCTTGACGCAAGTGTCTATAATTATATAAATATACACAATATCTATAAATGAGTTCTGCATACAGACTCGCGCATTGACAAAAAAACAATATATGTTAGTATTGCTCAGGGCATATAATTGTAACCAATAAATAAGTCCCAGTGGTCCAATGGATAGGACGGAAGCCTCCGGAGCTTCAGTTTGGGGTTCAATTCCCTACTGGGACGTTTATATTTAGTTATGTATTTCGCTAAATTGAGAGATATGCGATGCGGCTGAGACTGATAGAGTATTTAAAACAACCTGATACGGCTAATTTTGAATTAAAGCTGCTGGTATTGATCAATCTGCTTACTAGCCTCCTAGCTTTTTTCTCTATTCTTGCCAATGCGGTACTCACGCTAATCCAACTTGATTCCAACACCCCTAATCTTGAGTTCATCGGTTACAAATCATTGTTCTGGTTGGTGATTATGCTATTCTCGCTACTTCTTGCCGAATTTTCCCTACACCATAATCATGCGGAAATTGCGCGAAAACTTGAGATATATCTCTTTTCCTTTTTCTTTATCCCCCTAGGCCTCTATATTTCCGGCTCAGTTACCACCTCTACACTGTTTTATCTTCTCTGCATAATCATGATTAATATTCTAGCTCGCCCTCTGGAACGTTTTATTATCAACCCATTTCTAATACTGTTTATACTTACCTATATGGTAATTTCCTTCCAGCTCCCTGAGTATCTCCCGGCTGAACCGGATAAAAATCTAGTTTTTATTCGTCATCTGCTCTACACACCTGTGTTGATCGGAATAACTATATTTCTAGTTATAATCCTAATTGAGTCATTTCGCCGTGAACACAATCGCCTGAGCGAACAAAAAACCAAACTTGAGCAACTGGTCAAGACCGATATCCTCACCGGGTTATACAACAAATCATACTTGAATGAACAACTCCCCAAACTCTTGCATAACGCCTACCGAAAGGAGAGTCCATTAGCCATTTTCATCATTGATATTGACTTTTTCAAGCATTATAATACGCTCTACGGCAATATCAAAGGGGACTCATGCCTACTCGAGGTCGCTACAATTCTCAGACAGAACTGCTCAAATATCACCGAGCATATTTATCGTTTTGGCGGGGAAGAATTTGCCATGCTGATTCCAGGAGCCAATCAGGACTCAGCCAGAATTCTGGCCGAGTCCATACGTGAAGATTTTCATATCAGACAGATTGATAATTACCGCTCTACCATCTGCAACTACATCACCGTAAGTATCGGGATTCACTGTTATTCTGGGCAGAATCCCACTACCCCGGACGAGGTAATCAAAAAAGCCGATAGTGCATTATATACTGTAAAACGCCAAGGCAGGGATAACTATTACATTGATACTTCCAGTGCCATGCAACCCATAAACTTAGCAGATACAGCCGCCATCAATCACTCAAAAGGTCAAAATGACTGACATTTAGTGTCTCGGCAATAGAGAATAGCTGTTCAAGCGTAAGCTCTTGCGTTCCGCGTTCAATTCGACTGACTGTCGACCTACTCTTATCAATCTTGCCCGCAAGATACTCCATTGACATCCCATTATCACTGCGAATCTTATATATCCTTCTCCCTACCGCTTTGGAACTCATCTGCTTACTTATCTCATCCCAATCAATCAATACTTGCTGATCAATCATTTCATCCCCCAGTAGCACTTATCCTATTAATCATAAACATTTTACTCTAATGACAATACAACACAAGTATACTACATAATATTCACATTTGTCAATAATTAATAGTAACACACACCCATCTTACTACGCAATAACCACCTCAAGCATAATTTGTATTCTCCATAATATCTAGTATCAAATAGGTTACATAAAAAAAAGTTACGAAATAAAACATCATAACATTACTAAAAAAAATTTATTTGTCCCTTTCGAGAAGAGAGTAACAATAGTCAGAATTCAAGAACCAGACCATCATACGCAACCTTGATGCGCGGCGGCATATCCTGTTCAATCTGTTCATGCCGAAATCCGTCTCCGTGCGAAAGATGGGTCAACCAGGTCTCAGCAGCCCCTATACGTGTTGCCGCCTCAATAGCCTGTTCAATATTAAAGTGAGTCGCATGAATCTCACGGCGCAACCCATCAATAATAAGATATCTTACCCCTGCCAACAGATCATAGGTACGTTCCGGAATAAATGAGACATCGCTGATATAGGCAAAATTACCGATTCTATACCCGTAAATCTCACATTCCCCATGCAACACTGGCAACGGCACTACCCTTAATCCCAAGAGCTCAAACTCACTCTCAACCGCAAACAGCTCGACCCTGGGCAGCCCTCCGCCAAGCTGCTTGGCCTCCCAGATATAGTCATACCTCCTCCTTACCCAGGCTACGGTATGCGGATGCGCATAGAGGGGTATACACCCTCCCTGTTTAAAGCAAAATGGTCTGATATCATCGAGTCCTGATACATGATCCGCATGATTATGGGTCAACAGAATGGCATCCAGCCGCTTCATACCGCTACGCAACGCCTGATATCTGAAATCAGTTGTAGTATCAATTACAATCTGACTAGCCTTATACGTCAACAACACACTAGAGCGCAGACGCTTATCCCGGGGGTCTACCGACCTGCAAGTATCGCAGCTACAACCGATCACCGGTACTCCAGTACTTGTCCCACTGCCGAGCACCTCACACCTCAAACCCATCTTCTCACTCATCGCTGCTTCCACCTACCATACTTCTGTATAATTCTTCCCATATCTGGGGATCATAACTCATACTGGTCGAATCAAAGACTCTCTGCAGTACATATCTTCCAGAGTACCGAACTTCAGCCTTATCGCCTTTGAGCCGTGCTGAAGCACCGACAAATTCTCTAGAATCACTCAACGAATCAGTAATTAAGCGCAAAGCTCTACTCCCAGCAAGCCTGCTGGCCTTATCCTCCGGATTCTCCAGAGCTTTACCGACAATCATCCCCAGTGCTTCAAGTGCCGAAACCACCCGCTTATACTCCTGAATCTGTAGTTCCTTCTTTACCGCTATTCCCCGATAATCAACCATCAGTTTGAGAATATTAACCGCCTCACTTCCACCGATATGCCCCAGGGCTTGCGCAATATGCAGCCGCATAACCTGCGATTGACTATCAGTTCTGAGAGCTTTCTTGATATACGGTATCGCTGCTTCAGAGTTCGTGGCGCCGAGACAATCCACAATTGCAATTCGAATATCAAAATTATTATCCCCAAGATACTTCTGAGCGATGACAAAGATAGTCTGCTTTAGACGTTCGTTGCTCTCAATCTTGCGTTTACGCCAAAGCACTTCCGGCTGAAAATCTATCCCGTTATTTAACATATTCTCATGCTCTAACACCTCATTATTGGAGAATACCGTGATCTGATAGAGCATTACCAGTACAGCCTGCCGAACAGTATCATGCGGCGTAGACATATTCCAGAGTACATGCTCCAACAATAATTCCGTACCTTCCGCTCCGATATTTGCCAACATCTTACAAGCGAGTACCTGTGTAGTAAAGATCTCATCTTGATCCGGGGAAATATAGGTTCGTCCCCTACTCCTCCAGAACTCAACCCAGCTATCCTTGCTATGCCCAAGATCTACCCCAAGCATCTTCTTCAAAACTGCCAGAGCTCTATCCTGGTTATCATTTTCCAGTCCAAAACTGATGATTGCCTCTATCGGCTCTAGCTGCCAGGAGAGTGAGGTCTCGACCCGCCTGCGGGTAGACTCTTCAACCGTAGAGTCATACTCGCCGGTGATATTGGATATGGGGGGCTGACGGACTGCAGCGAGTAGTCTAGGAGGCAGATCAAACTCGCTATCCTCAAACATATTCACAATCTCATATCTAATCTCACGATCACTGATACAGAAAGCCGGCAAATGTATAATAATTGATCTGCGTACATCGAGATACTGGCTATATAAGAGTTCATCCTGGAGCGTTGGAATAACCTCAGGATCGGCAACCCTGGCAAATACCTCGATAACCCCTTCCGAAATCTGCATATTCTTCTTGGAGAGGGTATTTTTAAGCACATTCATCACCAACTCGCGCTGTCCACTATCGGCAAGCTTAACCAGTTGATCAATATATTGTGAACGGAACTCAAAGGGAGAGTCCAAACCTTTGATAAGATTATTAATATTATTGCGCGCCTGATAATCAAGATCCTGCTGCCATAACTCTTCATCCGCATACAACTTAAAACAAAGAAGAACCAACATACTCAGCAGAAAACATCTCACTAATCCCCTATTCATCTAACTTAGAGCCCTCCTTTCAACTTAATTTATTGACAATTCAAAGGTAATAACCAGATATTGTCACATTATGCTTGTCAAATACAGCGGTCATAGATAATATTATACCATATAAGCATTTTTTTACATACTTATTTGTTTTTTCCCGGTATTTCGTCCAGAATCATAGAAAGTTACACCAAATGAGTAATATCCCCAACTCCTATGAAGAAGCCCAGAAACTGGTAACTTCCCGCAAACCGCGACGCGGCTCAGGTCTGATCCGCGCTCTAGTAATCTCTTGTCTCAGTATCTTTATAATCCTCCTGATCTGGATTCTCTACCCCCTTCCGGCTCCGGATTTTGCCATACGCTCAATGCTGCCAGCAAATACCGCCATCAGTATTGAAACCCATAAGCCTACAGAGCTGCTCAAAGCCATCAAGGAAAGCAAATATATTGAACATCTAGCCTCACTCCCGCTGTGGAACTCGCTTGAGCGCCTACACCGATCCTCATCGGACATTCCCTTGAAACAGACGGTGGATACGGTATTAACCGATCTGAACACCAAAGCCACCGCGGTCATCGGTATCCGTAATATTCTTGCTGTAGCCGGCGGCATATCCTACTCTGCCGAGCAAATTCCAACCTATAATGCTATCGCCTGGTTGGATAATACCGGTTTTCTGGCACTGAAAATTAGCACCCTGTTAAATAAGTCCGATACCTTCAAGGGAATAAAGTACTACAAGCTCCCAATTAATTCCCGGGAAAACCTCTTCATTGCTCCGGCTCCAGCCTATCAGCGGGCAATACTGATAAGTACCAGACTTGAAGCCCTGGCCGACTTTCAATTACCGCCAGCCACATACCTGGATACAGAATTTAAAAAGACCGAAACAACAATTGAGATATCACTATTCCCTGCCGAACTACCTCAGCAGAATGCCACCTCCCACCAGCATATAGAAGAAGGCTGCATCAATATTTTCTGGACCCTGGAAGGACTTAAGAGCCGGGGAGAACTAACATTCAAAGACCAAAATCTTTCCAAACTAAAAACCAAGGATACTGCCCAGAGGCAGCTCAAACTAGAGAACACCGCCCCCAGCCTCTGCCTCAATCTCAGTTTACCCAAATCCAATCTCCAGCAGATTCTCCAGCAAGCAATCACCGACCTGGTTAAGAACAGTCCTCCGCTACTGCAACCATTATTTACCAACATTGATCAGATACTCCTTGAACAACTTACCGGTCAGGCAGGGTTTACCCTTACCCAGCCGTCCACCGCCACTACCAATATTCTGCAGGCAGCACACCTGTATTTACAACTGCAGGATAAACAGACAACTCAGCGGAGTTTCAATCAGAAATTACAAAAAACCATCCAGAAATACCGCCAAAGCAATAACTTGGCCATGCAATTACTAGGCAATCAGCTCAAAACAGAGAGCAACGAGAATACAACGACTGTCAGCCTTCCCCCGTTGCTCCCGGCCATAGCAGCAACCTTCGCGACAGTTGCTGATATTGACTACTGCGAACTCAAACTCCTGCCAACCGCACCCTATCAGCCTATAGCCGCGTCCTCAGCGTCACCAATCTTCGACACCGAGTGGCACTACTCCCAGATCCTCAGTAATTCCCTGGTCAATTCATGCCCGGAGAATCTTAAGCATGAGGTCATTCTCAACCTGGGCACACACCACCAGCTGTTAGTCACCGATATACTTAATTTTTTAACTTCATCTGAGTTTTTTACTTTCAGTATAACCCCAAATTTTGATAATAATACTATAGCATTGAATGCAACTGAGCAACTACTGAAATAACACCAATGTTTTGGGAGACCGCAAGAATAATGAGTGCAGACAGTCCTTACGAAAGTGAACGATCCATCTCAAAAAGAAGTCAGAATATCTGGCCGTATGCCAATGAAAAAGCAACCCTTAAAGCCATAGAGCAGTATATCTCCCTCAAAACTTCTCCTAATGAGAAGAGAAAGATTCTCTCAAGGCTGCTGATCTCCGATGAATATTTCAAGCTCGCCTCAGAGACCCTGCTAACCTCTTTTCACCGCATGGATGGGGATACCAGGCATTTAATTCTGGATAATATTATCCGCCTGATCATGAAGGGTGAGGATTTTACCGAATATAGCACTCATATCGCCAAATTGATGAACGACAGCAACTATAAGTTCAGAGAAAAGGCAACCAACCTGCTGCTGCACATGGGCGAAGGTGCGATAAATGCCACCCCGCGGATGATATCCTACCTGCGTAGCAAGCTCAGTGACGTCCAGCTATCTGCACTGAAGGTACTCTCCTCAATCGGTCCGGCCTGTGCCCAGCAAGCCCTTCCTAAATTAAAATCATTTCTCACCGGCACCTCACACAAAGAACTTATCACTGCCTGTGAACTTGCAATCAAAATCCTCAATGGCAAGGAGAAACCGCTCCGCCCCACAATCAAGATAGAAGGTGTTGTTGAAAACCCGCCCAAACCTCAGAAGAATATCGAAGTTGAGGACACTGAAACCCCTGCCAAGACCAATCTATACCCTGGCATCAAAGACAAAGCTATTTTAATAGCCGAAGATCAAGACAGTGTCAGAGTGATGATCAGCCGCGCCATAAACTCATGTGGCGGGCATACCAAGGAGATGAATGACGGCAGGATGGTACTCAAGCTTATTCAAGCCAAGGCCGATATAGACCTCTTTATTCTCGACCTGATGATGCCCACGGTAAGTGGAGTGGAGGTACTCAAGACGATACGCTCCAACCCACAGTATGAGCTTACTCCGGTAATGATAGTCAGTGCCAGATCAGAGCGCACAATCAAACTCAAACTGGCGCAGTTTGATATCTCGGCCTACATCTCCAAACCCTTCAGACTTACCGAACTCCTGGCCAGCATAAACAATATTCTTGCTCAAGCCTGAAAAAGAGTTGCCCCAATAAAGGAAAGCAACTCTCTACTAATTTTCTAAACCTTTAATTTCAAAGCAAACTGGTCTACAGCATACACTCTTTCAAAGTATTCCAGAATACCTTTGTATTCTCCGGTTGATGCCCAGTACCGTCATCCGGTCTAATATTCATCCATAGCCCCTGCTTCACGACTTTAATCGCCTTGGCAAAGTCCTTAGGCTCAAGTTTTCCAGAGGCTCTGACCTCTACCAAACCGCCATCAACTGCCAGATATACCGCAACCGGCTCCTTCATGGCAAACATATTATCTTTGGCTCCAGGGTAAATATCCCCTGTAGGCAAGGCCACTGCAATCCCCTTCTCCTCAAGCTTCCAGTCGGTGAAGCCACTGATACGGTTCAGAGTATACAGATCATTTTCGGTAAAGCCTTTTATCGGTCTGCCATTCATCACCCAGGTAACACTGAGTGCCACCGGCTCAGCCACAGCATAATTGCTATAAACCGATCTAGCAATAGTCTTGACCAGTCGGCTCTCAGCCACCACCCTCTCGGCGTCAGCATTGAGCAGGACATAATTACTGTCCGCCGTCGCCCCCGAACCCGACTGCGCCAGTTTGGACTTGGTGACTATCCGTTTATCGACCTCGATCCAGTCATCACCCAAGTTCGCCGCACGCGGAATAATATTCTTCGCATATACCCTGCGGGTTGAATGAACCGTCCTGATATTCTCTGGATTACCCTGCTCCAACCGAGCAGACTCCGATACCGATTCACTACACCCTCCTAGGACTCCACCCACAGCAATCGCCGTAAGGATCAGTATTCTTTTCATCTTGTCTCTCCATAATCAGATACCACTCTTCGCAAATACTTACTGAATATATCGAAAACAAGTTAAAGTCAATCCAGCCTTTCCGGTTAAAATTGATTACGCCATCGGTATGTTAAAAATAAAGATATTCGGCTCAACAAAAATCAGCCGCATTACATATAGAGTCAGGAAACAGGATAGCCTGCTTCGGTCACGACTTTTTTCACTTCCTCAATATTCCCATTATCATCAGCAAGCGCCAGCGTCAATTCCTTCCTGTCAAGATCCACTTCAGCGTTTAATACTCCAGCAACCCCTAAAGCAGCTTTTTCCACATGATTCTTACAGTGCTGACAGCTCATGCCTTCCACAGTAAGCGTAAACTCCATAATTTTCTCCTTTGATATCGATTTGCAGTTTATTGCATCACTATTATCTTCATTACAGCCTAACGGCTGAAATTTGAATTGCCTGAGACTCAATGAATTTGACACTACAGATACCGAACTGAAAGCCATAGCGGCTCCGGCAATCATTGGATTCAAAAAACCCAAGGCTGCAACTGGTATACCGATAGCGTTATAAAAGAACGCCCAAAACAAATTCTGTTTAATCTTTGACATTGTTTTGCGTGAGAGCTGTATTGCGGCAGCAATCTCATTTAGATCCCCGCGCATCAGAGTAACATCTGCCGACTCCAGTGCTATGTCAGAACCCTCACCCATTGCGATGCCAACATCTGCTGTAGCAAGTGCTGGAGCATCATTTATACCATCACCGACCATCGCCACAATTTTGCCCTGACGCTGTAATTTTTGTACTTCTGAAGACTTACCTTCAGGAAGCACCCCAGCCAGAACATTAGTGATACCGACTGATCCTGCAATTGCCCGGGCAGTTCTTTCATTATCACCCGTTATCATATAGATGTCCAACCCCAGCGCTTTCAGAGTAGCAATAGCCGATACAGAAGTAGCCTTTATCTTATCAGCAATTACCAGAAGAGCCAAAGGCTTCTGCGCGTCAGAGAGAATAACCACGGTGTTACCTTCTTCTTCAAGAGCTGATTTTTCAGTCATTGCCTCGGCGGTAGCGATACCGCTTTCACGCAGGAATTTCTCGGTTCCAACATAGTATTTGGTATTAGCAATAATCGCTTCCACCCCCTTACCAGCTACAGCATAAAATGAATCAACTTCAATAAACTCATACCCCTTAGCTTTAGCGGCTTGAACTACTGCTTTTGCCAGCGGATGCTCCGAATTATACTCGATACTGGCTGCAAGCTGAAAGAGATAATCAACCTGTTCTTTAGACTTATCCTCAGTAAGAGGAACCACTCTCTGCAGTTGCGGTCTTCCCTGAGTAAGAGTGCCGGTCTTATCAAGAACTACCGCATTCAGCTTTCCAGAGAGCTGCAGTACTTCGCCGTTCTTTATCAGTATACCCCGTTGCGCGCCGATGCCCGTACCTACCATAATCGCGGTAGGAGTCGCAAGGCCTAAAGAACACGGGCAAGCGATAACCAGAACCGCAACCGCAGCAATTATCGCCGAAGGGAGTGAACCGACTACAAGCCACCACACAAGAAATGTCAACAACGCAATCCCCAACACTGCCGGAACAAAAATAGCCGCCACCTTGTCAGCAATCTTCTGAATCGGTGCTTTTGACCCTTGCGCCTCTTCAACGATGCTGATTATCCGTGACAACACCGAGTCTTTTCCCACATGCTCAGCGCGAAACTTCAGTGTTCCGTAACTGTTGATCGTACCACTTATAAGTTTATCACCACTCTCCTTCTCAACCGGAATGCTCTCGCCGGTAACCATACTCTCGTCAACCGCCGTGTTACCGCTAATAATTATTCCATCAACCGGAATTCTCTCCCCAGGTCTGATATGAATAATATCACCAACCAACACATCACTTATCGGCACCACAATCAGTTCACCATTGCGCTCAACACTGGCAGATTGAGGCTGCAACCCCATAAGCTTCTTAATAGCTTCCGAAGTCTTACCCTTGGCTTTTGCCTCAAGATACTTACCGAGCAACACTAGAGTAATGATAACAGCCGATGCTTCAAAGTACAGCCCAGTAGAGGCGACCCCCACCCGTGAAGCAATAAAGCCATTGAAGATGCTGAAGATGTATGCAGAACTGGTGCCGAGCGCAACAAGCAGATCCATCCCCGGACTCAGAGATTTTATATTACTCCACGCCCCTTTATAAAACCTCCAGCCTATCCAGAACTGCACCGGGGTGGCTAGTATTAACTGCAATACCGGATTATGTAAAAACATCAGCGATGATATTTTCAATACTCCCGCAAGCATAGCTCCAAGCAGAGGAGCACAGAGAATAACCGCAATTATAACCCGACGCTTCAAACGCCGCAGCTCATCATCCTTCTTCTCCGACTTTTTTTTCGCGTCAAGTTCAGTGGTTATACATGCAGAGTACCCTGCATGTATAACACTCTCTATTATGGTAGCTACTTGCGCTACTGCAGGATCAAAACTGACAGTTGCCTGTTCAGTTGCCAGATTAACAGTTGCGAGATCAACACCGTCAACCTTTTTTATAGCTTTTTCAACATGCGAGACACATGCCGCGCAAGTCATCCCCTGAATATCGAGTTGGATTATCTCCATAATACCCCCTTCACTTTACTACAAAAAATCATAGCGGTAGCACTCAAGAATATTCTGCCTGTTTCACATTTTTCGAACCCTTACATAGACCTTCTAACCTTTGCCGGAACTGTCTCAACTTAATCTACTCAAAATTATACTCTGAACATCTTCCAGAGTATGCGCGCAGATAAAGAACTTCTTCTCTCCCGAGGTCTCCCCGGAGTGCAAAGAGATTAATTTTGCAGGAATACCTAACTCCTTAGAGAGGAGTTTGAGAATAGCTTTATTGGCTTTGCCCTTCTCCGGTGCAGTAGTCACCGATACTTTGAGCGCCCCGTTGAAGACGCCGGTAATACTATTCTGCCGCGCCGCCGGTTTAGCTCTAACCGGCAGGATAACACCGTTAGCCATCTCTTCAAGCTTGAGTTGAGCATATTCAGATTTCGTCAAGATCTACTCTCCACGTGCCAACTCTTCGCTACGTTCTTTTGCACGCTCAACGGCGTTAATCACCACCTTCGCAAAACCCTTCTCATGCTTTACCTTGATCGCAGCCTCGGTGGTGCCATTGGGGCTGGTTACCTTCTTGCGCAAAGCCTTCGGGCTCTCACCGCTCTGAGCCATCAGCTTTGCCGCTCCAATTACCGTCTTACACGCCATCTTCTCCGCTAATTCCGGTGGCAGCCCCACATGTATTCCCGCCTCGATCAGACACTCCGTAAAGTAAAACAGATATGCCGGCCCACTTCCAGAGAGACCGGTTACCGCATCCAACTGGCTCTCCGCCACCTCATACGCATCACCCGCGGAAGCACACATCTCCAGCGCCATCGCTACATCAGAGCTCTTCGCGCTATTACCTCGAGCCACCCCGCTCACGCCGGCTCCAACCAGCATTGGCGTATTCGGCATCACGCGAATCACCCGCACTGCCGGCGCCAAACTCTGTAACGTCTCGATAGTCACTCCGGCAGCGATAGAGATCAAAAGCTGATCAGCGGTAAACCGCGCCCCAATCTCTGCAAGTACAGAACTGACAACTTGGGGTTTTACCCCCAGCAGGACAATATCAGCCACCAGTAGTTCATCTACATTTGCCGTAACCTTACACCCCATACCGGCAAATACCTCACGCCGTTCCAGAGAGACATCACAAGCAATAATATTATCAGCAGCAACGAGACCGGCCTTGATTACGCCGCTAATCAGCGCCTCTGCCATATTCCCAGCCCCGATTACCCCTACTATCTTTCCATCATACATTTGTCTATCCCCATCACCTGTTAATTTTTACGCAAGGACCTATCTAAAGAGCTCACTACCAACCCGGATGTGAGTCGCTCCTTCTTCAATTGCCACAATATAATCATTACTCATTCCCATAGAGAGATAAGGCAACTCAAGTTCAAACCTGGCAGCCATTTCATCACGCAACTCCCTAAGTCCAGCAAATACGCCACGTACTTCCGTTTCCGCAACCTCAAATGGCGCCATCGTCATCATACCGACGAGTTTCACTTTAGACTTATACTCGGCAATCAACGCCGGCACCAACTGAGGCGCAAGTCCGTACTTATTCTCCTCACCACTGATGCTTACCTCAATAAACACCTCAGGGGTATACTCGCTCCCGGCGATAATACTCAATAACCCGGCAGACTCCACACTATGTATCGCCGCAACCGGTGCTAATATTTTTTTCGCCTTATTACGTTGAAGATGACCAATAAAATGCCACCGCACCCCCTCAAGATCAGACAACTGCTCCAGTTTGGGCAGCAGAACCTCGACCCGATTCTCGCCAAAATCACGCACACCCAGACGGTACAATTCCCTGATCTCTGCTTCTCCCACCGTCTTGGTCACCGCCACCAGCCGCACCTCTGAGCTATCCCGCCCGCAACGCCGGCACGTCGTCGCAATATTATCTCTCACCCGTTCAAGATTCTGTGCAATGTTACTCACTTGCTCACCTCCAGCATCCTTTCAATCGCCCTCACCCCACGTTTGGCCGTATCCGGATCAACCCGCACCTCTACCTCCATATTCTCCAGACAACGAAGTATCTTAGCAGGCGTCGCCAGCTTCATCGACGGACAATCCGCTATCGGCAACAGCGGATAAAACTTTTTACCCGGATTCTCCTTGCGCAGCCGGTGCAAGATACCTATTTCAGTACCGATTATAAACTCACGCGCCAACGACTCCCGACAGTATTCAAGTATACCGGTAGTGCTTCCGACCATATCGGCAATATTCAAGACCTCAAGTCGCGCTTCGGGATGGAGTACCAGCTTGGCGGTCGGATACTCATGCTTGGCACGTACCGCGTACTGCAGCAGCATCCGGTCATGAACCGGGCAATACCCCTGATCATAAAATATTATATTATCCCTGTTCAAGCAGCTTGCCACGTACCGCCCCAGATTTCTATCCGGGATAAAGATGACCTCTTTTTCCTGAGGAATAGAGGCGACCACCTTTACCGCATTGGCCGAAGTGCAACAAATATCGCTCATCGCCTTGATCTCTGCCGTACTGTTGACATAGGTCACGACTACCGCCTCCGGGTGCTTCTGCTTGAGCTCAGAGAGTTCAAACGGGGTTATCATATTCGCCATGTCACATCCAGCATTAGCATCAGGGATCAGAACCGTCTTCTCCTGACAGAGCATCGAAGCCGTCTCAGCCATAAAATACACCCCACAGGAGACAATTACCGCCGCATCCGTCTGGGTGGCAATCTGCGCCAGCCCCAGGCTGTCACCCAGATAATCTGCCAGATCCTGAACTTCGGCGTTCTGATAATTATGTACCATAAGAACAGCATTCTTCTCTGCTTTAATTTCAGCGATACGCTCAATTATTTCATCATTCATGATAAGGTTATACCTTCTATAGTTTTTATATTTTTCTGTAATAATAATTTTTGTGAATACATAGTATATATAATATGTTATATTATATTGTGCAGCTTGCATGAGTCAATACAAGTTTTCACGCAGCTAGATTTTACCATACGGTCAATATTAAAATAAGCAGCTAATTATGCCCATACTTACTCTGAAAAGACATAACGCAGAACTGACGATTCACCGCCTTGCTCCAAGCGCCCAAATACCACAATCAGTATTTACCTCCACCTTCTATAGCATTACCCGCACCCCAAGTGAACTCTCAATTGTCTGCCCCAATAGCGTTCCACTCAGCGCCAGCAAGTCTGAACCCGGATGGTGCTCGCTGGAAGTTCTCGGCCCGCTTGATTTCGCCCTAACCGGAATACTCGCGGGGTTATCCGGTTACCTGGCTGCCTCCGACATCAGCATATTTGCCATCTCCACCTTCGATACCGATTATATCCTCATCAAAGCCACAGACCTTGAACAAGGCTGCCAGGCTCTCAGCGCCGCAGGCTACAAAATTATCTGAAATTATATTTCAAATTTAACTTTCAACCCAGCTACCAAATCCCGCCACTGCACTTCACACCCGAATTTAATTTAATACTTAAAGACATCTGCAATTACGGAAACGAACTAGTATAAAATATATCATTGAATGCCCCCTGTGTTTGCATCCTATTCAACTAATTCTCATTGCTAGACAAATATACTCAAATTCAAATCACACTACAATTAACTCCCCGCCCATTCCCCTAAATAGAATCTACTAAAACATAGGGGAAAAAAAATTATAAAAAAAACTATTCATAAATTTGACTAAGCAAATAAACGTCATATAATAAAAGTATGAAAACGATTGTGAAAACGATTTTATAAGGATAAGTAATGGCTTCAATCAAAGACGTGGCAGCACTCGCCGGAGTTTCCATCTCAACTGTTTCACGGGTACTCAGCGGTAACACCCCGGTCAACGAAGAGACTGAGAAAAAAGTCAAAGATGCGATTAGCCAAATTGGCTACAAGCCAAATCTTGTTGCCCAGGGACTTCGCTCCAAGAACACTCGACTCATAGGACTTATCGTTCCGCTCTTTGAAGAATCTGCCTTTGCCAAGGTCATTAGCTTTATGGAGAAGGTCGCCACCAGCCGCAACCTTGGCCTGCTCATTGCAAACACCCAGGATAACCTAGACTACGAGACCGAGATAATTGAATCCATGCTCCGGCGCAACATCGACGGGATCATCTTTTCTCGGGTTTCAGATAACAGCAAAGTCATGCACATGATCGACAAACAGTCAACACCCACAGTAATAATCGATCGCGTGCTCAAGCACGAGCGTATCCCCAATATAGTTCTGGATAATTACGCCGCTGGCGAACTAGCGGCTCAACATCTCTGGGATCGTGGCTGTCGTAAAATCGGTACCATCACCGGCGACAAGAGTATCAGCCTCTGCCGGGATCGCCTGGATGGCTTCAAGGACAAACTCCTAAAACTTGGCTATGAAATCCCGGAAGAATATATATTTTCCGGCAAATTTGACAGCGAGACCGGAACCAGAGGCGCAGAGTATTATCTAGCAAATTCGCTCGAACTCGACGGTATCTGGGGACAGAACGATCTGATTGCGCTGGGGGCTATGTCAAAGTATCTCCGCACTGGTCATACAGTACCAGATGATGTAAAGCTTCTGGGCATGGATAATATTGAGTATACCCGGATCTGTTACCCAGCGATGTCAACCATTGATCAGCCTTATGAGAAACTTGCACAAATAGCCTTCGATCTATTGGATCTACAGCGAACAAATACTGGTCTCAAAGATAAACACATAATCTTGGAGCCTACTCTTATCCCCCGTGAAACGACAATCTAAAGCTATTTATGAAAACGTTTTCACGATAATTATAGACATAATCTCTGCCTCCGGGCAGGTAATAACGAACATCAAAGAACATCAGCCCCAACCAAAATACCCTAAAAACATACCACGAGTATAGTACTCGCATATCGCAAACATAATTATTAGGAGAGATCATGAAGAATAGGCTTACAACTACTTTAGAAAAAAACAATGGCTTACTCCGTTTACTGCCAACCTGGGTTCCCCGTTCATTCTGCCGCCCCGGCAAGCGCATCAAACTCCACCCAGACGATTATTACTACCTGGGTCTGGAGCGTGGAGGAATAGATGAACGCTGGTTCGCCTCAACTACCCATGCCGACAATGGCGAGAATACCCCGGAAAATGAGGGCTTGAGTTATATCATTCTCGAAGACGGCGGAAAAGTCACCTTGCTGGAAGCGATAGACCTGTTCCAAGATGAGATAATTGGTTCACGGCTCTGGAGTGAATACGGCAAATGGCCGATGTTCTCAAAGTTCTTTGATAATGAGGGTCCCCTACCCTTCCATATCCACCACCGGGATGAACACGCAAATAAAGTAGGTATGGAAGGCAAACCCGAGATGTACTTCTTCCCGGCTCAGGTCAATAACCACGGCGGAGAATTCCCTTTCACCTTCTTCGGCCTCAACCCCAAAACCACCAAAGAAGAGGTACGGGATGCTCTCAAGGATTTTGTCAAAGGTGACAATAGAATCACCAGACTGGCACGCGCCTTCAAGCTGGTTCCAGGAACCGGCTGGGATGTACCTCCAGGCACTCTTCATGCCCCGGGCAGCCTCTGTACATATGAACCGCAGTTCGCCTCTGACATTTACGCCATGTACGAATCAGTTCTCTACAAGGAGCACGCAGTAAGCAAGGATCTGCTCTGGAGTAATACCCCAGTCAACAAACTCGGAGACTACGACTATCTGGTAGACGTAATCGACTGGGAACTCAATACTGATCCGTATTTCTTTGAAAACCGTTTTATGGCTCCAAAGCCTAAAGGCTGTAATTTAAATTCTGACTCCAGTGATTATACAGAGAACTGGATCTGCTATAAGTCTTGGGCGTGCAGTGCTACCGAGCTCACAATTTATCCGGAGCAAGAAGTAACCATAACCGATAACGCAGCCTATGGACTTATCTTACTGCAAGGTTACGGCAGCATCAACGAACAGCCACTGGAAACCCCTACCCTCCTACGCTTCACTCAGGAAAGCTATGACGAATACTTTGTTCCTGAGTGCACTGCCAAGGACGGTGTCAGAATCAAAAATTATTCTCAGAGTGAGCCACTCGTAATGCTCAAACACTTCGGACCGGAAAACCCTGATTTAGGAGTTTACAGACAATAATGACCACACCAGAAGATACAACTCAGCCTATATTGAGCCTGCGTGGCATCAGCAAGAGTTTTCCCGGGGTAAGAGCTCTCACCAATATTGATCTGGATATTTATCCGGCCGAGGTGCATTCCCTCGTCGGTGAAAACGGTGCTGGCAAGTCAACACTAATGAAGATCATACAGGGTATTCACCAGAAGGATGAAGGTCAGATTATTTACCGTTCGGAGGATATCAGCATCAACAGCCCCAGCGAAGCCATCAAACTCGGCATCTCCATGATACATCAGGAGTTGAATTCGATCCCAGAAATGAGTATAAGCGACAACATATTTATTGGGCGCGAACTCTCACTTATGACCGATTTCTTCTTCAACCAACAGGAACAACTCCGGCAGAGCCAAGCGCTGCTCGATAAATTTTCTCTTCCCTATAAAGCCACGGAGAAAATCAAACATCTCAGTGTCGCCCATCGGCAGATGATAGAAATAATCAAAGCAGTCTTCCAGCAGGCAAAGGTAATTATTATGGATGAACCGACCTCCTCCCTCAGCGAAGAGGAGAGTCAGCAACTCTTCAAGATCATTGCCGAGCTAAAAGCCGCAGGGGTAGCGATAATCTACATCTCTCACCGTCTGGAGGAGGTGCTTGAGCTCAGCGACCGGGTCTCGATTCTCCGTGATGGTGAATATGTCGGCACGCGAACCGCCAAGAATCTCACCCGGGACGAATTAGTAAACATGATGGTCGGGCGCACTATAAGTCAACTCTTCCCCAAACGTCAGGTTGCTATCGGCGAGCCGATATTTGAAGTCAAAAATCTCTGCCGAACCGGTGTCTTTTCCGACATTTCATTCTCTGTTCGCGCTGGTGAGATCCTCGGCATCGCCGGTCTGGTAGGCGCCGGCAGGAGTGAGATTGTACAGTCTATCTTCGGCCTAGATCCGCTGACGTCGGGCACAATCTTGCTCAACGGCAAGGAGATAAAGATACGGCACCCGCAGGATGCGATACAGCATAATATTGCCTTTGCCAGTGAAGACCGCAAAGGTATAGGACTGGTGATGGGCAGATCCATTCGTGAGAATATCAGCCTCCCGCACCTGGCAGATTTTACCCGTCATTACTTCTTGGATCAGCACTATGAGAAGGAAGAGACTCGCCGTATCTCAGAGCGTCTCAAGGTTAAAACCCCAAGTATAAACCAGAAGGTCGAAAATCTCAGCGGCGGCAATCAGCAGAAGGTTGTACTCAGCAAAGGGCTGCTCAAGGAACCTACTCTGCTGATCATCGACGAACCAACCCGAGGCATTGATATCGGAGCCAAATCAGAGATTCACAGCATTATGTGCGATCTGGCCGAGAAGGGTATGGGCATCATCATGATCTCCTCGGAGATGCCGGAGATCTTGGGGATGAGTGATCGTATTATTGTTATCGGTGGCGGCAGAATTAGGGGTGAGTTTACCAACGCTAACATTACCCAGGAAGACATTCTGCACTGCGCCATATAGGATATAGTAATTATTGCAAATATATATATGAGGATAATAAATTGAATTCACTATTGAAAAAGCATAAATACAATTTTCTCAAATCACAAAACGCCGGACTGATAATTTTCCTGCTTGTACTGATGTTACTACTTTCATTTCTTTCATCCAGCTTCTTTACCGCAAACAATCTGACCAATGTTATCCGTCAGGTATCTATAAACGGTATTCTAGCGCTGGGCATGACCTTTGTGATCATCACCGGTTCCATCGATTTATCGGTTGGTTCATTAGTAGCCGTCTCGGGAGTTATCAGCGGCAGCATCATCTACGCCCACCCTGACGCGGTATTCACCGGCATGATTTTCGGCATTCTAGCCTGCTCGGCTCTAGGGTTCATCAATGGCTTTCTAGTCGTAAAATTCAACATCCCGGGTTTCATCTCGACTCTCGCCATGCTTACTATTGCCCGAGGCTTTGCCCTTGCTTACGCCGATGGCCGACCATACGTTCTTTCGTCCAAAGCCTTTAAATTTATCGGCCACGGATATTTCCTGAAGATTCCGATTCCGGTATGGTTTCTAATTGCCAGTATTATCGTTACCGGTATTATCCTGAGCAAAACTAAGTTTGGTCGTCACGTCTACGCCGTCGGTGGCAACGCTCTTGCTGCCAGAGCCTCCGGCGTGAGGGTTGGTGCGGTTCAATTGTGGGTATTTATCATCAGCGGCACTCTAGCTGGTCTGTCCGGGGTCATTCTTGCCTCCAGGATTGGTTCCGGTCAACCGGCTATAGGCACCTCCTATGAGATGGACGCCATCGCCTCCTGCGTTATTGGCGGGGCGTCGCTGGCCGGTGGTTCCGGCAGTATATTCGGTACAGTGATGGGCTTTATAATTATGGGCATCATCAACAATGGTCTCAATCTTATGAATGTCTCCTCCTACTACCAACTTATTGTCAAAGGTGCCATTATTGCCCTGGCCGTAATTCTTGATCAGGCCAAGAAGAAGAAGGTTTAATTCACTTTCTGTGAATAGTGTATATCTTATTTGTGTGTGTGTATATTAATTAAGGAGATTGTAATGTTAAAGAAGTTATTATTGAGTATTGCCATGTTGGTAATGTTTGTTGGACTTCAAGTAAGTTCTCAGGCTGCTGAGACCATCAAGATTGGCGTTGCTTTCAAGAATCTATCAGATCAATTCGTCAAGAACATTGCCGATGCGGTAGAAGCCAGAGGCAACGACTATGACAATGTCGAGCTGATAGTTGTTGATGCTCGCGGCGATATCGTCACCCAGTTATCCCAGATCGAAAACTTTATTTCCCAAGGGGTAGACGCCATCATTCTCAACGCCCAGGATGCTGCCGGTCTATCCCCTGCCGTCGACCGAGCCAAAGAAGCCGGCATACCGGTTGTCGAATGCAATACGCTGACCACCAACCCCAATTATGACATCTATGTCGGTTCAGATGATGTTGAAGCCGGCAAGATCCAAGGTAAGTATGTTAATAAACTACTACCTGACGGCGGAAATATCATCATCCTACACGGTCCCATGGGTCAGTCTCCAGAGATCAAACGGCGTGAGGGAATCCAACAAGAACTTCTGGACAAAAACCCGAAGATCAAGGTTCTCGCCGAGCAGACAGCGGAGTGGAAGCGCGATAAAGCCATGAGTATCACCGAGGATATGATCCAGGCATTCGATAATATTAACCTGATCTGTGCTCAGAATGATGATATGGCAATGGGCGCCCTATCGGCAGTAGATGCGGCCGGACTCAGTGAGAAGATCAAGATTGTCGGCATCGATGCAATTCCTGACGCACTCGAAGCAGTAAAAGAAGGCAAGCTTGCCTGCACTGTATTTCAGGACGCCAAAGGGCAAGGAAGTACCTCTGTAGACATGGCGGTAAAACTCGCAAAGGGCGAAAAAGTCGAGAAGAATGCCATGATCCCCTTTATTCTGGTAACAGCAGAGAATGCCGACGAATTCATGCATAAAAACGCGCAATAAAGCAAAACAGACAAGTAGTACAAACACTCTTAGCACCCGGATTTATAAAATGTGGGGGCTATATCGCCTTACTGACTCAAACAATATTTGAGATAACCAAAACTTAACTTGATTATTTTCACAGACAAGTTAAGATATATATAATATTTTGCTGTAAAATTTGTCAGGTTTATCTTCTGTTACCTCTAGGCAAAGACTGCGCATCTGTAATTAACTTGCGTAATAGCACCAATTTAACCCTGCTTCAGAACAATTTATGTAGGATAAATACTAACTTAAATCATTGCAAGCAAACACCTAATCCGATAACAGGCAATAAAATATTAAGAAAAAAGTATTGAGAAAAGAACGATAATAAGTAAAATTTTACTCGTAATTCAACATATATGTCGGTTATACAACATTATTCATCAATCTTTATTAGGAGAAATCATGGCAGTTAACTATCGCGATCTTGGTCTTATGAACACCAGGGGAATGTTTGCAAAGGCTATCTCAGGCGGTTTTGCTATTCCAGCTTACAACTTCAACAACATGGAACAGCTTCAGGCAATCATCATGGGTTGTGTAGAAACAAGCAGTCCCGTAATCCTCCAGGTGTCAGCAGGTGCTCGTAAATACGCCAATGCTACCATTCTGCGCTACCTGGGTCAGGCTGCTACAGAGTACGCAAAGGAACTTACAGGCGGCAAGGGTCTTCCTATCGCTCTACACCTCGACCACGGTGCCGACTTTGAGATCTGCAAAGCCTGCATTGAGTATGGTTTCTCAAGTGTTATGATCGATGGTTCACATCACCCATACGAGCAGAATATCGAAGAAACCAAGAAGGTTGTAGAATACGCTCACCAGTACGACGTAACCGTTGAAGGTGAACTCGGTGTTCTCGCTGGTATTGAAGACGACGTATCTGCTGCAGACCATGTCTACACTCAACCAGATGAGGTTGAAGATTTTGTTTCTAAGACTGGTGTTGACAGCCTTGCTATCTCTATCGGTACCAGCCACGGCGCCTTCAAGTTCAAGCCAGGTCAGGATCCAAAGATCCGCCTTGATATTCTGGAAGAGATTGAAAAGCGCATTCCAGGTTTCCCAATCGTTCTGCATGGTTCTTCTTCTGTGCCACAGCAGTACGTCAAGATGATCAACGAATACGGCGGCAAGCTTGATGACGCTATCGGTATCGGCGAAGATCAGCTACGTCTGGCAGCGAAGAGTGCGGTTTGTAAGATCAATATCGATTCAGATGGCCGCCTGGCAATGACCGCTGCTATCCGTAAGCACTTTGCCGAGAACCCATCACACTTCGACCCACGCCAGTACCTCAGCCCAGCTCGTGATATGCTCAAAGAGCTGTACATGCACAAGAACAATGAGGTTCTGGGAAGTACCGGCAAGGCTGAAGAGATCTTCCAGGCAGTTGGCGGTTGCGGTGGCGGCTGCTGCGGCTGCGGAAACTAAGCATTTTCATATTTCACTGCGATTACAGGTAGAGTCTGGCAACAGGCGCTACCTGTTTTTTTATAATTTCATTTTTCCTTTCTCAAATTACACAGAGATACAATATCTAGTCAACTCAAACCGTAAAACCAGATTATAACCTCAAGCCTAAAGCTCATTCTAGACGATAACATAGACAGTTCGAACTCTTTTTTTTATGCTTCGGAAAATTCTATGCAGATTCGTCATTCATTAAAGCATATCCTGTTTGCTCTTGCCTTCTCGGTCAGCCCAATATCTGCCGATGATGCAAGTGAATTCAATATTCTTCCAAGCTCACCGCTGGAAGCGGATTTTTTCAGTAATGATATACCTGCCTCCTACCTCGCCGACGCTATGGATAAGACCGCAGTAAATTATGCCATACTGGAGAATGGACCTACCGACGAACTTGGCGCAGATGAGGTCTATATCGAATACCTGCCGGTTATTCATCCGGCAACACTCCCTGATAACAATACTCCAGGCAATACTGCAGATACTTCTCCCGCATTTGCCGCCGGAGAATTTGTAAATGAAGATTGCACCGTAATTCCAGAGAACCTGGTAAGTATCGAACCCATTTCTCCGACAATCCTGAGCCGTAATACAGGTGTCAATCCAGACGAGACAATAACTGCTGCCAAGCAATCCCACCCGGCAGGCGAATTTGTAACCAACGAAAGCGGCGGGGTCACCTCCGAACTCGCAGGGGATGCAGAGTATAATGCTTTTCCCGAAGGTAGCTTCACCCTGGGATATCAGATACGCTATCTGAATTACAGCGAAAATAGCGAGACCTGCCAGATATTATACAATGGTATCCACGGCGAATATAACCAGCGCTTCAGTAATGATCTCACCCTCAACGTCTCGGCGAGCCTGCTTGGAGGTAAGGTATTTGAGCAAGACAACGGAAGCATCTATACCGATGCAAAGCTGACATTAGGACGCAGCTTCAACCTCCCCGACCAAAACCTCACAGTCACACCATATTTCGGTTTCAGTCTGAGGTATACCAACAATATATTTGTAGGCAGCAACATTAGCGAGCGTAACAATCTCCAACTCTATATACCGGTTGGCCTGAGTCTGAACTACCAGCCAGAGGACAGATTTGAGTTCAATGCCAATCTTGAGGTCGCCCCCCTGGCTCTGGATCAGAATTGGACAACCTACAGACAAGGCACAGACAACACAACAGCAAACTTCAACGGACTTAGCGCACTGGTACAAGCAGGCATAGAATACGCTATCAACGAGGATCTCCGCCTCGGTATCATGCCATACTACCAGTATATCTACGCCAACCAACGCAGTAGCTCGCCTTTAACCACCTCCAATACCCATATGGTCGGCCTCAACGCCTATCTCAAATTCTAAACCCAAGATCAAGAAACATAAAAACGGGCAGGAATCAATCCTGCCCGTAAAACTACAATACCCTAAAATTCAAAGCTTCACCACCAAACTGATATTAAGAGTTGACCCGTTCCAGATACTCGCCGCCGTCGGTACTCAACTTTACCTTATCGCCAACATTGATAAATGGTGGAATCTGTACATTCAGACCTGTCTCAACCACTCCATTCTTATAGACATTGGTCGCGGTCGCATTCTTTACTCCAGGGTCGCACTCGGTAACCTCAAGTACAACCGCAGGTGGGAGTTCAACTCCAAGCACACGCCCTTCTGCAACCATGACGGTCATCCGGTTACCCTCTAGCAGATAGAATTTATCATCGCCGAGAATACTCTCATGCACCTCAATCTCTTCATAGGTCTTATCATTCATAAAGACAAAATTATCACCGCTTCTATATGAATAAGTACATCCCTGACGATCAACATTTATAGTATCGACCTTATCTTCAGAGCGGAAACGATTCTCAATAATCTTACCGGATTCAACATTTCGCATCTTTGTCTGCTGATAGGCTGGACCCTTTCCCGGTTTGACATGAGTCATTGAGATAATCATATAAATTTCACTGTTGTAAATAATCGCCTGACCGCGACTGATCTGGTTGATAGGTAGACTCGGCATTCTACTGTATTCTCCATAATAATATCATAACAAAACTGCCCAATAACAAATATTTATAGAGAGTTTAAGTATAACGTTATAAAAGTCAACTACTACTGGTTTTTTTTATAACAATCGCAGTATTTTCTAATACCCCATACTCTCCCGCCGCCCAACACGGTAAAACTGTCAGCCTACCCTTGCGCTTACTTCCAATTACAACCCTTGACATATGCTGATGCAGATGCCCGCAGAGAATATGATCCACCCCTGCATCAACCAGCGGAATCAAGGCTTCATCCTGCAGTAACAGGTATTCATAAATATTATGGGGATTTCTGTTGGTATCGCGACTGTATGCTTGCAGTAAGGAAAAAATTAGATGAACCAACCATCCGGGCACAAAGCGTGAGAGCAGACGCGCAGGATTGCCCATAATCAGATAGCGTAAAAGCTGATGCCAGAGATTATCAATACAGTACACATCGCCATGGGCACAGTGATAGGTCAAACCGTCCTGCTCAAATCTGTACACCCAGCCCCGGAGATTTATCCCCGCCTGCGCCAGAACCGAACATTTCTCCTGTAGCGGCAGCGTAAAACCGGAGAAGATATCTCCTTCAGGGGTCATTATCCCCTTGGAAATAACAAAATCCCGATTACCTGACAACAGATCAATCCGCAGCCCATGGGCAATAGCAGCAGCAAATATATCGATAATTTCAGCGTAATCACCGATATATTCACCATTTTTTTCATACCAACAATTAAAGGTATCGCCGATCAAAATCAATCGGCCATACCTTGACGATAATTCCAAAAAATTCTTGAGCTTTTGATTCTGCCCCGGGTTATACCCAGGCTTAAGGTGCATATCAGCTGCGAATACAATTTCCATAAAGACCAAACATAATGCTACGATTATTTGAAGAGTTCAATACCGGCGACACCACTCTTCCTGCTTCTAGGCTGATTGCGGTACTTCTTCAGTATCTGTGAATTGATGATCTGATCTTCCTTGGAATCCCACTTGATCTTGGCCATATACTCCTCGGTCTTAGCAAAGACTTCAGAGGTATCGGGACCTAATATCTGGGAAAGTGAATAGCGTGAAAGTCCTAACCCTTCAGATTTACACGCCCACATAGCCACCTTGAGCTTACAGAGACAGAGTTTCTTCTTCTCAATGGATGAGAGTCGCCCCTTATTCTCTAGTTTGTTGACCACACTCACAAACTCTTCAATATTTGGCGGCAAGTTTATATCCTTGCTCATTATTATCTCCTTTGATAAGCTCTTACCATACTATATAATAAATTTTACAACATTGCAATTTATTTTTTGATCTCAAAAAATAATATCTGCTCCAAATAAGTTAAATTGTTCTAAAATATATATCGTATTCTTAACAATAATACTTGATGATTATTTGCAGGTTTTGATTAAAGAATATGATAGTACATAACAGAGCACAAGCTCAATTTATAATTCAATACAATAAAGGAGAGATTATGTCAAACTGCAAACGTTATAACAAAGAAGGAGATGAGAAAGCTGTAGCAATCCAGAATAATGTTGAAAAAAACTATGGTTTCGTTCCAGAGGCCTTCCAGATATTCGGTCGCAACGGTGATTTCCTTGATGCCTTGCTCAAGCTTACCGGAGCTGCAGGCAAAGGTCTGGATCCAAAGACCAAAGAGCTTATCGCCTTTGCCATCTGTATCGTTAATAACTGTGGCTACTGCGTCGATGCCCACAGAACAGCCGCAAAACAGGCTGGTGCCACCGATGAGGAGCTTACGGCAACTATCGAACTGGTTGCAGCCGTAAGCGCATTCAACAAAGCCCTCGGACCGCTGGGGCTTGACCACGACCTGAAATCTGAGTAATCCGCGACATACAGTCACATAGATCTACTCCGGCAAGCCAATTCAAGCTTGCCGGATTTTTATATTCGTCTGCAACCTGGTCCTGAGATTATGCTCCGCCCCCCGCCGCATTTTTCCAAAGTAAGCTGTAAGCCGATTCTTTCCTTGAGAGCAGAAACATGTGAAATCACGCCGATAAGTTTACCCTGCTGCTGGATCCGCGCTAGTGCGGATAGAACCTTGTCGAGTTCGTCTTCATCAAGTGTGCCGAACCCTTCATCCAAGAATAACGAAGCAACAACAACTTTCTTGCTGGACATCTTCGAGAGTCCAAGCGCCAGAGCCAGACTAACAATAAAACTCTCCCCACCGGAAAGATTCTTGACCGAGCGCACTAATCCCGCCTGATCCTTATCTATAACCTCAATCCCAAGTAACTCAGCTCCCGGGTTCTGTGTTCCCGCCCGTACCAGCAGATACCGCTCGCTCATTACCCGCAATTCGAGATTAGCATATTTAAGCATAATATCAAACGTCAACCCCTGGGCAAAATTCCTGAACTTCGTCCCCTCTGCCGAACCTATAAGTTCATGCAAATTTCCCCACTTCCGGCAGATATCCTGCTGCCGCCGAAGCGCTTCCTGTTTCTGAGCCAAAAGTTCACCGGCCTGGCTATCACTCTCCAGCCGACTCTTAAGCGCCCCGATCCTTTGCGCGGCAGCACTGCGCTCAACAAGTAACGCCTCAAGCCGTGCCTCCACCTCAGTACTATCCGTTTCATCCTGTAATTGCGCAAGCAACCCCTCGCGCTCACGAGTATTGTGTACCTGGCGTTGCCGCAGTTGCTCTTCTTCAACAGTCAACTGTTCGCGAATTTCACGCAACGCCGACAACTCTGAAGGATCCAGCTTGGCTGCCAACATCTCCTGTTCTGTCTGAAATCCATACAGATGCAAGCTCTGCACCAAACCTGTCTCAAGATTGGACAATTCACCGGTTCGCCTGGCGATTGTCTCCTGCGAAGTTTCAACCTTTGCCGAATACTCAGCAATACACTTATCAACTCTGGCATACTCCCGGTCTCGTTGCTCAATACTCTCTTCTAAACTCTGAATTCTCTCCTTCCACCGCAGCTCTTCACTATCCGGATCTTTCTGCCCATATAGCGCAAGACGTTCTAGACGCAAGCCCTCAAGTTCAGACTGGATTTCAGCAAGCTCAGCAGACACTTCTGTAAAAATCTGCTCTTCACGTCTACGCCCACTCGTATACTCAGCAAGCTTGGTCACGGCAATCTCTTCATCCCGTCGCAAACCTTCGAGTTCGGTCTTTTTAGTCGTATATTCAGCCAAACGACGCTGTAACGCAAAGGTTATCGCTTCACTTTGCGCTGTAATCTCAGCTACAACTAATTCAGCATAGCCGTATTTTTTGAGCCTGCTTTGCAAACCAGCACCAAGCTCATCCCGACTAGCCTCAGCCTGCGCCAGGCGTTGCGTAAGCGCATCTAGCTTGGCCTTTATTGCCAAAAATGACGCTTCCTTCCGATTATGTTCTTCTTCACAGCGCAAACGTCTTTCCTGCAACATTTGATATTCCTGCTGTTTGCGTGTCAACTCCATCTCTGTCTGCCGATACTTTTCCAGCCTCTGCCTGGCCGTATCCACCTGTACCCCAACAATATCGACTTCAGCGTCCAGTTCCTCTACCGAGTCGAAGCGCCTCTCCGGCTCAAGGGTATCGAGTAACTTGTCACGTTCACCAGCGAGATCAGCTTGAAGACTTACCAACTGCTCGCGCCGCTCCTGGATACTGCCAAACCTACTGGTAAGAGTTGCCAACTCTTCCCGCGACGCTGACAACTCAGTATTGACCTCCTTCAACATATCCTTTGCCGCTTTCAACTTATCCAGCAGCAGGTCATCCTGGGGTACACCGTCGACAACAAAGGGATGTTCGGGAGAACCGCACAGCGGACAAGCTTCTCCCGGTACCAATTCATCTCGCCTCTCGCTCAGAGTCTTAATCTTGTCGACAAGCCTGAGTTCAAGCTCAAGATGCTCTACCTCACGTTCAAGAGACTCTTGCTCAAAGCCAAGCTTTTCCTGCTTCCCAGAGTGAAACTCACTCTCCGCTTGGACTTGTTCACGGCGCGTATGCAGCGTCGCCAACTCCTCGGCGGCCTTGTCTAAAGAAGCCTTAAGACGTAATAACTGACGTAAGCTATCCTGACGTTGCTGCAAGACAGAGAGATCATACTCAAGCGCTACCGCGGTACTCCCGGCAAGAATTGTATCTACTGCAGTTTGCCGGAGTGCAACCCCCTCCTGCAGTACGCTACTCTCGCTCAAGAGTCGATCTTTCTCCGACTTGACAACCTGCAACCCTACCTCTGCCTGGGCATACTCGTCCTGCAACACTCCAAATTCTGCCTGCAGCTCCATGGCCTCAATCGTACGTTCCGAAACCATCCGCAAACTGTCGACGATAAGCTCTAATTCTGTGGCTAACAGACGGTCTGAATCCGCCCCTTCAAAATATTGTCCCAGATCCTGCTGACGAGTAAGATTCCTCTTAAGCTCTGCCTCAACCTGTTCAATGTTTGCTCCAAGCTTATCAAAATAGGCTCTAACCTCAGCTGCGCGGGCACCCAGCCTTTGAGCATCATGAGTAACCGCAGCAAGCTTGTGATCAAGAACCTGTACCCTCCTTTGTACCACCTGTTCCTGCTCATACTCCTCTCTAGCTCGTTTAGCTTCAGATCTGCCAGCATCTCGCGCTCTACCGACAACCTCAAGATCGATAATAAACTCATGCAACTGCTGCTGACAATCCCGCAACACCTGTTGCTCCTGCTCTTGTAAAACACGCCCTTCCTGTAGTCGTTCATACTCCGCCCATACAGCCTGCACCCGTTCACCGCCTTCAAGCCGCAACAAATCATCCTTCCACGATTCACGCCTATTAGCTAAATCAGTTGACTTTGCCCGCAACTCCACCTCCACGGCCTCAAGACTACGCAAACGTTCCAGTTTAGTCTTGATTTGACGCAATATCTCTTCACGCCGGGACAGCTCAACTTCCTGCTCCTGGACGGAGGCAAATTCAGTCTGGAGCTGCATTTTTTCCTCCCTGTTCAAAATATACACGCCGTCAATGCCGGCTTGTAACTTAACCAGGTTCTCCGCTTCTATTTTTTTTCGCTCATGGACTGCTTTAGAGATATTGGTATACACAGCCGTATCGGTTATACGCTCCAGAATGTCAGAACGTTCTGCTGTACTCGCCTGTAAAAACTTGGCAAATTCACCCTGCGCCAGCAGCATAGATCTGGAGAATTGCTCAAAGTTCATCCCGATCAGAGCTTCAATCTCCAGGCGTGTCTGCGCAACTTTCTCACTAACAACCTTCCCGGTCGTAACATTATCCAATATATGGCGATAACTCTGAAGCTTCCCCTCAGCGCGCGAGCGTGAACGGCGCTGACTCCAATGCGCACTATACACCTCTCCTTCAACCTCAAAGCAGACCTCAGCCGCACAATCTCCCGTTCCCTTGGCCATTAGTTCATTGGTACTCGCAGAAATTACATTAAGCCGGGGAGTACGTCCATACAACGCGAGAGAGACCGCATCCAGAAGGGTACTCTTACCGGCACCGGTCGGGCCGACAATAGCAAAGATACCACTACTCACGTACTCGGCAATAGTGAAATCAACCTCCCACTCACCATAGAGCGAATTGATATTTTTCAGCCGCAATTTACGTATCTTCACTGCACCCAGATCCTATATAGCATTGACATCGGCCTCGTTTATCTCCAGCAATATCCCCTTATACATGGCGCGAAATTCCTCAGCCTGTACTGAATCAACTCCATTTGCCTGAAGACAGAGTTCAAAGACATAATCCGGTTCCAGCTCTGCAAGCTCAATATCGCTCCCCTGCGCCATTTCCTGCAGACTCAACTCTAAACTCCGCGGGTTACGAATTCTACAGACCTCAACCTTACTGTCCTGCACCACCTCCTCAACCCGTTCCTTGAGTTCAGAACAGAGTTCCAAACCGGTATACTCCACCTCCACCCACACCGACTCCTGCGATGCCACCAATCCGTGTAGCATTCCCAGAATTTGTTCCAGCTCACCCGTTATACTCAGTAACCGCTGAAATACCGGGACCTCAAGCTCATGTACTCGCGGTTCGATTCCCGCCCCGTCAAACTCTGCAACAATTACGCTTTTAGACTTTTTTGCTTCTTTAAAGGTAAGAGGAAGCGGCGCCCCCGAGTAGCGCTTATACTCCGACCCGCCGACTTTCTGCGGCAGATGGAGATGACCAAACGCATAATAATCCACTCCCTGCGGTAGTTCCTCAATATCGATATGCGCCAAAGTTCCGACATACAGTTCACGTTCCGAGTCATCACCTACACTAACCGCTCTTGCAGCAAAGAGATGCCCCATAACAATCAGCGGCGCAGTTACCGCCTTCTGTGCCAGAGCTGCCGCAACCACCTGCTGATAGTGTTCACGAACTCCATTCTTAATAGCCGCCGCCTTCTCCTCTAACGACTGACCCGCCTCAACAACCCGAACATCACGCTCCCGCAAGTACGGCACTGCGCAAACGACTAACTCCTGTCCCAGTACATTTTTTACAACAATAATCTCTTCGCAGAGTTCCTGACGCGCCGCCCCGACTACGCTGATTCGGAGTGAACTAAGTAGCTCTTTAGGTGCATCAAGTGAAGTAGGGGAGTCATGATTCCCACCGGTTACAACTATCTGCCGGCAGGAGGTTCGAGATACTGCGGCAAGAAAAGAGTAATAAAGCTCAAGCGCCTTATTACTCGGGGTTGTAGTATCAAAGATGTCACCTGAAACCAGCAGAATATCTATGGATTCTTGCTCAATAATACCGAGCAACCAGGTTAGGAACTGGGAAAACTCAGCGTAGCGTTTCTTAGAAAACAAGGTCTTGCCGATATGCCAATCCGAGGTATGGAGAACTCTGAACATAGTTACCACTACTCTCCCGCTTACAGGCAGCCCATATCACCAGGCATGCCGATCCAACAAGCGACCTCAGGATACTTGGTACGCAAATAATCCAGAAAAAGAAATGGGTTCTCACTGTTATCTGGAAACATATCCCAATGCCCCGGACAGACCAGACGCGGCTTGAGTTCCCCACAGAGATCCACCGCTTCCTGCCAGGTCATACACCCCATACAGTTACGCCGGTACCGCACCGCATCCCGTCCGTTGATCGGCACAAAAGCGATATCGATGCTCCAGCGCTGTAAATCGCTGAGCATACCGTCATAGAGCAAGGTATCGCCGGCATGATACAGCACCACCCCGTCAACTTCGACAATATACTGCAGATAAGGGAATCCATATTCCTCAGTATAATCAAAGGTTTCATGCTTGGCTTTAATTGCGGTCAGGCGACACCCGGCAGCCTCGATACTCGCTCCCGCACGCAACGGTAGTATCCGTTCCCGCGCAATACCATCACCATTGACCAGTTCCTCAACCGCCACCTCCGGTACCACCAGTGAAGCCGAAGCGGAGGCTTGTAAAATCACGGGGAGAATCGGATGATCGATGTGATCAATATGATCATGAGTACAGATAATTATATCCGCATTATCAATCTCTGCCGGATTGAGGACGGGCTTGGATGTACGCTTCTCCCTGTCTGAAAGATATGGATCAATATACAGTGTGTGCTGCGCGGTCTTGACGCACCACCCCATCTGCCCCAGCCACCAGTAGCCAATACTCCCTGGGGTCACTTCATATTCCTTGATCATCGCCAGCAGTGAATTGTGCATAGTATTTCTCACCTCCATAGTTATCGAAGCTTGTCAGGATTAGCCGCGTCATGGTTATACAGATCAAGCTTGCGGTTCGGGTCACCGACAAGATAGAGTGTCTGAGTCGGGAAGGCAAATTCTATACCCTCAGCCTCAAAACGCTTCATCATTTCCAGGTTGACCCATTCATTGAATTCACAGAATGGATACCAATCCGCCGGAAAATACCAATAGGTCACAATAATTTCCAGATTATCCGCATTCATATTGGTAAAATACACCCGCGGTGGATGCTCAAAGTCCATTCCCTGATGGTTATCGAGAATATCCTTGAGTATCTGAATAGCCCTTTCAATCTTAGCTATTGGGGTATCATAAGTGATGGTTACCGAAATTACCTTTTTCAGGTATTCCCGACGTCCGATATTCCGTACCGCTTCATTCACCGTTACCGAATTCGGAATCGAAACCTGGTGTCCGTCGAGTCGACGAATCCTGGTAGTACGCATACCAATCTGCTCAACCACTCCGTCATGCCCCTTTACCTCTACTCGCTCCCCCACTACAAATGGTTTATCAGTGATGATAGTAACAAATCCGAGTAAGTTCTTGAGCGTATCGGTCGCCGCCAGAGCCACCGCCATACCACCGATACCCAGACCTGCAACCAGTGTAGTAATTGAATTTCCCGTCACAATCGAATAAATATGCAGTGCCGCGATTATCACTACAACCACCCGTATGGATTTTCGCAGCAGGCTGCTTATCGCATTGCTCAGGCGGAACTCTGTCTTATCCATCCACTTTACAACTACCGTCTCAATGACATCGGATAAATTATAGAAGAAGACCGCCATGGCATAGGTTATTATCACATCAAACGCCCAGCTTGCAGCCTCCAGAACTACCGGAAAGAGTATTGCCAAAACAAAATACACCCCGATCCAGCGTATAAAGAATTTTAGCGACGCCCTGAGGGCAATCACCGTTGAATGTAGGTAGGATAGTTTGGCTTCAGCATCATTGGGATGCGCCCTTCTTCTGCCTTCACTCCTCTCAACGAATTTGGTCAGATATAGCTGTATCAGCCTATTGGCAATAAAGATAACAAACAAGAGTACTATGGCCAAGAACCAGCGCCAAACCGATCTGCCCAGGAAACGCATCTGCATATACGGCCTGACCCCTACCGGGAGATATTTGAGTAAAGACTGCTCATCAATCTTGATTATTGAGTTTGAACGGTATTCTATTATACGCTCGTAGATATTCTGCGCCTGCCTTCTCAGCGCCGCAGGGCTTTCACTGCGCTTACCCCGCTCTTTGAGAACTTTGGCCTGCTCCAAGGTAAATCCCTTAACGTAATCCAGCGCCGTCTTCTTACTATTATCTTCATAAGAGGTTCGCACCCCCTTCTGTTTGAGCAAGGTATCGACAAATAACGGCCGCACATTCTCTGCAGCAATAATCAGCAAAGAACGCCCGCGCATATTGACCGCATTGGGATTGGCGCCACTGTCAATAAGGGCTTCAAAGATCCCAAGCTTATCATTATTGATAGCAATAGCCGTCAGCGGATTACCGCCAATTGTCGCATTCACATCAAGATGCCCCTCTTCGATTGCTGTCATCAACCCGGTCACGTTATCATTGATAATAAGCTCATTGGCTGCCTTTTCCTGCGCCGAAAGCTTAGTAAGTGTAGCCTCCTCCATATCAATTGCCACTGCCGCAGCGGTTGAATTATCATCGGCATAAGTCAGCCCCCCGTTCCCCACCATTGACAACAGCAAGCATAGAATCAAAAATATGCGACTACCTGTTACTGATTTCATGATATAATCCTCATACTAGGACAAAATATCCCCACGACCATTCCGGCAGCTCTACCCCTAACCGGCACCAAAACCCTAAACTCACACTAGGCTTGTTTAGTAATCCGCTCCAGCCCCCCCATATATGGCCTAAGCACCTCAGGGATAATTACCGAACCGTCTTCCTGCTGGTAACACTCAAGTATAGCCACCATGGTACGCGGCAGAGCCAACCCTGATGAATTCAACGTATGCACGAACTGAGTCTTTTTATTGGCATCCTTATACCGGATGTTGGCTCGGCGTGCCTGAAAGTCCTCAAAATTACTGCAACTTGATACCTCAAGATATTTACCGACCCCGGGCGCATAGGCCTCAAAGTCATAGCACTTGGCTGCAGCAAAAGACAGATCTCCGGTACAGAGTTTTAAGGTACGATAATGTAACCCCAAACGCTGGAGGCAGGTCTCGGCATTGGCACGCAGTTTCTCCAGTTCAGCGTAACTGGTCTCAGGCTCGACAAACTTGACCATCTCAACCTTGTTGAATTCATGCACTCTGAGTAGTCCCCGCGTATCCTTACCCGCAGCACCCGCTTCCCGCCTGAAACAGGCTGAGTACGCAGTATAATATAGCGGTAATTCTTCGCGAGCAAGAAATTCATCCCGGTGAATATTGGTTACCGGCACCTCTGCGGTGGGAATAAGAAAGAGGTCATCATCCTTATCACAACGATACATATCATTCTCCATCTTGGGTAACTGCCCGGTACCGGTCATGGAATCACGGTTGACCAAGAGCGGCGGCAACCACTCAGTATAGCCATGCTCGGTTGTATGCAGATCCAAAAAGTATGAATAAAGCGCCCGTTCCAGACGCGCGCCCAGACCTTTATAGAGAATAAACCCACTCCCTGAAAGCTTTACTCCGCGCTTGAAGTCGACCAATCCCAGGTCTTCACAGATATCCCAATGCGCTTTTGGTTCAAAGTCAAACTTAGGAGCCTCACCCCAACTGTCAATCTCCACATTCTCATTCTCGCCATTCCCTTCAGGAACATCCGCCGCCGGATGATTCGGAATAGCCAAGATCATCCGCTGCAGTTGTTCTTCAACTTCTTTCTTACTCTCTTCGAGCTCCTTAGCGCGATTGGAGATATCTTTCACCCGCTCCATAACCGCGGTAGCGTCCTCGCCGGCCTTCTTCTTCATACCGACCTCTTTGCTGGCTGCGTTACGCTGTGCCTGCAACTCCTCCAGTTCACCGATAACCTCCAGACGTCGGCTATATAGCTCCACACCTTCACTGATGTCCAGCTCCACACGTTTCAATCTGCACGCCTCGGCCAGATACTCCGGGTTATCCCGAAACAACTTCATATCTATCATGTTATTCTCTACTCCCTAATCATTTAAGTTATTGAATTAATTACCGCCTACTCCTCCAGCGCCGCCATCGCCTCCTTGAGGCTCAAACGCCCGTCATAGAGCGCTTTACCCGAGATAATACCGAAGAGATCGAGCTTGGAAAGGGCTTTGATATCCTCTACCGAGGTCACCCCGCCCGAAGCGATAATCGGAATATCTGTAGCTTTTATAGCCCGCTGCATCGCTGCTACATTCACCCCAGCGAGCGCGCCATCACGTGAAATATCGGTATAAATTATTGCCCCGATACCACTTCCTGAGAGTTCCGCCAGAAAATCCTCGGCTTGCTTGCCGCTGGTCTCGGTCCAACCTTTGATTGAGACAAACCCATCCCTAGCATCAACCCCAACATTTACGTTTCCCGGCAGCTTCTCGATCAACTCATCCAAAAAAACCCTATCCTCCAACGCCTTAGTCCCAATTATCACCCGCTCTACCCCATAGTCCACCAGACGCTGCGCCTTCTCCAATGTCCGTATCCCACCCCCTACTTCCACCGGCACCGACACAGTCTGAGCAATCTCTTTAATATAACCCTCATTCTCACTCACGCCATCGAAAGCTCCGTCAAGGTCGACCACATGCAGGTAGGTTGCCCCTTCATCGACCCAGCGTTGAGCCATACTTACCGGCGAATCAGAATAAACCGTTTCCTTGTCCTTATCCCCCTGAAACAACCTTACCGCCTTACCCCCTTTTATATCAACTGCTGGCAGAATATGCATTATTCTCTTTCCTCTATATCCTTCTAGTTCAAACCGCTTACACCCATTTATTATAAAGCTATAATAAAACCGAAAAAATACAACCCAAAAAAATAACCTCTACGCATTACTCGCCACATTTATCGCCAGCAACTGCTTGAGCAATTTCCGCAATTCACTGAATCTTATCATATTCGGCCCATCGCAGAGTGCAGCTTCAGGATTATCATGCACCTCCAGAAATACTCCGTCAATCCCTGCTGCGACCGCCGCCTTGGCTAAAACCATAGCCATCTGCCTATCCCCACCGCTACAGCCTCCCTGCCCTCCGGGCAGTTGCGCACTATGGGTCGCATCAAAGATCACCGGCGCATACTCACGCATCACCGGGAGACCACGAAAATCACTCACCAGATTATTATAACCAAACGAAGCTCCACGCTCGGTTATGCAAACCCGGTTATTACCCGAAGATACCACCTTCGCCACGGCATTCTTCATATCCCACGGCGCCATAAACTGCCCTTTTTTTATATTTACCACCTTACCACTCTTCCCCGCCGCCACCAGAATATCGGTCTGTCTAGAGAGAAAAGCCGGGATCTGCAAGATATCGACGACGGCAGCAACCTTCTCCACCTCGACTTCAGCGTGAAAATCCGTAAGTATCGGCAGATCAAACTTCTCACGAACTTCGGCAAGAATATCCAACCCCCGGTCGATACCCGGGCCTCTATAATTTTCTACGCTGGATCTATTTGCCTTATCATATGAAGCCTTGAATACATATTGTATTCCCAGTTCTCCCGCCAGATCCCGAAGCATCTCAGCCATCCTCAGCACATGCTCTCTGGACTCAATCACACACGGTCCGGCAATTAACAACAATCCTGCATCCGCACCAAGCGCCAGATCATCGACGATCTCTACTCTTTCAATACTCGCCACAATATTCCTCTCATCCACTAATAAACACCCATCTCAGGCGCTATCCGTAAATACCAACAATATCCAGTATTTACTTATTATTACTTTACATTCAATCATATCATCTAGTATATAATGAAAACAAAGCTATATTATCCCGAACATTATCTATAACTAACCACCAGTACAAATGATACTGCCATTTGGCAAATGTGCAAGTCGATTTTTTCAATATCTAATCTCAACGCAAACATATAATCATCATCAATTATAACTGTCACATAAAAACCAAGCACATGAAAATTTAATACTAATGATATAAAACTATAGTAACTCTATGCTATATTGAATCCTGCTGCAATTGGAACTAAAAAAAATGCCTAACTATTATAGCTATAAAAAGTTCTGCCTATTCTCAACTCTCTTACTCAGCATACTGACCATGTCCGGATGTATTGAGGTTGATGCCGTAATTGCCCTCAAAGAGGATGGCTCCGGCAGAATTATGGTCAGAGAAATCCTGACCGCAGCGGGAATACAACGTTTGAAGCGACTCAAAAAAGACCAGAAGCTACCGCTACTCGACCTAAACGAGTATTTCACTAACATTCGAAATCAAGATTACTTGAAGCTGGTCAAGAGCTACAGCCAGGGGTTGGAGTTCAATTCAGCTAGGACGTTTACCACAGACTCTGGCGATATCGGCAAAATCTCGGTCTATACGTTTAAGAATATCAATGATCTAAAATTTTTAAATAAAAAAACTGGAAAATTCGGCAAGATTGAGTTTAATTATACTGGCAATAAGCTTATTATTAATTCTGAACCGGGAATTGACCTGAAAACAGAGATCGGCAAACTCTGCACTCTACTCAAAGCTATCCCGCAGAATCTTGAAGCTGAATTTGCCGGCATGAGTATCAGTGTTACTCTACGCACAAGCAAGAAGATACAGAGTACCAACGCCTACTATATACTGAGTAATAAAGAAGGAATTACCTTATTACAAGCCGATATCGGCAGACTAATCGGCAATACAGCAGCGCTAAGAGCCATTGAGCTGAGCCTAGCTGCAGCACCAGGGGAGATAGCAACCCTACTCCAGCCCTATCAGCAGTGGTTGAAGTTGGATTCACAGAGGAAGCTAAAGGTATCTTTCTGATACCTCATGCATATTAATTGAGAAGGTGTAATGAAGAGTAATAACAATAATATTCGTGCCATTGCCCGAGATCCGGGCACTATATTCATCTCCTGGGATAAGAGTATGCATCCTGAAAGTTACCGATCCTGGAAGCTGATTGCTGAGGATCTCACCAGTGGTCAGAAGATAGCTGCCGAGTTAGATCCAGGCGCAGGCAAGCACTACCTGCACTCATTAACCCCAGATACCAGTTATAGTCTGAAGATAATGGCCAGTCCGCTAAACGGCATTTCATTTATGGTGGTTGACTATGGAATACTCCACACCTTAAAGAACCGAATCAGCAGCCAAGCCGACTCCGACCCGAAGTGGAAGACCGACTTGGAGTCACTCCTCCGCCTGACAAATACCGATTATTTAGGTGCCAGCAACAAGGTTAAGGTTAATTGAGACCATGAATACTCAGCCATATCATATATATCAGAGTATACTCCTCCATGCTCATCTTCCCTTTGTCCGCCACCCTGAGCACCCGGAATTCTTCGAAGAGAACTGGTTATTCGAAGCTATCAGCGAGTGCTACATTCCGCTTCTGCGGATGCTCAATCAGCTTGAAGATAAAGGTATCAGAGGCAAGCTCACCCTTACTCTGACCCCAACCCTCTGCTCTATGCTCCAGGATGAGTTACTTATCAACAGATACAGTAAACGTCTGGACAAGATAATTGAACTGGCTCAAATCGAATCACAAAAAAACACCTCAGAGCCTGCATTACGAAAGGTTAGAGAGTTCTACTACCAGCATCTCACCGAGTTAAAACACTTATTCGAAGAAGACTTTAACCGCGATCTTATTACTGAATTTTCTCAGCTTCGCGATCGCGAACGAATTGAAATTATCGGCTGCTCAGCCACCCACGCTCTCCTGGCACTGATTGACAACAGACAGGTAATCCGCTCGCAACTTGAGACCGGAATCAACTCCTATATCGATACCTTCGGGGCTCATCCCCGCGGCATTTGGATGCCTGAATGCGCCTATACCCCACTGGTATCAGAAGTAATGCGTGAATTCGGCATAGAATATAGTATTGTTGACAGCCATGGAATTCTTCATGCTACGCCAATGCCAAAATATAGCGTCTTTGCCCCGGTTATCGACGAGAATGGTCTAGTTTTATTCGGTCGAGATCCAGAGAGTTCCAAGCAGGTATGGTCTGCCGAGACCGGATATCCCGGAGACGCCGACTACCGGGAGTTCTACCGGGACTTCGGCTGGGACGGCAGCCAGGAAGAGGTCGGCAAATACCTAATTTCACCGGATTTCCGCCACGATCTCGGACTCAAATACTACAAGATCACCGGCAAGGTTCCACTCCAGCAGAAGGCTCTCTACGACCCAGACGCTGCCTGGCATAAAGCCAGCATACATGCCCGCGAATTTGTAGACTCCCGCCTCCAGCAAGGGCGCAGGCTGCAAGACGAATGCACCAGTTCTATCCATCTGTTAAGTCCTTATGACGCAGAACTATTTGGCCATTGGTGGTTCGAAGGGCCAATATTCTTAGAGAATGTCCTGAAATATAGCAACAACACCGAGCTTGAACTTATTACTCCAGGGGACTACCTGGATCTCAACCGTGAATTGCAACATGTCGCGGTGAGCACCTCCAGCTGGGGAAATAATGGCTATTTTGAGACCTGGCTCAATGGCAGTAATGACTGGATCTATCAAGAGCTAAGAGAGGCCGAAGAGAGTATGACCGATCTGGCCGAACGCTTCGTAGTGCAGAAACCGGATAAGGCTACGCTGGAAGCGCTCAACCAGGCCGGCCGCGAACTTCTGCTGGCACAAGCCAGCGACTGGGCCTTCATTCTCACTACCGACACTACCACTGAGTACGCAACCAACCGCGTCAAAGAGCATCTAACCAACTTCCATACGCTATATTCCATGATCACCAACAATAACCTAGACCAAACTTTTATTGCCAAATTATATACCAAGAATAATATTTTCCCACATCTGAACTACTCGGTTTTTTGCTAGATTATCTTAAAATCATTGACATTCATTTATTCAGCAAATATAATCCAACTAGTTAGACGATACTAATAATGCAACAACATATATAATATTAAAGATTTATAATTTATTTTGATTCTATTTTTTTAAGATTTAACTGGAACCTTTGCAAATATTACTAAAATCCAAGGTTATTACTGATCAGGTATTTTCGCTACGAAACCAGCGACTTACTTTTTTAGAAGAAGTTATGCATACGACTGATTCCTCACTAGTTCGGAATTCACCTAAATTCTAACGGAAAATTCGCAAGCGCTTCTTATTTTCTATACTTTAATACTTAAACTCAAGCGCACAGACAGCGCAGCAGCACCTTATCGATACTTCCTCGCTGCCTGAAAGTGTAAACCTAAGTTTTCTCACTTTCAGACACCGAGGTCAACATCGACAACTTATTCAACAAGAATTATAAAAAAAGGATGATCAAATGTCAGAAGATTACAAAGTAGCAGATATGTCTCTCGCCGAGTGGGGACGTAAAGAACTGGATATTGCCGAACATGAAATGCCCGGTCTGATGGCAACACGTGAAAAGTACGGCCCGGAAAAACCTCTTGCTGGGGTCAGAGTCATGGGCAGCCTACACATGACTATCCAGACTGCTGCGTTAATTGAGACCCTGGTTGAACTTGGAGCCGATGTTCGCTGGTGCTCATGTAATATCTTCTCAACTCAGGATCAAGCCGCAGCCGCTATCGCCAAGGCCGGTATTCCGGTATTCGCCTGGAAAGGCGAGACCCTTGAAGAGTACTGGTGGTGTACCAAGCAGGCAATGACCTGGCCGGACGGCAAAGGGCCTCAGCTTATCGTTGACGACGGTGGTGATGCCTCACTTCTTATACACAAAGGGTACGAGTTAGAATCCGGCAGCAAATGGGTGGAAGAGCCTGCTGGCAGTGTTGAAGAAGGGGTTATCAAAGAACTGCTCAAATCCATCTACGCTGAGGACAAGAAGCACTGGCACAAAGTCGTTGCCGACTGGAAGGGTGTCTCAGAGGAGACTACAACCGGAGTCCACCGCCTCTACCAAATGGAGCGTGACGGCAAACTCCTCGTACCCGCCATCAATGTAAATGACTCGGTAACCAAGAGCAAGTTCGACAATGTCTACGGCTGCCGGGAATCCCTGGTAGACGGTATCAAACGTGCTACCGATGTCATGATCTCCGGCAAGGTTGCTATGGTCTGCGGTTACGGCGATGTCGGCAAGGGCTGCTCCGAGACCCTTGCTGCCCACAAAGCCCAGGTATCAGTGAGTGAGATCGACCCCATCTGCGCCCTTCAGGCCTACATGAGTGGCTACCCGGTACGTACAGTCGAGGACATGCTCCCTTACGCCGATATCTATGTAACCACTACCGGCAACCGCGATATCATCACCGCCGAACACATGAGCAAAATGAAGGATCAGGCGATAGTCTGCAACATCGGTCACTTCGATAACGAGATACAGATGGCACGCCTCGAAGCGATCCCGGGTATCCAGAGAATTGAGATCAAACCACAGGTCGACAAGTGGCTCTTCCCCGACGGTCACTGCATCTACATTTTAGCTGAAGGCCGTCTGGTCAATCTCGGCTGTGCTACTGGACATCCATCGTTTGTTATGTCAAATAGTTTTACCAACCAGACCCTGGCACAGATCAACCTCTGGAAGAACAAGGATGAATACCGCATCGGGGTTTATACCCTACCCAAACAACTCGATGAAGAGGTGGCACGCCTGCACCTTGACAAACTCGGCGCCAATCTTACCAAGCTCTCGCAAGAACAGGCCGATTACATCGGAGTAAATGTTGACGGGCCTTTCAAACCTGAACACTACCGCTACTAATAATAAAATAATTTTTTATTGACATATTTCTAAGGCTTTGCTTATAATAGCAAAGTCTTAGTTGTTTATTAGCTATTTTAACGTTAATACAAGTATGCCGGCAAGCCTACTTTTCAGTAAACAATTATCGTTAAGGGAGATTTCCGGTGAAGAAGCTAGCAGAAGTAGTACGCGTCGATGCAGAGAAATGTCTGCTCTGTAACAAGTGCATCAAGGTCTGCCCGGTGCAATGCAATATTGCGTTAGCTGGCGACAGTGTGCATATCAATGTTGATGAGTGCATCGGCTGCGGCAAATGCATTGCTGAGTGTACCCACGGCGCCCGCATACCGGTTGACGATACCGCAGAATTCCTGACCGCAGTCAAGCGAGACTCCAATATTGTCGCCATAGTCGCCCCGGCGGTCGCTGCGCAATTCCCAGACCACTACCTCAATCTCAATGGCTGGCTGAAAAGTTCAGGGGTCAAGGCTTGTTTCGATGTCTCTTTTGGCGCAGAACTTACAGTAATGAGCTACCTCAAACATCTCAAGGAAGATAGTCCCAAGTGTATAATCTCGCAACCCTGTCCGGCAATTGTAACCTATATTCAGATCTACCGCCCCGAACTTCTCCCTTACCTTGCCCCAGCAGACAGTCCGATGGTACACACGATCAAACTGATCAAGGAGTTCTACCCAAAATACCGTAATGCCAGCTTTGTCGCCATAAGCCCCTGTATCGCCAAAAAACGTGAATTTGCAGAACTTGGCCTTCCGGTATATAACGTCACCATGTCAATGCTGAACAAGTACTTTAGAGAGAGGAATGTCGATCTATACAGCTTCAAAGCCGAGGACTATGCAAATCCTCCGGCCGAACGCGCCGTCCTCTTCTCCACCCCCGGTGGCCTCCTATCCACACTCAAGCGCTGGGATCCTGATGCCGACGCCATTACCCGTAAAATCGAAGGCGAGAGTGAGGTATATCCCTACTTGAATAACCTCGAGCAAGCAATCAAAGATGGTATCAATCCCCTCCTTGTTGACTGCCTCAACTGTTCCATGGGGTGTAATGGCGGTACCGGTACCGACGCCAAACACGGAGACCCTGACCGCCTTGACTACTACGTAGCCAGAAGAGCTCGTGCCGCCAAAACAAACTACCAGCCAAAGAATGCTGGTAAGCTCTTCACCACTCCGCACAAGAAGGCTCTCAAGCAGCTTAAAAGATACTGGAAGCCCGGTCTGTACGCACGCAAATACCTCAACCTCGCAGGCAATAATACCCTCAAAAAAGTTACCGACCGCGAACTCGACGCCGTACTTGAACAGATGGGCAAGAACCGTCACACCGGAGAGAATATGCAGAACTGTGACTGCTGTGGCTACGGTACCTGTGAACAGATGGCACTGCATATTGCTAACGGCCGAAACTCTGTCAGCAACTGTGTTATCCATGTCCAGGAGCAGACCAGAAAATCCGCAGAGATGGTCTATACCGGCGCCCTCAATCAAGCCAGCATTACTCAACAGACCCTCGGGCTGAGTGAAGAGAACATGAAGTTGCTCAATCAAGCCAATGAAGAACTGAACCGACTGCTGAGCTTCTTCCAGGCAGTACAGAGTCTTGCTGGTAGTATCTCCGGCAATGTATCCCTGAGTAAGGCGGAAATAGAAGGGGTCACCGCGAACAATACCGAGATCGGCAAGGCAACCAAGGACATCGACGGAGTCGCTTTCCAGACCAATCTGCTGGCTCTAAATGCTGCGGTTGAGGCTGCACGTGCCGGTAAGTACGGTAAAGGCTTTGCGGTTGTCGCCGAAGAGGTACGGAGCCTGGCCGCCCGGAGTGCCAAGTCGGCACATAATGCCGATGCCACCATCTCCAAAACTGTTATCGGCATCAATTCAGTAAACAATAACTTTACCGAAATTAACCACGAGATCATGCAGCTTACACAGGGTATCCAAGATTCGCTCGAAGTAATTGATTCACTCCGCGACAAATTGAGTGAGTATACCACCCAAACTGATAAGACTGTCAGTAATATCTCGGAGATTGCCGAAATCTCCCAAAGTATAACCAGTAACTCAAATGAAGTTATCAGTCTTCCCCTAGTCTTTTCAAAAAGTAAATAGCGCGAGTAAATACTATTTATATTAACCTCAATATAAGGTGATAAATCCTTGCCAAGCGGCAAGGATTTATCGCCTTATACATTAAACCATTTAGCTTCAAACTACTTAGTTTTCCACAACTCCTTGAGACCGACACAGAGGGCTATCTGGTTTTCAGCCACAACCCGTTGCTCCAAACTACTGCGAGCAATTGGCTCGATTATCTTTACCGCTTCATCCAGATTGCCACTCGCCTCCTCAATATGCCCGAACGGCTGGAGTATCCGTGCCCGGCGCACCAGCAGCGTACTCAACAGCAACTTGGCCTCTATATCCTCAGGTTTACTCTCAATACGCTCCTCAGTCGCCGCAATCGCCGTATCGATTATATCCATACAATTTCTGATTATGCGTTTTGCCTGATCATGATTCTCTGTTCCCAAAGCCTCGCGGGCAATCATATATAACTGTCGACTCACCCCTTCCGCAGCCAACGACTGGCCATAAGCAGCCAGCTTATCCTGATCCCTAAACTCGAGACAGGTATGAAAAGTACTCAACGATACCTGAAAGAACTCATGCGCTTTGTCGGTATTGTTAAAGTCATAGCACTGATACCCCAGATAGAGGCTGGCAACCCCTTGTCCACGCAGCGCCAGATAATTTTCCGGTTCATACTTTAGCGCATTCCTATAAGCGGATAGCGCCTCATGTACCTTATCCAGATTATACTCACAGTCCCCTAGTTGCCGCCAAGCATCGGCATGCAGCGGTATTTCTTCCAGATAACTGCGGAGCACGATCTCAGCTTCCTGTAACTTTCCCTCCTTCATCAGTTCCAACGCCATAGCATAACGCTCATCCTGATAGGTTAAATCCACCCCCACTTTGCCGTCTGCCTCCGGTTCAGCCAGACGCCCTATATCTACCTCATTTCTCTGCCCGGACTTACCACCACTGAGCAAATATATAGATTCATCATAATTGAAGAACTCCTTCGGTGCTAACGGGCCAAGGTTTTTTACCCCCGGCATCCACTCTTGTAAGCTACTGCTAACCGTATCTGCTTGCATTATTTCACAGAGTGCCTGATAGCCGATCAAGAGACATAGCAAGATACAGGCAGCATTGATCAACTTTGTTCTATATTTCATCGTACATAACCCTACGCCAGCAATTTTGGATATGAAGAACCGTATAGCTCCTCCCTGTTGCTTATCGTCACAACTCCTTATATTGTTAAGTTTTTGTTTGTTTTTATTCTTTAGCTTGAATAAATAAAATAAAATGGTTATATTCTAATATATAACTTCTTCAGCATTTTTTACTATCTATTTGCGATCAGGAGAAAGCTTTTGTCAAAGAAACGAAATAAAAATGAAAAGGCAATTTCAGCACCTATCAACATTGCTGCTATTGATATTGGCTCTACCTCAGTCAGACTCAGAATTGCCGAAGTCGGGGTAAATGGTAAGATCACACCTCTAGAGAATCTTGTATATCCCGTACCGATTTCCAATGACACGTTTTCTCAAGGCTCTGTCTCTCCAGAAACACTCAGAATTCTCTGCAAGGTCATGAAGAACTTTGCCTCAAAGATCGAAGAATACGAGGTTACTCTGGTAAATGCCATAGGTACCAGTGCCTTGCGCGAAGCCGAGAATTCAGACATTGTAATCGACCGGGTTAAGCACGAATCCGGCATTACCATAAAGCTTATCGATCAAGTTGAAGAGAGTCGCCTCAATTTCGATCTGGTTCTTCCATTTATCGACAACAATCTCAAGAACTGCCGAAAGAATATCCTTTACATCGACCTTGGCGGTGGTTCAACTGAGACCTTACTCATCAAGAACCAGAAGGTAATCCTGGCCAACAGTATGCGTCTTGGGACATCCCGGTTGTTTCACAGTATCCGTGAGAGTGAGGGGATAGAACGCAAAGCCCTTACTCTGAGTGTTATACGTAACGTAGTAAATGCAACCATCCAGCACTTCCATGATTATCCGATCGGTGAGTATATTGTCGCCAATTCCCACCTGCACTACTTCTTCAAGGGTCAAGAAGGGATAATTGACATCAATGGCGGCTTGGAAGTGCCCATTGACGTCTTTAATGAATTGGTCAAGAAGTTCGCCGCCCATAGTGACCAGAGCAAGGCTGAAGAACTCCATATCTCAATCAATGAAGTAGAGCTTCTAAACCCTGCGGTACTAACTTTGCAACGTCTCTTTAAAGGCTTGAAGATCAAACGCTTCTTCACTGCCGACATTGATTTTATCCAGGCAATTCTCGCTGATATGCGTACAGATCTCTCCGGCAAGAATCCAATCATCGAATTCCGTGAACAGATTGTCCAGTCAGCCAAAGGGCTTGGTGAACGTTTCGACTACGACAAAGCTCATGGAGACCACGTCGCCAAACTAGCGGTGAAGCTCTACGATCATATGGATAAGATGCTGGGACTGCACGGCAAGGATCGTCTATATCTGGAGATTGCCGCCACCCTTCACGATGTCGGAATGTTTATTCATGACCATTCACACCACAAACACTCGCAATACCTGATCGAATGGTCAGAAATTGTCGGTCTGAATAAAGAAGAACGCAAGAAGATCGCCATGATCGCCAGATATCACCGTCGTTCGCATCCAAGCCCATCACATCTTGACTACATGAGTCTGTGCGCCGAAGAACGTATTAGGGTCTCCAAACTTTCAGCCATTCTCCGCCTGGCTGACGCTTTGGATCGTCCGCACCGGCAGTCAATCACCGACCTCAAGGTAGCGGAGGAGGACAACCGAATTATTATTATAGCTACCAGTGTATCAGATCTGCTTGTAGAACAGATTGCAGTCAAGGACAAAGGCAAACTCTTGAAAGATATAACCGGAAAAGATATTGAAATTCGCCAGTATGTAAATTAATAGACAAATTATTTTAACAATTACAAATAATAGGAAATATTAATGAGTGCAAAAAAACAAAAAAATCTGATGGCACCAGAAAATTTTATAAACCGTGAGCTGAGTTGGCTGAGTTTCAACTTTCGTGTTCTTGCCGAGGCGGAGAACCCTGATGTAGCTCTCTTGGAGCGTATCAAGTTCATCGCAATTGTATCTTCTAACCTTGACGAATTTACCGTCGTTAGAATCGCCAACACGATCCGCGCCTTTAATGAAGGGGTAAACACCAAGGATATTGCCGGGCTCACCCCGCAGGAAGTACTTACAGAGATGGCGCTGCAGAAGCGAGAGATGATCAGTCGCCAGTACCACTGTCTGCAGAACATCCTCCTGCCTCAGCTCAAGGAAGAAGGTATCGAACTGCTACGGAGTCCTGACTTTAACGAAGAAGACCTTGAATTTTTGGAAGAGTATTTCCAGAATCATGTTTCCGCTGCCCTTACTCCGATGGCGATCGACCCTGCCCACCCTTTCCCGCTCCTGGCCAGTGGCGCGGTATACACCATCTTCAAAGTCAAACCACTAGAAGAGGTAAGTTCACAGTTTGTAGTCAAGACAGATACCATACTCTGCCAGGTTCCCGGAAGTATGAACCGCTTTATCAAGCTTCCGTCTGAAGAGAGACATACCCGTCTGGCGACTCTGGATGATACAATCCAACTCTTTGCCGGCAAGTTGCTTGGCGGTTATGAGATAGAGAGTACCAGTACCTTCAGGCTCCTACGTGACGCAGAAATGAACGTCGATGACGAGGGTGCGGCGGATCTGCTCGGAGCGATGGACGTAGCGGTCAAGAGCCGCCGGTGGGGTATTCCGATCGCGTTGGAAGTATCCCCACGCACCAGTGACGCGGTTCTGGATTACCTCTGCTCCAAACTTGAGATAGATGAAGAGGATGGCTGGGTAATGCGTATGCCCTATCTCTTAAACTTGAAGGACTTCTTCGGTTTCCTAGGAGTCATCAAGCGCCCGGATCTATGTGAAGAACCCTGGCCTTCCCAGCCTATTGCCAGCTTCAAGTCAGGCGATATTTTCGTAGATATCAGCAGATGCGATCACTTTATCAGCCTTCCGTATCACAGTTTCAGCCCGATCGTCAAGCTTATCAGCCAGGCGGCGGATGATCCAAAGGTACTCGCTATCAAGATCACGCTCTACCGCGTGTCTGGAAACAGCCCACTAGTTCAGGCTCTCATCCGCGCCGCCCAGAACGGTAAACAGGTTACAGCTCTGGTTGAACTCAAAGCTAGATTTGATGAAGAAGCCAACATTCACTGGGCAAGAGCTCTTGAATCCGCCGGTGCCCATGTTATCTACGGAGTAGTTGGCTTCAAAACTCACAGCAAGGTACTGATGGTCGTACGCAAGGAAGAACTCGGTATCAAGCGTTATGTCCACCTAGCAACCGGTAACTATAATGACAAGACCGCCAAGCTCTATACCGACTGCGGTATAATGACCTGCAACCCCGGTATCGCCGAAGATGTATCTGGTTTCTTCAATGTTATCACCGGATACTCCATTCCACCACGCTGGAACATGCTAACGATTGCGCCTACCGACATGCGTAAGAACATCTTAGAGATGATCAAGCGCGAGACCGCCAAGAGCACCCCAGAGAACCCAGGCCACATCCGCGCCAAGATGAACTCTTGCATTGATCCAAAGGTTATTGAAGCTCTGTATGAAGCCTCTCAAGCCGGGGTAAAGATCGAACTGCTAATTCGTGGGCTCTGCTGCCTCAAAGCCGGGATACCCGGCCTTTCGGAAAATATCACAATCAGAAGTATTCTAGATCGCTTCCTTGAGCACCCTCGCGTATTTCTCTTCAAGAATGACGGAGCGAATGAGGTCTACATGGCGAGTGCCGACTGGATGGAGAGAAACTTTGATCAGCGTCTTGAAATTCTCTTCCCGGTCATCGACCCAGAATGCAAGAAACAAGCTATCGAAGTTCTCGACAGTGGTTTCAACGACAATGTCAAAGCCTGGGAGATGCAACCTACCGGGGTCTATCAACGTGTCGAAAAACCCAAGGCAAAGGAAAAGCAATTTAGAAATCAGGAACACCTCTATAAACTTGCCTGTGCACGCGCCCCTAAACCAAAGCTCAATCAGGATGGAGTTTTCATTGCCAAGACCAAACCAAACTAAAACCTGAACTGAACATACATACCTCGTATACCCCACCATCCTGCAACGCGCAGGATGGTGTTTTTTTAGCGTGCTAGAATTAGCCCTTATCAACTCCGTCTTACTAATAACCTTCGCCCCCTTTCAAAATATATTAATTTTTCTCTTGATATAATTAGATATCTAATTATATTATCCTTATGGCGAATAATATTATTTCACTGATCAGTCAGATTAGATCAAAAGCAAACAAGCTTATTATCAAAGAGCTTGAAAAAGCAGGTATAGATGGCATTGTACCTTCTCACGGCGGTATACTGCATGTTTTAGCTATGCATGAATCATGCAGTATGCAAGAACTAGCGAAAAAGATCAACCGCACCAAGCCCACGGTCACGGTTCTGGTAAAAAAACTTGTTGCCATTGGGCTGGTTGAAAAAATTGCAAGTCCGGTGGATGCAAGGATAAACCTGATCCGCCTGAGTGCAAAAGGTAATAATCTTATGCCTGAGATCAAAAAAATCTCAACAACTCTGATCAATACAACTCTCAAGGGTTTTTCAGAGAAAGAAATACAAGAAGTAAACAGTTATCTTACAAGATTAGCTGATAATTTAAGCTAAATTTTTTATCTCACTAGTTAGACATCTAACCAAAAACACAGGAATTCACCATGAAAAAAGTTATTGATTTCTTAACCGCCAACAAATCCGGTTATCTCGCAACAGCGACTGACAACACCCCCCATCTTAGACCCTGGCAATTCATGTTTGCAGAAGACGGTAAATTCTGGTTCTGCACCGGAAACATCAAAGCTGTATATGCTCAACTGCAAGAAAACCCAAAGATTGAGTTCTCTTCTACCTCTACCGCAATGCAAACGCTAAGATTATCAGGCACAATAACCTTTTGTAATAAGCGTTCGGCCAAAGAGCGGATCCTCAATGAAAACAGTCTGGTTAAGAGCATCTTCAAAACTGCAGATAATCCGGTCTTTGAAACATTCTATCTTGAACACGGCCAAGCAATACTCTCTGATTTTTCTGGCAACCCACCACAGGTCATAGACTTTTAATCCGGAAAATTTTAAGGATAATTATGCGCAATCTAGACAGACTTTGGTCAAAAGGGAAGGATTTCCTCGGGGTTGACTATCCCATCATCTGCGGAGCCATGACATGGATCAGTACATTTGATCTGGTTAAAGCTATCTCCGCCCATGGAGGTTTCGGCATCCTTGCCGGCGAAAATATGCCACCTGAGGTTTTAGCTCTAGAGCTAGACAGATGCCTTGACGGTATTGACCAACCTTTTGGCGTCAACATTGTTACTAGCTCACGGCATTACCAGTCTCACCTCGACATACTCGAAAAGCTGGCGGTGAAATTTGTCATACTCGCCGGAAACATCCCTTCTGAAACTGAGATAATGCGAATGAAGAATACAGGCAAACAAGTTTTGGCTTATGCTCAATCAGCAATGGCCGCTAGCCAACTGCTCAAACATGGTGTCGACGGACTAATAATCAAAGGCTTCGAAGCCGGTGGTCGCGTCGGCGATACTTCAACCACGGTTCTTCTTCAAGAAATACTCTTTACATTCCCTGAAGTTACGATATTTGTAGCCGGTGGTATTGCCACCGGCAAAATGGCAGCACACTTATTCCTGATGGGAGCTGCAGGGATACAATTGGGGACACGTTTTGTTCTGACTAATGAATGCAAGATTCACCCCAATGTAAAGCAGGCATTAATTAAAGCTCAATCCCGGCATGCCCTAAAGAGCACACAGATATCATCCGAACTTCCAATTATCGGGGTACGCACTATCAAGAATAGTGTTGGTGAAGATTTTTCCCGACTTCAGATAGATCTCCTCGGCAGAGTCAAGAATCATGAAATATCCAAGGAGGAGGCGTTTAGGCAAATCGACGACTACTGGCTAAACAGTTTAAAGAAGGCTATATTTGATGGTGATACAACTAATGGAAGTATTATGGCTGGTCAGAGTGTAGGACTTATAAACACTATCATTTCTATGCAACAAGTATTTGATGATTTTATTCATGATGCTGAGGCAGAATTACAGAGAATGCAAATTCTCTTCGCCTAACCACCTCGGAACCAGATTCCGAGCCAGAGCATTATAATCTCAAAATTATAAAAAAACGACTGCCTGAATCCAGGCAGTCGTACTCTCAACCAATAATGGAGAGAAAAACTAATTTCCAAGTTCAAGACGCGCAAAGTCAACAATCTTGGCCTTACCACCGATCTTCTTGGCAGCTGCGTCGATCATCGCGCCCACAGTCAACTTACCCTCTGGATCCTTGACAAAGATCTGTTCTTCCAGACACTTCTCACCATAGAATTTCGCAAGTTTTCCTTCAAGAATCTTCTCTTGGATATTCTCTGGCTTATTCTTGATCTCTTCAAGGAAGACCTCTTTTTCCTTGCGTACCAGATCTTCAGGGACACCAGTACGATTCAAAGCAACCGGACGAGTAGCTACTGCATGCATGCAAACATCGTTGGCCGCGATTTTGAACTCTTCATCAGCTGCACCACCCTCAATTTCAACGACACAGATAGCACCAGACTTACCATTGAAGTGCGAGTATGCACCATAAGTACCATTCTCTGGAATAGCAAAACAAGCGATGTTCTTGATCACAACATTCTCGCCGATAACCCCGATAACCGCAGTTACGGAATCAGCTACTGTGCCTTCTGCTGTCGGCGCGGCTACAAGTTCTTCAATAGTTGCGGCCTTGGAGGCAAATGCGGCATCAAAGACCTTATCGATAAGGGCGAGGAAACGCTCATTCTTGGTAGTAGGCTCCTGTTCACACTCAATCTGCAGACAGATAACTACTCCATCCTTCTCTCTGACCGAGACAACACCCTGACCAGTCGCTCTATCAGCCTTCTTCGCAGCTTTATCAAGCCCCTTCTTACGCAGGATCATCTCCGCTTCTTCAACGTTACCTTCCGCATCAACAAGTGCCTTCTTACAGTCACTCATTCCCATACCGGTAAGTTCTCTCAGTTCTTTGATCATCTTGGCAGTGATTTCAGCCATATTTCCATCCTTTATCGTCTTTGAAATTAATAAATATATGCTCTATAGTCTTGGTCAAACCACTAAATATGGTCTCACGCATCATCGGGCATAGTAAAAGCGCCCATTTTAGAGAGATTGGTAGGTACCTCCATACCCTTCTCCTCAGTCTTACCTGCTGCACGCGCCTTGAGTGCTGACTTGTTTGAAGCTTTCTTCGCACCTTCTTTGATTGCAATTCCAAGTTGATTCAGAATCAGCTGTATGCTTCGCTGTGAATCATCATTGGCCGGAATAACGAAATCAACCGGATCTGGATCACTATCAGTATCGACGATACCCACAATTGGCACACCCAGCTTGAGTGTCTCAGCAATCGCAATATCTTCCATTGACGGATCTACAATCACCACTGCTCCAGGAATTTCCTTCATATCTCTGATACCTTCAAAGTTTCTGAAGATCTTCTTCTTCTCGCGAGACAGACTTGAAATCATCTTCTTTGAAAAATTATCAATAGTTCCTGAAGTCTGCAGCTTCTCCAGTTCTTCCAGACGGGTTACACGCTTACGCATGGTATCCATATTAGTAAGAGTACCACCAAGCCATCTATGCACGACATAATAACTGCCTGACTCGCTCGCTTCCTGACGCACAATGTCTGCAGCCTGTCTCTTAGTACCGACAAAGAGAATCTTCTTGCCACTTGCAGCAATCTTATTTAGAAATAACCCCGCGCGAATAACCCCCTTCAGAGTTTCGCGAAGATTGATAATATGAATTCCACCCTTTTTTGAGTGAATATAAGGTTTCATCTTGGGATTCCAGCGTGATGATTTACTCCCAAAATGTACGCCTGCTTCGATAAGTTCCTGCAAAGTAACATCTGCCATTTTTTCTCCTCTGACCTATAAACTAAGGCATTACCAGTGTTGATGTTAAAGCACATCCAACCAATGCCAGAGTCCAATAAAAAATATAAAAATACAACAAAATAAGAATCAGATCCATCCCGGATCTGACAATTACTAAAAAATATATTCATAACTCCAGCTAAGTCAATAGCTAAAAATTTTTTTTCAGCTTTTTATTATAATTCGCTGCAGATACTTAACAGCTAATTTTTATTCTGCGCAAACTGGGAATTTCCCTTGATTTTATTCCTTTTGGAATAATAATATCATTGATTGCTAACTATCTTCTGTTATCATTTATTTAGTTTGACTGCACGGTGCAACTGTATTATTTATCATATTGGAGGGTAAAATAATGAAGAAGGTAGTGATGGATGTTGGTGAAAAGTACCCTGATATTACTGGTCCTACAGCAGAAGCATTTATTGCCGAATTACTCAAGCTTGAAAAGTCTCCATATGAAGAGATTGTTCTAGATTTCAAGGACACAACCGCGATTAGTTCTATGGCAATGGGGACACTCTTCTCAACCTATCAGTCACTTGCCAGTCAAAATCGCAGTATTCGCATTGTCAACCCCAGCAAAAATGTTTCGCGCCTGTTCAAACTGGTAAACATGAGTGAGATTATTACCGACTGAACCCTACTTACAGCATAACCCCAAAGGCAAACATTGCAAAATCTAAATATTCCTTCAAATAAAGAACGTAATGTAATCAAGAACAAACGGATTGTAATCGCCGATGCTGACACCCAGTCACGAAACTTACTATCTCTGGTTCTGCGTAAATTGGGGGCGAGTGTCGAAGAGTACAACAACGGCAAAGACACCTACGAGATTCTTCAGGACAATACCTACCGCAAGAAGGAGGACATAGCCCTGCTGCTTATGGGCATCCAGATGCCACAGATGAATGGGATCAATTTACTCAGACTGATCAGAGACCACACCCTAATCAGCGAACTACCGGTATATGTTCTCTACAATGCCAATGAAGACCGTGAATTACACGAATGTAGCTGCCTGGGTATCTCCGGCAGCATTGCCAAACCGATCAATGTTGTCGAAGCGGTCAACAGCATCAGCAGCACTCTGCGTAAGCTCGAGTTGAAAAAGAAGCAAGACGAGCCAGAAGATAAACCGGCAGATACGATTAAACTCAAAGGCGAATACACCGAATTGGGGTTCCCCATAGAATTCCAGAACATTCCATCCCGCGAAAACTACCCATTGACCACCTCATTTTACCGTTGTCCGTTCTGTGAACAGACGCTATCTGCCCCTCGGCTAAAAGACAATTCACTTGTCCCTGATGAGAGTGACCAACTTCTTATTGGCTTATACACCACTGGCAAGACCGATTACGAACAGGTCAACCCCATACTTATTGAGATCATATCCTGCCCCAACTGCTTATGGACTGCCGACCGCGAAGGCTTTATGCGTATCTGGAATCGTGACAACGCCCGGATCAATGACATAATCAAGATTCCCAAGATCCGCTGGCAATTCCCGGTGTTCACCTTGACACCCAAGCTCAAGAGCGATTTCAATCTCTTCCTGCGCAAGCGCATGGAGTACATACATAAGGTCAACAATCTGGGAGAAGGTTTATTCACCATATCCAAGGTTGATCGCAAGTTCCCGCGCAGCTTTCAGGACTGCCTTATCAGTATTGATCTAGCTATCTACTGCAACGAATTCATCCTCTCAAACTCAGAGGGCAAGACACATTCTATTATTGCTTACAAGGCGGCAAGATACCAGATGCAAAAACAGTACATTATAAGCATGCTGCTGGAACGAACCAGAGACAAAAAAATAAAGAAAGAACTCCTGACCAGCCGAATAGCCACCATAATCAAAGCCATGGATCTGCTGCTGACCGTCAACAATCCTGATCTGCCAAGTATCAATGACCGCTGCAACTTCTACCGACAAAAGTACTTCTTAGCCCATATGCTCACCAACATACTCAAGAATACCGAGCAAAAGATCCGTATTATCAAGCATAAGGATGAATCACTGCATAGCCTCAATGAAATGCTGGCCGATGCCGTAGCCAGCAAGAACAATATAGAAGCCAATATCATCAACCAGCAACTCAATCCGATAGTCACGCACCTGAATCTTACCAAGATCAACTTCCCTGATTAAACTATCTCACATCCAAGCTAACCCGCGACACATTGCTCACCTTGACTAAACACTCGCATACAGACATGCCTCGCGCATGAATTTTATTGCCTGAACAATTAACTCCAACTCTTCAAAACCATAACTGATCCGCAGTTGCCTACTCCCCAGTTCGACATTAGCCCCAAGCGGATTCTGACAGATCTCCCCAGGAATATAGACCACCAGCGGTTTCTTCTCACCTTCGAGGGTATCCAGGTCATACTCGGCAATGCCTGTGGTTCTATTCAAATAGCGGTAAAACTTGGAGTCTTTTCCAGTCTTGACCTCAGTAAAGGTCAGATAGAAATAAAAGCCACACTCACCACCGCTCAGGCTCTGCAACCAGGGAGAGAGTTCCGCAGTAATAACCTCACGAATCATCCGCGCTTTCTTCCGGTATGCCGCATTTACCATCTCTATCTGCGTGTCAACAATATTATCCAGCATCCAGGCGGTTACCTCCTGCATTATAAGCGAATTGGAAAAGCCGATATCAGCCGTCTTCTGAACCAAAGCGGTTATTATGGGCGAATCCGCCCCAAGCAGGTAACCTATCCGCAGTGCCGGAGCCAGAATCTTGGAGAATGTCCCGAGTTCAAAGACCGGTATCCTCGGCTCCTCGACCAGTACTGACCCAAGTTGTGCCGGATCAACCCCATGACTCAGTGAATCATACGCACAATCGAAGAATACTGGTATAGCCCGTCCCAGCTTAACTGACAATTCAGTAATGACCTCAATTATTGCCAGCCTTTTCGCTAACGGCAGCACACTCCCGCTAGGATTATTCACCGTCACAATATACACAAACTCCAAGCGTTCAAGCTCAGCCGGAGAAAAGTCGGCCAGATACGCCTCAAGCGCCGCTGGTTCCAGACCATTACTACCCTCAACCAGTGTCCTGACCTCAAAGCCTTTTCGCTGCAGAACTTCACAATAAATATAATAATAGGGATCTGCGGTCACGACTATCCCCGGCGTAAAGATATCGCCAAGCGCATCAAGAATTGACGTCGCACCATTGGCACCGATTATAACTTTGAGCCGCGCCAACCTCGTCGGTTCAAGTCTGGGATCACGCCTACAGAGAAAGCGCTTTACCGCCGCCACCAGATTTCCAGACCCCTCCGGGCCACCGTAATTGAGTGGCATTCTATGCTCCTCAGGGTGCGTACAGACATACTGCATAGCTTCGATTACACCTCTGCTCGGTAACGTCTCCTCATTTACATAGCCCACACCCAGATTGATATCCACACCATCCCTAAAGGTTTTGGCAAACTCACTATTCATCCTGGCTACAGGTGAAGGTATCAGCGATTTGTGAGCAAACTCACTGAGCCGAACCTCATCAATTATATCAGACATTCCAACATCCCATTCTCAAGACAGCACTATTCTCCACCTATTTCTGATAATACACAATTATCTAATCTTCAACTTATTATAATATATTATCGCCAAACACTAAGCAATAGTCTAGCAACCAGCAGCATTTTATCCCATCTTTTTACAATTTCCAATTGACTACAAACCCTGATCATGTATATTAATGCTATTGAACGCGTGTTCAAAATTGTCCCTTATGAGGTCGAGATGAAGATTAACAGTACAGAAGTTGCGAAAAAAGCCGGTGTTTCCCGGAGTACGGTCTCCAGAGTCATCAATAATAATCCGAACGTAATCGAGAGTACCCGGCAGAAAGTTTTACAGACCATTGAAGAACTGGGTTACACCCCAAATACCAATGCTCAGACTCTGGCTGGTAAGAAGAGCAGTGTTATCGGGCTATTTATCTTTGAAACCAAGTACAAAAAAAATATGCGCTCCAATCTTATCGGTTACTTTATGAACTTTGTATCCTCGGTGGGTGCCGAGGTTCTGCATCACAAGCATCAGCTACTGATAGATGTAGTCTTCGATCAGAGTTGTGAAATACGGGTCAAAAGCCTCTTCCAGAACGGCAATATATCCAGCGGCATTTTCATTGGCGCCGAGATGCACAACCCTTTTATCGATAACTTTATCACTACTGGTAATAAGGTCGCCCTTATCGACTACTCTACCAACTCAAAGCTGATAAACGACAATGTCTGGTTGATCAACACCAACGATCTCAGCGCTTCGGTTGAAATTACCAATGAGCTTATCCGAATGGGTTGCAGACGCATACTGCACATCACTGGTAATCAGACAAAACTCCCGGGGTTACAACGCCTGAAAGGCTACAAGCAAGCAATGCGTGATTCCAAGTTAAAGTTCGATCCAAGTCTAATAGTCAACGGTAATTTTACCGAGATCTCCGGCTATAAGGCAATCAAGGAATGTATCAAAAATAAAGTCAAATTTGATGCCGTCTTTGCTGCCAATGACCTCAGCGCCAGAGGCGCGCAGCGAGCGCTGACGGAACTTGGTATTGAAGCAATTCCCTTATGGGGCTATGATAATCTTCAAGGCAGCCTGCCCACCGGCATAATGAGTGCCGACCCTTGTTTTGAGATCAGTGCGGTAAAAGCTGTAAACTGCCTGCTTAGTACCCAAAAACCGGGCAAGAAGATACACTACACCCCGGTACACCTGGTCAGAAATATGCAAGAGTATTTACAATGCAATAAATTATTTGTAGACTGCTTTGCTGGAGATACAGAAACAATCTGAAACCTCTATCCCGATAATTCTGCCAATCTGCACAGAGCTAACTCACCCCCGCTCAGGCGTAAAGCTCTATCTGCTTTGGCAGCCAGCTGCTTATCATGTGTCACCAACACCATAGACGCCCTGTGCTGCTGCACAACCTCAAAGAGTAACCCCATCACCTCTTCCCCACTCTGCGGATCAAGATTTCCCGTCGGTTCATCACAGAGCAGGATCGCCGGATCTGCATACAACGCCCGGGCAATAGCCACCCGCTGCTGCTCTCCTCCTGACAATTTTGCCGGCTTATGGCTGATACGTTCAGCCAGTCCAACCTGCTCCAGCAAGGTACAAGCGTACTCCTTCCCCAGATTTTTCCTCGCAAAATTACCTGCAATCAAGACATTATCCAGAGCATTAAGATCAGCAAAGAGGTGATACTGCTGAAAGACAAAACCAATCTCCTGCCCGCGAATTCTGGTCTTGGCAGTATCAGAGAGCTTAGTAGTATCGATATTATTCAGAATTATCCTGCCGGCAGTCGGAGTATCGAGGAGTCCCAGCGTATTGAGCAAGGTACTCTTACCGGTACCACTCCGTCCGATAATAGCCACACTCTCCCCGGGATAGACGGTTAAATCCACACCTTGCAGAATTTCCAGTTCCTTCTCGCCATCGTGAAAACTCTTACATAACTGCTCACAACAGATAACTCCCGCCTGCTCCTCAGTAGCCACATAATCCCGTTGCAACATATATCACTCCTCCTTCAATGCCGTCACCGGCTCCCTGCACCCGGCGGACACTGCCGGATAGAGTGCAGAAACAAGTGAAATAAGCAGAGCCGCCCCGGCGTAAATACATACCTTCCAAGTATAGATAACCGGCGGACTCGTATGCCCGAAGAGCTGCGGCGAATAGAAGGGTTGCCCGGTAAAGAACTCCCAGATGCTACTGAGATTATACCCAACCAGATACCCAGCACCAACTCCGATCACCCCTCCCATCAGCCCGATAAAGAAGCCTACCAGCAAAAAAATACAGACTGTATTCACTCTCTTGGCTCCAAGACAACGTAGCAGGCCTACATCCTTTACCCGCCGACTGGCCAGAGTCGCCAGCACGGCAAAGACACAGAAGCCCGAAGACAGGTTCATGAAAAAGAGAATTACCTCCATCAGCATATTCTCATAAGCCATACCGTCATGAATTGAGCGCCAACGCTTCTTCCAGGTCGTACTATAGACCCCGCGATAACTCAGTCCAAGTGCCGGGACAACACTCTTGATTATCGGCACCTCAAGGCTGTCGGCCTGATCTGGATCGCGCAAAAAGAAGGATAATCCCGAGACCCCACTACTCTCTTGCTCCGCCTCAGTCATGAATAACTGCCGCGCCGCCGCCAGAGGGAGGTAAAAGCCGTTACGATCTTTGAGCGGCGAACCGCTGCTGAAGATACTGCTTACAAAGAATTCACGACTAACCAGTTTATTGGAATTAGGAGGAGAATAGTTAATGGTCATGGTATCCCCTGCCTCAAGTCCCAAGCGTTCAGCCAGATTGATACCGACAAAGACCGGCGGCAGCCCCCTGGTTTCAACCCCGAGACCCACCCACTGCGGATTTTCCGGATCTATCTTGACATCCTGTAAATGCTCAGCCAGTGAGGAATACTTGAGTTCTCGCTTCAGATCAATACCGTAAGCCACACCCGGCTCGGTGATCAGACCATGCTTCAGCAGAGCATAATCCCTAATCAACGGGGTAAACCCCTCTACCCCGTCGATCTCCGGTATTGCCGCAAGCTGTGACTCCGCTACCGGAACTCGGAACGAGAGAGCCACCTGTTCACCGAGATTACGGATGCGTTTCTCCATATCGACCAGCATCCCATCGGTCACACCGATTACGACTATCGATGCCATCAAAGTCAACGCCACCACCAGCACCGCCACATAATTTATTATTCTGGCATGGACATAAATCCATGCAAGTTTGATCATATACATCAGATTATCCTGAAAAGGTGTTTGCGAGTATTCTCGAAGCAATAAGTACTATATTCTATAAATATCCACCTTCTGGACAAGGATTCTTTTAATTTAATACAAGTTCAAATCATTAATATTTCAAAACCTACATTGTTAAAAAATATAATAAGTGCTATAGTTTACAGAACACCTAAGTATACAGATATGACACCAATATTAGCGAAAGCAGACATCATGCCTTTACTTCTTATCAAATTCATCGCCTTCATTTTTATCTTTTTCACCGGAATACTGGGTGGGGTAATATCTTTGAAAATAGCTGAAAGCAAGAGACACAACAAACTCTTCGCCCTCGGCACCTCGTTCAGCGCCGGTATCTTCCTGGGTGCGGGGCTGATTCATATGCTACCGGATGCAGTTAAAAATTACGCACAAACTGTTAAAAGTGCTTTCCCCTGGGCCTTCTTCCTCTGTGCCCTAGGCTTTCTACTACTCCTGTTTATTGAGAATATCTTTCTCGACAAGCATCATAATATTCAATTCAATGATTCAGACCATGACAGCCCGCTAACTCCATACCTGCTAGCGATAATACTCTCAATCCATTCCGTCATCACCGGTGTCTCACTCGGTACCGAGAACACCTTATCGCTTACCCTTATTTTATTCCTAGCAGTAATAGCTCATAAAGGCAGCGCAGCTTTCGCTCTCGCCACCAATCTTATAAAATCACAATTCAACAAGTCCAAGATAATGTATATCATTATCTTTTTCAGCCTGATGACCCCCATCGGCATCATTATCGGTGCTATTCTGGACAAAGTCCTGCCACACAGGTCAGAGCATATTGTCGAAGGTTTGTTTGACTCCATGGCAGCAGGAACTTTTCTCTATATATCAATTGTAAATCTTCTCAACAAGGAATTTAATATCAAAAAGTATATCGGTGCGAAAATTTTCTTTGTAGCTCTCGGCTTCAGCTTAATGACAATTCTGGCCTTCTACTTGAAAGTTTGAATACAATTAAACTCCCCTCAGGAAGAGTCAGACTGACCTATGCTAAAATTTAAGCGCAACAAACCACATACACATCAAAGGTGTATGTGGTTTAATTATATATAGCTAAATCATAAGAGAGTTTTATGAAGCGGGTGCAACTACCTTTTTGTTGCGAGATTTCTTACGTACCTTTACAGCACGTGCCTTTTTCTGCTCCATCCTTCTCTGAGCAGCGCCTTCAGATCTCTTGCGGTTCTTCTTCTTGATACCACTATTCCACATATCCGCAGTGATACCTTCCTTACGGAGAAGAGTTGCCACAGTCTCGCTAGGCTTGGCGCCTTCACCAACCCAATACTTAACTCTCTCAACATCAATTCTTACCTTCTCTTCAGCATTTGAAGCAGGGTCATAAAACCCAAGCTGTTCAATAGGACGACCATCACGACGCTGACGACTATTGAAGACACAGATGTGGTAAAATGGAAGATGCTTACGTCCATCACGTTTCAGTCTAATACATACAGCCAAGTTAGTTACCTCCTCTTTCTTTTCTTTCTACGTTGTTTCTCTTTCTTACGATCTTTCTTTTTATCCTGTTGGGCTTTTGCCCCTTGTTTCTTTGATTTATTGAACACACTGCCCATTCCCGGCACATTCGGCAACTGCCCCGGATCTTCCCCCCGCTCCTGTGCTGCCAGCATACTCTGCGGATCTACATCCATATCCTCCATGCCAGCGTAGGTCTCGGTTGAGAACATACCAAGCTTACCCATCTTGCCGATCATCTTGCGCATCTGGGCGAACTGTTTCAGCAGTTCCTTCACCGGTTTGGTAGCCGGATCACCATTGATATCAAAGTTGCCCGAACCACCGGCGATACGCTTCATCCGCGCCAAACCAATTACCTCCGGGTTCTGCCGTTCTTCCGGGGTCATACTCTGAATTAGCGCCTCAATCTTCTTGAACTTGGACTCATCAATATCAAGTCCCTTGAGCTTACTGCCAATACCCGGCAGTAGACCGAGCAGATCCTTGATACTACCCATCTTTTTGATCTGCGCAAGCTGCTTCTGAAAATCCTCGAGAGTGAATTTATTCTTCTCGAGTTTGGCGCGCATCGCCTCCGCCTCTTTCTCGTCGACAACACTCTGCGCCTTCTCCACGAGCGAGACCACATCACCCATACCGAGGATTCTACCCGCCATTCGCTCCGGATGAAATTCTTCTATCGCATCAAGCTTCTCACCGACAGTTACATACTTTATACAAACACCAGTAAGCTCACGCAGTGATAGCGCCGCACCACCACGCGCATCACTATCCATCTTGGTCATCACCGCACCGGAGATATTCAAGCGTTTGTTGAACTCTTCCGCAGTATCTACCGCACTCTGCCCGATCATCGCATCACAGACAAAGAGAATCTCAGCAGGGCTGGTCGCCTTGACTATCTTCTCCAACTCGTTCATCAACGTGTCATCGACATGCAGACGCCCCGCAGTATCGAGAATAATCGTATCAAGATCATGGAGTTTAGCAATTTCCAGACTCTGCTTACAGATTTTAACCGGGTCACCACCCTCCTGAGCATGAACCTGAACCTCGATCTGCCTACCGAGAACTCTGAGCTGTTCAATTGCCGCCGGCCGCTGCACATCCGCCGCTACCAAAAGCGGTCTACGCCCCTCAGCCTTGAAGCGTGAAGCCAGCTTACCACAGGTCGTAGTCTTACCCGCACCCTGCAGACCACAGAGCATGATAACCGTAGGCCCCTCAGCCTTGAAGTTAATGCCTTCGCGTTCACCACCGAGCAGATCCACAATCGCGTCATGTACAATCTTGACAAACATCTCACTCGGGTCTACCGCGGTGAGCACCTTCGCACCGAGTGCTTCGGTCTTGATACGTTCGACAAAGGATCTGGCAATACCGATATTGACATCCGCTTCAAGCAGAGCGACCCGCACTTCACGTACCGCCTCATCGATATTACTCTCAGATATCTTCCCCTGTCCGATAAGGCTCTTAAAAGCCCCATTCATCCTATCCGTCAAGCTGTCAAACATATCTTTATAACTTTCTATACATCACGTAAAGAGCCATACTCCAGGCTCAGGACTCTATCCTGCGCACATATATATACTGAATAATATTCACCACATCCAACCCGCCACCAACGCCTCAATCTTCTCCGGTTGAGACCACAAGCTAACAGATATTACGCACGAGCAACACCCGTTGAATACCCGAGTAATCATCAATACTCTCGACCTCAGCCCCGGGATAAGCCTCGCGTACCAACTCAGTCACCGCTCCAAGTTGCCCTGCTCCAAGTTCCAGCAACAACTGTCCACCGGGCAGAAGGTAATCGGCACACCCGGCTATGATCACGCGGTAACACGCCAAGCCGTCTACCCCACCATAGAGTGCCAACTCTGGATCATACCCCGAAACCTCAGGCCAGATAGCACTGTCCCCCTCTACCAGATATGGTGGATTGGAGACAATAATATCGAATTTTTCCGCCGGGTCAAGAGCTTGAAAAAAGTCACTCTCTCTAAACTCAACCTTCTGCGCCACCCCGAGCCGCTCAGCATTATCCTGTGCAACCCTTAGAGCCGCTCGGGCTGACATCTACTCCGACCGCACTTACCCCGCCAAGCTGGCAAACAACCGAGATAGGTATACACCCACTACCGGTACCCAGATCAAGCAGACGCCTAGCACTAACCGCCGCCGCAGCGCTCTCTTCCAGCTCAGACTCCCGCTCCGTTTCATACCTGGCTATTGCCTCCTGCACCTCCGGCGGAACCTCATCTGCTCTGAGGGCAGCGACCTGCTCCTTGAGCTCTGCAATACTCTTGCGCTCTCGCTCCCGGCCAATAATCTCAGAACGCTTCTGCTTAGGAGCCGCATCAAAGAGCTGCAAAACTTTCTCGACCAATATCTCTGTCTCCGGGCGCGGCGAGAGTACATCCGGGGTCACGACAAACTCCAACCCCATAAATTCACGTTTGCCCAGAATCCTGCTCACCGGCTCCCGCGCCACGCGTCGGCGAATCATCTCCCGATATGTTGCAAGCCCATCAGGACTAACAGGTTCAGCATACAACGTATACAGCTTTACCCGGCTGCATCCAAGGACTGCACAGAGCAACACCTCAGCATCCAGGCGTGGAGTCGGTATACCCTTGGCTGTCAAATATTCCGCCGAAGTCTTGATCAACTCCAACGGCAACCACTCTCGCTCACTACGCTCACCCATATGCATTCACTACCCGCAAAATAACTACCCCAGCAACAGCTGCCTACTTATCAAACTCCTGCATCCGACCATACTCAATAAGAGCATCAACAAGCTTCTGCATTTTACCGTTGATAATATCGGTCAACGAAAAGTTCTTACCTAACCGGTGGTCGGTACACCTGTCCTGCGGGTAATTATACGTACGCACCCGTTCCGAACGGTCACCACTACCAACCTGCCCTTTACGCTCAGCCGCTCTAGCCTCTTCCTCCTGGCGCACCTTGAGTTCGTAAAGACGGGTACGAAGCACACGCATCGCCTTCTGCTTATTCTTGAGCTGACTCTTCTCATCGGCTACATGCACAATCAGCCCGGTCTCCAGATGGGTAATACGAACAGCAGAGTCGGTGGTGTTAACCGACTGCCCTCCCGGCCCGGTAGCCCGCACCGTCTCCACCCGAATATCCTGCGGCTTGATCTCAACCTCATACTCTTCAGCTTCCGGCATCACCGCCACCGTCGCCGCCGAGGTGTGTATGCGCCCCTGGCTCTCGGTCGCAGGCACCCGCTGCACGCGGTGTCCTCCACCCTCAAACTTGAGCGCGGCAAACGCACCTTCTCCCTGAACCGAGAGGATAATCTCCTTGAACCCACCCTGCTCAGCCGGACTAGCCGAGACTTCCTCAACCTTCCAGCCTACAATATCAGCATATGTCGTATACATCCTGGTCAGATCCCCGGCAAAGAGAGCAGCTTCATCTCCACCAGTTCCCGCACGTATCTCCAGCATGACATTTCTATTATCATTGACCGCATCACCATAAAGAAGATCAAAGAGCTTCGTGCTGAGTTCTTCAATACCCGCCTCCTGCTCCTGGAGTTCATCAGCGGCAAGTTCAGCCAGTTCAGCATCATCACCAGCGATAATTTCCCTACTCTCGGCTGCCGCCGTTTCAAGAGCCTGATACTCCTTGAACATCTCCATCGACTCCCGGAGTGTTCCATACTCTCGAAGCATATCGGGATACTTCGGGTCAGTAGCGCCTTCCGGAGAGTTAATAGTATCCTCCAGCTCGGTAAACCTTACCAACCGCTCTTCCAGCTTTGCTTTAGCCTTTTCTTCAAGCATTATGATCCCTTACAGTCAATTTTGAGATTCAGCAAACATTGCACACCCAACCCCGATCCCGCCCCTTGCAGTCGTCATACCAACTGCAGGGCCGTTTCAGACAAAAAAATAAAAGAAAATTCATGCCCGAAGTTCAACGAGCATGATTAGAGAGAAACCTGCACTACAACCTGCAACCGCCTACAAATATTCTAGCGCCTCCCCGGAACCAATTACTGCGCCCGGGACACAGTATCCCTCTACCAGCAGTACCCCTTTATACGTAAAATCCAAGAGGTAACACCCGGCTTATTTCTTCTTTTTCTTATCCTTTTTGATCTTCTTGGTATAAGGGTTACCACCTTCAGTAGCTGCACTGGCAAACTTCTTCTGGAACTTCTCGATACGTCCGGCGGTATCGACAAACTTCTGCTTACCGGTATAGAATGGATGGCAATGGCTACAGATAGTTATCTGAATTTCAGGCTTGGTAGACTCAGTCTCGAACTCAAAGCCACAGGCACAGTGAACCTTTGACGGCCCAACATTCGGGTGAATATTATCTTTCATTAGTACGTCCTTTCGCAGTATATTAAAATTAATGACAACAATTTACAATTTTTACAGCAAAAAACCCAAATACTTATTAAAAATCCACTGATGTTATATAGTCAATATAACATCAGTAAATTCAAACAGATAAGATATCTTACAATATCTTAACAAGTATATGAGGGATTATATTCTATACTAAAATCCCTCATTGTCAATAGGTTAAGCGCTAGCTTCCGCCTTACCGGCATCAATTATTTTTTTGGACAGGTTTGACGGCACCGGCTCATAATGTGAGAGATGCATAGTATAATCACCAGTACCCTGAGTGATCGCTTTGAGTGAGGCAGCATACTCTTGCACCTCGGAGAGAGGCACCTGAGCTTTCAACACCTGGAGATTACCGAGCTGCTCCATGCCGGTAGGTCTTCCCCGACGTGTTGAGATATCCCCGCTGATATCCCCGGTATACTCTGAAGGGAAGGTAATTTCAATATCCACTATCGGCTCCAGGAGTACCGGTTTACACTTCGCCGCCACCTCGATAAAGGCATGCTCCGCAGCTGTCTGAAAAGCGATATCCTTGGAATCGACCGGATGCTCCTTACCATCGAAGAGTTCACAGATAACATCCACAACCGGATAACCCGCGAGGAAGCCCTTATCCATCGCCTTATGCACCCCTTTTTCCACCGATGGAATATATGATCCGGAGATCACCCCGCCGACAATCGAATTGACAAACTCAAAGCCGCCTCCACGCTCATTCGGCCTGAGCCGGATATGCACCTCAGCAAACTGCCCGGCACCTCCTGACTGTTTCTTATGCCTATATGAACCCTCACTCTTGGTACTAATGGTCTCAAGATACGGAATACGTGGCGGCTTGGTAACTACCTCAAGGTTGTATCTGGATTTAAGCCTTCCCAGCATATAATCGAGATGGAGCTGCCCGACCCCACGAATCACCTGTTCATTAGTCAGTTCATTTCGCTCAAAATGGAAGGTAGGATCCTCTTCACAGAGCTTATGCATATTTATCGCAATCTTCTGTTCATCCCCTCGGTTCTTGGCGGTTATCGCCAGACCGGCCATCGGAATCGGAAACGGCAGAGAGTGAAATACCGCGCCAAAATCACCGGTAGAGATAGTAGTTCCAACATGGAGTGAATCTACCTTGGGTGCACAGACAATATCCCCGGCAACCACATCTGTGACATCTTCATACTTCCCACCTTGCGGGCGCATAAACTTGGAGAACTTCTCCTTCTCACCATCTGCACCTACAATCAGCGTGTCGCCGGCCTTTGCCGCACCTGAGAATACCCGGAAGAAGCTGAGCTTGCCCACATGTGGATCAGAGACAACCTTGAAGACTTGAGCTTTGAAAGAGCCGCTTACCGAAGGCTCATAGACCTCCTCTTCCCCAGTATCCTTGACAATATCCCGATGTGTATGGAAAGGATCTGGCCCCCATTCGGCGATGCCGTGCATCAACTGTTCAACCCCGATATCCTTCTCGGCCGAGAGGCAGAATACCGGAACCACATGCCCGCCGCAGACAGCATCTCGCAGTACGGTCATAACCTCATCATGTGTTATCTTATCCCCGTCAAGATAACGCTCCATCAGAGCTTCATCGCACTCCACCACAGACTCGGTAATCTCCAGCCGCTTAGCTTCAAGCCTATCACCATGATTATCCTCATTCATTACCCGCAGCGCACTGCGAAAATCCTCACCCTCGCCATCATTGATGGTAAAAGCCACGCACTGCTTGCCGAAGGTATCCTTGATGTTTACCAGAAGCTCTGCGAAATTCACACTCTCCGCGTCCATCCGGCTCACCACGATCATCCGCGCCACACCCTCCTTCTCCGCCAAATCCCAGGCCTTGCGCGCCGACATTTCAATACCCTTTGCCGCATTGATACAGATCACCGCCAGATCAGCCGCATCAATACCACGTACAGTCGCCCCGATAAAATCAGGCGCTCCCGGGGTATCGATAATATGAAACTGCTTCTTATCATAGACGCAATGCATAACCGAAGTAGCCAGGCTATGTCCACGAGCCTTCTCATCTGGATCAAAATCACTCACCGTAGTACCATCAGCAATTGAACCCAACCTGGTTATAGCCCCGGCCTTGAACAGCATAGCTTCCGCCAGCATAGTCTTCCCTGATTGGCTATGGCCACAGAGGACAATATTCCTTACATCTTCGGGTTTATAATTTGCCATATCTTCGGTCCTTTCAAACAATGCCTCACATCTCAAACATACTTCACATACCGCACAACATTAAAATTATATTAGTATACTGTTAGCCTGACAAGCATATAATCCCCCGCTCAGCTCTTTTTTTTGACTACTTGCTTATTAAAAATACTACCGCAGCCAACCAAATTTTCACTATGCACAACCCTGACTACCCTTTCCTGACAAACATCTTGGCAATACCTAAAAAGTATACCTCAAACATGTATTTTTAACCTTAAAAAATATGGCTGCCAAACAAGCTTACCACATAATTATGAAAAAGTCAGATAAAATGTTTTGATCTTTCCGCAATACTCTTTTCAACCCTTATCCCCTGACACGACCACAAATTACTAAGCAATTACCAAAGTTTTCACCACATAACCTTTTATTATTCCTTGAATAAAAAGAATTATCAGTACTACGGCAGAAGTTTGATAGACAAGCGATTTATATATTGCTATAATAGCGTTTTAGTCGCCCCTCAGAGAAAATACAAGGCGTACGCAGAGTAATTTTTAAGGAACCAGCACCACCGCAAAGCTATACCAATAAATATGTTCCAATAATCTAAACAATTATTAAGTATCAAGGTAAAACTTACAATTGCAGTAAAGGAGCAGAAGAAAAATATTCTAATATATTGAGATATTTAACCTCAGCGGCAGCAGCATGAGTACGAGGAGATGCCTGCACGGATGCTATGCGCTGTCACTTATAATTGTGGCCTAGAGAATAAAGGTGAATGTCCACCATCTCTATACCCTAAGAAGTACTACCGCAGACCAAGAAGAAACACTCAATACAAGAGGAATATATGGATAGCCAAAATTTCCAGGCAAATGCCACTCCACCACAAATCTCAATCAGAATCGCGCTGAATGAGGATATCAAATTTATACTCAAATCAGAAATAGACTGTTTTGCCGAACACCGCCGAAGCACCAGAAGAAGTATTGCCAACAGCATCAAAAGCGCAAATCAAGCGGTCTATATCGCCGAAATGACTTCAAGTAACGCTGCCAAACAAGCCATCGGAGTTGCCATCGCCTTTCTGTACAAACGCTCTTTAAGGGTATATTCCCTGGCAGTATCACCCCAGTACCGACACCTGGGTGCAGGCAAAGCTCTGTTACAGGCGCTACTAACCTTGAGTGAACAGCTCGGTCATAATCGAGTAACGCTCGAAGCCGATACTGCTAACATTTTATTAATTAACTGGTACCGTAAATTCGGTTTTGAGGTATCGCAACACCTTCAGGACTATTACCGGGAGGGCGAATCGGCTTACAGAATGCTCAGAAAAAACACCGAACTCAATGAACGCCTGATTCTCATTACCAATGAAGGTCTGGATTTGGGAACACTGACCGAATGCCCCGTCTACTCCGCCAAGGAGTACCTGTCCAATCCAACCCTGTTCAAGACAAACAGCTATCATGTGCTCAACTTCTGCAATTCGCATAAGACCCACTCAATCGGTTATTATGTTTCATTGCTGGCCACAGCGCGAAATCATCGCATAATTCCGTCGGCGATGTCATTTACCGACTACACAAACCCAATTATCGCCCAGAGCATTCTTGATGAGATCCAGAGCTACCTCTTGAAGAGATTCAAGAAGAGTGCGGAAACCTCGGTTACCCTGACCATCATTCTGGGAAAGACCGTCACCCCCAGGTACTCAGAAATCGGCAAAAAAATCTTTTCACTATTCAACCTGCCCCTGTTTACTATGGAACTTGAAAAGAAGAAAAAATGGCTAATTAAAAAAATCCGCATCCTGAGTCTGAAACAGGTGCTGGCCGAATGGCCGGAGGTTCTAAAGAAATCACTGTACGACTACCAGAACACGCGCTACCACCGACGCCACCGGCTACAGTCATATAAATACGACCTCGCCATCCTGGTCGATCCGGCAGAGGCGCACCCTCCATCATGCCCGGTCGCACTCAAAAAATTTGCCCAGGCAGCCGAGAAGGTCGGGTTTATGGTAGAGTTCATAACCAAGGCTGACAAACGCCGCATCTGTGAATTTGACGCCCTCTTCATCCGCGAGACCACGACCCTTGCCAATCACACCTACGCCATGGCTCGCCATGCCTATACCGAAGGGTTGGTAGTGATTGACGATCCGTGGTCAATTCTACTCTGCTCCAACAAGATCTACCTCCATGAGCGCCTGACCAACGCCGGTATTTTACAACCCCAGGGCTGGCTCTTGACCAAGAAATCCTCTACCGCCGATCTGCCGGAGAATATTGCATACCCACTCGTGCTCAAGCTCCCTGACAGCTCGTTCTCACTAGGAGTATTCCGGGTCAATAATGCCACCGAGATGGCACTCATGACCAAGCAGCTGTTTGCCAAGAGCGATCTCGTGCTGGTTCAGGAATTCCTGGCTTCCGATTATGATTGGCGAATTGGGGTTCTGGATAATCAGCCGCTCTTCGCCTGCAAGTATTATATGGCCAATGAACACTGGCAAATATATAACTGGCAGTCAGAGATTGCCGAGGAGTGCTCCGGACGCCACGAGACCGTCCCCACCCAGCAGGTACCACCCCATGTGTTGAAGACCGCCCTCAAGGTTGCCGCCCTGATCGGCAACGGCCTGTACGGTATTGATATCAAGGAGGTCGGACAGAAAGCATATGTCATAGAGATAAATGACAACCCCAATATTGATTTCGAGGTGGAGGACACCCTGCTGGGGGACGAATTATATGAACGCATAATGTACCTAATCTACAATCGCATCGAAATTGAGCGCCACCAAACCCGTTATCTACTGTAGGAGTACCTAACCGATGATCCATCCCTGCACCACCGTCAGATCCGTTTCAGAACAAATCGGCATTGGGGTCTTTGCCACCGCCTTTATTCCGCGCGGAACCATTATTGTTGTCCGGGATGCCTACGATCTCTGCCTTACCCGGCAAGAGTTTCAAGAGCTCCCTCCCCTCATGCGCCGAAACATGGAGACCTATATGTATCATGATCACCAGGGCAACCTCATCATGAGCTGGGATCATGCCCGCTATATGAATCACAGTTGCAACAGCAATACCCTGATGACCGACTACAACCTGGAAATCGCCGTTCAAGACATCCAGCCCGGCGAGGAGATTACCACCGATTACGGCCTGCTCAATGTCCAAGAACCTTACGCCCTGCTGTGCGGTTGTCGCAACTGTCGAACCAGATTACGCACCGATGACCTCGAACGCTTCGCCGATAGCTGGGATCAGAGTATCCTAGACAGCCTGCTCCAGCTAAACCAGGTGCTCCAGCCGCTGGAAAGTATCTTATCTTCCACAGAGCGCAAGCGACTGGAAGAACTGCAGCAAAAGCCACAGCGCTATAGCTCGGTCAGAAATCTACAATGGCCACGACCTGAACCGTAACCCCACCTCGTCCCTGCGCGCAGCAAGAGAATTTCAACCATAATCATACTCCCCTGCTTCATTCCAATCCTACCAAGCGTTCTGCCATGAAGCATGTTAGTGGCAGAAAGTTGAAAATTAGGCACCTCCAGCAATTACTACTACTGGAAATACCCTTAGTGCCACACCCAGCACTCTATTTTTCACACAGCATAGAATCCACCAATATTAATTCCTATCTTTGTAAACAAAATCAATTCTCTTCATCCTGCAACCAGCAATACCCAAGCTGGGCTCATCAATAGTCCCGAATTCCTCAATTCAAGATAGACTTAGGAGCTTTTGCAAGTTCATAAGGCTGTAAATTCCAGCTAAAGCCAATATTAAGCCCCAGGCAATACTTGCAATAAGTTAGAATTCCGTTATTATTACATTGCAGTATTAAATACACAGGACTTAAGAATATTATTCCATTAGGAAATTTTATCCCATACGCTGGGTGATATAGGTTTTAGCAATGAAGAGTGTTGAAGATTGTATCTGGGTAATAATTTCGGCCATGCTTGTATTCTTGATGCAAGCTGGTTTTATGGCCTTGGAGACAGGGCTTACCCGCGCTAAAAATTCTATCAACGTCGCCATCAAGAATATGTCAGATTTTATTCTATCAATTGCGGCTTTCTGGTTTGTAGGTTATGGCCTGATGTTTGGTAAAAGCTATCATGGCCTTGTCGGCACCAGCGATTTCTTTGTGAATTTTGATACCGACAACTGGAAAGCGGCTTTCTTCGTATTTCAGGCGGTATTTGTCGGCACTGCCGCCACCATCGATTCAGGGGCGGTTGCCGAGCGCGCCAAATTCGGGACTTACCTCTTGATGTCCTTTATTACCTCAGCTTTTATCTATCCGGTTTTCGGGCATTGGGCCTGGGGGAATTTATTCTACGCTGATAACCTGGGCTGGCTGCAAAAGTTAGGATTTCTGGATTTTGCCGGGTCAACCGTAGTGCATTCTATCGGCGCCTGGGTCGGGCTCGCCGGGGTTATCATTATCGGGCCGCGACTGAACAGATTTACCAGAGACGGCAAGCCCAATAAGATAAGCGGGCACAATCTGGTTCTGGCTTACCTCGGAGTATTTATCCTCTTCTTTGCCTGGTTCGGCTTCAACTCAGGAAGCACGCTGTCGGCAACCGCCGATGTAGCCAACATTCTTGCCAATACCATTATCTCAGCATCTTTCGGCGGGCTGACCACCTTGTTTATCAGTTGGCTGCTGGGTAAGAACAGACTCCCCGATCCTGAAATGATTATCAATGGCATCTTAGGAGGACTGGTAGGCATTACCGCCGGCTGCTATTATGTGGGTGAAGCCGGAGCCTTGATTATCGGCGTCATCTCCGGGTTACTGGTATTCTATGGCACCGCCCTGATGGAAAAGTTAAAATTAGATGATGTGGTTAGTGCCATTCCGGTTCATGGCTTTGTCGGCGTCTGGGGCACAGTCGCCACCGGGATATTCATACAAGACACATTCCTGCTGGAATCCGGCATAACCAGAATACACCAGGTTTATGTGCAGCTGCTGGGTTCGGCTGCAGCTTTCGCCTGGGCCTTTGGCATATCATTTGCTTTGATGAAGCTAATCAACCGAATTTCTCCCATGCGGGTTTCTCGCGAATTCGAAGAGATAGGCTTGAATATTGCGGAACACGGCGCCAGTTCGAGCATACTCGAACTCTCAAACTCGGTAAAGAAGATCATTGAGAGCAGAAATTTCAAGAATGCAGACAAAATAGATGTTGAATATGGTACCGAGATAGGGGACCTGACCAATTATTTTAACACTATGATCGTAGAGCTGAAAGAGAAAGAAGAGCTGGCCGAAGAAGCGCTGACCTCGTTGCAGCATATAGCAATCACCGACGGTCTTACTCAGATCTATAACCGCAAACACATTATTGATATCCTGGAACAAGAGCTCGAGCGCAGTCTGAGATATAAATCAAAATTATCCATTCTGCTCTTTGATATTGATTATTTCAAAAATGTCAATGATACTTACGGACACCTGAGCGGAGATAAGGTTCTGGTCAAGATTTCCAAGACTATCAGCAGTGAATTGCGCACCTCAGATAGTATCGGCCGATACGGCGGCGAGGAGTTTCTGGTCGTATTCCCGGAGACAGACCTGGCGGGAGCATACTTGATTGCGGACAGGATTAGAAAAACCGTCAAAAAGCTGAAATGGGATTTCAATAAAGAGAAAGCAATCACTATCAGCGGCGGCGTTGTCGAGAATTATGGTGAAGGGTACAATAAGATGATCAAGCGCGCCGACGAACTCTTATACTGCGCCAAAGAAAACGGCAGAAACCGAATCGAAAAATAACCCATGTGTGTGCTGAAATAAAATTATCCTGCAGCAGCATCCATTTTCTCTAACCGTCTAAGAATGCGAATACACCCAGTTTCACTTCTTTCATTTAAACTCCCCCACAAGACTTCCATTGTACTGACGTGCTAGATTCCTATAAGAATATTATGCAACATAATTACTGGCGTCCACTTTTTTATGGCACTACATAAACCCATCGACCTGGGCGCTGAAGTAAATGCGACGGGAGGCTATGTTATAACCCCCTTCATCTTGCCACAATGTACAACCCTAACCCTGAGGTTATACAAAAGCTGCTTGAACGCGGCGCAAATATAAACGCCAAGACCGCCGACGGCTCGACCCCGCTCGCTATCGCGCAAAAACAGAATAACCCCACTGCGATTACCGCACTACTCAACTCCGCCGCAACCACAACCCCAAATAAATAAATAAATAAATAAATAAATAAATAAATAAATAAATAAATAAATAAATAAATAAATAAATAAATAAATACACTGAATCCAAATAATAAATCTCAGCTTTCGCACCACATACTTCGCTTAAATATTTAATCATAATACCTAAAAGCGATACTAAATATATACCTATCCACGCAAAAGCTTTCCCAAACCTTCATTTGTTATACCTTAATATAGAACCGTATAAGAATTTTAAGATAGAATTACCAGCCATGTCCTCGTTTATATTCAATCTTATACTATTTACTTGTTTCGTTAAATCCTGTTAACGCTATTTTATTTAAACCTATTTTTCCACCAAACTTAAATTATAACAATTATTATAATTTAATCACGAGCCACCACGGTATCATATAAACCATAATGAGTTAAGCCAGAATGGCTTTCGATTCCAGTGTAGTGAAGTGACGCATCTTCGTAGCGCCTAAAAGCAAACACAGCCTGATTCATTTGCTCGGTGTTAAAAACTCTTAATTTAACAAGCAAATGGAAGTCTTTTACAGTTAAACCTGTTACAATCAAAAATAAGTCAGGTTCAAGTTTCGTGATGACATCTTGCAATGTGTTTTCACGAAAATCTGTTAGATACATAAACGCCGGGATACGGGTTGCAAACTTGATAAGCTTTTCCTGAACAAGCTTGCGCTTAGACTTGAACTCCTTTTCTTCTTCTGTGAGTTCGCGCTTTTCTTTTTTCGAAAGGTCTCCATCTTTTCCTTTGTTTTTTAAGTCCTTTATCTTTTCGCTTTTATTGATGATTGTTTCAATGACATTATCACCGAGAGCACGCCATCCTTCAATACGCTCGACTGCAGCCATAGCCTCAGGATTATCCAAAATTCTACGCAAAGTTTGATTGTCTACATTGACGAGTAATGCACTCTCCCACTTACGGGCCAGAAGCGTTGCAGACGTTCCGGCCATTGCAATATCAAGAATTCCGCCAGCATCAATTTGTGTCATGTTCGCGCCATCGTAAGCCAAAACCGGCAAAAACGATACGAGATCTTTAACCGCATTCTCTGGATTTGGTTCATTGGGCGACAAACCAATTCCGTATTCAGAAAGCTGCCGAAGGGCACGGGTTGGAGCAAAATCAAAAACAAAGCAAACAGGTTTCAGAATTTCTTCTTCATCTGGGTTGTCGCCATTTGGATTTTTAATTGACCATGGTGACTGCACTCGAAATGCGGCCTGAAAATAAGTTTCAGGAGATTTTAAATTTCGCAGCATCAATATAGATGACCATTGCTTAACAGTAACTCCTGTAGTGAGTTTTCCGCACGACAGGGTAATTGTTTTTGTATCGAAGCCACTTCCGATTTCTTTACGAATAGGTGGTAATGCTTCTAACCCAATGCCTGCAGAAGATCCGGCGGCTACAAGAACAGAGTAATCATGCCAAAAGGTATTTTGTTTTTCATGCAGAAGATTTGCCATCGCGTGGCAAGCTGCAACATTAGGAAGAAACCAGAAAGAGTGTTGAAGATATGGCAAAAGACGCACATCAGAATAGGGAAACGGGGGGCGTGTACCGGTCTTTAAATGCTCAGCTGATTTAGCAATATAACCGCCACGAATAATGTCCAGCCATTTCTGGACATCAGATTTATGCTTAAATTTGGCCTTTTCATCTTTGCCTACAGCTTCAAAAAAAGAATTAAGATCAAACTCATCAAACTCTCCTCCACTCGCAATAGATAGTAACTCATCCGGCATTTGATAGGTCAATAATCGCATTTGTGGTAAAGAGCCATATGGATTGCGTATTTTCGGATGTTCTATAGCAAAAGCATCTTTAGCCCTTTGCTCATCAGTGTAGGTCCAGTTAAATATCTGCTCCTCAATAAATTCACCTGTGGCAAGAGCTTTGAATGGAGTTCCGGAAAGATAAAGATATGCTCTGGTCGTTATTGGAAGAAAATCTACTTCTTTCTCAGAAAGTTCAGTTAGGTCAATATTCACATCGTTCAGTCCGGATGTATATTCACGTTTGGCTTCCTGTTTGGCTATAGTAACATCTTCACCTTCAAAAAGCTCTTTGGCTGTATCACGCCACGCGCCGAAATGATACTCATCAAATACAACGAGATCCCAGTTGATCGTGTGGATCCATTCATTCTTGGACTTAATATTTCCGACACTATCGTGCCCAAGAAGGTCTTGAAAAGAACCAAAATAAACCATCGGATGGCTGCTATCAACCTCTCGCGGATCACCTCCTGACGATCGGGAAAGGTACTGCCATCCGTCAAAATCAACATGAGACTCAAGGTCATTTTGCCAAGCATCTTCAACGGCCGGTTTAAAGGTCAATACGAGAACACGCATGGCATTGATCTTTTTTACCAATTGATACGTGGTAAATGTTTTGCCGAAACGCATCTTGGCATTCCAGAGAAAGCGCGGAACTGCATTTTCATCTTCAGCCCAGATTGATTGATAATAGTCATACGTCTTGTTTACAGCTTCTGCCTGTTCATTACGCATGGGGAATGTTTCGTGATGCGTTCCAGAAACACGTTGGCCAGTGCACAACTCAGTAAGAACAGTCTTTACGTCTTTAATAGAGCAACGCATCCACTCCAACTCAGTATTCTCAAAACCTTTACGGATCAATGCTGCGCGCACCTCATGATCCGTGAAAATAGATCCGTCTTCACGCTCTGCCGGTTCATCCAGTTCAATTGTGAAATTTTTAATTGCGGCTGTTTTAAGCTGCTCTGCTACACGCTGCCTGACATCACGTACTGTCTGTCCGACTTTTAATAGTCCTGAATGAGCTATATCAGCAATCGAATAAGCGTAAATACGCGGCCTTACTTCGGGTTTCTTTAAAAATATCTGTTCGGCTGGTTTACTCATCTTCAGACTCTCCGCCAAGTTCCATTGGGCGAACTACTTTCTCGATAAAATTAATTTCGCTTTCAGATATTCCGTATTTTTTATAAAGCTCCTCATCAGTCCATGTCTTTGTCCAAGCCTGGGTTGGGACAAAGGTATAAACTTTGCGAGTTGTGTCTTGTGATGGTTTATGCAAAAGAATAAGCAGGCGCGTCAATCGGCAGGAAAGGTAGGACAATGCACTTTCGGCTTCAGACTTAGATTCAAACGGACCAATACAAAGATACGTTTCTGAAGATATCGAACCAGGCTCTCCTATAAATGGAGTGCTGATAATTCTGTGCGGATATGTGTCTCGATTACCGGTGCCGGGAGCAGCCCGTCCTACATAGATTTTCCACTTGTCAATAAGGTGGGTATTAATGGAAATTTCGTTTTTAGCGATATATCCAGTTCCTCCGTTTTGATATACAACGATATCACCATGCGTTCGTTTTTTATTTCCCCGAAAGAAAGTACGAAGCCCAAAAGGCCGAAGAGAACTAACTAACTGATCGAAACATTTGTTGTCAGGTAACGACAGAGACGAGACAGTGTCGTTCTCAATATCCATTACTTTTTTAAGAATTGACATGCCTTCATTAAACCGAATAAAAACATCAACCCCCTCTTCAAGAAGTGGACGATTTGCTATTGAAACAGGCCAATCTTTAAAATGAGTTGTTACTTGGCATAGCCCAGGATTATCCCGCTCCCAAAGGAAATAGCAGACCCCGCCTTTAAGGCCAACCCCAGGAAAGACATCGGCAGCACTCAAGAAATCCGCAATTGAACGTAAACGATTATCAGTAAGCATAGATGCTCTAAACTCATCCAGTCCCTTACCACCAGAGAACCATCGAGCTGGGATAACTAATGATAAATAACGTGGTTCTAGTGCTTTTGCTTGCTCGACAAACAAGTGATAAATAGGGGCAGCACTTGTGCCATACCCTCCATCAGTTAACTGATATGGTGGATTTCCAATAATAACGTCAAATTGCATGTCTTCTCCAAATAACTCAGTAATACGAGTTTTTATATTATCTGTGTGAATAAGCGCATATGCATGAGACTCCAGACCTTCATCTCGATCCAGTGTGCTCTGGCTAGCCCCACAAAACTTACATTTGCCATTAACCCAAGTGTGCTCCATACGCTCAAACCAGATATTTCCGGCTTCGCAATCAAACCCTTTGGCAATAGAGTGCGGACCATTCGCGTGTTTTGAACAATAAACGCTTCTTCGCGCCAGCATACTTGTCAGATGGGTAATCCCAATACCATATACTTGAGTTGTCAGAATATGGGTAACACGCGCCCCAAGATCTGGTATTTCATCAGCTAACCCTTTTGTAAGTCTGCTGGTAATTTCTCTCAAAAACACCCCAGACTTTGTACAGGGGTCAAGAAATTTCACTGTTTTATCTGCCCATATGTCGGCACCGTCATTGTCAGCAGCCCACGCTTCGGTCAATGTATCGAGCATTCTGTTCGCAAATTCAGGGGGAGTAAATACTTCATCATTTGATAAATTTGCAATACAAGTCAGGACATCAGGATTGCGTCCACGTAATTCAAAGCCAGCCTGTCCGCTCATGGGATTATCTCCTGTGCCAATATAGCCAAATCACTTATCGTCATTGGCTGATAGGTCTGTGTAGGTGTAAATATTTCGTGTTTCCCGAGGTGAGCAAATAGGGAATTTTCTCCACTAAATGCTGCCGATTGGGTAAGGTAATCAAAGCGAAAATCTCGACGCTGGAATTTTCCTTTTCCTAAATACCCCCACTCAGCAAAATTTATTGGCCGATCGTCAGGGGTGCGCATTTTAAGAGCATCGCCATGAACAAGATTTTGCGAAAGCACATAGAAACTGGCTCGGTAAAAATTATCCGTCTCTGTCAGATTCAGATACTCTGACATAATTTCTAACATATTAGCGCGGCACTCTGCAATGTTGTCTGGAAGCAGTTCAATGCCATAAATACACATAAGACCAAGCAAAGCATAATGTTGTCTATCAAACTCAAATTTTCCATATTTAAGATCAACTGCAGCAAGTTTACGACGTAGAATCTGTACGAGAAAATTACCACTACCACACGCTGGCTCCAGAAAACGTGAGTCAATCCGCTCCGTTTCTTCCTTTACCAAATCTAACATCTCCTCTACCATCCATAGAGGAGTAAAGACTTCTCCGTGACTTGCAACACGGTGTTTTGACTTTATATATTTCATAGATTTATTAATATGCGCTTGGTATTCACATTGTTGCTCAAATGGAGCGCTATCTTCGTTCAACAACTATTTTACCTCCAAATATTACATTAAACGATAAATTTACTTTTAACAGCATATATATTATATTAAAACCACAATTAGTACGAATAACAATTGAATTATTATTATTTACATATTATAAGGGAATTTTCTAATTATCTATCCAAAATCACCAGCATAATATATAAATAAATATTGCTTACAAAACCCATACCTCGGTATAAGATACTCACCAATTTCAAATAATCAAGAATAACACCGCAAACGACATTGATTCGACCATTTATAGTCACACAAAACACAATAATTAGTATTTATGCTAAATACTAATTCATAGAAATTACCAATACTTATACTAAATTATAATATATTAATTAATAAAATAAACAATAGGCCAAGCCTCAGCTCATCCTATATATATTACTAATTCATAAATCTAATCGAACAACACAGACTACTTGTCGTCCTTCTTCTCACATGGCTTGTCCGGGTTCTCCAGGCAGCCACACTTCTCCTTGGCTTCCTGCGAGCAGTCGCTCGCCTTACTAGCACTCTCCGGCTTACTCGAACCACAACATCCAGATCTCTCTTTACACATAATTATCTCCTCTAAACTATACCTCTTAAGTAACCGCGCATATACTTTATAGCGCAACAAAAAATTATTAAAATAACGACCGCCCTAGCCCAGCATCTGCCAAACAACGTACACCAACTCTTAAGAGTCGCAGCATTCACCCGGTAATGCATATAATACCCGTCCTTCTCCGGTATCACTATTGATATGTATTAGCTCCTTATTTATAAACAACAAACTTGATATAGTACAATTCATGAGCTATAATAATTCTAAGTCATTTACTAAAATTGGAGCAAAACATATGATTACACGACTTAAAAATAACGGCGAGAATATGACTTTAGAACTCGACAAGAGCCTTATTGCTAGTCTCGGTGTAAATGAAAGCATTGAGCTTGACGCAAGGGTCGTTGAAGGAGTTCTTGTTGTTAAGCCACTCTCTGATTCTGATGATAAGCTTGATTCAGTGCTAAAAAGAATTGATACCCGCTATGCGGAAGGGCTCAAGGAGCTTGCAAAATAACAATGTCTGTTAGATTTGTCAAGCTTGATGAAGTTCTTAAAATCCAACAACACCAAATTAATATGTATGGTGGAGAGCATGGTGTCCGCGATCTCGCGCTTCTGGAATCAGCAATTAGCCAGCCCAAAGCAATGTATAGCGGTGATTATCTTCATATTTCTATCTTTGATAAGGCAGCAGCATATTTATTTCATCTCTCCCAAAATCATCCTTTTGTAGACGGCAATAAAAGAGTTGGTATTGTAACTGCTCAGTATTTTCTACTACTCAATGGATACGAATTAATTGTTGATATTGCAGATTATATAAAAATGGTCTTAGGAGTAGCTCAAGGTGATACAACAAAAGAACAAATTTCAACGTTTCTGGAAAAGAACTCAATAAAGCTATCCGATAGAATCTAAACTTTTTCAGGTGTAGTAGCCACTACTTTACCTGACAGACATGTAATAATAACCCTACGACTTTAGCATTGATTCTTTCGACTTGGACTGTCCGTCCGATGATGTCCAGTTGCTTATCCTTAACTAAAATTATAGATTCTGCAAAAGTCTGTGTTGGAGTCTTGCCCTAACAGCGTATCTGCTATGAAGGCGCTATTCATTAAATACTTAAGCCAAACAAAGCACACCAACTCTTAAGGGTCGCAGCATTCACCCGATAATGCACATAATACCCATCCTTCTCCGGTATCACTATCCCCGCCCCGCGCAGTATCTGCAGATGCTGCAATACCGCCAAAGATGTTATACTCAACTAATACGCGACCACATCACGAAAAATGATAATACACATAAGTTCCACAATCAGTTAATATACAAACCAATCTAAGCATAAAAACAATAGGCCAAACCAAACAGCTCAGCCTATTGCATATTAACTCTAAATATCAGAACAACTAAAATTACTTGTCGTCCTTCTTCTCGCATGGCTTGTCCGGGTTCTCCAGGCAACCACACTTCTCCTTAGCCGCCTGCGAGCAGTCACTCTCCTTACTACTCTCCGGCTTACTCGAACCACAACATCCAGATCTCTCTTTACACATAATATTTCTCCTATATATCAAGTTGTTTAAGTAACCGCGCATATACTTTATAGCGCAACAAAAAATTTTCTAAAAATATCGACCGTCCTACCCCAGCAGCTCACCAAACAAAGCACACCAACTCTTAAGAGTCGCAGCATTCACCCGGTAATGCACATAATATCCATCCTTCTCCGGTATCACTATCCCCGCCCCACGCAGTATCCGTAAATGCTGCGATACCGCCGCCGGAGTGATACCCAACTACTTCGCCACCACATCACGCAAAATATAATAATACCTATAAGTTCCTCCATCAAGTAATTCAAACCAACCAAACTCAAGCACAATAACAATAGGCCAAGCCGAAGCTCAGCCTATCATTATTAACTCAAACGAATAGAACAACTAAAATTACTTATCGTCCTTCTTCTCACATGGCTTGTCCGGGTTCTCCAGGCAGCCACACTTCTCCTTAGCCGCCTGCGAGCAGTCGCTCGCCTTACTACTCTCATGCTTACTCGAACCGCAACATCCAGATCTCTCTTTACACATAATTATCTCCTCTAAGCTATACCTTTTAAGTAACCGCGCATATACCTTATAGTGCAACAAAAAAATTTCTAAAAATATCGACCGTCCTACCCCAGCATCTCCCCAAACAACTCACACCAACTCTTAAGAGTCGCAGCATTCACCCGGTAATGCACATAATACCCGTCCTTCTCCGGTATCACTATCCCCGCCCCACGCAGTATCCGTAAGTGTTGCGATACCGCCGCCGGAGTAATACCCAACTGCGACGACAAACATCACGCGAAATAACGATAATACCAAAGACGTCCCACAATTAACCGAACAACTCGAACTACTTGTCGTCCTTCTTCTCGCATGGCTTGTCCGGGTTCTCCAGGCAGCCACACTTCTCCTTAGCCGCCTGCGAGCAGTCGCTCTCCTTACTACTCTCTTGCTTACTCGAACCGCAACATCCAGATCTCTCTTTACACATAATTATCTCCTCTAAGCTATACCTTTTAAGTAACCGCGCATATACTTTATAGCGCAACAAAAAATTTTCTAAAATAACGACCTATAATGGTCTAATAAAACTGGACAGTTGAATAAGGTGGATTTTTCCGATAGTATTAATAGAGAAAGGAATTATCCATGAGAAAGAGTTTTACGGCTGATTTTAAAGCAAAAGTTGCTTTGCAAGCGATTAAAGGTGATCGGTCTCTTGCAGAGCTGGCTGCAAAATTTGAGGTTCACCCCAACCAGATTAGGCAATGGAAGAAATTCATGCTTGAGGGACTTCCCGATATTTTCTCAGATAAGCGTAAGAAAAAAGTTGTTAAAGATGAAGATGAAAAGGCAAAACTGTATGAGCAAATTGGTCGTTTGAAAATCGAGAACGACTGGCTTAAAAAAAAATCTGACGAGCTCCTCGGTTGAGGAAAAACGCAACATGATTGAACCAAATAAATCAAAGTTGTCTGTCTCCAGGCAATGCGAACTCTTAGAAATCTCTCGCTCAGCCTATTATTATAAATCACAAGCTGAGAATAAGCAGGATTTTGAAATTAAGAAGGTAATTGATGATCTCTTTATCAAGCATCCTTTTAAAGGTTCTCGCACAATCACTGAAGACTTGAGAAGGTTTGGTTTTAAAATTGGACGGCATAAAGTCAGACGCTTGATGCGGGAGATGGGCTTACAGGCGATATACCCTAAGAAACGTTTCACTGCTAAAAATCAAGAGCATAAAGTATATCCGTATCTGTTACGCGACATGGAAATCGACAAGGTAGATCAGGTCTGGGTGAGCGATATAACCTATATTCCACTCCGCCACGGCAATGCATATCTTACTGCTGTAATGGACTGGTATAGTCGCTATGTGATTTCTTGGGAGCTTTCTATGGTAATGGACAGCAGCTTCTGTGTAAGCGCACTGAAGAATGCTCTTGAAGAGTCAAAGCCATTGATTTTCAATACAGATCAGGGTAGCCAATATACGAGCAATGACTTTACTGAAGTGCTAAAAGAGAATAGTATCTGGATAAGCATGTCCGGTAAGGGCAGAGCGTTTGATAATATAATGATCGAACGGCTCTGGCGTACAGTGAAGTATGAAGAAGTCTATTTGACTGAGTATAAGAACTATTTTGCAGCGTATGATGCGTTAGATAAATATTTTGAGTATTACAACAATGAAAGAAGGCATTCCAGTCTGAGTAAGCGTACACCGCGTGAAGTATATTTTAGTAATAGAAATAAGAAAATTGATGTGGCGTAGAAGTTACCGCCCTTGCAGTAATTCCGCTCCGGGCTACGCCCTGCGCTCCATTACTGCAAGATTTAGTTTCCACCTTAAACAACCTGTTATTTTGTCTTGACAGATTAGACCACTTTAACCGCCCTACCCCAGCAGCTCACCAAACAAAGCACACCAACTCTTAAGAGTCGCAGCATTCACCCGGTAATGCACATAATATCCATCCTTCTCCGGTATCACTATCCCCGCCCCGCGCAGTATCCGTAAGTGTTGCGATACCGCCGCCGGGGTTATACCAAGCTACTGCTCCACCACATCACGGAAAATGATAATACCAATGAAATTCCCCAATCAACAACCAAACTAAAGCATAAAAACAATAGGCCAAACCAAACAGCTCAGCCTATTGCATATTAACTCAAAATATCAGAACAACTAAAATTACTTGTCGTCCTTCTTCTCACATGGCTTGTCCGGGTTTTCCAGGCAACCACACTTCTCCTTGGCTTCCTGCGAGCAGTCGTTCTCCTTACTACTCTCTTGCTTACTCGAACCGCAACATCCAGATCTCTCTTTACACATAATTATCTCCTCTAAGCTATACCTCTTAAGTAACCGCGCATATACTTTATAGCGCAACAAAAAATTTTCTAAAAATATCGACCGTCCTACCCCAGCATCTCCCCAAACAACTCACACCAACTCTTAAGGGTCGCAGCATTCACCCGGTAATGCACATAATACCCGTCCTTCTCCGGTATCACTATCCCCGCCCCACGCAGTATCCGTAAGTGTTGCGATACCGCCGCCGGGGTTATATTAAGCTGGTGCGCCAAAGCATTCACACAAAGCCGCCTCTCCCTAAGCAGACCGATCATCCGTAACCTGGTCTCCACCGAGAGAATTTTAAACACTTCAGCTGCCTCAGCAAAATTCACACCCACTCCTTTAATTAAGTATCTATGCATATACTTTATCAAAAACGACCCAATTTGTCAAGCAAAAATACTCCAAATCAACATAATAATATTAACAAATAATTCATTGCCACTGCAAAAACAATAGTTTTTTACTTTCTTATTCTCAAAAACTAATTTGCGAAACTTTCTTGACACTACCGAAACTTATTATACTTCATCTACCATCCTCGCTACCTGCCAACCGCACTATACTACCATGTCAACACTTTGTTCTACAAAAATGCATAACATAAAAAGAAACACTCCCGAATACTCAGGAGTGCCCTTAAAAGCAATACTTAACGCTCTTTTACTCAGCAGACTCTTCCGCTACCACAGCGCCTTCACTCTCTACCAATTCAAAGATAACCTGTGGTGCAGAGTCACCAATACGAGTTTTCGCCAAGTGTAGAATACGAGTATATCCACCAGGTCTGTCAGCATAACGTGGAGCAATCTCGCTGAACAGGCTGGAAACGATGCTCTTATTATCCAAGCGAGAAAGAGCTATTCTACGGTGATGCAATGTACCCTTCTTCGCGAGGGTAATCATCTTCTCTGCAAAAGGACGTGCTTCCTTGGCCTTGGCAGGAGTAGTAACTATTCTTCCATGTTCGAATAAAGAGCAAACCATATTACGTAGCATAGCTTTCTTATGCTCAGGGGTGCGGTTAAGATGCCTTCCGCGTTTCAAATGTCTCATGGTTCTTTCCTTGTATTATTTCAATAAGTTATAAAATTTTTAATTTATACATCCATTCCGAACGAAATACCACGTTCAGCTAGTTTCATCTTGATTTCTTTCAGGCTTGTCTTACCGAAATTACGTACCTGAAGCATATCAGACTCATTCCGTGATACAAGATCCCGGATAGTCTTGATACCCTCTGCCGACAAGCAGTTAGCGGCGCGTACACTAGGATCAAGCACACTTACCGGCTGATCAAGTTTCTCTGCCAGTTCATTATCTACCGGAGCAATATCCTGTGTCTCTTCACTCACACCCGGTGTCTCATGCGGCACCTCGACGCCTATATCATTGAGCTTTACAATTGGGTTGATATGCTTACGCAGAATAATGCCTGCCTCAACAATGGCATCCTCCGGCAATATTGTACCATCGGTCCAGATCTCAAGAATAAGCTTATCATAATTGGTCATCTTACCGACACGAGTCTCTTCTACTCGCCAGCGCGCCCGACGAATTGGGGAGAAAGATGCATCCAGAGGTATTACCCCAGCATCAGAATTGATCTCCCAAGGGAAGTCCTCACTCCTGACATAGCCTCTGCCCTTTCTGAACTCGATCTCTGCCTTGAAAGTGGTATTATCATCCACTATTTCGCAGATTACATGATCAGGGTTTGCGACCCTAAGATCTGTCGCACCAACCAAGTCACCCGCAGTTACAAGTCCCTTGCCCTTCTTCTCAACCTTGAGAATTTCAGCAGCGCGCCCTTGGTAGTTGACCAGTATACCCTTGGTATTGAGAGCGATATTGATAACATCCTCGTAAACACCAGGTATCGAAGCGAACTCATGCATAACGCCTTCGATCTTCATCGATACAGGCGCGGTACCTTCCAAAGAACTGAGCAAGATGCGTCTTATGGAGTTTCCAATTGTAATTCCGAATCCACGTTCAAATGGTTCGATTATAAATTTACCATAACTTTCAGATTTTGAATCTTCATCAACCGTAACGTGAGTAGGTAGTTCAAAACCTTTCCAGCGTATACGCATAAATATCTCCTTTTTAGCAGTTATATTGAGATAAATATAACTGTGAGTCAACTAGAAGCAGTACACCCACGTATAATCAGTGCAACTATACACGACGACGTTTACGTGGACGACAACCATTATGAGGAAGAGGAGTTACATCCTCAATGGCTTTAATTGTCAACCCTGCTGCCTGAAGACCTCTTATAGCACTCTCTCTGCCACCACCAGGCCCCTTGACCTGTACCTCTACCTCGCGTAATCCCATCTTGGTAGCTTTTTCAGCAGCTTGTTCAGCAGTACGCTGCGCGGCAAAAGGTGTACTCTTTCTACTATTCTGAAACCCTGAGGTACCCGCAGAAGACCATACCAATGAATTACCATAGATATCTGAGATAGTAATAATTGTGTTATTGAAAGTAGCTTTTACGTGGGCAATACCTTTTGCCACACTCTTCTTTACCTTCTTTTTGCGATACTTCTTCGCCATTTTATATGCTCCATGTATATATAATATAATATAATCAAATATTAACGCATAGCCTTAACACTCTTCTTACCGGCAACAGTCTTCTTACGACCCTTTCTGGTACGAGCATTAGTTCTGGTTCTCTGACCATTGACGGGGAGCCCACGACCGTGGCGAATCCCTCTATAACAGCCAATCTTCTTGAGACGGACAACATTCTGATTAATCTGTCTTCTCAACTGACCTTCAATAACATATTCACTCTCCAGCATACTTGCAATCTGCTTGAGTTCTGCTTCTGTAAGATCTTTTGCACGCATACCGAGTTTTAAATTCAGTTTATCGCAGATATCCAGCGCAGTCTTTCTTCCAACCCCATACAAATAGGTTAGGGCTATTTCAACAATTTTGTCATTTGGAATATCAACACCTAAAAGCCTTGGCATCTATCTCTCCTGTGTTAAGTGGGTTCCCACTTTGTAGCCATATAAATTCAGGTCAAATTATATACTTGACCTTTATAAAAAGACTATCTTTTATAGCATAGTCATTTTACCACAACAAACAAGTACTATTTTACTATTTTTAGCCCTGACGCATTTTATGTCTTGGATTTGACTTGCAGATGACTCGGATGATGCCTTTACGGCGAATGATCTGGCAACCGTCACAGCGCTTTCTTACTGATGGTCCAACTTTCATATTACTCTCCTCTATATATTAAGTATTATTCTATCCTCTATATGTAATTCTACCCTTGGTAAGATCATAAGGAGAAAGTTCAACTGTTACAGTATCTCCAGGGAGAATTTTAATAAAATGCTGCCGCATTTTACCAGATATATGTGCTAAAACAACATGCCCATTCTCTAGTTCAACTCTAAATCGTGCATTTGGTAGTGCTTCTTTTACTATACCGTCTACAGGTATTGATTCTTCTTTTGCCATATTATATCTCACTCAAAACAGAACATCCACTCTCCGTTATAGCGACTGAGTGTTCCCAATGTACAGAAAGGCTCTTATCCTTAGTCACTACCGTCCAGCCATCCTTCTTCAGTCTAACTTCAGAGCCGCCCAGATTTACCATCGGCTCAATCGCAAGTACAGATCCAACAGGTAATTCGATATCAAGATTAGTCAACGATCGAGATACATAATTAGGTATCTGCGGTGGTTCATGCATATCCCTACCTATACCGTGCCCGACAAACTGTTTGACAACACTCATGCCTGCAGACTCGGCCACATTCTGTATTTTTGCACAGACTTCACGAAGAATTATCCCCGGTCTAAGCAACGCTATCGCTTCATCCAAAGAACGCTTGCAAACATCTGACAACTTCCTGGCTTCACTGCTAACATTACCGACAAAGAAAGTCCTAGTCGCATCTCCACAAAAACCATCTATCTTGGTTCCAATGTCAATACTGATAATATCTCCATCTTCCAGATACCGCTCAGTAGACGGGATTCCATGTACTACTTCATCATTTATTGACGCACAGATTGATGCCGGGTATGGCTTAACCTTGCGATTATGACTAGGATACCCTTTAAACGTTGGTTCCGCACCATAACTTCGGATCAATGACTCTACAGCTTCGTCCAGAGCTGCTGTCGTTACCCCCGGTTCAATCATATCAGCGACCAAATCGTGAGCTTTAACAATTATATGATTGGCTTTCCGTAACTTTTCTATCTCTTGAAAACTCTTGAGTATTGGTTGTTCCATCTTAATACCATGGAGGCTTAACGACGTCCTCGCACCTTTCCACCACCAACACCAAAACCATCATAGTTTCTCATCAGTAGATAACTCTCTACCCGCTGCACCACATCAAGAGCCACTCCAACAACAATCAGTAGTCCGGTACCGCCCAGCATTCCTGCAACCGTGTAATCAACACCCATTACATTACTAACAAACTGAGGAACAACCGCTACAAAAGCCAGGAAGATACTACCTGCAAGTGCAATACGAGTCATGATTTTCTCAAGTTGATCAGCTGTACGCTTACCAGGCCTAATACCAGGCATGTACATACCGCTCTGCTTAAGATTGTCTGCCATTTCTGTCGGATTAAAAGTAATTGCTGTATAAAAATAACAGAAGAATATAATCAAAAGTACATATAATACAGTATAGATATACGATCCCATTCCGAAGAATCCAGATAGATGCCAGCCCATCGCTTCATCAATCCAACTACTTACAAACATCGGAACCGACATTATCGCCTGTGCGAAGATAATAGGAATTACTCCTGCCTGGCAGACTCTGAGTGGCAAATACTGCTGCTGCTGCGCGACCATCATCCGCCCACGCATAGCCTTTGACGCCTGTACCGAAACCCTGCGGGTTCCGAGCGTTATCATCACCACCGCTAGGGTCATAACTATAAAGAGCACAAAGATTACCGTAACGGTAAATGGCGTCATCCCATCAGCCTGACCAAAATTAGCAAATATATCTTTGAGTGCTTTAGGCATACGCGAGATAATACCAGCCATAATTATCAACGAAATACCATTGCCTATACCAAATTCATCAATCTGCTCACCTAGCCACATCAAAAATACTGTACCTACAGTTAGGCTTATGGTTCCATAAAAGTAAAAACTAAAGCCTTGCGCGTTTTCCGCAACAAAAGCAGTTCCGCTCTGCTCAGACGCACCAATAAGCAGACTACATGCCATCACCGCCTGAATAATACAAAGAAATACGGTAGAAACTCTTGTATATTGATTAATCTTCTTTCTTCCCGCAGCGCCTTCATGAGCAATTCTAGATAGTGCAGGAACAATCGCGACCAACAGCTGAAAGATAATTGAAGCCGTAATATACGGCATAATACCGAGTCCAAAGAAAGAACCAGAACTCATTGCACCACCAGACATCATATCAGCCATAGAGAAAATAGTACCGGAAGCTCCACCGCCGGCAGCCATTTCATTCATAAATTCACTAAGTGCTTTATAGTCTATTCCTGGTGTCGGAATAAATTTACCGATTCTGAACACGAGGATAAGCAACAAAGTTGCCGCTATCTTACCACGCAGTTCTTTTACACCAAGAACTTTTGATAATGTATCAAACATGTGATCAGCCTTTTTCTATTCAGAAGCCTCAGACGATTCCTTCTTTACAGCTATAGCCTTGCCGCCAGCCTGTTCAATCTTCTCAGATGCAGATTTGCTGAACGCATCCGCAGTTATAACCAGAGACTTGGTAAGATCACCAGTTCCAAGGATTTTGATCTTGCCATCACGGCCTATTTTAATCCCCTTAGCAGTAATTGTCTGAGCATTGACCTCATCACCCGCAGCAAAGTTTTCTTCGATCCACTCCAGGTTAACTGGGATATAGGATGTTCTGAAGTTTGCATTATTAAAACCACGCTTGGGCAAACGCTGACGCAGTGGCGACTGACCACCAATAAAGCCCTTTAGACCACCTGCACCCGAACGGGAGTAATAGCCTTTTTCACCACGCCCTGCAGTCTTACCACTGCCGCTACCAGCACCACGACCGATACGCTTTGCGCGCTTATGAGCTTTAACTCTATTATTAACATCTGTAATGTTCATTGATAATTCCTTAATTCGTTAATTGCTTACAGCTCAACACCACGAAGATTCATCACGACTTCCTTACTTCTGAGACTCTGAAGTCCCTGGAGTGTAGCCTTTACAATATTTCTGGTATTGTTGCTGCCAACACTCTTGGTAAGCACATTCTTGAGCCCTGCCGCCTCTAGAATAGCCTTTACTGCCGCTCCAGCGATCACACCGGTACCTGGTCGAGCCGGAATAAGAATAACCCTTGACGAACCAAATCTACCGACAACCTGATGCGAAATAGTATCGCCATCTGCAATTGAAAAGCTCATAGTATCAGAATGTGCTGTTTTAATTGCCTTCTGGATAGCTCCGGGAACTTCCTTGGCTTTAGCATAGCCAATACCAACCTTACCCTTACCGTTACCCACAGTAACCAGAGCACCAAAACTGAGGCGTCGACCACCCTTAACAGTAGCCGAACAACGATAAATATCAATAAGAGTCTCGGAAAATTCCTTTACCGGTTTCTCATCTCTATCACGTCTTTTTTTCCTGTCTCTACCTTGCTTGGAACGATCACGCCTACCTGCTGTACGTTTTGATCCCTCGGTAGCTCCAGCGTCAGTTGCCTCAACTGCTTCACTAGTTGCTTTTACCTCTGGTGCTTCATCATTCACACCACCAACTTCATTCTCTGCCACAATCAACTCCTAAAATATAATACCCTATAGACTGGTGCCCTAGCACTCCAACTATAGAAAAATACGACTAGAATACTAGTCCTGCTTCACGCGCAGCGTCAGCAAGTGCTTTGATACGGCCGTGATACTGTCTGCCACCACGATCAAGGACAACCTCCTTGATATTCTTCTCAACCGCAAGTTCTGCAATTTTCTTACCAATAGTCGCAGCAGCTGAAATATTGCCGCCATACTCAGTGAAAGACTTAGTTGCAGTTGTAGCTGTAACAATAGTCGTTCCAAGAGTATCATCAATGAGCTGAGCAGAAATATTCTTTAAAGATCTCTTGACTAGAAGGCGCGGTCTCTCAGTAGTTCCACTGATTTTATTACGCACCCGCATTTGACGTCGCTTAAGATCTTTGAGTTTTTTCTTGCAAATATTCATTATTCTAAAATCTCCAGATATCGCTATATTAAAGGAAAATTAGCGAATTATACTATTTACCGAAGCTCTTACCTTCGAGCTTACGCGGAGTCTCATCTGAGTAGCGAATACCCTTACCCTGATACAAGTCAGGCGGTCTTACGCGACGTACACGTGCAGCAAGCTCCATAACTTTCTGTTTATCACACCCTTTTACAGTAAAATCCATGTATTCACGGCTATTACTCTTAGGGATTTCAAACTCAACTCCCGCTGGTGCCTCTATACTAACAGGATGACAATAACCCGCACTAATAACCAATGTTGTACCCTTCAGTTCAACACGGTAACCAGTACCGACAATTCTCAACCGTCTTTCATAACCCTGAGTTACACCGGTAATCATATTATTGATCAACGAACGATACAACCCATGCATACATTTACCCTGCTTGCTATTATCAGTTGGTGAGACAACTACCTGGCTATCTTCAACCATAATACTGATCTGTGCAACAAGCTTCTGTTTTACTTCCCCTTTGGGACCCTTTACAGACACTTCCTCATTACCTACGTTAACGGTAACTCCTGCAGGAAGGTCAACAGGTATCTTGCCAATACGTGACATGTCAATTTCCTGTTACAATATGCTTAAAAACTCAACCTTGTACTAATAAATAGTACACAGAACTTCACCACCGACATTCTGAGCACGGCATTCTCTATCTGAGAGCACACCTTTATTCGTACTAACAACAGCAATACCTAATCCATTCAATACCTCTGGGATATCGCTAACCTGTCTGTATTTTCTACAACCAGGCTTTGAATATCTTTCTATATTCTGGATTACAAACTCACCTTCAGGTCCATACTTAAGATCAATACGGATTTTATTCTGAACAGGCTGTTCTACAATTGCGAAATCTTCGATAAAACCTTCTCTTTTCAGAACTTCAGCTATACTGAGCTTTACCTTGGAAGAAGGCATAAAAACTTCTGATTTCCTGCACGACAAAGCGTTGCGAATACGTGTCAACATATCGGCTATCGGATCGGTCATACTCATTTTATTTTATCCTATCCTTTACCAGCTTGATTTCTTCATGCCAGGAATCTCACCACGATTGGCTAAAGTCCTGAGACAGATACGGCAAATCTTAAATTTACGATAAACAGCTTTTGGCCTCCCACAGAGCTCACAACGGGTATATCCACGAGTTGAGAACTTAGGAGGTCTCTTACACTTGACTTTGAGGGCTGTCCTGGCCACGATCTACTCCTTCTAAATCTTTACCTGTTTTTTATCGGCAAAAGGGACACCGAGAAGGGCGAGGAACTTCTTACTCATCTCAGGTCCTGTACTATTTTTGATAACGAAAGTAACATCCATACCGAAGTTATAATCGGAATTATCGGCATTAATTTCAGGGAAGATGCTGACCTCTTCGATACCGAGTGAGTAGTTACCTTGTTTGTCAAAAGATGTAGCCTTTACGCCATTAAAGTCTCTGATACGTGGGATAGCCACATTGAGTAGACGATCCAGGAAGCTGTACATTTTCTTCTGACGGAGCGTTGCTCTACATCCAATTCTATTTCCTTCGCGGAGTTTAAAGTTACTTACCGCAATTCTTGCCTGACAGATTGCAGGCTGCTGTCCAGCGATAGTCGCCATATCTTTGCGGGCAGCATCAATCATCTTAGAATCTTCGATCGCTCTTCCCACACCCATATTCAGACAGACCTTTTCGATCTTAGGAACACAGTTGATATTCTTAATATCAAATTCCTTCATAATCGCTGGTACTACTTCATTAACATATTTTTCGCGTGTTAGTGACATATTGCTTATTTACCTCCAACGACTTCATTACCAGTTACCTTGGCAATGCGTACACGACGGATTTTCTTCTTGCCATCAACTTCGCCTTCAACAACCATCTTACCTACACGCGTAATACTATCACTAGCACCATCGACGAGCATCAGGTTAGAGAGGTGAATAGGAGCTTCCTGCTCAATTCTACCACCACTCTGAGGGTTATTTGGATCAGTCGGTTTCTTATGCTTAAAGACTATATTGAGCCCCTGCACAACTGCCCTACCCTTTTCAAGATCAATACTAATGATCTTACCGCGTGGCTGACGATCTCTTGGGTTATCACCTTCACCAAGTCTGCGCTTAAGTCCCGCCGCATTCTTGCCAGTAATAACTTGAACCATATCGCCCACACGCAGTTTGGTCTTGTACTGCTTATTCTTTTGTACCATTTTCAAACTCCGAGTGCCTATATAACTTCAGGCGCAAGAGAAACAATTTTCATAAAATTCTTTTGTCTTAACTCACGTGCAACTGCACCAAAAATACGTGTTCCACGTGGGTTACCATCACCGTCAACAATAACAACTGCATTAGTATCAAAACGTATTGACGAACCATCTTCACGCTTGACACTTTTCTTTGTACGTACTACCACACCCTTACATACGCTACCGGGCTTCAGGTTTGAGCCTGGAATAGCTTTCTTTATAGTGAGGACGATGATATCTCCGATACTTGCATAGCGTCTTCTAGAGCTACCAAGAACCTTGATACACATTGCTCTTTTAGCCCCAGTATTATCTGCCACATCAAGCATTGTCTGCTGCTGAATCACGATATCTCTCCGATTATCAATAATAACCTAAAAAATAAAAGACTGCCTACTCTTTATGCTTAAGTATCTTTACCAGTCTGAAACACTTATTCTTTGAGATCTTACGTGTCTCCATGATCTCAACAGTATCACCGATTTTAGCCTCGTTATTCTCGTCATGAACTTTATAAGTAGTTCTTCTATCGATACCTTTCTCATAGATCGGATGAGTAACTCGGGTATTTACCTCTACAGAGATTGTCTTATCCATTTTATCACTGTAGACTGTACCGATAACGATTCGGCGGTTATTTCTAGTAGCGACTTCACTCATTATGCACCACCCTCCTGAACTGCTTTGGAATTCTCTGTAAGCACAGTCTTCATTCTAGCAATATCTTTTCTTATTTGTTTGAGCTGCATAGGATTGATTTCATCTCCAAGAGCAACTTTGCAACGCATTTCCAGAAGCTCTTTTTTCTTTCCTTCAATCTCGGCAAGAATAGCAGCCTCTTCCATACTTCTTATTTCACTTATCTTCATACAGAGTGCCTCCTCGTCACCATACATGTCTTTACTGGAAGCTTATAAGCCTGAAGGCGGAACGCCTGCTTGGCTAGGTTCTCAGACACACCGGCGATCTCATACAGCACGGTACCGGCCTTAACTTCAGCAAACCAGTAATCCACATCACCCTTACCTTTACCCATACGAGTTTCAGCAGGCTGTTTCGTTGCTGACTTGTGAGGAAATATTCTAATATAGATCTTGCCGGTTCTACCGAGCATACGGTTTGCAGCAACACGAGCCGCTTCGATCTGTGCCGAGGTTATACGTCCTGCTTCAAGCGCCTGAATACCATACTCACCAAACTCAACCGAATTACCTGAAGTTGCCTGACCTCTAATCCTACGCTTGTGCATCTTACGATGCTTAACGCGTTTTGGTAATTTTACTGGAGGCATTATTTCATCTCCTGTTCTTGACTATCTTCGACATCACCCTTATACAACCAGACCTTGATGCCGATAATTCCCATTGTAGTACGTGCCTCGGTAAAACCAAAATCAATATTAGCACGTAATTTCTGTAATGGAAGGTTTCCTACAGAGTAACCGTCAGCACGAGCGATTTCCGCTCCACCCAGACGGCCAGAAACTCTGATTTTAATTCCGAAAACACCAGCATTCACACATGTTTCAACCGCCTTCTTCATCGCCCGTCTATAGTTTACACGCTTGATGATCTGTTCGCCAATACCTTCAGCAACAAGCTGCGCATTGATCTCAGGCTGCTGCACTTCACGGATCTTGATCTGAACTGATTTATCATCAACAATACTCTGCAGATCAGAGCGAAGTTTATCTACTTCAGAACCGCGTCGACCAATAACAATACCAGGTCTAGCAGCATGAATGATAACTTCAACATCATTCTCAGTTCTTTCAATCTCAGTCTTTGCTACTCCAGCGAAAGCAAGATTCTTCTTGATGTACTTACGAATCTTGACATCTTCAACCAGGAAGTCACCGTAGCTCTGCTTGTCAGCATACCATCTGGAGTCCCAGTCTTTTGTTACGCCGGTTCTAAATCCTATTGGATGTACTTTCTGTCCCACAACTTACTCCTTCGGTAATTTATTGACGAACATCAACCTCAACACATAGGTGACTACGACGACGTTTATACGGATGAGCCATACCTCTTGAACGCGGGCGCCAGCGTTTGATTCGCATGCTCTCATCGACCCAGGCCTTTGAGACATATAGTGCATCGACATCATCTACTCCACCGTTCTCAGCGTTAGCCTGCGCGCTACGCAGAACATCATATAATAATTTAGCAGAGCGCTGGGGAGCAAACTTCAAAATCGTTAGCGCTTCACTAACATTCTTCCCTCTGATCATATCGATAACAAGGCGAGCCTTGCGTGGACTGACCGGAGAAAAATTATGCTTGGCGATATAAGCCATTTTAACTTCCTCTTCACTAAACTTTATTTATCATGTCCGTGATATGTACGGGACAATGCGAATTCACCCAGTTTGTGCCCAACCATTGATTCGGTAACCAGCAGAGCAACAAAACTACGACCATTATGTATGTCAAACTTGTGACCAACAAACTCAGGAACGATAGTACAAGCCCTTGCCCAAGTCTTAATCGGTTCAATCCTACCTGCTTCCTTCTGTTTCATGACCTTAATATACAACTTGTCATCGACGTAAGGACCTTTTTTAGTGGAACGACCCATGTCTCTATTCTCCGTTATCAGTAAATCTATTTCTTCTTGCGTCTTGAAATAATCATATTATCAGTGCGATGATTCTTCTTACGAGTCTTACCACCACGCGCATAAACACCGGTTGGACTACAGAAGTGCTTACCACCAGCACGTCTCTTCTCACCACCACCAAGAGGGTGATCAATAGGGTTCATCGTACTACCACGAACTGTAGGTCTCCACCCCATATGACGTTTCTTACCAGCCTTACCGATCTTTACCATACCGTGGTCTTTGTTACCAACAGTACCGATAGTAGCGCGACAAGTAATATCAACACGCCTCATTTCACCGGACGGCATAAGGAGAATAGCATGCTTGCCTTCCTTTGCCATTAGAGTGATGCTGATACCAGCCGAACGACCTAGCTTACCACCCTGACCAGGATTGACCTCTACATTATGCACCTGCATACCCAGCGGGATGCCGGCGAGCTCAGTGCAGTTACCTACTTCAGGCTCAACCTTCCCACCATTCTCGACATGCATACCAACTTTCAAACCATCTGGCGCTAGGATATAACGCTTGATACCATCTTCATAATGCAAGAGCGCGATATTTGCCGAACGGTTTGGATCATACTCGATGGTAGCGACCTTAGCAGTCTTACCATCACGATCATTTCTCTTGAAATCAACAACACGATATCTCTTCTTAGCGCCGCCACCGCGATGACGTACTGTGATAACACCTCTATTATTTCGCCCGTTATGCTTGACCAAGGTCTTAACAAGGGTCTTCTCCGGCTTATCTGTAGTAATCTCCGCATAGTCCAACTGCGTCATATTACGAAGAGAAGGAGTTATCGGTCTAAATCTTTTAATACCCATCTATATACTCCGATCTATAATCTCTTGAAATCTTACTTAAGAACCTCGATTGACTGATCTTCAGCCAGGCGAACCATTGCTTTTTTAATTGGGTTGGTACTGCCGATATTCCGGCCGTAACGCCTCTTCTTACCATGAGTAATGATTGTTCTCACACTCAGCGGCGCCACATCCCAAATAGTCTTCAAAGCATTTCTGATATCATCCTTGGTTGCTTCCATATCCACAACGAAGGTGTATGTATTCAATTCTTCAGCTCTCTCATACCCTTTTTCAGAGATATAAGGGCGTTTAATAACGCGATATGGATCCATATTATTTATACTCCTCTGAAATAGCCATGAGCGCTTCCTTAGTAATAAGCACCTGTTTTGGCTTCAACACACTATAAGTAGTCAGTGAACCAAGAGGACTCATCTCGACCTTTGGCAAATTTCTTACACTCTTCCACAGAATCTGATCTGTCTCTCTGGTAATCACCAGGCAGGTTGATTCAATATTCAGACTCTTGAAGACAACAGCAGCCTCCTTGGTCTTTGGCGCTTCCATAGCCAGAGTATCAACCACGACAAAATCGCCATCTCTAAGTTTACCTAGAAGTGCGCTCTTCAGAGCAGCGCGACGCGCTTTCTTCGGCATATCCTTGGCATAATCACGAGGCTTTGGACCATGCGCAACTGCACCTCCACGACTACCTACACGACAAGCATAACCCTGACGTGCCCTACCCGTACCCTTCTGACGAAAAGGCTTGCCTGAACGGCAGAACATCTCACGACGCCCTTTGGTACTGTGCGTACCAGCGCGCTGATTTGCCTCATACATAACGAGAGCCTGATGCATCAATGGATAGTTTACAAACTTTCCAAGGCAGCTATCGTCAAACGAGATTTTTTCAATCTCTTTACCGCTTCGATCATAAACTGGTAATTCGATCATCTTCTCTTTCCCTATCCGGCTCACCGAGCCGAAAACCCGTGCGATTGACAACCGGCATGACAGACCTGTTAACACCTGCCTAAATCACACCAACCGCAAAAATAAAAAAAATGAGCTTTCAACATATAACAGTGAAAGCTCTCTCGGAATCCACACTCAATTGTGCCGATTCGCGAGAGCCAACAGTTCGTTGCCAAAACTCCTGCGTCAACTTCAACGCTTGAAGGCTCCTTAACTCAAATGTTTTTACGAGTATACTCAGGATACGCTCATTTACAACCGTTTTTTTAATTTTTTATTAGAAAAATATAAATAAACCTAGCCAATCCTACCCAAAATCATCCTAGTCAAAACCACCACTAAATCAAACCCACACACAACAACCTGCCATACAGATAGTTACAATAAATCAATCCGAGCACACCACCAACAATTATGCTACAACCAAATGCCGACGCATACCTTTTTTTTACAAACCACGCCAAAAGCTTATCATTCACTAACAAATTACTTCACATAATTCAACTTAATAATAGCTAAGGTGATTTTCACACCGCGTGCTTGACTCTCAGCAGAAATAACCCTAGCCGCTAGCTTTGCTATCTACAAGTCAATCTTACCAGCTAAAATGGAAAATCACCTGCGTGATTTTCCAAACCTTTGCACAGAACTCCAGCCATAACCTCGGGCTAAAGCCACTTTCCCTCTATCATAGTATATACACCAACGCGCAGTCGGGCAAACTACCTGGATTCCAAATACTTGCCGACAGCTGACCGCGAAATACTAATCTTCCTGCGCGATATAGAGGAGCCTACCACAACTGGGGCAGACGACCTTATCCAAAACCGTATGCGCAATCACTTGGTTCTCAACACTTGGGGAAACTTTTCTATAACAGCGCTGACACGCAGAATTCTTGAGTTCGGCCACCGCATGACCCCGTCCCCTGGTAAGAGCTTTATTATACAGCTCCATAGCATCTTGATCCTGCGCCATAACCTCGGCAATCTTAGCCTTGCGCTGCTTGACCAGCGCTATCTGCTGTGCCTTTATCGCCTTAGCATCCAAAGCATTAGCAGTCTTAACCTCGTCCAGCTTGAGTTCCTCGGTCACTAGCTGACTATTTTTTTCATCCAGAGTCTTCTTAAGACCTTCTAACTCCTCCATCAACTCCAGTTCCCGCTGTTCATTATCGCCGATACTCTTCTTAACATCTTTGATACGTTCGGTAATAATCTTATATTCTTTGGAATTCTTGACGATCCCAATCTTCTGATCAAGCTCCCGGGTTTCACTCTCCAGACTTTTAACATCAAGCCCAAGCATGTCAATCTGCGAGGCACAGCGCATACATGCCTCCTGCACCTCACTACGCGCCGCTCTTACCGCATCACAATGCTGCTGTTGGAGTTCTACTTCTTTGGGTCCGGCCTCAACCTTTCTCTTCAGTGCAACCAACTTTCCGTCAATCTCGGCCAATTCCAATAATTTATCAAATACAGCCATTTGTCACACCCTCCACATCTTTATCAACCTACACTACAAATACTCAATCCACCAGAAATCATTATCTCGCACCTACCCCAACAACCTCCCCCAGATGAACAAAAAAACCCTACCCAATGCTTCAGGGTAGGGATAATACTCACTGTTCTACAATATCTTCAAGGAAGCCATTCAACTTCCTACTCCGAACCGGATGTTGAAGTTTTTTCAAAGCCTTGGCCTCAATCTGTCGGACACGTTCTCGAGTCACGTTAAATTTACGTCCGACCTCTTCGAGGGTATAAGTATAGTCGTCACCAATACCATACCGCAGCTTGATAATCTCACGCTCTCTAAAGGTCAAAGATTCAAGTACGTTATCGATTTTATCCTTGAGCATCTCGTAACTGGCCACATTTACCGGGTTATCTACCGTTGTATCCTCGATAAAGTCACCAAAATGACTATCATCGGTATCACCTGCCCCAATCGGTCTGTCGAGCGATATCGGATGCTTACTTATCCGCATCACCCGCCTAGCTTCAGTAATCGGAATATCAGCTTCCTTGGCAATCTCCTCGACCGTCGGTTCTCTGCCGATCTTCTGTACCAGGAGCCTGGTTATGCGCCGGAGCTTGCTCATCGTCTCAATCATATGTACAGGAATACGGATAGTGCGCGCCTGATCGGCAATCGCACGGGTAATCGCCTGACGTATCCACCAGGTAGCATAAGTCGAAAACTTATAACCCCGACGATACTCATACTTCTCCACAGCCTTCATCAAGCCTGTATTCCCCTCTTGAATAAGGTCGATAAAGGACAGCCCCCTATGCCTATATTTCTTGGCAATAGAGACGACCAAGCGCAGGTTACCGCTAGAGAGATGCTGCTTGACATTCTGATACATCTTATAGCGTTTACGAATATGCCCTGCTCTAGCTCTAAGCCGCTCCAGAGGCTCCTGCGCCTCAATACGGATACGGTTCAATTTATCCTCGGCCATCTCCATCTTACGCTTCTCAATCAGAGTTGCCTTGCTGCCCTTCTTGGCTATCGCCTTGATCTCACGTTCCAGGCGATACGACTCCATCGCCATATCTTCTATACGCTTCTTAACCGGCATAATACGCTTGGTACGCAACCCCAATTCTTCCAACAACATTGCAGCACGACGCTGACGCATCTTGAGTTCAGAGTACACCTTACTCCGCTCCGGCTTACTCAGCCCGCCGCGCTCAAGTTGTTTCCAGAGGCTTACGCATTTTTCATAGATCACCTCCAGGGTCTGGATATGCCCAGGCAAGCGGGATAGAATATCGTTCTTGCCGATACCTGCCGGGTTGGTGGTACGCATTATCTTATCGAGGGTCTCGCGGTTCTGCGCTACTTTCTTATTCAACTCCATTACATAACGTATCGCTATCGGACTCTCCAGCGTCCGCTTGCGAAAACGCTTACAAGACAACTCGATCTGCTTAGCTAGGGTAACCTCTTCATCCCGCGACAGCAGCGGAATACTCCCCATCTCCGACAGATACATCCGTACCGGATCATGAATATCCCCACTATCACCTTCAAGCGTTACCGAGCCATCATCTTCTTCCAGATCAGGGCTCTCATCCGGCAATAGCTCCTCATCTTCATCGTCATCATCAGCATCATCGTCATCATCTAGATCAACCCCGGCTTTGGCCAGACGTGAGAGGATCGCATCAATATCTTTACCCGTAACCACATCTTCCGGCAATACTTTATTGAGTTCACTATAGGTTATAGAGCTTCTGCCCTTAAACGCCTCAAGGATATCTTCAATAATCTCTTCAGTAAGAACAAAGGTAGACGTCTCGGCAGGTATCGATTCTTCTTCATTCTCGGCTTCTGTTTCAGACTCATCATCAGGAACCAGCTTATCCACTTCCGCCTCATCCAGTTCCGCTTCATCATCGTCCTCATCGTCGAATTCATCCATAGTCGGACTGGCTGTGGGCACACTCTTCAGTGTGGTTTTTTTCCTAGTTGTAGCCTTCTTATTTGCCGCTGCAATTTGGGATTCAGATGCAGCAGTTGTCTTTTTCGTTACCTTTTTAGCCACCTTCTTGCTAGCATTCGTAGTCTTCTTCGTGGTAGCCTTCTTTTTTATCACTTTTTTTGCACTCATGCTTCAAGCACTCCTGCTTTCTATTCTAAATAAACTGCCTATTAATTATTATATAATAAGATGGAATGAAGAAAAACCTACCCACTGACCATTCGCATACGATGAATCAGTATACAAGCATTTGCTGAAAAAAACAACCTCCAGAGACTCCAAACCTTCAATAATCTCTCAGCACCGGCACAAAAAAACACCCTAAATGCTTGAGCAGACATTTTCAGCAAATAATGATTATATACGAAAAAACCTTCCCGTCTACCTTTTCTTTTAAAAATAAAGATAAAAAGCCAAAACGTAGCTTGCCCCTTATTACAAGAAAGTTCAAGGTATAGCCGTTAGTTCTTTATCCTCCTGCCCCAATCCCTCGTATCTCCTTCTCCAGCCTGAGTTTCTCTACAAGCAAGCTATCAGCCAGAGCCTTATTTCCCGCCAATTCCGCCCGGGCGTGCTCTTGATTCAACTCATCCCGCCGATCTTTGAGTTCGGTAACTCTGATCTGAAACAGAAGATCTTCCAGCGTCTCCTTACCAAGGCTATCCCCCTCAGCAAGTCCTGCCCTCTTGCCCATAGCCCCAAAATCGACAAAATCTAGTAATAATCCCCTCACCCCTTCATTTACCGTCTTTTCCAGCAGCCTTTCAATTCTAATAGCGGCTTCGGTAGTAACGTTCCACTCATCACGCAGCAGGATCGCACAGAGATGTTCACTCTCACCGAACCACTCATCCGGCGGATACTGATCCATTACCCGCTCACACCAGTCCCGCTCGGCAAACATGTACCGTAGCAGCATCTTCTCGGCTTTGAGTCGGGATTGCCGAGGTGCATCAATTATAAGCGGCACCTGCTGCTGCCCACTCCCAGTACTCACCGTAGAAGCTGCTCCAGAGTCAACAACACGCCGCGAGTTGCTCCGAAATCTCCCCTCGCCTTTGGAAGGTACGGGCAGAGTCTCTTCGCTTATCCCGGCAACCTCTGCCACCCGCGAGCGCATAATATTCCGCCGCAGAATATTTGGACAACTGTTCACCAGTTCCATAATCTTCTCGATAGCAGCAGTCTTTCCCGCCAAGTCGGTTGCAAAGTCCTTGCTTCCCAACTCCTCCTCAACCACAAACGCAAAGCTCTCCTTGGCGCCGGTAAGAAACTCCCGAAACCGCTCCGCTCCGAATTTCGGCAAGAACTCGCCTGCATCCTTCACCTCGAGGCTGGAGAGCACCCAGAGACTGACATCCTCCTGCATAAAGAGATCTATCGCCCGTCGCGTCGCTTTCTTACCTGCATTATCATTGTCAAACAGCGCCACCACCTTGCCGTCATTATGAATATAACGTTTGAGCAAGCGTATATGCTCGACGGTAAGGCTAGTACCGAGAGTAGCTACCACATTTCGGATACCATACTGGTGGCACATAATAGTATCGGTATAGCCCTCGACTACATAGGCGATCTTGGTAAGCCCGATCTCCTTGGCTGCGAAATTGAGCCCAAAGAGCAGACTTCGTTTCATAAAGAGCGGCGTTTCAATCGTATTGATATACTTACCGCCACACTCCGGCTTCTCAACCAAGACTCTGGCGCCAAAGCCTATCGGCCGCTGCTGCATGTCAAAGATAGGAAAAATCACTCTACCCCGGAAGAAATCATAGATCCTATCCCCTTCCTCCTGCTGCCTGAAGATCCCAGCCTCAACCCCGACCTTTCTCGCCTCTGCAACTTTGTGCTCACCACTGAGCGCCACTACCCGCTGCAGATAACTATTTAGTAGTCCGTCCCAACTCTCAGGCGCCCACCCCAGCCCCCACCCCTGGATAATCTCCTCCTTGAAACCCCGACTATACAAATATTCCCTGGCTGCGTCCCCTTCCGTCTTATCCGCCAGCGCTGCCCGGAAGTAATCAAAAGCCTGTTTGCACGCCCAGAGCAAAGCCTGTTTACGATCCTTACTGGCTCTTACCTGCGAACTATCCCTACCCGTACCGCCCTCATACTCCAGCGTCACTCCTGCACGCGAGGCGAGAATCTCTACCGCCTCCGGAAATTCACACCGCTGCATAAGCTGAACAAACTTGATCACCCCACCGCCAACACCACAACCAAAACACTTAAAGATCTGCAGCTGCGGATTGACATTGAATGAAGGGGTCTTCTCATTATGAAACGGACAGACCGCCAGAAAATTTGAACCCGAACGCTTAAGTTTGACCCCATAACTCTCGACCACATCGACAATATCAATACTGTCCTGAACCCTGGCAATCGAATTCTCTGTTAGCAGCGGCATGGCTCACCCCCAATTTCATATAATTCTTGCTTATACTCAAGCAACACAATAATATATTGTAAAGCAGAATACACTTTTTTCAAGACACTCAAAGTAATATTAAGTTCATTTACCCAATTTACATCATTGCCCAACAGCCTCTTACCCAGAGTCAACACTAATAGAAGTACGATTATTTTCTAATTAACCTTGACAAATAGTTTAGATACTATACTATTATTTGATATATGCTTTAACTTCTTCCAAGATAAATGAGCTACTACCGGCCGCTGAAACTACTGAGTAAGCAAGGATTACTCTAACGCGAGATATCTGCCCAGAGTATCAAGGATTTCAACTTGATCCGCACCCAGCTTGACTTAAGTACATATGCAGCGCACAAGTAAAACTTTGAGAAAGAAGCAAGAGCATTATTTGAACTGCTCTGCCGACAGCCCCAAATAATCTTCATTAATGTACCAGAATCCGTATAACTCGGATTCCGTTATCAACCGAACACGAGAATATTTATTTTGCACATACGGTTTAGTAGTTAAACCATACAACCTATTAGTTCTAGATTTATCTCAAGAATATTGAGTAAAATAATATTAACCTAACCAGAAGCAAAGGAGAACAAGAATGAATCAGATGCAAGCACCAACCTGTAATACGGCCAATTATGCCGCAGACTATGACCAAAAGGTCGAATCTGCAGGTTACCTCATACCCGAGATACTCTTTGGCTTGATGTACGGACTACTGGAACCTGGAAGTAAGGTACTGGATATCGGCACCGGCAGCGGCCGTGTCGCCAGGCTCTTCTACAAAGCCGGAATGGAGTTACACGGAATCGACCGCTCATCCGAGATGCTCGAACTCTGCGGAGCGCGTATCGACTATAAGTCACTGCATAAACATGATCTGCTCACCGCACCCTATCCCTACGCCTCCGGCTCAATGGATTGTATCACCTGCGCCGGCGTAATGAATCATATCCAGGAGTTGGACGTGATTTTCAGCGAGTGTGCCCGCATTCTGGTAAATAACGCCTACTTCGGTTTTATGACCGGCTACTCAGACACCATCCCGAGCAAGTTGACTATAACCCACAACCACACGCCCCATACTCTGCAGTCACATACCGATACCGAGATCGCAGCTTATCTCGCCACAAACGGTCTCACGCTGGTGCACTCGCTTCCGACCAGCGTCAATTCCAGCTATCGCCCGGATTTTACCATCCCGGTAAAGCTCTATATTGCCCGCAAAGATGAGCAATAATCCCTACCCTTCCCCAAATACACCAGATTATAATCAATATACAAAAACGGTCTGCCATTACTGGCAGACCGTAAATTATTACTAAGCTTGTAACTTAAATTACAGGCTCATTGCCTTAGCGATCAGATCGACAACGCGGTTAGAGTAACCCCATTCGTTATCGTACCAGCTAATGATCTTGAGCATGTTCTTGCCCATTACAGATGTGCACTTAGCGTCAAAGATTGAGCTGTGAGGGTTATGAATAATATCTGAAGATACGATTGGGTCCTCAGTATACTCAAGAATACCCTTCATTGGACCTTCAGCAGCAGCCTTCATCGCAGCATTTACCGCCTCAACTGTAACTTCCTTCTCAGTCATAACCACCAGGTCAACACAAGAACCGGTGATAACTGGAACACGCATAGCCATACCGTCAAGCTTACCGTTGAGATCAGTAATAACCTTACCCACAGCAGCAGCAGCACCAGTTGTAGTTGGGATAACATTGGCTGCAGCAGCCCGCGCACGACGCATATCGCTATGAATCTGGTCAGCAACGTTCTGGTCGTTGGTGTAAGCGTGGATAGTAGTCATGAGGCCTTCTTTGATGCCGAAGGTATCGTTGAGAACCTTGGCTACTGGAGACAGGCAGTTTGTAGTACAAGAAGCGTTAGAGATAGTCTGATCGCTAGCCTTGAGCACATTCTCGTTAACACCCATAACGATAGTTGCATCGATAGCGTCCTTAGCAGGAACTGTGAGCAGAACCTTCTTACAACCAGCTTTACCGATGTGAGCAACAATCTCTTCCTGCTTGCGGAAGAAGCCGGTTGACTCAACGATAACATCCAGTTCAACGTTGCCCCAATCAATATCAGCAGGTCCGCATCTTCCGCCAACGATCTCGATCTTCTTGCCATTTACGATAATGTAGTTTCCATCAACTGCAACAGTACCATTGAAACGACCATGAGCACTATCATACTTGAGCAGGTGAGCAAGAGCGGCTGCATCAGCGAGGTCGTGAATTGCAACAACTTCGAAGTCTTCACGTTCAGCCATTACTCGGAAAACCAAACGACCGATACGACCAAAACCGTTAATACCAACTTTGATTGCCATAAATAAATCTCCTTAGAACATCAATAATAATGATTAAAAAAAATACAAAACATACAACTTTGTAACTTTATCATAATTTTGCAAAAGTAGCGATCATTTAGATAATCTCTTACTCATTCGTTGACGAATTATAGTGGATAATTTCCAAATGTCAAGATTTTCTGCTATAATTCGCAGATTTTAAATATTTTTTTATCGGTTTATATGGTGTTAATCGCAACTGATTTACTTACATGCCATAATTTATGCGACTAGAATTGAGATAATGCACACCCACAAACTCATAACCTATTAATTACAGCAAGATTATCCGTTTACTCATATTCATTTCAATTTATAATAAGATACTACTTCCAATCAATATTGTTTTAAAAATTATTCTAATTAAATTAAAAAAATCACCAAAACACCACCCCTTCAACCCAATAATGCTATTTTTCATTACAACTCAACCTTATTACTCCTCTACAATATCGCTTAAAGTCTATACTCTACCAGCAACAGAAAAGATACTATTTATTATATAGTCTATTACTAAAATACTACATCACATACGTTAGATTTCGTTTTAAATTACGTTACTTTTGGGTCTCAATCATTATTTTCTAACCATTCCACATCCAACGGTCAGTACTTGGGCAATCATTTCCGCAGATTTCTCAATCAACCGCTACATACTTACCAAATTACAACTCATTCGCTCACCTAAAATCATTTAGTATAACCCCTTCTACAACACCTATACCCTTTACGCCGGTAACATCGACTTCATGCATACACAGTAGATTACAGCCACAGAGGCCGTAACCTACCTCCCACTACTGTCCCAGGCTATTTTTAACTAATTTTTTTATAATTATCCTAATTGAAATTTGACTAAAGAAATCTATGGAATAAACTAAACCTGTATTACATATTACATATTACATGTAGCAGCATGAAGCCCAGGCATTTATTAACTTATAACACACTCTGCCTCCAATTGAATTTACAGTTATCGCCTATAATTAATTATTTTTTTCATATGTAACTCGTGAGAGCAGCCCTCGGGGAATAAATTTTAAGTATGAAGATAATCAAAAACACAAATGACTTAATTCTCGGGGTAATTATTCTAAGCCTCGGACTATTTGTGCTACTCTGTCCGGGTATCATCAGTAATATTCCCAAGATGTCAACTGGAGGTTTTTTTTCCAGAGCAGATGTCTATATAAAGGGAATAGGCGCGATCTTAGCATTTGTCTCCCTACTGCTCATAATCAAATCTATTAATTTTACCCGAAGTTCCGATATCTCACCCTTGAAGATACAATTGAATAAAGAGATTGTAATAACCGCCATCCTGCTGATTCTGTATACATTGACCCTACCTGGATACGGCTTTTTTGTCACCACTCCCATCCTGTTATTCATACTCAACCTAATGTATGCTCTAAAAGAACAGAAGGCGCAAACACAAAGGAAGCCGGATGAATCCACTCCTGCGCAGATAATAAAGAAACACTCCTTGCGGAGTACAATTATCACAGCTCTGGGTTACTCTGCAGCGCTGACCTTGGTTCTATACCTAATATTTGTAAAACTCCTGCATGTAATATTCCCATAATTGCTAATCAGAGTTTTCAGTTATAAATCGAGCATTTTTGTGTAAGACTTATTGAGACAATAAGGCTTAAGTTGTGTGCGTTATAATATTGTGTTTGTTTTATCATGTTCAGTGGAGAATTAATTATGAAGAGGATCTACAAATTGTTTGCCGTATTTCTATTCGCAAGCGCCATACTGTGCAATCTTTGCCTGAGGGCAGCGGCAGAAGAAGATTACCCCACCAATCCAATCAAAGTTATTATCCCTTATGCCCCAGGTGGTGGTTCCGATATACTTACCCGTACTATAATGAAGTATATCAAGCTTCCAAACAATCAGAACCTCGTAGCAGTAAATATAGATGGTGCCGGGGGTATGGTCGGCGCGATGACCGGACTGAACTCACCGAACAACGGTTATACTATCCTGACCCACAATCCAATGGATGTTGCCTCCTACTCTCTGGGCGGGCAGACAAGCATACCGCTGTGGAAAGAGTTGCAGACAATCTGCTGGGTGGTCGACGACTATAATGTTATTGACACCAATAAACAGAGCGGATGGAAGACGATCGAAGAATTGATCGCCTATGCCAAGGCTCACCCTAAAGAGGTCAAATGGGGTGTAACCGGTGCGCAGACCGTGAATATGGCTGACACCCTCCGTCTGGTCAAAGCCCTAGGTCTGACCGACTATGTAACGATCGTACCCTACGACGGCGGTGCAGCCAGCAGGAACGCCCTGCTGGGAAATCACATTCAGGTTGAGACCAACTCCAACGCCGATATCCGCTCTGCACTGGAATCTGGAGACGCTGTCCCCCTGCTGGTCATCAATTCGGAGCGGGTAAAATCTCTTCCCGGAGTTCCCACCACTTTGGAAAAAGGTATCAAAGTAACCACCAGCAAACCCCGTGGTTTTTACGCTCCCAAAGGAACCCCGGACTACATGGTCAAAACCATTGCCGAAGCGATCAAGACGGTTGTCGAGAGTGATGAGTTCATAAACCTGGTTCAGGGACTAGGCTGGGATGCGCACTTTGTCTATGCTGAAGACGCCATGCCCAGAGTCAGCGGTTGGGTGGAAGAGTTGAGCCCGGTATTCGCAGAAATTTCAGATACCCAAAATTAAGATTCGGCATTGATCAACTTGTACACTATTGATATACCAGAGAGCAAATTTATATGGATATATTTTTAAACAATTTTATCGCCATAACAACCGATCCCATTGCAATACTCCTTCTTCTAGGAGGAGTATTCATTGGCATAGTGTTCGGGAGTATCCCCGGGCTTACTGCAACCCTCGGCGTAGCCCTGCTTATTCCCTTTACCTTCTCTTTGCAGCCGGTACATGGATTAGTACTGCTGGTTTCAATTTATGTCGGCGGTATCAGCGGAGGCCTGATAACCGCAACTTTACTCAATATTCCGGGAACACCCTCCTCTATTTTTACCTGTTTTGATGGTTATCCTCTGGCAAAATCTGGAAAACCGGGCTTAGCTCTCTCCGTAGGGGTCTTCGCCTCATTGATCGGCGGGCTATTCTCAGCATTAGCTCTATTTCTTATCGCGCCACAGCTGGCAAAGATATCTTTAATCTTCGGCAACTGGGAGTATTTTTCTGTTGCCCTGCTAGGCCTGTCCATCGTCATCTCCATGACCAGTGACGACATTCTGAAAGGGCTGATAGGGGCTTTTCTCGGACTATTGCTGGGTTCGGTCGGACTTGATACGATAACCGGGGTATCCCGTCTCACCTTCGGTCACTGGCAACTTATCGGCGGAATATCCGCCACAGCAATAATGATGGGGTTATTCGCTATAACCGAAATCTTTCTCCAGCTCTACAATATGCAGGAGAAACACTTCGATATCAAACTCGGCAAGCTGTCATTCCTCCCTCCCTTCAAAGAGCTCAAGGGTTGTAGCAAAGCGATCACTATCGGAAGTCTTCTCGGTACCGCGATAGGAATATTACCGGGTATTGGCCAGAATGCATCTACACTTCTGGCCTATAATCAGGCCAAGCAGCTTTCAAAGCACCCTGAAAAATTCGGTCACGGCTCACTGGAAGGCATAAGCGCTTCTGAAAGCTCGAATAATGCCGTCAATGGCGGTGCCCTCATCCCGCTGGTAACCCTCGGAATTCCGGGAGATATGGTTACTGCAGCGCTCATAGGCGGTCTGATGATCCATGGATTGCAGCCAGGACCTCTGCTCTTTACCCAGAACACCAGTATTGTATATGGTATTATGATTGCCTATCTCATCGCCAACATCGTGATGTACTTTATGGAATTAGGGATGATGAAAGCATTTATCAAGCTTGTAGACTTACGCCTCTCCTTATTATTCCCGGGTATCATTGCAAGTTGTATCATCGGGGTCTTTGCGCTGAACAACCGAATATTTGATATCTGGATTCTGGTTATCTTCGGGATTACCGGATATATAATCTCTCAACTTGGGGTTAAAATGGCGCCGGTAATACTGGGTTTTATCCTCGGGCCATTGATTGAGAGAAACTTTCGAACCGGGATGACTGCAGCCAATGGAGACTTCATGGTAATATTCTCCCGGCCAATAGCCGTCATCTTCTTGATTCTCGCCATACTGTTTCTTGTTGCCCCATATCTAAAGAGAATGATAAGACCTAAAAAGACCACATAAAAGCTCCAGTATAAAGTTTTGCAGCAAAACAATAACAACAAACAGCAACACTGACCCAGGCCTCTCAGCTCGGGTCAGTGTTGTAATATATCAGCATTTACGTGCCCCTGTATACACCTTCCACCTACCCTCTAATGTATTCCCAGCATGGTAGTCACCGTATAGAAGTAAATAAGCAGCCCCGTAATATCCACAATCGAGGTTATCGCCGGCGCCGCAATGACCGCCGGGTCAAGTTTCAGCGCGCTCACCCCGATAGGCAGCACCGCACCGATCAAGGTCGCCGAGACCACCTGCACGCCGAGGGCTATCGATATTGCCAGCGCAATCTGCGGCAGAGTAAAACCGTCGGGCATCGTGGTACCCCCCGAGAGGATCGCAATCTTGGCGTAAGCCAACACCATCAGTACCACCGAGATCATCACCGAGATCTTGACCTCTTTGAAGATTACCAGGAAGATATCCCGAGCTTTCAGTTCACCCAGTGCCAGCGCCCGAATAACCAGAGTCGCCGACTGACTACCGGTATTACCGCCGGTATCGGCCAACATCGGCATATAAATCGCCAGGATTACCAGGGCATCCAGCACATCTTCATAGGTATGCAGCACATAACCCGATCCCAGCCCCAGAATAGCCAGACCGACAATCCAGAGAATACGTTTCTTGAAATGCTGCCAGGAAGAGATGCTCAGATAAGACTCACCATTATCCGCATCACTGGAGGAGATCGCCATCAACTTCTGCATATCCTCGGTCTGTTCCTTGATAATAACCTCAAACGCATCATCATAGGTTATCAGCCCGAGCATCTTACCCCCGTCATCTACCACCGAAATTGCCAGCAGATCATAGTGTTCAAGCTTGCGCGCCGCCTGCTCCTGATCGTCAAAGGGGCGTACCGAGAAGATCTCCATATCAGTTATCTCACTCAAAGGTATTGCATCATCCATATCAATAAGTGTAAACATCCTCAAGGTACCACATACCCGCTCAAGATTATCGGTAACATAAATATAATGTAAGTTTCGCGGGTCGTCAAACTCCTTCACCGCCTTCTTGGCCTCGGCTACCGTTGCTGTCAACGGCAGCGTAATGAATGACTTGGTCATTACCGAGCCTGCTGTCCCCTCTGGATAAGCTGCCAAATCAGATGCCTGCTTGGAATTTTTCTCCGGCAAAAGCTGGAGTACATCACTCTGTTTACGCTTTTCCAGTTTTTTGAGTACATCCGCTTGTTCATCGGTAGCCATATACCCAAGAATTGCTGCCAGCTCTTCTGTGCTCAACATTCTGGCGAGTTTAGACTGGAGTGAATCACGGAAATACTGAAAGATATGTGCCGCCTTATGCGGATTAATCTTGGTTATAACCTCTCTAATATCAGACACCTTGAGTTCAGAGAGCTTTCTGGCAATATCTGCCGAATGCACACTCCCACAGAGCCGCTTGATCTCTGCGATATCATTTTCATTGATTATTTTAAATGAATTACGAATCCTCTCGCTCATGACAATAACTCCAATATTAACCTTGCAAAACGTACAAAACAATAAACACACGCTGTTATGAAGAATAGCAGCGTACGCCTGAATTAATATGATTGTAGATAATATTCAAATTTCTTACAAGTTAAGATAATATTAGCGTAGAAGAAAGGATACAGCCCTCGGCAAAGCCGAGGGCTGACAAACTTCACTTACAAACGACCAACAAACTACTACAAATTATATCCAGCCACACTGGTACGCACATCAAAACAGACATCGCGCTCCAGATTCCCCTTGCTTTTCCAGTCACTAAGAAGCTGCTGAAGACGACTGATCTTTGACGCAGTATCCGGCTCACCTGGAAAATTCTCCGAACAGGTGCCCCAAAGCACGGTTATATGACTATTGGTATCGATTACCAGCCTTGGTCTGGAACGCCCAGGCCGCTTGAGTTTGTCGATAAAGCCAGGCGCATTGATTCTGATTCTGGTCACCCCCAACTCCTTGCCGAACTCCGAACGCTGTAACGCCTGAAGCGCCTTGAGCGCACCATACACCCCATCACTGTGCCAAATCTCGCCGTTGGCCGGTCTATGCTCGATATCACCGCTGATTACCGGTAAATTCTTATATTCAGTTTTTACCCCATCCGCCGGTAGCAGCACCCCATCGCTGGCAACCAGCCAATAATACCCCTCATGCCGGAGTTGCGCCGCCACAAAACGCGGAATAAATTCAATATTAACCTTATTCGGATATACCCGGTTGAGTGCACATACCTCCTCGACCCAGGGACTGCTCTCATATACCTCCTTGACCTCATCGAGCAAACCCGGTTTGAGCAGACTCATCCCGCTGAAATTACGACTCAAACGCTCAAATTCCCGCAAAGCCTCTGGCGCATAAGCAGTATCCTCGGTAATAAAAATAGAAGGACGAATCTTGAAGACATCGGCGGCAATACCCCGTTGCCAGAGTTTTACCGTACCCAACGCGAAGAGCGCAAAGAGCAAGAGCATCGGTAACACCGAACCGAGCCAGTGTATAAAACCCATGATCTTCCCACCGACCTTTATCTCCTTGGCTGTAGATTTATCCACTTCCGTTTTTACAGTCTTCTTCACTATTTATTCCCAGTTCACCATCCAGTCAAAGAGTACCCAATTCCTTCTCGTTTCCGCAATAAGCTCTATGAATCCAGCTAACGTCGACGCAGATACGCCATATTGACAATCCGCAAACAGAGCTCTGCAAAATCTATCCCCGCAACACCAGCAGCCTTAGGCAGCAGGCTATGCGAGGTAAATCCCGGTATAGTATTGATCTCCAGCGCTACCAGTTTCCCGTTATTACCCAGAATATAATCGACTCGAGCCATATCTCGAATCTTAAAATTCCGATATATCTCCTTACTCAGATCCGCACAGACCGCTTGAATATCCCTAGTCACCCGTTCAGGCGGACAGAGATACTCGGTCTTGTCAGAGTTATACTTGGCATGATAATCATATAATTCCTGATGCGGATTCATCTCAACCATCGGCAGCACTTCGCCTGCCAGCAGCCCAACCGTAAACTCCACTCCTGGCACATACTCCTCAATAATTACCTGATCCCCCCCCTGAATAATATCATTCGCCGCATTCAGTGCTTCTACCCTACTTCTGGCAATAACCACCCCGACCGAACTACCACCGGCATTGGGCTTGACAATCACCGGCAGTTCGAGTCCGGCATTATTCATCTCATCCTGTATATTCTCGATATCACCAATACAAATCCACTGAGCCACCGGTACCGTCATCCGCTGCATCAATATCTTACTCAGATGCTTGTTCATACAGAGTTTGCTTACCTGAGAATTACTCCCGGTAAAAGGTATGCGCTTACGTTCGAGCAAGCTCTGCACGGTTCCGTCCTCACCGAACAAACCATGTAAAGCCAAAAAGGCCAAGTCACAATCAAGATTCAATATCTGCTCCTGTGTACCGTCAACCACCACCTTCTGCACCTTGAGCCCTGCTGAGTTCAATGCCGCTGTCACCGCACTCCCGCTATCCAGCGAGACCTCTACTTCTGTGCCGACACCGCCACAGAGCACTGCGATCTGCTGCTCTTTCAATTCTTCTAAATTATAATCTTGCACTTTTTCTTACCTCGGTATCAATATCACCAGCCCCAACACAAATTATTAGCGAGTAATCTCCGGCATACTCGGCAATAACCCCAGTTATTTCCTCTACCTGCGCAATATTCCGCACTACATTACCACCCCGCTCTTGCAACTTCAGTTTAATAAGCTCCGAATCCACCCCCGGTATCGGCTCTTCCCGCGCCGGGTAGATCTCGACCAGCACCACCCCGTCTGCTGCCACCAATTCCGCCGCAAATTCCGCCGCATAATCCCGTGTCCGGCTATAAAGATGGGGTTGAAATACCGCCAGTATCCTTCCGCCGCCGGCAAGCTCCCGGGCTCCGGCCAGAGCCGCCCGCAATTCTGTCGGATGATGCGCGTAATCACTGTATATTCTACACCCCTGCTGAGTAGTGATCAACTCCATCCGCCGCTGCACCGTCTTCAGCGAGACCAGACTCTCAATTCCATCCTCCAGCGTTACCCCCAACTCCTGAGCGATAAGCAACGCCGCCAGAGCATTCAGAATATTATGCTGACCGACAAGGCCAAGGTTGAGCCGTCCTACCCGTCTTGACTCCAGATACACCTCGGCATACTGCCTGTCGTTAGCCACTTCAAGGCCAGTAGCATAGAGCCTACCCGGAGCAGCGCCGATACCAAAAGCAGCTTTCCGTCCCCGGTGACCAGCATACAATTCCTGACAAGAGGCATTATCCGTACCGAAGATCAAGAGACCGTCCTTATTCTTTTCGGCAAATTCTCTAAATGCCTCCACTACTTTTTCAGCAGTCTTATAAAAAGCCAGATGCTCCGACTCAATATTGGTTATCACCCCGATATCCAGATCAGGCTGGAGAAAGCTCCCGTCGCTCTCATCAAGCTCACTGACAAAGATGTCTCTGCCCAAACGGTAGTTTCCTGCGAGTTCCCGAGTAACTCCACCTAACAGCACGGTCGGATCCAGACCATTCTCCAGCAGGATATGTACCGCCATCCAGGTAGTACTGGTCTTGCCGTGCGTCCCGCAAATTCCGACACTGGTATACCCTTGCATAACTCCAGCGAGAAATTCACCCCGCTTCAGCGCCTTCTTCCCGGCCGCAACCAATTCCGGATGCGTCGGCGGTACCGCACTGGTATAGACCAAGAGGTCGCAATCCCCACTATGTTCTACCGCATGCCCCAGCAAAATTTCCGCTCCAAGCGTACGCAGCTTGGCCGTCTGCTCGTTATCAGCCCGATCACACCCTGTAACCGTTGCCCCTTGATCAATGGCAATACCTGCCAGCGCACTCATCCCGATACCACCGATACCCATAAAATGAATCTTCTTCCCGGCTATATCCATCACTGTTATACCTTCTCATTGACCAGTTGTACAATACTCTGCGCTATCTCGAAAGCAGATTCCGCCCGCGCCAACAGCCGTACCGACTCTGCCATACTATCCCGCAGCTGCTTATCCTTCCAGATACGCACTACCTGCCGGGTTAGAATATCCGAAGTTAGCAACGGTTGCTCCAGAACAATCGCCCCGTTACGCTGCGCCACAAATTCCGCATTGAGCATCTGATGATTATCCATCGCCGTAGGCAGAGGCACCAGAATAGACGGCAACCCGGCAGCAGCAAGTTCAGCGATACTCCCGGCGCCAGAGCGGGATATTGCCAGCTTCGATTCCTTATAACACTCGGAAAGTCTACCGAAGAATCCATGGACAGTCGCTTCCACCCCCAAATTCTTATACGCCTTGCGAATCCCCTCTTCGTTGCCGGCTCCGGCCACATGTATTATTTTACACCCGGTCTGTTCCTTGATGCTCTTTACCGACTCAAGCACTATTTCATTGAGCTTCTGCGCCCCCTGTGAACCACCAATAATCAACAGCGCCTGACCGTCCACCGGTTTTTCATACGCGAGTTTACGCATCTGTTCACGCATGGGCGAGCCCAGATCAAAGAACTTGGCTTGAGTATTGGTAAATCTCTCCCGGGCACACCTGAACTGGAGGTATATCCCTCTGGCCCAGCGCGAGAGTAAGCGGTTAACCCTTCCGGGAACCGAGTTCTGCTCAAGGATCACCAGCGGAATCCCCAGCAGCTTCGCAGCAATCCCCGGCGTCGCCGCAGCAAATCCGCCCAAGGCTACGAGCACATCCGGTTTATAGGTCTTGAATAATTTGATACTCTGCCAGATTGAAAGAACAAAACGTGGAAAATTCCCCAGATGCGATAAGGATAGAGGAGACCCCCTGCCCGCGGAGAGGATATCGATAAAATAACCGGCTCTAGGTACAATCTCCATATCCAGCCCATGCGCCGTCCCGATGAAGGAGACTTCGGTATCAGGATCGAGCTGGGTCATCGCCTGTGCCAGCGAGAGTCCGGGAAAGAGATGCCCGCCTGTACCGCCTCCGGCCATAATCACCCTCATGCCGCCTCCCTCTCCTCGCTGAGGCTCTCGCCGAGCTCAAGCACCGGCTCAACCTCGACCCTGATCGGAAGTACCGGTTCAATCCGAGTAATGCTTACCAGCGCCCCGATCATGGCCAACGCCATGCAGAGCCCACTGCCGCCAAAGCTGATAAAGGGGAGTGAGATGCCCTTGGGCGGAACCGATGCAGTCACCACCGCAATATTGAATACCGCCTGAAATCCGATCACCGCGGTCACACCATATGCTACCAACGCCGTAAATTTACTCGGAGCATGTTTTACCAGGCGCATTCCTTCATAAACCAAGATCCCAAAGAGGAGTAGTATAACCACAGTTCCGATAAACCCTAGTTCCTGCCCGGCAATCGCCAGGATAAAGTCAGTGTGCGCCTCCGGCAGATAGTAAAGCTTGGACACACCCTCTCCCAGCCCCATCCCGGTCAAACCGCCACTGCCCAGCGCCACCTTACTCATCCAGATCTGATACCCTTTGCCGTCCTTCTCGCCATCGATCCAGGCCTGAATACGTGAAGCGATATAATCCATCTTGGTGATAGCGACATATACCCCTGGAGGCAAGGTACAGACCAGCGCCAGCAGAGTATGCCAGAGCTTGGCTCCACCGACTACTATCATTGATCCCATCACCACCCCGATCAAAGCCGAAGTACCGAAATCCGGCTCCAGAATGATAAGCCCGAGTACGGCTCCGGTTATCGCCACCGCCGGTACAAATCCTCTAAAGAAGGGCAGACTCTTACCCTCAAAACGTGAGAGAAAACCAGCCATCACCAGAATCATAACAAATTTTGCCAGTTCAGACGGCTGCATATTGAAACCGGCAAAACGCAGCCATCTCGACGCCCCGTTGACCCGGGTACCGATACCCGGAACAATGACCGCCCCCAACACGACCAGAAGCACCAGCAGCAGGGGAAGCGAGAGTCGACGCAGGCGCTGAATATTGATCCAGCTCATAACCGCCAGTGCCACCAGTCCCAGCCCCAGCCAGATAAGCTGTTTGGTCAGATAAGTCAGGTCAAAACCGTTATTCCCCGCCTTGACACAGCTCGCCGAGTAGACCAGAACCACCCCCAGAGTGACCAGAGTAAACGCAACCGCCAGTATACGTTCACGTATAGACTTCAACACTCTTTGCTTCTCTATGATACAGTTATCCATTATACTTTACCTGTAATTTTTCCAAATTTCCTACCCACATCACATCAGTGCATTTTGAGACTTCCCAGTCCGATTACCGCCAGAATCGCCCCAATCATCCAGAGACGCACCACAATATGATTCTCGTTCCAACCCGACAACTCCAGATGATGATGATATGGCGCACACTTGAAAATACGTTTTTTGAAGAACCTGAACGAGATTATCTGCAGCAGCACCGAACCTGCTTCGATAACAAACACCCCACCAATAATCGGCAGGATAATTCCATGTTTACTGATCATGGCGGTATACCCGATCACCCCGCCAATAGCCAGACTTCCGGTATCACCCATAAACAACTCAGCCGGTTTGGCATTGAACCAGACAAAGCCGGCCAAGCCCCCGATCAGCGCCGCCATCAAAATACAGAGTTCACCGCTGCCGGCAACATACGGTATCCGAAAATGCCCGGCTATCACACTATTACCGACAATATACGCCAGAACCGCATACGCTGCCGAGGCGAAGATAGAACACCCCCCGGCAAGCCCATCGAGACCATCGGTAAGATTAACTGCGTTTGAACAACCGATAATTACCAGTATAAAGAATGGATAATACATAATTCCCAAGTCAAGCTTGAACTCATCCCATTTGAGAAACGGCAGAAGAATCTTGGTCGTATTCTCCCCGCCGTAACTGCTGAGACCGTAACATATCACCCCGGCAATGACTATCTGCCCCAGTAACTTCTGCCGTTTAGTAAGCCCATTATTTCCCAATTGCTTGTACTTCATATAGTCGTCGATCAACCCCAGCAACCCATAGCCGATAAATACCATCAGCCCCATCATCACTAGAGGATTACGAATATCCAGAAAGAGGATTGCCGATACCGTCACCCCGATGAGCATAACCAACCCACCCATAGTCGGAGTCTTGGCCTTGGCCGAATGCAGAGCTGCAATCTCCTTACTATCCTTTATCATGTTCTCCGTAATATTACTGGACTTCATGTGACTGATAAATTTAGGTATTAATTGGAGGGAGATAATAAAGGCTATCAGCATAGCCAGAGCAGCGCGGAACGTTATACTATCAAAGACCCTGAGTGGTCCGTAGCTCAAAGAGAGATCAGCAAGAAATCGTAACATAATCAACCTTTTTCAACAATAATTGGACAAGACATCCCATTTATCGTCAGCCGAGGCGAAATAAGTTTAACAATTATCAGTTTTAATATTTTTATAGGACATAGAATTGCCCTTGAAAGGATGATTTTTAAATAGTTGATTGTACTACCGATATAGGTAGTTGGCGGAAAGATACTGGCCTTTGGGTTGAGGAGAAGGAAACACGTAAGGCTCCAGTCATGTTCCCTCAACGAAACAGCCTAGACCTCCGGAGTAAGGGTTTAGACTGTCTAAAATCTGGGCTTTTACGCAGAGCGTATTTCGGAAGTTTTTTCCTCAACCTCCTATGATTACACTCTCAGCCGTTACTTTCACAACGGCTTCGACATACCTTTGGAAAAGGCACTGCTTAGTTCTCGCCTGCTCGAACACCCAGCATCTAGGGATATGCCCACGACTCACTGCTCGCCAACTCGCAGTTCGCATGCGTCCTCTCGGAAAACGTCCATGGTCTGAAAATACTGCACCAGCTCATATTTTCAGACATCTAGAGACAAATGGACGGGCTGCTAGATGCAACCTCTGCCAGCAACTCCGTTGCAGGCTGATATCATTGTTGTAACTAGATATGAAAATTAGTTAAGCAGTTTTCTAGGTATGACAGGAGTATTTAGGGCAAATGGTTGGAGAAAGAGCCCAAACCATCGACCGTAGAATTATAAATACTCGATTCGCTCGAAGCTCTACATTATTTTGAGTGCCGATACTACCCGTTTGAGCCGCATGCCATTGGAACCCTTGACGAGAATTGTATCGCCATCCTTGATTATCTCTTTGAGATGCCCCATCAGCGACATCGAACCGCGAAAATGCCGGATAACCTGCCGGGCATTCTGCGCATGTGCCCCCTCGGCCAGAGCCATAGATAACTTCCCGACAGCAAGCACGATATCAATATTGGTTCCCGCCAGCCACCTGCCGAAATCGAAGTGTATCTGCGCGCTGTCAACCCCCAACTCCAACATATCCCCGACAATCAAGACCTTCCTCCCGGTCTGCAACGCTTGAAAGATATTCACACTCGCTCTGAGGCTCTCGGGATTGGCATTGTAACAGTCAGAGATTATGCGGTAGCGCTTAGTCTTGATAACCTCTTGCCTCTGCTCTAGTTGTTCATAACTCCGTACTGCCTCTGCCGCTTCCTCCAGACCAATACCAAAGAATTCAACCACCGCCAGCGCGGCCAGACAATTCTCAATATTATGCTTACCTAGAAGCGGTAGTTCAAATCTTACCCCACGCAGACTAAAGGCACTGTGACTCCAGAATAGTTCAACATCTTCCGCGCTATAATCCGCCAGTACATCCACTCCAAAAGTCTTGATAACCGCATTGCTTCGTACCCCACTCTTGAGCATCTCGGCAAATCTGCTCTCAGCCGGGATCACTGCCATCCCATCACTCGGAAGCTGGGAGAACGCCGCCATTTTTTCATTGGCAACTCCCGCTATCGAACCCAACCCTTCCAGATGTGCCGGAGCAATATTGGTTATTACCGCAACTGTAGGCTTAGCAATCTCGGCCAGACGGGCAATCTCACCTTGAGAATTTGTTCCCATCTCCAGAACCGCATACTTATTCTCCGGGGTATTCCCCAGAATAGTCAGCGGCAGACCGATCAAGTTATTATAATTCATTATCGGCTCGCAGACCCTACCACGCAAGCGCAGAATATGGGCAATAAGATGGCGGGTGGTTGATTTTCCATTGCTCCCGGTCACCCCGACCCAGGGGATAAGCGGTTCCTGCCAGCGATAGATCATGGCAAAGTCCCCTAGCGCTCTGGTAGTATCCCCAACTACAATACCGTCTCTACCAGCCAGCGCACCCCGGTCAGAGACCAGAGCAGCAGACGCACCCTTGGCAAAGGCCTGCGCTACAAATTTATTACCATCAAACTTATCACCCTTGAGGGCAATAAAGAGTTCACCATCCTTTAGCGTTCGAGTATCGGTAGAGACACCGGATATCATCAATCCAGAATTACCGATAATCTCACCACTGACCCACTCAGCGATAGATCCTAGCTCAACCTGCATTACTCCTCCCCACAATCATTCTCCACAATACCCCTCTATTTTATATATTCTACCGATACAGGTCAATCTTTATTATCGTACTTATATAATTAGTTAGCTTCATCCCCACCCCAAAACCTACCCTAATGTATAAGTTTTTATAGCTAATTTTAACGTCAACTTCCTGTAAAACAATATTATCAATAAAAATAAAATTGAGAGCACATTTCTTATAATGCCCTCAATCTCATATCATTACACCTACAGCTTAATTTTTAAGTTAAATGGATATATCTACAAACTATTATAATAATTGGCTACTACCTCTCTGTCATCAAGATGTATCCGCTGACCACCGATTATCTGATAATCCTCATGTCCTTTTCCGGCAATCAGGACCACATCCCCACGCTCAGCGCTGGCAAGTGCGGTCTGAATAGCCAGTTTGCGGTCATACTCAACCTGTACCCTGGATTTATCCCTGATACCTGCTAAGATATCCGCCATAATCTGAGTAGGATCCTCGGTACGAGGATTATCATTGGTCAGCACGACCAAATCTGCATTCTCTTCTGCAACCTGCGCCATCAACGGCCGCTTTCCTCTATCGCGGTCACCGCCACAGCCAAATACTACAATAAGCCGCTTGGGGGTGATCTTTTTAAGTACGCTAAGCGCATTATACAGCGCCGCATCGGTGTGGGCATAATCGACAAAGGCTATCCGCCCGTCTCCGGAGTCAAAGCGCTCAAGTCTGCCGCCAGCCCCCTTGAAATTCCTCACCGCAGGAATAATCTCGGAAAAATTCAGACCTGCGGCATAGAGTACCGCTATCGCCTCAAGGAGATTTACTGCATTATACTCACCGATAAGTGCCGAATCAAAGGAATACTCGATTCCGCCCACAGCGATATGCAGACAGGTGCAATCAACCGCATACTCCGCGTGAAGAAGCCTGATATCGGCTTCAGGCTCACTACCGACTCTGAGTACCTTAGCGCGGGAATCGGCGACAATCTTCTCGGCATACGGATCAGCCGAGTTGATTACGGCAAAGCTGCCCGGCGCCAGATGATCAAAAAGCAGCTTCTTCGCGAGAAAGTAATTCTCCATACTCCCATGATTATCCAGATGATCCCGGCTGAGGTTGGTAAACACAGCAAAATCGACATTCTCCCCCACGACCCGTTCCTGTACCAGCGCCTGCGAGGAAAATTCACAGACCGCATACTCCGCGCCACTATCTGCCATCTGCCGGAGATAACGCTGAAAATCCGGACTCTCCGGGGTAGTCAACGGTGCCGGTATCACCTCGGATACCAGATCATACTCCACCGTCCCCACCCCTCCACAGCACCGCCCCAAGCTTCTCAGAGCCGAAGCAATAAGCTGTGCGATAGTGGTCTTGCCATTGGTACCGGTTATCGCAACCAATTTGAGCTGCTTCTCAGCTTCAGCATAAAAATTCTCAGCCACGCGGCGCAGAGCCCGCCGCGTATCCGCAGCCACCACCTGCCCCACCCTGCAGTCATCCTGCAAGGCACCGGTAAGAATGAAATTGGCTCCATTTGCGAGTGCCTGCGAAATATACTTATTCCCATCTGTATGCTCGCCTTGAAGCGCCGCAAATAATGCCCCCGCCCTCACTTTGCGACTATCATATTCGATTGCGGTTATCTCGGTAGAGCCGTCATACCCAATTCGCTCCCCTTCAACCCCGACCAGCACATCTTCTAGACGCATAGGACTACCCTTTCTTCTTCTGTGGACTCATCGGAATCTTGTAATAATTGAGTACCCCATCGATAATATTCTTGACCGCCGGTGCCGAAACCGTTCCACCATAGTGTGACTTCTTCGGCTCCCGCACCGAGACCAGAACCACTACCTGGGGATTCTCAATCGGTGCCACCGCAATAAAACTACCGACATAGCGATTGGGTGAATATCCTTTATGCCCGGCAGCTATCTCTGCAGCATTACAGGCAAGCTGCGCCGTACCGGTCTTACCGCCGACAGTATACATCTCAGAACGCGCCCGTTTACCCGTACCCTCCTCGACCGTATCCTTGAGCATCTGGAGTATCTGCTGCGAGACCTCCGGACTGATTACGCGGCGCACCGGGGTTACCGGCACCGCTTCCTCCAGATTATCCTGAGAATAGATATTCTTGACAATCCGCGGCTTGAGCAGCACCCCGCCGTTGGCAATCGCCGAATACGCTGTAACTGCCTGAAGAGGGGTTATGGTCACCTCCTGCCCCATTGGAATTGAACCCATACTGTACGAGGTCCATTTCCCGGCATCACGGAGAGTGCCGTTTAATTCTCCGGCTATCGGCACCCCGGTACGGCTCCCGATACCGAATCTTCTCAGCCCCTGGTAGAGCTTCTCCTTTCCCATACGTTCAGCAATCTTGGCCATACCGATATTCGAACTCTTTACCAGAATTGTCGCTACTGGTAGTACCCCATACCCATGTGTATCATGGAGCACACGTCCGTTCTCCGGCATCCTCCAGGCACCGCCTTCACAGTCAAACTCAGTCATAGGAGTCACCACCTGCTGCTCCAAAGCGGCAGACACTACGATCGATTTAAAGATACTGCCCGGCTCGAACACGGAAGCAACTATCGGATTGAGTCGGTTACGAGCAGGAAATTCCGCCGGATGGTTCGCATCAAAGGACGGGTACCCGGCCATAGCCAGAATATCACCCGTCACCGGATCCATAACGACCGCCGCTCCCGAACTCGCTTCATTCTCAATTACCGCCTTCTCCAACTCCCGCTCGGTAAGGTCTTGGATATAACTGTCAATAGTCAATTCAACGTCAAGCCCGGGTTCAACGCTGACCAAGGCCGAACCTGTATCGGCGAGCTTACGCCCCACCGCGTCCCGCTGCACATCCCGCGTACCCCCGAGACCACGCAGAATTGAGTCGCAGGTACGCTCAATACCTTCCATCCCTTTGCCATCAATATTGCTGAAGCCGAGTACCTGCGACCCGGTCTTACCCTGAGGGTAGCATCTGGTATACTCGACCGGAAAGTGAATCCCCGGTAAATTAAGCGCCTGCACCGCCTCAATCTCCTCACTGTTCAGACGCCGTTTGACCCAGACAAATCTACTATCCTGCTTCATGACTCCAGAGTAGACTCGATCCATCTCCGCCGGCGTCAATTGCAGGGTACGCGCCAGCTTGCCGACCACCTCCATCCGGTCAATCCCTTGTAAATCTGCCAGTTTAGGATCAAACGCACAACTCGGGGTCTTGACCGATATCGCCAGATCACGCCCCCTGGTATCGAATATTCGCCCACGCCTGGTCGTCCAGGTAATGTTACTCTTGACATACCCCTCGACACTACCTGTAAGTTCCTCATGCTGCACCAGTTGAATCTCATATAAGCGCCAGGCCAACACCCCCAGCAGAATAATTATAAATGAAAGAAAGAACGCCCCGCGGAAAAAGATTCTGCGCCCAAAATCATATGTCAGAACCGCACTCGAAGTATCACTCACAACTATCCTCCTCTAGCTTCGCCTGATAATCCACTACCGGATGCAGGGGTTGCATTCCCAATTCATACTCTTCATTATAGTCCTCCAGGTTATCAGGCGCCAGTAATTCAGAGAGCTCAACACTCGCTTTGACCAGCTTCTCATCCACCCTCTGCTCCTCTTCAAGCACCTGCGCCAATTTGTAGCGCGCCTGGGTATGGAGACTCTTCTGGTTGACCGTATATATCCCGAGCAGACAGAGCAGAAGTAAAAACAGACAATATGTAAATAATCTCACCTTAAACATAGCTCGACTCCTTATTTTAAAATTACTGCAAAGTTATCTAGACCCAAACTCAGATCTTCTCAACGACTCTGAGTTTGGCGCTCCGGGCGCGACGATTCTGCTGACACTCCTGATATAACGGCTTGACCACCTTCCGCCTAGTCAACTTAAAAACACCGCTCTCTGCCAGTTCCCGCAGCCGATACTTGGCGATTCTATCCTCAAGCGAATGGAAGGTTATCAACACAAATCGCCCTCCCGGATTCAATACTTCCGCGGCAGCGCTGATCCCTGCTTCCAGCTCGCGAAGCTCCTGATTCACCTCTATGCGCAAACCTTGAAACGATCTGGTTGCCGGATGTATTCTACCCCGGCGCCCGACTGCATGCTCAATAATCTCGGCCAGCTCCAGCGTTGTAGTAATCGCTTTACTCTTCCTGACCTCGACAATCTCCCGAGCAATCCGACGGGAAAATCGCTCCTCACCATACTCATAGATAACCCGCGCCAACTCCTCTTCGCTATAGGTCATGATCACATCTGAGGCGGTTATACCCTGAGATTTATCCATACGCATATCGAGCGGTCCGGCACGCATAAAAGAAAAACCACGCTCCGCCCGATCCAACTGCATGCTGGAGACCCCAATATCGAGCAATACCCCGTCAACTCCCGCAACCCCGAGTTCCTGCAGAGCCTGAACCATCTGAGAATAACGCGTATGCACGGTATCTACCCGGCAAGGAGCGGAAGCGAGTCGGGATCCAGCTATCGCGATAGCCCCGATATCCCGATCAAGGCCGATAAGCCGCCCGGTAGTACCCAGTTTCTGAGCAATCAAGCTCGAATGCCCACCCAGACCGAGTGTACCGTCAAGAATAATCTCCCCCGGCTCGGGCGCCAACCACTCCAGTACCGCATCCGGCATCACCGGTACATGTTCCGAATATTCAGCTTCACTACTCATAATTTTCACCATTACTCAACAATACGATTCCATTTCATAATAATATCGACCAAAATTGATAGATTATTTAGTCGATGCTGAAAAACTCTGTTTGCATCATGTTATAAAAATATATGGCAGCACCCAAGTGCCACCATATATTTCCGGTCAAAGTAAGGGTATTTTAACATCAAAGCCAGCTAATACTTGTTCCCCGTCTTACTATCGATGATTTCAATGCGCGCAATATCCTCCACTCCGGTCATCGCACTCACATTCTCCCTGATACCGGCCAGATCCGCCAGCTTGAGGCCATTTACCCCGGCTCGGCGGTCAATTACCACCTTTACCCTGGAGATATCCCCGTCAAGAGTCTCACCCGCCTCAAGGTTGACCTGCGCCCGGTCGACCCCTTCAGTCATCGTCGCGATCATATTCGCCAGCATATTCTGAGTCGCCAGCCGCTGCTGGAGCTTATGACGCAGCGTACCTTCTTCAGCCGTAACCTCGGTAAAGGAAAAATTATCCACCCCGGGTATCAGCCCTTTGAGTGCGAGCAGATCCATGGCGACCCCGGTCTTCCCCGCCTCAACCATTATCCGTTCACCATTGAGTGCGGAATTGATTCCGGCTTTCTGGAGTAGAGCGGCAACCTTTTGCCGCTCGGCGGGCTTTTCAAAACTATAAGAAAGCTGATCCATAATCATTCCACTGGCATCAAAGACCTCATCCACTATCCCGTCATCCTGCTGTACCAGATTCAGCTTTAGTACCGGCACCTCAGGTCGGCGCAACGAGGTAATAAGATACACGGCCACTCCTCCGAGTATCAGACTCACCACAAAGACCAGAATTCCCTGTAAGATTAATCGCAACACGCTAACACCTCGTCAAAAATAAAGAAACAGATCTCAGCTGGCATCCAGATCCTTAAACATACGCTGCACAAGTTCCATCGGCATACCGATTACATTTGAGGTACTGCCAAGCACCTCCTGTACCATCCTCCCGCCTTCACCCTGTATAGCATAACTTCCCGCCTTGTCTTCTCCCTCACCGGAGGCGATATACTCCTCAATCTCAGTAACGGATAGCTCTCGGAACTTGACCTCGGTAGACTCTACTGCGGCCAACAACTGCTTGGTAGCGGTATCGACAATACAGACCCCGCTCAGCACTTCATGCGTCCGGCCGGAAAGACTCTGTAGCATCTGCCTGGCATGCGTGCTATTCTGAGGCTTGCCGAGTACCTTGCCTTCAAGCGCAACTACAGTATCAGCGGCAATTACCAACTCACCTTCAGCACAGCCACGGACAACCTCATTGGCTTTGCGTACCGCGATCAGTTTGACAAATTCCCGCGCCGAAGTATCGCCAAAATAGGTCTCATCAACATGTGCCGGGCGGATATCGAACTCCAACCCAAGCTCACTGAGGAGCTCCTTGCGCCGGGGAGAAGCACTCGCGAGTACGATCTTACGCTTGGTGAGAGGGACATATCTGCGTACAACCGTCTTAGCCAAGAGATCCCCCACCCGCTGCCGCCGCGGCGTTACCGAGGCCGCTACCGCCGCAATAAGATACCAGATCCGCATACCGCCGAGCGGTACCGGAAAGAAATCAATAAACCGTGCGACATTCCGCACCAGTGCTTGAGACGGACGTATTCTGCCTCCAATTGCGCTCCGCACGCGAATTCTTGCCGCAGCCTTGCCGACAGTCTGTCCGAAGATCATCTCGGCGACAAAGGTATAGAGGCTGAGCGCCCCAAGCCAAATAAAAAAGGTATAATACTCTTCAGCTGTAAATACCGAATCCATAAAATCCGCCCGCTGCGTATTGATATAATAATAGGGAATCGGCAGCAAAAGCAGAGCATCTATCAAGAGCGCAAAACCACGGTCAATCAAGGTAGCGAATCCGCCGATTCGCTGAATTCTCGTCTCCTTGAGTAGTTGACTGAGCCGTGCATCTTTGGGCAGCTCCGCTCCAGAACCCTGGGATCTCTGAATAACCGTCTGCAGCCGTCTACGCCGAATCAGCATTAATCCCAGCAGGAAGAGGCTGAGTCCGATCAAGAAGTAATTGAAAGCCATATCCGAGTTGAAGTAATCAAGAATTGTCTTCTCCTCCGCCGCAAACTCTCCGAGCGGTTTCCAAATCCCTTCCTCGCTATCAACCGCATACAGTAACTCCAGCCCCGCCTCATCACTGCGCACCGCGACCAGCTTCTCAGCTCCGGCGAAGATATCGACCCCAAAACCGGTTCTGGCCAGCCCTGCGGTAGAGAACGGAATACTGGCGATACTCCTCCACCCGCCCTCCCTACCCTGATACTCATAGAAAGGCAGGCCGGGGATAGGAGTCTTGCTCTGCCCGCCAATATCCTGCACCAGCAGGATACTCTCTGCAGTACTGCAGACCCCGAAACTGCCGATCCCGGTAAAACGCTCGCCTACAGCAGGAAGTTCCTTCCAACCCTGTGTCGTATACTCTGCCGCCCGGATACGTCCATCTATCTTTCTACCGCTGAGCTCAAGCCAGAAGATAACCGGCTTTGCCTTATATTCCACCAGTTGAGCCACGCCGATTTCCGCTATCGGCAGCATCGGTATATCCATAGTACTCTTCTGCCAGCCCTCTTTGCTAAAGGTATAGAAGCCCCAGGCGCCGGATTGCTCACGAGCAAAACCGAGCAAACTGCCTCCGACTCTGGCGGCAGTGACAAATTCAAGTCTTTTCGCTCCTTCGTATATCTGCTTCAAGCTACTGAAATCAACCCCTGTTATACCGAACACAGAACCATCCCGAAAGACAATCTCCACCTGCCCATCCGCCGTAGTCGGCGGGATGAGCGCCGCGACATAACCGTTGAAGACCCCCTTATTAAGCAGTTTATTCTCTGGTGCCGCTAGCGGTTTCTCTGCCAGCAAGAGGGCAAACTCATTGAGATTACCCTTACCGGCAAGATCATAAATCCCATATGAAAGCAATATCCTCTGCCCAATACTGGCTACCAGCGGATCTACCTTACTCTCTTCACCGCACCCCGCCAGCAAACTCAGAGAGATGACAAGCAACAACGCCTTGATTATCTTCATAAAATATCATTCTATTTTCTTTAAAATACGAGCAAACTTTACCGACGATCCTTGGCGCAGAAACTGCACTCCGGATCGACACTACGCTCCATTATAGTAATACGCATACTGAAAAAGTCAAAGGAAAGAAATCTTCGTTCCAGTGTCTCACCGCAACCGGTAAGTATCTTGAGCGCCTGATTAGCCTGAAGTGCCCCCATAACCCCTACCGCCGGGCCAAAGACCCCGACCTCACTAGCTCGCCGGTAATTCTCTGGAGGCGCCGAGACCAGACAACGCAGACAGGGGTTGTCTTCCGCCCTGAGCAGAGACATGATATGCCCGTCAAAACCGAGAATAGCCGCACTGAGCAGGGGTATCGCCGCATTCCAGCAATAATCGGCAAGCAGATAACGTACCGGAAAGTTATCGGTGCAATCAATAACCAGATCCACACCGGTACCGATGACTTCTGCAATATTATCCGAGGTTATATATATATTGGTACCGCTTAATTCTGATGAATGATTTATCTGCTCCAAGCGCGCTAACGCCGCTGCTACCTTCGGCTGCCCTACCTCCTCCGGAGCGTACAGAATCTGCCGCTGCAGATTTGAAGCCTCGACCTCTCCCGAATCAACCAGATGAATTTGCCCCACTCCGGAGGAGACCAGATACGGCAGCAGCCCACTGCCTAAGCCGCCGCAGCCAATTACACAGACCTTTGCTTTGAGCACAGCCTCCTGCGCCGCTTTCCCGAACTGCTCCAGAAGAATATGCCTGGAAAAGATCTCACCCTGCTCTACATCCATATTTAATTCAGTAGTCCTTGACACCTATTTTTTTTTATCGATAATGATTAATAATAATTTTTCACTTCACATCTGAAAAACATCAAGTTATATTTTATATATTAATTCAATTATAATCAAGGAGTAATTACTATGGCAGAATACACTGTAACCCTACCAAGCCTTGGAGACGATGCCGGCGACGAAGCAAAGGTATCCTTCACCTACTTTGATGAAGGCGAGAGCGTCACCACCGACGACGATATAATTGAGATGGTTACAGATAAAGCGACCTTCAATGTCCCCTGCCCCAAGAACGGCAAAGTCCTCAAGCTCCTGGTAAGTGAAGATGATACCGTCAAGGTAGGTGATCCTATTTGCATCTTAGAGATAGAAGAATAAGATTGAGCTCTCAGTATGACCATACTTGAAGCAATTCACAGCAACACTCGCTACTGCCTGCGGCGCGAAATTTCACGTGGCGGAATGGGTTGCGTATACGAGGCCGAGCAGCATGGGGTAGAAGGTTTTGTCAAACGCGTCGCCATCAAGACTATTCAAGACAAGCACCTCGATAATCCCGATTTTGTCTCCAGGTTTATCAGTGAGGCCAAACTAGTCGCCAATCTGGTACACCCTAATATCGTACAGATTTATCAACTTGATGAATTTGACGGCGGCTATTATATTGCCATGGAGTATATAAACGGCATAACCTGCAGTGAACTGCTCAGCCTGCACCGCAGCCTGGGGGTCAGCACCCCGATCGACTATATCACCTTTATCATCAGCCGTATCGCCCGCGGTCTGGAGTACGCCCATAACTTCAAAGGCGAGAACAATGAACTACTGGAGATTGTACACCGTGATGTCTGTCCCAAGAATATAATGGTCACCTCTGAAGGAGAGGGCAAACTAACTGACTTCGGTATAGCCAAAGCGAGAAATTATGCTTCAGGCAAAGAGGGCGAACTTTTACTCGGGAAAGTACAGTATATGAGTCCGGAGCAGGCAATGCTCCAGAAGACCGACAGCCGGAGTGATATCTTCTCTCTGGGCGTAGTCTATTACGAACTTCTTACCGGCATCTCCCCATTCAAATCCGAATCCTCAATTGCCAGCCTGAGCAAGGTACGCCTCTGCAAAATTCCGCCGATTGAGCACTACCGTAACGATCTGCCCCAGAATTTACTGGACATACTCTATAGAATGCTGGCCAAAGAGCCGAACGACAGATACCTCGATACCGGCGAGTTATGTACCGACCTGGAGAAGATGATGTACTCCAGCGGCTACGGCCCGACTATCAAGAAACTCTCACAATATCTCTATACGGTCTTCCCAGATTTTGAATCCAAGACCAAGATCACCCCGCTCAACGCCACTAAAAATGTCTCGAAGAATACCGGTAAGGATAACACAACCCATTGCTTCCTAAGCGAAGCCAACTCGACTGCCAAGACCTTTTCCCAGATGAATAACGCCCTAATTATCGAGGATAACGAGGAGTAAATATTGGATATTAATGCAATTGTCCCCGGCGGCGGGGCAATCTTATTCGGCCTGCTCCTCATCTTACTGGCACTGGGTATTATCGGCAGATCTTTTACTAGCCCCGAGTTCAATGACTGGCTCCAGAAACGCAGGAAATTTCTCGGCATACTCGGTACAATTCTGCTACTGCTGGGCGCATACATAGTTTTCTGGCGCTAAGCGGCAAATTTTCGTCCACTTCTAATAATATGCTGAAAGGTCAAGCTTATGCCCGCAAACAACCGCGTAGCCTGCAAGGCAGGGAGTTGGTATCCAGCAGACAAATCTGAACTTACAGCCGTATTGACAGCATTTATGCAGGAAGCACACAACACTATAGACCGGGAAGTACTGGCTTCCCAGCCCTGTACTGCTGTTATCTGCCCCCATGCCGGTCTCGCTTTCAGCGGTGCCTGTGCGGCAAAATCCTACTACGCCCTGGCGCAGAAGCATCCTGCGCCAAAGACGATAATCCTTTTTGGCGCCGCCCACTCTTATACCGTAAGCAGTGCCGGAATCTGGGCTGAGGGTGAATGGGAGAGCCCGCTCGGTAGCCTCAAGGTCGACACCAAACTTGCTACGGAAGCCCTCAAGCTCCCATATGCAGCTGAAGATTACTCCTCACATATCTCCGATAATGCTCTGGAGCTGCAGCTTCCGTTTATCAAATACCTCTTCCCCAAGAGTATGATTCTCCCGATAGCTGTACCTCCCAGCCCTGAAAGTCAGAGACTTGGCCACGACCTTGCCGTCCTTACCCGCAGCGCCCCAAGTGATTATCTGGTTGTCGGCAGCAGCGACCTCACCCACTACGGCAATAATTACGGCTTCTGCCCCGCCGGCAGCGGTACAGCAGGTATCGAATGGGCGCGTGAGAACGACCGCATACTCCTCCGACTGATCACAGAGATGCGGACGGAAATGATTATTAATGAGGTAAAAAAGAACCATAATGCCTGTGGCAGCGGCGCGCTAACCGCCACCATGGCCTTTGCCGCCGACCGCGGGGTAAAATCAGCCTTAACTCTTCAGCATATTTTGAGTTATGATATCATGCCGACTGAAAACCCTGATCTGAGTGTAGGTTACGCGAGCATTGTCTTCTAAGCGGCGCAGCCGGTTATAAATAAAGCTAAGACTACTCTGTATATTACTTGACAGGGATAAAAAAGACGGTATTATTATTTAGTGTTTGAACAAACTTGTTCTTTGCCAGCATAATGCGCTTGTTTTGCTTATTCAGTACAGAAATGTGAAGTACACCTATGACCGAGTCACTACAACCACTAGATATACGGATAACCAAAGGAGCGGTCTTTGATGCTTTGGGAAAGCTCAGCGCCGCTATGGTCGAAGGTGCGGAAGCCATAGAGTGTATTCTGCCTACCGTACTGGATAATCTCTGCACAATTCTGGATTTCTCTCAAGCTATTCTTTTCACCCTGAATGAAGAGGGCAATCTGCTTGAGCCGTTCGCCGATTCCGCTCCCAATCCGAGTATCACCCAGTATGAGATTGATGCCGATGAACCGATCGAATTGATCGCGGAGAATATCAATGATATCATCAAGGTAGAATCACCCAAGTGTATTATCTGCGCCCCCTTACTTCTCAGTGAGATTCCCTACGGCGTAATCTGCTTCTTCGGCAAACCTCGTGAACTGGATTCAAATCTGCTGGATATTGTCAAGACACTTGCTGAACAACTCACGCTGGCGGTATACAGTTGTTTTTCAGAGTTCACCCTCATGCACGGTTCGGAATACGAACTCCTCCCTGAAACCGATACCGGTCTCAGCCAGGCCGAATTGGTCTCGGAGAGTACTCCCAACATGGTCGACTTCGCTGCTTCATTGCAGATACTGCGTGGGGTAGAAGGCGGCGGCGATTTCCATGACTTTATGCACCTGCCCAACAACAAACTGGCTATTACGATCGGCAAAAGCTCAGGGCGTGGTGACAAAGCCGACAATATTCTTGAGTTTATTATCCCGCAGATACGTGAAGAACTGAGTAACGGCAAAACTATATCCGAGGTTATATCCATCCTGAATACGAAGCTTATTGAGGAGTGCCAGCGTGGGCTGCTAGTATCCATCGCCATAATGATCCTCAATACCCGTACCAGCAAGATCAATATCTGCCGCGCGGGCAGTGTCCGCATGCTCCGCTTCAAGAATGCCCAGCTCTCGCTCTTTGAAGATGGTCTGGGGCCGCATCTCGGCGCCTTCAACGGTATCAAACTCAAAGAGATCGAACTCCAGTTCGCCCCGACAGACTCGTTCGCGATCATTACCGACGGCATCAACCGCATCTCCGAGAACTCAAATTTCTCCCTGGATCAACTCACGCATAATCTCAATATGAGTATGCAGGAAGAACCGGATACCCAGATTGCCGATCAGATTGCCAGCCTCCTCAAAGCCCGGCACACCCGTTATACTCCAGAGCTGGATATCACTGTACTCAGCCTGCAGCGGCTCAAAAAGCCCAAGTCTATCAGCCAACGCCTCTTCCGAAAGAAGTAGGTGTCTCCCTTGCTGCCTCAGTTTCTCGCCCCGCTTAGCGCTTTGCTCCTAGCCTATGTCCTTGGCTGCCTGAACAGCGCTTACTATCTTACCCGTTATTTTCGGCATACCGACATCCGGGATCAATTCAGCCACAACGCCGGTGCGACCAATGCCGGCAGAGTCTTAGGGAAATTCGGCTTTCTCCTTGTCCTGATTCTTGATCTTAGCCGCAGCTGGCTAGCTATTACACTGGGCGGACTGATCTGCGGCAGTGACCTGTACGCGGGCTTTCTCCTCTTCGCCGTCACCCTCGGGCATATTCACCCACTCCAACTCGGAGGCAAAGGCGGCAAAGGTGCAGCCTGCCTCGGGGGTGGGGTATTGGCCATCTGCTGGCCGCTCGCCTGTATGCTCGCAGCGGGCAGCGGGATAATCTACCTGCTGAGCCGGCGCAAATTCAGCGCCGGAATAGTCGCATTCATAGCGCTCCCCTTTGGGCTCTACCTCTTCCAACAACCGCTGCTGGTAATTCTTCCGGCAACCGCCACCATCCTCCTGGTTCTCTTTACCTATTACCGGCTCCATTCCCAGCGCGAGATCACGGAAAAATAAAGACTCCCCTGAGCCAAGCTCAAGGGAGTCACAAGACGCTATATTGGATCTACGTGCTATTAAGCCTTCTTGGCCTTATGCAGTTGCACATTGCGTGACTTAGGGCAGTACTTCTTAATCTCCAGCCCCTTATGATCCTTCTTCAAACGTACAACATAGTTTGGTTCGCCACAATCTTTACAGATCAACTGGTAAACCTCTACCGGATTCTTCTTCTTTGCCATCTTATATCTCCTTGAATATATTAAAAATAATTATTTACACATTAATTGACTGCGCTGAAGCTATTATATTAAATTATAACATACTACTAATAAAAGTTTCAAGATAAATATTCTATGGCATACAAAATAAAGTTCAAGAGTCTTTATAAAATAAACGTAATAATTCGTCATTATTATTCTAAATGGCCTTGACTAATATTAGGCCACTCATATAATAATTTTCCGTGCTAAAAATCAGCACAAAAAACAGACTACCCCATGGTGTAATCGGCAACACAGCAGTTTTTGGTACTGCTTTTTAAGGTTCGAGTCCTTATGGGGTAACCACATACTCAAGCTAGCGCTGCCACTCAGGCAGCGCTAGCTTGCTACTCCAAAACAGATAACCAAACCTCTCATCCCCATCTGGCACACCTCGTTCCAGCAGCATAAGCACTTGCCAAACATGGCGATAACCTTATTATCAATAAACCCGGAGCTCAAAACAAAGACGCTCTGGGCAACAACAGAATCTCCAGAATCGCCTCAAGATAAGTTAACACCAATGAATAAACATAAAAGAACAGCCAACGCTGCCACCAAACATTCCACCACTTCCCAATCCCGGTATACTCCGCCCGTAGTTCTGCCACCTGTTTATACCCGACTCTGAAGAGATACCGCGCTAAGAAAAAGAGCAACAATACTAATACCGAGGAGCCCAGAGCCTGCATCAGATATAGAGGCATATTGGCCGACATAAGATCAAATGATCTGTAAGTTCCTATCCCGCTCTCATGATGATAAGCGAGCGAGACGCAAAAACCTATAGTTAGTAACAGTAGGTTGGTCAACAGCGCATAGCCAATCCCCAGCATACTGGCGCGGCGGTAAGTCTCTGGTTCCTTCTTGATCCCATATCTATAGATTACCGGCATAAAAAGAACTATAACAAATACTATCCTGAGTACCATCACCACCGACTCTAACCTATCCATTATACCTCCATACCATCTTCAAACTCACAGACTAACCGCTAAAAGAAACACTACTCCTCCTCTTAACACACCCCGGTACTCAGAGGTATTTGGCCGGGATAAAGGCTTCAAGCCTCCCGCCGCCCGGCCGCAACCCGTCGATCTCAAATATCGCCACACTCGCCTTACGCACATTGAGCGCAGCCGCACTGGTTCCCAGCAGATAGGCCATAAACTCGCCCAGATCTGGCTGATGCCCGACCAGTAGCACCGTATCCTCAAACGAGACTTCTTTTACCACATCCAGCGCCTCCTCCGGAGTCATACCACACCCGAGGCGTTCATCTTCAATCGCCGTATAATATATCGCCGAATTTTCCATTATTATCTCAGCAGTCTGCGCCGCCCGCAGATATGGACTATAGATCAGCAGTGCCTTTCCCAGATCAGCGATGGAGGAAAGAAATTTACTGACCTTCTTCGACTGCTTCCGACCTTTGGGGGTAAGCTTTCTCTGAAAGTCACTCCCGGCATAATCTTCGGCATCCGCATGCCTTACCAGAATAATTCTCACATCAAACTCCTCTTCCCATAACCTGCTACGTCTTGCCTTGAACCCGATAATATGTAGAATAATACTCCTATATCTCTTACAGCCGCTAGCGCAGATTATACAAGATCAGTATACTTACTAAAAGCAAAAAAAGATTTGGACAAATAATACAATGTTAAAACTTGGTCTAGCTCTCGGAGGCGGTGGCAGCCGGGCAATGTGCCATCTCGGAGTACTGCGGGCACTCAACAAAGCCGGGATAAAACCCGACGTAATCGCTGGCAACAGCATGGGCGGAATTATCGGCGCAACCTATGCCTATACCCTCGATATCGCCGAGACCGAAACCCTGCTCCGGGCGCAATTTCATGGTGGAGGGCTCTTTCGGCCGCGCAAGGGTGACGGGTTGGAACGCAAGCACGGGATATTTCATTTTTTAAAGCGCAATCTCCGGGCTCTGAGCATAGCGCTGGTTCTATCTTTCCGACGGGGGTTTCTCTGGCGTAATCCTTGCGTCAAGGCGGTACGGAATATCTTTCCCCAAGCCCTGAGCTTTGAGGATCTCAAACTCCCGGTATCGGTAGTCGCCCTGAATTCCACCGATGGCAAGCTGGAGACCTTCAGTTCCGGTTCCCTCCAGGAGCCGGTCATCGCCGGCACCAATGTCGGGGTGGTCTTCCCGCCGTATAACTGGCGAGGCAAGGAGTACTTCGATGCGGCTCCGGTCTGTAGTATACCGGTAGCCCAAGCGCGAGCCTTGGGTGCCGACGTCGTCTTAGCCGTCGATATCCGCTCTACAGTACCGGCAAATTACAAGATTCACAACGGCTTTGATACCATCTTCCGTATCGAGATGGTCGAGAGCCAGTTGATCAATAACGCGCACGCTGGGAGCGCCGATTTTCTTATCAGCCCCGAGACCGGCGATTTATTCTGGGGTGATTTTTCAACTATGGATCAGATTATTGCCGCTGGCGAAGCAGCAACCGAGAAGATACTGGACAGATTAAAGGAAGAGTTAAATGCAGCAGAAAACAGCGACGTTGATGGTTAGTTCGGAAGACCGAACCGGCATTGTAGCCTCACTTTCAGATATGGTATTCCGCTATGGGGGCAATATAATCGATGCCGATCAGCATTCGGACGAAGATACCGGGATGTTCTTTATGCGTATCTCCTGGTCTCTTGATGGCTTTACTCTGGATCGAGGTGGCATTGAAGACGCCCTCAAGGTACTGGCCAAGGGGTACAAGAACATGACGTGGAAGCTCTGGTATAACGAGGACAGACAACGCCTGGCCATCATGTGCAGCAAGACCTCGCACTGCCTCTACGATCTCCTGCTCCGTGAAGCTCAGGGAGAGTTGAATGGCGAGATCGCCCTGATTATCAGTAACCATCCGAATCTGGAGAGTGCGGCCAAGCATTTTGAAAAGCCGTTCTACCATATCCCCATAACAGCTGGCAAGAAGAAGGAAGCCGAAGCCGCACAGATCAAGCTGCTGGAAGATAACAATATCGACTGCATCGTCCTCGCGCGTTATATGCAGATTATCTCCCCGGAATTCCTTGTGGGTCGAGAGAACCTGGTCATCAACATCCACCACTCCTTCCTCCCGGCCTTTATCGGCGCCAGACCATACCACCAGGCCAGAGAGCGCGGGGTCAAGATCATCGGCGCCACTGCCCACTATGTCACGGTAGAACTCGACCAGGGGCCGATCATAGAGCAGGACGTAACCAGAATTACCCACCGCGACTCGGTCGAAGATATGATCAGAAAGGGACGGGATCTCGAACGCCAGGTACTCAGCCAGGCTGTGCGCCTGCACCTGCAGCACCGAGTTCTTACCTATGGCAACCGGACAATAATCTTCAACTAGTCTCTCTTGCAAGCCTGGATTAATTGGCTATAATCTAGGCAAAATCAAAGATAAAGTATCTCAAATATAAAGGATAACCAGGCAATGAGAACAAGAACCGAACGTGACAGTATGGGTGAGGTCGAGGTTCCGGATGACGCGCTCTACGGGGCGCAGACCCGCCGGGCGATACTCAACTTTCCAGTCAGTGGCTGGGCGCTACCGAAGAGCATGATCCGGGCTCTGGGGCTGATCAAGCGAGCTGCCGCCCAGACCAATTACGAACTGGGCAAACTCGATGCCGAGCGTACCGCCTGGATAGAGAGCGCTGCGGGCGAAGTTATCGACGGCAAACTGGATGGGCATTTCCCCGTAGATGTCTTCCAGACCGGCAGTGCCACCTCATCAAATATGAACGCCAACGAGGTCATTGCCAATCGGGCTATCGAACTCGCCGGCGGCAAGGTCGGAAGCAAAAACCCGGTACACCCCAATGACCATGTCAACATGGGGCAGAGTTCCAACGATGTAATGCCAACAGCCCTACATGTTGCGGCGGCGACCAGTATCAAACGTGATCTACTCCCGGCACTGCAGTTGCTGCAGAGTGCCCTGGCTGAGAAAGCCGATATTTTCGCAAATTTTGTCAAGATCGGCAGAACCCATCTACAGGACGCTACCCCAATAACCATGGGTCAGGTCTTCAGTGGCTACACCGCCCAGATCAAGAACTCAATCAAGCGTCTGCACAATACCCTCGGTTCACTCTCCGAGCTTCCTCTCGGCGGTACCGCGGTAGGTACCGGCCTCAATACCCATCCCAAGTTTGCCCTACGCGTCATCAGCAAGCTCTCAGAAGAGACCGGTATCGCCTTCTTCGAAGCCGACAACCACTTTGAAGCCCAGGCCGCTCGTGATGCCATGATCGAAGGTATGGGTACGCTCAAGACCCTGGCCGTCAGCCTCAATAAGATCGCCAATGATATCCGCTTCCTCGCTTCCGGGCCGCGCTGTGGCTATGGCGAACTACAGCTGCCGGAGATTCAACCCGGGAGTTCCATCATGCCGGGGAAGGTCAACCCGGTAATCTGTGAATCAGTCATGCAGGTAGCCGCCTTTGTCGTCGGCGCCGAGGCCTCGGCCTCCTTCTCCGCGGGGACGCTGAGCAATTTTGAACTGGCGGTGAATATACCGCTGCTGGCGTATAATTTCCTTGAAGCAGTACGTTTGCTGGCCAATGCCTGCCGGATGTTTGTCAGTCAGGCGCTGGAAGGTCTGGCCTGCCATGTCGAGGCCTGCGAAGGCTATATCGACAACTCCCTGGCGATGTGTACCAGCCTGGCACCGATTCTCGGTTACGATCAGGCTGCAGATATTGCCAAGACTGCCTACGCCACAGGACGAACAGTACGCGAAGTGGCGCTGGAATCCGGGGCGATTGACAAAGCCACTCTTGATCAGGCTCTGGATCCGATCTCCATGACCAGACCCTCAAAGTAGTTAACCGGCATTATTTTTCTAATCCGTTATTAACAGTTTTAACCAAAGGATATAAGGTACCAGATAAATGAAAGTCTTTTACACCGCCGCCGCAAAGGTTCTTGCTCCTGCTCTCAATATGGAAGTAGCAGAGGTTGAAGGTTTATTGTTACTCCCTCCCAAGCCCGAGCTTGGAGATGTTGGTTTTCCCTGCTTCTCCCTTGCCAAGCAATTGCGTAATGCGCCGCCGAAGATTGCGGCCGAGATCGCGGAGAAGCTTGAGGTGGCCGAACCTTTTGCCGAGATCAAAGCGGTAGGGCCCTACATTAACTTTATCCTCTCCCAGCAGGCACTCACCAGCAACTCGATAACTCCCGCACTCAAGGACGACTGGGGACGGTCGAGAAACGGCGCAGGCAAGACAGTAATTATTGATTACTCCAGCCCCAATATCGCCAAACCCCTCGGTGTGCACCATATCCGCTCGACCATGCTCGGAGCCGCACTCAGTCGGCTCTACGCCGCTACCGGCTGGAAGGTGATCACCGTCAACCATCTCGGTGACTGGGGGACAAACTTCGGTCAGCTCATGGTCGCCTACACCGCCGCCCGCGACGCCGGTGAAAATCCACAGACCGATATCGACTCCCAACTCCAGCTCTACATCAAATACCATGAACTCAAAGACTCCGACCCAACCCTGGAAGATAAGGCCAGAGACTGGTTCAAACAGCTTGAAGACGGAGAGGAAGAAGCGGTGCGGCTCTGGACTATCTTCAGAGACGAGAGCATACAGGGGCTGCAGAAGCTCTACGACCGCCTCAATGTCAGCTTCGACCACTATACCGGCGAGAGCTTTTACAATGACAAGATGGATGCCACCGCCAAGCGCATCCAGGATAAAGGGCTCCTCAAGGAGAGCCAAGGCGCTCTAGTAGTTGAACTTGAAGAGTGTAGTGGAATCAAGGAACCCTGCCTGATCCGCAAGCGTGACGGCGCCACCACCTACGCCACCCGTGACCTCGCTGCCGCCGAGTACCGCCACCAGGAGTATGACTTTGACAAGTCATTATATGTCGTTGCCAATCAGCAGGAACTCCACTTCCGGCAGATCTTCAGCGTACTCAAAGAGCTGGGCTACACCTGGGCTAACGGTTGTGAGCATATAAAATTCGGGATGCTCTCCTTCGGTGCCGGGGTCTTCGGCGAAGAGCGTACCACCGGCTCCACCCGCAAGGGAAATGTCATCTTCCTGGAGGATGTGCTCGACCGCTCGGTAGAGAAGGCGCGGGAGATAATTGCTGAAAACGCCAGAGACGATACAGTTATTGCGCAGATTGACAAACTCGCCGAAGAGGTCGGCGTCGGCGCTATCATCTTTACCGAATTTATGCAACGCCGCATGAAGGATGTCATCTTCACCTGGGAGAAAGCGCTCAATATGCAGGGCGAATCCGGCCCCTACCTACAGTACACCCATGCCCGGCTCAGTTCGGTTATCAGTAAAGCCGGAATCGACACCACCGGAGCCGACCTGAACAAACTCAGCAGTCGGCTGGAGCGCAACGTCATGCTCAAACTCGGCGACTTCCCGGTGGTTATCGCAACCAGCACCCGCGAGAATGAACCGAGCATGATTGCAGAGTATCTGCTGGATCTCGCTTCCGAGTTCAACCGCATGTACGCCGATAAGAAGAATCATCAGATTATCACCGACGACCGTGAACTGAGTGCGGCCAGAGTCCAGCTGGTAGAGGCTACCAGAAACACCCTCGCCAGAGGACTGGCGCTGCTCGGACTCCACGCCCCGGAACAGATGTAACTCGATTACGCCAAAAAGTAGAGAAGGATTCAGACCCCAAAATGAGTAAAAAAACAAAAAAAATCACCGCTTCAGAACGTCAACGCCGCGAGAAACGCCGAGGCTTCAACCCGACCCTGGTCATAGCCACGGTCATAGTAGTGGTCTTTGTGCTCTGGTTCTGCCCCCGGGCGCTGATGCATGCCCGCATTGACCAGACCGAGAAACGCGCAGAGAAGATAATCAGAGACCACGCTTTTCAACTGAGTACTTCACCCAAGACTCAGGACGACCGGATACAACTGCTACCTCAAAAGAAATATACCGACTACACCTTCTTCCAGAGCACAAACTCAGCCGACACTATCTATGCAATTCCGCAATATTACGGCAAGACCGCCCTCGACACCCTCTGCCTACAAGACGGCAAGATCTACCGCAAAGATATCAGCGGCATCACCACCGCCTCCCCCCTCCCTCCGGTAGACAATACCTGGGAGTAACACGGAGAACTGCTGATGCTGCCATTACTGCTCACCAACCGGGATAATCAGCTCAAAGCGCTGGTAGTAGGTGGCGGCCGAGTCGCCCAGCGCCGAGTTACCTGGCTGCGCCAATGCGGTATAACGCAGATAGATATCATCGCGACCAGCTTTTGCGCCTACTTCCGCGAACCAGAGCAGTCCGCCCTCAAGCTTATGACACAGCCTTACACCCCAACCAAACTTGCAGGCTATACTCTAATTCTAGCCTGCACCCCGGACAGCGAGACCAACGACCTGGTCGCCCGTAACGCCAGAGAAGCGGGTATACTCTGTAACCGTGCCGACAATCCGGCAGCTTCGGATTTTATTGTGCCCGCAACGCTCAGCACCGAGGAACTGACGATTACCGTCAACTCCGGCGTACCCGCGTACTCGCAACTGCTGCGCACCAAAATATCCTCGCTTATCCCGGAGTCGATAGATAATTATATTTCCCGGTTGAGACAGATACGGGAAATCCTTATAATCAGCGATATTGAACGCAACCTGGTGCGAAGTGTCATGCAGCAACTTACCCAGGAAGAGTATTACGACCAGGTTCTAGCGCTGGAGCTGAAACCTGATACACCAGCAAGCGTAATACTTGATTTCTATAGTAATTTATAACCATAACATAATAATAACGGAGACCCAAGATGCCACCAATTATTCTTACTATTGATGACATTACCAAGGAGTATGCAGACAAGAAGATTCTCGACGGAATCTCCCTCTCTTTCTACCATGGAGCCAAGATCGGTATTGTCGGGTATAACGGAGCGGGTAAATCTACCCTGCTCAAGATCATGGCCGGTCTGGACAAGGATCATGGAGGCGAGGTCAAGCTCAAAGAGGGTGCCTCTATCCTGATGATTGAGCAGGAGCCGAAACTCAATATGGAGAAGACGGTACGCGAGAATATTGAAGAAGCGGTTCAGCCTATTCGCGACATGCTTGAACGCTACGAGACCATCGGCACCGAGATGGGAGAGCACCCGGAGAAGATGGACGAACTGCTCGAGGAGATGGATCAACTCCAGCAGAAGATTGACGCGACCAACGCCTGGGAGATAGACCGCATGCTCGATATCGCCGCCGATGCGCTGGTACTCCCCCCCGACGACGCTGATATTCGCAAACTCTCCGGGGGTGAACGCCGCCGAGTCGCTCTCTGCAAGGCACTGCTTGAGAAGCCGGACATCCTCCTGCTTGACGAGCCGACCAACCACCTTGATGCCGAGACCGTGCAGTGGCTGGAAGATCAGCTCCGCGACTACCCCGGAACAGTCATTATCGTCACCCATGACCGTTACTTTCTGGACAATATCACCAAATGGATTCTGGAGTTGGAAAACGGCAAGGGGCTGCCCTTTGAAGGTAATTATTCCTCCTGGCTGCAACAGAAAGCCGAAAGACTCAGACTCACCGAGAAGAAGGAGACCGAACGTCAGCGAGTTCTACAGCGTGAGCTCTCCTGGATCAATACTGCGGCCAAAGGGCGAAACAAGAAGAACAATGCCCGAATTGACCGCTACGAAAAACTCGCCAGCGAAGAATTCGAGGTCAAGAATTCCGATATCGTCATTCAAATCCCGTACGGGCGTAAACTCGGCGACAAGGTTGTGGAGTTCAAAAATGTCAGCAAAGGCTTCAATGGAGTCACGCTCATCGACGATCTATCTTTCAATATCCCTAAAGGTGCCATCGTCGGAATTGTCGGCCCCAACGGTATGGGTAAGACGACCCTGTTCCGGATGCTGGTAGGCGAGGAGAGCCCGGATAGTGGAGCAATCGAGGTCGGTAAATCGGTGGATCTGGCGTATGTCGATCAAAACCGAGACGAGCTTGACGACAGCCATACCATCTTCGAAGAGATCTCCTCTGGTAATGAGATCCTGGAGGTCGGCGGCAAGAAGATGAACGCCCGCGCCTACGTCGCACGCTTCAACTTCCGCGGCAGCCAGCAGCAGAAGAATGTCGGGAAGCTCTCAGGCGGTGAACGTAACCGAGTACACCTGGCCAAGCTGCTGCGAACAGGGGGTAACCTGCTCCTGCTGGATGAACCGACAAATGATCTCGATGTCAACACCCTGCGCGTACTGGAGGAAGCCCTGGAAGATTTCCCCGCCTGCGCCATGATTATCAGCCACGACCGTTTCTTCCTCGACCGGATCTGTACCCATCTCCTGGTCTTCGAAGGCAACGGCAAGATCAAATGGTTTGATGGAAACTTTGCCGACTATGAAGACCAGCTTTCAGCCCAGGGTGAGTCCGCCTTCGCCAACCGCCGAAGCAAATACAAGAAGCTCCCACTCTAGTTTTTGCACAGTCCCCAACTTATCACAAGCCGGTCTTACCCTGAGGGTAAATACCGGCTTTTTCTATTGCATATTACGCTATTCTTCATAAAATATCTGCTTTACCCGGGCATAATACTAACCCTACGCATACCCGGCGAAAAGAGCAATAGACCCTAGAAAGGCTGGAAACAAGAGGTGATAAGGAAGATAATATTTATCGGTATAGCTGTACTGGGCTGTACCTTGCTGAGTGGCTGCAACAGTTACAAAAAGAGTGTCAAACGGCCTGACGAACGCCTGCTGACCAAACCAACCACAGATTTAACTGTATTCAAAAGCAACTTTTAACCCCAAAGCAGACAATTGAGTCACTGTTACAGGCTAGAGAGTTGATTCCACCTCAGGCTCGGATTCGGCATCGAGGGATATCTCCTCATGGCGTACCCCATAGATAACACCCCCGATCGCGCCATAGAAGAACATTCCAAGCCGGAAACAGAGCATCATCACCGCCGCCCGGTGCGCATTCTCAGGAAAAGCCGGAGTTGCCAGCGAGAAAATCCAGGCAAACGCCAACTCGCCCTGCCCAGCTCCCCCCGGAGCCAGAGGTATATAATTCACCATTATTCCCGCAAATACCAGAAAGAGCATCAGCGAGAGGTGTACCCCCTCCAAGCCAACCGCCTTACTGAAACAGATAAACGATAATAACGTACCCAGGTGCGACAGGATCGAGATCAGCAAGACATAGAAGAGAATCTTTTTATTACCCTTATAAACCTCGATAGACTCTACCGCCTGGAGTAGTGCCCGGCCGAGCAAACCCTTAAAATTATAGCTCCGCAGCCGATCCGCAAGGTAGAAAGAAGCGAGAAAGAGCGCGGTAAAGAAGAGGACACAACCGAGCGCCAACACGACATACCCTTTGGCGATTGTCAGGAATTGACTGGTCGAGCGGATAAACTCGATATTCATGAATACCCCGGCCAAGACCAGTATCAGGAGTGTCGGCAACCCGAGAAAACGATCCAGAAAAACGCTGGTGGTGACCGGCGCAATCAGCTTCTTGTTCCCTTTGGCTACCGTATAGATGCGGTAGAAATCCCCTCCGGTAGATCCCGGAATAAAGGTGTTGAAGAAATACCCGGTAGTCAAGAGCCGCAGTGAGGTCGAAAACGCCAGACCTATCCCCTGCCCCTGGAGAATCAGCACCCAGCGCCAGGCGCCGGTAATGATCTGAAAACACATAATCGCTATCCCGAGCGCAACCCACTCCCACCTGGCGAGAGCCTCTTTGATATCGCTGAGATTGATGGTGCCGTTTACCACCAGAAACACAAGTAAACCCAGAGCGAAACAGAATCTATGAGTCGATATTGCCGGTTTCCTGAGCAAGGTAAGCAAGGTTCCAGGGAGGAGTGCCAACGCCATGGAGGGCAGGAGCTGCCCATCTAAAAACAACGGATCGACCAGCCTCCAGGAGAGGAGCAAGAACAGCAGTAAATCCAGAACAAGCACCGCCCACTCGAATTTACCGGGAACATATCTCTCTGAGTTATTATCTGAGTTGCTCAATAAAGGCCTCAATTCTGGTCAAGGTTCTGCCGTCTACCGCCGTCGGCCTATCCCCTTCGATAGTCAGGATAGGTATATTGAAACGCCGACGCATCAAGAGGTCATGGATCTGTCGGTGGCAGAAACTCTGAGTATAGTGTATAATGCCGTCCAGCCGACGACCTGCAATCTCCTCGGCAATCGCTTCGAGCCGAAACTCTGCCGAGTAGGGATAGGTATAATTCAGATAAGTATCAGCCATACTCCTGCCGATACTCTTGAGCATGGCGAATTCATAAGGAATCTCATGGTATACCACCCGCGCCCCAAGCTCATCAATAACCTCACTCAAATCGGAGAGTATCGTCGGCACGCCGAGTACCCCGAGTCGCGGCAGACCGCTCACCGCCTTCCGGCACTCCACCTGCTGGAGTAACTCCAACTGATACGCCTCGACTCTAGCGACATCACTCATAAAATCAGTCAAATTGAGCTGCGACAGGAATAACTCCAGACTACTCACCGCCAAGGTTTCTACCGCAATACGATCGATACTCCGGGCGATACTCCGTACCACATCCAGCCGCTCTTTCCAGATATCGATATCAGACTCAACCGCCTGAAAATGCGCGGCAAAAGACTTCAGCTCGCGCGCGAAAGCCTCGCGGGTACGCTGATACGGATAAGAGAAGGTCTGCGTCTGCATGCCTTCATGTCTCCAGACATCCTCCAGGGCGATATTCTGCGAACAATCACCCTCCCGCACCACCGCGACCTTCTTGAATCCATGCCGATAGGCGGTGGCATAGAGTCCCTTTACCCAGGCACAGGAATTCTGTGGAAATCCCGCCCGCTCAGCCTCAAGTACCACCTCATACGCCTCAGCCTCTGAGACAAAGAGATTATTCAGATCTACAGGAATATACCCGCCCGCAAAGATTACCTCTACCGGCAAGGTCGTCGTCATTCCAACCTTCTCACCGACCATCAACATTCCTACTCAACTATGGATAATTATTAAAAAACAATGACCTGATCAATTAGTAGCGACCATCCCCTGGCGCAGCTTCTGGGCAAGGGCTGAATCAAATAAAATCTCGACCAGTTTATAACCAAGCTCAAGAGCGGTACCGCCCCCTCTACTGGTAATAACATTACCGTCAACCACCACACTATCCTCAAGCAGGGTAACATTCTCGGCAATGCTGGCGATTTCATCCATATTTCCTGGGTAACAGGTAGCCCGTTTATTGTCCAGTAACTTATTGGGCGCCAATACTTTGGCCGGAGCAGCGCAGATCGCTGCAATCAACTTCTCCTCAGCCTGATGTTGCAGGAGCAACTGGGTGACGACCTCACTCTCCGCGAGATTAACCGACCCCGGCATCCCTCCCGGCAGAAAAAAAAGATCAAATATCCCAATATCGTCGGTAAGTACGGTATCTGTTACCACCCGCACCCCCTGCGCACTCACAATCTCAGCCCGGTCGAGTCCAGCAATAGTCAATTCCACTCCGGCTCGGCGCAACACATCAACTGGCGCAACAGCTTCAACACTCTCAAAACCGTCAGCAAGGATGGTTAAACATGTAGGCATAACACACACACCTTTCTTCCAGACTAAGACCGATATTCACCCGGCCCACCGAGCCAGGTCTTTATCATTCTGATCCAGTCCTGATTAAAGTTCACATCACTGGTAATCGCCAAAAACGGCGAATCGGCATAACCACCGAGAGTAAAGATTTCAACTCCGGGAAGGTCAAATTTTCCCAAAAACTCTTCAACCGCTTCTACAGAGGTATTATAGAATCCTAACTCCACCCGATCACGTGCATAGATACGCACCCTGAAGGTCATCTTTATCCCCCGGAGCCAGAAATAGTACTTATGTGACCAACTTATCGAGAAGGTCTCAGCCTTGACCGCCACCAAAAGATTATCAAGTAATTCCGACATTGACGGAGAAAGCTTCTCAAGGTAATACGTCTTACCCTTGACCTTCCACGGCTCGATCGAATCATGAGTATGCACCGCACTATCCCGCGCATCTACCGACGGATCTACCCGCGGCACGACCTGCTCAGCAAAGAAGACCTCCTGCCCGCCGACCAAATACTTGAGATACTTGAGTCCTTTGATACTTACCCCGGATTTGTACAACCATTCAATTTCATTTACAATTTTGGTCGAGAAACCTTCAGACGCTATGATCACGCGCTGTTCCCGGTTTATTATCTCCGAGTAATCGGCAGCATCCCGGTTGAAGGTGGAAGCAAGCAGACTCGATATTTCTACAGCCTCCTCATCCATCTCCACGCCCATATCCTCCCAGCCGCGGCGAAGGAGATCATTATGCGGCAATTCAAGGAACTCCGCTGCAATCTTGCCGAGTCCCTGCGGGGTCAGCGAACTGATATGCGAGACAAACTCAATCGCCCTACTATCTACCCTTCTGTCAGCATCCGCAACCCCGATATTCAGTACAATAGCCACGGTTCTGCCGAGTACATCCACCGCCAGCAGTTCTCTAACTCCTTCTATTTTAGAGAAATAAAAGTTATCCGTCTCACCGATAACCACCAACGGTTCCCCGAGAAAATGCGGTTGCACCTTTACTCTAGTCAAAATTTCATTGAGGTTATCAAGATCAAGTTCCACCGCTTCGAGCTGTTGAAAGTGTTTTCCAGATCCAGTAAATACACTACCCATTTTTATCACAACCTTTAGTACGACAATTTATTTTAACTTACCAAAAAACTGACATATTAAGCTAAAATTATATCCATATTATACTTCTTCGCTACGGTATTTTTTATTATATCCTTTTTTCTTTGCCCTGGTTTCATCTAACACCTTGCCATTATGGGTGATAATAACTATTTTGTTCTTGACGCGGAGGGGGAAAAATGTGAAAATAAGCTTGCGGAGAAAGTTGATGAAACATAATGATAACCCCTTTAGTTTTTTAGAGGAGTATGATGTGGCTCGCGTCGCTCAGATCCTCTCGGAAGAACTCCCGTTTGTCGCCGGAGCCGCTCTTTCACGCACTCCTGCAATCTTCAATGCCAAGGTTATGGCCAATATGCCTGAAGGCATCCGCAACGAGGTAGCCAGTGCCATCAGTAAATACCGCAAGATCCCCTCGGAAGTCCTCTATGATATCGCCGAGGAGTTGGAGAAGAAACTTACTACACCCCGGGGAAATCAATTTGCCGAGCAGAAGAACAACCTGCTGTCCGGCCTCGACCTCGGATCTATAATGCAGGATATCAACCGCCTCAAAACCAAGAAGCAGGAGCCGGAGAAAGCAGCGGGCAACCGGCCAGAGCCGGTAGAATCACGGATAATCCGCCCCGAAGAGTATGACGCCTACCTCCGTGGCGAACCTATAGAAGCAAATGCAAGTGCCAACGTAAGTAACCCACTTATCCCTGATCCTGCAGAATTCATTCCCCATGAGTCCTCCCGCACTCCCGAAACCCACCATTCCCGAGTGCAGCCCGCCTCCAAGACACGGCAGAACAATCGGCTTGACTCCGCCACCAAGAAGGAACTGGCTCTGCAGCAAGCGCTGCTACATACCCGTAACAAGCGCGAGGAGACCCGTTTAACCCCGTCCCGCAGCCGTGCACTCCCTACTCCAACCAAAAAAAGAGAGTATAAAGCCCAAAAAATAGACGGCATGGCGTTGGCGGCACATATTCTCCGGGAGTCCTCACCTGAACTCAAAAAGCTGGTCATGCAGGAAATCCCCGAGCTCTACAAAAAACTGAATGAACGGATGTTCGACTTTGCCGATTTGGAGAGCAGCCATAGAGATACTATCGCTAGGATTTTTACCGGTATCGACCCTAAGACCGCCGCCCTGGCTCTGCGCTTTGCCTCTGACAACCTGAAGAATACCGCCCTGACCTCGGTAAGCAAGCGCAAAGCCAAGCTGATTATCTCCGAGTTCAAAAGTTCGGCCAAAGAGAAGGTACGCATAACCGATATTGAGGATGCCCAGCAAGAGGTCATAGACTACGCTATACTCCTTCAGAACAAGGGTGAGATTATAATCGATCCCAATGACAATAGTATCATCTAGTCAGACCTGGCTCCCAATTTTTACATATTATTTATCACCCCGACAGCGCAAACCAACACTTCATTATTAGCATATAATTACGAAGCAAAAAAAACTTTACTACCACCTTTATTTCGGTTTGTGATGTCATATAATAGCATATCGTAATTACGATCTTATTCTTAATAAGGCAACACCTATGAAAAAAGCAATATTTCTGCCCAAATCAGTGGAATTACTCCTCAAGGGCGCACTCTTCACCAATCTCCCCCACAATCTAATCGCCGGACTTATCACCGGCATCGTTGCTCTGCCGCTAGCCATAGCCTTCGGCATTGCTTCTGGAGCGACTCCAGAACAGGGACTATTCTCAGCCATAATCGGTGGCTTTCTTATCTCCCTCTTCAGCGGCAGCAGAGTCCAGATTGGCGGCCCCACCGGCGCCTTTATTGTGGTTGTTTATGATATAATCACTGAATTCGGCTACTCTGGGCTGATAATCTCAACTATTATGGCCGGTATCATACTCATCTTTTTTGGTATCTTGAGACTGGGCAGCATTATCAAATTCATCCCCTATCCGGTAACGCTAGGCTTCACCTCCGGTATCGCGGTACTAATAGCCTTGACGCAGTTGAATGATTTTCTCGGACTTGAACTGACCAATCTTCCCGCATCCATACCGGAGAGACTGCTGGTATACTGCCAACATCTCACCGAGATTAATCCGACAACTGTAGGTCTGGGACTAGCTACGATAATACTGATCGTGGTCTGCCGACATTTTATCCCCAAGCTCCCGGGTTCACTCCTCGCGGTCATTCTCTTTGCGCTTATCGCCTTCTTTTTTGGGCTTGAGGTCGAGACCATCGGCAGCAAATTCGGCAGCATTAATAATACCTTTCCGCGACCGATATTTCCGCAGTTCAATCTCAACCTGCTCACCAAATTACTCCCCTCAGCTGTTACTATCGCCGTGCTCGGTGCCGTAGAGTCACTCCTCTCCGCCGTTGTTGCCGACGGCATGACCGGCAGACGGCATAATTCAAATACCGAGCTTATCGCTCAAGGCATCTCCAATATCATCACCCCGGTATTCGGCGGTATTCCGACAACCGGCGCAATTGCTCGCACCGCCACCAACATCCATAACGGCGGCAATACCCCGCTGGCCGGTATTACCCATGCGTTCACCCTCTTATTGATCGTAATGCTCTTCGGCAAATACGCTTCAGCAATCCCGCTGGTAGTACTATCGAGCATTCTACTCACCGTGGCTGTAGGCATGAGTGAATACCACTTATTCTTTCAGATGTTCAAAGCCCCTAAGAGCGACATTGTGGTAATGCTCACCACCTTCTTTCTGACGGTCTTCCTCAACCTTACCGTCGCTATTCCCGCCGGTATTGTCCTCGCCGCGCTATTATTTATGAGCCGGATGGAGAGTGTTGCCGGAGCAGAGATAATTGATCCGAATAAAACTCAGGATCCATCTTTTGACGATCCCTTTGCCATCGGTAATTACACTATTTCCCAGGGCATCATCGTCTATGAAATAAACGGCCCCTTCTTCTTCGGTGCTGCCAAGAGGTTTCAATACGAAGCTATCGAGACTACGCCCAAGGTTCTAATCCTGCGCATGCGCAACGTCAGCGCTATCGACGCCACCGGTATTTTTGCGCTAAAAGACATCATCAAGACCTGTAACCAGAATAATTGCACCGTACTAATCTCGGCAATCCAGAAACAGCCGCTGGCTGCGCTGGAGAAGGCCGGCATAACCAAGATCCTCAAACCCGGGCAGGTATTTCTCAATATTGCCCAAGCGCTGGAGTATGCAGAGAATATAATCAGGAGTAGAGATTCCTACCGGAGTTGAGCAGACTCCTCCCTTGTGGCTCAACTCCTGCAATCTGCCTAAGCCGCGGTTGAAACCGCGGCAGCAGTATATTTTTCGCGCAAAAAGCTGCATACCCTTGTATAATATCATATTTCCCTTATTATAAATACGCGTAATTATTGAGTACCCAAAACAATAAAGGAAATCTATGTTTAAAGTCTATGTTTACATTCTTGATACTTTAGCCGACTGGGAACTGGGGCATGTTACTGCGGAGTTGAATTCTGGCCGATTTTTTAAAAAAGACGTGCCAAGTGTAGCGCTCAAAATGGTTAGTTCTTCTCAAGAGCCAATCAACACCATGGGCGGGATGACAATAGTGCCCAATTGCCTAATTAATGACATTGTTGTAAGTAAAACCAGCATCTTGCTATTACCGGGTGCAGATACCTGGAACGACCCAAAGCATGGAGCTATCATCGAAAAAGCAAGCGAATTTCTTGCTGTAGGTGCTACGGTAGGTGCAATCTGTGGGGCAACCGTTGCGCTTGCCAACGCTGGGCTATTGGATAAACGTCCACATACCAGTAATGGACCAGGATTTCTTGAAATGTTTTCTCCTAATTATAAGGGACAGAATTTTTATATAGACGAACCAGCGGTAGCGGCTAACAACCTTATTACCGCAAGTTCCACTGGAGCTTTGTTATGGGCGAAAGAAATTATAGAACATTTAGGTGTTTTTCAAGCAAACACGCTTGAATCTTGGTATAAATTATTTAGCACCGGTGAGACTAAGCACTTCTTTGATCTCATGCAAACATTGCCGTCTAGCACTGAAGACTAATCCAACTTTGCCATAACCCGGATGTGGACACCGATCATCTGAAATGCCTAGCCAGCAATTCAAGTGCGTAGAATAAATATACGAATTATTACCCCACATCAAGAACCTAAAAATAAATCGCCGGTTACAAAGACTATTTGAGCCTAATTTCCTAATTATGATATAATTTTTGACACAAATAACTCACGGTAACAAGGTAAGAATACCGCTACGGTTTAATATTCAATACTCAAATTTAGATGCGCGTAAGGTAAAATAATGCAAGAAATAAACCAACGACTCCGCCAGATCCTGCCTAGAGTCGAAAAACCCGGTCAGTATGTCGGTTCAGAGGTCAACTCTATTGTCAAACCTACAGCGCCCTACCATCTCACCCTCTGCTTTGCCGACACCTATGAAATCGGTATGAGTAATCACGGTCTACGTGTCCTCTATGAAATAGTCAACGGCGAACCAGACTGGAGTTGCGAGCGCGCTTTTGCTCCGCTGCCGGATATGGAGCGTGAACTCCGCGCCGCCGCGTACCCACTTTGCAGCCTGGAAACAGGTAGAGAGGTCGGAAAATCAGATATTATCAGCTTCTCGCTCCAATACGAACTCGGCATCGGCTCGGTCTTTACCATCCTCGATCTGAGCGGAGTGCCCTTGCAGCGCACAGAACGTTCGGAGGACGATCCGCTGATCATAGCGGGTGGACACGCCACCTTCAATCCCGAACCCTTCTCCGACTTCTTCGATCTCTTCTTTATCGGTGAAGGTGAAGAGGGAATAGTCGAGATACTCCGACTCTACAGCCAGTTAGAGAGCTGCAGCCGGAGCGAGAAGATCAGAAGAATAGCTCAGACGGTCTCCGGGATCTACGCCCCTGAACTCTATACTGTCGTAGAGACAGACGGCTTTCTCACAGTACAACCACCGGCAGACAACTCCATTCCCTTCCCAATACCGAGGCGTGTGGTGCACAACTTTGCGGAACTGCCGCAACCGACCAAACCGGTAATCCCCATGGTCGAGACCGTCCATGAACGGGTAGTGCTGGAGATAATGCGAGGCTGCCCCAACGGTTGCAGGTTCTGCCAGGCTGGTAATATCTGTCGTCCGGTACGCGAACGCGATGTCGAGGATCTGCGGCGCGACGCCGCCACCTGCTTTAGAAATACCGGTTATGATGAGATTGGCCTAATGTCCTTGAGTACGAGCGACTACTCCAACTTTGACCGACTCGTCGAGGTTCTGGATACAGACTACGCTCCTCTGGGCGTAAGCCTCTCCCTCCCGAGCCTCCGGGTCAACCACGCCCTCAGCGATATCCCGGAGAAATTCAAGACCGTCCGCAAGAGCGGACTTACCCTGGCTCCGGAAGCCGGCACCGACCGCCTCCGCCGCGCCATCAACAAGGATGTAACCGATGAAGATCTACTCAACGCCTGTGCCGAAGCATTCAAACAAGGCTGGCGTACCGTCAAATTATACTTCATGATCGGTCTGCCCGGCGAGACAGATGAGGACGTTATCGGCATTGCGAACTTGGCCACCAAGGTCGCGCACCTACGCCGCGGTGGGGGCAGAGGTGCCGCCTGCACCGTCTCAGTGAGCAACTTTATCCCCAAGCCGTTCACCCCGTTTCAGTGGAACGGCATGGCTACCCGCGAAGAGCTGACCCGCCGCCACCGCCTGATCGCCGATAATCTACGGAGCAAACAGGTAGACCTGAAATGGCATAATGTTCTAGGAAGCTTTCTGGAGGGGGTCTTCTCCCGCGGCGACCGCAGACTCGGTGCGGTCGCTCTGAGCGCCTGGCAGAAAGGCGCCAGACTGGAGGCCTGGAACGAATACTTCCGCCCTACCCTCTGGCTGGAAGCACTGGAAGAAGCCGGCATCTCCGGCGAGTGTTACGCCAGCAGCCGGCGAGAACTTGAGCACGACCTGCCTTGGAGCCATATTGACTCCGGTCTGAGTACCGAATTCTTCAAACGTGAACTTAAGAAATCCGAAGAGGGTATCCCGACCCCACGCTGCAGCCGGGAAAATTGCGCCGGCTGCGAACAGGAAAGCTGCAGCTACCGCAAATAAAAATATTGCATCAAAAGCAGAAACCAAATCTTTAGCGTTAAAATTCCAATCTGCTAACCACCACTAACTATACTTACAGGAGCAAGGATATAATGCCCAAACACCGTCTACTCAGCTATATGCTTATCTGCCTGTGCCTGCTATCCGCTACCGCAAAACCAAGAGCCCAAGCCGCAGGTGTATCCCCCGACTCAATTCGTGTTGAAGATATTTTATCTGAAATGACCCTGGCTGAAAAGGTCGGACAACTCTTTATCGTCGATCTCGCCAGACTCGACAATATGAACCAGGTAACCGCCCTGACTCCAGCGATTGCAGAAAAGCTCTCCCACTTCCGTTTCGGCGGTGTCATCCTCTTTGCCCAGAACCTGACCACCAAAGACCAGATAACCCAGCTTATATGCGCAATCCGCCAGACAGAGAAGATTCCCCTCTTCATCTGCATTGATGAAGAGGGCGGACGGATAAGCCGCCTTGAGCAGACCCCAGCCCTCAAGCTGGAGCAATTACCCAGCGCCGAGAGTATCGGCAAACGCGGCAGCCGGGATTATGCCTACCAGGTCGGCACTACCCTCGCTGCCCAGCTCAAGGAATTCGGCTTCAATGTAGACTTTGCGCCGGTACTCGATATCAACACCAATCCTGCCAACCGGGTAATAGGAGACCGCTCCTTCGGCAAGAACCCGGAATTGGTCACCAGCATGGGGCTAGCGCTCATGCAGGGGCTGCAGGATAACCAGATTATGGCCTGCGGCAAACACTTCCCCGGGCACGGCGACACCTCGGTCGATACCCACATCGCTCTGGCCGTCTCCGAGCACGACCTCGACCGCCTGCGCCGGGAAGAATTCCGCCCCTTTGCGGCAGCTATTGAAAATGGGGTCATGAGTATAATGCTCGCCCATATCGCCGTCCCGCAAGTCACCGGAGACGACCTGCCGGCAACCATGTCCCCGGTAATCGCAACGACGATCCTGCGCGATGAACTCGGGTTTAACGGCCTGATTATCACCGATGCCCTGATGATGCAGGCAATTACCGACCACTACACCCCGGCTCAAGCCTGCCTCCTGGCGCTGGAAGCCGGAGTAGACCTACTCCTGATGCCGGATAATATCGCAGACGCGTACACCGCAGTACTGCATAAAACCGCAACAGACCCCGACTTTGCGCTGCATGTTGACCAAAAGGTGCGCCGGATCATCCGCGCCAAGCTACAGCTCGGTTTATTCGATTGAACCCCCACTCTACGTACTACTCTGTCCGAAACATACAGTATATCATCCAAATATTGCTACCAGATAAAAAAAGGTCGCAACTCAATACGAGTCTGCGACCAGAATTTTTGGTGGAGGATAACGGGTTCGAACCGATGACCTCATCGCTGCCAGCGATGCGCTCTCCCAACTGAGCTAATCCCCCATGGATTATTTAAGGGAGAATTATAGTAATTCTTTCCTCGCAGTCAATCGCTAGTATAAAAAGAATCGCCAAATACCTTGAAAAAAATTTCCGCTTACCGATAATTACACTTTATTACCGGAGCAAGCGCTATCCCGTAAATTTATTTTTATTTCCCCAAACTTAACAAATAATGTGCATCATCTGCAAATTATAAAAAACAGAGAGGCCAATGCCCAAGATGAATAAACGCGAACCATATACCTTTGACCGCGTGGTACGAATCTGCATCAGTACCCTGCTCTTTATCACCATCTGCTGGATGCTCAGCTACCTGAGTGAAGTTCTTATCCCGTTTGCTATCGCCTTCCTGATAGCCTACCTGATTAACCCCCTGGTCAGCCTGATCCAAACCCATATCATCAAAAACCGGGTTGTAGCGGTTCTGATCAGTCTGGTTCTAGTATTAGGGGTCATTATCGTCGGCACCTGGCTGGTAATTCCAATGATCGGCAGCGAACTCCAGCACATGGCTACCCTCATCAGTCAGATCAGCTCGGATAACAGCGACTCACTTACCCAGCGTGCCGTAACCATCCTGCCCCAGGATATCTGGGACAATATCCGGGACTTTCTCAAGAGTTCGGAGGTCAAAGAGTTTCTCAGGAGCGATACCTTTATCGAGTCGGTAAAGGATGCCGCTCAAAAGGTTATGCCTATCGGGGTAGGTATCTTCTCCGGGGCGATCAGTATTATTATCGGTATTGTAGGCGCTTCCATTATCATGCTCTACCTGGTCTTCCTGCTGCTAGATTTCCAAAAGGTCAAGAAGGACTGGAAAGCCCTCATCCCCCATGCTTATCGCCCTACCGTTACCGCCTTTGTTCAGGACTTCAATCTCGGCATGAACCGCTACTTCCGCGCTCAAGCGACAATCGCTCTGATCGTCGGCATACTCTTCGCCATAGGTTTCAGCATCATCGGTCTGCCACTGGGAATCCTCCTGGGATTATTTGTGGGCCTGCTCAACATGGTTCCATACATGCAAGTAATCGGACTGCTACCGACAATGCTGATGGCGGTGGTTGCTTCGCTGGAGACCGGTGAAAGCTTCTGGTATATGGGAGGACTGGTACTCCTGGTATTTGCCGTGGTTCAGACTATTCAAGATGTAATCCTCACCCCCAAGATTATGGGAGATGTCACCGGCTTCAGCCCGGCGATAATCCTGCTCTCGCTCTCAATCTGGGGAAAACTGCTCGGAGTACTCGGCCTGCTTATTGCCCTGCCGATGACCTGTCTGCTCTGGGCCTACTACAAACGCATTCTCTCCAGCAAAGCTGAAGAAGAGAAACTATCGCTCTCCTATGAGGTTGATTCCGAAGTTCTGGACGACGATGCCAAGCCAAAGTAAACCTTATGAAAAAATGGCTGCCCCAATATCCGGGTGCAGCCAATATATTATTTATAATCACTACTCTTGCTATCAGTTGACTAATCCTCATCATCATTACTTTTAATATTGAGCAACTCCTCACTGATACGCTTATGCCGCCGGATAATCTCCTGCACCTCATAATCATTCATAATAATCTTGATCAGATAGGTCATCCAGAGAGTCGCCAGACCAAAACACCCGGCCACCGAGCAGACCCAGACCAGTGCCATAACCATAGGATTATTGAAGAAAGCCAACATAGCTTATTCCCTGCAATTTCTATAATCAAAATACTGACAAACAGTGACCACAAAGAATTATCGGCAAAACGCTCTCCAGACTTTGAACTTTTTTATATTCATGAAAATTGCAGTAGCAATTTTCTGAGATTGTTGAGAGGATAAACCAGCCGGTAGTAGAGCTACCGTCTGAGGCTGCTTCTGCAGCCCGCTCATTTGTCCATAGATGTCTGAAAATATGGACTGGTGTAATATTTTCAGATCATGGGCGTTTTCCGAGAGAACGCATGCGAATTGCAGTAGCAATTTTCTAGGATTTCTATTATTGGCTGAATTCGCGCAAACCTATTTTACATCCCAGCAATCTTCTTGATCGCCAGATTTGCCAGGGTCAGGCCGAAGATACCGGTAATAGTCGAGAGGCTACCGAGCGCATTGCGTTTACGCCCCTGCCCGGTACACGGAGTAATATCCTCGGTCATCAAAAATTCCCGGTAATTATCCGGCAACTCTTCATAAGAATAGACACAATCAATGCCCTTGCTTATTCCAACCCGACGTAAACGCTTACGAACCCGCCGCGCCAGCGGACAGTTACGCGACTTGGAGAGATCACACACCTCTATCTTGGTCGGATCTGTACGCAAAGCCGCTCCCATACTCGAGATAATGGTCAGTCCCCGCTCCACCGCACCCTGAAGCAGTTGAACCTTGGGATTGAGCGAATCGATAGCATCAATTACTATATCCGGCTCGCCTGCCAGCACCGTTTCCAGAGAACGGTCTCGGATAAAGCTATCAAGATTATCCACCACGCACGCCGGATTGATATCCCGCAGCCTGTCCCGAGCCACATCCACCTTCTTCTTCCCGATAGTAGAATGCAGAGCAAAGAGCTGCCGGTTGATATTGGTCTCGGAGATCACGTCAAAATCCACCACCCGGATATTATGCGCCCCGGCTCTAACCAATGCCTCGGCAGCAAAGCTCCCGACCGCCCCCATACCGGCAACCACAATAAACGCTTCCTTAAGCCGAGCAAAGCCCTCGATTCCAAGAAGTGCCTCTGTTCGCAAAAACTGTGACATACCACCCCCATCACCCTCAACATATTATAATCCGACGCTGAAACGCTGGTAATTCTCCCAGACCTTCTCCTCCAAGGCCTCCAGAGAGATCCCCTTGAGCCTGGCCACAACCGCATACAATTCAGGAATTACCCAGGCTCCATCCGTCTGCACCCGCTCCGCGACACCATACTCCTGCAGAGTAGCTACAGGTGGAAGTCTCTGTTCCGGCGCATCGGATTCAAGAAGTATACTGCTCAGCGGTAGGTAAGCAAGTAATTTCTTCACCCTCTCCGGCTGTTGACGCAGCAGAGAAAATGCGAGCGATACCAAGCCCCCGTGATCAATTATCTGCCCAGCCTGCTGCGGCGAACCGGCAAAAGAATGGAACATAAAGGGGATCCCACGGCGCAACCCCTTAATCTCCAGTATAATTTCATTCTGCGCCCGCACCGAATGCAGAGATAACGGACGCTTATAACGCTGCGCCAACTCGAGTTGGGCTGTAAACAACTCCAACTGAAGCCCAAAGTCTACCTCGCAGGCTCGATCCAGCCCGATCTCCCCAACCCCACTGCTGCTATCAGCAAGCAGCTGCTCAAGCCGCGGCAGACTCTGTAATGCCTCCCGGCTAACCTGCCAGGGATGAATACCCAGAAAAGCTCTCACCTGTCCCCCAGACTCGGTGCTAACAGTTAGTACCTGCTGCCAGTCATGTTCCGTAGTTGAATTGGTAATAAATACGGAACAGCCGGCGGCAACAGCCCGCGCAAGATACCGTCGTAACCCGGCGCCAAACCCTTGCAGATGGATATGCGCGTCCAGCAATTCCCTATTCCTCACCTTTATCCTCCTGAAGCCCTAAGTCTTGTATTATCCAACAAATCTGCGAAAAGTAACGGTCGGGCAAATATTAGTATTGTATAAATAATCTATAAAAATCCAGTTTTTTTCTAAAAAAATCAAAATAACTATTGATTAGATTCCAACTACCAATATAATCCTAAAACCTAAAGATTAGTGATGGCGAGGTAGCTCAGTCGGTGAGAGCGGTAGATTCATAACCTACAGGTCGGCGGTTCAAGTCCGCCTCTCGCTACCAAAATATTAGAGTACATTTAGTACTAAGCTTTTTTACATTTTGATTAGAGAAGGTCAAGGTAATATTAAATGCCAAACATCAAGTCAGCAATCAAGCGTGTCCGTCAGACAGAGAAACGTACCGCGCGTAACCGTGTCCGCAAAGAGCGTCTCAAGCAGACCCTCAAAGCTTTCAATCGTGCTATCGAAGCCGGTGAAGGCAGCAAAGCTCAGGAACTATTCAAGAAAGCCAGCAATCTAGTAGACAAAGCTGGCAACAAGGGCATTCTGCACAAAAATGCGGTAAACCGCAAGAAGTCTCAGCTAGCTCTAAAATTGCACACTATCTCTGCATAGTACCAAGACCGGCATTCTCTAAAATCTTACAAGAATCCTTACTTCAGTAAGGATTCTTGTTCTTCACGTATACACACAAACATTCTTTACACTATTTCCGACAAAAACTCCCCAACACCCAAATCAATATTATTCTGCCTTGCACAATCAGTTATATACTAAAATTTAAAGAATATATTCATCTTGACCCTTGCAATCGGCTCACTGTACCGATAAAATTTAGCAGAATAATTATACTGGACTCATGATACTAGAGTCTATCTCAGACCACAGACAGTTTTATTAATTATATACTATCATTGAAAATGTGATTATACTAATCACAATAGATCTTTACAGAACAAGATGGAGAACTAATGGCTTGGTTAGGAATTGATATTGGCAGTATCGGACTCGGTCTGATCCTGCTGAACGATAATGCTGAGATCGTCTACAAGTATTACAAGCGCCACCAGGGAGAGTCGTTGAGCACCTTACAGTCAGCTTTAAACGGAGTAGACCTCGACTCAATCAAGGGTATAGCACTCACCGGTAGCGGCACGGAGAGGTTGGGTATCGGTGGTGTCCATATCGACCCAATTGTTGCCGGCGCCGAAGGAATCAGGCGGAGCCTGCCCGCGGTCAGAAATATTATCTATATTGGCGGTGGCTCCTTCTCCCTGACCCAGCTGGATGCCGAAGGCAAGTATAGCCGCTCCAGCATCAACTCCGCCTGCGCTTCAGGAACCGGAGCTTTCCTTGACCAACAGGCTACACGGCTACAGATACCGCCGACTGAACTGGCCGAAAAAGCCATGAGCTACACCGCCCATCCACCCAGTGTTGCTACCCGTTGCGCGGTATTTGCCAAGAGCGATATGATACATTTGCAGCAGGAAGGTTTCTCGGTGGAAGCGATTGCCGCCGGTCTCTGTGCAGGTCTGGGCAGATCAACGGTTGACGGACTCCTCGGCGGCCGGAGTATCGAAGGCTATACCGCGATCATCGGCGGCGTGGCCAAAAACCGGGTTGTAGTCGACGCCGTCAGAGAGAAGCTCGGTACCGAGGTAGTGGTACCGGAAGAGCCGGAACTTGTCAGTGCTCTGGGTGCAGCCTATGTCGCGCTGGAAAATCAGGGAACGGGCGGCGTGGATTTCTCTCGTCTCCACCCTGAAGATGACCACAAAAAGCAGAGTTATCTCCGCCCCGCGCTGGAACTCAAGCTCAGTAATTATCCTGACTTTGACACCTGTGAACACTGGGTAAACGGGGACAAATCGGAGATTGCCATTGTCAAACCGACAACCGGCACAATCAATGTCTCTCTCGGCATCGATATCGGCTCGACCTCGACCAAAGCCGCAGTGCTTGATGACAATGACAATGTTATCGGCTGGATCTACCGTAAAACCGCAGGCGACCCGATCCACGCCGTACAGCTCCTCTTCAAGGCTTTCCGCGAGATGGAAGAAAAAGGCGGTTTCAAGCTCAATATCAGGGGTGTCGGCACTACCGGCTCTGGACGCAAAATGATCGGCGAACTTATCGGTGCCGATCTAGCGACCAACGAAATCACCGCTCATGCTACCGCCGCCAGTTTTATCGACCCCAAGGTCGACACCATTATCGAGCTCGGCGGACAGGACGCCAAATTCACCCAGCTCCAGAACGGTATGGTCTATAACTCAATAATGAATTATGTCTGCGCCGCCGGAACCGGAAGCTTTATCGAGGAGCAGGCGCACAAGCTTGATATCCCACTGGCAGAGTATGCCGACAAGGTCATGGGTCTGGAATGCCCCAAGACCTCGGACAGATGCACCGTCTATATGGAGCGCGATCTGGACATCCTGCTGGCGCGGGGCTGGAGCAAGGAACAGGTAGCTGCCGCGGTACTGCACTCGGTGCGGGATAATTATCTCAACAAGGTTGTCGGCGGCCTACATATTGGGGATCATATATACTTCCAAGGAGCCACCGCCCGGAATAAAGGTCTTATCGCCGCCTTCGAGGTAGAGCTCGGCAAGCCGATCCAGGTCAGCCCGTTCTGCCACGTCACCGGCGCGCTGGGCATGTGTCTGCTGGCTCGAGACCGTATTGCTGAGGAGAAGAAATCAGAGCGTTTCGAAGGCTTTGAATTTGCCGACAAGGAGATTTCTGTCAGTTACGAGGTCTGCGAACTCTGCCATAACAAGTGCAACCTCTCGATCATCAAATCCGGGGACAAATCCCTGGCCTGGGGTCTAAAGTGCGGCAGGGACTACGAAGAAAAGAAGGTCAAGGTCAAGAAGGTCACCACCTTCGACTGGTGGAAGGAACGCGAAAGAATCTGGGAGGACTGGAGACCCTCCATCCGTGACGGCGGGCCGAAGGTCAGGATTCCGCGCAGCCTCGGCACCTATGGCTATTACCCGTTCTGGCAGACATTCCTCGCCAACCTTGGCTGCCATGCCATGATCAGTAAGCGCTCTACCGAAGAGGTACTCCACCGCGGCATAGAGGTATCCCAAGCTGAGTACTGTGCCCCGGTAGCGATGAGCCATGGCCACGTCCGCAACCTAATCGACGACCCGGAGTGTGATTACATCTTTATCCCTCACATGATCCGCGAACCGGTGCCAGAAGGCTTTACCGACGCCCACTTCTGCTGCTATGTCCAGGCGCACCCTTCCGTTATCGCCAATACCGCGGGACTGAATATCGGCAAGAAGCTGCTCAATCCACTGATGCAGTTCAATCTCCCGGAGGAGACCCAGGTAAGGCAACTTGCCGACACCCTATCCGGACCGCTCTGCGTCAACGAACATGAAGTTCGCAAGGCGTTGCGCAAAGCCAAGGAAAATTTCAATCACTTCAACAGCGAGTGCAAACGCCTCGGTCAAGAAGCACTCCAGGCGCTTGAAAAGCGTGACACCATGGGTATTGTCTGCATCGGCAGACCGTATAACACCTGTGATGCCGGTATGACTCTGGATCTGCCCAAGAAGATTGCCGAGATGGGCTATCCGGTACTCTATATGGATCAACTCGACTATGATCTCTCCTCCATACTCCCGGAGTATAACAATATGTACTGGCACTACGGGCAGAAGATCCTGGCCAGTGCCAAGTATATCGCCAATCACCCGCGCCTCTTCGGGATATATTTCACCAACTTCATGTGCGGACCGGATAGCTATATCATGACCTATTTCAAAGAAGAGATGGCCAAGCAGGGCAAGCCATATCTCTGCCTCCAGTTCGATGGTCACGGCGCCGACGCCGGCTACCTCACCCGTATTGAGGCCGCTCTAGAGAGCTTCCACCTCTATTCGGGTATTGCACGTCCAGAATAAACAATCACAAATTATTTATCAGGGAAGAATAATGGCAAGAAAAGAAGAAAAAAGACTGGTTGCAGCCCAAGACGGCAAGGTACTGCTTGTTCCGAATATGGAGCCCTACTGTGTCAAAATTATGAATAGTGTCTTTATCTCACTAGGATACAACAGCATCATTCTCGAAGAGAGTGATGAGACTCTGGCGCTCGGCTTCAAGCATACTGCCGGGGGCGAGTGCATCCCCTGCCCGATCACTACCGGTGCGCTTATCAAAGCGATGCAGACCTCCGATTTACCTCCCGAGAAGGTAGCGCTCTTTATGCCTACCGCTTGCGGCCCTTGCCGCTTTGGCCAGTATGCCAAACTGAACGAAATTATCTTCAAGAAGAAGGGCTGGGACAAGATCGAGATAATGAGTCCAAGTGCGGAGAATGCCTACGACGGTATGCCGGTAAAAGCCAGGATAAACCTCTGGAAAGCTCTCCTGCTCGGTGATATCTTCCGTAAGCTGGCTTGTAAGATTCGACCCTACGAGGTTACTCCGGGTGAGACCGACCGGGTTATAGAGAAGCATATGGACAAGATGGCCGAACTCTTCAAACAGTTCGAGGTCTCGGATGCGAGTAATTTATTACGCAAATGCGTCAAGGAACTGCAACAGATAAAGACCAGAGCCGAGAAACGCCCGCTAGTGGGGATTGTCGGCGAGATTTATGTCCGTTCCGACAATTATATCAATAACGACCTGGTAAGACGAATTGAAGAGCTTGGGGGTGAGGCCTGGCTGGCTCCCTTCTCCGAATGGATCTTCTATACCCTCAAGTGCAGCGAACTCATCGACCAGCAACTGAGTGCCAACTCCAAAAACATACTTTCCAAGCTCAACGCAGTAAGGAAGAAGGCACTGAACTGGCTCGAGAATAAATTTGTCTTCCATAAATGGGAGAAGGAATACTACGACGCAGCCTCCCCCATCCTTGACGACCGCCATGAGTGGGAGATAGAAGAGGTTATGGAAGAAGGTCTGAAGTATATACCCTGGCAGTTCGAAGGCGAAGCCGTCCTCACGCTGGGGCGCACCAAGCTCTTTGTTCAGAAGGATGGAGCCAAGGCTATCGTCAACGCCTCACCGATGTTCTGTATGCCCGGAACCGTCACCACCAGCATCTTCCCTGTAATTGAGAAGGAACTCGGGGTACCGATTATCTGTAACTTCTACGACGGCTCAGGAGATCCGAACAAGAGCCTAGCACCGGTAATGCACTATCTGGTAGAGTCGCTGAAGAAAGACAACCTCACCGGTTCAGCAAAATAGTTTAAGCTTCTAAACACACTCAAGCCCCGGCAAGATTGCCGGGGCTATTCTTTTTCAATCTTACATTATCGCGTTACCGGCCAAAATTCACGACGACCGCCACAGACCTCACGCACTCTGCAGCCGCACTCGGCGCTCTACCCGCCACATCCAGAGTGCCATAACCAACGCGCAGAACATAAAAAAGATAGGAAAAAGTATAATATCGACAAGAGCAAAACCATACGAGGTCGCCACCCCAAAGAGTACCTGAAAGAGCCCGGCAAAGCCCCAGCTCCCGCCGACAACCCAACCGGCACGCTCGGTAGGGGTTAGCCCGCGTGCTGTCCTGGCCGCAGTCGCCACCACCGGAAATATCGCACTCCCCCAAGAGATTCCAAGTAAAATCGAGAAGAATACCAGCCATCCCCCCGGCTGAATATTGACAAATACCAGATAAAAAGCCACAGCAATTACCTGGGTAAGAGCCGCCAGCAAATACCGCGATACCCTCTTGGAAATCCAGCCCCAGAGGTATGAGCCGGTTGCGCCAGAGAGTCCAAGCAAGGCGATTACCAAGCCACTCCACTCAATCGCCATCTGCTCAGTATAGAGGGTCTCCAGATATTTACTGTAAATCGTAAAGAGCACCGCCACCGGAGTTACCAGGCAGGAGGTCATAGTCACAATGGTAGCGATATGAAAATGCACCTGAGCTCGGCCTTTCTGCGCCTTTTTCTCTCTAATCACCGTACTCTCGCTGAGTTCATATGCCGCCACCCGCTTGCGTACCAGAAAGATAAGGAGTGCACATAGCAGCCCAGGCAATGCTATCAGCCAGAACCCGGATAGTTCATAATTCATATACCACTGCGAGGAGATGATAGAGCCTGAGGCCATCCCGAAGAATCCCCCGGAGAGGAATATCGGCACCCCAATATGTTCGTGCTTGCCACTGGCGATATGTGCAGCGATCACCCCTTCAGGATGGAAGATACCCGTACCGATCACACTTATAATTGAGAGCAAGACAAAGGCTTCAAACGATTCGACAATACCGACCAGCGCCATCGCCCCGGAGATAGCCGGCCCTATAATCAGGAATAACTGCTTGGGAAAGCGTCTGGATACCTTGGCCGCCAGCGGCTGAATAAGATTTACAATAATCCCGCACGCCCCGACCAGCCCGGCCAGAGCCGCAAAGGAAACATTCAGCCTGCCCTCCAGAGCCGGGAGCAGAGGCATGAGCAGACCGACATACATATCCACAACCAGGTGCGCCAGGGATAAAATCAGCAGACAGATTACATTGACTAGAGACATATTAATTCCTAAAAATGGAAGAGCAGAGCGAAACACCCGCTAACGAGCATATTCCCCAGACTGCCGATAATCTGAATATAGCAATAAGCCCACTAAAAGTCAATCGGCTAGAATATATTTTAACCAAATGCTAATGCACAATAATGGTAAAAAAAAAGATAATTGCTCTGGTGTTACACAGACATACGAATATAATTGTTCCAATTTTGAAATATAGGGTTGTACAACCCGATATTTTGGTATAATTAGAGTTAAAATATTGATCCAGTTCCTACTTCACGACTAAAGAAAGAGTACTTGAAATGACCAAAGGTTATGTCGCACTTGAGGATGGAAGGGTTTTTACAGGTATCTCATTCGGTGCCGAAGGCAAGCAGAGCGCAGAGGTTGTATTCAACACCTCCATGACCGGCTACCAGGAGATTCTGACAGATCCATCTTATACTTCTCAGATTATCACTATGACCTACCCGCTTATCGGCAATTACGGTACAAACCCGGAGGATGTCGAGTCCAGCGGGGTATTCTGCTCAGGCTTTATCGTCCGCGAGTACTGCGATTACCCCTCAAACTTCAGGAGTACTCAGAGTCTGAGCCAATACCTGAAGGAGAATAATATTCCCGGCATCACCGGGGTAGACACCCGTGCACTTACCAAGCATATCCGCACCGCCGGCGCCATGCGCGGGGTGATTGCTGCCGGTGAGTATGAACCGGCAGAGCTGGTCAAGGAGGCGCAGCAAGCCCCCTCGCTGATCGGGCGGGATCTGGTCAGCCTGGTTTCAACCAAAGAAGCTTATGAATTCCGGGAGGACTGCTACTGGCTGGGCTCCAGCGAGCCGGAATTTCATGTCGCAGTCTACGACTACGGGGTCAAGCGGAATATCCTCCGTTGCCTCTGCAGCCTCGGCTGCAAGGTAACAGTCTTCCCCGCTACAGCCACTGCGGATGAGGTTCTCGCCAGCAATCCTGACGGTATCTTCCTCTCCAACGGCCCGGGGGATCCGGAAGCAGTGAGCTATGCTATCGCCAATGTCCGCGAACTCATCGGCAAGAAACCGATAATGGGTATCTGCCTGGGGCATCAGATATCGGCGCTGGCTCTGGGCGGCAAGACTTACAAGCTCAAATTCGGGCATCGCGGTGCCAATCACCCGGTCAGAGACGAAGCCACCAAAAAGATAGAGATAACCAGCCAGAATCACGGCTTCAGTGTCGATATGGAGAGTTTCCCCGAGGATATCGCCGAGGTCACCCATATCAATCTCAACGACCAGACGGTGGAAGGACTCCGCCACAAGAGCGCTCCTCTCTTCTCGGTTCAATACCACCCTGAATCTTCAGCCGGCCCGCATGACGCGGACTACCTCTTCGACAGGTTTATTCAGATGATGCGAGAGCAACGCTAGACCATGGGAATTAGCGAGATTATACTTTACATTGTAGTCGGGGTAGGTGCTGGTGTCCTCTCGGGCATGTTCGGTATCGGTGGGGGCATACTCATTGTTCCGGCACTGGTTCTGATTACCGGCATGAGCCTCAAGGAGGCCTACGGCACCTCGCTGGCAGCACTGCTGCTGCCGGTAGGGATATTCGGCTGTATCGTCTATTACCGAGAGAAACTGTTAAGAGTAAGGGCTGCGCTAGCGGTAGCGGTGGGAATCGTCTGTACTATCGGCTTAGGGGCATACGCTGCAAATCGGCTAGATCCCAGTCTGCTCAGAATATGTTACAGTATCTTTCTCTTCTACATCGGACTGAAGTTTATCAAGCCTGTGAAACTCTGGCGCAGTCTCACCCGGAGTCCGGGCGCAAACTCAGAGGTTGAGAACAAGGATACAGCTGCTTCAAGCCCTACGCTTGAGCCACAACAGCCGAGCGGTATTGGGTTCTACGGCAGATGCCTGGTCATCGGTCTTATCGCCGGAGTAGTAGCCGGATTCTTCGGGGTTGGCGGCGGGGCGATAATAGTCCCCCTGCTCTGCCTCTGGCTCAAGTTCGATACCAAAGAAGCGATAGCCACCTCACTCGGGGTACTCCTCCCCCCTATCGGTCTGCCTGGGGTGCTGGTCTATTACGCTGCGGGGAACTTTGAACTCATGACCGCGGTATATGTCAGCATTGGACTACTGCTGGGTACAATCTTCGGTGCCAGGCTCACTGTGCGCCTGCCGCTTGGGATTATCCGAGCGGCTTACGGAGTACTGCTGATCTGCACCGGGATCAAGTTTTCCCTGAGGATATTCGGGTACTAGAATCAGGTCGGTTTTTTTGCCAGAAAAATAATAATATACGAATTTATAATATACTAACCACTCAAGATGAAGGACAGAGAAAATGCCTAAACGGACAGATATCAAGAAAATTTGTATTATTGGAGCTGGACCGATCGTTATCGGTCAAGCCTGCGAATTTGATTACTCTGGCGCTCAAGCGTGCAAAGTGCTTAGGCAGGATGGCTACGAGATCGTCCTTCTGAACTCAAATCCGGCAACCATCATGACCGACACCCTGATGGCGGACAAGACCTATGTCGAACCAGTAACCCCCGAATATCTTATCGAAATACTCAAGAAAGAGCGCCCCGACGCCCTGCTGCCTACCCTCGGAGGCCAGACAGGCCTCAATGTCGCCTTCGAAGCGGCCAAGACCGGGATTATGGAAGAACTCGGCATTGAGATGCTAGGCGCCGACGCGGCAACAATCGAACGCGCCGAAGACCGGGATCTCTTCAAGCGGACAATGGCTGAAGCCGGTATCGACCTGCCGAAGTCAGGGCTGGCGCGCACCATTGAAGAGGGTATGAAGCTTATTGATGAGATCGGCTACCCCTGTATTATACGTCCGGCCTTCACCCTCGGTGGAACCGGCGGCGGAATCGCCTGGAACCGCGAAGAGTACGAACACTTCCTCCGTACCGGTATCGACGCCTCGCTGGTAAACGAGGTGCTCGTCGAGGAATATCTTGCGGGCTGGAAGGAGTATGAACTGGAGGTAATGCGCGACAAGCATGATAATGTAGTTATCGTCTGCTCGATAGAGAACCTGGATCCGATGGGCGTCCACACCGGCGATTCCATAACCGTCGCCCCGATCCAGACCCTTACCGACCGCGAATACCAGAAAATGCGCGACGCCACTATCACCTGTATCCGTGCTATTGGGGTGGAGACCGGAGGCTGTAATGTACAGTGGGCACATGATCCCAAGACCGGCCGCACCGTAATTATCGAGATGAATCCACGAGTAAGCCGCTCTTCGGCTCTAGCCTCCAAGGCCACCGGCTTCCCGATCGCCAAGATTGCGGCCAGGGTCGCCGTCGGCTATACGCTGGATGAGATTATGAACGATATCACTCGCGAGACCCCTGCCTGCTTTGAACCTTCGATCGACTACTGTGTGATCAAGATCCCGCGCTTTAACTTCGAGAAGTTCCCCGGCTGTGATCCCAAGCTTACCTCAGCCATGAAGTCGGTAGGCGAAGCGATGGCTATCGGCAGAACCTTCAAGGAAGCGCTACAGAAAGGCATGCGTTCGCTGGAGACCGGTAGAGCCGGCTTTGGCTCGGATGCCAAAGCAATCGACTTCACCACCCTTACCAAAGAGGAGATGCGTTCCAAGCTGACGATCCCTAATGCCGAACGTCTGTACTATATCGAGGCGGCTCTGCGCCAGGGGATGAGCGTGGAAGAGCTTCACGAATTCACCGGCGGCATCGACCTCTGGTACCTGAATAACATGAAAGAGATTGTCGAAGAAGGTAGCAAACTTGCTACCACCAGCCTCAAGACTATAACCGCCGACGAACTCCGCTACGCCAAACAGCTCGGTTTTTCCGATATCCAGTTGGCACATATCTGGAGTGTTGAGCAGAACGCGGTCAGAGCCAAGCGCCTCGATAACGGTATTGAAGCGGTCTACAAACTGGTAGATACCTGCGCCGGAGAGTTCGAGGCTTACACCCCGTATTACTACTCTACCTATGAAGAAGAGGATGAGACCAGACCTACAGCCAAAGAGAAGATCATGATCCTCGGCGGCGGGCCCAACCGCATTGGCCAGGGTATCGAATTTGACTACTGCTGTGTCCACGCCTCCTTCGCCTCCCGCGACGAAGGCTACGCCTCAATCATGGTCAACTGTAACCCGGAGACAGTATCTACCGACTACGACACCTCCGACAAGCTCTATTTCGAACCCCTTACCGTCGAGGATGTACTCTCCATCATCAAACGCGAGCAACCCAAAGGCGTAATAGTTCAGTTTGGCGGACAGACCCCGCTCAATATTGCCTCACAGCTCAAGGCGGCCGGAGTCAATATTCTCGGTACCCCGGTAGAAGCCATCGACCGCGCCGAAGACCGTTCACAGTTCAAAGCTATGCTTAACAAACTCGGTCTGCAGCAACCGGGTAACTCTACCGCGGTTGAGGTGGAGGACGCCAAAGCCAAGGCCGAGGTACTCGGCTATCCGCTGGTAATGCGCCCATCATTTGTGCTGGGCGGAGCCAAGATGGAGATCGTCCATGACGAAGAAGGGCTGATCAAATACTGGAGTGAACTCGGCAGTTACTGCGCCAAAGCCGATCTAACTATCAGTGAAGAGCGCCCAATCCTCCTAGACAAATATCTAGAGAACACCATTGAGGTCGATGTCGATGCGGTTTCCGATACCCAGAATGTCTATGTCGCCGGAATAATGGAGCATATTGAAGAAGCGGGTATCCACTCCGGGGACTCCGCCTGCGCCCTGCCGCCATTTACGCTGAGCGCCGAAATTCAGAACCGCCTCAGCCAGGCGGCAATCGACATGGCACTGGAACTCGGAGTCAAGGGATTAATGAATGTCCAGTTTGCTATTCAGGGTGACGAGATCTATATCCTTGAGGTCAATCCCCGCGCCAGCCGCACCGTACCCTTTGTCAGCAAGGTCACCGGTGTCCCGCTGGCCAAGATTGCTACCCAGGTCATGCTCGGTAAGAGCCTGCAGGAGCTCGGACTGGTCGGCTTCAAGCCGGAGCTCAAGCATGTCGGAGTCAAGGAGGCAGCGCTGCCGTTCAGCCGTTTCCCCGGCACCGATTGCGTCTTAGGGCCGGAGATGAAGAGTACCGGAGAAGTCATGGGTATCGACAAGGAGTTCGCCGTCGCCTTTGCCAAGGCCGAATTCGGCGTCGGTATGAAGATGCCGACCTCCGGCACCGCCTTCCTCTCGGTAATGGATACCGACAAGGAGTTCCTTGCTGAAATCGCCCGCGAGCTTATCAGCCTCGACTTCAAGATCTATGCGACCCGTGGTACCAACCGCATTCTAGCCGAAGCGAATATCGAATCGACCGAGATCAAGAAGCTCTCCGAAGGTTCACCAAATGTTGTAGACATGATGATCAATGAAAATGTAGATATACTTGTCAACACCCCTAGCGGCAAGAACCCCCACAAGGATGAGGTGCGAATCAGAACCATCGCTACCGAACGCGGTCTCCCGCTGATCACCACCATGCGCGCCGCCAAGATGCTCTGCAAGGCGATTGAGGCCAACAAGAAGGGGCTGACCATGAATGTCAGACCGCTGCAAGAGTACCACGCCGATATGACGCATAAATTTTAATTTAGTCCAACCTGTACTTACAGCCAGCAACGCTGTTGCTGGCTGATACCACTTCTGCAGCCTCAGCCGCTAGCTTCGCTATCGGCTGGTCAACCTTATCATTCACAAAAAAAGGAAAATCGCATAAGCAATTTTCCTTACTATAACTATAGACTTCAAATATAGCCTATTTATTCCGTACAAGCAAGCACTTGCAAAATTTATCTGCCAGACACCGCCTTACTACCCCAAACCACCACCACGCAAAAACATTCGCTCGATATGCTCATTAACATTCGACTCCGCGCTGCGGGCAACCTGCAAACCAACATAAAGAAGTACCGATAATTTCCACACACTCTCCGGCGCCGCGATCACCCCAGTACGAATATCATCCTTGGTCGCCAGCCGTTCGAGCTCGATATCGATAGCCTCCTGCAGCTCACCACGAAAGATGCGTTTCTCTTCATTCTTATTTATATACTTGGCCGGAGGCATCCGCACCCCACGCGCGATAAGAACCGGCAGCATTCCATCCTTACCCATCCCATCCATCTCAAAACCTTCAAACCCCAGTTCTTCACCGGGAATAGCGATATGCGGTTTATCGGTGGTTACCTCACCATCATGAATATAAATACACCCATCCCTGCTGTCACTAAGACAGACATACGGGAGCTTGGTCGGCCCAAAGGTAAAGAGCAGATTCTTCCGCGCTTTGATTATACTGGTATCTCTACGCGCAAGCTCAATTGCTTCGTTAAAATCCATCTAAAATCTCTCCTGAAAACTCATAGACAAAGATGGATAGTATTATCAACAAAACCGCAGTAAATTCAATGGCAACAACAAGAAAAGCCGAAATTATCCCACACCGTAACTTACAAAAATTTCTAAACAAAACCGCAAAACCGCTAAACTAGTAATTAATCGCCACCAAACACTCGCACCTCGAGGGCGAGCTCGACCTTATACTCGGTGTATACCCGCTCACGCAGAATATCTAGAAGCTGCGCAAATTCTGCATAACTCCCCGAACCGCGGTTGATAATAATATTACCATGCTCCGGCGCTACCGCTATGCCACCGACACTATATCCTTTTAGACCCAACCGGTCAATCATTGCCCCCGCCGTTAATTCATGCACCGGATTCTTGAAGATACTCCCGCAGTTGGGATAACGTATCCTGCTGGTCAGCCGCTCACGGATAATCCTGCTCGCCCGCGTAGTCAACACCGCCGCAGATTCCTGCTCAGGAAATTCCAGTTCCACCCCGAGCACAATATACTCAGAATCCTCCTGCAGCACAGAGTAACGGTAAGCATACTTTAACTCCTCCTTCTGTAGCAGCAGCACAACATCCCGACTGCGCGCGTATACCCGTACCTGCTGCACAAAATCGCCGATACAGCCGTAACGACTCCCAGCGTTCATCACCACCGCCCCGCCGATAGTCCCCGGAATACCTGCGAGTACCTCCACGCCGGCTAGCCCCGCCCGACATCCCGCATACACCAACCGCGACAATTTCACCCCGGCACCAGCCACCACCTTGCTCGTGCTTAGTGAAATATCCCGCTGCGCCAATTGGCTTAATCCCAGGATATTACGGTTAAAACCGTCAGCAAAGATTATATTCGTCCCACCGCCGATCACCTGCGCAGGTGCAGACTGCCGCAAAGACGCCAACAGTTCCGCCTCTGTCTCCGGCAGGTATAAAAAATTCCCCAATCCACCGATATGGATTGAGGAATACTCTGCTAAATCTGGTCTCTCAATTATCTTCATGACCCGGGTGCATTTCCGCGCTACTCAGCACACTGCGCTGCAGTAAGAGCGATAGTATCCACGATATCCTCCCACTTGCAACCACGAGAAAGATCATTAACCGGTTTGGCCAGTCCCTGTAGAACCGGGCCGATAGCTGTAGCCCCAACGAGGCGCTCGGTAAGCTTGTAACAGATATTACCTGCCTGTAGATCAGGGAAGATCAGGATATTGGCCTTACCCGCTACCGGACTTCCCGGAGCCTTGCTGGCAGCGATATTCGGCATCAATGCCGCATCACCCTGGAGTTCACCGTCAACATTAAGCTCAGGGGCGCGCTCTTGAGTGAGCTTGACCGCCGCAATAGTCTTATCCACAAGTGGATGTGAAGCACTGCCTTTAGTAGAAAATGAGAGGAAAGCAATATTTGGCTCACGCTCAGGCAACAGGCTCTTGAATGAATCCACAGTCGAAATCGCAATATCAACCAGTTGCTCTTCAGTAGGAGCCGGTACCAGACCACTATCGGCATAGAAGAGAATATCATTGATTGAGTGGTATGGGCTGCTCTCAGGGAGAATCATAATGAAAAAGCTGGAGACGGTATTGATCCCTGGAGCCGTCTTGATAATCTGTAGCGCGGGACGCACAGTATTGGCTGTAGAATTAACCGCTCCTGAGACATAGCCGTCAGCCTTGCCAAGCTTGACCATCATTGCCGCGTAATACATCGGATCGAGCATAATCTCTGCCGCCTTTTCCTCGGTCATACCCTTGGCCTTACGCATCTCGTAGAATTCCTTGACAAAGTCATCTCTGTCCGCGCTAGTCTTGGGATCAGCAAAGATCGCAGAGCTGACATCAACACCTAATTCTGCAGCTTTTGCCTTGATCTCCGCTTCAGCACCGACCAGCACCACCGGTCCCATCCCGATCTTCGCCGCCTCGGCAGCAGCGCGCAAAGTCCTCTCATCCAGCGCCTCAGGCAGTGCGATAGTCTTCTGCCTCTTGATGGCAATCTGTCTTAAATCTTCAAGTAAACCCATGTTGTTCTCCCCTTAAAAAAGAAAAAAAATTAATAATATAGGTAAATAATAAGCATATTATTTTTTTCAGCAAGGAATAATTATAAGTTGCCGGGATAATCCCCCAAAAAGAAATAAAAAAACTTTACCACATCTTAGCTGCAGCAAAGTCTGATACCAATTCAAATTGTCTTAGGTTACAACATTCTTCCGGTAGGGGACATATTATCTTGTGGCGCTACCCCGCGGCTAGCAAAATACTGCTTGCGTTTGCACTGGAGAGAGTTTGCATAATTATTACAGAAAGAGATAATCCAGGCCTCCTTCACCACCTCGGAGTTCCCCCGGTACTCTTTGAAAAAACCGCAAATTTCCAGCTTGTCACACCCATCACTGCTCATACCAGCCTCGCACCCGCTCCCTGTCAACCAACATCAATAATCCGACTATAAAAGAAAACAAACGGATAAATACCCGTTTGCTCTTACTAAAACTACTTTTCAAGTGCTCTCTTGGCGCGAGTCTCTTCAGTGAGTCTAGTTGCCTTACCGATCTTATCACGCAGATAGTAGAGCTTGGATCTCTTGGTACGTCCACGACGCTTGGGCACAATCTTGTCAATACGTGGGCTATGTAGCGGGAATATTCTCTCAACACCCTCACCAGCCACCAGACGTCTTACCGTAAACTTCTCATTGACCCCAGAGCCCGCACGTGCGATAACAGTTCCGGAGAAGATCTGAATACGTTCTTTCTCACCTTCAACGATACGGCAATGCACATCTACAGTATCGCCAACGACGAAGGTAACCTCTTCATCTTTTCGCAGTTTGTTGGCATTTTCCAACTCTTGAATAATCGGATGACTCATTCTTGATGCTCCCTAATTGTTAAATATATGTTAAAAATAGACTAAAATTCAAAATTTTAAAAATTATATATAGCCCGCTCTAAAAATCAATGATAAATTAATAAATAAAAGGGCTTTACAACCAACTTTTCTGGGCTCAAGAGTATAGTCAAAAATCCTGCCGCGCCCCGCAAATTTACATTAAAAAATATTAAATCACTCCATCGCGGTGAAGTGATTTAATATTCTTTACTACTATAACAAAAATAGTTAAAACTTCAAGTACTATTATTTTTTTTCCAGCTTTTTTATTATTTTATGATTAAGCTTAGGCTAATTTATAGATTATCACTTGCTTACCGCAAATCTATAATATCATGCCGCAAAATATAAGCCTGTTATTCTCAAACTCCGGCACATATAACCCAGACTCACTCACCCCGCCCCAGACTCTGAGCAATACTCTGCACCGCCAGTGCCGCCGCCGCAAATGCCCACTGCAAGTTATACCCGCCGCACCTCCCGTCGACATCGATCACCTCTCCAGCGAAGTACAAACCCGGCAACACCCGGCTCTCCAGCGTCTTCGGCGTGATCTCAGCTCTGGACACCCCGCCCGCCGTCACCATCGCCTGCGCCAAACCAGCAGTCCGCTCCACCTTGTAGCGCGCCCCCGTCAGATACGTTACCACCTTTTCCTGCGCCTCCTTCTTCAGCTCCGCCAGCGCCACCTCACCGTCAACCCCTTGGCGGAAAAGGAGATACACAACAAATCGTCTCGGCAAATGCTCCAACAACAGACTCTTCAGACTCCGCCGCCCGGACTCCGTCCGCGCCCCAAGTATTACCTCCCGCCAGTACTCCCGCGTCTTCCCGCCCCAAGATATCTCCAACTCTACCGGCTCACCCTGCGCCAGTTTCCGGCTGACCAACCGCGACATATCCAGCACCGCCGGACCGCTCAACCCCTTATGGGTAAAGATGATATCCCCATGAAAGACCTCTCCCGCCTTCACCCCGACAATACTCAAAGAAGCCGGCAGCGCCACCCCGGCGAGTACATCTCCCGCCAATTCCGGTATGACCAGCCCAACCAGCCCCGCGACCGGAGGCACCACCTTATGCCCAACCTCCCGCGCCAAGGTATAACAACTCCCGTCAGACCCCAACTCCGGCATACTCCCACCCCCACCCGCCAGCAGAACCCGCTCCGCTCGGTACACCTCTTCTCCCGCCTGCACCCCGACCGCTACCCCGTCCTGCACAAGAATACGCTCGACCCGTACCCCTGTCTCCAGCCTCCCGCCGAGCCGTGAGTACTCAGCCTGGAGCGCCCCAAGCACCTCGGCCGCCCTCCCCGTCCGCGGATAGACCCGGTTATCCTCCTCGACCACCGATCCGACCCCGATCCCGGCAAAGAACTCCCGCACCTGTAGCGGCGGAAAGTTATACAACGCCGGCCTGACAAATTTGTCCGCTCCATAGTACCCGCGGAGCAACTCCCCCGGCTTCTCTGCCCGGGTAAAGTTACAGCGCCCGCCCCCGGTGGCGAGCAGCTTCCGGCCGACCTTCGCCAACCGTTCAAGGATGACCACCTCCAGCCCGCAGCGTCGCGCCAGAATCCCGCCGACCAGCCCCGCCGCTCCCCCACCGACAATCACCAACTCCCATTTCTTCTGCATAGCCCTCACTTCCCACAGTCCCTGCACTCCTAACCCGCCCGAGCCGCCACTACACTTCAACTGCCGGTCACCAGTTATTAATTACCACCTACTATACCACAATTCATCCAACCGGTAAAGCCCAAATTCTCCTCCGTCCTACACAACCAAGACACAGCCTATCCCCAAAAATAAACCCCATCATCACCACAGCCTCAAAGCCAATTACGCCTCATACTCCACAACCACAAACAAAAAAACTCCGACCTGCAAGTCGGAGTCGCTACCAAACCCTAAAGACCAGAATATGAACAAATGAAATACTTTGAACTACCAGTTGATTAATCAAAAAAACCTAAGTTAAAACAAAACCGCTTACTCACGCTCAAGACCTTCCCCAGAGGAGTTACCCACATTACCCGAAGTGCAGTCAGCCAATACGACAACACTACCTGCCGCTCCCATATCCCCCACGCGCAACAAAACAGCCATAAGGCACCCCCAACCTACTCACCCATGATCACACCCTTGAGATACTCCTGCATCCGGGTATTCTCCACGTCGAAGAACGTATTACGCTTCTGTAGATACTCAAAGAGTTCATACCCCTTCTTCCCGTAGTACAGAATCGCATCGACCTTATCCTCCTCGCTCTCCTTGTAGTAACGCACCAAGAAGTAACAGCAACGAGCGAAATCAGTCATGTAGTAAGTATTCTCGGTGTCCTTACCCGTAAGCGCCTCGATCAGTTTGAGCGCATTGTCGAGATCAACCTTGGCCTCCTGGTACCGCTCCAGCTCCAGCAAGAGTTCTGCCCGCACATTATACCCCTGTACCAGGCGTGACGCAATAAAGGCATCGGTCGATTTACGTTTATGCAGCAGTCCCAGAATGGCGATGGCACACCCGGCATGCTCCTCACTCTCAGTATAATCCTGGCGCAATAGTTCTACCGTCGCCAGGCGAAAATGACTCACTCCGAGCTCGCGCTCCCAATCCGCATTGTGCGGATCACTCTCGACCAGCCGCTCCAATATTGCCTGACTCTTCAGCAAGGCCTCATGCGCCCGTTCCACATCCTCCTCCCGCAACAGCATATCGGCCCAGAAACCATAGAGAATACTCAAATGCTGCTGCCAACGCGAGTTCTCAGGATCCTTGCTGCACATCTGGGCGATATCGCTTACCAGGCCGGTAAAGGTATCGAGTTCTCCCTTGTCCCGGGCATTGATCGCCGCAAAGAAGAGCTGATTGAAGCTCCGTTCCTTCTGCGTCGCCTCCAGCGCACTCTCAATCTCAGCGTCCCCGCCGGACTCCAACCCTTCCAGATCCCGAATATAGTTCTCTATCTCAGCGTCGAGCTCATCCTCATTCCCGGCCGCCTCCGGCTTACCGAGTTCAATATTCTCGATCCGCTTCTCACGAAGCCTATCGGCTTTATCCGGGAGAGACTGCACCTCACCCAGCAGTTCTTTGAAGCGTTTGGCCGTACCCGCTATCTCCTCTCTGTCCCGCTCGGCAGTAAATTTCAGGTTCCGTATCCGCTCGGTCTCGGCTCGCGCCAGCGCAATAATCCCCTTGGCGTCATTGAGTTCATTCTTGATATTGGTATCGATCGAACTCACCGACTCCTCGATCTTACCGACTAGTTCAAGCTTGCTCTCAATATCAGCCACATACCCCTGATACCGCTCCTTCAGTTCATTGGCCTCCTTGAGTGCATCCCGCGCCACATCCAGATCCCGCTGCATCTCGCTGAGTTTATTCGACCCCGACCAGCTTATTACCGCACTGCTGATGCCAAAGAGCGCAAAGAGCCCGAACACCGCGTAGAGCGAATTCCGGTACATCTCAATAGTACTGTGATAACTGGCAATCATCACCTCAAGCTTCTCCGGGGAGTCGAGGCACATTGCGGCATCGGCCAGATTTAACGGCTGCGTCCAGAGATGGACGATATCAACAATGAGGTTGAGAATTATCGGTGAGAGAATAACCAGCGTGAAGACAACAATATACCACCCACTGCGCGTTGAAAAAGCATAATTCTTCTTCTGTCCATCGTCCATACTCTGCCCTCAATACTCAAATACTCCAGCTCAAACCGTTACCCGGCATGATACTACAGTTTCGGTTTTTTGTAAAGGCAATAATATTTCCGAGACAATTCCACCCTGTGCGCCCGACCTACTCGACAATAAAGCTCATAACCCGGTGAATCAGCTGCGCCACCACAAAGTCATACCCGCACAGCCCCGGCAGCGGCGAAAGCTCGACAAAATCAGCACCCACACACTTACGCCCATAGAGAATCTTCTCCAGTAGCCAGACCGACTTATACCAGTCCAGTCCCCCCGGCACCGGTGTCCCCGTCGCCGGCATCAGCGATATATCCCAGACATCGACATCAAACGACAGATAAATATTCTCCGGCAAATCACTCGGTAGCTCTAGCGCCTCCACCCCGCTGAGAATAATATCCTCACAATCGCGGAACCAGATACCGTTGACCACTCGGTACTCCTCCTCTTCGACCGCATAACTCCGAGTTCCGAATTGATAGACCTTTACCCCGAGCTCATGTATCCGGCGCATGACGCAAGCATGGCTATGGCGCGTACCAGTATAGCTCTCGCGCAGATCCGCATGCGCGTCAAAGACAACCACAGCAAAATCATCTCCGTACTGCTCCTGCAAAGCCTGTACCGCCCCCAGCGTCAGCGTATGCTCTCCGCCGAGGAGAATTGGCACCGCCGCACACTCCAGCGCATACTTGACCTGAGCCTTTATCCGCTCCAGCGTCACCATGATATCGACAGCACAGTCTACCTCCTCGGCCGTATAAAACCCTTCCACACTCGGTATCAGCGAATTCTCCAATAACTCCAACTGACACGATGCCTCAAGAATAGCCTGCGGCCCTGCTGCGGTTCCTCCCATATAAGAAACACTCTGCTCCAGAGGAACCGGTATAATATGAAATAACGCATCTTCCGGTGCACTCGGTGCTACATCATCACCATGGAAATAAGTAGTCCGCATCTCAATCCCTCCTGGTTATCCTACCCTTATAATCCGCGTACAAAAATTCTCTAATCAACTCTAGACTTCCCCGCTGTAACGAGTAGGTATAAAGTGCCGGCAACTCAACCCCGTTAAAGGTATTATTCTTGACAAAGGAATAGAGTGCCATATCGGTAAAACAGAGCCTGTCACCAGGCATCAAGGGGCGAGAAAAGGCATAATCCCCGAAGATGTCCCCAGCCAGACAGGATATTCCCCCGAGGCGATAAGTATACTCCTTCTGCCCTGCATGCGCACTCCCAAGTATATGCGGACGGTACGGCATCCCTAGAATATCGGGCAGATGCGTCTCAGCCGAACCGTCAACTACGGCAATCGCGATCTCATTCTCCACAATATCCAGCACCGTTGTCAGGTAATAGCCCGCATTGAGTACCACCGCTTCGCCCGGCTCTAGGTAGACCTGAACGTTATATCTCTCCTGAAACCCGGTTATCAAGTCACAGAGCAGATCCAGATTATAATCATCTCGGGTGATGTGATGCCCTCCCCCGAAATTGACCCAGGTTATCTGCTCCTTACACAGCAGCCAGGCGAACTTATTCTCAAAGTGCTGCAGTATACGCGCCAGAACCTGCGCCCCCTGCTCACACAACGCATGAAAATGCACACCGCTCACGCCCGCCAAATCAGCGTCTTTAAGCGTATCATGCCTAATTCCAAAGCGTGACCCGGCAATACACGGATTATACAGATCGGTCTCAATCTCACTGTACTCCGGGTTCACCCGGAGTCCTACAGCCACCTCTTTGCCGCTCTGTTGCCGGTACTCCCGCACCGCCTGCGCATGAACCTGCAACTGCGCCAGCGAGTTGAAGAGGATATGATCCGAATACTCCAGTACGCGCTGCATCTGCTCGGCGCTATACGCCGGGGCGTAGGTATGCACCTCACCGGGAAACTCCTCATACCCCAGCCTGGCTTCCACCGCCCCGCTCGCACAAACCCCATTAAGGTATCTTCCAATAAGCTTGAAGACCTCGGGAAGAGCGAAGGCTTTGAGCGCCAGCAGAATCTTTGCCCCGGTTCGCTCCTGCACACTCTTGAGTATCTTACAGTTGCGCTCAATCCCATCTTCAGAGATCAGATAACACGGGGTCTTAACCTGCTTGCAAATCTCCTCCGGACACTCAGCAGCCACTAATTCGTTCATCCACCGCCCCTATTCTGGAAGCTCTCCCGCAAAGTCCACTACCTGCCAAGGCAGCCCGTATTTATTGAGAGCCTCCATAAATTTATCAGGGTCAAGTTGCTCGACGTTGAACACCCCTGAAGCCGACCACTCCCCGGTAAGCATCAGCATCGCCCCGATCATCGCCGGCACCCCGGTAGTATACGATACCGCCTGCGCCCGTACCTCTTTATGCGCCTCGGCATGATCACAGACATTATAGATATACTTCTGCTGCTGCACCCCGTCCTTCTCTCCATCGAAGACACAGCCAATCACTGCCTTGCCAGTATAATTGTCGCTCAGAGTACTCGGATCAGGCAGGAGTGCCTTGAGAAATCTAAGCGGCACCACCTTCTGCCCTTCATACTCCACCTCATCAATCCGGGTCATCCCCACATTCTGCAAGACCTTCAGATGGGTAAGATAGGCCTCAGAGAAGGTCATCCAGAAACGTATCTGCTTGAGGCCGCGAATATTCTGCACCAGCGACTCCATCTCTTCGTGATAGAGCAGATAGCTCTCGCGCGCGCCCGCTACCGGGTAGTCAAACGAAAAGTGTACACACTCAGCATTGAGAATCGCCGGGGTACTTACCCATTCTCCATTCTGCCAGTGACGCACCTCCTGCGTCACCTCACGGATATTGATCTCAGGATTGAAGTTAGTAGCAAAAGGATGCCCGTGATCACCAGCATTACAATCAAGAATATCGATCTTCTCGATAGAATCGAAGAGATGCTTCTGCGCGTAGGCACAGAAAATGTTCGTCACTCCAGGGTCGAAGCCACAGCCGAGTACCGCCATCAGCCCCTTCTCTTTGAAGCGCTCCTGATAGGCCCACTGCCAACTGTACTCAAAGTGTGCCGTATCCTCCGGCTCATAATTTGCGGTATCAAGATAATTCGTCCCGGTCTCAAGGCAGGCATCCATAATAGTCAGATCCTGATACGGCAATGCCACATTAATAATCAATTCCGGCTGATAGGCGTTAATCACCTTTACCAACTCCGCCACACTGTCGGCATCCACCGCCGCTACCTGAATCTCTACCCCGTACATCTGCTTCACCTCAGCAGCAATAGCTTCGCACTTGGCCACAGTCCGACTCGCGAGAATTATCTCACTGAATACTTCCGCTACCTGCGCACACTTCTTAACCACCACATTTCCCACACCACCGGCACCGATAATCATTACTCGTGACATTTTATTCTCCAATACAATATTGTATCTACCCTATCATTATAACAAAATTTATATTTTTTCGAAATATGTATATCCACGCAAACCATCATTAAATGTATTGAGTATCTTTTTACGCTCCTTAGGGGTGATGAACTCATTCTTGATCGCATCTTCAGCAATCTTTTTGAGCCGCTTCTTCATATCGCTGATATCATACTCCACGTAAGAGAGTACATCCCCGACCGAATCCCCCTCCAACTCCCGGATAAACTCATAACTGCCGTCCTTTTCGACATGTATCGAGAGTACATTGGTATCACCGAAGAGATTATGCAGATCCCCCAGAGTCTCCTGATAAGCCCCAACCAGAAATACTCCCAGATAGTAATCCTCATCTTCTTTGAGCTCATGCAGACGCAGGCTCTTCTTACGGTGACGATAATCCGGAAATGAATCAATCTTGCCGTCACAATCGCAGGTAATATCGGAAATAATACCTTGACGAGTTGGCGCTTCATTTAAGCGATGAATCGGCATAATCGGAAATACTTGGTCAATCGCCCAGACGTCAGGTAGTGACTGAAAGAGGCTGAAATTACCGTAATAGACATCATACACCTGCTCCCGGATACTCAGAATATCCTCGGGCAGATGATCCAGTTTATAGGAGAGTTGAGATATCTTTATCATGATATGATTGAGCATGTTCTCAATCTGCGCCCGCTCACGAATTGAAATCGCCCGGTGCTTGAATAACTGCTGCGCCTGGCTCCGGTAGAACAGCAGGTCATTGGAACACTCCTGAATATTCTTGAGGTTCAACACATTATAGGTTTCAAAGAGGTTATGAATCAACTCCAGAGAACCCTCTGCCACCTCCTGCGGAAACGGTGGCGGGGTGAAAGAGGATACATCAAGTATATCGAATAAGAATAATGAATAATATGCCACGATAGCCCGCCCCGACTCCGTAATAATTGTTGGATGCTTGGTTTTGCTACTGGCCAGCGAACTCATGATCGTATCGATAATATCAGTACAATACTCCTCCATGGTATAATTCCGGCTGGAGTGATAATTTGTCTGCGTACCATCATAATCGACAGCCAGCCCCCCTCCGAGATCGAGATAACCCATCGCAGCTCCCTCCTCGACCAGTTCTTCATAGATCCGACACGCCTCAATCACACCGGCTCTGATATCACAGATATTGGGTATCTGTGAACCGATATGATAATGTAAAAGCTGGAGGCAATCGAGCATATCCTCCTGTTTGAGTTTATCGATAACCTCGACGGTATGATTCATCCCCAAGCCAAAGACACTCGCATCCCCGCCAGACTCTGCCCACTGCCCGCTCGCTTGGGTTGAAAGCTTACTGCGCAACCCCAGATGCGGCTTGACCCGGTGCTTGCGTGAACGCTCAATAATCAACTCGAGCTCACCCGGAACCTCAATTACAAAGAATACCTGAAACCCCATCTTCTGCGCCATGAGACCGATATCGATAAATTCCGCATCTTTATACCCATTACATATAATACAGGCATTCCGATTATTGAGCATGCTGATAGCGGCAATCAGTTCCGGCTTACTCCCGGCCTCAAGACCATGGTTATATTTCTTACCAAAGTCAGCGATCGCCTCAATAACCTGTTCCTGTTGATTGACCTTTATAGGGAATACCCCGCGGTACTTCCCCTCATAACCGTTACTCTCAATAGTCTTATTGAAGGTCTGATGCAACAGGGCTATCTGTGAACCAAGGATATTCTCTATACGCAGCAGTACCGGCATGGAAAAACCACGCTCTTCAGCTTCAAAGATGATCTTACGCAGACTAATGCGTGTAGTATTCTCTGAACCGAAAGGCGAGACCACCACATCCCCGGTGTCCCGATCAATCGAGAAGTAATCCGCCCCCCAATTATTAATTCCGTATAATTCCGCCGCCCGCTCAGTGCTCCAATTATGTTGAGCAAAATAATCTTCTACCATCTCTCTATATCCTCAAAGTAATGGCTGAAAACCCTCTCTCAGCCCATATTTTAATGGATAAAAGATATCAAATTTTCTGGTAAATACAAGTAACTTTTTACAATAAAAATATACCTGCAACTCATTGCTTTTACCCGACTAAGCTCAGAAGAATTCTCAAGTAAAGAGTTGAATCCGCAGTATTAATTTATTTACTACCATTAGGTATGAAATAACTTTTTTTTACGTTAATCAAAAGCAAGTTTTCAGCATCCACGCCGACTTTCTTCCGGGGTTGACGTTATAATTGTAAAAAACCGTTACCGACAGACAGCCGGTAACGGTTTAGCACGAACCTCTTCTCCCGAGGCTTACGTTCAGAGCAGCTTCTTGGCTTCCTCTGCCATAGTCTGCAGTAAAAGACAGCAGGAAGCAGAACCGGCATCCATTACCCCTCTGGATCTCTCACCCAGTCTGGCCGCCCGTCCCAGTTTTGCCACCATCTCCACTGTCGAATCACGCCCCTGCTCAGCCGCTTCAGCCATCTTCGTAAGCGCTACGGCAAAGTCATCTCCTGTCGCTATTGACGCACCGAAAGCCTGATTCGCAGGTTCCAACGTATCATAGAGGGTCTTATCCCCAAGCTGCGCTCCAGCGAGCGTTGAGATCCCGACGCTCGCCGCACCAAGCATCTCAGCAAATACCGATGCGTCTATAACCTCCTTACCGGCGCACGCCTTGGCCATCTCGCGAAAGAAGGTTCCATAAATCGGTCCCATGGAGCCGCCAATCTCGGTCAGCAGAATCCGCCCAAGGGTCTTGAGACCGGTATTCAGATCCACCTTCTCCCCGCCGAGCTTCTTTTCACAGAGGGTAAAGCCCTTATTCATATTGATGCCGTGATCACCATCACCGATTGCCCCGTCGATCTCACTCAGAGCATTCTTATTATCCTGTATCACCCTGATCAAGGCATAGACAATCACCCCGCCAGCTTCATTCTTGAATGAACTCATAACTCTTCCTTTTTATCTGCCTTACTCCAAGCGAGCAAGTTTACATTACCCTGTATTTCTGGTCATACTCCATAATACGTCTTATCTTATCCCCCGACGGGCTCTCAGTATAGTCTGATTCCAGCCAGGTATCGATAATCTTTTTGCCCAGTTCAATGCCGATAACTCTGGAGCCCATAGTTATAATATGCGCATCATTACTCTTGGCCGCTCTCTCCGCGGAGAAAGCGTCATGACACTGTGCCGCCCGAATCCCCGGTACCTTATTGGCCGTCATCGCCATCCCAATACCGGTTCCACAGAATAGAAGACCCCGTTCGGCCTCACCCGCGACTATCTTCTCAGCAACCGTATTGGCCACATCCGGATAGAGTACCGGTTCAGTATTATACACCCCACAATCGATAATTTCAAAACCTCTCCCGCTCAGATAACTCCGTATCTGCTCCTTAAACTCAAAGGCCGCCTCATCACATCCAATAACAATCTTCTTCATCTTGCAACTCCCAAAAAACCCGGTATGAATACTCGGCGCAACCACCCCGGCACATACCAGTACCGCGGCAGACCCGCGCAGCTACTTACGTTCAGACTGCGTAAGCCCCATCGATTCACACTCCATATCAATCAGCCCTTTGAGTTCACTATCAAGCTTCATAATGCTGAGAGTTACCCCAACCATCTCCAGAGACGTAAAATAATTTCCCACATACTGGTGATAAACTGTAATTCCTTGCTCCTGCAAGAGCTCTTCGACCTTATTATAGAAGATATACAACTCCATCACCGGTGTCGCTCCCAGCCCGGAGACGATCACCGCCACCTCGTCTCCTGCCGCAAAGGGCAGATCCGGCAAGAGCGTAGCAACCGCCTCTGCCGCCAACTCATCGGCGGTCTTGAGCTTCTCCACCTTTATTCCCGGTTCACCGTGATGCCCAATACCAACCTCCATAGTTCCTTCTTCAATAATAAAATTGGGCTTGCCATTGGCCGGCAAGGTACAGGGCGCCAGGCCGATACCGATACTCCGAGTATTGTCAATCGCCTTCTGACTAGCCGCAATCACCTCATCCAGGCTGGCGCCGGTAGCGGCCTTCGCTCCTCCCACCTTCCACATAAAAATCTCGCCAGCAACCCCGCGGCGCTTCTGAATTTCCTCCTTGGGCGCCGAAGGCACATCATCGTTAGCCACAACCGTCTTGACTGTGATCCCGTCCTCTTCCGCCAGTTCCATAGCCATCTTGACATTCATGTTATCCCCAGCATAGTTCCCATACAGGCAAGCCACACCAGCACCGGAGTCAGCCTCGCACATCGCATTATAAAAACTCTTGGCGGTAGGAGAGGAGAACAACTCGCCAACCGCTACCGCATCGACCAGATTCTTCCCGATATACCCGATAAAGGCAGGTTTATGTCCAGATCCCCCACCGGTAACAATGCCGACCTTCCCGGGGACCGGGGTCTCCTTATACCTGAGTACTCGCTCATCGGCAGTAGGGAGTACAATATCCCGCTCAGCCTTGATAAAGCCTTTCAACATATCCTCTACCACCATGTCCGCAACATTTATTATCCGCTGCATAGTAAATCCCTTCTATTCTATTACTTCGCAGTATCCATAAAACTTATATTCAAGACTCTGAATCAGTCCCAGCCAGAATCAAACTAGTATATTGTATATCCCCCGTCGATCAAAATATCGGCTCCAGTAATCAGCGACGCTGCATCGCAGACCAGAAAAGCCACAACTGCCGCCACCTCTTCCGGCTGTCCAAAACGCCCCAAGGGAATCTTCCGCTTCATCGCTTCACCCACCTCACCCGCCCAGGCCTTCTTACCCAGCTCGGTCTCGATAACCGTCGGTGATACCGCATTTACATTGATCCCATACTGCCCCCATTCATAGGCCAGAGTCTTGGTCATAGAGACAATCGCCGCCTTGCTGGCACAGTAAGCCACATGATTATCCAACGCTACAGATGCCGCCTGCGACGCGGTATTGACAATCTTACCACCCTTACCCGCCTCAATCATACGTTTGCCAAAAGCCTGTGAGACAAAAAAATGCGCCGTGAGATTGATATCGATGGTCTTCTGCCACTCGGCATGCCCCAGCTTCTCAGCATCATCCAGGAATGCCACTCCTGCATTATTCACCAATACATTTATACCAGAAAATTCCTTCCAAGCTCTAGCGACAAAATCCTCTATCTCCTGTTCATTGGAGAGATCGACAACCATACCGACACACTTACGGCCATGCTTTTCACTTAATTGCCCGGCCAACTCCACCACTTGAGGGGAGAGATCACCGATAATTACCTCTGCCCCTTTGCGTAGCAGTAGCTCGACAATAGCCCGACCAATTCCGGCTCCGCCACCGGTAACCACAGCCTTCTTACCCTCTAAACCGAAATTAATATCAAAATCAGCATAATTCATCAGCACATCCTTTCTCAAAACCAACACCATAATACACCAATTAAATCCAAGTAGCATAATCAATCCACACCGTACAACACCAGCACCCACAGCTCACTCCTTGCAGACGGTATCTAGCGATCATGACACTCAACATCCAGCCTCAGCGTTACAAGGGGTGCAGATTATTCAGCCTCGATCTGCACCCGAAATTACCAACAACTTCATTCCCCTCTCAACTCGCTGATAACAATTATCTAGTAGTCAGCGCTTCACGCTTCTTAAGAGTTGCATCCGCATTCTGTTTATCAATCGGTTGCCATGGTACATTGTAGCTAGGCTGAATAGAGTCGCCCCACTTCACTGCTTCCCAGAACTCAGCCTGCGGTTTATAATCTTCGCCTTGAAGCTTACGTAAGAGAATATCAAGCGCGCCTTGCGCCTGGCCTACCGCATCCTGCAGAATAGTGATGTTTAGTTGATCATCCTTGACGGCATTGATGGCATCGGTAATACCGTCAACCCCGGCAATAGCGTAGTCCTGCGGCTTGTAGCCCTGATCTTTGATCGCTTCGATCGCTCCTAGAGCCATCTCGTCATTCTGGCCGATAACCCCTTTGATCTTATTCGGATATGCAGTCAACCAGTTCTCCATAAGTGACATTGCCTCAGCCCGAGACCAGTTGGCGGTCTTGATAGCCAGAACCTCTACCTCAGGATATTCCTTGAGTGCCTTGTAATTACCTTCACGCCGCTGAATCTGTGCAGACTGACCGATCGGTCCTTCGATGATCACAACCTTGCCTTTGCCGCCCATATTATCCAGGACATTCTTAGCCTCAAGGTAACCGCCAAGCACATCATCGGAACCAATATACGAGAGTAAATTATCAGAGTTCACCCTGGTATTAGAACCGACCACAGGAATATCTTCATAGTAAGCTGTGTCGACGCAGGCCGAACCGGCATTCATATCAATCGGAATAAAGATGATACCGTCATACCCCTGAGCCGCCATGGTCTCGAACTGGCGCTGCTGTACCGAAGCATCATACTTGCCGTCAAAGACCGTCAACTCGACATCACCGTTCACTACCGCCGGATGCCGCTCCAACGCGGTAACCCAGAGGCGCATAAATTCACCCTTGAGGCCATATACCGCAGCACCAATCTTGAGCTTATCTTTGGCCTGAGCACCGGTTGCCAAACAGAAAACCCCAACCAGTAACAGCGCAACAACACATAACTTTGATCTCATAACAAACTCCTAAAAATAAACAGAAACAAACTAATACACCATATGGATCCAGACTCAGATCACATTACACTCACTTTAACTCTTCTTCTTGAGCGAATCAATCAGTACCGCAATAACGATAATCGCACCCTTTACCACCTGCTGATAGTATGAAGAGACTCCGAGAATATCCAAGCCATTATTGACCACACCTATAATAAGTGCGCCAATAACCGTACCGATCAGACTACCCTGCCCGCCCTTAAGGCTGGTACCGCCGATTACCACCGCCGCAATCGCATCCAGCTCATACGACTGCCCGGCCTGCGGCAATCCCGCAGTTGTTCGCGCTGTAAGGATAGCACCGCCAAAAGCCGAAAGAAGTCCGGAGATAACATAGACACTGAAGATAATCAGACGGGTATTGATCCCGGATATCCGCGCACTCTGCTCATTCCCCCCGACCGCATAGACATAGCGCCCGTACCGGGTCTTCTTGAGTACGATGTAAGATATCAGCACTATCAGCGCAAAGATAAATACCGGCATCGGCAGCCCCAGCACACTCCCCTTCCCGATAAACAAAAAGCTCTTTTCTATCTTGGGAATCGGCATCCCGTCGGTATAAATATAGGTCAAGCCGCGCGCCGCGCTGAGCATGCCGAGTGACGCAACAAAGGGAGCAACCCGCCACTTGGCGACTAGAAGTCCAGTCACCGCCCCCATCATAATCCCTGCGCCCATCGCCGCCATTATTGCCACCAGCGGGCTATAGACCTCGCCGCCGCTAGCCTTACTTACCAGACTGGCCGCAACCACCCCACCAAACGCCAGTACCGATCCAACCGAGAGATCAATCCCCCCGGTAAGAATGACAAAGGTCATACCGATCGACAACAGACCATTGATCGAGGTCTGCCGGAGGATATTACGGATATTTCTCCAGGTCGCAAAGTACTCACTGGCAAATACCATTATCAGGCAGAACACCAGAAACATAATTAATATCGTATAATTTGACAATAAGCCTAGAAGCTTCTGCTTGGTTGTAGCCGCTTGTTGATCCATCCCTTTTCTTCCCTTTCAAAATTTAACTCTTCAGCAAACTCAATACCTACACCACCTGTCCGTTCTCAGTAGTACCGCTTAACTGCTGAACGACGCCAGATGCATCAGCATTTCCTGATCTATCTCCGCGCGGGGTTTCTCGGCAATCACCTTGTGATCACGCAGAATTACAATCCGATCACTCATCCCCAGCACCTCTGGAATCTCCGATGAGATCATAATCACCGCATTACCCGCTGCGGCAAAATCCGACATAAATTTATAGATCTCTCGTTTCGCTCCAACATCTATGCCGCGTGTTGGTTCATCCAGCAGGAGTATCCTAGGTCTTGTCAGCACCCAACGTCCCAGCACCACCTTCTGCTGGTTACCGCCGCTCAGATTTCCCACGAGTTGCCTCTCGCTCGGGGTCTTGACCCTGAACTTATTGATCATGGAATTAACCCGCTCCAATTCTTTTGAACGGCTGATGAGCCCACCAACGACATCTTCCCGCAGAGAAGCAATACTGGTATTCTCCTGTACCGACGAGGTCAAGACCAGACCAGACTCCTTCCGATCCTCAGTCACCAGCGCCATGCCGTTACGTATCGCGTCAGACGGCGACTTGATCCGCACCTCCTTACCCTTGATCCGCACCGATCCTCTCTGCTTCTTTTCAACGCCGAAAAGCGCACTAAAAAACTCACTCCTGCCCGCGCCTACCAGCCCGAAGAGGCCAAGTATCTCACCCGTATGCACCTTCAAAGAGATATTCTCGCATTTACCCTTAATGGTTAGATCTTCAACCTCCAGCAATACCTCCTGTGTCGGCACATTCTCCTTGACATACTCTTGATCGAGTGTCGTCCCAATCATTAGGGTTATTAACTCCCCACGGGTAATATCTTTAGTCGTCACCGTCCCAACCATTTTCCCATCGCGAAAGACAGTTATTTCGTCGGTAATAGTAAAGATCTCCTCCATGCGGTGTGACACATAAATAATTCCCTTACCCTGCGCCTTGAGGAGTTCTACGATCTCGAAGAGTTTCTCTACTTCTTTTTCGCCGATAGCCGATGTCGGTTCATCCATAATAAGCACATCATTATCGAGTGATATCGCCTTGGCTATCTCCACCAACTGCACCTCAGCGGTACTGAGGGTCTTCATCAGACGCTTAGGATCTAGCTCCACGCCGATCCGGGCTAGCACCTCCTCGGTCAGGCTATTGATCTTGGCATAGTTAACAAAGATGTTGAAGTACGAACTCTCCCGCCCCAGCCAAATATTCTCCGCCACAGTCATATCCGGTACTGGGCAGAGCTCCTGCGGAATAAAACTCATACCCGCGTCCAGAGCCTCTTTTGGTGTTTTAAAGTCAACCTCTTGCCCTTTGAGCCACATCTTGCCGCTATCACGAGCATAGATTCCCATCATAACCTTGACCAAGGTAGACTTTCCCGCGCCATTCTCCCCCATAAGTGCATGAACCGTACCTGACTTGAGTTCAAAGTCAACCTTGTCTAGAGCCAGAACCCCCGGAAAACTCTTTCTAATTCCTTCAACCTTGATCAGAGTCTCACCAACCTTCATTACTTACCTCTCTTTTAGCCACTACTCATGGCGGCAAAACAAAAGAAAAACAAACATAAACAAAAATATCTCACACTAAAAGCCTACCACACCCCGACTGTTAGTCAAGAAAACGCAAACAAATATTTTCGATTATATTCGAAATTAGCGTATTGTCATATGATCAATTTACCTAAGACAATTATCAGATTTCCACAAATCAGCCAATAACATCTTACTAATAAAGGAATTAACAATATTGAATTTTTTAAAACTGTAGTCATAGCTCACCGCTGAGATATTTTCCAAAACACTTAATAAAAAATATAAAAATAGTTTTAAAACTTACTATTATTCGTAAAATTGCAAAAATCGAAAGTAATCGATTAAATAAATAATAATTTTCATTGCAAAATCGTCAACCTGACCCGCTACACTTTTTTTTAACCAAACCTTCATTCAGTCTTCCTTTTCAGCACACCTTGCACTTCCAAACTACATCCCGAATAGCAAAAAGGGTAGCCCTCCGCCAAGCGGAGGGCTACCCTCAACTGTAAATCTCACCATCTTAATTTAAAAGATCTTCTGCAACGAATTCAACTCAAGTCAAAACCCAGAAAAGACCTATCCCAAACTGCCAGACTCAACCACCCCCAAAAAATTCCAGCCCTGCGCCAAGAGAGATCTTGCCTAGCAGCCTACTTCTTGGCCTCACGTTTCTCCTTTTTCTGCGCAATCAACACCTTCACGCCAGCATCTTCAAAATCCTTCTGCTGCTCAGAGCTTATCCCATCATCGGTAATTATCCCGGTCACCCTGCTAATATCACAGAGTACCGCAAATGAAGACGCCCCGATCTTTGTCGAATCCACCACAAGATAGACCTCATCGGCAGAATTCAGCATAGCCCGTTTGACCGGAATATCTTTGAAACCAGGGAAGGTAAGTCCAGATTCTACCGACAGACCGACCGAAGCGATAAACAACTTATTGACCCGTACCTCTTCAAAGAAATTGACCGCCCGTTCCCCTGAGAGCGACAAGGTCGGAGCCTGAAATTCTCCTCCCGGCATCACAATCCTGATAGAGGGATTGGTACCGAGCAAGAGTGCAATATTCAGCGCATTGGTCACAACCATAAGATTATGCCTGGTTGCGATATTTTTGGCTATCTCGGTAGTCGTCGACCCCGCATCAAGAATAATAGTATCCCCATCCTCAACCAACTCTGCCGCCTTGATCCCAATCAAGACCTTCTTATCCATATTCTCCTGATGTTCGAGTGAGAGTGAGCTCACCTGTTTGGACATATTCTTGAGAAATACCCCGCCGTGCTCCCGAACCACCAGCCCCTCTTCCTCAAGCTTGGCCAGATCCTGCCTGATAGTCGGTTCTGAAACCCCAAAGGTCTCGCTTAAAAAGCTAACCTTTGCCTGTCCTTCCTCTCTGAGCAGGAAGTATATCTTCATCTGTCTTTGATTGCTAAACATTTACTGTATCCCTTTCCCCTCCACTACGAAAGTACCGATTATTCCCTGTAGCCAACCCAAGAATTATCACAACACCTTGTATTACAAGTAGATAACTAACCAATTACTCCAGCTATAACCTGCTACTCCCCAAGTATAAACTGTCCAGTCTATACTTTACCGTATTTTATAGTTAAGTCAACCAAATAGAAGCAATTAAACAGCTGTACTCTGAAAATAAAACAAAGTTATACCTTTGTGTATTCAGCTCCATGATTAGCCTGTAAGCTTTTACGCACACACAACTTATTATATACAAAGAGTTTATTTACAGTAACGGCACATACCCCAAACTCTCAACCAAATACAATTAAACGAGCCAAAAAAAATGAATACACTTAATGTATATTCATTTCTGTAGAATTCAAAAAGTTAAAAAATTATCGTACTCAAGCTGTCAGAGCAAAGCCTTGGCGGTATTCGAATCGGTTATAAATGTGGTAATAATCCCGGTCTTCATGGCTCCGATAATACTTCGCTGTTTGAAATCCCCCCTCAGCAATGGCCAGCACCTCGGGTATACCTCGGAGCAGTTCGGAATCAATGCTTATTATCCGTTCGTTGTACTCATTCAACGGAAAGTTACCATCATCATCAAAGAACATACCGCAGAGATCGCCCTAATTATATGCACCCGCTTAGTTCTCTCTACCTCCTCTCGATCATCTGCGTACCGCTCAATATCCCGCTCGAGCCGACCGTCATCACCGGCATCGGAGTAGTCACCATCATCGACCACCTAGCCTCACTGGCTCAATCCGCCTTCAGTTACGGCCTCACCTGCCTCCTGGTCGAGAAGAATAAACCCCAAGCGTAAAGTAACGGCTCAACTACCAAGCCTGCGGCTCACAACCACCCGCGCCCAACACCTGCTTCAAATACAGCGCGTACCATGATAGGTCACCCCCAAATTACTTCCTCCGGGCTTTACAGCTTTTTCGCTCCATTCCTCTGCCTTATGTATTCAACCACCGCCTCTACTCATTCCCCTAATACCTTACTTCAGAAAAATATTGCACAGAATATCGGTTCAGATACAATTTTTCATTCTGAAGCCTCCTTGAGGCTTTCGCTATAGCTTGAATGGAATATCGGTTCAGATACAATACTTCTGCATGAAACCCCTTACATAACAAGGGACTACAGCAGAAATGCTCTTAAAAAAGGGTAAGCTGTTGCGGTTTTTCCTCAACCGGCGCTCTCTTTTTTCCATAGTAAACCTCGGTATTTCCAAACTGTTTATCCGTAATCATAATCAATCTCACCTGCCCTGCAGGCGGGAGTGCATCCTTTATATGCCGCTTCATCGCCTCTACCCGCTCCAGATTCCGGCAAAACCGCGCATAAACCGAGAACTGCAGCATACTGAACCCTTCACCCAGCAGCATCTTATGAAAGCGTTGATACTCCCGCCGCTCCGCCTTGGTCTTCACCGGCAGATCAAACATACAGAATAACCACATACTCTTATACTCCGATAAGTTATTTAGCCGCATCACCACCCCTCAAATAATCCCAGGAATAACCAGCCTCTCCTCACTGCTCCCCAACGCCTTCACCAGACTCTGCGCCATCTTCAGAACCCCGTCAAATAGTGTTCGCTTCTCTCCCGCAAATTCCACCCGGCAAAGCGTAACCTCCAGCAGCGCTGCCCGCGCCTCCCGGTCACGTTTAAACTCTACCCCAAATAGTGCCTTCCAGTAGCGCCTGCCCGCTACCGCTTCACGGTTATTACTATCCCCGCTGAGTACATGCTTGGCAATTTCATACAAACCGGCATCACTCCCGGTAGTCTCCGCCAGCACCCGCCCCTGTGCATTAATCTTCGCCTTCACCACCTGCTGCCATAAACGCTTACACCGTGGTCTTGCCACATTAACCTGTAAGTCAATCTTCTACGTATGCAGACAATTACCGGCTAGCGGCAGGAGCAGCCCCGCTGGCAGATGATACTAATCACAACAGATATAAGTCCCGCCATGCCGCACCAGCCCGGCAAGCACCGACTGGCTTATCCCTACCCGCGGGTTCGAGATAATAAGTACCGCAATATCACAGAGCGGGATCGAATCACTGCTATAATCATTCCACTCGATAATAAGCTGTTCATTCTTACCCTGCAGTTCCCCATACCGCTCAGCAATCTCAATCACCCTGTCATTCATCAGTCATTCGCCCTCCGTACCCTGCCCAAAGTATCAATAGTAACTTTATTAAGGTTACGTTTCATCATAGAGCCAGGTGTAAGTGTCTGATATATTTTATCTTCCCCCTTCAGACCCTGTTCTTTCTCAACTTTATTAATTTCTTCCAATGCCCGCGCCTCATAAAACGGTTCAAAGGCAATCTGAATTTGCCCCGACGCTTTACTATGAGTCATTTTCCTAACTCTATACAGATAATCCTTCCCGTCAGAATTCGTAAGCTGAATAATATCCCCACCGCAGAGCGAGCAGATAAAGCGCGTATTCTCGCCGTGCTCTCGCTTAACAACCGGCAGTCTGTCCAACATTCGTTGACGTGCCTCCAATAAACTGACCACCGCTGCGTCCCAGGTCTTGACCTTACCCGTCTGCGCCTCGAGCACCTCGAAGATCTCGATATGATGATTATTCCCCGGTTCAACATACTTGACCTTTCCCCCTTTACCCACCGCCACCGGGTTATCATTGGTCACTATCCGCACCTTGTAAATAGGGGTATACTCCTGCTTCCGCTTCGGCGTATCGGATGGTTGGCCTTATCTGCAAGGGCCTTCTTCGGATCACATATGCCTAGTTCTTCCAACTTCTTTTCGACAGCCGCTCTAACCTTCGCGTCAGCTATCTGCGGTATTGAGTTCTGAGTCAACGCCTCCACCCTGCTATCATCATCATCTTTTACGACTTTCCGATTACTCAGATACCCCCGGCGCTACGCCAGATGATATATCGTTCTGCCAAGCTCTGACAATTCCAGCTTTGAATCCAGCCCTGCTTTCCGTATAAAATACGGCATAGTATGCTCTACCGCCGGGATAGCCGATACCTTCCCAAAGTACTTCGCGCGGATCTGCGCATCAATCTCACTGAGTACCACACCTTTATCATCCCCAGTAATTAGACCATGCTTCTTCAAACTATTGAATAATCTGTTCTTCCGCTGCCGCCTCCTGCCATACTGCCTGCACAACTGCCGCGCATTCCTCCGATCGGTATTCTTCGTCTCGCCCTTACCCTTCTCAATATCCAGACTATCAAGCACCGACTCAAAGATATGCGAACCCAGCTTTACCACCTCCAGCAGTTCATTCCCCCTGCCCTTCTTAACCACAGCCCAACCCATCACCCTAACGCATAGCCTCAAGATTAAAATTTGCAGCAACACCCTGCCACATATTTTCTACTTACATATGAGCATTATTTCAGCCATATATGATTTTCAAATTTTAATTTACAAAAAAAAAACTCTATGGTATATAAGCTACAACATAGGTATAAAACAAACTACCGTAACCCAGAGTAAATTACCAAGAATATCTGACCAGCTTTACCTAAAATTTCAATCCTTTTTTAGTCAAGGAGAAGCAGTATGGCCGCAGCAAATCAGGATGTTAATAACGCCAAAGTTCTTAAATCACTCGAAGATGGTATACTTACCATTACACTCAATAACCTCGCCAAACGCAATTCCGTAGACAGCCAGATGTCATTGTTCATTACCGAAGCCATACAAAACGCGGAAAGTGACGGCGCCCGTATCATCGTTATTACCTCAAACCCTTCCCACGGCGTTTTTTCAGCCGGGCATGACCTGAATGAACTGGAGCAGGCTTCAGACCTGCAAAATGATCCGATGTTTACCATGTTCGACGCAATCATGAAGTGCCCGCTGCCGGTCATCGCCAAGGTCAACGGCAATGCCTATGGTGGCGGATTGATCCTGCTGATAGTCTGCGACATGGTCTACGCCACCGACAGCTCGACCATTACCATGCCCGCAAACAAGATGGGAGTCCCTTTCGACCTCAAGTATTATCAAATCTGGTTATCCACCATGAGCGCCCATGTCTTGAAAGAACTGTTCTTTACCTGCGCTGCCATGAGCGCTCAGGATGCCGTAAATGCCGGGATATACAACGCAATCTGTGCTTCAACTGCAGCCCTGGATAAAAAAGTGAACGAGGTCTGCGTAAATATCCTGCAACGGGTGCAGGAAGGCATTGCCAATACCAAATTTCAAGTCAACACCCTCTGCAGCGAAGTTGTCCTCTCCGAGCACACGGTAGAGCTTGTCAAAAAGAGCATCAATGACATCTTTTCCAGCGACTGGCTGAAAGAGGATGTACAGAGACTTATCGACAAGCTACATCACAAGAAATAACCGCCAGTTCTACAGACAGGACAACGAACCATACCACTTTAAATACTCTTAACAAGGGGAACACGATGCAACTGGAGAAAGCGCTCAAAGATATAACCGTTGTTGATTTTACGCAAGCCTTTGCCGGGCCGTATTGCACCATGATGCTTGCCGACAACGGAGCACGAGTAATTAAAATAGAACGCCCTGGATGTGGCGATATGCTCAGGGATGCCGGGCCCTTTTCAGATTCGGATGAATCCTTATATTTTGTCTCTGGAAACCGCGGAAAAGAGAGCATCACCCTTGATCTAACCAAAGAAGCCGATTGCAACCTGGCCAAAAAAATTATCAAAAATGCTGATATCCTGGTCGAGAATTTCAAACCCGGGGTAATGGCTAAGTTAGGCTTCTCCTATGAAACAGTGAGTGCGCTACAACCAAGTATTATCTATGCTTCGATTTCAGGATTCGGACATACCGGGCCCAAGAGTTACCTGCCCGGCTTTGACATGGTCGCCCAGGGATATTCCGGCATAATGAGCGTCAACGGCGAATCAGACCAGACCTCGGAGCGGATGGGGGTCTCCATCGGTGATATGGCTGGAGGCATGTTTGCCTACATGGCGCTAACGACTGCCTTATATGCCAGGGAGAAGACCGGCAAAGGGACATATATCGACATCTCCATGCTTGACAGCCTGTTTGCACTGCTCCCGCCTCAGGTGGCGCATTACAATAATACCGGGATTATCGATACCCCTGTAGGCAATCACCACCCCAACGTCTGCCCCTTCGGCGTAATCAAGTCAAAGGACGGTGAAATAATCGTCTCGGTACTCGGCAAGAAACTCTGGCATCTGTTCTGTGATGCAATTGGAAAACCTGAGATTGAAGCGGATGCCAGATTTTCATCCAATGAAGCAAGGCTGGAAAACCGGGTTGACCTGCAGAGCATTGTCCACCCAGTAATTAGGGGCAAGACAACCTGCGAGTGGCTTGAAATTCTCAACCAAATAGGTATCCCCTGCGCTCCGGTCAATAATCTGCAGCAGGCAAGTGAAATGGAGCAGATAACAGCAAGAGATATGCTGATTAAAGCCGGCAACTACATAGTTGCTGGCAATCCCATGAAGCTCAGCGCTTACGACTGCCTACCTACAGGCGCAGTGCCAAAATTGGGCGAACACACCGAAAGCATTATTAAAGAATTTTCTTGAGCAGGCAACTGATAATATACCCTAATTACCAAGAGTAATCCGTCCCGGCAGTACTCCGATCCAAGAATATTCAGACTATCCTTATTTGTGTGATTCATAGACATCCTTTCAATAAAATTTTATAATATATTGATAAAGGAGTTGCTATGGACAATACTATTAAATCCCGATTGAAATGGGTCAAAATGTATTTTGAAACTCAAAACTCAGGACTTGTTTGTAATCGTTGTGGAATTTCCAGACCTACTCTTAGAAAATGGGTAAATAGATATCAACCAAATGGTATTGAAGGTGACGTGCCCCCCTGGAAGTGCTCCACTATTAATGGATAATAGTTATAATTTTCAGGAAAGGAAATGTTATGAAAGGCAGAAAGACATCAGTTGAAAGTATAATCAAAATACTCCGAGAAATGGAAGTTTTACAGGGATAGGGATCAAGTATTGAAGCCGCCTGTAAAACACTCGGTATCTCTTCTCAGAGTTTTTATAAGTGCCGTAAAGAGAAAGCAGAAGAGACGCAGACAACTTTACAGTGATGGCTCTGCTCGTCGTAATTCTGCCACTCATAAAAATCATGTGTGGAGTTATGATTTTATTTTTGACAGAACTTCAGATGGTAAGATCTTAAAGATACTAAGCGTACTTGATGAGTTTACCCGCGAATGCCTGACTCTGAAGGTATCGAGAAAATTGAACTCGGCAGATGTTATAGATGTTCTGAATGAATTATTTATTCTTTATGGAATTCCAGAATATATCCGTAGTGATAATGGTTCTGAATTTATTGCGGCGGGGATCAGGGAATGGCTGAAGCAGCTTAAAGTTAAGCCATTGTATATAGAGCCGGGCAGCCCATGGGAGAATGGTTACATAGAGAGTTTCCACGGCAGTTTTCGAGATAAATTATTATCTCAGGAGCAGTTTGACAGTATTTATGAAGCTGAAGTATTAATAGAGCACTGGCGTGTAGGATATAATCATATCCGCCCGCATAGTTCGCTCAAGTATTTATCTCCGGCAGAATATAGTAAAGAGGTGATGAAGAAGCAATCAGAGCTTTATTCTGGCAAGTCCTGCGTGGCTACGCCACTTCGTCCTTGCCAGAATAAAGATAATATTGTATATTCTTAAGTGGTATCACTGATGGGGGCAGGTCAATTGCAAGAACAAACATAATATCGCAGGTGCAGTATAGCGTCTGAATGAAATACTGCACCCTTGATACCATTGTTTGTTCCGATTTTGTTTTTCATTAATTTACAGCGTTGACGGTATTACCATCAATAAATGATTTGAGATTATCCACCGCGATATCCATCAGCCTCTTACGTGCTTCAAGGGGAGCCCAAGCAATATGAGGAGTGATATAACAGTTCTTTACTGTTAAAAGTGGATTATCAGCATTGATAGGCTCTGTTGAAACAACGTCGACTCCTGCTGCAGCAACCTTACCGTTATTGAGAGCATCAGCAAGATCTTCCTCTACAATAAGCGGACCGCGTGAAGTATTGATAATAATTACTCCATCCTTCATCTTTGCGATGCTATTTTTATTGATCATACCCTGAGTAGATTCAAAAAGCGGGCAGTGCAATGAAATAACATCAGAAGTTGATAAAACCTCATCAAGATCGGCATACTTCATTGTCTCTGTCTCCAACTCTTTATTCGGATAAGCATCATATGCCAATACATGCATACCGAATCCTTGAGCGATCTTTGCTACAGCCTGACCAATTCTGCCAAAACCAATAATCCCCATCGTCTTTCTTGCAAGCTCGATAAGTGGAAAATTCCAGTAGCAGAAGTCCTTACAATTTGTCCAGTCACCGTTCTTAACTGTCTCACTATGTGTCTGCACGTGATGGCAGATATTCATAAGATGCCCAAATACAAACTGCGAAACAGCGTCTGTCCCATAGGTAGGGATATTACATACCGGAATACCTTTCTCCGCTGCTGCTGAAGTGTCTACTACATTGAAACCAGTAGCTAGAACACCAATATACTTTACGGAAGGGCAGAGCTCAAGAATTTCCTTTGTTATCAGAGTCTTGTTAGTTATTACTGCTTCAGCACCATCTATACGGCTAACCGTATCCTGCGGCGCAGTTCTATCATAACAGACAAAATTTCCAAGCGACTCAAAGCCCTCCCAACTCAGATCTCCTGGATTAAGGGTATAGCCGTCAAGGACAACTATCTTCATAATATACTCCTATTATTATTTGAGACTTAACAATACTTTTTTTAGTCTCTGTTGAAAGTTTAAGAAAAGTGTGTACGCATAAATTGAAGATATCTGCGCACTCATTTTGTTTTGATATTGCTATTGTTACTTGGTATGTATTATTTGAGCATTGCCAGTGCCGAAGCAACTATATTTTCGCTTGTGATGCCGTTTACTTCCATAAGGAAATCATATGGAGCCGACTCACCGAACTTGTCTCTTACACCGATACGTTTAACAGTACCTTTACCCGCTTCAGCCGCTATTTCACATACCGCCCCACCAAGACCATTGATGATATTATGATCCTCAACGGTTACAATCTTACCTATCTCGTTGATACATTTGAGTACTGCTTCTTCGTCCAGCGGTTTGATTGTGTGCATATCAAGGAGTCTTACCGAGTAACCCTTGCTCTCAAGTTCTTCTGCAGCAGCTAGTGCACGTGACATGATATCACCGTTGGCTATGATCGCCACATCTTTACCGTCCTTGATCATATTTGCCTTACCGATCTCAAATTCTACATTTTCATCATAGATAAATGGAATAGGGTCACGTGTAAAACGAAGATAAACAGGTCCATTGTATGCAGCGGCCTTATGCACAAGCTTCTTTGCCGCGTAGAAGTCTGCTGGCATGATTACTGTCATGTTGGGGATAGTGCGGAGGATTCCCATGTCTTCTATACACTGGTGACTTGCACCGTCATTTGCCGGGGTAAAGCCCCCATGTGAACAACAAATTTTAACGTTCTGTTTAGGGTAACATACTTCCTGACGGATCTGCTCTACCATACGCATACTGCCGAATACCGCGTAAGTTGTAACGAACGGTATCTTGCCGGTTGTAGCCAGGCCTGCAGCTACACCTGCGCAGTTCTGCTCAGCAATACCAACGTTTACATGCTGATTTGGAAGCGCTTCAAAGAATGGTACCGTCTTGCATGACTTACCGATGTCTGCATCTACTACATAGATATTTGGGTTCGCTTTACCGAGTTCTAGTATTGCTTCGCCGTAAGCGTCTCTTGTTGCTTTTCCTGACATAATTAAAAACCTCCTTCAACTTCTGCTATTGCCTGTTCAAACTGTTCATCATTCGGAGCTACGCCGTGCCACATTACCACACCTTCCATGAATGATACGCCCTTACCCTTGACTGTCTTACCTACAATTACCTTCGGCATACCGTTGTCGCTATCTCTGATCTCTTCAAGGACATCGACGATCTCATCCATGCTGTGACCATCAATATTGAAGGCCTCACAGCCGAAGGCGCCGTACTTCGCTCTGAGGTCACCTGTTGGCATGACAACATCACAGGTATTGTCATTTTGAAGGTTATTGTTGTCTACGTAAATCACGAGGTTATCCAGTTTGTATTTTACCGCACTCATCACAGCTTCCCAGATCTGACCTTCCTGACTCTCGCCGTCACCGACAACGCAAAACACTCTGTAAGTCTTGCCGTCACGCTTTGCAGCCAGTGCCATGCCAACAGCTGTAGAGAGTCCCTGACCGAGTGATCCTGTACTGATGTCGATTCCCGGACAGACCTTCATATCAGGATGTCCTTGAAGGATTGATCCCTGCTTGCGAAGAGTATAGATCGTCTCGTAAGGAAAGAAACCTCTTAGTGCAAGACATGAGTAGATGACAGGACAAGCGTGGCCTTTGGAAAGGACTATGCGGTCTCTGTCTGCCCATTTCGGGTCATCAGGGCGTACATTTACCTCGTCAAAATATAACGCTGTCATAAAATCAGATGCAGAAAGTGACCCCCCCGGGTGTCCTGATTGTGCGCGGTGTATCATTGTAAGAATTGTCTTTCTTACTTCCTTGGCTTTCTCTTTAAGAAAAGCTACTTTTTCTTTCTTATCCATTCTTTATTCCTTGAGTGTGTGTTGTGCAACGTAATAATCAAATTTAGTGTATCCTATCCGAATCCGGATTAATCCATATGAGAACCGCCATTGATATCAATATCTTCACCTGTAATATATGATGATTCATCTGATGCAAGGAAGCATACTGTTGCAGCGATCTCATCAGGACGTCCCATACGCTTCAAAGGAACATCCAAACTCATTTGCCTCTGCTCTTCATCAGATTCCACACCACCTCTTATATCAGTAGCACAGATACCTGGATTGACAGAATTAATTGTAATCCCGCTCTCGCCTATCTCGCGTACTAGCGCCTTACTGAATGCAAGAATACCTGCTTTTGCTGCTGAGTAGTGCGAACCGCCAAAGACACCGCCACCGCGTTTTGCTGACACTGAACTGATGTTAACAATACGCCCATAATCCTTCTCTTTCATATGAGGCAGTACAGCCTTCACCATCCTGAAGACACCATTGAGGTCTATATCGATAACAAGATTCCAATCTTCCTCAGTCATATCCTCAAAGCGTTTCTTCTGTGTAATGCCTGCATTATTAACCAGGATATCAATCTTACCAAATGTCTTTACAACATCATCAGCCATAATCTTAAGACTGTCCATCTTGGTTACATCAGCAACATACCCCTTGGCTTTTACGCCTCTTGCCTCAAGCTTTCTTACATTCTCATCAACGCCTTCTTTATTAATGTCACATAATATCAGGGTTGCTCCCTGTTCAGCCAGAGCTTCTGCAATAGCAATTCCCAAACCTCTTTCAGAACCTGCTCCTGAAACAATTGCGACCCTATCATTAAGTTCAAACATAAACTTCCTTTCTGTAGCAATATACTATTTTTTTATTATTTAATAAGTAAATCCGGCAGTAAAAGAACAACATCTGAAATGTACGTTATTATTGCAAGGATTATAAAACCAACTACGTAAAACGGAGTAGACTGCATTATCGACTCATGTAACTTGCACTTCGCAATCTTGCTCGCGAGATTCAGACATAGCCCCACAGGTGGAGTAACCAGTCCAAGACAGAGGTTAAAGACAAGTACTACCCCAAAGTGTACAGGGTCAATCCCGATATCCATACACATCGGATAAAGAATTGGAACAAAGATCACAAGTGCTGCGCTGGCCTCTACAAACATGCCGATAATTAACATTAGAATATTAATCAACAGCAGAATAACATACTTGTTCTGGGTAAAATCAAAGATCAGGTCTGTCATAATGGTAGGAACCTGCGCGATTACGATAAGATATGAATAGAGCTTTGCAGCACCAATCAAAAGCATAATTGAAGAGACTAAAATTGCCGACTGTTTGAAAATTCTATACACTTTCTCAAAGCTATTGATCCCGCGGTAGATAAATACACCTACAAATAACGAGTACACCGCTGCTATCGCTGCTGCTTCTGTCACCGTAAAGATACCAAGCAGAATTCCACCAATAACGATAACTGGCATCAGAACCGCCCAGAAAACCGAGATAAAGCTTTCAAACTTATCTTTTAGACTGCACTTCGGATGCCTTGGATAATTACGCTTTTTAGCGATTATCGCCACAGCTAGCATCAGCCCTATTCCAAAGAGAAGCCCTGGAACAGCACCAGCAACAAATAACTTTGTAACTGAGGTACCGGTGATAATACCATACACAACCATTGTAATACTAGGCGGGATAATAGGCCCAAGACCACTTGAAAAAGCAGTAACAGATGCTGCAAATCCTCGTTCATACTTCTCCTTTATCATCGAAGGGATAAGGATACCGCCGATAGATGAAGTATCAGCTACAGCTGATCCTGATATTCCGCCAAAGAACATACTGGCAAGAATATTGATCTGAGCAAGCCCACCCTGAAATGAGCCAACCATAGCATTACAGAACTTGACGATTCTCTCGGTAATACCGCCTTCACCCATAGCATTACCGGCTACTACAAACAGAGGAATCGCCATTAGCGGAAAAGAATCCATTCCCGCAAAGATCCTCTGTGTTATTATTGAAATAGGTTCATCAAGAACAAATATCAATGCCACAAAACTTGCAAGCCCGAGTGAAGCAGCTACCGATACTCCGGTCACAGCAAGTACTAAAAATATAACAAGCAAACTTCCTATTAACATCATAATCTCCAAAGAATTTCTATTATGTGATGTTTATAATTTTTAACTGAGCACTTGAGCCCAATCCATGTTTTCTGACTAAGATTCACTATAAATACTCAGCTGCATTATGTGTATTTACAGTTCCAGTTATGGCTGGAATTTGATATGCATTGATCGTGAAAGATACTGTTTGTTTGGTTTATATTCGACTAAATTGTCAGAAACATTATGCAAAAATGATACTTCTCAGACAGCAGTTATTACGCCTTTGAATTTGCTTCCAGCAGCATAGTGCAAGCACTGCTGGAAACACCACTAGGAAACACCAGGTATTGTGGATTACTATAGCAAAATCTTATCTCGATTTTTCAATACCCTGTAACAGCGCTCAAGGATAAAGATCACCGCTATAATAGTACCGATTACAAAAGGCAGGTATGCCCAGTACATTTTAATTCTCAAACCTGTAATAATTCGTCTATAGGCTATCGGAAGGAGTTTATTACATGAAACAAGCATTATAATTGCAAAGGCCATCTCAGCAGCAAGTACATACAGCTTATGCATCTTCTCCCATACAGAATTTTCCTTGAAGAATGAGTCCAGCATATCAATCCGAATCATGCTCCTGTTTCGGATAACAATTCCATACGAGATAATAGTCACACAGATACTTGTATACCTCGCATACTCCTCAAACCATATAGACGGACTCTTAAAAGCATAACGCGTAAATACCTGCCAGAAGAGAATTGCTATGATACTGAATAAGAGAATTGACAAAACAACCATTATCACCTTCTCAAAATAATCCAAAAATTTACTGATCATATAATTCTACCTCGCTTCTATTCACTTAATTTACGTTTTAAAGAGTTATTTCTTTGAGTCAATCATCTCAAACACTTTGTTTAGATTTGGATACTGCGTATGCACCTTTTCCTTAATTACAGCCATCCATTTTGTCTTTTCTGCTGGATCAAGCTGGATAAGAGTAACTCTTGGATCCTTCTCCCACTCAGCAATAATTTTTGCCTCGCGTGCAGCCACACCAGCAGTATACTCTTCGCCTGCTGCCTTTGCAGCCTTACTTACAGCCTTCTGTACATTCTCTGGCCATGACTTATAGGTATCCCCCCACATAATAAAACTCATTGCACTGTAGATATGCTCCGTAAATGTAATATTTGGAGCAACTTCGTAGATACTGTCATTATAAATAACCTCTACCGGATTCTCCTGTGCATCAATAACGCCCTGCTGCAAAGCTCCAAATACCTCAGGGAATGCCATTGCCTGTGGGCTTGCGCCCCATGCTGTCCAACTGTCAAGTGATACCTGAGCATTTGTTACACGGATCTTCAGACCCTCAAGATCAGCAAGTGTTTTTACCGGCTTAGTAGCTGTAAGATTTCTTGCACCTCTATACATTACCCCTTCAAGAAGGTAGCCTGATTCCTCTTCAATCATATCAAATATTTTTTCACCAACTTCAGAAGTCCATACTCGCATAAAGTGTTCTTTATCGGCATAAACTGCAGGCATAAATCCTAAACCGCATATCGGCGAAAAATTCTGAAGTGTTCCGCTATCTTCGATAAGAACCTGTAAAGAATCCATCTGCAGCCCCTCAAGCATCTCGCTCCAGCTGCCAAGTGCGTACGCAGGATAAACCTGAACCTCCACCTCACCGTTTGTTTCTTCTTCTACAATTCTCTTAAACGTAAGGCTCGCTGCCTGACGCGGATCGGTTACTGCGCCTCCATGCCCAAGTTTGAGTACAATTTTATCTTCAGCATTACCTCTTACTCCCAACATGCACACAACCGCCACAACAGTAACAATGAGTAAACTCACCTTTTTCATAACGTTTCTCCTAAATCTCAAAATAAAATATAAACACAGACACATTTAATCGAAACAAACAATTTTACTTTATAAATTTTGGTAATACGCCCCTGCCAGAACTGCAAAGAAGTCAGTTCAACATCATTCATTCCATACTTTTTTGAGTTTTCCGTGCACCAGGCTGAACCTCAGCGCACATTCGAATTACAACTACAACACCACACAACTTAATTAATTCAGGAAAGGTCGGAAAGCCCACACTACCAGCTCAAGACTGATCAACATATTCCATCAAATACAGTCTAAAGAATTCTTAACCGACAGCACAGGCTCTCAGCAGAGATCAGACCTCTTTTCCTCAAATATTAAATTGTGATTTTGCTTTTCAGACATGACACAACAACTCACACATGAACAGACTGCCAGCAAACAAGTGACAACTCCAACAAGCGTCAGACACACCTGCTAAAACCGTACCCGTTAATAAAAACCGACAATACATCGTTCGTAATTTACAGCAAGCCATAGCTGTTGAAATGAAGTAAGAGGCACACCTACCTCTACTTGCAGAATAAATATAGACTCATAGTCCCAAACAAGCAAAACAAACACTTTTTTACAACAAACACTATATCGGCTTATCACACCAGCCAAAGTTAGTCGAGATAATCCAGCCAGAACCGCGAAGACGCCCAGACAGCCTCCCTAATAGCCTCAGCATTATCTTCCTCAATCGCATCAATAATCATCTTATGATGCTCAAAGGTATATTTAACATCATCTCTCGTCAACGAGCCGATTGAGTTATAGAAGAGGCTATAAATAGCCATCCCCTGCTTGATAAAGAATGGATTACCGGTAAACTCCAAAATCATCACATGAAAGTCAAAATCAAGCTTTCTGATCTTTTCGGTATTATCCACATCTGCATCTTCAGCAAGAGCCAATATCTTCTTATTATTCGCTCTTAAACGCTTTACCTCCTGCTTATCGATCCTCTTGAGTGCCAACTCAATAACCGACACCTCATAAACAAACCTGTACTCAAAAAAATCTCTCTGCTTATCTTGATCATAGATTATACTCAGAATAAGCGGATTAAAGACTGCCGAATTTAGAGACGTCGTAATATAAGTACCTATTCCCTTTTTGACCTCGATCACACCAAAGACCGATAGCATCTTAAGGGCTTCACGAATAGTGTTTCTACCCACCCCAAACTCAGCCGAAAGCTCAGGCTCTGACGGCAACTTATCCCCGGGCTGTAGCTCCCTCTCAAGCAATTTTTGAATAATCGTATTGGTAATAACTGTAGAGATATTACCATCCTTACTGACCATGCTGCCTGAAATCTTCTTCTTAGCCATATTCTCTGCAATCCAAATCAAGATAATCGCTGCTATCCCATAGGACATCCTACAGGCTATATTTTTAGTTTACACCAAAACACACCTTAGTCAAATTCATTCATATTTTTTTTAATAATTTATAAATTGGATATAAACAACAAGTTGCATTAATTTTGGTTGTAGGATGTGCAATGTCTAAAACATATTGCTATGCCTAAACAACAAAAACAAACAAGCAAAAATCAATAATTATTATAGCAATTTTTGGCTGGATCTTCAAAATTTAACCATGCAGTGATCAAGAAATGATGAACACCAAATATTAGGATTATTATAATATTTGGTTCAAGGGAACTTAACTTCCCTAATATCTATAATGGATTCTTGACTAAAATTTGCAAGATTAATTTATAAATATCTTGAGCCCTATTATTAAAAGAAATTCGCACTTCTTTAAGTGCAGATAAAAAGTCTGTTTGCTAATACCACGAAATTTAACCAATCTGGTCTTAGCTATAGCCCAGAAATTCTCAATACCGTTGATGTAATTATGCCCTTTGGCAAATTCATTTTCAACATGTTTAATTTTATGGTGTTTCTTGAAACCAAAGTTAACAAGTCCATCATAGGTTTTAAAGCCATCGGTATATATTACTGAGTCAGTTGGTACTTTACCCTTTATTATAGGGATTAATTCACTTGTAGAGCAGTTTTTAACAACCTGAGCGTAGACCTTGCCGCCACGTTTGATAAGCCCAAAGACGGTGTGCTTGCCATATGCGCCGCGACCTCTTACCCCTTGTACTCTACGAGCACCAAAGTAACTTTCGTCAATTTCAATTTCGCCGGTTTCAAAGGGGCTCTGACTCTCTGAATACTCTGCTATTCATTGACGAATTTGAGTAATAATTTTATTTATAGAGCGTCTTGAAATTCCAGTAAGGAGAGTTATTTTTGTAGCTTCTAAATCCAGAGCGCAGAGCTTTACAATCTCTCTGAATTTAGCATTAGAAATTCTTGAACGCTTTTTGTACTTGTTAACCATTGGGATATCTTAACTTGTCTATGAATCAAGTCAAGTTAAGTTCCCTTGAACCTTAAAAAAATTGCGCTTCTATCAGTATATTGCGGTATATTGGATTTCATATGAATTTATACCACAATTCATTTTTTTTTTAGATTATGCTATTATTTTTGAGTAAATATATTTTATTATAGATGCAAGCAGTTAAACACGTTAGTTACAAAACCACTGCTCTAAATTGTCATTCTGCTATAATAATTATTGCCTGTTAAGTTGCATAAGCTCAATTATGATGATAAAATCATTATATTATAATAAGTATATTATGTTCCTTAATTGCAAACTTTTATTATTGTTGAAAGGAAAATCTCCTGAATAATTTTATAAACTGATGAGATAAATATAACATTTTTTAAGGTATTAAGTTAAATATGTAAATGACTCTTTCTATCATGATATTTAACACTCAATAGTATTATATGCGACATAAATTAACTATTTTTTTACAGTGCTTGTCTTTATCTATTCTATATAAGAATACCTGATAAGAATACCTGTCAAAAATTTCTATTGGCGGCGTGTTACTAGTTACAAAAATCAGTTATATATTTATCAGGAATTTGTCATATTTAACGGTAATTACTGATATTGTTAATGGCTTATAAAATAAGTAATCGCTAGTAAAACATGTCAGTAATGAATATTGTGGTTAAAACCTTGTGTATTTTATTAAAGATAATTTGTATGGTTTATTCGAAAAGGAATCCATTATGAAGCACTGTATTGTATTTATTGTTAGTTTTCTATTTATTCTTTCTAAATGCTCTTCGATACTAAATGCTGGAGATTTGCAAAATCAACAGTATGTCAGTTCAAAAGCTCCTCCAATTGATGCGATGACGGAAGTCAGACGAGATGTTAATGGCAAATTACCAGCGTATATCGTGGTGGATGATGGTGTAGAATATAAAGTCCCTTTTACCCCAACAACTAATTTTCCGCCTGAAGGTTATAAAGGTGATTTTTATGTTGATGAATTTACTGATGCAAAAATCCGTGAATTATGGAAGGTATATAGTTCAAAAGGAACTGCCTTTGCTAAGGAGGGTCTTGATGCAGCAAAATCTCGTGGATTGAGGAATGAATTTAGAGTTACAGGCACAGTAGATAAATTTGGAAAGATTGATCCAAATTCTGAGGTAGAGTTATCACAAATTCGTCGCCCGAAATATTTTGGTTCTAAGCCATATGCTGAGAACATTGCAAAACTTGATGCAGAGAGTTATGTGGTAGAAGTTGAGGTTCCTGCTTCTTTAAATGAAATCCAATTTATGGATGCACCGGAAGGTTCTACCCATAAACTTCGAGGTTGGTATATAAAAGGTAGTGGTGTTGAAGATGCTAGTGGAAAAAAAGTTCATGTGTTGGTGGTGATGGTCTCTGGACGTACTATAGAGATAACTGCAATTCAAAGCCCATATGATAAACTCTATGACTATAACATGGTAACCAAGAAGTATGAGCAGATTAAATATCCAAATGCAACTACCGAGCAATACGGAATACGCCAGTGGAGAGATTATCACTACCAGCTAGTGAAAGCAGGTTTCGATGTCTTAAATCTTGATAAGCGCGGCCATGGTATATCGGGCGGATATAATGCAAGTAATACTGTGCAACAGGCTCGTGATATTTTTAGAGCCCTTGATGCGTTTGCAAGTGGGAAAAAGTTAAGGGTACAAACGGCAGATGGCAAGACACTTACTGGAGAAGCGGCCTCTGAGGCTCTCTGGGATGGAAAGAATGATGCGAAAGAATTCCCAGTATTTTTAGCTGGTACATCACAAGGTTCATTGGTTGTTGGACATGCCATGCATTTAAATTTTGTAGCTGATACCGATTTTGACTTACCAGTACCGGAAGAGCGTAAACCATTTGGATATAATATCAAAGGTGGAATTCTGCTTGCTGAGTTTGTCAAAGGACCAGGCTATACTTCCAGTTCTCGTTTAATGGTAGAGGCAGCCCTCAGAGGGTATTATCATGTTGCATATATTAACAGTGGAGAAATTATGAGAGATATCGGTAAGTGGCCGGCTGTATTTATCGCTCGTGGATTATGGTGTTTCTCTGGATCTCTTGAGGGCACATTAGACTTATATCAAAGAATAAAAGGATTAAAAGAACTGGTTGTTTTAAGAGGGCCACATTCAGAGAATGAATTCGGAGCAGAGAATATTAAATTTTTACAAGAAAGAATGATTAATTTCTGTAAAGATGTTATGCGAGGAGCAAAATCCATATCAGGTGCGGCTGAATTTAATAATCTACGCGAACTAGTCGAATCTTCACCAGCTCATTGGGAAGCGTCCATGGATCCTAATCTTCCATTTCCTCTTCCTTAAATAGCATATCCTAAAATAATATCTTTGAAATATGCAAATATATTATTAATGGTCACATTATCATGTAAATATACTTGTACTGTAACCATTTATATTAGATTTAATATCAATGAATCACACACACAAATCGGAACCACCCGTTTGACGGGTGGTTTATTGTTTCGCACTCCTGCGGAGTACTCAACTGGCTAAAGCCTACAAAAAACTGGTAACCCTTTATCATTAAAGGATTACCAGTCTGATATATCTGGAGCGGGCAATGAGATTCGAACTCACGACCCCCACCTTGGCAAGGTGGTGCTCTAGCCACTGAGCTATGCCCGCTTATTATTACTTATCAAGGATTAGAAGGAGTTAACCTCATCTTCCACACCCGGTTATAGCACTCTAAACATCGGTTTTTTCTTACTGGCCTTTGCTGAGCGACAAGAAAGATAATACGAAAAACCGGATTGCAGTCAATAACCTTTTTCCGATTTCTTTAATATTTTTCTCACACTAGCGGAATATCGCGGTAATACCGAGCAAATTACCGTCCAACTTTTTTTAACCGCAGCAGAAACGCCTGCACCTCCTCTCTAAACCGCTCCGAATCCACCCAGATAACCGGCCCATGCCCTCCGGCCTCGACCAGAATAAGTTCCGAATCCTGTAGCGCCCCAAGGCGCGCATATATCTGTTCCATCTCCCCCACACTAACATACGGATCCCCCGTACGCTGCACGAGCAGCACTGGAACGTTGATCTCCGCTGCATACTCCACCGGGTTAAAAGCATACGGATTATACCCCTGGAGTCCCCCCCCCGTCAGCGCCAGGATATCGCTCAAGAGCAGCGTCGGCAGGTGCATTGCCCGCATTCTATTTCTGATAGTATTGATCAGCCGGTCAAACGGGGTCTCAAGTATCACCCCAGCCACCCCGCGCACCTCACCAAGCGCAAACGCGCGCATTATCGCCACCGCCCCAAGTGATACCCCGTAAAGGATCAGCCGCTCCGGCGCCAGCTCCGCCTTGACATACTCCACTCCCGCAAGCAGATCCCGGTACTCATAATACCCGAAGCTGGTCTCCATCCCCGAACTGTCGCCATGCCCGCGCATATCGAGTAAGAATACCTCCTGCCCCTGCTCCAAAAATATCTCAGCCGCTGCGAGATTATCCGACTTGCACCCACCCAGCCAGTTTACCAGCAACACCAGCGACCGGCTATCTTCCCTCGGGATGTGCCACCCCACCAGCTCTACCCCAACGCCACCGGCAAATACATGCCTGCTGTACCCATACCCCAGCTCATCCGGAGTGGTACTTATCCGGCTCCGATACGCATTCAAGCCGCAGAATATTATACGGAGGGTCTGTTGCAACCCGGTAGTAGGCGCGTACACCTCCGGTCGCTCCTTGAAGCGGGTCATCCCCAACGCGTGATTACGCGCCAGCAACAGTACCGTCAAGACTAGAAGCAACAGACAGATCATCACCACCCACATCACCTATACCTCTACTATCAACTTCGGCACAAAGTCGAGCCAGTCAGAAGAGGTAAGGATATAACGCACGCCCTCCAGTTCACAGTCAACCGCCGGATAAGGCTTCGACCTATCCAAAGCATGGAGATGCCCATAAACCGTATAATCAATACCCTGCCCGCTGATTATCCCGGTCAGCTCATTGGTTTCGGGTTCGGCCGATACCGGCGGAAAATGTGTCATACAGATACGCAGGTCTAACCCCTTCGGCAACGATGCAAGGCTGTTCTGGAGCCGTCCAAGTTCACTCCGGCAGATCTTGGCGTCATCGACAGCATTATGCTTACCTGTGCCTCGAGGTTCCTGGCTCGGCACCGGTTCCCGAATCTCACCTCTCTCCGCCTCCTCAGCTCCATTGAACGGCCAATAGACATAAGGATAATTCCAGAGGCGGCTCCCGCCGATCCCCACCCCGTTTATTACAACCGAATTATTCTGAATAACCTCAAACCCCTCTCCTGCAGCTTCCCGCACCTTCTTCAACCCCGACCACCAGTAGTCGTGGTTCCCGCGCAGCAAGACCTTAGTACCGGGTAACGCTCGCAAAAATGCCAGATCCGGTGCCGCCTGCTCCAGCTTGAGCGCCCAGGAGATATCCCCCCCCACCAGTACCACATCTTCCGCCGTTACCAGATCCGACCAATTCCGCCGTATCTTCTCTACATGTCCGCTCCAGTTATCCCCAAAGATATCCATAGGTTTATTCGATTCCGCAGCCAGGTGCGGGTCAGACAGGGCAAAAATCTTCATATTTATCTCTTCTTTTACTCAAATGTTCTCAGACAATCAGCACAACCTACGGCCGGGTAAAGGGGGAGAAAAACCGACTGTACTCAAGCTCAGCAAACCTGTCGGTCATCCCCGCGATATAATCCGCCACCACCCGCTCAACCGGCTCCGCATCCGCCCGCTTCTGGTGCCGCACCGGCATTGTAAGCGGATTTTCCACATATGTGAAAAAGAGTTCAGTAATAAAGCGCTCCGCCTTCTTGGCCATGCGTATCACCCGGTAGTCCTTATAAAACGCGTCCGCCAGAAACGCTTCAAGTTCCTCCTTCATAAGCACCATCCCCGCCGAGGGAGTAATGATCAATTCTGCAGCTTCCCGCACATCCTGAACACTCTCTATCCCCAACCGTTCAATATTCTTCTGCGTATTGGTGATAACATCACTTACAAGGATATTGATCAGCATTCGTACCCCTTCTGAGCCCTTATTATACGGCTCCAACGAGTTATAATACTCCTCGCCGAGCTCCTCGATTACCCGCCGCCAGAGGGACAACTCCCGCAACTGCTGCTCCGAGATAATCCCGCTGTACATCCCGTCATCGATATCATGATTATCATAGGCAATTTCATCAGCAACCATCGTCGCCTGCACTTCAAGCAGTGGCGAACCGCTGCAGCGAAACTCCGGCGGCGTATGCGGATTCTCAACCCCGAAAGGATTATGATGCTTGATAAAGGCCTCACGGATCTCATAGCTGAGATTTAGCCCCATAAACTTACTATATCGGTGCTCCAGCAAATCGACCACCCGCAGCCCATGGTAATTGTGATTAAACCCACCATAATCCAAAAGAATAGTATTGAGCACCCGTTCGCCCGCATGGCCGAACGGGGTATGCCCCAGATCATGCGCCAGCGCCACCGCCTCGGTAAGATCCTCATTGAGTCCCAACGTACGGGCGATTGTCCGCGAGATCTGGCCTACCTCTATAGTATGAGTCAGCCGCGTTCGATATAGATCCCCTTCATGATTGACAAATACCTGCGTTTTGTATTCAAGCCGCCTAAAGGCGGTAGAATGGATTATCCGGTCTCTATCCCGCTGATAAGCCGAGCGATACTTATGCGCCGTCTCCGCGTGAACTCTCCCCTGCGTTTCAGCCTCCTGCATAGCATACGGTTTTAATGAATTCATTATCTATCCTTGCTCGCTGTTATACTTGCACCCCTGCTACCCGTAGTAATTCTACTGAGAATTTTTCTCCTGTCGCCGCACCCAGCGCCCCCAGAGATCATCCAGAACCGTGGAAAAATCCCTGGCAAACCTCTCCTTATCAAGCAGTCCCGAAGCCTCAAGCCGCGAACGCATACCGGTGCGCAGTCCTTGCAGATCCTCTATCTGCCGGGCAAGCGCTGTAGCAATCTGCAAGTACTGCTGCGGCGTTCTGGCGACCAGCTGCTCCAGTCCCGTGCGTGTAAGTATCGACGCCCCAACCCGTGAACCGTGTGTCTTGCCAGAGAGTCCAACCACCGGCACCCCCATATATAGAGCCTCAAAGATTGTCGTCGTGCCGTTATAAGGGAAGGTATCAAGCGCAATATCCACCAGAGCATACTGCTCAAGATGCGCACAGGTTGTATCCGCCACCCCCTTCAGCAGCAGGCGCTCCGGGTCTATACCTTGCGCGGCAAACCTGCTTGAAATTTCCGCACGCCCCTGCTCCTCGGTCAATGCCTTATTCTTCAAGAATAGCTTACTCTGGGGGTTGTCCTTGAGTAACTGCGCCCAGAGCGCAATCATATCCGGATTAATCTTTGCCATATTGCTAAAAGCGCCAAAGGTAATATATGAATTTTCCAGTACTGGCAGCGGAGCAATCTCCGGCACGTCCCGAGGCGGCTGATAACAGAGAAAACCCCGTTCCATCCGGATAAGCTCCTCACTCGCATAGCACTCAGACTCACCGCACGGATCGGTCACCGCATCGACTATGCGGTACTCCACCGCGCTCAGCCCGGTCGTCCCCGGATACCCCAGCCAGTTTAGCTGTACCGGTGCCGGACGATAGGCACAGACATTCAGCCGCGTACCTGCCGTATGCCCACCCAATTCGATTAAGATATCGACCTTCCGCTCTCTGATGGCTTCCGCCAACTCCTGATCCGACATATCCCGCACCGCCAGCGTCTCGCTGGCCAGCTCCCGGAAACGCTCGGTGTAGGCATCATCCTGAGTATTACTGTTAAAGACTATTAATCTGTATCTGGTCTTATCGAGTTCCTCAAAGAGCGGTAACAGAAAGTACGCCACAGAATGTTCTCTAAAATCTGCAGAGAGAAAACCGATAATCAATTGCCGCTCTGGGTTCGCCGTATTCTGAAAATTTCCGTCCAGCGGCACAATTTCCGCACAGATATCCTCCTCATACCGCCTGCTCTCAGTATAGATACGCTCCGGGCTGATCCCGTTGATATCATGCATGAAATAGAGGTAGTTACTCCGAGCCTGGGCAATATTCGGTACATACCTGAAGACCTTCTCCAGCGCCTCCAGCGCTTCACGACTCCTCCCTGTTGCCCGCAGGAGCGCCGCCTGTTCCAGCAGAATATTGAGATCTGCCGGGGCGATATCCCGAGCTTTCTCTAGAAAACTAAGCGCCTCAAAGGGTCTACCCATTTTATTGAGTACCGCCGCCGCCGAGACATACGGCTTGGCATGTTCAGGGTTTAGCTCCAGAGCTTTGGCAATATAGATCATTCCCCTGGCCGACCTACCGCTATCACTATAGAGATTCCCGAGAACCACCTGGAGCATCCAACTCTCAGGAAATTGCTCCAGCACCCCGGTGCAGAATGGTATACCCCGGGTAAAGTCAGACTCCTTCTCATAGGCTAGCGCCAGATATTCGGCCGCGTCCTGATTATCCGGCTCAAGCTCAAGCGCCCGGGCGAAGAAGGTATCAGCCCCGCCCACCCCGACCGAATTGAGTAGCGCCCGACCCAGCCCCAAAAGTGCGAGCACGTCACACGGTTCAAGTTCCAACGCCTGCTCATACCCCTTAAGCGCCAGTTCATAATTTCCGCCTAGTTCCGCATAATACGCCCCTTCAAAGAAGAGATCTCGGCTGCCTCCAAGAATATTAATAAGTCGAGCAATAATATCCACCGCTCCGACGAAATTCCTGGTCTTACTTAGCACCTGCAACCTGGCGCGAAGCGCCCCGACATGCGCCGGATTCTCCTCCAGACATTCCCGGCTCAGGATATCGGCGGTAGTAATATCCCCCCGTCCCAACGCACCCTCTACCCGCTCGACCTTCTGTTCTATACTCACTACTTAATTATCCTCTCTTCATACCCACTCCCAACCACTTATGACACCGATTACTCGCCTTGATTCTCAAACTCTTCAGCCATTTCCGCAAACACCGGATAAAGCAGTTTATGACACTCAACTAGCGCCTGGGGCATAATCTTGATATCCGTCATCACCGGCATAAAGTTCACATCCCCCTCCCAGCGCGGCACCAGATGCACATGGAGATGATCCAGCACCCCAGCTCCCGCACACTTACCCTGATTGACCCCGATGTTGACCCCCTGCGCCTGTAACATTCGTTTTACCACCGCCTTACTCAGCGCCACTAACCGCCAGATCTCAAGTATCTCTTCAGGCTCAGCCTCTTCAAAATCCCCGAAATGCCGCGCCGGAGCCACCATAATATGCCCACCATTATAGGGAAAACGATTGAGCATGATCAGCGCCCTCTCCCCCCGATGCAAGAGCAGATGCTCCTCTTCATTACCGACATCCTCAAACGCGTTACAAAAGAAACATCCCTCCTGTTTGGGCTGTAACTCGGTAACATACTGTAGTCGCCACGGCGCCCATAATCTCTGCACAATATTTCTCCTGTCAGACCCTAATTCAGTACTAAATCCAAAACCTCAACTATAACCAATGATACAAATACCAGACTATTCAGGCAATTATAAAATTATTACAAAAGTTGTACATACCCAACCAAGATTACTAAAGCAAAATAAAATCCACAGTATTATAAGCTCTGGGTATTGAATTACACCGACTAATTCACTATAATTTTTTGTAATTTGCATATAATAAATTATTATAACATCAAAATTACAATGATTTTCAAGTGAAAGGATGACATGAGCACATACAACATCGGTGTAATCCCAGGCGACGGAACAGGTCCAGAAGTGGTCAGAGAAGCGATCAAAGTTATGGATGCTGCCGCGGCAAAGTTTGGTTTTTCCCTCAATAAGACCACTTATGATTTTGGTGGCGAGAGGTATATGCGAACCGGAGAGACCCTCCCGGACGGCGCCATCGACGAACTCCGCGGCTATGATGCCCTACTGCTGGGAGCTATCGGTCATCCTGAGGTTAAACCTGGTATTCTGGAGAAGGGGATCCTGCTCCGCATGCGTTTTGAACTCGACCAGTACATCAATCTCCGCCCCGTCAAGCTCTACCCCGGAGTCAGTTCTCCCCTTGTCGGCAAAGGGCCTGCAGAGATAGATTACTGTGTTGTCCGGGAGAATGTTGGCGGCATCTACTCCGGAATTGGCGGCACCTCAATGGAGGGCACGCCCAACGAGGTCGCAGTTCAGAGTATGGTATACAACCGTTTCCAGGTAGACCGGGCGCTGCGCTTTGCCTTTGAATATGCTAGAAAGTATGGTAAGAAGACCAGGGGCCTCGGCGAGAACAATACTCTAGCGCTAGTCGGCAAGACCAATGTCCTCACCTATACCTACGGCCTCTGGGACAGAGCATTCAACGAGATGGGTGCAACAGAGTATCAGGACATCAAGCGTGAGTACTACCATGTTGACGCCACCTGCCTCTACCAGGTTGAGAAACCTGAGATCTTCGATATCATCGTCACCGGCAATCTCTTCGGTGATATTATAACCGACCTGGCCGCAATCACCCAAGGCGGTCTGGGCATCGCCGCAGGCGGTAATATCAATCCTGACGCCGGCGGAGTATCGATGTTCGAGCCTATCGGCGGCACCGCTCCAAGCTTCACCGGTCTGAATCAGATCAACCCGCTCGCCGCTATCTGTGCCGGCGCTATGCTGTTGCGTGAACGGGGTGAGGATGAAGCCGCCACCAAGATTGAGGACTCTGTCTCCGTCGTCACCAAGACCAAACTCAAGAGCTTGGCGGCAGCCCAGATGGGTTACTCCACTACTGAAGTTGGTGATATGGTAGCAACGCTTGTTGCCGAGTAATCACAAGACAAGCAAGCAAGACAGCAATTATTAGTTACACCAAATATAATTATTGAATAACGAAAGGAATAATTGTGGGTAGCTACCAGAGAGTAATGCTCAAGCTTTCAGGCGAAGCATTAGGCGGTGAAGCCGGTCAAGGCTTCGACCAGAAAGCGGTTGAAGCTATTGCAGCAGAGGTCAAGGATGTTGCCGAAGCAGGTTATCAGGTAGGTGTTGTCGTCGGTGGCGGAAATTTTATGCGCGGTTCGCAGATCACCAGTATCGGGGTTGAGCGCGGTACTGGTGATTATATGGGTATGCTCTCAACGATTATAAACGCGCTGGCGCTGCAGAGTGTAATCGAAGGAATGGGGCAACCGACCCGGGTTCTCTCTGCTATTGAGACCCAGCCGGTAGCCGAGCCGTATATCAGACGCCGTGCGATCAGGCACATGGAGAAAGGCCGAGTAATTATCTTGGCCGGCGGTACGGGAAATCCCTATTTTACTACCGATACCGCGGCTTCGCTGCGCGCCATAGAGCTGGATTGCGACGCCCTCTTCAAGGGCACCAAGGTAGACGGCATCTATACCGCTGATCCTGCCAAAGACCCTGCGGCCAAGAAGTACGAGAGTCTAACCTACGATATGTGCCTGGAGCAGAATCTCAAGATCATGGACGCCACCGCCTTTACCATGTGCCGGGAGAACTCTCTTCCGATAGTCGTCTACTCCATTCGGGAAAAAGGTTCTACGCTCAGCGCCGTCAAAGGCAATAAGATCGGCACAACCGTTACCCCGTGAGGAACCGATTCAGCAAGACTTATTTTTTCTAACTACTACAGCAGATCGGAGGTATTATGTCAGCAGATAATGTAACCAAGACAGCAACAGATGCTATGAAGAAAGCTTGTTCACACTTGAGCAAGGAGTTTAGAGCCGTACGTACAGGCCGGGCTACACCCAGTCTTATCGAGAATCTCCAGGTAAATGCCTACGGCGCCAATATGCCGCTGAACCAGTGCGGCACCATCTCGGTTCCTGAGGCCAGACAACTCCTGATCAAGCCTTTCGACCAGAACATCCTCAAAGAGATTGAAAAGGCTATTATCGCCTCTGATCTTGGGGTTACCCCACAGAATGACGGTAAGGTTATCCGTATTACCTTCCCTCCGCTCACCGAGGATCGCCGTAAAGTTCTGGCCAAGGATCTCAAGTCCAAGGGCGAGGAAGCCAAGGTATCGGTCAGAAACGCCAGAAGAGACGGCATCAAAGATCTCGAGAAGCTCCAAAAGGACAAGATTCTCACCGAGGACGACCTCAAAAAGCTCAAGGATGAGGTGCAGAACGAGGTCAAAAAGTACGAGAAACAAATTGATGACGAGGTCGACAAAAAGACCAAAGAGATCATGGAGATTTAAACTTCAAAGATATATATATTTTCCCCGTACTGAAAAGATCACGTGTGATCTTTTCAGTCGTATAATTAAGGGGATATCATCTTTTTCCCAGTGCAGGAGCCAGATAATGCTCATAAGATTGACAATTATTCTAGTTCTTATCCTCAGCGGCAGTCTCTATGCTGCCGAGGTACAGAAACCCGTCGTCCCCGAGATCTTCTCTGAAGAAGACCTCAGCGGAGAAAATCCAGAATTTCTTGAGAACTACTTTATTCTTGCCAACTTTACCCAACGCCTCCAACTTGCAGACGGCAAACTCTCGAAGCAGAAAGGACGGATATTGGTAATTGAGAAAGAGGGTAACACCTACTTTGCTTTTTATTTCAAGACGGATTCAGGCAAATTCCGCAAAATCGGCAGAACTCTGGCAACCCGGGACATTAACTTCCCGCGGCAGGACATCCATCCTGAATATAATATTCCCTGCCTAATCGTGAGTAAGAAAGATAGTGCCGACGCTTATCGGATATATCTGTATAATGGTCAAACTGTAATTCAGAAGATCAAACCCGAATAAGCCTGGCAAATACATGTGACACCATAGAATAACTGTTAAAAGAAAGAAATATCATCATGGCCAAGAATACCTTGCGCTGTATTGAAGGCACCAAAGATTACTTCGCCGAAGACGGCAAGCGTTTTACCAAAGCCCTCACCGCCGCTGGCGACACCTTCTGGAAATACGGCTACGAACAGATCACCACCCCCATCTTCGAGAAGACTGAACTCTTCGCCCGCGGCATCGGGGAAGCCACCGATATTGTTGAGAAGGAGATGTATACCTTTACTCCAAGCTCAGAATCACTCACCCTCCGCCCAGAGGGTACCGCCGGAGTGGTTCGAGCCTACCTCCAGCATAATATGCACAAACAAGGCAGCCTGAGCAAGCTCTGGTACTCCGGACCGATGTTCAGACGCGAACGCCCCCAGAAGGGCAGACAACGCCAGTTCAATCAGGTCGGGGTTGAAGCTCTCGGCAGCTCAGACCCACTCCTCGACGCCGAGGTTATTGCTATGGGGCTCGCCTACTACAGCAGTCTCGGGATTACCGGTATCAATACCCGGCTCAACTCAATCGGCTGTAGCACTTGCCGCCCCGCCTACATTACCGAGCTCAAGAAAGCGGTAGAACCGATTCTCTCTACCCTCTGTCCAAGCTGTCAGAAGCGCTACGAGAAGAATGTCCTACGTATCGTCGATTGTAAAGTATGTGCCGAGAAGACCAAGGATCTGCCTGCAAGTTACGACCACCTCTGCAGCGAATGCTCAGAGCACTTCGACAGCGTCAAGCTGACCCTTGACGCCTACGGTGTCAAGTACGATCTCGATAAGACTCTGGTTCGCGGCCTTGATTATTATACCAAGACGGTATTTGAATACACCTCCTCGGCGCTGGGCGCGCAGGACGCTATCGGCGGAGGCGGCAGGTACGACGGTCTGGTCGCAGAACTCGGAGGACCGAGTATACCGGCGGTCGGCTTTGCCATCGGTGTAGAACGCGTCATGATTGTTATGGAAGCGCTATCCTGCTGCAACTGCTCGGCTCCCCTTATGGTCTACGGCATCGGTCTGGGAGAGATCGGACACCGCGCCATGTCTGGGCTCATCGCTCGAGTACGGGGTGTAGGCATGTCAGCGGATATGGACTATGAAGGCAAATCGATGAAGGCACAGATGCGTGCAGCCAACCGGCGTGGCGCCCTGCTTGCCCTCATCCTCGGAGAGGACGAACTGAGTAAGGGTATTGTTATCGTCAAGGATATGCGGGGTGAGCAGGGTGAGCAGATCGAGATACCTCTGGATAAATTCACCGAGACCCTGCGCAAGATGGTACCCCAGCTTTAATTTCAGCTATCCAATCTCGGCAAACATCCGGGCAATAGTAGACCAACCTCATAAAGGATTCTATAAAATTGTATAACTGTTCCTGCATTTATAAACAGGAGCAGTTTTTTTAACCTGAACTCCAACACGTAAAAATTAGCTTAGCCTAAGCCCTTAAACCAAGGAGAGTACTATGCCTACCAAGAGTTTTCTGTTATCACTGCTCCTTATCCTTTTATCCGTCTTTTATCTCGCAGACGCGCGGGCAGAGAATCAGGATGACAACACCGAGTTTGATGCGCATGCGACCGCATTCAAGTATTTCTTCAACGACGCCGATATGGATTTTCATTTCGGAAATCTCATTCTAGGTTCAATTGTTAACAAGGGTGCCGAGACCGGAGAAGCCTTCTACGCCGCTTCACAGATTGATGACGGCAATGCCGAAAGCTGGCAGCAAGAGTGGTGCGCGCTCGCGGAACGTGTCGCCGCTCGCGGTACAAATTCACTAAAATCAGGGCATAAAGCCAGCGCTCGTGACCTGCTGCAGAGAGCTGCCTACTACTACCGGCTCTCCATACTCTCCATGCTCCCGGACAATCCGGAATTTAAAGCCCGTATTCTAAAAGCGCGTGAACTCATGCGCCAGGCCGGAAAGCTATTTACCCCAGAGGTTGAATATATCGAGATCCCCTTTGCCGACACAGTTCTGACCGGCTACTTCCGCAAGGCAGACAATACCCAAAATCCTGCTAAAACTCTGCTCATGATCGGCGGCGGCGAGACTTTTGCCGAGGATTTGTTCTTCTACCTGGCTCCACAGGCATACGCCAGAGGCTACAACTTCCTCTGCATTGATCTTCCTGGTCAAGGACTTCTACCACTGGAAGGGCACACCTTCCGACCGGATATGAACGTTCCGCTCAAAGCAGTTGTCGATTATGCTCTACAGCGTAGCGATGTCGACAAGGACAAGCTCGCAGCCTTCGGCATCAGCGGTGGCGGCGGTTTTGTACCGCAAGCCGCCATGCACGACAAACGTATCAAAGCAATAGCCATGAGTTCGGCGGTAGTGGATGCTTACCCGCTCTTTCAAGCCATGCCGGTCACCAAGGCTACGGCAGAGGAGATGGCTGCATGGAGCAGCTTTCATAGAAACATAGTTGAGGTCATAAACTGGCGCTGGGGTGTACCGGGAACCGACCCAGCCGCACTGGTAGACGCCAACAAGGGCTTTGCCTTCGAACCGAAACAGGTGGCTCAGCCCGTCCTGCTCATTGTCGGTGAAGGAGAGTTCGCAAGCCAAGAGACCAAAGAGCAGCAAGAATACGCAATGGAGAATTTTCCCAACCAGAATAAACAACTGGTCATAACCCCTGCCTCTGAAGGCGCCGCCAACCACTGCATAATGGAGAACCGCAGTCTTGTCGGTGTTGTTCTCTTTGACTGGCTAGACCAGACCTTTGCAGAATAAAAACGCAGCCTGTTTTACCTTGACCTTTCATAACAATAATGAGTTATCCATATTTTATGGATAACTCATTATAATCCTACATAAGCAGTCAAATTAACCATTGCGTATACTACAGCAAGAGCTTTAGTCTTCAGCCGCTATTTACTCAGTATAACCTTCTCCGCTGGTAATTTATCCTCCGAGATATTGAAGCGCGTAAGTTGTTTCGCGTTATAAATAAATTTGATCTGCTGTTCAGGAACAACGATGTTCTCAAAATTCTTACCAGCAAACAACTCACTGATAATTGTCGCTGCGGAATCCGCCATATAACTGAAAGAGTTGGTACGCCCGCCGAATACCCCGGTACGCGCCAACATCTCGGCAAAGGTAAATACCGGACGGCTGGACTTCTGCGCCAAAACGCTAGCAACCTCCAACGCCATTACCCCCTTACCCTTTTCATCGGTGGTATAACTCAGATAATACACAAGCGAATCCCCGGGCAGAGCCTCAACCTGTTTATAGATATCGGCAGCACTGCTGTCGACAATATACTCTAACTTGACCTTGGACTCCAACTCCTTGACCTGCTGTTTGAACTTATCCAGATGCTCATGATCATTCTGCGAACTCCCGGCGATGACATATACTGTCTTGGTATCTGGAAAAAGTTTCAAAGCATGCTTGATGTTCTCGGCAAAATTACCCAAGGTGACAATCGTCTTAGATCACTTCTGCACCGGCATGCTAGAAGTACTGAGTATCTCAATTTTGGGAATATCCTTGAACTCAGGTTTCTTTCTAGCATAGTTAATCGCCCCACTGAAGGTCGCCACAATTACATCCGGCTTCTCCGCCATGCCATAACGATACTTGATAGCCTTATCCATAACTTCAAAATAACCGTCCGCATTCAGATCATGGGTACCCAGACATTCGATATCAACATAATATGGCACCTTGCATTTCTCTTTCAAGGCATCAAGTAATTCACTGTCAAACTGAGATAACCCAAGGTCGCTTACTCTTCAAAGTATGGAGCACCAGAACCTGCTTGGATTTGACCGGCGTTGGCGCATTACTACCAGCAAACGCAGTGACTACCAGGATAAAGACTAGAGTTAGAACCAGACGCAGACTACCGCTAAAACCTAATTCTCTTGACATACTAGACTCCTGATCGTTTGATTATCAATAAAAATAACGCAAGTAACCGCACCGTCCCCTTGGCAAAAAGTGTAGTATAATGTGCTTATGTAGCATATTTCCAGCTTACGTCAAGATAATTATACCGCCTCACCCTAACAATAAAGGTTATTATCGCTGATCACCTTAAGCGCTACCGTTTGCCATTAGCGTAATTAATTGAATCCTCAATTAACCCTGAGTTCTGCTTAACCTGACAATTCAGACAATATTCTTTTACAAACAGGTGTAATTATTTTCAGTTTTATTCCATACGGTAGTAAAAAGAGATGGTTCATGACAAAATAAATAGCGTAAATTAATTCTAATAATCTCTATTCAAAAGAGTTATAAGAATTATTATGTTTTGTATTTTTATCTATTAATCAATTAGTTTTCTTTGTATATTTTATTGAAATTATACATTTTATTAAATATTATAACTTACTATTCACAAAACGCTTAAATAATCGCTTGCGCAAGTGTGATTAAACGCACAGCGTTTGCGTGGGGTACAGAGGATGCGTAATCCCCTGTTCAGGGGTTTGGGGATGAAATCCCCATGAACGAAAAGTACCGTTTAGCTAAATGAACCGTTATTATGCCTTACACAGGCCCACCGGCAATAGTTAACAATCAAGTAGCAACCACCGCCACAATCCTGACCCGATCGGTTATACCCCACCTGACCTGCTCTCCTCCTGCTCTTCAGCACCAAAGACCTCTCTGGCTGCCGCAATACCGTTGAGCGCTGCCGGAAAGCCAGCATACACCGAGATCTGCATGAGTATCTCGATAATCTCATCACGACTCAACCCGACATTAAGCCCAGCTTTGATATGCACCTTGAGCTGTGGAGCTGCGTTACCCATTGCGCACAGAGCGGCAATCGTCGCTATCTCGCGTGAGCGCAGATCCAACCCCTCCCGACCATAGATATCCCCGAATGGGTATTCCACCAAGTACCTGGCAAAATCCGGGGCAAAATCCTTGAGTCCGGCAACCACCTGCTCTCCAATCTCTCCGTCAATCTTCTTGAGATTCTTCAGTCCCTCGGCGTAACGCGTCATATTTCTTCTCCATTTCTTCATAAACCTTAATCTTCTTATTGAGTACTTTGAAGCAGGCTTTGAGTTCTTCGATCTCCACGGCGAGTTTCTCCTTATGCCTCAGCAGAATCTCCTTACGCTCGGTTACCGTAGAATAGCCCAGATACCGCAAATCTGCATATTCTCTGATTTGCACCAGAGACATGCCTGTAGCCTTGAGTCGCTGAATAAATTCTATCCAGCGAATATCCTCCTGCTCATATTTGCGCCTGCCCCCGGCACGGTCTATCCTCTTGATAAGTCCGAGCTTCTCATAATATCTGAGTGTGTACGCCGAGATACCGGTTCTCGCCACCACTTCACTAATCTTCATAAGTACCCTTTCCCTGCCAAGAGATTCTACTACTTAGAGTATACTTTAAGACAAGCTTTTTTTCAGTTTTTTTTAGAAAAGTAATACAAAACGACAGCCAGTACATTTTTTCTCAGATATGGCATTAATAATCTTGCAATAAGTCTCTATTCTCTTTACAATAAAATTATAAGAGATTATTATTTATAGTTCACCCTACTCGCTATAGGTATAGAATAACAATTTTTGCACCAATGTCTCTTACCTCTAGTTATCATAAATTGTTCCAAGGGTTACATCTGGCAAACGTGTATGCATAAATAATATTTGAACAAAGGAGAAAACATGAAGGGTGATAAGATCAATACCCAGAATCTGGACAAACTCTATGGCGGCATAATCCAAGATGGCACGAATTCAATTACTCCTCAAGGTAATGATTTCAATGTAGTATCCGATGTATATACAGGCATCATTACCGCCGACGATGCCCGAAATGAACTCCTGGCTCTCGGTTATAACGACGAAAGCATCACCAAATTATTCAGCCTGACCAGGGACGAAAATACCACGTATAACTTCGAACAGATAAAGGAACAGACCGGCATCGACTTCAATCATCTAGGACCACAATAAACCAACAACTGATAACCAACTTAGATAGTAGATTTTGAAAAAGAGTTGCTTTGAAACATCGCTAAAAAAGCTTCTGTGCCTCCCGTAGCACAAGTCTTGTGGCAGTACCCAAGAAATGGTAGATCAGGTGTCTGCTTTTTCAAGGGTAGTGCCACGTAAGCAATTTTCATGGATTTACAAAAGATTTTGATGTAGCTGTTTGACCTCAAATTACGTAATCACTTTGGTTAAAATGCGATCAAATGCACAGCGTTTGCCGGGGCACGGGACGGGTCGCCCCGGAACAAACGCCAGACTTCACCCACAACCAGGTTATATTAAAATAGCTATCCGTACAAAGAGTAAATTTAACCTTACCGACTCCTGCGAGACTGGGTCTTGGTCAAAAAAACATAAAGCCTCGAATAGGATTATTTCTTCTTCGCCACCAGTAACAGCGACAACCCAGGCAGCGGCACAAAGCGTTCGATATGCTTCCAGAAGAGAACCGCCGTATCCAGAATCTTGAGCTGCAGAAGTGGAATTTCCGTGCGTTTGAGGAGTACCGAATTCAAGTACCAGAACGGTTGCAATACCGAGTTCACTCCAGAACAGCGTTCAACCGTAAACCCAGCCTCATTGAGCTTAACCTGAATATCCTGCTTGGAATAACGGCGCAGAAAACCCTCTTCCTTATCGAGCGACCCGAAGAGCCCTTGGTTACTCGGTACAAGCAGGAGCAGCCGTCCCCCACTCTCCAGGATACTCGCAACATTCTTCAGCGCCTGTAGATCATCTTCATACTTCTGCACCCCGCTAAGCATGACTACGGTGTCAATCCCTCTGCCGGCAAAACCCGCAGCAGCCGACTCGGAGGTAATATCAAGCTCGGCCGTATCAACCAGTTCATTGTCGGCATAGATTTGCTCGATCATCTCGACCCGCTCCAAGTCCTGATCGGTAACGGTCAACTTCTCTTTTTTCGGGAGCATCCGGCTGATATTCCCGATCCCGGCTCCGATCTCCAAAGTCCTATTCCCGATATACGGCACCACCTCCTCGACCATCCACCTACAGAACTGCCGCCCGGATGAGGCGCGCCGCTGTAGCGAATGAGTATACTCATCCGAGTAACAGTCATCAATCAGCCAGTACTTGAGAATAGTATAGATCGCCTGCACCCCATCCTTCCAGCCGATCTTCTTACCCTCGGCATAAGACCGTCCATAATAGCTTATCGGCACTTCATACACCGAGCAGTCACGCTTGGCGATTTTGGCGGTAATCTCCGGTTCGATACCGAAACGGTTCGAACGTAGCGGAATCGTCTTGAGTACATCACTGCGAAAAGCTTTATAGCAGGTCTCCATATCGGTGAGATCCAGCCCGGTAAAGAAGTTTGAGAGATGGGTTAGAAAGAGGTTACCGAGTTTATGGTGGTAGAGTAGAATCTTACGCATCTCCCGGTTAGCAAAGCGCGAACCATAGACCACATCGGCATGCCCTTCAAGCAGAGGTCTGAGTACTATGGCGTATTCCTGCGGGTCATACTCCAGGTCAGCATCCTGAATTATAGCATACTCCCCGCTCATCTCCTTGATCGCCCGGCGGATAGCCGCACCCTTACCCTGGTTATAATCCTGCTCATAATATTTGATCTCAGGATACTGCTGCATGAATTCATGAATTACTGCTTCCGTACCATCGGTAGAGGCATCGTTGACAATCACCAGTTCCCGCTCAAGCCCCCGCGGCAGATTTACCGCCAGCACCTTGGTAAGTGAAGCACGAATATATGCCCGTTCATTATAGACCGGTATCAAAATTGATAAAAGGTTCTCTGTAAAAAGTGGTTTTTTCTCAGCCACATCCTCTCCTCGTTGTACGCCAGATATTAAGCAAGTCAAGATCTCTTGAACCAGTTATTATATAGATTACACTTCAAAACTCTAGAAGAGAACGAGAATAAAAGGCTACAATATAAAAAAACACCCTACGGCCACTGCCCGGGTGTATTCTTGGCTGATAAAACTTAAACCTATTGCGCGTTTACTTCTTCTGATAAATCCTGACCTTCATCATCTTCCGCCCCCACTTCACCGCACTGTAATGGTAGGTCATGCGAATATCAAGATGTAAAAGTCCTTTCCGGCGCCAACTCCGCCGCATCGCCCCGCCGGTATCGTCAACCTTCCTCCTGCCGTAACCTTCAACATAGATCTCTGTACCATACGCTACTGCTCTAGGATCGGCCGCAATTCCCGGTTTCCAAGCACTCGTACCGGTCGCAGTGCGCCCCGGAGTCGCATAACCACAGCATTTACTACACGGACAGTATGCGGTAACCAACGCCCAGCGTTCAACATAATCTTTCTCCGGCTTTTTCGGTTCAGCCTGCTTCGGAGCAGTCGTCACCTTCTTTGCCTCTACCGGTTTTTCCGCCACCCTCGGCATCTGCGCCTCCGGCTCAGCAATTTCTACCTTAGCCGGACTCATCCCGGATGCCAACTCATCCCGGATAAGTTCGAGATAGACATTAGCGGGTTCAGTTTGCCCTCCAAGAGCAGACTTCGGTAGAACCAGTTCCTGCTGGTAGTGTCTTACCGAAGATGACAGCGTCGGAAAAACCGTCGCTCCCCCGGTCTCCTCCAAGGCCACTCCGGTAGTCCTATTTCCCGCCGACATATTGATCAGACCGACAGAGAACACCAGTGCCCCAAGTAGAATCAAGACATGTAAGGTAAACCTACGCATAAGCTAATAACCACTCCAAATCACTCCTAAAGACAGGAACCGGCCAATTCCCCATTGCCCGACGCCCGATAATCATGATTGGTGATTATAGCACAAGTTTTTTTTATAACAATCTTGAATCGGTTTTGGTTGATAAAGGGACTACCTGTTAATTTAACTAAAATTTACGTCAACATATGACTGTAGAATGAGTTGCGCCGATATTGCATCCACCGTCTGCATCCTTTTTTTCCGGTTTAAGTTGGCTTTTTTCAGCACAGAATGCGCCGCCGCCGATGTCAGGCGCTCATCAACTAGCACCACCTCAATCCCTTTACTCTCCAACGCTGTCTTATAGGACTCTGTCTCCTTGGCTTTCTTCCCTGCCTTGCCGCTCATCTCCAGGGGCAACCCGATAACCAGACGCTCCGCCCCGACCTCTTCTTTAACCATGAGAATCGCCGGTACAATCTCCTCCACCCGTTTCACCTCTACCACCTTGTGCGCCAGAGCCATAGGCAGCTCTGTATCACAGATCGCAAAACCCAACCGCTTCAAGCCTAGATCTATCCCGAGTAATTTCACCTTCACCCTTCTTTCTCTTTGTGTTTTTGCCGTTGTTGATCAAAAACGAGAGTCGCCCGTCCGATAATTCCGGTATCGCTGAATTTTTTTGCAATCAGATCGGTAGCAACGTCTACCTCTGACATCTTCTGCTCAAGCTCACTCTCAGACCCAGCCTCCGCGTCAAAGAGCGAAGCTTGCCTGAACCCTTCAGCATTATCCTCGGAGAATCCACTCAGCCCAACCCCGAGCAGACGTATCGGCCTCATCCCGGCCTCAGTCTTAGTCCGCAGTAACCTCTTTACTAGGTCATATATTAGTTGCGAGCTCGCAGTAAATTTATCCAGACTCTGTCTGCGTGTCACCTGCTTAAAATCGCTGTACTTGACTTTGAGCTGCACCACCCTACCTTCCAACCCATAGCGCCGACAACGCCGTGCCACCTTATCCGCAAGATAGAGCAGGCTCTTCTCCAACTCAGTCAAATCCAGCAAATCCTCTGGAAATGTGGTTTCATTGGAGACGCTCTTCTCGCGTTCACTCTCCGGGGTTATCACGCGCTCATCAATCCCGCGACACAGCCGATAAAGATGCGCCCCGATATTACCTAAGGCTCCGATCAACTCCGGTTCCGGCCACTCCTGCAGTTCACCTATAGTTCTTATTCCCAGCGCATTTACCCGCCGCACCCCAACCTTACCCAACCCCCAGATACGTCCGACAGCCAGTGGCGCCAAGCGCTCGATAACTTCATCATCCCTGATCACCGTCAAGCCGTCAGGCTTATTTAGATCTGAAGCAAGCTTAGCGACGAACATAGTTCCCGCGACCCCGGCGGAAGCAGTAAGCCTCACCCGCTCGAATATCTCCCGACGTATTTTCTCAGCAATCGCCACCGGATCCCCAAGCAGACGCTCCATACCGGTAACATCAAGAAAGGCTTCATCACAGGATAACGGCAACACCAGCGGCGTAAACTCATCAAAGATGGCATGTATTTCCCGGGAGACCGCCGAATAGAGTGCATAACTGCCCCGCAGAAAGATACCCTGCGGACAGAGCCGATACGCCTCACTGCAAGACATCGCCGAATGTACCCCAAACTTCCGCGCCTCATACGAACAGGTTGAGACAACCCCACGCCCTCTAGGGTCTCCTCCGATAATCACTGGTTTGCCCTTGAGCTGCGGATTCTCCCGCACCTCGATAGCGGCGAAAAATGCATCCATGTCTATATGAATATATGCCCTTTTCCACCCACCTTTGGCCTGCGGTTCCATCTCTACCCTTCCTGCTTAAAATGCCGTAACTCCTGCAAGGCGATATCGATTGAGTCCACTGGAATCAGTCTTATTTTGGTTTGAGGCTTCTTGCGCAGTCTCGGTACTACCGCAGCTTTAAAACCCAAGCGCTCAGCTTCTTTGAGGCGGGGTTCGAGTTGAGCGACATTGCGTACCTCGCCTCCAAGCCCCAGTTCACCGATAACCACAATCTCACGGTCAAAATTCTCATTCAACAGACTCGATACAATCGCAAGCGCAATTGCCAGATCACTTCCGGTATCCCCCAGACTCGCGCCACTAACCACATTGAGAAAGACATCCTTATCATAGAGGCTGATCTCCGCACGCTTCTCCAGCACAGCGAGTATCATCTGTGCTCTGGTTCTATCCGCTCCACTGACCTGCCTCTTGGCATTTCCCGGATATCCGTCGGTTACCAAAGCCTGCACCTCTACCAGAAACGGTCGCGACCCTTCCAGTGCCGCAGTCACAACCGAACCGCTACTCCCACTTTCACGCCCGGAGAGAAAGAGCTTGGACGCATCCGCCACCGGGGTCAGCCCACCTGCCCCCATCTCAAAAACCCCGATCTCATTTACCGCTCCATACCGATTTTTTATCGCCCGAAGAATACGCGCCGTATGAAATTTATCCCCCTCAAACTGGAGTACCACATCCACAATATGCTCCAGAACCTTGGGGCCGGCGATACTCCCTTCCTTGGTGACATGCCCGACAATCAGAATCGGAATATTGAATCTCTTAGCCTGCGCCACCAACGTCGCCGCACACTCTCGAACCTGCCCTACCGAACCCGGAGCCGAACCGATAACCTCCCAGTAGACCATCTGAATCGAATCAAGTATCACCACCTCCGGCTGCTCATCCGCAATCACCTTCTGAATAATCTCGATATTATTCTCTGCCAGCACTTTGAGATTAGAGGCAAGAGTTCCGAGCCTCTCGGCTCTGAGCTTGAGTTGAATAAGCGATTCCTCAGCGGTAATGTAAAGTACCGTACCCGCAGCCTCCGCCAGCCAATTTGCCGCCTGCATCAGGAGCGTAGACTTACCCACTCCCGGCTCGCCACCAATGAGTACCGCCGCTCCGCGCACCAGACCGCCACCGAGTATGCAGTCGAGTTCCTTGACCCCGGTACCCAGCCTGACCCCGTCCTCTGCCTCAACCTGGGATATCTGAATACTCCCGCTACTCTTGGCGGTACGCACCGCCCGACTGCCGATACTCTCTTCACTGCTCTGTAGTTCCTCGACCATCGTATCCCACTGATTACAGGACGGACACTTACCCATCCAGTTTTTGGCCTTGTGCCCGCACTCGCTACAGACATAAATACTCTTACGCTTTGCCATACCCACTTCCTTTGGAGAGAGAACCCCGTTGCAATCTTTATCGTATAACTATATAATACTGATTCACTCACACCGGCGTAAGAGGAAATATGTAAAAAGAATAACTAGAAAGATGAGAAAATGAAGACGGTAAGAATATATAGTGACGGAGCCTGCAGCGGCAATCCCGGTCCCGGTGGCTGGGGTGCAATCCTCCAGTGTGATGAACCCCGAGCGGAGAAGGAGTTGAGCGGAGCCGAGCTGCAGACCACCAACAACCGAATGGAGATGCTCGGGGTAATAAATGCTCTTGAACTCCTGCGCGAGCCCTGCCGGGTAACGGTGATTACTGATAGCCGCTATGTCTGTGATGCTTTCAGAAAAGACTGGATCTCAGGCTGGATCAAGCGCGACTGGAAGACCGCCGGCAAAAAACCGGTAAAAAACCAGGATCTCTGGGAACGTATGCTCAAGGCTCTGAAGCCGCACCGGGTAGATTGGGAATGGGTCAGAGGACACGCCGGACACCCGGAGAATGAACGCTGTGACGCGCTGGCGGTAGCCGCCAGAGAGAGTATTGCAGACTGAGGCGCTTCTGCGCCGACGCGCGAGTAATATAATAATAGAAAAATTAAAGCACGCGTTTGTTTCTTTTATAAAGAAGATTCAGTTCTGCTGACCGGTGTCCGGCGACCAATAAAATATGCACAAAAAAATAGTGCATACTGTTTGAGGAGCTTCTTTATACTGGACAATGGCTATCACGCATACATCAAATTGTCCTTAGGCTTGAACCACTCATACTCCTTGGCCCGATCAACCTTATAGACCACCAGCTCATTTGTTCCGCTATGATATATCACCTTCCTGCCAAGTAATCCTCCGGTATCTTGACTAATCACCGGAATACCAAACTTGAAGAGTATCTCCCTGGCCACCTCGACATTCTTCCTCCCGAGTCCACTGTCCCGAACCCGCGAATTCGCCGCGCCGCCGATAATCTGTGCCACCAGATTTTCACTCCGCGCCCCGACCGCACGTATCATCCTGCACAGAGTCGCCACCGCCACATTTCCAAACTGCGCTGTCGCATTCCGCCGATTTCTGGTCGCCGGCTTGATAAAATGCGTCATACCGCCAATCTTATTTAATTTATCATAAATAACCACTGCTACAGAATTTCCAAGAGTCGTCTTAACAATTGTATCCTCCTGGTTGAGTAGTATATGCCCAGGCTTAAGATAATAATCATGCACCCCGACACTATAACTCCCCCCGGCTCGATCTCTATATGAATTACTCATAATCAATTCTCCATTGATACCATAAATAACCTTACACAACTTTTATCGGACGAAGGAAGAACACTTCTTGAGTAAAAAAACAAATCCACCTTAAAAATATCCTTTCAAGTCAGTTGCGAAATACTGCAAACGCCTTGATTCTTCTTGTCAAACCTATCAAAAAATATATAATCATTAATATAGATTAATCTTAACTTAGCGGTCTTGAAAATAATCCTATAAAGGAAGAAGATGACCATACTCGAAGATAAAGCGATTTCATTACTCCTAGAAGGACACCCCGAACTGATAGGCAAGAAGATCGGTCTGAGTTTTATCGATCTTACCAGTAATAATTTGCACCCTATACTTTGCGAGAGCATATCTTCCCGGGCAGGAAAATACAACTTGATAGTCTTCAATACCGACTACGCCAATGACTCGTATAGCGAGCAAGAAGTAATCAAGAATGCAGTTGAGACCCACGATATCGCCGGATTCATTATCTGGCCAAGCACCAATTTTGATCAGCATGCAGCCAAATACCTTGATGCGAAGGGTATCCCGTTTATTCTCGTACCCCACGTCTCTGATATCTATCAAGGGCAGTTCAATGAGGTATGCACCCCGATAGATGCTACCTCCCTGGCAATAAAACATATGGTTGCGGAAGGCGCAAAACGAATCGGCTTTGTCATTGGCGACAAAACCAATCATACCGTCTATGTTCAGCAGCGCTATATGTCTTATCGTAATATACTTCTGGAGAACAATCTTTCAGTCTTCGAGCCTATCTGTATACCTGATCAACCGGGAAGGCCGAGCTTCACCGCGTATAGTGAGACGATCATACAAAACCTGCGCAAATTCGACGGCATCTTTACCGCTACCGACTTTCTGATGGGTCTGCTCTACAAACGCTGTATAGATGCCGGGATCTCCATTCCCCATGACCTTCTTCTCACTTCGATAGACAATACGCCGACTGCCCAATGCCTTGATGTCACCTCAATAGAGCAAAACTTCCCCAAAATTGCCCTCAAGGCAATCGACCTTATGGTAGAGATTCTGCTGAATCCTCAACACCCTAAGACCCAGTTAACGGTTCCCTCAGAATTAATAATTCGCTCCAGTTCACAGCGAACACAGCAATAAACTAATAAAATTATCCAGTTTTTACCTTGACATAGCGTCGAAGAATCACTAGTATAATAATATCTTATTTTTAATAGACAAGGTTTCAACCGTGATTAACCATCAATTAGCCGATTATTTCTTTAGCTTTAGCTATTCTTGGCGTTTCTGGTATTACCAGAAGACGAGCGGTTGTTTGTTGTAATCAGAGTATGATGACAGACAGGCGTGAGTTAAACTAGACTTGCGGCCTGAGATGAGAAGCTTGAAACAGACCGCGAAAAGATCGGTCTGTTTTTTTTGCATTCATTATTGCTTAACCCATATTTTTGAAGGAATCAACCCATGTTTTTAAGCGCGTACCCAACTCAGGAAGACTTCATCCGACTGCGTGAAGCACACGGAGTGGTACCGGTCTGTGAGGAGCTCCTTGCCGACTCCGAGACCCCGGTATCACTGCTGCGCAAATTCTTCCACCATGACCCTGAGCAACCAATATTCCTGCTTGAATCTGTTGAAGGTGGAGAGCGCTGGGGACGCCACAGTTTCCTGGGTATCGGTGCCTATGCCATGATTCGCCTCTACGCCGAGTATGTAGAGATTGAGACCGAGAATAATACCGAGCAGCTCCCGCATCACGGCAACCCTCTGAATATACTCCGTGATTATATCTCAAACTTCAAACCGGCAGAACTCCCCGAACTCCCTTCGGTCTGGGGTGGACTGATCGGATACTTTACCTTTGAAGCAGTCAGCTTCTTTGAACCAAAGATTCCCAACAAACTGCCCAAGGACACCCCGCTAGCGCGTTTTGTCATCCCCAAGGAGATGCTGGTCTTTGACAACCTGAAGAACAGCCTGATGGTACTGGTATTCAACTTCAGCAGAGACGCTGAAGCCGAAAAACAATTCCAAGAATCAAAACAGAGAATCCGGGAGTTGATCAAGTTCATTGAGTCACCTATCAGCCTTCCCGACATCGAGGGGCTGAATAGCTTCAATGACACTCTCAAAGCGCTAATACCAGAAGAGGAGTACCGCGACAAAGTCAGTAAGACCAGGCAGCTTATTCTTGACGGTGAGATCATCCAAGCGGTTATTGCCCAGAAATTCACCTGCAAAGCTCCCGACGATCTCATCGGCCTCTACCGCGCTCAACGCTATATCAACCCTTCTCCTTATATGTATTTCCTCAGTTTTGATCACAAGCAGATTATCGGCAGTTCCCCAGAGACCCTGGTTAAACTCAAAAACGGCAAAGCGACGGTACGCCCCATCGCCGGCACCAGACCCCGTGGCATTACCGAACAGGAGGACAGAGCTCTCGCTGATGAGCTGCTCCAGGACGAGAAAGAGCGAGCCGAACACCTGATGCTGGTAGACCTGGGCAGAAACGATCTGGGTCGAGTCGCCGTCACTGGTACCGTCCAGGTAACAGATCTGATGTTTATTGAGCGCTACTCACATGTTATGCATATCGTCTCTAATGTCGAGTGTAATATCGCCGACGAGTACGACGCCTTCGATCTCTTCGCCGCCACCTTCCCTGCCGGCACCCTTTCGGGAGCGCCGAAAGTACGAGCAATGGAGATCATCTCCGAACTGGAAGACTTCCCGCGTGACTTCTACGGCGGAGCGGTAGGTTATATCAGCTTCAAGGGCAATATGGACTTTGCTATCGCCATCCGTACTGCCGCGGTAGAGAACGGGATTCTCACCGCAATAGCCGGAGGCGGCATCGTCTATGATTCAGACCCCGAAAAAGAGCGTCAGGAATCGGTCAACAAAGCCGGAAGTGTCAATAAAGCACTCCAGATGCTCAAGACATCCAATAACCTGAGCCGCGAGATTGAGGAGAAAATAAGATGATATTAATGATAGATAATTACGACTCATTCACCTATAACCTAGTACAGTACCTGCGGATGCTCGATACCGAATCCGAGGTTGTGGTCAAACGCAATGACCAGGTAAGCCTTGAGGAACTGGATAAACTCACCCCTGCGGGAATAGTAATCTCCCCCGGACCGAGTAACCCGGATAATGCCGGAATCTCCCTCGCCGCCGTCAAACACTTCGCCGGCAGAGTACCAATACTAGGAGTCTGTCTCGGGCACCAGACCATAGGTCAGGCCTTCGGCGGCCGAATCGTCCATGCCAAGTCGGTAATGCACGGCAAGGTATCACTGGTCAAAAATGATGGCAAAGGGCTCTTTGCCGGAATTAACAAACCAATCAAGGCCATGCGTTATCACTCGCTGGCAATTGAACGCAAAAGCCTTCCCGCTTGTTTCACCATTACCGCCGAGACCGATGACGGGGAGATAATGGGTATCAGACATAACAAGTACTGCATTGAAAGTATACAATTCCACCCTGAGTCGATCATGACCACAACCGGCAAGAGACTGCTCAGAAACTTTTTAAACCAGATCAAAGGAGAGGAATGATTATGTTCAGCAATCTACTAAGAAAGGTTATCCGACGCGAAGATCTCAGCCAGAGTGAAGCAGCAGAGGTACTGGATGAGATACTCTCGGGCAAAGTCAGCGACATCCAGATGGCCGGAATGCTGACCGCTCTCTCAACCAAGGGTGAGACCTTCGAAGAGCTCGCCGGTGCCGCCAGTGCCATGCGCGGTAAGGCTAAACGCCTCCAGGTCACGGGTTCGCCGGTAGTAGATATTGTCGGAACCGGCGGTGATGAGCTGCACACCTTCAACATCTCAACGACTACCGCCTTTGTCGTCGCCGGTTGCGGCGTAGTAGTCGCCAAGCACGGCAACCGCTCGGTCTCAAGCAAATGCGGCAGTGCCGATGTGCTGGAGAGTCTAGGGGTCAATCTCGACCTTGATCCGGAGATTGTTGAAGAAGCGGTCAACGAGATCGGTATCGGTTTTCTCTTCGCCCCCAAATACCACGGTGCCATGAAATACGCCGCTCCCGTGCGTAAAGGGCTGGGTGTCCGGAGTATCTTCAATCTCCTAGGGCCGCTCACCAACCCGGCCGGCGCGTCAAACATCCTTCTCGGAGTATACGCCCCTGAGCTTACCGAAATGTTTGCCCACGCGCTCAAACTCCTCGGGGCCAGACACGCACTGGTCGTTCACGGCCATGACAGTATGGACGAAATAACCGTCACTACCCGCACCCGCGTCACCGAGCTCAACAATAATGCGCTCAAGACCTACGAGATAGATCCCGAGAACTTCTTCGATCAGTGTTGCGAGCTTGCTGAACTGAAAGGTGGTGACAGCGTGGAGAATGCTGCTATTATCAACGGCATCTTTGACGGCAGTATCCGCGGCGGCAAGCGCAATATTATCCTCCTCAACAGCGCCGCAGCCCTACTCACTGCCGACAAGGTGGATAATCTCCGTGAGGGCATCAAATTGGCTGAAGAATCCATCGATTCCGGCCGCGCCGCCGCCAAACTCGCCGCCTTGGTCAAATTTACGCAGGAGAACTAATGTCAGATTTTCTAGAAAAAATCCTCGAATGCAAACGCAGCGAGATTGCCGAGCATAAAAGCGTAGTAAGCGAGATCGCACTCCGCGTTGCCTGTGGCGACCGAGAAGATTATCGCTCCTTCTATACTGCCCTGCAGAACGACGGGATAAATATTATTGCTGAGATCAAACGCGCCTCCCCGAGTAAGGGGGATATTCAACCAGATCTAGTACCGGCTGAGATGGCCAGCCTCTACGCCGCAGGCGGAGCCGCCGCTATCTCAGTCCTTACCGAGAAAGACTTCTTCAAGGGATCACTGGAGGATCTTCGCGCCGCTCGCGCCGCCTGTAACCTTCCGGTTCTGCGCAAAGATTTTATCATAGATCCATATCAGGTGTATGAAGCGAGTGCCAACCACGCCGACGCGATTCTACTCATCGCCAGAATTCTAGACAAAGAGCTCCTCGCCGATCTCATTGCTCTTACTCAGGCGCTGGCTATCGACGCCCTTGTCGAGATACACTCCGAGGACGATCTGGAGAAGATCGAAGGCAGCGGAGCACGGATAATCGGCATCAACAACCGCGATCTAAGCTCTTTCACTACCGATTTGGACAACGCCTTGAATTTGGCGACAAAGCTCCGCGAGGATCAGCTAATCGTTGCTGCCAGCGGCATCTTTTCCTACGCTGATATCGCCCTCTACCCCAGAGAAAAGATACACTCATTCCTGGTGGGAGAGAGTATTGTCCGGGCGGATGACCGGGTTGAATTTCTCAAAAGCTTGAGAGGATTATAAATATGCACACTTCACGAGAAGTTAAGATCTGCGGTCTAACGACTCCAGAACAGGCAGTTGCTGTCGCCGAAGCCGGAGCCGACGCCATCGGTCTAGTCTTCTACCCGCCGAGTCCACGCCATGTCAGTATCAGTCAGGCGCGGGAGATCGTTGCGGCAATTGGCGACGAATGCTGTACCTGCGGGATATTTGTCGACATGCCGCTGGAGCGGGTACTGCAAATTATTGAGAGAACCGGTATCGACCTGCTCCAATTGCACGGAAATGAATCCGAGGCCTACATCCAGAATCTCCACTCCAGTGGCAAGAGGATAATTAAAGTTCTCAAAAATGAGAGCTTTGCTGAAGACATACGGGACTACTCCGCCGACGCGTACCTGCTGGAGCTGGGTAAAGGGATCCTACCCGGCGGAAATTTCCAGAGCTGGCAGTGGCAGCAAGCTGGAGCGTTCGGACTCAAGCACCCGTACATCCTCGCCGGAGGTATCAGCAAGGATAATGTCCGACAAGCTATCGCCGAGGGCAACCCGCAGGCGCTGGATTTAAGCTCAGCGGTTGAGAGCAGCCCCGGGATCAAAGATTTAGACAAAGTACAAGAGATAATTAATATTATACATTCAGTTGGAACAGCGCCACACGCGGAAAGGATATTTTCATGAGTTCAGCAGCAGACTACTCTTATCCGGATAGTACCGGGCACTTCGGTAAGTACGGAGGGAGATTTGTAGGAGAGACCTTGATCCCGGCTATTCTGGAGCTCGAGGAAGCATATAACCGCTATATCAAAGATGAGCATAGTCCTTTTCACAGTGAGTTCAAGGCTTTGCTCAAGCATTATGTAGGCAGACCCACCCCCACTTACTTTGCCGCCAGGCTGAGTGAGGTTATCGGCGGCGCCAGGATCTACCTCAAACGCGAAGACCTCAACCATTCCGGCGCCCACAAGATCAACAACACCGTCGGTCAATGCCTACTTGCCAGGCTGATGGGCAAGAAGAAGGTTATCGCCGAAACCGGAGCGGGTCAGCACGGGGTGGCAACCGCCACGGTGGCAGCGCTGATGAACCTGGAGTGCAAGGTCTTCATGGGTAAAGAGGATGTCAGACGCCAGGCGCCGAATGTTGCCAGGATGCACCTGCTGGGAGCCGAGGTTATCAGTGTCGAATCCGGCTCAGCCACCCTCAAGGATGCGATGAACGAGGCGATGCGTTACTGGTCGGAGGTTGTCGAAGACACCTTTTATGTCATCGGTACCGTTGCCGGGCCGCACCCCTACCCGGTCATGGTCAGAGAGTTCCAGAAGATTATCGGCGAAGAAGCAATTACCCAGATGACAGAATTGACTGAGCGGCAACCGAATGCGGTTATAGCCGCCGTCGGTGGCGGGAGTAACGCCATCGGTATCTTCTACCCATATATCAATTACCCGGAGGTCGAGCTTATCGGCGTAGAAGCCGCAGGACTCGGTATCGAGACCGGCAAACACGCCGCCCCGCTCTGCCACGGCAGTATCGGAGTCCTCCATGGAGCCAAGTCATACCTGCTCCAGGACAAGTACGGCCAGATCACCGAAGCACATTCCATCTCCGCCGGTCTGGACTACCCTGGAGTCGGCCCTGAGCACTCCCTACTCAAGGATCTCAAGCGCGCCCGCTACGCCTCGATAACCGACCGCGAAGCGCTGGAAGCCTTCAAACAACTATCACTGTACGAAGGTATCATCCCGGCTCTGGAGAGTTCACACGCTCTGGCGCAAGGCATTAAAGAAGCCCAAAAGCGCAGCCCGGAAGAGATTATTCTTATAAACCTTTCAGGCCGGGGCGACAAGGACCTCGACCATGCAACCGCCGCCATAGAAGCGCTAGAAGGAGGAGCAGATGAATAGACTGGAGCAGACATTTACCAAGGTGCGAGAGGAGTCTACCTCAGCCCTGGTCGGCTTTATTACTGCGGGTGACCCTGATACCGGCAAGTCCCTGAAGATAATCCGCGCCATGTTCGACAGCGGGGTGGATATTCTGGAGCTCGGCATCGCCTTCTCCGACCCCACAGCTGACGGCGCGGCAATACAGCGCTCATCACAGCGGGCGCTTGCAGCGGGAATAACCCTCCAACAGAGTCTGGAGCTGGTGCGAGAACTGCGCCGCGACTACTCACAACCGATCATCATCTTCAGTTATTACAACCCGATCCTCGCCTACGGCCTGGAAAAATTTTCACGGGATACCCTGGCTGCTGGCGCCGATGGGGTGCTCATTGTAGATCTGCCACCGGAAGAACGGGGTGAGATTGAAGGCAAGTTCAGTACAGACCTCGCCCGCATCAGGCTCATCGCTCCGACCACGCCTCTAAACCGGGTCGGTTATATCCTTGAGGATGCCTCCGGTTTTGCCTATGTCATCTCCAAGACCGGGATCACCGGTACCGGCGAGATCAATACCAACGCCGTAGCACAACATATCGCCGAGCTGCGCCAGGTCTCTGACCTCCCGCTCTGTGTCGGCTTTGGCATCTCCACCCCGGAGCAGGCGGCGGCGGTAGCGGGCTACGCCGAAGGGGTGGTTATCGGCAGTGCTTTTGAAAGAATAATCGAAGATAATTTGAATAATCCAGAGTTAATAACGATAATGAAAGAAAGGGTCTCATCGATCAAGGAAGCGATGAGCAAAACAAAAAAATGAATAAATTACGACTAGCCAGTAAAACCAGTCCCGAACAGAAGACTGTAATTGATGTTAAAGGTGTAAAAATTGGCGAAGAGCTCACTATTATCGCCGGGCCGTGCAGTGTCGAGACCGAGAAACAGGTCGTCAGTACCGCGCTGGCGATCAAAGAGGCCGGAGCCAACATTCTCCGCGGTGGCGCCTTCAAACCCCGTACCTCGCCCTATGACTTCCAGGGGCTGGGGCTGGCCGGACTCAAACTCCTCAAGAAGGCCGGTCAAGAATCTGGCTTACCGATCATCACCGAGGTCATCGACCCCCGAGATGTCTCCTGGGTCTGTGAGTACGCCGACATCATTCAAATCGGCGCACGCAATATGCAGAACTTCTCCCTCCTACAGGAGGTAGGCAGAGCTCCCAAACCGGTTCTACTCAAACGTGGCATGCACTCAACCCTAGCGGAGTGGCTCAACTGCGCCGAGTATATTCTGAGTGAAGGCAACCCGAACGTGATGCTCTGCGAACGTGGTATCCGCACCTTCGAGACCCATACCCGCAACACCCTGGATCTCAGCGCCATACCGTCAGTACAGAGTATCGCTCATCTACCAATAATCGTCGATCCTTCCCACGCTACAGGTCGGCGAAATCTGGTAGAGCCGATGTCACTGGCCGCCATTGCCGCCGGAGCCGACGGTCTCCTGATAGAGGTGCATATCTGCCCGGACGAAGCCCGCTGTGACGGCGCGCAATCTCTAACCCCTGAGTTCTTCGCCACTCTGGTCAAGAAGCTGAAGCTCATGGATGAGTGTATGAAAGAGATACACGCCCTGGACATTCAGGAGTAAATGCTACAGAATTTCGCGTCTTGCCTAACTTATAACTTATTAATGTGAAAGGAACAGAATGAAAGACGAATCAATCAACCTGGATACCGTACGGCGCAAGATTGATCAAATCGATAACAACATCCTCCAGCTCCTGCAGAAACGTATGGAGGTCGCCCGTATCTCCACCGTCTTCAAAAAGAACGTTGAGGATACCGGGCGTGAAGCAGCAATCATCAAGAATCTTACCGAGCGCGAGAATGCGCTGCTCAAAGCCGAGTTTATCGAGGATATCTACAAGCTCATGTTCGATGAGAGCAAACGCATCCAGAAGGAGACCTCGACCCTCGCCGCCTTCCAGGGTGAGCACGGCGCCTATAGCGAACTGGCCTGCCGCCACTGGGATAAGTCCCTCGCCCCCATGCCCTGCGAGGAATTCGCCGATATCTTCAAGGGTGTTGAAGAAGGGGTCTACGACTACGGTATCGTACCGGTAGAGAATACCCTCGGCGGTATGGTCGGACAGGTAAATGGTCTCATGCTCTATTCCGATCTCTTCATTGTCGGCGCTATCAAGACCCCGATTCATCACTGCCTACTGGTCACCCCGGGTACGGATCACCGCAGCATCCGCCGCTCCTACTCCCATCCACAAGCACTCTCACAGTGCCGGGAGTTCCTCAAGCGCCAGAATCTGGAGCCCATGCGCTTCTTCGACACCGCAGGAGCAGCCAAGATGCTCGCCGAGACCAACCCTGCCTCTTCCTGCGCCATCGCCAGTTCATTAGCCGCAAGTTACTACAATCTCGAGATTGTCAAGGAGAATATCGAAGACCTCGATACCAACCAGACACGCTTCCTGGTTCTGGCCAAAGAACCGGCTCCAGGTACAGGCAACAAGTGTTCAATAACCTTTGCCACCGATGACCGTGCCGGACAGCTCTACCACGTCCTGCAGTTATTCGCCAATAAAAACATCAATCTCACCCGTATCGACTCAGTTCCGGATCAACCGGGTGAATTCGCTTTCTTCCTCGACTTTGAGGGTAACCTCAAGAGTCCGGAGGTGCAGGAGGTTCTGGATAAGGTAGAAGAGGCTACCGCCAAGTACCGCTTCCTCGGCTGTTACGAGGAAAGGAGCCTGGTATGAGAATCTTCATTCTAGGTGCCGGCAAGATGGGAGCCTGGCTTACTGAGGAGTTCTGCCTTGATCACGAGGTAGCCGTCTATGACCAGGAGCTTTCCCGCCTGAAGTTCTTCTTTGAGACCAGACGTCTCTCCAAACTCGAAGAGGTCCGCGACTTCAAACCGGAACTGGCCATCAACTGCGCCAGCATTCAGCGTACCCGCGGGGCTTTTGAAGCCATGATCCCGCATCTGCCAGAAGAGTGCATCCTTGCCGATATCAAATCGGTAAAGGGTGATCTACCTGAGTACTACGCCCTCAAGGGACATCCCTTTGTCTCGCTACACCCGATGTTCGGCCCCACCTTCGCCAATCTCCGTGACCTGTCCAATCAGAATGGCATCATCATCTCCGAATCCTGCCAGTTCGGCAAGGACTTCTTCCGTGAGGTCTTTACCGAGCTCAAACTCAATATCTTTGAACTCTCCTTCAAAGAGCATGATGAGATGATGGCATACAGTCTGTCGATTCCTTTTGCCTCATCGATGGTCTTTGCCGCCTGCATGGATCGGCTCGAAGCTCCTGGAACAACCTTCAGCAAGCACCTCAATATCGCCGAAGGGCTGCTCTCCGAGGATGATAGTCTCATCGCCGAGATCATGTTCAACGATCAAACCCTTAAACAGATCGATAAGATCAACAATAAACTGAACTATCTCAGACATATAATCAAAGGCCGAGACTTTGAAGAGATGAGCAGCTTCATCAATGATCTACGCCAGAATATCAACCAGTAATAGCCTCAATTTTGGCATTAAGTTATAAACTCAGCGGCAGCGGGTCTAAACCCGCTGCCGCTAAATTTATCCTAACCCAAAGCATAATCAGCGCTGTAATTTATTATTAATGGCGGTAAGCAGATCATGCATTTTATCCAGCTTCTGCTCAACCTTGGCGACCCTATCCTCCACCTCCTCGGTATTATCCTCGACCAGCGCATCAATAAATGTAGCATTGAAGATCGACAGCCCGATCATCCCTCCCGAGAGCAGAAAACCAATAAAGTAACAGCGAATGAAGAATACCCAGCCGGTTGTATTATAATATGGTATCTTCAAAAGTTCCCGCGGAATCTCAAACCAGCCGGTAATGGCGAAGACCCTGAACATTGAGTAAGCACTGAGGAGCGGATTGCCAAACATCTGCGGTGCATGATCCCCAAAGATCATCGTGCTGAACAAAGCCGAGATAAAGAGGAGAATAGCCATACCTACCGCCACTCCGATAGAGGAGCGAAAGGCACGCTTGAGTCCCTGCACAAACTTGGCACTCTTGGGAATAACCGAGAATATCTTGAGCAGCCGGATAAAACGCACCAGCCTGAGCGTCAACACTGCACTCACCCCTCCCACATCCACAAATGGCATCAGCAGTACCGGCAGTGAGAGTATTACCAAGGCGAAATCTATCTTGTTCCAGGGTACCGCAATATACTCCTGCCATCCGAAACGGTATGACTTTGAGATAACCTCAGCAATAAAGATAATCACACAGAATATCTCCAGCCAGATGATATACCGCTCATGTCCTACTGCTATAGACGGAAATTCTGAGAGCGTAATCACCCCTGCATTCAATACAATGACCAGAAAGACCAGCTTGGAGACACCACTAACAGTATCTGAGAAAAGAAAATTCTTCATACCTTCATCCTGAAGACATAGGCTCAACAATCCATACCCGTAATCAATCTATTTATCGGTCTACCCACAAAATTAATCCAGTCGGACACAAAAAAAGTGCAGAGTCCCCATAAAAAGGCCTCTGCACCTATAGGGATAATCCCCAAAACAACTACTAACCGCGAAGATACAACATCTCATTGTATGTTGGCAGAGGCCAGAGATCTGCATCAACAATCTCTTCAAGGCTATCAGCAGCAGCACGTGCCTGAGCCATAGTTACCAGGATCTTATCACGTGCACCTTCAGCCATACATTTAGCACACTCAGCACCTTCAACCTCTTCAATCGCAGCGCTCAAAGCTTCTAGTCCACCCTGCAGTTCAGAGATAAGGAGGTTGACCTTCTCCAGGCGAGCCAAAAATACAGTTGCGTCAACACCAGCTTCCTTGACCGCGGTCACAGACGCAGCAAGACGCGCGGCATACTCCATAACCGCTGGCATGATAGTCCGGTTACCCATAGTCAGCGCGGTACGCCCTTCGATAAGGATATTCTGGGCATAGGTATCAAGAAGAATTTCATAACGTGCAGCAAGTTCGGTGTTGCTCAGTACTGCATGCTTGGCAAATACGTCCTTGACCGCAGCATCTTCCATGCACTTGTAAGCATCTGGAGAGTTCTTTAAATTAGGCAGGCCTCTCTTTTCAGCTTCAATCGGCCATTCCTCAGAATAGTTATCACCATTGAAGATAACCCGACCATGCTCTTTAAAGATCTTCTTACAGATCTCCTGCGCCGCAGCGTTGACATCACTTGCCGCTTCAAGTTCATCAGCGATATCGCAGAGAGCATCAGAGACGATGGTATTAAGAACAAAGTTTGGACCACTGGTATTGATGAGTGAACCAGCCATACGGAACTCAAACTTATTACCGGTGAAAGCGAATGGAGAAGTACGGTTTCTATCGGTAGCGTCCTTTGGTAGTGGTGGCAGAGTGCTTACGCCAAGCATCATTGGCTTGCCATCATTACCTTCAAGCTTGGTACCCTTGGCAATAGACTCCACAACCTTATTGAGCTGATCACCGAGGAAGATACTGATAATCGCTGGAGGCGCTTCATGCCCACCGAGGCGGCAGTCATTACTTGAAGTTGCCACACTGGCTCTGAGCAGAGGCGCATAAACATCGACAGCCTTGATAATAGCCGCCAGTAAAACGAGGAACTGTGCGTTATCTTCTGGGTCATCCCCTGGTTCAAGGAGATTTACGCCATCATTGGTCATAATCGCCCAGTTATTATGCTTACCAGAACCATTCATGTTGTGGAATGGCTTCTCATGCAGCAGACAGTAGAAACCATGACGACGCGCAACCTTCTGCATCACCTCCATAGTAAGCTGGTTGTGATCGGTAGCGACGTTAAGAGTAGCGTAGATTGGAGCCAACTCGTACTGTGCAGGTGCCACTTCGTTATGCTGAGTCTTAGCGGATACGCCGAGTTTCCAGAGTTCAGTATTCAACTCGGTCATATAGCTTGCCACTCTCTCCTCGATAGAACCGAAGTAGTGGTCGCAGAGATCCTGCCCCTTTGATGGCTGCGCGCCGAAGAGGGTACGGCCACAGATCATGAGGTCAAGGCGCTGTTCAACATAGGCTTCATCGACGAGGAAGTATTCCTGTTCGGCACCAAGGGTAGCGATGATACGCTTACTCTTCTTATTACCCATTGCTTTGAGAACTCGCATTGCCTGTAGAGAAAGAGCATCCATAGAACGCAACAGCGGAGTCTTCTTATCGAGCACATCGCCGGTATAGCTGACAAAAGCGCAAGGGATGAAGAGTGTGGTATTATCCCCGTCACGCTTGATAAATACCGGGCTGGTGCAGTCCCAGGCAGTATAGCCACGTGCTTCAAAAGTTGCACGAATACCACCACTTGGAAAACTTGACGCATCAGGCTCACCCTGGATAAGCTGCTTACCAGAGAACTCCATAATGATTGAGCCGTCAGATGAAAGACTGATAAAGCTGTCGTGCTTCTCAGCAGTAACTCCGGTCATTGGCTGAAACCAGTGGCAGTAGTGAGTTGCCCCCTTCTCAATTGCCCAATCCTTCATTGCATTAGCGACCACATCAGCTATTGTTGAGTCAAGCTCATGTGATTCATCAATAGTCTTGGCCAGCTTCTTGTAGACATTCTTTGGCAGACGTTCACGCATAACTTCATCGTTGAAGACATAATCACCAAAGAGATCAGTAACATTTTTGATGCTCATTAAAAATTCTCCTATAAAACCAGTACTAAATGAAACCATATTCATTTATAACAAAATATTCACCTAGAATTAATTATTAAACTATATTAAATAATTGTTGGATTGTGTAGATAGCAGCCCCAAATATTTTCTACTCACAGGTCAATTTATATCACAAAGTGGTCAAATATCCAAGAAGCTTTATAAAATTATTTCGTGACCCCATCCCATTCCACCTCAACAACCATATTTACCCACATTGGCGCACAGTATACTTTTTCGTAATAAATCTTACCTTAAATCATTACAGGCGACCCTGAAGCCAATCAGAGTCGCCAGTAAATCCGAATTCAGCAAGAGTTAACCGATCGCTTCTTCGCCTTTTTCACCGGTTCTAATACGGACACACTCTTCCAGATTGGTAACAAAGATCTTACCATCACCGATATTACCAGTGCGTGCGCCCTCGACAATAGCACTTATCGTCTTTTCCACAAATGCTGCATTAACCGCAATTTCCAAACGTATTTTTTTGATGAGATTTACCTCTATATCGACACCACGGTACGACTCGTGGTAACCGCCCTGCTGCCCACAGCCCAGAGCATTGGTAATCGACATCTTCATTACATCAGCAGCATAGAGCTTCTGCTTGACATCATTCAATCTTTCAGGTTGAATATACGCTGTAATTAATTTCATAACTATTCCTTTCGTTGAGTATGAGCCAACCGGATCTCAAACCTCTATTCTGCGATCTTCAGCCCGGTCTTTTCAAGTCTATTCTTTATAATTAAGTATTATACCAACTAATGTATTAAATCGAAAGCGACATCCTGGTGACTTGTATTATTGTGTAGTGTAGGTTGGAGGCCGCTTTCGACGAGGGCACATTAAATATTATTAAAGATCTGGAACCCGCTGTAAGCTTCATTACCGTGTTCAGCCAGATCCATACCCTTGAGCTCTTCCTCACGATTGGTACGCAGCCCGATAGTCGCCTTGAGAATATTAAAGAGAATCATACCAGTACCGAACGCCCAGACAAACATCACAGCCACACCGATCAACTGCACCCCGATAAGATCGGCAAAAGATGATTCACTATGGAAGAAACAGAGACCGATAGTACCCCAAACACCACATACACCATGAACACTTACTGCACCTACAGGGTCATCTATCTTCAGCACCTTATCGATGAACTCTACCGCAACCACAACCAGTACCCCTGCTACCAGACCAATGATGATCGCTCCACCGAAGGTAACACAATCACAACCAGCAGTTATCGCCACCAGACCAGCCAGCACACCATTGAGACTCATTGAGACATCTGGCTTACCAAATCTTACCCAACCGGCGAGCATCGCAGCAATCGCACCTGCAGCCGCAGAGAGGTTGGTAGTAACTGCGATATAACCGATAGCGCCGTCACCTGTAGTAGTAGAACCTGGGTTGAACCCGAACCAGCCGAACCAAAGAATGAACACACCAAGTGCAGCCAGCGGAATATTATGTCCAGGGATAGCTTTGCTCTTGCCATCAGGACCATACTTACCGGTACGCGCACCCAGAGTTATCGCACCTGCCAGAGCAATCCACGCCCCACAACTATGCACCACGGTAGAGCCGGCAAAGTCGAGGAAGCCCATATCCCACATAAAGCCGTTTGCAAAACCATTCTCACCACCGCCAAAGAGTCCTCCCCAGAACCAGTGACCACTGATCGGATAGATCAGACCGCAGATAAAGATACTGTAAACGAGATAACTCACGAATTTTGTACGTTCTGCCATCGCCCCGGAGACGATAGTAGCGGCAGTACCAGCAAAGACACACTGAAAGATAAAGAAGGTCCAGTTCAGATCAGATCCATTGGAAAAATCTGCAGAGAACAGATTAGAACCACCACCGATCCAACCACTGCCAAGGCCAAACATCAGGCCAAAACCGATAGCCCACCAGGCAATTGTTCCGATCGAGAAATCCATCAGGTTTTTCATAATAATATTACAGGCATTCTTCGCCCGGGTGAAACCCGCCTCAACCAGTGCGAAACCTGGCTGCATAAAGAATACCAAAAACGCCGCAACAGCGGTCCAGACGATATTCAAGTTGGTCTGAACATCTGCCGCAGTCGGTTCATCTGCAGCAAAAGCACTTCCCCCAAAAGCCAGCACGCCTGCAAGCGCAAGCATCCCCAGCTTCACACCTACTTTTCTGTTTTCTTCAAACATTACCATTCTCCTTTGACCAATTCCGAACAGAAAGCAAAATAAAATACAAAACTAATAAAAGCAACTTACAGAAAAACAAATGCAATAGGTGTTCCAGTTTTGTCACAAACACACCTACCGCCACACAAGTTATTAATAATTAAGCAGTTATAACCTTAACAAAACATAAACACTCGAAAAATTTTATTCTTTGCAAATATTTTTTATACATTTTTGTATATTGCACACCATTCTACCTTACTTTTTTGTAACTCTAATTTAAAGTAAACCAGGCTTGGATATTGTCAATAGAGTTTGTTCACATATTTTTCACTCCAACCTAATTCAATCTAGCAATATTTTTTATATAAAGGCGCCTGCCTTTTCTTCGCTTAAAAAGGAGGCGCCTACTTCATATTTCAAGATAACAATTAATATATCAACATGTTACAACAAAATTAAGTTCAAACAACTTCAAACAAGCTATATTCCAAATAAAATACCAGCATATTTAAGTAAAATTTAGCTATCCATCTTTACGCCTAAGCGCAAGCAAAAGTTACAATTTTGTATCTGCGACCATTTTGTCAGCAACCCCGGGCTTGTTTAAAGACTTCAATATTCAAATCGACAAATGCCGGCTTCACCGATTTCCGAATTGCCTCAAACCACAATTCTTCTGTAAACTCCAAGCCATTGGACAAAGCTCCCATCACCGCCACATTTGCCGCCCGGGTATTGCCCGCATTCTCAGCTATGCTCACCGCGTCAACCACACTGAGATTAGAAAACACCGTATTGAGTCGCTGCAGAACGTCTTGGGGATACTCAGCGACCCCAGAGCTCACCGTAACCGGCACCACCTGCTGTGAACTGATTACCGCAAGTCCCCCCGGCTGCAGATAATGCGCCGCCCGCAAGCCCTCAATCTGCTCGAGTGATGCCAATGCCACCGCGGTACCCTCTTCAATCAGCGGGCTATGCACCTTCCGGCCGTAACGCACCTGCGCCATCACCGAACCGCCACGCTGCGCCATGCCATGTACTTCATTGGTCTTAACGTCATAACCTGCAAGCATAGCAGTCTGCGCCAATATCTCACTCGCTAGCAGGATTCCCTGCCCGCCAACACCTACAAGAACCACACTTATTGTATCTCTCATTTTATATCACACTCCATTTTTTCAGATCAATCATTGTTCATTCCAGCCTAAAATACCGACTTCTCACCCGCTGCATCCCCGATTGCGCCCTTGGGACAGACCTGAGCACAGAGGCCGCAGCCCCAGCAGAGTAACGGATTGATAACCGGTTTCGCCCCAGCTTTGGCCTCAATTGCCGGACACCCAATCTTCAGACACGCCTTACAGTTTACACATTGATCTGAATTTATCGCCTGCTTCGATCCAATTAACTTTTTCGCATAGAGCGGACAGACAGCCTTCGCCACAATGAGCGACGCCTCACTAGAATTCAGTTCTTCTTTGAGTATAGTATCCATCTCCTGCAGATTATACGGATTGGCTGTACGCACCCGTTTATAGCCACATGCCGTTGCTATCGCCTCAATTGAAAGTTGCTGCGTCTCTTCTCCTTCCAGGGTTTTACCGGTACCGGGATGATCCTGATGCCCAGTCATAGCGGTTATCCGATTATCAACCACTATCGTAGTAGCACTACCCTTATTATAAGCGGTATTGACTATACCGGTCATGCCGGAGTGGAAGAAGGTAGAATCACCGAGAATCCCCACACAGTACTTCTTTTCTCCGACCTTCTGCATACCATGAGCCATCGGTATCGAACCACCCATACAAAGAATCGAGTCTAGGCTGGAGAGCGGCGGCAAGGTACCAAGACTATAACAACCGATATCCCCCATAACCGCCACATCATATTTCTTAAGGGCGGTAAAGGTTCCGCGGTGCGGACATCCCGGACAGAGTACCGGCGGACGCGGCGGCAAATCCGCACTCTCCGCCACCTGAGTCGGGAGTACCGCCTTCTGCCCCTCCAGTCTAGCTTTGACCTCTCTAATTCTACCCGGAGTATGCTCTCCAATCCCCGGTACAATATCTCTTCCCCGGCATTTTATTCCCCAGACCCGAACCTGATTCTCAATCAAACTATCCAGTTCTTCCACTACAAGCAGTTCCTCGACACTCCGAGCAAAGTCCTTGATCTTATCTTCGGGCAATGGGTAGGACAGACCTAGTTTAAGAATACTCGCGCCATCAAACACTTCTTTAACATATTGATAGGTCGCGCTGGAAGTGATAATTCCAAGCTCCTTGCTCCCTGTTTCGACCCGATTTAGCGGGCTGTTCTCTACCTCAGCAATCAGCCTGTACAGCCGCTGCTCCACCTTTACGCGCATCTTCCGCGCCCAAGCCGGGATAGCCACATAACGTGGGGGATCTTTCTTGAAACCAACCTCCCGCGAACTCTCAACCCGCTCCAGGAGTTCTACCAGTGAGCGTGAGTGCGAGATTCGAGTACAGGTTCGAAGGATCACCGGAGTCTCATACTTCTCTGAAAGTTCCAGACCAATCTTGACAAAGTCCTTAGCCTCCTGTGAATCAGCCGGTTCCAGCACCGGTATCTTGGCGAACGGTCCCCAATTTCTGGAGTCCTGTTCATTCTGAGATGAATGCATTCCCGGGTCATCGGCCACCACGATAAGCAGCCCCCCTACCGCCCCGCTCATGGCAAAGGTCATAAGCGGATCCGCCGCCACGTTGAGCCCCACATGCTTCATGGTAACAATGGCTCTGGCTCCGGCAAAGCTCGCACCAACCCCGACCTCCAAAGCGACCTTCTCATTCGGCGTCCACTCACAATGCAAATCCTCTTTATACTGTACAATATTCTCAAGAATCTCGGTGGAAGGAGTTCCAGGGTAGCCTGCCGCCAGTTTTACCCCAGCCTCCCACGCTCCGCGCGCGATTGCCTGATTTCCCGATAGTAATTCTTTCAACTTCATCTCCTTTTCACTACTAGCACTACCCTACCTACCGAGCCCGCCCCGCCCCGGAGACTCCGGAGCCGGGCGGACTCGAACCAATCTTCAAAATCTGTATTATTCCTTATCTTGTATCTGCCCGGTGATATCCTCAAACTCCTCACCCTTACCCAGATCGATAATCTGAAGCACTCCTTTACTGAAGTCAATCTTACTGCCATCAACCTTCTTGAGATTAATATCAGAATAAACATCGACATAAAAAGCAAACTCATTCAAATTCTTATACACCTCATACTCGGTATGATCGCTCTGCACCTTCCCATCATCCATAGAACACCTGACCATACCCTCCACCAGGTAAAAATCCTTGAGCAAACGCATTAGCTTGCTCATACCTTCAACACCGGTAGCAAAAGGCTTGACCGCATCCAAAGTATAAGCCACCCGAATAAAACGCGAAGGCGGGGTCGCATCCCCCGGCAGCCCAACCATACCGCTACCATCGCCAAAAGAATTGAGTTCAAGTGCCCCGAGCTTCCGTCCCTGGATATCCTCCGGTGTAAGCTTGACATAAGTACAGAGATTGGTCAGGTGCCAGTCAAAGCTAGGCGAATTGGTAAAGGCGCCTACCGGATTCTTATAGGTTGCAACCCCTTTAGCGGAGTACTCAATCACCAGCGAATCACCACTCTTATCTACAAAAAGAAAATGCAGCGGCAATACGATTTTAAAGTCCTTATTCACGGTATTCACCAGAACCACATCTTTAAAATGCTCCTCAATCTCCTTTACATTCTTGAAATTACTGAGCACCCAGACCACAAACTGCTCCGGCGCAATAGCTTTTCCCGCATACTTCGGCGAATAATCCTCAAACTTGGCGTAACCTGGAAAGTAAAAGTCTCCCCCCTGTAAACCCTGATCATTCAACCCGTCGGTTAGAAGATCATTATTGAAAAAATTCATCCCGATGATGTTGTACTTCACCTCCCACTCAGCCCCGCCCGCACCGGTAGAGGTTACGCCGGTATACTTATAACCCTTGGGTATAGCGATTACCTTTGAGTCCATCTCCGCGGCAAATTCAAGGGTTCTGGCATAGACCACACTCCCGTCCTCGGCCTGAGCAAACATCCCGGTACAAGCCTCGGCCTCCGGAGTAATCAGAGTACAGGTAAACAACAATGACACCGCCAGCGCCCAGATAATTCTTTTCATGGTATTCTCCTGATAAAAATAGACTGACTCCGCTCAACCAAGCAGGTATAATTACTCTCTATACTAGCGGCCGCATCTTTACCCCCTTACTGCTTACATACTCCTTTATACCGCTACAGGTATAATCGCCGTAATGCACCATACTGGCAATGAGGGCGGCATCAGCTCTACCCTCACTCAGTACATCCACGATATGCTCACAGGTTCCCCCGCCGCCACTGGCGATAACCGGAATCGACACCGCCTCGCTGATCAGCCGGGTAAGGGTCAATTCGTACCCTTCCTTGGTTCCGTCCGCATCAATAGAATTGAGACAGATCTCTCCTGCCCCCAGTTCCTCGGCTCGGCGCGCCCACTCCAACGCATCAAGCCCCATCGGTTTGCGCCCGCCCTGGATAACAATCTCATACCCAGACGGGATACTCGTACTGACTGCCACCTTCTTGACATCCATCCCAAGCACGACACACTGCTTACCGAAGGCTCTAGCCCCTTCACTGATTATCTCGGGATTCTTCACCGCCAGTGAATTTACCGAGACCTTCTCGGCTCCAGCCAGAAGTGCCCGGCGCATATCCTCCACCCCGCGGATGCCTCCGCCGACAGAGAACGGGATAAAGATATTCTTCGCCACATCCTCGACCATCTCAATATCAATCGGCCTGGCTTCGGCGGAAGCGGTGATATCATAAAAAACCAGTTCATCCACCCCATCTTCATAATACTGTCTGGCCAACTCCACCGGATCACCGATATCCACATTGCCCTTGAATTTAATCCCCTTGGTAACCTTCTTATCCCTGACATCCAGGCAGACAATCAATCGTTTACTGAGCATATTTTTCTTCCGTTTTTAGCAAAATTCTACAATTATAATCCGCAGCTCCAACCCCACCCCCGTCCCTTTCCAGCACTACCATTCCAGAAAATTACTGAGCAGCTTGAGTCCGACCTTGCCGCTCTTCTCCGGGTGAAACTGGGTCGCCACCAGATTATCCCGTGCTACCGCCGAGGTAAAGACCTTGCCGCCATACTCAGTACTCCCGGCGAGTATCTCCGGGGCATTATCCTCGACATAATATGAATGCACAAAGTAAAACTCAGAAGCTGCAGGTATATCCTTAAAAACCGGATGTCCTCCGGTAAACGCGACTGCATTCCAGCCCATATGCGGTATCTTCACCCGAGCAGCGGCCGGAAACTCAAAGTGCTCAACCCTGCCAGAAAATACCCCGAGACACTCAACTCCACCATCCTCCCGACTCTCTTCAAAGAGAAGCTGCATCCCGACACAGATAGCCAGTACCTTCTTCTTGCTCGCCAGCGCTTCCAACAGTGCCTTATCCAATCCAAGTCGACAGAGGTTTGCCATACAACTCCCTGCCGCCCCCACCCCGGGGAAGACCACCTTCTCAGCTGCAGCTATCACCTGCGGATCCTGGGTTACAACACACTCCGCCCCGACAAACTTGAACGCATACTCAACACTGCGCAGGTTTCCCGCTTCATAATCAATAATTGCAATCACTCTATCTACTCCTCCGCCCATGAAAAGGCTCTCAACTCCATAATAAATCCCCGGCACTCAACCCGAACCAGAGAAAACGGCACTTCAGGCGAATGCCAGGTTTCAATAACCCCATTCTCATAATTCCAGAGATCATGAATCGTTTTGACCTTCCGGTTATCCATATCCTGCAAGACTACAATCTCCTCAGTACTCTCTTTATAACTGGTTGACCTATTGATTTTTGGTAACAGACGCAGTAGTGGGAAATCACGCCTGGAAATGGATATGCGTTTACCGATACCATCAATTTTATAATCAAAATCCAGCATCTCCCCGGCGACTCCATACAGCTTGATAAAGCAACTGAAGCCTAGCATCTCACCAGGACTCTCCTCAACCGTCACCTTATACTCGACCCAGCATCCTACCCGGATATTGGCTGTGTCCAGAGCCTCTTTCTCCGCCGCTCCTCCCCGGAGCATAGCTAGAGACAACCCTAAAGCGCTAAGTATGACTATACGATATATATATCTCATAATCTTTATAGGATACATAGATTTTTCATCCCGTCAATATCCTGTAGTGTCTGATTATTATATACTATCTTTCCGGTCAAGTCTGCCCATAATTACTAATTATTAAAAAAACCTGCCTCCACTTGCATATTATGCACAATAAACTACAATATAATTACTAAATTATCCGTAAACACTAACCAGCAGACAAAGGAAATAAAGCATGGGTTCACTTCTCATTGAGAACGCACACATCATAGATCCGTCACAGAATTTAGAACTTCAAGCAGGCAGCATTCTAATTGAGGACGGGATAATCTCATACTGCGGAGCCGCTTCCGAGGCTCCCGCCGCCGTCAGCGCCAAGCGCTATGATGCCGGAGGCAAGGTTGTCTGCCCGGGGCTGATCGATATTCACGTACATCTGCGCGAGCCCGGGATGGAAGAGGAAGAGACCATCGCTACCGGTTCCGCTGCCGCTGTAGCCGGAGGATTTACCAGCATCTGCTGTATGCCCAATACCACCCCGGCGCTGGATTCTGAAGCCCTGATGCACTTTATCCGCCGCGAATCAAAGAAGATCGGCAAAGCCGAGATCTTCCCCGTCGGCGCAATCACAGCCGGCAGAAAGGGTGAAGAACTCTCCGAGATGGACAGCATGGTCAAAGGCGGAGCAGTCGCTTTCAGTGATGACGGTACGGCTGTAGCCAATTCCAATGTGCTCAAGCAGGCCATGACCTACGCCAAGATGCTCGGCAAACCGATTATGGAGCACTGTGAAGAGCCTTCCTTATCCGCCGGAGGGATCATGAATGAAGGCTATGTCTCCACCTCCCTCGGACTCAAAGGTATTCCGGCGGAAGCTGAGGAAATCATAGTATCACGGGATATCCTCCTAGCCAAGCTTACCGGAGTCGCCCTGCACCTGCAACACATCTCTACACGCGGAGCGATCAAGATTATCCGCGACGCCAAAGCCGAAGGGATCGCGCTGACCGCCGAGGTCTGCCCGCACCACCTAACCCTTACCGAAGAAGAACTCCGAAGCTTCAACCCGGTCTTCAAAGTCGCACCGCCGTTAAGGAGTCAGGAAGATGTAGATGCCTGTATTGCAGCTCTGGCGGACGGAACGCTCGACTGTATCGCCTCTGATCATGCACCGCATCTGGCAGAGGAGAAGGAGGTAGAATTGGCCAACGCACCATGTGGCCTTATCGGCCTGGAGACGACCATCGGCGTACTGCTTACCGAGCTGGTGCACCCCGGGAAGCTCCCCCTCATACGAATGCTGGAAGCTCTGACCTGTATCCCGGCAAGGATTATCGACATCGACCGGGGCAGCCTGCAAAAAGGCTCCATCGGGAATGTCACGGTAATTGATCTGGAGAAGAAGTGGGTAGTAGATGCTGAGAATTTTGCCTCAAAGTCCAGCAACTGTCCTTGGAATGGCCGCGAACTTACCGGCCAAGCAGTATGCACCATCGTCAAGGGTGAGATTGTCTACCGAATCGACTGAGCTTCAAATTACAATAATACGCAGGAGAAGAGATGAAAATACAGATAACTGAAAGACTTTCGCTCAACGAGGATGAGAACTGGAGAATCTACCTACACAGTTTCTACAACCTTATCCAAGTGCTCTTTACCGAGCTCAACATCCTCAAGCAACTAATCGGCGCCTCAGATAGTATTGAACACGCTATGGATCAGATTCAAGCACTCAAAGAAGCGCTGACCGATCCCCAGAAGACTCTAAGTTCATTTACCGAACTCACCAATTTCAAAACCAGAATATTCAAGAACATCGATACGGCGGTAATGAATGCGGGCGACCTGGATCAATTCCATCTCAGTCAACTGGAGCAGTCACTCCTGAGTCTGGATCGAGTAGTAAAGATCACCGAGGAAAAGACCAAGGAGTTTCTCAAGCTTTTTTCTTATAAAGGAGCCTGGGTTGAGTTCAACAATGAAGTACTGACCGACAAACTCAAGGATGTTCTGCTAACCATGGCACTGCACTCCAAAGGCAGATACGGAGTCTGCTTCAACAAGGAGGAGCAGCAGGAAGATGACTTCCTCTTCCTGCTCAATATTGACACCGAACATAAATCAATCATGCTGCCGGCACTATTCCCGGACATAATCCGCGATCTGGTCGCCAATGCCAAAAAGTACAGCACCCCCGGTGACACCATAACCTGCCGCTTACAAAAACGCGAAGGCGTACTCACCCTTACCGTTCATGATAATGGTCGAGGAATACCTGCGGAAGAGATAAAAAATGTAATCAAATTGGGTTACCGCGCCACCAATGTCAACCCCCAGAAGATATTAGGACAAGGCTTTGGGCTTACCAAGGCCTACATACTCACGCTAGAGAATAACGGCAAGATGTGGATCGATTCGGAAGAAGGGAGATACACCGAGATAACTATCGAGATCCCAGTTCCAGTTCCCTCATTGACCAAGAGTTCATAAGCTGCACTCGAGCCAAAAAACCAGCAATTATGCGCAGGGCAAACAAGGATATACCCTGCTCTCCGTTCTAACGGCTCGCGGCAAATCGCTTGACTCCCTGCCAAAGAATCAAAGCCAGCGCCGCGAAGGCTATCGTCATTATTCCGAACATTACTACCGGGCTCGCCACCTGCCACTCCATAGAGGCCAGACTCATACAGATGGCGCCGATAAAGAACTGATAAAACACCATAAATGAAGCGGCAGAACCAATATCCTTATCGACAAAACCGAGTACCAGACTATTACTTACCGGACGGCTTAGCCCGGTACAGAAAGCGATCACAGCCGCACACCCCAGGTAGACATAATACGTACTCATACCCCAGAATAGTATCCCCACTCCGGCAGCAACAACCCCCAGCAAGCAGATGGAGATCACCAGAATATCGCTGATAAGATTATTGATCCGAGTGAAGAGGTACGCCCCGATAACCGAGCATAAAGCGGTAAGCGCAAAGAAGAGGCTGAACTCAGAGTTCGAGCGCGAAAAGATAATTATATAGAGAATCGGCGAGAAGGAGACATTCCCGTAGAACGGACCGGAGAGCAGCCCCAGAGTCAAGGTCGTCAGGATATACCCCTTGTTCTGAAAGAGCACCAGATAACGCCCCAGCAGCCGGTATACCGGCTGAGTTGCGAGTTTCTTATTTGTCTCAGTATAGCGCAGCGTCAGAATAAAGACCACGACCCCCGAGATGCTCTGGCAGAAGAAGATCACCCGCCAATCAGCAAACCAGAGGATCAGCGAACCCAAAGACGGCGCAATAATCGGCGCCAGCGAGAGCATGATACCGATATACGCCAGCGCAATTTTACGCCTAGAACCGTTGAATCTATCCCGGCAGATAGCCATCGCCATCGCCGAAGGCGCCGCAGCGCCAAAACCTTGAATAATTCTGAATACGATAAGAGTATACGGCCCCTGAGCCAGCGCACAGAGCAGACTGCCGAGAATAAACCCCAATAACCCGACAAAGAGAACCGGGCGCCGACCGTAACGATCCGAGCAGGATCCAGAGAGAAGCAGGCCGAGACTGAAACTGGCAAACCAGAGCGTCAAGGTCAACCCGACAAGTTCCGAAGACGCGTTCCACCCTTTTGCAATCTGCGGAATAGCTGCCAGATACATATCAGTCGAGAGTGGAGGGACAGCCGCCAGCGCAGCAAGAAAAGCAATATACCAAACACTCTGCCTACGCATGTACCAGCCCTTCCCTTGAATCGCTCTTCCTCTTCACTCCTCACCTGCCCCCATAAAGATATAATTGGCATACCCCTCAGGGTTCTGTAGATACATAAGCAACTGTCGACGCCCCAGCACTTCTCCTTCCAACTCAGCTAGTTCCTCAGCCGAGCGGTAGCGAGCATCAATTACATGCTCCTCATTCTCACGCACCGCCAGTTCGCCCCCGACCACCACACACTCAAACTGATGGCAGAGAAGGTGTAGATTCCACGCCGGTTCAATCCTCTCGATAAGCCCGAGATAACGCTCGACCTCAACTACCAGCCCCGTCTCCTCCTCCGTCTCGCGGACAACCGTCTCCTTGAGGGTCTCGCCCCGATTCTGCCCACCACCCGGAATTCCATATTTATGCCGACCTTCATAGTCATTGGTCACCGTCAATAATCTACCCTGCGCATCACGGATCAACGCAAACGCTCCATTGATCACCTTCTCTGGGTCTGAACGCCGAATCTTCTTGACCAGATTGGTAGTACTCAGACCCCTGACAAAGGGAATAAACTCAATCCTACCCCCTCCTGCCTCAACCGCAGCCCGTTCATGCTGATCAAGGGTCTCCAGCGTATAGTCCTCACCCTTGACATAGACATCCGGTTGGAGTGTAGCGAGCAAGCGGTCACAACGCTTATCAGCGAATATGAGGACATGGTCAACCGCTTCCAGTCCGGCCAGAAGTTCCGCACGGTACTCCTCCGGCACAAAAGGGCGCTCAGGATTCTTCAGGGTCTTTACTGAAATATCAGCATTGAGTCCGACAACCAAGATATCACCAAAGGCTTTAGCCAGACGCAGACTCTGCAAATGCCCGGCGTGGAGCAGATCAAAACAGCCATTGGTCCAGACCACTCGCTTACTGTCCCGGTGGTACTGGGCGCGAAGTTCCGCCAACTCCTCTAAAGTACAGATCTTCCCCATAATCTCCTCAACGTTTCTTTGTGACATCAAATCAAAACTCTATATTAATTCTAACGTTACTAAACGCCTTTTTCCAACATCAACCATACTCGATAGCACTATGATAATATGGGATCACCGTAAAGAGTCCGGCAAGAATCGGCTCAATCAGCTCCGGCATTGAATAGTGCTGCCCGGTGAGTTCACTTAGACTCGTCACTCCGCCCTCACTCGCCGTTATTCCGCATGGTACTATATGCTTTTTAAAGAGTTCAAGATCAGGCTGCACATTGAAGGCAAAACCATGCCAGCTAAGCCACCTGCTCACCGCAATCCCCACGGCGCAGAGCTTGTCCCGACCCACCCAAACCCCAGTCAAGCCTTCACGCCTACCGGCTTCAATACCGTATGCCGCCAGAGTCTGCATAACTCCGGCCTCCAGCAGCCGCATGTATTTATGCAGATCACGCGCAAAGCGTTCAAGATGCAGCAGCGGATAGACCGTCCACTGCCCGGTTCCGTGATAGGTTATATCACCACCTCTGGGGACTTTGAAAAAATCTATACCCTCAGCCTGCAATTCCGCTTCCGAGCTTAAAAGACAACTCCCGTCGCCACTACGCCCCAGCGTAATTACCGGCCGATGTTCGCAGAAGAGGATAACATCCTCACGTTCAGGATCCGTCTTCAACTCCCGCAGCTTCTCAGCTTGGAGCTGGAGTCCGTCACTATAACTGATATCCCGATATACCTCAACCCGACACGGATACTTCGACTCACTCTGCATCAATCTTGTAACTCCGGTATCTCCAGAGAAATGCTCTTCTTGCGCAAAACATTATTCTCACTCGTCAACTCGATTAACTCACTGCGCAGCTTACGGTTCTCCTCCTGCGTACTGTGAATAAGCGCGATATAACGCTGCCGCTCTTCCTGGAATGACTTATCCTGATTAATAATACTCTCCTGCGACTTCTCCAGTTGCACCCGTAGGGACTCAAGATCGGCATACAGCAAACCATATAGACCGACAAGCAGGAGCACCAGTACCGCCGGAATCCAGGCCGGAAGTCGCCAGTTCCAGCGTGTCTTATGCAGTGCCGAACCAGACTCAACAACCTTCTCATACCCCTCAAAACTCGGCTCCACTACCGGCACAGCAGCCGCCAGCTGTGAGAACTCCTGTTGCGTCTGCTCCTGCAGCTCAATTCCCGGCATAAGCTCTTCCGACTCGTCATAAATCGCTGAATCATACTCGAGCTCACTGCCCTGAGCCTCAATCGGCTCTGTAAATTCTTCGGTTCGCTCAAAGATATTGAGCTGCTGCTGCACCTTTACCCCCGGCTCAACCTCCTGCTGCGCATTAGCGGCAACATTCTTCATAATAAAATTTGTATCGGTATTAAACTCACTGCTCTGCTCTTCAGAGTTCTGCTCCTCATCCCGCGGCGAATCTTCCTCGCTGGCAACAGCCACAGCGTCATCCCCCAACTCTTCCGTTTCAGCCCCGGGCAACTCCAGACTCTCCAGCTCAGCTTCACCCTGCGAGGTATTGAGGGTCAATGACATTTTGGAAGCGATCACCTCATTTTCATCGGAACGCAACGGATTGGAGAGCTCCATCCCCGGCAGCAGTACCTCCATCAACGGTGCCTTCTCACACTCCTCACAGGTTATCAATTTAGATGCCTCAATATGCATCGGCGGAGTCGTGGCGCCACAATTTGGACAACGCAAAACTGCCGGCTGCATGGTTATCAGCCCGGATCTGCACTTCTTACACCGGTATAGTTTCCCCAGAGTCACACTCTTGACTCTATGCACCGCATCACATTCCGGGCAGACAAGCCTAATAACCTCTGTCATAATACTATTCTTCACTCTTGATTATATAACAATTAATAAATATAAGCAGACATCCCAATTAACCGGATCTGAGTCATAATCAGCACCGCTCTGCACACAAGCCTACGAATTATCTGTATATTGTGTTATTTGCCTAGAAGAAGGCAAGGCTTTTTTCAGTAAAAGTTGAAAAATCCTTGATTTCACTTTAGATTAATCAATAATATATTCTGGTAAGATTATTGAACAGATCCGAATACCCGGCAAACATTAAACGTGCCGCTTATGCAACCCAAGGTCTCTAGTAACTACTGATGAAGAAAAAGTTTATAAGTTTTATAGTTCTCTACCTGCTGCTCGCGACAACACTTTTAGCCGAGGAGCAACCTACCAATCCTACCTTGGACGGGGTTACCCGGTGTTGGGATAATTTTGTCAGCGCCTTGCGTCAGGGGAATATGCCCGAAGCCTACGTCCTTCTCGCGCTAGAATCACGCAACGCCGTGAATTACCGTGACTTCTGCGTCGAATGGCATCCTATCGGTATCAAATATAACACCATCCTATCCAACCCCAATTACTCAAACTTCTCCATTTTCGGCAACCTCGCCACCGTCAAGATCAGTCTGGATCCAGCGTTAAAGTTGGACAAGCAGGACTATATACGCATAATTCTTGAGAAGGACGGGAACGACTGGTGGGTGGTGGATGAAAAGCTGCATGAAAAAGCTATTCAGCGCGCCTCAATAACCGGAGTCATGAAGGATATTGCCAGAGAATCAAAGGTTCTACACCTGGCTTTTCAGACCGGTAAAGGCAACTTCGAAGCTATCGAAAAGGAGTTACCCCGGATCTTCGCCTCTGAAAGGGGGCGACTCGCTCTACGCAACTACAGTTTCAAGCTTGACCTGCTCCGCAACGGGATGCTCCGCGCTATTCCCCACACCCAGGGAGAACTCGGCTACCAGATAACCCCGGACGGGGTACTGAGTACCTTCACCCCGGGGCGTGACGACAACATAACCGCTGAGGAATTGGCGAATAAGCGTACTCAGGAGAAAGAGAGGGAACGCCAAAGTTATAAACAAGCCGAAGCTCAGAGGCTCGCCCGAATCAACCGAGAGGCTGAGCTGGCTGCCAACTCTACTCCCACCCCGCTTCCCGAGCCTCAAACTATTTCCAAAGCTGCCGACCTTCCAGACCTACCCCCGGATTTTCCTCAGGATTTCACCCGGCTCAAGGCCGACACAACAGATAAAGCGGATTCAACCACACGCCTGAACTTCCTGAGCTCTGCAGACGAATTCGACCTACCCGAGGCCGAGATGTTGAGTAAGACGCTCAACCGCCGGCCGGAAGCCGCACCCCGGCAAAACCGGGATACAAATAACGCGCCACAGACTCTAGCCGCAGCTGCAACCGAGATATATACTAACTCCGTAGAACTGAATAACGCAGCACTGCTGACCGAACTTGAATTAATGATGGAAGAGTTTCATACAGCCGAACTTGAGCCAAGCGGAGGCACTGATGAATAAGCGGTACTCAAAGTCTGTCCTCCTGCTCACCCTGATCTTTACTGCGCTTGCCGCAATTATTCCCCTGCTGCCGGCACTCCAGGCAGCAGACTTCCATCTCAGCAACCCGGGTATTGAACTCCGCCGCCTGCAGATCTGCGAACAATGCTCCGAACCACTGGTGGTCACATCTATCGCCCCCGGTGCAGCAGTACGCTGCCCCAAGTGCCAACGAGTACAACGACGTCTGCCCGACTCCGAACTGCAGGTTAAGGTCTATCAGATCTGCCCCTCCTGCTCTCAGCGCTTGGATGTCTCGGGACTAAAACCGCATGAGGCCTTCCGCTGCGGCGCCTGCGGCTTTGAACAACGAGTTCTGCCCGAGGCGGTCTACCTCCCTCCAAGCACTGCTGGCACCGGGAGAATCCCGGCGGAGAAGACGATCTCTCCGTCAGCACGCATCCTGCCCGAAGCCGAGCGACAAATACCTGAAGCCATAGTTCCCGGACTCAATGCTCCAGAAGGTGCGCTAGAGTCTGATTTTGAGCTGGAACTCAAGCTTGATAATTCCTCTGACACTCCCCGCGTCCCGGATAATTCAGACACCCCGACATCCCCGGAGACAAACGATTCAAATTCAGAAGCCCCCCCCGTGAGACTAGTGGCGCCTTCCTCGATCTTCCTGAGATTGACAATGATATCGAGGGCAACATCAGTATCTTGGTAAATGCCGAGCCCCTCTATGAATCAACGATAATGCGGCGGATTATTGCCAAGATCGAGCAATACCAGAGTGAGCGAGGAGCACCGATAGCAGCTACCGAGAAGGTACGGCTGTATCAGAGTATGCGCCAGGAAGCGGAGAAAGAGCTTATCGACGAGGTTCTCATCAAGCAAGAGGCCATAAGAGACGGCATCATCCCAGCTACGACTACGGAAGAGCTCCCCCTCTCTCAGTTCCGCGACCAACTACTGACCCGCCACACCCCTACACCTTATACACCCAGCACCGCAGAGCTCCAACAGTATTACCGGGATCATCGCGCCGACTACACCTACCCGGATAACTATATTCTCGATGCCATTGTCATCTTCAATGACCGTAGCGGCAAGCGCGATAGCCGCAGCAGCAGTATTATCGCCAGCGAGATCAAGGCCAGACTGGATAAAGGGGTGGACTTCACCCTCCTGGCTACCCGCTACTCAGAGGGTCCGTTCCATAAGGAAGGCGGCAGGATAAGACGGGTTCAGAGCCAATATATTTCTGATAATTTCCTGATCAGGCCTTTACGCAGAGCCGGAAGATCGTTACAATCAGGAGAGATGTTCGGACCTATCAGTCTCCCCTCCTGCAAGCTCTTCATCCAGATTGCAGAAGAGAAGCCGGGGCGAGTAAAGGCCTTCGCTACCGTCCGCAAGGAGGTGGAAGAGTCGTTGACCCGCCAGAGCCGTGAGGAGGCCTTTAACCAATGGCTTGCAAGTGTCAGAAAAGCCGCAGTTATAGAGTATAAAAAATGAAGAAGATAACCTGTACTATATCCTTAGCAGTAGTCTTGATTTTCAGCAGTGTCATCGGCTGCGCCGACCCCACCGACGGCATGGGAGGCGGTTCTGCCAACATTACCCGAGAAGCTGTCGAATACTACCTCGCCGAGGAGCAACTCAATAGCCCAGGGGTGGCTATCGCGGTCACCACAGCAGTCAATAACGGTGAAATATACAAGGAGTTAATCAAGGATGAGCGAAATAAAGGAACCACGCTCCGTGCCTGGATAGACTCGCAGGATCAAGAGAAATTCTGTATAACCTACTACCGGGATATGGTCTGCCCCAAGTGCAAGGGTACGGGGATAATGGCGCTACCGAACAAAATTCAGGATGCGATCCAATCCAAAGTAAAGAGTACCAATATCGCCATCACCTGCAACCAGTGCCACGGTACAGGCTACCTCAAAAAGCAGCTTCAAAAGAAGTGCTGGATTCTCGGTGTAGCCGATTACAAGGATCCGCAGGCAGCTATCGCGCGCGAAGAAGCCAACAGCCTCCTGACCGCCCCACCGGATACTCAACACTATATTGACCAGCTCGCCAGTACCGACCCCCGAACCAGACTGGATGCCTGCATCTGGCTCAATGATAACTATATCCGCCCTGGAATGCCCCTTACCGAGATCATCCCAATTCTGGATCGTGCCCGTTTCGTCTCGCCGATAAAAGATGATAGTCTACTCCGTAAAATTATGGGTAAGGCCACCGGACAGCACGAGTATACGGTCTACCAATTCTGGGCAGGCAAAGGTTCGACAGAACTGCATAATCAGGCCTACTACCGCATCTATGTCGACTCAAGTGCCGGCGAAGTTCTCAGAACCAGCTTTGCATCCGAACAATCGGTCAATCAGAGGAAACGCTGATGCTAGGAATATTCAAGAGGCTGATAGCATGGTTTCTTGAAAAGATAGCCGGCAAAATCCCCGACCCTCCCAAACCGACGCAGGAAGGTTATTTTCAAGGCAGCAATGAAGAGACCCTCCAAAGCGAACTCAAGAAGGTGCTGCTACGTTCCGCGACCGCACTCAGAAAGAAGAAAGAGAAGCCTGAGCCTGAGCTTGACGAAAATGGCAATCCGCTCAAAACTACAGAGTCGACTAAAGCTATTAGTGAACAGCTTATGGCCTTTCTCCTAAGCTGCAAAGAACGGATCATTGCCATTCCCCGCTGGGTAAAGCTCATCGTCATCGCTACCATACCGGTATGCCTGGTCTATATTATCCTCTACATCATTCTGGTCTCCCCTCCGGACACCAACACCGAAGAGGAGTTCAGATACAGCAAAGGCAAACCACTGGTGCGCATCGGCTATATCAAAGAGTGGCCGACCTCGACGGTCATTACCAGCCTCCTCTCTGAAGCGCTGGATACCAACCTCAATGTCGATATCACCACCAAAGACATATCACAGAACAATCTCAAGGATCTCTGGCAGCTGATGGTCACCAACCGTGCCGATATCACACCGTCGGTTTGGCTCCCGAATACGCATGCCGCCTTCATCGTTGATGCTGGCGATGAAATAGTCGATCTCGGAGCCTGGCTCTCCGGCGCACGTCTTGGGCTGGTCGTACCTGATTATATGGGGATAAACTCGATAGAAGAACTTTCGCGCAGAGAGGAAGGCGGCATCATCTATGGTATAGACCCATCCTCCAAGCTGCACCACATGACCGAACGCGCCATAGAATTATACGGTCTGAAAAATTACCGGATAATCGCCAAGAATGATAAGTACATGGTCAAGCGTCTGGAAGAAGCCATCAAAAACAAGGAGAATATAATTGTTGCCGCCTGGACGCCGCACTGGATCTTCGGCGAGTGGAAGATCAGGATGCTGGATGACCCCTTACGGGTCTTCGGCTCCTCAGAAGAGATTCATATCTACGCCACCGCCAACTTCAAGCAGAACTTCCCGGATATCTGTAGTTTTCTAGCCAACATTGAACTCGACCTACAGGAATTTTCAGACCTGCTCGCCAGTGCCAGGCGCCTAGACAGCGCAGCTGCAGCCACCAATCGCTGGCTGCTCAAGAACCAGCGAAAGGTACTTGATTGGGATCTCACTGAAGAATGAGCTAGACCCAGCATTTTAATGACGCGTAACCATATCGGAGTACAGCACAATGCGTAAAACACTGAAAATCGGAGTCACCACCCGTGTCGCCCATGCTGCAGGCTACAATGAACCACGCGACTGCCTCGCCCAGGACTGGGCAGACTTCTTCAGCCGGGTTCTGCCTGAAGCCACCTGGATGATGCTACCCAATATCGGTAGTAGTATCACCGAATACGTTGCGGACTGGGGGTTAGAAGCGATTATCCTCAGTGGCGGCAACGATCTCAATGAAGTCGCAATCCGTGAGGAGACCGAAGCCGCCCTCATTAATTATGCCCAACATAACGCCCTGCCTCTGCTAGGAGTATGCCGGGGTCTGCAACTGCTTTGCAGTTATTATGGCGGCTCACTCATCCGTGCTATAGAAGCGGAGCATCCGATCAACACCCATAAGGTCGAGTATCAGGAATCTCCTTTCGCTCTGCAGCTCCCGGAGATTACCGAGGTAAATTCCTATCATAACTGGTTGGTCAAGAGTTGTGGTAGTCTGCAAAGCTTTATTACCGACCAAGACGGCAATATTGAAGGGGTATACAGTAAAACCGGCCGACTTATCGGTCTAGGCTGGCATCCAGAACGAATATCTCCTTCGGCCAACTTCGACAAAGCCCTTATTCGCCAATTATTCCTGGAGGAACAGAAATGAAATCACCGTTAGAAGCTGTAATTCTAGCCGCCGGACGCGGCTCGCGCCTCAATGAGATGACTGCTAGTCAACCCAAATGCCTGACCGAGATCGCCGGTCACAGCCTGCTTGAATGGCAGATAATGACACTCAAAGACGCAGGAATAGAACAAATCAGCGTCATTCGGGGTTACCTCAAGGAGACCATCAACCCTGCGGCTCTCGCCCTGGATTTCAAGACCATCGACAATGACATTTGGGCTGAGACCAATATGGTATCGACCCTGACCTGCGCAAATGAGCTGCTCAACGCCTCTACCTGTATCATCTCCTACTCGGATATCCTATACGCCACTGAGCATGTCAAAGCCCTGCTCGCAAATACCGAGGATATCGCCATAAGTTATGATACCGAATGGGAAAAACTCTGGCGCCTGCGCATGGAAGATCCACTCTCCGATGCCGAGACCTTTATCCAGCAGGATGGCCTACTCACAGAAATCGGTCAGAAGACTACAGACATCAGCAAAATTCAAGGGCAGTATATGGGACTTATCAAAATCACCCCAAACGGCTGGGAACAGATTCGTAACTATCTAGAGGGGCTGGAAACAGCAAAGGTTGCAAAGCTGGATATGACCTCACTCCTCTCGGCTCTACTGGAGCAGGGTGTACGAATCGGCGCTACCGCCATCTCTGGCAACTGGCTTGAGGTAGATACGGTCGAAGACTACCAGGCTTACTGCCAACGCCTCAAGACTCCCGGCTGGAGCCACGATTGGCGCTGACGCAGACACTTTAGAAAAAACCAGCAACATTTTATCGCATCAAATAGTATTTATTATACCTTACACAGCAATTTGCAGCGACATACTTTTATATATAAAGGCAGGCACACGACTCATTCCTCACCGGTTCGGAATTCACCTGCATACTATCAGGAAAATCATGCGCGCTTATTATTATTACTACAATTATCCGCGCGCAGCGCAGAAGTACCGTACCACATATCCCGACTACCGATAACAACTCAAAATGCACAAAATAATCAACCGCCCAGAATTGTAATAACCTCCTGTAGCAGCAGTTCTTCCTGACCGCTACGCTGCTTTACCGCCTCCTGCAGACGGGGTAAAGCGCGTTTGTCTCCCAACGCACCTAGCGCCCGTATCGCCTGTAGGCGTACCGCCTCATTATCATCCCGTAGCAGATCCAGCAATGCCCGTAACGCTCCGGCATCCCCAAGTTCACCTAGCGCCCGGATCGCCTCTAAGCGGTACTCAAGCCGCCGAGGCTCAGAATTACGTGCATCCTTGAGCAGTGGCACCAGCCCGCCGGAACGGGTTAACTCGGCAAAGACCAGCGCTGCCTCGGCTCTGATCACGGGATCAATATCCCCTTGCGGCCCCATCATCTCGGCAATATTAGCCGCAGCAGGTTCCGCCGCTATACGCTTCAAGGCATACAACGCCTGCAGCCGCACCCCGGCATCTACACTTTTGAGCGCACTTATAAATAACGGCATATACTTCCCGCCGAATTCACTCAACGCCTCAATCGCCCGCGCCTGCACCTGCGGATCAGGATTCACCGCCAACCCGGATAACGCCTTATCGGTATCGACATACCCCATCGCCGTCAAGGCAATCCAGGCTTCCACCTCCAACCGCGCCCGTCCTGAGAACGCCAACCGCTCAATCTCTTTCGACTTACCCTCCGGGGCGATAGCCGCCAGTGCTTGACAAACTGCACATAAAATTTCCGTATTCTTACTATGCCCCGCTATCTGAATAAGCGCCAGCACCGCTTCCTGCGTATTAGCAAACTTGAGAACCGTCACTGCAGCTTCAAGTACGGTAGCATCCTCGGATACCAGTACCAGTGCGCTTATCCGCCGAACCAACTCCGGGTCTAACTCTTCAGATTTATACCGCGCCCGTTTATAGGCGCCGTAAAGTACGGCCAGCGTCACCAGATTACTCGGATCGTTACCAAGACGCGCCAACAGATACTGCTGGGGCAGACGAGAGTAGAGAACGGCCAGAGCTCTAGCCGCTGCCCCTTGCAAAAATACATCCTTATGCGTTAGCGCCGTTATCAGCGCCGTTTCAGACTGAGCGCCACCGCTGGCGCCGAGGATCTCCGCCGCCAGCTGACGTTCAATTGTCTGCTCACTAGCAAGCAAGGCGATAAAGTCCGCTTCCACTTCCCCGCCACGACTGACAATCCGTTCTATTGCTTGCCTGCGCTCCAGCTCACTTCGCCCCGCCAGATCACAGGACACTGCAAAATCCGCACGCAACTGCGGATCATCCAAGCCATAGACACCTACCGACAAGAGCATACAGCCCAGCACTACCAGCCATAATTTAAAGTACAAATCAACCCTCCGGGGAGGGGGCGTATTCGCCCCCGACACCTCGCCCAATCACAATATACGCCAAAAGACAAAGCATCTTACTCTCCGTTTTCAGCGACAGGAGAACCACCAAGTTTCTGTGCACAGTGCGGACAAGCCGACTTCTCACCACTCCCCGGCTCACGGCAGCAATTCTCAACCTTTGAAGCCGTCGCCTCAGAGCAACAATCTACTTCGACCTTGGCTTTAACGTCACCATCATCCGCAGCCACACTATGATCATGCTCAGCCGCCTCGGCACAACACTCAACCTTGGCTGCTGGCTCACCACTACAACAAGTACCATGATGGTCATGATCATGGTCATCGCCACAACAGGAATCAACAACTTCAATCCTGCCTCCGGAGACGAGTGAGAGCAGACGCTTACGATAAACCGCCCAGAGTTGTACCGCGACAAAGATCACCACCAGAATGATATCAAGCAGCGAACTGTGTCCATGCTCGTGGACATGCTCTGCCGCCGCCGGAATACCCATGCCGTCCCAGAGCAGATCCAGCGCAATCCCTCCGGCAAGTGCTCCGACAAAGATACTCAGCAGCATAATAATGGTAGGGCGTTTACCGATCATCCGCCAGAGTATAGCCAACGTCGCCGCATTGGTCACCGGACCGGCAACCAGAAAGACAAAAGCAGCCCCCGGACTCGCACCCAGCGCCATAAATCCCAGAGCCAGCGGAATAGAGGCGGTAGCACAGACATAGAGCGGAATGCCAACCACCAGCATTAACAACATCGTGCCAATACCGCTACCAAGAAACTGCTCGACAAGTCTGGCATCAATCAGTGCCGCGATCAGACTCACCACCAACACCCCGATTAACAGAGGCCTACCGAGATCCCTGGGAATAGTAATAAAACCATAACGCAATATTCGCAGCAACACATTACCCTGCGGTTTATTGAGTTCTTCACAATCACAACCGGCGGTTCCATGTATACTGCACTCACCTTCTTTAGCGACATACTCTTCATCCGCACCCCCGAAGATATTGACCATTATTCCCGAGAACATTCCTAGTATCACCGACATAACAGCACGATATATAGCAAATACCGGCCCCAATAAGGCCCATGACGCCATGATCGAATCAACCCCGGTAGTAGGCGTAGAGATTAGAAACGAGGCAACCGCACCTCTACCGGCTCCTCCCTTACGTAGTGAGGCGGTAACCGGTATGACACTGCAGGAGCATAATGGCAGCGGCATACCGAAGAGCGCCGCCTTCAGAATTGAGGCAAACCTGTTACCTCCAAGGTGTTTACGAATAGTATCGGGGGTAACCAATACCGACAACACCCCGGCCAGCAAATATCCCAACAAGAGAAATGGCGCCATCTCAGCAAGTACATTCCAAAATGCATGGAAGAATAATTCTAATATTTCTTTCATATATCACTCCAATCATCGTTGATAATTTACTGATGAACTAATAAACTTAGTAGCACAATATATAATTGGATATCAAAAAAAATTGCAAATCATTCTGCCGTAAAGATAATACTGAGATAATCCCCCCCGCGCTGTACCTGCAGTTGCACCGTATCACCAGCACAAAGACCTGAGAAATATCTGGAAACAAGGTTTATTGCCTGAACCCGTACTGGCCGATTATCGATAGCCACAATCTTATCGCCTTTACGCAGTCCGGCCTTCTCAGCCGAGGTGCCCGCAAAGACCATGGAGAGTTCAGGATACTGGTCACCGGCTTTGGGTCTGGCAAGGACAAATGCCTGTTTCCAGGGGCGCAGTGCCGCCAATTCGAAGAGTAACTCGTTCTCGCTGCCGTCGGCACGGCGTACCTGCGCCTGCATGGTAGTACCGGCCGGATAAGCACCCTGAATACTATTCAATCTGGCAACATTGGTCACATCCTGCCCCATAAATTGCAATATAATATCACCTTCCCGGAAACCTGCCGCAGCCGCGTCGGTACCGGGGCTGACCGACACAACCTCGACTCTCCCCCCAATCTCAGTCAGTTCAAATCCTGAAATCCGACCGTGGAAGACATTTCCCCCTTCCGCCGCCTGCAGAAAAGGCAGCCAGATCTCAATCTGTGCCGACGGAATCGCATACCCCATCCCTGTATTGCCTCTGAGCCCCATATGTGTCTGAGTCATCCCGTTTATCCCGATGAGCTCTCCCGCCATATTGAGCAGTGGTCCGCCAGAATTTCCCTGGTTTATCGGCGCATCGACCACAATCGCATCATTATACCCCTTGCGAAACTGATGCACCGCCGAGATCACCCCAGCACTGAGCGACGGCACCTTGTCATTCTGCCCCAGGGAGAAGGGATTACCTATTGCCAAACACTGCTCACCAACCTGCAACCTGTTAGAATCTCCTAGCTTATAGGTCGGAAGGCCGTTTACATGTTTAATTTTCAAGAGTGCCAGATCGCCGCGCTTATCCCTGCCTACTACCTCTGCCGTGTACTGCCGACCATCAGCCAATGCCACGCCGTAATGTCCGCTGGTACCCACCACATGGTTATTAGTAATAATATATCCGTCGCTAGAGATAATCGCTCCGCTTCCTCCAGCAATAAAAACAAAAGCTTCCCGAGCTTTGACCGCAAGCTCAGGAAGCAGATTATCTTGGGCTTTACCCCAGGCGGTAACCCCCAGGAGTAAACACAGAAATACTCGTATATTTTGCCAGACTTTCAATTTAACTGTCATTCCTCGCCATTGCAATTCTACCAGTACGCATAGTTTCAATAATTCCATAAGGTCTGAGCATATTCAGGAAACGCTCAAGCCTTCCTTCTTCACCGGTTATCTCGATAATCACCCCGCTATTAGTCATATCCACAATCTTGGCTCTGAAGACATTGACAATCTCAATCACCTCACTCCGATTCGACTGATTGGTCTTGACCTTGACCAGCATCAAATCCCGAATAACCGAGGTCGCTTCCTCAAAATCCTGAACCTTGATCGTATCCACCAGCTTACTGAGCTGTTTACGCACCTGCTCAAGAATAGCATCATCCCCCGGCACCACCACAGTCATACGGCTGACATCAGGATCTTCGGTCTGCCCAACCGCCAATGACTCTATATTGAATCCTCTGGCGCTGAACAATCCAGATACTCTAGCCAGTACTCCGGGTTTATTACGCACCAATGCAGAAATAATATGCCTCATCTCAAACTCTCCTTATATCGCTATCCATAGATTAACCAGTATTGCCCACCTATTCACAATCTGACAAACAGCCATTCCTCAGCGCACCCCTCCGGAAATACTCATATCCGTTCAACCTTCCTTACTTACCGCCGCTTTGAGAAAGAAGAGCGCCAACACCGCCACATACGGCTCTTTTTTGTCAATTCCCAACTGTTTGATCACCTCCGGCAGTGAGATCCCAGCTCTAGTTCTCTCCATCGCCTGTCTGGCCAACTTCACATTAGCGACAAAGCCCTCGATATTCCCGCCGACGAACTTGATCTCCTCTATCCCTTTGATATTCTTGATAGCCTCGACAATCTGACTATCCGGAACATTCTTCTGCTGATCGGTATGAACCGCCATCGCCAAACGCATGATATGGGTCATCTCCTCCTGCGAGATCACCGGTTCACCCGGACTGTTCAGATCCACCCCGGCATTTTTGGCCGCATTAGTACCCATAACTTCAATAATCATATCGGTAATACCCTTAGCCATAGTCGGATCCAACCCCTGGGTCACCAGATTATTGAGCGCATCATCGATAGCCACACGCTGCTCAATCACCGGGGTTACCTCCTGCGTGCAGATAATCGTAACATTCATCAGACTCTGCGCATCCTCCGAACCTATCCCTTTGGCCTGGAGCAGTGCCTGCACCTCTTCAGGAGTTTTACCGTCTATCAGCGCAATAAGAATATCCTTACAGACCGCCACAATATCAACATCTTCTTCCTCACTCATTTATTTCTTTCTTTCGCCAATGTAATCAGCCAACAACCTGAGCATCAGCGCCTCTGCGCCAAAATCCTTGAGAGCACTCTTCGACTCATTTATCGCATTCTTCGCCAGTTCTCTCGCTCGCTCGACTCCAAAAAGTGTTACATACGTCGCTTTGCCGTCCCGCGCATCCTTTCCCGTACTCTTTCCGAGTTCCTGCGGGGTAGACTGTACATCCAAAATATCATCGGTAATCTGAAAAGCAAGTCCCAAATGTCTGCCGTACTCACCAAGTTTATCCACCACCGTGCCTTCAGCTCCTACTACTACCGCCCCAATCTGGCACGCCGCTGCAATCAGCGCTCCGGTCTTACGTCTGTGGATATCTTCAAGATTCTCCACATCAATTTCCTTATTCTCAGCCTCCAGATCGAGAATCTGCCCCCCGACCATCCCCAGATGTCCTGCCGCGCGCGCCAGTATCTTCACCGACTTGAGTACTTTTTTCGGGCGGTAGCGGCTAGCCAGAACCTCAAAGGAGAGCGTCAGAAGTGCATCCCCGACCAGAATTGCCGTAGCTTCGTCATAAGCTTTATGCGTAGTCAGCTTGCCGCGGCGCAACTCATCATCATCCATCGCCGGCAGATCATCATGTACCAAGCTGTAAGCATGAATCAACTCCATCGCCACCGCCGCCGGTAACAAATCCTCGTCACTGCAACCAAAACCGCTGCACATCAGCACCAGCAGCGCCCGTAGCCGCTTACCGCCACCGAGAACGCTATAGCGCATCGCCTCATGCAGTACATACGGCGGCACATCCACCTTCGGTAATGCCGACTCCAGAGCCGCATTGATTCTCGGGACATTCTGCTCAACAAACCTGTCCAATCGTTCCATATCTTCCCCTCAATAACTTCCAACCGCGCTCCAGAGGCTGATTTACTCATCCTCTTCGGCAAAATCCGCCAGAACAAATGTATCCTTTGATTCCTCCAGCAGTAACTTGACCTTCTCTTCCGCACCCTTGACCAGTTCAACACACTGGCGCAGACCGCTAATTCCTTCTGCATAGAGTTTGAGCGCTTCTTCAAGTTCGATATCCGAACTCTCCAAATTATCTATAATACCCTCGGTCTGTGCAAGTATTTCCTCAAAAGTCTTTTCTTTCTTTTTAGTCACCCTCTACTCCTCAATCGCTTTCACCTCTGAATAAATCACTCCTGCCGCCAGATTCGTCTTTAGCGCGCAACCCGGCTCCAGCTCCGAACTACTCTTGACCACCTTATTATCCAGCGTACGGGTAACACTGTAACCTCGCTGCAAAATCGCTAACGGACTCAACCCTTCCAGACGCGCAGCCAGCAAGGTAAGTCGGTTTCGTTTCGGCTCAACCAAGACCTTACCCAGTCCCATAACCTTCTCGACCAGATAATCAATACTCTGCTTATCGCGAGCCACCAGACTCTGCGGCACCTTCCACCCGTTCCTGCCTGCCAACAACCGCACCCGACTCTTCGCCCTCTCCAATTTACCAATCAAAGCATTGACCAATCGGTGTTGGAGATAATCCACCCGACGGCGCTTCTCCCTCACATCCGGCACCCCTATCTCAGCCGCCTCCGATGGCGTTGCAGCTCGGACATCGGCGACCAGATCACAGATCGAAACATCAACCTCATGCCCCACCGCACTTATAACCGGTGTCGTACAGGCAAAGACCTCCCGCACCACCCGTTCATCATTGAAAGGCGTAAGATCCTCGAGTGAACCGCCGCCCCGGCCAATGATTATCAGTTCACACCCCCCCCACCTTTCAAGTCGCTGCAGAGCCGCGACAATCTCCAACGGAGCCTGCTCTCCCTGCACCACACATGGACTGACAATCAGCTGCACGCTCGGCATCCGCTTGCGCGCCACCTTGATAATATCACGTACCGCCGCCCCACTCGCACTGGTCACAATCCCTACAACCTTCGGTACTTTCGGCAGCTCCCGTTTATGTTCAGGGTTGAACAGTCCTTCTTCCCGCAAACGCCGTACCATCACCTCAAACTCAGCTCGCAGTTCACCCTCGCCAGCTCTATGCAACTGCGTACCCACCAGCTGATAGCGCCCGCGCGGTTCATACAGGGTAATACCACCCTTGACCTCTACCTTATCCCCTTCCTGCGGCATAACGGCGAGCTTGGCCACCGTGCTCCGCCAGATAACCACATCAATGATACTCCGGTTATCCTTGAGAGTCAAATAAAGATGCCCAGAAGGAGGGCGCGAGATAGAACCCACCTCACCCTCGACCAGTACCGAAGCGAACTCACCTTCGAGCATTCCCTTGATCCGCCGCGTCAACTGTGAGACGGTAAGCCCACGCGATCCGCTGAGCTCCGAACTACCGCCATCCTCTCTAAACGCTGCCGTAAACCCTTTCCGCATTGCCCGCGCCTCACCTTTCAAATCCCAGCAGCCTACCTTGATCGGTCAACAGATAGATCATGGCCTCACCGCCGCAGAGCAACCGCGCCCCGGTATGTAGCTGATAACTCCAGAGCGGTTTGGAGTCATGCGCCGGATAAGCATAGAGCGTACACTCCCGCTCCCCCTCTTTCCCCGCGACAAAATACACCCTGCCCGCTTTGAGCAACGGCTCACCCCGGAGTACCCCCGAATACGGGTATTCAGCGACCTTCTCACCGTTGGCTATCTGATAAACCCGAATCATACCCGCCCCATACTCAAGTATTACCAAATCCGCAGCTACAATCTTCTTCGCGCTCTGTGCCTCTACCCGCCAGAGTTCCCGCAGCTCCGGCTCAGCTTGCAGATCCAGCTGGAATATCCGCCCCTGTACATAGAGATACTCCTCTCCCGCAGAATGGAGCAAAGACACGTTGGTGCTCTCCAGCCGGGAACCGGGCTCAAGTTCGATTGTAAAGTCCCGCACCAGATCACCATTCTCCATAATCAGCTTGACCGCACCGGACTCACCGACAAGAAGATAGTACCAATCCACCCTTCCGGCAAAGGCCAGCGGTTCATGTATGCTCTTATATAAAGTCTGCAGCAATGGATTATCCGTCCAGATCCTTGCTCCGTCCGCCACCGTCAGAAGTTCCAGCGGCGGAATTCCAGCCGGATTCTTCCCGGTAAAATACCGCGTCTGCAGTACTCCGACCCCGTCATAATTCCCAAGTTCCAGATCTAGCAAGGTCGCAAAGAGTACATCCCCTTCAGCCGAATCACTCAACGGTCTGCAGGCATACCCGCTCCCCTCCGCCAGCGACACAACATAGACCCGACCATCACTGAGAATACCTGCCCACTCACCGCGCGCAAAGAGGCGCAAACCAACACTCTTCGCCTCCGACTCATGCCCGGTAAGTTCTCCCGCCCCCAGCTTGCCCTGTCCAGTATCAACCAACATGTACTCTGTCCGTGACGCAAGGAGCAAGAGATTACTCTGCGCCAGAACTTCAGCTTGCTCCACTGTAAAATCAAGGGTCAACGGCAGATCCACTAGCGGCAGCTTATTGAGCACAAAGAGCTGCACCGAAGTGAGCGGATACGGCATCGGGCTCTGCTCCCGAGCAGTCTGCTCCAGACCCAAGGTATACCCGCGGTGCCGAATAAATACTGGTGCCGCAGGATTTACCGGTATCTCCCAGAGCCCGTCCCCACGCCGCTTAGCCCCCGTCAGGCTCAACTCCACCGGAGTCGAGGTTCCGGCGATCTCAGCCTGTATCCGGCTGGGAACGGTCAAGTCGCGCACCCCTTGGGGATAATCCTGAGCAAAAACATAGGGGAAACGAAGTAAAAGCTCAGAGTAAGCCTTAAAGCGTACATCAGGTGCAGCGGCGGTATCGGCAAGGGTTTGAATATATCCACTTACCTCCTGTTCCCGTTCAGCGCGTTCCTGAGTCCATGCAGCATATATCTTCTCTGCCTCAAGCCGACGGGACGGCTCGATATCCTCACTCGCACTGAACTCAAGAAACTTAGCGGCCAGCGGCGCGGTATGCTCCAACTCCCACGCCGCTAACGCCTGATCAAAGGCGACATTGTTTTTATAGAACTCGTCGATAAAATCCTGTGCCAGTTCCTCAATACGCGCAAGCTGGTTACGGTACTCACTACTCTGCATGAAAGCAAACGGCGGGGCATTATCCTTGAGTACCTTGAGCGCCTCCCCACTTATCTCGACCTTCCCGCGCAGACTGGCCGACTCCAAGAGCGAACCGATACCTCTAGACTCAAGCACCGCCGAGTACATCCGGCTGCGATAATAATAGTTTACCCCGGCCAGGATCAAGAGCAGCAGAATAAATCCGGCCAAGACCACCAGAATCCTCCGACCCCGGCCAAAGCTCTGAAAATCAGCCCCAGTCTTATAATAATCCCTACTCTTCAGCGCAATATACTCCGCCTCGTCTTGCTGATTAGCTATCGACGAGTATTCTTCATTCTCCAAAGTACCCGCCGCAAAGTCTTGAGCTGTATCCACAGTTTCAGCGAAATCTTCCGCAGAGAGAAGCTGCACAGGAGAGAATTCTGCAAGACCCGCCCCGGTAATAGCCTGCTCCTGAAACTCGACCTCAAACGCCTCACTCTCCGGTATCTCAATCCGCTGCTCCTTGCCCTTACCCTCCATCAGAGCCAGAATTTCAGCCTCGGTAAGGAGTAAGATATCACTACTCCCTACCTCAGCCACAGCCATATCCACAATTTTCAGACCTTCTTCGTACTCACCTGCCCCGGCAAGCCGGAGCGCATAATTCCGCCAAATCCTTCCAGCCTCTTCATCCCGTCCGGTTCGGACGCAGAGCAGCGCCAGATCATCCTGCACCTTGAAGTTCCCCGGCTGCAGTCCCGCCGCCTTACGGAGTACCACCAAGGCCTCCCCCAGCCTGCTCTCCTGAAGATAATAATGCGCCAGAGTAGAGTAGAGACCTGCCGCCTCCTTGGCATGCGCTGTCTTAACATAGAGTTCGGCTAGTGCCAGCATAACCTCAAGGTTACTCCCCTGCACAGCTAGTACATAACGGTACAGGTTTATAGCGTCATCATACCTTCCCGCCGCTACCACCGCCTCACATCGCGGCAGCACCTCCTCAGCCGAGAGTACCCGTAAATACCCGTCGTAATACAGTTTACGAGCTACACCGAGGACTTTTTCCCGTGGTTTGGCCAGGGTTGTAGCGATACTCCGTACGGTTCTACTCCCATCGGCGAGGCGCAGAACATCCTCCTGCAGCTCAGTAAAGGCATCGGCAAAGAGCATCCCTTGACGCATCTTGCCCGCTCCAAGCACTACTTGCAGACTGATATTGGCTCCACCTCTTACCATCTCAAAATACTCCAAATCCACTCAACCCACCATAACCCAGCCACCGAACAGCCTCTGAACACTAACAAACGCAACCCTCAGCTCACCCCATGTCATTACAGCTAATTTTATGGCTTAGGCAGCAAGATACAAGATAAATAATACAGCTATTAAAAAAGACGGACCTCCTGAGTGAAGTCCGTCTTGAAGAATTGACATAGCTGCCGGCGCTTAGATTTTATCATCCTGCTTGAGAGATAGACTAGCCTCCTGCAGACGCTTCTTGATCTCATTGAGCGATACCCGACCGAAGTTTTTGGCGGACGCCAGCTCATTCTCAGACTTTTCGCACAACTCGCCGATAGTCTTAATTCCCATACGATCCATACACTTACGACTACGTACAGAGAGTTCAAGTTCATCAATGGGCTTACTGAGGATCTCCTCTTTCTGCTTACTGGATGAACGGTTGAAGGCCGCACGGGTTGCCGCGTCCTCACGGAGCATACCCAGACGCAGATTCTTCGATACCAGCATATCCCTGATCTCACGGAGACTGGTCTCCCCAAAATTCTTATACGCCAGCATCTCACTCTCAGTACGCTTGACCAGATCACCCAGTGACCGAATATTCATCTTGGCCAGACAGTTTCTACTACGGACAGAGAGTTCAAAATCTGTAACCGGCACGCGCAGAATAGCCTCAAGTTTCTCAGACTGCTTGGTCTCTTCCGGCGAGTAATACATGCTGATAGAGGCCTCAGCGGACTCCAGCAACATCTTGGCGCGCTTATTCCGCGGATCACTGGCCAGGATCATCTCACAACAGTGGATCGCCTCTTCAAAGTTGAGGTTGTCCTCATACAGCGAAGCAAGGTTCAAGAAAGCATTGGAGAAAGCGTTCTCAGAACCCGGGCCGATACGCCGATAATACTCAATTGCACCTTGGTCGTCACCGCGCAGATCAAGTAACTTCGCCAGATAGAACAAGGTTTCACAATGTTCATCATCCAACTCTAATGCATTTTCATAAGCCTCAATGGCAAGTTCATAATCTCCAAAATGTTCGTAACAACGCCCTTTACAGTAGAAGAGATCGGCCTTATCCCCGAATTCACGCTCAAGCTTCTCAATATCGACCATCACCTCGTCATACTCCCCGAGTTTAATCTTGACACTGAGCTTACTAAGCGCACACGCACTCTCGGTTCCAGCAATATTGATCGCTTTGTCATAATGATTCAGCGCCTCGGCGAGATCGCCTTCCTTCTCCAGAATCTCTCCGAGAATCAAGAGTGAGATATAATTTTTAGGATCCTTCTGCGCATGGCTTTCCGCCATCTCGTTATTACCCAAAACCCAGTAGAGTGCCGCCACCCTGGTATCACGATCCGGCAAATCCAGATTTTTGACCTCATCGATTAGAGCATTCGCCTCATCATTCACACTCAAATACTGCCTGATCTGGTGGCCTAGATCCCTGATAAAGTCCATATCCAACTGCTCTGCCAGCAGAATACCTCTGATATCAATATCATTAGCGTTAGTTGCGCTCATAATTCATGTATCTCCACAAGGTTCATTACAACAAATATATAATAAAAAAATAATAATAATCAGCAGAAACAACTACTTTTTTATGGTCAAAACTACATTCTCAATGCATATTTCACCGCGGCAAAATGTTATCAAACCCATTTCTGCCAAACCCCTAGCAAAATCCAAGCCAAGCTATAACTCAAAACCATATAAATAGTTACAGTGCAAGGACACCCTGTATCCTTGCACTCAGCGCTACATCATTGATAATTATATGATTTTTTACCCCCAAAGCAAGACCTTGGCCGTCCTACTTCCCGGCAACGATGTAACAGACCCAACCCTGGCAGTTCTCCGTCTCAGTCGTCAGCACAAAATTACCATCTCCGGCATTCTCCTCTTCATCCCAGCCTTCCCAGTAGACCCCAATATCTCTGAAACCCACCTCAGCCAGAATATCCTGTATCTCAGCCAAGGTCCAGAGCCGCCATTCATAAGCAAATGCCTGCTCAATAGCCGACCCATCCGGGAACTTAAAATGAATATAATTCAAGGCGCGCGACGAGATCGGATTAAACTTATACTGATTCCAGACATAGGTAAAACCGTCACACTCCTTCTCCTCCTCGCATACGTCTATCGACTCAGTACCGCCATAAGCATCAAGAAAAAAGAGTCCATTCTTTTTCAACGACTTATAGGCATTCTTAAAGTACGCTTTGAGCTCTTTGCGAGTTAAGAAGAGAAAATAGGAGAAGTTCATAGCCAGCACCACATCGACCTTGGGCTCTGAAACGTTGAGGACATTATCCCGAATAATCTCCAACCGCTCCTCACTCCCGTCCAGACGTGGCAGGATATTCTTCCTCCCCCATTCCAGAACCTCCTTGTCCAGATCGACCGCCACCGCAGTATTCTTCTTACTCCGGGAAACAAACTCTACCGCTGCCGCAAAGGAGCCGCAAAAGTCCTCTTTGAGCTTCTTGGGTCTCTTGCCGACCCGCTCCTTATAAATTTCATAAACAAAATCAATATCCGCCTCAACACACTGCACCGCCTCAATATAAAGCTTATACTTATCAGCTGTTTCTGCAATCTTAGTTGCCATTTCTGCACTCCAACCCTGAGAGATTCCATTCACCAAACTATAAAGCTGCCTCTACCAAAGCCTCAACCCTACCGGCAATACCCCCTGCTTCCGAGAGGATATTGCGTACCTCTTCCTTGCGCTGCTGCACCAAGGTCTCGTCCTGCATCCATTTTAGATTGATCATAACATTATATCTCGCCGCTTTCATCCCGGCAAATAACCCCTGCACCGCCACCCCGGCATCGGTTATGAGGTTACTGTTACCCTTCTGCGCCAGCATCGGTATCAAACGCAGCGCCGCAAGCGAAAGACGCATAATATCCATGGGCGGCTGCATCGCTCCCTGCAAGCAGAGCTGCATAGCCGCGGTACGCTCCTGCTTCTCTTGCTCGGTCTCGCGGGGCATGGCATAGACATCGTTGAACTTAAGAAAGGCTTCTGCATCCCGGTCTACACACTCCAAGAGTTCCCCGCGTATTCGCGCCAACTCCCCGAGAATCGCCACAACCTCATCCTCAAACTCGGCATACTTCTTTCTGCCCCGAGTAAAGTTCCCGACCATCTCACCCATAGCCGCCCCCAGAGCCGAGATCAACCCGCTCACACTGCCCCCCCCCGGCACCTCTTGGCCCGATGCCGCGACCTCCAGATAATCTCTAATCGTCTTCTCCGCAAACATAATCGACTCTCCTCACCTTGAACAGTACGGACCAAAACTCATCCCCAGAGTATAAGTTCTCATTCTTTTTTGTCAAGAAAGTTGCCTATACAATAAAATTACCCGGGAACATCAGAAATTCATAATCCCATTACTGCCTATATTCTTCCCAGCATATATTACCCAACCAACCTTTTGCGTATTATTCCATAAACCTCTTTACAGACTCCGTATATTTGTTAAAATTAACGTTCTGGAACAATTACAAGGTATTACAGATAGCACTGGATATCATACAACAACCATTATAACAGTGATTGGAAAAAAAGTGGATACAGAATGTAAGCATTTCTGCGGTATTGCCGGGGTATACGGTATTCAAGATGCCGCATCTATCACTTGGCTGATGCTCCATGCCCTCCAGCATCGCGGGCAGGAGTCGGCAGGTATTGTAGCTAGTGACGGGGTCAAGATCAGATCCCATAAGAGCATGGGACTGCTAGCGCAAGCCGTTCCGACCAGCAAACTGAATAATCTTCCCGGACACGTATCTATCGGTCATGTACGCTACTCAACGACCGGTTCTTCCAAGCCGCAGAATATTCATCCGCTGGTAGTAGAGTATTCTGACGGCCTGATAGCCCTTGCCCATAACGGCAATCTGGTAAACGCCAGAACTCTCCGTGACGAATACGAGGCTTACGGTTCAATCTTCCAAACCAGTACCGATAGTGAGGTACTGGTTCATTTACTCGCCAAACCCAGCCACCTCCATAAGAAGAACAGCCTCGGTCACTGCCTCAACCATATCAAAGGAGCATACTGCTTTGTATTTCTTAAAGAGGATGAATTGATTGCCGCGCGTGATCCCCAGGGCTTCCGTCCGCTCTGCCTCGGTTCACTCGATACCGGTTATGTCGTTGCGAGTGAGTCTGTCGCCTTCGATCTTATCGGCGCCAAGTTTATCCGCTCCATCGAACCCGGCGAGATGATTACGATCAACAAGCACGGCATCAAATCAGAGATCTTCGCTCCCAAGGAGGAGATCAAGCCGGCACACTGCATCTTCGAACATATTTACTTCGCCCGCCCGGACAGCTTTATCTTCGGTGACAATGTCCACCAGGTACGTTACCGCCTGGGTGAACGTATGGCAGAGGAGCATCCGGCCGAGGCCGATATCGTCGCCGCGATCCCCGACAGCGGATACAGCGCCGCCATGGGTTTTGCCAAAAAGACAGGGTTGCCTATGGACAGAGCCTTTATCCGTAACCACTATGTGGGCAGAACCTTCCTCGACCCGGTACAGAAACAACGGGTTAAATCTGTAAATATGAAGCACAATGTTGTCAGAGAAGTAGTCAAGGGCAAGCGCGTAATCCTGATCGATGACTCCCTGATCCGGGGTACGACTACGACCAACCTGGTACGTACGGTCAAACAGGCGGGAGCCAAAGAGGTACACCTGCGTATATCCTGCCCGCCCAATATCTACCCCTGCTTTTACGGCATCGACTTTCCTACCCGCCGCGAGTTACTGGCCGCGAACCACACTATCAAAGAGATGGAGGAGATGCTGGATGTTGACTCGCTGCGTTATATCTCGCTTGAAGGAATGCTTGATTGCGTTACTTACGACAACGACAGATTCTGCTGTGCCTGCTTCAACGGCGAATACCCGGTCAAGGTTATAGACCAGATGGAGGACAAATTCAGTATGGATCTACTTGAGGGTGCCGACGAATACGACGACCATCTTCAGCACAACATCACGAAAGGATAACTGCGCTATGTCAGACAAGGGCATAACCTATAAGGACGCCGGGGTTGATATTGATACCGGCAATGAACTTGCAGCCAAATATACTGAGCTGATGGAGAGTACCTTCGGCAGCGGTGTAGTCCGCAATGACGGCGGCTTCGGCGGTCTCTTCAGTCTCAAAGGGCTGAGCGGTCAGTGCGATTTTTTCTCCCGCTTTATGGATGAGCCGATTCTCGTAGCCGGCGCCGACGGAGTCGGCACCAAGCTCAAGCTCGCCTTCATGCTCAAGAAGCACGACACCGTAGGTATCGATCTGGTCGCCATGAGTGTCAATGATGTACTTGTACAGGGCGCCCAACCCCTATTCTTTCTCGATTACATCGGCACCGGCCGCTGTGACAAAGAGACCATGCTCGGCCTGGTCACCGGAGTAGCCGAAGGTTGTCGCCAGAGCGGCTGCGCCCTCCTCGGTGGTGAGACCGCCGAGATGCCCGGCTTCTACCCGGAAGGCGAATATGATCTGGCAGGTTTCGCAGTAGGCATTGTTGAAAAAGCAGCCTTGCTCGACGGCAGCCAGGTAGCCAGCGGAGATGTCATCCTCGGCCTCGCCTCCAGCGGTCTACATAGCAACGGCTTCTCTCTGGCTCGCAAAGCCCTCTTTGAGGTCGGCGGTTACAGCGTCGACAGCACCCTGCCGGAACTCGAAAAGCCACTCGGCGAGACCCTGCTTGAACCGACCAGAATCTATGTCAAACCGGTCATGAAGGCTCTGGAACTCGGCAGCGAGACCCCGCTACACGGACTGGTACATATTACTGGCGGCGGCATCACCGAAAACACTCCGCGCATCCTGCCCGCAGACTGTAACGCCGAGATTAAACTCGGTAGCTGGGATATTCCTCCGATATTCAAGGTTATTCAAGCTGCCGGCAATATTGCCGAAGATGAGATGTACCGTGTCTTCAACATGGGTATCGGCATGTTGGTAATCTGTCCACAAGCGAGTGCAGAAAAGATCAGCGCCACCCTCCAGGCTAATGGCGAGGCGGCTAGAATCATCGGCAGAGTCACTCCCGGTAACGGCGGAGTAAGCTTTGTCTAGGCACAGTGGCCATATCCATTTGTACAACTGTAATCTTTAGCACTCCCAGAAAATTGTTCAAAACAAAGTAATACAGCCAGTAACACAGTTACTGGCTGAGGCTGTATCTCGCAACCCGTTCAGCTCCGGCTGAGAATATTATCATAAGCCACTGAGGAATATGGATCTAAAACCGCTCTGCGTAAAAAGACCCGACTTCAGAGAGCCTAAAACTTACCCCAAAGGCCTAGACGGTTCAGCCCTAGGAGCAGGTTTTTCCTATCCTACCCAGCCCATACCCCAACCCAAAAGAACCGAGCAAACACTACCACCCTAACCATATTTTTTAAAGATATTTATTAAATGCACTAATCCATATTAACCAAACTCCTTATCGAACTAACACCTTTTATTGCAACAGATTATCCACATTTCTATATACAGCCACCTTAATTTTACCAAACACAACCCACATAATCCCTTAACTGCAAGTATAAAATTTATTGACAGATATGTAAATATGTGATAATATGTTCCCATTGAGTATGAGCTTGATATCGGTCTTTATAAGCTATATTTCATGGCAGAGATTCGTATTGAGTACTTTTTCGCATCAGTTCCACAACTCAAGAGCAAAACAAGTTTATCCGATGTGTACAAGTTTTCACAATACTGAAATCACAGATTAGAGAGAGAGAATTGTTGAAATGAATGTAAAATTAATGGAAATTGACCACTCCATAATTATTGCTATTGGTATTGCCGATGAGTTTAACTTAGAACCTACCGCATTTATGGAGATTGCCGCCTTTCATAACGCTGAACACAGCAGAACCGAGGAAGCTGTTCGCGAAATTTTTTCTCAAGCCAGAAAGGTTGGTCTACAGTGGCACAATATCCAGCATATAATGAAATATATCCAGCTTGGACAACGCTGCCAGAACAAGCAAATGCTGGGAGCGCTGGAGATAGTACGCAATTCAATGTTACTTGCCGATTATTTCCAAATCGGCTGTATGGAGGCGCTACGCCTGCTCAGCCTCTTTAGTCGGCATCATCCAATCAAGGTACGGGTGGAGTTCACCAAGGCTTATAACCGAAAATTCAAGTCTGAATTAAAATGGTCAGAGATTTGCCACCTGATTATGACCGACAAGCAGGAGAAAGAGGAAGCGATCAAGATCCTGCACAGCCAGTTTATCTAAGTAAGTAAGCCTGGCTGCCTTTACAACCGGCAACCAGGCTAAGGAGAATTCATTCAAAACGAGATTAAAAATCAATCTTGACTCCAACCAGGAAGCCGATATTGAAACCCTTATGCCATACCCGCTGATCATAACGACCGTAGACCGATACGTTATCCTTGAGTAGCGCCGTCATCCCGATCCCCCAGTAACCGCGATTCTGCGCCATGGCATTCATCTCGGTCGTATACGACTGCGCCCCTAGCACCGCCGAGGTCACAGTATTACGCTCACCACCGGTATCCAGGAATTCATACTCCCAACCGCCCCAGACCTCGGGCAGAAAGGCCAGATTATCCGATACTCTGAGCAATTTGCCGAATTTCACCCCGAGATCCTGTACCAGGGAGTTCGAGGTATAGCTGTTATAAGTAACATTTGCCGCGCCCGCTCCGGTCTCGGTATACTTAGGGTCATAGAACATAGTATAAGTAAGCGTATACTCAGGGACAAAATTAATCCCAAACGGCAGTTCAAAATTATACCCTACGGTACCACTCGCGTTGAAGTCTATACCGGTGCGGTCTCCCTTGGCAACACTCCCGTCCCAGATATTACGCCTGGAATTAATAAGATGAATACCCATCGTCGGTGATAAGTCCACAAAGAAAGCATTCCAGTTATACGAAGCATACGCCCCCACCCGTAAGGCATTGTCAACACTATTGCCGCTATTCCAGTTGACATCGGTCTTATTATAACTGTAGCCGAAGAGTGCTCCCAACCGCAGTTCCCGCGCGAATGCATAATCCAGCCCGACCATAGTTCCAGCATTCCAAAAACTGTAACCGATATCACTGCCGATAGTCCCCTGCTCGCCAAAACCGCCGAAACCGTTCGCCCAGACCGTTACCTTCTTATACTCGGTGGTATCCACCCCCGAGGTAAAGCCGGACTCATACGCCACCTCCAACTCAGACGCATCAGCCATATTATCCAGAGCCGAGGTCGCCCCGCTCCCGCCGAATGACGAAGCCAGTCCCTGCGCAATATTGCCCGAACGGAAATTGACCATCTGATTCTCCACCGAGCTGGTCGCCGCGGTAATCGCCAAGAGCGAACTCTGGGTTGACGGTGCAGTCGCACCCTCACCTATAGTCTGAGCAACCGCCCGTGCCATCTCATTACTGGGCAATACCGTAAGTTTACTTACATAATCCTGCCCTTGCTGCGGCATACTAGCCTGATTATTTACCAGATCTTGCGCCGCTTTACCTGCTTCTGCCGAGCCGCCCCCCTGCGTAACCTTATTCTCTGCCGCATTCGCACCCGTCCCATTTGCTCCAGAACCAGCCGCCTGCACCAGAATATCCATCCCGCTCCCATTCAGCAATATTGTATATATCCGCACATCATCCTCGGTACTCAATAGATCCCCATCTTCAAAAGCAACTGCATTCTGAGCAGTTAAATATGAAGCAAAGACATTGGTATATGTTGTGCCAACGACCCCGTTTATGCCGTAAACATTGGTTGCCTGCGCTTGTGTACCGCTTATTTTTATGGTAGAATCAGTAAGCGTACCGGCAACCTTGGCTCCGCTTGTCGCCGTACCAGAACTGCCGAAATCAAGTACCAGTCTATTGCCTGTTCCGCTAGATAAGTTTACAGCCCCCAACTTGGCTGTTGTACCTGCCCCCACTCTGATAGTAGCATTATTATTCAAAAAAGTAAAACCAGAAAAGGTCTTACCCTTACTGCGGTCATTTGCAGCAGTAGCCCCATCAATATTAATTTTAGCACCGGCAGCCATTTCAACACCCTTGAAATTATCATTATCACTACCGGCAGCAATCGTAAGCATATTGCCGGTAGTAATAGAAATACCTGTTGCACCCGTAAGTGTAGAATAATTTGTACCGGTATCGAGAACTACTTCACCCCCAACAACCAGCTTTTCCGCCTCAAAAGTATTAGTAGTGGTAACATTTCCCGTCACGGTAACACTACCAGAAGCTCCAATTGAATTGGCGGTAATGGCACCTGCAGTAATATCTTTTGCGGTTATATCAACACCGACCTTTAGCGTCTGCCCGGTAGCATCCACATCCTGCCCGGTAGATATCAGATTGCCATAAATATTTACCGCACCGGTTGCAGTCAGACCACCACCACTAACATCAATATTGCCATTTGCGCTCCCAGCATTGACCTCAAGCCCGGCAACAGAGACCAGCCCACCATTACTCGCATCAAAATCACCGGTTATTGTAGCCAAACCGCTTGTCGTAAATTTTGCTGAATTCGTAAGCGTAGTCGAGGCGGCAGAAAAAGCCCCGGTTGACACGTCTCCACTTGCAGTAAAGTTACCAAGTGAATTACTACCGCCGACATCACCGGTAGTCGTCAATTTACCTACAGACAGGTTATAACCTCCATTAATTGCCCCTCCCCCCAAAGATATATCACCCGTAGTCTGCGCATTATCGGTCAAATTTATATTAATACCCAATCCATTAGAATCATAACCGGTTATATTACTGGAACCTAAGTCACCCTCCCAGTTTAATGTTGTTGTTCCGCCCAAGCCGTAAATATTCTTTGTAATATTACTGCCGTTAGTACCATCACCACCGACAATATTAAGCGTTGACTCTTCATTTTGGCTCATCCTTAAATAAATACTTCCATTCAGCGTACCCCCGGTAAAATTAAGCGTTGTCTTATCTCCATATGTAACAATATCCCCATTCAGCGTACCACCGCTAATATTAACCTCTGCCTGATCAGCCTCTATACTTATTGAATTGTCATAAGTAGAGACATATTTACCAGAACTAATAGTACCGCTCTTTATATCCAAGGTAACTGCATCTGTTGTAACTAAAATCCCCGCGCCACCTCTACCGTGGCAACCCGCTTCTGCGTAATCAGAACCCCATGGATCACCTGGAGGATTACCAGCAGCACCACCTGCACCACCGTCACCTCCAGTAATAATAGCACCATCGACCGTAAAGGTACCTGCAGCAGCAAGCACCGCCCCGGCACCACCGGCTCCACCCCAGCCACCATCACCACCGATACCATCACCACCGATACCGCCGCCAGAATTGCCATCACCGCCAGCACCGCCAGCACCGCCAGCACCACCGGTAGAACTTTCAATGGTACCACCAGTCGTAAGATACTGCCCGGCACCACCATTACCCCCGTAACCGCCACTACCCCCATTCTCACCATTATCCCCAGCGCCACCGTCACCGCCAGCGCCACCGGCAACTATATTATTTGGATCAGCTGCTGCAGTACCGACACTACCACCGCCACCACCGCCGCCACCAGCACCACCAGCCCAACCACAATCTTCAGCACCACCAGCACCACCCTGACCACCAGCACCACCGCCGGCATTACCAGCACCACCATCACCATTCAAACCACCATTTAGGATTACCAGTAGCACTACCCCCCCCACCACCACCACCGCCACCACCACCAGCACCAGCAACAGCAGCATCGGAACCAGCCCTACCAGAATCATCATTACTACTAGTAATACCACCAGCACCGCCAGCACCACCACCTCCACCGCCAGCACCACCAGCACCTCCACCTCCACCTCCAGCACCTCCAGCACTACCAGCAGCAGCCAAAGCCTCACTAAAGAGCAGGATTATTGCCAATATACCCATTATGAGCAGGTTGACCAACCTTCCTCTCATGGAAAATACTCTTCTCATCCTCCGTTTCCCCCCTTTATACTAATTACCATATAACTATTAAAATAATCACCCATCACTAAAATCATACTTTCTCAATACACACCACAAATAAGTACTAACCTAAAATTATCATAACCCTACAGCCAGAATACTAACATAAGCATGATACTCTTTTAGATACGAGCCATCTCTTCCCCTATTGCTAGTATCAACAAATTATATACATATGACAAATACGATAATTCGACAAATGGCCTAACATGAAGTCATAAACCGACCTTAGCCAGATAACCTCAGTCGCCTCAAGAAATCCAATAAACCGTATGTCACATTAATCTCTACAGTTAAAACAATCATATAATTACATCTAATTACATCACTGTTAATAAATACTACCAACTTGATAACCGTTTCTGATATAATAATCCCCTGCACCAATATCAACCATAATCCCAAAACCAGACTCAACCTGCAACCTGCTCACCGACAAAAATAAACGAACATTCTATTTTTTATCAAAGTAAAAAAAATATCTCATAACTCCCTACACCACTCACAACCCAAGTTGACCCAAGACTCAACACCTACCCCAATACCAACCCCCAACAGTTAGCTAAGCTTTATAATATACGATTAATGAAATATTGTTAAACAACCCAAACACTTATAGCTATAAATCATAAAAATGTTCTGTCAATATCTCATTAATACATTTTTTTGTTAATAAGCCAAACCTTGATATAAACACAGTCACGATAACGCCTTAAGCATAAGCAACTACTTATAATTTCTAACTTTTTTCAGACTATTAAGAACATAAGTCAGGAAGCGATCAAGATCCTGCACAGCCAGTTTATCTGAGTAAGTAAGCCTAGCTGCCTTTACAACCGGCAACCAGGCCAAGGAGAATTCATTCAAAACGAGATTAAAAATCAATCTTGACTCCAACCAGGAAGCCGATATTGAAACCCTTATGCCATACCCGCTGATCATAACGACCGTAGATCGATACGTTATCTTTGAGTAGCGCCGTCATCCCGATCCCCCAGTAACCGCGATTCTGCGCCATGGCATTCATCTCGGTCGTATACGACTGCGCCCCTAGCACCGCCGAGGTCACAGTATTACGCTCACCACCGGTATCCAGGAATTCATACTCCCAACCGCCCCAGACCTCGGGCAGAAAGGCCAGATTATCCGATACTCTGAACAATTTGCCGAATTTCAACCCGAGATCCTGTACCAGGGAGTTCGAGGTATAGCTGTTATAAGTAACATTCGCCGCGCCCGCTCCGGTCTCGGTATACTTAGGGTCATAGAACATAGTATAAGTAAGCGTATACTCAGGGACAAAATTAATCCCAAACGGCAGTTCGAAATTATACCCTACGGTACCACTCGCGTTGAAGTCTATGCCGGTGCGGTCTCCCTTGGCAACACTCCCGTCCCAGATATTACGCCTGGAATTAATAAGATGAATACCCATAGTAGGTGAGAGATCCACAAAGAAATCATTCCAGTTATACGAAGCATACGCCCCCACCCGTAAGGCATTGTCAACACTATTGCCGCTATTCCAGTTGACGTCGGTCTTATTATAACTGTAGCCAAAGAGTGCCCCCAACCGCAGTTCCCGCGCGAATGCATAATCCAACCCGACCATAGTCCCCGCATTCCAGAAACTGTAACCGATATCACTACCAACAGTCCCCTGCTCACCAAAGCCGCCAAAACCGTTCGCCCAGACCGTCACCTTCTTATACTCGGTGGTATCCACCCCCGAGGTAAACCCGGACTCATACGCCACCTCCAACTCAGACGCATCAGCCATATTATCCAGTGCCGAGGTCGCCCCGCTCCCGCCGAACGACGAAGCCAGCCCCTGCGCAATATTGCCCGAGCGGAAATTGACCATCTGATTCTCCACCGAGCTGGTAGCAGCGGTGATAGCCAAGAGTGAACTCTGCGTCGACGGTGTGGTCGCACCCTCACCTATAGTCTGCGCAACCGCCCGTGCCATCTCGCTACTGGGCAATACCGTAAGCTTACTTACATAATCCTGACCCTGCTGCGGCATACTTGCCTGATTATTCACCAGATCTTGCGCCGCTTTACCTGCTTCTGCCGAGCCGCCCCCCTGCGTAACCTTATTCTCTGCCGCATTCGCACCCGCCCCATTTGCTCCAGAACCAGCCGCCTGCACCAGAATATCCACATTGTTTCCATCCAGCTTTACCGTATAAATCCGTACATCATCCTCGGTATTCAGGATATCCCCATCCGCCAGAGTAATACTCCCCCCGGCGAGAAGATTGGTATCAAGCACATCTTCATAGGTCAAGCCGACAATACCGTTTAAAGCAAATATCTGCTCAACCTTATTACCGTCCTTACTAACCGTCAGATTGGTCGCACCATCAATCTGGGCATAACTGCCAAGAGCCGCCACCCCGCCTACCCCGGCATCTGCGCCAAAATCAAGGGTAATCTTGGTGTTGCCGGCAGTCATATCAATCCCTGCCCCAACTTTAGCCACGGCACCAGTAGCCACCGCGATATTCAGAGTTCCACTATTATTAATCCCATTAAAAGTCATAGTTCCGGCATTAATATTGATTGTACCGGTATCACCTCCGGCAATATTCAAGCTCGCCAACGTCAGATTATTGACCGACTCCTGATTCAAGATTCCGGAAAGATTGGTTATGTTAAAGGTAGTATCCGCAGTCGCTTCAAAACTCAGCGTACCGTCAATATTAGCCGTAGTCACAGTGTCGAGCGCATCACTACCCGCAAGCGTTCCGGTACCGGCACTCACACTCAAGGTTGCAAGCGTCTGAGCACCTCCCGTCGCATTATTCTCAAATTTTCCGCCATTAGCCAGCTCCAACACCCCGTCGATAGTAATATCGGTACCGGAATGCGTATGCGTCCCCGAGAGATTATAAGTCGAACCACCACCCACCGTCACCGCACCGCTGGTAGTAATTGCCTGAGTGACATTGAGGGTTGCGGTAGCTCCGACGATAGTATTGAGCGTAGCTGTCTGCGCCCCTCCCAAACCGTCATTACCATCCGGAACCGTAATACTACCGTCAAAACACTCACCACCGACAAAGAGATTATTCAACGTATTGGTCGCACCGTTGAATGTTGTCGTCCCCCCGGCGATAAAGACATCCCAGTTACCTCCCGCAGTCCCCCCATTGACATCCCTCTTCACCAGGATATCACCATTCAGAGTTATATCTGTCGCCCCGTCAGCAACCGCGTAGTTTGCCTTACCGCTACCATCATCGGCAAGACCAAAGGTCAGATAGGATGTTGAGACACTATCATTCACGCCATTGAAAATTCCCCCATTCAAGGTAGCCCCATTCAAGATATTGAAGGTATTGCTATACATGGTATACCAAGCCGCCACCGACTCTATCGCATACGACTTATCTGCCCCCGTCGCTGTCAGCGTTCCGCTGATATTTGTAACATTTCCCCCTTTAGAGTTATACACGCAACTGGCATTAGACCCACTGACCGATACACTTCCACGTACAGTTATATTGCCATTACTACCCAAGGAAGCGATAGCTATATCATATCCTCCAGTAGTACTGACCCTGCCGGTAGACTCAATTGTTATATCACCCTCCTCATACGCCCTGATCCCATAAGCATCAGTTGTCTGAATCTGTCCGCTGACCTTTACAATACAGTTATCTCTGGTATAGATACCCTCCCCATCGCTTCCTCCAGTAGTGATACTACCATTCACCCCCACGATTATCACATTGTTATCCAAACCCTTAATACCACGGCTAAAATATCCATTATGCGTATCGATAGTACCATCGACAAATACGATATTATTCTTTTCCACGCATACCCCGTTGGCATACCTACCACTGGTACTGATACTACTCCCAGCCTGCACCTCAACCACATTGGATGCATTGGTGTAACCACCATAACTGAGAGTTCCACCTCCAGCCAACCCGGTTATATTAGCATTACTATTCGCACCGTAAACCCTGATCGCCGAAGAGTAAGCGTTGTTATTGGAGGAAGAGTCACCGCTTGTAGTCAATTCCGCCCCGCTGAGCAAGGTAACAGTATTACCGCCTTGCCCCGAGCTGCTTCCCCGAATACACCCGGTATCATCTGCACTCACCGACACCGAACCGGCTCCGGTAACCTCAAGACTCTGCCCGGCTCCCACATTCTGCTGAGCCGTCAAATCCGTGACCACATCAATATCTGCAGCTCTAACCCCAACTGCACCCGCCCAGATAAGAATCACAGCCATAACCCATACGTCAGAAAATCTCTTAACCACAGTAACCAACATAATAATCCCCTGCACCAATATCAACCATACCCCCAAAACCAGACTCAACCTGCAACCTGCTCACCGGCAAAAATAAACAATTATTCATTTTTTTATCAAAGTAAAAAAATAACTTATAACTCACTACACCACTCACAACCCAAGTTGACCCAAGACTCAACACCTACCCCAATACCAACCCCCAACAGTTAGCTAAGCTTTACAATATACGACTAATAAAATATTGTTAAACAACTAAAACATTTATAACTATAAATCATAAAAATGTTCTGTCAATATCTCATTAATACATTTTTTTTGATAATAAGCCAAACCTTGATATAAACACAGTCACGATAACGCCTTAAGCATAAGCAAATACTTATAATTTCTAACTTTTTTCAGACTATTAAGAACATAAGTCAAGGTAAAACTACTGTCTCTGCCCGCAAAACATCCAAAACAACTCAAAACACTACAATTCTTGTAATAATTTAATCTTAAAACAACAGCAGTATATACTATTATTTCTTTCTGTCAACACCACCATCACCATAAAATAAATCTCACAATAATACAATACACAGTATAACATATTACAGCCAAAACAGTTAAGAAAATAAGCACATGCGCATGACAATTGCTTTTTATCATATTCCTAAAACCCACCTAACCTGTCACTAACAAAATAATACCTTACTTATCATGTTACCAACTAATGCTTACCCTATACGCAAGTCAACAAATTCCACCAATCACACTTATAATGCTATAATATACTATAAAACCAAGCATTATTCATGCTCCCAGGCTTCTCTACTCCCGGCAGCGATTTTGAAGTATAAACAAATATCAATACAATTGCATCTATAACGTGGCATACTTTTTCATAAATTAATCAGCAAGCGCCTGAACCAGCTGTATCCCAAAAAAATGGCTTCTACGCCAAAGCGTAAAAGCCAAAATTAAACTCATTATCTTTACCGACAAATACTATATAGACCACTACTGCCCTTATGGTTTGAGGTGTGCACTACTCCTGGCAAACGCCGCAACCTCCTGCTGCGCCTTGCTCGGCACGGTATAGATTCCCGCACCATTGATACATCCTCCCTCACAGGTCATCACCTCGACCAGATTTCCCTCCTTACACCCGGCAAGGGCGTACTTCTTGAGCTGCTTGAGCCCCTCGTGTGAAAGACCGTTCACCAGTACCGTCTCAACCTCCTCAGGCTTCTCCGCCACCGCCTTGACCGCCCCGGCCACCCCGCCAACCAGAGCAAAACCACGCCCCTCACTATAGGCCACACCTTCGGTATCTGCCTCTTCCACTACCGCCGTCTCAATCTTGAGCGCCTCAAACATCGCCCCCACCTCTTCAAAGGTAAGAACATAATCAACACAAGAATCCAGCACACCCTCATGCCGTTTAGCCACACACGGCCCGATGAAGACGGTAACCGCTTCAGGATATTCACGGCGCATCTTCTCGGCAATATAGTGCATCGGAGTAGGAGTATGGGATATATACGGCACCAGTTGCGGAATATGCTTATGTGCTGCCTCGACATAGGCCGGACAACACGAAGTAGTCATAAAGTCCTCGCCATTCTTGAGTACTCGCTCAGCAAACTCTGCAGCTTCATGCTGACAGGTCTCATCTGCCCCACTCGCTACCTCGACCACCCGGTCAAACCCCAATTTCTTGAGCCCCCCGGCGATACTGCGCATCCCGCCCGAATACTGCCCTGCAATCGCCGGTGCACACATTGCAATCACCTCTTTCGAACTCTTAAAAGCCTCGAGCACATCGATAATCTGCGACTTCTCCATAATTGCGCCGAACGGACAAGCACGCATACATCTTCCACAAGAGGTACACTTGGAAAAATCAATCTCCTGCTTACCCGTATCGTTGTTCCGCTTGATAGCATCCACCGGGCAAGCCTCCTCACACGGCACCGGCACCCTAACCACAGCATGGTACGGACATACCTCCTTACACTTTCCACAGTTAATACACTGATTAGGATCGATACGTGCCTGATGGTTGGTCACGGTAATACAACTCTTAGGACAGTTGGAGACACATGGACGCGCGATACAGCCTCGGCAGAGTTCACTGATCACATACTGCGCCCGGATACAACTCTCACATGCGATATCGAGTACGGTCAGTACATCCGGTTCAATCACCTCCCGTGCGCGTGCCTCCTCAGCATAATGTGAAATCCGCAGAAAATCATCACTAACACTCTGCAAACCAATGCCCAAGGCAGCAATACACCGATGTTTGATCACCTCGCGATCCTTATAAATGCAGCACCGGTAATTATCCTCCTGGTACTCCTTGGGAAAGAGCTTATAGGGGATTCTATCGAAAGCATCGGGATCACCCCCGTCACAATATGCTCTTACTACTTCAGACATCACTCTACGACGCAGATTGGTCGCATGGTTTACATGATCTTTTATTGACATAATCTCTCCACGGTCAAACACCCACAGCCGAAGTTGTCGGACGAATTGAAAAAGACGACAAACACTGGCAAAACACTACTCAATCACCATACCTCACTATACCAGTATACTCCATTTTTGCAAGCCATATAATTTGTAACCGCAACAAAAAAAGTACTCCCCATCACGAGGAGTACTCAAAATTTAATCCACAGTTCAAGAACTCATTACCACTTGAATTCTTCCCACTTTGAGATCTTGCTCTTATCCAGAGTCTGAATAATTGTACCATCTGCAAAACGTACCGGCTTACCACCGCTATTCATTACCTCATCGCTGTAAATTCTTGTACCAATGTATTCACAGTACTCAGTACTACAACGATCACACTCCGGTGCGTTTGGTTTATCCTGACAAGTGCTAGGAGCAGAACAAGTGCTGCTGCAGCCACCTGCAACCAAAACACCTAGACCAAGAACTGTAGCTAGTAGAAATCTCTTCATTCCTCATTCCTCCAAAATATAAAATCACAAATTATACTCTATTACAAATTTGATCCCCAACTAAGTAATAACACTCCTACTACGATACTACCAGTAACTTCAAAGTCAGACTCAACCACAACCGAATAAGACCCAATCGCCGATACTAATATCGCATTATAGTTACTTCCTATAATATCAAAACCTGAATACTTTAACAAGCTTTATAATTCTTTTTTTTATTTATTTTCTACCCCTACAGCCCCTGTTTTTCCGCATATTCACTATAACATATTTATACCAAGCGTATTAGGTCGTTCATAATTTACTGCAAATCCACAACCTATATTTAACCTAGCACACAGTTACGGCAGGTTAAACCGTAATATACTACTCCTGTCCGGCATTTTCACCCGTCTGATTTGAAGAAAAAACCACTCAAATCACTTTACATGGACAGACGTATTCCGATAATAATTAGAAAAATAGGCTTATCTGCACAAACCCGTACCGACAAGAGGATACCATGCTGCGAATCGATATACTCACCATCTTCCCGGAGATGCTCACCGAGACCTTCAACTCCGGAATTCTCCGGATTGCTCAGGAGAAAGGACTTATCGCGGTATTCTCGCATAATATCCGTGACTATACCACCAACAAACACGGCAAAACCGATGACCGTCCCTTCGGCGGCGGCCCGGGTATGGTTATGACCGCCCAACCGGTAGTCTCAGCCGTCAGAGCCGTAATCCAAATGTCCTCCGCCCCGTACCGCCTGATCTTCCCCGGTCCTGACGGCAAACGCTTCAACCAGCTTCACGCCCAAGAATTCAGTACCGCCGAGCGGCTGATATTTGTCTGCGGACGCTACGAAGGCTTCGACCAGCGAATATTCGATATTCTCCAACCCGAGGTCTATAGTATCGGCGACTACGTACTCACCGGCGGTGAACTCGCCGCCGCAGTTATGACCGATGCCGCCTCCCGCCTGATTCCCGGAGCTCTCGGCAAAATCGAGAGCGCCCACGACGAATCCTTCAGCCTCAGCGATAACGGCAAACAACTCCTCGACTACCCGCATTATACCCAGCCTGCAGAGTATGAAGGGCTGACGGTACCCGAAGTACTCCGTGGCGGCAACCATAAACTAATCCATGAATGGCGACTCGCTGCCGCCCGACGCAAGACCGCAGAGAGCCGCCCTGATCTGCTAGATTAACCCCTTCTCATAAATCCCACACCACCCCACGGCCTGTAAATAACCGCCGAGCTTATCGGCTTATTTTTTTACACCCCCGCAACACACTATTTACCCATTACCCATACTCAAGCCACAAGATATAGTACCCAAACCGGACTATCCCGACGTTTCTCAACTTTAACCGTATATTTTTGCTGGATTTATATTGAATTATATGATAAAAATATAGATGATATACTAAAATATTAGAATAATAGGGGTTATGTCTACAGACTATGCATCGGCCAAAGACCAAAATTCAGCGAGTAATATCCAGATTTACCGTCATTATTGCCGGTTTCATCTGGATTTCCGCCGCATGTTTTGCGACGCAGTATCCTGCTGAACATCAAGAACCAAATATCGCGCCGGAGCGTGATTACACCCGCGAGGCAGTGACCTTTCCTGCCAGTACGCGTACCAAGGGCGCAACCGTAGTGGATACAACCAAGGAGGACTCTAAGCCCAAGACCAAGGCTCTAACCAACGGCATACTCCCGATGATCGTAATGGGAACGATAGTACTGGGAATATTCCTCTGGCTAAGTTTGAATGTGATCAAGAAGGTCTTCCCCGGAGGCAAGAAGCTCTTTGCCAGTCCGGCACTAGAGGTTCTCGGACGAACCCATTTCGACTCGCAAAAGTACCTGGCGCTGGTCAGGGTCGGAACCCGAGTGGTTATCGTTGGGGTTACTCCGAACGGCTTTGATCAGATAAGTGAGATTACCGACCCCGAGGAGGTTACCGAGGTACTGTCGGCGGCCAAGCCCAAGACCAGTAATGGCCAGAACCTCTTCTACAAGATGTTTCAAAAGCAGGTACTCAATCGTGACCCGGCACCCAACCCAGAGGAGAAGACAGCACAACGTCCGCTCAACTCTGATCTCAGTGCAGACACTGCCAGTACGGCAGACATCGGCGAACCCGAGATTATTCAGCGCCAGCAGCGCATAAAACAGATACGTGATCTTGAAGTATGAGAACATACAACCATTGACTACAGAGATTTGATTATGACCAGAGTTGTTGATATAACAGAACCCAAACCTACTGCCCCACGGAGCAGTAATGTTTTTTTTGTTATTAAAAAATCAACTTTTATCGGATTTTTGTTCCTGCTCCTTACTCTGACTCTCTCTGTCTCCACTATAGCCGTGGCCGCCGATCTTCCTCCTGCCCAGAGTTCAGGGCCAGGGCCAGGTGATATTACCGGTCCGCAGCCGATTCCCGAAGGGGTACAGGATCTCTCCTTCCTGCCAACAATTGAGGACGGTTCACTTACTGCCGCCAAAACTCCGGCTCAGGTAGCCTCAGTTTTACAGATCGTCATGCTCCTGACCCTGATCGGTCTGGCTCCAGGTATCCTGATGGTCACAACTTGCTTTTTACGGATAATGATCGTTATGAGCTTTCTGCGTAAAGCTCTTGGTACTCAGACGATGCCACCGGACAAGGTTCTTGTCGGACTCTCCCTGGTTCTCTCGATATTTATCATGGCTCCGACCTGGGAGAAAGCCTGGGACGAAGGGATGGCGCCATATTTTGACGATGCGATTGATCCGGCAACCGGTGAACGTATGACCCAGACCGAGATGATGGAGCGTTCACTCTCCCCGGTTCGGCAGTTCATGTTCTCCTGTCTCACCGCCAATGAAGGTGAAGAGGAGGTCAGATTCTTTATGGGCGTCTCAGGGCATCAGATCAAAGGCAAAGATGGCGGTGTCTACTGGATAGGTGAGAACAATCGTCATGTTGAGGAATTCACCGAACTCCAGCTCGCCGACATTCCCACCTTGGTTCTTATCCCCTCCTTTGTAACCTCGGAATTGAAGCGGGCGTTCTGGATGGGCTTTCTGCTCTATCTGCCGTTTTTAATTCTGGACATGGTTATCGCTTCGGTACTGATGAGTATGGGTATGATGATGCTGCCGCCGGCGATGGTAAGTATGCCGTTCAAGCTGATCCTCTTTATTCTGGTAGACGGCTGGCGCCTACTGATGGAGGCATTGGTTACCAGTTTTCCGCCGGATATGCTGGCGTTTATCAAAGTTATTTCATAAGACACAGAGTAGTAGTGAGTAAGATATATAGTTTTCACGTTCGTCACAATTAAGGGGGGGGTAATAATATGATTCCAACCGTTCAGAGCATTATCGATATTGCTCAGCACACAATGTTTACCGCAGTGCTGCTCTCAATGCCGGTGCTGCTGACATCGCTGGTTGTCGGGGTCTTTATCAGTCTGATCCAGACCGTCACCAGTGTCCAGGAGATGACCATCACCTTTGTCCCAAAGTTAATGGCGGTCATGGGTGTAACCCTGCTCGCACTCTCTTGGATGATACAGCTTTTGACCGAGTACACCGAGGATCTCTGGTCGCATATGTCGCTGCTGGCCGGCGGGTGAAGCCTGAGGCGAGGTTGAGGCGACCCAACATTAATTAATAAGAAAGACACAGAGATGGAATTTGGCGAATTTGTACAACTTGATCAAACCTTGATGGGATACTTTGTATTCGGTCTGGTTTTAGTACGTATGGGGGCAATGGTCATGAGTTCGCAATTCTTCTCCTCAATGCAGATTCCGGTTCGTTACAAGGCAGTTATAGCCATATTCCTGACCTTTATGATATACCCCACAGCCAGGACGACCTGGCACTGGGATCAGAACACCATTCTCAACGCCTCAGACATTGCATTTCTGGTATGCCAGGAGATGCTTGTCGGTGTAGCTATAGGCTTTTTATCCAATATTATCCTAGGCGCGGTAGAACTTGCGGGTCAACTTTGCGGGCAGCAGATAGGATTCTCCATGTCAACAGTAATGGATCCGCTGAGTGATCTGAGTGTATCGCTGGTCGGCTACTTATGGGGACAGATAGCCGGACTGGTCTTTTTAATCCTCAATCTCCATCTGTATATCATCTGGCTGCTGGACAGAAGTTATGAGGTTATTGGGCTGGGCGATCTGCTATTTCCACAATTTCTGCTCGCCTGCCTTGAAGGTTCCGAACTCCAGATAGGATTGATGTTCAAGTCAACCATGCAGGTAGCGATGCCGGTCATAGCTATCACTCTGATTATCAGTGTGATAATCGGCTTTGTCACCCGCACCATGCCGCAGATGAACATCATGGTCTTCGGAATGCCGCTACGGGTTACCCTCGGTCTGATCTCGATAATGCTACTGATCCCCGGTGTCTGCACTGCTTTTGCCGGCTCTGGCGAAGGTCATATCTGGTTTGACAATACCGGAGACGGTATCTGGCATGAAATGCTGGAATTACTCGCTCAAACCGTAGCGCAGATGGGACCGGAACAGCCTTTGACCGCTGGAGGTTATTGATTTTTCGCTGCTACAAGGTAGCAGTTATTATTGTGTTAATGGTACGTATTTAATTGTTTTTAAGAGAATATTATGGCTGACGACGCTGACGACAAGACAGAAGAACCAACCTCCAAGCGCATGGACGATGCGCGCAATGAGGGTCAGGTTGGCAAGAGCCAGGATTTGAGTGCCTCGGTCATTCTTCTGGGCGGGGTAATCAGCCTCTGGTATCTCGCGCCCTGGATCGAAGAGACTATCGGTTCAGCCATTATCCGGACTATAGCAGAGTACCTGCCCAACACACTGGCACCAGAAGCGCAGGATGTAGATATATACCTGATGACCGCGCTACAGTTCTGTGCGTACGCAGTCAGCCCGTTTTTAATACTGGTAGTACTCTTCGCTATAATCGTAAATGTATATATGGTAGGTCTGCATATATCCTGGGATGCAATCAAGTTCAAGTTGGAAGCGCTCAACCCGGTAAACGGTGTCAAGCAGCTATTCAGTGCCAAGAAGCTGGTCATGTTGCTGATGAATATAGCCAAGATTATACTTATTATGGTCATAGCCTATGACTTTATATCCGGAATTTACGGTGATTCAATTGTTCTATACTTTTTAGAGACCCGTGCCTGTCTCAAGTATGTCCTGGAGAATGTCTGGGAGATTGCCTTCCGCCTGGCGCTGATTCTCTTCATACTCGGCGTCATCGACTATATCTATCAGAAATGGAAGCACAAGGATTCGCTGAAGATGAGCAAGCAAGAGGTCAAGGACGAGCATAAGAATGCCGAAGGTGACCCAAAGATTAAGGGCAAGCGTCTACAGAAGATGTATGAGTTAGCCAAACAGCGTATGATGCAAGAAGTACCCAATGCTGAGGTCGTCGTCAGAAACCCGACTCACTACGCGGTAGCGCTCAAGTATAAACCGGATATGAACGCCCCCGAAGTTGTCGCTAAGGGTAAGAATAACATAGCTATGAAGATTATAGAACAGGCCAAGGCGGCGAATGTACCGGTTTGGCAGGAACCTTGGCTGGCACGTCAATTATACCAGCTTGAGCTAGGTGACGCGGTACCGCCAGAACTCTTCCAGGCGGTTGCGGATATTCTCGCTCACGTTCTGGATGAAAACAAACGCGCCGCCTTCAAAAACCGGAAACCACCAGCGGCCTAGTACAGAACAACTTAATTTTACAATAATATATGAAGGATAGCAGATAATGGCAGACGCGGCAGTAGATCTAAGGAGCAGAGTAATCGGCTTGCTGAGTAACTTCAGCAATGTCAAGCAGTCAATCATACCCTTCTTCCTGATCGGCACTCTGGTCATCATTATCTACCCAATGCCACTATTTCTAATGGACTTCCTTCTCGGTATAAATATCGCCCTCGGCCTCATGGTGCTGCTGGCGTGCGTCTATATCGACAAGCCCAATGATATGACCTGTTTCCCGTCGCTGCTGCTGATACTAACCCTTTATAAACTCGCGCTGAATGTCGCCACCACCCGGCTCATCTTGACCAATGCCCCAGAGGATCAGGATCATGCCGCCGGTGAGATCATCTACTCCTTCGGTAATTTCGTAACCGGCTCCACCGGTGAGACCTTCGGCTTTGTTGTGGGTATTGTAATTTTCATTATCCTGGTCGTCATCCAGTTTATCGTCCTCACCAAGGGTATGACCCGTATCGCCGAGGTTGCAGCTAGATTTACCCTCGATGCCATGCCGGGTCAACAAATGGCCATCGACGCCGACCTCAACGCCGGTATAATCACTGAGGACGAAGCCAGAGAGAAGCGTGACGAGATCAGACAGATGGCCGACTTCTACGGAGCAATGGATGGTGCTGCCAAGTTTGTACGTGGTGATACGGTAGCGGGTCTGATCATCACCGGGGTAAATATCGGCGCCGGCCTGGTTATCGGTGTAGCCATCGGCGGCATGAGTTTTTTGGAAGCCGGTCAAATCTTCACCAAGCTGACTATCGGCGACGGTCTGGTGGGTCAGGTGCCGTCACTGCTCATCAGTATCGCCTCCGGTATCCTGGTCACCCGTGGTAACCGGCGTGACGACTTTGGCGGTCAGATCATCGATCAGCTCCTCAACCACCGTAAAGCCTTGGGTATCTGTAGCCTCCTGATCGGCGCGATCGCGTTTACCGGTCTAGTAGGGCTAACCCCTTTCCCATTCATCCCCTTTATGAGCATCTCAGTTGCCGCCGGGGTCTGGTGGTGGCGGCTCAGTAAGGGCCCGGTCAAGAGCAAGAAGCAGATAGAGGCAGAAGAAGCCGCCGCCGCAGAAGAAGCCGCCAAGTCCGAGCCGAAAGAAGAGAAAGTTGAAGACTTCCTGCGTATTGATCCAATGGAGTTGGAGGTAGGTTACGGGCTGGTGCCCCTGGTGGACATGTCCCAATCCGAGTCGGGTGGGGGCGGACTACTCAACCGGGTATCGATGATCAGACAGCAGATGGCGCAGGAACTCGGTATTATCGTACCCCCCATCAGAATCCGGGACAATATGGATCTGCAACCCAACGAGTACGCCATCAAGATTCAAGGCAACCCGGTTACCAAGGCGCTCATCGAGCCGGACAAATATCTGGCGATGGATGTCGGCGCCACCACCGACAAGATACGCGGCATAGACACGGTCGAACCGGCCTTTGGCATGCCGGCAGTCTGGATCAACGAGAGCCAACGGGAGAAGGCCGAACAGATGGGCTACGCCGTGGTCGATGCCGAGACCGTGGTCGCCACCCATCTTACCGAGGTTATCCGCAGCCGTTCTCACGAACTGCTTACCAGCGAGGAGGTGCGCAGGCTTCTGGACAATGTCAAGGAGAGTATGCCGAATCTGGTGCAAGCGGTTACGCCGGAACCCCTCTCACCCTTCGATATTCAGAAGGTTCTGGCAAATCTGCTGCGTGAACGGGTATCAATCCGTAACCTCCCGGCCTTCTTGGAGGTCATGGCTGAAATTGGCAGACGCACCCGTGATCCAGAGATTATCACTGCTCACTGTCGTAACAAGATATCCAGGCAGATCTGCAATGATTACGCCGAAAACAATATTCTCCATGTGGTCATGCTTGATCCGGCTCTGGAGGATACTATTGCCAAGCGGATAGAGCACAGCGACGCCGGCTCCTTCCTCACCCTCCGTCCGGACGCCCAGAAGAAGATCATCGACGGTATTGCCGAACAGGTACAGCTCCAGCTGCAGAATGGCCACTCGGCGCTGCTCATCACCAGCCCGCAGATAAGGATGCAGGTCAAGCGCATGACCGAGAACGCCCTGTCAACCCTCGCAGTTATCTCCTACAACGAGGTGCTCCCGGAGTTCAAGGTCGAGAGTGTCGGCATGGTAAAGGCAAATTTATAAACGCGGCATAGTGCAACAAATTAGTGAAAGGTCAAGAAGAGAAGAGCGATAATGTCAAGTAGCCAACATAGAACATTTCAAGGCAAGGATGTACAGGAAGTAATCAGCAAGGTCAAAGCTGCCCTTGGTGAGAATGCCTGCATTATCGAGAAACGGATCAGAAAGAACCGAAACTTCTTCAAGCTCGGCGGCGGCGAAGAGATCGTCGAAATTGTTGCCAGCGCCGCACCCAGTATTCTCAATGAGGTTACCCCGCGCTACCGTCGACCTCAGAGCGCAAGCCCAACCTCACCTGTAGAGAATGACTACTCCGATACCCCGGTTCCACCTCGGCGTCCCAAGACCCCGTTTGAAATGTACCGTGAAGCGTCACAAGCGTCACCAGCCGCCAGCGCGGCTGAACCGGCACAGACGCACGACCAAGGAACAGCCACTCAAGGTGCTGCCGCCCATACTCCCCGCCCAACGCAGGAACTAAGCGCGGATTATGCCAACAGTGTCACCGAACAATTAATGGCACAGATGCGTCAGGAGATACTCCGACTTACCAGTATCCAGGCACGCGGTGCCATCCCCGAGGTCGGCGAAGCGCTACTGGACAGCTATCAATCGCTGGTGGAGAATGAGGTCAATGCCAACGAAGCGCGTACCATTGTTGAAAAACTCCAGCGGGATATGCCCTTCAACGCCCTTGAACGCAACAGCATAATGGAGCATATAGCCGCGGAGATATCCAAGTATATCCATGTCGCACCGCCGACAAATTACAACCGTCTCAACAACCGCCCGACGGTAATTGCCATAGTCGGCCCTAACGGCGGCGGCAAGACCACGACTCTGACCAAGATCGCCTTTGATGCTATGATCGGACATAAAAAGAACGTCGGACTGATCACCGAGGATCTGAACCGTCCCGGCGCCGAGTCACAACTACGTGCCATGACGACTATCATGCAACTCCCGCTGGTCACGGCCAACACCCCGGCAGCCATGGCTGATCAGGTGCATAATATGGCCGACAAGGATCTTATTCTGATCGATACCGGCGGTATTCCACATAAGGAGCATAACAGAATTCTTGAACTCAAAGAGATTCTCCGGGTCGCCAATGTCGATGAGACCCATCTGCTCCTGCCAGTGTCGATGACTGAGCGCACAGCGATGGCGGTAATCGAGAGTTATCAGGCTCTAAACTTCAACCGGATAATCTTCAGCAAGATTGACGCCTCGGCTGCTTTTGGCATGATTCTCAATGTCGCCAGTAAGATTAATACAGATATTTCATATATAACCTCCGGCTCGACCTGCGCCAACGGGCTATATCCGGCAGACCGACATGCTATCGGCCGTCTTATCGCCGAATCCCGCACAAGCGCTATAACCGCCGATTTGACTACGGAAGCTGAATAGTAGAAAGGAGTAAAAAATGGTTGTCAGAAGACTAGCTGCATTCTTTGCGCTTATAGCCTTTGTTATATTTTCCACTACCTGGATCATCCGCAAACTCCTCGGTCTCTCTACTTCCGATGTAGTATCGATGTTCAGTCAGGGACTGGTAATAATCTTCGGCTACTTCTTTGTGGGCATGATCCTCTCCAAGATGGGGATATCACTGATACGGGAATTTCTCGATGAAAAAGAGAATGAAGAAGAGGATAAGCGTGAACGCGCCAGATCGCTCTACCTCAACGCCATATCGACCACCCCACATGCTGATAGCACCGACGATATCGAGGATTTATAATTTACTTAGAAACACGAGGTACTTATTCACTACTTTTTAAACAGGGAGAACAACAATGAGACACAGTGAATACTACGGCCCGCCATCAACCTTGACAGAAGATGATGTCGCCCAACTCTGGCAAGACTTTGTCACCGAGAAACAGCAGCATGTCCGTGATGCGTTGATTGAGTACTACATGCCCCAGGTCTACCAGACCGCCGAGCGTATGGCGGCAAAACTGCCGGATCATGTGAATATCAACGACCTTATCGGCTGGGGTACGCTCGGACTGATTGATGCGATCAACCGTTTCGACCCCAATCGCGAGATCAAATTCTCCACCTACTGCAGCTCACGCATATCCGGACAGATAATTGATGAGCTACGCCGACTGGACTGGATCCCCAGATTGGTCAGAGTACGCGTCCACCAGTTGGAGAAAACTCGTGACGCTCTCAGTTCCCGTCTCGGGCGTATTCCCGATGATGAGGAGATCGCCCGGGAGATGGAGATGGATATGGAGCAATATGAAGACTTTATCAAGGATACCCGGGTAAAGAACATCGTATCGCTCAACCGTAAGTGGGATGAGGATGATGACGGCGAACTGGGGCAGATAGAGATGCTCCCAGATACGACCGCTACCAATCCTCTCACCGAGTTGCAGCGCGCGGAGATAAAGGAGATTGCCATCAAGGGACTCAATGAAAAACAGAAGCAGGTACTGGTAATGTACTACTTCGATAATCTGAATCTCAAGGATATCGGCGAGATCCTCGAATTATCTGAAAGCCGGGTCAGCCAGATCCACGCCCAGATACTGGAGTTTCTCAAGGAGAAGTTCTCCGAGCGTCATCTGACCCATGTACAATAGTAATATTTCCATTTTTTGTAAAAAAACTTGCATAAGCCCTGTTTTGTGGTGTATAATATAGTAGCGGGTATAATTGTAGCAAAATAGAAGGATTAGCAATTATATCTGACATCGAATACTGAGGTTACAGTTTATTTGGTTTCACGATTTTCTTGAGGTGAGATATGACTTCGATTGTTCTGGGTGATCAGGCTATGAAAGCCAGCTATATCAGCCAAATACAGGATAGAGCGGTAGATATTGAGCGTTCCAGCGCTCAAGCGCACACCGCATTCAACGAAGAATTCGCCCGCAAGGCCGAGGAGGTGGTAAAACAGACCGAATCCGCCGATAATCATGGCATCCGTGAAGACGAAGAGAAGCAGGAACAACAGCAAGAGCAGCGAAGGCGTCACCGCCGCCGACCTGAGGAGCCTGATCAGGATGAGATACTTGAGGACTGGCCGATGGGTCCGGATAACGACGGACACCCACACCACCTCAACATTATTGCCTAATCCCTTCTTTCCATATTATCCCTAGAGAAGACGTTCATCTCCCTGTGAACATCTTCTCTTCTTCTTTTATCACCTCCAGATTATCCCAGAAATCATACCAATAACATGATTACAATATTTAATTTGAATTTTACTGCTAGTATACATATTATAAGATTACTTAAGTCTGAGTTGAAGACAGCAACAGGAGTAGATAGATTATGAGCGAACAAGAAGAAAAGAGACCACTCAAAATGTACCCTGGCGTAAGCCTTGGCAGCACCCCCAGACGGGGCATGTCCAAAATAACGGTATTCCTGCTGATACTGATCGTAATCGCCGGAGCCTCTGCTGGAGGTTACTGGATCAACCGTGAATTTATTGCTAACGAGAACAAAATTCCGGAGATAGTTGAAATTGTCGAATCAGAACCTGAACCCGTTAAGATTAAGATAGAGAACGCGTCCCAACCGGCAGAATTAGACCTTACCTTTGCTACCGCCAAGGAGACAGCTACTGAAACCACCAACGCTGATGCTAATGATTTAGGTCTGGAGAATATAGACTTAACAACGACTACAGAGGACGCCGGAGAAGATGACCTGGGGCTGGAGGAGTTGCTATCTGAGGACACCGCGACAACTACTCCAACGTCTGAACCGGAGGCAACCGCCACTCCCGCAGCCAAGGCAAATATTATCGATCAGACCATAACCACGGTAAGTGACACAGTCAACAACCTTGGCCAGAGTGTAGCCGCAACGGTCAACAATCTTGCCGGTACTCCAAGCACTCCTGAGGACATTGTCAAAGAGATAAAAGCTGCAGATGCTCTGAGCGCCAAGCAGGATTATAACGCAGCACTGACCAAGCTCACCAGACTTGCGGAACTCCCTGCCGCCACTCTCGGCAAATTCGCCCCCGACATCTACTACCGCCTGGGTCTGGCCAACAGATATGCCAAGAATGAGGATGCCGCGCAGAGCGCCTGGAAAAAATCCTACACCGAATATCCTGATACCGTCTCCGGTAGGCTCTCAGCTCTAGCACTTGCCAACACCTGGTATTACTGGTATGTCCAGTCGAATCAGGATCTAAGCAAATGGGAGTCGATCCGCGATGCTTATTCGACAGCTATCGGCATGGACGGGGCACGCTTCCTGCCCGCTGCAACCGAGGCCGGTATCGCCCAGAAGCTGAACTATCTCAATGAGACCTTAATCTTCAACCCCAAGGTCAAAGTAAACGGTGCAGTATTCCATAATGTCGAACCAGGAGAATACATCAGCACTATCGCCCGTAATTACGGACTCGGCACTTGGACCTCAATAACCGAGATCAACCAGGTAGACCCGAAAAACCTCAAGGTAGGCATGACCCTCAAGGTTGTCCCGGGACGCCTCTTTATCCTGGTGGATCAGCAGCGTATGACCCTCTCGTGGTATTTGGACGGCAAATTTATCAAGCGTTACCGATGTGCTACCGGCGCTACTGGCAGTGAGACCCCGGTCGGTCATTACGAGGTCTTCAAGATGGATGCTGAGCCAAACTGGACAGACCCCAAGACCGGCAAGGTCTATAAATACGGTGAACCCGGACACGCTATCGGCAGTCGCTGGTTGGCACTACGCGGCGGGAGCAAATCCGGACTCGGTATACACGGCACCATCGACCCGGACAGTATCGGCAACAAGGCCTCCAACGGCTGTATCCGCCTCCTCAATCAGGATGTGGAAGAGCTTTACGGCTTCGCCAGTGTTGATAATAACAACGAGACCGAGGTGCTGGTTATCGACTGACACCCGAACCGGCAGCCTCACAAACCTCTCGCTAATACAAGAAATTGTCCACCCCATCTTCATACCCAGCTGAAATGGGTACCCCAGCCGCTAGAAAACAACCGGCTGGGGTTGCAGTTCACAACCCGTTCAATTGCCGCCTGACATCTAGAAATATAAACTGGCGTAATATTTTCAGATCACGCGTGTCTTAGCTTAAAACAAAAACATGCCGGTGATTTCCCCTACTTTTACTCAAATCCCCATCAAATTAAAAAAAACCAACCTTCCACGCCCTTTTCCGCGCCATCTCACAGCACATAACAACTTACATATAAACACGTTACAACAGTTACCCCTCCCCATCAAACAAACCCCAAAAAACCATCAGTTTCTCGATAAAATTTAATTGCTTTAGCGCAGACTTTTAATAAAATTTTCTCACCTATTTTCAGGAGAAAAAAATGAACACCATCCAGCAGAACTGCATCATCCCCAGTGCCGCCTTCTCGGTTCCCACAAAATTTATCAAGCGCTACTGCCAACTGCCAGAGTATATTCCACAGGTAGGCGATCTGGTATACGGTGAGATCTCCTCTCTAGGCTTTCACAAGAGCATAGAGAGTGTCTCAGCGCGTATTCATACAATTCATGACCACACCCGCGCCATCTTTGTCTTCGGCAACCGTTATGCTCCCGATCATTACGAGGGGCTAGTCCCGAATGAAACGCTGGAGGAGGTCGACATGCTGGCGCGTAGCGGTATTATCGGCAAAGTAGAGGCAGTCAACGAGCTGATCGCCAACCCGACCCGGGTTAAACTTCTCGGTTATATCTGTACAAATAGCGGTGAAGTAGTGAACACCAGAGACTTCAAATTGATAAATCCCCGTCATAGCGAGCTCAGACAACCGCGCTCCAAGATCATCCTCAGTATCGGTGCCGCGATGAACTCAGGCAAGAGCTACGCCGCATCCGCCTGCTGCTATGCGCTGTCCTCAGCCAACAAGGCGGTACGCGCCGCCAAAGTCACCGGCACAGCCAGTCTCAAGGATATCCTGCTCATGCAGGATTGCGGCGCCAAACATGTTGTGGACTTCACCTCCTTCGGCTACCCCTCGACCTACATGCTCTCGGAAGAGGAATTACTCAACATCTTCAAGCAGATCGACGCCAAATATGGAAATAATCCGAAGAACTATCTGGTAATTGAGTTTGCCGACGGTATCTTCCAGCGTGAGACCTCAATACTCCTGCGTAACCCTGAAATTCTAGAACGTCTGCACCGCATAGTCTTCTGCGCCAGTGATGCTGCCGGAGTCGCAGGCGGGTTGAATATTCTCAAAAATAGTTTCAATATAGTCCCTCACGCCATCTCCGGCCTCTGTTCAAGCTCACCGCTAGCGATCCGGGAAATAACCTCCTTCACCGATATTCCAATTCTTAAAAGCATGGAGAAGGATTACCTCTCAATCTACCGACTGATCCGCTAAATATTTTACTCAAGCCAACGCACCCCAAACATACTGAAGGGCACCCAAATGCGCGGGTACCCTTCAAAAATTTACCAACAATCAGACTTCGTCTAGAACCGTATAAATTGCAGTTTAGAACCAGTTTGTCTGAGTCGAATAATTCGGTGCAGCGGTCGGTCCAAACCAGGCAACCGGCTCCTCAATAATCGGCACAACCTTCCTCGCCGGAGGTGTACCGATGATAACCGGCAGACTTGCCCCGGCCGCGGTTGGCACCACCGGCACCCCGTAAGAAGCAGCATATCCGTTGGGAGTATTCATTAACACCGCCTCAGCTACCAGCGGTACTGTAGATTTAACCGGGATAAGCTGTTTCTTGACTACCGGACCGGTCGGGGTATACTCGGTAGCATATACCTCTTCATAACTGGTTACAATCTGCGTCGCCAGCGGCACCGTCGGTATAGCTACTTCGGCGACATATCCGTTGGCGCAATCGCTACAGGCAGCCTGTCTGGAAGTACACGCTTCACATACCGCCTGCCCAGCGTTAACCCCGATACCACTTCGCATATTTGGATCTGAATAATAATTATTGGTATTGCCGCATCCGCTTATCAACATAGTCAGAGCCAACAGTCCCCCTGCAATGGCTAATTTCATTCTCATTCCCCCAATGTTTTCTAAATTATAAAAGAGTATCTAACCGGAGATTCCCTCCCGGACATCATATTATACGGTGCAGTTTGCGAACTCCTTGACCAAATTAAGACAATATTCTTCGGAAAAGTTCTGATATTCAGCCACCACTGCCCAGCCGAGCAATCTTTCATTAATTTTTTGTCCAACACGTTTTATGGTAGTAATCGCGACCTTCGGTTCATATAATTAATGAATATAGAGCGAAGGAAGCAATTCTTTTTTATACACAATATTAGCAGCAGCATTAAGCATTAAATACGTGTCATTATATTTATTCAGCAAATAAAGAAAATCGCGAAAGGATAGATACTAATATGCGAAATAGAATATTGGCCATAATACTTGGACTTGTTGTCTGTACCTTAAGTGCTTACGCCGATAAGACCGAGGCCAGACCCGAACAGTCCAACCCCGCTATCAAGATTGAACAACCAACCCCTCCCGCCAAAACCGCCCCTAACGCCCAGAAGGAACTCCCACTGGCCCAGACCCCACAAGGCTGGACCGACTCGCTAAAAAAAGCTCTAACCCAAGCCCGAGCCGAGAATAAATATATCATGGCTCTCTTCACCGGTAGCGACTGGTGTCATTACTGTACCTTACTGGATGAAGAGGTCTTCAGCACCAAAGAATTCAAAGACTGGGCGAAGGACAATGTGGTCAAGCTCTATCTGGATTTTCCGCAGGAGCATCGACTCCCCCCCAACATCGCCAACCAGAATATAGCCCTGCTCAAACGACTGGGCATTGCCGGCTACCCCACCGTACTCTTCTTCACCCCACAAGGTCAACCCCTTACCAATATGGGTTACGTCCCAGGAGGCGGCGCCAACTGGGTAAAACAGGTGGAATTACTCCTCCCGAAGACCCTCAAGACCGAGAGTTCTCTGACCGAAGCCATCAGTGACAGCGCTGTCAAAAATATCCCCTTGCTTCTTGCCATCTACGACAGTAAGAGTTCGTCCGCAGCTCTAGCCAAAGAGAACATCGATCAAGTACTCTCCGCTCCCGCTCTGGCTCTGCCCTCAGGCAAAGAGATAATTTTGGCCAAGCTAGACTATCAGAACCTGAATTCCAAGGAGAAAGCGCTGCTCAAGAAGGTATCCAGCAGTGACCAATACCCCAAATACATTCTGCTCAATTCCAATCGCGAAGCCCTCTTCTCCAGCGCGGTAGCAGGTGTAAAACCGGCTGAGATAGCCGACAAGGTCGCAACCTTTATCCATAAACCGCCCTATGACGGCAAATGGATTCAGGACTACTCAGAAGGGCTCAAACTGGCCAGACTATATAACAAACCCCTTCTCTTATTCTTCACCGGCAGCGACTGGTGCGGCTACTGCGAGGATATGCAGAAAAATATCTTCCAGACTGCAGAGTTTGCCGAGAAGGCCAAGGATTATATTCTGGTAGAACTCGACTATCCGCGCGAGACCAAACTCCCGGAGAATATCCGTATGCAGAACGAGGTAATTCTGGATGCCTTTAATATTCAGGGTTTCCCCACCGTTGTCGTCGAGAAGAGCAACGGTATGCCTATCGGGGGTGTCGGCTATAGCCAGGATATCACCGAGTTCTTTGAGGCAATTGAGAAATCACTCAACAACTCATAAAAACAGTATACAGCAACATTATTCCTGTACGCACGCGGACGACAGCCGAGTGCGTACAGTTTTATTCTACTTTTTCCAATTGACAAATTTTGCGAAATACGGCATATTTAGCCAGTGTATTCATACTTAAAATATTCAGATTATAGCCAACAGGAGATACCATGAACATGCTTGATGACTCAGGCCTTAGCATCGACCCGAAAATCGCCGCAAGTAGTAAACCCATCCTTATTTCGCTCGGAGTGCTCCAGATAATCTTCGGTATTATCGCCCTGAGTATTCCATGGGCTGCGAGCAAGGCGATTGCCGAGGTCATTGCCATACTCTTTATCATTACCGGTTTTGTGCAGTTCTTCCAGACCCTGTACGGACATTTCGGCAATAAGATGAAGTATGTCACTGGTATCCTAGTTGCGCTGCTGTACGTTATCGCCGGCTGCTTTTTGATTATCAACCCGGATAGAGCAGTGGTCACCCTGACCTTCGTCATCGGCTGGCTCTTCATCATCAAAGGTATCTTTGTCTTTGGCGGTGCCTTCAAATCAGAGAAGAACCGGGGCTGGATTATCTTCAACGCGGTTATCTCGTTGATTCTCGGTATCCTTATTCTCAATGATATTCAGCAAGGTGCGCTCTGGATCATCGGTTTGCTGGTAGGTATCAACCTGATTATTACCGGCTGGACAGCACTATTCTTAGGCCTGAGCATCTCCAAAGACTAGCACCTGCCCGAGCATTCTGATTCAAGCACGAGACAGAATAAATCAAGAGCAAATTACGGTACTTTCACAGCGTGACGGGATTATAACCCGTCACGTTTTATTGATACATCCCCGGACCAATATTCACTACGGTTTTCAGACGCATCCGCAATTACCAGCTGCCCATTATCCCCAAAGCCTACCAACCGCCCACAGACAATCTTACCGGCATTATCCAGCTCAATCTCTTTTCCCAATCTCCAAGCGATCAACTCCCAATACGGTCGAATCCGGGCAAATCCCCCTTCCTGCCAGAGCCCGAGGGAACTGGAGATATAGGGCAGAAGTTCACGTAATGCAACCGCGGGATCAAGCTCCTCCCCCAGCTCTATTTTCAAGGAAGTAGCCGGTTTCGCAATACTCCCGGCGCGCTGAGCACTCATATTCAGATTGAGCCCCACCCCAACGATAATATATTCCTGCCCCGCATAACTTGCTTGCTCCGAGAGGATGCCGCAGATCTTTCTATCCTGCACCAAAACATCATTGGGCCACTTCCCTTCAGCTACAACCCCTTTACTAATCAAGTAATTACATACCCCCAAGCCTGTCGCTAAGGGTATGGTGGCGATCCTGGGAAAAGCCTCTGCCGTCGCGAGCACCAACGAAAAAGTAAGATTCTCTCCTTTTACCGTCTGCCATACCCGCTCAAACCTGCCCCTCCCGGCATACTGCTCTCGCGCCGCCAGTATATACCCACTGGTATGAAGCTCGCCCGCAGCGATACGCCGCTTCAACTCTTTATTGGTAGAATCTATCGACTCAACCCAGACCGGTTCATGCAACAACATCGCTCAATTTACTCCTGTAACAAATGATAACAAATGCTAGACACAGAGACATAATTTCAACTCTCACCCACAGCATTCCCAATATTTTAAGTTCAACCTGAATATAACCATAAATACAATTCTATTCAAAATCGGTGTACAAATTTCTCTGTTTAACCAACATACGCAAACAAACACACAAGCCAGAACATAATACAAAATTGTACTTTTACCATTACAAAATATCGTCCTTACATTAGGGAAACAATTGCGTAATTTCTTAAAATGCCTGAGGATTAAGAGCTTAAAAATTCAGTAATATTTTACTGGGATAAAAAAAGATTACTCTTTTCAATAAATTAGTATTGATTAATAAAAGCAATCTGATAATATTGTAGTGATTTGCGCCACTGAACGCTATAGGTTTCATATTTCAGAACCATGATTATTTTTTTGAACAATTTTGAAAGTTCCAGCCGATAGCGATAATCCTCAAAATTATTAAATTAGCATAAATTTTTATTATTTGTAGTTATTTAGCAGACAATGAAGAAAGGTATTATTATGGACGTTGTAATGACGCAAGGCCTTGAATTACTAGTTCTAGGTATGGGCGGGGTATTCCTATTCCTCTTGATATTGGTAATTCTGATGAACATTTCCGCTGGCTATTTCAAGAAGAATGCCCACCTTTTCCTAGAGGAAGAACCGGCTAAGAAGCCTACTGCAGCTACGAGCAGTGCCAATGAAGAAATAGCAGTTGCAATTGCTGCGATGACCGCTCACAGTAAGTAGTGAGCGCTTTTTTTAGCGTAATCGAGCGCCAACAACAACTAGTGAGTTTAATAACAATATTTAACATATAGGTTATATTTCTTTTACTATTATTATCAGGAGAGTAATCGTGGCAAAAAAACTCGTCAAATTCATGTGTACAGCATTTAGAGACGGTTTCCAGTCCGTCTATGGTGCGCGTGTATTTACCAAGGATTTCATGCCGGCAGTAGCCGCGGCCAAGGACGCAGGTATCGACTGGTTCGAAGCAGGTGGTGGCGCACGTTTCCAGTCACTGTACTTTTACAGTAACGAATGTGCTTTCGAGATGATGGATGAATTCCGCAAGCAAGCCGGTCCGGATGCGAACCTCCAGACTCTGGCGCGTGGTATAAACGTTGTAGGTCTGGATTCTCAGCCCCGCGACATCATCAAGCTCCACGCCAAGCTTTTCGCCAAACACGGTATTACCACTATCCGTAACTTCGACGCCCTCAACGATGCCAACAATCTTATCGATTCCGGTAAGGCAATCGTTGAAGCCGGCCTGAAGCACCAGGTCTGTGTCACTCTTATGGAACTCCCTCCCGGATGTTCTGGCGCTCACGATGTCGCCTTCTACATGAAGACGCTCAAGGATATCAAGGACGCTGATATTCCGTTTGACAGCCTCTGCTTCAAGGACGCTTCAGGTACTGCCGTACCAAGCAAGGTATACGAGACTATCAAGGCCGCTCGTGAATTCCTCGGTAAGGATGTTCACATCCAGTTCCATTCACATGAGACTGCAGGTATCTGTGTAGCCGGTTATAAAGCGGCTCTGGATGCCGGTGCCGACGGTATCGACCTCTCCATGACTCCGGCTTCAGGCGGAACCTGCCAGGTGGATATCCTCACTATGTGGCACGCTCTGCGTGGCAGTGAATATGATCTGGGTATTGACCCAGAGAAGATTCGCCACGCTGAAGACGTCTTCAAGGACTGCATGAAGGAATACCCTGACAAACCGGAAGCCAAAGCGGTTGAGCCACTCATTCCATGGTCACCAATGCCAGGTGGTGCTCTTACAGCCAATACCGAGATGCTCCGTGACAATGGTTTGATGGATCGTTATGACGACTGTCTGATCGCTATGAGTGAAGTAGTACGCAAGGGTGGTTTCGGCACTTCAGTTACCCCAGTATCACAGTTCTACTTCCAGCAGGCCTTCAACAACGTAATGTTCGGCCCTTGGGAGAAGATCGCCGAAGGTTACGGCAAGATGGTTCTCGGTTACTTCGGCAAGACCCCGGTTGCACCTGATGCAGCGGTTATCAAACTCGCCAGCGAACAGCTCGGACTCGAGCCTACAACCGAAAAACCTGTAGACATCAACGACAAGGATCCGAACAAGGGTATCGACGCAGCCAAGAAGATGCTCAGCGACGCCGGAATCACCGATATGTCTGATGAGAATATCTTTATTGCTGCAGCTTGTAAAGAGAAGGGTATCGCCTACCTCAAGGGCGAAGCCACTATCGGTGTACGTAAGATCAGCAAGAAAGCAGACAACGGTACAGCTCCAACTGCAGGTGGCGGAGACGGTGGTTACACCGTATCGGTCAACGGCAAGAAGTACGAAGTTGTAGTTGAAGGTGGCAAGGCTACAGTCAACGGCAAATCTTATGATATCAACGTAACCGAGGGTGTCAGCGGTGCCGGTGCGGCTCCTGCCGCCAGCGGTGAAGGCGCAGAGATCAAGGCTCCAATGCCAGGTGCGGTTATCCGTATCACTGCCGCCGCCGGTTCGGCTATCGAAGAAGGCGAGGAGATTCTGGTTATTGAGGCAATGAAGATGGAGACACCAATCAAGGCAACGGTTGCAGGTACAATCACTGCGATCAATGTCGGTGCTGGTGACAAGATTGTTGCCGGTCAGGTTCTTGCAACTATCGGTTAGTATTCGAGTCCGCTGTTGAGGACTGCGTACAAAGTTTGCTTCTTCTGCTCTAGACTCTGGAGCAGAAGAAGATTCCAAAGACGTAGTCGGATTTAATTAATGACAAAGGAGTTTTACTTAAAATGAATAATAGTAAAAAGTCCCAGCCGGCTCTACTTGTTCTTCTGACAATCATGCTGATCTCTTTCTTTGCCGGTGCCCTCAGCACCTCGGCGAGTGCCAGTGACGCAGCAACAGAAGAAAAGACCGAAGGCAAAGGGATTTACCAGAGCACAGGTATCTATGGCTTCTTCAATGGTAACGACGTTGCCGCGGAGAAGGCTAGCGGCCGTGCTCAGAAAAACGTTGAAGATATTATCACGCTCAAAGAGAGCTTGGATGGCGAGACCACCCACGAGAAGGCCGCACATGCAATAAGCATCTTCACCAACGATCATCACGGCGCTCAGAAGGAAGGCATCTTCCCTATCGGTATTGGTCAGTTCATCATGATCCTCGTAGGTCTGCTGCTGATATACCTGGCCATCGCCAAAGGCTTTGAGCCCCTGTTGCTACTGCCTATCGGTTTTGGAGGAATTCTTGCGAATATTCCTCTAGCCGGTATTGCTGAACCTGGTTTCGGCAGCATGGGTGACGGCTTTTTGTACATCCTGTATAACACTGGTGTTACCAATGGTCTCTTCCCGCTGATCATCTTTATGGGTGTCGGCGCGATGACCGACTTCGGTCCACTGATTGCCAACCCCAAGACCGCACTCCTCGGTGCGGCGGCGCAGTTCGGTATCTTTACCACCCTTATCGGGGCGCTCTTTCTCGGCTTCAGCCCAACCGAAGCCGCATCTATCGGTATTATCGGCGGTGCCGACGGTCCAACCTCCATCTTTGTCGCCAGCCAGCTCGCTCCACACCTACTCGGTGCGATCGCGGTAGCGGCCTACTCCTACATGGCTCTAGTTCCGATCATCCAGCCACCGATCATGAACGCTCTGGTACCTGAGGCAGAGAAGAAGATTGAGATGAAACAGCTCCGCCACGTCTCACGGGTCGAGAAGATTATCTTCCCGCTCATCGTGCTGGCGCTCTGCATCCTGCTGCTGCCTGATGCCTGCCCTCTTATCGGTGCGCTGATGTTTGGTAATCTGTGTAAAGAGAGTGGAGTGGTTGACCGTATCGCCAACTGCATGCAGAACGAGCTTATCAACATCGTCACTATCATGCTCGGGCTCTCCGTCGGTTCAAAGCTCTCTGCCGAGAAGTTCCTGAATGCTGATACCATCTTCATCCTGATTCTAGGTCTTATCGCTTTCAGCTTCGGTACTGCTGCAGGCGTCCTGATGGCCAGAATCATGAAGAAATTCAGCAAGGATCCGCTCAACCCACTTATCGGCGCAGCCGGGGTTTCGGCGGTACCGATGGCGGCGCGTGTGGTCAACGGTGTCGGACTCAAGCACAACCCGCACAATTTCCTGCTGATGCATGCGATGGGGCCGAATGTAGCCGGGGTTATCGGCTCAGCCGTGGCCGCGGGCATACTTCTTTCGCAGCTTCGTTAACCTTTAAAAAAGGGAGAAGCTATTTGCTTCTTCCTTTTTTTTGGAATAAGTTCAAAAGTGCTTTACCCAGAAGTTTTAGTAGTAATAAGTTCCAGAAGGCAGGTTTTATCTCTCTCTGGTATTATTCTTTAAAAAGTCGCACAGACCTCACTGAATATACCCAAAGCATTATTGCATAGTTACCTGCTCAGACTGAATATTATTGACTATACCGTATGGTAATTGTTTTTTTTCACACATTTTTAGGAGATTTAAACGATGGCAAGTCTATCAACTTACGAGTACTACCGTGATGATCTTTCAAAGATCCCACCACTTCGTGCAATTGCTGAAACACTTCTTGCAAGTGACAAAGTACGCGAAGTAACCTGCGCTGAAGCTTATGAACTGGCTCAGCTCCAGGGAGACGTAGCAGTCTCTGATATGCTGATCTACCCACCAGCCGCAGAACGTCTTGGCCTGCCCAAGGGTGCCAAGCTGCTCAATAACTGCCACGGTAGAATCATTGGTCGTACCGCAACAGCTCGCCGTTTCTTCAACAAGCTTGATGCTGCTGGTAAGGAGAAGGTTCTCAAGGACTGCCGTGAAGCAGTATCTGATCTACAGCTCCGCGGTGATCTGATCAAGGCTGAAGGTATCATCGGTCTCGACCCAGACCTGATGATCAAGGCTACTATCATCGGTGACGCCAAGACCGATGCGGTAAATATCTTCAGCTGGCTCTGCAACTTCACTCCTTTTGCTGAACTAGCAGATGTCTACGCTACAAGCAAGAAGCTGCCAATCCTCGATATTATTGTTATCGGTGACAACCTCTGGAGAACTGCTGATACCTTCTATGAAAACATCGGTAACTCTATGCTTGCACTTGTTGACGAGACTGCCAATGTTATCTACAACCTCGGTATGCGCTACTTCGGCGAACGCAAGAAGGGTACTCTTACTCTGGCTTGGACCAGCGGCATGAAGGTTGGTATGGCTGCTTGCCACGGCGGTATCAAGGAATTTGATTTCAGCGCTTGTGAAGACGAAAACGTTGCCAAGCTCGGCAAGAGATCTATTGCCTTCTTCGGTCTTTCAGGTACCGGTAAGTCCTCACACACCAACAGCCTGAACAATGCCGGCACTATGCCTAAGGGCACTACCAAGGTTGTGCTGCACGACGATGCGTTCCAGATCGACTCAGAAGAGATGTGCTGCCGTGTTTGGGAGCCAAGCCTCTTCGATAAGACCGACCAGAGAGGTCTTGATCACCCAGAGTGGAAGTATGCTATCTCTGTACAGAACACCGGTATGATCAATGAAGCAGGCATGAAGAAGATGATCGGCCTTGATGTCCGTAACGCCAATGGTCGTGCGATCTATGACCGTGATATGGTCGGCGATTACGTCAACAAGTGTGGCTTCCCACAGGCTCTCGTCTGGCTGATGAAGGACACTTGTCTGCCGCCTGTTCTCAAGTTCACCGACATCAACCTTGCAGTTGCTATGGGTGCAGCTCTCATTACCAAGCGTAACCGCGCTGAGAACGTAACCGAAGAAGAGCTCAAGAAGCTTGCCTTCATTCCATACGCCAACCCATTCCGTGTTTACCCGCTTTATAAGGACGTGAACGCCTTCAGCAAGGTATTCGAGAACGGCGCTGAGTGCTTCTGCTTCAACAGTGGCGGCATGTGGGGTTCAAGCGATACCGAGCTGCGCGACGTCAAGCTCAGCACTTCGCTGACTCTGCAGACAGCTATCTCTATCGGTCAGCTTGAGTGGGAAGACTGGGATCTGCTTGCCGGTGCCCAGATTCCTACCAAGGAGAGCATAGAGAAGATCCTCCCAGGATTCTACGAAAAATACAGCACCGATACTGTAGAGAACCGCGATGAGTACATCAGCACCCTCAAGGATCGCTTCCAGCAGCGTCGTGACTTCCTCGCTGGTGCCGATCAGCTTGCAGAACAGCCTGAGATGCTCAAGGCTCTGTCTGAAGCAATGACAGTAAAGGCTTAGTCTTCAGTTATTCTAAGTCTATGCGACATTTAGTATTGAGCCTTCCCAGCGGGAAGGCTCAATATCTTTCTAGACACTTTTGTTTTTCATCAAGCTTGTTATCCGCCCCAGTTACTCATCGTCAAACGGAATAATATTGTCGATAATCTGTTCATACGGGGTTCGTGGGAGAATTATCACAAACTCACTCCCCGCCCCCTTTACACTATTCACCTCAATATAACCGCCATACTTCTCGATCAAGAGTTGGAGGGTATTGAGTCCCAATCCGGTAATCGTACTGAACTCATCCTCATTACTACCGCTATTCAAAGTCACAAAGAACTCATCTGATTGATCGCTACCGATACCGCAACCGGTATCGAGCACACTTATCATTATCGAATCATAATCCATAAAAGTAGCGATTGTCAGTACCTTCTCCACCGCATCCGCCATTGATTGTTTGGAGGTAAGTATCAGACTGATGATAAGATGCATCAGATCAAGCGGACTACAGACAATACTCGAAATACCAGGATTGAGATCTTCCTCAATCTGAATCCCAACGTTTGAAAAATCTACCCTGACCATACCGATAATATCTTGGATAAGTTTATTAATCGATACCAATCCTACATGGTCTTCAGTCCCCGGATTGAGTGCCAGCAGGTTATCCGCGATATTTATCGAAGCTCGAAGCCGTTGCTGTATACTCTCCAGCGACTCCAGAGTTTGCGTTGAACCCGGGTCAACCTCGGCCTGCAAACGTTCAATATCTATCAGCACACCCTTATTAACCGAATTAATACTTCCAACCAGGGTAGAAGCAAGTTCGCCTGCAGACGCCACCTTTTCGGCTTCAAAGAGACGGGTCTGGCTCAGCATTTTATCATTATTATCCTGAAACACCCCGTTAATCCCGCAGATTATATCATTATCCAGCACCGTACTCGCCATCATGGTTATCCAGCAGTACTTACCCCCAGACATACGCAGACGTAATTCTAAAGAGATAAACTCAGTATCGCCATTGAGTAAAGCAGAAACCTGATTATGCCAGTCCTTATAATCAGCCGGATGAATCAGTGACTTCATCTCGATCAGAGTAAGATTATTCGGGTCTCCTTCATACTCTAGTTTATCAAAGAGGGTCTTATCGATATCAAAGCGATCAAAGAAGAGATCATACTCAAACGATGCCGCTCCAGAAACCTCAAGCGCCAAGTTGAGCCGCTTCTGGCTCCGTTTGAGTGCAGTTACAGTCTTGGTTATTGCCTCCTCAGCCTTTTGCCTTTCAAGGAGTACTCCAAATTGAAATGCAGTTATCTCAATAACATCCTCGGTCTCTTCATCCCATTTGTCCATTATGTCAAAACAAGCCAGCAGCAGCAGTCCCCATTTCAGCCCCTGACATTTAATCTCAATCGCGTAAAAACCGACAATTTCAGCTAGCGCTAGCTTACACTGCTGCTCCTGGAGAAAGACCAGCTTCTCAGCCGGAATAAAGATAACCTTATCCTGCTCCATAGATCTATCCAGGATCTTAGCATCAATTTTGATCTCAAAGACTGCATCCTCTGCATTATCCACAATCCCGTCAATGGCACTCCAGAAGTTGGTAATCAGATAAAATTCCGCATCATAGCCATCATTATACCCCATGCTCTCTGCACTGACTGTCTGCGCCAGCATAACCGCGTCAACCTGGGCGCCTCGGCCAAATTCAGTGAGTGCACTATTTAAAGCCTTATTAAAATCCTGAGAACTCTCCAAAATCTTCTGCGTACCAAAGGTAAGGGCATAGAGTAATCTGTCTCTAACTAAAAGTGCATTCATCACCCGATTCTGCTCTGAAACATCCCGCAACACGCAGAGTACGGTATCGAACTTGCGGCAACTGCTCATAATAACCTCGCAATTCAGCGCATTACCTTTTTTAATTATCAACTGCACTTCAAAGCATATCTTACTCTCAGCCGCTCTGATCCGCTCACCAACCTCGTCAAAATAAACGACCGTTTGCTCCGGGAAGAAATGAGTCAAATCCCTACCCTCAACCTGTTCGACCGTATACCCGACCAAACGGGCGAACTCCTGATTACAGGCAACAATCTTACCTTTGCTCTTACGGATGAACAACGCTTCCGCCGCGCTAAGCATAGCAGACGAGATCAACTCATTCTGCACTGAATCTGAAGAATGTTTGCGCATACGGTTATGAAGCAACAGGATGACGGCCCCTACCCCACAAAATATAATGAAGATAGAATAAATGATAAGTAGCTCAGTCGGGAGGTTGCTCAAAAAATTCATATATTGGGTATAATCCTGTTTTTCAGATAATATCAAGTATTTTATAGCCGCCTGCAAAAAAACGCAATCATTAAGATAGATATTAATATTTTAATATGTTGCCACGGCTGTTTTTTGTCGATATACGGATAAAGTGGAGATTACAACCAAGCCGAAAGGAATGAGTTATGAAGAGATTAGTATTACTGGGGCTTATTGCTTACCTGTCGCTGAGTGCCTCTGCAGCAACCATTGACACCCCGACCGAGATCAGAGCTGAAGTCAGTAATGAATTTGAAGCTGCCATTGCTCCGGAGATACTCAAGGCGCAACAGAATCTGGCCGAGGTAAAGCGACGCTTCTTAAAAGGCCTGAAGAGTGGCCAGTCCCTCTACCTAACTGTAAGAATAGCCGACAAATACGGGCATGTCGAGCAGGTATATATTCGCACCTACCTCTGGAAAGATGCCGAGGTAATGGGGCAGATAACCAACAACCTGTATAGCGTCAGCGGCTACAGAAAAGGTCAGAGCCTGACCTTTGATGAGAGCGACATCCTCGACTGGACCCTGATCGATACCGACGGCAAAGAGTACGGCAACTACCTGGGGCGTTTTGCTAAAGCCTGGATTGCCGAGCGGGAGAAGGCTGGAGTCGATAACTAATATGGCAAAGAATGACAAAGAAGCGGTAGAGAAGTATCACGACCGGGTAGCCGGCATCTATGACACCATTTATGACGGCAACCCCTACTGGGAGGTGGTCTTTGAGATTACCTGGCGGCACATGCTCAAGTTCTTACCGCGTGATCTCTCAGCCAGATGCCTGGACGTCGGCTGTGGCACCGGACGCTGGGGCATGCGTATCCTCAAGAGTGGCTATCAGTGTGATTTTCTGGATATCTCCCAGAAGATGCTCGACCAGGTCGGCAAGAAGCTCGCAAAAATAGATAATCTAAATTACGAACCTGCTCTCTATCATACCTCCATCGCCTCAATGCCGCTGCTTGCAGACGCGAGCTATGACTATATCGTCGGACAAGGCGACCCGCTCGGCAGTGCCGGTAAACCCGAACGCACCCTCAAAGAGCTCAGTCGAATTCTCCGCCCTGGCGGCATTATGCTCATGTCGGTGGATAATATCTACGGCGGCATGTTTCATTACCTCAAGGAGAACGACATCGACGGTCTGGAGAGTTTTATCAAGAACGGCAGAACCAACTGGGTAACCGATGAGAGTAAAGAGCAGTATGAGGTAACGGCGTTTACCCCGAAGAAGATCCGCAGCATGTGCGAAGCCAGAGGGCTGGAAGTCCTCTCGATCATCGGCAAGACCGCCCTGCCCCTGCGACGCTTCCAGAGCTGCCTCAAAGACCGGAAGAATCGCGAGAAGCTGGTCAAGCTTGAAGAGAAGCTGAATTCGGTAGAAGCGATGCTCGGCAATGCCGCCCATCTCGAATTCGCCGCCAAAAAACTCTAACTACGCATAAGACACTGCCGCAAAGCAGAGCGCTTACAGGTGCAGGCCGCAGATTAAGCTGCCAGCAATAATTAGTACGCCAGCAACCCGCACGAACGCTCTCCAACAAGTAATTACCCCTTCAGTATCACTAATATAGAGTTTCCCCCATGCAATTCACTTATTATAAAAAAAAATATAATTTTTTCAAATATATTTACTTAAACACAAAAAATAGTATCATATTAATGTGGTCTAATTTGTCAAGACAATAAATCAGGTTGTTTAAGGTGGAAACTAAATCTTGCAGTAATGGAGCGCAGGGCGTAGCCCGGAGCGGAATTACTGCAAGGGCAGCGACTTCTACGCCACATCAATTTTCTTATTTCTATTACTAAAATATACTTCGCGCGGTGTACGCTTACTCAGACTGGAATGCCTTCTTTCATTGTTGTAATACTCAAAATATTTATCTAACGCATCATACGCTGCAAAATAGTTCTTATACTCAGTCAAATAGACTTCTTCATACTTCACTGTACGCCAGAGACGCTCAATCATTATATTATCAAAAGCTCTTCCTTTACCAGACATGCTGATCCAGATTGCATTATCTTTAAGTATGCCGGTAAAATCTTTACTTGTATACTGGCTACCCTGATCTGTGTTGAATATTACTGGCTTGCCTTTACTCAAAGCTGTTTTCAAAGCTGTACTGCAAAAACTGCTGTCCTGAGACATTGACAGCTCCCATGAAACTATATACCTGCTGTACCAGTCCATAACTACTGTTAAATATGCTGTGCCATTCTTCAAAGGAATGTATGATATATCACTACACCAGACAAGATCAGACCTGTAGATATCAAGATTATTCAGCAGATACGGATAAACCTTATGACCCTCTGTTTTACAGTTTACACGCTTTTGGGGATATATTGCTTCTATTCCCATCTCTCTCATCAGACGTCTGACTTTATATCTGCCTGTATTACTACCATGAGTTTTGAGGTTATCAGAAATACGCCTTGAACCATAGAAAGGGTGTTTCAAATAGATCTCGTCAATTTTACGCTTCAGAGAATTATCTTCTTCATAATCTTTTACAGATTCATAATAATAAGTAGATCTGGACACACCGAGTAATTCACATTGTCTGCTGATTGAAATATTTACAGCCAAATTATTAATCAGTGCCTTGCGTTCAGAGAATCCCAAGCTCATCAGATTTTTTTTTGAACCAGTCGTTCTCGATTTTCAAACGACCAATTTGCTCATACAGTTTTGCCTTTTCATCTTCATCTTTAACAACTTTTTTCTTACGCTTATCTGAGAAAATATCGGGAAGTCCCTCAAGCATGGATTTCTTCCATTGCCTAATCTGGTTGGGGTGAACCTCAAATTTTGCAGCCAGCTCTGCGACAGACCGATCACCTTTAAACGCTTGCAAAGCAACTTTTGCTTTAAAATCAGCCGTAAAACTCTTTCTCATGGATAATTCCTTTCTCTATTAATACTATCGGAAAAATCCACCTTATTCAACTGTCCAGTTTTATTAGACCATTATACATCTCTTCCCTTTAAATTAAAAACTATTTGCATTTCTAATAAAATGGTATTGGCTATATCATAACAAATCATAACTTTTAATATAAACGGCAGGAATTTCAAAATTAATTGCCGAATCAGCAAACACTTTACTGACTCGGCAATCGAACAACTTAAACAAAAATGTACAGAACTCTATTCTGCACAATCTTAATAGAGCGAACATAATCAATTTGCTACAATTAACTATTAAAACTCCTCACGCTTATTTTTTCTACAATAAACAGCCATATTAAACTTTTTTGCTAAAAACATGGCTATAATATAGGATAAGATACACGCAATGTAAACATCACCAAGTAAATGCGCCTGATGTGCCATTCTACTTAAGCCACAAAAAACAGCAGCAGAAATCCAAATTATTCTTGCCCGAGGGAATAAAACACATAACGCCCAAACACCGCCAAAAGCAACCATGGCATGACTGCTTGGTGTTCCTAAGTTATTACTTTTCCACCACGCTCCTACCCAACCACGAAAAACACTACCATTAAAAAATAATGGATCCGGCCTTTCTCTCCGGATTATTAATTTTAATATCTCAGCGCTCAAGCCAGACAATAGAGCTGAGGATACTAAAAATGCTGCTCGGTTCAAATATCTATAACCATTTCTAAAAATTTTGGGCAAATCAATTATAATAAGTGCGAATCCCGCAATAAGCCATATAGAAAAATGCCCTACCTGTTTCATAATCAGCATAACAGAATTTATTTCCGATATTTTTGATAACTCAGCAAATTTATAAAAACTCGGAACTTCACACAAAAAACAAATTAGTAATCCTAATTGAAACAATACAACATAATAAATCCATTTCAACCAACTTGGCAAACTCGTGAATTTATACTTTAGCTCTAAAACATAACTCATATATTCTCCAATGATTATTTGAACATATATATGTTTCCCTACAATACATTAAAGTCATTCGATTTATCTACCGCTTACAATAATATCTTTAATCAATCAGACTATTTATAAAATGTATATCCACATGAGACATTAGGATTGAGTGTATTTCTATCATTTATATCTTTTTCATTAATGGGATAAATATTACAATTGGAGGGTTTATTGTTATGAATTTTACAAAGATATTTACCTTCATCATCCTGATAAAGTAATGGACACTTAACAACAAAACGACAGCAGAAACCACAATTTTTACACTCTCCATGCCTCTTTAATTTCTGGCTGTTCACGTATTTTTTATCAAAATATCCTATATAAAATCTTCTTATTACTCCTATACTTTGAAGATATTTATTAACTATTATTTTTCTCATTTCAAATTACTCCTAAAGCATATACTGATATTATTGAATTTTTATTTATTAAAATATTACCGTGTAATATGTAAAATAACCCTATTAGAACCTACGTAAATAGGTTCCAATATTTATATAATAATTATTTATGATGATAAGTTATGAGTAAGGAATAAATACGTATTAGTATTTATGGGATCGTTATAATAAAGATAACTTGTATTTTGTAATAATAATGCTATACTTTTTTAAATTTGAATGTAAACACAGCGCCAGATACACCATCATTTCTATTACAGCAGGTAATCTCGCCTAGAAAAGTACGGGTAATACTCCGCGTAATAGCAAGTCCAAGACCAAAACCTGTTGTGGCATTACTTGTGCGGGCACTATCAAGACGAACAAGAGGTTCAAAAATTCTTTCTAAATCGCTTTCCGGTATTCCACTACCAAAATCAGAAATTATCAGTTCAACAAATTCCCCCATATCTCTAAACGTCACTTCAGGTGCTTTATCAGGTGCATATTGTTTAGCATTTTCAACAACATTTATAATTGCTGAATAAATTAAATTACTTTCTCCAGCTATCATAATTGATTCGGGCACTTGAACTTCCGGACAAATTTCATGTACGACTTCATAAAGACGAACCACATGTTGAGAATCAGCTTTCAGATAACTTGTACGAGTAAGCAAAAGAAGTCCTTTAATCAATTGTTCCAACTTTATTATATCATCAACCATCTCGCGAAACGCATTCTGATATTGCTGTGGAGTTTTCGTTTTGCGTAGTGTAATTTCTGCCTGAAGTCTCATCTGTGCAAGCGGAGTACGTAAATCATGCGATGCAGCTTGAAAAAACAAACGTTCTCTCTCGATACCATCAGCGAGTCGTTTCACCATTTCATTAATCGCAGCTCTAAGACATATGCATTCTGAACTTGTTCCCGCATCACTTATACGGTAACCCAAATTATCTGGAGTAATACAACCGGCTTCTGCAGCCATTCGAGAAAGCGGCCGCAACTGCCAGCGAACTAATATAATTAATAATATACCTAATATCAAAATTACACTTGGTATGCCTACTGTTAATTTATCATACAATCTTTCAAGCTCAATATGTTTTTCAACAGTTGACTCAAAACTGGATACAATAAGAGTGATACTAGATTTGACTGGCAGAAACTTATATGCGACCGATTTATTCTTTTCACCCTTATCTGACTCGTATATTTTCTTTAGTACTTCTCCTGATAACTCAGGCCATCCTTCTTCTCCTAATAATATTACCTGGCTCTTTGTGGCAACATGTTTCATTTGCAGAGAATCCCGCGATGACCAGAGTATACGACCATCTTTTGTTCTGATCTGCCAATCATCAGACATCCCTGCTGGTAAACCATGAGCCTCCATACATATTTTACCATCGCCAGCTTCCATATCTATTGCTGACACCAGCCACGCAAGACGCGCATTCAACCGACCATCAATTTCATATTGCTGTGACTGTTTCACTATCCGTACCAGAGCTATCCCTGCACCAATAAGTCCAACCGTAAGGACAAGTAACATTATTATGGATATACGAATTGATAATGACAATTTAAAAACAATCCTCTCTTGGATAACCTAAGCGATATCCTTTTCCTCTAATTGTCTGAATAAGACGAGATTTCCCACCACTCTCCAGTTTATTCCTTAGATAATTGACATAAACATCCAGACGGTTGGACGCAACATCATATTCTGTCTCCCATGCCTGCATTTCAAGTTCTTCTCTGCTCAGTATTCTATCCGCTCGCTGCATGAATACTCTCAACAAGTTAAATTCCTTCGGCGTTAAATACAACTCCTCATCACTACGCCATACCTTTCCGCTAGAAGAATTCAAAACAATATCATCAAATGTTAATTGCGCAATATCCCGTGATCCGGGTCGTCTCATTACAGTACGAATACGGGCTAATAATTCTTCAAAAGCAAAGGGCTTGACTAGATAATCATCTGCACCATCATCAAGCCCTGATATTTTATCTTCCATGCTATCTCTAGCTGTAACCATTATTACCGGAACATCAGAACGAGATCTTCTAAGTTGACGTATCAGACCAAATCCATCAAGCTTTGGAAGGTTTATATCAAGTAGTATAAGATCAAAGTCACCGGTTTGAGCCTTCTTCAACCCAGTTTCACCATCTGAGGCAACACTGACTTTATACCCTTCTTCAGACAATCCCATTTTAAGAAGATTTGCCATCTTCACAGCATCTTCAACAACTAGTATAGATAACACGTTAGCTCTTTCATTTTTAACTATTTAGCATATTCACTCATACGGCTGTGAACATACTCATCTTCCTCACGATTTCTTTCTCGACTATAATCATTGTTTTCTCTCCCGCGGTCACCTACACGGCCATGATCGTCATTCTCTTCCTCACGGTCGTCTGCGCGGCCATGATCATCATTCTCTTCCTCGCGATCACCTACTCGGCCATGCTCATCATTCCTTTCACGGTCACCGAACCGACTATGATCATCATCTCTTTCACGATCACCAAACCACCCATGATCGTCATCCTCTTCCTCACGGTCGTCTGCGCGGCCATGATCATCATTCTCTTCCTCGCGATCACCTACTCGACCATGGTCATCATCCCTTTCACGGTCACCAAACCGACCATGCTCATCATCTCTTTCACGATCACCGAACCACCCATGATCGTCATCTTCTTCCCTGCGATCACCTACTCGGCCATGGTCATCATCCCTTTCACGGTCACCGAATCGACCATGCTCATCATCTCTTTCTCGATCACGCATTTTATCATGATCATCTTTACTATAACACTTTCTACCGTACTCGTCATCCTTTACTTCGCGGTCATTATTTTTTTCATCATTGCCTATTGCTTCATTAGCAGATTCAGCCTTTAAGCTGCCTGAACTTTCATCAGCAAAAACATAACCAGACAAGCCACCACAAAAGACAGCAACAATCAATGCTTTACTAAATTTACTCATATTTAAACTCCTTATAAAAAATGAAATCAAAACTTCCATACGCATCATCTTATATAAAGATTTTAAAAACAATAAATATATTAGTACATTCTAATGTAAAAATGTACTCTGTTACTACTTAATTTTAAAATTAATTATTTTATAGACACTTATCCAAACATAACAATAAACAACCATACCTATTACAGTTTAAAATAAAAGAGTATACGTTAAACTTCTCAGAAATTTATTCTAGTTCAAAGCAGCACAAGAGAGTTTTTTTTAATCCGCATCAATTGACGGCATTACAGACGGCAAGTGCAGCGACTTCTACGCCACATCAATTTTCTTATTTCTATTACTAAAATATACTTCGCGCGGTGTACGCTTACTCAGACTGGAATGCCTTCTTTCATTGTTGTAATACTCAAAATATTTATCTAACGCATCATACGCTGCAAAATAGTTCTTATACTCAGTCAAATAGACTTCTTCATACTTCACTGTACGCCAGAGCCGTTCGATCATTATATTATCAAACGCTCTGCCCTTACCGGACATGCTTATCCAGATCCTATTCTCTTTCAGCACTTCAGTAAAGTCATTGCTCGTATATTGGCTACCCTGATCTGTGTTGAATATTACTGGCTTGTGCTCAAAGCTGTTTTCAAAGCTGTACTGCAAAAACTGCTGTCCTGAGACATTGACAGCTCCCATGAAACTATATACCTGCTGTACCAGTCCATAACTACTGTTAAATATGCTGTGCCATTCTTCAAAGGGATGTATGATATATCACTACACCAGACAAGATCAGACCTGTAGATATCAAGATTATTCAGCAGATACGGATAAACCTTATGACCCTCTGTTTTACAGTTTATACGCTTGTTGGGATATATTGCTTCTATTCCCATCTCTCTCATCAGACGTCTGACTTTATACCTGCCTATATTACTACCGTGAGTTTTGAGGTTATCAGAAATACGCCTTGAACCATAAAAAGGCTGTTTCAAATAGATCTCGTCAATTTTACGCTTCAGAGAATTATCTTCTTCATAATCTTTTACAGATTCATAATATGTGTGATTCATAGACATCCTTTCAATAAAATTGTATAATATATTGATAAAGGAGTTGCTATGGACAATACTATTAAATCCCGATTGAAATGGGTCAAAATGTATTTTGAAACTCAAAACTCAGGACTTGTTTGTAATCGTTGTGGAATTTCCAGACCTACTCTTAGAAAATGGGTAAATAGATATCAATCAAATGGTATTGAAGGGCTTTGCACCTTGAGCAGAAAACCTCACAATTCTCCTGCGACTAAGGTAACTGAAAATATAGAAAGTATAATATTAGCACTAAGAGATTCAAGAAATATCGGGGCGAGGAGAATTCAGAGCGAATTATTAAGGTTGCATAGTATTAAGCTCTCTTTAGCAACAATTCATAAAGTTTTAGTTAGGAATAATGTTTCTCCATTGAAGCGATATACGAGAAGGAAAAAATTTAATCGATATGCCATGAAAATTCCTGGAGCTAGAGTTCAAATGGATACAATGAAACTTGCTCCAAATTTTTATCAATATACAGCTATAGATGATTGTACTCGCTATAGAGTCTTAAGAGTCTATTCTCGTAGAACAGCTGCCAATACTCTTGACTTTATTGAAAAAGTAGTTGAAGAGATGTGTTTCCCAATTCAAAGAATTCAGACTGATAGAGGACGAGAATTTCTTGCTTATAAAGTTCAAGATCTGCTGTTGGATTGGGAGATTAAACTTAGACCTATTCGCCCTGCATCTCCTCATCTTAATGGTAAAGTAGAAAGATCTCAAAAAACTGATATTGAAGAATTCTATTCAACCATTGATTTAACAAAACACAGTATAGAAAGTCTTGATCTACCCTTAGCAGAATGGCAGCATTACTACAATTGGGAGCGTCCTCACAGTAGTCTAAACGGTAAAACTCCAGTTGAAAAGTACATTGAATTGATGTATGAGACTCCTTTACAAGAAGAAGTCTCAATCAAATTTAATACAGAAATAGAATATCGCAGAAATAGCATTTTGCTAAAAAAACATGCATTTAAAAAGTGAAATGATGTCTATGAATCACACACATAATAATAAGTAGATCTGGACACACCGAGTAATTCACATTGTCTGCTGATTGAAATATTTACAGCCAAATTATTAATCAGTGCCTTGCGTTCAGAGAATCCCAAGCTCATCAGATTTTTTTTTGAGCCAGTCTACCTCAACCTTGAGACGACCGATTTCTTCGAATAACTTTGCTTCGTTATGCTCCTGTTGCTTCTCCTGTTTCGTTTTCTTACCAGAGAAAATATCAGGCAGATTATTCAGAAGCTCTTTCTTCCATTGACGAATTTGATTCGGATGAACGTCATACTTGGATGCCAGCTCAAATAATGGCTTATCCCCTTTTGTTGCTTCAAGAGCAACTTTCGCTTTAAATTCTGCTGTATACGATTTTCTCATTGTGGATTCTCCTTGAATACTGTATCACTAAATTCTATCGGATTTATCCACCTTAAACAACTGTCTTATTTCTTTAGACCATTATACTTCCCATAAACCAAGAACTAAAATTTTAAAGCTTACCTGCAAAGCCACTCCCAGCAAAAAGCGGTACAGGGCAGAGCAAGCCGGTTCTCCACCCTATACCTTTTGTATGTGGGAAAGACTTACTTAGCACTTACACAGATATCCAAAATCTGTAGACCTTCTGGGTGTTCATTGGGATTATTCAGGTACATCTCATAGCTCGGTCTGCTCATATCAATTTCTAGATTATTCTCGCTCAGCCACTGCACAACCCATTCCCAGGTCAACCCATACTCTTCAGGCTTGCTTATCTCAGCATGCAGCACCACATACTTTCCACCCGGCAGAATCTTTATTCCCACCTCGCCTTCACCTACAGTGCCCTCAGGCACCTCCAAACATAGTTCAAGCCTCAACTCCTCAGGCGGAGTCGTCTGTGGATCATCCTGATAACTTGCAGAGAATTTGGCTCCAACATCCAAGAGTCCCTGAGGAGCCGCCCAAGCACAGAGTTTCCCGAAAAGCTCCTCAAAAATCGCCACATTACCCATGTAGTTGCCCACATATGACACATAAGCTACATTTCTCGGTTCCAGCTCACAAACCTCAGGTACGCCATAACTCATAACCCTACTCCTTTTCCTCAAAATCCCCAACTCGTACAACTGTTTTTTACACCAGTAACATATCACTATAATACAGATAAAATATACAGATTCAAGGAAAATAATATATTTTATTTAGTTTTTTTACTGCACAAAAAAACACCATACTAGGTATGGTGTTCAGTTTTGGAGTGTAAGGCGCAGGGGGTTGTGCGCCTTATTATTTTGACCGTGGAGAGGAAGGAGTTCGGCAGTTTCCTGCCTTTTACTACGTTCTAGTAATCAAAGATGTTATACTCCGAGTACTGAAACTGTACATCTACAGCTCTCGAGAGTGTACCATCACTGCGCGTGAAAGTGCTCTGCTGGGTAACTTTGTTACCTGCATTCTCTTCTGATATATCTTCGTATCCGAGGTCGATCGAACTTACCCCCGCCGCCTCCAGAGTACGAATTTCATCAGTATCAGACTTTCCGTCGCCATTGAGGTCATTCCAGACCTTCAATTCTTTATAAACTTCATCCTGGCTGTCTATTACGTCATCATTATTATCATCATATTCTGCCAGCGCGGCAAAGCCGTTATCAGCGCCAAACTGATCGCCGAATAATTCTTTACCACTTGTGCAGTAACCATCACCATTACTATCAAGAAAGAGCAAGGCGTCATCACCTTGAACAAACCCGGTCTGCACCTCACTGCCATCACCCTTGATATCATATATCACACCGTCTTCAATCGAACGCAAATCAAGCCCATCGCCGTTCATATCGAGAACAATTGGATCGATAAATTTCAAAAATACACTTATTTTGACATACTTCCCTTCAAACTCTATCATATCCCCGCCGTTCTCGAACAAATCCTCTTCAGCGCAAGTATCTACCGAATATTGTTCGATCTTCTGCATCTTTACTTCCATGCTGAGTGAACCGAATACACTCTCAGCGCCAAAGGTATCCACCTCCATATTGATTGCCGTCACCGCACTAGAGACAAAGGTACTACTCATGGCCGAACTCTCACGGATAGACGCCAGAATATTCTGCACCTCAGCCTGTACGCCAAAGAGTTCACTAACTGCACCCGCCGTACTCTCCGGTTGATCCTTACTCATATCAAGCAAATAGTCGATGAGCGTCTTTTGCACATCATTCTCCTTAGAGAGCCACTGTTCCAGCATCGCAAAGGATGAAGTAAACGACAAGGAAGATTCAAAATATCCTTGTATATTTGAGATTAAAGCGCTGGTATTAGCTTTGAAAGTATAGTTGGCTTGTTCCTGATAACGCCGGGAGAATGATTTCAGGGCTGATGACTCAGTAAGCTGCACAGACTTGGAGAAGAACTCCATCTTGGCAGATTGCCGAATCATAACATTTGAAAGCATATCTTTGAAGAAGTCACTACTGTTTGAATTCTCAGTAGTATTAGAATTTGTTGTTGAATTACTGACACCAGAGGTAGAGTTTTCATTGCTTACATACATGAGAATTCCTTCGTCCAAGTAAACCGCAGTCAAACACCTGCAGGAAACCAAGAAAAATTCATCCATGACCAAAATTGTAAGCATCCTTGCTTGATACTCTTATTAGCGGACGCAACCAGCTTGACTTTAGCCTCAAAAGCAAAAAATTATCCGGTAATGCACCACATAACCTTGAAATGACGGACTAATTCGAGTTATATTCTCAAAAAAGAGGTGGCAGAATACTACTCTGCCACCTCTTTTTTAAAGCTCATTCCCAGGGTTTTCTTCCTGAAATGCTCTATCTTCTCCTGCGGATACTCCCTCCAAGCCCGTTCTTCCATCTCTTGCAGCCTGGCTTTTAATTCACTAGCCATCCTCTCCTGTTCAGCACGTTTCTGCGAACGTTTGAGATCTTTACGCGGGATTATCGCCTCGCCGATATAAATCCGCAAAGGATACGGACGGAGCAGCTCAATACCCGGACTGCGCGGCCAGCAAAAGAAAGCTCCCATTACGTAGATCGGCTGAATTGGTGCATTCGCCCGCACCGCCAGCATCCCCACCCCGGCCTGCATCTCCTTGAATTTCCCGGTATCGCTACGAGTACCTTCCGGAAAGATCACGACTGCTCTATCCTCCTTGAGTTTCTCACCGAAAGCTTTGAGTGCACCTTTACTACTGCCTCCATCCTCAACCCGCATCACCGGAAAAGCAAATACACTCCGAATAAACCAACTGAAGTACTTATTTGTAAAGAGGGTTGAGCGCGCCATAAACGCCAGCGGCCGCTTCTTATAGGTACACCCCAAGAGGAGTGGATCAAGATAACTTGTATGGTTTGAGGCTACCACCACCGGACCATTATTGACCAAATTCTCCTCACCGTAGTACTCTATCGACCCGCTCCAGCGAAAGATTCGGCGCAACCAGAACTTGAATGAATTATATAATCCAACCCCCATACCTTCTCCCTATCTGTCAAAATAATACGGCAGAATCAGTAGCCTAATTCTAACCGGAATAATACCCATAACCCAACCACTGTCAAGCCTGCGTCACCGGCTTATTCGCGCTCTCCATGCTGCGATTCAAGTGCCGGCGCAAACTGGTCCAGCTCCTCCAGGAAGGTTCCCGTTCCCTTCACCACAGCCCGGAGCGGATCATCTGGAATATGTACCGGAATTCCCCTGGTCTCCTTGGTGATCAGTTTATCCAAACCTCGCAATAGCGCCCCGCCCCCGGCGAGGAAGATTCCACGGGTATAGATATCCCCCGCCAGATCCGGCGGCGCACCTTCCAGCGTATTGAGTACAGAATTTACAATCGCATCCACCGGCTCTTTTATCGCTTCACGTATCTCTTCACTACGTACAGTTATCGAACGAGGCAAGCCCTTTACTTGATCACGCCCCATCACCTCGGTAGTAAGCTCTTCATCCAGTTTATATGCACTTCCAACCTCTATCTTTATCCGTTCCGCCGTGGATTCTCCGACAACCAGGTTATGCTGGCGTTTCATATAACTGATAATAGCTTCATCCAGCTTATCCCCGGCCACTCTGAGGCTCTCAAAATTAACCATCCCCATCATCGAGATAATAGCCACCTCGGTAGTTCCTCCGCCGATGTCCACAATCATATTTCCTACCGGATCGGCAATCGGCATCCCTACTCCGATAGCCGCAGCAACCGGTTCTTCAATCAAATATACCTTGCGCGCCCCAGCACGCTCTGCAGAGATAGTCACCGCTTTCTTCTCAACCTCGGTAATCCCACTCGGTACCGATACCACCACCCTTGGGCGCACCCATTTATGATGATTATGCACCCGGCAGATAAAGTACCTAAGCATAGCTTCAGTAATTTCAAAATCAGCAATAACCCCGTCTTTGAGCGGACGCACAGCAACGATATTACCCGGGGTACGCCCTACCATCATCTTGGCTCTGGTGCCGACCGCCTGTCCGTCATTGAGTACAGTATTCGTACCCTTCCAGACCGCCACCACCGATGGCTCACAGAGCACAACACCCTCACCCTTGACAAAGACCAGGGTATTGCAGGTTCCAAGGTCGATACCCATATCCCTGCTGAACAGCCCAAATATTCTATCAAATAATATCATCAGTTATAACCACTCATCATATTGTAATATAACCACTCAAAAACTGCTCAGACATTAATAAGCCGAGGCCTGCACTAATTCCGCCGTATCCCCGGAGTGCAATCCACCAAGCACCGGACTAATCACCTCACAGGTACTCGTCACCGCATGCACCTGCGCCACCCGGACATCGGTGACATGCTTACCCTCCCTCCAGATCGCAAAGCGGTTCCCCTCGGAGATACCGCCATTACTCCGCCCCATACTTATAAATACCTTCTTACTCCTAGGATTATAAGTGAGCACCTCAGCAACAGTCTTACTGGTCTCACTGTTTAAGGTATCACTACTGCGTACCAGTTCGACAATCCCCTTCTCGGCCAAGGCCTGCTTACTTAGCTGGGGCAACAACTTCTCTTCCGGCAGAACTACCCCGCCCGCGCTGGCGTCTTCCGATACAGACTCGGCTAATCTACCTGACTTCGGCTCAACCGCCTGCACCAAATCGCGTTCAACCTTACCCTCAGACGTCTCCTGCTGCTGACTCTTTTTTACCGCCGCATAGAGCAGTTTCCGGAGGTTAGTCGCCTTCTGCTGAATATCATCATTCTGTTTCTTAAGGCGTTCTATCTGAAAATACGCCCAATCAATGCTTTCAGCCGTCTCCTCGATCTTTGCTGAAGCACGTTCAAGCTGGTAGGATAGTTCACGTTCACGCCCGGCAATAGCGCTCTTGGCCTCGATCTCCGCCCGGTATTTGTAGAGGATCTTTACAGAGTAGGCGCCGAAGAATATCGCCGCGGAGAAAGCCACCCATGCAAAGAACACCAATGCTCCCGGCCTTCCGACAAGAGAGAAGTGCTTATTTTCAACCATCAACCTAAGTCCTTATCATGCAGACGCTAATAATATAAATTATATCCATTCACCGTATTATCGGTTTTAAGTAAAATTATATCCAGAAAAAATATTTTACTGCTCTTTCTGCATCATCCTGCCTAACAGCTTTACACATAGAATTTTACATTAATTGCCCAAGTAAATCAATACACCATAATTCTTATCGGACATTACCTCTGGTAATTAATTACGCTTGGCATTGATATCATTTCAAATAATACTAAGAATAATTTTTAGTAGTTGCAAGGCTTGAGATTAAAACTTAATTAAAACATGAAGAACTACACCCAACCGGCTACACCTTGGCTCTCCGCCCTAACGTTGACCCAGCCGCAAGCTCTGCTACAGTCTGAGTTTTCAGATTATCTGTCACGTTTGCCGCAACGATAGATCCATTGCCACTCCACCCAAAAAATTTAATCCCGCATAATCTCAATACTGCTGACTCAAATTTGCGATACTTATTATACGTTATCAAGCCCACCATTAATATTAATTATGGTTCAAAGGAACTTAAAACATTTCAACTGGCAAACTGGGCAGGAACGCTAAAAGATACATGATTTTGGGAATAATTATTTACTGTTCAAGGCAGATTGGTTTATCTGAGAGGAGATTCCCGAACATTTTTTAAAAAGAACAAAAAAGGTGCATGTCGTGTTGCAGATAGATAAAAGTGAAATATAAATTGAATAGTTAAGATTTTAACTGACATAGCAAAAATATCAATACGAGCGAACACTTTATTTAGCAAATAAAAATGCAACAAAACTTTCTTTGCGATTTATTGGCGACTGACTACTGTCCGTATTAATTGCATCATCCGGTATTGGCAGAGTACATCCATGTTCTACTTTAAAAATAAAACCTATGTTCTCTGCCAATGTTCTGACACTTTCGGCAGAGTAAAAATGAGCAGAAGAATAAAATTTATGCCCCTCTTTCCCCCTTCGAGAATTATAGTCTCCCCATGGACTATTTGCAGGAATAAAACCAATAACCAGTCGCCCTTTATGCTTTAATACCCGCCAGCATTCGCGTAAGGTTGCACTTAAGTCATCAAGAAAACAAATCATACATACCATCAGCACACCATCAAAAGCAGCAGTTTCGAAGGGCATATCCTCACCTACTGCAACCACCGTATTAATACCGCGGTCAATTGCCAATTCAACCATGGCTGGTGACGGATCAATACCTGATTTTATTCCAAGCGCGGCGGCAAAGCGACCTGATCCAACACCAACTTCAAGCCAATTATCTGTCAACGGTTCAAGTACCTGTTTAAGACAATCTAATTCTTGCAAAAATATCACGGAACCACGTTCAGCATCAAACCATTGATCATATTCTCTGGCATAATTATTAAATGGATTATTCTTATTTTTGTTCTTTGACCACAAGGTTATTCCGTGGGTATCAATGTGCTTAATAAGTTCTTTGTTTTCAATTGAGTTGTAGTGAAGCAGATTGATAAAATTGTGAATGAGGAGCTGTTCTAGTTTAGCGGATAATTTTGCCTGGTCATTAAGGGTCAGTTTCTTTCCGATTATGGAAATATCTATACCTGAAGCAGGACGGAAATCCCCCAGGGCTCTACTCCCAAACAAAATTATTTCTTCTACTCTGTCATTTTCTGAAAGAGTATTTATTATTGCCTCTAAGTCAGGAGGGCTAATACCTATATTCAATCTTTTATTAATTTCGGTCAATTCAGGCCCTTACGTTTTCAGTACTGTCAAGTAATTGCTAGTAATCCGTTTTACTGTTTCTTCTTTAACTTCCTGTAAATACTTCTTTTGCTTTATCATGATGGCCTCATTAATTTTATTATAACTATACTTGAATCTATTGTCCACCAAACTTATACCACTACAGTTAAAAATAAAGATTAGCCAAAGCCGGGAATTTCAACGCAAAGCGGTTTTCTAAGCCTTACCCCTCAGCTACCTATGCTTAAACTTTCTGCCACTGCTCGCTTACTCTCAGCGTCTTCGATTTACTTTTCATCCGAGCAACGGACAAAAGAACTGCTTGATTCCAACCTGCTTCCCCCACCCCACTCCAGCATCAAGGAATAAGCACACGACTAATTCCTCATCTGTAATTCAGCCGGTAGCAAAGCTACCGGCTGAAAATTACATCATCCGTATAATCAAACCAGAAAATTACTTAACAATTTTCCTAACCGTCCTCACTCAACCTCAACTTTAATCGTATCGAGGGTACGCTGAATTCGCACCAACACCTCAGACTTACCGATTAAATACAGCGTCTCACCGATTCCAGGACTAACGGTTGATCCGGTACAGGCTACGCGCAGCGGCTGCGCCACCAGCCCCATCATCAGCTCATTCTCCTCAGCAAAGCGGTTGAGTTCAGCCTCTATAACCGCAGATTTCCACTCCGTAATACCTGCCAGAAATTCGCTTAAACGCTTGAGCATCTGCAGCCCCTGCCCCTCATTCTTGAGCAGATTCTTCTTGACCGCCTTGGAATCATACCCATACTCCGCACTGAAGAAATACGTAGTATTGCTGATAAAGTCTGCAAGCTGCGTAATCCGCTCCCGCTGGGTTCCAGCGAGAATCTCAAACCATTCCTCACCCCGGGACTGAATATCCAGCCCTGCTCGCTCGGCCTCGGCTCGCAGCATAGTGACAAAAGTCGGAAACTCCAGCTGCTGAAGGTACTGCTGATTCATCCAGGCAAGTTTTTTGAGATCGAACTGCGCCGGCGAAGCATTTACTCGTTCCAGAGTAAAGACCGCTGCCATCTCCTCCTTGGTCATCACCTCCCGGTCATCTCCCGGAGCCCAGCCGCAGAGCGCCAGAAAGTTAAATAATGCCTCCGGCAGAAAGCCCTTCTCCTTGAAGTCACCCACATACGCATCACCGTCACGCTTGGAGTACGGCTTACCCTTGGCATTGACAATCATTGGGAAATGACCGTAGGCCGGAGGAGTAAGCCCAAGAGCTTTATAAATGAAGAGATGCCGGTAAGTATTCTCCACGTGGTCGTTACCGCGAAGGATATGCGTAATCTCCTGAGTCGCATCATCAATCACATTAGCTATATGAAATACCGGGCTGCCGTCACTGCGGACAATGACCAGATTCCGTAACGAATCCACCGGCTTCTCACACCTGCCGAGAACCATATCCTCAAAGAAGACATAACGCCGTTTGAAACGTACGGCAACGACCGTCCCCCCGGCGTGCGCAGCCAGCGGCACTACCTCCGTACCCAGTTTGCTCCGTACCTCCTCGGCCGCAACCTCCGAGCCGTCCTCAAGTATCAGTCGCGCCTCAGCGAGTGTCTCCCAGTTCACTGGCGTCTTGTAGGTCTCACCACTCTTGGGCGAGGTTACAGTATGGAGTATTGTCTCGCGGTCGGCTACCAGTTCTCCACCCTTCCACTTAATCTCAGCCTCTTCCCGCGGCTCACTGACAAATGCCGGATCAAAGAGCTCGCTGCAGATCCGCAGATATACCGGTTCACCCTCTCCCGCCTTTACCGCCAAGCCGCTCTCCAGAAGCTTCTCCGCCGCCTCTTTATGGGTCTGAGCCGCAGCGGTCTGGTAGAAAGGCTCGCCTTCATACTCCAGCCCGAGCCACTTAAGCGCCCCGAACATCTTCTCAATAGCTTCGGGCGTAGAGCGCTGCAAATCGGTATCCTCCACCCGAATAACAAACTCTCCGCCCACACTCCGAGCATAGAGCCAGTTGAATATTGCCACTCGAATATTACCAATATGAACATTGCCTGTAGGGCTCGGCGCAAACCTTGTACGAATCAACTTACTTCTCCATTTCTATTTTTAAACCCAACTCATCTCAATTAAGCATAATTACTTAAAATACAATTATAGCAAAACGCAGCAGCAGCTATCCAGGCAAACTCATACCTCACCTCCCACGACGCCTCATGCCAGACCGCCGCGACACGGTTCCCATGCTCCGCTCAGAGCGAATCAACAAACCGCTGCGCTCCGGCAAACATCTCGTTAGCAAACTCTTCACTCAGCCCCGCCCCAGCGATAACCTTATAGGCATACTCTTTTTCAACCATCTGTGAATGGGAGTGCGAGTCTGAGCCAAAGATCAGCTCCGCTCCGTATTTAAGTGCCAATGCCGCCACATGCCCGTTACAGAGCGCATGTCCTGGTTTAGCAGTAATCTCCAGACGCACCCCCCGTTCAGCCGCCAGCGCCACGTCCTCCGGAGTTATCAGTCCCGGATGCGCCAGAATATCAACGCCTGCCTCAATCGCGGCGCGATTGGTTCCGGGCTGCACCGCCTCGGCAATGGTCTCTCCATGCACGATAACGACCTCTGCCCCGAGCGAACGGGCAAGCGCGGTTCCTTCAGCGATATGCGCCGGACGGACGTGCGTCAACTCGACCCCGGCCACAACCCGCAGATTACCGAGTTCATTCTCCTTCTTCGCCGCCGCAATAAGTATCGGCAGGGTAACCGGAATAGTCGCCAGATCCACATGATCGGCAAACCCCAGAACCTTATACCCGGCGATCTCGGCCCAGCGGATATGCTCTGCCGGACAGAGCTCTCCATCAGAGAGAAATGTATGCGTATGCAGATCAATCATTATTCTATTCCTTAAATTATAAGTAATTGCCGAAACTGCTACCAACGACAAGTATATTGACAAAGAGAGGAATTTCAATAATATTATATTGTTGGTAAGACAAACTGGAAACATATTGGCTATATTCATTCCTTCCAGACTCCGTAGCAACCAATCCGGAAGGACTCACATATTGCCGGTCGAATCAGTACTGGAAGTACTGCCCGCAAGTATACACAAACCGGGGCTCAAGCTTAAAGTAATCGGCATAATACTGCTTGTTCTTCCTGCACTCATCCTTCGACCTGAACTAAACAGGATAGCGTATGCCTCAGAACTGCAGAATATCGGTCTTGATACCGGTATATAACACCGCCCCCTTCCTTGAAACAGCCATCGACTCCATTCTTTCTCAAACCTTCAAGGATATCGAGGTAATAGCTGTCGACGACTGCTCCAGCGACGATTCTTTCCAGATTTTGCAGCGCCTGGCCAAGCGCGATCCGCGCCTGCGAGTCTTCCAAAACGCCACCAACCTCCAGATCGCCAAGACCCTAAATTTCGCGCTGCAAAAATGCGACCCTAGTTCCAAGTATATCGCCCGGATGGACAGTGATGATATCGCCCTGCCCCAGCGTCTGGAGCGGCAGTATGCTTATATGGAGTCCAACCCGCAGATCGATATCAGCGGAAGTTATATCGAACTCTTCGGTTCCAGAGAGTTGATCCTAAAGAACCCAACCACCCATGCAGGAATTGTCGAATACATGCGCCGTGGTATTCTGCCGCTGGCACATCCTACCGTAATTATGCGCCGCGCCTTTATCGAACAGCACCATCTGCGTTACCGCCTGGCCTTCTGCGATGATTATGAGCTCTGGATACGCTGTCTGCTCCGCTATAACGCCACCTTCGGCAACCTCCCGGAGATCCTCCTCAAATACCGCCAGCACCAGACCCAACTGACCAGCAAGCACAATCAGCTCTTCTGCGAGCGTACCCGGCTCCTCCAACGCCAACTGACTAAACGCCTCCCCTGGTCACAGCGCTTGAAGTACGGTCTCATCCAGCTCAAAGACGCCATCTGCAGCCGCTTGCGCAGCTAACGCCTCAGCCGAAAGAATTTTCCAACTCCAATCTTCCTTCAAGCTCGGCTTACTGCTCCTGATGCAGATTCGCCGCCGCGTCATACCGCGGAAAGGTCACGGTAAACCTACAGCCGCACGGTTCAATATTCTCCACATTAATCCTCCCATTATGCCGCTGCACCAAATTATAGACAATAGAGAGACCAAGACCATGATTACCCCCAGTAGACTTTTTGGATGAATTGAACGGCAGGAAGACGTCAGCCGGATTGTCAAAGGGGATACCACTCCCGTTATCCTCAATCGCCAGCACCACAGTATCCTCGGTACTGCTCAGGATCACACTGATTACCCCGTTCTCGGAGAGTGCTTCAAAGCTGTTATTTACCAGATTGAGCAGAACCTGCCGGATCTCCGCCCGCGAGGCATTTATCAGCATCTCCCGCCCCGGTTCATTCCAGTAGATACTGACCCGGCGCTTATCGGCCTCAAACCGGAGCAGATTCACCAGATGACTCACCGATTCACAGATATCAAAGACCTCGCTCTCCACCCCGTCCCGCCCGGAGAAGGCCTTCAAATTATTGGTTATACGGTGGATCTCCTGCACCTCTTCCCGGATCTGCTTGATCGCCTGGGTCGGATCCGCGCCCACCACCTCCGAAGCAAGATAACTAGCATAATTCTCAATTATACCCAGCGGATTATTAATCTCATGCGAGACCCCTGCCGCCAAGAGCCCCAGAGCCGAGAGGTTGGCCGAGAGATTGGCTTGTTCACGGATGCCCTCTTCTGAAGTCACATCCTCCAGCATAATAATTCTACCGCCTTCAGGCGAATCATCACTAATATACTGAATCCGGATATTGAAGACATACGCCGTACCGAAAAGGCTTACCGGATGCACCGCATTGATGCTCTCTCCGCCCGCACTATGCTCGCGCAAGAGTTCCCCAAACCTGGTCAACCCCAACCGGGCAAAGACCGTATAAAGGCTGAGCTTATCCCGAAACTCCTCATGCAGAAAGTTCTTGGCAACCAGATTGGAATAGACCACATAATCATTCTTATCGATCATCAGAATCGGCAGAGGCAGTTTCTGTAGCATCGCATCCATGTAATAAAGCATATCATGAAACGAGGTCTCCTTCATCACGCTCGAATCCTCATCATCGGAGAGATGGGCGTAACAGAGTTCGATCAGATTATTACGCACCAACCCGGTCGTAACCTCGGTAAAGATAATCTTTCCCTGCCGGAAGATACTCAACCTATCCGCCAGCCAACTCACCACATCAAGCTTGTGCGTAACCCAGAGAATGGCGTTTCCCCTGTCTGCATGCTCGCGGAGCAGACCGGTCAATTTCTTGAGTACCCGTGGCGCCAGGTTCTCCAGTGCCTGATCCAGAATCAGCACCCGAGGATTCCGATAAAGTCGCCGCAGAATACTCAGCACCACCTTATCACTGACACTCAGGGTATACGCCCGGTCATAGACCGGCAGATCGATATCCACCGCCTTGAGCCAGGCCTCGGCCTTGCGCAGCATGCTCGCCTCGGTAGTAAAGATTCTGCCCCAACCCTGTTGCGTACCGAGTACCAGATTCTCCCCAACGGTAAGCTGCTCATATATCGCCGGACTCTTCCACACTACCTCCAATGACTCCTGGCGGTTCTTCTTCTCAATATAAATCACCCCGTGATCATTCTCGATATTACGAGAGATCAACTGGCAGAACAGGGTCTTACCCTCACCGTGATTACCGATCAACGCATGAATCTCACCCGCATACAGTTCAAAGTTGATCCGGTCTATCGCGATTACATCCTTGATGTAATGGGTCAGTGATTTAGTATAGAGCAGAGGTTTTCCTGGCATTTATTTTATTCCATACTTCTCAATCTTATTATACAGGGTCTTCCGGCTTATCCCCAACTGCTGCGCCGCCGCCGAGCGATTATTCCCGGTGGACTGGAGAGCATCGAGAATCATAAGGCGTTCGGAAGAACGGAGATTACCACTAATCAGCGTATTTGTCGCAATACTTACCCGCTGCGGCAGGTTCAACTGCTCAGCCTCTATCACCTCTTTATCACTGAGTGCCAGAGTCACCCGGATCAAGTTCCGCAGTTCCCTAACATTCCCGTCCCAGTCATACTCTTGCATCTTCTCCAGCGCCAACGGCGAGAGGCTCCGGCTCTCGCCTTCTCCCTGAAACTCCCGAATAAAGGTCGCCGCCAGTACTGGGATATCTTCTTTACGTTCACGCAGCGGAGGCAGATGGATTGTCGAGGCATTGAGTCGATACATCAAATCCTCCCGAAATAGCCCTTCTTCAATCAACAGGTTGAGATCCTTATTGGTAGAGGCGATAAAGCGAACATCGACCTTGACTTGAGCCGTACCGCCGATGCGCCGAATCTCGCCGTACTGAATCGCACGAAGTATCTTGGCCTGAGTCGAGAGCGCCATATCCCCGATCTCATCAAGGTGCAGAGAGCCTCCACATGCCTGCTCAAAGACCCCGGTATGCGCATTTACCGCACCGGTAAAAGCTCCCTTCTCATGCCCGAAGAGTTCGCTGTCCAAGAGGTGCTCAGGTAGAGCCGAGCAATTGAGCTTGATCAAAGACCGCTCCTTACGGTTGGAATTCTCATGAATCATATCCGCAATCAATTCCTTACCGGTACCACTCTCCCCGGTAATCAATATCGGGATATCGGTCACGGCCAGCTTGCAGGCCTTCTGGCAGATATCGAGCATCTTCTGACTCTGAGTTATCAGCCCACCCCGTTTGACACTGATGATCTCCTTGAGTTCACGGTTCTCATTCTTAAGCTTGCTCATCTCCAGCGCATTATTGATCGTACTGAGCAGTTTTTCAAACTGAAGCGGTTTCTCCAGAAAGTCAAATGCACCAAGCTTGATCGCCTTGACCGCCGACTCAAGCGTACCATAACCGGTTATCATTATTATCGGAATAGTCGCATCAATCTTCTTAATCTCTTCAAGCAGATCCAACCCGCTCTCCTCCCGCAGCGCCAGATCCAGCAGAATAATATCCGGGCGTTCACCGCGTACCGCTGCCAGAGCTTCCTCCGAGTTACTCGCCGCCGTACTGGCAAAACCCTCTTTCTTCAGATTCAGCTCCAGACTCTTATATATTTTAAAGTTATCATCTACTACTAGTATTCTATTCATGCTTGCAGACCACATATACCTTCTAAAACATTTAAAAAAACAACTTCCAACTCAACTTACACAGACTGTATAAAAACTACCCATAAAAGCCCGAGTGTATAATTACTATACACTAGATCACTCAGCTATGCAAGAAGAGTCGCCGACAAAAATAAAAATACTGCCAGGCTGTATTTTATAACTACAGACCATCAATTACACACCAGCAATATCTCCCAGCACTGCTAGCAACCACAAAAATCCAACAAAACACCTCGAAGAATAGTTAAACCTCCAACCATTCACTACTGTAATGACCTCTACTCACCAGCAATATCGAGACATTTGCCCGCACAGCACACAACCTGTATACTTTTTACTCACATTCGCACCCAGAGTGTATACAAGCTACACAGTTTCACAATTATAAACCTCTTTTAGCAACCCTACCCTCCAGTTTTAACAGTTCCAACATATTAACCTAACGGAAATTACAATTTTTATTAATTTTATCGCCGATTATTCTATAACTGGAACATCTATTGCATTTTCATCAAGCGTGTTCGCTCAGGCAATTTTCTCTTCGGTTTAATCACGCAGAAGGAAGTTCCAAGAATGATTAAAAAATCTTTACTGGCTCTATTCCTTATCTGCGCAGTCGGGGTTAATACAGCTGCCTGCGCTGCTAAGCCCCGGATTGCCGCGATCATGAAGTCGAGCGAGTCTGAGTACTGGCAGATAGTGATGGATGGAGCCAAGGTTGCAGGTGAAGAGTTGGGAGTCGATCTCTCGATACAAGGACCGGTAGCTGAGAGCGATATCGCCAAGCAGATCGCCATGGTGGAGAATGCTATATCCAGAAATCCAGATGCTATCGTCCTCGCCCCTTCAGCCTCGGATCCATTGGTACCGGTCATTGAAAAAGCAGCAGCAGCCGGCATACCGATGATCCTCATCGACAGTGGGGCGAATACCGACAAGTATGTATCCTTTCTCTCTTCTGACAATGAGAAGATCGGCGTATTGGCGGCGGAAGAGATGGCGGCGGCACTCAAGAAAAAATACGGCAAAGCCGCAGGGAAGATAGCTTGCATCACCTTTCTCAGCGGCGCTAGCTCACTTGAACTGCGCAAAAAAGGCTTTGATGAGACCATACAGGAAAAATACCCCGAGATTGAGATAGTAGATTTCCGTGACGCGCAGGGCAAAATTGGTATCGCCATCAATATTGCTCAGGATTACCTGACCCAGTATAAGGATCTCAAAGGCATATTTGCCAGCAACCAGCCTACTGGTGATGAAATGGTTCGCGCTCTAGATATCGCGAATAACAACAAACTAGCCGTAATCGTCGTCGATGCCGGCCCCAATGAGGTCTGGGGGGTGGAGAATGGATTTGTCGATGCGATGATTGTACAGAAGCCCTGGTTGATGGGCTATATGGGTGTCGAATATGCGCTCAAGGCAATCAAGGGTGTGACGCTCCCGAAGTTTGTCAATACCGGCATCGTCAGTATTACCCGGGAGATGATTGCAAGAGGCCTCGCTGAGGAGTATATCGATCCCGTAGCGTTTCATGATAAAGAGTAACCAGAGCAGTCCTCTACCGGGAATAAAGGCAACAGGTATACAGAAATGACAGAGCAGAACAACGTTCTTATCGAGTTGACTGACATACATAAAGAATACCCCGGGGTCAGCGCCCTAAACGGTGCCAGCCTGAAACTCCAGGCCGGCGAAGCAAAGGCACTGATTGGTGAGAACGGAGCCGGCAAGAGCACCTTGATCGGTATTCTCACCGGAGCCACCGAAGCAAGCAGCGGCCACATAAAGGTGGCAGGCAGGATAATTCCACGGATGACCCCGATTCTCAGTGAAGACCTCGGTATCACCTGCGTCTACCAGACCGCAATGGTGGCAATGCACCTGAGCGTCGCTGAGAATATCTGGCTCGGCAAAATACCTAACTTTTTAGGGATCATAAATTACCGGCAAGTTTACCGCCGCACCGACGAGCTGCTGGCAGAACTAGGCTATACCGGCATTATTGATCCCAGAACCAAAGTAAGCGAACTCAGCCCCTCGCAGCGCTGTCTGGTCGCGATAGCTCGGGCTATCGCCCGCAATACCCGGGTGGTCATCTTTGATGAACCTACCGCCATACTCGCCGAGCAGGAGGTGGCACAGTTATTCCGCTCTATTCACCTGCTCAAAGAGCGCGGCATAGCAATTATTTATATCTCGCACCGACTGGAAGAGATATTTGAAATCTGTGATAACGTCACCGTTCTGCGTGACGGAAAGAATATAGGTGAGAAACAGCTGGCGACGTGCAGCGAGCGTGAGCTTATCAAGATGATGATCGGGCGCAAACTGGCTTCCGAGCACTACCGCCAGCGCCAACTAGGCACAGAAATACTTGTGGCCGAAGAATTGAGCAACGGTAATATTCAAAACTGCTCACTGACCTTGCGCCGCTCGGAGATCGTCGGGATATACGGGCTTATCGGCTCAGGTAGATCCGCACTGATGCGCGCCATCTTCGGTGCCGACCGGATAACCAGCGGCCGTATCAGCCTGGACGGGCACAAGGCCGACCACAACAATCCACGTCGAAGCATTGATTGTGGCATGAGCCTGCTACCGCAGGACAGACGTCACGAAGGGTTGTCACTGCAGCAGTCAGTAAGAGATAATATTAATCTGGCAGTCTACGAGCAGAACAGTACGGGAGGGATAATCAATACCCTGCTTGAGCGCAATACGGCTCAGGATTTTATCTCCAGACTCCAGATCAAGACCCCGGACATGCACCAGAAAGTACTGTATTTATCTGGAGGCAACCAACAGAAGTGTATACTCAGTAAATGGCTGGCGCGCCAGTCAAAGGTATTCCTGCTTGATGAGCCGACCAATGGTATTGATGTCGGTTCCAAAGAAGAGATTTACCGCCTGATCAACCGGCTGGCAACCGACGGCAGCGGCATTCTCTGTGTCAGTTCGTATCTGCCGGAGTTACTCGGGATCTGTGACCGGATTCTAGTGATGTCTGCCGGAAAAATTGTAGCAGAAGCACGCAGAGGCGAAGAGGATTTCGCGGAAGAGGCTCTGCTCACCTACGCCCTGAAACCAGCGTTATAGCGATTAATTAAAAACTAAGAATAAATAAGAAATTATAATAGGAAGTCTAGCTCAATGCAAACTAGAGGGATTATCAGTAAGAGGAGTTCGTCTATCTTTACAACCGAGGTGGTTGTACTGCTCATCACTGCCATTCTCTGGGTCATACTGAGCATTCAGAATCCGACCTTCTTTACCCTGACCAATATCACCAATCTCTCCAATCAGATGGTGATCAACGGGGTGATCGCGATCGGAGTTCTCTTCCCGATTATTACCGGCGGTATAGATCTCTCACTCGGCAGTATTGTAGGAATCTCCAATGTAGTTATGGCGATGATGATCTCGACCAAGCTCGGCTACAATTATTCGGTCACCGTAGCCATCATCACCGTACTCCTGCTCTCCTGCATTCTCGGACTTATCAACGGCTCACTAATCTTTGATCTGAAATTACCGCCGTTTATCGCTACTCTAGGTATGATGATCATCCTCCGCGGTGTCGCCTTAATTATAAGTGAAGGGCGTTCAATATACAATCTACCTAGGAGCATTAGCAACTTTGCCAACTCAGATCTACTGGGCATACCAAATCTGTTTCTGATACTTGTAGCCACGGTGTTCATCTTCACCTTTGTCATCAAGTACACCACCTTCGGCAGGTATATTTATGCCATCGGGAGCAACGAAGAAGCGGCACGGCTCTCAGGGATCAATACCCGGCTGGTCATCTACGGAGTATACGTAATAGATGGATTTCTTGCCGGACTGGGCGGGGTCATCACCACGATGCGCACCTGGGGCGGCAACCCGAATTCCGGCTCAATGCTTGAACTGGATGCAATTGCCGCAGCAGTTCTTGGCGGAGCCAGCCTCTCGGGGGCAGAAGGCTCGCCGCTGGGCGCCTTTGTCGGCACCCTCTTTGTCTGGACGGTATACAACGGCTGCAACCTAATGGCGATAGACTCCAACGTCACCAAGGTTCTGGTCGGAGCAATTTTGATTATTACCGTAGCCATCGACCGCTACCGTAAGAAGAATCAGAGCAGCCTGTAGTTGTTGCATTTTCACTTGCATAATATTTACAGAATAATAACAAATGCAGTTTTTATGCATATTACTAGTAGCGTTTGGAATAATATTCAAGCAAAGCTTAATTTTTTTAGTATTTTAAAAATCAAACACAAAGGAGATCAGCTAAGAGACGTATTATCAAGGACAAACAAGCACTATAGTTTTTATTAAGGTTTGACAGTCTTTGGCCATACAGCCAGAGATATGGGTATTTTAGAGCTAAATAATCAGACTGCAAAATAAAATAATATCGTTTTAATCCATAAATTTGCAGTTTTTATCTATAGCCTAATGCAGGATTATGAAGTATAGTAAAGTTATAATTACTTCATTTCAGCAACAAGTTAATTTTGCGCAATTGAGCGATATCTACGTTCTTCGCCGAAAATTAGTCAAAATACACGCGTCAACCACAAGCATCAAGCTAGAGAATTTTTATAGGCCTGCAGAGATTAAGGATCCATGGAGTTACAGCTTATCGGCGGTATCTCGAACAAATCCTTATATGCGCCTTGCATTGTTTGTTTACTGATTATAACTGCGTTTTCATGGCTGGTAGTATTGAACAAGCAGCACTTCCTTGTGTGCTTATTATATATTTAACAACATGTTTATTTGGTTATTTTTGTTTTTATTGCTAGGCAGATAGAAAAGTATTATGAATAAAACAATCCTTTCTATGAAAAGCATTGACAAACGTTTTGCCGGAGTGCATGCACTCAAAGAGGTCAATTTCGAACTACGCGAAGGCGAGGTACACGCCTTAGTCGGTGAGAACGGTGCAGGTAAGTCAACCTTGATGAAGATTCTTACTGGTATCCATGAAAAAGACTCGGGCGAGATGTTGATTGATGGCAGACTTTTCAATCCAACCAACCCCAAAGATGCGCTGCGTTGGGGTGTCGGTATCATCCACCAGGAACTCAATATGATGGAGCACCTCACGGTCGCTCAGAACATCTATATTGGTCGGGAATCAATGGCGGCAAATGGTATTCTCCTCGACGACAAAGCGCAGAATCAGCGCGCTGCAGACCTCTTCAAACATCTGAACATGGATATCAATCCGAAGGAGAAGCTCGCCAATCTCACCGTTGGTAAGCAGCAGATGGTTGAGATCGCCAAGGCGGTATCACACAACCTGAAGATTCTCATCCTTGACGAACCGACCGCCGCCCTGACCGACAAGGAGATCAACGAGCTCTTCACCATCATGCGCGATCTTGCGTCAAAAGGCGTTGCCATGGTATACATCTCCCACCGTATGGATGAGATCGGTGAGATTACCGACCGCATCACCGTCATGCGTGACGGCGCCAACGCCGGTAATGGCGAGACCAAGGATCTTACCAAAGAAGACATCATCCACATGATGGTCGGAAGGGTAATCTATGAAGAGCCCAAGACCGTGTCACATGTCCAGCCGGATGCCGAGATTGTCATGGAAGTTGAGAACCTCTCAGCGGGCAAGATGGTCAAAGACGTCAGCTTCAAACTCAAACGTAGTGAGATCCTCGGTTTTGCCGGGCTTATGGGAGCCGGCCGTACCGAGACCGCACGTGCTATATTCGGGGCAGATCCGCATGAACGCGGCAGCATCAGGATCAACGGCAAGCCGGTCGAGATCCTCACCCCGATGGACGCTATAAAATGCGGCATCGGCTACCTCTCCGAGGACAGAAAGCGCTACGGTCTGGCGATCAACCTCAGTGTGCTTGACAACTCGATAATGACCGCCTACGAAAAATTCGAAAAATCAATATTTGTCAATTACGCTAAGGCGCGCAAAGTGGCACAGGAGTATGTCGAAAAACTGAACACCAAGACCCCCTCCATCAATCAGTTGATCAAGAACCTCTCCGGAGGCAATCAGCAGAAGGTGGTCATCGCCAAATGGCTGATCCGAAACAGTGACATCCTTATCTTTGACGAACCTACCCGGGGTATCGATGTCGGTGCCAAGAGTGAGATTTATCACTTGATGAATGAGCTAGTAAAAGAGGGCAAATCAATTATTATGATTTCCTCTGAATTACCGGAGGTTCTACGTATGAGTGACCGGATCGTAGTAATGTGTGAAGGTCGTATAACTGGAGAATTGAACATCGAGGATGCTAGTCAGGAAAAGATTATGCACCTAGCTACATTAAGGGGAAATAAATGAGCGCAAACAGTGACGTAAATTTCGACATATCGCAGGGCAGTATTGACTGGCAGAAATTCTTAGCTCCTGCCGCCCTGGTTCTGATTATAGTCTTCTTTTCAATTTTTGGTAATAATTTCAGAAGCTACAGAACACTTGTAAATATTCTTGATTCATCATATTACATTGGCTTTATGGCTATCGGCATGACCTTTGTAATCATCACCGGGGGTATCGACCTCTCGGTCGGTACGGTAATGATGTGTGCCGCGATAACCGGAGGTACGGCCTATAAGACCTGGGACTGGCCGATCTGGGCGGCGCTGCTGCTAATTATAGTTGTAGCGACAATCTTCGGGCTCTTCAATGGTATCTTGATCTCCCGCCTCTCGCTGCCGCCATTCATTGCCACCATGGGTACCATGATGATATCGCTGGGTGTCGGTTCCATCGTCTCTAACGTACGTAGTGCCACCTTCCCCACCCGTTCCTCACCTGACGGCTGGTTCAAGGACTTATTCAAATTTATATCGGAAGATAGAACGCCGATACCTACGGGCGCGATCATTCTCTTCGGTATGGCGATAATAGCCTATATTGTCCTTACCAAGACCAAGCTCGGGCGGTATATCTTCGCTATCGGTAGTAACAAGGAAGCAGCCCGCCTCTCCGGTATCAATGTCAAGAAATGGGAGATGATGGCCTATGTTATCAGTGGTTTCAGTGCAGGTATCGGTGGAATTGCTTTCGCTGCGGTGTACACAACAGTCATGCCGGCTCAGGGTGCAGGTTTCGAACTCTACGCCATTGCCGGTGCGGTTATCGGTGGTACTTCACTCGCCGGTGGTTCCGGTACAATCTTCGGTACCATGATCGGTGTGTATATCATGAGTGTACTGCGTACGGGGCTGCCGCTTATGGATCTACAGTCACACTGGCAGACATTCTTCACCGGTGTGGTTGTAATCCTTGCCGTACTCCTTGATGTCTACAGAAACAAGAGAGCCTCTACTGTCCGAGTACTGGGTAAAGCCGCAGAGTTCAAGCTCAGAGAGAGCCAGCGTATCTTGAAGCGCAAAGCCGAGGGTGCCCCAGCCGAGGAGATCGCCAGACTCAAGGCCGAACTGAACAAAGCCTACGCCGAACTCAAGGAGCAAGAGAAGCGCGACAAAGCTGAAGCCAGAGCCCGTGAATTGGAATCACAGCGCCAGTTTGAACAGGAACACCGGAAAGATGAAGACTAAGTCTGCAATCTAACCAAAGCGCAACCGTAGTTAAATGTTATTCAAATTAGTAAGGGGAAATTATACTAATTATAATAATACAATATTAAAATGTTTGTGTGGCCCGTTTGGGCAGGGTAAGTTTCGTATCATTTGATAATAGGGAAGCAAATTATGAATCTAAGAAAAAGTCTTTCAATTGTATTGGGCGCAGTGCTAGCACTAACCTTTGCTGTAACCCCAGATCTATCAGCGGATGAGCCATATATCGCTGTCGTATCCAAGGGTGAGCAGCACGACTTCTGGCAGCAGGTAAAGCTTGGTGCCCAGAAGGCGGCAAAAGATTACGGTGCAGAGATCACCTTCGAAGGACCTCCATCTGAGAGTGACGTTCAGATCCAGGTTGAGATGCTCAACAACGCCATGGCCAAGAGTCCTGTAGCTATCGCTCTTGCCGCACTGGACACTACAGCAGTTATCGACCAGCTCCAACAGTGCCTGGACGACAAGATTCCAGTAATCGGTTTCGACTCAGGTGTGCCAAATGCTCCAAAGGGTTCTATCTACGCCAATGCTTCAACCAACAACTTCAACGCAGCCGGTCTCGGTGCCAAGATGATGTTCAACCAGATCAAGGACAAGATTGCCGCCGCTACCGATGACAAACCGGTTACAATCGTCGTTATGAACCAGGACGCTTCAGGTGAGTCTCTCCTCAGCCGCGGTAAGGGCTTCAGAGACACTATGATCGACCTCATCGTCAACGAGACTCCATTGACTGCTGCTGACATCAAGGTTGAAGGTAACCCAGCTTACGTTGATCCAAAGAACCCACAGAGCGGCAAGAAGGTTATTATCGACATGGTAGTTCCTGCTTCTGCTTCAGCTACAGACTCTACTGCTACAGCTTCTGCTGAGCTCAACAAGGTTGAATCAGACAACATCCTCGGTATCTTCTGCTCAAACGAAGCTACAGTAAAGGGTCTGCTTGCCGCTACCAACGATGGTGAAGATCTCGGTTATGACTACAAGGATCTGGTTGTTATCGGTTTTGACGCTGGTGCCGGTCAGAAGAATGCCGTACGTGAAGGTTACTTCCTCGGTTCTATCACTCAGGATCCATTCCAGATCGGTTACAAGGCTGTTGAACTGGCTTACAAGGCTCATAAGGGCGAGTCTGTAGCAGATGTTGATACCGGTGCTAAGTTCTACAACAAGGACAACATGGACAACGCTGACATCAAGGGTCTGCTCTACGACTGATTTCAGAGGTATTCCACAATACACCAAACCAAAAGGAGCCTGGGTGCAGCTACTGCCCCAGGCTCTCTTTATTTTCTGTCGTCCAAACTGAGTATCTATAGAAGCGCTTCAGCGCCACTGCGCGCATGACAGAAGAATAAGAAAAGAAGAAACGCTCGAGCGTCACAGAAGCGCCACTAACAATATTTACTAAACAACCGATAATAGACAAAAGGAAATGATAAATTATTTGACATAAAATTACTAATGAGATAAGATTAATAGTATATGATAGTCAATGATTGATAATATACTGTAATTCAATAAAAAAAAACGCTTCAACCGGCGAATACTTATCAAGGAGAGAATCTATGCTTAACCGGAGTATTAAACACCTGTATCTACCGCTGCTTGCTGTACTTGTAGCTTTACTTAGTTCACCGCTATATGCCCAGGAGAGCGAGAATATCAAGGTAGCCAAGGCCTTATCCAATGCTTACGCCGAGATTGCTGCCGCCAGTAAGCCCACAGTAGTCGCCTTGCGTACAGTTAAGGAGATAAATCTTGAAGAGAGTATGCCTCAGCTACCGCCCAACGCTCCCGACCAACTCAAGGAGTTCTTCAAACAGTTCCGCGGAGATGACTCCGCCCCCCACTCCCAGAAGGCCGAAGGTATGGGCAGCGGGGTAATCATTGATGCCAAGGGTACAATCATTACCAATAATCACGTCATTGATGACGCTACGGAGATTGAGGTCGTGCTTGAAGACGGCACCAAACTCAAAGGAGAGCTTGTCGGAGCCGACCCCAAGACCGACCTGGCTATAGTCAAGATCAGCAATCCGGATAATCAGGAGTTCAAGTTCGCCACCCTTGGCGACTCAGCCAAGATGCGGGTAGGAAATATCGTTATCGCTATCGGAGCCCCTTTCGGCCTGGAACAGAGTGTAACCGCCGGTATTATCTCCGCCACCAACCGCAGCCAGCTCGGCGGCAAGCTGAGCGAGATCGTCTACAAGGACTTCTTCCAGACCGACGCCACCATCAATATGGGTAACTCCGGGGGGCCACTCTTCAACCTTGACGGCGAGGTCATCGGCATCAACTCAGCCATCTCCTCAGCTTCCGGCGGCTCAGACGGGGTCGGCTTCTCCATTCCGATCAATATGGCCAAAGAGATCATTACCGAGCTAGAAGATACCGGTAGTGTAACCCGTGGTTACCTCGGTGTCGCCATCCGCGACTTCACACCCGAGATGGGTGAGGCTATATCAGGTGTCGATTCCGGCGTACTGGTAATGCAGCCCTACCCCGGCACCCCAGCCTACAACGGCGGCATGCAGATGGGTGATATCATGCTCGATTACAACAGCACCCCACTCAAATCAGCCCAGCAGCTACAGAACCTGGTAGCCCACACCAAGGTCGGCACGACTGTCGATATTACCGTCCTCCGTGGCGGCGCCAAGAAGAACCTCAAGATCACCATCGCCAAGCAGCCGAAGAAGATGGGTATGCCGGAGGAAGAGGAGGTGCAGAAAGCCAAATCCCCCACCGCCTCTGAATATACCAGTTATAAGCTCGGTCTTACTGTTGTTCCTCTTAGCCAGGCTACTCCTGAGGAGCAGGAAGCGTACAAAGGCATGAACGGTGTGCTGATCCGCAAGGTCGCCTTCGGCAGTGAAGCCTTCGACAAGGGTCTAGCCGCCGGTATCCTCATCAAGCTGGTGAACCAGAACGTAGTCGAGAATATCACCGACTTCAAGAGTATCGACAAGGATCTCGCATACGACAAGCCGGTGCTGCTGCAATTCTTCATCGGCAAGAATCCGGGGGTACTCACCCTCAAGACCAATAGCGAGGAAGAAGCCGAAGTACTGAAGAAAGCCGACGCCAAGGAACAGGCCAAAGCAGATAGTAAAGAGAAAGCCAAGCCGTAAGTTACTGCCGACTTTTCAAGCTGTAATCTAACTCCAGCCGACAGCGCAAGCTGTCGGCTGGAGTTCTACCCAAACAAACACATCCAATCCAACCTCCCCCCTCAAACAGACAGTTCTCCATAGACCTGCCGCCCTATCCCGCCCAGTCACACCACGCTTAAACTACAACATCGGTACAATATGACAATCCAAGCCCCAGCCCTACCCTCTAGAAGCCACATAAACCACCCCAGCCGCCGCCTTCCGACAAATAAGCCCTCTCTATATTCCACCTTCCCACTCCGTGTAACTGCCGCAAAACCGCCTAATACCTGGCCGCAAACCAGGCTTACACGGCTGTCTATCCCGAATAAGCCTGCCCATCCCACCCTCAGCGGAAATTTCTGAAAAACTGTTAAAATTCTATTAGTAACATATTGACAGACCAGCACCTTATCAGTACTATAGTGAAACATTTAAAATATTGCCCCTTAGTCTAACGGCAGGACAGAGGATTCTGGTTCCTTTAGTCGGGGTTCGAATCCCTGAGGGGCAACCAAATGTTTAAAACGCACTGGTTCATGCCAGTGCGTTTTTTCTTTTATATCAAGCACTTCCAGGGGGGCGCGTCTAGTCTATGAATCACACAACTATACACTATAAAAACACTTCTACGCATAACAGCTAATTTGAGACATCTTCTACATAACTTCGCCAGTCTCCAATATCTGTAATCTCATTACCAATACTTGCCACCTCTGCCTCAGCAATAAACCCAGCCACACGATCTCCATTATCTAAAAGTATCTTACCAATACCTAGAGGTGCGGGGATCATATTTACAAACTTACCAAATGATTCTATAGAGAGTCTAAAAATTTCTAAATATATTGAAGCACCTTTCTTTGCATCATGTATAAGACCTGGCTTGGCGATACCGCCATCCTCAAATGCAAACATTCTATACTCGCTCGCACTTCTTGCTGCACCCACAAAATTTGCTCCAAGCTCAATCAATTGTGAATTTAAAGGATACCCATTCAAATGCGCCCCACATACAGCCAGGTCAACTGTAGCTTCGTTATCAGCAGGAAAATAATTACTTGGAGTAAACTTACTAACACCCAATGTCATCCCGGATGCATGATGTAGTATATCAGCAATTTTGAGCAACTTTCTATCATGCCCAGCAAATGACACAAGGGTCACACCAAATGGCACTCTTGTGGTTATTGCAGTAGGCACCGCAACAGCTGCATAATCAAAGAGATTCATGTAGTTTGTATAGAACCCAAGATTAGTATTAAACTCAATAGGATTTTCATTTACTTCGGAAATTTTATAGCATGTACCTGACGTAGGAGTCAACAAGCAATCAATACTACACATTATTTCATCAGCAGCATTTTTGTACCCCTGCATCTTATACATAGCCTCAAATACTTCGGGTGCTGTAATATTCAGACCAGACTCAATTATGAAAGCAGTCGTATCTAATACGCTTTCCTTGTGATTCTTGATAAACTCTCCAACAGCCACGTACCTTTCATTGACCCACGGTCCTGAATATAGTAAATTAGCAGCATCAATAAATGGTTGAAAATCTATTTCTACCATCCGACCACCACATTGTTTTGCTAAATCTATACTATCTCTAAATGCCTCTTCATACTCATCATCATCAAAGAACTTAAGCTGTTCCATACGAGGCACACCAAAGTTCCACTCCTCTGGTATTGTACATACATCACCGAGTTCCCTAGCATAACAATCCCCACGGTCATACTTACTAGCCACCTTCAGTACAACAGCAGCATCATTACTATCTAGAGCAAATATAGAGACGCAGTCAAGACTCTTACATGCAGGTACTACCCCAGAACAGCTAAGTAATCCTTTTGACGGTTTGAGACCGATCAAGTTATTGAAAGATGCTGGCACGCGCCCTGATCCAGCTGTATCAGTACCTAGAGCAAAGCTACAACACCCAGAGGCAACAGCAACCGCCGAGCCACTGCTAGACCCTCCAGAAATATACTCAGAGTTGAAACTATTTGGACAAGCACCATATGGAGATCTAGTCCCAACAAGTCCTGTCGCAAACTGATCTAAATTGGTTTTTGCCAGAGGTATTGCACCAGCACTGATTAGTTGTTCAACAACAAATGCAGATTTTTCAGGCATGTACGAGTAGTCAGGACATCCTGCAGTAGTCGCAACACCTGAGAGATCTATATTATCTTTTATTACAAATGGGATCCCATAAAGAGGAAGAGTCTCGGGAGAACCGCCTTCAATCCTTTTTATATATTTGTCAATCTCTGCGCGGGAAAGTTTACTAATCCAAACTTCGTCTGGTTGGTCTTCCATCCTCTCAAGAGCATAATCTATTACTTCAGAGACACTTATTCTTCCCTCAGTATATCCTTTTAATAAGGATGAAATCTGCATATTTATCATATTTACACCTTCTATTATGCAAACGGCCTGATACTACAGACAACCTGTCCCTGCCCTATTGTATCACCGCTCTTATTGAACACTTGAACAACCTCACCATTACATGGAGTAGTTACGCCTATCTCTGTCTTCATACTCTCAAGAACGACGACTTCATCGCCCTCATTAACAATATCACCAATCTCCACATTGTATTTCCAGACACAGCCAGAGACAGAAGCAGTAATAGGCACAGCACCAGCAATAACATCGCACTCATCACCTCTCTCTTCAGAAGTAGCCTCCTCAAAGGTCAACAAATTATTATCTACCCAGTACTGATACTCTTTTGCAAATGCATCTTGCTGCTTACTCTTAAAGCTATCGATACTCTCTTTGTTTTCATCTAAGAAGCGAGAATACTCCGTGATATTAAATTTTGTCTTTTCAATTTTGAGAGAAAATCTTCCCTTCAAAAAATCACGACGCATATCTAGTAGCTCATCACCAGAAATTGGATAGAAACGAATTTGGTCAAAGCAACGTAGTAGCCACGGTTTGCCTTTTTCAAATTCAGCTGTTACATGGTAACGGTTCCACATCTGGACAGTCCGCCCAACAAACTGATATCCTCCAGGACCCTCCATACCGTACACACACATATATGCTCCTCCAATTCCTACCGCATTCTCAGGAGTCCATGTTCGAGCTGGATTATACTTTGTTGTTACTAACCTATGTCTAGGATCTACAGGAGTAGCTACCGGAGCTCCAAGATACACATCACCAAGCCCCATTACAATATAGCTAGCATTATAAAGTATTTCTTGCACATCTTCTATCGATTCTAAACCATTTATACGCCTAATAAACTCGATATTACTAGGACACCACGGAGCATCCTTCCTTACAGAAGAGGTATACTTTTCAATCGCAAGGCGGGTCTGCGGATCGTCCCAACTAAGCGGTAAATGCACTATACGCGACTCAACCTCTTCAGGACAGTTTTCTCTCATTTCAACTATCAATGATTCAATCGTACTTAATAGTTTATCTCGACTAAGTAGACCAGGATCAAAATGAATCTGAAGCGATCTAATACCAGGTGTAATATCAATAACACCAGAAAGATCGAGTTCCTCAAACTTTAAAGTCCATGCATGAACTTTAAAACGTAGCTGTAGATCAAGTTCTAACGAACCAAATTCAATAAGAAGGTACCTATCTCCAGCCGAACGACATACGATTCGCTCTCCTTCTTCTTCATTCCAAGTCTTTATAATTGCTGGCGTATCTGCAATACAAGTGCTACTCAAAGAAGGCTTGGCAATACCTCTATCAATTAAATCATTATTGGACTTACTCAGCCTTTGAGCCTCATCTATCGTGATAGGTATAAACTTTACTCTATCACCTGCACGCAACTGCCCCACCTTCCATAGCTCAGCATCAACTACAGTTACTGGACAAACAAAACCTCCCAAACTCGGCCCATCAGGACCGAGTATAACAGGCATATCACCTGTAAAGTCAATTGCCCCGATAGCATATGCATTATCATGAATATTTGAAGGATGTAGTCCAGCCTCTCCGCCATCAGCCCTAGCCCACTCCGGCTTGGGACCTATCAACCTTACTCCAGTACGAGAGGAATTAAAATGAACCTTCCACTCGGTTGCAAGTAACATCTCAATATCATTATCAGTAAAGAAATCTGGCGCTCCATGTGGCCCGTACATAACCCCAATTTCCCATTCATTCGAAATTGGTAGATGAAGATTAGTATTCCACTCTGCACCCTTCCACGACTCTACCTTATCATTTCCGATATGGAGTACATCTCCGGCTTTTAGTGCTCGACCACCATGCCCACCAAATCTCCCAAGAGTAAACGTTGATCTACTGCCCATATATTCAGGAACAGCAAAGCCTCCACGAACTGCAAGGTATGCGCGTTGCCCCTTGATAAAATCTCCAATACTAATGGTATCACCCTTACTCACAGCAAATGCTACTTGAGAGTCTACTGTCTCTCCATTAATATTGACATCGACTTCCGCTCCTGCTACAGCACAGACAGCATCTATATTGAATTTATATATGCCTCCTGAAAGTGTCAACTCCAGAGCAGTAGCTGACTCTTCGTTTCCTACTAACTTGTTTGCCATCCTAAAATGCAATGAGTCCATTGGGCCAGAAGGCGGCACACCTACACCCCAATACCCAACCCTTCCAGGAAAATCCTGCACAGTTGTCTGAGTACCTGGTGAGACCACATCGATAGTACTAGCTACATATTCAAGTGTATTAAGCATCCTTGTAAAGACATCACCCTTGATAAATATCTCATTCTTAAGTATCTGCCCTAATAGTTCAAGGTTTGTCTCAAAACCAGCAATAGAGGTCTCCTCAAGAGCCTTTACAGAATTACCAATAGCCTCATCTCTATCAGCTCCCTTTACAATAATCTTTGCTAGTAACGGATCATAGTATGAGCTTACCTCTGTGCCGGTTTCTATCCACTTATCTATACGAATATTTTCAGGAAAGATTGCTGAGGTAATAATTCCACTTGATGGTTGATAACTCTTTGCTGGATCCTCTGCGTAAACTCTCATCTCTATAGCAGAACCACTAGGAGTCAATTCACCAACGCCTTCTGTCGGATCTTCTCCAGCTGCGAGTTCAATCATCCAACGGACAAGATCGATGCCAAACACCTCTTCTGTGATACCATGCTCAACTTGGAGCCTAGTATTGACCTCTAAGAAGTAGAACTCTTCACTATCAGTGTCATATATAAATTCAACCGTCCCTGCTGAGCGATACGCCACCATTTCTCCAAGCTTTTTCGCTGCTAGGTGCAGTTCGCTCCTGACTTTTTCAGAAATGTTCGGCGCTGGAGTCTCTTCTATCACCTTCTGATTACGCCGTTGAACAGAACAATCACGTTCACCAAGAACGACAACATCTCCCTTCCCATTACCAAATATCTGTACCTCTATATGACGAGATGTCTTTATATACTTCTCTAGAAATACTCCATCATCATTAAAATTATTTTTACCAAGCATCTTAATGCTATCAAAAGCATCTTGTAACTCCGTAGAATCCTCACAAATACGCATACCGATTCCACCGCCACCAGCCGTACTCTTGAGCATAATAGGATACCCTACTCTGTCAGCCTCTCCTATAGCTTCATCGATATTAGTAAGCAGTTCACTCCCAGGAATAAGCCCAACACCTGCTTTCTCTGCAAGTATTCTTGCTCTATGCTTTAGCCCAAAATCAAGCACATGACTCTCTTCTGGCCCAATAAATTCTACACCTAGTTCAGTACACGCCCTGCTAAACTCAACATTCTCACTGAGAAATCCATACCCAGGATGCACAGCCTCTACATCATATTCCTTGATAACCTCTAAAATTTTCTCAGTATTTAGATAACTATCTTTTGCTGAAGCGCCACCAACATTGACCGCATAGTCTGCCATTGCAACATGTTCAGAATCGACATCAGCATCAGAGTAAATTGCGATAGACTCTATTCCCATCTCTTTTAATGAGCGCATTATTCTACAAGCAATCTCACCTCTGTTGGCAACAAGCACCTTAGAAAACATGCTACACACCTTCTTTCCAAATAGACATTCTAACCGGAGTCGGATTATAAGCATTACACGGGTTATTTAGCTGCGGACAGTTCGATACAGCAACAATTACATCCATCTCTGCGATCATTTCGACATACTTGCCAGGAGCAGATACCCCATCAGAGAAATTTGAGCCACCTTCAGGATTTACCGGGACATTCATAAAGAAATTTATATTGCAGACCTGTTCACGTTTATCCAGACCACTTCCCCAATCTAGGATACCCTGTAAGAAGACATCACGACAACTATGCATATACCTCTTATCATGACCATACCGTGCAGTATTACTTTCACAAGAGCAAGCACTTCCAAGTGTATCATGACGACCGCAGGTATCTGCGCTCACACGCATCATTACATTATTTTCATTGGACCGTATCTCAGTTCCTTGCATTATATATACGTTACCCTGCATACGCATTGTATTATTTGCATGATAGCGTTCTTCAATATTATTTGCATTGATAAATATTGTATCAGCAGCTTGATTACCTTCAACATCAGTAATCCTAAGGGTCTCGCCCTTCTTCACGACTCTCATCCAATATTCACCAGCTGGTACATCTTCGTTAATATTTGCATTATCTTCTGTTAAAATGCTCTCTTTTAGTGTAGTCATCTTTATATCCTCTAAGTATCTTCAAAGTATCTATGAGCTTAAATTATTGGAGTTATTCTTATATATAGTAATCCGCCGAATTGATAAAACCTCTCTCATTCTCCGGACAGTACATTCTACAAGGATCATCTTCTGCAGCAGGATCAACCTTATAAATAGTTACGCCGATAGGTTTCCTCAAATATTCAGTAGACGGATTAAGCGGATGCATTCCTGTATCAAAGACAAGTAAGGTATCCATTTCAGCTCTTAGATCCACATAGCTTCCCGCAGGTGAAAAGTTTTCAACAAAACCGAGGCGTCCATCTTCATCAACAGCAACCTTGGTGAAAAAGTTGACTACATTTGTAAAGTCACGCTTTGTCATTCCATGTTTTGCAAGCTCTATCATTAGTGAGTCATAGCCATTTCTAAAGAAGTCGTTATGACCTTCTTGATATGTTAAAAAATTATCCTTCTTAGCAATATCGTCTCTGTATGTCACACCACAAATCACATCGTGCCAACCCAGTGATTCATCAACAATACTCATAAGTATTCTTCCAGTATCAGAGTAAATACAGGCATTCTTGAATAGATTACTAATATGTTGAATTTTTAAAGTATCTCCCATATTATAGCGTTCAGTAAAGTTATCAGCGTTATAGAATAGAGCAGAAGCATTACCACCGCCCTCTATATCTGTTAGCCTCACAGCATTGCCTCTTCTTATAATGTGAGAAAAGTTCCATCCACCAGTAACAGTTGTTTGATATAGTATTTTATCTTGAGATATTGAGTTCATTTTTATTTCCTTACTCTTTTATAATATTTGTTCTAAGAGGCGGAAGCACCGCATCTGCAAAGGTTATCTGACCCATACTACTCTTGCTAGTCTTACACGCCTGACTCAGTAGGGTATAAAGTCTCCCCACCTCACCCTGAACCAACCAAATTTCCATATTTTTACCATCTTCTAGCATTACCTGAAAGGTCGAAATCACCTCATCAAGCCACTCTCTGCGTAGCGCAATAAGCTTACTTGCACACTCATCTACAGAGGCATCATATGATATTGTCAACGTTGCCGCCATTACACGTGACAGATCTTGTTGTTTATAGTTTAGTAGTTCCTTCTTAACAAGATCAGCGATCAACATTGATCTATTATCCATACCATGATTCTTTGCCATACCGTCAAGCTCGTCACAAAGATCACTGGGCATTGTAATGCTGAAACGTTTATATGTCTGCTTCTTCTTCAACATCGCTAAATCCTTATTAATCATCAGCAATCATTTTAAAGACCTTGAATTCATCTTTTGAATCTTCAACAGTTGGATGAATCAGATGCTCTAGATGTATTTTAGTACTCAAGAATTCTGGCGACAAAAACTGCGCAGGTGAACGAGGACGCTCTACAGGCACTTCGACTATCTCCTGCACCTCTCCTGGATTAGCTTTTAGTACCAGCACTCGGTCTGACAAATAGATTGCCTCTTCCAGATCATGAGTAATAAAGATAAAAGTAATATCAATATTCTCCCAAATATGTAGAAGATACTCCTGCATCTTTGCTCTTGTCTGAGCATCAAGCGCACCGAACGGTTCATCCATAAGCAGAACCTTTGGTTTATTTGCTAGTGCTCTAGCAATCGCCACACGTTGCTGCATTCCACCAGATAGTTGAGCAGGAAAATGATTTGCATATTCTTTGAGCCCTACAATATCTAGCCACTCCAGTGCTGTTCGCTCACTTTCAAATCTTCCCATACTTGCAGATTCCAAGCCAAACATCACATTCTTCTTTACCGTAAGCCATGGGAATAAGGTATACTTTTGAAATACCATCCCCCTATCAGCTCCTGGTTCTTTTACAGGGTATTTATCAAGAAGGATTAGACCATCTGTCATCTCCTCAAGGCAAGCGAGTATTCTGATAAGTGTAGACTTCCCACATCCAGATGGGCCGATAATTGACATAAACTCTCGCTTATGCACCTTGAAAGAAACATCTTTTAGAACCTGCTGCATTCCACTATCAGTAGGAAACTCTTTACATATATTATTGATCTCTAATACAACAGGCTGCTTCTTCAAGTTTGCATAATATTGCTTCACTTCTGGTGATTGTTCTTTATAACTAGGTAAGGTCATATTGCTTATTATATTGTTCATTTTTCTCCCCCGTCATTTGCGATAGGTCTATTTCTTTTACGACTCCAGATAGAATGCTTTCCTTCTTCCCAAGCAAATAAAGACTTACCAAGCAGCCCCAATAAAATATCCGTTCCCAAACCAATAAACCCAAGCACTAAAATCGCAGCATATACATTCTCAAACATCCTATATTTTGCCTGCTGATTGATAAACCAACTTATACCAGTGCTTGTTCCTACTACTTCAGCAACGATCAAGTATGTCCATGCCCAGCCAAGAAGGATACGCATATCCATAAACAATTTAGGCATACAGGCAGGTATCACTACTTTAAATAACAACCTTGGAGTTTTTGCTCCCAATGTCTGAGCCGCCTCAATCATGCTGTACTCTACCGTTCTTGTAGTATTAGCGATAACCAATACCTGCTGGAAGAATGTACCAATAAAGATAATAGCAACCTTTGGCGCATCATTGATTCCAAGTATCGCAACCGCTAGTGCCCCAAATACCGGCGCAGGAAAGTATCTGAAGAACTCCACAAATGGTTCTGTTAACTTTGAAAAAAACCTGAACACACCACAGAGTATTCCTAGCGGTACCCCAATAATGGATGACAAAAAGAATCCCCAAAATACAACCTCTACACTATGCAGAACACTCTCGTGAAACCAAGGTTCTCCATTTCGTTGGGGTGGAGTCACGAATGCATAATAGAATGCGAGTCCAACTTTGTGAGGTGGTGGGAAGTATACAGGGTTTACCCTCTTACCAACCATAGCCTTCTCACCTTGAGATATAAGCTTTTCGTTCTCTAGTCTGAATGTCTCGATATCTACCCTATCACCCATATCAAAATATATGCTATCCCCGACCTCATCAATTCGAACCTCAGGATGCCAGAGAGTAGGTATATAACTAATAGCCGCCCAGATTAACAATGGCAGGACAAAGGATATAATCGTCAGACCCCGTACCCTACTCTTTGGCAGATCTTTGATAAATACAAACCACTTATCAGAGTTTTTCATTTCAAATCCTTGTACTAAAATTTTTCGGCATGCTGGTAACCAAACGACAGCAGTCACAATCTGGAAACCAGCAAAACCATTCTCATAAACAATATTCAGTTAGTACAAACTATTTGACTGATTTGGTAAATGAAGAATCTATACAACGCTTGATCTTTACTGGAGCCTCATATACTTTATTATCTACAAAAAACTTATCAACAGTTGCAGACGAACCATAAATTGAGTCAAGCCCATCACCCACCTCTAATACTTTGAGCGCTTCGTCCTTAGTCAACATTCTAGTTCCAGCAAGAAACGGCTCATACTCTTCAGGGCTCAGCCCAACCCTTGCTGATAGAATATTGAGTGCTTCTTCTTTATTAGCTGGGTCAGCCATATAATCAATTACGTCATACCACGCCGCTGCAACCTTCTCCCAATCAGCCTTACGCTTCAAAATACTTCCTGGAGCTACAGCTAGTGTATCATAGATAAGTCCTGGTGAATCTGCTGTTGTATAAATTGCAGTAGACCCTTCAAGTGCTTTTAATGCCATACCAGAGTGCGGCTGCCACGCGACAATTGCATCTACATCACCAGAAGCAAGTACCTGAGCGGCCTGATGAGTCGGCATATTTACTAGTTCAACATCACTCTCAGTCATGCCATTATCTTGCAGAGCTTTAATCAGTAGTGAATGGCTAAGGAAACCTATCTCCACACCAACCTTCTTGCCTTTTAGGTCTTTAATACTATTAATTCCTGGTCGAGCAACAATCTTATCATTACCATTACTATAATCATTTACCAAGATCATGATATTACGCGCACCTGTTGCATTTAGCACAACAGAATCACCATTTGCTACACATACAGCATCAGCCTTACCAGCAGCAAAGGCATCCATTGAGGCAACATACTCAAACCAGAGTAACTCTACATCTACACCATGCTTTTCAAAAAAACCTTTTTCTTTTGCAATATCCCACGCAACCCAACCCGGCCAGTCACTATATGCAATCCGTAACGGCTCAGCTGCATGCACTTTAATGTTAGAGAGGACTACAAACGCTAGTGTAAACAGAACAAGCTTCAAATACTTTCCAAGATTCATCTTCATTTCTCCTTAAAAACCAAATAAGTGTTATCAAAACTAAAACCAGTAACACTGGACAGAGTATCAAAGAGTGTTCCAATTTAAAACTCAAATCATCTAAAAGAATACCAAGTACATAGTAATCACTACAATTCCTTATATATTATTATACATTCACAAAATTGACTCTAACCACCAATCTCTCAAATTATGCACACTATAAATAAATATGAGATCAGACAACTCTAGCGACCAGCATGACTTTTTTGTCAATTACTACATATGCGAAGCATCAATATTACAATTTGGTCTGAAACACCATTAGAAAGACCCGCATACTTTCTAAAAATAATCCTACCTTTACCAATAATCCTTGAATGCAAGAGTTCAAATCTAATAATTGTATAATTGCTACAATCAACGGAGAGCACATGAAATTCCGCTACAAATATATAAGATGGACTCTACTGGCCTTCTAGTGACTCCAGCTACTAATAGCAGGGGGTAATTAGTTTTTATATAGAGAGCTATCGATGAAGGATGCAGTGACCTAGAAATGGTGGACACCTGAATGACTAATTGTTATAATCATTTCAGAAGGAAACTATCATGGCTAATACAAGGCGTTATTCACAGGAATTTAAAGATGAATCGGTAAAGCTGGTTACAGAAAAATAGATATTCAATTTCTGAAGCAGCCAGGCAGGTGAGTATTCCCAACTCTACCCTTAGGCAATGGGTTAATAAAGTAAAGAAACCAGATATTGTAGGTGTTGAATCTTTGCCTGATCTTCCCGATGCTGCTAATGAAAACAAACGTCTTCGCAAAGAAGTTTTAAGATTACAGGAAGAAAATGAAATCTTAAAAAAAGCGACAGCGTTCTTTGCAAAAGAGAGCCTGTGAAGTTCGCATGGATTCACACTCATAGAACTGAGTATTCAGTTGTGATTATGTGCAAGGTTCTCAAAGTAAGCAGGAGTGGATATTATAAATTCTTAACTAGAAAACCTTCTGCTACAGAAGAAAAGAGAAAAGTTATTACTTTTCATGCAAAGGTATTTCACAAGCGTTCTAAGGCTATATATAGGTACAGAAAGGTTTATGATGATTTCAAAGCAGAGCTTCCTGAGTTACTCTGTTCCCGTGAAACTGTTCGCAAGGTAATGCATGAAAATAGGTTGTTTGCTTGGCTTGTATTGGAAGGTGTCACAAATATCCTAAGCCGAATAAAGTAGATGTATTCAAGTTTCCTAAAAACAAACAAAACAGGAACTACAAAACATCGGTTAAGAATTTAAAATGGACAGGAGATATTACTTACATTAGAACAACTGAAGGTTGGGTATATCTTGCAGTAGTGATGGATTTATACTCCCTCAAAATAATTGGCTGGTCAGTAAGTAAGAATATAGATTCGGCTCTTGTCTGTAAAGCTTTAAAAAATGAGAATGAGCAGAGGAATCAATCTGGATATTTACTGTTTCATAGTGACAGAGGAAGTCAGTACAGCAGTATGGTTTTCAGAATTTACTATTATCAAATGTGATAGAAAGCAGTATGAGTTTAGCAGGAGATCCGTGGAGTAATGCAGTTCAGGAGAATTTTTTCCAAAAATTAAAACATGAATTTATTCATGGCAAAAAGTTTACTAATCTTGAAGAAGTAAAAAAAGAAGTATTTGAATATATCGAGGTATTTTACAATATGCGCTGTAGTCAGAAGAATTTAGGATATATCAGTCCTACTGAATATGAAAAGGTGCATGACGTAGTAGCACAGAAAACGTAGATCAAGTATCTGCCATTTCTAGGTCACTGCAATAGAAATAAGTGAAATGATGTCTATGAATCACACACCTAAAGATAAACGGGTACTTCTCATCAAGAGGTCTGTTCTGCCAGTCCTGAACCACAGGAAGAATCTTGTCGGTCAGCCGGGATATAGACTGAGCTGATAAAGTGTACTAGCCACTACTTTATCTGACAGACACCTAATAATTATCCCACAACTTCAGCAATGACTTCTTCGACTTGGACTGTCCGTCCGATGATGTCCAGTTGCTTATCCTTGGCTAAGGCTTTTGACTCTGTAAAAGTCTGTGCTGGAGTCTTGCCATAACACCTTGCTCCACTATGTGGACGCTCCTCATTATAATACTTCAGCCAAACATCGAGATCCTTCTGAAGCTCTTCAAGAGTATTATATACTTTTTTACGAAAAGCAACATTATAAAATTCATCCTTCATAGTTTTATGTAAGCGTTCACAGATACCATTGGTCTGTGGACTTCTTACTTTGGTTTTGGTGTGATCAATATCTTCAATAGTTAAGTATAGCTGATATTCATGATGCTCACGCTTACCGCAGTATTCAGTTCCTCGATCAGTCAAGATTCGAAGCAGTGGAACTTCTTCTTTTTCAAAGAATGGTATAACTCTATCATTAAGTATATCAGCTGCAACCAAAGCATTCTTCCTGTCATATAGTTTAGCAAAAGCAACTCTGGAATATGTATCTATAAATGTCTGTTGGTAGATTCGTCCAATACCTTTTATTGTTCCTAAATAATAAGTGTCCTGAGCTCCAAGATATCCTGGGTGCTCAGTCTCAATCTGACCTCTGGCTTTATCTTCTTCCTTCTTCTTTTCCATTGCTGCAAGCTGCGATTCAGTCAAAATTAATCCTTCTTGCGCAACTTTGGCTTCCAGAGCTGTAAGACGCTTTTTGAAGGTCTCCAGATCATGTCTGAGCCATACAGATCTTACACCTCCGGGAGAGACAAACATCCCCTTTTTTCTAAGTTCGTTAGATACTCTCTGCTGTCCGAGAGCCGGATTGTCCAGCGCAGTCGTCACAATTTGCTTTTCAATATCAGGATCAATTCTGTTCTTTGGCTGAGGTTTGCCTTTACGGTTTATATCAGCGAGGGCAAGTTCACCGCCCTGATCATAAAGCTGCTTAAATCTGTAAAAACTGTCACGTGAGAAACCCATGACATTGCAGGCTTGAGATACATTTCCAAGTTGTCTTGCGAGTTCCAATACACCTAATTTGTTTTTGATCACTTTCTGTTCCATATTCATCTGGCATTCCTTTCGATTTTCAAGCTTGTTATTTGTTCCGCTCGGACTCTGTCCTCACTCCACAAACAACAAGCTTAATACTCTATTTCTATCGACAAATGTCAGATAAATTCTTAACTAATACAGATAAAGGAATATTGTACAGAATTTGTTACACTACCGCCATTTCTAGGTCACTGCAATATTACATAACAAACTAGTCTATAATAACTCCCATATCTTCTTCAATAGTTGATGTTCGAGTAACTTCAATTTTTTCACTAGTCCTAGTTGCTGTGCTATCAGTATTATCTGAAAGCACATACTTATCCTCTGATTGTTTCACAGAACTATCACTACATCCCGCTAGCAATAATAAACCTATCAAAGCGACGCAGTATTTTGTCATCATTAACTCCATTCTATCTATTTATCATATGCTAATGTATTAATCTACTTTTATACCATCTATACTATTTCGAAAAGGGTTTAACGGCCTACTTTCCTTTCGGGTCAAGACCTCACCAACTGTAACATACTGCATATCTTCCTTTACCTCAACCCTACAAACAGCGCTGTTATTCTCTACTCGTTCAACCTTAATAACAACAGCTCTACAATCATTTGCCAAATCACTATTATTAGCTTTTTCAAGTATATCACCTGGCCTTAAGCCCATATTTCTACCAGCATTTATCCTAAAGCTGTCATCAGATATAATTCTTATTACCTGTATTTCAAAGAGATCATATTCAAGTTTTTCAACAACTTTTTGCGCCAGCTTATCAGCAAGCTCAATTATAGATTCACTAGTTTGCGAAGTTGAATTGTCTGCAGCCACCGGATTATTAGCATTTCCCGCATTAAAGTTCTTTTCAACTGCGATATGACCATCAATATCGTTATTATTACTCTTTATACTTATATTAAACTTAGTTGAAGTTGACTGCTCTTGAATATCGACTGTCGGCAGAATCTGTTTCTGAGTCTTCAAAACCTCAAATAATACCCGAGATGATACAGTATCACTAAATACAACCGTTCTGGTCGAAGTATCAATCAATTCAATACCCAATACTGCTTTTAATTCTCGAATATGTTCTTTACCCTTTTGCTTCACGAGCAGTTTGTTTTCTTTTACAACATAATCATCAAGCGAAAGCACAAGCAAATATTTAGCTCCTTGTACCCTGCCAAGCTTTGCAGCATTCTTACCGGTGATGCCATGTTTTACAACACGTTTAATTTCATTATCCAGTTCATCTTCTACAGTATGTTTGAGCTCTACCAATTCGAACCTGCCTGAAGCGACAATAGCCCTTCGGATAGAAGACACAACGCTATTTACAAATCTCTCGGGAACAGTTTTTACTACACATACATTATTAGCTAATGCCAGCGTAACATTACGTTCATGTGCTTTATTGCTTATAGCAGTTTCTTGGAGCTTTGCTGAAACACTGGCTTCATCTAACCCGGAATATGTATCACTAAGCAAGCTATCGCTACTAAAATCAATTTCCTCTGCCCAAACCGGAATTGCTAAAATACCCAGCACTATGAATATAAGATATTTATTGACTGAAAACATAAGACATCCCATCTATTTCAATCTCCAACTGCCGTAGAAAGCTTATATTATTCAATAACAACGCCACCTTCCTCAGTAATCACAATCTCCAGGTTGCTAATTACCTCGTGCTCTTCATCCTGGGTTTTGTCATTATCTGAGATATCACTAATAAGCCCAACCCCAGTCTCTACAAACTCATCGACCTTTGTTTTCGCCTTAAAGTCCATCACTGCGTCATAAGTTACAAATCCATATGTATCTTTTTCCGCACTCAGTGATTCCGATAGATCAACCACCAGCTTCTTCATCTTGACTCTACACTTTACGGTTACCCTTCGCGGTTCAAATGTATAGTCATACAGAGTTGCTCCCTTGATAACGCCTTCAACACAATTTCTTATTTTATCAGACTTGACGACCATATCTTTCACAGTCGTTTCAGAATTTATTTTAACCCCAAGAATTCGTTGTGCCATCTTCTTATATGCATCAATTTCAGCTGCTCGCAATGCCTGAATCTCCTGAACCCCTTCTGTCCCTGCAATAGCACCACTTCCCCATACCACAATTTTCTTGCTACTTGTCTCTTCCGTAATCTTAACCGATTTCTCCAAATATGCTTCACACCCATCACAATTTGCACTGACAGTCTTCTTGATCTTCTTCAGCACTTCTTTCCAGGTTATCTCAAGCTCAACCTGGCATATTCCTTCTGGATAATAGTGCCACTCTTTCTCTCTCATCCCCGTTAGAATATGATCCATTTCTGCCTTGACATTTGAATTTTCCCTTATCATGTCATACACAGTCTGATCCGCACTGACTTTAACCCCATATAATTTCTCAATCATCTTTCGCATTGCGTCAGCACGTGCCACTCTCTCTGCCTGCATTACAGCTTTTATATCACTATTCATCCAAATTTCAGGTTTCTTCGTTTCAGCTACCCTCTTGATCTCCGAAGCATAAGAATTTGTAACCACAGTTAGTACAATGACAACAAATAATCCAAGCAACCTTTTCATTCTCTTCTCCATATTATTTAAATATACTAAAACCAACCATCATCGAGCTTAATTATAGTCTCCCCCTCAAGGATACTCTCAATATCTACATCAACTTCAGCTTGCTCCGATAAATATTTTTGGAGTTCATCTCGTGTCATATCAGAATAAAAATCAATATGTGCGATTCCTGAACTCATTGAGCGCAGAACAAATCTCTGCTCACCGCCGGCTTTACTTAAAGCACTCTCCAGCTTACCGACTTTCTCATAATCGGCTTCCTTCAAGACAATATGCATACTGTAGCTATTATTGCTCCAATGAACCAGCATCTGCCCCATAAGGGCTCTTCCGATGCGTAAGCCAATTCTTTTTATTGACTTCATAATTTCATTATGCTCACCCTGCACCGGTAGAGGTTCGGTAGTGAATGACTCTTCAATTACAGCCAGAGTTTTATTGTTTGAGGTCTGTATTACCTCAACATGTGGTGCAAAAGTATACGACACCGTATCCACACCACTGAGCTTTCTTTTCTCGACAACAATCCTCAAATTCCCGACGACAATTATATCAACTCCATATTCGTTTCCCGCAGCAATGATAGCCTTCAATTCAGAATCATTTTCAGCACCAGACTTCAACTCAATTTCCAACCTGCTGCTCTCTCCTGCCTTATCCCGTGCAGAGGCATTAAACAGCCTAGCCAGGTTCCCCCCATCATACTTTCTGTCCTCAGAAAGATACTTAATATCCATCTCAGGTGTAATCTTCATAAAATATAATTGCAGGCCACCCAGAAACGCCTCACGAAAAAAAGTATATGGCTTTACATTTGGCAGCTCTGTATTACCAGTCCCCCCGATTTCTGCACAAATCAATATGCCTACACGTGGCATTCCAACCTCACGCAAAGTCTTTTCAATCGCCATAAAATCAGCATTAAAATTTTCTGTAAGAATGTCTGCGGTCATCTCGACAAATATTTTGCCATCTTTAATCCAACTCTCACCCCATTTAACATTTGTAAGAACACCAATGCTTCTGGTCATGACAACATCAGAGACAAGCAGCATATTCCTGGTCTCTGTAGAACTTGAGATATAATTCTTCCCTGCCCGCTCAAGCGCCCTTCTCTTTGCTTCGCTTTTCGCAAGAATAAGCGCTGCCTCTGTTGTAAGCCCATTCAACCACGAACTCCCAACAACGGTTACTGTCGTCGTGCCTTCAGCGGCGGAGAGTCTTCCCCCAAAACTTACAAATAACCCAACAATCAACAATAACATGTATATTTTTAGATAAACCTTCAGCATCAGCCTACCAATCATTATAGTATCAAACACCATATCTCTTGTAAAACGCCAACTTTCAACCAATATATAAAACCATTATCCATGCACAATAACCAGAGAGAACACTAATTCTCTAATCAATACGCATACCTTAACTCATCTACCTTCTTTTGCGATCCTTCGTCACCTTGCGCAGCAGCAAGTTTATACCACTCAACTGCTGTCTTATAATCAAATACCACACCCAAATCACCATGCTCATATATAGCGCCCATACGCCATTGAGCATCCTTATCGCCACCTTCAGCAGCTTTTCTAAACCACTCAAGAGCTTTTGCTGGATCTCGCGATATTCCCATTCCCTTTTCATACATTAATGCCAGCCAGTACATACCGTCAACACTACCAAGCTCAGCAGCTTTTCTGAAATAACCCGCAGCCTTGAATGGATCTTCCATACCATATTCATCATCCCGATAAATTAAGCCAAGACTGTTATATGAATATGCAAAGTCTCTCTCTGCTGATACTTTATAATACTCAATTGCCTTCGCAATATCTCTCTCTACCCCGTCACCTTCTAAGTATATATTTCCAAGTTGCGCAGTTGCTTGTAGTTCCCCAGCAGCACTAGCTTTTTTAAATAAGTCAACAGCCATTTTTTTATCAACATCTGTTCCCAGCCCCTCATAATACATCATTGCCAAGTTATACATGGCAACAGGATTATTATTATCCGCAGCTAATTTGTACCATTTAAGAGCTTTGCTGAAATCTACTTCTCCCAAAACACCTTCACTATATATATACCCCAAATCACTCTGTGCATTAACAATACCACCTTCTGCCGCAGACTCAATCAAGGCAAAACCTTTGCTGATATCTTTATCAACACCTTCTCCTTCAATATATGCCGACCCCAGAAAATACTTTGAAAAAGCGAAACCCTGCTCCGCAGCAAGTGCAAAATACTCAACAGCCTTTTGTATATCGGGTTCTCCCGCACGTCCAAAGTAATAAATCAACCCTGCGTTATGATACCCCTCAGCCTTAGACTTATCTCCCGCTTTAAGGTACCATTTCAATGCCTCGGCATAATTTTTCTCTACACCGTAACCATTCTCATAAATATTTCCCAGCACAACCATTGCTTCACCATCATGAAGTGCCGCAGCTTTTTTGGATAAGCGCATAGCTTCTTCATAATTACGATATGGATCTTTAATAAATATCGCTGCAAGCCGAGTTATTGCATCAACCTGACCCTTATCCGCAGCCAACTGGTAATACTCAAGAGCTTTTTGCATATCAATATCCTGACCCAAGCCATACTCATTCATATGCCCCAGGTTATAATATGCTTCACGAAGTCCCAGATGCGCCGCTCGGTTATACCATACTCTGGCTTTTGCATAATCTTGTTCTACCCCATTACCAAAAAAATACGCATTTCCTATTCCGAACATTGCTTTGTCAGAATTTAACTCAACCCCTTTATAATACCACTCCAATGCTTTTGCATAATCTTTAGGAACTCCCGAGCCATCTAAATATATTCCTGCCATCTCATTGATCGCGTCAAGATCGCCTTTTTCCGCAGCCAACTTTATGAGCCTAACAGCTTCTACCTGATCAAGCGTCACCCCTAATCCAGTAAGATACTGAACTCCCAATTTAAACAGTGCATGAGTATCGCCGGCGGCAATAGCTCTTTTATACCAATTACACGCTTCTTCTTTATCTCTCGCTACCCCATTGCCGAGAGAATACAACTCCCCAAGCATTGTCATCGCCGGCGCATAATCTTCACGTGCCAGACGAAAAAGAATTTCGACTGCTTGCGCGTAGTTCATATCTGCATTTTCCTGCACCGCTTTAGCAAAAAGCTCCTGTGTATTCCCTGCTTCCAAACCATGCAGTGCGGACTCATCAACATCAATACGCTGCCCGAATTCAATCAGCTCATCCAGTGTAAGATTTGCATTATACTTATTATCTACGCCAAAAAGCATAGCCGCTCTAATACGCATCAAGATCATTTTACCGGCTTTAGTCGCACTCTTCTCTGCAGCAATCTTCTGCGCCTCTTTTTTATCTATTGCCTCACCCACAGCAGTGATTAACGGTGTGCTGGCAATTTTTACCGGAAATAGCCCAGAATCCAAATCCCATAATGTAATTGAGCATGCTCCTGTTGACCTGAATTGACCGTCAATCTGAGTTGTATTTCCTAAATCAATTTTACCTAGAGCAAAGTACCTTGGATGCGGTGAGAGTGATTTTATATCTTTCTGAATGAATGCAATTCCCTTCTCAATTTCACCACTCTTATAATTTCCTGAAGCATCAACATACCCTGCGTAGCTTCTCTCCAGCTCAGCAATATACCCTTCCATCCTTGTACTATTTTGAATATATGGGATAAGCGCTCCAAGAGAGTATATTTTAATACCAGAGTCTATAAGGTTCGCCGAAATGTTCGCAACCAGTTCAGTAGGGTCAACCGTTTTTGTAGTAAATTCAGTCTGTCTTTGCGTAGTATCAACTCTCTGTGTTGTTGAACCTGAACCTTCTTGCTTCTCATTAAAGGTATCTGAAGTTACGACCTTTTGAAAGTCAATCTGCATATCAGAAGTACGGGAAAGAAAGAGGATTGTCATACCCACGTCATTAATATCAGCAATATACTGCTGCAGGTTATCTTCAATAAAGCCCTCTACGGCGTTAATATCAACTACAACTTTAGCCCTAACCCCCAACTTGGCATCCGAAAAATTCTTCTCAACAACCGTAATTCTCCGGAAAAACTCTGGATATTTCTCTAAAATTATCTTATCAGAACCAACCCGTTCCCACACACTCCTAAGTATTGCTTTATCATCACCGCGTAGCGCATCCAGCAGTGCTTTTCTGCAAAGCTCCGACTTGGCGATACTGTAAGCTCCAGCAATACCGGCAGTATCCGTCTCTACCGACACCGAGACCGAACTTGTATATGTATCTTGCGAATATGCAACTCTTCCTGCAAACAAAGAGATCACCATAATTATTATAAGATACTCTATTACCTTTAAATTCCGCATAACACTCCCCGAGTTTTAATAGAAATACTTGAGTCCTTCAGCTTTCTGTTTTGCCTCTGCATCACCCTGTTCTGCAGCAAGCTTATACCAGTAAACAGCTTGCTTATAGCTTATATGCTGATCCACTACACCTTCTTCAAAGATTTTCCCCATCATTTTCTGTGCCGGAGCATATCCGGCTTCAGCAGCTTTAAGGTAATATTCATATGCTTTCTGCTTATTTCGCACCTTATAATCACCTCCATTGTATAAACTTGCCAGCAGGAACGTTCCCTCAATACTTCCCGTAGCGTCAGCCTTAGTATAATACTCCTGTGCCTTATACACATCTCTTGATACATGCTCACCCGTATCAAACATCAATCCGAGCTGTATATATGCATTTGCATCACCGAGTTCACCGGCTTTTTCAAAATAACGCACAGCTTCATACGCATCTTCTTTCAAGCCTTCTCCATCTCGATACAGGATTGCTAGCGCAGTATATCCTCCCGCTTCGCCAAGTTCTGCAGCTTTGGAGAATGCTTCAAATGCCAGCTCAAGATCCTTATTCACACCATTTCCGAACTTATACATATTACCCAAATTAAGATATGCTTTAGGAAAATCTTTTTTCGCAGATTTTTTATACCACTCTACTGCTGCTGCATAGTCTTGCTCTACCCCCAGGCCTTTTGAATACATATTTCCAACAAACCACTGTCCTTGCGGATCACCATTGTCAGCAGCTTTTCTATACCACTTTAACGCCTCAGCGTAATCAATATCTACACCCACACCGTCATAATAAAAATTACCAAGTTCAACTTGAGCTTGAGCATTACCAAGTTCATCAGCCGTTTTTAACCAGTCCATTGCTGTTTTATAATCAATATCGACACCTTCACCACGAACATAGAATATTGCTATACGCCACATCGCCTCACTAGAATCATAGCCTGCAGCTCTTTTGTACCAGACCAGAGCCTGAGCAAGATCCTTATCCACTCCTAAACCACACTCGTAACAACCTCCCAGAGCAAATAACGCTTCGGGTTGATGTGGTTTAGCAGCCTCTTTCAATAGCCGAAAAGCTTTATTAACATTTTTTTCAACCCCGAATCCTCCCAGATACATATTCGCAAGACGTACAGTCGCCGGAATGAATTCCATTTCATAAGCTTGCTGATAATATTCAACCGCCTTATTATTATTCTGCTCAACGCCCATGCCATTTTCATACAACATACCCAAGGCTACAATAGCTTCCGCACACCCTAAATATCCGGCTAGTTCATATCTTTTTATAGCCTCTTCTTTGCTCTCAACCACCCCTTGACCTAAAAAGTACATCACACCCATACTAAAAATTGCCTCAGGGTAGAGCATTTTCTCAGCCTCCCTGTAACACTTCAAGGCTTCGGAATAATCCCTCGCGACCCCGATACCGCTATAATACTTTTTACCAAGCTCACAGATAGCTTTGGGATTTCCTTTATCTGCTGCCAATCTGAGAAGACGCAAACCCTCGCTATAGTCTCTCGGCACCCCATGACCTGCAAAATATAATTTAGCCAACCCAAATTCTGAATCAGAGTTACCTCGACTTACCCCCTTCTTATACCACTTTACCGCTTCATCAAAGTCTTCTTCAACCCCTCTACCAAAGTAGTACATTTCTGCCAGTGAGTTATACGCTTTTACATACCCTTCACCCGCCAATCTAAGGAAAATTACTAAAGCTTCGGGGTAATTTCCCGCAACATACGCCTCATAACCAACTTGATGCTGGTCTTCAATACTGCCAGAAAGTCCGTTAGCGAGTTTTGATTCATCAATATCAATCAAGTGCTTCTCTGCAACCGAAGTAACAAATTCTTCACCGGCAGGACTGTTTTTTCTCACACTTGCCTGCTCAAGCATTGCGCTGCGTATCCTATCTAAAATCTGATTACCACACTTAGTCGCCGCCTCTTCTGCCGCCTTCTTCAGCGCCTCTTTCTTCTCTGGCGTCGCAACAACGGCAGTAATTATTGGAGTTGTTGCAATAGTCACGGGAAACATCCCTGCATTCAAATTCCACAGTGTCATACTACACTTTGCAACCGCCCGATATAACTTCTGTTCGGCATCATAAGTAACGTTACCAATATCAATTTTACCAAGGGCAAAATACTGTGGATGCGGCTGCATAGCGCAGATCTCTCTCTGCACAAAGGCTACATTTTTATCAATATCACCACTTTTGTATACCCCATTTGCATCCACATAACCGATGTAACTCTCCTTCAAGTCATTCAAATATGACTCAAAGTCAGCACTGTTTGCAACATACGGCAACAGAGCCTCTAAACTATATAGCTGGATCCCGGAATCTGTCAGGCGTGAGGTTATATTGGTAAGAATTTCTGTAGAATCTATAGCCCGCGTGGTAAACTGGCTCTCACGCTTTATACTCTTACTCTTATTGATAATAACTTCAGAGTCAGTAGCATCATCCAGGACGATATCATCCTGGATAACATTTTCACTATAGTTAATCTCTTTATCCGATGAGCGCGCAAGAAACAGCACGGTCAAACCTACATCATTAATATTATCAATTACGCTGGCTGTTGCTTGATTGATAAGAGAGTACAGACCAGACCGGTCAACCACAACCTTTGCTTTTACCTGCAACACGCCATCTTGCTGCTTTTTATCTAGGAGAATTACCTCTTTAAAGTACTTATGTGGTCTCTCAAAGACAACCGGCTCCACCCCAAGCATCTTCCAGTTCCGGCGTACAATCTGATTCTCTTCCCCCCGCATCGAATCAACAAGCGCTTTTCTACACAGTTTAACTTTAGCAATTTCGTACGCTTGTTCTTCATCAACCTCTGAAGTGATTGAAACTGAAGTATTAACAGTGTACTCCAACAACTCTGCTGCATTTGCCTGTACCACCAAAAGACACATTACTATTAGCAACTTCCCCACAATCTTCACACCTTCTCCTCAACATCCTACGCGCTATATTGCCTAAAAACAATTATAATGGTCTAATAAAACTGGACAGTTGAATAAGGTGGATTTTTCCGATAGTATTAATAGAGAAAGGAATTATCCATGAGAAAGAGTTTTACGGCTGATTTTAAAGCAAAAGTTGCTTTGCAAGCGATTAAAGGTGATCGGTCTCTTGCAGAGCTGGCTGCAAAATTTGAGGTTCACCCCAACCAGATTAGGCAATGGAAGAAATTCATGCTTGAGGGACTTCCCGATATTTTCTCAGATAAGCGTAAGAAAAAAGTTGTTAAAGATGAAGATGAAAAGGCAAAACTGTATGAGCAAATTGGTCGTTTGAAAATCGAGAACGACTGGCTTAAAAAAAAATCTGACGAGCTCCTCGGTTGAGGAAAAACGCAACATGATTGAACCAAATAAATCAAAGTTGTCTGTCTCCAGGCAATGCGAACTCTTAGAAATCTCTCGCTCAGCCTATTATTATAAATCACAAGCTGAGAATAAGCAGGATTTTGAAATTAAGAAGGTAATTGATGATCTCTTTATCAAGCATCCTTTTAAAGGTTCTCGCACAATCACTGAAGACTTGAGAAGGTTTGGTTTTAAAATTGGACGGCATAAAGTCAGACGCTTGATGCGGGAGATGGGCTTACAGGCGATATACCCTAAGAAACGTTTCACTGCTAAAAATCAAGAGCATAAAGTATATCCGTATCTGTTACGCGACATGGAAATCGACAAGGTAGATCAGGTCTGGGTGAGCGATATAACCTATATTCCACTCCGCCACGGCAATGCATATCTTACTGCTGTAATGGACTGGTATAGTCGCTATGTGATTTCTTGGGAGCTTTCTATGGTAATGGACAGCAGCTTCTGTGTAAGCGCACTGAAGAATGCTCTTGAAGAGTCAAAGCCATTGATTTTCAATACAGATCAGGGTAGCCAATATACGAGCAATGACTTTACTGAAGTGCTGAAAGAGAATAGTATCTGGATAAGCATGTCCGGTAAGGGCAGAGCGTTTGATAATATAATGATCGAACGGCTCTGGCGTACAGTGAAGTATGAAGAAGTCTATTTGACTGAGTATAAGAACTATTTTGCAGCGTATGATGCGTTAGATAAATATTTTGAGTATTACAACAATGAAAGAAGGCATTCCAGTCTGAGTAAGCGTACACCGCGTGAAGTATATTTTAGTAATAGAAATAAGAAAATTGATGTGGCGTAGAAGTTACCGCCCTTGCAGTAATTCCGCTCCGGGCTACGCCCTGCGCTCCATTACTGCAAGATTTAGTTTCCACCTTAAACAACCTGTTATTTTGTCTTGACAGATTAGACCACTTTAAATAGAGCATAACTAATAACAAAACACTCTATTTCATAATAATATAATCCTAATTAATTGTCAAGAAAACATAGCAAATTATTAATAGCAATATATAGTTACACAACTTGATTCCACTCATACATATGATTATTTGCAGACTCAGAACATCGCTCCAATCGTCGACGACTTTATACCAAGATTAATCTATACAGAATTAGTACTCTGCTTGAATGCGTCTCCACTTTATGCTGGCGCCTTAAATTATGCTATTCGCGTGCATCTTGCTCAATTTGCTGCTATTGCTTATCACTTAACTTGAAATAAATTAATCTCCCCTGCCCACACTCATCACCATTTTCCAATGTCCAGTAATCTTCAACTCCCGCGTCAAGAATATCATTTCTAACCATATACACTTTATCATATTTACTTTTATTGAGGATGCCCTCTGTTCCGGTTAACTGACACACAAATTCCTCAAATCCAGTATGTACACTACTGCGAACGTGGCGACTAGCAGTAAAACCAATATTCCGGTTTTACTCATATAAAAACTCACTTAGCGTAGGCACAATAACAAACAATATATATAATGATACACATTGCTCTTGCAAAATCAATAAAAAAACATCTTATAGATTAATCTCTATAACTTACTGTCTCTAGTTTAATTTAGTATAATATCAGCAAATTAACAGGACTTACAGCTTTATTTAATGTCCACACAACAACTTATAACTATGCTACAATAAAAATGAGTTATCCACTCCCCAGAATGAATAACTCACAAAAAAAAGGCACTAATTACTATTTAAATTATAACACATTTACCCAGAATAACCTACTGTCTTATGTGCTTTATAACTAGGCATTACTATCTTAAAACCATTATTCCGCTTTGTTCCCACTCTTATCCTGGGTTAAGATTTGAGATTAGCCACAGCAGCATGTTCAATGTCAAGGCCGCCAACATATCTCTGCATAAAGGTATTAAAGCCTGCAATACCATCTTTCTCAGGCTTGACCATTACCTTCTCAACATCAGAGAACACCTTTGTCTCCAAGTACTCGGCTAAATCGTCAAAATCATTCAATATAAACTGCGCGAGCAGTGCTATGCCCCACGCCCCGCCTTCCGACGCAGTCGCCATGGTTGTTACTGGAGAATTTGTTGCTCTTGCCATTATGACATCGCCTACTCCTGCAGTCTTGAATAAGCCTCCATGCCCCAGCATTTCATCAATTTCTACACCTTCATTCTCAAAGAGGATTTTTAAGCCGATATTCAAGGCTCCGAGCGATGTACACAAATTTGTCAGCATAAAGTTGGCCAGATTAAACTTACTGTCAGCATTTCTGACAAATAGAGGTCTGCCTTCCTCAAATCCTGTACTATGCTCACCCGACAAGTATGGATATGCCAGTAGCCCGCCGCAATCCTTATCACCTTCCAGAGCTTTTCGATAGAGCTTTCCAAAGAGTTCGTCAGCATCAGGTTTTACCCCAAACTCAGCTAAGACTTCCCCAAATAGATTGACCCAGGCATTCAAATCTGAGGTACAGTTATTACAGTGAACCATAGCTACTAAATCACCACTCGGCGTGGTTACTTCATCAATCTCGCTATAAACCTTGGATAAGCCTTTTTCCAGTACAATCATGGCAAATACTGAGGTTCCGGCCGACACATTAGCGGTTCTCTTCTTTACACTGTTTGTCGCAACCATTCCTGTTCCAGCATCGCCTTCTGGTGGGCAGAAAGGTATTCCAGCCTCTAATTTACCACTGACATCAAGTAGCTTTGCTCCTTCTGGGGTCAGATGTCCTGCATCTTCTCCAGCCACCAAGACCTTGGGGAATATGTCTGTGAGATTTATACCGGTTAGTTCTTTGAACTGCTCAACCATCCTTCCGTTATATGATTTAGTCTCTAAATCTATAGGGAACATACCTGATGCTTCACCCACACCTATAACCTTCTCCCCGGTCAGACGGTAGTGCACATAACTTGCAAGAGTCGACAAAAAGTCGATCTTACCTACATGCTCTTCTCCATTTAAAATTGCCTGCCTTAGATGGGCGACTGTCCACCTCTGTGGAATAGGATAGCCAAACAATTCTGTAAGCTCCTTACTTGCCACACCTTGCAAGTTATTTCGCCAAGTTCTAAATGGAACCAAGAGCTTATTCTCATGGTCAAAAGCCATATACCCATGCATCATGCCACTAAAACCAATTGCCCCAACTGTGGTAAAGTCACAAGAGTACTTTTTCTCTATATTCTCTCTTAATTCAGAATAAGCAGCCTGAATACCTTCCCAGATCTCGTCGATCGCATAAGTCCAGATATTATCGACAAGTTTATTCTCCCACCCATAGCCACCAGTAGCTAAGGTACTCCCATTTTCATCGATTAAAACAGATTTAATTCTAGTTGAACCAAGTTCAATACCTATGCTGCATTTTTTGAAATCCATAATTTTCCTCTTCCATTTGCCACAGATATTTAATCATATATTAACATTTTGCCATATCATTAATTATCAACATTTACTACTGGCGGAGCAACAATATTTAAACAATATTTAAAAAATAATTCGCCGTTCTGCTCTGTAGCTTAATACCTTATTGTGACGCTCTTTGCGTATTATGATCTGCCCCAATAACGATACCTCTTAAGAGCATACAATATTCTCTTGCGTTTAGCAAGAACGAAGTGTCATTACGAGAATAAAATATCTGATTCCTCCTTACCCAGACTCTTGCGTTACTCTATCGAAGAAGAGATCCCTGAGGGTGCTGAAGACGGGTAGAATATCTCCCACCCGTCGGCACTCTATAAATAATACTGCTTATACATACTACCGAACTCTTCCAGCGCTAATAATTCATCCCGCAAAACTACCCGGAGAATCTCTATCTTTAGCCATTCTCCCATAAGTTGCCAGATTCTTTATATAATGGTTTAGCCTTGAGATTTTTCTGCCATTTCCTGCTTGCTGTTATAATAAACTCAGATTATAAAAGGACGGAAGACAGAAACAAGCACAGAATACACGACCCCAACAGTTACACTAGCCCAGCCGCTCTTGAGAGGAGCAACCAAGTATTTAAAGCCTGTAAGCCTTTACACACAAGGACTTACAGGATTTTTTAACAACCTTCTACAATATCCAATTTATTCTAAGCAGACTTAATAAGGTATCCAATATTCTCAAACCTCAAAAACCAATAATCCAGTCTAGGCTTTGCCTCATTATTGCCGCTATCAAATTTCGCATTACCAGCACGAGAAACATACCCCACAAGCCATAATTAGTTTTCCAGATATAACGATTTACAATACTCGGCATAAGATTTAAACAATGGGGTTACCGCACAATAGGTATACTTCAATACCATATTTTTAAAATTCATTGCCATTATATCATCAGTATAACTTTCAGATGTAAGTGCAGGAATAAGTATATTTAGTCCTATACTTTGAGTATACCATACAGTTAACCACGCATCAATTTCCAACTCATTCAAGTCATTATGCAAGATCATATGTATACTTTTTACCGCCGCGAAATCAATCTTATATAACTTTTCAAAAAAATAGTTCATGCTCAATTTTGAGTCCATAAAACACCTGTGAATTATTTTAAAATACCACAATGGATGATTGCTATTAAAAAAACTCGTAAAATTAATTTCCAAGTAATTATACACCATGCTTAGAATTTCATTTTCATTAACCTTCTTATCCAGATGTTCTTGCCACAGTTCACCAATACTGACATAGCCTATTTGCTTAAAAACATGCTCAACAATCTCTTTATACAAATTATCCTTACTGCCAAAATGATAATTAATTCCAGCCACATTCACCCTTGCGCTCTCAGTAATTTCACGCATTCTGGTTCCCTTCAAGCCATTCTCGGCAAATAAAGGGCCGGCAGAATTAATAAGTTTTAATTGAGTTTTACTTCTAAATTTTTCATCCATTGTTACGCCTATAGTTATAATTAATAACCCGATCCTATATATTTATCAGCACAACTTTTCAGATTAAGCATTAAGCAATTTAGACCTTTAAAATACCGATTACCATTTCGTTGATAGTGGACAAGTCCTGCGCGTTAGGGCGCCCGGTTATATCGCCAAGTCGTCCTCCCTTTGAATATTGGGTATAGCCGTTTATGTTAAAGGCACCGGGAAAATACCACTCAGCAACGATCTCAAATCCCAGGTGATCGAATAACTGACCAAGGTATTTGGGTACGACAAGGCCTTCATTAACCCCAGTATGTGGCCCACCATAAGTGCAGTACATTACAGCTTTTTTGTTCATTAAACGTGGTGAACAGGGTTTAATCTCGCCACGCTTATTATGTTTCGCATTCTGTTTTTTTATATACTGCAGCATAGGCTCAGGCGGCAACCATGAGTAAACCCCGCACCCCGCAAAGATAAAATCATACTCCAAAAACTCCACCGCATCTTCAGCACTATTACTAACAACTTCAACTGAATCAACTTCATAATCCTGTGCCAGTGCGGCATCTCTGATTTGCATTGCGACTTTCGCCGTATTTCCGGTGTTTGAGCAATATAAATTCAATATCTTCATTATGTTCTCCTCTCAACTATATTTTATGAACTCTAAAAATTGTTGCATACAAAACAGGTATAACCACCAGTGTAAGAATAGTGGCAAAAGTCAACCCTCCCATAATCGTTACTGCCATTGGAGAGAAAAATGCATCCCACAGCAGTGGCGCCATTCCGAGTACAGTAGTAAATGCGGCCATGGTTACCGGTCTTACCCGGCTTACAGCCGAATCAATGATTGCCTGGTATTGGTCTTTTCCTTGAGCAAGCTCGAGGTTAATCTGATCCAGCAGGACGATCTCATTCTTAATTAACATCCCGAATAAACTGAGAAATCCCAGCATCGCCATAAAGCCAAAAGCTTTATCCGCAATAATCATCGCAGGAGCAACTCCGACAATAATTAGCGGCAAGCCCAGGAAAATAAGCAACGGGTGTTTAATAGAATTAAAAAGAATAACCGATATTAAAAACATAGAAATAAAGGCAATAGGAAAGTTTGACATCAATTTTCCATTGGCTTCATTAGCTGCCTCATGCTCACCTCCCCACTCGAGTTCATAGCCATCCGGTTTGGTTATCGCTTCTATTTTGGGTTTAAGCTGTTGAAACAGTGACTCTGTTGTTCCGCTTTCCGGTTTACATAAAACCGAGAGGGTGCGTTGCCGGTTTAAGCGCCGAATAACTGGATCTTCCCATTTTACAGATAATCCTTTTATTGCCTGTTCAAGCGGCAACCATTTTGAAATCCCTGATGCCCAAATCTGAATGTCATTTATCTTTTCTATCCTCTTTCTCTCGTCTTCTGGTGAACGTACAATTATCGGGAGCAAGTCCGTGCCTTGTCTGTACGTACCTACAGTCGACCCGTTGAAGTTCATAGCCGTTGATTGTGCAATTTCAGTCCTGGTTATACCGATACTCTGCGCTCTTGAGCGTGCTAACTCCATTGTTTCAATCTGCACCTGATCTCCCCAATCGGTTCTTATTGTTCGGGCATTAGGTTCCTGCTGCATAACAGACTTTATCTCAGTTGCCAGCTCACGCAGAACAGGAATTTCATATCCCGTTATACGCGCCTCCACCATTCCGCCCCCTGGGCCGAGTTTGAATGAGTCCGCAGTCGTAACAATCTGACTGCAATTCTGCTCAATATATGCCATAACCTCTTTTGACAATTTTGGTATTTCTCTAAAATCACTTACATCGACAAGCAGCATACCATAGGATTGATCAGGCATTTGCGGACTATACGTTAAGAGAAAGCGTAATGAACCGGCACCAATAAAACTCGTAACATTCTCCACCCCGGCAAGTGAAAGGATATACTCCTGTATCTTTTGCATCTCAGCCTCAGTATAGTCAATGTGCGTTCCTTGCGGAAACCATAAGTCAACCGTAAATTGATTCCGGTTCATGTCAGGCATAAAATCCTGTTTTACTTGCGAAAATGCAGCCATGGCGCAAACAAGAACTACCCCAACCAGGGACAGGGTTATTTTCCTATGACAAATACACCAGGAGATCAAATTACGGTAATAGCCAAATAGCCGATGAGTGTAAGCTTCTTGTTGAACTGCAGTCTTAGGTGATAGAAATGTAATACACAGATAAGGCGTAACCGTAATCGCAAACAACCAACTCAACCCCAGCGAAAGACAGATTACCTGGAACAAACTGATAAGCCATTCGCCGGTCATGTCTTTTGACAGTGAGATCGCCGCAAATGCCAGGATGGCAATACCGGTTGCGCCCAATAGTGGCCACATAGTCTCATGTACGGTCTCTGCGGCAGCTTCGGTTTTATTCAAGCCTTCATTTATTTTTATAACAATTCCTTCGGCTACTACGATTGCATTATCAACCAGCATTCCCAGCGCAATAATCAGCGCTCCAAGTGATATACGCTGCAAGGTTATGCCCATGGCATACATACATAAAAGCGTAGTCATGATCGTAAGTAACAGAATAACGCCGATTATAATACCTTCACGCATACCCATAAAAACTACCAGCAAGAGTATTACAATAAGGATTGCTGACAACAGATTCAAGACAAAACCATTGACGGCTTCGCGTACCGTATCGCCTTGATGCGCAATTGGTATTATTTCAATGCCCGCCGGGATTTGAGAACGCAGCTGGAATAACTTAGCATTTATGGAATCACCCATAGCCATGACATTTCCCCCTGAAACAGTTGAAATACCCAGGCCAATAGCGTACTTTCCGTTGCGTTTGAGAATTTTTTCAGCAGGTTCAATAAAACCGAATTTAACCTCTGCAATATCTTTCAGCAGAAACAACTTTCCGTTGCTGCCCTCAATCAGTTGCTCGCCAAGATCAGCAATATCAGCATAATCCCCCAAAACACGCAGATGGATATTTTTACTGGCTACCTTTGATTCTCCAGCATATGCAACCATATTCTGATTTGTTACAGCACTAAAAATAGAACTCGGCTGAATACCGAGCTGCGTAAGTTTAGCTCGATCTATCTCGATGTATATTGCTTCCTCGGGTAACCCCCAAAAGTCAATTTTCCCCACATCTTCACACAACAGTAATTCCTTGCGTAAATCTTCTGCAATATCCTTGAGGGTATGTTTTGAGTAGCCTTCACCGGTTATGGCGAAAAATACTCCATACACATCACCGAAATCATCGTTAACATACGGCTCCATACATCCCGCAGGAAGCTTTCCCGCTGCATCTTTTATCTTTCTGCGCAACTCATCCCAAACTTGCGGCAAGGTATTTTTAGCATAAACCTCCTGCATCTCAGCAAATATGATTGACACCCCGCTGCGGGATATGGAGCGAACCTCTTTCAGCTGCTTCAACTGCTGGATAGCAGTTTCAAGTTGATCGGTCACCTCCTGTTCGACTTCAAGGGCAGTCGCTCCAGGATAATATGTAAATATCACCGCTTCCTTAATTGTAAACTCTGGATCTTCAAGACGCCCGATTTTCAAATAGGCAACTATCCCGCCAAGAATCAAAAAGATGCTAAACAGCACTGTAACCGTTTTATATTTAATGGCATAGCGTGCAGGATTCATCCATTTAGTCCTTTTCTTCCAGCAAGCATAGGACGAACCTGCAATAACTCTGTGAGTGCATGAACACCTGAAATTGCTATATGATCCCCGTCATTAATACCGCCGACAATAACCGCGGTTTCTCCTAACAGTTTTTCAACAACGACCTCTGATTTTTGGGGATGGCCGCCAGCTTCAGGAATCACCCAGACAAAGCTCTTATTATGCCCATCACTCCAGACCGCCTCAACCGGGATTTGATGTCTAATCTGCTCAATTGTAGCACCGGCTGTGGCAAGGCTATCCCATTCCATGACTACAGTTGCAGTCATACCCGGCAATATTTTAAGATCCTGTGGCGGATATATTGAAATTACAGCATCATACGTTCTGGTATAGGAGTCAGGCTGCATACGGTATTCTGACAATTCAGCTTTGAACCATCTACTGTCATCAACATCAAATTGTACCTGAATATTTCGCAGTGCCTTAAACCCATCATGGGCAATAAAGTGTTCAGGCAATTGAATAACGACCTCTTCCCGGCTTATATCCTGAAGCGAAACTATCACCTGATGTTCTGAGATTCGCTGATAGTTTTCAACCTTCCTGGCCGCGATAACCCCACTAAAAGGGGCAACAAGCACAGAATCATCCAGGTTTTTTCGACACACCCCCATTTTTGCCTGCGCAATCTGCCAGTCAGCTTTTGCTTTATCATACTCTGATTTGGAGATTATATTCTTTTCTCTCAAGACTTCAGCACGCTTATATATCCTCTGTGCATCTTCATACGCCACCTTGCTAGCTGTGTAATTATTCTGCAATTCGCGAGAGTCAATCTTCGCAATAACATCACCTTGCGCCACCACAGAACCTTCCTGAGCATTGAGTTCTACAAGTACTCCCGCCACATCAAAAGCAAGCTCAACCCTACGCGCAGCCTGAACCCGGCCGGGGAAATTCCTGGTAACTGTTGCTTTACTCGACACAGCTACAACTGTTGGCACAGGACGCAGGTAGTTATTATCTGAGCCGAGTTCATTTGCCGAAGTCTCCTCCGCCGAAGTTGACATATAAAATACACCAGTCATCAATGCCACAAAACCACCCACAATCATTGCAATACTTTTTTTACTCATAATAATTCTCCAACGCCGCAATAGTTTAGATACTAAACCATTGCTATAAAAAAACCTACTCTTCAAGTCTTTTATCCATAACATGTTCAAGCCGTGACAACACAGAGATAAAATCACCCAAGCACTCATCAGAAAACTCATTCAGCCCACTAAGCAATTTATCCATATCCCGCCCATGCAGCTTTTCGTGTACAGCATAAGCCTCCCAGCCAAGTTTTGTCAGTGACAATTCATATTCCTTATTGGTCTCAGGGGATACCGTCTTGGTAACAAATCCCTTCGCCACCAACCGGCTGACCATTTGTGATGCAGCCCCTTTGGTAACCCCAAAGTACTTACCAACATCAGTAACAATAATTTTTTTAGCCTCGCCGATGGCCTGAATTGTATGTATTTCTTTTGTGGTCAATTCAAACCCGTTAGCGAGGACTATCGGTTGTTTTTCAATACGTGAAAACTTATTCAACAAGCGTAATAATTGCTGGATAACATTTTTAGCTGATTGGTTATCTTTCATATTCATAGCAATAGTATAGATCCTAAACCATAAATGTCAAGCATTATTTCCTCAATAATTTAAAGCAAACGACCACACATCAGTTCTAAGGATATTTATGACTACTAGCAACGACCAACAGTACGCATTATCCAGCCCTGCACTATACACCAACAGACTTGAACTCAAACCACTTGCCAAAATTGCTCAAACAGCTATAATTGATCAAAGTTAATTAATAAAACCAATACCAGTATCAGGGTAAAGCTGGCAAGAGTCGATAACGCTCTCCACCAGTTAACCAGACTCCAACATGAAAGGATACCGCATGGAAGGTCACACCGTAGTCCTTGGGGCTTCCCCCAAAGCCGACAGATACTCAAACAAGGCTGTAGCCCTGCTCCACGCCCATAACATCCCGGTTACTCCTATCCACCCCACAGCGCCTGAGATCAACGGCATTCCCTGCCTCTCCAGCCTGAACGAGGTAAAAAAGCCGGTTGATACCATCACCCTCTATGTCAACGCCGAACGCTCAACCAAGCTCCAGGAAGAGATTATCGCCTGTGCCCCGCGCCGAATCATTATGAATCCAGGCACTGAGAACCCACTCCTGGAAGAAGCCGCACAACAAGCCGGGATCAGCGTCCAGCACGCCTGCACCCTGGTGCTGCTCAACACCGACCAATGGGACAAGGCTTACTAGTATCTCCAGCCATACCCCGTAACGTAAAAAAGCGAACCTCCAATCAACCGGATGGTTCGCTTCAAACTACTGAATCAGAATGCCTTGCCTACGCCGCAACCCATTTAAGACCTGCTAGTTCTAGTAGCTATAATCCCAGTAATGTCTGGATTACTGATTAAGCTATTATTAGAACCTACTTCACCTAAGTCACTTATCAACCATGCCGACAGCCCCTTGGCTAATAATCACTGAGCGTGTTACTAGTGCAGCTCACTCCTACAACATGAGCCTGTAAATATTCTCTACATCCTGTTGCTGCAAGGGTACAAAACCGCCGAGTTCTCCGGTTCGCGCGTCACCATGGCACGCAATACGTGCCAGCTCTGCAATGTCACTCTCATTGGCTCCGATTTCTGCAAAATTCTTGGGCATGCCGATAGCGCTTAAGAAGCTGCGCAGCGCTTCAATGCCCTGCTTTGCGGTGCTTTCAGGATTATTAAAGTCCAGCTGACAGCCCCAGACCCGAACCGCCACCTGCGCGAACCGGTTTACATCATGCTGCAGATTATAGGTAAATACCGCCGGCATAACTACGGCAAGCCCTGCCCCATGCGCACAATCATACATGGCGCTTAATTCATGCTCTATATCATGGCTTGACCAGTCATGCTCCCTACCAACACCACAAGAATTATTATGCGCCATCATCCCCGCCCACATGATATTAGCGCGAGCTTCATAGTTATTCGGATCTGCAATAACCCGTGGCCCTTCATGCACCATAGTCAGAAGTAAAGCCTCAAGCATACGATCAGTCACCTCCACCTCTTTGGTGTTGGTCAGGTAGCGCTCGTATAGATGCGCCATGATATCAGTAATCCCGCACGCCGTCTGGTACGGCGGGAGGGTTTGCGTCAACGCGGGATTCAAGATAGAGAACTTTGGTCTCAAAGCTTCTCCACTCGTTGCTCTTTTGTACATGCCGTCTTCCTTGGTAATAACGGAATCAGGTGAGCCTTCACTGCCGGCCGCGGCGATGGTAAGAATAGTACCGAGTGGAGTAGCTTCAGTAACAGTACCCCCCTGATAAAAATCCCAAAAATCTCCCGCATGCGGCACACCAGCGGCAATCGCCTTGGCCGAGTCGATCGTACTCCCCCCACCCACAGCAAGGATAAAATCCACACCCTCTTTACGGCAGAGTTCTATACCAGTATAGACCAGACCACTACGCGGATTCGGACGCACACCTCCAAGTTCTACATAGGCAATGCCCTCTGCCTCCAATGACGTCTTAACCCGATCTAACAGACCGGACTTAACGACCGAGCCACCGCCATAATGGATAAGAACCTTCGTTCCCCCAAACTTTTTGACATATTTACCTGCCTCCGTCTCAGTATCTTTACCAAAAACAAAGTAAGTCGGCGCATAAAACGTAAAATTATTCATTTAGATCAATCCTTATTTTAAACTACTAATTGTTACAAGTAAATTTCTCAAGCTACTTATAAATATCCAAAAAAATTTCTTGTAGCATACGGCCATTCAAGCTCTAACTAGTAAGCATCTATTGCGGTAGAAGAACTACCGTTCCAAGGCGGAAGACTACGTCGCGAACTATCATGACTGTTGTCTGGTAGGCGCCATCACTATTTCACGGATACAGACATTCTGAGGCTGTTCCATTGTATACAGGACTGCTCTGGCAACATCGTCAGCGGCAATTGCTCCACCGATAGAACTCCTCCATTCATTATAACCGGTTTTAATCTCCTCGGAGGTAGTATGAGTTATAAGCTCTGACTCAGCAGCCCCCGGGCAGATACTGATCACTCTGACATTATCATCTGCGACCTCTTCCCGCACACATTCACTGAGCCCTGATACTGCAAATTTAGTCCCACAGTAAGCAGCATGATTAGGAAATGCCTTCTTTCCTGCGACAGAACTGATATTAATAATAGTCCCGCTTTTACGTGCTTTCATTGGAGCAAGGACAATCTGCATACCTCCGAGCAAGGCCAACACATTCACCTCAAACATTTTTCTCCATTCAACCGGATCCTGTGCATCAATCTGCCCGAGCAGCATCATTCCCGCATTATTTATCATACACTCAACCGGACCGAATTTTTCTTCTGCTCTCTTCACTGCAGACTCAAAAGCCTCTCGCTCAGTAACATCAACCTTTTCGCAAATGCAATTCGGCAGCTTCAGCGCCTCCAGTTTCTCAAGCCTTCTCGCCACCAGCAGAAGCGGATAGCCCGCCTCACTGAACCGTCTAGCAATAGCTTCGCCAATACCTGAACTTGCCCCAGTGACCACAACCAGCTTTTTCATAACAAATCCTTTCATGCAATATTAATAAAATGAGCACTCCCTCCATTACAACAACTCCTCAGTGCTCATAAATCTAATAGACACTTACAGGATACTACTATCAGGCAATTCAAACAAGGCACATTCATCCATTTTTATTGCCTATTTCTACCTTGAATATTGCTATAGATCAATAAATGCCTATATTTAGTATATAATTTATTGTAATTTAAGGAAATATCACCATGCAGCAACTCCCTGAATATCTTAGGAAAATAACCGAAAAATATGCTTCTGCCAAAAATCAGGGTTTCACTCCGACCGACCTGAAGCGCATCCGTTTTTTCTGGGCAGATCGCTCCACCCCCAGGGTACCATTATTATATGAAGCAGGCATTGTCTTCATTCTACAGGGACACAAAATCGGCTATCTGAATGAACGCACTTTTCATTATAATGCCAACAACTATCTTATTGTCAGCATGTCTATTCCTTTTGAATGCGAGTCAATCGCTTCACCGGAAAAGCCTCTTATCGGCATTGCACTTGATATTGATCTTGCAGAGCTTCATGAGTTGACCGCCTTGATTGCTGAGAAAAATAATATACCGTACAAATGCCAGCAGACCCGAAACATCAGAGGTGTAGAACCGGCAGCAATGAGCAGCGAATTGCATAACACGGTAAAACGGCTGATCGCCTGTCTGGACTCCGCTTTGGACTGCAAGGTTCTCGGAAAATCCCTTATCAGAGAGATCATCTTCCGCATACTGCTCAGTGACCACGGGGCACCGCTCTATGCCCTCACCCAACATAACACCTATTACACCAGTATCGCCAAAGCAATTGCGTACATCCGTAACAACTACCACGAGACGGTCATCATTGATGAACTTGCAGAATATACCGGTATGAGCCTGTCGCTCTTTCACCGTGCCTTCAAGGACGTCACCGGCTGCAGCCCCCTGCAATATGTCAAAAAGATAAAGCTGACTCAGGCGAAATACTGTATCATCCATGAAAATATGACTGCCAGCATGGCGGCAAGTTCGGTCGGCTACGAAAGCCCCTCCCAGTTCAGCCGAGAATTCAAACGCTACTTCGGTGTTTCCCCAAAAAATGCTCTGAAGAGCAGCTACTGATATTATTTTCCGGTAGCATATAACCTAGTAGCACCGGTCGGCAAACAGGTGGTATATTGTTCCATGTTAGCGCAGAACTCTCAACCGACGAAAGCAAACTACGGCTCAGTTTTACCAAGTCCCCTTGCTTTCCCCATACCCATGGTTATAATACAAACTTTACCGCAACTAACATTTACTTGCTTATATGCCGCACAGCCGGTATTTGCTGACCAAACTCAAGCTCACCAGTAAACTGCAGCCCAGTATTATTAACGAGTAATACAACCCCGGTGAGTTGTAATATTGAGAGGATAAAGATGCAGATTTGGATCGATGGAGACGCCTGCCCCGGAGAGGTCAAGCAGATACTGTATGCAGCGGCAGCCCGCTGCAACCTGCCGCTGATAATTGTAGCCAACTCCTATCTGCCGATCCCAGAGAACAAGCTCATCACCCTCAAATTGGTTCCGGCCGGAGCTGATGTGGCCGACGATTACATCGCCGCGAACGTTGGCAGCGGCGACCTGGTGATTACCGCCGACATTCCGCTGGCCGCGCGCATTGTGGAGCAGGGTGCGGTTGCGCTCGAGCCCCGGGGCGAATTACTGACCGCAGAGAATGTTGAAAGCAAACTCTCCATCCGGGATTTTATGCACGAATTACGCGCAAACGGCATCGATACCGGCGGCCCGGCGAGTTACAGTTCCAAAGACAGACAGAACTTTGCCAATTCCCTGGATCGTTTTCTCAGTAAACGCTCACGCACATAAATCTAGCATAGTTTATCCATTCGGCACGAATAAATAATAACACTCTCGCAGCCCCCTCCACCGACCGTTAAAGAATACCCACCGCATTCCCCACACCCGAGACAAAGAGTATTACGACTCGCACTCAACCCATAAACAAATCTGAAAATCATCTCCCCCACCACCCAAAACAACAGACCCCAGAAATATAATTTTCCGCTATTTTTAAGATTTTATTTGACTAAAATTAAAACTGGAGTAAACTTCTGGTATAAAGTTCCATTTATAATTTAAAAATAGAACTTAGTTCCGGAAACATAACCAAGGAAAATGATGTCCAACAACACCTGCAATACACGCATAAGATCCTTATATAATACCTTTTCCAAGAAGGAAAAGACCATCGCCGACTATATCCTCAAGAACCCGGAACTGATCACCAAGATGCCGATCAACCAACTAGCCGAGGAATTACAGGTAGGCAAGGCAAGTATTATCCGGTTCTGCAATAAGCTGGATTTCAACGGATATAAAGATTTAAAAATCATCCTGGCACGGGAGACCCCGGCAGAAAAAAAACTAATATACACCAATACCAGTAACTCTCTGGAGAATCTGATTGACGAAGTTACTACAGAGAATATGGCCACACTTCAGATCAGTAGACAAAAGCTTATAACGAGTGATCTAATCTCTGCCGTAGACCTACTGATAAGCGCCGAGAAACTACTAATACTGGCTAGCGGCTTCTCCGCCTTACTCGGTGAGATAGCCAAATATAAAATCATGAAACTCGGTTTCAACTGCGAGTTGTGCTCAGACTACCAATTCCAGTGCTTTTCTGTTGCCAACCTCCCGGCAAGCGGAGTGATCCTGCTTATAGATCTCTCTGGTAGGCTGGGTGAACTCAAGCCGCTAATCACGCTGGCAAAATCCAGGAATATCAAAATAATCGCGGTCGTCAACTATGAAAAATCCGAGATAACCGATATCGCCGACATTGTGATTCTCACCGAAGCTACAGAATCGCCGCTCAAAGACGGTGAAATAACCACAATGCTTTCACAGCTCAATATAGTTGACGTACTCTACACCATGATGGCGCAAAAAGATAATGAAGCACAAGTTAAACGCATAGAACTCTTTGAGGAATTAATCAGCAATCAGCAATCAAAAAAATAACCAGGTAGTACCACAACCAAACCAGTAATATCACCTGATCTCATAAAATACCATGACTGTATGTGTATTAAAGGATACTACGTCTTAATATACCGACATAACAAATAACACGGACAAACGCCATATTCTCTAGCAATCAATATATACAACAGTTAAATGCTGTTAATTATACTGCCATAATACTATAACGAAAGGGAAACCATGTCTACACCAACCGCCTTGCCCAAGCTCTTAGAGACAATCCAAACCAGCCCAACCTCGGTCTGGAATGACAGCTGTTCTATCTCGGAACTCGAGTATTCCATCAAAAACGGCTCCACTGGTGCCACCACCAACCCCTCAATTGTCGGTCAGGTACTACAGCAAGAGTTTCACCTCTGGGAAGATCACATCAAACAAATCATCGTTGACAATCCTACCGCAACCGAGGTAGATATTGCCTGGAAGGTAAACGAAGCGATGGCGCTAAAGGGTGCAGAGATGCTTTTACCGGTATTTGAAAAGACCGGCGGCAAAGCAGGACGCATGAGCATCCAGACCAACGCCCAGTACTACCGCAATCCGAAACTGATGGCTGAGCAGTCTGTCTACTTTAATACGCTTGCCAAGAACATGCAGGTCAAGATGCCGGTAACCGCCGCGGGAGTCGCTGCAATTGAAGAAGCGACCTACCAGGGTGTAAATGTAAATGCTACCGTCTGCTTCTCCACCGCACAGTCTCTCGCCGTTGCCGAAGCGGTAGAACGCGGATTGAACCGGCGTGAAGCTGAAGGCAAGCCTATCGACGACATGACTCCGGTCTGCACCATCATGGTTGGGCGTGTTGACGACTGGCTGAAAGTCGTACAGAAAAAAGAGAATATTGCCATCACGCCAGGGGCTTTAGACTGGGCAGGTGTAGCCGTATTCAAGAATGCCTACAAAATTTACCAACAGCGCGGTTATCGTACCCGCCTCCTCTCTGCCGCCTATCGAAATCATCTGCATTGGAGTGAATTTATCGGTGGTGATGTGGTTCTGACCATTCCGTATAAGTGGCAGGTACGTTTTAATAATTCAGATGTCGAGGTCAAACCAAGAATGGACAATCCGGTCAACCCTGATATCATTGCTGAATTGCAGGCCAAGATGCCTGAATTCACCAAAGCATTTGCTGCAGACGGCATGACCGTGGAAGATTTTGCTAATTACGGTGCTACCGCCCGTACTCTCCGTGGCTTCCTGGATGCATACGCCGGACTGATAGCCATAATCCGTGACGTAATGATTCCTAATCCAGATGTATAAATTGTAATGACGTTCTTACAATTACTCTAACCCTACAAAGGCAAATTATGTTATCCAAAAGATCTTCACAAACCCTGCAACAAGGATTGAATCCCATCTGCAGGGAGAATGGGCCAGAGCCGAACATGATGATGGATATTGATTTACTCTATCTTGCGGCCGGTACCACCTATACCGTCTTTAGTGCCGACAAAGAATGTGCAGTTCTCCTACTTGAAGGCGAAGTAAATATCTCCTATGAAGGCAGAGAAGTGCGAGCACAGCGCAGCAGTGTATTTGATGAAAAGCCTTACTGCCTGCATGTCTGCAAAGGTATTAGTATCACGCTCAAAGCCTTGAACAATAGCGAACTGGTTCTGCAGCAAACGGAAAATTCCTCGACCTTTGACAGCAAACTTTATACTCCTGAGATCATAACCGAGGAGATCCTCGGAGCTGGTGCGATGCAGGGTATGGCTCGACGTAAATTACGCAATATTTTCGACTACAACAATGCTCCATACTCCAATATGGTAATGGGCGAACTGATCAATGCTCCGGGAAGATGGTCTAGTTATCCACCACATGGTCACCCTCAACCTGAAGTTTATATTTACCGCTTCACGCGCAAACAAGGCTTCGGTACAGGTTATATTGGCGATGACGCCTACAAAGTAACACATAACAGCGCCTTACTAATCCCAGGCGGGCCGACCCATCCCCAGAACGCTGCACCAGGATACGGCATGTATTACTGCTGGATGATTCGCCACCTCCCGGGAGATCCTTGGACTTCACGTATCGACGACCCGGCTCATACCTGGCTGCATGATCCAGCGGCAGCTATCTGGGAAGGTCTGGCCGATCAAACGAATATATAATAAGAGTATTAAAAACACAAAACAGAACACAAAACAGAACACAAAACAGAACAAATTTTGATACAACAGCAGTCAAGTTCTCACAGACTTGGGTAAAAAATGAAAGGAACACAATGAAATACGGTGTAATAAACAACTGGATCAACGGCCAATTTGTCGACTGCGACAGACCACGCGTCGATGTAGTAAGTCCGATTACGGGCGAAATTATTGCTCAGACAGTTAATAGCGGGATGGAAGAGGTGGAACTTGCCGCCAGAGCAGCAACAGAAGCTCAAAAATCTTGGAGCAAATTGAGCCTGAAGAAGCGTTCAGAGGTGATGTATAATTACCGCGATCTGCTCAATACCAAATATCGTGACGAGCTCGCAGAGCTCAATCATATCGAGAATGGCAAGACCATGGCCGAAGCTCAGGCAGGTGTCAGTAAGGGTGTAGAGCTAGTAGAGGTCGCTTGCGCCGCTCCAGCCTTCATGACAGGCGAGACCGAAGAGGTAAGCCGCGGGGTCACCTGCCGCACAGAGTACCGCCCTACCGGTGTCGTCGCCAGCATCACCCCTTTCAACTTTCCGGTTATGATCACACACTGGACAGCACCCATGGCGCTGATCTGCGGGAATGCAATTATCATGAAGCCGGCCAACAGCACTCCGATGAGCTGCGCTAAATGTGCTGAAATATTCCAGGAAGCAGGCCTTCCTGATGGTCTGTTCAATGTTATTAATGGTGAGAAGGATGCCGTTACCAGCATCTGTGATAACAAGCTTATCGACGCTATTACCTTTGTCGGCTCGACCCCGGTTGCCAAGATTGTCTACGAACGCGCAGCCAAATCTTTGAAGAAAGTTCTGGCGCTAGGTGGCGCCAAAAACTTCCTTATCCTGATGCCCGATGCTCATCCCGAGATGGCCACCAGTGATATTGTTGCCTCCTTCAGTGGTATGGCTGGACAGCGCTGTATGGCTGCGTCAGTCCTCGTCTGCGTTGGCGACTGTGACCATCTGCTCAAGCGCATAATAGAGATATCTCAGAAGCAGATAGCCGGCACTGACATCCCGCCTATTCATTCCGTTCAGAGTGCGACAAAGATCCGCGACTATCTGGAAAATGCGACCAAGGCCGGTGCCAAGCTCCTGCTCGACGGCCGCCAGGCTGAATGCAAAGGCGCTCCTGCAGAATTCTGCGTCGGATCATCAATTATTGACTGGCGCGGCAAGGAAGAGCTGATGCCGGAAGGAGAGATCTTCGGGCCTACGCTGGAAGTATTAGCGGCCAAGAACCTGAACGCCGCCCTTGAGCTACATAAGAACAACCCGTACGGCAACGCCGGTGCCATATTCACCCAGTCCGGTGCGATTGCCGAAGCAGCTATCCGCGAGATGGAATCTGGAATGCTAGGGGTAAATATTGGAGTACCTGTACCACGCGACCCATTCTCCTTCGGCGGACTGAAGGATTCAAAATTCGGTAACGGCGACATTACCGCCAAGTATTCTTACAAGTTCTTTACCAATACCGTCAAGGTGACCACCAAGTGGAACCCTGAAGATAAAGTTGACTGGATGAGCTAATAGACCAACACACAACAGAAATCCCTCTACTTTATCATCATAGATTAAGGCACTGCTGCATAAAACAGTAGTGCCTTAATTCTTCCCGCCGTAATGGAATTAGAAAAAGAATTTCTGAATACTGTGAAGATCAGTCTTCATTTCCAAAAGGTGAAATAGAAATTGATAAAAGCTACTTTGGTGCTCAACGAGTTCGTGGTAAACGGGGACGAGGAGCACACGGAAAACACTTAGTATTCGGCTTGATTAAACGCCAGGGCAAAGTGTATACACAAGTAGTTACAAACTGCTCAGCATCAGTTTTAATACCTATAATCAAGTATAAAGTCGGTATAGACTCTGAAGTATATACCGACGGTTTTAAAACTTATGATGGTCTTGTGAACTTCGGTTATAAGAAGCATCACATAATAAGACATTCTAATAATGAATTTGCAACTTGTCATGAAGAACCACTAGTTTTATTCAGAAACGCAGCGGCGTTAGAACTTTCCAAATTCCGAGTCATCAAGTTTTATTTGTCGATCAGGGGAAACAATATTCTCTCCCCAATTCTTGTTGTCAAGTGGTAACCTTGTTGGTTTAGATTTAGCGCCTATAGTCCTCTTATGTGTATTACTATTTTGGGGCGGCTTGGCATTCGAACTATTTATGTTAAATTCTTGAACAAGTTGATCCAAGCCTCTAGATAATGATGACAACTCTTTTGCTGCTGAAGAAGTTTCTTCTGCATTTGCTGTATTTTGCTGTGTTACATTATCAATCTGAGATATTGCATTGCTAATTTGAAGTAACGCACTGGCTTGATTGGTACTTGCATCAGCAATACTATTGAGTAATACTGCGGCATTAACTGTTCCATTAACAATTTTTTCAAGGGAATCAGATGTTTTTTCAGCAATGATCGACCCATTTTTTACTCTGTCATTTGATGATTTTATGAGGTCTGCAGTTTCTGCTGCAGCCTTTGCACTACGCGCAGCTAAGTTTCGTACTTCCTCAGCAACAACAGCAAAACCTTTACCATGTATTCCAGCTCTAGCGGCTTCAACTGCTGCATTGAGGGCGAGTAGGTTAGTCTGGAAAGCAATATCATCAATTGTTTTAATTATTCTAGTAATTTCCTCAGATGAAGCTTGAATTTCATTCATTGCTCCTGTCATTTCTTTCATTTGAGAAACACCAGTTTGCACTTCATCACGTGTTGTTGCTGTAATATCGCGTGCTTCTTTTGCACTATCAGCATTGTGAGTTGTCTGATTACTAATATTTGCAATAGAAGAAGTGATTTCTTCTATTGATGCTGCTTGACTTGTCGAACCATCAGATAAAGATTGACTAGCGGCAGAGACTTGAGATGCGCCAGCATCAATATTTTGTGAAAATTCAGCTACTTTTTTAAGAATTCTATCAAGAGCAACTTGTTCTGTAATCTCAATAACAACTTCTATATGACCGACTTGTTTACCTTTAACATTATATAATTTACTTGTAGTGACTTTAAAATTCCTATCCCATTGATCAAAAAATGTATCCGGTTTACCTCTTTTAAAGCACTCTATTCCACATTTATCTGTTTTACAAATTGGTGCTCCCCAGTTTGAACAGTGTTTACCAAGTATATCTTCTAATTTAACCCCTAATGGATCTGTAGCTGCTTTATTAACAAAAGTCCATTTCATATCATTATCAGTAACGGATATCGGTTGTGGTATCGAATCAAGCATTGAACGATACCAAAATAATTTTCCTTGTAATTTATTCAAATTAAATTTCCAAATTAAAATCAGAAAAACACAGTTTAGCACAAACCAAATAATGCCAAACGTAAGAAAGTTATTTGAATAATAAAAATGAAGAATAAAAGGCGTTGAGCTCAATATAAGATAAAATATTAAAACTATCCCAAATATTATTTTTTTCATTAGTATCTCCTAATAATTATAAAATAAACTCAATAATTTACACTAAAATTATAGTAGACATCTTGTAAAATATTCTGAATAAATACAACTTATTCTTACAGGGTAGAGAGTAAAAAATGGAATATAGTTTCTCACTTCACTTTCAACAGTTATATCACCGTTATGAGATTTAACTGTGTTGTATACCGCAGCCAATCCAAGACCTGTGCCATTTTCTTTGGTCGTGAAGAACGAATAAATATACTTTCAACATGTGTTCAGTAATTTCATTAACAACTTCGACATGCCCAATTTTTTGGCTCTCAGCATTATAGAAGAAGTTTATATTAACTTTAAAATGTTTCCCATAGATCTGAGGTGGTCTAATTGTCCAGATAAAAATATGATTAATTCAAGGTGCATATAAAACAGTTATGAATTCCGTTACGGGCTAAGCCATTCACTTCATCCATAACTGTTTTATATGCACCTTCTCTATCTCTATCCTTACCACTTAAATATATCTCTCTAGGTATACGGTTACCAAGACTTAGAATGACGCCGTCCCTCATTGTAATACTTGATATACCCTTTATACTATTAAGTGCCTCATAGTAGTGGGTGTATTCCTTCAAGTACACTTCCTCATATTTCAAAGCACGCCATAACCTCTCAATCATGATGTTATCAAATGCTCTACCCTTGCCAGACATGCTAACTCAGATCTCGTTATCAGAGAGTGTCTTGGTATATTTGTTGCATGTATATTAAACTCCCTGATCAGTGTTAAATATCGTTGGCTTAGCTATTTCCAAAGCATTTCTCTCAAAGCTATAGTGCAAAATGTACTCTCAAGAGACATAGACAGCTCCCATGACACAATATACCTGCTATACCAGTCCATTACCATTGTTAAATATGCATAACCATTCTTGAGTGACATATATGTTATATCACTACACCATACAAGATCTGGTTTGAATATATTAAGATTATGGAGTAAGTATGGATATATCTTGTTGCCCTCTGTTTTATAGGATATTCTCTTCTTTGGGTAAATTGCTTCTATACCCATCTCTCTCATCAATCGCCTAACCTTGTACCTGCTAATATTGATACCTTGATCTTTTAATTCATCTGATATACGCCTTGAACCATAATAAGGATGCGTCAAATATATCTCATCAATTTCCGCTTTAATTCTATATCTTCAATATCATCTCGCGTAAATTCATAATAATATGCTGATCAAGATACATTTAGTAATTCACACTGCCTACTAATAGAAATATTCTCTGTCAATTTACTGATCATTGATTTACGCTCAGAGCAAGTCAAGCTCGTTAGATTTTTTTTGAGCCTGCCTGCCTCAACTTTGTGACGACCGATTTCTTCAAATAACTTTAATTCCGTGTGCTCTCGTTGTTTCTCCTGCTTCTTTTTCCAACCTGAAAAAATATCCGGTAGATTACTCAATAACGCCTTCTTCCATTGCCGAACTTGGCTGGAAGATACATCATACTTGGATGCTAATTCAGATAACTGCTTGTACCCTTCACTGCTTTAAGTGCAACTTTGGCTTTAAACGCTGCTGTGTAAGTCTTTCTCATTGTGAATTCTCCTTGAATACTGTATCAATTAATTCTATCGGGTATATCCACCTTAAACAACTGTCCTATTTCATTATACCATTATGGTCAAAATATACATTCGCTCCATTTTTTGATACATTCTACTTCGCATTTATCAGTTTTGCAGATTGGGGCTTCCAATTTTAGCAGTATTTGCCAAGTGCTTCCTCTAATATAAACCTAAAGAATCTGTTGCAGCCTTATTTTAAAAAGTCCACTTCATATTATTGCCTGTTACTGATATAGGATAAGGAATGCTAAAAATAATTGAACGATAACAGTTTACTTTCTCTCGAAATTTTTAATATAGAACTTCCAAACAAACAATAAAATAATTTTAGCAATTCCTACAAGTATAATTTCTGAAAAAACATTAACTCGAAAATAGCTATAAGCAATAAACGGAATTTATTAAATTATTACACAACAAACGAGAGATGCAATTCACACAATATAACTCACAGTTTTTAACCTGTTTTTTACAGTAATATAACATTATTGTAATAGAGGGGCATTTTTTTTACAAACTAAAAACAAATTTTCATTATTATTTTAGAAGTGTTGCTATATTTATTTATATTGTTCTTGGATTCAAATTCTAAGTGCAACACTTGCATTTTACGAAGCCCGTTTATATATCTCAAGCGAGCTTTTAAATCGCAGTCTCTTTCTTGGTCGACTGTTAACCTTCTTTTCTACTGCTTGCAGCTCTTCTTACGATACATTCAGCAGTTCCATATCTTTTGAGAAATACTGCCTTAGTAACCCATTCACATTCTCATTGCTGCCGCGTTCCCAGGCACTGTACGGATGGCAGAAATAACTCTTACTGTCTAAAGCTGTATTCACACCGCAGCAAGCTGCAACTTTACCCAGAGAATAGCCACTGTCTGCTTTTTTGTCATATCAATTATCCTAATTGGTTTTAATGGTTAAAATCGTATATTTCATGTCTCATTAGTTACAATACCTCCTTGGTGCGTCTTAGTCAAGAATAAAATTTTGATTGTTGCTTCTTTATCGATAAAAAACGATCTGTTCTTTTATATCTTCTTTGTTTTCAAGTATATATAATATTTGTAGCTAATTAATAAAAACTTTGTTTTAGTTGTTCGTTATTTAATAGATAATTTTATGTTTTTTTAATGGGTAAATCGGGACTAATTTATTAATGATTGTTCGGTTATGTATTGGTGGCGTCGGGTTGAGGTCGCGAGTAATATAATGGTCTAAAGAAATAGGACAGTTGTTTAAGGTGGATAAATCAGTGAGGTGGATAAATCCGATAGAATTTAGTGATACAGTATTCAAGGAGAATCCACAATGAGAAAATCGTATACAGCAGAATTTAAAGCGAAAGTTGCTCTTGAAGCAACAAAAGGGGATAAGCCATTATTTGAGCTGGCATCCAAGTATGACGTTCATCCGAATCAAATTCGTCAATGGAAGAAAGAGCTTCTGAATAATCTGCCTGATATTTTCTCTGGTAAGAAAACGAAACAGGAGAAGCAACAGGAGCATAACGAAGCAAAGTTATTCGAAGAAATCGGTCGTCTCAAGGTTGAGGTAGACTGGCTCAAAAAAAAATCTGATGAGCTTGGGATTCTCTGAACGCAAGGCACTGATTAATAATTTGGCTGTAAATATTTCAATCAGCAGACAATGTGAATTACTCGGTGTGTCCAGATCTACTTATTATTATGAATCTGTAAAAGATTATGAAGAGGATAATTCTCTGAAGCGTAAAATTGACGAGATCTATTTGAAACAGCCTTTTTATGGTTCAAGGCGTATTTCTGATAACCTCAAAACTCATGGTAGTAATACAGGCAGATATAAAGTCAGACGTCTGATGAGAGAGATGGGAATAGAAGCAATATATCCCCAAAAGCGTATAAACTGTAAAACAGAGGGTCATAAGGTTTATCCGTATCTGCTGAATAATCTTGATATCTACAGGTCTGATCTTGTCTGGTGCGGTTACCGACGTAGTTACAGACCCTGTACTGCCGCTATATTCTCAATCCTCCAGGGGTGGATGCAACAGTTCATCAACACCTGACCATGAGCGAAGGTGACGTGGATTTTGCGGGCATCTTCGAGACACTGCGCGAAACAGGTTTTGCTCAAAGAGAGTTTAAAGTAGAATGGGTTGATAATAGCTATTATAATTTACTTTAGATACAGTTCAAAGATACGCGAAAACAAACAGGAAAAGAGGTATGGAAACAACAGTTTAAAGGCTTATCTAGCTAAACACGATAAAACAAATACACAATACACAATCACCCTTCAAAGTCTGTTGCTTCCAATTCATCTATCGCCTGCTCCAGACGTTTAATATCCACCAGACAGACATCAGCATACTTATTATCCACAGAAATATTCTGACACTCGATATAGGTCGTCAGCGTATTCTGTAGCATCTCCTGCGTAATCGTCGTCGGATCATAAGTAAATACTGTGCGACCGTTCTGATGCAGAATTTCCGTGCTACTACATTTGATTATTTTACAACGGTCAGAAAAATACATATAATGTAGTGACTGCGAGCCCCATTCATCCACGGCAAATTTTACCTCCGCCGCAGTCCGTATCTTTTCGGCAAAGCTCAGCCTCTCCCAATAAATTCGTTCAAAGCCGCGCCGCGTCAGATACGCCGCAACTTCATCGACATTCGCAATAAATCTATTGGACATACAGGTGCCAGAAGTGGGCGAGCGCAGACTGAAGACCTTGCGCTCAGGTTCAATGCCACCGAGTCCCATGCACTTTACCAGTGTCCGACCATACTCGCGCTTATTAATAGTATACGGAGAATTAGGGAGGGTTACATGCGCTTCCTTGAAGGCCAACTGATGATACGGTTGCGCCTCAAAAACCCGACTCCGATCAATACCAAGATAGTTATAAGCGTCCTGCAAATAAGCTAACTTTGAGTAATGCGAGGTATATATCGCGTCTATATCCAAACCTTCATAACCCACTGCCGTCAAAATATTCTGCCCCAAGACATGACCGAACACGGAAAAAATCTGCGTTGTCACCCCAACGCGGGAGTTGACAAACTGCGGTACTGGTATCAGTTCATTCGCCTTCAGGAGTGACTCCCCATCGATCATCGGATGATTGGCACACGGTTTCTTATTCGACCAGAGTGATTCTTCAATAATCTTATTATCCGGGGTAATCATAGTTCCACCCAAGCCCATCACCCTTAAATTCTCAATTGATACAACATAGGTCGGAGTTGAGGTAGTATTCTTAAACTCAACCGAAACCGCAGAATCCGGCAGAAGGTCGAAGCGAATGTGTTTTCCGTAGTAATCGGCGTAATCCAATGGCTCAGCCGGATATTCTCGGTGAACCCTTACCGCATACCCACGCGACTGATCAGCAATAATATCCCTGATTGAGACCACCTCACGCGGCGCCGGCATCAAAGCAAGATTCAGTTGTTTACAACAGTCCACATAAGCTTCAGCCATCTTTATATTCTTCCTTCTGAATCCACAAAAATTATGATGTAATTAGCAGTTCTTCTACTCAGGAGAGTACGGCCTCAAGTATAAAGAGACACTCTAAAGCCAATTGTACCGGACAAACACTTGAAAGCCGGAGTAACAAAAACCCTATGCATTCACCCTGATTACTTTGGCCGGAGTGCCGACCGCGACCGCATTATCCGGGATATCACTGATCACCGTCGCCCCTGCCCCGATTATGGCATTCTCTCCAATTGTCACCCGGGGTAGTACAGTAGCTCCGGTGCCGATGAAGGCGTTCTTCTTTACCTGTATACAGCCAGCCAATGTCGCCCCCGGAGCGATCTGCACCCCGGATTCAAGGACACACTCATGATCAACACTCGCCTTGGTATTGACCGTAACAAAATCACCCAGTATCGCCCGCGCACAGACAGTAGCGTGAGCCAGAATCTGCGTTCCTCTTCCGAGTACCGCGTTCGCCGCCACATACGCCCGGGGATGAATCAACGTTGCCGACTTCAAACCGAAAGCAAGGAGTTCCTCACCTATCTCCAATCTAGTTTTATTATCCCCAATTGCCGGAGCAAAGTAAACCTCCCGAATATCTGCCTGCCGGCTAGCCCAAGCGGCCAATCCGTTCTTTCCGTAATAAATTTTTACGTCTTTAAACGGTGAAACCGACTCCCGGTCATTATCAAATACGGCAGTCAGTCTGAAATTAAGCGGAACCAGAAACTCCTCCAAGACGATAGCCTGCCCCCTCGTCCCCCAGAAGACAATCTCCTTCACTGTTGACATTTGTTCTCACTCCCACCATATTCTGGAATAACCGGCAAGCATACCTCCCCCCTCCAGCCACCCGGCAAACCTGCGACTTACTGCAGACTGCTCGTGATCTCCTGCACAACTCGCTGGCAATCCTCCCCCGTCAATTCATAATAACTGGGCAAGTTGATTCCCCGCGGCGCCAGATCCCGTGCAACCGTATTGCCCAAACACGGAGTATACATCGGAAAATTACTTACCGGGTAAAATAACGGCCGAATCGCCACCCCTTGAGCATTCACCGCGTCAATCAGCGCATTACGCTTCTCGTAGGTCATCTGCCAACTTTTACCGAATATTATAGTTGGCTGCCAATATGAATTAAAGCACCCTTCTGGCTCTGGATTGAGCATAATGTCCGCCAGCGACGCCAGAAGTTCCCGATAGCAATCGAAGATCCGGCGCTTACTGGCAATCAACTCCTCAGCCCGTTCAAACTGTGCCAGACCGAGAGCTGCTTGCAGATTCGACATCTTATACTTCAAACCAATCTCATCAACCCAGTAATGAATATGCTTCTTTGGTCTCCTCCCTTGGCTCTCAATGATTGAAATTCGTTCGCGATAATCTTCACGGTTGGAGAGTAACGCCCCGCCCTCACCTGCGGTCAGGGTCTTGGTTCCATGCATGGAAAAGACGCCAAAATCACCGATGGATCCTGCCTTACGCCCCTTGTACTCCGACCCGACAGCCTCTGCCGCGTCTTCAATAACCGGAATCGCATACTCCCGGCCAATCTCCATAATTTCATCCATGGCACAGAGATTACCGTAAAGATGAACCACGATTATCGCCTTGGTGCGCTCGGTAATACTCGCTCGGATCTTATCCGGGTCGATACACCAGCTTTCAGGCAGAGAGTCAACAAATACCGGCGTCGCACCCAACCAGGATACCGGCACCACACTCCCCATCCAGGTTAGATCAGGCACAATCACCTCATCCCCAGTCTTTACACCGAGAGCCTGCAATACAATATGCAACGCCCCGTGGCAACTCGAGGTCAGCCAGACGTCGGGAACCGCAAAATACTCCTGCAATCGTCCCTTAAAACGAATCAAATAATCATAACACTGCTCGCCCCAGCCATTGGCCACAGCGTCATTGACATACCCTATCTCCAACTCGGTTATCGAAGGTTTAGCCGCAAGTATCTTCTTCATATTCATATCCTCTCCTATACCCACGGGTCACTTGTTACAGTTCATACGCAGGATATCAAGCGTAATTTAAAAAGAAACCCCGGTAAAGCCACTATCGCTGCACATCTCCCATGCGTCGTCTTTAGCCGAAATATCTGAAATTGGCAGAGGCAGCTCGATATTGAAAACAGGATCCAGAATATTCAGTCCACCTTCATATTCTGGGCTATAAAATTCCGTAGTCAGGTAGACAAACTCCACATTGTCAGTCAGTGCCTGAAAACCATGTGCATAACCCTCTGGAATGACCAGCATATTCATCTTCGCGGCCGACAATTCCACCCCCTGGCTCTGTAGAAAGGTCGGTGAATCACGACGAATATCCACCATTACATCATACACCGCACCCTTAATGCAGCGCACCAGCTTCATCTCTGCTTTAGGCGGCTGTTGAAAATGCAGCCCTCTGACCGCACCTTGCTTAACAGTTGCCGAGAAATTCACATTGACTATTGTCCGCTCGCCCATCACCTCGTGCAACTCCTCAGCACAGAACCAACGCGCAAAACACCCTCGATGATCTTCAAATGCCCGGGTAAAAACCTCATAAGTTCCGGACAAGGTTAATGACCTCAACTCTAATGGCATTACAGCAACCTCCCTTTAAGATTCATTGACTCCATACGAAATACACCACAGCCAATCAGCGCACTTAATCAGTCTCGCCAGTTCTCGCACCAGACAGGCCACCAAGACTACAGGGCGTTGACCTCCCAACGGCAACACTCTTGACAGACCGGCTTACCCCGAGCCAGACCGGCTTCAATCTCACTAATATTCAGTTTAAGAAAATCCCCGATTACAAATCTTGGATCATTATATGGCGCTGAGCAGCAGGTCATAACCTGCCCAAGGGAGTTGATTACCAGCCGTTGGGCTATCCAACAGTAACTATAATCAACAATCTCCTTGGGTGCATTCAAACGCTCAAGCCGAATTGCCCCAAGACAGAGCCATTCATCGACCCGACGCTGGTACTCTGAAGAAACCTTTCCCTGAATATACCCCAGCTTCTGTTCCCAGTCATTGATATAGGCATACGGAGTACGAAAGCCGATATTCAGACTCTCGGCAAATTCCTTACCGCGTGATAGTTCGTTCTCATTGAAGGTATAATGATGCATATCGATATAGATATCACTCTGCGGTTCAAACCCCTGTATCTGAGTCACCAGACCGGTGATATTCTTCTTGACCAATTCAAAATCCAACCGATGAATCCGGTCGTAGCTCTCCTGCGAAAAGCCCGGCATGGAGAAGCGTAGATACGCCAGACGGCTGGCCATCTCGGCCGTGAAACCCTGCGTAACCCCAGCATTGGTACTGATCCCGTAGGTCATCCCTGGATAACGGCAGATCTCACTGATAAGCAGTTCAAACTCCGGATGCAGTAGCGGCTCGCCCCAGTTATACAGGTTTAGTTGAATCCCCCCGAACTCCCGGTAGATCTTCGCTAAGATCTCTCTGAACAAGCCTGCGTCCATAAACCCGGTGCTGGTATGGGTTTTATTCCCAGTACAGCAGAAATAGCACTTGGCATTACAGACCCCGGCTATCTCCAGAAAGAGAAAATGCCTGAACATCTTCCAATTACTCATATTTACCGCTTCTTTCTCCGACATATATCTTCGCACAATCCTTGATTAGGTTATTTTGTAAGCAGTACTTATCCACCATGCTGATAACATCCGCCAGCTGCTGCGGCACCTCACCCTCCCCGCGCAAACCTCCAAGATTACGCACCACCAAACTATTGGGGCACTCCTCAATCTGCAGGCAGGAGAACCAGGTATTCAACTCAGGTAAGAGGTCTTCAAAATTTGAAGAATTATCATGCGGTGACTGTCCGGCGATCTCCGTCTTATCGGCATGATTGATATGCTCACACAGAAGCTCTTGAATATAATCTGCAAACGCCGGCTCTGAACGAAAATTATCATACAAATCGTCCTGATACCAATTACCGGTTACCGAGAGCAACCCACGGAGGAGACCGATCAGGCACATTTCCCTCTCGGTATAGGGGATTTTAACCGGCTCCGAGCAGATCACGCCCCCGCGCGGGGACAACCGAGAGACCAGAAGCGGCAGAAGACTATTCAGTTCCTCAGCCGAGAAATGGTGCAGGACTCCACGAATAAAGATCAAATCAAACTCACCCAATTCTGAGTACTCATCAAGTAATCCCGCATAATAATCAAGGCTTCCAGCGATAGCTTCAGCCCTGTCCCGGGTCTCCTGTGCATATGCCACCGATTCAGCCGAGATATCAATACCCGTAACCGCATAACCCTGCCGCGCCAATTCCAACGTGTACAACCCATGCCCGCAGCCAAAATCCAGAATTGTTCGGCACTCGGGGAAATGCCGTTTGATCAGCTCCAACATAGTCTGAAACTGAGTATAGTAAGCGATTTTCATAAAATATGAATCACGATAAGGCGATTGGTAGAAATATTCACAATGCTGCGCTAGAGCAAAATCAGGAATAAACTTCGCCTCACGCCGCGCTTTATTCTTCTCATCAAACGCCTGCGCTTCATCAATATAATCAGACTTCTCCATATACTACCTTATTCTTCTTTCCAGGACGGCGAAAAATCCGCACCACTCTGTAAAAACGCACTCAATTGATTCCAGTTGGCTACCGCAGACTGATAACAATTTCGGCAATTCAGCGACATCTTACTCTGGTCATTGACCACTCGCCGATGCTCCCTAAACGCCTCGGCATTCCACATCTCTGTAAAGTCAGTAAAATCTGTTACAGCAAATAACTTCTGCGCTGTCGACATGCACGGGCGGACATCTCCGTCCGACCCAACAAATAAATCCCGCCAAGCTGTATAGCAAGGCTTATGCCAAGCCTCTCCGGCACTGTCTTCCCCGGGTAAGTGCGGTAGTTTGAGATCTATCCCCAACTCCTCCGCCCTCTTACTCGCCGCCGCAAAGACCTCTATCAGCCGCTCTTTCTCCTCAAAGAGTATCTCCTTTTCCATAGCCGAACCAAAAGCAGTAAGATAGACTACCTTGAGTTCCTCCAGCCCCACCTCAGCCGTCAGTTCGATTATCGGAATCAATTCGTCTAAATTAGAGCGCATAGCGGTAAAGACAAAATTAATATACGGAAAGAGCGTCCCGGCACGCTTCTTCTCCGCTACAATCCGGCGCAGATTTGTTAATACCTGCATAAAATCCATCCCCCGACGAATAGCGTTGTTCTTCTCAGAGGACGCCGCATCAATACTTACCGCGATAATATCCACTTCACAAGAGAATAGCGCGTGAAAAAGTTCTCCCAGCCTCACTCCATTGGTGCAGAAATACTTCCGCAAGCCATAGCGTTTCGCCCATTCCAAAAAAGTCACGAACTCAGGATGCACTGTCGGCTCTCCCCAGCCCATAAGCGTAACTTCTTCAATCTGCTCAAGCACCGGAGTAAATACCTCCAACCACTCCAGCCGGAAGTAATTTGGGTTGAATTCCGCATTATTCCGCCCGCACATCACGCAGTTCAAATTACAGTCATTGGTAAGTTCAAATACCAACCGCTGCGGCAGAGAAGTTAACGTAGTCTTGCCTTCCCGGGCTTCGGTGATATTCAGTAGCGTATTCTGCTCACGTAGCGGAGTAACGCTCCGTGTCCGTTTTAGATCAAGGGTCTTCGCCCGTATCACCGCCATAACTTACTCCCAAACCTTCCAAGGTGCGTCCCCCTGCCAGAGTTGCTCGAGCACATTCTTGTCCCGCACCGTATCCATACAGCGCCAAAAACCTTCATGCCTAAATCCCTTGACCTGGCTTGAACTCGCCAATTTCTCCAGTGGAGCCCACTCAAACGGCATCTCATCACCGATCTGTAAATACTCGAATATCTCCGGTTGACACACCATAAACCCGCCGTTTATCCACTGCTCGCCCTGAGTCGGCTTCTCTAGGAAGCGGTTGATATCATTACTCTCACGCTCCAAGTCAACCACGCCATACCTACCTTCAGGCCGAACCACCGTCATGGTCAATATCTTATTCTGCTCCCGGTGATACCTCTGCAGCGCCGCAATATCAATATCCGCAACCCCATCCCCATACGTCAGCATAAAGGGTTCATCCTGTAAATATGCCTTGGCCTGCCGTAGTCTGCCGCCGGTCTGGGTCTCTTGGCCGGTATCCAACAGCGTCACCCGCCACGGCTCACTGGTATTGTTATGCACCTCGATCGAGTTAGACTTCAGATCTATGGTCAGATCACTCTGATGCAAAAAATAATTAGCAAAATACTCTTTAATGACATAGCCTTTGTAGCCGAGCAGAATCACAAAATCATGTATCCCATAGTGAGAGTATATCTTCATGATATGCCAGATAATCGGCTTACCGCCAATCTCCACCATCGGCTTAGGGATAGTCTGCGTCTCCTCACCAAGACGTGTGCCGTACCCGCCAGCAAATATCACCGCCTGCATACCCCGACCTCCCTGCTCAATTTCTTTTCAAAAAAGGATCCCGCCTCAAAGCCGACACACCGCACGCCAACCTTTTATCGTACGTTATTCTCACCAACTGCCACCTCAAACCACAATTATTCAAGCCTCATTCCCAGTTTCACTCCAACCTCAACGCCTGCTGCCACGCCCACTAAAAATAAACCCAAATATTCAACAATTATAAGCGTAAACTTATCCTATACTTAAGATATATACATTTCGATTAGCATAATCAAGATAATTATTCTGTTACAAAATTAAGAATAGCGTACTTAACAAGACCACGCTATAACCCTTCCAAATAATCCACGTTATCTTTCATTTAACTTACAGTTCATAGCACATGACTCCATCCAAAAAACTTACAAACAGCAATAGTCTACACAGGATCAATGTACCAACATAAATCCTGTCTGCCCATACCGTACCTTTTATACGGCATTATAGGCGTATGACTGAAGCATAAAGCAGAACATACCGCAAAATTTGTTTTCACTGTAACAAAAGCAATTACTTATAAATTAAGACTACACTTAGGAATAAATACCTACCTCTTCTCCGCCAATTCCAAACATTCAGGCTAAATTTATGCTTTCTACCTGCAAAACCCCGTGATCCACTGTTTCACACATCTCGTATATTTATCAGCACAAATTGGAACCACCCGTCAAACGGGTGGTTCGCTCGGGGCTATAAGCCCTTATTACCTGCAACGTCTCAAGACGCTCTGCTTTCACTTCGTTCAAGCTACTAATGCTTTTGACTCGTTGCTACCCCTAAAAGGGGGATTATTATTACTTGCCACCCTTAAAAGGGTCTTCAAACTCTTTCACACTCAATTTATCTAAAGCTATATCTCGACTCTCCTGCTCACGGATATACTTCTTCACCGTAGCTTCATTAAAACCCACCGTACTTACATAATAACCTTCTGCCCAAAAATGCCTGTTACCAAACTTATACTTTAAATTTGCATGTTTATCGAATATCATAAGCGCACTCTTGCCTTTAAGATACCCCATAAATTGAGCCACACTGAACTTTGGTGGAATACTTAACAACAGGTGCACGTGATCGCTCATCATATGCCCCTCTATAATATCAACTCCCTTGTAACTGCATAACCGCTGAATTATCTCTTTTATACTCTCACGATATTGACCATATATTACCTTACGCCTATACTGTCCACGATGCTCATTAATTAGCAGTAGCAGTATTACCGCTGAAGTACCCCGCGAAAAAAATTATTTCAAGGGATTTTCCGCCCCTTTTTTTATGAATAGCGGTATCTGCGCCAACGGCGCTGCAACCTGAACTTCCACCCCACCCTCTGTCTCCTCACCAGTCCAGGCGTTTATCCAATTTACGCCTTCAGGCAAATACACACTACGCCGTACAGACTTAATCTCCTCCACCGGCGCCACTAGATAATCCGGCCCAAACATAAATTCATTCTCAATATTCCAAGCTGCTTTATCCTCAGGATAATCATAAAACAACGGCCGCATTAGCGGCGTACCGTCAAGCGCACAGCGTTTGAATTGCGCACTAATATACGGACGTAATTTTTCGCGTAATTCCAGATATTTCGTAATAATCTCGTAGCTCTCGGCACCAAAACTCCAGACCTCGTTATCATCCCCCGACCCCAGCAGTATCTTACTACTGCTTGAAATCCTGACTCCATGCAATCTGAATAACGGACAGAACACCCCGTACTGAAACCACCTTACGACTAACTCCCGAAACTCTGGATCATCAATTTTACCTCCGGTGAAGCCACCAATATCTGTCGTCCACCACGGTATTCCACTCAGCGACATATTCAACCCTGACCTTATCTGTCGCTTTAACGAGCCGAACGACGAAGGAATGTCCCCGCTCCACACCGCTGCCCCATAGCGTTGACTCCCCGCCCAGGCTGACCGACACAAGTTTATCGGGTTTTCTAGTCCTGCTTTCTGCATATTTTCATACATTCCCATCTCATGCACAAACGGATAAGCATTGGCAATAGCAACCCCCGGCCCCTGATATAACGACATTTCTTCGGTTTTGCCGTGAATTGTCTCCGGCTCGCATGCATCCAACCAGTAGCACTGAATCTTGCGGTCAAAATAATTCTGCTTCACCTGCGCCCAATAATAATCTCGCGCCTCGGGATTTGTCGGATCATAAAAGTACACATACTGCTCAGGATCAATTCCCACTTCCGCAAAGGGAAAGAGAAAGAGATTCCCATCACTACCCCGGGTAAGAAATCCCCGGTCACGCATCTCAGCAAAATTCCTGCTCTTGGTGCTCACTGTTGGCCACACTGAGACCATCACCTTGATACCCAGATTCTCAAGTTCCTCCACCATCGCCTCTGGATCCGGCCAGTACTCAGGGTCAAAATCCCAATCCCCCTGAGCCGACCAGTGAAAATAGTCAATGACAATTACCGATATCGGTAGCCCGCGCTGCCTATACTCCCGCGCGACGTTTAGCAGTTCCTCCTGAGATTTATAGCGTAATTTACACTGCCAGAACCCTGTAGCCCACTCCGGAATATTCCCCGGAACGCCTGTAGCCTGCATATAATTTCCGAGTATCGCTTGAGGCGTATCCCCCAGCGTAATCCAGTAATCAAGCTGATAAGCGGCCTTCGCCTCCCATACTGTCGATTCTACTGATGAGCTAAAACGCCCAATTCCTGGATTATTCCATAAGAAACCATAGCCGTTGCTTGAAAGCATGAATGGAATTGTCACATCCCGGTTGCGCTGCCTAAGTTCAAGCATACAGCCTTTTTGATTGAGAATACGATTATGATGCTGCCCCAAGCCAAATATTTTCTCTTCTCTGTCCGACTTAAACCGCACAAACAGTTCGTGTAAGCCTTCAGCGGTCGGATAGATTTTTCTAGCAGCCTCATTCAGCTTGGTCTGAAAGAGATACTCTTCCAGTACCACCTTCCCGGTCTCAGTGTTATAAAACACTATCCTGCCATTATGCTTATTGGTATTATCCTCTGCCGGGATGTTAAAATCAATTGTCGCTTTGAGCTTGCCGTTGACAATTTCAGCAAGATCATCCTTTATCTGTATGCTATCCGCCTTCTTCTTACTCGGTGTAAGTAAGGCTTGAGGAATAGCAGCATCATCCTTGAGCGCACTCCCCAAGGCTGCGCGAATTCTAAACGAATCCTCACCCCAAGCATCAATACGCAGATTCTGGGCACGATAACTAAAAAACAACGTACCATTACTCTCTGAAAAAACACCCATATAACTCTCCTCTGCAATCAGCAACAAATACAAATCTAACCGCGTATTTCCAAACTTTGTCTTAGCTTCCCTTGCCCATTATTATCATAAGCAGCTTTCTCCTGACTTGCTATGACAACTGAAAATTGAATACACTATAAACTACACGCCTGATTTGAATTTATCTGATTAAATTAGTAGCGATTCTTGCCCTTGTTAAACCTGTGGCTTATCAGTGACAGAATAATTATCAGACCATAGAAAAACTGCGTATAGAATCCGGTAAGCCCCAACGAGATGATACCAGTCTCCAGAAAGCTTATTACTGCCGCGCCGATAAACGCACCAGTTATCGTGCCCACACCACCCCAAGTAGGAGTACCTCCGACAAAGACCGCAGCCAGGACAAAGAGCATAAAACCATCCCCGGTAGTCGGGTAGAACGAGATACTCACCAGATTCACCAGCACCCCGGCAAGCGCACAGGCAATACCGACAAAGACAAAGGACATTATCTTGACATTGTCCACATTGATACCCATTTCACGTGAACTGTCCTTATTATCCCCGATACATTTGATCTGCGCCCCAAAGCTGTGCCGGTTGAAGAGCACCCAGCAGAACGCAGCAAAGACTACCGCCCATAACATCTGTGCCGGAAAGACATCGCCAATACGCCCGGTAAAGATCCTGCCAAATAATGTCTGATCGGTTCCGGTAAGATCGATACCATGTCCTTGTACCCCGATATTAATCAAACCGCGATACAGAAAATTCATCCCCAGAGTGGTTACCAATGCCGACAGCTTCAGTTTCGTAACCAGCAAGCCATTGAGCGCACCTGCAGCGATGCCGACCAGCATGGCCAGCAAAAAGCAGACAAATAAATTCACGCCGTTATTTGCCGCCAACGCAAATATCCACGCCGTCAGCCCAACCACCGACGGAAACGAAAGATCAATTTCGCCCGAGGTCACCACAAATACCAGCGCCAACGCTAGAAATATATATGCCGGCATCATCACAAATACAGCCATATAGATAGACGAATTCAAAAATACTGTCGGTTTGCCAATAATAAAGATTAAAAATAAGACAATTGCAAATCCGAACGATGAAAACGCAGTTTTGTTCTCAGCTATAAAAATATTCAACGGCTTCTGCATTATTTTTTCCCTCTCATAATTCTCTCTGTCACTCCTGTATGAGCCAGATTCTGCATTCTATCGATCAACTCAGTCGCGGTAACCTCATCCCGCGTACACTCAAAAGCAACAGTTCCCCTGTCCATGACCACAAATCTATCACAGATTTTATGCGCGTGATAAATATTGTGCGTAATAAAGATACAGGATAAGCCCTCACTCTTGATATGCTCAATAAGTCTGAACACCTTAGCGCACTCGGTAAGTGAGAGTGCGGTTGTCGGTTCATCTAGCAGCACCAGCTTCGCTTTGAAATACAACGCCCTGGCAATAGCCACACCCTGGCGTTCTCCGCCGGAGAGCGTCTGTACCGGCGAGTACTCCCGAATAAGCTTTGACGTAAACCCTATCTCATTGATCAGCCGTGTGGTCTCTGCTCGCTGTTTTTTAACATCGATAAAACCGAACCGATTCTTAATCTCCCTTCCCATAAAGATATTTGCGTTCACGCTCTGCTGACCTGCCAGCGCTCTATCTTGATATACCGTTTCAATACCGATGTTATGCGCAATATTTACATTCCAATCATCCATCTTCTTCTCACCGAAGAATATCTCTCCCTCATCCGGGGCATGTACTCCAGAGATTACCCGAATCGTAGTACTCTTTCCTGCACCGTTATCTCCCAGAAATCCCAGCACCTCTCCCTCATTGACATGAAACGAAACATCTGAAATCGCGTTCACCCTGCCAAATGATTTTTTTATCTTCTTAAGTTCTAGTACTTTCATATATCATTCCATTCATTAAAATCAATACATTCTCACTGCTCAATTTTCAGAGCAGGATACTCAAACATATTATTATTGCTGAAAAAAACTGATTAGGGTTCAACCCCAAACTTCTCTAACAACGCATATGCCTCATCTTCATACTTTTTGTCAACATCATGAAAGATAGCGACAATGCCTGCTGTTGAACCTATCTGATCTGCTATTATTTCGACCGCCTCAAAGGTCTTACTATCAATCTGTGAACCATAAAACTGGAGTATCTTTCCGGAATCATGTATCTTCTTATATACTTCAGGCCACTCCAGGCAATCCGGCGCCCCCGCCCCCGGCACCCACTGAATTCCCCTCAGCTTCTCAATTGACAGAAGCGAATCAAGGTGCGCAAGTTGACCCGCTCCATCGAGATGATAAAATGGATTATCGAGAAAGTCTATGAGCAGTGACAATTCCGGTTTGATAAATTCTTCAAACATATCAGGGCTGAGCATGTAACAAAAATCAGATTGAAGTATATAGTATGACTGCTGCGAATAGATCGGCGTTACACAGGTATACCCTTGCACCTTATCTTCCTGAGCAATGTTATTCAAGTACATAAACATCTCTTTCCAAGCATCCACTACCTGAAATGATGCCGCCTTCACCTCATCCGGACAATCATAGAGATCAAGCAGAAGCTCTGATGACGGTCTGAAAGCAGAGAGAATATCATACACCCCGCCAATATCTGTCATCCCGACCACGACCTTGCCCTGCCAGCGTTTCTTTGCTGCCCGTGTCACCTCAGCAACAATTGTAAGCCACTTGTTCTCCGGATCAAACTTGAACTCATACTCCTCAATCTCTTTTGCTTCCTGCGCTACAAACCAAGCCGTTTCAGACTCTGGCGCAGGTACAATATCACATCCTAAAAAAGCAGCGCCTACTCCAGCTCCATAGTTCGGAAAGTCCTGTGGAAATGCATCTCCCAGATAACGTTTGGTTGAAAAATTATAATCCCAGCTATCGATTATATCAGCAACCGTAGCTTCTGCTGGATAATTACAGGTAAAGAGGTCATACGCATACTTGGGTTTAACACGATTTGACTCATGATTGCAGGTGGTTATAGCAATGACCGGTCTGTCCAGAGTCCTATCCCATAATTTTTCATATACCCCCTTGACCCTCTCCCACCTTGCATCAGAAAAGTGTATGGAATCAAGATTCAAACAATCAACATCATCTACACTACTCATAATACATCTCCACAAGAATTCATTATTATTATAATAGACTTACCGCAAGCCCATACTTGCCAGTCCCTCAACCTCAGTATAATTATCCACATCAACAAAGCCCGCCCCCGTATCCACCACCAGTGGTGCCAGCTGATACTTCACCTGCAGACACAGGCTCAAGATGGAAAGATAGCCATGAATAAAAGGCTGCTGATCAGAGGTCAACTGAACATAGCCGTCATTGAAGGCTTTCATAACCTCGGAGCTGGTATCAAAACCAATGCAGAATATCTCCCCTGGTCGTTTATTTATTGCGCGCATATAGACCGGCACCGCCCCCAGCAGCTGCCCTCCGGGAAATACAATAAGCTTGGTATCTGGATTTGACAGAACTGCTCCGGTGATCGGCGCAATAGCCACACTCGGGTCAGACGCCCAGTTGTCTTCAACGCTGATACGCACTACGTTATAACCCGCCTCCTCAAAACAAGCGGCAGCTCCCTCTTCCCGGTAATACCGCCCCGGTTGTCCAAAGGCACCGAAGACGACTATGGTCTTACCCTCAGGGATGTCCAGCTTGGCCAGCGCTTCCGTTGCCAGATCACGCCCCTGCTTGGTCAGATCCAGAACTCCGATATACCCCCCACCTTGTTCTGCGCGCACCTTCTTCACATCAGCAGTAATCCACATCATCTTGATCCCGGCATTCCGCGCGCTCTTAGCCACCTCCATATTCCCGGCATCGCCAGCAATCCCAACCATGACGATACCATCCGGCTTAGCCGCTACCGCTTCCCTGAACTGTGAGGTAATCTTCTCAATGCTCCACCCCGAGAAGACATACTCCACCTCACACCCGGTATCTAGCTGCGCCTGCTGTGCTCCTCGGTAAATTATCGAAGCGAACTTATCCCCGGGATCTCCACCAACAAACATCCTAATCTTGATCCCTTTGGCCCAGTCTTTCTCAGGCTGCCATTTTTCCTCAGCTTGCGCTGTACAGCCAAGCAGCAGCAACGCACACACATACAACATCACAATAAGCACAGACAATTTCTCTCTCATAGCTCTCCTCCGAATCCATATATAATCGTTTATATAACCCTCTAATAAAAAAGGGAACACAACATTCAACACAAACACTTGTAAATCGCAACAAATTCCTGTAAGATAGATAAAAATGGTTAATTTTTTATCTAATCGATTATATAAATATATAGTAGTATATCTCATGTATTTTGTTATGCAACTTTTTTAAGTATATTTTTTTTACTAACATATATACAGTTAATTCAGAGTCATATACAACCATATGATACTGATCAGGGATCTAACAAATGGTAACCATGAAAGATGTCGCCAAGCATGCGGGAGTATCCACCTACACCGTCTCAAATGTGATTAACAATTTATCATATATTAAAAAAGAGACCAAGGAGAAGGTACTCGAAGCGATCAAGGAGTTGAATTATAAACCAAACTACGCCGGTCAGCTTTTGCGCACCAAGGACAACCGTAATATCTCGGTATCACTCCCGTTACTCACTGGCAGCAGAACCGGCAACGCTTTTTTTAACCAGATTCTACTAGCCCTCTATGTCGAACTGAATAAGAACAACTACAACCTTGTCCTCAGCTTCTCGGATAATAACCCCCAGACCGACATCCTGAACTTCTCAAAATACAATAATAATATGATCGCCGGCATGATCTGCACCTTTACCCTCGCCGATATAGATTTTTTGAATAACCTGAACTACCCGATTATTGCCTTGGATCATAAGCCCGAAGAGTTTGCCTGTGACTATATCTCCACCGACAATAAGCAGATAACGCAGCAAGCCGTACAGTACCTGATCACCAGCGGCTACACGAAAATCGGCTATATCGGTGCCAACTACTCCAGCGAATACCAGAGCAATCACTTCGAAAGATTACAGGGTTACCTCGACGCCTTGGAGAAGAACCACCTCCCCCAGAAAGCGGAGTACATTCATTCTATAAATCTTGGATTAAATGATGATGTAGCAGAAGGTTACAGAGCTGCGGAGTGTATCTGCAAGACCGGGGTGAATGCAGTTGTCATTGACAACGCCTACTCTGCTATCGGCTTTTACAAGTATGTCAAAAAGGCAAAACTACGTATTCCAGAAGATGTAGCACTCATTGCCTTTGATGACTATGAGTGGCAGGAGATCAGTGATCCGCCATTATCGGTTATCCGGCAGCCGACAGCCGAGATTGGCCAGAAGGCGGTTGAACTCCTGCTGTCTCGTATCGATAATCCCGACAAGGAGTATGAACATATAATCCTGCCGAGTTCGCTTATTATTCGTGATTCGGTCTGAATCCTAAGCTGCAGTGCCAGCTCTACTCAGCCGAGATTACGCGCAGCCTAAAACTCTACACCAGCATCAACTCTCCGGAAAATCGCTGGCCATACTATATTTTAAAGGGTAGAGCAAATTACTCTGCCCTACCCCCTTCAACACCACAACTACCCAACCAAGGCCGACCCGAGCCCGCCACTTACTTCTGCTTGGCAGTCTTTGTTTCTACCTCTTTTGCTTGACGCTTATAATACATAATCGCCGCCCGCCCGAGAATATACGCTGTCGCCCCGCCGGCAACACCACTGGTAGCATAGTTTATAATTCCCGTTTCTTCAACAGTACCACCGCGATTCGCCCCGGATCCGGTCAGGATCAACGCTGGCACCGTTGCCGCGATAACCGCAATAATCTCCGGTATCCGCTCTTGCGCATCAATATCTTTACCGTATATCAGCGCAATTTTAAGAATAAGCGAGACATGCATCCGCGAGATTATAATTGTCCGCCCGGCAATTCCGATCAACCGTAGCGTACTATTTCCCGCAGACAATCCGGACTGAACTTTAGCCAGTACTCCGGCGGTAAAGGAGAGAGCCGCCTGAGCCTGTACCAGGCGTTCAGCAAGCTTATCCGGGGAGTCTTTTGGGTACTTACGTTTGATCCTACCGACCATATGCCGGCAATGACACTTTCTCAGGCCCATGAAGAAGAACATGAATTCTTCGAAGAACATCCCCTGTTTATCCTTATCATTCTCCATAATTATTTCCGTTACGCCAATCTACGCCAATCGCGAGTATTGAGCGGGAGGGCGCTTATACGCCTCTCTCCGCCAGTATATCCTCGATATTATCCTTGAGCTCTGCCAGCTTCTCATCGCTCATATCCTTGAGTGCGTCGGCACCGCCTCCCAGCTTACCTGCTTGCCCTGTGCCCTTCTGTGCCTGCTTAGCCAGATACATTACCAGTAATGCCGCCCCGGTTCCCGCCAGCACCCCTTTGAGTATTCCATCCGTTGACATAACTATCCTTTCGCTTGAATCTCAGCCTATTTGGTCTCTGTTGTTTTCTCGGCGCGGACATCCTCAACCTGCTCTTTCAGCTCTTCAAAGCCACAGGTAACCGCGTCCCAAGTGCTTACTGCACCTGAGATAAGCGCCTTACGTACTACCGGCTGTCCGAGTACCACCGCGATACCAGCTCCGACCAGTAAGCCCTTGATATAATTTGCATCGGTAAAATCAAACCAGCTCTTGAGTCTGCTCTTCTCAACCACCGGTGCTACAGCCGGAACCTGAGCGGAATAATCCATTATCGGATATTCTGTCGCGTACTGATTATAATACTGGTTATAATACTGATAATTCTGGGGCAGGCTGGCCTGCTGCTGCACCTGTTGATAGTAATATTCTGGGTTGTTTGCGTATGCCTGCTGTTGATAGTAATACTCCGGGTTATTTCCAGATGCCTGTTGCTGATAGTAATCCATAATCTCTCCTTACACTATAACAATTATTGGTTAATCAATATATACAACCTGAGCTTCTTCTTCTCTGACTGTTGTTTCTTCGAAATTTTTCTCAATTTCAGGAAATTTCAAGAGACGTGATGAATTGAGGAGTATCCCCAAGGTATGCGCTATATGAAGCATACCAGCCATTACCGGATTAATATACCCCAGCGCCGCCATCACCGCCCCAATAATATTCGTCCCCGTTGCCAACACAAAGTTCTGATTAATCACCTCCCGTGTCTGCTGACTGAGTACCCGCAAACCACAGAGATCACTGAGGCCGTCATTGATCAAAACAATATCTGCCGCCTCCAACGCCACATCTGTGCCCCCGATCCCCAGTGCTATTCCCACATCCGCGCTCACCAGCGCCAGACCATCATTAATACCGTCTCCGATCATCACAACCTCCAGCCCTTCGTCTTTGAGCTTACGGATAATCTGATCCTTCTGATCCGGGAGCAAGGTATGATGACAGACATCAAAGCCATAACGCTCAGCAATATACTCTGCAGCATACTTACTGTCACCGGTCAGCATATGCATATGTTCCACACCAAGATTTCGCAGCCGATTCATAGTTTCAGTCAATTCCGGACGCAGACAATTCTCAAAACCGAGTATTCCCGCTACCTGGACATTTCGCGCCACATAAGTAACCATCATTCCGTGTTTGGCCAGTTCGTCGCCGTCACCCTTAAATGGCGTAACAATCACCCCGGACTCCAGCATATACAGGTAACTGCCGATAAAGATCTCATCGCCGCCAACCAGCGCTCTGATCCCTTTACCATGCACAAAGTCACATTCCTGATGCGCCACCGGTTTTATGCGGTGCTTCTTAGCTTCATGTCGAATAGCCTTGGCCAGCGGATGCTGATTATGCAACTCAGCCGAGAGCGCCATCTCCAGTACCTGGGTCGCAGTAAAATCATTATAGGTCAAAATCTTAGTCAATTCCGGTTCATGCGAAGTCAGAGTTCCGGTCTTGTCAAAACAATAGACATTGGTCTGCGCAACCTTCTCCAGATACCGCCCTCCCTTGATAAGTATACCCTTGCGTGCTGCTGCGCGCAGCGCGGCGGTAATCGCGGAAGAGGCTGCAAGTACGGTTGCGCACGGACAAGCCATCACCAGCATTACCGTCAAAGCCCTGGCAATACTCCCGGTCAGCAGAATCGTAAGTCCGGTAGAGACCAGACCGATATTGACCAGCGTATGCGCCAGTTTATCGGCGAGAAGCTCGATCGGAGCGCGATTCTCCAGATTATCCTCTACCTGCCTGAGGATATAAGAGAGATAGGTATCATCCCCAACCGCACTCACCTCTGCCTGAATAAGCCCTTCTTCAAGCATTGTCCCTGAGAGTATCTTATCACCGACAGTCTTACTGATGTGCAAGCCGTTTCCAGTAATTGCCGCCTCATTTACTAGCGCATCCCCATGTACAACCACTGCATCAACCGGTATCTTCTCCCCAGTATGGAGTACTATAATCTCACCCGGCTGCAACGTCGACACCGGCACCGCCACCTCTACCCCATCCTTGAGAATAAACACATCCTTGGTCGCCACCTCCAGAATATTCTGAATAGACCGACGTGACTTTTCGGTTATTTTTTCAGTTAAGAGCTCTGCTCCTTCAGTGATCAGAATTATCTCCAACGCCGTGAGTGCTTCGCCCATAAACACAGCGAGCAAACAGCTCCCACCAAGAAAAGTATACAGATTAATCCGCTTCTCTCTGGCAGTATCCTTGAGTGCCTTGGATATAAGCGGCAAGGTCAATAGGGTTACGGCAATCCCCAGAGGGCTGAAGAAGGTCTCAGCCAGGGTTATGTTCAGTAACCGCTTACAGACAAAGACAACCGCCGACACTGCCGCCGCCGCGCCAAAACGCCAAGGACGCATCTGTCTGGAATCGAGCCCCTGTTTGGCCTCCCGTTCCATATCCAGTGAACACTCGGGGCAATGCTTGCTCTGCAAAGTCCTGAGAATTTTTGCCATCTCAGTTAAAAGAAGCTCGCTATCTACTTTCTCCGGCTCATATACCAATACCGTACTGCAGCACAACATATTCTCCCGCACTTCAATAACGCCTGGAAGCGCTATGCATTTATTCTTCCACTCTTGCTGCATCCGTGTCCGTTTATGTAACGCCCCGACCTTTACCCGGAGTCTTCCCGGCAACTGGTGCCGTACTTTTATTGCTTCTTTATACCGTTGTGACTTCAACATACGTCGCTTTCTGATTATTCAAATGTATTCTTACCGATCCGCGCACCGTCTTCAGGCAGATACGCTCCGCCTCAGAGTTCCCTTCATTGTCCGGGTATAACTCGCTGACATGCTCCAGTCCTTCAAGAACTATCTTTTCACCGCTCGCAATCCCCAGCCCTTTTAGAAAAGCGGAGAATTTTCTACCTCCGACCAGATCGGTAATTGTAAAATCCGTCTCCACCCGGGCTGAGGAGAACTGCTGCACTTGTCCATTTTCATGGCAGCCGAGTATTCTGGCCGCAGTTGCCTCACTCAGTTTTATACGTTCACGATTATTGATCCGCACCACATACTCCATCGGTGGCAAACGCCGCATAAGGCGGATCTTGGCGCCTGGCTGTATTCCCAGTTTCCGTAGAGCGTTCTGCAGCCAGCAACCTCCCTTGATATCCTTTACCACCGCCGTATCTTCAAAGCGGATATCACTAAGAGTCTTGGTACCACCATTAACATTGAGAGTAACCTTATTGGTCAGCCCTCCTCCAAGTACAACCGACCCAGAGGGACCCTTTATGCGCATGGACGGTGGATTGGTCGGCACGTGCTTATGGCACTCTGAGCCGACACGAAGTCCAACCCGATTCAATTCTCGTTCAATTTCTGCATCTGTAATTGCAACTATACGTAGTAGCTGCTCAAACGGAGCATCACTCAGATTCATATTCTTCTCCGTCTCCTGATAAGTGTTTGATTAATTTCTCTGTCTTCCGACTGACCCTCGCCCCGTTGAGCACATAGATGAGCGAACCCACGGTCGAACCATTATGAATCAGAGCTGCAGTCAGTGGTGAGACCTTGCCCAGAGTTGACAGCAGTAGTGTCACCGTATTGATACCGATAGAAGTCTTCATGCCGGTACTGATCTTTTCTTGAGAATTACGTGCGAGTCCATAGGCATATACCAATGAGAGCAGTTCATCACGGAGCAGTACAATCTGAGCGGCTTCTCTGGCGATATCCGAACCCGCTGCCATGGAGACCCCAACATCCGCTGCCACCAGCGCCGGTGCATCATTTACCCCATCACCGATAAATGCAACCGAATATCCTTCATCTTGCAAGCTGGCAACAACCTCAGCCTTATCCTGCGGCTTTAATTCCCAGCGCACCTCAACTCCAAGTTTTGTCGCAATCGCTTTGGCGGTAATCTCGTTATCACCCGTCAGCATTATCATCCGTTCAACCCCAAGTTCTCTGAAGAATCTCAGGCAGAGTTCACTCTCTTCCCTAAGGGTATCGCTCAGCGCAATAATTCCGATCAATTTATCATCGCTCGCGACATAGAGAATGGTATTTCCCGCAAGCCTGAGTCTGTCTGCCTGCTCATCCGCCACCGAACAATCAACCAACTCATCATCATTGATGAAATGCCTACTTCCAACCCTAATTAAGCGCTCGTCCACATACGCCGACACCCCATGCGCCACCACAAAGTCAACCTCGCTGGTATGCGGAATATTTATCTTACGCTCACGGGCTGCAACAACCACAGCTCTAGCTATCGGATGTGTATAATGCTCCTCAGCCGCAGCGGCAATTGAGAGGACACTCTCCGGAGTATAATCACAAAAACCTATAATATCCGAGATGCTGAACATACCTGTAGTCACCGTGCCGGTCTTATCAAAGACCAGTGCATCAATCTTACCCAGTCCTTCTAAGGCGGTTGCACCGCGTACCAATACCCCATGCTGCGCTATTGCATACATCGCCGCTTTCTGCGCCGTAGGACAGATCAACTTCATGGCACAGGAGTAGTCTACGGCAAATACCGCTGCCGTCCGGCTGAGATTTCGAGTCAGCAGAAATACCGCCGCTCCGGTAGCAAAACTTACAGGCACCAGATTATCCGCAAGTTTCTCAGCGTTATGCTGTGCTTCGGACTTAGTTACCAGTGACTCCTTGATGAAACTGCTAATACGAGCGGTTGACACCTCCGAACCTACAGTCTGCACCTCGATTTTAAGACGCCCTTCAATTACAACGCTCCCGGCATAGACCGTGTCACCTATCGCCGGTGCCACCGGTACACTTTCACCTGTAACTGAAGCTTGGTTGACCGTAGCCTGCCCGGATACAACTACCCCGTCCACCGCGATCAACTCGCCGGAGCCAACGACAACCATATCCCCCAGATGCAACTCACTGAAGGGGATTTCACGTTCGATACCTTCCTGCTCAATCCACACCGTCTCAGCCGAGGGCTGAAGCAAGGTCTTCAAGAGTTTGGTAGAGCGGTAACGCACCGACTTCTCCAGATACTCACCCACATCGAGCATCAGCCGAGTAGCGGCGGTAGTGAAATAACGTCGCTGGAGTGTCAATACTGAGAGCGTAACCGCATCCAACACCTCAACCCGCAGTCCTTCGGTTATGAGAGTATCCGCACCTCGAATCAAAAACGGCAGATTCCTTACCCAGGTATATACCGGTTTGAGTGTCGGCGGCAATATTCCTCCGAGTAGGGTCAATCCAGCCGAGATAAACAATCCGAGAACATCAGGAGGGTTCTCCCGCTCTACCGGTCCAGCAAAGACCTCCTCCGGCAGATCGCAGAGTCTGAGAAGTATCAATTTTCGCGCTCTTGCAGCATACTCATACTTTATTACCAGTGAACCCAACCGGCGATTAAAACGCATATAAACAATATCCGCGATCTTGCTCAGTACCGCCTCCAAGATCTCTTCCTGCAAACCCGGGGTACGCAGAATACTACTGCGTACCCGGAGTCTACCTGGAATATCATGCGCCAGAATAAGCTCACAGTCATTATGAGAGAATATTTGCATAATCCTATCCAGATTCTAAAGTCTTACTCTTCTTCCTTTACCTCTTCACACTTAGCGCCTTCACCTTTGGGCAGAATCTTATTCAACATATATCCTGCACCAACCCCTACTCCGGCAAAGAGAGCCAGAGAGAGCAGTCCTTTCGTTCCGCTCAAACCTGCAGCCATAGCACCGGCAAAAGACGATGCACCACAGATAGCAGAATCACGTGCTGCGGCCTTGGCTACTCCGGCAATTCGACCTTCGCTGTTCTTTTCAGTCTGGTAGATACCGCGGGCTGTTCCGGCAACCGCACCCACAACTGCCCCGGTAATCCCGGCGTTGAGCGCTTGCTGCGTAGAGTTATAATTCATGGTCTGATAATTTACCGGGTAACTCACCGGAGCTGTCTGATAATAATAATTCATAATAGTCCTTTCCTTTATTCTGCAACAGCAGCTTCTTCTTTTGCACCGTCAAACATTGATCCAATTACCGCTCCAAAACCATCACGTACCGACTCATTGGTAAAGATAAAACCAGCAGCAGCTCCAACAATAGCACCTTTCCAGAAATCTCCCGGTGCCTGCTCGACAATCTGCGCAATCTGCGGCAGATCAGGTGTCTTGCCATTAGCCATATCAGTAAACATCTCCAGATACTGACCATACCTGTTCATATCACCGAGTGCCAATTGCTGTGATCCACCGTCAGTCGCCGCGCCGGTTTGCGCCGAATAATTCATATTCTGAACCATATTACCGTTCTGCGCCTGCACCTCACCACTCACCTGTGGCTGCATACCGCCATACATCTGCGGCTGACCCAGCATCGTACCCTGTGGCTGCATACCGCCATACATCTGCGGCTGACCCAGCATTGTACCCTGTGGCTGCATACCGCCATACATCTGCGGCTGACCCTGCATTGTACTCTGTGGCTGCATACCGCTCTGCATCTGCGGCTGACCCTGCATCATGCCCTGTGGCTGCATACCGCCATACATCTGAGGCTGACCAAGCATACCCTGAGGCTGCATACCGCCATACATCTGCGGCTGACCCAGCATCGTACCCTGTGGCTGCATACCGCTCTGCATCTGCGGTTGCCCCTGCATCATAGCCTGTGGCTGCATACCGCTCTGCATCTGCGGTTGACCCTGCATCATAGCCTGTGGCTGCATACCGCTCTGCATCTGCGGTTGCCCCTGCATCATAGCCTGTGGCTGCATACCGCCATACATCTGCGGCTGACCCATCATGCCCTGTGGCTGCATACCGCTCTGCATCTGAGGCTGACCAATTACGCCCTGTGGCTTACCACTTCCTTCTTCGCCACTATGACTTACACCACCAGGAATTCCCGAGCCTTCAGGGCCTTCCGGATGGAGTGGTTCATGTGGAGCCATTCCGCTCCCCTGATACTGCATCGAGCCTACGCCCTGCCCCAGCATACCATCCGCCCCCATCATACCCGACATTCCTGACTTCGCCTGAGAACTACCGCCTTCAGACTTAGTGGATTCAGCCGTACAAGAACTACTCTCCATATCAATCTCCTTATTCTTGATACCTGCAAATAACGTACAATTGACTATAACTCAGTCTCAGACCGTCCAAACATCTTTTGGCAGCTTGGCGGGAGTGAAGACCAGCTCTGCGGTCGTCTGCTCCTTTATCTGCCGACTCAACCGTTGCAATACCTCGGGCAGATCGTCATCCTTTACCGCCATAATTTCCTCGGCATAGCCCAGCAGATAGCGTATAACCTCCCGCATAAAGGTCTGAACCTTTTGTGAATCTGTCTTCTTCGTATCATACTTGATGAGCAGACTCCCCGAGACATTATTAATCTTAATTTCAAATACCGCTGGAATCTCCTGAATTATTGCTTTAAGGTGATCGGCAAGGGGGAGCATTTCCTTAGTCAGACGCTTGAGAACCTTTATTCCGAACCTGACTCTTCCGGGCATTTCATGGAGGAGTACCGGCCTGGTCTCTAACTCCATAACCTTCTTTTTTATCTTTGAAAATATCATTATTCCATCTTCTATATCTTGCTAAACACTTTTAAACACTCAAAAGATATGAGTACCTGCCTGATAAATCAGCACCGCTAATATAAATGAGCCGAGCATACTGGCCACACAGGTAAAGATCGCCCACGGCCAGGAAGATTCTCGCGCCATTACCACAATTGTCACAAAACACGGACAATACAGCAACATAAAGAAGAATACACTGACTATCGCCGGCATGGTCCAGGTCGGATCCGCACGCATACGCTGAATAAAGTCCATATCCTCACCCTCTGCCACCGCATCTGGATCGGCTTCACCGAGCGAGTAAGCCGTCGACAGGGTCGAGACGATCACCTCCTTGGCCGCAACTCCGGCGAAAAGCGCAATATTGACCCGCCAGTTAAATCCTGCATACTGGGTAACCGTCTCCATTCCGGTACCGATTCTACCGGCTACCGAGTGACGCAACTCCTCTTCCGCTCGCTTCGCCTCTACCGCCGCAGACTGCTTCGCCAACTCAGCCCCACTATAATGAGTCGAGAGCTCCTGAATCTGCTGATCAAATTTCTGCTCCTCGTCTGTCGGCAACTGCGGGAAGGTCATCGCCACCCAGATCAGTACCGAGATGGCAAAGATAACCGTACCCGCCTTCTTGACATACTGCCATACCCGCTCCAGAGTATGCACCCCCACGCCATAGAATGTCGGCATACGATATGGCGGCAGTTCCATAATAAACGGCGTCGCTTCCCCGGTAATAACCGTCTTGCGCAGTAACAGGCTCACGAGGAGTGCCGCAACCCAGCTCAAGAGCGTCAAGAGCAGCATCACGGTATCGGCATGCTTAGGGAAGAACGCGGCGCTGAGTACCAGAAAAGCGGTAATTTTAGCCCCACAGACAAAGTAAGGCGCGGTAAAGATAGTAGCCAGTCGTTCATTCTTACTCCTGAGGGTTCGCGCCGTCATCACTCCGGGCACGGCACAGCCTCCTGGTATCCCGCCGGAGAGAATAAAGGGCATAACCGACGCGCCATGCAATCCAAAGGTACGCAACACCCGGTCAAACATATATGCCACCCGCGACATATACCCCAGATCCTCCAGAAATACCAGCATCGCAAACATGATAAGAATCAACGGCGCAAAGCCCATTACCGCACCCACACCCTCGATAATCCCGCTCACCACCAAGCTTCGCATCAAACCTTCAGGAATAAAGCGAACCGCCAGATCGGCAAACCAACCGAAAAGATCTTCAACCCAGCCCTGAGGTATCGCCCCGACATTGAAGGTTACATAGAACATCAGATAGAGAATACCCACCATAATCAGCGGACCGAGAAACCGCTGAGTCAGCACCATATCCACTTTGTCAGAGACATCGTAGCTGATCTTTGATTTACGGTCGACAACATCGCTTAAGAGCGCATTGATGTATCCGTAACGATAATCGGCGATAATTGCTTCCGGGTAGGAGTCGAGAGCTTTCTGAATATGATCCTTGATTTTCTCAACCTTGCTAAGGAGTTCTGCATGCAGACTCCCTGCCGCCTCCCCATGCTTGAGTACGGCCGAATCCTCCTCAAGATATTTGAGTGCTGTCCACCTCGCGGGGTAACGCTCAGTCAGAAAATTATGCTTTTCAATCTCACTGCTCATCTCATCCAGAAGTACATCAAGCTCATTACCGTAAGAGATCTGCAGCGGCTCATGTTTCTCCTGCTCCCGAGACTCAAAGATGTTGACCACCTCCTGCATGAGTTCCGTTTTACCTACTCCGCGCTTGGCAACACACTCCACCACCGGCGTATTCATAAGCAGACTCAGCTTCTTCGAGTCAATATGCACCCCGGATTTTCTCGCCGCATCCATCATATTAAGCCCGACGACTACCGGTATCCCCAGTTCCATCAACTGCACCGTCAAGTATAGACTACGCTCAATAGCGGTAGCATCGAGCATACAGAGGATTACATCAGGACGCTCATTTATAATTACATCCCTGGCGACAACTTCTTCCAAGGAATACGAGCTCAACGAATAAGTCCCCGGCAAGTCGGTAATCTTGATATCATACTGCGCCGTCTGAAAGACCCCTTCCATACGATCCACAGTAATTCCTGGATAGTTTCCTACCCGCGCTGTAGCCCCGGTAAGCACATTGAACATAGTTGATTTGCCACAATTAGGCTGCCCAGAGAGCGCAACCTTTATCACTCCTCTTCCCTGACTGCTTTTCATCCCAACTCTTCCTTAAATTAAAGCATTCACACAATATAACACAACACTAACAACAACCCACTCAAGAAACAAATTTAAAGGACTCTAACTCACAGCCTACAAAAAAAGCCCCCCCTCTAACTTACACACTCTGGCAGAAGACATAATCCGCCTCACTATTGCGCAGAGTAAGGGTAAAGCCTTTTAAACGTATTGCCACCGGATCATAGAGCGGAGCGCGTCCAACCACTGTAAACTCGGTACCCGGAATAATTCCCATATCCCTGATTCTTCTTCCGAGTTCGCCTTTTGCCGCTACCGCCGTCACTACTCCAGCCTGATTACTATTCATCTCACGCATATTTATCTGCATTATAATCCTCCATACCGGCACAATTGCCTGTTTAAAACTTTATCTTTGCGATATAATTAAGTTTTACTCATTTAACTTTCTTAAGACTATAATAACTCTTGGTTTTTTTTCAACATAAAAATTATTTTTATACCGCCAAATAATCCAATCTCATATTTTAGCGCTAACATTTTAGCACATTTTCATAAGAAACAGCATCCTAGCCCCAGCCGCATTATAGCGTAAAACACGGAGAGTAACGACCAGCCAAACATGATGAACTTCGCCAATCAGCATATTATTTTTTATGCGCAATTTCTCTAAAACTTAGTATAATCAAGCTCAAGACGGTTAACTGGTATTAGACAATTCTCGGTTTTTCCCCCACAAAAAAAAGCCACTACTCAATAAGTAGTGGCAGAGAATTATCATCCCCAAAATAATACCGCGCAGTATTTCGCAAAAGGCATTCAACCTTTTTGTAACTCAGGTAAATACAAGTACTTAAATCTTAACCAAGAACATCGCGATGGTAAAGGAGAGATCCTGGCGCGGATTAGGCACAATCCCTTCAAGTTCAAAATCAACGCTAATGGTTGTCGCCCCCTTATAATGCGAGATAAAGTAGTTGGAACCAACCACAACCGAAGGCGTACTAATCTTGTCAAACTTATACTCGGTCACCGAGAGTACAGCCTTGGTCTGCCCGGCAATGATATTACAGATCTCACACAGACCGTCCAGCACATTGTTATCCAGTTCAGTCATCTCCTCCGCCAGCATCTTACTGGCCAGGAACATTGCCCCTTCCTCCGAGGTATTGATCATTATAGAGCCGTTACAATTTCCGGCACAGCCGATAATTGCCGTAACCTCCCGGGTACAGGTAAACCTTCTGCTTGCTCCCACCGGCACCGGTTTAAGTCCGGCCATAGCCAACCCATCACGTGCCGATTTGACCATAACCCCTACAAGCTTTTCATCAATTCTTAATAGCTTCATTATCAACCCTTGCTAACCGAATAATCAGTCGGACCAAATATAACGCAAACAAACAGACTCAAGGATACCCAGCTTTAAATTTAGGTCAAGAGAAAAAAACTATATAATTACGTAATATACCGTAAGTTATACATAAAGGGTGCAGATTTGATCCCGACCCCCTTTTTTAGCCATATAGAGCGCTTCATCCCCCATTCTAATCACCGAATTGGTGGTCATGTCCTTCTTGCCGTCATAGGTAAAAAGCCCGGCGCTGACCGTAATAAATTCTGCTATCTCAGAGCCGATATGTTTTATTCGCGCCTCACGCACATTATCGACTATGCGCTGCCCCACAATCTCCCCAGACTCTGAGCCGACGTTATACAGTAGCACCACGAATTCCTCCCCGCCAAACCGAAAGACGCTGTCACTCTGACGCAGCACCGAATGATTGATGATCTCCGACACTTCTACCAGGCACTGATCCCCCTGTATATGCCCGTACATATCGTTATAATTCTTGAAGAAATCAATATCAATCACCAGTATACTGAGTGGGCATTCATCCCGTCTGGAGAGTGCCATCAGCACCTTCAACTGTTCGTTGAGAAATTTTTTATTATACAACCCGGTCAAAGTATCGATACGCATCAGCTGCTGCAGTTCTTCGTTCTTCTCTTCCAAGAGTTGGTGCTCATGCTTGTAGCGATCGGTCATATATACCACCACACCCATACCGAGCATCAATGCCAGCGGCGTAATAATGATATAATATAAGACCAAATCCCCTTCTATTGGCATAATTACCAGGTAATTATGAGCATAATACTCATGCCCCATTACCCCGATCATAAAGAACGCCACCACCGGATTGATAATAAACCGCTGCAACCTGGTCGCAACCACATTCAATGCAAAGAGTATCGTAACGACATAAAATACCGAGATCAGAGCGACACAGCCATATACCAACGCCCATACCGGCAGGAGAACAAAGGTCGTGCCGTACACCAGTAAAGCTCGAGCCAGCCGCTCAAACCGTTCATGTAAGGCAAGTTCGGCAAAGACAATGGTAAGAACCAGAATACTCCCCCAAAATAATACAATCTCCATTCTGGCGGCAAGAATAATATATAAAATCATAGTAATCGCTGCCTCAACCCCGACCAGGAGGTTGAGCAGAACCATCACGTTTACCTCAAAACTGTGCTTCTTGACGAACCTGATATACTCAAAGATTCTAATTTTCACTTCCTCCTAAAGTCGCCCGCAAACCTGCCAACCCTACCTCAGAGTCGCGCAGAGCTATCCTTCCAAGTACAATTCAATATATTACTTTAGTAAATTTTAACAAAATTGGCAACTACTATCTTGTAATAAAAATAAGTTCAAGACAAGGTATTCATTCTTTTGTCTGGGGCTTCTCGCACCCTTTACAGGCATCAAGCCCCTCTACACCCGAGCAAACGCTATGCGTTTGATCACATTTTCGTGAGTAATTATTTAACTGCGTTGTAAATAATAAATTATTATGTTTAATTGAGCCTAATGAAGACTAAGTGATTAGCGCACAAAAATTGCAAAACATAATATTTTTTATAACTCTTTTAAACATAAACTATTAAAATTACTATACTCCTGTACAAACACTACTAAGCACAAACCCTTTCCATAAAACTCAAGCAAAAATAATTACCACTACCTGCAACAATACGCTGATTTCCATTTGCTTTAAACCACATAATCCTCTATCATAAACCTATACATGAGTTGGAGAGAAACCATGCGCCCCTGTCGTGTAATCGTCAATGACAAGATGCAAAAAGACTATATTTATACCCTTACTGAACCAGAGGGAGAGTCTTTCGCCGCTGACTTTTCCCCAGAGCTTACCCCCAAAGAGATGCTCGAACTTGGTGTCTTCGGCGGTAAATATCTTACCGACTGCCGCGAAGAGTTCCCCCAAAGCTGGTTTATTAACGCCAAACTCAGCCCCTCCAGGCACAACCCGGCGCTCAACTATTTCAAGGTCAAAGCCTCCCAACCCCTTTCGGTCTGGCAACAGAAAGACTGGATATATCCGGAGGATCCCCGCGGCTGGTTTCAATGGTACTGCCGGTATTATCTGGGTAGACGCTGCCGTGACGACGCCAGACAGATACAACGCTGGCGTGCCATGCGCCGCCACATCGCCCAAATCAAAAAGAATTGCCCTCCACTGGAGCTTACCTGCCGCCCCCGCCAACGCCAAGCACTACTCCACTGGGCATATGACAGCAGAAATATCTAAACACTCCACTCACGCCTCCTATCCAGAAAACGTCCAATACCCGCCCCATCAAACCCTATCACCTCTTCTCACAGTAACAATCTGCCCTACACTATACAATCAGTATATCTTCGCACTTAATGCATAAAACAATACAACTTTAACCAAATAATATCAATAATGAACACGAGTTTATCTCAACTTCCAACGTCCTCCTCCTCACCGCCGCAGTCCACCCATTATCACACTATATCTTTAAAAAACAAACACTTACAGCAATCAAACCCCACTCGCCACCCTAGTCAGCGATATTTTACACACACAAACAATTGAGTGAATATTTTGTTATTATCATTTGCTAGATATATTTTGGATTCAAGCGCATAACAATAATCACTATTATTTAAAAAAAAAATTTGTACTAAGCCAAGAATAGTGTTATGCTAAACTAACAAGTATGCTAACAATCTTAGCATAATATATCCCACAACCGGGAGAGAGACGAGTAGGTATGGAAAAAACTGCTAAAAACACCGGCTTAATTCTGCAAAATATTATTCTTGCACTGATTTACTGGGGCTTATCCTACACTAATTACCTACTACTTAAAGAGATAGGGCTTCTACCCATGCCAATCTGGCCTGCGGCTGGTATTGCCTTTGCTGCCGCCTATTATTATGGATTAAAGATCACCCCCGGCCTCGCTCTAGGCGCCTTTCTCGCCAATTATCTAACTCTGGGCAGTTCTTGGGAATTTGCCCTCGGTATCTCAGTAATGAACAGCCTTGCACCACAACTCACCGCCTGGATGATGCACCGGATTATCGAAGTCCAAAAGCCTTTAAAGACCTATTATATAGTCCTGCTTTGCTTCTGCCTGGCTCTAATTATTACCCCGCTGCTTACTGCGCTTGGCGGCATAGGAACGAAATACCTGCTCGGTCTGGTAGACGCAGCAAACTTTGCCCCAGACTTCTTTAAATGGACTCTGGCACATTCCATCGGCACCATTATCTTTGCCTCACCAATCTTTATCTATCTCTTCAGCCTGCCCCAGAACTACAGCAAGCACACTCCCTCCCTCCCTGAGAGTTCCGGACTCAAGTATATACCGCTAGAAAATGCTATTTTACTCTCAATTTACTTCTGGGTTGCAGATTCATTCTTTGGCATACTCTGGTTCCCGGTAGAAGGTTATACGCTTAGGGACTACTTCCTACCTCTAAATGATATTCATGAAGTCTGTATGCGAACATTTGTCATACTCGCCTTCATGCTGTCCGGGATAGCGGTCAGCAAGATCATCGACATCCTTCTCAACCAGCAGCAGGACGCTTTAAATACCGCCAATAATCTCAGAACGACCCTCAATGCTATCGGTGACGGTGTTATCTCCACCGATATCAACAGGATCATAACCCGGATAAACCCAGTTGCCTGCACGATTACCGGCTGGGAAGCTGGGGAAGCGATTGGTCAGGATATCAACCAGGTGCTGACCCTCAAGACCGAGGACGAGAGAGAACATCTGCCCAACCCTGTACAAAAAGTCATTGAAACCAAAGAGACCCAGCGACTCAAACGCGGCTCCTCACTGATCTCCCGGCTGGAAAAAAAGTATCTGGTCTCGATCTCAGCCTCACCCATCACTTCAGACTCCCGGCTACTCAAAGGGGTCGTACTCGTCCTCAAGGATATAACCGAGGAGATTGAGATTGAAAGGCGCCTCAAACACAGCCAGCGCATGGAAGCGATCGGTCAATTAGCCGGCGGTGTCGCCCATGACTTCAACAACATGCTTGGGGGCATAATCGGATTCTCAGAACTTCTTGCCAAGAATGTTGCCGGTGATGAAGAGTCAGTCGGCTACGTCAATATGATTATCGATACCTCGGAGAAAGCCGCAACCCTGACCCGCAAGCTTCTCGCCTTTGCCCGCAAAACCAATGTCCCATTTTCCAACGCCAATATTCACACCATCATCAGGGATTCCGTAGAACTACTCAAACGTAGTATTGACAAACGTTTAGAGATATACACAGAACTTACTGCTTCCAGGCACGGTGTCTACGGTAGCCCTTCGCAACTGCAGAACATCTTTATCAACCTCGGAATCAATGCCGCAAACGCCATCAGCAATGAAGGCAAGCTGATCATTACCAGCCGGGATGTCAATCTCGACAGCGAGTACTGCCGCCGGGTTCACCCGGAGCTCAACTCTGGAGATTTTATTGAGATCAAGGTAACCGATACCGGCTGCGGAATTCCGGCGAGAAATCTGGAGAACATCTTCGAACCTTTCTTCACCACAAACAAGGACGGCAAGGGTACCGGTCTCGGCTTATCAGCGGTATACGGTACCATTCAGCAGCATAAAGGGAGTATCTCGGTATCGAGTATTGAGGGCGCAGGTACAACCTTTACCCTACTCCTACCCGCCAGCGAATACGAAACCAGTCAGAAGGAGGAAGACGAAGAAGAAGTCTCGCCTAGTCAAGGTCACATTCTAATTATAGATGACGAATATATCATGCGCGTCACAGCAGCACGAATTCTCGAAGAAGCAGGGTTTTGCGCCAGCATTGCCGACGGCGGCAGGGAAGGTCTGAGGCTCTTCCGGCAGCATCCGGAGCGCTTCCAGCTGGTAATCCTTGATATGATCATGCCGGAGATGAATGGCCGTGACTGCTTCAAAGAGCTCCAAAAGATTGATCCGGAGGTACAGGTAATCCTCGCTTCAGGATTCACCGAGGATGAGATCATAAACGAAATGCTCAGCGACGGCCTGTTCAGCTTTATCTCCAAGCCGTACCGGAGCAAAGAACTCCTCCAGATCGTTAGAGAAGCTATCAACAGCCAATAATAGCCCATACAAACGTATTGTTCACTCTCGACTAGAGTCAAGTAGCGTTCGCAAGTGATAAGTCACGAAGCAGGCAATATTTTCGTTAGGACTCAGGCGAACTCCGAACTAGTAAGAAATGAGTTGTATGCCTGCTTTTCCAGCTGCTCAAGCGGTAGTATGGCTAAGCTTTAATAGTTGGCGAGAAAAATCTGAGCTTCCTACGCAGAGCAATTATTTGAGTTGTAATTCTCAGCTTCCTATGATTAAACTCGCAGCCCCGGCCAACAGCAACGTCTTAGACACACCTTTGAAAAGAGTGTGCCAACCGCCCATGCCACTGGGTAAACTGCCGAATTAGCCCTCAGCCGAGTTGAGACTGATTCACCTTATCATAAAAAAAGGGAAATTGCCTAAGCAATTCCCTTAATCTTAGTCTACAATTCTAATAATTCTAGGACACCCGAGTTATCCCGACTACCTGCCTCACTTCGGTTCACCCTGCGGCCAGATAAGCTTGTGCAGTTGGAGCATGAAGCGTGCCGGTAGATCGTCATAGAGCATCCATTCCGCCAACAGCGCAGGCTCTATCTCGCTTCCGGGACCGGTAAGCGGGCTGAGGAGTACCCCTGCCTTCCCGTCCAGACCATGCTTCTCAATCAACTCCCGGGCATATTCGTAGTCATTCCGATCTGCGATGACAAACTTCACCTCATCCTCCGGGCGCAGGTTCTGCAAGTTATACCAGTTCATATATCGACTCATCCCGGAGCTCGGACACTTGACATCCATAATCCGCACTATCGGCGGCGGCAATACCGAAATATCCTTGGCGCCATTGGTTTCAACGATCACCTCATATCCAGCCGAGGAGAAATACATGCTGAGCTTCGCGGTATTCTTCTGCAAGAGCGGCTCGCCCCCGGTGATGCAGATCTGCCTCGCCCCCAGCATCTCGACCTCATCCGCGATCTCCTTGAAGTTCATGGTCTTGCCCGAACTAGCATTCGTCGCCTCCAGCGTATCACACCACTGGCAACGCATATCGCACCCCGCCAAGCGGATAAAAGCAGTAACCAACCCCGACCTGCTCCCCTCACCCTGTAGCGAACGGAAAATCTCATAAATATTGAGTGTCAACTCATCATCCAATTTGACCATGAATCACCCTACAACCCCACTATTTAAAGCCATTAAAGCCAGTCTTATTCTATATCCAAAACCCTATTTTATTAGTATAGGCACAGACACTTCTACGCCGACCGCGCCAAAAACTGATTTTACTATTTATGCAAAAACAAAACTATCTGCCGCTATCCCCTTAAGTTCAGGCAAAATCCATAGCACTACAAAATTTACCACCACTAATATAGCGATATTTATACTAGTGGTTTTTCAGTACCGACTACATGTATTATGAACAAACACCAACCGTAACCGATCTCCAATCCGGTTATGCACCTGATTATACAAATTCGCACACAGCAGACAAAGAAAAATCCTGCTGTATACGTAAATACAGCAGGATAAAACTCTACCCCAAAGCGCCGGAAGAAGTAGCTTAGCCCTTGAGAGCCAGGTTACGTGTACCGCGAGGCGCCTTCTGAATCTTTCCAGCCTGAATACAACCGGTACAGACAGTCAGCTTCTTCGGACCACCATTCACCAGAGCCCGCACAGTCTGAAGGTTTGGCTTGAAGGTACGATTAGTCTTACCAGAGATCTTCGCACCAGAACCACCCTTCTTCTTCTTTGCACCACGCCGGGCATACTTGACACCGAAAGTGGTCTTCTTACCACATATTTCACAGATATTAGCCATTTCCAAACTCCTTGAATTGCACTTGCTCACGCAAGAGCCTGAATCCCTTGATTACACAGGTTGGAGTAGCATTCAAGACCTACCATACCCGGTAACTATATAGTAATAAAAATCAAACCAAAACTTAATTAAGGTTCACTATTATCCTGCAAAAACGCTAGAAGTCAATACCCTTTACAGAAATAACCTGTAAAAGAGTGTTTTTTTTGCTACCTGCAGGCTACCGCCTATTTATACCGCTCATCAATAAAGTTAATGCTATAATCATTATTCACAAAGTTATGATTCGCAATAAGTTTACGGTGGAACGGAATCGTCGTTTTGATACCCTCGACAAAGAACTCACTCAACGCCAACTCAGCCCGAGCAATAACATCCGCCCTGTCCTTACCCTTAACAATAAGCTTGCCAATCATTGAATCATAGTTCGGCGGAATTCTACAACCCGAGTAAGCAAAGGTATCTACGCGAATATTCTCCCCAATCGGCGGCACAAAGAGCTCGATCTTGCCGGGAAAGGGCGCAAAATGCCGGTCAGGATCCTCGGCATTGATACGGAACTCCATGACATGGCCTGAGAACTTGATATCCTTCTGCCGCCAACGGAGCTTCTCCCCGGAGGCGATACGCAGCTGCTCCTCGACCAGATCCAACCCGGTCAGCATCTCGGTAACCGGATGCTCAACCTGAATACGGGTATTCATCTCCATAAAGAAGAATTCACCGTTTTCATAGAGGAATTCAATGGTTCCAACATTCTGATACCCGCTCAACTTGACCAGGCTAACCGCCGCCAGCCCCATGCGTTTACGCACATCATTATTGATCACCGGCGAGGGAGACTCCTCAAGGATCTTCTGCTGACGCCGCTGCATAGTACAGTCACGCTCACCCAGGTGAATAATATTTCCATGCTCATCAGCCACAATCTGCACCTCGACATGCCGCGGATTCTCGAGGAACTTCTCGAGATAGAGAGCTCCGTTACCGAAAGCCGCCTCGGCCTCGGCACGAGCCTGTTGCATTCCGCTCTGTAGCGAAGCGTCATTATGTGCAATCCTGATACCGCGCCCGCCGCCTCCGGCCGTCGCCTTGATAATCACCGGATAGCCGATCTTGCGTGCCAGGTTCCGCCCCTCTTCATCACTGGCAAGGATCCCTTCACTACCCTCAAGTACGGGCACCCCAGCCTGCTTAGCCAGCTCTCTGGCTCCGGCCTTATCGGCCATCTTGGCCATCGCCTCCGAACTCGGGCCGATAAACTTGATATCCAATGAATTACAGACATCGGCAAAATGCCCATTCTCGGAGAGAAAGCCGAATCCAGGATGGATAGCATCAACGTCAGTTATCTCCGCCGCCGAGATCAAACTTGGAATATTTAGATAGCTCCGCGCCGAGTCGGCCGGGCCGATACAGACAGCAGCATCAGCAAGGCGCACATGCAAGGAGTCCCGGTCAGCTTCGGAGAAGACCGCCACCGTCTCAATCCCCATGCGCTTACAGGTTCTGATTATTCGTACCGCAATCTCACCACGGTTTGCAATTAGAATTCTTGAAAACATAAAAAGACTCACCTTCTAGATCTGATTACCCTGGGATTGACTATTCTTTAACAAGGAAGAGTGGCTGACCGTACTCCACCGGCTCACCGTTCTTGACCAGGATCTTCTCGATAGTACCCGAGATCTCAGCCTTTACCTCATTCATAATCTTCATGGCTTCAACGATACAGACGACCGTCTCCACTCCAACCGAGTCACCAACAGCGACAAAGGGATCTGCCTCAGGTGAAGGTGCAATATAGAAGGTACCGACGATAGGACTTGGGATCGGAGTCAGACCGCTTGTATCATCCGCGGGTACTGCCGGCACGCCGGCAGAAGCAGGCATGGCAATCGACATATTAGGCGCAACCATTGCCTGGGTGGCAACGAAATTCGAGCCGGGCTTTTTCAGTTTGATCTTGAGATCGGCCTCCTCCAACTCAACCTCGACCAGATCATTCTCATTCATAATTTCAACGAGTTTACTGATAATTTCTATACTCATTTCGTTCGCTACCTTTCCCATAAGAAAATCACCTACACCTACATACATATAGTCACAGACAACCGAATTACCCATACCGCTACAAAACCTGAAAATCACTCGCCACGCCCAGAGCACCTGCTCCCGCTACTACCCAGCAGCTTGAGCACCGGCACAACTCCAGTCCGAGTCCGATTTTTCAGAGGTATTCTACGGAGAATCGCATTAAAAAAAGCCTCTAGCTCTTTTTTTCGCAGTTGTCGATTATATCCATATCGTTGTTGATTCCAATGGGTTTCTCGATAAATTATCTCACCCGACCACTACCGATTCAATATCCTTCTCCAAGGTGCTCAGGACACGCGCCCGGGTCTTCTCCACGACGACCATATCCTCAATACGGATCCCGCCCTCACCCGGAAAGTACAATCCCGGCTCGACCGTCACCACCGCCCCAAGCGGCATCTTACCCACCGCCTTGAGCGATACCCGCGGCGCTTCATGCACCTCCATACCGACCCCATGCCCCAGCGAGTGAATAAAGTACTTTTCCACCTCCGCCCCGGTAAATACCGCCCGCGCCGCCTTCTCAATCTCCTGTATCTCCCTGCCTGCTCGGAAAGAGACGATACCTGCCTGCTGCGCCGCCAGCACTATCTCATAACGCTCGCGCCAGAGCGGTGCAATCGCGCCACAAAATAATGTCCGGGTCAAATCCGAGCAATACCCGTCTATCACCCCTCCGAAGTCGAGCAGAAGAATAGAACCTTCCCTGAGTACCCGTTCACCGGCATGAGCGTGCGGCAAGCTGGAATTCGCCCCTTCCGCAACAATGGTCTCAAAGGCCAACTGCTCTGCCCCTGCTCTAAACATCCGGTACTCAAATTCAAGTTTGAGCTCACGCTCGCTCATTCCCGCTTTGATAACCCCTTTGAACTCCCTAAACGCCTTCTCGATTACCGCCAGCGACTTGGTGATCATCTCTATCTCCCACTCGCTCTTCTGCTCGCGGACACTTGCCACCAGACTATCTATCGGCGCAGTATCCAATCCTCCCCCTAGCAGCTTCTTATACCAGTTCACCTTGAGGTCGTTGTCTGAGATCCCCAACTTGACCTTGCCCTGCTGCGGCAGCAGGGTCAGAGCAAAGCTTGCCGGATGCTCCTTCCATTTGAGAATTTCATACCCATAGGTGGTCTTCTCCGCCTCTTCGACATACCGGCCGTCGGTGAGTAAATATTTATGCGTCCGGGTAATAAGCAGTACCGAGTCATCCCCGGTAAACCCGCTGAAATACCGCACATCACTCTTACGGGTAAGCAGAGCTCCGCTCAACCCGCTAACCGCGAGCAGCTCCAACAATCGTTTTACCCTCAACCCAACCTCAGCCGCAAGTTTGACCATCATCCCCCTCCTGTTGCAGAAAGACCCAGAATGCCGGTTACCCGGTAATTACTCAAGTCCAATCATACCCCAGAGAACCCTGGTGGTCAACCATGAATCCTGAATACTCCCTCAAATAGGCATAATCAGCATTCTGCAGTCAGTAATGCCCTGCGCTATTACATAAATCAAGCACAAAAAAACACAAGGCCGAAAATTCGACCTTGTGCCATACAGAGAAGTAGTAGCTTATTACCGGCTATACCAGCTTGGAAATTGTACTGCCATTGATCAGCGCTTCGATTGCGGCAGCCCCTGTGCCATTGGCTTTATCGGTCAACCCGGCCTGGTTTAGATACTCCTGAATCTGTTCACTATACTCGGTAGTGAGGAAATCAAAAACGTTGTTACTCTCATCATCATCATCTACATTATTACTGCTATCCATCAGATCAATCAGTGTCTGCTGAGTCTGATTGAGAATTGAGTTGACCTGAACCATAGTCTCAAGCGAGCCGTATTTATTATCCAGCTCCTTCATCATAGCCTCTCTACTGGCTTCCATCTCCTCAACTGTAACCTCGCCATCACCATCAGTATCCATGCTCTCAAACAAATCAGCCAGATCCTCAGAAGACATCTTGAGACTTTGTGGCGCAGCATCATTCATTGCGGTAAATTCATCAATATTGAGCGTACCGTTACCGTCAGTATCACTCTTATCGATCAGATCCTGCGGATTACCCTCTGGCTTCTTGGGAGGAGTCATTGCTCCCATGCTATAAATCGACGAACTCCCTGAAATTCCACCAATACTCATGATATCTCCTTTTTGCTTTGAGTTATAATACTCATCAACGATACAAAAACAAACTATACCCTATTAACCCTTATTACCGTCCCAAGTCTTTAATTCAATCCCCATTAAATTTAAGCACACCAAAATAAGGACAATTAGCATACCAGAAACCAGAACAAAGCCTTTCCACACGTAACTTATTATTTTATAAGCTCTTAATTAAATAACTGCGGCGTCAACCTTGAGCGTTGACACCGCAGAAATCGCCTGAAGGCAAAATATTCCGGAAAAACCTGCCTCAATCTCTACCGGATGACCGGAAATTGCCACTATTTGTTAGAAAATTCAATTATTACCCTATCTAACCAGAGTTTCACTTGAATATAATATTAAAATCAGAATAATAGCAGAGTCATAAAATAGAATGTTGTAAGCATTTTTTAATTAAGACCGAAAGGAAAGACATGCCAGTAATCCAACCATTTGCCGGATGGCGTTATAACCCTGCACAGGCAGACTATGCCCGCGTCGCGATGCCACCATATGATGTAGTCAATGAAGAATACCAGAACGAACTCTACAGACGTGACCCTAAAAACTCTGTACGGATTATCTATGGCAAAGTCTTCGCTACAGACTCTGAAGGCGACAACCGTTACAGTCGCGCCGCAACCCACCTTGATCAGTGGCGCGAAGAGGGACTGCTGATTCAGGACAAACCGGCGTTATACCTCTATGATCAGGAATTCAGTGCCGAGGGTCTCACCTACCAGCGCCACGGTTTCTTTGCCCGAGTTCTGCTCTCAGAGTGGGGAGAAGCCGGAGTATTCCCGCATGAGAAGACCCTCTCCGGCCCCAAGGAAGATCGACTGAATCTGATGAAGGCGGTCAAAGGCAACCCCGGACCGGTATTCGGCCTGCTCAGCGACCCTGACGACACTATCAGCGCCGAGCTCTCCAAACTCTATAATGAATATCCACTCGCCGACTTTGTCGGTGATGATAAGGTTCGCAACCGCTTCTGGGTACTTGACGATCCTGAACATACCGGCAAATTCTGCAATCTCTGCTCCCAGGGGCAGATTTTCATCGCCGATGGGCATCACCGTTATGAGACCGCCCTCAACTACCGCAACGCCGTACGCGAAGCGATGAAAGCTGCCGGGCAGACCCCGCCGGCTCTCGGCGAACTGGACTCTGATTACCTAATGATGTTCATTGTTCCCGACAGCGATCCGGGTCTGGTCATCTGGCCTACTCACCGCCTGGTCTACGGGGTTGACGACGAAGCCGTCGCCAATCTCCTCTCCACCCTGACCGTCAACTTCGAAGTCAGCAAAAAGAGCGATCAAGCAACCCTCATCAACGCCATCGAGAACAACCCGACCCCAGCCTTCGGCTTTCTGCTCAATGACGACATGTACTTCCTCAGCCTCAAGCATCCCGGTATCATGAGCAACCGTGCCGAGGACAAATGTGCTGCCTGGCAAGAGCTGGATGTATCGGTTCTCCACCTGCTCATACTCGAAGATCTACTCGGTATCGATGAGGGCAAACTCCTGCGCAAGGAGAATATCATCTACTCTAAGGATGCCAATGAAGCAATCAGCATCTGCCAAAACCACGAGAAGGGTGTACAATGCGGCTTCCTGATGCGTTCGACCACTATGGAACAGGTAAAGAACGTCAGCTACGCCGGTGAGGTAATGCCACAGAAGAGCACCTACTTCTTCCCCAAAGTGCTATCAGGAATGGTATTTAATCTCTTCTCCTGAACCGTAGAATAAAAACTATAAGCTAGTGCCGCCCGGTACTAGCTTATTTGATCTGAATAAGAATATTGACACCACTATACCGGGATCCGTAGAGAATTATCCATGAATAATCCATATCTCAGCCGCCTACTCTCCTGCATCCTCCTGCTGCTCACCCTCTGCGGTTGCAGCACAGTATCCTCTGTACGCCCGATAAATTCCCTGCGTTCCATCCTCCATCTCACCTTGAGTTCCGAGGGCTGTATCGGCAGCGAAGAGTTCGAGCATACCCTCGACATCTACACCGACTCTACCGTAACCAGGAATAATGAACTCACCATTCTTAATAGCGGAGACGAATACTTTCCAGCGCTACTCACCGCTATAGACAACGCCTGTTCCTACATCAATATCAGCATGTACGACTTTTCTCTAGATAATATCGGCAGCGAGATACTCGAACACCTGGTCGCGGCGGCAGAGCGCGGCGTATGTGTCCGCGTCACCTACGATCACTTCGGCTGTGAGACCGAACGCGAAGATTTTGCCCCGCTTATTGCCGCCGGGGGCAAGGTACTCACCTTCAATCCCCTCAAGAGCTGGACCTTCCTGCGGATGAACAACCGCAATCACCGCAAACTGGTAGTCATCGACGGCAACAAGGCCTTCCTCTCCGGGATAAACTTTGCAGATAATTATAATGGTGACGGCTTCAACAGCTGGAATGACTCGGGCGTACTCCTGAGCGGTCCCGCCTGCTACGAGGTAGACAAGGTCTTCGCGCAGAGTTGGAACCAGGCCGGAAGCAACTGGCTCGGGATGAACCTCCCGCTTGTAGGATCCAACCCGGTGAAATTCGCCATCGACCTGCCTTTCAAAAAGCTCTTCGGCAGTCTCTACGTCCCGGAGGATAATACCGCGCCAAGCTTTGCAGACGTTGATATGCGGATTGTCGAGCAGTCCCCGGAGTACCTCGACAGCAACCTGATCAACCTCTTCGTTATCGCGATCAACGCCGCCCAAGAATCACTCTACATCGTCACTCCCTACTTCCTCCCCCCTACGCTTATTCAGCGTGCCATATTCGAAGCTGCACAGCGAGGGGTAGACGTACGCATCCTAACCCAGGAAGAGACCGACCTCAAAACCTTCAGCACTCTCTCCAAGGGCGAATTCTACCCTTATAAAAAACAGGGGGTACGTATCTGGGGCTGGAATAAATCGATCCTGCACAACAAATTCACCATTATCGACGGAAAATTTCTGATCGGCGGGAGTACCAACCTGGATTCACGCTCCTTGATCATGAACTACGAGGTCTCCTTCTGCACCGAGGACAACGCGGTGATCGAGGCCTACACAACTACCTTCTTCAAAGATCTGAGCCTCTCTATCGAGTACTCACTGGAAGACACCAAAGCCATGCACACCGATAAGAACTTCCTCTTCGCCCCTATCCGCGGCCAGCTCTAAACTACAAACACGGCACAACTCAAAGCGGCAGCACAAGCCACACCTATTTCTGCCCAGTGTTACTCGGCATCACATACTTATTCCCGTAATACACCACCATGATAATACTGAGGATAATCACACAGAACCCGACAATTTCATAGTAATTCGGCAATTTTGCCCAGAAGAAATATTCCAGCAGCCCCGCCCAGATAACCCCGGTAAAGGAGAGCGGACTTACCAGCCGAGACGGAGCGTTTACCACCGCCAGAATAATCAGGGATTGAAACGCAGTCCCGAAGATTGCCACCAACCCCAACATCAGCCAGGCATAACCGGTCTGAGGCAGCTGCCAGTAGAAGAGCGAGACGATACCGGTAATAACCATCGAGACCAGATAGTAGTAAAAAAGAATCTGATGTGAGGTATTCTTTTTACTCAGGATCCGTATCTCCAGGGTCGATACCGCTGAGCAGAACCCGCCGAAGAGCGCGATCAATTCCCCAGCCTTGGCCGAGACATCACCGCTGGGGTGGAGTACAATTACCACTCCGATAAACCCTACGACAATCCCGATATAGATCAGCAGATGCGTCTTTACCCGGTAGAAGATCCGAGCCAACAGGGGAATAAAGAGCGGAGCCGTACTCCAGAGGAGCAGCACCGTAACCAGTGACGCCGTCTGCACCGCCACAAAGAGGCAGACCACCGCCAGTAACGAGCCGACAATTCTCAACCCATAATGCACCGGCTGTTCGATTCTGAGCGTAAACTCCTTATCCCGGATAATCCAAGGCAGAATGCTGAGAAAGCTGAAGACAAAACGGAAGAAGACCACTACAGACATCGAGACCGAATTCCCCAATTCCTTTACCGCCGCATTCATACAGGCCAGAGCCGCCGCCGCCAGAATCGAGAAGAGTACTCCCAGCGCCAGATTATTCTTACTCATAGATTCGCTCATATTTGGTATCATCCTTTGTCATTCTGCAATTATACTCCCGGCATCCCGGAATATTCTCCGAACATACGCCACCCCAACATTTTTGTCAAGGGTTATTTAACCCTCCTCAGCCAGGCTGAGGGCGGATTTATACTCTATAACCAAACAAGGAAAATCGCTTACGCAATTTTCCTTACCTTTGTAAAAAGAGATTATTAAATTTCCCCTGTACTGCTTAATTGAGAGTTCCTTACGCTAACCGCTTGCGTAAATGCCTCTGCGGCTCTGCACCTCAAGGTACAGGGGTTCGGGGATAAAATCCCCATAAAAGAAGATACCGTTTAGCTAGCTGAGCCTCATTTTTCGGGTTTATAGATATGCGCTCTGACATCGGGCACGCGCTTGAGCTTACCGAGCTGGTGCAGAAACTCAGCGGTAGTCTGCAAACTGTTGATCTCCTCATCGGTAAGGCGCACCTCCCACACCATCTTATTGAAGACACTCTCCTCCAACTCGACCGGCGCCCCAGTCACCGCCGCTGTCTCCTTAGCCGCAGTCTTAAAGTCGGACTTGATTTCGGCTATTGCCTTCGCAGTACCCTTGAGTATAACCTCTAGCGCCTCGGGATTATTCTCGGCAAATTTACGGGACGCGATAAAGAGGAGTGGATAGTTATTGCCCAGACCGGTAAGCTCGGTCAGGAGTACCGCCCCTTTCACCTTATTGAGCGCCAGGGTCGGAGTCGGTGCCGAAGCGGCAAGAACATCAATCGCCCCGCTCGCCAACGCCTCTACCAGATCCTTCTGGGGCATATTGACCAGGGTCAATTCGCTCGGATCGATATTATGCTTCTGTAGATAGAGATATACCCCGCCGTGCGTACTCGAACCGAACTGCACCCCGAGCTTCTTACCCTTGAGATCTTCAGGCTTGCTGATGCCAGAGTCTTTACGGGTAACCAGCGAGTGCATCCGTTCTCCGCCGCTGAAAGCCGGGAGGATAACCACATCCAGCTTACTCTCCAGGCAGATAAGTGTAGGCACATCGCCCATCGCCGCAATATCCGCCGCACCGCTCACCAGCGCCTCCGCCGCCGCTATGCCAGAGCTAAGTCCGAGTTTGACCTCTTCAATCTGAACCTTATCCGAATCATAATACCCCTTCTGCGCCGCCAGGAATAGCGGTGAGTAATACCCCTTGGCGGTATAGGCCAAACGGCAGACCTTCTTCGCTGCCGCCGCCTCCTGCTTCTTGCTCGAACGCGCCAGATAAATCGCCAGCACCGGCACCACAATCGCCGCTAATACTATAATATAAATCAGTGTACTCTTCTTCATCATCAATCCTTATTATTAAGTTGGTGAAACTTCTTTTTCTGCATCAACCGCGGCCGGACAGAGCTGCCCTGATAATTTTTTACTCAATTGCAAAATACTCTGCGCACCGCGACTGCGCGGTCTAGCCAGCCCGATTACCTCAAGCTCTGCCATACCGGCCTGCTCCCCCAGGAGAAGCACCCTATCCGCCAGATACACCGCTTCACTCAGAGCATGAGTAACAAAGACAATAGTCAGCCCAAACTCCTCCCAGAGACTGAGCAGCATATCCTGGAGCCGACTCCGGGTCGAAGTATCAAGCGCGGTAAAAGGTTCATCCAGCAGCAGCAATTTAGGACGGAGTATGAGCGAACGCGCCAGAGCCACACGCTGACGCATCCCGCCGGATAAGGTCGACGGATACGCGTCGAGAAAATCACCCAGCCCCAATCTCTGCAGTACCTCCCGCGCCTCGGCGCGCGCATGCTCTCTGCCGATACCCCGACAACGCAGCCCGTAAGCCACATTATCGAGTGCGGTATACCACGGGAATACCGCATGATCCTGAAAGACCACGATCCGCTCCGGACCGGGAGCTGTTACCGACACCTGGTCGACAATAATCTCACCAGCGCTCGGCCGGATAAACCCGGCAAGCAATTCGATCAGGGTCGACTTCCCGCAACCGCTCGCTCCGACCACCGCCAGAAATTCACCCCGGTATATCTCCAGATCAAAATCAGCAAATACCGTATGCGCTCCCTGTCCCCACCCCCCAGGGTAGATCATCCCTAATTTTCGAATCTCAACCAGCACCTCAGATTCCATGAGCAGTCCCCCAACGCCGCACCGTCATCTTCTCCAGCGGTAAGAGCACCAGCCGCTCGGTAGCCAAACCCAGAGAGGCGATAATAATAATACAGATAAAGGCCGAGACATAATCCATAGTCCAGCGCGACTGAATAATGGCGTACCCCAGCCCGTCTCCCGAGCCGACAATCATTTCCGCCGCCACCAGCACCCTCCAGGCCGCACCCATAGCGATACGCAGCCCGCTGATCAGATGCGCCATCGCCCCGGGCAGAAAGACGGTCAGGAATAACCTCCCCGCCCCGGCACCACACATCCGCGCCGCATAGACATACTTCCGGTCAACACTGCGTACTCCCATAATACCCGAGATCGCCACCGCCGGGAAGGTAGTTATCGCAATCATAAAAATTGTTGCGATATTATTCAGACCAAAGATCAGAATCGCCACCGGGATCCAAGCCAACCCCGGTATCAGCTGCAAGACCTCGATCAGCGGCAGGGTCAAGCGGCGCAGCACCTCCCACCAACCCGCCGTCAACGCATAGGCCAGCCCGAGCAGCACCCCAATACCAAAGCCCTGCCCCCAGCGCAGAAAACTCACACTCAAATGCCGGTAGATACTATGCCCCAGAAAGTTTCCGCCTCCGAGCAACTCCCAGAGATTGAGTAAACACTCATACGGTGTCGGAAAGGACACCCCCCGTACCGCCTCAACCAGCCAAGCCACCAACATCCACCCCAGCAGTGCCAAAACCACAGATCCAAGCGACCAAAGCGCCGACGGCTTCAGTACCTGCTGATAGCGGTTTAACTCACCGCCATTCCCCTCTTCACCCTGCATACTCATATTTCCCGCACCGTAAATTCACTCTCCAGTAACAGCCGGCGCGCTGTCATAACATCAAAATTCCGCCACGCCTCATGGCTTGACCCGGTAGCGCGCGGATTCGCCGCTTCTTCGACGATTAACGTATTACACCCTGCCCGAAGCGCCCCCAGAACATACGGATGCACACAGAGGTGCTTGCCGCCGTCAGGATACAGTAATCTAGTTGCCGCCGCCACCCGGCGTAGATAACCCGGTGCCACCTGACCATAACCGGCCAGCGGCGTACCTAGAACCGGTACCCGCGCCATAACCCCGGTACCACTCGCCCCCAGGCTCCGCGCCCGCAAGGCCTCGATAATGATCTCCTCAGCCGTATGCTCCGGGCCGAGCGGCTCCACTAAATACTGTAGTGCCATCCCTTCTCGACGTACGGCATTGATGGTAGCAAGCCGCATCTCCGGCGCATGTCCGGTATCCACCCCTTCGCGCAAACGTAAAACATGGTAGGCCGTATCAAAGCCTGCCGCCCGTAGCTCTCGCACCCGTACCCCGTCGGACTCACCGGTATTGATTACCAGATGTACCTCCGTCCCGATCCGCTCCCGCACCTGCCGAGCCAGAGTCACCAGCTTCCCGGTACTGTAGCGCTGGGTAGTTCTGAGTACGACAAAATCCGCCCCCGCCTGCGCCAGTCTCTCCGCTCGCCGGATAATCTCAGAGTCAGGCATCACCTCTGTCTGCGTATATACATCCCACCGCGCCGCATGGCTGCAGAACGCACACCCCATCTCACACGGCGTACTGTCGATCCCTATCGCCGCCCAAACATAACCCCGCCCCTGCGCCAGCTCCCGCGTCAGCTTATCCGCCTGCTCCAGCAGCGGCGCTACAACCTTATCACTTACCGCCGGATTGAGCAGCAACTCCAGATCACTCAAGGCAATATCCTGCGGCAAAAACTCACTGATCTCAGCGGTCAATTCCATCCTTACTCTCCTGCTTACACTTGCACCCGCCCTTGGCCGCAGCATTCGCAATACCATCAGCAGCCACAAGATTCAAAAGCGAATCCAACTGCCTTCTGAATATGCTCAGACTCTCCGCCCAACGCTCAATACAGCTCCTGCCGTCCTTCGTCAGCGTAAAGCAGCGCCGCGCCGGGCCACCCTCGCCCAGATCCCACTCCCCAGCGATAAGCCCCTCCTCCTCCATCTGCTTGAGCAGTTTATACACCCCGCTCGTATCCGGCGCCGAGGTCGCAAATAGCTCCATCTCCCCCAGGCGCTGCACCAAGGAATACCCATGCGCACTCCCTCCGGCCAACAGAGCCAGAATAGCAGGGCGCAACAATCGCGGCAGATTTTTGCCGGAACACACACATTGGTCTAAGTCCATTATTAGATCACCTCCAGTAGTTCAGTATATGTAGTCCATTACTCTTGTCAATATAATTATTACTTTTAGCATATTTAACCTGGCACCCGGCTCGCGCCACAAAAAAAAGTAGCCCGCAGGCTACTCTCAATAATATAATACTAACAATATACAGTAATCAACCCTCAAATTACACGGCACACCGACACCAGACCAAGTCAGTCAAACCCTTCTGCGGTTACGCGGCTAGCAGCAGCCCACTGCCGCAATCTTCAAAGTAAACTCTAACTACCGCTGTACCACTGCAAACTTAAGCCTGAATTCCTCGACCTCACCCGGCCTAAGCATTTTGAACTTACCCTCCTTGAGCGCCACCGCCCGCCCCAGCACACTGCAGTTACAAGGTTCAATACCTAGAGAATGGGTACCACACCCCGGCATATACCATTCGGTCAACTCCGGCAAGGTAGATATATCCCAGCTCATGTCAAGCTCAAGTCCGGTGCAAGCAGCACCGAGCGGAAATTCCGGATTATAAATCTTTGCCGTGACCATATTATCAACCGCCTCAAAATCACTATTGAGATACACCTGCTCCGCAAAGCCCACCTGCGGTTCACGCCAGAGGGCGGGAGCAGGTTCTAATCCTGGCTCTCGCGGTACCGACACCCGTGCCGGCAGCTTGATCTCGGTCTTCTCGCCGAGCAGCGGGAAACCGAAATTACAGTGATAGAGCAGCATAAACGGCACCTCCTCCGCCCCCATATTCTCCACCGTATCCTCAACCTTTACCTCATTACTGCCCATCCTGGCGGTAATCTTCCGTTTGAGGGCGATATAATGACCAAACATCTTATGCTCCTCGATGATACCCGAGATGGTAATATAGCACTCATCATCGACCCACTCGCTTACCGCGCTCACCTCACGCGCCGGGATATTATGCGCCTCCCCATGGAGCCGGTAGTGCACTCCCTGATCCTCTGATACCGCTCCGACATTACTAAACCCGCAGGTCACCACTAGCCCACTGCTGCTGGAGTCGAGCCAGGCATAATCCTCAGCTTTGTTGAATGCCGGATGAACTACTCCGTTGACATTATGCCAGGTAAGTGAGGTGCCGCAGAATTCAGCCCCCACAATATCCAGACACTTACTCGGTGAGACCCAGAACCTGAGCCCCGCTCCGGTGTTCACCTCGATTATCTCACTCCCCGCCTCAAAGCCTTCGATAAGAGTATAGCGCCTAATCCCTCCCAACTGCCCCAGACGTCCCACCCGCTTAAAGATATCCTGCTTGCTGAACTCCCTGTCTCCAATCTTCATTCTCTTCTCCTCAGTAAAATTTTATCCGGCGCCGCAGTTCCGGCACCAGCAATGATCAATCTCATATACAGGTTATACACTTCTTTAACTATTAATCAACCTATAATTCTCTCTGCAAAATTAAAGATGTACACCGCAGAATCACAGACTGCGATGTAAATCTTTTGGTTGTTGTTTTGCAGTCTCTCTCGTCAATTTAATCAGCGGTACTTATTCAATTCCTGCACCTCGGCAAACATCGCCGCAATATTCTCCACTGGTGTTAGAGCCTGAACGTTATGCACCGGATTGAAGACAAAGCCCCCACCTTTGCCCAGAATCTCACAATTCTTCCTGACCTGCGCTCTAACCTCCATAGCAGTGGAGAAAGGAAGAACCTTCTGCGTATCCACACCCCCACCCCAGAATATCGCCCTATCCCCGTACTTCTCCTTGAGCCGTGCCGGATCCATTCCGGTCGCCGATATCTGTACCGGATTCAGAATATCAAACCCCACATCCAACAATGGATCAATGAGCGAGTCGATCGCCCCACAAGAATGCTTGAAGACCTTCCACTCGGTATTCTTATGTATCCAGTCGTTCATCACCCAGTAATTCGGCGCCCATAAAGAATAGAATTTATCTACCGAACAGAATGTCGAACACTGAGTTCCAAAGTCTGTACCACAGGTAAAGATCGTATCGAGCTTATTACCGACCCGTTTGAAGAGCGCCGCAAAATTACGGATAGAGACCTCTGCCTGGCGCTCAAAGATGGCATTCACATACTCTTCCCGTATAGAGGTCGAGATATACCACTCTTCAATATCACGGATCCCTTTGGGAGCGGCCAGAAACGGCGCCGGGATCATCGCAATATCCCCCAGGCTCGCCCCGGCAAAATTCAGGGTCACCGACCTGCCCGTAGCGTAAGCTTCCTCCACCTTTGCTGCATAAAAATCCAGCACCTCCTCGCTGAAATCACCAAACTCCTCCATATTGAGTTCAGGATCAAGCTCATCAAGTTCGTCCTCAGCATAATCTTCCTGACGAATTATGGTATCAAAGAAGAAGCTTCCTTCAGGGAGGTGCCCGGAAGGCCTGGCAGTAGTATCACCATTCGGATAGACATAAACCCCACTGCCTTTCTCATCCTCACTGACCACAAACTTCTCCGGCACCAGCACCTCCTGCCCCCAGGGCGTCCGCCACTCCTTATAGTCGGTATTGGCAAAGCCATACATGCTGTAGAGTCCAAAGACTCCCTCGGTATTGATCCCAAGCACCGCCTTGAGATCATCTTCAACCTCTCCAAGCATCTGACAGGTCTCAATAACCTTTACCGGATGCTCGCTCAACCCATAGTATTTTCTGAGCTCTTCTACACATGAGACATGTATCCCCGTCGTCATTGCCGATCCCAAATCTACCGGTATCTTGCCCTCTTCATGCTGCAGAGCATTACGTATAAGTTCTCTTCCGTTCATAATTCTTCCCATCTATTCTAAATATTACCAACAAAGCAATTCTCAGCCATCAATTCAAAACAACCAGCCGATCGGCGTTATTATCAATTATTTTCACGCTTGGAGTAAAGGAACAAGACCACAAGTATCACAATCCCGTAGACTATCTTTCTCCCCCCCTCACCCGCTTTAAGGCATATCATCAGACTATTTATAGTCGTCAGAATCACCGCTCCGGCCACCGCCCCAATATAACTCCCGTTTCCCCCAGCCAGGGTTATCCCCCCGATCACCGCCGCCGCCACACTCGGCATGATATACGCCGAACCGAGATCAAGGTACGAGGTTCCGGTATACCCCAGAAGGCAGATACCGGCAAAGGCTGCAATCATCCCGCTGAAACCATAGGTAACGAAGCGCACCCAGAGCGTACGTATACCGCAGAGCTCAGCGGTAATCTCATTCTCACCCACGCCATACAAGATCTTACCAATACGCATTCTCTCCAGAACCAGAAGTGCAACCAGAGTAATCACCAACCAGAGTAGGAGAATATTGGGAATACTCAAAGTACGCCCCGTACCCAGCAGAGTCAGTAACGAGCAGGCCTTACCCTTGGGCTGCCCCTGGGTATAGATCAACGCTATTCCCTGCACCACACTCCCCATCGCCAGGGTCATCACCAGCGGCGGTATCTTAAAGAATGCTACGCCACCGCCATTCACCAGACCGAGCAGAAAACCTACCCCTAGCACGACGACCAACGTCAAAAGCAGATTCTGATTCTCCCCGCCGAGCATCTGGCTGGCAATGACCGTCGCCAACGAGATTAAGCTACCCACCGAGAGATCAATACCCTCACCGCCACAGAGAATGACGATTGTCTGCGCCAGTACCACAATACCCAGAAATGATGAAAGGCTCAGAATATTAATAATATGTTGAAAGTGCAAGAATCCCGGATTTATCACCCCACCCACAAAGAATAGCGCCACAGCAATCAGATACGCGAACAGAACCTTGTTTTCCTTCAGCCGCCCCAGTCTCATCCATACTCCTGCATTCTGCTTTATTTCCATGTTCATCACTCTCCCCTCAGACTCATTCGCTTCAGATTAGGGATTACCGCAACCATAAGCGCTATAATAATAATACTTCCCTTGATAAATTCCTGATAGAGCGAGGGAATATCCGCAAAGAAGACCACATTATCCAAAAACCCGAAGACCAAAGCTCCCAGGATCGCTCCAGCCATCCTGCCTTTTCCGCCGCAGAAAGCGATCCCACCAATACTCACCGCCGCAATCGAAGGCAAGGTAAAGGGATTACCGATAGAAGCATCACCCGACGCCGCCTGGCAGGTCACCACAATCGCCGCCAAGGCGGTAAAGATACCACTAAGGACAAATCCTTGCAGACGAATCTTATTCACGTTTATGCCGCTGGCTTCACTGGCAGACGCATTCCCACCGACGGCATAGAGATGCCTGAAGAAAGAACGTTTGGATATCACAAACCAGAGTAGACACGCAAAGACCACGATCAAAAACGGCACCGGCAAGGAGAATACCGCCTGCTTATACACCCGATAAAAAAACGGCGGAATATAGCCTCCCGGATGCGGCATAATAAGTAGCGAGATCCCGAACCAGACCGAAGCCGTAGCAAAGGTTGCAACCATCGATGGCAGGTTGAGAATTCCTATAACCAGCCCGTTGACCACCCCGGTTCCAACGCCGATGAGTACGGCATACCCCAGCGCTCCCGCCACACTCAGCCCGCTGTCTTGCATCACCACCGCCAGAACCACATTGATCAGAGTAATACTTGCTCCGATCGAGAGATCGATATACCCCATAAGTATGACGATCGCCTGCGCCATAGCGGCCAGAATAAGCGGTGTAAAAGAGGAGATATTGATTCTAAAGGACATATACGAGAAGAAGCGCGGCTGCAAGACCATATTAATTATCACCAGTATAAACAACACGATAATTACCGGTGTCAGCGTACTCCCTTTAAGGAGTGCACCAATTCGTTTATTACTCATTCTATTCATTCATGCATCCCTTCATATGCAGACCATGCGTTACAAGCACCTCATCCGTCAAATCCTCATTTATCAGATCCTGGACGATACTACCCTCAAACATCACCACTATCCGATCACAGATCTCCAGCAGCTCCTGGTTATCGCTGGCAAACAACAGTACCGAGGTTCCCTGCTCCGCCAACTCCTTGACCACCCGGTACATCTCCTCCTTCGCCGGCACATCCACCCCTTTAGCCGGGTCACACAAGAGCAGCACCTTCGGACTCAGCGACAACCACTTCCCTAAAACCACCTTCTGCTGATTACCCCCACTGAGTTCACTCACCTTCTGCTCTTTATCCCTGGCCTTGACCGAGAGCTTCTGCATAACCGCTTGCGCTTCCTTGCGCATATACTCCCGGTTGAGTACGCCCTTGAGCCTGCCAATACCAAGTTGCGTGAAGACCACATTATCCTGGATCGAATGCTGCATGAAGAGCCCTTCAAGATTCCGGTCACCCGGCACCAATACAATTCCCTCCCGGATGGCATCACTGGTATGCTGCAGGTGCAGCGGCGCAGAATTCAGGGTTATCTGCTCATAGCTAGCCGGTAGAAATCCCGATAAAGCCAGTAACAGCTCCTCCTGTCCCTGCCCCTGCAGCCCCGATACCCCGAGAATCTCCCCGGTATGTATCCCGAAGTTAATGTCTGAGAGTTTCCCCGGCAGGTTGAGCCCTTTCACCTCGAGTTGGAGACCGGCCACCGATCTGTCCAGACCGCAGATACGCTTCTCTACGCGCTTGGGTTCATGCCCGATCATATGCGAGATAATTTTGTCCTCATCCTTGGCTTCTACCTCAAAATTGAGCGAAGCTACGCTCTCCCCGTTACGAAAGATAGTCACGTAATCACAGATCTCAAATACCTCCTGCATCCGGTGGGAGATAAAGATCATCCCGATATGCTCCTTGAACTGCTGCAATACCGCGAAGAGCTTCTTCACCTCTTCCTGCTCCAGCGACGATGTCGGTTCATCGAGAATCAGTATCTCCGGATTACGGTAGAGGGCTTTGACAATCTCTACCAACTGTTTTTCAGCCGGCGCTAAACTCTTCACCCGACTCTTGGGGTTTATCTGCGGCGAGAACTTGTGCAGTAGTTCACAGGTCTTGGCGTAGGAAGTGGCATTATCGAGAAATCCTCCCGGAGTATGATCCTCTATACCCAGGCAGATATTCTGCCAGACGGTGAGTTCAGGTATGAGGCTGAGGTGCTGATGTATCATCGCGATGCGTTTCTCCGCCGCCTGCACCGGATTCTGAAAGTGAATCTCCTCACCCTTATAATAGAGGCGCCCCGCAGTCGGGTGGTAGATCCCGGTCAATATCTTGGAGATGGTTGATTTTCCCGAACCGTTCGCCCCGAGCAAACCGCAAATCTTCCCTTTAAAAATCTGAATATTACCGCTGGTCAGAGCTTGCACGCCCCCAAAGTTTTTTACAATATCTCTAGCTTCCAACAGCACAGGACAATCAGAGAACATATATCTACTCCTGAAATTCTATAAAAAAAGCGGAGTCAAAACCTCGGCTCCGCTGAGATTAAGCTTATTTTTTGAAGAGGTTGTCACTCTCATCCTCGGTCAACCATTCATCGATAAAGTAGCTGTCAGGTTGGTCTTTATTCGCCTCATAGTACTTATCAAGGTTCTTATTGGTCACATGATCCTTGACGTTGTAATAATAGAAGCCGTCATTCACTACCCCGTCTTTGAACTCCTTACCCTGGAGCATCCGTACCGCGATACCCAGAGCGGTAGCACCGATTCCCGGAGGGTTGTTCTGCCCGTATGAATCAAAATTCTGCGAATCCTTGAGCTCTTTCCACTTCTTGACATAGCCCATCATCAACTCGCCGGTAACGACAGGCACCTCTCTATTGGCTGCGAGGAATGCATTCACCGTCCCCAGCGCCATACCATCCTGCGTCAAGACCCCGTCAATTTTTGGGTAAGAAGAGAGCAGATTTGACACCACCTGCTGCGCACTCGCCTGATCCCAGTTACCATTTACCTCAGCCAGGACATTGATCTCTGGATACTTCTTGAGCACCTTGTGCATACCTTTGAGCCGATTGACATTGGCTGGATGTCCGGCGATACCGCTGACCAGAATAATATCGCCCTTGCCTCCAAGCTGCTGACAGAACCACTCCGCCAGGTTCTCGCCCCACTTCACCTGATCAATCACCACATTGAGTGCATACGGATTATTGACCGGCGCATCAAAAGCAATTACCGGAATACCCATAGCCTGAGCCTCTTCAATGATCGGATTGAGCGCAGTCTCCGAATTCGGATCGATCAGCAACAGATCAATGTTCATCATCAGCAACTTCTCAATCTGGCTTATTTGCGCATTGACGTCAACCCCGGCATTCTGCACATAGATCTTCTTGATTAGCCCTTTGGCTTTATACTCGTCGGCCAACTTCTCAATCGAATCGATCATCTGAGTACGCCAGCCATTTCCAATATATCCATTACTCACCCCAATGACATACTCTCCCGTCTTCTCCTGTGCATAGAGCATCTGCGGTATCAGAGTACAGGCCAATAAAATGACCAGAACAGCTACTTTTCTCATGCTTTCTCCTTATAATTTGACAAAACAACCCACACCTATATCTAAGCCTAGATATATTCAATATATTGCATAACAGCGACTGCTTAAACTGTTATGCAAGGTCAACCTATTTACTGATTATGCTTGCAGACTACCGGACTTAACAGCCGACTTTCTTCAGAGTGTCATCTACGAATTTCTTAGCACGTGGCACATCTGTTTCATCAAGGTGCTCGATAATAATCGGAATATTGGGGTAGAGCTTGGAGAGTCGCTTGAAATAGAGCTCATAATTGAGTGAACCGGTTCCCGGTGCAGGGAGTTCGACCGCGCCCGCCCCGCGGAAGGAATGTGCCTCAGAAGCGTCCAGATCCGCATGCTTCTCAGCAGAGTTCTCCGCCCGCTTACAGTCCTTGGCGTGGGCAATCTTGATTCTATGCCCAACGGCGTCAAAAATCTTATTGAGGGTCAGATCCATATAATCGATATTTGCATCATCAAAGTAATTTGTCGGATCCATCAGCAGCCCCATAGCCGGATGACTAATCTCGCTGAAGAGACGATTTACCTCATCGATAGAGCCGATAACATTATTGACATAATTCTCCACCAGGAATACCGCGCCGTGGTCATACGCTTCCTGTACCAATTCCTCGATAACCTGTACACATTCCGCATAACCCTCCTCGGTCTTGTTCTTCGGATGATGCACCCAGTCACTCTCGGTATTGTAGGTACCGGTCTCGGAGATCACATACGGCGTACCCAGATACTGCGCATGGCGGATAATCTCCTTGAGATAGCCGACCCGTCTCTTGCGTTCTTCGGGATCGGGATGGATAATATTGGTATAACCCGAGATACAACAGATTGGGAGATTGGCATCCCTGAACGCATCACGCACGGTGAGGCATTTCTCTTTGGTAATATTGCCGGCTGAAAAATCCATATCCTTGAAGGCCAGATCAAGCTGAACCGTCTGAAAACCGTTATCTTTGACACACTTGATAGTTTCAGACAGGGTGTATGGAAAATATCCATTAAAAATACCTACTGCTAACATGTTCTTTCTCCTCTATATAAAAAAAAACCAACCACTAGTGTTAATACCCAAACTCTGCGCTGAGCTTATTCAGCTCCTAAATAAGCCCAGCACTCTGCCTCACCCTTTAAATGCCGCTAAGAATCTCCTCCAGAGTAACCGTACGCTCCTCTTTGATAGAGAGGTAAGCCGCATCGACAACCGCCAGCGTCTTGAGATTGTCCTGACCGTTTATCTCCGGTTCCTGATCTGTCTCCACCGCCCGCAGCAGTTGCGACATGGTTCCGGCGAATGCATCCGGGAACCAGACCTTGTCCCAGCCCGGAGTTATCCAGCAGCGAGGAAACTGCCGAGAGGTAAAGCTCAGGGTACTTGGTTCCAGTACCGGATACTTCGGCCAAAAGATCTTACCCTGCGCTACCCCGTCCAGACCTTCTACCCGCCACTTGATATAGTAATCCTGCTCCACCTCGTCATCGCGCGGCCCCGCCCAGACATCGTCGAGTGTAGTAGCCATGAAGTCATCGGCATACTTGAAGGTCACTTGGCTAACGCCGTCGATATGCGTAAAGTTTGTACGTGGGTCTTTACGGGTAACCGCCGTGATCTTCTCCGGATCGCCAAAGAGATAACGGAAGATATCCAGGTGATGAATACCCATATTCAGAATCTCGATACGGTCATACTTCTTGAGGAACTCCTGCCAGTGAGGTATCGCCCGCATCTCGATCGTCGCCAGTACCGGTTCACCCAGATACTTGCGCTCCAGGATAGTCTTCAACGCTCGCATTGAAGGATCATAGCGCATATTGGAGTTCACTCCGAGTTTGATCCCGGCATCAGCGCAGAGGCGAACAATCTCAGCCGCTTCCTGAATATTCATCGCCAAAGGCTTCTGTGCCTGAATTCCCTTGATATGACTCTTCTCTTTAATTATTTCTTTGATGATACCAAGCTGGCAATCAGGGGGTACGGCAATATCAATTATCTCGATCTCAGGATCCTGGATCAACTCCTGCCAGGTTTTATAGACCTTGGAAATACCGCGCTCCGCGGCCACACTCTCCGCAGTGACATAGTTCAGATCAGTTATCGCCACCGGATTGAACCCGGCAGCCTTATAGGCGACCAGATGGCAGTCCTTCATAATAAAACCCGCACCAATACACCCGATACGAAAATCCTTATTATTTGGTAATTCAGGATCAACGCCCAAGTCAAGGTTCATATCGATGTTCGACATTATTACTATCTCCTTTTTTGAAATTATAGAACCAATTACAATCAATCTCCAAAAATCAATTGCTCAACACTCTAATTAACAACGCTAATTAATATGATACCGGTGGATATTATAACGAGAAAGGAGCCACAACCAGACGGCCATAGCCAAAATAATGACACAAAAGCCCCGTTTGAGGACGGCTCGTCCTCAACTGAAACCCCTACCGGCATTATTTAGGTATTTAGAAAAGAATTGAATTCAGCCACTCAAGCTGAAAAGATGGGAGTACCACATATGCTCTGGCGATCCGACACAAAATACTAACCCGCTCCGAAATATCTCGAATCGCCTCTCTTCTCTCTCGCCTCTCTCTCTTTTCTCTCTGCTCTCTCCGGGTGTTTTTTGGTAGTAGCCACCCTCTACCCATACTTTGGCGCAAACCTCTTGGGTTTTCGCTAAAACGTCCTGCCCAACTTACGCGAAAATCAACAACAAGGACAGACCTTCACCAGACCCACTTACTCCAGTGCCCATATTCGCTATAAGGTATTACCCTCGATAAACTCTGTCGGTACCAGTTGGTACTCTTTATCCCGGTTCATTATCTGTTGTGCAATAAGCACACCCATTTGATAAAAGTCTATACTCACCGTAGATATTCCGCCCTCAACCAATTTCTTGAGCGGCGTAGAATTATACGAGAGTAATCCTAGATCCCGCCCAAACTTGTACTTCGCATCCCGCGCATAAGTAATAATCGTCACCAGATCCGGATCTTCGATTACAAAATACGCATTCCCTTTGGCTATTTTATTTGCGGTCAGCTTTTTAATACAGCTATGCTTGATGCCATTCTCCTGGCAGAAGCGTTTAAAACCACGCTTGACCCCGGCCGGAATAAAGCAATCATCTGGCGCACAGAGGATAAACTCCTTGTACTGCATTATCTTCTGCCGGGCACAATTCAAAGCCTTAGTAAGCTCATGATCGTGATCCTGTGCAATCACCGTCGCTCCCGCCCCGGCATACTCGGTACAGACATCGGCAACGAGCAACTTACTCTGATCCAACTGCTTGATTACCCGCTCAACCTTCTTGCTCGGAAATGACATAAGCACATAGTACTCATACTTTCCGTAGTTGTTCATCAAGAACTCTTCAAAGTGATCCTCATCACGGTTACTATAATACACCTGCAATACCGACGAACCGGAATTAATCAAGGTAAAGGTATCGAATATCCCTTTGTAAATATCCTCTTTGTAGGAGTTCCAGATATCAAACATGATAAATACATTGAGATCATCATTATACTTATCATTGGCAATCGCATACCCCTTACTCCGGGTCTTCTCGATTATCCCTTTTTCGCGCATGATTTCATAGGCTTTACAGACCGTATCCCGCGAGATAGAATAATGTGCACACATATCCCGCACCGACGGCAGCCTGTCGCCATTATGCAGCTTGTTGTTACGAATCGCCCCGACAACCGCATCGACAATCTGTTTAAACTTGGTCTCTACCGAATTGGTTTCGAACAATTCCAACAATTCAAAGATTGATTCTGACATTTAATACACCTTCACCCAAAGCTAACTCCATATTCAAGCTAATCTCCAAATACAGAATTATACCAGGCTTTATCCGGCAGACAACCTTTAAATTGCACACAAACCATCTACAACCTGCTTTCGCCGCAGATTTTCACCATGCTAAAACATATCTATGCTTTATATCATATATAAATAACCACCCGCACGCTACCGAACAACACTACCTCGGCCACCAGCCGGTTTGCGCCAATCTTCAAAAGCAGCACTACGCCTACAAAATACCCGTAGCTGCCGGTACAGCCCTAGAACAGCAGAAACCCCGACCCACTAGGCGATAATTCATCCCTCATGCAAAGATGCGGTATAACTCCGACCACACCCAACAAGCTAGCCCTAGCCAAACAGCACTGTCCTGTATTGTCCTGACTTCATTCTACTACATAATAGTGCTTAGTCAAATTTTTCCAGAATTATTATTTTCCTCCTTCCCGCCTGCCCGCAGAGGTTTTTTCCTCCTAATTTCAGCCTAGACATCTCGGCGATACTTTAAATATTATCACGTTATACACCAAGCAGTTAGCACCAACGTCGATAACATTCAAAATCCAGCGCCACACCGGTTCTTACCGATACTTCTAATAATCCCCCCGCCTCTCACCCCACTCCTACTACTTATAAATTTTCCAAAAATATCAGGACAGAACAGTACAGAACACCCCTGTCCCACTCGGCAAACAGTATGTTTGAATTACTTCTTCAAACACCAAAAACAAAAATGGCACTGCTCCAAGAGCAGTGCCGGAATAAATCAATAATTAATAACTCAGTCATACAGCTTATTTATAAATATCACTCTCCTGGTGATAACCGTCCGCAATAACTGTCTCGCGCATATTCTCTTTAGTAACCGGAATTACATCGATAAAGAGCGCAGGCACATCGGAATAACCGTTATCAATGATAGTATCGGCAATTATATTCTCTCCCTTGGCCAGCTTTACAGCCAGTTCCGCCGCTTTCTTGGCCAGCTCGGCAATAGGCTTGTACACGGTCATCGACTGCATACCGTTTACAATCCGCTGACAAGCAACCTCATCGGCATCAAGTCCGGTGACAATCACCTTACCCGCAAGCCCGGCCTCCTTGAGCGCCTGGATAGCTCCGCCCGCAGTGCCGTCATTTGAAACCAGTACCCCGGCAAAGTCCTTGGTCTTGGTAAGAGCCGCATTCATAATCTTCTTGGCGTTGGCCGGAGCCCATTCAAGCACCCAGTCTTCATGCACCACCTCAATAGCACCGCTGTTGATATACGGCTGGAGAATATTATCCTGCCCTTCCTTGAACATTTTGGAGTTATAGTCTGTCGGTGCCCCATACAGACGAACAATCCGCCCCTTGCCGCCGATAGCGTCAACCAGGAATTTTGCCTGCTCTTCGCCGACCTTGACATTGTCAAAGGTCAGATAGAGTTCAACCTCAGCATTGCTGATCAAACGATCATACGAGATCACTGGAATATCTGCCTTATCCGCCAGCTCCACCCCCTTGGCCATCGCCTCACAGTCATGCGGTACAATCACCAGACAATCGACCTTATTCGCAATCAACGACCGGATATCCATTATCTGCCGCGTATCATCGCTATTGGCAACATTGACTATCACTCTTGCGCCGAGTTTCTCCGCCTCCTGCACAAAGATATCCCGATCTTTCTTCCAGTGCTCCTCAGCCAGGGTATCGAGTGAGAGGCCGATCAACACCTCATCCGCAGATACGGCTGAGACAGAAAACAACACAATGAGAATCAAAATGCTCCTAATTACAATTTTCATCAACTATCTCCCTTAAAACGTTGTCTATAACAATAATACTCTCAATTCTAATAGTGATATTTTTTTTTGTAAAGTTTGGATTCCGCTATTTCAGTATATACAGTTTATAAAAAACTCTGAGCACTTAGCAACTGTATAATACTCTTAACTCCAGCGACTTCACAGAAGCACCACCACTCGTTTTTTCTTTGCAAAAAAACTGGTACAATCTATAATATCCCCTAACCAGAAGAACCATTTTGCCCGGTGCTGAACGCTAAAACCAAGTTTTTCCTGATTGTCGTATTGTGCTGTGTAAACGACAGCTATTCACGGCCGAGTTCGCAGCGTCAGATACTTTACTCGCAAAATAACGAAACTCAAAATTCAAGCTCCGGATAAAACCTTGTACCTTGACTTACGGTAACTGCCAGTTGCCTAATACAGTGCTGCAAACTTTGCGTATAAGCAGAAACAAAACCTTTGACTTGTGAAACCAGCGGAAGAACGAGATGAATATACCTCAGCACACACCCGATAATAATGAACGGGAAAAAAGCGCTACTCCCCTTCCCAAGAGTACCGAACTTACCGTCCTCAGTTGCAAAGCTTGCGGCATAAATGTCTTCCTGAGTACGAATAAAGAATACCTGCTCTGCCCATACTGCAACCAGCCCTTCACTGCCACCACCCAGAGCCGTACTATTGCCCAAGAATTCGATCAGGAGATTATCCGCCCGGCGCGAGAACGCGCAGGCAGCCTCTACAATTCACCCCGCGGTTTCTCCAGGGAGATCCTTACCTTTATCTATATCGCCCTGCTTATTGCCGCCGCCCTAATGCAGATTCAAAGTGTCGACGAGTATATCTTCCAACCGCTGCTGATCACCTTGTATTCGGTAGCCATCATGATCTTCGTACTCTCAAGGTTTATTATCGCCACCCGTTACCAGCCGCCGCAAGAGTCAGAGCACAGACCTACACTATCGGTCTTCGTCCCCTGCATGAATGAAGAGCAGGTAATCCGTCAGACTATCGAGCAGATATTCGCCGCCGAGTACCCGGATGAGAGGCTGGAGGTCATCTGTGTCAATGACGGCTCTGCCGACAACACCCTGGAGGAGATGCTCAACACCTTGACCCGCCACCCCAACCTTATCGTCATCGACTTCCCGCAGAACAAAGGTCTCTGCCACGGCTGGGCGGTCAGCACCCTGCTGGCCACTGGCGAGATCATGGTCTGTGTCGACTCGGACACCTTCATCGTCCCCGGCTCACTGGATAAACTGGTTCAAGGATTCGCCGATCCGGAGGTTGGAGGCGTCAGCGGCCACTGTGATATCGAGAACGCGCAACAGAATCTGCTTACCCGGATGCAGGATGTGCGCTACTTCTTTTCATACAATATAATGAAAGCGGCCGAGAGCGTATCCGGTACCGTCAGCTGCCTGCCGGGCTGTTTCAGTGCCTACCGCCGGGTATGTGTCTTACGTATTCTGGACGAATGGCTGAATTCCAAGGTCATGGGCGTCAGCGGCAACTACGCTGATGACCGGAGTCTGACCAATCTGATCCTCAAAGACTACAAGATCATCTACGATAACCGCGCCCTGGCAACGACCATCGCCCCGGAAGGCTGGAGCATCTATGTCAGACAGCAGGCGCGCTGGAACCGCTCGTATCTGCGGGAGGTCTTCAAAGCGAGCAAATGGATCTGGCGCAAACGTCCGGGTGCCGCCCTCGCCTGGTACGCCATGATGCTGCTCCCGCTTATCGAACCCCTGGTTATGCTTACCGCACTGCTGATCTTCCCGCTGGTAAACTACCTGCAGGACGGTATCTTCGACGGCCCCTGGTCGTATCTCCTCGGTCTGGCGACCATTACCGGCGCCTGGAGCCTGGATTACTACTCCTGTACCGGCAGAAAGAGTTGGTGGACAGGTTTTTTATACACCTTGTCGTATATGTTCTTCTTCAGCTGGCAGGTATACTGGGCGCTGCTTACCCTGACAACACGCAAATGGGGAACGCGCAGTGCCGCCACAGAGACGGAGATCAAACCTGAGCCGAGTAATAAACTTGATCCGGCTCTACAGACCGCGCAAATCCTTCCGGGCTGGACAGAGCCGGTGGCGCAGGCAAAATCACAGTACCGCCGGAATTGGTGTTTTACGCTTATCACGCTGTGTGCCCTGCTTATTGTTCTGATCCCCGGGGTAATCTATTACGGTAAGATGCTGCACACCCCCGAACCAGATCGCATCTGGAGCCTGAGTGATTTCTGGAAAGAGACCACCGAAGGGACGGTCGCCAAGCTGACCACCCCGACAGCGATGACGCTGAAGAACCTCGCCGCAGCGGAAAAAGGTGGCGCGGATGAGTATCAGACCGCTTACAACCGCTTCAAGCTCGGCCTCGGCCGGATAGAACTCCCGATAGTACACCGCAACACCCCTGCCGATGTCTCCCTCTTCTTTGAAAAATGCGCTAAATACAGCGCAAACGGCGGGAAGAAAGCCGCCCTCGGGTTGGCACAGGGCTATCTGACCTTCCTCTATCTTACCCAGATTGATCAGATCCCACTGCGCAACCGTAAAGAGGTAGAAGCGTTCGACCAGGTACTAGCCGAGCTCGGCCCCTCCGGCTGGCTCTCCACCTGTGTACAGGAGAGCAGATTCATTCTCGATCCCACCAGCGGCTATTTCCAGCTCGATCTTGAACCCCGTGACATCCCCGGGGGCAAGTGGATTGATAATGGCCACGGCTTCTGGAGATACTGCAGCTTCCTCAGTACGGTCAGCCGTCAGGCGACAATCCAGGGCGATCCGGCCAAACAGAATATTCCGCTCGATTCACCCGAGTACCGCCCCGACCTCAACGCTTTCTGCTGCTCGGCGCTACTCAAAGCCTACTATGACGCCGGCACCTGGAAAGCGCTTACCGAGAACAGCTATTACTTCCCGATCCATGATAAAATCGGGAGTTTCCTCGCCAGGTACACCCTCAACCCGGAGAACACCCGTACCCTTGAAATAGCGGTACCAGACTGCGAGACCGAAGCCTATACCATCAAATCCTCACAGATACTCCTGCAAATCTTCGCCTGGTGCTTCAACCGTGGACGCTTTACCGATACCGCGATCTGGGCAAGACCGGAGTGGACCTTCTACCTCACCACCTATATCAAGAATAACAATCAGGGCAAGAAGGCTATCGAAGATGAGATCAAATACGTCCCGTACACGCCGGCCGAACACGACTGGGCCTACCCCTGGGGGGCGCGCTATATCTACCAAATTCCGGTCATAGCCGGAGAACTCAACCGAAACGCCGTCACCACCTCAGCTCTGCATTATAACCCTGAGCTGAACTTACAGGATATGCTCGACTACCTTGAGCTGCTCAAGCCACTCTACCCAGAAGCCGCGCTGAACGCCGGACGACGTCGAGCCACAGAGCTGATGCAGAACAAAACCTTCAATTACGACTCCAAGGAATTTTTCAGCGTATTCTATAAGATCACCAGCGCTATTATCGAAGCGACAAAAACATAAAATCTCATAACAATTATTATACTAACCAGATAAATTCAGACACCACGGTCATCCGCAGTGTCTGAATTTTTCACTCATTATCACATGTCTGCAGTGAGATAGAGCTATACCGCAAAATATACTGCGTTAGCCCTTTAACGCGTCCATGGCTTCGGCCTGAGTTGCATATAAGAATAACTGTTCGGTCACATGTATACGGTCCATTATTGTCTTGACCTGCGCGGATATGTGAATAATCACCATTCTGCCCCCGGCGCGGATAAAGTCTCGGTTCAGGCTGCAAAAGACGCCATAAGCGATACTTGGCGGATCTTTGAGCAGTTCACAATCAAGAATCAAATACCTGGTTCCTCCCTCAATAAACCTGTTATTGAAGTACTGCCGCGCTTCAAGGTAATCATTCTGCGTTAAATCATCCGCCATGGTGACAACTGCAATATCATTTATAAATTCTTCCTTAAGCTGTCTCATTTGCTTGTTCCCCTATCTTTTATTGCAACTCGACTCATGGCTTTCTCAACAGCGGAGACAATTCTATCGTCATCAAACGGCTTTACGACAAAATCCGAGACTCCGAGTCGCATCGCTTCAAGCATCGAATCACGCTGATCAACCGCCGTAATCATAATCACCCGTACCTCCGCGGATGCTTCCCGAATAACTCTAAGCGCCTGCAATCCGTCCATATCCGGCATTACAATATCCATAGTTATAAGGTCTGGCTTCAGGATGTTATAGCTGTTTATAGCTTCCGCCCCATTCTGTGCCTCACCAGCGATATTGAAACCCAAGGGTTCCAAAGCTTCGCGAATCAATTTTCTCATAAATAACGCATCGTCGACTATCAGAACACTACTCATGACGAGCTCCTTCCATACAAGCTTCAGCCGCACCTTGAATATTCCAAACCCTAGCTTAATTCACCTACCCACTCAGTAATAATACCTGCAGGAAAGTTTGCACAATACTGTAGACCCAAACCAATACAACTAACTACCTCACCTTATGACAGCGCGACTATCCGCAACCAACGCAAATTACAACCGCCGATGCTTCGCAAAAATTATTCCGCTTCCGCAGTAACCAGCAGACTCTCCAAACCGGTCATACACAGAAGATCAATAGTCATAGGATTAGCTGTAAATATCTTGATACTATCCGCTACTCCTCCTAAAAATGTCTGCGCGGCGGCGAGAAAACCAAGAAATTCTGCCGAGGTAATACTGGCTTCAGGACTCAGCTTGAGCAGAATCTTTTTCTTCCCATTACGTACGGCAGCGCGTATCCTGGCAGCCAGACCTTCAGCCTTGGTACGGTCTATTTCGCTCTCAATCTCAATGACCAACATATCAGCGCCAAACGACGTATCCAGTTCATCCTGCATCTTCCGTACTCCAGCTTATGGACAATCAACAAAAACTACCCGCGCACTAATCCATACTCGATTAACAGCCTTGCATTCAACAAACTGCGCAAGCAGCATCCCTTCTCCCCTTACGCTCAAATTATCTGTGTCCGGTTCATAAAATCCTGAATACTATACTCCTTGGTCGCAGGATTGAACACAACCTTTCTGCCCGCCGAGCCCCCGACATCAGAAGCTATTATCGGTATCGCATAATGTCCGAGATAATTAGTAACCGCCAGAACATTGCAGGAACCGATATCGCTGCTCTTCTTATCAAGGGTATTGGCGAACATACACGCTCCCCCGGCGAATTTTGCTTTGAGCCGCTTGCGTTGTGCTCCGTGCTCCTGTAGAGCCGAGAGCAAGCACGCAACAGCGCAATCTGCATATTTCCCAGGCAAATTTGACGCTTCATGCTGGGCGGATTCGGGGAGGACTATATGCGCCATACCCGCTATCTTCTCAACTTCATCATACAACACCAGTCCAACGCAACTTCCCAGAACCGTTTCCAATTTATTTGGGGATCTAGTCAACGCAACCTGTCCGATCAATACCTTTATCACGCGCCCGTTTATTTCACTCATGACTTTAAACCTTCTGCTAAAGATTTCAATGAATCGGGGCTAGGTAAATGCACAAAGAGAATCTGTATATTTTCCTCAGCACAACTGAAAAGAGTTGAAAATACCACCATATCATCATCACATTCCGCACACTCTATCAGTAAATCGGATAGAATCGCCCCGGACAAGTCAAAAGCATACACCGGCGAATTGGGTAGACACTTACGATTCAAATGACTGGTCATACAATTCATAAATGATGAAATCGTAATATTCCCCGTCTCTTCAAGCATCGAACGCTCCATTTCCGTGAACACCAGTGGTTCTACCTGCTCCACCTTACTCCCTAAGAGCAGCACCAAGCGCCGCGCATCCTCGCGGCGGAACATCAGAACCGCATTCCCACTAACCTGCCCACTGATCCTACTCAATAACGCCACTCCCAGCATGTCTTCCTCGCCAAAATGCTGCGTAATACTTTGCAGCGATTCTTCCGCCACACCGTTGCGTGATATATGCACCTTTTTGCCTAAGAATATCGAGAGCGCGTCACAAGCATTTTCAGCTCCGCGATGGGCAATAATTTCCAGTTCTGACAGCAACATATCTGACAACATCAATTTTCTCCTGAAAATATCCTTAACCGACTCCCAATGCTCTCTCTTTAGCCAGCCCGCAGATAGCCAAGACATCAAGAATAAGAGCAATCCCACCGTCACCCAGAACCGTTGCGCCAGAGATACCTTTAGTCTCTTTAAACTCCTGCGACAACGCTTTGACCACAACCTCTTCCTTACCCAGAACCTTATCTACCATAATCGCTATTGTCTCGCCTACATTCCGCGTTATAACCGCCCGTATGGATTTCCCGGAATTCGCCAGCGCATCAACATCCATTATCCCGCAGAGATCAACCAGAGCAATAGCGTCATTGCGCAGATAAATCATCCTCCCTTTACCATGCACTTCAAAGATATTCTCAGGCGCAAACTCCACAATTTCCTTTACCGACTCGAGCGAGAACACATACTTGGTCTCTCCTATACGCACCAGCAAGCCTTCAATCATTGCCAGAGTCAGCGGCAGACGTATAGTGAAGGCAGCTCCCTTACCCGCTTCTGACTCAATATCAATCTGCCCCTTGAGTTCTTTGATCTTACTCCGAACAATATCCATGCCAACTCCACGCCCGCTGATATTGGTTATCTTTTCCGCCGTAGAGAACCCCGGCTGAAAGATAAGCTGAAAGATCTCTTTCTGACTCATCTGGCGTGAATTCTCTTCGGTAACGATGCCGTTCGTTACCGCCTTCTGCAGAATCCGCGCTTCATCCAGACCTCTCCCGTCATCGGTAATACGTATACAGATCTGGCTCCCTTCATGATACGCCTCCAGCTGCACTGTTCCCTGCTCGCTCTTGCCTGCGGCAATCCTATCCTCAGGTGACTCAAGACCATGATCCACACTATTACGGATCAAGTGTGTCAGGGGATCGGTCAGTTCATCAATCAATTTTTTATCCAGTTCCGTACCCTCACCCGACAGCACCAGACGCGCCTTGCGGTTACGCTCCTTACCCACATCCCTGACCAGTCGCTGAAAACGCTGAAACAACGGTCCAATAGGCACCATCCGCGCCTGCATAACACAATTCTGTAGCGAACTTGTATGGCGATGAAGTTCGAGTGAGGTATCACGGAGTAACGTCGCCGATTCCTGTGCGGCCACGAGTTCTTGAATACTGTTTTCAAGTCTACGAAGCCGATCGATAGATATATGTCCCGCTCCATTACCGTTACTGAAATTTCGGTCTGTACCCTGCTGTTCTTTCCAGATCAAGGTCTCAATTGCCCGCAGATCAAGCGCATGCAACTGCTTTTCCAAGGTATCGGTCAGTTGGGTGACTCGCGCCTTACTTATGACCAGTTCCCCGGCAATATTCATCATCTGATCCAGTCTCGCAGTATCGACCCGAACTGTATCCACCATACTCCCGGCGATCACCTGTGAACTCTCCGCCGCTCGCTGCTCTCCTACAGCACGCTCCGGTTTTCCAGAGTTTACACCGATAGGCTCAATATATATAGCTTCAACCATATCGACATTGAGGCAAGCACGCAAAGATTCCGCATCCCGGGCGTAGACAACGATAATCTGCAGCGGTGGCGGCGCATCAATTCCCTGCTCCAATTCTCTGACCGTCGGATCAGAGAATATTATCTCCGCTGAATCATTGAGTTCACGCAGAATCATCCCATAGCGTAAATCCGCCAGACTGACCTCCGGAAATAAGGTTATCTGAACCAAATAGATATTACTATTCTCTCCGGCCATTAGGCGGGCATCTTCGATAATCTTGTCGGAGAAACGCCACTTTACCAGTATACCATTCTTTTCAACCTCGGGAAAAGCGAATAGCTGTTCGGTGAGGGCTTGATCAAACTTGTCAGAACTTGGCGCCGTATACTCATCATGTTGAATGCGGTTCAAACACTCTTGAAGAAAATCCTTGGCAAGAAACATTACTTCAAATACCTTGCCTGAAGGGGTCGTACCTAAAGAGCGATACTGCTCAAGCAGGGATTCACCGTTATGGGCGATGCGCGACATTGCATTCAAACCCATGTTCGCAGAAGATCCTTTAATTCTATGCAATAGTCTGAACATCTCATGGAGGTAACAAGTTGACTCCGGTTCTTTCTCGAATGTAACCAGTATCGCATCAAGCTGATCAAGTTCTTCACTCGTCTCGTTAAGCCAGAGCGACAGGTGCTTACGCATATCATTCTTTGGTTGCAACGTCGCTATAGGTTGCCCGATATCGATAACCGCCGCTTGCTGGAAGTGAATTTTTTCTGGCTGCAAACCTGTCTCCAGAATCTCCCAAGCGTCAAATGCCGGAAGAGGCAAACCGCTTATAGCCTGGCTCAGAGTTAGCTCGGAGAATACCAGCATACCGACATCATAGGAGAATGTATGCAGCGGCTCCCAAATACTGTTATTCGCAATCAGCGGAATAATGCTCTGAATATGCAAATTTTGCTTGAGAGCGCGGTATATTGCCGTCGGATCCTGTTTACGACGAAATATCTCCTTAAGATCAATAAGTAAAGCATATAGATGCTTTCCCATCCCCCGTTGAATCAGCCCTTCCAGCACATCATCGAGCGACAACCGCCCTTGCATCCAGACGGGGATTTCTCCCAGCTCCTGTTCAGAATCCTGTAGCTGCTCCTGCCCTGGGTCATCTATCTCCAGCACGGAATTGAGTTGCGCAACCACCTCTGTAATTTCAATCGCTTCCTGATCATCGGTCAAAAGAACCGCCAGCAGGGAACTTATCGTATCGAACGCCACGAAGAGCGCATCCACCACACTCGGCTTGAACTCCAGTTTTTTATGCCGCACATTGTCCAACACTGTTTCCAGGCTATGGGTTATTTTTGCAATATTCTTGAAATCCAGAAAGCCTGCCGCTCCTTTTATTGAATGTGCAGCTCTGAACATCTCATCCACCAGATTCTCATCAATATTTCCGCTCTCCGCAACGAGCAACTTCTCATTGAGAACCACCAGACACTGCCCGGCCTCATCAACAAAATTTGCAATAACTTCCATCTCAGGTTGTTCTACACTCATCGTTCTATCTTTCTGTAAACAGTGGGAAAGATCTGCTCATACTGATTTTGGCAGGCGGGGAGAATCTCCGACCCCCCGAGAAACAGGTATCCTCTATTCTTAATACGTGCGGAAATATTGGAAATTACCCGGTGTTTACTGGCATCATCAAAATATATCATTACATTACGCAGAAAGACCATATCATACTTTTGCCCCGAGGATGGCGTCTGCAAGTTATGAACTGAAAAATCCACCACCTTCCGGATACTATCGGTTACGCGATAATGTTTATCATCTACCGGCGTAAAGTACTTTTTAAGACATAACGGAGTAACTTTCTGCAAAGAGTATTCGCCATACACACCAACTCTAGCCTGTTTCAACACCTCTTCATTGATATCTGTAGCCTCAACACTTATACGCCAACCAGCGTTGGCAGCCAGGGAGTCGCTGAGTAGAATAGCCAGAGAGTATGGCTCTTCCCCGGTTGACGAGGCAGCACTCCAGACTCTGAACATACTGCCCTTGGAACTTGTCTGCTGCCAACTCGGTAAGAGTTTGGCGACAATATAATCCCAGTGCTGCTTATGCCGAAAGAAATAAGTTTCATTGGTTGTGAGCGCATTGATACACTCCTGAAATTCAGCAGCATGTCGCTTCTCACAAATATACTCATAGTACTCGCGAAAACTGCTCAGATTCACCAAACGCAGACGTTTACGCAGCCTATTCTGAACCAGCGAGTGCTTATTATCCGCGAGCGAAATCCCGGCATGCCGATACATAAGTTCCTTATACAACCTGAACTCGGAAGGGGTCAATTCCACATCATATATCTGTAGGTGATTTTGCATACAGGCTTCTCCAAAGCGAATTCACGATATATACATACAAACTTCGTACCAAACAGTTAATAAGCACAATACGATGTTTTTTGCGTAAAATATTGCTATAAACCTATTTCATCAGCACCAGTTGGCACCAATATATTGGCAGTTTTGCTATGGCAGTATACGAAATGCCGAGCGCGAAGCATTCAAGATATCGCTGCCGCCGAGAGTGGTATACTTCAACCTCTATCCAAGATCTCACTCAGACAATCAAAGTCAAATTCTTCCGCCGCCTTTTCCAGTAACGAACTCACCTCCGGATAATCCCGCTGTATACGCTTAGCAACCGCCTTGAGTTCTGTTACATCCAGCGTCAAGACGATATTCTCTAATTCCTGCACCAGCTCTGCTGGCAAACGCTCAGGCTCAAAGGGCTGGCTCTGGGGGCGCTCGCTTTCTACAGGCTTTGCCTCAGAGTTCTTTAGCGGGGTAACATCCGTGCCATACAGTGCCTGCGCAATCTTTTCCGAAAGCTCCGACTGCTTGTAGGGTTTGCCCAAAAACGCTTTAACCCCTTTATCCAGAATAGCCTGAGCCTCACCATTGATACTATAGCCAGATACCAAGACCACACGAATATCCGGATTTATCTGCTGCATTGCCAGAAACGCATCATGCCCCCCCATCTCCGGCATCACCATATCCATAAGCACCAGGTCAATCTCCTGCCACGCCGTCTCATAATAAGTTACTGCGTCTCTGCCATTAACACAGGTTTGAACCGTATACCCAAGCTCCTGCAGCATATCGCTCGCAAGGCTTCGCAGCATCTCCTCATCATCCACAACTAAAATACGCTCATGCCTCTGAGAATGAAACATTGTAGACTTAGGGATATGCACCTCATCAGTTGCTGAAAGCGGAAAGTAAATATTAAAGGTTGTTCCATGGCCGGGTTCACTATAAATTTCAATTGCCCCGCCATGGTTTTTGACCGTACCATAAACGCTGGCCAGCCCAAGTCCTGATCCTTTACCTTCTGATTTGGTGGTAAAGAATGGTTCAAACGCCCGCGTCCTGATCGCTTCGGTCATACCGGTTCCGGTATCGGTAACAGCAATACGTATATAAGCCCCAAGCTCCATCTTATAACCATGCCGGCGGATAAATTCTCTATCAAGATTTATAAATGAAGTTTCAAAACACAACTTTCCCCCTTCCGGCATGGCATCGCGCGCATTAATGCCCAGATTGAGGATAGCACTGTTAACCTGCGTCGGATCGCCACTGATGACCGCTTTTGACGCGGCCAGCTTCAGCAATATGTGGATACGCTTATCAATACTCCGTTCCAACATACTAGCCACATCGCTAATCATGCTATTGACATCGATGGGTATGGACAGATTCTTCCCTTTACGGCCAAAGGCAAGGAGCTTGGCGGTCATTTCTGCAGCCCTGGTCGACGCTTTTATAATGTTGGACGCATAATGACACGCATCCTGATCCTTCAGCTTTTTCTCCAGCATCTCGGCATACCCGATAATGCCGGACAACTGATTGTTAAAATCATGCGCTATACCACCGGCAAGATGCCCGACCGCATCAAGCTTCTCCAGATGGTGCATCCGCTTTTCGAGTTGATGCTGTTCACTCCTGTCTTCAAACATAGCGACAATCTGCTTTGACGGCAGACGGAAGATGCGATTCTCCACCCATAACTTAATACGATTATCCTCATATTCTTTGAACGGGAGTAATTCGGGTTGACCGGTTGTATAAACGTTCTGAATACAAGCAAATAGTCCGATATCTCGCACCTGCGGAAAGGTCTCAGTAATGCGTTTGCCTACCAACTCCGCAAGCGACATCTGGCAGTATTTCTGCCCTGCATCATTCATATCCACAAAGATAAAATCCTCACCATCATCCACCGCTTCATAAATAGCAACCCCTAAATTCATCTGCTGAAAGAGGCTGCGGAACTGCTCTTCGCTCTCTTTTAGCGCCGCCTCGGCCTGCTTCTTCTCGGTAATATCGGTGCTTATTCCACAAAGCCCCAATAGGTTACCATTTTTATCAAGCACCTGCTGCGTACGACAATCAAGAATATACACCTTGCCATTAGCACCATAATTGACTATCTCCCCCCGCCACTTACCCTCGGTTCGCGTTTTCAGAATTATATCTTCCTGGGTTGCACCCCGGAAGGAGTCTTCACCATAAGTATGTATAGACTTTCCGACAATCTCCTCGCGGGTCTTTCCAAGCATTTTACAGGTCGCGTCATTCACATAAGTAACAATCCCCTCCAGGTCAGTCGCAGTAATAATATCAGCAATCTGATCTAGGATATTGGACTTAAAGTCCAAATCCTTTTCGATCTGTTTCTTCTCGCTGATATCAGCATGAGTACCGATGATGCGCAAGGGTTTCCCGTCAGGCGTTTTTTCCAGAATCTTACCCCGATCCAGAATCCAGACCCAATGCCCGTCTTTGTGGCACATACGGTGTTCATTAATATATGAATCAGTCTCACCATTAAAATACCGCTCTAAATCTTTATAACAATTCCCAATATCATCGGGATGAACCCGCGAAGCCCACTCAGCAAACGAATCGCCAATCTCCTCATCGGTATACCCCAGCATTGCTTTCCATTCATGGCTAAAGAAGATTCTATCCGTCTGCGCATTCCAGTCCCAGACACCGTATTTCATCCCCTCAACTGCGAATGACCAACGTATCTCACTTTCACGAAACGCCTGCTCGGCCTCGATTCGTGACTCTTCTACGTCAAAGGAACTAAACGCGTTGGCAATCGACTCAGCAATAGAACTAAATACAGATTTTTCCTCCTCGGTAGCTGCAAAATCAACTGAAATTGAAGCACCCAAGACACCAACAATCTTACCTTCATGCCTCAAGCCGGTAATCAAGGGGACACCCCCATTCCCACAGTAAATTTTTGCCAAGGGACAGCTTCGGCAAAGCCTCCGGTCTTGCATCACAACCACCTCTTCACCTGCAACTGCCTGCTGGCAACACGCCATTAACTCCCCACCGACAAATTTATCACGTATCACCGGGAACAAGTCGCGCATTCCCGCTTCCGAAGAATCCAGCAGCGTATAGTCTTCAGTAAAAGTTATAATCCAGGCATTGGAATATACCTGTTTTGCGGTAAGGCAATTACAGATATTCTCAAGGAGTGCATGTTTCTCATGAGTATGTATAATAAAATGATCGACCTTCCGTAACGCCTCCAGAATCTGTACTAAACGCTCAGCATTTGTTCCGGCAACAGCTCTGTCTTCAGGTCTATCAAAAGATTTATTAGACATAGTTTTCCCCTACTCCCTTTCATTAACCGCACGAAGCAATTAGTCCACAGCTATATTTACATACCACGCACCCCATTTTATTTCAACAATAAAATACCCCACAAAGTAAATCCATCCCTCACTCAGTCTTAGCATACAACTAACGCATTACCGACCACACTACAATACTTACAGCATTCCATTCAGACTACAGAGCCTGCAAGGTTGCTGCAGACTCTGTAAAGTCATACGAAATTACTCGTGATAGAGCGCGCCACTGCTTGCCGCTACCTGCGGACTAGGCAAAGGTGTAGATTTCAGATTGATCTTAACCGGTCTTTCCGCCACCTCCTTTTTTACCGAAGTTGTAGTCGCACTACTTGCAAGATAACTGCTATTTTCCTGAGAAAGTTTGAAATTATCGACCAATCCCTGCATCTTCTGCGCCTGAGCTGAGAGTTCCTCGGCACTAGCTGCCATCTCTTCCGCTGAAGAACTATTCTCTTCCGTTATGGCACTGATACCATCGATAGCCTTACTTACCTGGGTAGCGGTCTCTGCCTGTTCCTGCGTACTGGCCGAGATCTCAGACATACTGTTAGAGGTCTGCTGAATACCGTTTACAATTGATTTCAGCGAATTTCCCACCTCTTCACTCAACTTACTTCCCTGATCCACCCGTTTGCTCGACTCTTCAATCAACTGAGTTATCTCCCCTGCCGCCTGGCTGGAACGTTCCGCAAGCTTGCGCACTTCATCTGCGACAACGGCAAATCCTAGTCCATGTTCACCGGCACTAGCCGCTTCTATCGCCGCATTCAAGGCCAGCAGATTGGTCTGATTCGCTATCTGACTGATAACATCGATAATTTTGCTAATCTGTGAACTTGACTCGTTTATCAGCCCCATCCCTTCTATAGACTGACTTACCGTACCATTACCCCGTTCCGCAACGCCGTTGGTCTCAATACTAACCTCATTGGCAACGCGGGCATTCTCCGCCGCCTGCTGAATCATTGCAGAGAGTTCCTCCATACTGGCTGAGATCTCCTCAACCGAACTCGCCTGGCTCTGCGCCCCGGTAGAGATATTCTGCGCCGAAGCTGCAAGCTCTTCACCGCTGGCCGCAGTCGCATCGGCAGCATCACGAATCTCCGAAATCACCTGGTTCAACTGCCCACTCATATCGTTGAGGGCATTCGCCATATCCAGGAACTCATCCTTGGTGGTTACTGCCGCCTTTACCGTCAGATCTCCCGCCGCCAGCATCTTGAGTGGAGTTACAATCGCCTGCGCCCCCTGGCTGATATTGCGCGCCAGCACCAGACTGATTACCACCGCGCAGACAAAGGCCAGTATTCCCACCACTATCATCACCATATTGACCATATCCTTGTCACTGATCGCCTGCTCTTCAACTCCAGCGACATACTTATATACACCGTCACGGACATCACGCGAGGCCTGCATCGCCGCAGCTGCCGCTTCCCGCTGCTGCTCCTGAGATTTTCGCTGTCTCTGGTTTATACTGCGAAAAGCCATCACCTTATCGTTATAACTTGCCAACTCTTTCTTGATACTCTGTAGCGCCTTGCGTACCTCCTGCGCCTTGAATATTTCCAGACAGTTTTCAACCTGAGCATTGCAGAGTTCGATCTCCGCCAGCCACTCCCGCGCAACCGCATCCTGCTCCTCCGGGGTCACCGCTAATTGATACTTCTGAGCCGCCAGGCGTACCCGGTTGAAAGAATTTTGCACCTCCTGCGCCTCATTCAACTTGCCAAGCAACTGATAATCTACCTTGCCTTCCTGCTGACTCCGTTCGATATACTGATTCTCATAATCGAGCATCAGCTTAATCTCTTTCAGAATACTCCCTGCCGCCTGCTCGCGAATCGTCCCGGCCTCAGCCTTCTCCTGCTCAGCCACCCACCAATCATCAGACACCGTCTTATAATGCTCGATCGCCGTCACAATATCCGCCGCCATCTTCTTATTTTCTTCCGAATTCATCAGACCAGCCGCATGTTCCACCTCTTCCTTGATACTATCTATCTCCTCATCCATTCCCTCATGATAGATTTTATCCCTATAAATAATCAAGCGTAGCGCCGCCGCCTGCGCATCACCTGTATCTACCAACGCCCGATTAACATCATCCACAATCTGCATCTGATGAGCAATCGATTCCATATTATTTACAGTCTGACCTATACCTAGAAAGCCCACCGTCGCCACTACAATCAAGAAGACTACCACCACCAGAAAACCAATCATCAACTTCGTTCCTAAACGCATTTTATTCCTCCTCGTAACGGATTAATCAAGATTTACCCAAACTACCAACTTCTGGCTACGGCTTAGCTCTGTTTACATTTGCTTCAGCGCCAGCGTTTCATGCACCGTAAGTACCTTCTCAATATCGAGCATCATAATCATGCGCTCTGCAACCTTGCCCACACCGGTGAGATACTCCCCGGCAAGGCCGGCAATGGTATCCGGCGGCTCCTGAATATCAGCGTTGGGGATCTTCATCACCTGTGACACCGAATCGACGATCAGACCGATAATCCGCTTCTCCATACGTGAGACAATTATTCTTGTCTCTTCATTGATCTCAATATTGGACAAGCCGAAGCGTTTACGCAGATCCAACACCGGAACCACATCCCCGCGCAGATTGATTATTCCCTCAATATAATCCGGCATCTGCGGAACTCTGGTTATTCCTTCCACCAGGATGATCTCCTTGACCTTGAGTATTTCAATGGCGTATTCTTCTTTAGCCAGCGAAAACGACACAACCTGAGTAAATGAGTTCATCGTCTGCTGCAACTGATTCTCTACCACACTTGTCTGCTCAACCATATTTTTACCTCCTGTCTCATAATCTAAATTCCTGCGTAAAATTTTAGCTGTTTGTCCACTAGTCTACCTAAAATTACCTTTATTTTTATAGTTTGACATATGAGTCGTTGAGTCGGCCTGATTTTACATTATGATCAATAAATTTAACCAACAGGGCGATATTCCCTTTTTTACTGAAGGCCACCTCATCCATCCGCTCATGCACTATCTTCAGCCCAAACCCGCCGTCACGTTTGCCTTGAGCTTCGCGCTCCTCCTGCTGCGCCGAGATATCCGAGATATCCAGGAATTTATGCGGATCAAAACCTGATCCCTCATCCTCGACTCTGATCATAATTTTAGTGGAAAGCAGCACTGTACTCAGGCGCACCCGCAGATCCGGGTTATGTCGATTCCCCCATTCGATCGCATTATTTGCCATCTCCCGAATACAGTAAATAACATCATCCAGAATATTCCGCGGAATAGGCTGATTTGACAGAGCCGTTAGATAGCGGTTCAATAACTCCTCACAAGTCGGCGAAGAGGAGATAATACAGTCAATCCATTCATCAGATAACATCTCGACTTCGATTAGCTCCTCCCCTTGCACGAATTTTGTTTTGGTATCGGGGACAACTGCTCTAGCATTATGCAAAGCCAGAAGCGTAATATCATCGGAGAACGCTCTATACGGTTCAGACTCAATAGCCGTGTCCAGCACCATAACTAGCAACGACTTTGAGTTCAGCGAATTCTCAGCCTTACCCAGTTGTTTAAGCGGTTTTTTTAATGAAAGCGCAAGACGTTCCGGGTTTGAAGTCACTCCATCGGTATACAGAACCAGGGATTCTCCTGGAGCCAGGACGGTGGTGCACATCTCCCAGCGCTGAGCTTTCTTAAGCCCGAGCGCCGGCCCGCAAGCCGCCTGCGGTATTCTGATATTTCCGCTTTCCGTCACAAATATTGGGGGAAGATGTCCGGCGGAAGCATAGGTCAGTTCGCTGCTATCTTCAAAATATATTCCACAAAACGCCGTGACCAGAAACTCTTCCGGGAGAATCTCCTGCAGCATCCGATCAGCCCGTAGCAGAATCTCACCCGGATCAAGCCCTTCTTTCAACGCCCCAAACCAGGCTTTAAAGGCAGAACAGGCAAAAGCAGCGGTAAGCCCATGCCCAGCCACATCGGCAAGAAAGAGCAATGAGGTCTTCCGCCCATATTGGCGTACATCGACGTAATCACCACCAACCCCGGACATATTAATCTGCTTGATATGCATGTCCGAATGTTCCAGCCAATCATATGACTTGGGAAGCAATCGGCGATACAGATTGCGCAGAAACATCCGTTCCCGGATATCCTGTTCATGGCGCTGACACTCCCGATTGTATTCATTTTGCGTATGGATAAGCTGCCCGCGCGTATGCCGCTTTTCAGCGATCTGGTTGACGACATGCTCCAGCTCACGGAGTGATATCGGCTTATTCAGAAAAGCACAGGCGCCGCGACGAATTGCAGATTTTGCATTCATTGCCTCAGAAAAAGCGGTAAGCAGAATAACATCGACATCTGGATAACGACTCTTTACCATATCAAGTAGCTGCGTGCCGTTCTTCCCCGGCATGCAGACATCGGTAATCACCAAATCAATCTCGCCCCAGGAATCCTCAATCTGAGTAAGCGCCGGTTGGGTTGCCGCAGCAGTAACTACACTGAAACCGCAATTGCTCAAAAATTCATCGAGCATTGAGACAATCAAAGGCTCATCATCCACGACCAGTATCTTCATGTCACAAATTCTCCAATACAGAACCTTACGCACCAGCCACAGTTGCAGAATGAGTTGCAACTCCAGCCCAGAATAAATTATATATTACAATAAGTGTTCCATATGCAAGATGCAGATAATCTGCTTAATTTCGGCAAAAATATCCCGACAAGAATTAAGTTGGCACCAAATTATCGGTATGGTGGTACGCATAAGAGATGGGGTAGCACGGAGAGATACTAGAAAGAAGCTGATTCTTTCAGATCATATTTGCGAATCCGCCAACGGATTGCATCGTAGCTGATGCCCAGCAGAGCGGCGGCTTTACGCCGGTTCCAGCCGGACTTTTCCAGAGCTTGCCGGGTCAGAGCAACTTCTGTATTTTCTGCGCCCGCTATCTCCGGGGGTACTGCCTCCGCGGTACAAGCAGGCTTACTACCAACTACCTCCTGCTGACAAGCAAAGGAGATATGCTGGCGCTCAATACATCTTCCACCCGACATAATGCAGGCGCGTTCGATCATATTGCTGAGCTCGCGGGCATTTCCCGGATAATGATAAGCCTCCAGGGCACTGCAAGCGTCGGGTGAAAGCGCAGGTGCCGTCATTCCCATCTGCACAACAAACTGCTGTAAAAAGTAGAATGCAAGAGGGATTATATCCTCCCGGCGTTCGCGTAGAGGCGGAATATGCAATGAGAAAGCATTGAGCCGGAAGAAGAGATCACGCCGAAATCTTCCGGCGGCAACGTCGCCAAGGAGCGAGCGGTTGGTTGCAGCGACCACGGCTACATTTACCCTGATATCTTTGGTGCTCCCCACCCGTCGAACCTTTCTGGTCTCAAGCACACGTAGCAGTTTAGCCTGGGTAAACGGGGTCAGGTCACCTATTTCATCCAGGAATAAAGTACCGCCATCCGCCCGCTCGAAAGATCCCTGCCGCTCATTTGTCGCTCCGGTAAAGGCTCCCTTTTCATGTCCGAACAATTCACTCTCCACCAGATTTTCCGGAAGAGCTGGGCAGTTTTCAGCCACAAAAGGCGCATTCCCGCCATAGCGCAACCGGTGAAACAACTGCGCCGCGACCTCTTTTCCAGCTCCGGTCTCCCCTGTAATCAACAGGCTTTGACACGGTGACGCCGCAACCATGCTGATAAGCCGTTGTACTTCACGCGTACCCGCACTCTCACCGATCATCCCTACCCCGCCGGTAATTTCGGTCTTAGCGTTTTTACCCTTAGCACTCTCTACTGTGCCGGATTTAATACGTCTACAGCGCTCCAGTACCGCTTCCAACTGCCGAAAGTCAACCGGTTTTTTTAGAAAATCAGTTGCACCGAGCCGGAGTGCATCAATAGCGATCTCCATCGTTCCATGCCCGCTGATCATGACCACGGCAACATCAGGGACTTCATTACGCACAATGCGCAGAAGATCAATACCATTCATATCCGGCATCTTGATATCCAAAAGTACAATATCCGGGTGTTCCAACCGAATCATCTCCAGACCGTCAACCGGATTGGCACAATCCGCTACCGCATACTTCAAGCGCGCAATAAAGTCACAGATTTGCTCACGAAAACCTGCTTCATCATCAATCACTATAACTTTTGGCAGCTCCGCCTGTTTTATTTTCATTCATCCCCATCCTTCTTTGCATACACAGGCAGCCAGATATAAAATATACAACCTAGGGGCAAATCGATATCTACATCTATCCTCCCGCCCATAGCTTCCACAATTGATTTTGCCGACGCCAACCCCAAACCGGTACCTGAATCTGGATCCTTGGTCGTAAAAAAGGGGTCAAACAGATACTCATGCACCTCTGACGAGATACCTTCTCCAGAATCTTGAATACCAATTCGCGCCATGGCGCCAGTCTCCGTCTGCTCAACGCTCAACGATATCTCGACATACTTCCGGTTAGCGCAAGTGTCAGCCTCCACCCGTTCGATAGCATCGCGCGCATTATATAAAATTACCAACAACGCCTCTTCAAGTGAAAACGGATTTCCCTGTGCCCATAGCTCTTCAGACATAAAGCCCATATTCAAATCAATTCCGCGCGAAGCCAACTGCGCCCGCACCAAACTCAAAGCCGACTCAATAACTACAGGTATACTGAATATACAGTTATCATCCGTATCGGCATGTCGGGATAAGGAACGCACATGCTCAATAAGCTTTGACATCCGTTCGGTCTGTTCAATGATGCGGGTCATCCGGGTCATCAATTCATTGTCATCGATCGGCCAGCCGCGTTCTTTTCCAATCAGTATATTCTCCGCGGCACCCCTAATAATAGCCAGAGGCTGATTAAACTCATGAGCCATTCCCCCAGCCATCTCACCGATTGAGCGAAGGCGATTATTCCGAATAGCAATTCTCTGCTGCGACTCCAGCTGTTTTTCAAGCCGACGCTTCTCGGTAAAATCAGCGCCGACACTGATGATAACCTCTCGCTGCAACTCGGAGATATAGACCTTGCGACAGCTCCAAGAGATCCAGAAGCGGTCTCCGTTTTTACAGATATTCTCATTCTCAATGATTAGATGAGCCTCGGGATCTTCAAGTACATTAGCGCAAAACGACCTCAAATCATTACCGTCACTGCCGACAGCCGGAACAATCGTACCCACCAAATGCTTACCTACTATTTCCTGCGGTGAAAAGCCGAAAAAATTCAACCCATACTCATTCATATATAAAATGAAACCATCCAAATCAATGGCAATAATAATACTCCAGGCAAAATTCAAAACCTGCTCCGAGATTAAATTCCACTCTTCCATGTTATACTATCACTCCCATTCTAAGGCTAAAATAACTCTGATATTTGTTTAAGCATTTCCGTCAAGGATTTTCCTTTCTCCAAAAGATCAATTGCGCCAGCCTGAAGAACCCGGTCAAGATTATCCTCTCTTGACATACCTGAGGCGAGTACAATCTTGGCATTGCGGTTCAGATTCAAGATTTCTTTGGTCGCCTCCAGTCCATTCATAATCGGCATACTCATATCCATGATGACCAGATCAATCTCGCTGCCCTGCTGCCGGAAGATCTCTACTGCCTCCTGACCGTTATCAGCCGCAATTACCTCATACCCAAATATACGCAAGCCTTCGATAAGATTGACCCGTAGTTCTGGCTCATCATCAACTACCAGAATCCTCCCGCTGCCTGCCGTCGACGTCACCGACCGCCGCTCTGAACCAGCAGCACTATCTGAAAAGCCTGGCAGATAAATAAAAAAACTTGTCCCCGCTCCCAGTTTACTCCTGACATCAATCGCCCCGTCATGATTTTTAATCGTCGCATAGGCATTTGCCAACCCCAATCCAGTTCCCTTACCCTCTCCTTTGGTGGTATAATACGGCTCAAAGATATGATCAAGAATATCCTTACTGATACCGCTGCCAGTATCAGTAAACTCAATACAAACCCAATCAGCACAGTCCTGTACCGGTGCCGCCAGGGGACAGATTGTAGTTGGAGGAGCAGCTACTTGATAACAAGTAACATAAAGCGTCCCGCCCTCCGGCATGGCATCTCGAGCGTTAACTCCGAGATTGAGCAGTACATTCTGCAACGCAGAAGCATCAGCCAGAATTGTACTGCTGCACTTGAGTTCAAAGATAACATTTATCTTTTTTTCCAGTGCATGCACCAGGAGATTCGACGTACTCTCAAGCAAGGTGCCGACCGCAATACACTCCTTCTTTTCCGGGGACTTACGCCCCAGCACGAGCAGTTGTTGCGCCAGTTCTGCCGCACGGTTTGCCGCGGTCAGAATCATACTGATGCGCTGTGTATTACTGAGCATATCATCGGGATTATCCAGCAACAACTCGGCACCGCCGATAATACTCCAGAGCAGATTGTTAAAGTCATGCCCAATTCCAGCGGCCAGTTGCCCCGTGACCTCCATTCTTTCAGCATGACGGAGATGCTCTTCGAGTTCTTTACGGCGGGTAATATTGAAAGAGACGCCGTAAATTAATGCTTCACTCTCAGCATTAATTTTCTCGGCCGCGCGTTCATGGATCCAGAGCCACTGCCCATCCGGTTTCTGTACCCGGTACTCGATGTCATACCCCCCCTCTCCGTCGAGCAAACCCTGCCAGGATTGTCGCTGTGCCGGAATATCCTCCGGCTTGATATGCTCCCGCCAGTTCATATTTTCACCGCTATAGCCACATAAGCGCTGGATATTAGGCGTTACATACTTGAGCTGCCCACTGCGGGAAACAACCCACAATACAACCGGTGCATTTTCAACAATAGCCCGTAGACGATTCTCACTCTCCACAAGTTCGGTAGTTCGCTCCTTGACCTTCTTTTCCAGATTGGTATTGGCATCGACAAGTTCCCGACGCAGGCGGCTGACAGAGAGATGGGTCGCAATACGCGCCAGGGTCTCCAACGGATTAAAGGGCTTGGTAATAAAGTCCACGCCCCCCAGGTTGAAAGCAGTGGCTTTATCTTCCGGTTCGGTCAAAGCACTCAGAAAGATTACCGGTATGTCAGCCAGAAGCGGGGTCTCCTTCAATTTTTTACAGACCTCGAATCCATCCATCTCCGGCATCCTGATATCCAGAAGGATCATGTCCGGCGGACAATGTGTCGCTGCACGCAATGCCAGATCCCCAGAACTGGCAGCGCGTACTCTATATCCCGCCTCTTCCAGAATACTGACCAGATATTGGCGGTTAGCCACAGTATCATCAACCACGAGTATAAGTTCTTGCAATTTATCTCCATTTTCAAGTCAAGACTACACTCCATAATACAATTGTAATAATATCTTAATTTTTTAGCAAAGTAAAACTAACCATAACGCTCAAAAGAAACCGCCACCTGTTACGGGCAGGCCGCGACGTTACCACACTGGCAATTTTCGATAAACGTGCCACGCGCTCAAATACTGACAATTACCGACATACAGGGATAAACTACATAACCTAAACCAAGACAAAAGGTTACATCCAGACATTACCCTAAATAGCAGTATTACCGTAAAAAAAAGACACTGCCCAAGGCAGTGTCACTATAAAATCAAATACAAAAGATTTGTTTGATATAAATTGGAGCGGGCGGGGGGAATCGAACCCCCGTGATCAGCTTGGAAGGCTGGAGCTTTACCACTAAGCTACGCCCGCAGTTCAAATGTATTAAATATATTATTGAAACATGAGCTAATTGCAAGGAGTAAAGTTATTATTTTGAATATTTTTTTAAGGGCTATTATTCACGGCCAAACCCCCTTTTTGCTATTTTATTTATAGCATTTGATCAAATTCATCCCCACATACCCTCATAAAACCTTCAAAAAATTGTCATATACCTATAATTTCAAGTTATTTCTTTATTTATCACCCTAAATATTAGTGCTATTTTCCTCATAATAGCCTATAATTTAAACTGCTTAAATTATCAAACGCTCCCATTTTACGTATTTTTATGCGAAAAATGCTATTTCTCTAAAATTTATCCTTGTTTAGCATTATCTGATTGACTATTATATATACTCGTAGTTATGAAAAAGCATCTATTAATTTGTGTATTGAGAGTGTTTTATAATGGCAATAAAAAATGAGATCAGTCGCAAAATGCAACAAGAATTTGGCAAGCGACTAAGGCAAGCAAGAGAGGATAATAAGTACTCACGCAAGGAATTATCCCTCCTGCTGAACGTAAGTGAAAAGACCATACAGCTATGGGAGACAGGGAGTACATTTACAACCAATCTCTCACACTATGGTATAATTGAGCGAGAGTTCGGTCTATCCTTTTCAGAGTGCATCAAGGAGATCACCAGTATTCCCCAGCAGGAAGGGGTTGAAGAGAACGCCCAGATTGGACCTATTCCGGTTAATTTTTCTACCAAGACAAAGGAAATTTCAGAAAAATCGCATGATATGATTGCGGTACCCCGTGTACACATGCGGCGCCTTATCCATAAGAAATCCGGCTTTGATGATACCGAGATACTCGATTGGATATACGCCCCTGCCTCTTGGTTTGATAAGACCTCAAAACTAGTCGCCTGCTTTATGAACGACCACTCGATGCGTGAGCATTTCCCCAAAGGTTCAGTACTTATCTTTGACACACATGCAATTAAAGAGGATGAACTCAACGGCAAGTCTGTACTTATTCAGCGTGCCCGCAGCTTCTTCATCAGAAACATCCAACTAGACGGTGATAAACTTATCTGTAAATCTGATGACCTGAACCTCAAGGACTTTCCTTTTGACAAACGTATCATGAAGGTTATCGGCAAGGTAGTCGGCAGACTCACGCATTTCAGATAGTGATTTTTTCCAAGCAAAATATTAAAGGTTGTAATATTAATTATTACAACCTTTTTCATCTAGTTATAAGCTTATAACCTTATTTGCTCTCCAAAACAACCGCGCTGCGTGGTTTGATCATGTATTTTTTGCAGGAATATCCAATACTGATCCCCTCCTCGACCGAGCTATAGAAATCATCTGGACTCGCCTGCGCGGTGTCCACCAGCCTGATCCACTCCTTACCGATATCCGGGACATCAATATACGCCTCATGTTCCGCCGCATTAAGCATGACAAATATGGACTTTGCATCCCCGGTACCACGCTCCTGCTCGCTCAGGCACTCCCCGTCCAGCTTGAATGCCAGTAACTTCGCCTGCGGCGACCAGTCGACACGCTTGCCGTGTTCACCATGCCAGCTTATCCCTTTACCATTATTAAAGAACGAACGTCGGGTAAAGACCGCATGCCGCTTGCGAAAAGCGATCATCTTGCGGGTAAAGTCAAAGATATCCCGGTTCTGTTCGAGCAGCTTCCAATCAACCCAACTTATCTCATTATCCTGGCAATAGGCGTTGTTATTACCCTGCTGCGTCCGGCCGAATTCATCTCCAGCCAGGAGCATCGGCACCCCCTGACTCACAAAGAGGGTAAGAATAAAGTTCTTGATCATCTGCTTGCGCAGCTGCCGAATCTTGGAGTTATCGGTCTCTCCTTCAACTCCAAAGTTCTGCGAATGATTATTGTTCTCCCCGTCCCGGTTCTCTTCGCCGTTGGCCTGATTGTGCTTGGTCGCATACGAGACCAGATCGTAGAGGGTGAATCCGTCATGTGCAGTAACAAAGTTAATCCCCTGTTTGGGCGCACGATGATATAGATCGTCAGAACCGCAGATTCTACTCGCCACCGAACTGACCATCCCCTCCTCGCCTTTCCAGAACATTCGTACATTATCCCGGAAATACCCGTTCCACTCCGACCAGCGGTCAAAATGTGGAAAATGCCCGACCTGATTGAGTCCTGCCGCATCCCAGGCTTCGGCAATCACCTTGGTATCGGCCAGCACCGGATCCTTGGCGATACGCTCTAAGAGTGGCGGATTCTTGAGCACCTCGCCGTTCTCTCCCCGCCCCAGAATAGAGGCCAGATCAAAGCGGAAGCCATCAATATGCATCTCCGCCACCCAATAACGCAGACAATCGATGATAAAGGTCTGATTTACCGGATCGTTACAGCTGAAGGTATTACCACACCCAGAATAGTTCTTATATTTACCCTCGCTGTCGAGGATATAATACGAAGCATTGTCTATCCCTCTGAAGGAGATCACCGGCCCGCGTTCATCACCCTCGGCCGTATGATTGAAGACCACATCGAGATATACCTCGATATCTTCTCGATGAAATTCCCGGATCATCTCCTTAAATTCATTTATCTGGTTATAATTCGAACCGTCGGCAGCATAACTCGCCTTGGGCGCGAAGAAGCATACCGGCGAGTAGCCCCAGTAATTCCTCAGGATCTCGCCGCTCTCATTATGGCGCATGTGTTCATTTTCATCAAACTCGAATATCGGCATCAATTCTACCGCGGTAATTCCCAACTCCTTGAGGTAGGGGATCTTCTCAATCAGTCCCTGATAGGTACCATTGTTCTTAACCTGAGAATTATCCATGATCGTATACCCGCGCACATGCAGTTCATAAATGATCGTCTCCTCAAGGCTCCGGCTTATCGGCCGGTTTCCGTCCCAGTCAAAAGCTGCCGTCCCCACCGCTCCTCGGCGTACAAACTCCGAATAATCCTGCTGCGGATTGATATCCCGCCTGATCTGCGGCTCGCCCCATTTCGCTCCCCCGGTCAACGCCTTGACATAAGGATCGATAAGAATACTCCGTTTATCAAACATATTGCCTTTATTAGCCGAGTTATCCCCATCCATACGCCAACCGTACCTGATAGTATCATCAACCCCTATCACCTCGACATGCCAGACATTCCCCGTACGGTTGTGCTCCACACAGAGCTCAATCTCCTGCACCGCATCGGTTATAGACGGTTCAAACAATACCAGAGTACACCCGGTAGCATTCTTTGAATAAATTGAAAAGTTATAGCCGTTTGCCGTCTCGGTGGTTCCGAACGGCAACGGTTTTCCCTGGCTCGTAATATACTTATCAGTTACCATTACTTGACCTCTCTAGGTATGCGGTATACCAACTATTTATGATTAATGCAGAACACCTCGCGCAACTTATCAGACCTCTGCGGCATTTAAGCTAAAATACTAAGATGCCGACATTTATAAATTTTATTCATACTAACGTTAATATTTTTTTTTTCAAGTAAGATTTATATTTCAATTCAACTATAAAGCTGTTATAATGGATAGCGAATTTTTAACCTTTGTTTAAATAACCACCAAATACATTAAGGAGTATATTCTATGGAGTTCAAGGCACTGAGAGAGGCCACCTGCAGCGGCAACCTCGAACTGGTCAAGCATGGTCTGGTCAAACTTACCTGGGGCAATCTATCTATGGTAGATAAGAGTGGAGAGTATTTTGCAATCAAGCCCAGCGGAGTGTCATATGACAAGCTCACCCCCAAGGATATCGTCGTCCTGGATTTTGAGGGTAATATTATCAAAGGCAAGTACCGCCCCAGTTCGGACACCCCTACCCACCTGCTCCTGCTCAAGGAATGGAAGGATCAGGGAGTGCACTCGCTGGTTCATACCCACTCAACCCTGGCCACCGCCTTTGCCCAGGCGGGCAAAGAAATCCCCTGCTTTGGCACCACCCACGCAGACCACTTCAACGGCTCAACTCCGCTAACCCGAATTCTCAGTGAAGAGGAGGTCGCTTCCGCCTACGAGGAGAACACTGGCAAGGTTATCCTTGAGACCTTCCTGGAAAAGGGGCTCAGGCCGCTGGAATTCCCCGGAGTCCTGGTCAGAGGTCACGCTCCGTTCACCTGGGGGGCGACGGCAGAGAAAGCCGTTGCCAATAGTGTCGCGCTCGAAGAGATCGCGGCTATGGCCATAAACACCACTATGATCAATCCTCAGGCGACAGAACTCCCAGCCTATGTACTCAAAAAGCACTTTGAACGCAAACACGGAGCCAATGCCTACTACGGCCAGAATTAAACTGTTGTAATATAACCGACAACACAAACTTGAGGGGTAGCCGCAGCGGCTGCCCCTCAAGTTTAAATACCCGAATTTCCCTAGCAAAACAGCTGCCCACTTACTTGGTCCAATCCTTATGCTTCTTACTGACCCAGATAATAAAGATAACAATCACGATAAAGAGCGGCAGCACAATATACCAAAAGCCCCAAACCCGTTCCTTGAGATAGTCAAGTTCACTCGTCTCATGGCTCTGCAGATTATCTTCCTGCTGCATAAATTTAGCATTGGACTCTGGCACATAGGTATTCTCCTGTGCCGAGACGCTCGGATCAAACTCATTGGCCTTTACCGCCGCCGCCATCGACTCCTCTTTCTGCAGTTTCGCCTTCTCAGCGATCTCTACCTCCAGAGCATTGATCTGATTCTGAATCTGCTCATTCTGCCGTGGCTTCTCAACAATCTCCCCCAGCAGCACCGTCGCGAGAATTACCAGCGCCAGCAGCACCAGAAGTACCACGGCAATCACATTCTTATTCTTCGGCAGCGGCGGATTTTTCAGATGAACCATAACATATTCCTTTGCAAAAAATAGCATACAAAATAAGCAGTATTCTATTATACCATTTTTAATACGATTTTGCAAAGACAACCCGTCCCGCACTCCTGGCTTGACAGAAGACACACTCGCCCTCACCAGACTCGGTATAGTCAAAAGGTATGCAACGTATACTTACCTTGAGTTCATTCGCCTTCTCCTCACACTCCGATGAACCACACCAGTGCGCACGGGCAAAACCTCCGTGAATCTCTGGATTAGCCTCGTTCTTCGGCGTAAAGAACTTAACAAAGTCCTCATACGCATCGATATCCGCGGTATGCTGCTGCCGGAAATCCTTGGCGCGAGCCAGCATCCCGTCCTGAATATCAGTAAGAATAGCCGCAACATTCCGGACAAACTCTTCGCGCTGCACACCTTCCTTCTTGTCGCGATCACGCCGCCCGACAAAGACGCTCCGGCTGGCGATATCGCGCGGGCCGACCTCTACCCGTAGCGGGATCCCCTTCTTGACCCAGCCCCAGCCCTTCTCACCTGCATTGATATCCCGCGCATCTATCAGCACCTCAACCGGACGACTCGCATACAGCTGCGTCGCGAGCATAGCCTTGAGTTCATTACAGTAATCCAGAACCGCTTCCGCATCCGAGTCATTCTTGATAATCGGAATAATAACGACATGTTTCTGCGCCAGACGCGGCGGAATCATCATCCCGTTATCGTCGGCATGGGTCATGATCATCCCCCCGATCAAGCGCGTTGAAACCCCCCAGCTGGTGGTCCAGGCATACTCCAATTTGCCTTCGCGCGACTGATACTGGATCTCTGAAGCCTTAGCGAAATTTTGCCCCAGAAAATGACTGGTTCCCGCCTGCAACGCCTTCCTATCCTGCATCATCGCTTCGATACAGAGAGTGCTCACCGCCCCGGGGAAACGCTCGGACTCGGTCTTCTCCCCGGTAAGCACCGGCATCGCCATATACTCCTCGGCAAAGGTCTTATAGACCTCGAGCATCTTGCGAGTCTCCTCCAGCGCCTCCTCTTCGGTCTCATGGACGGTATGCCCTTCCTGCCAGAGAAACTCGGTGGTACGCAGAAATAACCTGGTTCGCATCTCCCAGCGCACCACATTCGCCCACTGATTGATCAGAATCGGCAAGTCCCGGTAACTCTGCACCCATTTAGCATAGGTCGCACCGATAATCGTCTCACTGGTCGGTCTGACAATCAGCGGCTCCTCAAGCTCTCCGGCCGGCACCAGCCCACCCTTGCCGTCATCCTCCAACCGGTGATGGGTTACCACTGCACACTCCTTGGCGAACCCTTCCACATGCTCCGCCTCCTTCTCCAGAAAGCTCTTAGGAATAAAGAGCGGAAAATAAGCATTCTCATGCCCGGTCTCTTTGAACATCTTATCCAGAGCCGCCTGAATATTCTCCCACAACCCATAGCCCCAGGGTTTGATCACCATGCATCCGCGCACCTGTGAGTTCTCCGCCAGATCTGCCGCTTTTACCACCTCCTGATACCACTGCGGATAATCCTCATCCCGGGTAGGGGTTATCGCCGTACGTACTTGCTTCGCCATTCTTTCACTCCCATCAAGAAAAACATCCATTCATCAGACAAATTAACATGAAGATTATAGCCCTATCCCTGCCTTAGTTCAAGTGTTGACCGCATTCACCCTGAAATCCTCCTCCGGCATACCCCTCCCCAGACACTAACAAACGTTTTTTTCGGCAAAAAACGCATAAACCTATTAATTTTTCTACGGTAAAAGTTGACTAAGCCAGGCAAAATACATATAGTATTATTGAGAAGATAAAATTAAATACCTGAAAAGCGCCGTAGATAAGAGTAAAAGAATATGCCACAGACACCGCTACAGATTCAAAAAAAATTACAAGAGATCTCCGGCAAGGATATCCTGCTCATGCTGACAGACAATACCCAGAGGATGATCACCATCAAAGAGTCTGTCGGCGGGAGTATTGCTCTGCGCGCCCACCGGATGTTTCTGCATGCCGGTGAAGAGGTCATCGCCTCACTCGGCAGATGGATCGGCGGGAGCCGGAAGGAACGGGAGGTCGTACGCGAGTTCATCAATACCAACTCTTCGGACTTTGTCAGCAGACCCGCCGTCAGAAGAACGCCGACGCTCAGGACTGCAGGTCGGTATTACGAGCTGCGGGAAATGGCCGAGAATATCAACGGACGCTATCTGGGAGGCAGATCAGTCGCAGCTATCACCTGGGGCAGAAAGATCACCAAACGCAACCCTCGGACTATCCGTCTCGGCTGGTATGATCCCGTGCGCAATCTGATCACCCTCTCCCAGCGTCTGGATCGGCGCGATATCCCCCGTTACATGGTCGAGTATGTCCTCTTTCACGAGATGCTGCACGAGATCATCGGTATCGAACAGAGCCCAGGCGGCAGACGGGATATTCACAGCAAGAAATTCAACCTTATGGAACAGACATATCCCTTTTATCAGGAAGCACAAAAGTTTGAAAAAATGAAATGGGGTGGAGAATAATGAGTGAAGAAGTCAGAAGCGGTGGCGCGGTACGCTATATCGCCATGGTCGCCTGTGTCCTACTCGGCGGTTTTGTCTATGTCGGCTGGAGAATCCAGAAGGGCGACGCCCTCAAGCAGCAGCATACCCTGGCCGCAGGCATCGAGAAGGATCTGCAGACACAAGGCCTGGAGTTGGCTATGCCGGAGGTTGACAACCCCAGAATCATCCAAAACTCGGATCAGGATGTAGATGACCTGCTTAGTGGTCTCACTATCGGTAGTGAAGCCGAAGAATCGAGAACGAATATCGACACCCCCGATGACATTGATATCGAAGCCCTCCTGAATCAGACCGAGGAGGTACAAACCGAAGCCGTACCGGCACGAATCGGCGGTGTAGCCGGAGAGAATGAACTGGATATTCTGCTACCCCAGAGCGAAGCGATTGTAACCGCCGAGACGGTACCAGCGCAGGTCGAAGCAGCCATACCTGTCCAGAGTCCGCCGCCCCCCGCCCCCATCACCGACGAGCTCCTCTCCCCCAGCCCGTTCACTGCCGCAGCGGATACGGATCAAGAAGAGGCGACAATTGAGCTGGAAGAACAGTCTCCTCCAGTAGGTGCTCTAGGCAATATCTCATTCACTGAATACAGAGTCAAGCGTGGCGACACGCTGAGCAAGATAGCCCTGAAGAAACTGGGAAACAAGAAGCGCGCCCGCGAGATCTACACGCTCAATAAGGACAGAATGTCCAGCCCGGATCTGCTCCGTGTCGGCATGAAGCTGCGAATTCCGGCCGAACGTGATGTCAACAAGACCTCGACCCACCGCATCACCACGACCGACTCCCTCCCGTCAATTGCGATGCGCTACTACGGGAGCGCCAAACCAGAGATCATCGAGGGTATCCGCCTGGCCAATCCGATTCTCTCCAAAGGCGGTTTCCGCGAAGGCACCCGGCTCACCCTTCCACCGCTGGAGGTAGTGCAGCAGTCTCCGGTAGAGCTCTTCGCCACTACTCCCGCCGGCAGAGAACGGGTCTATGTGGTTCGCCCCGGCGACACTCTCTCCAAGATTGCCGCCAGAGCCTACGGCAATGCCAACAACTGGCGTTCAATCTTCAATGCCAATAAAGACCGGATCAGCAAGCCCTCAGCCATCAGAGTCGGCATGACCCTACGCCTACCCTAAGCGTTAACGACAAGGCCTGCGCCGCCATGTCAGAAATTTCTGCCAATCCACGAAAATTGCCAACGCAATTTTCATACTTAGTTGAAACGAATACTCCAGTCCTCAGCAAGCTGAGGACTGAGGCTGCTTCTGCAGCCCGTTCAGCTTAAGCTGAACGTTTGGCACACCTTTTCCAAAGGTGTGTCTCCGTTACTGTACACAGTAACGGAGAGTATAATCGTAAGCAGAATAACGGTTAAATCAAACTGATCGCCCCGCGCACAAAGCCCAAATCCCAGCCAACCCAAAATCTAAACCCGAAAGCCTACCCTCTCCCGCCAACCAACTACACCCAAAATTACCAGCAAACCCTTTTCCGGGGCTACCCGCCCCGTACCCTCAAAGCAAATAAACCTCTTTCTTGGGGACTATCCGTCCCCAAACTCCTGACAAACGGTGTCCGTTTGATCACATTTACGCAAGCGTAATTCGGGAACACAAGGTATGCTTGAAGGTATTACCCGCTACACCCAAAATCTCACGCCAAACCCCGAAAATTGCCAACGCAATTTTCAAACCTTCGCTGAAGCGATACACAGGTCGCCAAGCAGGCGACATTTGCCTATCCCTAGATGCTGGGTGTTCGAGCAGGCGAGAACTAAGCAGTGCTTTGCCCGCTGCTCGGGCGAAAGTAGGTCGAAGACGCTGCGAGGAGACGAGCAGCGGCTGAGAATATAATCATAGTCGCCGAGGAACAATCCACAGAAACACGCACTGCGCACAAAGCCCAGACCCCAGCCAGCCCAAAATCTAAACCCGAAGGCCTACCCTCTCACCAAAAGAGGCATAACAGAAATCTTCCGCATTTCCATTCCCTCAACCCGAAGGGCTAGGCGATTCAACCGAAAGAGGAATAACGCGAGTCTTCAGCACTTCCTAAACCCTCATCCCACTTCTCACAATATATTTTCTAGGAACCTCTTTTACTTTATAGTTTTTCCCAACCGTTGGAAGTGTTCTCAAACATATCAATTACTACCCATTTATCTGTTGATCTTTTTTTACCAAGTATGGCAGTAGCGTCTTTTTTTACTCCATCTCCATGGTTAACCTGGATATTCAATTGCTTAACTTCGCTGAAAGGTCCTGAATGCGGCAGAGGCAAGGTATAAAAAAATTCTGAGTTTTTATCTATCCCTTCTATCATGTTATTGTCAGCCGCACTGCGCACAGCGGCAGTTTCTTCTGGGGTAGAGCATCCATTTAAACTAATAATCATAATAAAAATTAAACTAATAGGTAATAGGGACTTTAGCATGCACACGGTAGTTATTCCTTAAATAGAGATTAAAAATGAATAATGCAGAGCTAATTACACTAAAATAGAATATATAGTATCATATTTTAATACATCTCACAATATAATTTCTAAGAACCTTTAATGCTTTAAAGGTGTCTAATGATAGACATTAGACACTCTGCTCGTTATGGATTTGGAATGCCCTTCTTCGTACCACCTATCCCATTAGCAGGACTGCTAGCACCGCCAGCCGCTTGCGCAGCCGCCCGCGGCCAAACTCTCATCTCCCAGAGTACGGTCAAAAAGCCCACCTGTGCCGCTATTCCCACTGCCGTCAATAGCACTCGTATCCATGCCCTCATACAGGCTAGCTACATCCTGCACTATGATTTCCGCAGCTGCCCTAGCCGCAACAACAGTAAACGAATACGGACATTGCTCTCTTTATTCTCATATAACCCCTTTATATTAAAATAGTAAAAAATAATAACAACCCCAGTTTACCCTTAACAATTAACATGACATATTCATAAACTATTAAAGAAATACTCACATTATACTGCATTACAAGACAGTATTATTAAAAAGCGAATACTTATTTATCTTTCCGGTAAAAGTTTAATAAATAGATTGGTATAAATATGAAAATCACTCACGTGATTTTCAAGGATTAACCAAAAGTTTAAGGCATAATACTTACACATTAATCATCTAAAAAATCACTCCCGCAATTTTAATACCTTAACCTGCCGATAAACCGCCAGCCTCATTCACGCCCCAGCAAGTACATCTTCCGGTATCTCGCCGGAGAGACTCCGATTATCTTGGTAAAAATTCGGGTAAAGTAATTCCGGTCGTCAAAACCATAATCCCGCGCCACCTCTTCAATCCCGAGCGACTTGTTATGCAGAAGTTCCATCGCCGCCTCCTGCACCTTATACTTAAGAATAAACTGATGTGGCGAAAGTCCGGTCTCCTTCTTGAAGACCCGGATAAAAGCATCCTTACTGAGAAACGCCGCTTCCGCCAGTTCAGAGTTGGAAGGAATTCTGCCCCTGCTCTTCTCAATCGTCAAGAGCGCACCATGAATCCGGCTATCGACCAAACTCTCGGTTCCCCACTCCTGATGCGGCACCTTCGCCAGCACACTGCAGACAAACGAATTGATCACCAGGCACTCCCGCAAGGAGAAGACCCCGGGGTTATCCGTACCGAAGCCGATCATCTCCTTGATCATCCACTTCATCTCCGGCTCCAGCTCGACCAGAAAGATACCGTGGGGCAGCATCGTATTGGCGATACCGAGAGTAAAGTGAATAAAGAGATGGTTGAGCGCACTCCGGTTGAGCGGCTTGGAACCGCTGAGAGGGGTGAGGGTATTGACAATACTCGGCCCCCCGTAGAGATGATCCCCGTCCGAGAGATCATCGGTACTCAGGCGGCTGCTATACTCGGTATTCGGACTGATCACCGCCAGATGCGAACTCTCCAGGGGAATAACCGTGTTATTGTAGAGTATCTCCGCCCCTTCTCGGTCATTCCAGTAGATCCTCCAGAAAGGCAGCGCCAGATTGTTATACTTCCAGGCCTCCAGCCACCAATAGTGCATACAGAGAATACGCAGATTTACCTGCGCAAATCCCTGATGGAGTTGCTGCGGATCCAGATTATTCCAAATATCGTTTTTATCCATAACAAATCCACTTTACTGTATAGCTTAATTTGACCTTATGTAGTAGTCTATTATAGTAATAAACATCTTTTATTTAATTTGTTTTTTACTTTTATTTCTAAAAATAGAAGAAAGGTTGATAATTATGAGCAAACCGATTGAGCTTGCAGTTCCGAGCAATTCAGATCCAGATGTAGTAACCTTTGGTATCTGTGCCGCAGCCGACCCCCGTATCGATCAGGCATCCTGCGACAGAACCGTCAATATCATCAAGCGTATAGCCGAGTCGATCTCCGAGCGCGTCATCATGCCGGACGGACGTTCTGCCAATTTTGTCTATTCTACAACCCTGATCATCGGCGAGAAGGAAGCGGACATCGTTGCCAAGCAGTTCAAGGAAGCAGGGGTAAAGGCCATCATCTGTACTCCAGATACCTGGTCATTCCCTCAGCTCACGCTTATCAGCTTACTTTCACACTTCCCCAAAGGCACCCCAGTCAATGTCACCTGCGGTAACAGTGCACCGAAGCCTGGTGTCGTATTTGCGCACGCCGTCAACGGCGCCATGGCGCAATCAGGCATTCTGTCCCACCTGAACATCGGTTCCTGGGCAGACTTCGGCCAGGATCCGATCCCAACCCAGAAGACTATTGATGATCTGGTGGACTGGTGTTATGGTGCGCTCACCACTGTCGGTCTCAAGGGCAAACGCGTCGTCGTCTTCGGCCACGATTCAATGGGCATGGAGACAGCTCTGAGCCACATTATTCCTACGCGTAATACCTTCGGTCTGGAGATTGCTCGGCTCGATATGAAGCTGCTGGCCGACATGCTGAACAAGGGTGCTTACGACAAGAACGAACTCAAAGAGCTCTGCAACTGGGCCAAGGGACACCTCGGTTCACGTATTGCCATTCCAAGCCCGGACAAAGAACCGATCTTTGAGAAGTCACTGGCGATGTACCTGATCATGCGCGACCTGCTCAAGGATATCAACGCGGTCGGCGGTTCATTCATGAACCAGCTCGAATGGGGTAGTGACCCTCGCGGTATTCCGCTGCCGATCTGCGACCTGGCCGAATCACTCTTCAACTCCACCTTCGACCACAACGGAGCCAAGGCGCCAATTCCATTCGCTACCGAAGCGGATAATCAGGCTCTGCTTACCATGCTCTTCAAAACCTGGCTCTCCGGCGGCAACCCACCGCTCTTCATGGATTTCCGCAAGGTCTGGTCGGCTGAAGAGGCTATCGGCATCGCCAAAGAACTGGATATTTCCTACATCGAAGACGACATCTGGGCGACCAAAGGCTTTATCGACGGCGACAACTCTGGCTCTGCCAGCCTGAACTGGGCGGCAATGCCAGGCGCCAGCGTCGAGGAGATCATGAAGCATGTCGCTCTGCCTTGGGCAGAGGAGTACTACTTCCCCGGTGGCGGCAACAGCGTCACCTTCGTCTCACCCGGAGGCATCAACGGTATCGCTTCACGTTTGGCTTACAGCAGCCTGAGCGGCATGTTCAGCCTCATCTGGGACGAAGCCTTCACCATCGATCTGCCAGCAGCCCTCGCCGACAAGGTCGCCAACAGCTCGAACGTCACCTGGCCGCACACCTGGGTTACGCCAAAGTACGCAACTATGGACGAGTACAAACAGTACTCACCGGCCAACCACTTCCATATGACCTGGAATCTCGCACCGGCCAGACTCCAGTACTGGATGGATATGACCAACGTCCTCTCGGTCACTCCATGGCAGGCTAGACCGGATTATATCGAAGGTGTAGACCGTCCAACTCCACTGCTCTATCTGATCAACGGTGGTGAAGAGAAGACCAAAATGCTTCTGGCCAATAGCTAACCGGCAGACTACAGCTAAATCTGTTATTTCACACAAACAAGCAGTAAAATGCACCCAGTGCAAACAACACACACAGAGTGTCCGAGAGGTATTCTTGGACACTCACCCCTTTAACCGGTTTTTTTAAAGAGGAAATAATTATGATAATCGTACTCGATATCGGTAAAACCAACAAGAAGATCTTACTCTTCAACAATAATCTGGAAATCATCGAGACCAGAAAGAAAGCCTTTGCTGAGCTTGAGCAGGAGGACGGCATCCGGGTCGAGCAGACCGCGGCAGTGGAAGAGTGGTTCTTTGAACAGCTCAGCGATTTTGCCAAGGAACATACCATTGATGCCATCTCGATAACCACCCACAGCACCAATGTCGTCTGCCTGGACGAGACAGATAATTTCTCCATACCCACAATCTCCTACACCAACGAGGCGGGAGAGGAAATAGACCGACGCTTCTTCGAGCGTTTCGGCAGCTTCGAAGAATTGCAGAAGGAGACCGCCACAGCTGCCATCGGTAGTATGATCAATACCTCCCGAATTCTACACTTTGCCCAGCTCAAATACCCGCAAGACTTTGCCCGAACGACCAAGATCTTATTCTACCCCCAGTACTTCGGTTACAAACTCACCGGTAATGCCGCTATTGAAAGTACGTCGCTAGGCAGCCACACCTTTCTCTATGACCCGTATCACGAGTCATACTCCCGGATTGCTTCCGAGCTCGGTATATCCAAGCTCCTGCCTTCCAACCTCAGCCAACCCTGGGATGTCATCGGTACTATCACCCCAGAAGTTGCAACGCGCACCGGCATCAGCACGGAGTGTATCGTCACCGCCGGTATCCATGACTCCAACTCCAGCCTCCTGCCGTACCTGATCAATAATGAAGAGGATTTTGTACTCAACTCCACCGGCACCTGGTGTGTAATTATGCACCCGAGCCAGAAGATCAGCTTCAACCCCGAGGATCTAGGGCGTACCGTCTATTATAATATCGATGCCTATAACGACCCGGTCAAGACCATTATCTTCATGGGCGGTCTGGAGTACGAACGCTACAATACTATCTTGGAAAAACACTTCGGCACACAGGGGATGCCAGCGTTCAATGAAACCACCTACAATAAGGTGATTCAGGACGCAGACTTCCTCTTCATCCCGTCAGTAATCAAGGGCGTCGGCATCTTCCCAGAGTCAAAACCGCGAGTGCTCAAGGACGGTATCAGCTACAGCCTGGAGGATATTGAGCAGCTCGAGGAGATCCGCAAGCGGATCTTTAGCGATCGAGAAGAGGCTTATGCTGCGCTCAACGCTTCGCTGGTCGCCCAGACCGTGATTGCACTCAATTACACCGGCTACAACGGCGCCGATTCACTCTTCACCGAGGGCGGATTCTGCAATAACAGCGCCTACTGCCAGCTACTGGCCGACTACTACCCGCAGGCCGAGGTCTCCATTACCAACCTCAAGGAAGCTACCGCCATCGGTGCGGCCCTGTTGGCCAGGTCGGCGCTGGACAAAGTCGACCCCAAGAACCTGAAGAGCGGTATCTGCAAAATTGAAAAGACCAGGGTTGCCCCCGCCGGTATTGGAGGCATCGCCGGCTACACTGCAGCCTTTATCGCCGCAGTTCAAAACGACTGATTTTCCTGCGTTTATAACTTGTAGAGCGTAACTGGCTGCGCAAGCCCATGCGGGTCAATGTGACAACCTCAAGCTCTATGATCAAGGTAGAACTGACATACACCCTCCGCCCCCCGACCTTCCAAGTTAGGGGGTGTACTTTTTGCAACCATTATAACTAGTTATTTTTCAATTGGTTATACTCACACAAAGCTATCCTCTATTTCCCAAATGCCCCACCTCCAACCGCCCACAAAACTGGCACGGATATTGCACGAGATATTACTTTGATTCATCTTCATAGGATAATTGTAAATAATAATCGTAATATGATTTGTTTACATATATATAGTTATAGTTTTTATAATTGGTAAAAGGAGATAAATAAATGCCAGCTAAACAACTGCAATTCTCTACCGACGCCCGTAACAGCGTCAAAGAAGGTGTGGTAAAACTATCACGCGCCGTCAAGGCAACTCTCGGCCCACGCGGGCGCAATGTAGTTCTGGACAAATCCTGGGGCAGCCCGACCATCACCAAGGATGGCGTAACGGTTGCGCAGGAGATTGAATTCAACGACAAGTATGAGAACATGGGCGCGCAACTGGTCAAGGAAGCGGCCAGCAAGACCAATGACATCGCTGGCGACGGTACAACCACAGCCACCGTCCTTGCCGAATCAATCTTCCTGGAAGGTCTGAAGAATGTTGTCGCCGGAGCCAATCCGATGGAGCTCAAAGCCGGCATCGACGCCGCCGTTGAAGTTATCTGCGCCGAGGTTGAGAAGATGGCGGTACCGGTAAAAGGCAAGAAAGACTACGCCGCTGTAGCCACTATTTCTGCCAATAATGACGCAAACATCGGCAACACCATCGCCGAAGCCATGGAGAAAGTCGGCAAAGACGGGGTCATTACCATCGAGAGCGGCAAATCCATGGAGACTGTGATTGATGTCGTTGAAGGTATGCAGTTCGATCGCGGCTACCTCTCCCCACACTTCTGCACCAATCCTGAGAACATGGAAGCCTCGCTGGAGAAGTGTAATATTCTGGTCTACGAAGACAAAATCTCAAACGCCAAAGATCTGGTTCCTCTGCTTGAAGCTATTAGCAAATCCAGCTCCCCGTTACTGATAATTGCCGATGATATCGAGGGCGAAGCTCTGGCCACCCTAGTGGTCAACAAGATGCGCGGCATCATCAATGTCTGCGCGGTCAAGGCTCCTGGCTTTGGCGACCGCCGTAAGGCCATGATGGAGGATATCGCCATCATGACCGGCGGCCGTGCTATCATGAAGGATCTCGGGATAAAGCTTGAAGACGTAACCCTCGACGACCTCGGCAGTGCCCAGAAGGTTGTCGTCGATACCGACAATACAACTATTACCAAGGGTGCCGGCAGCAAAGCAGCAATCGACGCCCGGGTCGAAGAGATCAGGAACGCGTATAAAAAATCCACCTCCGAGTACGACAAAGAGAAGCTCCAAGAGCGTATCGCCAAGCTTATCGGCGGTATTGCCGAGATCAATGTCGGTGCGGCTACCGAGAGTGACATGAAGGAGAAGAAGGATCGCTTTGAAGACGCCCTCAACGCCACCCGGTGCGCGGTTGAGAGCGGCATTGTTCCTGGTGGTGGCGTAGCCATTATTCGTGCTGCAGCGACTACTCTGGACAAGCTCAAGTTCAAGGACGAGAAGGCCACCGGCGTAGAGATTGTACGCAAGGCGGTCGAAGCTCCTCTGCGCCAGCTCGCGGATAATGCTGGTGTCGACGGAGCGGTCGTGGTACGCAAGGTCAAGAAGGCTTCAGGCAACGAAGGTTACAACGCCCTGACCGATACTTACGTGGATATGATCAAAGGTGGTGTTATTGATCCGGCCAAGGTCGAGATCACCGCACTGCGCAACGCCGCATCGGTTGCGGGCCTACTCCTCACCACCGAATGTCTCATCGCCGATATTCCTTCTGAAGACGGTGCCGGTATGCCGGACATGAGCGGTATGGGTGGCATGGGAGGTATGGGCGGCATGGGTGGTATGGGAGGTATGGGAGGTATGGGAGGTATGGGCGGCATGATGTAAGCCCTGCCCCGACCAGCCTAGCACCCAATAATTAAATTAGCTTATTTATATTAGAATACAGAGATTAGGAGTAGAAAATGGCCAAGTGTAAGACCAAAAAAACAACTAAAAAGACCAGCAAGAAGACCACCACCGCCCCCGCTGTCAACCTCCGCCCCCTTGATGACCGCATTGTGGTCAAACGGGTTGAAGCCGAAGAGACAACCGCCGGCGGTATTATCCTCCCGGGTTCAGCCCAGGAGAAGCCACAGGAAGGTATCGTAATAGCGGTAGGTTCAGGCAAACTCCTGGACAGCGGTGCCCGTGCCACCCTCGATGTCGTGCCCGGTGACAAGGTTCTCTTCGGCAAGTACAGCGGCACCGAGGTCAAGGTCGCTGATGAGTCACTGCTTATAATGCGTGAATCAGACATTCTTGCCAAGCTCTAAGCCCGGCGCAGGTTGTTTTTATCAAGATATTAACCAAACTAATTAGGAGAAAATAATATGGCAGGCAAACAGTTGATGTTTAGCAATGACGCACGCCAGAAGATTCTTTCTGGAGTCAGCAAACTAGCCAAAGCGGTCAAGTCTACTATGGGGCCAACCGGACATAATGTAGTCTACCAGAAGGGATTCGGCGGCCCGGGTATAACCAAAGACGGAGTAACTGTAGCGAAAGAGATAGAGCTTGAAGATCCCTTTGAAAACATGGGCGCTCAGATGATCAAGGAGGTAGCTTCCAAGACCTCGGACATAGCCGGTGACGGTACCACTACCGCTACCGTTCTAGCCGAAGCTATCTATAGCGCCGGGCTGAAGCTGGTGACCGGCGGAGCCGACCCGATGGCTATCCGGCGTGGTGTGGATATGGCGGTAGTGGCGGTAGTCGCCCATATCGAGAAGATCAGCATCCCCTGTAAGAAGAAGTCCGATATCGCTTCTGTAGCTACTATCTCAGCCAATAACGACGCCGAGATCGGCAGCATCATCGCTGAAGCCATGGAGAAGGTAGGCACTGAAGGGGTTATCCAGGTTGAAGAGGCCAAGAGTATGGAGACCACGATGGACCTGGTCGAAGGCATGCAGTTTGATAAGGGTTACCAGAGCCCATACTTCATCACCGACACTACCAAGATGAGCTGTGTCATGGAAGACGCCTACATCCTGATCCACGAGAAGAAAATCAGTAATCTCAGAGACTTTATTCCGGTTCTGGAGAAGGTTGCTGCTGCGGGCAGACCGCTACTCATCATCTCGGAAGAGGTGGAGAACGAGGTACTGGCAGCGCTGGTGGTAAACAAGATCCGCGGCACGATCAATGTCTGTGCGGTCAAAGCTCCAGGCTTCGGCGACCGCCGCAAGGCAATGCTGGAGGACATCGCAATTCTTACTGGCGGCAAGGCGATTACCGAAGACCTCGGACTAAAGCTTGACGCAGTCGAACTCGAAGACCTCGGCAGTGCCAAGAACATTATCGTGGAGAAGGAGAACACCACTATCGTCAACGGAGCTGGTAAGAAAGCCGATCTGAATACCCGTATCAGCACCATCAAGAAACGCATTGAGACCACCTCCTCCGACTACGACCGCGAGAAGCTCCAGGAACGCCTGGCCAAGCTTACCGGAGGAGTCGCCATCCTGAATATCGGTGCAGCTACCGAAGAAGCGATGAAGGAGAAGAAGGCTCGCGTCGAGGACGCTCTACATGCAGCCCGCGCCGCGTCACAAGAAGGTATTGTCGCTGGCGGCGGTACCGCCCTGCTCAAGGCTGCCAGCGTTATTGAAGCTGTACGTTCCAAGGCCAGGGGTGACGAAAAACTTGGAGTCGATATTATTCTGGATGCGGTAAAGGCTCCGATCAAGACCATCGCCGAGAACAGCGGTATCGACGGTTCGGTTATTGCGCAGGAGGTTATCGAGATGGACGGCGCTAATGACGGCTATAATGCCCGTACCGGTGAGTTTACCGATCTACTCAAAGATGGAGTAGTAGATCCGACCAAGGTTACCCGTAGCGCCCTTCAGAATGCTGCAAGTATTGCTACTCTTCTGCTGACGGTCGAAGCCATGGTTACCGACTACCCAACCGGCGAAGATGCTGAAGCGGTAATTGGTGCGGTAAACTAATATAATTAAAAATGTTATATTATCAATAGCAACTTTGAGAGCAGGATCTCCCCCCTGCTCTCATTTATTATAATTTTATAGTATTGCATACACAATACTATAAAATTATGCTTTAGCTGTACCTTTTAAGCTAAATCTAAAGCCAAACACTCCCACACTCAGCCACCGCCCCGCGACCTATTAAGGCTTATTCCTTCATTACTCGCAACTTCTACTACAGATCTGCGAATCACACTTAAAAGCCTAGCAATTATCGCTATTTAACTTGTTATCCATACGTTAGCGTGATATAATATAAGTAGATATAGTAGATAAATCTTTAACCCGATGCTATCTTTCTTAACTTATTAGGATCAGACCATGAATACTGAACAGGAGGTTATCAGCAGAGCCAGAGAGCAAATCGCAGCCGGCGATTACACCGCTGCCGAGCAGACGCTCCAGCAGTCAATTTCCGAGCAGACTCCGGGCATAGAGACTTACAACTGTCTCATGGAGTTATACTATCATGTAGAGATGTACCCCAAGGTCATCGAGGTATTCAAGGAAGCCAGCAAAAAATTTCCCGATCTAGATCTCAAGTCATACTTCATGATCGCCGACTATCTCGGCCAGGCCAATGCCATCAAGGAAGCAGAGTTGATTCTCCTGCTCGCCAAGCAGAATCATTCCGATAATCTGCCCCATATCCTGGACAAGCTCCTAGAGCTATATATGCACCAGGATACGCCGATTCTGGTCACCTTTAACTTTATCAAAGCCAATTACAACGCTCTGATCCTCCCGACTGAGCTCTGCCTTGAAATTATTCGACGCCTCGCTGCCGCTGAGCATAGCAAAGAGCTTGAAGAGTTCTTTTTCTTTGCTTTCAATACCTCAATGGGTGATATTCACCGTAAAAAGATCCTGCTGAAGGAGTATATCTCCCTCTTCACCGATCCAGAGCTTATCCTGCGGTTTATCGATAAACTCAGCAGTATTGGCCTCCCGCTCGAACCAGCGATCTACTTTACGGCCAGTAACTACCTCCATAGTATCGGTCACAAGACCAAGGCGCAAGAGGTTCTCAAGCTGGGAATCACCAATACCCCTGAGAGCGAGGTACTCTTCAACGAAGTTCTGGAGCAGTTGGCAGATTCTTAGAGCTGATTGTAGACCAAGTCACCTTTAATATTAATAAATACCCCAAAGGGTGAGAGTACCAACGAAATAGAAGCATATATCTATAAATTGTTGCTCAAGGTTGCTACAGCGATAACCGATAATATTCATGGAGAGAAAGCACAACTATTCTCAAATTGTCCGACTTGGATGGATACCGGCATTTTTTAACATAAAATAGTCGGCAGTGTCAGCAATTTCCTGAATGTTATAATACTAGAGAGGCGCTAATTGTGAACCCGTATCAGAAACAGCAGAAAGAATACCTGAAGACCAAGATACAGACCGCCAGCAAAGAGCAGCTTGTGCTGATGCTGATGGATGGAGTTATACGCTTTTCCGAGCATGGCCGCAAAGCTATCCAGGAGAAAGACTACGAAGCCAAGCAAAAAAATTTAGTCAGAGCGCAAGATATCATTATCGAACTGGTGAATGGTCTGGATCACGAGAAAGGTGGCGATATCGCGACCAATCTTGCTAGGCTGTACACCTATGCAATAAAGCGACTGGTGGATGCTAATATGAAGGATGAGACCGAGGGCATCGACGAGACCCAGCATATCTTCCGTAATCTGCGCGAAGCCTGGGCGGTAGCAATGGAAAAGGTAGGCAAAGGCAAAGCCGCTGCCAACCCTGAACCGGTAATTGAAAGCGTCCAGAAGAATGAGAACGCCATTCCCAAGATGCCCAAGCTCAAGATCCCCAAGCTGGGCAATATCCCGCAGATTCCTAAGATGCCGGGTACCACTGGCGGCATGCCCAAGCTCAAAATTCCCAAGATGCCCAAACTCAACGCCAACGCGGCAAAATAACCCGGGTAGATCCCAAGCTAATTTTCAACGATAAACCAGCCGGTAGCAGAGCTACCGGCTGAGGCTGCATCTCGCAGCCCGCCCATCTGCATGGGCGTTTGGCACACCTTTTTCAAAGGTGTGTCGAAGGTTTTAAGAGTTGGCGAATAAAACCTTCGAGTATAATCATAAGACAAATAGCGTCATAACTCAGATAAACGCTACGAGCCAAAAGCAATAATTACAGTCAAAACCATTTCTTTCTCGAAGACCAAAAATTATCAAACCACAGTATACAGACCTCCGGGGTGAGAATACCGATTGTTTCAAATCAAAGCGTTTAATGCAGAGCATTTAACAAATCATTGCCCCTCAACCACCTATGATTAAATTCTCAGCCGTTGTTCACCAGTTCGCACCGTCTTCGATCTATTATTGAAAAAGGTACGGCTTAGTTCTAGTCTACTCGAACACCCAGAATCTAGGGATATACTCTCGACTCATTACTCGCCAACCCGCAATTCGCATGCGTCCTCTCGGGAAACGCTTATAACCAGAAAATACTGCACCAATTCATATTTTCAAACATCTAGGGACAAATAAACGGGCGGCAATAGCAGCATCAGCCCTCAGCAGAGCTGAGGGCTGAAATACTGGCAATCAAAGTGTGAAAATCACTGACGTGTTTTTCCATATCTCTAGCTATATCTCACGGCTCGACTTCAGACCACTGCCACTAGACGTTCTTTTTTTCATATACCTCTTTTACCGCCTTCTGCAACTCGTCATCGGTCGGTACGAGTGATTCAAAGGTAGGAACTCCGTCAATACAAATAGTCGGCAGATTCCGTACTCCGAGTTTTACCATCATCCCCACCCCGTCACGATCACGAATCTTATGCTCGGAAGCCACTACCATATCCTCACCCAGCTCCTGAACCACCCTCTTAGCCGCACTCCACATATAGGTACAAGCGGCGCAAGAAGCACTGTCAAGGGTTACAGCGTTGATAATCACCTTCTTTGAAGCCGCATAATCTGGTATTATAATATCATCAAAACTGTCGCCCTCGGCTGCGGTGAGCGAGCGCGCCGCTTCACGGGAATACTCGTCCAGCGCGATTGAAGCTGCAGCCTGAAGGTTCTCCACCTTGGTATCATACGGCAGATCACACCCTGGAGCCATAATAAAGCCCTTGCCCACACATTTATCATAACACTCCAAGGCATCGAGCTTGCACGCATCCTCGTCCCCCATCAGCAAGGTCACAGTCAACTTAAGATTACCCCCGAAAGATTTGTTGTGCTTCAAAGCCACCTCTTTACAGAGAGTCATATCGATCTGTTCATCGACAGACATATTATCACAGGTAAGACGGCCCATACATTCAAGGTTTCTGGTCACATCGCCACAGACAAAGCAACTGGAGAATCCACCCTGGCTCTTGATATAATCAAAGATCTTATTCATTCCCGGGGTCACAAACTGCTCGAAGTGCTCAGGAGAGATCTGGCTGACCATCGGATCTACCACCGCGACTACATCACATCCAGCCTCCAGATAAGCCGCACTCATCTGAATCGCGTAGTCAGCACAGCGATCAATCAATGCCTCAACCTTTTCCTCCTCATCGTACATCTCCATGAATATATCGTTACCCAAGAGGTGTAGCGCCAGGGTAAACGGTCCACAGAGCAAGCCGTAGATTGCCGCCTTATCCCCCAACTTCTCAACAATCTGCCTTGCCGCCTCCATCGTCAGCGGGATACGCCCGGCGGTCATATCGAGGCTCTCGGGCAGATTAGCCACACTCCATTCATCCTCATACTCTTCAAGAGGATGAGTAGAGACTGAAGGCGGACAGTCATCAGCCCAATGCAGTTTACATCCCAGCACTTCAGCCTCCATCTGTAGATCAAAGGATACCGGCATGCCGTCCCCATTATACAGTTCATAAGCCTTCATAATGCCTTCGACAATAAGTTCAGTACTCTGCAGATATTCGCTGGCAGTCTTACCGATAATGTATGCACCGTGTACCCCTACAAATGGTAACCAGGCAGGTCTGGGCGTCTCTTCACACCTAAGCGCAGCCAGAATCAACTCTTTATTTGTCATTCATCTCTCCAATATCAATACCGCTTAAAAATTTACCAAAACTTTCAAAAAAATATCTCCCTACAATAAAGCTATATATCCTTGCTTTTCATAGAATAATACACTAATAAGCTTAAAAGTTATTGTACAATCCAACCCATTTTTAGTATTATTGTAATATTCATTAAAAAATATCTTGATTCGCCCCTGTTTTTCACTATTTTGCATACAGTTACAGGGATAATTTTATTACATCGGTAGTTTTTTTTACTACCATTGACTGAGCCAGAGACATGATAGATGAAAAGACCTTCAATATTCTGCATCGAGAGTATAAGAAACGCTGGGGCTTCCCACTAATGGCCACGGATGCCAACGGCATTATCCTCTTTGACAGCAGTAACTGCCAGGTAGGCCACCCGGATTGTACCAAGAACCGAGCCCATGCCATCAGTGAGGCCTTCCGTTGGGGTGAAGCAACTATCGGCTACTGTGTCGGCGGCAAGCTTATCTGGGCAGTACCGGTGATGAACAATATGATAATCGAAGGAGGTATCATCGCCAGTGCCAGCGAAAAGGTTGTATTCTCCCAAACCATGAGCGGAAAATTCATGGATCTGCGCCGCGCTTGTGCTGAACTCAGAGAACTGCTGGAGAGCTACAACCTGACCAATGCGGCAGCCCTTACCCTCAACCGCCTCAAATATGAGAAGGAGCAGCGCAAGGCCTACGCCATCCATGACTATAAGAGCGAAGGGCACGGCGACATCCGGGAGATCTATATGCGTGAAGAACCCGAACTCTTCTCGGCGATCCGTTGTGGTGACAAGAGCAGCGCCCGTAAGGTGCTCAACCGTATATTAGTCTCGGTCTATGCTCATGCCGGAAGCAATCTGGATATGGTCAAGAGCATATTCATGGAGCTCTTTGTGAGCATGTGCCGCACCGCAATTGAGACCGGTGGCGATACCAAGACCCTCCTCACCGCCAACTTCCAGATTCTCAACACCCTCTCCGGGATTAATGACGACGAAGCCCTCACCCTCTGGCTGGTAGATACCTTCGAGAAGATCTTCGATTCTATCCAGAAGATTGAGAAGGGACAGAATAAAGGAGCAATATTCACCGCCATCAATTATATGCAGGAGCACTGCACCGAGCAGCTAACCCGCGAGAATGTCGCCCGGGTCGCCTTCCTCTCCCCGCAGTACTTCTCCACCCTGCTGAAGAAGGAATCCGGGATGACCTTTACCGGTCTACTCAATCAGATGCGCATTGAGAAATCCGAATATCTCTTGGTTCATACCAACCACCCCCTCTCAATTATCGCTCTGGAAGCGGGATTTCAGGATCAGAGTTACTTCACCAAAGTCTTCAAACGGTTCAGACACATTACCCCGCTGACCTACCGCAAGACCAATCAGCTATAATACCCAGACACAAAAAAATATCCAAGCCGCGCTACCGAAATTATTTATCATTTATACCCAAGCCGAAACTAGTTAGCCGATTGAAACAAAGAGCACCCTTACAATAATGTAGAATTTTACTTTTTTGTACATTTTCGAACTTTACTATTGCAGAAAGCTAACATCTGCGTATATTTCATACTAGGCGCTTAATTGATAAGTATGCCAATAGATAATTATTTAATGAATAATAATATATGTATACTTTTGATCAGGACTGTAAAGATAAGATGATTGACATGACCGAAAATTACGTTATTAGAGATGAAGTTGAAGAACTGGCTCTTCTCTATCGTATCAGCCAAATGCTTGATGAAGACTATGATATCCGTAATGGTATCGACAATATTCTAATAAATATTGCCAAGCATATCGGCGCCACCCACTGCACCCTGACCCTGCTCAACAACCAGACAGGCGAGATACAGGTAAATGCCTCATATGGCCTCTCCTCCAAACAGAAGAAACTCGGCAGATACCTCTCTGGTGAGGGTATTACAGGCCAGGTTGTCGCCAAAGGTAAAGCAATTATCGTGCCGAAGGTCAGTGAAGAACCGGACTTTCTCAATCGAACCGGCATCAGAGATCAGTTCGGCATGCAGGAGACCTCCTTTATCTGTGTACCGATCAAGGATAATCAGGAAATTTTGGGTACATTATCGGTCGATCACTCCTATGACCCCGATTACGACCTCAATGAGGATGTCCGCCTGCTTTCAGTAGTTGCATCTATGGTCTCCCGCTCGGTTCGGCTGCGTATTCAGATTGAAGGGGACAAGGTGCGGCTGATCGAAGAGAATGAGCGGCTGCAGAACGAACTCAAGCAGAAATTCAAGCTGGAGAACTTTGTCGGCACCTCCCAGGCCATGAGTTCGGTATATGACTCAATCCGCCAGGTAACGCAGTCCAACACCACCGTCCTGATCCGGGGGGAGAGTGGTTCCGGCAAGGAGCTTGCCGCCCACGCTATCCATCACAACAGCCAGAGATCGAACAAGCCCTATATCAAGGTCAATTGCGCGGCGCTGCCGGAGACCGTCCTCGAAGCCGAACTCTTCGGCCATGAGAAGGGAGCATTTACCGGGGCGATCACCAGCCGCAAGGGTAGATTTGAACTTGCTGACGGCGGAACCCTGTTTTTAGATGAGATCGGAGACTTCTCCCAGGTTGCCCAGGTAAAGCTACTTCGGGTGCTGCAGGAGAAGGAGTTTGAACCGGTCGGAAGTAATAAGACGGTAAAGGTCGATGTGCGTATCATCGCCGCCACCAGCAGAGATCTGGAGAAGATGGTAGAGACCGGCGAATTTCGCCAGGATTTATATTATAGGCTCAACGTCTTCCCTGTAAATATGCCGCCCTTGCGCGAACGCAAGAGCGACGTACTCCTCCTTGCCGATCACTTTGCCCAGAAATATGCGCAAGAGAATTCAAAGTCAATTGAACGCATCAGTACCGGCGCTATCGATATGCTTGTGGCCTATCACTGGCCAGGCAATGTGCGTGAACTTGAAAACTGTATCGAGCGGGCAGTACTGCTCTCCACTGACGGGGTGATCCATGGTCACCACCTTCCCCCAAGCCTGCAGATGCCGACCCAGTCTTCTCGCGCCAAAGCCGAGGCTCTACTCTTCAATAGTAACCACAATCTCGAACTATCTGAAGCTCAACCCGGCAACACCGACAGTAACCTGCAGATGGCGCTGGACAACCTCGAACGCGAATTGATCATCGAATCGCTCAAACGCTGCCGAGGCAATTGTTCGCTGGCAGCCAAAGAACTGGGCATAACCGAGCGAATCATGGGTTTGCGCCTGAAGAAATACGACATCAACTGGAAACAGTTCCGCTCCTGAACCAACGCAGCCAGCACTGAAAGTCATTTACATTATCCGGCGTTCACGAATACCTTACTCATAGCTCTGGAATACCGAAATTCCCCCCCCAATATTAAAGCCCGACCTAAATTAAGGTCGGGCTTGAGCTTTTAGCGTAAACTATAGTTGCAGTTAATCCGCCAACCTATATACCAAGGCAGGTCTCAACCATTCTGGCCGCATTGAGCCAGTGATGATCCAACGGCACCTCTTTACGTCTACCAGCGACCTCTTCCAGAGGGATACAGCCGCAGTTATTATTGAGGACATTGACCATCACATTATAATCTCCCGCCGCAAGTAACTGCGCAGCTTTGGTACCGAGTACGGTACAGAGCAGTCTGTCCGCAGGTGATGGGCTGCCACCGCGCTGCACATGCCCGAGCGAGGTTACACGCGCCTCAAAACCGGTCAATTTCTGAATCTCCCTGGCTACCCGGCTCGCAATCGGCTCCTGCACCTCGTCATAATCACTACTCCTGATCTCATCAAGAATCTTCTTGGCGCTCTTGGCCTTCTTCTTACGATCCTTATCATTGAGCTTCCCCTCAACTACTAAGGTTTCGCGTTCTTTCTTCTTCTTATCATGCTCAACCATCTTGAGTTCTATCTCTCGAGCCTCTTCGACCGAGTGCGCCCCTTCCGCCACCGCAATGATCGAAAACTTCTTACCGCCGCGGCGACGTTCCCGCAGATGCTCGGCGATGACATTGAGATCATACGGTATCTCCGGAATGAGAATCACATCCGCCCCACCGGCAATGCCCGCACCCAGCGGCAGCCAGCCGGAGTTGTGCCCCATAATTTCACAGACTATCAAACGGTGATGACTGGTAGCAGTGGTATGGAGTCTGTCGATAGCCTCACTGGCAATATTGAGCGCAGTATCAAAACCAAAGGTATAGTCGGTACCATAGACATCATTATCAATAGTCTTGGGCATCGTCACCACGTTCAATCCATTATCCATCAGATGCTTGGCATTCTTCTGCGTACCGCCGCCACCGAGGCAGACCAGGCAGTCAAGCCCCATCTTTTTGGCATTCTCAATCGCCACATCGGTCATATCCACCTTCTTACCGCCCATAGGCATCTTATGCGGCTTGTCCCTACTGGTTCCCAGGAAGGTTCCGCCGAGGGTGAGTATTCCGCTTACCGACCGGTCATCAAGCTTGATATACCTGTTCTCCACCAGCCCCCTAAAGCCATCCATAATCCCGATAACATCCATACCGTACTCTATCATACAAGCCTTGGCGACACCTCTAATTGCCGCATTGAGACCTGGGCAATCCCCTCCTGATGTCAGAATCCCTATACATTTTGTCTTTGATTTTTTGGGCATAATACCTTCCTCTGATCAATAATCAAATAAATCAAGCTACCGCTATACTCCTTCTGCCCCTACCCGCGTAGCGACGCCTGTAATTCTAGCAGATATGAGATATTACGTAAAGGTAAAAAAATGCGGTTCAAGAGAACTGCAAGCGCTTTTTTACAAGGAATTACCCATAACTGACTCTGAAATAGCATGCCACCTGCCCCAGCCGTAGACACCAAGCAGCGGCATAAAAACCATCCAGCGACATATAATCCATTACTCATGAATGAGTTACAACAAATAGCAAAAACCATACACACAGTAACAAACCTTATCCCGACGCAATCCACGCTACCTCGGCTACTGTTTAATTATTCCAAGTCGGAGCAAAGAATATACTGCCGCCAATTACTCGATATTGAGTCCATACGGCAGATCATACTTCTCTTTATAGTTCTTACAATAGTACACACTGAGCTCCATCTCGGCCACACCAGCCCTGATAACCTGATGATTGGGCAGGCGCTCAACACTCTCAAAGCACTTCTCAGCTCGGTGCCGCACCGTCTCTTCTGGATCGACAGCGATAAAGATCGCATCCTTTCCGAGAAAACTGTTCTGATCATAAAAATACACCACATTGCGCGGGTCGCAATCGAAGGGTACGATCGGCATCTCCCCCTTGAGCGCCCAGTCGACCTTACCGGCAAGCCACCAGCGATCGGTAACGACAAAGAACTTCTCCTTATTCAGCCAGCCCTTAGCAGCAAAGAGCGGCTCAAGCCCTTTATAGTCAAAGCCCTCCATCGTCGGATCCATCTTCTCGCCGAAGAGCTGTCCGAACCATTTCGGACCGTAAACACTCCAAAAACCGGTGGCGGCATGCACCTGAATGACGACGCAGGAGAAGAAGGTAACGATCACCGAGAGCCAGACCCAGAGCAGTGACCAGCGCTTGATCGCCCCGCCCCGTTTGAGTAACGCATAGAATGCCGCCCCCAGCGGTGGAAAGAGCATCAGATACCCCGGAGCCTGCCAGTGAAAGTGAAAGCCCAGATTCGCCCAGAGTGTGACGAGGGTAAAGAGGACAATAGGCAGAATCGCCGTCATCAGGGAGAACCAGCGGGCACGATCCTTGCGCCCAGCCTTGGCGCAGGTATAGAGCTGCCAGACCAGCGGCAGCCAGATCCAGGGGAGCACCCAGAGCATCTGCCCCCCGATAGAGCGGATAAACCAGTTCAGATGCAGCCCCGAGCTCGCGGCCCGGTTACTCTGAAAGACAAATGACACCCAGTCATGATTATAATTCCAGATAAATACCGGCGCCGCAATGATAAAGTTGACCAGTAACGCCAGATACGGCCCCGGATGCAACACCCAGTGCCTGTCCTCTTTGCGCGTTATAGCGAAGAGACCGGCGCCGGCGAAGAGAAAAGCGGCGTGATATTTGCTCAGAGTCGTCAGTCCCAACAAGACTCCAATAACAATCCAGCGCAGATAGCACTCCCAGGAGGAGCGGAAGCGATTACGCTCTGCAATACTGCCAAACTCGATACTGAACAGATCATAAAAACAGATGGCACACGCCAGCCAGAAGAACATCAACGGGCCGTCAGGCTGTATCCAAATTCCGATAGAGTAGGTAAAGACCGCAGAAAGATTGAGAATCACCGCCGCCCAGAAACCTTCCCACTCCCCAAATAGCCTCTTGCCCAGGGCATACATCAGCCAGGTGGTTCCGGCAAAGAGAAGTACTGTCGGCAGACGCAGAGCAAAGCCGGTATAACCGCCAAGCGCCTCAACCGAAGCCCAGCCCAGCCAAAAGGAGAGCGGCGGCTGATCAAAGTAGCTGAGCTGCGGATGCACCGCCCCCATCGCGTAATACGATTCGCCAAAGCCTAGACCGGTCACCCCGGCAATAATCAGTCTGATAACCCCGGTAATGATTATCAGCAGTATTACCGCCCGCACCGCCGACCGTTCCTTACCTGTACCCGCTATAGTATTTTCATTCATTTTTATGCTATTTCTCTCAGACAAGACCATAATAACCAAAAATTACTTAACCCCAAGAATTATAATGATTACCCCAGGCAAAACAACTACCACACTAATAATAATTATATTCTACGCGGATTTGAATTTGCTTTACATGTTTTTCCTCTATAGTACAATAATAATTATAGAAGATGAAAAAATGCAGACGCTAGGAGGATGAATATGGGCTGTATAAAAGGAAAACTCAGAGCGAAGTTGAAGAAGGGTAACTTCCGCTGCCGCAAATGTGGCGGCTGTTCAAAGTTTAAAAAAGATCTCTGTAAGGCGGAATACATAGATTACACCATCAACTCAGAGGACATGAATCCCGCTGATAACGCGGATAAGACCGTTAAAAGCAAGAAGAAGGAAAAATCCAAAGACAAAAAAGCAGAAAGCAGCAAAAAGAACAAAAAGGACAAAAAAGGCAAAGCCAAGAAGCACAACAAGCAGAAGGCCAAGAAATAACCCTTTACCGCCAAGACGGACAAACTGTCTCGGTGTACCACTGCCGCGCCAGTATATTTATGCTTACAACTTTGCTACCGTACTGCAAAGGAACAGACCGCTAATAGCAACCAGCAGCAACTTAAACCTAAAGTTAATTACCAATCATTTTAAACTGTGAGAAAGATATGCCTACAAACGAAGAACAGAATACAGATTATGACATAATTATCATCGGCAGCGGACCGGCCGGACTCTCAGCCGCGATCTATTCCGGCAGAGCGCAGCGCCGTATCCTCGTCTTAGAAAAGGGGCTCGTCGGCGGTCAAGTCGCTATGACCATGGACATCGCCAACTATCCGGGTTTCCCCGAAGGAATAGACGGGCCGCAACTGGCCGAGAAGATGCGCGCCCAGGCCGAGCGCTACGGCACCGAATTCAAACTCGCTGAAGCCAAGGACATCAGCCACGACCCGCAGCAAGGCTTTACCATTATAACCGGCAAAGAGGAACTCCACTCCCGCTCCATAATCATCGCTACCGGCAGTTCCCCCCGCGAACTCGGCGTCAACGGCGAGAAGGAACTCCGCGGACGTGGCGTCAGCTACTGCGGAACCTGTGACGCCCCCTTCTTCCGCGGTAAAGAGGTACTGGTCGTCGGCGGTGGTGATACCGCGCTGAAAGAAGCGCTGCACCTGAGCAAATTCGCCTCCAAGCTCACCCTGGTGCATCGACGCGACGCCTTCAGAGCCGAGAAGATCTATCAGAAACAGATCCAGAGCAACGAAAAGATAGACATCATGTACAACTGCGAACTCGAAGAGATTACAGGCGACCCCGCGGTCAGCCAGGTCAAAATAAAAGACAAGACTACAGAAGAGACCAAGGAACTAGCAGTGGACGGGGTCTTCATCTTCGTCGGCACCAACCCCAATACCGAGCTGATCTGCAAACTCATCCCGAAGAACTGCCGCGGTCATATCGAGACCGACCGGAATATGATGACCGAAATTGTCGGTCTCTTCGCTGTCGGTGATGTCCGTGAAGGTTCGTACAGGCAGGTTGCCACCGCGGTAGGTGAGGGTGCGACCGCGGCTATGGCCGCCGAAGAACTCTTCCATAATCAGGAGATCTGATCCTCCTGCTCTTTACGTATCCTTAACTATAACGACAAGGAAGCTTAATAATGGTACAAATTATCATCAACAACGGCGAAAAGACTCTCAAGGCCGACCCCGACAAGAACCTGCTGGAGAACCTCGCCGCCGCCGCTATCATCCTGCCCTCTGCTTGCGGCGGGCGCGGCCTCTGCGGCATGTGCAAGGTACAGGTCAAATCCGGGGGAGGAGAGGTAAATGAGAAAGAGACGAAGAAGCTCTCACCCGAACAGCTTGAGAACAAGTGGCGCCTGGCCTGCCAGACCCGATTCGACAGCGATATCACTATCGACCTCCCGGGGCAGCTCATAGGCTCTACCACCTACGAGTGTACAGTCGAAGCTATAGAGAACCTGACCTACGATATCAAAGGCGTCCGCTTCAAACTTCCCGACGGTGTAGACCTCGAGTACAAGGCCGGCCAGTATATGCAGATCACCGCCCCGGCCTACGGCAGCCTCAAACGCAGCACCTACCGCGCCTACTCTATCGCCTCCAACCCGAGCGAGAAGGGTTATCTCGACTTCTGCATCCGCCGTGTCCCCAAAGGTATCGTCACCACCTATGTCCACGACCACATGCAGGTAGGCGACACGGTCACCCTCAGCGGCCCCTACGGCGACTTCTACCTCCGTGACAGCGATAAAGATATCATCTTCATCGCCGGCGGCTCCGGCCTCTCCCCGGTGCAAAGCATGATCTACGAGATGATTGCCAAAGGTATCACCAACCGTCAGGCCAACTTCTTCTTCGGCGCCTGTACCTCTGACGACCTCTTCTATGTCGACAAATTCCGCACCCTCGAGCATGAGAACCCCTGGCTGCAGTATATCCCTGCCCTCTCCAACGAAGAGGTCATCAGCGACGACTGCGAATCTGGACTGATCACCGAGGTTGTCGACCGCTACTATCAGGATCTGAGTAACCACGAGGCCTACCTCTGCGGCAGTCCGGGGATGATCAATGCCTGCAACGCGGTACTCACCGCCAAAGGCATGGACGCCAGCCAGATCTTCTACGACAAATTCGCTTAAACCAACCCAGCAGAAGGATTATATTATGAAGAGTGAGATAGAAAGACTACTCGCCCCCGGAGAACTCTCAATCGACGGTTTTCTCGGCAGCGATACCCGCAGCATAGACCAAATTATCACACAGGACAAAGCCCTCATGCTCGAACTCGACCTCAGTTTCGCCGCCGTCGCCTCCAGACTCGTTGCCCTCAAGGAACAGGGCAAGGATATCCTCGAGCGTGAACGCGAACTTGAAGGTAGATATACGATCAAAGTCCGTGATGACCGCGGCCCGATGCCCAACCCGGCTGGAGGCAAGCCCCTGCGCAAAGGTGACGTCACCCTCAAGGACAGTAAGACCGGCAAGAGTATCCGCTACAACGACCTGACCATCATGATGCTCCGCGACTTCGGCTTCTGCTCCGGCAGCGGTTCGGATTACCGCCTCGACCCGGCAGAGCTCAAAGCAATCCTCTACTGATATGCTTACGAAGATCCGCTCTGCACTCAAAGCGTATGTCGTCGAAGAGAAGATCGCCGGCAAGTACAAGTTCTTCCAGGCCTACCCCGGCGGTTACGGCGCAGGCGATCACTTCCTCGGTATCGACAACCCGAGCCTGCGTACAGTGGCTCGGGAGTACTTCCAGAGTACCGAACTGCCAACACTCACTACGCTCATCCGCTCCAAGTACCATGAAGAACGCCTCCTGGCGCTAATCCTTATGGAACGGAAGTTCGACCACGCCTGCAAAAAGAAGAGTTCCGACCCCGAACTCCAGGAGCAACTCTACCGCCTCTACCTCGAGGAGACCAAATATATCAACAACTGGGATCTGGTAGACCTCAGCGCCCCGCCGCTTTTAGGGCGCTACCTCTTAGACAAGAATACTGAAGAACGGAAAATTCTCTACCGTCTTGCCGCCAGCGGCGACCTCTGGCAGGAGCGTATCGCCATCCTCGCCACCCTCGCCTTTATCCGCGCCGGGGAGTTCAGCGACACCTTGAAGCTCGCCGCAAAGTTTCTGCACCACGAGCACGACCTGATGCACAAGGCTGTCGGCTGGATGCTCCGCGAGGTCGGCAAGCGCGACCTGGATACCGAGCTGAAGTTCCTGCAAGAGCATGACTACCGGAGTATCCCCAGAACCGCGTTGCGCTACGCTATCGAGAAATTCCCCGAATCCTTACGCCTGCAATACCTCAAAGGTGAAGCGTAAAACCAGCCCTCAGCAAAATCTCACGCCAAACCCCGAAAATTGCCAACGCAATTTTCAAACCTTCGCGACAAACTCCAGCCATAGACAACCCGGCCAGAGCGTCTAAACCCTCAGATACAGTATCAAAATAATCCAGAATCAAAGCTCTAACGCCAAGCGTTCAGCTACGCCTTCCCCTCAGCCACCTACGGTTACACTCTCAGCCGTTGCTCACAAGTTCGCACCGCCTTCGACATACCTTTGAAAAAGGTATGCCAAACGCCCATGTCAATGAGCGGGCTGCAGAAGCAGCCTCAGCCCTCAGCAATGCTGAGGGCTGATTTATACACAATTTTCCTTACCTTACCCAATTTTTCGACCACATCCCATAACTCTACTACCAACTGTGCAAGTCCCTTACCTTTTTCCCTTGAACCTGCATGCAGTATGCAGTATAATTGAATTATACTCATAGAGGATCGACTATGGCAACAACCGCCAATACCACCTTACAGGCTAGGCTAGACCCGGCCAGCAAAGAGATTATCAAACAAGCTGCAGAACAGAGGCATATCGGCATCTCCGATTATGTCAGACTTGTACTCGTCCCTCTGGCCAGGAAAGAGGTTGAGTCGGCAGAGAATCAAGTACTACAATTATCCGCCCCGGAGCAAGAAAAATTCTGGAACGCCCTGCAAGCACCGGATAAGCCTACCGCTGCCCAGCGCCGATTGGGAAAGATCATGCAGGGCAAACAGTAAATGCCGATTATCTTTCCCCCAGGGTTCACAGTTGAACAACTGACAAAATCACACCCGCGAAACAAATTCTCCAGTGGTGAAGGAGCAGTTGATGACTGGCTCAAACATAAAGCTCGCCAGGCGCAGGACAAGCGACTCTCGGTGACTCGCGTACTGCTCAGTGATACCAGTAAATTTGTCGGCTACTATACCCTGGCAATGGGACAGATCAGTTTTGACGAACTACCGCCAAACCAGCTCAAAAAGCTCCCACACACCCTGCTACCTGCAATCACCCTGGCCTGGCTTGGAATCGACAACGAGTATCAAGGACAAGGCTTGGGCGAACGCCTGCTCGCTCAGGCTCTCGCCGACTGCCACACCACCGGCCAGCTACTGCCGTATATCGCCGTAATACTCGATTGTATCAACAATTCCGCCAAAGAGTTTTACCTGCGTTATGATTTCCAGGAAGTTCCCGGCTACCCGCTGAAGCTATTCCTCCCTTGGCAGACCCTGACCAAGATGATGCAATAATATTATAGGAAATTAATAAATAAAGTAAGTATTCCAAGAGTTAAAACGGAATACTTTCATCATTTTGTACATCTGAATTAATCTCTAAAAACTCCGTAAGTTTTTTTTCATTTTTTAAAAGTAGATCTTTTCCATCACTTGTTAATTTTAATGCATAGTACTCACCATATTGAAAATCTTCAGTAATAAACCTTTCAACATATCCACTTCGTTCAAGCTTTAAAACAGCCGTACTTAATTGTATATCTTGGAAATTGCGCTTTAACTCGCCAAACAAAATACTTACTGACATCCCATTAATATTAGCTAGTTCTTCTCTAAGTATTGCACCAAGAATACAATAATGAATCGCTGAAAAATTACTATCAACATTAACTTCTTTCTTAAAACTATTATTTATTGAAGAGATATGATTCAAAGCTCCTAGTTCGTCAATCCTATTAAGAATTAATGTACATGGAGCATTTACTGCACTAATTAGATTTTTGTCAGACCGGTTAGATTCATAATCAGTGGGAGTTAACCCAAGAAGATCTGTTGGAAAATGGAGTTCTTCATCTCGTGGTTTAATTATAAAACAACGTTCTTTCCCTAGCGAGCCTGTAAAAAGCCCTAACTCATAAAGAACATTATCTCTAGCAACCGGAGTAGATTTTTCTCTAATTTCAGAGATGTCATCAGGCGTAAAAATAAAAATAGCAAAATCCACAGAATTGGCATATTTAATTAATCCATCAATTGTATTTGTTGATACTGTAAAACCATCTTTCCAAACAGTAACTTCAGCATAATGATCTAAATTTACATTAACTGAATTAGCTATACTCAAACTTTCTACAGAAGATGCGATAAATACTCTAGGATTTGTTGAGTTACCCACAATAAACCTTTCTTAATACTAGCAATAATTCCAATTATTCTCATAAATATTGTATCATAAACAGTACTAACTTGCAAATTTAATCGCATATGTTCTTTTAATTTGAAATAACAAATTATATTAAGAACCTAAAAAATAAATTGATTTAAGTACACCAACCTCGAGATTAAGAGTAACAGCAAACTAAAATAATAGCTTTTCACGCAAAGCGTTCTGCTAAGTTTTACCCCTCTCCACCTACGATTATACTCTCAGCCGTTGCTCACAAGTTCGCACCGCCTTCGACATACCTTTGAAAAAGGTATGCCAAACGCTCATGCCGATGAGCGGGCTACAGAAGTAGCCTCAGCCAGTAACTGCGTTACTGACTGTATCACTCTGTCATCCACACATGAAAATTGCCAACGCAATTTTTCTTACCTTACTACCTATACCTCCCTTATAACCAAACGACTGTATATCCCAAAAACTTATAGCCTGCCCCTCCGGGCAGGCTATAAAATCACCACAACTTGAATATAGATACAACCCTACTTCCGCTGGATCGCAACCGTCACCACCGCCTCATCCGCGACCTCGACCTCCTTGCGCGCATCCGGCTCGGCCAGCGCCGCCGCCTCAGCCAACGTCTCCGCGAGTATCATCTCCAGCCACTCCTCCGGCACCTCAGCCCCGGAGAACTCGACCAGAATTCTGTCCGAGACCTCATACTGCTGCTCCTTACGCAGCTCCTGAATATGGCGAATAAGCTCCCGCGCCACGCCCTCACGCTCCAGCTCCGGCGTAATAGTCGTATCCATCCCGACAACAAACCCAGCATCACTCACCACCTCTTCCCCCGGGCGCGCCTTGTACTGCACAATCACATCGCCAGCATCAAGACAGAGTACCTCGCCGCCGACCTCTACCGTCGCCGTGCCGTCGGCATTCTGGGTAAACTTACCCTGCTTCACCGCCGCCGCAATCCCTTTCATGTGCTTACCGAACTTCGGCCCCAGCGTCTTGAAATTCGGCAGATACTCTACCGTAGCGATCTCCGACGGATCGTCGAGTACAACCACACTCTTAATATTGAGTTCTTCCTCGATAATCGCAATATCCTCCCGCACATAACTCGCCGGAATCCCTTCCGGGAGTACTACATCCAGCCTGGACAGCGGCTGCCGATTCTTGATCTTGCACTGCCGACGGAGTGAGAGCGCCATATTGATCACCTTCCGCGCCACCCGGGTCTTCTCCATCAACTCCTTGTTCTCAAACTTCGCCGGTATATCCGGCCACAGAACCAGGTGTACCGACTCCTCACCGGTAAGCACCTTGTAAAGATACTCGGAGATTATCGGCGCCCCGGTCGCCAGCAGCTCACAGAGCTTGACCAGCACATAATGCAACGTCCCGAAGGCCTGCGCCTTATCCGCACTCATCCCGCTGCCCCAGAACCTCCGGCGCGAACGGCGAATATACCAGTTGGTCAGATCGTCCATCAACTCCAACAGCGGCGGCACATAACGGTCGACAATATACGCATCCATCGCCTCCTTGATACTCTTCTCCACCGTATACAGCCGCGAGAGGATCCAGACATCCAGCGTATTCTCCGGCTCCGGCAAGGCTGGTACGCCCGGCTTGTAGCCGTCGATATTGGCATAGGTCGTAAAGAACGAACAAGCATTCCACAGCGGCGATACCAGCTTCTGATATGAGATCTTGATTCCAGCATTATCAAAGAGCAGATCGCCCATCAGCGCGGCATTGGAGTTGAACATATACATGCGGAAGGCATCGGTGCCGAACTTGTGCATCAGTTCCAACGGATCTTCGTAATTCTTTGAAGACTTGGAGAGCTTCTTGCCGTCCTGCGCCAGTACCGTACCATGCACCACACAGTTCTTGAACGCCGGACGCTCGAAGAGCGCCACCGCCAGTACATGCAGATAGTAGAACCAACAGCGGATCTGCCCGGTATACTCGACGATAAAGTCTGCCGGAAAATGCGCCTCGAACCACTCCTTGTTCTCAAACGGATAGTGGCACTGCGCATACGGCATCGCCCCAGACTCAAACCAGCAGTCAAGCACGTCTGGGATACGCTTGTACTTCCCGCCGCACTCACATGCAAACTCCACCTTATCGAGATACTGCCGGTGCAGATCGGTTATCTCCACTCCGCCGACATCTTCAATCTCTTTTATACTGCCGAGCACCTTGCGGTTGTCGCACGAGTCACACTCCCAGATCGGCAGCGGCGTACTCCAGTACCGGTTGCGCGAGATATTCCAGTCCCGGGCATTGTCGAGCCACTTGCCGAAACGCCCTTCACGGATCTCCGCCGGTACCCAGTTGATATTATTATTCTGCTCGATCAGCTTCTCCTTGATCTTCTCGATCGAGAAGTACCAGGCCGTCATCGCCTTGTAGATCAGCGGCTCCCGACAGCGCCAGCAGTGCGGGTAGTTATGCTCGATAGTACGCTGATCGATCAGCTTGCCCTCGGCCTTGAGCTGACGCATAATATCGCTGTTACACTCCAACACCTTCCGCCCGGCGTAATCTGTCACCTCCGGCGTGTACGCGCCCCGCTCGTCGACCGGACAGAGCGTATCGATCTTGGCGCTGCGGCATGCCCAGTAGTCATCCTCACCGAATCCCGGCGCAATATGCACAATCCCGGTACCCTCACCGAGCTCGACAAAGTCCACCCCGAGTACGCGGAACGCCCCGTCCGCTTTACGTCCGGCAAAGTACGGCAAGAGCGGCTCGTAGGTCTCCCCGACCAACTCAGAGCCTTTGACCACACTCGTACTCACCCACTCCTCGCCGATCACCCCGGCCAGCCGTTTAGACGCCTCCTGGCTTAATATATAACAGTATTCTTCCCCTTCCAGCACCACATAATCCAGCTCCGGGCCGACCGCCAGCGCCAAGTTGGACGGGAGTGTCCAAGGAGTTGTCGTCCAAGCGACAAAGTAAGTAGGCTTGCCGCAGCGCTCCGTATCAGCCTTGAAGCGAATCGTCACCGACGGATCCTGCCGCGGGCGGGTAGAGTCAGACTCGCGGGTATCGGAGATTGAGAGCGATGTCTCACACCGGCAGCAATACGGCACCACGCGGTAATCCTGATAGATCAGCCCCTTCTCATAACACTCCTTGAATACCCAAATCACACTCTCCATATATGAAGTGTCAAGAGTCTTATACTGATCATCATAATCGACCCAGCGCGCCATCGCAGTAATATACTCTTTCCAGGTATCGTTATTCTGCGAGACAATCCCCGCGCACGCCTCGTTGAACTCGGCGATCCCGATCCGCTCCTCAATCTCGCACTTGTTGGAGATCCCGAGCAACTTCTCAGCCTGGGTCTCGATCGGCAAACCATGGCAGTCCCAGCCCCAGCGCCGCGGCACGCTCCGCCCTTGCATAGTTATATAGCGCGCCAGCATATCCTTGAGGAACGATACCAGCACCGTGCCGTGGTGTGGTTTTCCGGTGGGAAACGGAGGGCCGTCATAAAAGGTAGCTTCATTCTGCTTATTGGCCTGCACCGATTTTTCAAAGATCTTCTCCCTATCCCAGAATGCAATAATCTCATCTTGAATCTTCTTAATATCAAGTGTATTGAGTTTGAGGTCAAATTTATCTGTTTTCTGAGACATAGTTCCAATCCCTTATCTGCAAGTTACTGTAAAAATAGGCAAAATTAAATATAACCGAGCAAAAATTATACGCACCGCCCGGCAGATTTCAAGAAGCAAGAAGCATTATTTACCGATAGAACCAGCCCTATTCTTCGCCCAGCCACCGCCGTCAGCGCTTCCCCGCAAGCATGCCGGTTTAACCAAAAAACAACCATCTCCAAACCCCTGCCTCACGTCTCAACCATCAAAATACCCAGATCACCCCACTGCCAACGCACACTTCTTCTTCTCGCAACCCCATACAAAGCCTTTAACTACTACTACTTAGCGTCAACACTAGTCAATTATCCGCGACTAATCCTCCAGCAGCATATTTTTTTACAATTATTTCAAAAAAGGCTCTTTACAAGACCGACAAAATCCATATAGTTTTAAAAGTCAAACGACGGCACACCGCTCGTCTGACCTTAATCCGGGCGATTAGCTCAGTTGGCTAGAGCACCTGCCTTACAAGCAGGGGGTCGGGGGTTCGAGTCCCTCATCGCCCACCAAAACTTTCAAACCCAAATCCTTACTAATTAAGGACTTGGGTTTTTTATTAACATACTCCTGATTTCCAAGTTTTACACCACACAACTTGGAATATAACTACTTCCGCAAAATAAAAACTGTAGGTTTACTCCTTAATTGTCTTTACCTCAAGATTTTCAACCGGGCCGGTATAGCGCTGATACTTCTCAGGATCACCGATCTTTCCTCCAAAGTTTATCGCCTTGGTCGGGCAGAAGTTATAGCAACGGAAACAAAGCAGGCAGTTATCGCCCCACTGTAGAGTTGGCGTGTCAGTTTCAAGCGTTATATTCCCAGTCGGACAGTTATTGACGCAGATACTGCATTTAGTACACCTATCAGCGAAAAACTGGAACTTCTTGACAAACTCCGGCCCCTTCTTACGGAATAAATTACGCTGAAAACCGCCTGCGATTCTCTGCAATAAACCTTCCCCTTCAATATACTCTTGATCTTTAACAATATACGAGGCCATCCGGGCAATCTTCTCTCCGGCTTTCTGAAGTATTTTCTCGAGTTTACCGCCACTTGCCGGAGTAGATAAGGAGAAGGGGAACATGGCAACGTTGAAATTTGTGGTAATATTAAGCTGAAAACTCTGCCTGAACTTATAGCCCTTGGCCTCAACCTCAGCTTTGAAGAATACATTCGCATCCCCGGAGAATGAAGCTTGCGTACAGAAAGCGCTGAATCTCTTAGTACCACCACCCTCAGGCAGATTGGCAACGAACTCCTGCATATTCCGCGGTTGATCAGAGCCGTATACCGGATATCCGATAATTACGTGGTCGGCAGCTGCGATCTTACCCTTAAGAAAGTCTTGATCACGGAGCTGCGGATTCTCCAACGAGAACATCTCAACTTGCTGATCCGAACTTTCAAGCTCTTGCTTCAGCTTGTCGGCAGCCCACCAGGTATTTCCGGTACCGCTAAAGTAAACAATGATAATATTCATAGCTGCGCCTGACGTATAAAGTTATGCAAATTTCCCATTAACTACCCAATACTTTATCATAACACAGCATATCTCTGAGTCAAATTTAAAAACAGATATTGCTTAATAAATAGATTAAAACTGTTTATTTGCTTAAAACAGCTTTCATGGCGCGTAACATTGGACGAAGACCTACACCGCACGCTTATTTTATCCTATATTACATTACGCAAGCAGAGACACAAAACACCTCACTCAATAGTTATCAGCAAGGTCTCGGTCTGCGGCAGCCTCTTGATAGCAGTCTCTACCTCTGACGAACCTTCAGACTTCTCCAGAAGTATCGGCCGCCTGCCCTCCAGCATCGACTGTTCGCCCCTGCCCTCAAGTTGGAGTTGCTCGTCTCTGCCTTGAGTAGTGGTAGAGAGCTGGAAGGTCGAGAGTTCACGGTTGAGGTTCTCGGTCTGGCTTGAGAGCTCCAACGCCGCAGACGCCATCTCCTCAGCGTTTGCCGTATTCTGATTGGTAATATTATCGATCTGATTCAGCCCGCCCGAGATCTGCTCCATACTCTCCGACTGCTCGTGTGAAGCCAGCGCTATCTCATGGATAACGTCCGTAGTCTTGTTAATACTCGCGACAATGTCGGCCAGACTCCCGGCGGTATCGGTCGCTATCCCCGTCCCCCTGTCCACGCGCTTGGAGGACTCTTCGATCAGCTTGGCGGTCTCGCCCGCCGCCTTGGCGCTGCGCGAGGCCAGATTCCGCACCTCTTCGGCAACTACCGCAAAGCCCTTACCGTGAGTTCCTGCCCTTGCCGCTTCGACCGCCGCGTTGAGTGCGAGCAGATTGGTCTGAAACGCAATATCATCGATCGTCTTGATAATCTTGGTAATCTCCTGGCTGGAGTTCTGAATCTCAGTCATCGCACTCACCATATCCGCCATCTGCCTGTTACCTGTGTCTGCGATCTGCTTGGCCTTCTCCGAGAGCTTCGAAGCGAGTACCGCATTTTCGGCATTACTCTTGATCTGCGAGTTGATCTCGGTCACTGAAGAGGTTATCTCCTCCATGCTGACGGCCTGACTGGTCGAAGCCGTAGAGAGCGCATTGCTCCCGTCCGCCACCATCTTCGCGCTGGTAGAGATCTCCCCGATAGCGACCCGGATATTATGCAGAATAAGGTTCAAACGTTTCGACATCTTATAAAAGCTGCTGCCGAAAGAGTCCCGCTCCGAACTCAGACTTACCTCATGCCGCAGATCACAGTTAGCTATCTGCTCAGCCACTACTGACTTTTCCTGGAGCGCCAGCACCATCCGGTTCAACGCTCCGGTCAATACCCCAATTTCGTCCTTGGACTTTACTTCAAGCTGCTTACTCAGATCACCCTGCGCGATATCCTCAGCCAGCAGCTTGGCCGCATTCACCGGCTTGAGCAGCATGGTACGCAAGAGCAGAATAATGAGCAGCGAGACAATCACATCCAGAAGTACTATCTTCACCACCTCAATATAAATAGTATCCTGCAGACTGGCGGCAATCCCGGCTTTGAAGGCAAGCAGACGATTATGCATCAGGGTATAATTCATCAGGATATAACCCGTCCCCAGCCTGTCCTCTTCCCCCGAATCGTCAAGATAGATCAAGGGGAACTCCTGCGCCTGAGCCAATTCGCTCTCCGGCGGCAATGCAGTTATCTGGGTCAGTTCCGCACCACTACCGCTAAAACCGTCGACCAGTTCCTTCTCCGAGTTGAGAATAACAATACTGGCGACACTGGGGCTGGTCACCTCAGACTTGAGCGCTTTGGTCACCTGCTCCTCGTTATAGTTATACAAACCGAGCGGCACCGTCCTGGAGAGGCGAGAGATGATGTTCTCCATATCCTTCTCCAGATTCTCCTTCTGCTCTTTGCTATAATTCTCATAATCATGCCTGCACTTCTTCTCAGTGCTAAGATAGGTATAAGCTCCGAGCGAGAGAAGCGCAAGTGTGATTACCAGAATCACCGAACCTGCAAGTTTGGTCAGGATAGACATAGGGTAGTTCTCCTCAGTAAAATCCGGCACAACCGCGCACCGGGTAAAGCGGAATACTCGCCTGCAGCAGTTTGAGCGCCACTACAGGCGAGTATGGGTAATAATCTAACGCTGTGAGATCTTGTACTTCGCGCAGAGCTTCTTGTAATCGTCTGTCTGTTTAAACGCAGTAAGTGCCTTGCTAAACTCCTGCACCACCTCCGGCTTGACCGTCTTCTTACTGAAGATAACATATTCCTTCACCACCGAGAACGGCTTCTTGACCGCAACAATCTTGCCTTCAAGCTTGAGTTCCTTGAGCGTCTCCATCCCCACACTGTAATTGGAGAGAACAAAGTCGAGCTTCCCGGCAGCGAGTTTCTTCATATTAGCGGTAGCATTATTGCCTTCTTCAAGAAAACCGTCCTGCTTCCCGGCGGCGGTAAAGTCGTCCGGCAGCGCCACGCCGCGCAGAATCCCCACTTTATGCCCCTTAAAGTCTGAAAAATCCTTATAATCCAGCTTGCCTGCATCGCTCTTTCTGATAAAGAAGGTATACTCCCCGGTCATCACCGGTTCCTCCGGATAATAACAGAACTTCTCACGCTCTGGCTTGGTAATGGCCGGCATAATCGCGTCATACTTGCCCTTGAAGGTTCCCATCAACCCATTCTTCCAGGGATAGATCATAAAGCTCTCCACGCTTACACTCTCCATCCGCGCAAACGCCGCCTGCGCCAACTCACAGACAAACCCGGTAGGCTTGGAGTTATCCGGCTTCCCGTTGACCGTCTCAGCATATGTATATGGCGGATAGTCCTGACAAGCCGCAACCTTGAGGGCTTCTTTGGCGCTGGCTTCGCCTGCCACAAATATACATAAACCGAGGAAGATTGCCGCAACAACGCTAGTTCTCATGTTTCATCATTCTTCTCCTATAATAGTCTGATACATCTTCTGCAATCATCAAAACTACTGAAATCTTCATCACCAGCATCAAACAAATATTTCAATACACAAACTGCTATATTTCTTATCCCCAATCCATACAATAACCTGTGTTTCATTTTTAGCAAGTCATTAATGCAAATCTAGCACAAGCCTCACCAACACCTATTAATTCTGCGACAATTTTTACCCTATGCTTATAAACCGCACTTTTAGCACCAAGACCAACCCCAACAACAACTCCCGACATTATACATATGCCGGGAGTTATAACTTATAACTGAAGCTATGAGTAGGTAGAGTTCATAACCACAGTATTATTTTTGACCTGCAACCTTGGCAGTGAGCCATTATTTGGATGATATATGTGATACAAGAATTAAGAAAATGTTATGAGGATTATCTTGAAAGTACTTCTGTTGTGGAGTATACTCATAATGTATGTGGTTCAAGAAATTATGGCAGTTGTTTAAGGTGAATATTTCCGATAATATTTAGAGAGAAAGGAATTATCCATGAGAAAGAGTTTTACCGCTGATTTTTAAAGCATAAGTAGCTCTGCAAGCTATCAAAGGTAATCTATCTATCACAGAGCTGGCTGCTAAATTTGATGTCCATCCGAATAAGATCAGGCAATGAAACAAATATATGCTTGAGGGACTGCCAGACATCTTCTCTGATAATCGTAAGAAAAAAGTGGTCAAAAATGAAGATGAAAAGGCTAACAAACCTTATAAAACCCTAAAAAATATTGGGTAATTGTATTATAGTGTGAATAATATATGCATAATTTCAGCAACACTTTTTTTTTAAAGGCATAATATGAGCAAAGAGAATAATTCTCCAGCAACTAGTGCTGACGGTATATATTTTGAAGGCAAAGTTTTGGGGCATTATTTACTTGCGATGCTATCTGAGATGCCTTCACGAGGATTATCGACTAGTAAAATAATAAAAGCTTCTGCTCAACAGAGTGGCGAATACCCATTAGATGATATTGTTGTTAATGGAATAAATAATAAAGGTGAGTCAACATCACTACAAATTCAAGCAAAGCGAAGTATAACCTTTTCTGCACAAGATCCAGTATTTAAACAGGTATGCGATCAGATTGCTGCAGCTATATCTAAAGAAAAGTTCTGGGAGGAACAGAATTACTTAGCAATTGCTTTTCCTAATACTACAACACAAATTGATAATGATTATCAGGAAGTTTTGCGAATAGCTCAATCATCTCTTACAGAAGAAAAGTTTAAACAAAGACTAAACAATAAAAAAATGGAAACTTTTCTTAAAACATTTAAGGAAAATCTACAATTTACAATTGAGGATATTAGTGATGAAAACATCTATAATATACTACAAAGATTATACTTGCTTCATTTTGACTATAACAATCCAGCTAGCTTGAGCATAGAAAACGATTGTTTACGTGCTGATAAGCTATTAAGTAGTTCAACATCAGAAAGCTCCCGTAAATTCATTGATTCACTATGGGTAACAGGAGGAGAACTGTCTAGTACAGCAGGTGAAATTGATAGAGATACTCTTATTGATTCTCTTATTGAGAAAGGATACCAAATCAATGAATATATATCTAATTATGACTCATTAACCAAAATACAAGATGAAACAAAGCTAGCGCTATTAGGTATAAATGATAGTATTTGTTCTATGACTCTAAATAGAAGCTACTACATTAATCAAGTTCATACATTGTTTCAGGATAATAATATTGTTGAAATTTGTGGTGACTCAGGGGTTGGTAAGTCAGGAATCTTAAAAGCTTTCGGAATGCAGCGACAAAATGATAGTATCTGCTTTTCAATCGCTCCAGAACGTGGATACAAGGGCAGTTTAAACTTACTTTTGAATAACTATGGATATAATGGCTCATATAGAGATTTTCTTAATGAATTATCGTTAGGTAGGCGAGGATATATTTTAATTGATAATCTTGAGCGTTTGAGTGGTGAAGAACAAGTAACAGTCAAAGATATTCTCAATGCAGGCAAAGATATCAAAAATTTAAAAATACTAATAACATCAAGAAGAAGTAATGAATGGAGTTGGATTGATACATATTTAGATACTTATTCAAAAACAACGATAATAATTAATTATTTAAGCCAAACAGATATAAATGATCTTTGTTCTTTGTTACCCAAATTTAAAGCATTATTACTTCCATATTCAGTTGCTAATCCAGTACTATCTAATCTGTATTTACTTTCTTTGCTTTATGATGAATTAGATAACGATGATTTGTCTGCAATTACTCAATTGGACTTAATGAATAAATGGTATGCTAGTGGGTGTTGTAATAGTTCATTATCTATCAGGATTGCTAAACGACTTATTGTAAGCTTTGGGAAGCTGAGCTTAAATAATATTTCTGAATTACTTGATGTCTCAGAAAACGATAATGACACTGTAATAAATCAACTTGTAGCGTCCAAAACCTTTGTTGAAAAACATGATGACAAAATGGATTTCTATCATGATATATTAAGACAATGGAGTATGGCAATTGCTTTGAGAAATGACGAAAATTTTGATCTTGTTAAATCACTAAATTTGGATATGCCAGCTACTGTACTTCATATTAATGCTATTAAGCTACTTGCACAAGATAGATTTCAAACATCTAGTGAGGCGTGGAGTGAACTTTATAGAATCTTTAATGCCACCTCAGTTCATAGGTCATGGAGAAGGGCCGTAGTATTGGGCGTACTTGAGTGTAATGGTTCACACAAAAATCTTATTCATTTTAAAGAGTTGCTTTTAAGCAACAATTGTGAATTGCTTGCAGAGTTGATCGGTTATATTAAAGCAGATATCATTAATATAAGTTCATCAAACAGAGGTGGTAGCCTTGCAAGCACTATGGAGGTTTCACTACCTGTAGAATGGTATAATTTAACAGAGTTTCTTATACAGTGTTATGACAATATACCTGAAGATATTCAACAAGCATCTTTAAGCTTTATCTGCTTACTTTCAGAATACTCTTGGGGTTTTGGAGTATTTAGTGAAACTATAAGCAATTTTATTTATGTTAATTTAGTATTGCTAGAAAATCGTAAATACAGGCCGCATTATAATGAAATAGAAAGAATACTTCGTAAGATATTCTTCAAGTTTTGTAGATACTACCCAGAAAAGATACAGGAGTACCTTACTGAAGCGAGAATTTTAATTGAAAATAAAGTGGAATCTTTTGAAAATGCTAAGCACTTAGATATTCTTCGCTATGCGAAGTATGCGACACCGATTGCTGGAGCTGAAATGCGCTCCTTTGTCGAGGTTTTATTAGTAGGTGATGGTGAAGGGTTTGCTTGCAGTTTTAGGTCGGAATTAAAGCCTTTTTCACCAGCTAACAACCTTGAGTTCTTTAATTATAAATTTGATTCCGTATTTAAGTATCTATTGGAAGAAAATGATTTTGAGACGATCAGTTTATTTATTAGACTCTACAACCATTACTCAAAATTTTCTAAGCCTCTTCAGGTTAGCAGCAGAGAGCTTTCAATAGAGTATAATAGTACAGAATATCTCTTCGCTGGTATTTCTGTATATAATGATACTTTTATTATAAACAATATGTTTCATGCAACTGTGCTTTATATAAAGGATAAATTAGCAGATAATGAGTGGTCACCTGAGATTGCTCTTAATAGTATACTTCTTGACACAAAGTTACCTTTTATCTTTTTGCATCTTATAATTGGTATAATTTATTATTCATTTCCTGCATCAGCAGAAGCTGCCGTTAGCTTTTTAAGTATACCTGTGTTTTTAGAGTTATTCAGAAGTGAACGGTTATTTGCAATTAGTAAATTCCATGGTTCATACTTAGAGAAAACATGCGACTATGAATATGTGCTTTGGTATTATAGTGTACATGCCGATAAGCAGCTACTTACAAAACTTACTACTTGCTTCAAAGCAGAGTTAGAGAAATTACCGCCAGTTAATTCAAAAATGAGTATGATTGATATGCCGTTTTTTCTGCGAAATGCATTAAATCTTTTAGACAGTAAGAATTATACTTTAGTTAAACAAATAGTCGATGAGCAGGAAGTTGTTTCACTTAAATATTCTCCAAGTGAAATTGAAATAGAATCAGCTAAAATAAGAGAAGATCAAAGAACACCAGCGGAAGATTTTTTTTTCTGTGAGCCAGATACCAATTATACAGATGAGGAGATTGATAGTTTTGTCATTATTGCAAAACAGAAGATCCAATATTATGCTAACACACTTAATAAGAGTCTCTTTGATAGTGACTTTGAAAAATCAAATATTATTTATTTAGCTTATAATATACTCAAAAATAATCATCCTAATTATTATGAATGGGCTAAAGAAATACTGCTGCCTTTAGCTAATATAAAGCATCTGTTCGGCAACGAAGCAAAGAATTCATTTTCAGGAATTTGCTACTACTTACTGAAGGATAATTTCACTTATGAAGTAATTGAGATAATACTCTTAGCTGTTTCAAAACAAATGAGCAGAGTGAAAAAGGGGATTACTGAAGTCTGTGATGAATTTTTTAAACGCTATCCCAAGCTGCTTCATTCAATTGTTAGGTGTACTGTAATTGGTGAAACATATCCTGTGGGTTATAGAAGTTACGATACAGAGCGACAATGCAGGTTAGATCATGAAAATGCAGTAAGAACAGCAATTGACAGAGAGCTAAAATGGCTTCTTAATTCAGGTGAAGAACCCAACCTCAATAAACCCCCAAAACCAAGAATTTCTGAAAAATTCGGAATTACTATAGGTGGAAAAAGTAAAAGCAGATTGGAAAAACAGATTCAAGATTCTGATTTCGTTTATTATGGGAACTACACCGCGGAGATTATTTCCGCAATTGGTATTGACAAATTCACACAGTTGCCTATTAGCAAAGACTTCATTGACAGTTATTATAACTGGATGTTAGAGGCTAACGGATTTAACCTTGAACCAAAGATTGATTTAGAAGAGAAATACAAAAGTTTGACAGATGTTATTGCTCAATGCATGATTCTTAGTAATTACAATAATATCGATGCCCTAAAAAGGATGTCAGAGGATTTCTCAAAAATATCAGATATACCAGCTCTACGATTGTTATGCAATGTCCTTACTGTAGTTGACATGAGTCTATTGGGAAACATGGATAATTTAATTCATATATCACAAGTACGGTGTTCTATAATCGAAGCAATGCAAAATAACAACGAATTTCTATATACCATTAAAGGAACTAGATCTGACCAAAGTGTTTCATGTACTTTTTTGCTTTACTTCAACAGTTACAAACCTAGTTATTCTAGAGAATATATTTGTAAATCAATACCAAAGTTAAAAGAAATTGCATTATTAGGTTGCTCACCAGCCCTTACCAATGCAGTTATGACCTTTGTCTATACCTTTAGGACTTTGCCTGAAGTTCACGAATTGTTCAGAGAAATTTGCTATAATTGGATCTCTTGTAAATATGATAATTCGCAGTTTTGGCATGACGTTAATTTAGGCAGTAGGATATGCTTGTACTATACTGATTACTTGAATTCTAGTGAAAGTATAGAATCAGTTGAAATGTCCCAAATTATTGAACTGGTGTCAATATTACTGAAGTTTGGGATTCCAGAAGCGTCAAAGCTTGAATCCTTATGTTCTAAACATCTATGATCAGTAGAAACTTTGCATAATTAACTGCAGCTTTATTATTTTAGCATACTTATTCATCAGTGGTAAAAATCATAAATAGTCGAATTTTATTTTTCTGGAATAGACAAATATAATGGTAATAGTTAGCCAGAATCAAAGCTTAATATGCTTGGAGCAAAGACAACCTGCAAGCGCTCAGCCAAGCCTTACCCCTAGGCTACCGATGATTATACTCTCAGCCACTGCTCACCAGCTCGCACCGTCTTCGACTTACCTTTTGCAAGCAAAAGGATAAGCCAAAAACTCTCCCTCCGGTCGAGCTGTGTATCGTTTTAGCGAAACATGAAAATTGCTCCCGCAATTTTCCTACCTTCGCGGCAGACTCCGGCCATACCCCACCCTGCCAAAGTTCCCTCGCCTTCGGCTTAAGTACATAGAACCGCCTGATATCAAAGCCATTCACGCCAAGCGTTCAGCCAAGCCTCACCCCTCGGCCACCGATGATTATAATCTCAGCCAGCCCACCCACACCTTCGGATTAAGTACATAGAAATAAAGTGGTCTAATCTGTCAAGACAAAATAACAGGTTGTTTAAGGTGGAAACTAAATCTTGCAGTAATGGAGCGCAGGGCGTAGCCCGGAGCGGAATTACTGCAAGGGCGGTAACTTCTACGCCACATCAATTTTCTTATTTCTATTACTAAAATATACTTCACGCGGTGTACGCTTACTCAGACTGGAATGCCTTCTTTCATTGTTGTAATACTCAAAATATTTATCTAACGCATCATACGCTGCAAAATAGTTCTTATACTCAGTCAAATAGACTTCTTCATACTTCACTGTACGCCAGAGCCGTTCGATCATTATATTATCAAACGCTCTGCCCTTACCGGACATGCTTATCCAGATACTATTCTCTTTCAGCACTTCAGTAAAGTCATTGCTCGTATATTGGCTACCCTGATCTGTATTGAAAATCAATGGCTTTGACTCTTCAAGAGCATTCTTCAGTGCGCTTACACAGAAGCTGCTGTCCATTACCATAGAAAGCTCCCAAGAAATCACATAGCGACTATACCAGTCCATTACAGCAGTAAGATATGCATTGCCGTGGCGGAGTGGAATATAGGTTATATCGCTCACCCAGACCTGATCTACCTTGTCGATTTCCATGTCGCGTAACAGATACGGATATACTTTATGCTCTTGATTTTTAGCAGTGAAACGTTTCTTAGGGTATATCGCCTGTAAGCCCATCTCCCGCATCAAGCGTCTGACTTTATGCCGTCCAATTTTAAAACCAAACCTTCTCAAGTCTTCAGTGATTGTGCGAGAACCTTTAAAAGGATGCTTGATAAAGAGATCATCAATTACCTTCTTAATTTCAAAATCCTGCTTATTCTCAGCTTGTGATTTATAATAATAGGCTGAGCGAGAGATTTCTAAGAGTTCGCATTGCCTGGAGACAGACAACTTTGATTTATTTGGTTCAATCATGTTGCGTTTTTCCTCAACCGAGGAGCTCGTCAGATTTTTTTTTAAGCCAGTCGTTCTCGATTTTCAAACGACCAATTTGCTCATACAGTTTTGCCTTTTCATCTTCATCTTTAACAACTTTTTTCTTACGCTTATCTGAGAAAATATCGGGAAGTCCCTCAAGCATGAATTTCTTCCATTGCCTAATCTGGTTGGGGTGAACCTCAAATTTTGCAGCCAGCTCTGCAAGAGACCGATCACCTTTAATCGCTTGCAAAGCAACTTTTGCTTTAAAATCAGCCGTAAAACTCTTTCTCATGGATAATTCCTTTCTCTATTAATACTATCGGAAAAATCCACCTTATTCAACTGTCCAGTTTTATTAGACCATTATAAAACACCTATCATCAAAGCTCTCAACGCAAGCGCTCAGCCAAGCCTCACCCCTCGGCCACCGATGATTATAATCTCAGCTTTTATTCGCCAGCTCATAAAACCTGAGATTTACTTTTGAAAAAAGTAAACAAAACGTCCATGGTCTGAAAATATTGCACCAGTTCCTATTTTCAGACATCTAGGGACAACTGGACGGGCTGCAGAAGCAGCCTCAGCCAACAACGCTGCTATTGTCCTATATCACACCATTTACTTTATTTATTTATTTGAGAGTTTTAAATATAACTTCAATTTGAATAACAAGCTCAGAAGCATTAGTGTTGGCTACTTGCCATAATGCATATAAATCAATGCCGTCATAATTATGAGCAACAATATTGCGCATACCAATGATTTCACTCCAAGGTATTTCAGGGTGGTTAAGTTGAAACTCAGCTGTTAAGCGGTTTGATGCTTCGCCAATAATTTCAATCTCACGGCAGACTGCTGCCTGAGTTTTATAATCGGCACAGAAGTCATCATAGTCCATACCTGCTATAAACGCAGGCAAGTTTTTGGCGTGAATTATAATATCAAGTAAAGATACTTTATCTCTATTCGGCTTATTCTGCTTCATAGATAACCTCAACAGAATCAAGGATTGCTTGACGGCGGATATAATTTGGGCTACTCTCTATGCCTCGACGTGTCAGTAAGTCAACCTTACGCTTACAGATTTTTTCCAGCTCACTCTTCATTTTTGCCATGTTTAATAATGAAATACCACTATCCACAGCAAAATCAATCATTATATCAATGTCACTTTCAGGAGTAAAATCACCGCTCAATACAGAGCCGAAAACAGAAAATTCTTTTAGCTTCCATTCTTTACAAAAATCTTCTATTGTTAAAGGATTAAATATATTACGAGTAAATAACATAGAGTCTGTCTTGGTCATTGTAATACTCCAATATTGTAATTTCTATAAATTATATAATAGCAGAGCATAATATTATATTCAAGTCAATTATTGCCAGGTATAACTAGGTATTCTATGATTCTAACAAGATCTGAGCTTGTGCTGAATACTTGAAGGTGCTGAGTTATAGCTGGGGCTTTACTGCGAGCATCTGTCAGCCAGACAATAATCATGCATTTGCCCTAAGATATTCGCTTCCCCCACCTTCGCGGCAGACTCCGACCACACCCTCTCAGCCAGGCCGTCCACATCTTCAAACTACCGCCTAAACCAATCCTTTATCCTAAAAAAGGAAATCACGCTAGTGATTTCCCCTCCTTCGCGACAGTCTCTAACTACACCCTACCCACCCAGACCGCCCACGCCTTCGGATTAAGTACATAGAAATACCCAAAATCAAAGCTCTCAACGCAAGCGCTCAGCCAAACCTCACCCCTCACCTGCCCACGATTACACTCTCAGCCGTTGCTCGCCAGCTCGAACACCCAGCATCTAGGGATATGCAAAAAGGTCGCCTGCTTGGCGACCTGTGTATCGCTCCAACCAACCAGAAAATCACGTTAGTGATTTTCAAAACTTTCCAACGACTTCCGTCATTGCCATAACACCGTAAGACAAGCCTCAGCCCTCAGCTCTGCTGAGGGCTGTATCCACCTATCATCCATACAGAAAATTGCTCCCGCAATTTTCCCAACCTTCGCGATAGACTCCAGCCACACCCTCCCTGCCAGACCGCCTACGCCTTCGGCTTAAGTACATAGAAACAACTAAAACCAAAGCTCTCAACGGCTAGCGCTTCGCACGACCTGCCCAACTTCGGGATACGCCCTGACTTAATTTAAAACAATTTATAATTCTCCTTAAAACTTGTCTATTTTTTGCCTGGAAAAACATATAACCTCAAGTTACAATAAATTCGAAAGGGGTGATAGAAAAAAAATGAATAATCACAACAAAAAACTTGGTACGTTTAATGGCGTTTATATACCGATACTGCTCTCTATGCTTGGTGCCATTATGTATATTCGCATGCTTTTTGTAGTTGGAGAAGCAGGAATTACCGGCACTATGGCAATATTTCTGATTTCACTTGCAATATCGGTTCTTACGTTTATCTCCGTTACCGCGATCGCCACCAATTCGAAAGTTGGTGACGGCGGCGCTTATTACATCATAAGCCGCACCCTCGGGCCGGGATCGGGCATCACTATCGGGCTGGTCTACTTTATCTACGTTTTTCTGGCAATTCCCTTTTGCATATTAGCATTTTGCGAATCGATAGTAGTAACATTTCCCGTACTTGAACCATACCTGTTTTACCTGGAAATAGGCGTAAGTGTTGTACTCTTTCTGATTGCTTTTTTAGCTTCATCACTGATTGTTAAAGCCCAGTACCTACAAATAGGGATTATCGCTTTATCAATTATCTTTTTTCTTGGCGGAGCTGCCACAAAATTTTCTTCTGACACTTTTATGAAGAATCTGCACCCTCCCCTTATCCATTCTTATGTAGCATACGTGGAAACCTCGGATAACCAGAACTCGGATAATTTATCAAACCCAAGCTTCAAGCTACAAGAGAATCCGCCCATTAATAAAAATAACACTATTATAGATACTGAAGAGGACTGGAATAGGATTAAAGACAAACACAATCTGCTACCCAGTGACAAACTGGTTAGCAGCAAGCTTGAACACGAGTTCCCTAAGCTCAAGGAAGAATTGAGTGAACTGGATGCAATTGACCGTTTTCAGCTATGGCTGGAATCAAGCCAACGTTATGATTTCTGGATGCTTTTTGCAATTTTTATGCCTGTAGTAACCGGTATTATGACCGGCGCAAACATGTCCTCTAAGCTAAGAACCCCGTCCCGTAGTATTGTTCTTGGTAGTTTCATGGGGATTTTTACTGTTTTTGCCATATTTATTGCACAGAGCATTCTGTTTGCTGGTGTAGCCAATCATGCAGAGCTAATAAAGCAACCCTTCGAGACTTTATGTAATAACGCGTTATTCGGCTGGTCTTGGGTCATTGTGCTCGGCGTAGCTGTAGCTTCTATTGCTTCGGCTGTTTGTTCAATACTTGGCGCTCCACTTCTGCTGCAAGCCATGGGGCAGGACAAAATACTGAATTGGCTGACACCATTTTCCGTTATGAAAGGAACCCCGCCGCAGCCCCGCCGAGCATTGTTATTCTGCGCCATTATTAACCTGTTATTTATTCTCGCACTCAACTGTTCCTCCGGCAATTCCATTAATATCCTGGCAAAACTTATGACCCTTTTCGCTCTTTATACCTTCCTTGTGCTCAATCTTTGCGCTTGCGTGGAAGGGAGTTGCGGTAATCCCTCATTCAGGCCGACCTTTAAGTATTTTCACTGGAGTATATCACTGCTAGGTGCGATCGTCTGCTTTTTTTCCGCACTGTTTGTCGATGCCATGATGACCGGAATATGCCTGGCCTTTCTACTTGGGCTTTATGTATACCTGACTAAACGCAGAATGAACGCAAAGTTTGAAGATGCCCGAGGCGGCCTGGCCTTTGAAATGATCCGGAAAAATATAAAATGGCTCACCAGAGCGAATAAGAATGAAACCAAGAACTGGCGTCCGAATATTCTGTTGTTATGCAACTCTTTAGAAGAGGATGAACCTTACATACGGTTCGCCAGTCTGTTGGAGGGAGGCTGTGGTATAAATCTGCTGGCATGCATATACACCAGTAAAGGCAAAGAGGGGAATGCTACTTACACCTCATTCAACAAAACTGTAAGCTCCTGGCTTGCAAAAAATAGTATTGATGCTTATCCCAGAATCTTTGTTGACAATGATGAATTGAATAATATTAAAAATGCCATCATGGTTGGTACAGCCGGGCTTGTTCCCTCAAATCTTGTTGTCATCAGATACAATAAAAACATCACCAGTAAAATACCGCTACTCAAAACATTGCCTGGATTTGGTATGTCATTACTTATGGTTCATACGCCAGCATCTGAAAAAAAGTACCAACATGCTACTCCTCAAAAAACCGAACCAAAACTAATTGATATTTGGATAGGGCAAGCTAATGATGCTGACTTAATGGTTATTTTAGCTTGGTTAATGACTAAATCGCCAAACTGGGCGGGAGCAACGATACGGCTTCTAAGAATAATCCCTAATCCCAAAGGCCAGGAAAAAGCCCAGCAAGCAATGGCTGATCTAGCTACGGAACACCGTATCAAGGCGCAAACCAAGGTTGTAATTGCAAAGAACAATTTCCCTGCAGTGATTAATGAACATTCAGCAAACAGTGATTGTGTCTTCATTAGTACTATTTTTGATGAGAATTATTTTGAAGAGAATTGGCTCAAGCAACGCCATAAAATTCCCCATAACATGAATATGCCGGTGATCTTTTGTATAGGCGCGGAAAAAACCTATAAGTGGTAAACCGTAACTGGCGCAAAAGAAATCATTCGATTCTTAAGGTAATGCAATACCAAAGATTACTACCAATCCCAGAAAATTACCAACTCAGTTACTGGCTGTATTTCTTGTATAATCAAACAAGGGAAATCACACTAGTGATTTCCCTTACCTTGTTAGAGGCTGAGGCATAGCCAATTGCTCCCACAATTACCCATACCTCTACGCAATCGCTTGCATAAAATGTAAGCAAACAAACACCATTTGTAAGGTTCTTGGGGATCTTGATGCCCGTAAAAGATACGAAAGTCCCCAAGAACCAAACCCGTAACATTAGTTTACAGTTGGCTTACCCACACCACACCCCTTACTTCTTATACTTATGATGCTGTTTTAAAGACCGGTGAATAGCTTTCCAGCGATTCACCTCCTGCTTCTGGAGGTGAATATCCTGCTCCACCCGGTTATGCTTGATCTCCTTGCGTTGACGCAGATAGCTCTCATACCGCTCCAGATCCAGTATCCCGGCCTCGACCCCGGCCTTTACCGCACACCCCGGCTCATCCGTATGTGTACAGTCCCGGAAGCGGCAGTCTCTTGCCAGCTCACTTATCTCGACAAAAGATGACGCGAGGGCAGAGTCACTGGCGAGGAGCTGCAGCTCCCGCATGCCCGGAGTATCCAGGAGTACTGCCCCATTGGGCAGCGGCACCAATTCACGGTGGGTCGTGGTATGCCTGCCCTTGCTGTCAGCCTCTCTGACGCTTGAGGTCTTGAGCTTCTCCTGCGCCAGCAACGCGTTGATCAGTGATGACTTACCCACCCCTGAAGACCCCAGAAGCACACCAGTGGAACCAGGGGTGAGATACTCCCAGATCTGCTCAACCCCTTGCCCCTGCTTCGCACTGACAGCGATCACGGGGACCCCATAGGCGATCGTCTCAGTCTCAGCGATCTTGCTCGCTAAATCCTGCGCCAGATCCACCTTGTTAAGAAGTATTACCGGGTTTACCCCAGCCTCATAGACCAGGGTCAGATAGCGTTCAATACGCCGTGAGTTAAAATCATGATCCAGCCCGCTGACCAGAAAAGCGGTATCGATATTCGCCGCAACTATTTGCGCCTCATTGGCCGATCCCGGGGCTTTACGTGAAAACTGGGAGAAACGGGGGAGCATACCATGGATAATACATCTGGACACAGCATCCGGCACCTCGACCGCGACCCAATCCCCCACTGCCGGAAAATCGCTACGGGATATGGCGGTATGTCGGAAATGCCCGCTCACCTCGGCCTGGCGCTCCGCCTCCTCGGTGATAAGAGTATACAGCCCTCGATCTTCGCGGCAGATACGGGCAGGATATAGCTGTTGATGATAGAGCGCAGAGAAACTGTTCTGCATGGCGTCAGACCAGCCGAAATTCTTTAAATTCATGTTAAACTACCTCTTTGGTTTTGTTTAATTATTCAGTTATTGTAAATTCATCTCAAACCTCCCGCTTGAACTACCGCCGGATTAAGAGACAAAAGTAAAACGCCAGCGGTGGCTCTAACCAAGCTGCGTACATAAGGTAGGATTCCGCTACAGATTACAGGGTCGGACGCAAAACCAAGCGCATCACGATACCAGAGTACTACTCATGGTATCTGTCTATATTCTGTATCGGTTACATTACAATAGCTGTCAAACAATCTCCAAAGAAACAGTCAACCAATAAATTTAAAAAAATCCCAGTATACCAGCACCCACGCCTCTACCGGAAACTACCAAGCTGCACCGCTTGCTACAACTTTTATACTATAGTATTATACCCGGAATTCTCTAAGTTGCAAGAATTAAACCCTGTCATAACACTCAAAAAACCAGCTTCGCCGTCAAACTTCAACCGCCAAAATCGACCTCCCCCACCACAGATATTATACATCCCGCCCGCATCCTTTGCCGCCTCATCCCCGTACCGAGCTAACCTCAACTCGCCGCAGCGTTGCCCAGGTTCTGCTCTCCTGCAGTTGGCTGATAAAACGGACTTATCTGCCTGACCAGCCCCAGAGTATGCTCGTGCTCCGAATTTGTCTGCGCCGGCTCGCTCTGTTGCAGCGCTGCAACTGGCTCCACCTGGGTAATATACAGTTTCTGTGTCGGATAGGCAAACTCAATCCCCAGCAGCGCCGCAAACTCCAGCGCCTGAGTATTGAAGGACTCACGCGCCTTGAGCTCCTCTACCCGCCCGCGATTCTTGAAGAATAGACTCACGTAAATCTGCAACGAGGAACTATCCAAGGTATAAAGATATACCTGTATCGCATCCTTTTTCACATCTGGGCAGAGGTGGGCAAGCTCTGTCAGCCCGTAGGTAAACTCCTTGATCAGCTTGATATCGGTCTCATAGAGAATATCAAAGCTGGTCTTATACCTGCGCCAGTCACGAATACTCAAATTTTCCACCGGAGAGGAGATAAACATCCGATTAGGTATGGTTATCACCGTATTATCATAGGTACGAATACGCGTACTGCGAATACTCACCATGTCTATCGTCCCCTCGATATTATTGATTCTAATCTGCTCACCGTTCTGAAACGGCTTATCCACAATCACCATGATCGAACCGAAGAAATTCTCGATTGTATCCTTTCCCGCCAACGCAAACGCAAAACCGCCGATCCCCAGCGCCGTCAGGAAATTTACCGTATTAATATTGAAGATATAACAGAGGTACAGTATTGCCGCCACCATAATCGCAATCTTTAAAAACTTCCCCAGAACGCTGGTCAGAATATGCAGACTGGTATTCACCCGGTTAGATGCAACAACCGAGACACTATCAATTATCCGGCAGAGCAACAAGGTTATCGTAAAGGTCATCACGATATTCAGCGCCATCAGCGTATACAGCATCACCCGCGGGCTTGCCGAGATCACAAATATACAGTACTGCCAAAGCAGTGAGATAATACATATCTGCAGCGGCAGGATAAAGCGCTTATTCGTATCCCGGTTCGAGGATATATTCAGCTTTTTGAGCAGATAATGCAGTAACGGCAAGAGGATAATCCGAGTAAGCGGCACCAGAAAGATGGTAGCGATTATAAGGGTTATTAGCAGTAGAAACTTCCAGATATTCGCGCGTAAAAACTCGTTCTCCAAACTTGGAAAGTGCTGCTGAAAGAAGTCATCGAGAATGATATGGGGTGTCCGCTTCTTGACCCCCATTTCACCGATTTTTTTCGCCATACCCTGACGCATCATGGTATCATAGGCAAAGGTCAACCCCGAGATACCGCTGTACCCTATCTTCCAAGCCTTCTTCTTCGTAACCGGATCGATAACCAGACTCATATTTATCATCCCGCACTCACGATCAAGCAGGAGTACGATATTATCTGCATAGTTCGGATCATTGGACAAACTCTCCGGCGTTACTGCCGAGGCATAGCGCAGCATCCGGTAGGTACGGATGGCCCAGGTCGGCCCCTGCCCTTTAGCAACCTTGGCATCATACGCCGAAAGGTCCAGAGCCTTGACCGCATCCTCCATATCATACCCGAAAAGCCCCTGAATCCCAAAGTAAAAAGTATACAGCGTATTGAGCGGTGAGGATAATTCCGGTACAAATGTCCCAGCACATTTGATAATATTCTCCTTGATATTATTCATATGTTCCAGAACCGCCTTCACTCGCTCATCGGTAAAATTCTCCTTGGCAAAGACCCAACCATTTTCAGGAGTCTTGCGCATGAAGAACTCAAGTTCATTCGTGCTGTCGGTCAGGATCATACTGGCTTGCTCCTGGCTGCCCTTGCGGTACTTTACCACAATCTCCTCCGGGCTGTAATTTATAGACTGAATAAGAAAGAAGAGATTATTCGCCTGCTGTAGCAGCTTGTTTTCATTCTCAATCTTACCCGCCCGGGGATCAAATTCTGCCTCCAGATAACTTAGCGCCTGAGCCAGATCACGGGTATGGTCATGCATCCTATCCTTGGTGTGAAAAGTTCTGGTGTTTCCTGAGAACATCAACTCCGAAAAGCGATGCAACGTCTCCTGCGGCGTAGAGCTGAATACCGACTCCACCTGAATATCGCTAATTGTTACTTTTGGCTCTTCCTCAGCCCATATAGACAGCGAAACACCGACTAGGAGCAACAGACACAGGCTGCATAAATAATATCTCATGTTCTTCCCCGCTAATAATGAGTAACTCAATAAGCGCAAATGACAATAAGGCATAAGCTCTTATCGTCATTTATACCGCCCAATCTTGATTAACAGATTATTCAAAATGCAAATAAAGATCAAATTTGCAAAAAACCCTTAAAAAAAACAGCTGGCAGCACCGCTACCAGCTAATATCATCTCATTATCTTCGTGGAAGAATTCAAGCGACATCCCTCCTATCCGCACTACCCGCCAACCTACTTTCTGCCGATTGTTACCTCTATCGGCCCGTGTGCTTCCAGCGGGATATTACCGAGAAACTGCCGGGCGGTCGAGACAAAGCCATTCTGGCGCATCACCTCAGCAACCATTCCAGCTTCAAACTCCATACTCATCCCCTGTAACGAGGTCGCCAGCCAGCTGAGTACCGTCGCCTCCGGAGCCGTCTTCTCCCGGTTCACCCCATCCGAGCAGACCATGAATATTCCTCCGGGGTTGAGTGAAGCATATACCTTCTGGAAGATCTCCGGCAACTTCTCGCGATAAAAATTCAGAGTAAAGCTTGCAAGCACCAGGTCATACCCCGAACCGATATCATCCTCTACATAATTACCCTCCAACACCCGAGCACGCCCACCAAGTTCATACTCGCTGATCACCTCCGCGGCAACCTCGGCCACCGCCGGTTGATCATAGAGTACACACTCCAGCGTCGGATGCAAGAGCGCAATAGCTATCCCGATAATCCCCGGCCCCGCGCCCATATCAAGTATCTTACCGAACCTGCCAAATTCCGGCAGTTCCGAGACCAACTTGGCAACCGCCTGAGCCCTGGCGCAGCGGGTATAGTTGAGGCCGGCATAAGCCGCCTGCTTCCAAATCCCGGGATCGGTAATCTCCGGCTTTGGCGGTGCCCCGTTCTTCACCATATTCAACATCCCGTCCCCCAGAACCGGCTCCAACCAACTCGAGAAGAATATAAATGATTCCCCCAGCGAGGTATCCTTGCCTGTAGTCCAACAAACTTCGGCAGAAGGTGTATTTATATACGTACCGTCCTGTTTCTCTAGGCAGCCGATAGCGACCAGGCTATTCAAGATAATCTCGGTATTTTCGGCATCGGTACCGAGTTGAGCCGCAACTGACGCTGCGGTCTGCGGTGCAGACAATTGATCGAATATCTTCAACTCCACCGCCGTATGCATCAGCTTCCACTTTACAACTGCATTGGGTAGCTCGAATAGACCGGCCGTACTCAGATCCGGCACAGGCAATCTCTTCATCATATTTCTCCATATTCTATTTTTCAACGCCCCTACTCTACGCTAGTACTCAGACTGCGTATAAAAAAAATATAGCTGGCTTCAAAGTGTTGTGAAGCCAACTATACCCTACTAGTGAGTGGAGTCTTTCTTACTTCTGCATATCATACGCGTAAGCCCAGATAACTGCATCCACAGAGAGTGGCTTGCCCTTATATTCCAGGTCTCCGCCTGCGCCGAGAGCCGCAAAGCCCCACCACCCGGCTTTTGGCATAGCATATGAGAATTGACCATTCTCATCCGCCAGGATAGTCTGGCATTCGCAAGCATCATTCGGTGCCTCAGCAGCCGCGTCTTGCTCAAATTTATTGCCCTTCATGTCGATCTCATGATTAGCAAACTCTACCTCGATCTCAGCATACGGTACAGGTACATACGCACCGGCCTGCTCGTCCCAGCGCTGAACTACACCGCGAAAGACATTCCCAGTCCAGAGTGCATATGGACGTACCAGCGGTTTGATCTGCACTGGCAGACCCGGTACATCTTCAAAGACACAGGTCATGGCTCCGCCTTTGTTGATAATCACCTTGGTTACCTGCTCGATATACGCATCCTCACTCGCTTCAAAGTACGGACCCGGATCACAGAAGAAGACAAAATCTCCCATCCCCTTAGCCTTGTAATCAAGCTCATAACCACTGCCGGAGTTCTCCAGACTGGTAAAGGTTATCGGCTTGAGATCTGCTTTGAGATCGGTCACCTCCGGCTCATCCTCACCCTTCTGGGTCATGACGCCGAACTTGAGCGGTGCCTTGCCCTTACCATCCTGATCCGCCCCCATATTCATTGTATGCCCGGCAGCAAACGGATGGGTAAAGATCAGTTTGAGCGGCAGCTTTGACGAACCAACCACTCCTTGAGGCGTATAAATCATCTGAAAGTGAGCTAGACTCACCGAACACAGCATAGCGAATGCCGCCAGCCCCAAAGTAATTTTACGTAAACTCTTCATAATCAAAAATCTCCTTTCTCTACAATAACAAATAGCCATCTAACAGCTAACAAGTCGATCTACTTTCTCTTACTGCCAATGCCATACCCAAGCCAGAACGCCAGCAGCACGAGAATAAATGCCAGGATCACCGTAAACACCACCGTAGTAGTCAGCAACATCTTGAGCGCCATATTAAACCCAGGGCCGACACTCTCGCCAGCAGCCTGAGTGGTCATCACCAGTGGCTGCACCGCCGCCGGCTGAGCCATTACCGGTGCCGCCTGCACCGCAACTGGCGCCGCTGCCGGTTGACTACTCGCGACTGCTGGAGTCTCAGTACTCTGTGGTTCTGGCTCAGCTGCATCTGCCGCCGCTGCCGCTTCACTGAAAGGTCCGTCCACGGTCACGCTATGCCCCGGCCCTGCGTCAAAGGTCACGCTATACGGCACCCCCGGCATCGGCACATCCATAAAGCTCTCAGATGGCACCTTGTATTCACTGAGTACCTTTCCACTATTATCCTTGAGGATCAAATCATGTCCGGAGCCGGATGAACCGTCCGAGAAGCCGACTTCGATATAGATGGTTCCGTCTTCATTATCATCCACGGATAGTAACGGCTTATGTGCCAACGCCGACGCGGTAAAGACCAATATCCCCAGCAGACAGAGCTGCAACTTATAAAACTTCATTCTTCTTCCCTTTCTCAATTATCTTCTCAGGCAGCCAACCGCGTACCTATCTGAAATACCAGTGCCGCCAGGATAAACCCGAATACTATCGGATACGTAAACGCAAAGAGGGCATATTTCCAGGACGCGGTCTCATTCTTAATCACGATTATCGTCGCCAGACACGGCGGGAACATGGCTATAAAGAGAATAATCGCAAGCTTGTGCCACACGCCCCAGTCGGTCTCGGTAGCAGCTAGCGATGCCGACAACTTCTCAGTGCTATGCCGCCCCGAAGCCCCCTTATCCTCAACACTATAGATCGTTCCAAGTGTCCCCACCAAGCTCTCCTTGGCCGCAAACGAGGCGATAATCGCAATATTCATTCTCCAGTTGAATCCCGCAACCTGGCTTACCGGCTCAAGCCCTCGCCCGATCATCCCGGCAAAACTATCATCAATCTGCAACTTTTTGCGTGCGATCCGCAACTTGGTCACCTCCCGCTGATACTTCTTGAGCGCCTTGGCGAAACGCTTAGCGACCTTATCAACCTTCCCGTCCGGAAGTTTACCATTATTCGCAACCAGCAGGAGCATACCTGCCTGCTGCGCCGGCACCTGCTCAACCACATTCACCGGCTTACCATCTTTGAGTACCTGCCCCAGATCTACAATTCGCTCCAAACTTGCAGTATTGGCTAGAGCGGCATACGGCGTGCCCTTGATTCCTGCCTCAGCCACCAGCGCCTCCTGCGCCGCCTGAAGCTTATGATCAAAGTCTGCCTCCTGCTTGAAGCCGATCCCCGGAAAGGTCACGAAGAACCACACCCCAACCTGTACCACCGCCACCACCGTCACAATCTTCTTGAGAAATACCCAAACCCGTTCAACCGCCCGGCGCAATACTCCGGAGACTGTCGGCAGGTGATATACCGGCAGTTCCATGACAAACGGCGCCGCTTCCCCCTTGATAATAGTCTTGCTGAAGAGCTTGGCGATAAGGAGTGCCAGCACAAAGGTGAAGACAGATAAGCCGAATAACGTCAGTCCCTGATAATCGACGACCATAAAGCCCTTGACATAGAGTCCCGCACCTGCCGGGATCAACAGTCCGACCATCAGCACAAAGAACGGCAACTTGGCCAGACAATTCATGAGCGGCATAATCAGAATAGTCAACAGCCGCGCCTTCTCATCCTTCATCGCCCGCGTCGCCATCACCCCCGGCACCGCACAACCGCCGACTACCACCCCCCCGAGGATCATCGGCAATACCGACTGCCCGTGCAAGCCAAAATAACGGAGGATTCTGTCCAGAATAAAAGCCACCCGCGCCATATACCCCGAATCCTCCATCAGCGCCAGCAGCGCAAAGAGAATAAAGAACAGCGGCACATAATACAGAATAGCCACAATTCCCCCGACCAGCCCATCGACAATCAGTGAACTAAGCAAGCTGCTACGCAGCGGATCGGTCTGCGTAAAGAGCTCTGCCGCCCAGACCTTGAGCATACCGATATACGGAAATAAAGTATCTGAGGCATACGTCCCGAAGGTCATAGCAAGCTGATAAAAGACATAGAGTACAATGGCGAGAAATACCGGCGCAAATACCCGGTGCAGCACAACCGCATCAATCCTGTCGGTCAAGGTTCTGCCAGCTTTCTCCGGCTTCTGCACGCAGGTATCTATAATCTCACCGGAACGCTTATAGCGTGCCGTAGCGATTATCTTTTCCGGCAGCTTCTTCTGCGCCTGCAGACGCTCCCGCAACTCGGCAATATACGCAGCTACCCGCTGTTCAAGCTCTCCCACCGCATGCAGCGCCAATAAGCGCTGAGCTTCACTGTCATTCTCCAGCAGCTTCAGCGCCAACCACTCCAGCGAGAAATCCTGCTGCAAGTGTGCGCTTTCTCCAAGCATAGTGCTGAGTTCCGCCACCGCCGTATTGAGTTCCACCCCATAATCAAGGGAAAAATCACGTACACCCTCTGCTCCTGCCGCTAGCACCCGGTTTATAGCAGACTTTAAATCCTCTCTTCCCCGAGTTTCTTTGGCGTTGAGCAGGATTATCTCAACTCCGAGAGCGGCCTTTAATTTCTCAACCTGGATAACAATTCCTCGCCTCTGGGCGATATCGATCATATTGACACATAACAAGAGCGGCAAGCGCATCTCCAGCAACTGAAATATCAGATAGAGATGCCGAGACAGATTCGAACCGTCAACTATCGCCACCAGCAGATCCGGTTTCTCCAGCAGGATAAAGTCTCGCGCCACCCTCTCCTCCTGCGTATACGAGGTCAGGCTATATGTACCCGGCAGATCCACAACCTCTATCTTTTCGCCGTAATACGAATACTTCCCCTCTTTCTTCTCCACCGTCACCCCCGGGTAGTTCGCCACATGCTGCCGGGCTCCGGTGAGCAGATTGAAGGTCGTAGATTTACCGCAATTCGGTTGCCCAGCTAGAGCGATCAGCTTGTTTCGCTTCTTTTTTGCCGCGCTCATACCAGCTCCACCTCCACTCCCTTGGCCTCATTCAGACGGAGTGCTATCTGACAGCCCCGCACCGAGAGATCAATCGGATCCAGTAACGGAGCATTGCGAATAATTGTTATCTCCGTCCCTTCAACAAATCCCATATCCAGGAGCCGCTGCATCCCCTGCCCCTCCACGAGCACATCCACCACCACCGCCTTCTGCCCCGTCTTCAAATCACTGAGTATCATCCACCCACCTCTTACGCCATACCGGCTCCCGCCAGTTAACCATTATAAACTATCTTAGATCAGCCTAACCCGCTGCTCACAAAAAAACTACTATACTTCAAGCATAGCAGTTACTCCCGGCGGCTACGCCAAAATTATCTTCCGTGCCATACCACAACCGAGTGCAATTCGCGAATCCCCCACCGCCACCAGGATTCCTCCACCCGCGCCACCACCAACAACCTCGACCTCACACCCAACATAGATCCCAAGGCTGGTAATCCGTTGCTGAAACTCGATACCGCCGTCGAAGGCCAGGACAATTCCCCTCTCCCCATGCGGCAGATCGGCCAGTGTTGTCATCATCGTACTCATAAAATCTCCCAAAAACCCTCAGCAGAAAATCTTACCACCCAATTACCAACGTAAAACTATATACGACAGCTATCAAAGTCTTAGATTACTCTAATTTATAGCGGATTTATCCCAAATGTCAATAACTTTTTACTTAATTTACAAATAAAGTTGCTTTTAAACCAGGCAAGACGCACCCCTATTAATTCATGACTTTTACTCAAATTCTAGTTCATACATACTAGTCCTGCCCAGGCTTATATTAATTATAAATAAATCTTCTGTAGTTTACTTAATAAGTTTTATTTATTTCATACCAATAGCTGACATACTCAATATCACCAGTTATTAACCATCATAAAATTTTATAACTATCTAATTTTAAAGGCGTTAACAATTCACTTATATTTAAGAAAGTTTAAAAGGCAATTACATTTTTTTGAAATTACACAACATAAAGGTGTATTTGTATCACAAATATTTTTTCATTAGTTTTCATCCCAGAAAAATAGCTGAGAAGTACTTTCTGACTCTATACATAATTAGTATTTTAGAAGTAAACGCCTACTACTATTACTACAAGGAGCAAAACAATGAAGAAATTTTTTACCTTACTCTGCAGTTTTATCGTAGTCCTTGCCTTGTCAGGCTGCATCTCCAACAGTCTGACAGATGGCAGTCAATTAGCAACTGTTGGTATTCAGTACACCACAGTTGCCAATGATTTTTTGGATGAAGCGCAAAACGAACTCATGACCGACTACCTTGAGAAAATCCCCAAGATTACAATTACTCTCACCTGCACAGATCCTGATACCAAATGGGATAAATTAGATGATACAAAAAAACAAGAAATACTGGCCACCGATCTCATAAAGATAATGAATGCAGCAGACAGTGAAATCTATACTGGCACTCCTTGGCTTAAAGACTATAAACAATATATAGTCTCCGATAATGCTGAAGAAAAAGAACAGGCTCTTGCAAACTTACGCCAAGATCCAGACATCTCCGCACTCGAAACTTATGCCGAATTTCAAGATATTATCAAAGCCAAGCTAAACATTGTCTCGAAAAAAACTGACCCGCTACCCGAAGATGTAGACTTGGAGACCATTTTAGAATCTCTAAAAAGCTACTATTCCCTAAATAACAATCCAGATATGCAGCGAGAGGATATAATTGAGATCAGAGATTACTTCTTAAAAAAATACCTCAACTATTTTTTACCTTTAGAATCAAAGACTACCATTCATAATGGCCTGGAGCCAACTATCCAACTCAATGCGGAAATAGATAAGGTCAAGCAGACGATATCCGCACTTCAGGCCTACTTTGAGAACTTAAATACCCTATGCACCAATAAATTTTCTGAGAACATTAGCAGCCAGGTTTCAGCCTCACTGACCAATATTGATCTGCTTATAAACCCTGATTCTAGAGCGCTCAATGATCAGCAGGTAAACAGTATCGCGGCACTATCCCAGACCGTTGCTGGCTATAGCCATAATGCTCTGGTCAAAGCTACAATCGATCGGGATAAAGGCACCATAGCCGACGCTTTCGAGTATATTGAAAAGGCTCTAGATTTACTAATATACCAACTCAATCAGGGTAACTCAGATGTTTATCACAAGTATTATTCCTCCAAGATTCTTACTCTTTATCTGAACCCGGATTCAACCAAGCAAGACTTGGTCACCGCCTATAAAGGTTACCGTGAGCTCACGCCTACACTCAAAGGCCTGAATACCTTACGCACAGCTACCGATGAGCTCAAGAAGAACTGGTGGTCGATCACCAATGGCGAACTCTACGGGACTCTGGAAATGCATAAAGTAGACCCCACCAATCCAAGTGGTAAATTCTACCCCGCATCGCTGGAAACAATATTCGTCGAAATAAACAAATTGGCCAAGCAACTCAAGGCTTTTAAGGATTCTTTTGAAGATTAAGGAGAGAACTATGGACACGACAAGTAACGATTTTGCAACTACAGTAGCTGAGATTAATACGCTCGCGCCAAGACTCAAGGATTTTATCAACGCGGCTGAAGCTTCCAATGCTACCAGCGACACAGATTTAAGAGATCTCAAGATTATGTCTAAAAAACTCTCCGCTACATGTATTGATCTGTCAAAGGTTGAAACAATGGCCGAAAACTACTTTGAGTCAATCGTCAGAGAATATAAGGCCGCGCTACCAAGATATACCGCCTATGCTTCAACCAGACGAATGGCAATAAAATTCTTGAATCGGGTCACAGTATATGATGAAGAGATACTCGAGTTACTCAATTATGGTATTTACCCGCAAAATTTTGCAGAGATAAAGACTTACATCCAGCAAGTTAGCACCAAACTGCTCAGCATCAAGTACGAGTATGGCTCCAAACTGAATGAACATACACATAACGAACTACAGAAGACTATCTACAATTACAAGCAAATATCAACCATAAGCACACTTACAAACCTGCAAAGTTTACGCGAGCAGTATAGTAACACCCTCTCTGCTCTGGATCAGGCAATTATTGAGGTCAAGGACGACAATAAAATACTGAATAACATTGTCGGAGTAATGCAGTTCGTAAATGATCTTCTAGGAAGTGTACTTCAAATTGCAGAGCTGGTAAAACCAATATAATAAAATCAGAACTACACAGGAAGTTATAACCTTAATTCAGCTATAGACCAGGAACACTCAAACCGGTTATTTGTTTTGCTCAGTTCCCCTCCGGGCAAAGTAAATAACCGACTTACCTTAGATGTAGTAACCACTACTTTACCAGACAGGCACATAATAATTATCCTACGACCTCAGCAGTGATTTCTTCAATTTAGACTATCCGCCCGATGATGTCCAGTTGCTTGTCCTTGGCTAAGTCTTTGGATTCGGCAAATGTCTGTGCGGGAGTCTTGCCGCAGCAGCGGGTTCCGCTATGAGAACGCTCCTCATTATAATACTCAAACTTACGAGAAAGTCCAGTATCCCCGGCAGCAAGATACTCACGCCGATACCGATACCCATGACAACAAAACCCAGAGTGACAGATACTTTTCAAAGAAACCAATCTCTGCTCCTGTATCACGTTCCATAATTCTCTCCCGTTATTCCGACCGTTTGCTCCCAGCATACAATTATACCAGTACCGGTTACAACGGTATTACCGAACAATGAGTTTTAAATTGTATAGGCCATAGTGTAATATATGCCAATACCGATGAAGACGATCCCTGTCAGGCGACGCGCCCAGACTTCAAAGACCGTCACTTTATTAAAGACCTTTGACACTATATTCGTCCCCATAGCCAGCAAAACCGCAAAGAAGATAACCGGCAGCCCGGTACCAATACCGTAAAGCGATGGTAAAATTATGCTGGAATTATGCTCCAGAGCGCTAGGTAGCAACGACCCGAAGAACAACGCGGCCGAGGTCGGGCAGAAGGATAAGGCAAAGAGTATCCCCAGCAGCCCTCCTCCCAATACTCCGAGCGACTCGGCCTTTCGCTGAAGCTTTTCGCTTATTCCCCTGCCCTTGATATTGAAGGTAATTACTCCGAGCAGAATCAACCCGACCAGAATCATAATCGGCCCCAGGGCTAGAATCATGTATTTCTGTAGGTTATTGACAAATATCGGCGCCGATGCCAACAAGCTCTTGATAAGAACAAAAGCAATAATGATATAGGTCAAAACTCGGCCAAGAGCATAGAGCAGCCCGGTCTTGAGCACACTTGCCGGACTGTCGACACGCCTGCCGATATAGGAGATTGCCGCAATATTGGTCGCCAGGGGGCACGGGCTGAGCGAGGTCAGTATCCCCAGCCACAGCGCAGAGATCATTGGAATAATTAACTCAGACAAACCTGCCTCCTTTATCTTTCTTCAAGAATTTTTTGCGCATTAGCAGTAAAATACGCAAAGAACTCTTTAGGATCAGTATAATACTGCCAGACCTTGTCCAAGCGCTTCCAGGCCACCTCCTTACCGTCCACCTCTTTGGCAATAACCACACTTTTCACCATAAGCTGAAAATCAGCGATAAAGTGTTCATTCTCTGCTTCATCCACATTGACAGACTTATAGACAACCCGATTCTGCGCATGGTCTGCACCAAAGGTATCCTTAACCGCCTCTGCCGTCAATTCTTCAATTTTCATACAGGTGACACAACGCGCCTTCCCGTGAAAATAATATACCAGAATCTTCGCATCACTCCCGACCTTGAGTTCCGCGGCGCCAGCTCGCTGTGCAGTGGCAGCAATACAGATTATGGGAAAGACCACTAGTAGCAGTACCTTTAGCAGCTTTTTGTAGCTCATAACTCGACCTCTCCTAGGACAGCATCTCCCGTAAAATTCCCCTTGACGGTACAGCGCCCGCATGCACCACCTTCCCGTCAACCACCAGCGCCGGCGTAGTCATAACCCCAAACTCCATTATCTCGGCAATATCGGTAACCTTTTCCAGCTCATAATCCAACCCCAGCTCCTGCGCCACCTCGGCAGTAAGCTCAGCCAGCGCTTTACATTTGGAGCAGCCTGCCCCCAATACCTGTATCTTCATTGTTATCTCCTTATATCTGCGCAGCCTTGCCTATTCAGCCCTCTGCTGTCTGGCAAAATTGCTGTATGACTTATCTGTAATCCGCTCTTCAACCAGCCCAAAAAAGCAGGACGGCACCTCATTCTTCGCCCGGTGCTTGAGTACACAGGCCTGGCAATTCCCGTGGTTGGGACACTCTGCCTTGGGACACCAGCAATAATTAGTCATTATTTCTCCTTCTTATTTTCGCTTATCACCCCTCGTTTATCCAACTGACCAAGTGCTCAAGCCCATAATAGTTTCATTGTTTACCAACAAGGCAACTATATTATAAAAAATTTTCTGCTGGTGTCAAGTTAATTAATCGCCCCGCCTGTCGCAAATTCATAATAACTGAAATGACCCACGCCAGCAAACGTCACCCTCCCAACAAGATCATATAACACCTCCAACGCTCGAACAGACCTCACCCCTGTAACAGCTTGCCCAGCAACTGACTGAGTGCTGCGCTGTGAAACGGTTTACGGATAAACCCGGCAAGTCCCTGCTCCTGTAGTTTTCCAATATCCTCTTCCCGGGTAAAGCCGGAAGAGATAATCACCTTGACCTCCGGCAGAATCTGCTTTAGTTGATAGAAACACTCCTTGCCGTTCATCACCGGCATAATCATATCCAGAACCACCAGATCAAACTCCTCTGGAGACTTGCGGAATATCTCAAGCGCAGCCGCCCCATTCTCCGCCGTGGTCACTGTATAGCCCAGATCCCCGAGAATCGCCTCCGCGGTTATCCGCATAATCGGTTCATCATCTACCACCAGGATATGCCCCTGCCCGCTTATCTTCTCCTGCGATACCGGCTTTGGTTGCTCTACAGTCTTGTCAATCGGCAGCAAAATATGAAAATACGTGCCTTCTCCTACTATACTATAAACCGATATCGCCCCAGAGTGCTGACGGATCGTACCATATACCGCCGCCAGTCCAAGCCCAGTCCCCTTGCCGACCCCTTTCGTAGTAAAGAACGGCTCAAAGATACGAGGGAGAATATCCTCAGCCATGCCGCAGCCGGTATCACGCACCTCTATTTCAATATACTCTCCGACTGCTAACTCAGACCGATAATTTCCAGAGACTGTCTCTGTCAACACCATATTGGAAGTAGCCAGCAGTAATTCTCCCCCGTCAGGCATCGCGTGAGCAGAATTTATCGCCAAATTTATCAGCATACTCTGCAACTGGGTAGAATCCCCGATAATAATATCACTTGCCGCCAATAATTTCTGTTCAATATTAACGCTCTTGTCCAGGGTGCGCTGCAAGATATCCACCGTCTCCTGAATCACCTTATGCACGCTTATTGGCGTCGAAGCAGGACTTTGCTGCCGGGCAAACACCAGAAGTTTTCGCGTAAGAGCGGCTGCATTCTCCGCCGCTTCCAGAATTATATGGTGCATTTGATGTGCATCTTCACAGGCCGGCAGATAACGCTCGAGCATATCCGCCGCTCCCATAATCCCGCCCAGCATATTATTAAAGTCATGGGCAATTCCCCCAGCGAGTTGACCGATCGCATCCATCTTCTGGCTATGCTGGAGCTGCGCCTCAAGTCTTTGGCGTATCTGCTCCGCCTCCTTGAGCTCGCTTATATCCCGCACCACCGCGAGCAGAAGATAACGCTCATTATGATAGAATTTTTTCAGACTCACCAGTACCGGAAAGGTACTCCCATCTTTCAGGCGCTTGGCAATCCACTCAAATTCATCATTCTTGCCTGCATTAGCAGCAGTCAGAACTTTTGTCAAATCATCTTCGGTCATACAGTCGGCACTCAGCTCACCAAGCAAGGAGCAGCGCAATACTTCATCCTTGCTGAGATTGTACATCCTGAGCATACTGTCATTTACATCTAGTATCGTCCCGTCCAGTTCATGCAGAAAAATAGCCTCATTTGTAGCATTAAACACATTACGCAGAAGCTCCTCGTTCTGCCGCAGTGCAGCTTCAGCTCTTTTCCGCTCGACTATATAATAGTTTTTCTGTAGATTTTGATACGCCAGTTGTGACATCAGATTGGAAAAAGTAAAGAGGACTTCGGCAATACTCTTAAACTGCTCGAGCGACATATAAGTCACCTCTTCAAAAGCCGCTACCACCTCTTCTGCATCCGCCCCGATTTCGCAGGCATACTCCCGAATCCGCTCCGTCGTCTGGGTATTATCACTTATCTGTCCTACCAGCCAGTTGGCAATGTGCTTTCCCCCGGCTGTTATACCTGCTCCCGCATCCCACAAGCCTCCACTTTCACACTCCCGCACCGTAGGGCCGTCGATACAGAGCTTGCCGATATGCTTGTCCGACCTTTGACAATTCCTACAGCCGATCTCGGTCTTACGGATAATATCATTACACAACCTGCAGAAATTACTAGGTCTGGTTATCGGCGTACCGTCAGGCCTGGTAATTATCGAAGCTACGCCGGTTCCCGCGGCAAACTCATCCTGTAATTTCTGAATATCTGCAATATCAAACAGATCTTCAAACTCAATATCCTTGAGGTCATAAGCACCCTCTGCCAAGCCGTTCTCTATTTCTTCCAACATTATCTTTCTTCTGCCCCTGAAGTCCGTACCGGTACTGAATGCTTACGCACTCCTTACACCCAACTACCTTGCCTCTATCTCACTTACCCGCTCTCTCCCTGACCGACTCAAGCCGACAAGCTCAAAACCCTATATTCACAACACCCTTACTTTATTGTCACCTCACCTTAGGATACTATTTTTTTTACTTTTTTGTATTAAAAAATCCGTTTTCTACAGTTAATATTATTTTACTGTACAAAATACCGTTTTAGATACCAGCATGAAATATTCATCCCAGCACCCTTCAGATAATCTATCTCAACCCTAACAACTCACAACACATACACATACCGTTATTTTCCCACCGCCGCATTACCTAAAATCTACTTTTATATTGACTCACCCCTCAAAATTAGTTATAAATATAACTAAAAAGGGGAGACATGAAGCAGACCGTTTTAACCGAGCTTAACAGTATCAATCTTCTACGTTACGCCTTATTCAAAGACTACAGCTTGCCTGAAGAACTGAATTATCTCAATCTTACGCAAGAGCGTATTTTGATGACGGTGAAGGATCACAAGAGCAGTTCGATGCAGGATATCGCCAGATTTATCGGCCTGGAAAAAGGGCCATTTTCACAGGTAGTAAACAAACTAGGTAAAATTGGACTGCTAGAGAAATGTCGCCAGGAGAGTGACCAACGCGTAATTCACCTCAAACTGACAAAAAAAGGCATTATACTTAGCGATAAGATACAGCGTCATATGCACCAGCACTTTGAAGAAGTACTGACCAAGCTCACTGCCGCTGAAAGACAAGCGCTAGTAGACTCACTCGTAACAATTAAGCACAGCTCAAATAAGCTATTAAACTCAACCCACACTCACAATGAAAGGACTGCACCAAAATACCCACCAATAAGCGAGAACATCTAATTTATACTGTCTTCATGGTCACATTCATGGTACTCGGAATGAGCTTCTATAACTTAATCTTAGTTCATGGGATCTCATTAAAAGCACTCAAATATGTCTGGTTAGGGTTTCCTCTTACCTTTGCCGTTGCCTTCTGCTGTGAAGTACTCATCGTCGGCAGCTATGCGCAGAAGGTTATTGCACGCTTGTTCAACGCTAATACCCCTCCGCTCAAAAAGATTCTCCTGCTGCCGCTCGTCTTTATCCCGACAATGGTAATACTGATGTCACTCTACGGCGCGCTGCTAGCCCACGGCTTTACGCCAAATATCCACGAGATCTGGCTCTGGAATATTCTTAGGAATATTATCGTAGCCTACCCTCTGGTACTTATCGGCACCACTTTGGTCTGCTTCTGCTTCCGTAAGCTCTTCCCGGTAGGCTGTATTGTCGATAAGCCACAACTCTAACCGCTATATCAGCGCTACGACAAGCTCTCTTTAACTTATATAAATTTTGGTTCAAGGGTAGATAAATCCCCTTGAACCAAAACTTAAGACGACCTCAATCAATTCTTTTGCAGCATAAACGCAGTCCCATTAAACAGCCCCATCCCCCCCCCCTAACCTTTCGTCTTCTTCTTGCAACAACTCTCACATACCCCACGTAAGAAGAGATCATGCTCTTCATGCACAAACCCCGAAGGCACCGCCCCCGGCAGATCCAACGGACAACCGGGGATAACAAAGATTGACTTACATTTTCGACAGTAAAAAAAATGATGATGGGATTTGCCGGCACGCTCGTAATAAGTTCCCAGGGGCGGAAACTCAATCTTGACCAGCCAGCCGGTCTTGAGGAGCTGATTGACATTACGGTAGACGGTAGCAATATTGGTTGAACTGATAATCTCCTGCGTCAGCTGGAGTATTTCTTTAACACATAACGGCTGGTCATTGCTGCAGAAGACCTCTTTGATAGCTTCTTTTTGTTGAGTATTGCGCATTTTAATCTGTTTTACCGAATCGATATAATCAAATAACCACAGCATTTAAGCCTTAACACCGTGATTATATTATAGTTTATTACACACCTTTTATCAATATTTTTCAAGGTCTTCCCAAGAATATCCGGCCTTCCAATATGTTCAGCCAAATATAATCTCCATTCACAATACGCGGGTGCGTCGAGAATATAGAAATTTTGCGCTGATCAGCAACAGGTATAATCCTCCCGCCAGTTCAATTATGGTTGCCCCGGTCGGCAGTTCCAGACTATACGAGACTATTATCCCACCCCAGGTAAGGAGCAGACACAAGAGTGTCGCAATCAGCATTATCCGCCAGAGCCGGGCAGAGAACCTACTCGCCGTTGCCGCCGGCAGAGTCAGCATAGCGATAACCATTACCAACCCCACTACCTGCGTCAGAATGACCACACTCAGCGCGGTCAACAGATTGAGCAAGGTATTATAGAATGCGGTATTGATCCCGCGTATGCGTGCTGTATCAGGCTGAAAACTGACGAGCAGAAACTTATAATAAAACATAAATACCAGCAGAGCAATAACCAGATCCAGAGAGGCAATATAGTAGATATCCGCGCTGCTGATCATCAGTATATTACCAAAGAGGTAGCTCATCAGATCCTCATAATACCCTGGAGTCGCAGTAATAAAGGAGATGCCTGTCGCCATGCCGATAGCCCAGATAGCACTCAGCACTGTATCCTCGCGCTCCTTGCCGTAATGCGTCACCAGCGAGATAATCAGAGCTGCGAACATAGCTGCCACTACCGCACCGCTAAGCGGACTGAGCCACGCAATCCCATATACCACCTGGAAGTACTTTGCCGCGCCCATACCTCCAAGCACCGAGTGCGCAATAGCCCCGGCGACATAGGTGGTCTTACGCACCACAGTATAACTGCCGATTATACCGCAACAGATACTGGTAAAACAGGCGGCAATAAAAGCATATTGCAGAAAGGTAAAATTACATAAATCGGTAAAAAATGCGCTCAATCTCTCTGCTCTCCTCTCAGTGCTTCCCGATGCGGCGTATGCAACATGTCAGCAGGATCAATTACCGGACAAGACGGATCATGCTGGAGTACAAGCATATTCTTATAGTTTCGCGTATGCTGCGAATCCTGGGTCAATTCCGGGAGTTCCATCTGAGTCAACACATGATTTACACAGACTATCTGTGACGCGTAACGGGTGACCACATTCAGATTATGCGAGACGAGGACAATGGTCACGCTCTCCTTTAAGCGCGCCAAAAGGTTAAATATCTTATCCTCGATGGCAGTATCAACATTTGCCGTCGGCTCATCCAGAAATATTATCTCAGGCTGCGTTGAGAGCGCCTGCGCAATCATGACTCTCTGCTTCTCCCCCCCGGAGAGTTGGCTGAACGGACGCTGCGCCAGGTGCAGAAGCTCCACATCTTCCAGAGCCGCATACGCCGCACTTCTATCCGCCTGGTCATACCTTCCCCAGAGATGCCGCTCTGCCCGCCCCATCAACACCACATCCAGAACATTCACAGGAAAAGCTGCGTCATAAGCCATACTCTGCGGGACATACCCGGTTCGATTTATCAGTTGCTTGCTGAGCGGTTGCTTGAAGAGCTCAACCCTGCCCCGCAGCGGGCGAATAATCCCGAGTGCCAGCTTGAGCAGCGTACTCTTTCCACCGCCGTTAGGACCGACAATCGCCACCATATCACAGCTACGTATCTGTAGATTGATGTTGTGCAGAACCTCTCGCTGATCATAGGCGAAACAAACATCCCTATAATTTAGAACAATTTCTGTTTTTTTCTCTTTAACGCTTCTGCTCACAACCTTTCCTTCATCGCTATCGGATCAAAACGGTACTACTACTGCTGCTTACTGAGAGCCGCTTCAATTTTCTCTCCGACGTTTTTAAGATTATTGATATAATCCCGGCTCAACGGGTTGACCGAGACCACCACACCGCCTATAGACGCAGCTACATTTTCCGCCGCCGCCTTGCTGAACTGCGGTTGCACAAAGATAACCCTGACCTGCTCTGTTTGCGCCTGCTCAATCAGTCTGGCGAGTTGCTTGGCTGTCGGATTCTTCCCTTCCAGTTCAATCGCCTCCTGCACCACCCCATACTCATCGGCAAAATAGCCCCAAGCGGGATGAAACACCATAAACATTTCGCCCTTTACCGGCTCAAGTTCCTTCTTCAAAGAACTGTCCAGCTTATCCAAATCAGCGCAGAACTCTTGGTAATTCCTGGTATACTCAGCCTCGCCCGCCGGATCAGCCTGAATCAACGCCGCAGTAATGGTTTCTGCCTGAATCTTGACCAACATTGGGTTGAGCCAAATATGCGGATCCTTTATCGCATTAGGATTATCCGCACTTCCATGCTTACCCTTCATTGTCCTAAGCTTGATCCCTGCGCGCGTATCCACAACCTTGAGTCCGGAATTGAGCGACTCAACCTTGGGCATAAACCCCTTTTCAAAGGGTACACCAATACGGAAATACAACTCAGCTCCAGCTAATCCCGCAATCTGCTGCGGTGTCGGCTGATAGGTGGCAGGGCTATCCCCCGGCTGCACCAACGCCTTGACCTCAACCCTGTCCCCGCCGATGCGCTCGACAAAATACTCCTGCGGCACAATACTGACATATACCTTGAGCTTCTCAGCCGCGGCAAATGAATTAGTCGCGAATACAACACCGAACACCACCAATACCAACACCCACCGGTAAAATTTACTCAATTTCATCATCATCTCCAGTCTATAATCAGTATTCAAAATAATAATTACACTAACCAATCACCTTTCTGTTAATGATAACGCAATATCATTAGCAAATCAACCCTTATCTCAATTTTTTTTGCATAGTATAACAAAATTAGCTATATCTAACAACCACCTGCCAAGTAACCTAACAAATTTTTCCAAGATGACCTTAATCTTCAACGATCATACCGCACCACCACAGCCATAACTCTCTTCCCGTTCACCCCTAAAAACAGCAAGAAAAAATCATTTTTCAACATACTTATTTAGTAAAATACGCTACAATACCCTAATCCCAAACTAATACTAACTTAGCATTGCCCTGGAGAGGAAAAAATTTTCCCCATGAGTACCGCCAGCATTTGCAATTTTGCGGAATGCGACAAGAGTGCGTACCTCATGGATAAAAATATCCTCCAAACCGAGCTGCCATTTTTAGGCACTACTACTTTGGCGAAGCACAGACCTCAAACCGAAAGGACGACATGACCAAGCTACTACGTAAAATCACCCTGGTTCTCAGCCTATTACTCCTTACCGCCGCCTATGGCGCCGATACCGCGACCAAACACTCCCTGTATCAGGTCTCGACCCTGCAAGCTTTAATGGCCGGAGAATATGACGGTACCGTAAACCTGCAACAGCTCTTAACCAAGGGTAATATGGGGCTTGGAACCTTTGACAAACTTGACGGGGAGATGATAATCTGGGATGGAGTGATCTATCAGGGACGGGTCGACGGCAAGGTCTATGTTGTCCACTCCGGGACTACCCCTTTTGCCAATGTCGCTACCGCCGATGCCAAAGAAAAAATAGCACTATCCTTCAGCGGCGGCTTGGAGGAGCTCAAGTCCGAACTCAATAGAAGATTTCCAGAACAGAATAAGCCTGTCCTATTCTGTATCGAGGGAAACTTTACAAAACTCGCCTACCGGAGTGTTCCGGCGCAGACAAGACCTTACCCACCGCTGACCGAGGTGGTAAAAAAGCAGGCGGTCTTTGAAGAAGAGGCAATCTCGGGGTATATTGTCGGTTTCCGCTTCCCTGCGTATATGAGCGGACTGAATGTCAGCGGTTTCCACCTGCACTTTCTCTCTACAGACAAGACCCGGGGCGGACACCTCTTCGGGGTAGAGTCCGGGAAGCTACAGGTTCAGGCAACCACCCTAAATTTAATCGAGATCTACCTGCCGGACACTCTCACCGCCGCCAAGCTCCACACGATAGATGCCAAAAAAGATGTCCCCGCCGTCGAACAACTGAAGAAGTGATCTTGGCTAACACGGGTATAACCCGGCAAATCAGAATTACGCTGCCCAGGTAAGACTACCGCTCCAGCCCCTCCCGTGAACAATATACAATTTACAGCCCCACAAGCTGTAATCATCCACACCTGCCCTGCCCACAATCAAGCGCACCCTCTACGCCTTCTCAGCACACCGCCCACCCACCTCACCTTAGCTCACTTTTTATAATTATTCATTAGAGGTAGCTTATTACGAAGCTCCATTTCCCATTGCCTTATTTGATTTGGTTTATTACGGCAATATTTCCCCAATGATCGTGAGCTATTGAATATAACCCAGGATGAGCTGAAGGAAATAGGAAAGAAGATTAACAGTCAACCAAGAAATAGACTGGGGTTTAAAAGCTCGCTTGAGGTATACAAGCGGGCTTCGTAAAAATTTCAAGTTTTGCACATAAAATTTGAGTCCAAGTAACCATTTAATCCTGCCAGTGTTTTATTAAATTCGTAAAATATTCATTAAACAATAATTTTATTATCAATACTTTTTAAAACTATACCCTACTTTGCAGGTACTGTCGCAGGAACTTTCCATTTAGCATGAAAATAAGCAGTCAACATTACAGTCAACAAATCAGCAGCAGGCTGCGAATAAATAACTCCATTCAAACCAAGTACTTTTGGCAGAACAAATATTGCCGGGATCAGAAAAATGCCCTGTCTTCCCAAGCTCAGTATAAATCCTTGTTTTACTTTTCCCAAAGCTAAAAATAGTGTCATATAAATAATCTGATATCCGAAGAAAGGAAAGACAAGACAATATATTATCAATGTTCTAGCAGCAATTGCAATTACTTCCTTTTCATCAGCAAAAATAGAAACTATCTGATCTGCAAATACAATCTGAATCACCGCCAGAAAAATACAACCGTAAGTTGTCCATCTGGTAGATATTATAATTGATTCCTGCAAACGCTCAAACTTTTCTGCTCCATAATTGTAACCTGCGATAGGTTGAAATCCTTTGGAAAAACCAATCATCGCGTAAATACCGATAGCAAAAATTCTAGTGGCAATCCCTACCGCAGCAACAGCAGACTCTCCATATGGAGCTGCAGCCGAGTTTATCAGTCCCATTGAGAGACAAGCCAGCAATTGAGCAACACAGTATGGAATACCAATTTTTACCATTTCAATAATAATCTCAGAAGACAGCGTAAAATTACGAATTGATAGACTCAAAACACTATTCTTACCAATAAAAAACTTGATCAATAAAAGAGTGCTTACTCCTTGAGCTATAAAAGTAGCAATCGCAGCTCCCCGTATTCCCATTTCAAAAGTATATATAAGTAGCGGATCAAGAACAATATTCAACACTGCTCCAACTACTAGTATAGACATACTTGTTTTTGCAGCTCCTTCCGCACGAGCAATATGATTGAGTACAATATTCAAAATACTGAATATTGAACCGCTAATAAATATACTGCCATAATCCAAAGCATATGGAAGAATATTGAGCGTAGCACCTAAAAAAACCATAACCTCTTCTAAATATGTAAGCAGCAATGCGATAATTATAAGCCCTAAAACAACACTTCCATACGTTGCTATTGCAGCCGCCTGACTGGCTGTTGAAATCTGCTTCTTACCCAACAACCTTGAAATAACCGAAGCCGCACCACTTCCCAAAAGCAAACCAATTCCTATCATCAAAAATGTAATAGGAAAAACAACTGCTGCTGCTCCCATAACATTAGTACCCAACTGCCCTAAAAATAGTGCATCCACAAAATTGTATATTGCCGTAATAAGAAAGCCTATAATTGCCGGAATCCCAAATTTCAACAATGCAGATGGTATTTTTTCTTCACTCATTATTCGTATTTTTTCATTCATGAAATTCACTTTCTCAAACTATTAACCAGGTTAACAATTACTTTAAAATTTTTATTCTAACTTAGTCATAGCGATTCCCAGTTCTTCCAAAAAACTAAGAATCGCTTCAGAATCACTGCTATATTTTTTTATAAGTTTATAAACATCATCAAATTTTTTTTCGGAAAATAATTCATGCCCCTGATAAGCACATATCCCTTTTGGAGTAAGATTAAACAACACTTCGCGCTGATTATCAACTGCTTTACTCTTTACAAGATAGTCTTTATGTAAAAGTTTCTTAACAAACTTTGAAACTGCACTTTTTGACACCCCTAAACTCTTGGATAACTGCGTCAGATTAATCCCTGGTCTTTTGGCAATAACAACAAGTGTGTGAATCTCAGTAGAATACAATAAATCACCCGTACCAAAATCTCTTGGCGTCGCAGCAATTTCATTCAATTTGTTATGAACAACAAATAGCGATTCTAAAATACGATTAGCCTTATTCATTCGAAATATAACCTTAGTTTAGTAAAATTATCAATACCTGTGTCTGACCTCAGTTATTGTACACCAAGTTAACAATATAATCAATGTTTTTTTAAACCTTAATAACCTTCGCTTTGCTCAGGCTGCGTTCACAAAAGTTCGCTCATATACCCGCCACAATTTAATATCTCGACGACCTACTTTTCCCTAGATGCTGGATATTATAACTGGTGAATAATATCCAGTAATATACCATAAATTATAGAATATGTTTGATAAATGCTAATATGTATGCTGTATGTGTTATGATAGGCGTCGCCATTGCAGACTTAGCGACCGTACTCCAAAGAAAGCATATTTAAGCAGCAGAAAGAAGAATAAAGAAATTTCGTAAAAAAGGTGTTTCAGTTATAAATTCCGCTCCGGGCTACGCCCTCTTCTCCATTTCGAATAGTTTAAAGTCCCCCTTAAATTAATCATATTTTTATCTGGAAAATTAGATCACTTTTGAGTGCTTATATATAAAAAAGTTTAAATTCTTGTAAAGAATTGTATTTTAACCATAATTACATATAGTTATTTTATATGATATAAATAGTTGTCGGGTTGATAAATTAATATTTTGCTATTAAGGATAAGATATGTTTAGCTTACTTAGTTTAGAAAATGTGAGAAATGAGTTGATTACGGAAATACGAAATGATATTGACAAAAAAAAATTATATATTTCTACAAGATTAAACAGTGAAGGAGTTGAGTATTATCCAAACTTATTGTTAGAGATAGCTGAGAGCGGTACGATTGAAAGTTTTTATGAGAAACTAAGTTCAAAGTATTTTGTATCTCACGAATATCGTAAAAGTCAAAATGGAGGACAGTCTCTGAAAAAAGTACCATCTAATGCAAATGTAACACTTTGTGAAGGAGAATTTAATAAGTTTTACATGAGAGCAGTTTGCGTTAAAGCAATGAAAAACAATGAATGTGTCGAAGTTTATAGAGCAAAGCCCGTATCTAACCCAAGGAGTGAATCTGAAGCGCTAATTGGTAAAATACTTTCTGCGTCTGATTTATATAAAGATTTAATAGCTCCCATTAATGATGATACTCCACGAATACTGCCGGCTGGTCCAAACTCAGGCTTGAGCATTAAACTTATTTAAAGTAAGTTGATAGTATGAAATCATTGTCGCATAAAATATTATTTAAGTTTATTTAATTTTTCTATTATTCTGGTATTTTTCAAATTGCACTAAGACTATTATTAGATAAGTGTAAGGCGGTCTAATTTTCTCGACAAAAATAAGATCACCTTTCTGTTTTTAAAAATTCGTTAATTTTCTCATCCATACCAGTTTATTCTAGAGGATAATAGCTACCAGAAGAAATAGAATAAAATTTTTAATTTTCTCAATAAAAAGGAGATTGCCAGCATTTAAACTAAGTACGTAGACGACCTGCTTGGACTGCGGGCATCCTGCCCTTGCCCTGCGGGTGAGACTCGCTAGCGCTCGCTCATCTACCCCTGAGCATCTGTCTTTAGATACTATTAAATACGCGCTGGCAAGTATTTAATAGTACTCGGGTTTCCTTAGATACCTGTTATTCTGAGCTAGCACAAGAATACCAGGTAACCGAGATCTGTTCGGCTAAGCCTCACAGACTCGGCTCAGCATATTCGACTTCTCGCAACCCCATTAAAAAAAGCATCCGACCTTAATGGGTGGATGCTGATTCCAGACACTCATAAAATATTATCGCGACGACCTACTTGGACTGCGGGCATCCTGCCCTTGCCCTGCGGGTGAGACTCGCTAACGCTCGCTCATCTACCCCTGCGCATCTGTCTTTAGATACTATTAAATACGCACTGACAAGTATTTAATAGTACTCGGGTTTCCTTAGATACCTGCTATTCTGAGCTGGCGCAAGAATACCAGGTAACCTCGACGTTCGTGCTCACGCACTTCACTACTCGTCTCAGTAATTCCGTCACAGCATCCCATTAAAAAAAAGCATCCAACCCTGATGGGTGGATGCTGCTTTTTATACTCAGATAAATATTAAGGACGACCTACTTGGACTGCGGGCATCCTGCCCTTGCCCTACGGGTGAGACTCGCTAACGCTCGCTCATCTACCCTTCGCCATCCCTGGCTCGGGTTGACCTCGACGTTCGTGCTCACGCACTTCACTACTCGTCTCAGTAATTCCGTCACAGCATCCCATTAAATAAAAGCATCCAACCCTGATGGGTGGATGCTTTTATTAATAAGATTCCGGCGACGACCTACTTTCCCGAGACAGTATCATCGGCGCAGAAGAGCTTAGCTACTGTGTTCGGAATGGGAACAGGCGTATCCTCTTCGCTATAATCGCCGGAAAACCGACTAGCGCAAAGTAACTGAATATTGTACATTGTCTGTAAATATGCAGTACTGGCTAAAAAATCAAATCGAGTAAAGGGTAAAACTAAAATTTATATCAGTTGAGTTTTTGTTAAACAAACATCCTTATGCGGTCTTCATTGTGCTTGCTTATTATTACCACTCTCTTAAATGTGAATTCAAAAGAGTTGTAATCAAGCCGATCGACTGATTAGTACCGGTTAGCTGAGGATATCACTACCCTTACACATCCGGCCTATCGAACTCATAGTCTATAAGTTGTCTCATGGGATGACTAATCTCAGAGCTGGCTTCACGCTTAGATGCTTTCAGCGTTTATCCGTTCCATACGTAGCTACTCTGCAATGCACCTGGCGGTACAACAGAAACACCAGAGGTATGTCCAACTAAGTCCTCTCGTACTAAAGTTAGTTCTCTTCAATCATCCTACGCCCACAGCAGATAGGGACCGACCTGGCTCACGCCGGTCTGAACCCAGCTCGCGTACCGTTTTAATTGGCGGACAGCCAAACCCTTGGGACCTACTGCAGCCCCAGGATACGATGAGCCGACATCGAGGTGCCAAACCTCCCCGTCGCTGTGAACGCTTGGGAGAGATCAGCCTGTTATCCCCGGAGTACCTTTTATCTGATGAGCCACGACCCTTCCACTCAGGATCGCGGGGTCACTATGTCCTGCTTTCGCACCTGCTCGAGATATCTCTCTCGCAGTCAAGCTCCCTTGTGCCATTACACTCTGCGTACGGTTGCCAACCGTACTGAGGGAACCTTTGAACTCCTCCGTTACTCTTTGGGAGGAGACCGCCCCAGTCAAACTACCCAACTAGCACTGTTCCCAGCCCTGATTCAAGGGTCCAGGTTAGATAACTCATGAAGAAAGAGTGGTATTTCACCAACGACTCCACAGGGTCTAGCGACCCTGTATCACAGTCTCCCACCTATCCTACACAAACTACATAAATTACCAATACTAGCCTATAGTAAAGGTTCACGGGGTCTTTCCGTCTTGCTGCGGGTAAGTCGCATCTTCACGACTCCTACAATTTCACCGAGTCTGCAGTTGAGACAGTGCCCAAGTCGTTACGCCATTCATGCACGTCGGAACTTACCCGACAAGGAACTTCGCTACCTTAGGACCGTCATAGTTACGGCCGCCATTCACTGGGGCTTCAGTTCGTAGCTCTCACCACTTACCTTAACCTTCCAGCATCGGGCAGGCGTCAGTCTGTATACATCCACTTGCGTGTTAGCACAGACCTGTGTTTTTGGTAAACAGTCGCTCGGGCCTCTTTGCTGTGGCTCTCAGCAGCTTACGGAGTAAATCCTTCACCGCCAAAAGCGATCCTTATCCCTAAGTTACGGATCCATTTTGCCGAGTTCCTTAACTACAGTTCTCTCGCGCGCCTGAGGATACTCTCCTCACCCACCTGTGTCGGTTTTCGGTACGGGCTCTATTTACAATTTACGAAACTTTTCTTGGAAGCATGGCATCAGCGGCTTATACAGCATACGCTCTTGGCATCCGGTCTCAGCCTGATGGGAAAAGCATTTAACTCGTCCCGGCCTACGCCGTTACATGGTCCAGCCAGCGGATCCACCCGCAATTAGCCTTCTCCGTCCTTCCGTAAACTAACGTAAATAGTGGGGCAGGAATATTAACCTGCTGTCCAGTCGACTACGCCTTTCGGCCTCGTCTTAGGTCCCGCCTAACCCTGGGAGGAATGGCCTTGCCCAGGAAACCTCGGGTTTGCGGCGAAGGGGATTCTCACCCCTTTTATCGTTACTTATACCGGCATTATCACTACTATACTGTCCAGCACTCCTTTCGGTGTACCTTCAATCCGTATAGTACGCTCCCCTACCACTTGAAATAACACGCATGTTAAATCAAATCCGCATCTTCGGCATTATGCTTGAGTCCCGCTAATTTTCGGCGCAGAAATGCTCGACTGGTAAGCTATTACGCACTTTTTAAATGGTGGCTGCTTCTAAGCCAACATCCCAGCTGTCTTAGCATCTCTACTTCCTTTTTCCACTTAGCATAATTTGGGGGCCTTAGATGGCGGTCTGGGCTCTTTCCCTCTCGACTATGGAGCTTGTCCCCCATAGTCTGACTGCCGAGATAGTTTCATTGGTATTCGGAGTTTGATTGGAGTTGGTAGGATGGTGGTCCCCCGCATCCATTCGGTACTCTACCCCCAATGAATAGTTACTCGACGCTATACCTCAATATATTTCGGGGAGAACGAGATATCTCCGAGTTTGATTAGACTTTCACTCCTATCCCAACCTCATCCCCTAATTTTTCAGCATTAGTGGGTTCGGTCCTCCACGAGATTTTACTCTCGCTTCAACCTGGACTGGGATAGATCACTACGGTTTCGCGTCTGCTACATACGACTAGGTCGCGCTATTAACACTCGCTTTCGCTGCGCCTGCGCATCAAAGATGCTTAAGCTCGCCATATACAGCAACTCGCCGGTTCATCATACAAAAGGCACGCCGTCAGCCTGACAAGTCATAGGCCTTCGACTGCTTGTAGGTATACGGTTTCAGGTACTTTGAACTCTCCTTATCGGAGTACTTTTCATCTTTCAGTCACCCTACTATGCGCTATCGGTCGGTAGTAAGTATTTAGCCTTACGAGGTGGTCCTCGCAAATTCCAACGGGGTTTCCCGTGCCCCGCCGTACTTGGGTGTTCTCTACGCCAATCTCAGATTTCAAATACAGGACTGTCACCTTCTGTGGTTGGGGTTTCCACCCCATTCTTTTATCATCAATTGATACGCATGCTTATTCAGGTTCAGCATGAAAATCCCACGACCCCACATACACAACGCCCTGTGCTTACATGTATATGGTTTGGGCTGTTACCGTTTCGCTCGCCGCTACTCAGGTAATCGTTGTTACTTTCTGTTCCTCAAGGTACTTAGATGTTTCAGTTCCCTTGGTTCCCACAGCATACCTATGTGTTCAGTATACTGCTATTCGAAGATCTCCGGATCAAAGTCTGCTTACGACTCCCCGAAGCTTATCGCAGTTAAGCCACGTTCTTCATCGGCTACTACCGCCTAGACATCCGCCGTACACCCTTAGTATCTTGATTACAACTCTTCTAAACTCACAAGAGCTGTTAAATCAAACACGATAAATATGTCATACAGAATAATTCTGTAATCTTTTTTCCGCAAATAAATATAGAGTATACTACCTCTACACCTATCTATTTTGTTAAGGATGTAAAACTGTTTAACTTATACACTCAACTATCAACTCTTATGGTAATATTGCAGCATTTATTACTATCGCTCGGACCGTAATCCAAGCATTGCTATTATATCAACATAGGATTGTATATAAATTATACTTTTACGTCTTTACTCGATTATCAAAGATCAATCAGAGGAAACTTGGCCTCTAAAAAAACTCACTCGTACTATGCAAGATAAAAATGGTGGGCTTGGATGGATTCGAACCATCGGCCTCATCCTTATCAGGGATGCGCTCTAACCAACTGAGCTACAAGCCCGTCCGGTTTTACGGACCAACACTTTTCGCAATGCGATTACTCGAACTCAATTGCTAGCGCAAACTCACCGAAGCAATTAACTCAACCCAGTGGTAACCACCAGTAGCTTTGGTGGAGGTGCACGGGTTCGAACCGAGGACCTCCTGCTTGCAAAGCAGGCGCTCTCCCAACTGAGCTACACCCCCATCAGTTCCGACCACATTAATTCTTGCAGTACTCTAATATCAAAAAATGAATAGCCCACGCGCTTCTAATACTTGGCTGATCTTCTGCTGTTTATGCTCCCGTGGGACAGTTATAATAAATTACAACTGCTATCCCGGGCTACAACCACAACAGCTAAGTTGTCCTTAGAAAGGAGGTGATCCAGCCGCAGGTTCCCCTACGGCTACCTTGTTACGACTTAGTCCCCCTCACCAGTCTTGCCTTCGGCCGGACAATTGTCGCCGGACTTCGGGCACTACCAGCTTGGGTGGCTTGACGGGCGGTGTGTACAAGGCTCAGGAACTGATTCACCGCGGCATAGCTGATCCGCGATTACTAGCGATTCCAACTTCATAGAGGCGAATTGCAGCCTCTAATCCGAACTGGGGCTGGCTTTGAAGATTTGCTCCACCTCGCGGTATTGCTTCTCTCTGTACCAGCCATTGTAGCACGTTTGTAGCCCTGGACGTAAGGGCCATGATGACTTGACGTCGTCCCCACCTTCCTCCGGTTTAACACCGGCAGTCTCATAAGAGTGCCCAGCATGACCTGGTAGCAACATATGATAGGGGTTTCGCTCGTTAAGGGACTTAACCCGACGCCTCACGGCACGAGCTGACGACAGCCATGCAGCACCTGTGTTAGTTACACCAAAAAGGCAATCCTTCTGCTTTCACAGAATTAATTCTAACATGTCAAGTCCAGGTAAGGTTCTTCGCGTTGCTTCGAATTAAACAACATGCTCCACCGCTTGTGTGAGCCCCCGTCAATTCCTTTGAGTTTTAACCTTGCGATCATACTCCCCAGGCGGGATACTTAACGCATTTGCTACCACAACTAGAGAATCAGCTCTCCAATCGTGCAGTATCCATCGTTTACGGCTAGGACTACCAGGGTATCTAATCCTGTTCGCTCCCCTAGCTTTCGTCTCTCAGCGTCAGTTGTGACCCAGTAAGCTGCCTTCGCCTTTGGCGTTCTCCCAGATATCTACGCATTCCACCGCTACACCTGGAATTCCACTTACCCCTTTCACACTCAAGTCGTGCAGTATTGGTGGCAGTTCCCCGGTTGAGCCGAGGTATTTCACCACCAACTTACAAAACCGCCTACAGACCCTTTATGCCCAGTGATTCCGAACAACGCTCGCACATTTCGTATTACCGCGGCTGCTGGCACGAAATTAGCCTGTGCTTCCTCTGGTTCTGATCAGTACTACCGGTATTAACGATAGTAGTTTTCTAAAACCTGACAGCAGTTTACAACCCAAGGGCCTTCATCCTGCACGCGGCGTCGCACCGTCACGGTTTCCCGCATTGGCGAATGATTCAGCACTGCTGCCTCCCGTAGGAGTCTGGACCGTGTCTCAGTTCCAGTGTGTCCGTTCACCCTCTCAGGCCGGATACCCATCAAAGTCTTGGTGAGCCGTTACCTCACCAACAAACTAATAGGACGCAATCCCATCCTCGAGTGGCAGGCCCGAAGGTCCCCACCTTTTACCGCAAACCCATGCGAGTTCGCAGTCTTATCTGGTATTATCCATCCTTTCGGATGGCTATCCCTGTCTCGAGGGCAGGTTGATTACGCGTTACTCACCCGTCCGCCACTGTACTCATCGCCCGAAGGCAACTTTCCCGTTCGACTTGCATGTATCAACCACGCCGCCAGCGTTCGTTCTGAGCCAGGATCAAACCCTTCAATTGAAAAGTTTATATCAACACCGGTCGGCTAGACCAGTGTTACTGGCAATTTATTGTTTAGAGAGTAGTTATCTCTACTCTATGTCTTTGTTAAAACACTCAAATTAATTGAGTAGCTTCATCAAGCATTAACAAGAACGTATGGCTATTCATTTATATTTCAAAGATCACTCGCCTGAAACTTAGCAGGACTTAAATTTTATTATATAATGTATAGCATGACTCGTAACAAAACCCAAACCACGACCACACCAAACATTAACATCTTTCAAAAAAGGAGAGAAAAAAAACCGCCAATCTCGATCTCCTCGAAAAAGGCCGCCTCTCAGACACAGACCAGGCACTAAAACCTAAACCCGGACTCACATCCGTCACTCTCAAATTGCTTTAACAATTATAAGAATCAATCTCGCATTGTCAAGCACTTTTTTATTTTTTTTATTTACTTTTTTCGCAGCAGCTTATGCCGCAATCTCTTTTTCAATCTTAACACAAAACTAAAACCAAAACAAGAGGTAAAATTTATTTTTTTTCGCCAGCCTCAGAATCACTATCCACACCGTTATAAACACGGCACCAGGCCTCTTTTGCTCAGGGGAAAAACCAGACTCCCTCATGAGCGGACTAACAAATATACAGAAACTTCCGCGCTTGTCAATCACTATTTTTATTTTTTTTAAAGAGCCAAGCAGCAGCGCCAAAAAGCATTAATAATAAGTCAGCCGGTCAAACTACCTCAACCCAACCATAAACTTAATATAAGATACTTAAAAGCGCAGACGACCAATAATTTGATGAACTCAAGCTTAGCATCACTTCCCAGGATCTAGTGTCGAGCCCCCAAGTGGTCAACCGCTTACCCTCAAGGTGAGATAGAATACTACGAATTCCCGCCACAAATACAAGCATAAAACCCAAAATTTATTATTTTTATTTTAACATCTTACCCCCCATAGTGTTATAGTCCAACTTTTACCGAAGTTATATCAAAACAGTCCATCCTGTTTATCTACTTATTTCACTATATTCAAGCCAAATCTCTCTCAACGCTATCGGCCACATGCATAAATACTGTTTACTATTGAAATGAAATTCCTAAATCAACTATTACTCTATACTACCTACTGTTTTAAAATCATGACATAAACCAACTACTTTTTTTCCCATTTCAATGTCCATTTTATCTTCTAATACTTAGTATAGTGTATCAAGCACAACGGCTGTCAACACAACTATTAATATTGTCAAAAATCCCTTATTAATATCAATATCCTACAGACTTGGTCAATTATCTACCAGTTTTTATCAACAATGAACATATAATAAACGATAGCAAGCATTTCCCCCCCCCAACTCACGAATAACAATACCTAGATATTATTTAAAATAACTGCGGCATGCAATTATTCTGGCACTTTTGTCGCCAATTTCATAAATCAATAATAATCTTAAATTTTTAATAACCTTTCACTGAGAAATAACCTCAAAGTAAGCATAACAAAACTCTTGATCTAGATTAAATTCCGCGTATTATATTTACATGTATAATTCATACAGGTAATTTAATTAACCCGATATTAAATAAGGAGAGAACTAATGACGACTCACAAGAGTAATTATACCGAGAGCTTCAAAGAGATGTGGGGCAACTATCCGGCTCCAGTTATCCTTGTGAACAAAGCACATGATATTGTTGCTTATAATTAAAATGCCTCTGCTTTAGGTATTGATAAGCTGAAAAAATGTTATCATATTGGAGGTTATGAACGAGTCTGCCCTGACTGCATGGCTGCAAAATGTCTCAAAGAACAAGAGACTTACGTTGATCATGGATTCAGTGATAGATTCCAAAAATTCATGTCTGCTTATTGGATCCCAGTTACTGGCGAGCCAGATCTGTATATTCATTTTGCCAACGATATCCACAAATTTGTACGTCATGAATTATTACTGCAATTAATACCATAATCTATTCAAGACTGCGCAATCTATTTTAAGCTTATTCCTAACTACTTGACATTATTATTAATTCAAATATTATAAATTATTGTCACAAGGAGATACTCAATTATAAAGACATACAACCAATGGCAAATAAAGAACTCATCACTAACTCCACAGAACTGACTCAAGAGCAGAAGACCGTCTCTCTACTCATGTGTACAGCGCAAGAACTAATGACCAAGATAAATCTTATCTTACAGCCTTATAACCTATCTGTAACCCAGGTTCAAATACTTCATATCCTCAGTCAAACCGCAGGCGGCAAGATGACAGTCTCTGAAATCAAACAATTTATGGTCAACCATAATCCAAATGTATCACGATCGCTAAATTCACTTATGAAACAGAATTTCATCACTAAAAATCGCTGTGCAAATGACCAGCGAGTAGTCTATATTCAACTCACCCAAGAGGGTATAAAAATACATGATCTCGCCTATAAAGAACTTATCTCAATCAACCTCAATATCAGCAAAAAAGATTTGAATCAGCTGTACAAAATTCTCCTCAAACTTTGATTATCATGCCAACTTGTAACCGACGCAGAATAGCGACTCAGTTCAAGCTCGTCCCATGTTCACAAAAAAAATCATAAACCCGAGCCGAGTTTATGATTCTATTATATATCGCAACGCAGAGTATAGCCCTGATTGTCCAGGCTATATAAGTCTACTACCCCTCACCGAAGTTACTCTCAAAGAGTTCATTAATCTCTCTAGCCGCCTCTGCCGCATCGCCCCCGACCAATTCAATTTTAAGCTCTGTCCCAGATTCCGCCCCAAGAGTCATGATATCCAGAATATTCTTGCCACTTATCTGCATAGAATTATGATGCACAATAATATCACTATTGTATCTATTGCAGACCTGCACAAACAGGGATGCGGGTCTTGCGTGCAGACCATATTTGTTCCTGACAACCACGTTTAAAGTTATATTTTCGCTCACACTATACTCCATGCTCAGTTAGTGATAATTTCAAACATAACGCCTTTTGACGAATTACTGGGACTCAATAGCAAAATCTTCCATCAAAGCATATGCAAGCTTATGCGGATCATGCTTCTCCGGATTATCAATATTTATAACATCCCGAAGTTTGATTCTAACCGCATAATCCTTGCACTTTTCCACATCAAACTCAGTAATTCCAATACCCTCGGCCGTAAGCTTATCCAGCATATCATCTGAAGGGATAAAGCTATTTACCAATGCAACATCTATCCTGAGTTCCGGAGCTAGACGCGCCACTGCCTCCAGATAATTACTGACATTATACCCTCTGGTCTCACCAAACTGCTGAGAGGTATTCACCACCAGAATCACCGTCGCATTACTCTTACTGATAGCCGCAACCAATTTTTTATCCAGAAGGTTGGGCATAATACTTGTATACAGGCTACCAGGTCCAAGTACGACCAAATCTGCCTCAGCCACCCGTTCAAGGACATCCACCGGGGTATCGCCGGGTTCAGGTTTTAGTTCAAGACCAACAATCGGTTTACCACATTTTGAGACCCGCTTCTGCCCGGTGGTCTTGGTTCCGTCATCGTGGGTCGCAACCAGAGTAACATGATTCAATGTCGCCGGCAGCACCTCGCCCCGCACTTTGAAAATTTTATTTACCTCACGTACAGCCTGGCCAAAGCTCCCTTTAATATTGGTCATAACCATAATCAAAAGATTACCGAATGAATGTCCTTCAAGATCACCTTCGGTAAATCGATACTGCATGAGTTCACTCATAACCGGCCCAGCATCTGCAAGCGCACTCAAACAGTTACGAATATCCCCCGGCGGCAACATCCCGAATTCATTGCGCAGTCTTCCGGAGGATCCACCATCATCAGCAACGCTGACAACAGCGGTTATTTGTGAGCTATACTCACGCAAACCCGTAAGCAAACAATTAAGCCCGGTTCCGCCTCCCACACAGACGATTTTCGGCCCTTGTTCCAGCCTGGAGCGGAGTACTGCCAGTTCCGCGATACCTCTATCCTCATCACGCGGTTTTACCAACACCTCAAAACGTTTAAAGAGCTTATATCCCGAATACAGTACGATGCAAATACCCAGGACAAAAAGCACAATAGCCACCGCGTACGGACTCAGAGGAAAACTGACGCTACCGGCAATATTTACACTGAGAACCCCAACCGTTATTGCTACTGCACTCAACGCCACCATCAGCCCACCGACAGCCACTAGGAATAACCAGCGTTTCAACCCCAATGTAGAAGAGAACCATGGTAATTTTGCCATAATCTACCTCACCAGAACCCCAAGAAGAAACACCCAAGAAGAAACCAAGTCACAGTTCAGCTGCTCAGTTACCCTTCAGATCCGCCTCTTCAAGTAAGGCAAAAATCTCCTTTTCATCGCGCGCATTAATAATAAAACTCCTGAAAATCCCATCATTCAGATGCTTTGCCACATAAGCCAACGACTCTAGATGCTGCTGCACAAGCTCTTGCGACGAGATAAGCATGATAAAGATATTTACTGGTTGGCCGTCAAGGGAATCAAACTCCACCCCTTCCCTGCTCCTGGCTATTAGACCGATCATTTTATTGATAGTTGGGTGCTTGGCATGGGGGATAGCAATTCCCTGTCCAAGTCCGGTACTGGTTATCTCCTCCCTCTCGATCAAGGCCGTCAATATTGCGTCCCGGCATTCCCCAGGTATTTCACCGATCTTGATCAACTTATCCAACATCTCCGCCAGAGCATCATTTCTTGTACTCGAGACCAAATTTCCAATAATAGACTCATTAGTAATTAAATCTTTGAATAGCATTATATCATCCTATTTTCCGAGAATCGCAGTCGAACGCAACTATCTCATCTATAAAAAAAAGATCCAAACAAGTTGATAGAATTCTACCAGAATCGCTAATCTTCGCAACCTTAAAAAAACACTTCCAGCCGCGCATACCAACCTACTCAAACCTTTTACCCATCCGGTTTAAGCCGGATGGGCAATATACACCACGCTATTCAGCAGCCTCCTCGGCAGCATCATGCCGTTTGGCTTCGTTCTTCTCCTTGAGTCTGCGCATCTGTCTTTCACACTTGGCTGAAGCTACATCGATAGCTTCAAAGACCTCATCCCGCGCCACATCGACTACCACTGTACCGCGTTTTTTAACATGGATGATTGCCTCACAATGCACCTTTTTATCATCACTCTTCAGGATTACTTCAACACTCTGCGCCCCATTATAAAACTTATCTACACCTCCGAGTTTATCCTCGGCATACTCTTTTATAGAATCATCTATATCCATATGTATTGCACTTATTCTAATATCCATATTCAATCCCCTTCTAGGCAGCACAGAGTCCACAACAACATCCACCGAACTTGCAGACTGCTCGCTCAAAGCCAAACAATACATAAAAAATGCAAAAAAAGACTGCTACTGTCTACCGCTAAATTATGCTAGATATCTTTTCTTCTCCTTATCTGGGTATTCTCAATAAGTATATAGCATTACCCTCCAGATTTCATTCGCATAATAACAAGAAAATACCACTAATTTTACTTATCCGCCTTGTGTAGCCTCCAGAATTCACCCCAGTCCTTGAGAAAGTCCGAACTACTCCACTCTTTATCCAGCCCCACCTGCGGAACTATCTCTATTCCATGCTTCTGGCAGACATCCCACTCCGGAATATTCGAGTAATCAGTCCTGTCTCCGCCTTTAGTAAAGATATGCGGCCTTATCCGATCCAGCGCCACACATACGGTCATATCATTTTCAATCTCAAATGGAATCACATAATCCACATTTCTGATACAACTTACCAGCATCGAACGGGTCGCCAGATCCTGAAAGTGTTTGCCTTTCTTGGCTTGAAGAAAAGCATCCCCATTGACAATCACCACCAAGGTGTCGCCAAGCTTCTTAGACTCAATTATACAGGTAGCATGTCCAGGATGGATGGGATCATATCCGCCGGAGGTACAGACGATTTTTCCCAAAGAATCGCGAATTTCATCAAACTCTTCGAATGAGACTATCTTTGCATAATCTTCCATTTCGCTCATTTTCTATCTTGTTATAGTAGCACCATAGAGATAAGCACATTGACCGATCAACAAGAAACTCAGTCAACACGCCAAATAAGCCGATTAAGGCTACATCCAGCTTCAGTATACACTCTACATACCGCTCTAGCAAATATATCTTGGCATTTTTTTTAATCATATTATAAACTAACTCCTTCCCATGCCTAGAATTACATTTTAAAAAACAGGTTATAATATTCGACTCGGACAGCGCCTGCTACCGACGCTATTCTGCTAGCAATTAACCACGGTTTTCTTGCACAAAACTCTGGAGCGAATTACCCTAGCCGCTCATTTCTGCCAACAGACAACCCGATTTCGCCCTTGATTCTTAGCGGCATAAAGAGCCATATCCGCTTTTTTAAGCGCTTCCTCAATACCCTCACCTTCGGCCACGATACATACTCCAATACTGATAGTCATCGGCGACAAACCCTGGGGAGCTTGTTCAAAAGCACCTTTAACAATTATGCGCAATCTATTGGCAATCGTCTCCGCCTCATCTATAGTAATATCCGGCAGCAGTACAGCAAACTCTTCTCCACCAATACGCCCGAAAATATCGATCGGCCGGAGTGACCGGCTGCAAACCTCGGCAAAGTGGCGCAGAGTCTCATCTCCGGTAGCATGCCCATAATTATCATTGACCATTTTAAAGTGATCCAGATCGATCATAAACAACGCCAAGTACTTCCTGCACTTTCGCGCTCGTTCCAGCAGACGGTTGCAAAGCAGCAAGAAACTCCTCCGGTTATTTACGCCGGTCAGCTCATCTATGGTCGCAAGTTTTACCAATTTTTCTTCGGCAACTTTTCGCGCTGTCACATCATCAACCACCCAGACTATTCCGCGGTTAAGATCCGCCGGAACAGTCTTATCAATAGGCTTGCCCGCAACCCCCACCCATACCGTTTCTCCATCCGGTTTCACCAACTTGAATTCATACCGTTTGACGCTCTGCGCTTGAAGTAGACCTTCAAACTCACTACTACTCACCCTCGCTTCTAGAGCGGCCGCCGCAAAGTCAAGCGGGACTCTGCCGATCAGTTCATCGCTTCCGGCATACCCCAGGATATCAGCCAGGCGCTGATTCGCCCTGTAGACACGGTACTCCCCATCCGTAATCATAACCCCGACCATACTATTATCAAAGTAGGTCTCCAGTTCAGCATTGACCCGCTCCAAAGCCTGCCTGTCTTCACGTTTTTCCGTAGTATCATCGAAGATAAATACCGCATTGACCTGCCTGTCCGCAGCAACCGTCAAATTCAGAATCTGTCCGGAGCCGCTCACCCAAACCCGTTTATTATTCTTGCCTACCAGTTCATCTTCAAAACAGTGTATCTCCGAATCGGTCGGCTCTACCCGTAATTTCCGCAGAAATTGCTGATACTCTCCCGCAGCAGCAACCAGACTCTCAGCCCGGCAGCCGACCAGTTCATCCTTATTGTCAAAACCAAAGAGCCCGACCATGCGGGAGTTCACCCGCACGATCTCAATCTCTCCCGTATCAGCGATCCCCACCACCATCATCGCCACAATATTATTTTCAAAATATGCCTCCAGCTCGGTATTAACCGCCTCCAGTTCGAGTTGCGCCTTCCGGCGTTCCGTAATATCCTCTAAAATCCAGAGCGTACCGCTATACTCATAAGGATTCTGCGGGTCGACAAGAGCCTGCCCTATCAAGTGAGCCCAGATCGCGCCACCGTCAAATCTTTTAAAGACAAACTCAAGCTCTACCGTCTGTTTATGGGTAAAGAGCTGATCATAAAACTGCGTAAACTGTTGAAAATTATCGGCGGAAAGATGAAAGAAAAAGGTCGACATACCTACCGCTTCCTCTGGAGAAGCGAGACCAACGACATCAGCTGCGCGTTTATTGGCTCGGCGTATCACCCTATCCATATCGATATAGATAATACCGATCATGCTATTATTGAAGATTGTCTCCAGTTCTGCATGTTCGCGCTTGAGTTGTAGTTCACCCTGGTGCCAGCTAGAGACATCACTTATTAGCAGAACTAGTCTATCCTGCCGACCAGGATAAGGAAATTCAAGCGTAACCAGCGCATACAATTTTTCAGCCGGGGTAGCGATAACACTCCCGATCTGCCCGTTACGCCCTTTTCTAATATACCCTTGCAGTACTTCCCGTTCACGTACCGTACTCAAAATTTCTTCAAGGGTTACAGCTCTGTCACTAGCAATACCAAAAAACCGCCTAAAGGCTGAATTACAACACTGACTAACTCCATCCGTAAAGAGTGCGCTCAACCCTTCATCACTACCAGAGTAAACACCGCTACCAAGCGTATTGTTTGCCGCCGCAAGCTCCTGCCGGAGCCACGCATTCTCTAGCTCCAGTTCCGAAATTCGCCGCAGCTGACTCTCTGCTACATCTCTGCCGTCATTCATCTCAAACCGCCGTTCACCGGGTACAGAACTCAACCCAAGCCCACACAAAATCGCTCTCAGTTCACAAGCGCACCAGCACTACCCCGTTTACAGCAGCGGTACAATCTCATAATCCGAACGGATAATATCCAGCACATCATAAAAATTATCGACCGTATAGCTGGGCTTCATCTCGCCATGAGTGGCGATATACTTCCCGCCCCGCCGGGAAAGGATCGTCTGCATTCCCAGCCGCGCCGGCACATCGATATCTACCGGAGGATTATCTCCAATATACATGACCTCACTTGGTGACGCTCCTGCCTTCTGACACGCCTTCATATAAAGTTTCGGATTGCTCTTGGCAATCCCGATATGATCGGTAATAAAGATATACTCATGTTGAACTATATCATGCAGCCCCAGCCGGTAGATCTTTTCCGCCTGTTTGATCTCCATGCCCGCGGTGATAATACCGAGTCTGAGCCGCTCGTCCTTGAGTATTTTGAGCACCTCAATCGCATCTCCGTACGGCGTAAACTCTCTAGCCTTGGTCTGATGATACCCGACGATACCGGCGGTCTTGATAATAAGCGGGCTCAGTCCTTCCATTATCTCCAGAGGAAAGCGCTTAAGCAACTTGTCAAAATGCTGGCTGTGATTACTGCCAAACTCAGAGATAACCTGCATCAATTCAAGGTATGCTTCCTCTTCGTCCACTTTGAGTCCAGCCTCAACCATGGCTTTAATCGCATTTCGCCGCGCCAAATGGGCAAATTCGGTGATACTGTATACCGTATCATCAACATCAAAATATATCGCTTTCAGCCTCTTTTTACTCATACATGATCCCAGTCATTAGTCAAACTCTGCCAAAAATTGCGCGTACAGCCTATCCGTGCTCAACCCACATAACCTGTCCTGTTCACGCCGCTTTGCAGAACAGACAAATTCATCCGGCACCCCTATCCTTCTAAGTATAACATCTGAAAACATTTTATCTACAAAAAACTCAGCCACCGCCGAACCAAATCCTCCCGCCAGCACATGATCTTCAACCGTAAAGACCAGGCCTTTGGCAGCCGCCGCCGTAAGCAGCTGAGTATCCAAAGGTTTACAAAACCGCGCATTGACCACTTCAAGCTCAATTCCACGCTCAGTCGCCAATTTCTGAGCCGCCCGGTACGCCGACTCGACCATCCGACCATAAGCCAGCACACTCCCGTGCGTACCTGCGCGCAGCACCTCAGCCCTGCCCAGTTCTACCGGCGCATGCTCGAACTCAGCTGGCAAAAAGGTTTCTGGACGCCCTTTAGGATAGCGGATAGCCGAGGGGGAGTTGAGAGTTGTAGCAAAATTCAACAACAGTTCAAAGTCCTGTTGATCGGCTGGAGCCATGAGTACCATATTTGGCAGATGGCGCATAAAAGCAATATCGAAGACCCCGTGATGAGTCGGACCATCCTCACCGACGAGTCCCGCCCGATCCAACGCAAAGATTACCGGCAGCTCCGCCTGCAGGGCGATATCATGGAATATCTGATCATAACTGCGCTGCAGAAAGGTCGAATAGATTGCCACCACCGGCACAAACCCCATCTTGGCCAGACCGGCGGCAAAAGGTATAGCATGGGATTCCGCCATCCCCACATCAAAGAAGCGTTCGGGAAACTCCCGGGCAAACCTACCCATCCCGATTCCCCCGGTCATTGCCGCGGTTATCGCCACCAGTTTGGGATTCTCCCGCGCCAGATTATACATGGTTTCAGCAAAGATTTCGGAGTAGCTCGGCAGCTTTTCGCTTTTTTCCGGCAGGATCATCCCGCTATCCGTGTCTAAAGAGAAGGGTGCTGAGGAGTGGAAACTCTCCGGGTCGGTATGTGCAGGTTTGAAACCCTTGCCCTTCTCGGTGAGTACATGGAGGATGCGCGGCCCGGAGAGTCCTGCCAGTTTGGTCAACTCCTCTTCGAGTTCACGCATATTATGTCCGTCAAAGGGGCCGAAATATCTGAAGCCCATAGCCTCAAAGAGTGCCGCCGCACCGGTATGATTCTTGAGTGCGTCAAGGAGCTTCTCATAGAACCAGTCCATGGAGTCCCCGATAAACGGCAGATTCGCCAGTACCTCTTTGAGTTCGTTACGCAACTTGGTAGTATTGGCCAGCGAACGAAACTCCTCGAGCTGCTTGGCAAACGCCCCGACAGTTCTGCTGATTGCCATGTCATTATCATTTAGCACCACCAGCAGATCCGCCCCCACCCCTCCGGCATGGTTCATCGCCTCAAAGCACATCCCGCCTCCGAGCGCGCCGTCACCGACCAGCGCCACCGTCGCACTAACATCCCCGGCGATACGCTTACCCAGCGCCAGTCCGGTAGCACTGGAGATACTGGTCGAGGAGTGCCCGCAGATGAAGAGATCGTAATTACTCTCCCGGGGGTTGGGAAAGCCGGAGATACCGCCCCTCTGACGCAAGGTCGAGAACTGCTCCCGCCTGCCGGTAAGGATCTTATGCGTATAGCTCTGATGCCCGACGTCGAAGACCAGTGAATCCCGACTGAAATCAAAGACTCGGTGCAGCGCGATAGTCAATTCCACGATCCCCAGATTGCTCGAAAGATGCCCCCCGTTGGTCTTGATAACGGCAACCAACAGCCGGCGAATATCCTCGGCCAGAACCTTGAGTTCATCTGCCGCAAGCGCTTTTAAATCATCTGGAGTATCAATTCTCTCTAACACCAAAGCCTCACCTGCCAATCTTTATAATCAGTAAACAGTAGATGCTGGTCTAGGTGCCTGAAAAGGTAAAAAACCTGTTTTGCAGCATCAACAAGTCGCTTCTGCGCCGTCCGCGCCGAGAGCCGCGGTTGGCAACGCGTAATATAAGAGTAAAAAAAACGCACACAACCATATCCCACTCACGCCTCAAACCGCCTTACCCTGGCGAATTCTTCCTCAAAATTTGGAGTAAAGTAAGCGCTGCCCAGACGCTGTTCAATCTCGGCAATAGTAAAGAAACGCAGTTCATCCACCTCTGAATCCTGCTTGCAGAAACCGCTATCACGCTGCAGACGGTAGGTATAGACATACTCATACTCCAGCTCGCTGCGCAGCGTGTACGCATGGAGAAACTCACACTCCTCCAGAGCAATCTCCACCCCGACCTCCTCGCCGACCTCGCGCCTGAGCGCCGTCGCAACGCTCTCACCGGCCTGGACATGCCCGCCGACCGAGGTATCCCATTTCCCGGGCTGAATATCCTTGTTCCTGCTCCGTTTTTGCAGCAGCCACTCCCCGCGGGAGTTGATAATAATACAATGAATAACCGGGTGCAGAATGAACGAGCGCGCATGGCACTCATCCCGGCTCGCCTCACCGATCACCCTACCCTCCAGATCAACCACCGGAAACATCTCACTCATCAGCCTGCTCCTCCTGCCCGCCAACATACTCCGGGAATAATACAAACCGCCTCTTGGCGCGAAGATTGTCACGAACCTCCTCGTAGGAGTCAGCAAAGTCCAGCCGCTCCCCGCCGTTCCCGTTGACCCCGGCAAAATCCACTTTCTCGAATTCTTCCCCGATCATCTTCAGAATATCTCCCAGCGAATTAGCGGTATACGCATTCGAATCATGCATCGAGATCACGAGATTATCCTCACCGCTGAGGAAGGCGCGCCGCAGATTCCCCTTATACGCCCGATACTTCTGAAGCGCCACGATCGAAATCAGATAATAACCGCCGTCGGGAAATTTCGCGTCACTGAGAATCAGCTTGAGTCCATAGCGAGCATACGCCGCCGCCACCAGCCCCGCGACCTCAGGATGAAAACTGTCAGCATAACGCCAGAGCGGCGGACGCACAAATTCTGGGCTGCGCCCAGTAAGCTCCCGCAGCGTACTCACACACTCATACAGATCGGCCTCCAGCGCGTTAGCAAAGCTTCCCGCCGGCTGCCCGGCAACGGCGTAAGCCGGTTCTCGCACCCGTTTATCATGCCCATTTGCCTGGCTATAATACTCCCCGCCCGCGTGCACCCCGATAACATTACCCCGGCGCGCCACCTCAGCAATGATCTCCCTGCCCGCCGCGGTCTCACCTTTGGGGTAGACAATACTGCAGAACCTGTCGGTTGTGCTCAGAATAAAGAATGCCGCCTTTATTCCCCGTTCGCTACCCCCCGGCCCATGAACAAAGTCATCCAGCTTCCGCAGTGTAATCAACGTCGGACTCTTGGAGATATCTCCCGCCAGCGCCGCTTTATTCAGCCCCGGCCCGTCATCAAAGGTAAGGGTCACCCGGAAGCGTTCAATAAGCCGCAGCACCTTCCGCAGCCGCAGCACCTCCCGCTCCCCGGAATACAGCACTATATCCGCCCAGCCCGCAGTCGCAAACGGACGGCTCAGCCGGTAGCGCCACTGCTTGGCGTTTAGAAGCTCCAGCGGCAGAGCTTGCGCCTCATACTCGACCACTACCGAATACTCTTTCGCCCGCGCCGTCTCCCTGAAATCCGTATCCAACAGCCGCGCCAGAGAAAACTCGAGCGGAGAACCGCTGAGGCCAACTATCGGCGCAACCTTCCGGCTGCGGCAGAGTTGCGGACTCTCAATAGCAACCAAGCCCTCCACACCACCACAGCCCAGGCTCAGAACCGCCGGCAGCAGTAGACATGCATAGAGGATAACGACCCATACCCGCCTACAAAACACTTCTCTGGATACTCTCTGCATCCCTTCTCCTACGGGTAACCACCTACCTAAGTCCCTGCTCTCTACTCAGCCCGTTCAGTCCTGCAAACCGGCAGGACGGGGAAATACCATATTCCTGCCCGCATTCTTCGCCAGGTATAATTGCATATCCGCCCGTTTGATCAGCGTATCGGCAGTGTCGTCCTTCTCGGCTCCGGCAACCCCGGCCGAGAGGGTTATGCGCATCTTATTGCCCTCGACATTGAATACCGTCGTCTCCACGGCATTACGCATATTCTCCGCCACCACGATCGCACTCTCCAGCGTAGTCTTGAGTAGCACCACTCCGAACTCCTCTCCCCCGTAACGCGAGAGAAAATCCCCCGAGCGCAGCGATACCTTGAGCTTTACCGCCATCGCCTCCAACACCCTGTCACCTACCGTATGCCCGTAGGTATCGTTGATCTTCTTGAAATAATCGATATCACAGATAATCAACGATAACGGCTCTCCAGTATCTCGGGAGTGCTTGATACTGCTACAGAGATACTCATCAAAGGTTGCACGGTTCTTGATCTGAGTCAGACTGTCAGTCGTCGCCTGAATATGGAGCTTTTCAATTATCCGGTTCTGATAGTTGAGCTCTTCCTGCGCATTCTTAAGCTCGCTTTTAAGCGTATTATTGGCTTTCAGCACTGAATCAACCTCCCGCACCAGCAGCTTCTGACACGCCTCAAGTCCCTTGGTCAGATTGATAGAATTTACCGTAGCCTTGACCCGGTTGAGCGCACTGTTGGACTCTGTCGCCACCCCGTCCACATTCGCCACCGAGAGCGCCAATTCGACGAGCACCGCCTTGAGCGAATCGGCCGTACGCTCCAACTCCTTCTTCTTGAGTTCGATCTCGGCCTGTTGTTGCGCCTCGACCTTCGGTGTAACAATCTGCTTTACCGGCACCGTAGGCGCCACCGTCTCGGACGGCACCTTGGGTTCCCGCTTGGCGCTGGAGCTTGAACGAATCAAGGCAAAAGCCAGCGCAAAGCCAAAGACAAAGGTTCCTACCCCGACAATAACAACCAGTATCATCTCCATCACTATTCCTCGTAAATGCTCCCACCTCATCCAACAGCAAATACCGCAAACCATACGGAGCCGTAATACCGCTCAACCCCACGCACCAAGATATTATCCCGTTATTTCTCTTATTTGCAACTCAGATAACCGAAAAACCGGAATTAACCCCTGCCGCCGTAACTACTTCTTCTCCCAGCGCGCCAGATTCGCCAGCGTAGCCAGAGTCCCTTTACCACTGAGAATATCACTCTTCAGCCTCGCCTCAGCCTCCTTCACCGCCACCGCTTTATTGGCATACTCCACCGCCACCTCCTGTGGCAGCACGACCACACCGTCATCATCGCCGACAATCCAGTCCCCCGGCATAATCCGCTGCCCACCGATCCAGATCTCACAATTTATCTCACCATAGCCTTTGGGCTCTCCGGCATCGGCCGAGACCGCACTGGAAAAGATCGGCAGCCCCAGCTCAAGCGCAGCATCGGTATCCCGCACCGCCCCGTAGATCACCGTTCCCGCCAGCCCGACCGCCTTGGAGCTGAGCGTCGCACACTCACCCCAGACCGCCGGCGCCGTCCCGCCGCAATCAGCAACAACCACCCCGCCGCTACCAGCAATATCAATTGCCTGCACCACCTTGCTCCAGTCCCCACAGACACTCTGCACCGTCGTAGCTCTACCAGCCATACGCAAACCCTTGCCCGGGGTACGACAAGCTATTGTACGGAGGCTGGCTCGATGGTTCATCGCATCGGAGAGATTTGACGCCGAAGCAGTGAGAAGCATCTGCCGTATCGTCTCATCATCACTCGCTCTGCCGCCGAACCCGGCCTGAATCACTACGCCCTCGGTCACCGCCTGCACCAGATCCCTGGCCGCCGCCGTGCCGTCCGCGGCCTTGCTCAGCGCCCCGCCGGCGATCACTACACTCGCCCCGGCCGCCACCATACCCGCCGCACTCTCGCTGGTAATTCCACCGGCAACCACCACCGGAATACTCACCGCCCCGGCCACCGCCTCCAGCGCCGCCACCGGGTTCTTGCCGTGCATCTGCTCGTCTATCGGACAATGCACCCCGATGAAGTCAACCCCAAGCTTCTCCACCTCAGCCGCCCGGCGCGCCGGGTTCTCCAGACCGATAGTATCACAATAGATCTTCACCCCATACTTCTTCCCGGCCTCCACGCAGTCAACCACCGTAGCATCACTGGCCGCCGCCAAACAGACAACGATATTCGCTCCAGCTCTGGCCGCCGCCTCAACCTCGATACGCCCAGCGTCCATGGTCTTCATATCGGCAATAATCACCGCCTGAGGAAACTCACGGCGCAGCCTGGAGACAACCCCGATCCCTTCACTCTTGATCAGCGGCGTGCCCACCTCCAACCAGTTGATTCCCCCGGCGTAGACCTCACGCGCCGCCTCTAGGGCTCTATCCAACTCCAAAAAATCCAGTGCCGCCTGCACCAGCGGAAACGGTCCATTCAACGACGGTAAGTTGCTCGACATCTTTCTGACTCCCATACAGTAACTCGGTTTACAGCCACGCCCGGATCCAGCCTCGCTTGCACCTGCTCGGCAATATACCGGGCAATAGCCTCAGAAGTCGGATTGAGCTTATCAAACGGCTCCAATTCATTTATAAACTTATGATCCAGATATTCAAGGATCTCTTTGAGCAGGCGCTTGAGATCTCCAAAATCCATCAGCATCCCCAGCTCCCCCAGTTCCGCCCCCATAACCTCAAGTTCGACCTTCCAATTATGGCCATGGAGATTCTCACACTTGCCCTTATACTCCCGAAGCTGATGCGCCGAGGAGAACCAGTCTTCAACTGTCAGATAATACACGCAACATCCTTTCACTTTATATTATATTACTTATCCGGTAAAACACCCTTGATTATAGTCCTTCCCACCCTAATTTCAATGCCTAAGCCTATTTCCCCAATCTCTTTACTGACAAGAGCTAAGAAATAGCCACAATTTGTAAAGAAACTTAAAGAGAGCTCCCGCCAATAGGAGCTCTCTCAGAAGAATAACCAGCATATAACCAATATCGCCCAACCATTACAACTCTACTTCAGCGATTATTTTATCAAAATCTTCGTTCCATTTCGCATAATCGTCATACGGCGCCCAGGCTGTTACCCGGTAACTCCGTCCTCGTTTGGGTATTACATACATCTTACAGCGACGCCGGAGTCCATCCTGGGTAACTGCGAAATCAACAAAGAGGCTGTTATCATTACGCTTGCCGAAGTATACCCGGCCTTTATTGATCAGGTTGAAACCGCTGAGCGAACGTTCCAGGCTGACAATAATCATATCGAGCTGACTCTCGGTACAGGGTAGAACCTTATTAAGCGCATCGATCTTGAACACCGCCTCCTTATTCGGACTGGTCACCGAGACTGTCTTGAGGGCAATATTTCCGTTCCAGCCATACGGCTTATAGAAAGAGAAGCCCCAGTAGATATTGGCCAGCCAGTCTCCGGAGATAGCGACATAAGACTTCTTCTCATTGGGGAAGAGGGTAAACTCAACCTTCTCCCCGTCCCCGGTAGGGTTCTTATGATATTTTGTCGCCGAGATAAAATTGATACTCAGAGCATCGTCACGTACCGCCCAGGCGAACTGATCAGAGATAATCCCGCTGCCGTCGCCTCTGGAGGTCAGAATATACCCTGCCGGCAGCCCAACCCGGTTGACCGTGGTATCCACCGGAACCCAGGTGCCATTGATCCAGACCTCGGTCCAGATATGGTATATACCTTCATCCCGCTGTATCAGCAGTCCTGCGCAGGCTCTGGTCGGAAAGCCCAGAGAGCGCGCCAGACTGGCAAAGAGGTTGGCATGAGCGTTGTAATCGCCCCGGCGTTTCTTGAGAGTCTCAAGGGCATTGATATTGCTCCCCTGCCCCGGATCATACTCGATATTCTGATAAACCCAACCGGCAAGCATAGCGATCATCTGCAGAGCGTCGTTCTTCGCGCCAACAATATCCTTGGCCATACCCGAGATAACCCTATCGTCGACTACAATATCCTCATTCTCTACCAGATAATCACTGAATTCCTCGGCTCCGACGAGCGGATAAGTCGTATTACTCACCTGCGGCGCAAATTTCTTGAGGACGATTCTGTCCCCATTCAGAGTAACATAGTCCGACTCCTTGAGGTACGGCGCCCAACTAGCCTGCGGCTGCGGATCAAGGGTAATCTGGTTGAAATTATCCCAGGCCGGGAGCTGAAAATTCATCGGGATACTGCTGGAGGCGACGATCTTGGCCTCATCCCGGCTGGCCACATCCTCGGTAACCACAAAGCTAATCAGATTATCCGCCTGCTGCCGGAGCAGATCCCCGTTCTTATTAAAGACAATCCGGGTCGGGCTGAAGTCCCCCTTGACCACATCAGCCTCGTAGACCTGCATATTCACCCCGAGAATATCCCGATCGGTAATATCGCGGATAGTTACGGTCTCATCCACTACCGTCTTGGTATCGCGATCGATGATCTTACGGGTAAAGGTATCGCCAATATCCGGATTCTGCTGCGCCAGCCAGACCGAGTCGACAGCGAACATAACGCCCGGCGGCACCTCGATCACATCTTCTGATTCGCCGTCAGGACCACTCTCGGTAAACCTGGCGACACCGTCATAGACACTGATCGTGCGCTGAGTCGTCTGACCATTGAGTTCACTGCGTTCGGATTCATAGAGTGCCGAGCCGTCAGCGACCGCAACAATCGTCTTGCGGGTCACAAGCTGACTGATTCTATACCCCTGCTTTGAGACCATATCAAAACGCTGATGAGTCTCCAGGAGTCTGGCCGGCTGCTCATTATAGACGGTATCGCTCTTACGCACCCGATAACCACTGCTCCGGCGCTTCCCATCAAGCTCGGTAATAAAGAAGACCTTCTCCTTATCCATAAAACCGGCTCTGCGCGCCCGCGCCGACTCGGTCGGAGTCGCCTTATCCAGCAGCCTCCGGGGTTTTTCGAGTATTCCTCCTTCGTCAGTGGCACTACACCCAAGCAGTAAAATTCCGCTCAGCAGCAGCAGCAGGTACTTATTCAGTCTCATAATTCTTTTCTCCATCTATAATTAAGCATTATTAAGTATCTATATGAGTATTGCCGAAATCAACTTAAATCGTAAAGATTCATTAACTTTATCGTCAAGCCCTACCCCGACCTCCAACTTTTTTCGAAAAAAGCCAGTCAGCAACCAAGTTGCTGACTAAGGCTGCTTCAGACAGCCCATTCAGCCGGCTGAACGTTTGGTGCACCTTTTTCAAAGGTGTATCTCAGTTACTGCATGCAGTAACTGAGAATGTAATCATAGATAACTGAGGAGTGAGGCATGGCAGAACGCTTGGCGCTAGAGCTTTGATCCTAGATTATCCTGATACTGTACCCGAAGGTCTTGACGCCCCAGCCATAACTGTCCCGCCCAGCCGCCCTTACCTTCCAACTATCGCCTAAACCAATCCTTTATCCTATAAACAAAATCACATAAGTGATTTTCCCCAGCACCTCAACCCATTCCTCAACTTTCAGCGGAAAATAGTCTATATCTAGCAGATATCTATTTAAAAATTAACAAACATATTGACATCCCGGTATTTTCCTGTAAATTAGATCTCCTAGCGTCACCGGCTTGTCCCTGGTGACGGCATTCATATATTATATAGATCAAAATTTTAAGTTAGTAATTGTTAGTTAATACTTATATTTAAGAGAAGAGTTTATCAAAATGATGAGACAAACAACCTTTGCCAAGCCGTCAGAATTCAAACCTGAATGGTATCTGGCAGATGCCACCAACATGGTGGTCGGCCGTCTGGCTTCAGAGATTGCAACTATCCTTATGGGCAAGAACAAGGCAATTTACACACCGTATATCGATACTGGTGATTACGTTATTATTACAAACTGCGAGAAGATGATTCTTACCGGCAACAAGATGCGTGACAACGTCTTTAGATACCACACCGGTTGGATTGGCGGTCTCAAGGAAGTAAAGATGGCAGAGATGCAGGAAGAGCACCCGGATCGTATTCTACGTAATGCTGTGCGCAGAATGCTGCCAAAGACCAAGCTGGGCAGAAAAATGCTGAGCAAGCTCAAGATCTATGAAGGTACAGAGCACCCACACGCCGCTCAGAATCCAAAATCACTCAAGATTAACGCAGGAAGGAAATAAACAATGGCTGATAATAATGGTTACGAATGGGGTACAGGCAGACGTAAGGCATCGGTAGCGCGCGTACGTATCCGCAAGGGCAGCGGCGAATTCATCATCAACGGCAAGAAGAGTACCGAGTACTTCACAACTCCCCGCCAGAAAGCGGCGATCATGGGACCACTCAAGGTTCTAGAGGTCGAGAAGGACTACGATGTCTTTGTCAGCGTCCGTGGTGGCGGTACTACCGGTCAGGCCGGGGCAATCATGATGGGTCTGGGCAGAGCTCTGCTCAAAGCCGAACCTGAGAAGGAACCACTCCTGCGTGACTACGGCTTCCTCTCACGTGACTCACGTATGGTCGAACGTAAGAAGCCAGGAAAACCAGGTGCGAGAAAGAGCTTCCAGTTCTCCAAGCGTTAAACCGGGGAGAACTCCAAGCCACAGAACATGTATTCAAAAAATACCCAGAACGAAGAAGAGGGCGGTGCACGGCACTGCCCTCTTCTCTCTACTTCCCCGCTTTCAATATGTCCTGACGATCCGCCCCTCCCCGTCAACCCATACACAACCTACCTCACCACCCACCCTGCAATAAGTCGCATATTACATTGCGGTATATATCCCTAACTATTCGCAAATCAACTACTGCCTTTCAGCCACTCTATATTCCCGCTGCCAGCAGTACTATTTATAATTAATTTACAGTTATGTCACACCACCAAGGCAAAAAAATATATTTTTTAACCCTACTCCACAAAACCACATAAAAACCCAAACAATTTATAAATAAACACTTACACTAACAACAAACCCATCCTAACCATCATTAAACAAATAAATATAAAAATATCTACTTGACAAAATAGAATTATCCAATAAAATCTAAGACGTCACAAGATTAAAGATATTCTTTTATCGATTATAAAGTTAAAGTTAGTATTTTAACGTTTTACTAACAAAAAGAGTTTTCATAGATTATTGAACAGGAGATGTAAAAGGCTTCATAACATATAGGATTCGTTACGGGCTCGACAAAACAAACAAACACAACACAACACACACAAACAAACACAACAACAAACACAACACATAGAGTATTCTTGCCGAAGCAGTTACACAACAGAAATCGGCGACCCAAAAGGATACCCACACATAAAGAGTTCTAGAATCCTATATGTTCCTCATTCCCTCTGGAGTACCGAGTTAATCGGTACTCTTTTTCTTTTTGGCGCGTAAGCGGTTCATAAATGCCTCATACTCCTTGGGGACAAAGATAGCGCTGATCATCGGATAGAAGAAGATCGCCGCAATTATCGGCAGCAGCACATTCTCCAAGCGGTAGATAAACTCCGGGCCATACGGCATACTCTCTTTGACCTTGTAGACAATTAACGACATACACGCCGCAGCAATAATACTCTTGCCGAAGGTTGAGAAGAACGCCGTAGCCTTCTCATTCCAGAGCTTACCCTTATCGATCCCGCCGATCTTCTGCTGCAGCTTCTTATAGAGCAGAATCACATTGATAACCGCAGTTATGCTTGTAGCGAGCGCCAGCCCCGCCTCTCCAAGTGCCAGACTGTCCATGTCGCTACCGAAGAACTCTCCCCGGAGCATCCCCGGAGTAGTCACCCCGAAGTAATAACGGTAGAGATCCGGCGCATGAATGAGCAAAAGATTTAGTACCAGGTTCAACCCAGCCATAGCAAGCGCAATCTTGACCGGGGTCTTAAAATCCTTGAGGGAATAGAACGCACGCACCAGCAACTGCTGCATGCTGAAGAAGACCAGCCCCAGCGAGAGGCATACCAGTACCGCCGCCGTGCGGTAGACCGCCACATCACTAAACTCCAGATCCGGGGTCTGATAGAGCAGACGGACGATATCCGGCGCCAGGGTTATCATCCCGCAGGCGGCCGGAATCATAATAAAGAGGAGCATCTTGAGCGAAGAGAAGAGCGTAGCGATAAAGCCTCTGGCCTCATCCTTGGCCGCCAGGGTCGAAAGTGCCGGGAATGAAGCTGTCGCCACGGCGATGGCGAAGATACCCAGCGGCAGCTGCATCAGACGATTGCCGAGGAAGAGATATGAGGTCGCCCCTTCATAGAGAGCCACCCCGTCTACCGTCTTCAGCGAGAGCCAATAGGCGATAAAGTTGTCGATAAGAACATTAAACTGGACTATTCCCAGTCCTAGAGCGGTCGGTGCCATATTGAGCAGGATGCTCTTGAGGCGTGGGCTGGAAAAGTCCCAGTGCAGTCCGAGCTTGACCCCTTTAGCGCGGATCAAAGGATATTGTACCAGCAATTGGAGCCCACCCGCCAGGAGCACCGCCACAGCAATATACTTGATCGCCGCGACAAACTCACCGCTGCGCAGCATCACCGCCGGCACTGCCTGAAGCTTCTGCAAAAAACTGAGCTGCGGCGTAGCCGGCCAGTAGATACAGGCGATATACCCGAGCCCGACAAGGATCATAACGTTGAGGATTATCGACATCGCCGCCGGAATGGCAAACGCTCTAAAACTCTGGAGTATCGCCCCCAACAGCGCCGAGACACAGATCAGCACCACAAACGGCAGCATGATCGCCAAGAGCAGCAGAACGGTCTGCACCTTGATATCAGCGATCAAGTTACTCCCTATCAGATAACAGGCGAGACTCCCCACCACAGCAATAGACCCGGTAACGAGGAGTAACAGGGTCAGCACCGAACTGGCGAGCTTGGAGCTATCCGCGTTCTTCTCCCGCGCATGGACAAACTCCGGCAGAAAAGCGCCGGCGAGCGCCCCTTCCCCAAGCAACTTTCGAAAGAGATTGGGTATCGTAAAAGCAAAGTAAAAGGCGTCGAGCAACCAGGCCATTGAGCCAAAGAAGAGTACCAAACCGATATCTCTGAACATACCCAGCACCCGGCTGAGCATAGTGATTACCGACATTACAATTGTTGAACGCAGAATTGACGGGTATTTTTTTTCCGTATTATTATCCATAGTTGATCTGACCCTTGAGTATACGGTATCTTGGTTTGAGCAACGCAGATTCGCTCATAAAATATATAATAATATATTATGTAATAACCCGGTCATTGCAAGCATTGATATCCCGGGCACCTCGTTTGAGCGTAAATAACTCGTCCCAGAGTATATTTTTTTTTCATAAAAAAATTTCCTTGGCGGTTAATATCACTATAATTCAATCAAAACAACTGGATTGTTGCAACGTGTATAGACAGCAGAATACCCAAGTCGTGCGGTAGCAAACGTACCAACGCGGACGACGGCTGCGGGAAGCGACGACGGTAATACTCGCTGGCTCATCGCGCTCACCCTCAACGCAGCCTGCAAACCTACGCCTGAGTGGGGCCTGCCTGCGGATACTGGCAGATCCGGTCTGAGTCTGAAATTATCGATAAAACGGCTACTCCGGGAAAGGAAGAGCATATGAAAAAGTTATTACTGATCGGTCTGGCTATAATCCTGGTTGCCCTTGGCGTCTTCGGCTGGCTGAAGTATGAATCCAGAAATAAATTCACTCGCAGCACCGAATTATTCTGGCGCGGACGCAAAGCTCTGGAGAATAACGACGACAGTGACGCTCTAAAACTGCTCGCAGCCGCCGCCGAGCGAGTGCCGGAGAATGCCGAGTTCAATTACTGGGCGGGTGAAGCAGCCAAAAAACTCGGCAAAAAGGATCTAGCCTATTCCTATTACCAGCAAGCCTGGACAGACAAGAAGAAAGAACCTGAGGTACTGCTGAATCTGATCACCACCTCCCCCCTGCCCCGACTGGAACGGAGCAAGTACTTCCGGCAACTGGTGGCAGAACTTGAGGAAGAGGAGGTACGGCTGGAGCTGAGTGCCCTGCTGGAGTACCAACGCGAAGATCTGAACGCCGCTGCAGCTCTGCTTGAGCAACTGGTAACGAAGTATCCCCGCAGCAGTTATGCCGAACGATATGCTGAGATTTTGCTCAGTCTCAAGCAGCCGGAGCGCGCGCTGACCACCCTTGAGGCCATACGTCAAGAGAGTCGGCTTACCCCGGCCGGCTACACCCTCCTCGGCGAGTTGTACTTTGCGCTGGACAAGCTGGAAGAGGCGCAGCAATTATTCAGCGAAGCCGAGAAGAACGGGCTTGACACCGCCGCGGTCAGGCTCTCCTACGGCAAGAATCTCTTCCTCTACGCTCAGAATGACCGCGCTGCCGCGGTGCTCAAGCGCATAAGCATCCCCAAGCTCTTCACCAGCGCCGATATCGCTTCCGCGCAGATCTTCAGAGAAGAGCTCCAGGCAGACACCAAGCTTGGCGCCTTACTCGGTCAAACGACAACCCCCAACCTCTCCCAAGCGGTGAACAATAAAAATGCCGACCGCTTCGCCGACGCCGAATTCACTGCCCTGGCGGTCAACGCCTTGAACCACTTCTGCCAACAGCGAGACTGGTACACCCCGGAACTTGTACCTACTACCGGCGACACCCCGATCCCCTTCAAGGACAGCGCCACTGCCGACCTCAGCGCTAGCGAGAACTTCCAGCGCAACGCAGCCGTACTGGTCGCCGCCTTCCCTCAGTGCCTCAAACAGCCAGATTACAGCCGCAACACCCATCGCGCCCGGGTAATTCTAATGATGCTCGACACCGCCGCGCAGAATCGCGACGGAATAGCAAACTTACTGCAACTGGCCGCGGGCTCACGCCGCTGGCTGGAGGGTGAGCGCTACTTTGGCGAGTACCTGCTCAACACCCTGAGTTCCAACCCCGACCGGGAAAAGGCTCGGGAAGACCTCAACATCGCTGGTGAACTCCTCAACGAAAATGATCTTATACAATTAGACATCGCCGACGCCCTGGCCAAGAGCGGCGACTTCAACAGCGCCCGGCTCAGCTTCGACCGCCTCAGCAACAGCAATATCATCATCGCCCGCAGCCCGCTGGTACAGTATATGCTCTGCCAGACTCTGATCGGCAGCGGTGAGTTGGAGCAGGCGAAAGACATCTTGATAAGCCTCTTCCGGCGCGGCTACATTACCGACAATTCACTCCGCGATCTGGCGCGCATATCTCTGGAACTGGGCGATCAGCAAGCCATAGCGCTGATTCTAAGTCGAATTCAGGAGTACAGCGGCTCACGACCTTCCTTCTTCCTGCTCGCGGCCGCGATACTCCAAGCTCAAGGCAAATCCGCAGCCGCCTGCGCCGAACTGGACAAGCTGCTCCACTCCGCCGCACCTGTGGAACTCCGTGCCAACGCCCGGCTGGATAAAGCCCGACTAGAGCTGCAAGCCAAAGATTTTACCGCCGCTCTAACCACCCTCGCCGAGGCCGACCAGACCCAGCCCCAGACCCAGATACTCAAAGCCGAGATCCTGCTGAACCAAGGTGATACCGCTGCGGCCATCAAACTTCTCTCCAGCGTTGAGACGCTCCCGGTAGCAGGTAGAAAACTCTACGCGCAGGCGCTGGCAAAGGACGGCCAACTGGAGAAAGCCGGAGTCGAACTCCAGTCCCTCCTCAACCTCGAGCCGGGAAATCCCGAACTGCTGCTGAATCTTGCCCTGATCCTCAATGCCCAGGGCAAGCTCGGGCAAGCGCAGAACCAGGTAGAGAAGGTACTCGATCAGAACCCGAATAATATTCGCGCCAATACCTTGCTGGCACAGCTCCTGCTGGCCAGAGGGATGGCTGCCGATGCAGCCAATCTAGCCATCAAACTCCTCGGCATCTCACCCGATAACCGCATAGCACTGGAGATCCTTCCCTGCGCCTATAACGCCGAGAAGGAGTATGTCAAGGCGCTCAAAGCAGCCGACAAAACTATCGAGCTCAACGGCGCCTCAACCCTGATCCTGTTACAGAAAGCGGTAGCACTCATTGAACTCGGCAAAGAACTACAGAACACTGCCCCCGCTCCGACCTCCCCAGCCGCCGCCCCCCCAGCGGAGACAGAAAATGCCGAGGCCGAACTCGACGCCGAGATTACCGCCCTCACTGCAGACATTCACTATACCGGCGCGCTCAGTGGTGCCATTGAGACCATTACCGAGGCCAAGGCCAGAAGCCAACAGGATACCGCTACCAGCGAGTTCCTCCTCGGCAAAAAGAGTAGCGATCTCTTTACTGAAGCGTTGCAGATTCTAGAACAGCTTGAGTCCCAGCCCGCCGCCAGGGTACTCCAACTTCAGGCCGAACTCCTGCTCGGTAGAGAAGCAGAGGTTATCCAGGAACTGGAAACGCAAGAGCTCGCGGTAAATGAACTCTTCAGCTTCGGGGTTATGGCCGAAGAACTCAAAGCGCCTGCTGTCGCCTATGCTGCTTACCGCCAGGCCTACCTCTTGGAGCCGCAGAATCCGTTCATTCAGAATAACTACGCCAACGCCCTGGTGCTCACCCGGCAGCCGCTCACGCCGCAGATCCGCCAGACCCTCCGGGGTATCGCCGAGAATCTGCCACAAGCGCTGCACGGCGACAGTATCGCGGTCAATACTGCAGCCATGATCGATAACTATGTGGGCGACTGGAGCCACACTCTGGAACTAGCCGAGAAGTACCCGAAGGATTTCCGCCTCGATCCCAAGCTGCAGAGCTTGCTGCGTGACGCTCAAAACGCCCATAAACGTACAAGAAGTACCGAGCCTGACCCAACCAGACCGCTGCCGAAACCGGTAACAGAGGCGAACAGCGCTACTCCCAGCCCCACAACTCCACCGGCAGCTCCGGAGAAGGGACAACAGGAAGAATAACGTGCCGCCCAGTTCACCTGCTCATAGCGAGTGCCCTCTGGGGTTTGAACCGGCAGCCGCAGAATGATTCAGCAGAAAGCAAAGGATAGCGATGAAGACAGAGCAGGCGAAAACGCCGGATAATACCCGTCCCCCCCTCTGGCGCGGGCTCATTCTGGCAGGATTCTTCTGGGTACTCTATACCTTCTACCTCGACAGCGCTATCGCCACCAACCTGCGCCAGCTCTCAGCCGTCATTGCGGAAAACCTGCTGGCGCTGATCCCGGGACAGGCGGTCGAGATCAGCCGCCAAGGCACCGTCCTCTTTACTACCGACATGTCCTTTGAGGTTATCGGCGCCTGCAGTGGTTCGACCACGCTCAAGGTCATGCTCGGCGCCGCAATAATTCTGAGTACTGCCTGGCAGGGGCTCCGGTTCTATCAACGCCTCGCCGCCCTGCTTGGAGCGGCCTTACTGGCACTCATTTTCAACGGCATCAGAGTAGCCACCCTGGTACTACTGGCTATCTGGAGCGGTCAGGTAGTAGCAGAAGGAACCCTCCACAGCGCTATCGGTATTGCCAGCTTCTGCCTCTGCTTCGCCGCCTATCTCGGCCTCTGCCGCGCTCTAAGCCGGCTCAACCGCCACCACCGGCACGCGCAGCAACAGACTTCCACCTCCAACGCCGGAGCCTATATCCAGCTGATACTGAGCCTACCCGTACTGGGGCTCATCTTCGCCCCCTTTATCCACGACCTACTGACAAGCTGGCACCCCAAGGTCTGGAGCCACTCCAATGAATACGGAGTAATTTACTTCTTTGCCCCGCTCTGCCTGGCATTTATCCAGACCGGGATTTACCGGCGTCTACACCTGCCCCAAGCCCGTCCCAAGCTCTGCCGACAGCTGTATACTATCCTGCTCGGCTGCGGCCTGCTCATCCCCCTGCTCTGCAGACTCCTCGATGTCACCGCACTATCCGGCACTGGCCTACTCCTGATCCTGAGCGCGCTTACACTTCAGTTCTCCGACCTGCGTAACACCCTGCTGACACTCCCGCTGCTGCTCGTGCCGCTTCTGGGTTTCCCGCGTATCCTGCTACGGCTTGATGAACTGCGCCCAGACGCCCTCACGCTCTCCCCGGAGGCTATCCGCCTCGCGCTTGCTCTCGCCGTCACCGCACTCCAGTTGCTGCTGTACACAATCTGTATCCGCCAGACACTGCGCCAGAAGCAAAAAACACTCACCCCCCTCCCGCACCCCGGCCAAGTAAGCAACAGCCAGCTCCTGAGCTTCTCCCTAAGCGCACTGACCCTGCTACTCTTTATCCCAGGAGTAACAGCCCATACCCCCAGCAACCCCCAGCAAGAACTCCAGGAGAAGTTGAACCTTCCCTACTATCTGCCCGGCGGCTGGATAGGGCAAGACCTGGAGCTGTCACCGAGTGACATAGCCTATTTCGGAGCCAACAACCTTATCTACCGCGAATATACCGAGCACGCCCGTGGCAGCGGCGCACAACCGGCTACGGTACAACTGCTTATAACCTTCTCCGCCGGCGACCGCCACAAGAACCACCCGCCAGAGTTCTGCCAGAGCGGTGCGGGCTGGAAGACCACCGCCAGAGAACAGCTTACCCTTGAGTCCCAGCCTCCACGCGCGCTGACTTTGGTCGACCTGGCGCAAGGTGCCAAGAAGAAATACCTGCTCTATTTCTTCGCCTCGCAGGAGGAAGAGAGTACAGAGCTAGGGATGCTGGTTCTCTTAGATCTGTATTATCTGCTGCAGGGACGCCCACAAGAGTGGGCGCTCATTCGCATCTTCTCCACCTCAAAGTCCGCGGCATTGGCGCTGGCACGAGAACTTCCCGCCCCATTATTCCCTAAAATCGCAAAATAATTTTACATTTTAAGCAAAATCAAATTACACATCATAATTATCTAATATTTATTAAATAATAAACTTGAAAAAAAGTATTTTTAAACGTATATTCTAGTATCAGTTCATTCTATTATTAACTATTAAATAAGGTGATTCTAAGATGCAGAATATACTAAAATTATTGCTGCTCCTTGCAGTTACTCTTTCGCTATCCGCTTCTGCTCAAAGCTACAATTTCAGCAGTAATAATGGCAGCAGTATCGAGATCCCGGAATATACCGGATATAGCGGCGGCACTGCGGCTGATGTAGTCAGCAATACGATATCCGTAGCTGGTACTACCGGTACTATAACCGACCTCAATGTTACGATCAACGGCCTCACCTCTGAAGCTTTTATCGACTTGGTCTTTGTGCTGACTGGCTCTAACGGCCAGAATATCGTACTTGCCTCAAATGCTGGCGGAAGCAGTCAATACGGACGCACCAAGACCGTGGACATCACCTTTGATGATGAGGCAGATAGTCCGATTGCATACTCCGACACCTCCTGGGAGGCTTATCACTGGAATAAATACACCGATACCGGTTCCTATCAGGTATCAGATTATGAGATGGCGGATTACTATGCTGCCCACAGATCGTGGTATGCGATAGAGGATCCGGTTGCAGCCGGCTTCTTCGGCGATCCTGCCGATTTTGCCACTACTAATCTCCTCTCCGCCTTTGACAGTATCTCAGCCAACGGAGAGTGGACGCTGAGCGTCTTTGACAACTACTTGAATGATTCCTCCTACTTTGACAGCTGGACCATCTCCTTCAATACCGTCGGTGGCGGTTCCGGGGCGGTTCCAGAGCCTGCGGAGTGGCTCTTGCTTGCTCTGGCTGGCGCCGCACTGCTAGCACTCAAGTTTTACCGGAGCAGAGCTAGAAGTCTATAATGCCCGAGACGTTCACTTTCTCAAAACTCTCAAGTCAACTTGAGAGTTTTTTTTCTCGAATTAAACCTAAAAAAATGTTATAATCAAAGTGACATGTACTCAGCAATAACCGGAAAGTGCCAATTTTTTTAAATCAAAGTCCAGATCAACAGTAATTTAGTTATATCTAAATTGGAATCTTTTCGATATATTCTAGCGAACCGAGTTACAGCTAAGAGAATATGAATATCTTTTTCTCATAATTCGTTTGAATACGCTACCGATTTATATAGCGGTTATATATTTATAACTGCGATGATATATAGATAACAGGAATTACCATGACCGATGACGACAACGCCGAACTTTGGGAACGCTACAAGGATGGCGATAACGGGGCTTATGAAGAACTGGTTACAGCCTACCTGCCGATGGTCAAGGTCACGGTAGGGCGCATGTCGGTCAATGTACCAGCCTATGTCGACAGGGAGGATCTCTATTCTGCCGGCTGTATGGGTCTGCTCTCTGCCATCAAGCGTTATGATGCCACCCGCGAAGCCAAATTCACCACCTATGCGCTGACGCGCATCCGCGGTGCGATAATAGACGAATTACGCAACCACGACACACTCGGGCGAGTCACCCGGGACAGAGTCACCCGGATCAACAAGGCCGAACAGGAGATACGAAGTACTGGGGGCGAGCTTAGCTCTGAAACTATTGCTAAGAAAGCTGGGTTGTCCATGAATGAATTCTGGGACGCAGAGATCGGCGAACAAGCTTCGCGCATGATCAGAATCAATGACTCCTCCGATACCGACAATCATTCATTTGCCGATGTTCTTGCCAATAAGAAGAAGAGCAACCAGCCCGGTTACGAACTCGAGACCTCAGAGGTTGTCGATCTTATCTACGATCTACTTGATGAGAAGGAGCAGCTCATGGTAGTACTGTATTATCAAGAAGAGCTCACGTTGAAGGAAATCGGCAGGGTTATGAATGTATCTGAGAGCCGCGTCTGCCAGATACATACCGCCATGACCAATAAAATACGTAAAAAACTAGAGAAAAAGGGGATTTATCTCTAAGGATAATATTAAGTTAGCCGTAAATAAAGGCGGCATCTTCAACTTTGCCCGGATTTATTTGTTGCATAGCGCTTGGCAAAGCTGTATACTGTAATAAGGTTTACTCTGGGTCTACTTGAACACGGTTATTAAACCGAAATAAGGAGTTAGCAAGAAATGGATAATAATGTCTCAGCAATCAACGGTATGATGGGTAATGCCCCGGCACGCAAGGTGCGCAAGCTCTATGAGTTCCAGCAAAACAGCCCTCTGCGCCAGGCCGATTCCGTAAAGATCTCCAATGATGTAATGACAATCCGTGGTGCCGAGCAACTCCGCCAGGAAAAGATTATGCAGGTGCGGGAGAAGTTGAATAACGGCACATATGTAACTGCCGCCAATCTCGATACCGCTCTGGATCGGGCTATAGATGACGCGCTGCGTAATCTCTAAGTCTGCCCCCTATTTATCCATAGCCACTATTTACGATATATCCTGCTCTCTACCGAGCAGGATATATTACTAGAACCATAAAACTTCAACCTCAACTCAACCTCTAGGTCAATCCAGCTTCGGCGCCACCTGCCCAATCCCCGGTTCCAGACCAGCCAAGCCGAGTGTCTTCAATACCGCCCGTAAATCCTCATCTAAAAGCGTATAACTGGTAATCAATCCCGAATCATCACCCCTGGACACACTATCAAGGGTTACAAATACCTCTTCACCGACCACAGGATAATAATATATCGTCCCTCCGACAAGCGGTTCAGCGGTAGCGCTCTTACAGTAACCGTAAAATTTCTTGGCGGGCTTGACCAGACCGTACGACTCGACCAGCTCAAATTCAACCTTCTTTTCGATATAGAACTTTGTCTTTTCGATCACGGTCACGCCTTTGACCAACGCTACAGCCTTGATCGGAGAATTCTCAATCGCTTCCTTATAGACATAAGGCGGCATCAAGGCATAGGCCAGTTCAGCCAAGAGAAGAAATACCCCTAAACTAAGCATGATTCTACCAAAAGTCCTGATTGCCGCCATATATTCCCTCTTTCTGTGCAAATAACCGTTTCTGCCGAGCCAACAGCAATATCAAATACCAGCATTTTACCCATATCTGCTTGGAATGCAACCATTACTACCACGCAAAATGCGCTCCCTCAACTACTCCCCTTTCCCAGCAACTCAAGGCCTGTACCATGGTCGAATAAACCGGCTTGCTACTTCCCGGAGTCCCACCCCTCCCGCATAACATAGATATAATTATCCCCGGCTTCACGGAGCATAATCGCCGCCAACGGCACATACATCCCGCGCGGCGCCAGACAGGGTATCGACTCAGAGATAATGCAAAGTCTTGAGTAACAGCGGCGTCGCAAGAGTAGAGCCAGCTACCGAGCGGGAGTAGATTGCGGCAGTACAGGTACAAGGCGGACTCCCACAGTACGAGCAACCGGTATTCCGCGCCAGACTGTCCTCACGCCAGAACTCCGGTACCTCGGCAACCGCGCTGAAGCCCAGCCTGTCCAGAATCCCCCCGATATGCACCCCCCTATCCGGAGATTTCCAGGCAATGACCACAAAAAATCCCGCACCCCGCGCCTCTAACTCTATTATTAATTTGGTTGTCAACTGACAACCAATGCCAAAGCCCTCATACCCCGGCGCAGTAGCCACGGTCTCAATCAGTCCGATCCGCCCCAATTGTTCCAATTGGCATATTGCAGCCGAATCTTCAAGCTGCAGCCGCTCCAGTAGCGCACAAACTGGAATAAGCTTACCCATACCGACCCCGACCACAGTATCATAAAACTTCCCGGCATAAATTAAACGTAAAGGATCCCTGAGCTGTTCAACCTCGACATACCCCCGGCCGATCTGCGCGTCAATGATCCAACGCAACTCCTGTACCTCCCGCTCACTCGGGGGTTCCAAACTCAAATCCAAGGATCTAACCAGCGAGATCCGCTCAATAGTAAAACCAAAGTCCCTTCCCGCATAGAGCGAACAGATCCCCTCCCAGACCTCATCCTCCAACTTATGCAGAAATACCCCATACATCCAGTCCTCGCCCCGCTCTGCCGCGAAGATGATTCCAGAGATATGCTCCTGTCGGTGTAGCATCGCCTCAATGACAAACTCTTTGCCATCCACCGCCGTACTACCGGTTATATGTGTCCCCTCCTGCACCAGCTCGACGCAGTACACCCAGCGCCGAGAACCGCGGGAACGACTGTCTTCAAAGACCACAAGATACTTTCCGTTCATAGATTTCTCCAGATTTTTACATAATTACCGGCCAAGTTCCAGAACTGCCAAACCCAAATTAACTTTATTGCTTACTCCTTCCTCTGCCCAGCATACGGCTACCAACCTACCACTCCCGAGCAGCGCAAAAAACCCACGCCGGTAGTACCAGCTATCCCGCCCAATATCACTAAAGACAAGAACGATAATATGTTAATCCACTCTTCAACCCCAACCGCATTATAAAAAAACCATATGTTTTTTTCAAAGTAAAACCCCACTTCCACGAAAAACTTCTCAACACCCTAAACTACCCAATAATCTGCACGCACCTGCCACCCTCCAAGCACAACCTGCCAACCTGCTCGCCGTCTTCAGGTGCAAGTTAAATCCCCTTATTATACCTGAATTCAACAGAAGACAAATAAGCCTGACGAATTGCTTGACAAAAAATACTCCCCCCTGTAGTATAAAAATCAATAAGCAAGAGAGCCCTCGCACCGACGATTCAGCATAAGTACCACGGCATAAACCCTAATTATCAGGAGCTCACCCGGAATCTACGCAAAAATACCTAAAAAGAGAAAGAGGCTAAAATGAAACACGCACTCCGCTCACACGCAACCCTACGCACAAAATTATACCAGAAGTTATCAGGCAGACTCGGTCTCAAACAGGAATTACGCCGGGACAACCTGCCCCGGGAAGACACCACCCCGCTTACCAAGCTCCCCTCCCCGCCTGAGTCCGAAGAAGGCATAGCTACCCTGATCCAAAACGCCCGGATTCTCTCCCGCCCCGAACCGGTAGATATTGCTATCGCCAATGGTCGTATTCTGACCATCGACCGGCATTCTGAATCTGCTCCTGCCCGCAGCCAAACCACACAGCTTATTGATGCGCAAGGGCACACCGTCCTTCCGGCCTTTACCGATAGCCACCTCCATCTTCTCGTCGGTGCGGAGCGCGTCTACGGCTGTGATCTTGAAGGTTGCACCACCCTTCAGGAGCTTACCGCGCGGATCCAGGCCTTCACGCGGGACAATCCCACACTCGCCGTCATTCACGCCTATGGACTTGCATACCTAACTCCAGCGCTACTCCCAGCCGCCAGCGCCCGCAAACTGCTGGACACTATCCTCACGGACAAACCGCTCTTTGTCTATGCCCACGACCTGCATACCGGCTGGGCCAATACCCGAGCACTGCAAGAAGCAGAGATGTTTACCGAGATGCCCCCTTGGCCGCCGTTACTGGAAGTTCTGGAGATGACCGAGAGCATAACTCTGGGTTCAGACAACCGGCCCGGTGGCGAACTACGTGAGCCTGAAGCCTATTTCCTGGTAGAAGGGAGTCTACGCAGCAAGTATCCGCTCACCCCGGAGCAGAAACTCCACAGTATCTGCCGGATCGCCGAAAAGATGCATAAAAACGGTATTACCACCATCCACAATATGGGCCTGGCACTCCCCGAAGAGGATTTAGAGACCCTCATTCTACTCCTTGAACTGGAGCATAAACACAAGCTCAACCTGCGCGTCCATACCTCTATCTCGGTTGTACCCGACGCCAACATGCTCAGTGATATCAGACTCGCAGCTGAGGTGCGCGACCTGCTGCATAGCGCCAGAGCCGGTAAAATTCCGTATTCGCAGCTGCATGGCCGACTGCTGGACATGCTTGAGGCCGCCTCCCACCCGCGTCAGCAACATATCTCGCTTGAGGGAGACGATTCCATATTCGGCAACATCATCCGCGACCTCTCCCGGCATCTGCATGCTGTCCACGCCCATGGCCACCACCAGAGACGTAAAGCGGTTCAAGCCGCAGCCGGGGACAGCCTGCTCCCACAAGACGGGCTGGTAGAGTGCCAGACCATCAAGCTATTCCTTGATGGAGTTGTGGAAAAGGATACCGCCTACCGCTCCGATCAAGCCCCGCTCCCTTCCATCCCCGCCTTCACCCCGGATACCCTCAGGGAGGTGGTCTGTCTGGCGGATAGTGCCGGCCTGCAGGTAGCGGCACACTGTATCGGTGACGAGTCGGTATCGCTGCTCCTTGATGCTGTGGCTGCCGCCAGAAGAGAGAATCATGAACTCGACCGCCGACGCGGGCACCGTATTCGCCACCGTATAGAGCATATTGAAATCTGTAAACCGGCGGATCTGCCGCGTTTTGCCCGGCTGGGAGTAATCGCCTCCATGCAGCCGCTGCACGAACGCCCACCGGTTCAACTCTGGCATAAAAAGATCCCTGAGGCCGCCTGGAGTACCGCCTTCGCCTGGCGCAGCCTGCTGGAGCGGCAGGCGATCCTCACCTTCGGCAGCGACTGGCCGATCGTCCCCGCCGACTGTATCAAAGGTATAGAACGGGCGGTAAACCGCAATCCCTGGACCCCAACTCTGCCCCCAAGTAATCTCAGCCTGGAACAGGCCGTCGCCGGCTATACCACCCACGCCGCCTACACCGTGCACGAAGAACAACTCCGCGGCGCTCTCGCCCCGGGGATGCTTGCAGATCTACTGATCCTGGACACTACTGCTGATCAAGCAATCGGCAAAGCCAGGATTCGCCAGACCCTGCTGGCCGGTCATACCGTTTATAGCCGGGAATAAATCGGTAGCCGCATGCTGCTACGTGAAATATACTTTATACTACAGTTACCGCTGCAGCCAATGCTCCGGTAAGATCTTCTAATCACACCAGCAACGACAGATCCCCACCCACCCACGGCTACGCTACCCAGTACTGCCGTCAGAGCAATCGCTGCAAATATGTCAGCATGCGATTGAATTCAGCAAAATTAATCGTATAATACTTATCAATACATTTTTACTGTTAATAAAAACGCTATACCATAATATACCAAAACCTGAGGCAGATAAACCATGAACATCCAGCGCGCAGACAGCAATATCCCGGCACTCATCACCCTTGACAGCCGTGACGCCACCATCTGCGAGGTCAACCCGAGTGCTATCAACCTACTACAGTTGGATAGAACCGCGTTGATCGGCACTAGTTTCTGTGACCTGATCGACTTCTCCGCCGTCACCCCCCAAGAGAATGAACTCCAAGCACTTAAAAATGTCTGGATCCGCCAGTTACAGACGCCAAATCAGGTTGCTACAGATATTCGCCTCCTCTCTACTCACGAAGAGCAGATCGAACTCAGTATCACAATAACACCGATGTCTGGTAGAGCGCATTACCCGCTGGTGATTCTCTCCCCCAAGGCCGAGTCCGAGGCCGAAGCAGAGTTGCAGCAAGAGATTGAGCGGCTCCAGTTGCTGACCGATGCCACCCTTGATGCAATCATGACTGTCGACGCCTGGGGTAACATCACCTTCTGGAACAAAGGAGCTGAGAGGATCTACGGTTATGCGGCAGAAGAAGTGCTAGGGCGCAACGTAACCATGCTCCTGCCTGAGGAGTACCGCCAGGCGCATCAGGAGATGATTGAACAGACGGTCAGAGAGCTCACCACCAATCCCACCGCCCAGACCGTTTTGGACGGCGGCATTGTCGAGATGCCTGCACAGCATAAGGACGGGCATATCTTTCCGCTGGAGGTCAGCAATTCATTGATAGTCAGCGCGCAATATGCTTTCAGCACCTCGGTTTCTCGGGATATCTCACGGCGCAAAGAAGCCGAACATCAACTGGCAGCGCTCAATCAAGAGCTTGAAGAACGCGTGCACACCCGTACTGAAGAACTCGAATGCGCCAATCAGGAGCTCCGCCGTTTAGCGTACGAACTGGGACAGGTCGAGAGTTGCGAGCGCCAGGAACTGGGGCAGATAATCCATGACACACTAGGACAAACCCTGGCTATCGCCAGGATGCAGCTAGCAGAATTTCTCCCGGCAACCCCCAGCCTCTCTCGGGTGAACGAGACCCTCGACACCGCTCTCACCCAAACCCGCAACCTCAGCCAACAGCTATATCCACCCGGCCTACAGGTCAATGGTCTACTGCCGACTCTGGAGTGGGTAGCAGAATATGTCAAGACCGAGTACGGCCTGAACCTCACCCTTGAGTTGGAAGACGCAGCCGAACCCACTAGTGAAGAGCTGCGCATCTTCTTCTACCGCACCATACGAGAATTATTAATGAATATTGTCAAACACGCCGGGGTAAAACAGGCAACCGTCAAGCTGCAGCAGGAGGAAGGATTACTCAAACTAACAGTGAGTGATCAGGGTAGAGGCATTTTCCAGGACTCAGCGCAAGCTCTCTCGCAACAGAGCTTCGGTCTACTCAGCATCCAACAGCAAACCCTACATCTACGCGGCAACTTCCTCCTGAATTCAGAGCCGAACAAAGGCACGACCGTTACTATTTCGTTAAAGCCATGACCGATATGCACAGGAGCCGGAGATGGCCAAGATACTGATAGCCGATGACAATAAGTTGCTCTGCGAGTTGCTGGAGAGTTATTTTCAAGTAAACTCCAACATAGAGATAATAGGCTCTGCCCAGGATATCTCAACCCTCAAATACCTGCTCAACTCCACCCTCTCCGACCTGCTGCTCCTAGACTATTCGCTCCCGCTCGGTGGCGGCATGGCAGCAATCACCTGGATCAAGACCAATTATCCTGCTCTTCCTATACTCGTCTTCAGCACCTATAATGACACAGAGACTGCTTCCTGCGCGCTTGCCGCCGGAGCCGCAGGTTTTATTGCCAAAGACAGTGATTTGGCAATTCTCAGCGACAGTATCCAAGCTATTCTGCAAGGGGAACGCAATCTCTGCCGTGGAGTACAAGCCGAGCCCGGTTCTGCCCTCCTGCGCCTCTCTCCCCGAGAACAAGAGGTACTCAAACTGCTTGTCTGCGGCTACACGACCAGATTGATTGCCAAAACCCTGCACATCAGTGAGAAGACAGTAGAAGCACACCGCGCCCACATCAAAAATAAAATCGGCGTAAGCTCAATCTCCGGTTTAACCAAATTTGCCTTGCGCGAAGGGATTATAGACTCATCATTCTAAGCATAGACAAAATGCGACATTTACGCTTAATAATTAACTTTCATGCACTTAACATTGTTTTATGCGTAAAAATTAGGGTTTCCCCTAATTGATAATATCACTAAATTTTTTTATACTAGAAATCACCTGAAGGTATGGCATATGTTTGATTCATCTGAGTAATGCTAACATAACTCTTTTTTTTCCAATGCATCATCCTAAACTTATTCCTTCAACAGATTTGTTATGGCGAGATTATTCATTTGGCTTATTCTAAGTATGCAGGAGAGGTAATATGAAGGCTGATTATTCTTCACCAAAGGTTTTTAAGTACAACACAGCATTTGAAGATCCCGCCATAGCCGATAATCTTCCAGGCACAACTAATGCTAGTTCTGACCCGCTGCTCCTCAGCGATAGGCTTGTAATCTCCCTAATTGCCGATATCGTCTACGAAGCCGATGTTATCTTCCCCGAGCTCGACAGCTACAAGCTTGAGGAGAACTCTTACCTGAATCAAGCGCAAGACCTGCTTGAGGAGATATCGCTCATTCTTGAGGTTGACATTATTAATTCCAGGGACAGTTCTGGCAACAATCTAGTAATGCTGCTGATTACCAACTCTTCGCTCACGACCCTGCAGAACTGCCTGCTCATCAAGGCCTTACTGGCTATGGGCTGCAATCTCGATCACCAAGCCGCCAACGGCACAACTGCACTGCACCTAGCGAGCAAACGCCCCAGCAACCTGCTGATTCTCAAACTACTACTGACGCTGGGAGCAGCTACCAACATACAGGATAATAACGGCATAACCCCACTCGACACTGCCTGCGCGATCAAAAACACCCCGGCTATAGAGGCTCTGGAGCATGCGCAAAAAATCTAAGTCGCCTCGCCATTCAACCTCAATGCTATCGGCTCAAGCGCAGCGTCACCAGCAACCTTCTGTTTCATCTTGAGATAACGTTCACACTGTTGGCGGCGGCAGTACCCGAGCATCGTACCCAGAATAAAATCCTCCTCTGGGGTATAAGCCGAAAGATTGGTCTTGCCGATACTCTTGACGACATCAATACAGACTTTATCCCCGAAGAAAATATTTGCCCGGCTCTGCCCCAGTGGTACGACATAATACGCAACCCCGTGACGTCTGAACCTGGCGATAATCTCCGGTAACTCCCGACGGATTACAGTATGGAGTATCAACCGTCGCAGCCCTTTGCGATATTCATAGATATGATGATTGAGCACCTGATCCATTCTTACTCTCCCGATAATTCACCAGTCACTATAATCCATTACACTAACAAGTAAGGAGCCGACCAATATGCATATTCACCCAGATATCCACAGAGGTCAGCCCCTGACCACAACAGGCTTATCAGCCACCACACTCAAACTCACACTTGCAGCCTCAGCTCTAAAACCAATCCTCTACCCTTGCCTAGGCCAACACAGAAATCATAGCCCAAAGCATATTAGAAGTCAACAACTTTTTTAGTTCAATCTAATAAATCTTGGTTTAAGCGTCAACAAGTTGCTATAAAAAAAAATTATCCCTGGAACTGGAGCTGCACCTGTTCAATCCTTCCCTCCTGAAATCTGTAATCCGACTAACTTACTACAGCCAAACGTTTTCTACAACATTTTTTCAGCAAACACCTCGCATACTTTTGACAATTAGTAAGCATATTCTATGTTACAACTGACATTTTTCATTTTTTGCAAGTTTTTTAGTGGTTTTACAGAAATCATAGTGTATCTTATTAATAATAACAAATTATTCAACTTAGTTAAAATAATTAGCCTTAACCATACTTGGCAGAATACTTTTTACAGTTCACTTACAATTATTTTAGATTCTACATTGCTTATTTATACCTAGAACTTTTCATTTTCTTCAATCACATAAGTATTCTTTGCTAATGTGCATTTTTTTATTACTACATTACTGAAATTAACTTATCTTACAGCGTATCATTAACAGAGAAAGGAAGTACGGTGAGTAGAAGTTCTGTATTAAGAATGGCAAAGATTAAAAAATCATTTGCCGGAGTACATGCGCTCAAAGGGGTGGACTTCGATCTTGAACTCGGCGAATGCCACGCTGTCTGCGGTGAGAATGGGGCGGGCAAGAGCACCTTGATCAAAGTCCTCGGCGGAGCGCACATGGCAGACTCCGGGGATATCTTTATCGATGAAGAGCAGACCAGTATCAGCGACCCGGTAGACTCGCAACATAAGGGCATTTCCATTATTTATCAGGAGTTCAATCTTATCCCGGACATGTCGGTGGCGGAGAATATATTCCTGGGGCGAGAGCTTATCAGCGGTGGTCTGGTCAACCATAAGGAGCAGCACCGCAGGTCACTGGAGCTTTTCAAACGCATCGGGCTGCAGATCGACCCCACCGAACTCTGCCGCAACCTCACCGTCGCCCAGCAGCAGACGGTAGAAATCGCCAAAGCACTGAGTCTCAATGCCCGGATTATCATCATGGACGAGCCCTCAGCCGCCCTCACCAACCAGGAGGTTTCCGCTTTATTCAACATCATCAAAGACTTGAAGAGCAAGGGTATCAGTATTATATATATCAGTCATCGTCTGGATGAGGTCTTTGAAATCTGCGAACGCGTCACCGTCATGCGTGACGGCGAATACATCGGCACCGAGATTGTCAAGGACATCAACAAAGAACGCCTGATTGAGATGATGGTCGGCAGGAGCCTGGAGAACGAATTCCCCAAAGAGAAGTCACCGCTAAAAGGCGAACTGTTACGCGTAGAACACCTGAAGCGGGATGACGCAGTCAGGGACGTCTCCTTCAACGTCCGCGCCGGGGAGGTGCTAGGATTTTCAGGATTGGTCGGCGCCGGGCGCACCGAGACCATGCGCATTATCTTTGGCGCAGACAAGATGGACAGCGGCGAGATCTTTATCCGCGACACCAAGGTAGACATCACCTCTCCGCGCAAGGCGCTGGAGCACCGGGTATGCCTGCTGACCGAGGACCGCAAGGGGCAAGGTCTGGTACTCGGCCACTCCGTCCGGGACAACTTCGCGCTGCCCAATCTCGATAGATTCGCGCCGAATTTCTTTGTCAACGAAAAGGCGGAGAAGGAGTGCTTTGCCAAGTTTGTCGACAGTCTACAGATCAAGATCCCGCATCAGGAAGAGCTCGCCGCCAATCTCTCAGGCGGCAACCAGCAGAAGGTTGTACTCGCCAAGTGGCTGCAGAAAAACTGTGACATCATTATCTTTGACGAACCGACCCGCGGTATTGATGTTGGAGCGAAGTATGAGATTTACCTGCTTATTAACGCTCTGGCCAAAGAGGGCAAAGCGATAATCATGGTAAGCAGCGAACTACCGGAGATCCTCGGTATGAGCGACCGGATCATAGTCATGCACGAGGGGCAGATCAAGGGTGAAATAACCGACGTCGCAACGGCCACGCAGGAGCAGATTCTGACTATGGCCATCGCCTGATCCAACAGCAGACATTTCCGACGGCAGATGTTTTTTTATAGTCAACAATTAATGAAAAATGAAAAGCAACAGGAGGGAAAATGGGAAGGTTCTTGAACGACTATGGAATGGTTTTTGTATTGCTTCTGCTCTGTGCATTCTTCAGTTTTATGACACTCAAAGAGCAGCGGGCAACCGGCAGCGGCGCCGGGGAAGAGGTGGCCAAGCTTGTCAAATCCGAGATCAAGGATAAAACGGCACCTATTCTAATCGCTGGTAAGACCGACAGGGATACCGAAGAGTTTGCCGCCACCGCCACTGAGAAGCTGGTAGCCGCCGGTTATTCCGAGATCGTGACCTGTGTCGGTACCCCTCGGGATCTGGTACTGGCGCTGAAAAAACTCCAAAAATCCGGGGACAAACCTACAGCAATTCTGGTCTCCGGGGTTATTCCGCTCAAGTGGCGGGTCTTTGAAACTATGGACGAGAAGTACCCGGAATTCAGCGGAGTCAAGGTGCTCGCGCCCTCGGTCTACAAATGGCCGGACTTTCTCAAGCTCACCAATATTCTGGCGGTGGTCGACCGTATTGTCGTTATCGCGGTTATTGCTATCGGTATGACCATGGTCATCATCACTGGCGGCATTGATCTCTCAGTCGGTAGTCTTATTGCCCTGGCGGCGGTTATCAGCACCCTGGTTATGAAGTATCTGGGCGGAATCCATGCCGAATGGTATGTCGTAGTAATCGGCTTTATTGTCGGCATCATCGTAACCAGCCTGATGGGTACTATCGGCGGCTGGATTGTAGCCCGTTTCAAGGTTGCGCCCTTTATCACGACGCTGGCACTGATGATGGTAGCCCGCGGTCTGGCCTTCCAGATTACCGGCGGCTACTCTATCTATCAAGTACCCAAATCCCTCACCTGGCTCGGTCAGGGCTATACCCTGGGTATTCCCAATACCGTCATCCTCCTGGTAGTACTCTATGTCCTCTCGCACATCTTTATGGCCAAGACCAAGCTCGGACGCTATATCTACGCGGTAGGCGGTAATACCGAAGCCGCCAGACTCTCTGGAGTTCCCGTACAGTGGGTCATCGTTTTTGTCTACTTCGTCAGTGCCTGCGCTGCCGGTCTGGGTGGGTGTATTCAGGCCTCCCAGCTGAATACCGGTACGCCCAACTGCGGCATGATGTTTGAGATGTATGTTATTGCGGCGGTAGTTGTCGGTGGTACCAGCCTGGCCGGCGGTTCCGGCAGAATCTTCGGCACGCTTATCGGTGCTTTTATCATCTCGGTCATCCAGAACGGCATGAATCTGCTCGGTATCGACAGTTATACCCAACAGGTGGTACTGGGTCTGGTTATCCTCGCGGCGGTACTACTGGACAAATTCCGCAGTGGAGCCAGCTTCAAATCAATGTTTGCGCGTAAAATATAAAAAATTGTGTATAGGCTGCCAGGTAAGCCTCGGTTAATTTGTTTGTTTTTCTTAAGAAGGAGTCGGTAATGCGTGGTTTAATTATTAAATTATTGATGGTGGTGGCTGTAGTAACAGTTCTAGGTGGAGCCGGTATTCAGGCTGCAGAGACAAAGGGAAAAATCGGTATGACCTGTATGGATCTGACCAATCCTTTCTTCAAACTTATTGGTGTAACCATGCAAAAGGAAGCAGCCAAGCACGGTTATGAAGTAGTTCTACTGGACGGAGCCAATGACGCCGCCAAGCAGAACAGCCAGATGAACGACTTCGTCGCCCAGAAGTTTGACGCCATTTTCCTCAACCCTGCAGACTCAAAGGCTGCCGGCGAGGGTGTAAAACGGGCGCACGCCGCTGGTATTCCAGTATTCACCTTTGATGTTCAGGTAACCGATCCCGAAGCCAAGAAGCTCGTCACCTCACACATCGGCAGTGATAACTTCCAAGGTGGCCAGCTCGCCGGAGAGAGTATGATGGAACTGACCGGAGACGACGGCAAGATCGCGGTAATCTCTTATCCTGAGATCACCTCTTGTATCTACCGTGTAGATGGCTTCAAGGACTGGCTCAAGAAGCACAACAGCAAGCTTGAAATCGTCACCGAGCTTTCCGGCAAGGGTAACCGAGTAGACGGCTACAATACCGCTACCGATATCCTCCAGGCTCATCCTGACATCAAAGCTATCTTCTCTGTCAACGACCCTTCAGCTCTGGGTGCTTACTCAGCTGTGGCCAAGGCCGGTCTGGCCGATAAGATTACCGTTATCGGTTTCGACGCTTCACCCGCCGGTAAGCAGGCTGTATTCGAGAAGAAGCTATACGACACCCCACAGCAGTTCCCAGCCAAGATGGCAGTCGGTACTGTAGACGCCTTCATCAAGTACCTGGACGGTGAGGATATCGCCGAGACTATCTTCATTCCATGCGCTCACTACAAATATGATAACTCTGTAAATGACGAGTCCCGTATCAAAGAACAGTGGTAATATCCTCTCGGGTATAGTTACAATATCTATCACTGAAGTGAGCCTGCCCCTCGGAGCAGGCTCGCTTCACCTCCCCCTCCCCTCCACACTGCCGGGTATCCGGGGACTACCAATATCTGTCAAACCGCCACTACCCGCACACGACCTCTTTCTAACCGACCACCACACCCCGCCACTCACAGCAAAGAGTAATATAAGTATAATTTTAACTATAAGTTAATGCAAATCAAACCTGATTCCTGAATAACTGAATCCAGGATCACGATCTACTCAAACTACTACCCAATATGTATCTATATTTATATCACCACAATTAACAACTCTAAACACATGCTTTATAAGGTTAGTCCCCCTTGAGACTGTTTACAGTAGAATATTACATTAACCCGATTTATGAATTGCAAATTAATCGCTTTCACGCTATATTTAACAGTATAGGGAAAAGAACAAATAAACACAACCAAACCACAGACAGACTGGAGCAGATTCAATGGAAGGATTCCACGTCGTTATCGACCCTAAACGCATGTTTGCCAAAATCGTTGCAGTCAACGACGCTGTAGATATTATTGTCAGTGAGAAAGAACTTCTAGCGTACTTCAAGAAGAATAAGATTGTTACCGGAATACTCACTAAGAATATTCTGCGCGCCTTTATCGAACTCCATGAACTTACCACCAAGAAAGAATATGTTGTCGCAGTCGGACGCAAGCCCAGAGATGGGCGCCACGGTTCGCTCACCTTCACCATCGACATGTCGGACAAAGCCAAATACTTCGCCCCCGAAGACGAAGACGACGTCTGCTCAATCGACTATAAATCAGCTATCGGCACCCCCTTTATCAAAGAGGGTGAGTGCATCTGCCATATCAATAAACCCACCCTGGGCAAGGACGGGCATACCATCGAAGGCAAGGTCATCCCGGCCAATAACGGCGAACCGATTACACTGAACCTGGGCAACGGCGTGGCGCATAATTCCGACGCCACCGCCATAATCGCCACCGTCAGCGGCAGACCGATCTATATCGGCAACAAGCTTGATGTCGTCTCCCGCTATGAGGTAAAGGGCGATGTCTGCTTCCGCACCGGCAATATCAACTTTGACAATCATGTCCTGATCACCGGCTCGGTCGAGAACGACTTCAGTGTCGACGCCGAGAGTATCGAGATCGGTAAATCCGTAGGCAATTCTTTTATCAAGTCCACCAAAGACCTGGTGATCTACGGCGGGGTCAACGGCAAGAACTCCGAGAGTATGACTCAGGGTATCATCCAGTGCGGCGGCAACATGCTGGTCAAATATCTGAACGAGGCGATAGTCGAGGTGGAAGGGAACTTGACTGTCCAGCGGGAGATCGTCAACTCCGAGGTCAAGTGCAGCGGCAAGGTCACCGCCGCGCGTATCATCGGCGGCACCATCACCGCCCTCAAAGGTATTGAAGCGAATATGATCGGCTCCGAGATCGGCACCCCAACCCGGGTGGAGCCGGGCATCAATTACCGTATCAAATATATCGACGAGTCCCTGGCCAACCTCACCTGGCAGATCGACTCCATCGTCACCCAATTCCAGGAGAAGCTCGGCGATAACGATTACTTCAAGAAGATTACCCGCAAGAATCAAGAGCGCTTTATTCGGGAATACAATAATTTCATGGGTATCAAGGAAGGCTACCTCGAACTACTTACCCAGAAAAACGCCATGATCAAGAAGACCAACTCTACCCCGGCATACGAGGTAATCGTCCTCAAGCATCTCTTTCCTGATGTCGAGGTCGCCACCGTGACCTGCCGCAAAAAATTTATGTTCGACTTCAAAGGTCCGATCATCCTCCTGGAGAATCTTCCCCAAAAGAGCATTAGAATCGCCAAATACGAGCGCGAGGAGAATGCCAACTTCATCAAGAGCAACAGCCCCAAGATCAAGATACAGGATGGGGCAATAGAATCTACCGCCATAAAGAAGATGATCAACAGTATCAAGAAACCTATCTACACCCAAAATGGCCTAAAGACCATCGACATGAAGTTTCATAACACCATCTACGGCCAGGATTTCATCATCTGCGTCTTTGACGACCGCCACTTCAAGCGGGTCTCGCTGATAAACCAGCTCAAGCAGGCCAAAATCAAGCATATCCACGGGGTCAAGGACTCCTTTGAAGCTCTCGAATTTGTCAAGGAATTCGAGCACAAGAAGATGGTGGTTATCTGCAACCTCCATATCGGCAAACGCGACGGACTGACCTTTGTCTCCGCCCTGCTGCACAAAGCACCGAACAACTACGGCATCTTCCTGGCTGAAGAGATCCCCCCGGCACTGCGCGACGCGGTCAGCAAGATCCCGGCACTGGCAATCTTCAATGAAAATGTCAATGCCAAAGCGATCATCGAACAGATCCGCAAATTCGGCTTTTACTTCTAAATACCATTTGCCTCGAAAGCCACGATCTGTAAAAGAAATAAGCAATATTATAAAGAAAATTGCTTCCGCAATATTCATACTCTGCTAATACGAATATTCCAGCTAGCAACATAGTTGCTGGCTGTATCACCCTATCACTTATAAAGAAGAAAATTGCTCCCGCAATTTTCCTACCGTCGCGACAACCTAACTCAGCAGCACGACATTCCCACCCCGCTCCTTACCGATCTCCACTACCTCCAGCACCCGCTCCAGCAGCTCAGGAGTGTTGTCTCGCTGCCGAGCAACGGTTCCGCCGATCGTCACCGAGACCGAGAATTTATGCTCATTATCGATTATCAGATAGGAATTATCCAGCAACAGCTTGAGTTTCATGCCGATAATCGGCAGAAAATCAATATCAACATTGCGCAGCACCCCGAGAAAACACCCCGACCCAAACGAACCAAAGACATCGAAAGGCCGGGTGTTATTATTCAAGGTACTCGCCACCATTTTTAGCGCCCTGCCGCCCAGCTTGGAACCATACCGCGCCAGAATCTGCCGGTAACTGTCCACTCCTATCATAAGTATTCCAAACCCCATCCCCGAACTCTCATAATCGAGCAGACGCAGATAGACCTCCTTCTCGATATACTCCTTACTAGGCAGCCCGATAGCTTCATCCAAGTAACCCATCACCCTGAGTTCCTGCTCCCGCCGCTTATTGACCGTCTGATTACTCAGATTGGTAAACATCTCGATACCGCCGCAGACCTCACCCTCTGCATCCAACAATTGCTTTACCCGTATCGCAACCGGAATGCGAAATCCATCCTTATGGCGCAGAAACACATCCACATCCCGCTCCACCCCGTCGAGGACCACCGCCGCCAGTGGACAAGACCCTGTACACAGATTCCTACCACTAGCATCAACATGGGACAGAATATCATCGGAGCAGCGGCTACCTACAACCTCTGCGGCCTTGAACCCCGAGATCTCCTCCGCCGCCTTATTCCAAAAGGTGATCTTCCGTGAACAATCGACTATATACACCCCTTCATGCAGGCTATTAAGAAAGTGCTTATTAATATAATCTTTATACATAATTACAGCCCTCAAAACAACAAATACACGGTAGCAACTCAAGACCAATCAGCGCTGAGTTTACGCCTTACATCCATTCTACGCTAAAGCAACAAAACTCAACAACATTGAATTAAATTCAATTATATTATATCCCGTTTTCATAAATTTTCTCGCAAACATCATATTAATAATAAAAAAAATCGGAACAATACCTTCCGTTCGACCCATAAATGACACCTCTTCCCCCAAAATCAGCATAAATTCTCTTGACAAACGCCACAACCTATATAGTATATACCCCTATACCCTATACAAGAAAGAAGGAGAAAACAATGGCTCTCTGCGGCAATGATCAGGACAAGGAGAGGCTGGTAAAACGGCTCAACAGAATTGAAGGCCAGATCCGGGGACTAGCCCGGATGGTCAATGAGAATGCGGATTGTATTGATGTATTGAGACAGGTGGCCTCCGCCTCCGGCGCCATACGTGGTATCTGGCTGCAGATAGTCGGAGATCACATCAAAGGCTGTATAACTAACGCCACCATTAATAATGAAAATACCGATCAACTAGTAGATGAATTAATCAATAATCTTAAAAAGATAACCTGAGAGGGTACAATAAAATGCACAGTCTTACCTATAACCGGCTCCAACACAGCCATAATTATACAGACCATACCGCCGGCCGAAATGAGAAGAGAACCTTACACGTCATCATCCTGACTCTGATAACCATGACCGTAGAGATCATAGCCGGAACCCTTACCGGCTCGATGTCTTTACTTGCCGACGGCTGGCACATGGGAACCCATGCCTTTGCCTTGGGGATCACCTTTATATCCTATATCATGTCGCGCAGACTGGCAGAATCACCACGCTTCGCTTTCGGCACAGGCAAATTCGGCATCCTTGCCGGATACACCAGCGCAATCTTCCTGGGCAGTACCGCCTTACTGATGATCTACGAATCTATTGCACGCCTACTCAATCCGGTGCAAATCGCGTTCACCGAAGCCTTGAGCATTGCCGTTTCCGGTCTGCTGATAAACGCTTTGAGCGTCTGGTTACTCCATGACACTCCACCCGCAACAGCTTCACGCCACCAACACCACACTCACAGCGCAGCAACTCCCTGCCAACACACCCCAAGCTCCGCTGCCGGCAAAACTGCAACTCACACCCACACCGACCATAATCTCCGCGCGGCATACCTGCACGTCCTTGCCGACACACTAACTTCGGTACTGGCCATACTCGCCCTGCTAAGCGGAAAATATCTCGGCTATTCCTTTTTCGACCCGATAATTGGTATCATCGGCGGTCTGGTCATAGGGAAATGGGCTTACGGACTACTGCAGAGCACCGGCTTATTGCTTCTTGACGGGATCACTGACCAAGACATCAGAGCAGAGATAACCCAAGCAATTGAGTCTGATGCTGACAGCACTATCAGCGATCTGCATATCTGGCCGCTGGATTCTACCGCACTGGGAGCAGTCATTACCGTAATCTCCGGCAGCAGCCGCGAGGTCACAGAATACACCAGACGCTTACGCGGAATTGAACGGCTCAAACACCTTACTATCGAGCTACACCGCTGCCAGGAGCCGAATTGCAGTTGTCGCCTGGGTTAATCCTCGACTCAGAGTATCCTAACTCCGCCGCCGAGAATACTCATTTCGCCGTTTACGATTCTTGAGATACTCCTGCCGGTCGAGAATCAATTCAGGGATAGTCTCCGGATCAACGACAGGTCGTTCTCCGAGGCTGGTTCCCTCCTGTACGGTCTGCCCCGGAAGGTATTTAAGGATTGGAGCCGCCCCGAGCTCCCGGTACTTCGAGTAATACCCGGCGATACCTGCCGCCAACCGATCAACCTCAGCATCGATCTCGCCGCGTACCAGAATAAACGCTCCCGGGCGGGGATCGGCAATATAGAAAGTGTCCCCGGCTCGCGCCAGACCTTCAAGGATATCACCCTCCTCACCGTTGCGCGAGGATACCAGCTTGGTACCGTTAGCCGCCCGGTAATGCCTACCGAATTTGAGCAACTCCAGGTTATTGGTATCCGGCACCTTCTCATACTGCAGGAGTTCATGCAGGCGTGAGGCGTAACCGATATCGGTCAGCAAGCACCCCCCTGCCGGCGACGGGTAATCCCCGATCCCCAGCTCCTCGGCGAGCCACATCTGTTCATGCCGCGACCGACCCGAAAAGTCGAAGAGCTGCTCCCGGTCCACCCAGCCTCGCATCTCAGGAATAGTCTCGTCGAGTAACTTCGCACACAAAGGTCTGAGCAACAGGCCGCCGCCGCCATAGCGCTTCATACTGTTGAGTACCGCATTCATCGTATGCCGCTGCTGGCTCTTGGGGCGCTGCCCCAGCACCTCGCCGCTACAGATAAAGTCCGCTCCCACCTGGCGCATCACCTCATACCCGTTGAGTACGGTATTAATCCGGCAATCGGTACAGGGGTTGAGGTTCTTACCGAGGCCGTATTTATTGATCCCGATCAGGCGCAAGATCTCCTGGGTCTGATCGCGCATTACTACCTCAGAAGCGCCCAGCGCTCTACAATCGCGCTCCACCGCTGCCGCCATATGCGCCAGCAGCTCCCTACTTTCAAAAGCATGTACGCCGTGAAAGGCTACCACCTCAATGCCCATGTTCACCATCAGCCTGATTATCAACCTGCTGTCAAGCCCACCGGAGTAGAGGCACACACACTTTTTCCCCATATTCTTCTTTGCTTTCAATTGTTACTTTCAAAAATAACCAGAAACATTTTCACCCTTGCAATAAACGCCCAATCCTATTATATTATCTATTAAATACGCCACCTTTGTCAAGAGGGAGCTTGCCGACAATACCACCTGGCACTAAGCACCCGTACACCAAATTAATATTACGAGGGTAAAATGGAACATAATGATTTTGAAAAAATAGTAGAGAGCATTATTGATCTGCCCACTCTACCCCAAGTTGTAACCACCCTGATCAATACCATAAATGATCCATACAGTGATGCGTCCATGATCAATAAAATTGTCGAGCACGACCCAGCACTTGCCGCCAGAATCCTCAAGCTCGTCAACTCCTCATTCTACAGCCTGAGTAAGCCGGTGAATTCCATCCAGCAGGCAGTAGTAATTCTTGGCTTCAACACCATCCGCAGCCTCGCGATCAGCGCCTCGGTATTCAACGCCTTTACCGCCAACAAATTCTCCTATGAAGGCTTCTGGATCCAGTCTCTGGCCTGTGCCTTCATGATGGATGTTCTGGCCAAAAACTCTACCGTACTCGATCAGGAAGCCACCTTTACCGTCGGCCTGCTCCACAGTATCGGCAAGATCATCATCGAGCAGTACGCCACCGAGCGCTTCGATGATATCCTCGATGTCGGACACCGAAATAAGCTATCTTTCCTGGATGCCGAGCAGCAAGTGCTCAACACCAGCTACACCAACCTCGGCTTCTGGCTTGCTGAGAAATGGTCGTTATCCGAGACTATCCAGCAGAGCATTCTCTTCCAGAATAATATCGCAGACGCCCCAGCCGCTATCGCCCCTCTCGCTGCCGCGACCCAGTTCTCCTTCAAATTCTGCCGCTATAAAGGCTGCGAAAACGGAAGCGACTTCGATACTCCCGAGCCGCCAGCGCAGGAACTCTGGGATATGCTTCAGATCCCGGCGGAAGCTACCAACACCGTCGTCGGCAAGCTCGAAACCTGCATCCAGACCGCGCAAGGGGCGCTCGACTCACTCAGCTAAGATCCGTGCCAGAACAAGACACCTCTCGCCACACCACAAAAGTTATTCTGCGGAAACAATGAATCAGCCGGTAGCTTTGCTACCGGCTGATTTACCCTATCCTCAAACTCCAAATACTATACCTACTTTATTCTACCTTCACCAGGCAGTAATTCTTCTTGCCTTTGCGCACCACCAGGGTCGACTCACTCGCCAGATCGCTCAAACTCACAATCTGCTCCACCCCAGTGAATTTGATATTATTGAGCGCCGCCCCGTTCTGCTCCAGCGAGCGCCGCGCCTCACCCTTGCTCTTGTAGAGCGGGGTCTCCACCAGCAGATCCACCGCCGGCATTCCAGCCTCCAGCTTAGAGCGCGCGATGGTTACCGCCGGAACATCGGCGAAGATCGCGAGCAGATCTTTATCGGCCAGGTGCTCTATCTTCTCCCCGAAGAAGATCCGGGTCGCCTGGAGCGCACTGTTCACCCCATCCTCACCATGCACATAACGCACCACCGCTTCGGCCAGAGTCTTCTGCGCCCGGCGTTCATGCGGAGCCGAGATGGTAGCCGCCTCCAGCTCGGCAATCTCCTCCAGGCTGAGGAAGGTAAAGTACTTGAGATAGGTCAGTACACTCGTGTCATCGGAGTTGAGCAGGTACTGATACATTTGATACGGGCTGGTAATCTCCGGATCTAGATAGATCGTCCCGCCTTCACTCTTACCGAACTTCTTGCCCTGCCCGTCGGTAACCAGCGGAATAACCATCCCGTACGCGCTCTCACCCTCGCATTTACGGATATACTCGATACCGGCGGTAATGTTGCCCCACTGATCACCACCGCCAAGCTGGAGCTTGACCCCATAATTCTTGTAGAGATACGCAAAGTCATAGGCCTGGAGCAGCTGGTAGGAGAACTCGGTAAAGCTCAGCCCGGCCTCGGAGTTGAGACGCTTCTTGACCGACTCCTTGGCCAGCATCTCCCCGAGGCGAAAGCGCTTGCCCACATCCCGCAGAAACTCCAGGAAAGACATCTGCCCGATCCAGTCCTTGTTATTGAGGATTACCGCCGAGTTCTCCCCGCAGTCGAAGTCGAGGAGGCGCTCAAGCTGTCGGCGCTGCCCGGCGATATTCTGCTGGATAACCTCTTCGGTAAGGAGGTTCCGTTCCGCATTCTTCCCTGAAGGGTCGCCAATCATGCCTGTAGCCCCACCGACGATGATAACCGGTTTATGCCCGGCGAGCTGGAGTCGGCGCATGGTGACAATAGCAAAGAGGTTACCGATCTGGAGGCTCACCGCGGTAGGATCATAGCCGGTATAGAAGGAGACAGGTTCCTGGTCAAACAACTCTCCCAACGCTTCATCCGACACATGCTCGACAAGTCCTCGCTCTCTGAGCTGCTCCAGTAAATTTCCCATATTTCTTTTCCTTAATCTCTTGTTATTCACCCGTTTATTTATTATTATATACTATATTTTGCTAGTAATATTTTTATTATTATCAAGATAGTACAGATTAACCCTTTAATGTCAACACAATGGATTGCATATTGGAGATAAATTGGCAGCGTTACCCTCGTCATTGCGGCAGAAGATATCATTCACCTTTTCCAAGCTGGGTGCAGCACGTTACTTTTCGCACCATGATATTATGCGCCACTTTGAACGGGGACTGCGGCGGGCAGGACTGGAGGTAAATCATACCCGGGGATTCAATCCCCACCCCAGGATGGTCTTCCCGCACCCTCTACCCCTCGGCGTAGCCTCAGAATGCGAGGAGATAGAGGTAGAGTTTGCAGTGCGCTACAGCCACCAGGAGTTGTTCGAACGTCTCCAGCCGGAGTTGCTGCCCTGCATAACCCTCACCGACTTAAAGGAATTAAAAGCGGTAAAGAAAGGGCGTGTTGTCAGTTCGTGTACCTACCGGATAGATAATTTTCCCGATCCAGCCCTCCTGGCGGCAGCCAACCGGAGTCTGCTGGAAGCCGAGGAGATATTTGTCCAGCGTGGACACGCACAGAAACGCCGAGAGGTGGAGATTCGCAGATTTATCGAGGGCAGTGAGGCCTGCGGCAGCAGTATTACCGTCAGACTCAGCCACCTGCTCGACGGTGCCGGCAGAGTAGACGAGATCGGCCAATACCTGGCAGGCAAACTCGCTATCGACTGGCATAATCTGGACTTTACCAAGATTGCCATGGATTTCAACCGGAAGTAAGTTTTTCTGTGTTCAGCCTGGGGAGAGCGGAACACGATTTTATTGAGTTGTAATTATACCTTTGCGGTAAAGCGTTTACCGGGGGTATATGGAATTTTAACTGTAGCGTTAGCGACGGATAAGTAGATCAGCACAGATGGTGCCTTACCCAAGCCGCGCGCAATGCACGTATTTTAAGAAGATTTTATGGAGTATTAATTTGACCAAAGATAAAACCAGCGCCAAGGCCGGCACCGCTGCCGAGCCACGCGCGAGCGAAGCCGCAACCCCTACTGCTGCCGCCAAGACCACCAAGAAGAAGACCAGTAAGAAGACCGCCAAAAAGACGGCCAAGAAGACTGCAACTACAAAGAAGACCACCAAGAAGAAGACCACCAAGAAGGTCACGAGCAAGTCTCAACCTGCAACTGCGGAAACAGCCGGTACAGAACCGGTTGCGGCGGAAAGCCCCAAAGCTACAGCCAAGACCAGCAAGAAGAAGACCAGTAAGAAGACCGAGAGTAAGAGTGCTCCCGTAAAGGATACCGAGACCAAGACTACCGCGGCTTCGGCCAAGACGACCAAGAAAAAGACCACCAAGAAGACCAACAAAAAGACCGCGAGCAAGAGCGCTCCCGTGAAAGAAGCCGAGACCAAGACTACCGCCGAGGCCGCCACAACCGAGGCTCCGGCCAAGACCAGCAAGAAGAAGACCGGGAAGAAGACCACCCGCAAGACTGCGCCGAAAACTCCCGCCGCCACCCCGGCTGCGGTCAAAGCTGAGGCTAAGGAAGAACTTAAAGAAAGCACCAAAGTGGAAACCGAGGCAGAGGTTCAAACCGAAACCATGGCCGAGAAACCACTGGCGGCAATGAGTATCGAAGAGCGCCTCGCCTTTAAACAGCAACAGCAACAGCAAGGTGCTGCGCCCCGAGAGAGCACAGCCGCCCCCAGTTCCAAGCGCCCGCAACGCACTTCCCGCGCCACCACTCCAACCGCTACAGACACTCTCGCCACACCCCAGACAGAGACTCCGACGAGTCCCGCGCCAATACGTGAATCAGCGTCAATTACTCTAAAAGGCGAAAAGATCAGCGGTGGCCTGCTCGCCCTTGAGCAGAATGCCGCCAAGCAGAACGGCAAGGCTACCGCGCCAGCTGCGAGCGTAAGTCCAACTCCGGTAAAAGCCGAGCCGCAGCCGGAGCAGCCAACCCCTGCCGCCCAGGCCGCAGCCCAGGAGGAACGAACCGCCGAGGAGACTGAAGAGGAGAAGAAGCTCTCCCGCTCCGCCCGCAGGCGCCGCAACAAGAAGAAGAAACGCGAGCAGGACACCGACACTACCGAGGCTGAAGCGAGCACGAACGGCGAAAGCGAAACCAAACCGAAGCAGAGTTTCGAACCGATCACTGCTACCGCCATCCTGGCTGAGACCAGCAAGAAGACCACCCCGACCCGCAAGAACACCGAGCGCAACATGTTGATGAATGTGGTCGATCACGGAGAGATTCGCGTGGCAATTGCAGGTAAGAACGGCCTGGAAGAGATCTACATTGAAAAATCCGGTGGAGAATTTGTCCACGGCAATATTTTTAAGGGTGTGGTGGAGAATGTCGAACCCAACCTCCAGGCGGCCTTTGTCAATATCGGTGCCGAGAAGAACGGCTTCCTTCATGTCCGCGACGTCATCTACCCCTTCGGCGGGTACGAGGATGTTCTGGGCAAACCCAACCGCCAGAAACCTGCTTCCAAGCGTCCTCCAATCAATCACATGCTCAAGAAGGGGCAGGAGATACTGGTACAGATAACCCGCGAGCAGGTCGCCACCAAGGGGCCGAGCCTGACCACCTACATCTCCCTGCCCGGACGCTACCTGGTCTTGATGCCCGCGGTCAAGAAGCGCGGCGTAAGCAAGAAGATTACCAACAAGGCCGAGCGTGACGAACTCCGAAAAGCTCTGGAGCAGCTTGATCCGCCTAACGACATGGGTTATATCATCCGTACCGCCGGGATGGGCAAGGGTAAGGATGAACTCCAGCGCGACCTGGACTACCTGACCATGCTCTGGGAGGCCATCACCAATCATACCAAGAATGTCAAGGGGCCGATGCCGATCTATCAGGAGAGTGACCTGGTGATCAGAGCCATCCGCGACTACTTTACCGACAGCATCGACACCATGTTTATCGACTCGGAAGAGGAGTTCAAGCGAGCGCAGGAGTTCCTCAAGCTGACCATGCCCGAAGATCTCAAACGCGCCAAGTATTACGGCGACTCGGATCCGTTGTTCAGCCACTATGCGGTGGAGGAGGAGATCAGCGCGCTCTTTAGCAAATCGGTACGCCTGAAGAGTGGCGGCGAACTCATTATCGAGCAGACCGAAGCCATGGTCACTATTGATGTCAACACCGGTAAGTTTCTCAAGGGCAAATCTTCGCATGACCTCATTTTGAAGATCAATAAAGAGGCTGCGGCAGAGATTGCCAAGCAGCTTCGGCTGCGGGACATGGGCGGACTGGTGATGATCGACTTTATTGATATGGAATCTGAGGAGCACCGGCGGACTATCGAGAATATCTTCCGGAGTGCGATGCAGACCGATAGAGCCAAGACAACTATCCTCCCGATCAGTTCCCTGGGAGTAATGGAGATGACCAGACAGCGCATGCGCCAGAGTCTGAACCTGAGCCACTTTGACACCTGTAAGTACTGCGGCGGTACCGGGGTGGTCAAGAACCTGGCCACGCTGGAGACCGAGTTTATCCGCGCGCTGAAGAAGGAGCTCAAGGTCGGCATCGACTGCAAGATAAAGATGAATCCAACCACGGCAATCGCTCTGGCGAATAAGTCACGTGAAGCCCTCACCGCCCTGGAGCGGGAGTATGATAACAGTATCATTATCATCAGTGACCCCACGCTGACCCCGGACAAATTCAGCATCGACCAGTAAGTCCGGCTTTTTTAGTAGTATTCGACCTCTTAAATCCTATAATACATATAGTATTATAGGATTTAAGTTTATAACCAGCAGAGGTCAACGCCCAATGAAATTTTCCGCGCACAACACCTACAAAACCCTGATTTTAATAATCTTCCTGACCCTCACCCGCCTGAGCGCTCTGGATCAGCAATTCCTGGAAGAGACCGAGACACTCGAACTCAACGGCGAACCCCTCAGTGCCGAACTGGAATATATCGCCCTGCTCGAAGACTGTATCGCCGAGTACCGAGCCGGAAAGAGCCCGGCCTACAACAGCGCGGTCAGTGAATTTCTCTGTGCCAAGATTCTCGAACTCTCCAAGTTCACCGGTGAGAACCGTGAACCTCTGGCCGCACTGGAGAGCCTTGAGCACCAGGGTCTACCCGCCCCCCTTGTATCCCGGCTGACCCTGGCCGAGATCGAGCTCAACCGCAGGCTGGGGCGCGCCGCCAAGATACAGGCACTCAGCACCGAGCTCAACTTCCTGCGTGACTGTATCCTCGAATTCCCAGATTCCGGCAGCACCCGGCTCTTCCGTTCGGTCGCTCCCGACGCCTTGATCCCGCTCGGTCGACTCACTCAGGGGCTGCCCGAGAAGAAGGTACTCCTCCACTTCCCGCTGGAGTCGGAGGACGCCGCCGATCTAGCGCTGCATTTCGGCTGCAGCACCCCGCTGCGCATCCTGAGCAACGGCGAAGAGATCCTCCAGACAACCGGCATGCGCAGCGCTAAAGCCGACCAACAGTGTACCGGGATACACCTGGAACCGGGCTTGAATATGCTCACCCTGGAGTGCCAGAACCTGCCCGAGACCGACCTCTACCTTCGGCTCAGTATGCCGGATGGTTCCGCCCTCAATACCGACATAATTGCATTCGATACCCTGCAGGCCGAACCGGCCCCTGATCTGCAGCAACTCCAAGCGCACAGGGTAGCCGCGGCTCCGGCACGAGTTGTCACTATCGCCAACGGAGCCGAACAGTTCTTTGCCGAAGAGTACAGTCGCGACAAGTCTGAGCACCGCGCCGCATATTTCCTGGGCTACCTGCTGCTGCAGCGCGAATCGCTCGATACCACCTCACAAGCTGCCCAGCAACTCCTGCTCAACGCCGCACGCTACAACCCGGAGAGTGGGATCTATCTGATGGCGATTGCCGAGGCCAATGACGAGAGTAAGCGTTTCATCGCCGACCGCGAGGAGAACATGCGGAGAATGTCACTGGAGAAAGCGCTCAAACTCTTCCCTGAGAATGTCCAGGCTCTGACCGAACTCGCCGCCTATTACCTCGACTCGCAGAACAGCCCCGACCGCGCTCAGGGGTATATTACCCGCGCCCTCACCCTGAATCCCAAAGCCGTACTCCCCAACGCCATCCAATACCGCATCTATAAGGAACGGGGCTGGGAGGCAAAAGCGCTGGAGCTAGCGCGAGAGACCGCCAAGCGCGATCCGCAGAATCCGCTGGCGGAACAGTTACTCGGCAGAATCTCCCTGGCTGACGCGACGCTGGCTGACGCGATAACCGCCTTCTCCGCCGCCTACGCCCAGGATAAGACCGACAGCACAAGCCTGAACAACCTCCTGTTGCTGCTGACACGTCAGGACGAGTTGAAACGGGTCAAGGAACTCGCCTCAGCGCATCTGGCGCTCAACCCTTACGACCTGCAGATCCGTGAAAATCTGCTCGAACTACTCAGCCGTACCCAGGATCCACAGCTCCTTTCCGAACTTGAGACCGCCCTCGCGTACTTCCCGCAGAACAGCACCTTTACCCGCCTTCTCGCAGACTATTATAGTATCAACCAAGCTCCCGCCAAGGCTCTCACCCTGTATCAGAACGCTCTTGAGTATAACCCGGCAGACATCAAACTGCGTCACTACCTCGAATTCAAAGGAGTAATTCCACCCTCGCAGCTCACCCGTATCGATGATCTGCAGAGTTACGGCGCCGCGGTAACCCCGGAGCGAATTCCCCCCGGTCAAGACAAGATCTACCTGCTCAGTGAAGAGCATGACGAACTCAACCCGGGCGGCACCAGAAACCGCAGCAAGCATCTGGTAATCCAGATACTGACCAAGAACGGCGCCGCCTCGTTCAAGCACTACCCCATCTGGTACGATAGAGATACCGAGAAGACCAGTATAGAATCGGCAAAGGTCGTCCATCCTGACGGTTCCATCAGTCTCGCCCAGCTCCGTAACGCCCAGCCCCAAGGCAGTCGCGGACTTACCGTCATCGACCTCCCAGCCCTCGACGTTGGTGATCTTATCGAGCTTGAATACAGTATCGACCAATTCCAACCGAACTTCTTCGGCACCTACTTCGGCAAGGTCTTCCGTTTCCGCAACACCCTGCCCATTCTCGAATCGCGCTACACCCTGACCACCCCGGAGCAACAGGAGTTATATTACCAGAGTAGTGGCGGCGCGCCAGAACCGGAGGTAACCACCGCCGAGGGAAAGAAGAATTATACCTGGAAGCTTACCGACCTGGCGCCTATCCCCGTAAACACCTTCTCGCCACCTCAGAATGAATTATCCCCGACCGTAGAGATTTCAACCTTCAAGGACTGGGACGCACTGGCGCAGTGGTACTGGCAACTGCTCAAGGAGCAGAACCTGCCCACTCCGGATATCGCCGCCAAGGTACAGGAGATAACTCTAAACGCCAAGAATGACAAAGAGAAGCTGGAAGCCATCTATAACTGGATAACCACCGAGGTCAGAAACAACGCCTGGGAATTCGGAGTTCACGGCTTCAAACCATATAACGCCGGCACGATCTTCACCCGGCGCTTCGGCGACTGCAAGGATAAATCCACCCTACTCTGCGTCATGGCGAAGCTGGCGGGGATCGACGCCTGGCCGCTCCTGCTGCGCTCGACCATGAGCGAGAATACCATTACCGGCAGAGGGCTAGAGGACTTTACCCTACCGATTCTCTCCCACTTCAACCACTGCATCGCCTACGCGCAGGTAGACGGCAAGCCGTATTATCTCGACGGCACCCTGCACTTTCGGACGATCGAGTCCAATCCCTCGACCAATGCCGGCGCCAAGGCCGTAATTATCCGCCCCAGCGGCGCCGAATTCACCCAGACGCCGGACTACGCCGGAAGCACCAACCGCTGGATCGACTATACCGGTATCGGCATCAATGGCGAAGGCACCGCCGATATGGATTTTACCATCGCCACCACCGGCGAGTCGTCGATGTTTCTGCGCGCCTGGTTCAACAACCCCAACACCTGGGACAATGTCCTCCGCGCCATCTGTACCGAGCGTTATGGGCATGTCAGTGCCGTAGTCGTCGAGGACTTCGGCAGTAACGATCAGCTAGACCCTGATGAAGAGATGCTCAAAGGCAGGGTCAGGATCAGAGATTACGCCCAGAAGACCGCCGAGGAGCGTATCGCCTTCTCCCTGCCGCAGCCAATTCTCAGCAGTAAGGGCGAAAATAACGGCGCCTTCCCCTCGGAGTTCAGTAATTACGCCATAACCTCCCGGCGCAGTGCCGACCTGATCCTGCCGACACTATACCAAATTCAGCGTCATCTCAAGATCGAATGGCCGATCAACTGGAAACTGGAGCAGAAACTCCCGGCACCGGTCAAACTCGATACCCCCTTCGGCAGCCTGAGCATCGAATTCAGCAATATCAACAATCTGCTCAAACTCGACTACACCCTGGAACTGAAAAAAACCCGGATCACTCGCGAGGAGTATCCGGAGTTCCGTAAGTTCTGTTTCGCTGCCGACAAACCCTCCCGGCTCAGCTTCACCCTGATCCCGGTCGAATAATAAATCCCGACCTAGCGCCTCCTGCTACCAAAGAGAAACGCCGGCGCCAGGTCAAGACTATACGCTTTACGGCTTGGTGGTTATACTACAACTCACCCGGCAAAGATCCTCCACCGCCTTGGTCGCGCTCCGGGTCACCGCTACCGCCCCGGCTCCAGCGACACAACCACCTTCACAGGCCATGACCTCGATGAGATTCCCGCTAGCATGCTGCGTCCGGGCGTAGAGTTCGAGCTTCTTTAGCGACCTGGCCTCCAACCCGTTGATGCTCTCCGGCTCGACCCCGGCGCCGACTCCGGCGTAAACAGCAACTGCGGCGGCCACCCCCCCGGCGACAGCAAAGCCTCTGCCCTCCCGGCTCGGCGGCTCGGCAAATTCCGTCGGTTCGAGCAGCGCCACCTCAATCTCAGCAGCGACAAAGAAAGCCCCTACCTCTTCAAAGGTCAAGACATAATCAACGCAGCTATCCTCAAAGCCTTCCTGGCGCTTGGCCACACACGGCCCGATAAAGACGGTAACGCACTCGGCGCTGCGTTCCTTCTCAGCCAGAGCCGTATAGTGCATCGGCGTCGCGGTCTCGGAGACATACGCGGCAAGCTGCGGGAGGTGCTTCTTGACCGTCTGAACATATGCCGGACAGCAAGAGGTGGTCATAAACGGCTCGCCCTGCTGCATCCGCTCGACAAACTCTGCCGCCTCCTTGCGGATAGTCGTATCCGCCCCATGCGCTACCTCGACCACCCGGTCAAAACCAAGACGCAGCAACCCGGTCACAATCTGCTCGATTTCTGCCGGGAACTGCCCGACAATCGCTGGCGCCAGCATCGCCACTACCTCCTTTTCGCTCCGGAGCGCCCGCGCCACATCAATTACCTGCGACTTCTCCATCACCGCTCCAAACGGGCATGAACGCATGCAGCGCCCACAGCTGATACAGAGCGCGAAGTCGATAGTAGCCTGGCCGGTCTTATTCTTGGTGATCGCCCCTACCGGGCAGGCCTCTTCACACGGCACCGAGACCTTGGTCACCGCATTGTACGGGCAGACACTCTTACACTTACCGCAGTCGATGCACTTGTCCGGATCAATTATGGATCTACCCCCAACGATACTTATCGCCTCCTTGGGGCAGTTCACCATACACGGCCGGGCAATACACCCCTGGCAGACATCGGTGATATAATAACGGTTATTGACACACCCCTGGCAGGCGATATCGAGTACGGTCATAACTGGGCCGCTGAGCGCTGTACGCTCAAGCGCTTCACGCGCGTACTCATTCAGGCTCTTACTGTCATCAATATCCTCCTCTGCCGCCCAGCCGAGCGCGGCGATACTGCGCAGCCGCGATACCGCCCTGTCCTTGTAGATACAACAGCGCACATCCGCCGATCCCTTAGGGTACATGGTGTAAGGTAATTGCCGCGCCTCGGTCTGGAGTTTACCCTCGTTGAAGAGTTCCAACAGCCGGATCAAGATCTCCCGCTTTATCCTGGTTGCATTATTCTGACACTGCATAGTCGTTCTCATCCTTCAAATTAAGCAAAAGTAGCTATATTATTTTCCCAGCACTTCTCTGATCTTGCTCACCAGACTCGCCGGTGTCGCTTCAGCCACTGCCTCCCCATCCACCCGGGCATACGGCGCCCGACCATAAGCTCTATCCTTGCAGAGTCCGATACAGGTAGAAGGTTTAAGCGTTACCTGCTCCCGCTCCGCCTCAGACAACAACTCCATAAAATCCTCCAAACCCGCCCCGCCCATCACAAAGCAGGTCGTACCCAGACATATTTCAACCACGATCTTCTTCATTTCATCTCCAGTATTCAGCGTTATATATACTCTACCGCCACCATCTTCAAGTACTTCGTCTCCAGTACCTGCTTCAAACTCTTGACAATATTGCGCCGCATCTCCAGATCGACCGGGAGGGTCGGATCCTGATGCGCCTCATTTATCTTGGTACCGATCACAAAATTAATTACATCGCTATTGAGCAGCTTCTCCACCATCATACCCGCCGGGTCGGTACTGGGATAAGTCCCACTCTTGAGGTACTGCACCACCCGCGTCAAAGTCAGGATACCCTCGGTTACCAGACTCGCCGACGGCATAGCCGAAGCCGGGGGCAGACCGTTATTCGCACTGGCCAGATCGATATCAACCCGTTCACCGAGCTCGCGGGAGACAATCTGCGCCGTCGTCCCGCCGCAGATTACCACCGTCCCCCGGTGCGAGCGTACCAGCATGGCGTACTCCTTGTCCCGACTCTGATCAAACGGCGGACCGCTCAGCACCAGCGCCTTACGCGGACTGCGGAAATAGATCACCGCGCAGCTGATATCATCCCGCGCCACCCGCTCTGGCCACTTCGCCAGAGCCGCATTGCGCACGAGGAGCGCCAACTCCCGCGCCGAGATCTCCGGATACTCCCGCACCGTCTTGAGTACAAAATCCCGACACCCCTCATTCTGCCAGCCGAAGGCATAGTCCCGACTGCCGATACCAGCCTGCGACACCCCGTCAGAGCAGATAATAATCCTGTCCCCACACTGGGGCACAAACGACGCCGCATACATCGCCCGCGCTTCGGAGTCCCCCCCGATCCGCTCCCGCTCCACCGGCACATTAACCCCGTTACGAATCAGGAGAAACGGCGGATTCCCCTGCTCGACTATCCGCGCCTTCTCCTCAAGGATACAGTCGACGATAGTAAAGGTCGAGTAGCTTATCTTGCGCACCTGACAGATCGGCAGGGAGTCACTCATAATCCTGGAGAATTTCAAGATATCCCGATTAGCCGCCGAAAAGCGTTGCGCCATAGTCGCGGTCATTGTCGCGAGGATATTCGCCTTGACCCCGCTGCCCAGCCCATCCGCCAGGGTCGCAATAAGGCGGTTCTCGCCGGGCAAGCGTTCGGAGCGAAAGGCGTCTCCACAGACATTCTGCCCGTTCTTTATCCACTGGGAACACTCCACCTCGACAAAGACATCGAGATCCATCATTGCTCTTTCTCCGTAATATAATCATCGGCAATCCGGCTAAGCAGCACCTCGGTGTCGGTAACATGCTCACCCAGCAAACAAGCTATCTCCTGAACCGTAGTGATATTCTTCTGGATCACCTCCCGAGCGCGCCTGGCAATCTGCTCACGCCGCAGTTCCTGCTTGGTCACATCCTCGATAACCGCGCCCACAACCTTGCCCCGCTCAATCACAAATATATTGACGTTAAAAAGCTTATGGTTGGACTCCAGATGCTCCCGGCGGATATCCTGCCCCGTACGCAGCGCTGAGGCGAAATACTCGGAGAAGGGGAGGATACTCTCCAGCCGCGCCCCTTTGAGTCCTGGGATCACCTCAAACGCATTCTCAGTATCTTCGCCGAAAAGCTTAGCAAATGAACGATTACTCTCAATGATCTCAAGTGCCTCATTTACAATCACCACCCCGGAGGGCATAGACCTGAGCAGAGCGTTGGCCTTCTTCTGCGCGAGACGGCGCATATAGGAGACACACATCGACTCCTCAGCGCGGTTACTGGCAAGCGCCGCCGCAAAGTCGACACAGGTATTATACCCACAGCCGCCGCAATTCAATTCATCCGCCACCGATTCCTTTCCGATACGGCGCATAGCGGCATATATCGCCTCTACCGGCACCTTCTGCGGCTCCGGCTTCTTCCCCCAGAAACTTAGCTCAACCACACTCTCCGGTTGCTGCGCCACACATTTAACCCGCGCCGCTTTATCCCGACAGATATCCAGAATACTCTTCACCCCGGCTCTCCCCCGTGCCATCCCCGCCCCGCCGAGACAACCGTTGACACAAGCCAGCGTCTCGATAAAGACGACCCCGTCGATCTCGTCCTCATTGAGGGTATCAAGGATTTCACCAATATGCTCAATCCCGGTAATACTGAGCATATCACACTCAGCCGTCCCCAGGCTCGAGCGCACCGTCTCCAGCATACCGCCCTCAATCGGGTAGAGTACTCCTTCCCCGGCTTCAGCGATATCAAACTTCTCCTCCGGATCGACCTCAGCCGCCACCTCCAACTCCAGCAATTCCATCCAGTCGCGCAACTCCTTAAAGGTCAGACCGATGCTAATATATTGATTGCTATTATCCGCCTCATTCTTCTTGGCTGTACACGGCCCGACAAATACCACTTCCACGTCCCTGCCCAACCGCTCCTTGATCATATTGGCGGTAATGACAGCGGGCGAGGCTATCGGCGTAATATTACGTACAAAATCACTATAATGCTGGGTGATATAGTCCACCGCCGCGGGGCAGGCACTGGAGAAGAACACTCCTCGGCTCTGCTGCTGCAAGAATTCTGCCGTATACCGTGATACCTCCTGCGCCCCCAGAGCCGCCTCTACCACCCCGGCAAAGCCGAGGCGTTTGAGCGTAGTAATGATCTGCGCCGAACTGACCCCGCTGAACTCAGCCTTCCAGCTCGGTGCCAAACAGGCATAGACCGTCCTCCCCGCCTCGATCAACGCCCGTACCCGCGGGACATCATTACGGATCTTCTTAGCCGCGGAGGGACATACCGCCACACACTCGCCGCAGGCAATACAGATCTCTGGATCAATCGTCGCATGCGCATCCTTGACCACAATCGCCTTTGACGGACACTTACGCAAACATTTATAACAATCCAGGCACTCGGTCTCCTGGGTATATACCGCATATCGCCTATTCATCATCAGAACCCTCTTCACAAACCTTGAATAAACTTCCCGCCACCAGCCTACCGGAAACTGACCACCATGCACTACTCCTTGCCGAACTTCTCTTCAAGAATATCCCAGATCACGCCTTCATCGACCTGGCTGTACTCCTGCCCGTCAAGCGTTAGATTCGGCCCTTCACCACACCGCCCGCAGCAAAGTTCCCCCCGAAAATCCACCCGCTCCTCCAACCCGCGACTCTGCACGAAGCCCTCGATAATCTCCTTGACCTTGAGATTCCCCCGGGAATAACATGAACTCCCCATGCAGATTCTGATTTCGATTATTCTGGCCACCGCACACCCTCCTATCAGGAAAAATATACTTATTCAATAAGCTTAGTTTACCATAAGTCCTGCATAATTCAACATAAAAAGATATTTTTTTCCTTAATTATTTTGAGTTTTTGCTTATTTACATCATATTACCCGAGATTTTCGGCTCAAAATTTATATTTTCCAGACTCTCCACCACAGTATCAGTATTAATTTATTGACTAACAGCATTTATACGTTAATATTAATTAACATAAATGCGAACAAGTATTAGCATTTAAACCGTTCATACAGTACTTATTTTTTTTCAAATAATCAAAGGATCAGCCATGAAAAACCTTCTACACCGCGTACTCAGTGTAATCTGCTGCGCCCTCATCGCCCTTACCACTCTCGCCGCCCACGCCGCTGAAGAGACCATTACCATCGGCACCGAGCCCACCTTCCCTCCCTTCGAATTTGTCGACAGCAAGAGCGGCGAAATTACCGGTTTCGATATCGAACTGATGCAGGCTATTGCGCAGGATCAGGGCTTTGACATCAAGGTTATCTCTCTCGGCTTTGACGGCTTGATCCCTGCGGTCATCTCCCAGAAGATAGATATGGCAGCCTCAGGCTTCACCATTACCGACCAACGCGCCAAGGTCATCAGCTTCTCCGAGCCATATATCGACGCCGGTATCGGCATCGTCAAGCGAACTGAGAATGACCAGATAAATTCTGTAGCTGATCTTGCCGGCAAGACCGCCGCCGTACAGATCGGTACCAGCGGGCAGAAAGCGGCAGAAGATCTCAAGGCCAAGGGTCAGCTCAAGTCGATCGTAGTCATGGATAACTCAGCTCTAGCCATTACCGACCTCTTGAAAGGGCGCGTCGATGTCGTCATCAATGACATCCCAGTCAATACCGCCTACCTCAAGAAGAGCAAGGGTGAATTGACCATGCTCGACGTACCGCTGAACAAGGAACAGTACGGCTTTGTCATCAACAAAAAGAACCCAGAGCTGCTACAGAAGGTCAATGCCGGTCTGGCCGCCGCCCGCGCCAACGGCACCTATGACAAGATCTACGACAAATACTTTAATACCGGAGAGTAGTCTTTGGGTCTATGCTGCTGCTCTTGACCAACCATCCTGTCAACCTCAAGCGACGGGATGGTTTTTTCTACCGAAACAACGTCTTGACAACACTTAGCAGCCGACTATTATTGGACTAATTATTTTAATATTAGATTTAGATTAAACTTGCACCTGCTTACCGTCCAGGAGAGAGATCAGCTTTGCTTTCAGAAATTTTCCAACACCTATCGTCAGAGGTTCAACTCTTTATCAGCAACTCAAGCTCTGACTTTCTGACCCCGCTGCTGGAGGTATTTCCGCAACTGCTAAACGGTGCCTGCACCACCCTGTTTGTCACGGTAGTAGCGGTAATCTTTGGTATCGCCTGCGGCCTGATCCTCAGCCTGCTCAAACTCTCCCGGCAGTGGTATCTGCACTTTCCCGCAGTTATCTATATTGATGTCGTCCGCGGTACACCTCTGCTGCTGCAGGTGTTGATGTGCTATTTCCTCCTCCCGGTGAGTATCACCGGCATCTTCGACAACACCATCCTCTCCAAGCTTCTACCCATGATCTTCAGCGACAATAACCAGGCGCTCTTCTCTGGCATTATCGCCTGCAGCCTCAACTCGGCCGCCTACGTGGCCGAGATCATGCGTGCTGGCATCCAGTCGATCGACCGGGGGCAGATGGAGGCAGCGCGCTCACTCGGGCTTACCAAGCAGCAGTCCTATCTGCGGATAATCCTGCCCCAGGCCTTCAGACGGGTTATCCCGCCGCTCGGGAACGAGATCATAGTCCTGCTCAAGGATAGCTCACTTCTATCGTCTATCGGCGTAACTGAACTGGTTATGGCGGGCAAGCTTTACGCCGCCACGACCTATGCCTACTTCCCCGCCTATATCGGCATAGCCATCGTCTACCTGGTTATGACCATAACTATTTCCCGTATAATCCACTGGTATGAAAAGAGACTCGGAATCAATGATAAGGATCACTAACCTGCACAAATACTTCGGCACGCTCGAGGTTCTCAAAGGGGTAGACGCCCAGATCGCGCCCAACGAGGTGGTCTGTGTCATCGGCCCCTCCGGCTCGGGCAAGAGTACCTTCCTGCGCTGCATCAACCGACTGGAAGAACCTACCAGTGGCAGTATCATCGTCGATGGGGTCGAGATAACCGATCCGAAGATCGATATCAACAAGGTGCGCACCGAGGTCGGCATGGTCTTCCAGCACTTCAACCTCTTCCCGCATATGACGGTACTCGATAATATCAAGCTCGCGCCGACCCTGGTACGCCGGATGAGTAAGGACGAAGCTAAAAATATCTCTCTGGAGCTGCTCGGCAAGGTCGGGTTGTCCGAGAAGGCGCAGGTCTTCCCGGACAAGCTCTCCGGCGGACAGAAGCAGCGTGTAGCCATCGCCCGGGCACTGGCGATGCACCCGAACATCATGCTCTTTGACGAACCAACCTCTGCGCTCGACCCGGAGATGGTCTGCGAGGTACTGAGTGTTATGAAGTCGCTGGCCGAGGAGTCCATGACCATGGTAGTAGTCACCCACGAGATGGGCTTTGCCCGCGAGGTTGCTGACCGAGTCTTCTTCATGGATCATGGGGTCATCCTCGAAGCGGGAGAGCCGGAGCAGATCTTCGAAAAGCCACAGCACTACCGCACCCAGGAATTCCTGAAGATGGTGCTCTAACTCACCTCCTGCTAAATTATCCGGTTCCGACCCAGCGTATAGAATTCCCTGTCGGCATGCACCTTGCTGAAGTTGAGCATCCGGTTGGCAAAGTTATAAAATGCAGCAATGGTCGCGATATCCCAGATACTCTTATCCGAAAATTCAAACTTGCGCAGCTCGGCAAAATCCTCTTCGGTGATGCTATATGAATCGGTAGTTACCTTGATGGCAAAATCCAGCATCGCCTTCTGCCGCTCGCTGATATCCGCCTCACGGTAGTTGATGGAGATCTCGTCGGCAATCCCCGGATTCTCCGAGTTCAGCCGGAGATTCGCCTCATACGCGATCACACAGTATAACGACCCGTTAAAGCTCGAACAGGCAACAATAATCATTGATTTTTCCTCTGGCGTCAGCCCACCCGCACTCTCCAGCAAGGCCGAACGGTAGGCCATATACGCCTGAAGTTCCTCTGGACGCCGCGACAGCACCTTCATATAATTGGGTATAAAGCCGAGCTTGGCCTTCTCCTTATTCATCAACCGCTGCGTCTCCTCCGGCAAGGAGTCAAACTCCGGCTCAGTATACGGCGAAGCACCCCGATTATTCGCTTCTGCCTGCTGCGCGCCGGTAGCATTTGCATCAGTATTATCAGCACCCATAGTATATTCCTCTTCGTACTCAAACAGTCAACATCCCGCAAACCCCAACGGGCTCTACCTGTATCTTACCCTATTACAGTACGAGTTGAAAATAATATCTACAGTATATTCGACTAACGCCACAAAATACCATAACCCGCCAGAAGCACCTCTAAAACAACACAACACCTTACATTGCAAGACATTAAACATATGCAGAAATCCACTCAACCAGAATCAGGCCGCAAACCGTGCCGCCACCACCAAGCAAAACCGAGACATTTATTTAATTCGCGACTATGAATGACCATTCATTTTAAACTGTATTTAATATTATGCATACTACCGGCGCGTAAAGCATAATACTCGGCATACTTAAAAAAAGAATCGCCCGGCCAACCCGAGCGATTCCATCAAGCCTACTCATCTAGCAGCGTCGCGCCGCTACAACCGCAGCGAGACGCAGACGCAACCGGCACTAACGTCCATGCTACCTATTGAGCCATTCCTTGAGTCCCTTGACCACAAATTCATGATCTTTTTTGTGGGGCAGATTCGATACTATCACCACGCCAACCATCTCCCCCGTCTTCAAGGTTATGGGGAAGGCCCCGCCACAGACAGCATAATCAAAATCTGACAAGCCATGATCAGCTAAAGTCTTCCCTGAGATATTGAATTCAGCCCAGACACCGTAGGAACTCCGTTCCATCAGCAAAACTGTATTGAATTTACGCTCCATCCAGTTCTGGTTATTCAGAGATGTCCCTTCCGTCATATGCTGAAAAAGTATGGAACCATTCAGTTTGCGAATACAGATAGCCAGATCGATCTCCTCGCTGTAGATCTTCTCGACAAGGAAATTACCCAAGTCGAGCGCCTCCCTATTGGAAAAACTCTCAAAGCGAATACTCTCCTCATCTTTTCTTACTTCTTTTTCCAGTTCTACATATTTCTCTTTTTTCATGATAAACTCCTGCATTCTTTAGAAAATAGATATTCTACAACATGAGCCGGTATATATTCTCCACATCCTGTTGCTGCAAGGATACAAAACCGCCGAGCTCTCCGGTTCGCGCGTCACCATGACACGCGATACGCGCCAATTCTGTGATATCGCTCTCTTTAGCGCCGATTTCTGCGAAATTCTTGGGCATGCCAATGGAGATCAAGAAACTGCGCAGCGCTTCAATCCCTTGCTTGGCGGTATTTTCAGGATTATCAAAGTCCAGCTGACAACCCCATACCCGTACCGCCACCTGCGCAAACCGATTTACATCATGCTGCAGATTATAGGTAAATACCGCCGGCATCACTACGGCAAGCCCAGCCCCATGCGCACAATCATACATGGCGCTCAGTTCATGCTCAATGCCGTGACTTGTCCAGTCCTGCTCCCTGCCGACACCGCAGGAATTATTATGCGCCATCATCCCCGCCCACATAATATTGGCTCGTGCTTCATAGTTATTCGGATCTGCAATAACCCGTGGCCCTTCATGAATCATAGTCAGTAATAAGGCCTCAATCAGGCGATCAGTCACTTCAACTTCTTTGGTGTTGGTCAGGTAACGCTCGTACAGATGCGCCATGATATCGGTGATTCCACACGCCGTCTGGTATGGCGGAAGGGTCTGGGTCAGCGCGGGATTCAAGATAGAGAACTTTGGTCTCAAGGCGTCCCCGATTGCTCCTCGTTTGTACATACCTTCTTCTTTGGTGATGACAGTATTGGGTGAGCCTTCGCTCCCGGCCGCGGCGATAGTAAGAATAGTCCCAAGCGGTAGAGCTTCAGTGACAACTCCACCCTGATAAAAGTCCCAAAAATCTCCCGCATACACCACACCGGCAGCAATCGCCTTGGCCGAGTCGATCGTACTCCCCCCGCCGACAGCAAGGATAAAGTCTACCTTCTCTTGGCGACAGAGCTCTATCCCGGTATAGACCAAACCACTACGCGGATTGGGACAGACGCCGCCAAGTTCAACATAGCTGATGCCTTCTGCGTCCAGTGATTTTTTGACGCGGTCTAACAGACCGGATCGCACCACCGAGCCGCCGCCATAATGGATAAGAACCTTATTTCCCCCAAATTTTTTGACATATTTTCCTGCCTCCGTCTCAGTATCTTTACCAAAAACAAAGTAAGTCGGCGCATAAAATGTAAAATTATTCATTCGTCTCGATCCCTTCCTTGAAGTAATAGTATTTAGTACATATAAGTCTCATGAATTACTCATTCCAGTCAATACCGGATTAAAGGGAACTCAACTTTCAGCAATTTACTATTCCCTTACGCTATTTAGCAGATACTTACAAAAATACCAGCAAAGCTGTTGACTGTCAAGAGTTTTATACAGACCTGCTCTACACGCACTAAGCTGTAAGTCGTTGATTTAAAAAGCCAAACGTACCGGAATAAACCGGTACGTTTACTTATTCGCCCCCCCCTTGTTAGAGTTCTTTATACTTCCGGGTCAACCCCGTTGTCCGTATCCGCTGCAGCCGCTATAGACTCCCCAGCCTCCGGCGCCACCGCTGGGAATAGTGTTTTCCACTTGCTGAAGCCGAGCAACACCAACCCCACACCATAAATTATAATCGACTGCTTATATGAGGATACGTTATAAAAAATCAGCAGAAAATTGCCGACTTCATAGATCGCTAAAGCAATCAGACCATTATACAGCTTTACCCCTACGTTTGCCATAAAGTACCCGCCCACTGCTGCCGTAACCAGAATACTAGGCGACATATCTATTCCCATCCCCGGATAACCTGCTCCCGCTCGCATAACCACAAAGATTCCGGCAAACCCAGCAAGTAACGCCGACAGGATATAATACAAGAAGGCAGGAGCTTGCTGCGTATCTACCTTTACGCCGCTGACGATTTCTCTTCTCTTCTTCCTCCCCTCGCGCAACATCATAATAAAGACGAAAACAACGAGCAAGACCGCCACCGGAGCCGTCCCTCCCATACTTCCCAGCATTCTCACCGATACACTCTCTCCATCCGACAAGGCATAGGCGATATTACTCGTGATCAGGCCAATCAAGAGTGTCAGCAAGATAGACGAGGCCTTGGTATAGGTTGTCAGCACCGCCGCCAGTAAGCCGAATAACGCAACCGCGAACAGCCCGGCAAGAACTGCAAGCCCCATTGAAAACTGCTGCAAATAAACCAGAGCAAAGACGATGCCGCCGAGAGACATATTACCTCCAAGCGCCAGATCTATCCTTCCCCGCAGCATGACCAACGACAACCCCAGAAGCAGCGGTACATCCACCAAGTACCTTCTACCCAACATCGGCAAAATTCTAGCATATTTGGAACTTGAAATCGTCCCGGCAAAGATCACCCCCAGAACCAGCAGAACCCCGAGGAGAATAACCATATACCAAATCGGCCCTACTTTTTTGCGCTCCATACAACCCCTTTCTGCTCCTACGCCAACCAAACTGCCGCCTCCAGTAGCGCCCCGCTGCCAGACACTACCCAGCAAACCTGTAGTCTGAACCACCTTCAAACAACCGCACATAAAATCAAGTGTTAATACTACAAATTAAACCAGCAATTTCAAGTTAATTAATTATTTTTCCACACCCAAAAAGGTATAGACCGGCAGCACTATTAGCACTCGGCATACTCAAACCATTCCGCCAATCCCAGAAAATCATTTACGTATTTTCATAGTTACTCAAGACGCACTTCGCACAATCCAGCTGAAATATTTTTTCCCTAAACGCAAGTTGATTCAAACCACTGAATTAACGAAGATAATCAAATAACCATATATTCAACGACCAAACAATAAAATATAAAGACGAAAAGATCACTATAAACCTTGAGACCTATTTGCAAAGACTCAACACCGGGCAAGACCGTTATAGCCGGCACAGTGCCGACCCGGAGAGACATGTTTCAACCATAATTCAAATATGAAACACAAAGAACCCGGAGGCTTACGCTCCCGGGTTCCCTGCGGTTGTACTTCTTTTTCTGTGGTTATTGTTTGTCTTGGTACAGCTGCTGCAAAAAATATCTTCAAAAATCACCGAGTACGACTCTCTGCTACCCCTTAGGACATAATCAATCCGCCGTCGATATTGATAGTCTGCCCGGTCAGGTACGATGCCTCATCTGAAGCGATAAAGCTTACCAGATCCGCCACTTCAGTGCCGTCCCCAGCGTACGCCATCGGAATACCTTTTACCCACTCCGCCATCAATTCCCCCGGCTTATAATCACCGAGAAGCTCACCCCACACCTTGTCATTATAGGTCCACATATCACTCTCAATGATTCCCGGACAGTAGGCATTCACCGTAATCTTCTCCTTGGCCAACTCCTTGGCCAGACTCTGGGTCATGCCGATCACCCCGAACTTGCTTGCCGCATACGCCGGGGTATAGATAAAGCCATCGCGCGCCTGCCCCGAAGCAGTATTGATTATCCTCCCGCCGTTACCATACTTACGCATCCGCAGTGCCGCCTCCTGCGCGCAGAGGAAGACACCTTTGGTGTTGACCGTCATTACCAGATCCCAATCTTCTTCGGTAGTATCTTCAAGCTTGGCTATCCGTATCACTCCGGCATTCTGCACCGAGATATCGATGCGCCCGTAAGTATCCTCGGCCAGCTGATAGATCGCGACCACCTGCTCCTTCTTAGTCACATCAGCGATGATTGACACCGCTTCCCCACCGCTATCTTTTATCTCCTGCGCCACCTCATGTACCGGCTCTTCGATAGAGGCGAGCACGAGTTTCGCCCCTTCAGCCGACAATTTTTTGGCAATGCATCTACCTATTCCTCTTCCTGCTCCGGTTATTACCGCAACCTTTCCTTCATGTCTCTTCATAGTACCCCTCTTTTCTAATATAAAAAATTAGCACCGGTTACTCAGCCTTACCAGCAGGTAAAGCCTCCATCCACCAGCAGATCTACCCCGGTACAGTACGACGCCGCCTTGCTAGCCAGAAAAATTGCCGGTCCTGCCATCTCGTCACAGGTCGCCATCCGCGCCAGCGGCGTCTCCGACTCAAACTGCTTTACCTGCTCCGCGACCTCCGGGCGGGTATTCATCGGTGAGGCGGTATACCCCGGGCTGATCGAGTTCACCCGTATCCCCCGGTCACACCACTCCATCGCCAAACTCTTGGTCAGATGCATCACCCCGGCCTTGGCCGAGTTGTAATGAACCTGGGTCAATCCGCGGTTGACAATACTCCCAGACATCGAGGCAATATTGATTATCGCCCCCTTGCCGCGCTTGAGCATGACCTTGGCTTCACTCTTACAAGAGAGGAACACCCCGGTAAGATCCACATCGATCATCTTCTGCCACTGGCTGAGTTCCATCTCCTCCGCCGGGCAGGCATTGGCAATACCGGCACTGTTTACCGCGATAGTCAGCGGCCCCAGTTCCTCTTCCGCCTGCGCAAGCGCCTGCACCAGATCCTCTTCAACCGTCACATTCCCTGCCAGGCAGAGTCCACGCCTCCCTGCTGCCTCGACCTGCTTCTTGGTCTCGAGCAAACCCTCTGAAACCGTCAGATCAAAGAGCGCAATATCTGCCCCGCACCTGGCCATTCCAACCGCGATCGCTTGCCCGATTCCCGAACCCGCACCAGTAATAAAGGCGATGTCGCCTGCCAAACTAAATATATCCATCTCTCATTTCCTTTACTGAAAGCACAATTCTTAAATTACTCAATTATAATAAAATAAAGTTATTTGGTTGCCAACTCCATCACCTTGACGTGTGTCGCTTCCTCCCGGGTCAGGATACCCTGGTTTTTGCCGCGCGCCAACACCATAATCCGGTGTGACAGTCCCATGATCTCCTCCAAATCTGAACTCACCATAATCACCGCCATTCCCTGCTGCGCCAGTTCCGCAATCACATCATAGATCGCCGCCCGCGCTCCGACATCAATACCCCGGGTCGGCTCGTCAAGCACAAATACCTTCGGATCTCTGGAGATCCACTTGGCAATAACCACCTTCTGCTGATTACCGCCCGAGAGCGAACTCACCTTATTTTCCGGCCTACCTTTGACATTCATGCGCTCACTGTGCCGGCGTGAATATTCGGTCTTCTGCTTGGGCAGCACCCAGCCGTTCTTACCGAAGATATCGAAGTTGCCGTAAGACATATTCTCCGCGATGGTATGGTCGATAATCAATCCGTCATGCTTTCTATCCTCGGGTATCAGCACCACCCCTTCCTTGATCGCTACCGACGGACTTATCCCGCGGATAGATTTCCCGTTGAGCAGCACCTCGCCTGCAGCGATCGGATCGACCTGACAGATCGCGCGGATCAGCTCGGTTCGCCCCGCTCCGACAATCCCGGAGATACCGAGGATCTCGCCTGCATGCACCTCGAAGCTGACATCCGTAAACGAATTATCCGGGGCGCTCAGATTCTCTACCGCGAGCACCACCTCACCCGGATTGATACACGGCTCGGGAAATAAGCGCTCTACATTTCTTCCCACCATCTCGGCGATCACCTGCTGCAACTCAATCTGCGCGGTAGCATGCACCGCTATCTGCTGCCCATCGCGCAGCACCACGATACGGTCGGCAATCTTGGAGATCTCTTCCAGCCTGTGGCTGATATATATAAAAGACACGCCTTCCTTCTTTAATTTTTCAATCTGCTCAAACAACCGTTCGGTCTCTTCTCCACCGAGCGCTGCAGTCGGCTCATCAAGAATAAGCAGCCTGGCGTTGAGGGTCAACGCTTTGGCGATCTCGACCTGCTGCTGCGCGGCCACTCTGAGGGTCGATACCTTCTGGGTCGGCGATACATCCAGCCCCAACCGGTGGAGTTGCTCCCCGGCGAGTCGATTCATCTTCTCCCGGTCGACAATCCCGTTCTTGACCGGCAGCTTTCCTACAAAGACATTCTCGGCAATACTCAGCTCCGGCAGGAGTCTGAGTTCCTGATGAATCAGCCCGATCCCGGCCGCATGTGCAGCTGCTGGTGTTTCCGGCGCATAGGGCTGCCCGCGCCAAGTCATCGTCCCTCCGGCTTCAGGCTGAATCACCCCGGCAATAATTCCTGAGAGGGTTGATTTACCTGCTCCGTTCTCCCCCAGGAGCGCCACAACCTCACCGGGTTCGATATTTAAATTGATATCCTGGAGTACTGGTATACCGAAATAACACTTGGAGATACCGCGAACCGACAATCCACTCTCTGAAATTTTTAGCTCTGCTTGCGCCTCAGAGCGAATATTAACTTGTGCAGTCATGAATCAACCTTTATTCTTTTCTCAACCAAATATAACCCACTCGGTACCGGTTCACAGCCGGGCAATAGCTATAGAATGATCCTTACTTTAGCCACCCTTCCCGGCACCACCCGGTCTGAACAACCGGACAATCTCATAAAAAGATATTGCCGGTTATGAGCCTTGGCAGGCGGCAAAACCGCAACCGCAGCTCATAACCGCTAGTACTTACTTCTCAGACCGAGCGCTTACGGATGCTCTTTGATAAACTTATCAACATTCTCCTTGGTGGTCAGGGTACCGTTCTGGAGCTGCTCTTTCGGTACTGACTTACCATTGATGAGATCTACTGCAGAGTTGAGAGCGAGTCTGCCCATGTGCTGTGTCTGCTGAGTCATAGTTGCGTCAAGCACACCCTTCTTTACCGCTTCGAGTCCGGCGACATCACCGTCAAAACCAATAACCACCACCTCTTGAGGCAGATTAGCCACCTTTACGGCCTGGGCTGCTCCGAGAGCCAGGGCATCGGCTCTGCCGAAGAACATATTGATCTCTGGATCGCGCTGGAGCATATCCTGAGCAATCTTGAAGCCTTCGTCCTGCATCCACATGGTACTGGCCTGCTTCGCTACCAACTCCATACCTGGATAATCTTTGAGCGCTTCATTGAAGCCCTTGTTTCGGTCGATCTCGGGGGTAGTACCGAGCTGCCCCTGAATAATCGCATACTTCGCCTTACCGCCCATCTTCTTAGCCACCCACTCGCCGAGAGTCTTGGCCGCAGCCACACTATCGGTAGCGATAAAGGTATTACCAGGAGCATCGGCCGGGTTACGGTCGACAGTTATCACCGGAATACCTGCATCCTGCGCCGCCTTTACCGGCACACTAGCCGCAGTCGCCCCGGCCGGGATATAGATAATTGCATCCACCTCTTTGGTAATAAGATCCTGAATCTGGTTTACCTGGGTTGCCGAATCACCGCGAGCATCCACGGTAAATACGGTAATACCGAGCTTATCAGCCTCTTTGTTGACCGACTGCTTGATCTGGTTGAAGAAGTCCGCCTGCAGATTTGCCACCGCCAAGCCAATGGTAATGTCCTTATTCTCCTTGGCGCCAGCATCAACGGCAAAAGCCAGGGTAAACATCACACAGAGAGCCAACACCATCATTTTACAACTTAGTTTCATCTCATTCTCCTAAAGCATACAACCACAAAAACTACATTCACACATATTATGCTCCCACACCACGCAAACATAATATCCTCTAAACAAACACATAAAACGTAATCTATATTAAATACACTCTCGAGCTGCAGCTTACTTCTTCTTATGCCCGAGGGTATCGAAGGCCACCGCTACAGCAATCACCACCCCGATAACAATCTGTTGTGCAAACGGCGAGACTCCAACGAGATTCAAACCATTACGGAGAATACCAATAATAAATACGCCGATTACCGTTCCCGCGATACTCCCCACACCACCGTTGAGACTCGCCCCGCCGATCACCACTGCCGCAATACAGTCGAGTTCCAGCCCCAACCCAGCACTCGGCTGGGATGAATCAAGCCTGGCAGCCAAGGTCATAGAAGCGATACCGGCAAGGAGTCCAGATACGGTATAGACAATAATAGTTATTGCCTTTACATTAATCCCGGATAAGCGCGCCACCTCTTCACTGCCGCCGATTGCGTACAAGCTGCGGCCATTGGCGCGAAAGCTTAGATAGAGCCAGGAGATTAACGCTAATACAATAAACATAATCATCGTGGTCGAGAAGAAGCCGAAGTGGCGGACGGTCGCAAAATTGGTGAACCACTCGGGATATCCGACCACCTGCCGCCCGTCGGTAAGGATATTTGCCGCCCCGCGCGCGATCGACATCAGGGTCAGCGTCGCGATAAAGGGCGGGAGTTTAGCGAGGGTAATGAGCAGTCCGGAGGTCAAGCCGCAGAGTCCGCCGATAACAATTCCAATCACAATCGCGATCCCCAGAGGTATCCCCAGATACCGCTCGGCAAAGCCCATCGACATCATGGAGAACGCCAGCACCGAACCGACAGAGAGGTCAATCCCGCCGATAATAATCACCGCAGTCATACCGAGCGCCATAATTCCAAGCATCGTAACCTGATCGAGAATATTCAGAGCATTTCTGACCGAAAAGAAGTACTTGGAAGCAAAAGAAAAGACAATGATGAGCAGGATCAACCCAAACAACGATCCATGCACACCACCTTTGAGTTTGGTTAATTTCATACTATCTCCAAAACCGAATAAACACGCCAACAACCTGAACCAAGACAAATACCCCAAGATAAAGAGGAGTGTGTTTACTAAACGATAACCTTATTCAGTAAAAAATTTATTAAATAATTATCCTCAATAAAATCGGTTTATGCGCCTATGATAACGCAAACAAACCCCAAATCACTAAATACAGAAAGAAAATAATTTAGTAAACTCTTTACAAACCGTACAATCTTTATTTATTGCTTGAATTTTGTAGGAAACACTTATGAGAAAAAGCCAATAAAGCATAACAAAAAGAAGTAAACGCAATATTTTCGCAATATTTTTTTGGCATTTTAACAGTAACAAACACACTAATAATTTATCACAACCTTGCCATTAGTCAAATTATTTTAATTATCAAAAATTTATTAATCTCATAACTTGTTATAATTAAAAATGTTATAATATACTAAAGATAATTAAAATCACATTCATTCAATAATATTTACTAAATTATATAATTAATAATCAATAATTTATTAAATCTAATTTTGGATTATTAATTGACTAAGCGCCATCTTATGATATCATACCTGTGTAAGCGAGACAGGTTTAATAAGGCATAAACTTATACTCACAATCTATATATTAACCCGGCCGCGCCCTGGTTCAAAACATGCATTATTTGTTTTTTCCGACAATATCAACTTTTTTTAAAGGAATTACCATGACCAATCTTACCGAGCTGCAGAACAAGGCAACAGCGATCAGAATTCGCCTGGTTGAGATGATTCATCGCGCCAACACCGGCCACACCGGCGGTGCGCTCTCGGCCACCGACATCATTGTGTCGTTATTCTACCATACCTTAAAGCACGACCCCCAGCAACCAGACTGGTCGGAGCGCGACTTCTTCCTGCTGAGCAAGGGACATTCGGTCGAGCCGTACATCTGTGTGCTGGCGGATCTGGGTTATTTCCCGGAGAGTGAGCTTGACAGCTTCTCGGCGTACAAATCGATGCTTATCGGCCATCCGTCGCGGAAGGTTCCCGGCATGGAGATGAGTACCGGCGCGCTCGGCCACGGCCTGTCTATCGGCGTTGGTATCGCTCTGGCGCAGCGTCGGCAAAAGAAGCCCAACCGTGTATTCACGCTTATGGGCGACGGCGAACAGGCTGAGGGCTCGATCTGGGAAGCGGCGATGGCCGGCAGCCACTACCGGCTCGGCAATCTTGTCGGCATCATCGACCGCAACTACCTGCAGATCAGCGGCAACACCGAGGAGGTCATGGCGCTGGACTGTCTGGAGGGCAAGTGGCAGAGCTTTGGCTGGAACACTATCTCCATTAACGGCAACGACATCGAGGAGATTTGTAAGACTCTTGACTCCATTGATTATAGCGGCTACAAACCTACCGCCATCATCGCCAACACCACCAAGGGCAAAGGCGTCTCCTTTATGGAGAACAATCCCAAGTGGCATCACGGTGTGCCCAAGGGCGAAGAGTTGGCTACAGCCCTGAGCGACCTTCAGGCTTTATATATATAGGCTCAAGGCTCGCAAGAGATATTACCGCCACCATTAACTCGGAAAACAAACTTACAAGGATAACCATAATGCTAAACAGTAAACCATGCAGAAAGATCTTCACCGAGACCATTCTCGAACTGGCCAAGGAGAATCCCGATATCGTCGTACTGGCGACAGACTCCCGCGGCTCGGTCACGCTCAACGAGTTTGCCGACACGCTGCCGGAGCAATTTGTCGAGATCGGCATTGCCGAGCAGAACCTCGTCGGGGTCTCGGCTGGTCTGGCGGTAGGCGGGCTCAAGCCCTTCGCCTGTGCCCCGGCCTGCTTTCTCTCAGCGCGTAGTTTCGAACAGGTCAAGGTCGATCTGGCCTATTCGGGCACCAATGTCAAGCTGATCGGCATCAGCGGCGGGGTGAGTTATGGCGCCCTCGGCACCTCGCACCACTCACTGCAGGACATCGCCGTCATGCGCGCCACCGCCGGCATGACCGTAATTCTCCCCTGCGACAACACCCAGACCCGCCAGCTCACCAAGACACTGGTAGACTTTACCGGCCCGGTCTATGTCCGCATGGGTCGAGGCGCGGTAGAGGATGTCTACGCGGAAGAGGCTGAGTTCACTATCGGCAAGGCGAATATGCTCCGTGACGGCTCAGACATTACGCTTATCGGCACCGGCGAGACAGTAATTATCGCCAAGAAGGCGGCGGCCGTACTGGAGGCGGAAGGCATTTCCGCACGGGTGCTCGACATGCATACACTCAAGCCGCTGGATACTACCGCTATTCTGGACGCCGCCGCGGCGACCAGACACCTCATCACCATCGAGGAGCACTACGCCTTTGCCGGTCTGGGCGGAGCCGTGGCTGAGGTACTGGCGGTACATAATCCAACACCGATGCGTATTCTCGGCATACCGGACGAGCAGACGGTCACCGGCAACTCAGCCGAGGTCTTCAAGCATTACGGGCTGACGGTGGAGAATCTCTGCCAAAACGCCAGAGAGTTACTGACTACATAGAATAACAGGATAAGAGAGCGGAAGGAAGACGACAACGTAACATGTATATACTCACGATAGACCAGAGCACCTCCTCTACCAAAGCGTTACTGGTAGACGCCGAGTGCCGGATAAAGACCCGTATCAACAAGGATCACCAGCAGTACTACCCACAGCCGGGCTGGGTGGAGCACGACCCGGAGGAGATCTACAGCAATCTTCTCGCCGCGGTACAGGAGCTCATGGAGCAGACCGGTACCAGTTGGGAGGAGATCAAGGCACTGTCTCTGACCAACCAGCGCGAGACGGTGGTGGTCTGGGAGAAAGCGACAGGGCGTCCGGTATATAACGCCCTGGTCTGGCAGTGCGCCAGAGCCACCGCGCTCTGCGAAGAGCTCGCCACACCGGAGCACAGCGCGGCGGTACGGGAGGCGACGGGGCTGCCGCTGTCACCGTATTTTTCAGCAGCGAAGATAAGCTGGATCCTGCAGAATGTCGCAGGTGCAAAGGAACGCGCTGAGCGCGGGGAGCTGCTGGCGGGTACAATAGACAGCTGGCTGGTCTGGAAGCTCACCGCTGGCGCGGTGCACGCAACCGACTACTCCAACGCTTCACGCATGTCGCTACTAAACCTGAGCACACTTGACTGGGACATAAATATATGTAATATATTTGGGATTCCGCCACGGATGCTGCCGCGTCTGGAGTACTCGGATGTAAAGTGGGGCGAGACCGATTTTGCAGGACTAGCGCCGGTACCGGTGCCGATAGCCGGCATTCTCGGGGACTCGCATGCAGCGCTCTTTGCCCAGCAGTGCTATGCTCCGGGTATGGCCAAGGCGACGTACGGCACCGGCTCATCGGTAATGCTGAATGTCGGCACCTCGCGCCTGCCGGATGTAGAGGGGATTGTCAGTTCGATCGGCTGGGGTCTGAGCACTGAGGTAATCTACGTGCTGGAAGGCAACATCAACAGCACCGGCGCAACGATCAAGTGGCTGGCGGAGAATCTGGGTCTGCTCTCCAGCCCGGCCGAGGCGGAAGCGCTGGCGAGTGAAGTTCCGGATACGGGCGGGGTCTACCTGGTACCGGCATTCAGCGGTCTCTCCGCACCGCACTGGGACAACAAGGCACGGGCGATTATAAGCGGGCTGAGTTTCAGTACGGGTAGAGCACAGCTTGTCCGCGCGGGTCTGGAGGCGATAGCGTACCAGATAACCGATGTGGCGCGGCTGATGAGTGCAGGGTCTGGGATGGAATTGAACCAACTGCGTACCGACGGCGGGCCGACACGTAATAAGCTGCTGATGCAGTTTCAGGCGGACATGCTGGAGTGTACGGTACTGCCGGCGCATACGGAGGAACTTTCGGCGCTGGGCGTAGCGATGCTCGGCGGGATCTACGCCGGAGTATGGAAAGAGCGAGGGGAATTTGCCAAGCTGCTACAACCGGCGGGTAGTTTCACAAGCCAGATGGAGAGCGCGCCCCGTGAGCAGCTCTATCGCGGCTGGCAAACCGCCGTACAGAAATGCCTGGAATAACTGAGTGAAAGAAAATAATGAATGCAAAAGATATAGCCAAACAGCTAGGACTATCCCCGTCTACGGTCTCGATGGTCTTGAACAACAAACCCGGCATCAGCGCCAAAACGCGCCAGCGCATCCTTGAAGCTATCGCCGAGAGCGGTTATAAACCGACCAAGAACCAGAGCCAGAAGAGCGCCTGTGCGGTCAAGACTATCAGTTTTCTTATCTTCAAGCGTGATGTCCAGGTCAAGATCGAGGATAGCCAGTTCTTCTCCAAGGTAATCGAAGGTCTGGAGACCGAGGCCAACGAACACGGCTACCAGATGTCGATATCCTATATCAGCAACAACGCTTTAGAAGGGGTCGCTCCCCTGCTCCAAGCGGTACGTTGCGGCGAGCTAAGCGGGCTGATAATTCTCGGCACCGAGATGACCGACGCCGATATCAAGAAGATCGCCGATGCCTCACTGGATCTACCGGTACTCATCCTCGATTTTTATACCAATGAGAAGATCGACGCCATCTATCTTGACAACTATTATGCCACCCTGCGCGCCACCGAGTACCTCATCGAGAACGGGCATACCAATATCGGTTTTATCAACAGTACCTTCTGGATTCATAACATGGAGGTACGCTGCAACGGCTACAAGGCCGGGCTGCAGAAGCATAGGCTGGAGTTCAAACCAGAGTACTACTTCGAGGTCAATCCGACCATTGAGGACGGACGAGGCGATATGCTCAGACACCTCCAGCACGCCCAGACCCTGCCGACAGCCTTTATCTCCGCGAATGATATCGTCTGTATCGCCGCGCTCAGCGCAATCCAGGAGTACGGGTTGAACGTCCCCGGAGACATCTCGATCTTCGGCTTCGACGACATCTCTTTCTGCTCAATCTTCAGCCCCCCGGTCTCTACCATCCGCATTCAAAAAGAGCGCATGGGCAAGCTCGCCGTATCCCGACTGATTGAGCGTATCGAGCGCCCGACTCCTGAACGTATCACCCTGCGCCTCAGCTCTGACCTGATGCTCCGTGAGAGCGTCAAAAAGCTCCCGACCGGCTCCCCGCAGTTCATCACCAACCGCAGCGAATAAACCAGTTACTGCCTCTCTCCCTTTTCCTGGAGGACAAAATTCACCGTGCCAAACCAGGTGGCGCCGGCTACCGCCCTGCCCGTAATACTTACTTCCCTAATACATAATTGCCTCAAAGCGTCAGCCTTAAAACCAATTCTATACCCGTATATTTCCGCACTTCCCCAGCGTACGCTCAGCCGCTTCCGCCCGTCATATTCCTCCTGCTTATAAAAAAAAATAAAAATTAGAAACACCCACCCCTTAAGCCCGTCTACAAGAGTGTAAGAGACAATACAACCGACAACGAAGATCAAATACAAGAAAACAATTTACAGTATAAACATTACAACAATTAAGCATAAAGGAGAATATCATGAATAAACTAACAAGAATAACCGAGAGCGAGTTGGATCGTATCGACGCAGGTTTCTCCTGCCTTCAGGCCTTGGATAGCGGCGCACATTGGGGAATCGACAATCTGCGCAACATCAGCGTGGTTATAACCGGTGCCGAGAAAGAATGTGACAATATGCAGCGAGATCTGAAAGCCTTCACCACCAGACAGGTTAACGGCATAAGAAACAGCATACTCAAAAAGGTGCCAAACAACGGCTGGCTCGGTAAATTTATCCATAATACCCTCTAAGCCGCAGACCAGAATTATTACCAGATTTATTCAACAGTGCCAATAACCAACCAAGGAGAATACCATGAATACTAACCATAAACTCAATAGCAATACCCTCGATCAGATCAACGCTGCCGGTGACGCTGCAGACAACAGATTAATTGTAAAAGTCGGAGATATGGTCTCTAACGGCATGAGCGGAATCAGTAAAATGGTCAATAAGAACCTTTGGGGCATGACCGAGCAGGAAGTCAAGAACAATGCCAACAATGCAAAGAGAGCAGTCCAGAGCGGCTTCAGGGTGCTGGACAAGTATGCAGAAAACGCTGAAAAATTTATAGGAATCTTTATTAACTGTTTTGCCAATAATAAGAAGTAACTCGCTGCACGCTTACGCCCGACGCCTCAATAGAGGTAAAGCCCCCCCCCAAGCCGAGCGAGGAGACAGCGTGACCGCCCCTAACTTTATCAGCGAACCTGAAACATAGAGGCATTATCCCATAATCATGGATAATGCCTCAAATACTTTTACTTTATTCTCCTCCTGCGTAAACTGGTTGACCGCCTTCCAGTAATAGACTTATTCACGGTATCAAGGCGAAGTCCTCATCCCTTCTTGACCAGATACTCTGCCACGCTCAGTTCACTGCGCAACCGAAAGAATAAAGCAGAGTCAGCCGTAACTATCAACTATCCGTATAATAATGATAATCATACCATAACAAATATTCTAACGCCAGAATATACCACAAGTTAAATCCAAGAATATTCTGCTATAGAAATAACCTTATACTTGCAATATTCAACTTAGCAAACAACGTTGCACCAACTGCGCAGAGGCAATAGCCGTCAACACTCAGCTTGATAAATTATGCTTGGCCACGGGGAGTGAGAAGTAAAAACAGGTTCCGACTTCAAGCGTCTTACACAGCAGTTCACCGCCGTGATCTTCAATAATACTCCGTGAAATCGCCAATCCCAGCCCGGTTCCATTCTCGCTGGTCTTGGTTGAGAAGAAGGGGTCGAAGAGTCTAGCCTGAATCTTCTTGGGTATGCCCGAACCATTATCGCTCAGAAAGAGCCAGGTAAACTCCTCCTGCTCCTCAATCCGAATACTCATAGTCGGCGCATGCACTTTCTCCATGGCATCAACCGCGTTATTGATCAGATTGATAATCACCTGCTCAATCTGGCTCTTTTCAGCCAGCACTTCGGCCAAGCTCTGCCCACCGTTATACTCCACTTTGATATCATGTTTGAGCCGCGGTTTACAGAGTTCCAGCGATTCCTGCACCGCCGCGTCAAGCGTGAAAAGCACCTTGTGTTCAAAGGAATTTTTGCGATAATATTTCTTGAGACTGGAGACAATCTTGGTTATCCGCTCAATCCCATTGACCGCGCCGTCAAGCATCTTGGGAAATTCTTCCAGGATAAAATCAAGCTGCGCATCCTCTGGAAATTCCACCTTCTCCAGGATCACCTTCCAGCTCTTCTTGATCATCTGGATATTCCCGGCAATATAGGTCGCCGGATTGTTTATCTCATGCGCCAGCCCGGCCGAGAGCGTACCGAGCGTTGCCAGCCGATCCGCATGGATAAGCTGTTTGGCGCGGTCTTCGGCGAGGAGCTTCATCGAATCGGCATATTTATTGAGTTCATTCTGCAGCGCCCTAGCCTTGATATCATACTCCATAATCCGCCGCGCTACATTGAGCCGCTGGTGAATAGTCGCCAAGTTTGCGGGTTTGACAATAAAATCATCAGCACCGGCCTCAAATCCCTTTTCAATATCGCGCAAATCAGACTTGCCGGTAAGGAGGATACAATAAATATAATCGCTGCGATTCCGGCGTAGCTCCCGGATAATATCAATCCCGTCCATACCCGGCATCTGCCAGTCAAGCACAGCCACCGGTGGCGCCTCGGGCGAGAGCAGCAGTTCCAAAGCCGCCGTACCGTTGGCTTCAAGGCAGCACTCAAATCCCTTCAATTCGATCATTGAAGAGAGTGTCTTACGCGTAATAAAATCATCATCCGCAACCAATACCTTCATAATAAAACCCTCAGTCAACCAGCTCCAATTCAACCAGTACTGCCATCAGTTCCCCTCTATCGATCGGCTTGGTAAGATAACCATTACAGAGATTATTATAAGCCTTCATTACATTCTTCATATCCTTCAGAACGGTAGTCATAATTATCTTGACCCCGTTATTCAGATATTCCCCTGTCGCAGCTTCATCAGCTCTTATCTTCTGCAACACCTCATGGCCGTCCATCTCCGGCATCATAATATCCAGACAGATGAGATTGTAGGGGCTCTCCTCTTTAAGCGCCAGTTGCACCGCTTCCTGCGCCTCCAGTCCGTTTACCGCAATATCGACCGTACCAAACTCAGACAGAATAGACGCGATCACCTTTCTTGAGATAAAATCATCCTCCACCACCAGTATCTTCATTCTACACCTCCTCTTCGCGGGCTACCCGCATAAACTCCGTCAACGCCTCCTCCAGTTGCGCAAACAAAACCGGCAAAGACGCAAAATCCTCGGCCTTTTCAATATTCCCGGCCAGGCGCATAAGCTTTAAAGCCCTGATATTGCCTGCCGCACCTTTGAGCGCATGAGCCCGGCGCTGAACCTGCGTTAGATCATCACGCGCAGCGATCAGCCCGCCGAGTTCCTGTATATCCAGCGGCCAGTATTCCAGAGCATACTCCAGAATCTCTCTGACAATATCTTTATCTCCTCCCAGCTCGGTAATAAGCCGCTCCTTATCCCAGACCGCGTCCGTAGCCGCCATCTCCTCGTTCATAACCGCCACCGCCTCACTCTCTTGCGCCGCTACAGTTGTGGGCAGATACTCAGCAATGAGCTTGGCCAAAGAGCTACTGGTGATAGGTTTTGCGATATAATCATTCATTCCGACCTGCAGGCACCGCTCCCGATCACTGGACATAGCATTGGCCGTCATCGCAATAATCACCGTATTAGCATCCACCCCCTCAAGGGTATCGCTACGTATCTGGGCAGCCGCGGTATAACCGTCCATTAGCGGCATTTGAATATCCATAAAGACCAGGTCATACCGCGTCTGCGCCAGCCTTTGCAGCGCCTCTTGCCCGTTGTCGGCGATATCCACCTCCAGTCCAAAACGTTTGAGCAACCCGCACGCGACCTGCTGATTGGTTATATTATCCTCGACCAGCAGTATCCGCGCCGAGGTAGCTAGCACCAACGGTTCACCCCCCCCACTCGGTTCTGCTTCGCCAGTACGTTCAACCAGGCCGTCACCCACGCCACTGAGCGACGCCAGAGCCTGCTTGAGACGGCTGAGCCGCGGCGGCTTACGCAAACACTCCACCCTGCCGGCAATACTCTCCAGCCTCTCCACCTCAGCCACATTCGGGGTAGTGAAGAGGAGTAACGGTATTTCGTTGAACTGCGCCTCATTCTTGATATTCTGGAGCAGAGTCTGCCCACTCATCACCGGTAGCGCCAGATCAAGCAACAAGAGGTCAAAACTACGTCCCCGCTCAGCCTCGGCGTAGAGCAGTTCCAGCCCTTTGATGCCTGACTCTGCGGTAAAAGTACTGAGCTGCCAGCTCTCCAGACGCAGCTGCAGATAGTCTCTGAAGCCGTCATTGGCTGCAATCAAGAGCGCTTTTTTGCCAGCGAACGATACCTCACCCTCTGCCGCAGTCTCGGCCGCCGTATCCCGCTGTAGAGTCACATCAAAGTAGAATTCGGTACTCTCACCCACCACACTCGTCACCCCGATCGTACCGCCCATCAACTCTACCAGTTCCTTGGAGATTGCCAGTCCCAGTCCAGTTCCACCGTATTTACGGGTAATACTATTATCCCCCTGGCTAAACTTGGCAAAGAGTGCCTGCTGCTGGTCAGGAGTGATGCCGATACCAGTATCACTTACCCGGAAATTCAGGGTCACGCTCTTCGCTGTAACCTCCTGCGCCTGGACAAACACCTCGACACTCCCGGCCTCGGTGAATTTGATCGCATTACCCGCGAGGTTTATCAGCACCTGTTTGAGACGCCCAGGATCACCGCTCAGTTTGACCGGCACCCCAGGGTAAATTCCACAGACAAACTCCAGGTTCTTAGCAAACGCCTGTACACTCATCGCCGCCGCGAAATTATCCAGGAGTTCCTGCAGGTCAAAGCTCACCCGCTCCAATTCCAATCTATTGGCTTCAATCTTGGAATAATCGAGAATATCATTGATCAGAGTCAGCAGAGACTCAGCACTCGCTCTAATAGTATTGGCGAACTGCATCTGTTCAGAATCCAATCTCGTACCCTGCAATAGTTCGATCATACCGATAACCCCATTCATCGGGGTACGAATCTCATGGCTCATATTCGCCAGGAATTCGCTCTTGGCCTGGTTGGCCTTCTCCGCCTCCTCGGCCAGCCGCCTGGCACGTTCGGTCGCAGCTTCCAACTCCTGATTACTCCTGAGCAGTTCCAGTTCGGTGCGTTTACGCTTGGTTATATCGACAAGCACCAGCAGGCAGTATTTTTTACCCTGGTTCTCAATCACCTCCCCGGAGAAGATACCGTCAACCCGGCCACCGTCTTTACGGCAGAGCTTCACCTCGGTATTACTGACCTTATGGTAGTCGAGCAACTCCCGGATTATCACCTCCTGCTGCTCTTTATCCTCAAAGAGCCCGAGTTTCCCGAAGGTCTTGCCGAGCATCTCCTCACGGGTATAGCCGATACTAGTAAGAAAAGCATTATTTACCTCGGTAAAACAGCGATCTGGATAACTACAGATTGCCATTAGCGCCGGATTACTCTCAAAGAGTTTGTTGAAGCGCTGGAGTGCCTCCTGCTGCTGTGACAGATCCTTCCCGAGCCCGAAGATGCACTCCTTCCCGTTCCACTGCCCCTGCCAGACTCGAGATTCAATCGATACCAACTGCCCAGTAGCGGTCTGCATCGGCACCAGGCAGACACTCCCCCTGCCTTCAATCATCTGCCGGAAGCTATCCTCCACCTCTTCCTGCATCCCGCCATAGTACAAATCCAAGACCTCCAACTCCCCAAGCTGCGCCAGATTATACCCGAGTTTTCGCCCAAGCGTAGTATTGGTATAGAGGATCTTGCCGCCGGTATCGGCGATAAAGATCATATCGTCGATAGTCTCGACAAAGCTGCGGAAGTTCTTCTCCTGCTCCTTGAGGGCGCGTTCATTACGGCGCAGCTCGGTAGTGTCATAATTCACGCCGATCAGCCGCACCGCCTTGCCCTCGGCGTCCCGGATTATCTCGGCCTCCATCCGAATCACCCGTTCCTCACCGTCATCTTTGATTATCCGGTGTTCACTGGTAAAAAGCTGTTCAGACTCCACCGCCCGGCTCACATTCTCCATTACGCTGCTATAGTCATCTGGGTGAATGTATTTTTCAAGTTCTTCAGGGGTATAGTGCTTATCACCGGCAATACCATAGATACGGCTGATCCAGTTATCGACCTCAATAACATTATTGACGATATCATAATCGAATACTCCAAAACGCGCCGCACTTGCCGCCAGCGCCATCTTCTCATTACTTCTTAAGATATCCTGTTCAACACGTTTCTGCGCGGTGATATCCACAAAACTCTCGAGCAGGCACTCTACCCCGGCTACCTGTATCTTGGTAACTGTCTTGAGAATCGGCACCTCAACCCCGCCGGCGGTAACGAGTACCCGCTCAGCGTTATCAACGTCGTTCTTCAGATCGGATATCGGACACTGCCCCAACAACGCCGTACAGATAAACTTATGGCAAAGCTTACCGACGATCTCCTCTTCCTCCAACCCGATCATCCGCCGCGCCTCGGCATTTACCTCACGGATAATATGGGTTCGGGCATCAATTATCACAATCCCGACATGCACCGTATCCATGATCATCTGGAGTTTGCTCTGCGTAGCCAGAAGTTCACTCTGCGCCCGCTTTTTAGCCGTGATATCCTGAACCACCAGATAGAGCAGAATGTTGCCCCGCACCGGTATCGGGCTGGCCTGTATTTCAACATCTACCACCGAACTATCAGCCTTAAGCTGCTTGAGTTCCAGGGGCGGATACTCATGCGACCGGGTCTCCTGGAGCATCCGACTGATCTCCTGCGAGGAGCACAGCGAGAGGTCGGAGAGATTCTGCTGCTGCATCGCCGCACGGCTGAAACCGTAGAAGTTGCAAGCGGCGACGTTGGCATCGATAATCATCCCCGATTCCGGAGCCACCAGGAGCTGCATCGAGTAATTATTCTCAAACATCGCCCTATGGCGTTCTTCACTCTGTTCGAGTTTGAGCTGGCGCTGATGTTCTCTGGATACGTCCCTGAATACCAGCACCCCGCCCAGGACTGACTCCGCCTCGCCGATAATCGGCGCAAAACTCTTGACTATATGCAGCACCCGTTGCTCCCGTGAGATCAGAATATCACTCCGCTCCGGGAGTGTCTTGCGCTCGGTGAGTACTGTCGACATGAGATACTGCTGTGAATTCTCCGCGGTGGAACTGCCGGTCTTGAAGACAGTGAAGACACCCTCGCCACGCGCTTGAGTAAGGCTCCAGCCGGTCAATTCCTCGGCGATAGCATTCATCTCGGTAACCAGCGCCTGCTCATCAAAACTAATAACCCCGTCACAAATCGAGTTGATCGTCGCTAGGAGATGCTCTTGGGTCGCGACCAGATCCCGGGTCTGCTCACAGACGATAGTGTCGAGGCTGAGCTTCTGTCTGACGATCCCGCCGATAAACCACGCCGCCAACCCTGAGAAGAAAACGCCGATTACCAATACCAGCCACCAGACCACCCGAAAATGGTGCTGCAAAAATTCACTACCGGCCGTACCGATAATCATGAAGGTCTTGCCGAAGATCAAGACTGGTCGCCAGAGTACATACTCACCCTCATCATTTACCGGACACCCTTCTTTTTTCCCAGGATTGAAACTGCAGGAGAGGAGCTCCTTCTCGCCTTGAGCGTTGAGCAGGAGCATCGCTAAGTGCACATTCCTATCCGGCCTGGCTCTAGCGAGCAGATTCTGCAGACGCAGAATGGCAAAGGCGAAGCCACGGAGACTGCCATCTGACGCATACACCGGTTTGAATACCAGAACCCCTTTCTGCTCCTCTCGCTCATACACAAGTTTCAGCGGCGGCGAAGCCGTACTGAGCCCCGAACTCGTGGCTGCGCTCAAAGTTTTATTTCGATCAATCTGCGAGCCTTCGTCAAAACCTAGAACCTCCCGGTTTACTCCCAACGGCACCAGATACTGTATCGGGTAATACTCTTCCCGTTTGCGCACCGGAATTCTCAGCCCATCCTCATCCAGCTCCCAGATGATAAAATTCTCTACCCCGACACGCTCTGTCTGCCGGAGAAAACTCTGAACTTCTGCCTCCGGCACCCGCGGTATCCAGCCCCAGCCCTGTACCTCGGTAATTCCCAACAAATGTTTACTATAAGCAACAAACTCCTCCTGCGTAACCTCAACGGAGCTGTTGAAATAATCCTTGATCCCTTCCAGCCCGGTAGTATCGACCACGCGGAAGGCCTCGGCCAGTAGCGCGGTCTTATTCTTGGCTATCGCGTGGAAGTCGGACTTGATATTATTGGTCTCAAGTACATTCCCGCTCCAGGCAAGGTACAGGGTCAAGAATAGCCCGACCACCCCGGTAACGATACCCTCAAGCAAACTGAGCCAGCTCTGTTTGCTCGGGTTGGCTAACTCTTCCCGCCGACGACTCAAGCGCAGATAGAGATACTGAACCGCGAGTAAGAGTATTGTCAGAAGCAGTGAAGGGATTGCAGCCGCAATCAGCGTATTGCGCCAGTATCCGGCCTCAAGTTCGATACCGAGTACCGCTGCAGTACGTCCAGCGCCCTTATACGCCCCGACGGCGATAATTATATCATCAATCCGCGTGATATAAGTATGCTTGGGCTCGAGTTGCCCGCTCACCGGGTTGACATACTCATAATCAACCCACCCCTGCCCCACACCGGCCGCCAGCTCCTTGATCTCACGGCGGAATTGCTTCCCCCCCGGCCGATCCGCCACCTCCAGCAGATCCTTACCGATAAGTTCAGGCTTGAAAGGATGAGCAAGGACACGCACCCCGTCGTCATAGATAAAAGCATATGAGTCGTTCTGTAATAATTCTGGCACAGAACGCGTATTAACCGCCTCCAAGAGAGCCTGCTTACCATGTTTCCTGTAAAACGCGCTAGCCGCAGCAACCATCTCCCTGGCCTTCTGCAGCTTGGCCGTCTCCAACTCACTGGTAACGCTGGTGGTTATCGGCATCAACACCAGCAGGCCACTCTGCGCGCAACCTGATTGCGGGGAGAGTACCAGCGGTTCCTGAGTTCTGAACGGTTCCTGATAAGCTGCAAGCCTACTCCGACACTCTGCTTGCGCCGCTAATTCTTCAATACTACGCGCCCCTCGACTACAAGCATAATCGACGATCTCACCCTCCTGATTTCGTCCCAGTAGGTAGAGAGAGTGATAATTATCCTTGAACTCGCAGATGCTTGTCAACTCTGCGCCGAGGCGCAAACTATCAAGTTTACATGAGTCGGCACGCCCCCGACTCATAGCGTCCAGACGCGCCGGATTGATAGCCGACGCCACAATATCCGCCTCGTGCATAACCGTACCCCGTACCACCCAATCCCGGTAAAGCACCGAGAGAGTAGTAAGCAGAGCTCCGAGAAGGATAATAAGTAAGGTCACCGCATAGACTCTGAGACGCACTGAAGCGAAACAGTCGCGTAGTCTACTCCACAGATAAGGCATACTGAGCCTCTTATCTAACCGACGATAATTCGCCGGTAAGCAAAAACAATTATTCAGAATAATCTATAACCGACACAAACACCAGGCTATTCAACATCACTACCTTCAATGCTAAAATAATATACAAATTTTGTCAAAGAAATATTCCCCGTTTACCACTACATTCTTCGGTAATTTTCAAAAAAAAACCTCCCGGCTACGGGAGGAATCACATTAAAAACGGGACAAACACGACAAAAAACATCTGTCAGCACCCCAGATAAAGTCTAGTTTTTGCCAAATTCTCCATAATTTCTACGGCCACCGCTGCATTGGCCACAACCTCAAAATCTACCTATCTACTACTCGCCAAACAACCAACCCCAACCCGCGCTACGCGCAGACCGTAGCCACAAAGCAGCCGACGATCAAGTCAATTACATACGCTCCCTGATCGATAAGCCCCTTGGACTTCTCAGAAAAGGTAGCCGCCTTGCCGTGCTGCGCCACCAGGTCTTTGGTACTCTCGAGCGCCGCCGCACTGGTCTGCCTGACCACGGCGAGTGCTGCCGGCAAGGGTTCATCCTTGAGTTCACCAAGCCGATCGGCTACCGGGCTGAGTACATCCAGTACGGTCTTATCCCCGACCTTGGCCTTGCCCCGCTGCTCAACCACCTCCAGAAAGGCCCGGAAGAAAGCGGCAAGTTCGGGCGTACCCAGCGCCTCAACCCCTTTGAGAGCTTTGCCGCCGCTGAGAAAACCGCTGCCCATGAGCGTACCCATGGTCGAGGGCGCCGCCGAAGCCATCTTCATACCCGCCTTCATCAGCAGCTTGGCCGGATCAACCTCGCCCCCGGCAAGCATCACCTCAATCTCGGCGCAACCGGCACTGAACGCCTTGTCCATAGTTATCCCCAGATCTCCGTCACCGACCAGGCTATCCATCTCTATTAATTTATCCCGCTCCCGGGACATCGTCTCCTTGAGCTTGCCGAAGAGGACTCCGATCCCTTCAGCCGTTAACATCTCCATACTCTCTTCCTTTCACTACTAGTTGACTACCTACCCGCAGCACTTTCCTGCACACCTCCCGGTACCGAACCACACCACTTTGACCGACCCGGTACCCCGGCGCACCCTGAACTCTTACTCTTCGGCTTTCTCCCGCTAGAACCAGGTACCGAACCCGTCAGCTTATTTCTGTATAAAGAACGGGGTCTCAGCCGGGCTGAGCAGATACTCTTTTAGTTCACTGTCGAGCTTGAGCAGTGAGATCGACGCCCCGGTCATCTCCATACTGGTTGCGTACTCGCCAACATAGACCTTGGCAACCGTGATCTCCTTCTCGCCCAGAATCTCGGCTACCCGGCGATAGATGATATACTGCTCCTCCAGCGGGGTCGCACCGAGACCGTTGATGAGTACCGCGACCTCATCCCCGGCGGTATACGGCAGATCGTTGAGGATCGGTTCAAGCATAGCATCGACAATTTTATCCGCTGCGATCAACTCACCCCGCCCCACTCCAGGCTCACCGTGAATCCCCATCCCGATCTCCATCTCCCCTTCATCCAGAGTAAAGGAGGGTTTACCGACCTCAGGGATGATACACGGGGTAAAGGCCACGCCCATAGTGCGCACATTATCCACCGCCTTCTGCGCCACGCGCAGCACCTCATCCAGAGATAAACGCGCCTCGGCCGCCGCCCCGGCACACTTATAGACAAAGAAGATCCCGGCCACCCCGCGGCGCTTGTCCTCCTCGCCCTTCTTCTTACTCGCTACATCATCCTTACCAGTAAGGTTGAGTACCCGGATATCGTCCATCTCCGCCATCTCCGCGGCCATCTCAAAGTTGATGATATCCCCGGTATAATTGCCGTAGATATAGAGCGTCCCCGCCCCGCTGTCGATCGCCTTGGTCACCTCGTACATCTGCTCCGCGCTCGGCGACTGAAAGACCCCACCGATAGCACATCCGTCGAGCATACCCGCCCCGACATACCCTAAAAATAACGGCAGATGCCCGCTCCCGCCACCGGTCGCCAGCGCCACCTTACCCTCCTGCTTCCCTCCGGCACGTACCAGACAGCGTTTATCATCATTGACATAGGTCAGCATATCTGGATGCGCCGCATACAGACCATCAAGCATATCATCCACATACTCCTCGGGTTTATTGACAAATTTCTTCATTCTCACTTCCTTTACTATTACTATATATTAACAAATCAGATTACCACCAGTCTTATATTCACCATCCCTCAACCTGCTCCGTCAAGTCTGGGTTGCTTGCCGCCGCTGTAGACTCAGCCGCCGCTTCTCTCGCTCCTCATCTATCTGATGCATATAATAATTGAAGACAATAATAAAGATCAGGAACGCTCCCCAGGTAAAGTCCCGGGCAAAATTATTGAAGCGGAGCAGATTAAAACCACTGGAGAGGAATTGGAGTCCGATCACCGAGATAACCACACTCGAAATTCTGCCGAAACCTCCAGTCCAGTCCACCCCGCCCAGCAGACAGACCAATATCGCCTGCAAGGTATAGGACGCACCGTAATCCGCCTTGGCCGAATTGGTACGAGCGATCATGATCAATCCCGCAATTCCGCCGAGCAGGCCAACAAGCATATAGGTCTTGAGAAGTACCTTCTCATTACTGATACCGGAGTAGCGACTGGCCGTACTGTTACTGCCGACTAAATAGATCCGTTTACCGAAGGCGGTCTGCTTGAGGATAACCGCCAACAGCGCCACTACGACCACATAAACAATGAAGGGGAAGGGAATATCAAACACCTTGCCGTTACCAGCAAAGATAAAGCTGTCGGCAAAGCCAAAGACCGCATACCCCTTGGTAATGATCACGGCAATCCCGCCATAGAGCTGGAAGGTGCCGAGAGTGGCAAGAATCGGATGAATCTTGATCGTACCGATAATAAAGCCGTTGAAGAGACCACAAAGAGTCGCCACCACGAGTGCAACGATTACCGCCAGCGCTACGACCCCGGCTTCCGAGTCCGCCCCGGCAAATTTGGTCATGATCAGAGCCGCCGTCACGCTCGAGAGATTGGCGATCCCGACTATCGAGAGGTCGATACCGCCGGTGATCAGCGCCACCATTATACCCAGGGCGAATATTCCGAGCTCCGGAAAGGAGTAGAGCATCGACTGGATATTTCTAAGCGAGACAAATTTCTCAAAGTTCAGTACCGACATCAACACAAAGATAGCGAGTACGATGATAAGGAGTCTATCCCGATCCGGGTCATTGAATAAGCTATTCTTAATCTTACTAAATATGTTCACGTTCTCTCCTCAATTTCTTTACAAAGCCGACTTGCGCTCAGAGTAGCGCTTGGCGAGTGCGGGTATGCCGGTAGCCAGAATAATGATAATACCGGTCGTCACCCGCTGCCAATAACTTGGTATACCCATAAAGATCAAGCTGTTATTGACAATCACCATCAGCACCACTCCGAGGAAGGTACCGATAACCGTCCCCTTCCCCCCGCCGACATTCGCCCCACCGAGTACGGTCGCCGCGATCACATTGAGTTCGGTGCCGATTAGGTCGAAAGGATTTGAATTACGCATAAAGGCGGAATGAATGATTCCAGCGAGTCCGGCGGTGACCCCGACAAAGGGGTAGATCAGAAACTTGACCAACTTCACATTTATCCCGGCGCGTTCAGCCGCACTCTGCGAACCGCCAATCGCGAAGACACTCCGCCCGAGCATGGTAAAACGCAGCATGAGGAAGGTCACCAGCATCACCGCCAACATGATCAGAAAGGCGCTGGTCAGCCCGACTTTGCGCCCATTATCCAGGGTCGCAGTCAGAATCTCACTCTTAGAAAAAGCGGTCAGATTCTTCGGCAGCACATTTACAATACGTGTGCTGATAAAGGTGTAGATAAAGCCGGCAAAGGCGTAGCTCGTCCCCAGCGACACAATCATGGTAGGGAAATCAAAGAGACTCACCAGCAGCCCATTGAGCACTCCGAGTACGCCGCCGATTCCCATCGACATCAGAAAGGCGAGGATTATCGGCGCTTCCTGCCCATGCGTCACCGCCCAGGAGCAGGTCAGATACATGCTGAACGCCGCTACCGCCGTCATCGAGACATCTATCCCGCCGCTGAGCAGCACCACCAGCGTCCCCATCGCAAAGATCCCCATTACCACCGTACTCTTGCAGAGCGAGAAGATATTGGAGAGCGAATAGAAAGCGCCGTTCTTCGTCCCGATAATCAGAGCCAGTACAATAATTACCAGCAGTATATAAAATTCTTGTCGTTTGATAAGGTTTTTCATCGCACTAAACACCTGTCCTTAATTATCCAATAAACCGTGCTGCACATCCTGCTCACCGCCCATCAGCGCAGTTCCTTCATCTTGGTAATGATATCATTCTCCTCAGAACTGCCGCAGTCAAACTCGGTGACGATCTCGCCCTTATGCATCAGGATTATCCGGCTGGTATTCTGCACCAATTCCGGCAGATCGTCGGAGATCATAAGTACCGCCAGCCCGCGCTCAGCAAGCTCCTTGAGCTTCTTATGAATCTCCTCCTTGGAACCGATATCCACACCTACCGTCGGACCGTTGAGCATCAGTATCTTGATATCGCTGGCCAGCCACTTACCGAGTACCACCCGCTGCTGATTGCCCCCGGAGAGACTGCTTACCGGGTTATTCGCATCCGGGGTGACAATCTTCATATCCGTAATCTGCTTGTCAACGATACGCTTGCCCTCTGCCCCGTTGAGGAGTCCGAACGCACCCTTTATGCGGTCGAGAATACTCACGGTAATGTTATCATTGATCGGTTGATCCAGGAAGAGCCCTTCAGTAAGGCGATCCTCCGGCACCAGCCCGATGTGATTCTCCATCGCCGCCTCGATACTATTCAGCTTCACCTCCCGCCCCTGGAGCAAGACCTTACCCCGACTGTACGGGCGCAATCCGAAGAGCGCCTCCATCAGCTCATTACGTCCACAACCAAGCAGACCGGTAATCCCGACAATATCCCCGGGGTTGAGAGTAAAGGAGATATTTCTGAAATCACGCTCATTACCGAGCCCCTGTAGCTCTAAAGCCGACGGAGCGTGCTCCGGCACCGGAAAGGGCTTGAACCGAGCCTTGGCGATATCCCTACCGGTCATATGATACGAGATACTAGCCTCATCATAGTCCTTGGTCTCGCCTTCAGAGACCAGCTTGCCGTTACGCAGAATAGTTATCTTCTCACTGATCTCCAGCACTTCACGGAGCTTATGGCTGACAAAGAGGGTCGCAATCCCCTTGCTCTTGAGGTCAAGAATAATCGAGAAGAGTTTGTCGACCTCGTTCTGGGTCAACGCGGTCGTCGCCTCATCCATCACGATCAGCTTGGCGTCATTGACCATCGCCCGCGCAATCGCGATAAGCTGTCGATCGGCTACCGAGAGCTCCTCGGTAATCACCGAGAGCGGCAGATCAATCCCGATCTTCCCCAGTGCTTTCTGGGCAATCTCCTTAGCTTCACGCGCACTGTAGAACGCCCGTTTATTCTCGCAGAGCGAGTTCATCGCAATATTCTCAGCCACGGTCAAATTAGGAAAGAGCGAAAAATCCTGATAAATTATCTGCACGCCCTCGCCCATTGATTCAATCGGGGTTATCCGCCGGTAGGAGTTGTTATTGATCTTGATCATCCCGCCCTCCGGCTTATACACCCCGGAGAGCACCTTGATCAGAGTGGACTTACCCGAACCGTTCTCCCCGGCCAGGCACCGCACTTCACCGGGCTGCATCCGCAGGCTCACACGGTTGAGCGCATGCACCCCGGAGAACTTCTTATCTATATCCTGCATGTGAATAAAATCAGCTTGCCCATTATTATCCATCATCTTATTATCCATTTTTTTATTGTCGAACTGTACCCACTTGACGCTGAAACAAGCGTAAATCAAGGTAAAAAGATAGGGAGCCATCCTCGTGACGACTTATGACTCCCTTACTTGCTCAGGTTTATTGTGTGTTTATAGGTTTACCGGCACAGATGCCCGGTCAGCTTTATGTGGAAATACACCATTAGAAGTTATACTTATCCATGTTATCCTTATCAACAAAGACCCAGGCCTGTCCATAGAAGAGATTGGGTTTCTTTGGATCCTGTTTGAGTGATTCATAACCCTCAATACCGAGATTTGCCCCATCCTTGAGCTCTGCCTTCTTACCGTCGAGGATCTTGACTGCAATCTCATTCATCGCCTTGCCGGCCATAGCTGGATCCCAGAAAGCGATGTAATCGACCGCACCGGATTCCAGATACTGCTTGCAGACACTTGGCAGACTGGTTCCAACCACGCTCACTACGTCCTGCAAGCCTGCCTCTTCCACCGCCAGTCCGGCTCCGGGAGCAGTAGTACTGGCACTGCCGAGTACACCCTTGAGGTCAGGATATGCGGTGAGAAGTTCCTTAGTCTTCTCGTACGCCTTGTTCTGGTCATCATAATCTTCGTTACGCTTGCTGACGAGGGTCATCTCTGGGTAATCCTTCTGCTGCTCAGCCTCTGCGCCGTCCATCCACTCATTGTGTGACTTACTGGTAAGGCTGCCGACAAAGTTGGTGTATTCGCCCTTGCCACCCATCTTTTCAGCGAGAATCTTGAGCATCTGCGCGCCGTAAGCCTGGTTCTGGAAGGCTTCGATAATCGCATCAGCATTCTTCTGGTCGGAGGCTTCATGCACTACCACGACAATTCCGGCATCTCGAGCGCGCTTGAGTACAGGTTCCAGCGCTTCTGGAGAGAAAGGCACAACACAGATAGCGTCTACCTGCTGTGCAATCAGATTCTCAATGATCTGCACCTGCTGCGCCGCATCTGCCTGCGCCGGTCCCATGAATATTGTCTCAGTACCAGTCTCCTCACCATACTCGTCGACCCCTTGGCGCATCCGGTCAAACCAAGGAATACCGTCAATCTTGACGACAGTAGCGATGGTGTACTTTTTGTCACCCGCCTGCGCAACATTGAAGGTGACAGCGAAAAGAGCGAGAATCACAAGCACAGATAGAATGATTTTTTTCATAACTTTTTCTCCATTAAACAAAATTATTCAAACTCAACACATCTTGATTCTATCACATTGACTCACAGTTACGCAAGTCTTCTTATTAATTTTTTTTATTTTTTTTAGTGGTTTAGCTGAATTTTATTGAGTAATATTAAATACAAAGGTCATCATTAGTAAGTATCAGTGCCTGTCAAAAGCACTATTAATATCGATATTTTAGTAACACATTGCAGTTAAAGTACCAATAAATAATAGCTTATAGCTGCGTAAGTCGTATTCAGCCCAGAACCATAACACGCTATCCGGCTTTACTAAAATTTATTAAGTTAATATTTATATAATTTTGTATTATTCAGGACTATATTTTTTATTGTACGCTTGCAGATAAAACAGCTTAATTTATTTTATTATACCCTTATAATAGCCTACTTTACACAAGGGTTCTGCTCCTGGCAGTCAGAGTTCAGAAGGGAAAAAATGAAAATAGGCATAAAAGATATTGCAGAGAGAGCCGGAGTATCGGTAGCGGCAGTCTCGCTGGCACTCAACAACAAGCAAGGTGTGGGCAAGGATACGCGCGAGCGTATTATCGATACCGCTCGGGAATTGGGGTATCCCCTGCCGGGAAGGCTGGCACAGGAGGAGCAGCAACGCACCATCCGCTTTCTCAAAATCTCCCGCCACGGGCATACGGTCAACCTCGACCATGAGTACTTTATAGCAGAGTATCTCAACGGGGTTATGGACTCAGCCAAGCTGCACAATATGACTGTCGAAATCGAGTCCTGCCCCACCGAGGTACCGCTGGAGGATATCCTGGAGAAGGTGGTTAACAGCCCCGGTATAGACGGCTATGTCGTCCTGGCCACCGAGCTCAGCCGGAATGACATCCAGGCCTTTCTCGCTACGGAGAAGACCATCGTCTTTATTGATGCGTATATCTACAGCGTCAGTGCCGACTATGTAAATATGAACAATATGGACGCGGTCTACAAAGTGGTCAGCTACCTGCAGGAATTGGGGCACCGCCGGATAGGCATGCTCAAGAGTTCGATCTCCACCGAAAACTTTCTGCTGCGCGAGCAGGCCTTCTCCCGCTCCATGCACAGCCTCGGGCTCGAGTTGCATCCGGAGTACATACTGGATGTCGACTCCACCTTTAGCGGCGCCTACACCGATATGGCCGCCCACCTGCAGCGCGGGGTCAACCTGCCGTCGGCGTTATTCGCCACCAACGACATTATCGCCCTCGGCGCGATGAAGGCTTTTCAGGAGTACAATATCCGCGTACCTGAGGATATATCGCTTATCGGCTTTGATAATCTTTCTATGTCCGAGGTCGCCTCGCCGTCGCTGAGTACGGTCAATGTGCCCAAGCGCCAGATCGGGCAGGTAGCGCTGGATATGCTCTATCTCAAGCTCAATCATACAACCACCCGCGCACCGATGGTAAACCTTATCAGCACCGAGCTCGTCAAGCGCGAGAGTGTCGCGGTCTACACCCCAAGCTGAACCGTTTAGCTGAAGCTTCGTTGCAGAGAGCATATCAGTGACAATTCGGCACCTAGGTTTACGGGAATTTATTTACACTACACATCCGGCTCTTTACGCAAAAAAGCGCCGGGAAATCATATATTTGCAGGATAAGGAGATAACAGACCATGATCAAGTATGCAGTAATTCTGGGCAACCTCGGCAACACCTGTGACCGCTTCCTCTCCACCGGTTACAAAGACAATCCCTCACCCACCGAGATGCTCAGACAAGCCGCCACCATTGAAGCGGTCGAGGGTATCGAATTTGTCGGCACCTGGGATATCGACCGTAACAACTATCTGGAGATGAAGACCGCCCTAAATGATCTCGGCCTTGGTTGTGTCAGCATCATCCCCGATCTCTTCTCACAGAAGGAGTGGAGCAAGGGTTCAATCGCAGCCAAAGATCCGGCAGTACGTACTTCCGCGCTGAATTATCTGCGGGAGATGTCGGAGATTGCGCAGGAGCTGGCATGCCCGATAATTAACATTTGGCCGGGGCAGGACGGTTACGACTACCCGCTGCAGTCCGACTTTATTTCAGAACGCGGCTACCTGGTCGAGTCAGTCGCCACCCTCGCCGGCGAGTTCAAAGACCTCAAATTCTCGCTGGAGTACAAGCCGAAAGAGCCGCGCAACCACTCCTTCCTGGCTCGCGCCGCTGATACCCTCCTGGTTGCGCTTGATACCGGCCTGGAGAATGTCGGAGTCACCATCGATGTCGGCCACGCCCTCTACGCCGGAGAGAATGTTGCCGAATCTGTCGCCCTGCTCGGCGGCAAAGGCAAGCTCTTCCATATGCACTTCAATGACAACTACCGCTACTGGGACGATGACATGATCGTCGGTTCGATACACCTCAGCGAATATGTCGAACTCCTGTACTGGCTCAGAAAGATCGGTTACTCCGGCTGGTACTCGATGGATCAATACCCATACCGCGAAGACGGACGGGACGCGCTGGAGACCAGTATTACCTTTCTCCAAGGGCTTGAGCGCTGGCTGACAGACGCCGATCTGAGCGAACTCAAGAGCATCATCAGTGACGGTCTGGCGGTAAACGCCATGCGCTGGCTGCAACAGAAACTCTTTAATTGACTATAATTTTTTAAAGTTTGGGGGCAGTCTGCCCCCAAACCCCGCGCGTAAGGGCGACTCGCCCTTACAACCTCAGTGCGCAGCCTGCACCGAACTATTTTCGAAAACGTGATATAAAAACGTAGAACAGGCTAGAAAGAATTACCCACTATGCCTAAAACCTGGCGTCATACCCCGAAAATTGCCAACGCAATTTTCTGAATAACCAATATTCCTGAGTATTACCGAGCTGCCCGCTCCAGGCAAAATAACTCCAAATCTCTCTCTACTCACAGGCGAATAGAAAGCGCACACAATTCAGGTTAGAAATTAACCAGACTATACCGGCTCGATATCAGAGTCTGAATTCAAAAATATGCGGTTGGCGTTCTTAATGACATCTACTATGCTATAAGGTTCTGATTTATTACGAGTGGAAGAGGTAGTGTTGCTGGAGGTGGTGGTTAGAGGGTTGAGGTTATTCTGGAAATTGTTCTCAAGGTCGTGCGCAAGTTCCTGGTGATTATTCATTTATTACTCCCTTATGGTTGAGGTTAGAGTTATGAACAACTTAATTCTACGTTTATGCAGCAAATGTTTCCAGCTTTTTCAGAACTTTGACTTTTTTTTATTTTGATCTTGCAGCCGCTCGGCGCTACGCCACTGCAAGTAAAACAAGCGCTTCCAGATAAATAATTACGGGCAGCTTGGGCTGCCCGTAGCGCTGAAATAATCATTTCTGCTTAGGATCCGGTGCGCCCTTCATCCCATTGCCGATATCATCCGGTGTCTCAGGCGTGAGTGGTTTAGAGCCAGAATTACCGTTACCGGCAGCAGCGAGATTGTTGAGGAACTCTGGTTCGAGCCTGATGATCTTCTTCTGCCTGGTATTATCGACCTGGCTCAGTATCTCAGACGGTAGTTCCGGTACAGTCAGAATCTTGTCGGTCTCAGGAGCCAACCCCCAGGCAGCCTCGACAATCCGGCGACTCTCGACAAACTCTGGATGCTCCTGCTGATAAGACTCGAGTTTATCGAGATTCTCCGGGGTAATCTCTCCAGCAAGGAAATCTGTAAGTAGCAGTTCTGCTTGTTCTCTATTCATAATAGCATCCTTTCAGTTCTTGGTCGTTAATATTATTTTATTCCTTCTTAGTATAACTTAATAGATGCAGAGAGGGGAAGATTGTTTCAGAAAATATAAAAAATTATTCCCGACCCATATGATTTTTTAGGGGGTTGGAGTATAGGGTTTTCGAGTCACACCGTCTGAAACCTCCAAAAAATAAACCTTCCAAACAAAATCCTAACATAAATCAAAACTTTCTCCAACTTTCCCACACTATAATTTAAGAGTAATTGTATTCTGCCCAGTGGCTATCAGCGGTCATGCCACTACAGAGATTTCTCGGTAATACCCCGAACAGCCCGCCTGGCAGCGGGAGAAGAGGAGTAATTATGAACAGCTTCATGAAGCAGCTCAATCTGACTACCGCCCTGCTCGACACCATTGCCGACTGTAGGAGTACTCTTGCCGTATTAGAGCAGCAGAAGAAGGTCAAGGCCAAATCAAATTCAACAGCTTCCGGCTTGACCCAACCGAATTCCGATTCCGAACAGAACTGAACTTGCCCGGATTGAAGAGTAGCCCCTTCCCCGGTGAAGAGCGATACCGGCAGGTTTATTTGCCCCAATTCATGGAGACAGCAATGCCCGAGCAGAACGCGAAAGAAAATCAGTCTCAGACTGAGCAGCCCGAGCCGACCCCGGGTATAGACCTGAGTCAGGTCAGCGAGAAGATCGCCCACGCCGCCGACGACGCCTCCCGCACCCTCTCTACCGCCGCCCACGATGCCTCGAAGAAGATCTCAAATATTGCCTCTGATGCCTCCAAGAACCTCTCCGCGGTCGCCTCTGATGCCTCAGAAGGTATTGCCAAAGCCGCCGCTGATGCCACGGACAAGCTCCAAAAGGCCAGCAGCAATCTCGCCGGAAACATCGCCAAGACCCGTGACCGTATCTCCAGTAACGTCTCCTCCACCATCGCCAAAGCCGCCGGAATCTTATCTGAAAATCTCCATCAGGTAGATGAATTCCTCAACAAAGTAAAGCAGGATAACGCGACGCCCGTGGATAGCCCGGATGAAAATAAGAAGTAAGCATAGCCCGTTCCTTCAGCCTGACTCTATCCGCACCAAAAAAACAAATAAAAATTCCTGAAACTCTCTCCTAACCCAAACATCTACAGAGGTATAATAAGCAGAAAGGGACAGTATTTCAGTAGATACCAACGTATTCATATCTATGCCCCGAAGGAGTAGACAAATGAACAACGACAAGAAGATGCAGAAGATTGACCTCGATACCCTCGACCAGATTACCGGCGCCGGCAGCAGACCCCGGAGTATCTCCAGCATCAAGCAGATCTCCAATATCATTCAGAATAAGGTGAAGAAGACCAAGACCAACTCCATCAAGTTCAGCCTCACGAAGCCTACTATTATTGGCGAACCCGACACCCATTACATCCAAAATATCACCTTGACCAAACACCACTGATCCTTACATGTAGAATTTTCTTCTCCACATAGAGCCCCAGTCCTCAGCTCTGCTAAGAGCTGAGGACTTTTCTGGCAACACCAAACTCTCCTGTCAATCCCCTACCCTCTACCCACAATCCTTCCCACTCCCCTCCACCTCAACGAATACCCACAACCATACAAATAGATATCAGCCGGTAGCTTCGCTACCGGCTGACTTATTAAAGCTCAAACCAAACTATAAAGCTCTTACCGCGCCTTACGCCTTACCCGCACTGCCAAAGACCTCCATCCGGTCTTCCGCCACCGCCTGGATAGAGTTCATCATATTCCAGGCATACGAGGTCAGATCGACATACTTACCGTCAAGCTCCTTGATGTACGCGGTGAGGTTCTCATGTACCGCGTGGGAGAGCCCGGTATAAAAGTTGATCTTACAGATACCCAGAGACGCAGCCCTGCGGAAGTCGTCGTCGGAGATACCTGAACCACCGTGGAGTACCAGCGGCACCTTGGATACAGCCGCGATCTGCTCCAAGAGTTCAAACTGGAGCTTGGGCTCACCCTTGTAGAAACCGTGAACATTGCCGATCGCTACCGCCAAAGCGTCCACGCCCGTACGCGCTACAAAATCCTCGACCTCTTCGATACGGGTAAAGGCATTGGTATCAACCTCCTGCGCCTCTCCAGCCTCAGCCTCACCGCCGCCGACATGCCCAATTTCCGCCTCAACCGAGATCCCCAGAGGATGACTGATACCGACGACCTGCTTGGTCTTCACGATATTCTCTTCATAGGTCAGCTTTGAGCCGTCGAACATGATTGAGCTAAAACCATGGCGCACTGCAATCTGGATTGCCTCATCGGTCAACCCATGATCAAGATTGATCACCACCGGCACTGTCGCATCCTTGGCCGCCTGGACAATGGCCGGAGAGATACGGGTGATATCACAATCCTTGAATGAGACCTCGGCAATATTGAGGATCAGGGGCGAACGCTGCTTTTCCGCCGCCTTGATCAGCGGCGACAAACTCAGACCGCATACAATATTGAACGCCCCCACGGCATACCTGCCTTCACGTGCTGCTCCCAGAACATCTTTGAGTGTTGCTAACATACCTACTCCTTAATAATCAAACCCTAATAAAGATACTGTACTTTTGCGAATAATCAAGTTGTTGTTGTTTGTTTGTTTTATTTGTTTTATTTGTTTTATTTGTTTTATTTGTTTTGTTTGTTCTCTTTTATCTCTATTTGTTCACGCTTTATCAATGCTGAAAATTTCCGTTTTCACCCTTTGCTACCGCACCCCGGAGATTCATACCCTCAAGCCAACTTTCTTGCTTGCGACGGAACTCTTCACCCTCAAACCCCCTAAAGCAAAGAATTAGTACACTCCCCCAAGATATGCATACCGCTTTTGAGTGCAACTAGTTTAACGTTTTTCTAGTAAAAAAAATAAAGAAAAAATGGCTATAGTTCCCGCTATAACCCGTTTATCTCAATTCCGCGTTCAGCCAAAAATTCCCGCACCACCGCGATCGATTCCAACCCGCCGCTACCGCCGACATACCCGGCATTAATCCCGGCCACCGCGCAGCCGAGGCGCACTGCATTCTCCAATTCCAGATCCTTAGACAGTCCATACGCCACCCCGGCCACGAAGTTATCCCCACACCCGGTGGTATCAACCACCTTGATATCCTTGAACGCCGGCACAGTAAACTCCCGCTGCGGAGTCTTGACATACGCCCCGTCCGCACCGAGCTTGAGGATGATATTTGTCGCCCCCATCCGGATAAAGAAATCGGCAATCTTGGCGCAATCGGTCTCACCGCTAAGGAGAGTCGCCTCGTCATAGCTTGGAACAAAATAATCGATAAACGGCAGCGCCTTAGCGATATGCTCCGCTCCCATTCCGATCACGTCGCTACAGGTATCGGCAAGGGTAATTACGCCCTTCTCCTTCGCTTCCTTCAAGATCACCGGCGCCCCGATCTCATCAAACTTGATCGCCACATAAAAACTACCGATAGTCATCACCTTGGTATTCAGGAAGGGCTTATAATCGATATTCAACCCGGTATACAGCGGCGAACAACCGGAGTTGAAGAGGAAGTGGCGCTGCCCGGTCTTGTCGATCAGCGGCACCGCGGTCTGAGTCGACTCATTCTCGAAGATCTCTATTCCCGAGATATCGACCCCTTTGGCCTCGAGGGTATCTAGGATAATCTTCCCGTTGTTATCACCGCCGACATACGAGACCAGCGCTGCCTTCATTCCCAGGCTCGCCGCAGTGATCACTTCATTTACCGCGTCCCCGCCCGCGCTCATGGAGATCTTGTCGACATGGGTGCTGTCAACCTCAAACACACCCTTGCCGATATCCCCGACCACCGGGACATCGAGGCAGGTAAAGCCTACACATACAATATCATACACGTTGTATTCTTTCTTACTAAAAATTCTTATCTGTAAAAATAACTATACAAATTATACACAAAATATTCAAATACTGCTATTCTTCTACCCATTGCCAGCAGCACCAGCGTAAATTTTACCGTAGGCATCCCAGACTGACTGTCAGACCTGCATCTACAGTCAGCCTGGAGAGGTGCCGCTATGCATTTTTTGGTGATTATTTCTTCATCTTCTGCCTGTAGATATCGATGAGTACCGCCGCGATGATCACAATACCCTTGACCACCTGCTGCCAGAAGTACGGCACCCCGACGATAACCAGGCCGTTATTGAGTACAGCGATAATCAGCGCGCCGACAAGCGTTCCGCCGACCCCGCCGACCCCGCCATTGAAGCTGGTACCGCCAAGGATAACTGCGGCGATGGCGTCGAGTTCGTAGGAAATACCAAGGAGTCCGCTGGCACTGAAGAGTCTGGCGGAGAGTACCACCCCGGCAGTTGCCGAGAAGAGTCCGCTCAGCGCGTAGACGATCACCAGGATCACCCCAACCGAGATACCGGAGTACTTCGCAGCCAAGATATTACCGCCGACCGCGTAAATTCTGGTTCCGAGTACGGTACGCTTGAGGAGTATCCAGGTCACGACAAAGACCAGTAGCGCGATTATCACCATCCACGGCACACTGAAGATCGTTCCATTACCTATTACTTCGTAAGGAAGATCATTATTGATTACGGTAGTACCGTTGGCTAGCAGGTAGGAGATACCGCGAAACGAGGTCATAGTACCCAGGGTCGCGATAAAGGGCGGCATCTTGAAGCAGGCGATCAGGAGCCCGTTTATCGCCCCGACACCTAGACCGACGAGCAGCGCTATTGGTATTGCCAGTTCCGGGTGCGAGCTGAGCGAGACATTTACCGCCACCACCGCCGAGACCGCCAGCACCGAACCGACCGAGAGGTCGATACCAGCCGTCAGGATCACCAGCGTCATACCACAGGCGATTATGATATTCACCGACGCCTGGCGTAAAATATTGGTCATATTATTGACCGTTAAAAAACGCTGTTCGAGCAGCCCGAAGATCACCACAAAGAGAATCAGAATCGGCAGTACCCCGAGGACATTGAGGTCGAGCTTGGGCTTCTCTCTATCACCCAATGCTATATTATCAGATTTCACGTTCATTTCTTATTCTTATCCTTACACGCAAATAGTCGTCATAAATTCCCCGGAACACTCCGGAGTCACCCCCTCTACACCCCGACCGCACTCTGGTCGTAGGAATAATCCGGGCTCTTCACGCCAGCGGCATACGCCATAATATGCTCCTGCGTAATCTCATTAGTATCTTTGATCTGATGCACAATCGTCCCGTCACGAACCACCAGCACCCGGGTCGAGAGTCCGATCAACTCCGGCAGTTCACTGGAGATCATAATCACCGACATCTGCCGCGATTCCACCAGCTTCTCGATGATCTTATAAATCTCACTCTTGGCTCCGACGTCAACCCCGCGGGTCGGTTCATCAAGGATCAGCACCTTGGGCTGGGTCGAGATCATCCGCGAGATCAGCAGCTTCTGCTGGTTACCCCCGGAGAGTTCTCTGGCCTTGGTCAGCGGTGAGGCGAGGCGAATATTGAGATTCTTGATATAGTCCTTAGCGAAGCGCCGGGAGGAGTTGCCACGGAGGAAACCGCCTTGAGCGATCTGGTTCAATACATTGAGCGCGATATTGTCCGCAGAGGACATCTCCAGAAACAGTCCCAAGCCCTTACGATCCTCGGTCAGGTAAGAGATACCGTTATCGATTGAGTGTATAGGGTTTGAGTCATTTATAGTCTTACCGTTGAGGATTATCTCACCGGAGATTTTCTTATCGATACCAAAGATCAGCTTAGCAATCTCGGATCTACCCGCGCCTACCAGCCCGGCCAGTCCGAGGATCTCCCCTTCAAAGAGGTCGAAGGAGACATCATGCACAAAGTGTCCATCGGCAAGATCCTTGACGGTCATGAGTTTATTACTGCTCGGGGTAAGGGTCAACTCACCGTAGTACTCGGTAAGATTACGCCCGACCATATGCGCGACCATATCCTTCTCGTTGATCTCCTCCTTCTCCATAGTCGCCACGTGCGCCCCGTCCCGGAGTACTACCACCCGATCCGAGAGCTCGACCACCTCTTTGAGGCGGTGGCTGATATAGATAATGGATATCCCGCGCGCCTTCAGGCGGTGGATTAGTTCGAAGAGATGCGCCATCTCGGCTTCACTCAGTGAAGCGGTAGGTTCATCCATAATGATCACATCACTGTTCTGGCTGATCGCCTTGGCAATCTCCAGCACCTGCTGCTCGGCGATACTGAGGTTACGCGGATAGTCGGTCGCCTTGAAGGAGGCCTCAATCTCTTTGAGGACGGCTTGGGTATCGCGTATCAACTTGCGCCTATCAACGAATATACCGTTCTTTAGCGGTTCCCGCCCCATAAAGATATTCTCCGCCACGGTAATGTCCTCCGCGACCGAGAGTTCCTGGTGGATAATGCTGATACCGTATGCCAGCGCATCCCCCGGACTACGGATATCGACTACTTCACCTTCAATCAGCACCTCACCCACACCTTCATCCTTGGTATACACCCCGGCGAGAATCTTCATCAGCGTACTCTTTCCAGCTCCGTTCTCTCCGACGATCGAGAGAAGTTCCCCTTTATTGAGGTAGACCGAGACATCAACGAGCGCCTTTACCCCGGGGAAGGTCTTGGATATATGATTTGCTTCAATTTTATGAATTTGCTTTGTCATAGTTCTTCCATCACAAGTCTATTTAGACAAGAGAGACAATAAATTTCCGCGCAGACATATTTTGGTGTTTGGTGTTTACAAAATAAAATATACAATATATTGCATTATCCACGCGGAAACCTGTTTAGTTTACAACCTCTTTTCAGCAGCAATGACTAGGTACTACTACCATGGCTGGTATGAATCCTTATTCTCTTTAGTAATGAGCTTGACTGGGTAGAGGATCTCTTTCTTTTCAGGCATCTTGCCGTTCATCATGCCATAACCGATCTTTACTGCTTCCATAGCCATCTGACGTGGAGTCTGAGCTGGAGTAGCTTCGAAGATTGAACCTTCGCGTCCCATCTCGATGATAGCGTCCTTAGAACCGTCCACACCCACAACGAACATCTCGCCTTCGCGACCTGCCTGCTTGATAGCCAGAGTCGCCCCGATAGCAGATGGATCATTGATAGCAAATACCGCATCAACCTCTGGGTAAGCAGTCAGCAGGTTTGACATGATATCCAGGCTGACATCGCGCTGTCCCTTACCGTTCTGGTCATCACTGAGAATCTCAATACCAGGGTTCTTCGCGAAGATTTCCTTAGCACCGCCAACACGGCCGGTAACCGCTGATACAGGGTCAGCTGAGAGGATAATTACCTTACCCTTACCGCCGAGTCTATCGACGATATACTGTCCAGCCTGACGACCTGCCTGCCAGTTATCTGACTGAATGGTAAGATCTGCACCAGCCGCACCAACGTCAGCAGCGATAACAACAACACCAGCTTCCTTGGCTCTTCTAACTGCAGGGCCGATACCATCGGTGTTACAAGCGTTGAGGATGATCATCTCACAACCGCCGGCAACGAGGTTGTCAAGCTGTCCGATCTGCTTACCCAGGTCATTATCACCTGAGAGTGAGATCACCTGACAGTCTGGGTTGATCTTCTGTGCTTCTTCAGTAGCTCCGTCAACCATCTCCACAAAGAATGGGTTGGCCAGAGTCTGCATCATCACCCCGAGTTTTGTCAATTCTTTTGCATTTGCCGCAGTAGTCACTACACATGCCATAGCTACAAGAGCAAGAAGTAATTTACCTAGTTTCATAGAATACACCTCTTTTCAAAAAACAAACAACAAGAAATTAAATGCGGAATCATTCCGCCCTAAAACAGAAGGTAAGTGCGCGCGCCTTTGACAGAGGCTTTCCGGTCAACCGCGCCATGACGAGCTTTGCAACTCGCGAAGGAACTGCCCGTAGCGGGTTAGCGCCCTCAATGCGCGTACCCCGGATACCAGGCACGCAGGTTTGTAGATACTCACAACAAAGTTTGAAAATTAATCTGAAAAACTTTGCTTATGTCTTCAGCATACCCCAATGCCGGCCGTAGTCAAACATTTTACAAAGATTACACTGACAAAAGGTTTACAAAATATTTACAATAAGGACATTTTAGCTAAGCCTATCCATATCGACTGAAGATCAATAATCACCTATATATTATAAAGTATAGGAGCAATGAGAGGCAGTTGAGACTAATGTTAAAAACAGCCAAAATTTGATTGCTAAATGTAAGCACGATATTTTTTTCATAAATTTTTTGCGAAATATAAATTTATATTTCATTTACAATTGACTAGTTTTTTTAAATAAACCTTCTTCCACGTTGTGCATGATTTTACCCCAGCCACCCCTCTAACCCGGATATTCTTGCCCAATACGTAAACAACCAATCTATAATTATTTACTGACACTTTTGCTGCAAGGCACTTACCAATTCCGACAGCTATTTTCTTTTATTTTACATATTAATTCTTTACTGATAACAAATTATATTAACTATTAGCTTACTTTAAAGCCGTACTGTTTTGAGCCAGTCCTCATATTGCTGAACCCTAAATCCTTTATTCTCCTCGGCAGACGCAGCGCCTGGTCAACGCCGGACTGAACCAGATTGATGCAGTCACCCAGCCCTCGCCCACGCCACAGGCAAACCTACTTACTTCCCAGCACTACCAGCAAGAGCCGAGAAAACGCTCCTAATCCGTGAATAACTCCAGATTCCAAGCACACACCCAGTGCCGCAATTCTGTAAGTTGGCGGCACCGACTATCTTGCCAATACACCATCCCAGCCACTTTATACGCAATTTAGAAGAACACTATCATCACGCATCCCACCAAATCCATCCAGCTTTACGGGCAGAACGAATATAATGCCAGCAGCTAATGACACCAACTTACTATCAAACACAATACCAACCCAACCCACATATTAGCCAAACAATATTGCATTATGATTTAATAAAATATGCAACCAGGTATTTTGTACTCAATTAACTTTTATTTATCTTTCATAATATCCTAAAACATGGAGAATAATAATGAAGATCAGTATGCGCCTCATCCTTGGATTCGGCATCTTGTTGATATTATTGATCGCCCTCGGGATCATAGGCTACCGCGCCAGTAGCGAACTCAACTCCAATGTCCAGAACGTCATCGCCCAAGCAGATATCGCCCGGCTCACCAGTCACACCCTCACCAATATCGATAATGCCCAGGCCAATGCCTTGCGGTTGATCATCTACCGCGACCCGTCCTACTCCGACGCTATGAATCAAGATTTCGACACCGCCGAAGAGAATATCGCGGCGGCGCAAAAACTCATGCAATCACCCGAGAACCGCCGCAACGCTGCGGCTATCAGCAGTGCAGTCGAGCATTACCGCGAGCACAGCGCTGAGTGGTGGCGGCTTGAGCAGGAGAAAAATGCGTCAGATACAGCGCACCTGGAGTCGGCCGAAAGTTTGAGAAACAACGCCGAACAGCTCTATGCGACCATGCTGCAGTCGGCCAATGCCAGTAAAGCCCTCGGGAATACCATCCCCGGTGAAAAGCTGGAGCGGCTTACACTGCTCCAGGAGTTGATCGCCAGTATCAACACCTCCTATTTGACCTCCACCAACTTCAATCGCACCACCGACCCCAAAGAGCAGGGCGCGCTCAGCGCCTCCTGGCTCACCAGTATTACAAGCACCGAAGATATTCTGGCTCAGGCCAAGGCCGTCATAACCGACCCAATCAGCCAAGAGACGATCACCGGGATGACCACAGTCCTCAAGCAATATCGCCAAGAGGTCATCAAGTTTATGGGGTTAACTCGGAAGCAGTACACCATCCAAAGAGAGCAGAAGGAATCTGCCGAAGCCGCAATTGCCGCCGCTATAACCGTTTCCGACGGAGTCTACGGCTATATCGGTAAGGTCGTGCATACCACCAACGCTGCCACCGCCGGCACCCAACAGCTCATCATTATCGGCAGTATCGTCGCCCTGCTTCTCGGCAGCGGGACAACGATTCTGATCATCCGAAGTATCAACCGCCCCCTGCATGAGATCATCACTTACACTGAAAACCTCAAACAAGGAGACCTCGATACGACCCTGAAGGTAAGCCATGACGAGATCGGACAGATGAATTTGGCGCTCAACTCCCTGGTCGAACAGATGCGCGAGCGCGCCCACGCCGCAGGTCGCATCGCCGCAGGAGAGCTTGACGTGCAGGTTACTACCGCCTCCGAACGCGACCGACTCGGCCACGCCCTCAACCATATGGTGGAGAACCTGAATGAGATCATCGGCAATGTACGCACAGCGAGTGAACAGGTAGCAGTCGGCTCCACCCAGGTAAGCCAAGCAGCGCACGCACTGGAGAATGGTGCCACCGCCCAGGCCTCCTCACTGGAGGAGATCCACGCCTCAATCACCGAGATGGGCAGCCAGACCAGCGAGAACGCCGAGAACTCCCGTCAAGCCAGTGAGCTCGCCGGACAAGCCGCTAGCGCCGCTGAGACCGGTCAACAGCGGATGCACGCCATGTCGGAGTCGATGCAGAAGATCAGCCAGAATTCGCTGGAGACCCAGAAAATAATCAAGACCATCGACGATATCGCTTTCCAGACCAACCTACTCGCCCTGAACGCCGCGGTCGAGGCCGCCCGTGCCGGCACACACGGCAAAGGCTTCGCCGTCGTCGCCGAAGAGGTGCGTAACCTCGCCGCCCGCAGCGCCAGAGCCGCAGCCGAGACCTCAGCACATATCGAGAATAATGCCAAGGAGATCGACGCCGGTGTCCAGATCTGTGAAATCACCGCCGACGCCCTGAGTACAATCACCGAGAATGTTAGCCGCACCAACCAGCTCATCGGCGACATCGCCACCGCTTCAAGTGAACAAGCCGAGGGCATCGCCCAGATCAACGCCGGGCTGAACCAGATTGATGCAGTCACCCAACAGAACACCGCCAGTTCCGAAGAGACAGCCGCCGCAGCTGAAGAGATGACCTCGCAGACGCAGATGCTGCGCGAGCTGGTATCCCGTTTTACCCTGCGCGCTACCAACGACAGCGACAGCACACCACTACCGACAACTCCGGCGCACTCCGGGTCGGCTCTCCAACGGCTCCGGCTCCAGCGCCAGAGCGATACCCTCACTCTCCAACCTGCGGCATTGGAGTATGAGCCAGAATCCCCCCAGGACTGGGGCTACACCGCGCCGGAGCGGCAACTCACTCGAAATATCGACAGACTCAACGCTCTCAAATCCACCCCAGAAAACACGCCTGAGAATACTCCCGCTCCTCAAACCAACAAGTCTAAGGCCGAGCTCATCAAACTCTAAACCTTGCCGCGTATACGCCAAATAACGTGTTTTACCAGCCTCAGCCCTCAGCTTTGCTGGGAGCTGCGGCTGCATCTCGCAGCCCGCTCAGCTGTCCCTAGATGTCTGAAAATATGAATTGGTGCAATATTTTCAGACCATAAACGTTTTCCGAGAAGACGCATGCGAACTGCGAGTTGGCGAACAGTGAGTTGTGGGCACACCTTTTCCAAAGGTGTGTCTCCGTTACTGTACGCAGTAACGGAGAGTATAGTCGTAAGCAGAATAACGGTTAAATAAAGCTGATCGCTCTGCGCAAGAGCCCAAACTCCAGCCAACCTAAAACCTCACCCCACAGGCCTGCACGCCTTCGACAACCCCAGAAAATCACTCACGTGATTTTCATGGATTAACAGAATGCTTCTACATTAAATCGGAACCACCCGTCAAACGAGAGTTTTTTTTGTTTCGCCCTCCTGCGGAGTACTCAACTGACTAAAACCATGAAAATAGTAAAACGGGAGCAGCCTCACGGCTGCTCCCGTTTTACCTAACCTGATTAACCCCGGCGGTCTAACCCTGTTTGATCTCGATCCGCCGCGCCTTACTCGCTCCCGGTTCAACCTTGGGCATGACAACCTCGAGCACCCCGTTTTTGAACGTAGCCTGCACCTCATCCTCTTTGACCGCGCAAGCCAGCGGAATGGAGCGATAAAACGAACCGTACATCCTCTCGGTATACTCGGCACCGTTCTCCGAGCGCTGCTCCTCCCGCCGTTTCTCACCCTTGAGGTAAAGACTGCCTTCGACCAGTTTGAGTTCGATGTCATCCTCGGTCATACCCGGCAATTCCGCCCGGAGTACGAGTTCATTCTCCTTGTCCTGGAGTTCGAGTAACGGCTCGAACTCCGCCTTGTGCAGCCGGCGTAACTCACCCTGGCTCATCCCGAAATCATCCCAGAAATCGGTGAAGAGCCGGTTCATACGCTTCTGCAGATCGGTGAAAGGATCAACCCTGTTCTCCTGGCGTACTGCAGCCTCAGACTTACCCCATTTCCACGGGACCAAATCACTTATAGACATACCGCACCTCCTTTCAAAAAACATACAAATGCGTGTTCACTACACGCCTCAATTTCAACTTACAACCAATTCACGCCACATTCAGTGGAATCACCCTACGCTTTGAGCGTTTACACTTGGGCAGACACACTCTGAGTTCCCCATCCTTGACTTTAGCACTGATCCGCTCCTTATCGATGTCGGAATGAAGCCGGAACGAACGCTGATAATCCCCTACCACATACTCCGAGTATACCAGCTTCATACCCGGCGGCCGCTGCTCAGCCACCCGGCCAAAGATCGTAATTATCTCATCCTCCAGGCTCACCTCGACCGAATTCTCAGCGATTCCCGGCATACTGACGATCAGATTTATCGCCTCCTCGGTCTCATAGATATCGGTCAAAGGCACAAAGACTCGCTCCCGACGCGACTTGCCGGACTCCCTGCCGTTGCGGTCTGCCTCTTCTCGTCCTCTCTGCATCAGACTTCCATCTACCATGACTCATTATCCTCCATCACAACTAAACATAAACATCTGTCTATCAACCTGTCACCCGCCACGAGACAGCTACCCGAGCTCCCTCGCAACCAGTTATCATACCACTTCTATGCGCCGTACTCGCTGCGTACCCGCCTTGGGGAGCTGGAGCGCGAGAATCCCCTTCTCCAGCCGCGCTTCAATCCTCTGTGATCTACCCCACTCGGCAACTCCAGCACTCGCCGCGCCTCCTTACGCACAATCTCACGTCGATAAAAGTGCTGCGGCTCAGTACCACGCAGATCTATCCCCGCCCTCACCACCAACTCCAGAACTCTGCCGCAGACCGAGAGCTCTATCCGCTCCGCGGATATCCCCGGCACCTGCACCGTAATCACAATCATCTCTGCGTCCTCCCAAATATTCAACGGCGGATAAGCTTCGCCGCTACCCCGGGCTAGTTCCAGCCCCGTTCCGCCTTTCTCAGGTACAGAGAGCCACTTTTCACCCTTTTTATACGGAAAGAACATTTATTCCTGCCTCCTCACGCACACTGCCATTCTTCCAAACCCAGGCATTATTCTGCAACAACAGACGCCTGGATCAACCTCATGCCCCGACCGAATCCGGTCATAATTATATTTTCAAAGACCGTTCCAGATCGCTCCCAACCCTACCCCACCGCCAGCCACAACAAACATAACAACCTATACAGAAATGAGTTACTCGCAAAACAGACAGCGTCAGGAAATATCCTCTCTCCAAACCAATAATCCCAAATTGGTCACTCTGACACACCCCACCCGCTCCCACCTTTTCACTCCGACAGAGTACCCCCTGACCAGACCCCAATACTCATTACAAGCATATTAATACAGGATAAATACTAGCATAATATATAGCCGAATATACTGAATTAATCATTCTAATTCGAACAAAAAAATGTGAAAATCATGACATTTGCGTAGATTTCTGCTCAAGAATTCCGCCTTGTGACCGATAATAATTGAGGAGAATCAATAAATAAATAATATTTAATAAATCTTTTGCAGATAACATAAGTCTGGGATACTTATGCCAAGGTAACAATGTGTTAAAATTCAGGTATAATGGATGATACGTGAATTGCTGTACAACATATTGCTGCTGACCTGCAAAGATGCAGCACATTACACTAATACAGGATTTCAAGGAGGAAATCCCCTATGCCAATGATCGTTGCGAATAACCTCAATGCGCTCGCTACGCAGAACGCACTCAATACCAATAACTCAAAGATGAGTTCCTCGCTGGAACGTCTCTCTACCGGCTATAAGATAAATAGTGGTAAAGATGACCCCTCAGGTCTGGTCATCTCTGAGCAGCTACGGGCGCAGAACGTAGGTCTGGAACGTGCGGTACAGAATACGCAAGAAGCGAACAATGTCCTCGGCATCGCCGAGGGTGCGCTCAATGAGATGAATAATATTCTCAAGAAGATGCGCCAACTCGCTGTGCACTCCGCCAATAACGGTGTAACCTCACCCGAGCAGGTGGCGGCGGATCAAGCCGAGGTAGACTCTTCCATTCAGACACTAGACCGTATCGCCCGTACCACCAAATTCTCCGATCAATTCCTCTTGAACGGCAATAAAGAACTCTCCTACGACAGCACCACCCTGATAACCGATACCAATGATATGAAGCTGGTAAATGAAGAGCTCTCTGATATTCGCCAGATCTTCAAGCGTGATAACTTCAAGCTCAATATCAGCTTTGCCGGAGCCGGAGAGAATGCCGCTGGCGCGACTATTGATAGTGGTAACGAAGCGCAGAAAGGTTATTTTGAGATCAGTAGAACTCAGTCCGCGGCAACGCAACTCAACGCAGATGGCGAACTGACCAAGGATCAGGCATTTACAATTAGCGGTAATAATGGCAGCCGGTACTTGAGCTTTGCCAAGGGTACAGAGTTAGGTGAGATGGTCACCTCTATCAATAGTGTTTCAGACTCTACCGGGGTAAAGGCACAGTTGGTCTTCGACAGTGACACTACGGTCGCAGGGAATACTTCCAGCGATGTCTCGCTCAACGGTGTCGTATCTGCCGGGACAACCGAGATCAATCAAACAGTTTCGCACTCTTCCGGCACGGCAGATGTCTATAACCGGAGCGCGCTTGGCGAGATAACGACAGCAGGAATTTCTACTATCTCTGTAGCTTCTACTAATGGCATCAAGCTGGGGCAGAATGTCGATGGTGATGGGCGCGCTTACCTCAAGATGATAGATAGTGACAGCTTTGAAATCTATAAAGACTCAGCCATGACAATGAAGGTTGCCGAAGGTGATATCGATAGTAATGGTGATACTCAGTTGATGGCGGTAAATAACTCCGGTCTTACCGGGCTCGACCTTACATTCGGCTCCTCTACAGTTGAGGCAGGGGCTACTGCTACTATTCAGCTCGGAGTGCAGATGGAGGAGACAGGTGCAGATTTTACTGTTCATTCTAATGGTGGCTTTACAGCAGATTATAATTCACTAGGATCTGATGCAACGGGTACAGTGTATAATGCGATCACTAAAGTAAGTCTGAATAGTGGAAATTTACCAAGTTCAATGGCAGGTTCAACTTGTTTATTCGTTTATAACGAGCCCGTAAACGTTTTTATCGGATTTATGCGCAAACTCAGTCTGATATAATTGCAACAGCCAGCTCTCATAGTAGGGATGATGCGGCAAATACAGTCTCAATGACCTTTAATCATCTCGGAGAAACTTTTACTTTAACCGCGGATACTTCTTATGATATAACTGGTGCTGACACTCACCTTTATGCAGGGTTGGTTTCGATATTCCAGCTGATTATCAACCAGGAAGTGCTGATGGTACCGATGGTATTGACATGTCCGGGCTTGTTGATGATACCAACTCTACTACCAACGGTTCCTTCTTCAACGCTGCCGGCTCAACGCTCAGTGGGGTAAACCTTGGTGTGAATACCTCCGATACAGGTAAGCTCTATGTCAAGGCGGACTTGAGCGCGACAACCGATAGTCAAATCTACATCTATAAAGACGCGCGGATGCGGGATGAAGATCTGGTCGCCGAGAGTGGCGCAGTAGACCTGTATTCCAGCTCTACCGGCTCTTCGGCCAGACTCTATGCAAGTGGTGCCGGAGCCAACGGGGCGACCTCCGGGCTGTACGGAACCCTAAACTTCAACCAGATTGTTGCAGACCTTGAAGTTAAGAGCTCGGTTATTGAGTTTACGAACTTAGGCCTGCGACTGAGTGCTGAGGAGTATGGTTCTGATAAGTTTGTCAAGATTGATCAGCATGAAGGGGCAATATTCAGTAGTTACAGCGAGACCGATGGAGCGCAACTGCTCGATGCCGGGCTGGATGGGGCTGATGCTACCGTTTACGGGCGGGACGCTACGGTCTCGCTGAATGGACAGGAACTCAAGCTCGATGGTACTGAAGGCACAATAACCAACCTTGACACGACTGCGAAGATAGTTTTTAATGAGGGCGGACTCGGCACAACGACAATCGCCGCCGTCGGGTATGATACCGGTTCGTGGGCTTCTCGCGCCTCAATGATGTATGAAGATGAGGGGAACTATATTACGCACGCGCTTCACGGCACTACCGAGACCCTCGGTGACTGGGAGGGCGGCATGCAGTTCCAGCTCGGTGAGGGCTCGGGTGATCAGGAGCGAACCGTACTCTCGCTGAAGAATATGACCGCTACCGAACTCGGCAAGGTCAGCTTTACAGATAGCTTCGATACCCCGCTCGAGTCGGAGAAGACGTTATCGATCAATGATATGCTCTCCGGGGGCTGGGCGAGCCTGGGAGAAGATCCGGTAAAGGCGCTGGAGATTATAGATCAGGCGATTGAGGATGTCTCAGAGCTGCGGGCGAATATCGGCGCGTTCCAGGCCAATATGCTCGAGTCCAATGCGAGCAGCCTCAGTGTCGCGATAGAGAATATCACCAAGACCGAGTCTTACATCCGTGATGCTGATATGGCGTCGGAGTCTACCGAATTCTCCAAGAATCAGATTATGGTACAGGCAGGTACGTCAATGCTGGCTCAGGCCAACCAACTCAGCCAGAATGCCCTCTCACTGATCGGCTAGCAGCCCAAGCGACCAGAGAGAAATAAAAACCCCATTTTTTTGCGAAAGACGGAAGCTTGCTCTTGCAATCTTCCGTCTTTCGCAACAGACTCCAACCTCACCCTTCCACCCAAACCGCCAACACCCTTCAACCTACCACCTGAGTCAATCCTTTACCCAAACAAAAAGGAACTCAAGCAAGTGATTTCCCATATATATCTTTACAGATACAACGAAAATTGCTTCCGCAATTTTCCCACCTTCGCAGCAGACTCCAGCCACAACCCTCCCACTCAAACCGCCCACGCCTTCGGATAAAGTACATAGAAAACCCTCAAGTCTAAGCTCTAGCGCCAAGCGTTCAGCCAAGCCTCACCCCTTAGGCCATCTACGATTATACTCTCAGCCGATGCTCGCCTACTCGCACCGTCTTCGACTTACCTTTTGCAAGCAAAAGGATAAGCCACACGACTCATTCCTCACCAGTTCTGAACTCGCATGCGTCCTCTCGGAAAAACTCTCCCTCCGGTCGAGCTGTGTATCGCTTCAGCCAAACAAGAAAATCACGTTAGTGATTTTCTAAACTATAATCCACACAGAAAATTGCTCCCGCAATTTTCCCACCTTCACAGCAATCTCCATCTATTACCCTACTGCTTTTCAGGCCTTTCAAGCAAGTGCGACTTCTTAGTAATCCGTTTTGAATCGCCTTCCAGCATTTTACGCGCTTTCATCCGTTTACTCGAAGTATCCTCTAAGTGAAATTTTGAGACCAGGTGGTGCAGTGTTTGAGCCTGGGTAACAAGCTGCACCGCCGCCGACGCGGTTTGTTCAGCATTAGCGGTATTTTGCATAGTAACACTTTCAATCTGCCCCATTCCCTGAATCACTTGCGACACACCTTGCGCCTGCTCGCTCGAAGCTGAGGCTATTTCATTTACTAAACTGGCTACTTTTTCAACCACCGACACAATTTCATTCAAAGCGGAAGCTGTTTCTTCAGCGATACTTGTACCTTTTGCCACTTTCAAAGCAGATGATTCAATCAACGCCGTAGTCTCATTTGCCGCCTTGGCACTCCGCGCCGCAAGGTTACGCACCTCCTCAGCAACTACCGCAAAACCTTTACCATGCACCCCTGCGCGCGCGGCCTCGACTGCCGCGTTCAGCGCCAGCAGGTTTGTCTGGAAGGCGATATCATCAATAACTCTTATTATTTGTGAAATCTGCTGACTCGAAGCATTTATATCGGTAATTGCCGAAATCATCTCCTGCATCTGATTATTACCATTATCTGCCGCATGCTGCGCGGTACCTGCCAATTGCTTAGCCTGGTGCGCATTTTCCGCATTCTGTTTTGACTGACCACCGATCTCCGTTATCGAGGATGTAACCTGCTCAATACTGGCCGCAGATTCTGTAGCCCCCTGTGAGAGTGACTGACTGGCATTGGAGATCTGCTCCGAGCCACTACTCACTTGTTGCGCCGCGATACTGACTGAGCGCAGAGTAGTACTCATTTGCTGAATCATTTTAGCCAGAGCCTGGCTAAAGGAGTCGTGCTCAGAACGTGCGCTGACCTCTACCTTCAAATCTCCCTCAGAAATTTTCTCCAGAATACCTGCTTGTTCGCGCTGCGAGATAATCAGGTTATTAACGGCTTTGGCTAACAACCCGATTTCGTCATTTTTTCGCAGGAATTTATCCTCGACATTATTCCTCAAATCTCCCTGTTCAGCGATATTAATAAGCAGATTTACCCCATTTAATATTGGCGTTACAATCATCGACGCACTTATAAACGCATAAATTGCACCTAAAACAAAGAAAGCGCCGCCAATAATAATAAATGCAGTACGCATACTGTATATTCCGGCATAGACCTCATTTTTCAAGGCGCCTATCGCCACCGACCATTGTGAGTCAGGTACCGGGCTATACCCAAAAAGCCGCTCCTGCCCATCCAAATAGTATTCTGCAAAGCCTATCTTCCCTTGCTTCATTTCTTGTAACATTTCAGCAACAGGTTTATACTGTTGGTCTTGTTTAGCTTCCTCAATAAAATTTTTAGCCTCATTGACATAGTCCTGATTTATATGAGCAACAATACACCCATTATTATCAATGATAAAAGAATATCCGTGTTCGCCGTATTTTATGGTGGAGACAATTTCAGAGAGCATATTACCGTCAATACGCGCAATCAGTACCGCTGCAATAGTGTTTCCCGCTGAATATATCGGAGTAGCCAGCATAATCACCGGTTTTTGGATTACCCGGCTGAAAATAACATTTGAAAATACCGTCTTACCGCTAAAAGCCGCCTTGACATAAGCTCTATCCCCCAGTTCAGCAGTCTTATTATTCTGATAATGAGCCGTACCATCAGGCGTAACCACCGCCATAGCCAGATAATTCAAACGCTTGGTCTCCTCCTGGAGTACCGGAAGCTGTTTCTCCCAATCCATACTTTGAATAGTATACCGGTTAGCCACACTCTTCATTTCAGTTAATTTTGTATCCATTACCGCCAGTATATATTTTCCGCCTTCATTGGCCATCTTTTCCAGTGATTCCTGAATATTACTGTTCATTACTGAAAATGAGGTATAATAGGAGAAAATGCCAGTTCCACCACAAGTAAAAATAATAACAAAACAAAAGGCTGCTATTAACTTATATTTTAGACCAACTCTAGATAGACCAAACACAGTATTCTCCTTTTTCGGCATACTACCAGCCAGCGATAATTGCTAACGTCATCATATGTTTAATATAACCCTATTATTCTGCTATTCAAGTTAAACTATTATTCGCCAGGATAAATATACCAAAAATTTGCAGCCCAAAATCTAGAAATATAATAGATAGCGCCACACAAAACGCGACAATCGCCCAAAAACAAACATTTCCCCTAAAATTCAGTAACACCGTATTTCAAAAAACTCCAACCTTACTTATCCTTGGATTCAAGTTCTAAGTGCAACATTTGAAACTTTCAACCAGCCCGTTTGTATACCTCAAGCGGGCTTTTAAACCCCAGTCTCTTTCTTGGTCGACTGTTAACCTTATCTTCTACTGCTGTCAGCTCTCCTTGTGATACATTCAGCAGTTCCATATCTTTTGGGAAATACTGCCTTAGTAACCCATTCACATTCTAATTACTGCCACGCTCCCAGGCACTGTACGGATGGCAGAAGTAACTCTTACTCTCTAAAACTGCATTCACACCGTAGTGATCTGCAAATTCTTTCCCATTATCATAAGTTATTGTATAAACATTATAATCTTTCAGTAAGCGGATGATTTCAGCTTTCACAAGATCACTGCTCTTATTTTTAACGTAACCCAGTCTTAGAAAACCTCTTACTCTTTCAATTTGAGCAAGTGAATTATTTATCGCGTTGGTAATCGTGAATTTCGGCTCAAACTTTTCCATACCTATGTTATACTGCTTTAAATAGTAATTTAAATGCAAATGTCGCAAGTTGTCGGAAGAAGTGTCGCGAGTTTGTCACAAGTATATTAACACATGGGTCATGACTAGATAAGAAGAGCAAAATATGGTATAACCTCTTTTATGAAAATGACTAATAAGTATATCAAGCGTTCAAAAATTACAGAGGCAAAATTCAGGCAGTTTTTGAAACTCTTCTGTATTGATTTAAACGCTTCTCAAATTTCTATTATTACCTCTCTTAATAGAAATACGGTTAATAGAATTATTCAGTGTTAAGAATTAGAATTGCTGCACTTTGTGAAGAAGCATCACCTGTTTCAGGAGAGATAAAAGTTGATGGAAGCTTTTTCGGGGCAAAGAGAGTTAAAGGTAAACGAGGTCGTAGAGCAGGCTGTAAAACAATTGTCTTTGGACTTTACAAACGGTTTATACTGAAATTGTCCCTGATTGCTGCAAAGACAAGTTGCAAAGGGTTATCAGAGGTCATGTATCCTTAGATTCAGTAATTCACAGTGATGGCTGGCGTGGCTATAATGGTTTAGTTGATGTGGGATATGCATCGTGTAGATCATGATAAGGATGAATTTGTTAAAGGGCATTCTCATATTAATGGAATCGAAAGTTGCTGGGGGTTTGCTAAAGCCAGGTTACTTCGATTCCGGGGGCTAAAGAAAGAAAATTTTTCTGCATTTGAAAGAATGCGAATTCAGGTATAATCATCGTAATGATGATTTGTATAAATTACGACTAAGAGAACTACGAAAATATCCTCTTATCTAGTCATGACTCTTAGATTTTATTGGCATAATGTTATTAATTCCTAATAGTCAGGAGATATAATGAATGAAGATTACTTTTTAAAAGACATACTAATCTCTGCTGCTGATTTTAAAGAAGCAAATTATCAAGAGTATACTGAGGGTATTAATAATGATGGATATTATACACTTTCAAGTATCTATAATCTGCGAGCAAATAATTATTTTGCAGACGGTAATTTAGTTCAAACAAAAATTAATAGAATTTTATATTGTATATTGAGCATGGAATTCAATCCAGATAATGTTGAAAATCCATTCACACCTAAAAGGCAAAACAGTACTTCCAAAACATTTACACTATCAAACCTTACCCCAGAATTAGTATTCTTCTTATCAGATATCATTGATAATATTAACAACAATTTACTAAAATCTAGAATCGCTGATATTTGCTGGATAATGAAAGAAACAAAATCTATATCACATGCATTAACAGCAATAAAGAATTATATGACTATCAACATAACAGAAAATGGTTATACGTTTTATGGAAAAAATTGTCTTAAAAGAGCGTCAGTATTAATACTAAGTATAAAAGATGGAGCAAAAGATCTTTACGATTTATTTATCGACAAGATTCTCTCTTATACAACTAACTCAAATATTACTAAAATTTTTTATATTTGGGAATACAGCGACCTATTACTTAATTTTTGCATTTCAGAAAGTCAAATAAATGATATTATCAAACATCATTATAAAGAAATAGATAATTGTAAAACAGTCAATGATTATTGTGAAATTGATCGAGGGTATAAATCATTAATTAATTGGCATAACAAATCAAACAATTATCCTGAAGAAATTAAAACAAAAATTGCACAAGGATTCAATTGGGTTGATTTTGCAGAAAGCTTTGACAACCATATTGCAAGACATGAACACATCAATACTGCAATAAATATTTTAAAGAAAATACCCAAAAAATATCGAGTGGAGTATCACTTAGATATCAAAATAGCAGAACTTACGAAATTATACAAAAGTGAAGGCATATTCTGTCTTTCAGAAATGTATCCAATTTCACACAGCACCGATATTACTGAAAAAGTTAAACAAACAAAATCAATTTTTACTGGTTTTAGTAACTCATCTGCATTAGAATATTTTATTCGCTTACAAACCTTTGCAGATGTATCAAATTTTAAATTAAATCTCTTAAGTCCATTGTTCACAAAAACAACATTTGATAATAATGGAAGAACAGTTGCTAAAAATAATGGGCAAGATACTTTTAAAATTGAAATATATGATCAGTACAAGCTTCACATTGCTATTACTTATGGCGGATACATCAAACCAGCACTTGAACAATTACAACTTTTAAATAATATTCCTGAGCATTTATTTTATGAAATAGTTTACAATTCCCCGTTTGTTCCTAAAGAAAGAAAGGATATTGTTTCAAAAGGATTGTTTATGGGATATTGTGGCGATTTTGTCTCAGCAATACATATTCTAGTCCCTCAGTTTGAACATTGTATAAGGCATCTTTTACAACTCAATGGAGAAATAACAACCAAGTCTGATGAAGGTATTGAAGTTGAAGTAGGATTAAGCTCCCTCATAAAAAATCCAAAACTTAACTCAATACTTGGGGAATCAATAAAATTTGAAATTGAAGCTATATTTTGCACAAAAGATTGTTATAATCTTAGAAATGATTTAGCGCATGGACTTGTAAATTATTCTGACTGTCATTCATCATTTGCTGTCTATTCATGGTATTTTATTTTAAAATTAATTGGTTTGTCATATTACAACACTATAGATTTAACATAAAGCCTAGTACATTATTAATCATTTGATTTTAAGATCCTCTGTTTTGAATTGGGTGTAGCCTTCATAGTAGTAGCTTACATCTATACCCTTCATGAATAGCGATCTATCGTTAATTTGAGTGGTTAGAGCTTGCTTCAATAGAACTTTGATCTCAATATCCTTTACCACACTGCGCTGCATGGAAGACAGGTAATCCTCTTTATCTACCTGATTCCAGTCGATAACCTGTCCAAGTTGACTCTTTAACAGCAAATCAAGCCAAATACGTGTTGCCCTGCCGTTACCTTCACGAAATGGGTGAGCAATATTCATTTCCACATACTTTTCAATAATTTCTTCATATGTTGAGTGAGGCATAGAGTCAATATGCTCTAGTGATGACTGCAAATACATCACAGGCGCAAAGCGAAAATCCCCTTTAGCAATATTTATAATGGTCTAATAAAATAGGACAGTTGAATAAGGTGGAAACAACTTGATATTTTGTCTTGACAGATTAGACCACTTTAACCAGCCTCAAGCATTACCCCGGCTTCATCCCCTATTTATAACTTATCACACATACAATAAACAGGTACCCCGAGCGGGATACCTGTTCAAATAGCAAAGCAAAATTAACAAAAATTAAACTACACGTTACTACATCTCTATAATAATCTTTACCTGATCATCAGGTACAGTTGCCGCAAAATCATAAGCTTCGACCGCCTGCGCCAGGCTATATTTGGAGGTCACAAGCGGCTTGACATTTACCGCCCCGCTAGCAATACTGCGAATTGCCCGTTCATAAACATTGGCATAACGGAATATAGTCTTCATTGTGATCTCTTTTGACTGCGCTTTGACAATATCAACCGGAGCCGGATCAGGCGGCATACCGACAAAGACCAGCGTACCTCCCGGACAGATATAATCCATCGCACCGAGTATCGCCCCAGGTGCTCCACTTGCCTCAAAGAGGACGTCCGCCCCCCAGTCACCGGTCAGCTCATTGACCACTGCCAGCAGATCTTCATTCTGTGGATTAACCGCACGCATATTCAAACCAGCATAGTGCTTATTGACAAAATCCAATCGTCCCTGTTTATAATCACTGATAATCACCTGTGAGCAGCCTGCGCCGAGCGCAGCCAGAGCGGTCACCAGGCCAATAGTCCCCGCCCCGGTTACAACCGCCACATCACCGGGCTTGATACAGGCCTTCTGTGCCGAATAGATACCGATAGCCAACGGTTCAACCAGCACTCCTTCATCATAGCTTACATTATCAGGCAACTTGAAGGTCAAAGCAGCCGGGTGCACCACAGTCTCACGCATACAGCCGTGAATCGGTGGCGTCGCCCAAAAGCGTACCTTAGGATCTAGATTATAATGCCCTTCAAAGACCGCCCTGCTACCGGGCTCAGGTATTCCCGGCTCCATACATACTCTATCACCTACCTTCAATGAAGTAACATTCGCCCCGACTTCAATCACCTCACCACTAGCCTCATGTCCGAGTACCATCGGCTCATTCACTACATAATCACCGATATGCCCATGAGTATAATAGTGAATATCACTCCCGCAGATACCGACACTACGTGGGGCAATTTTTACATCATCCGCACCTACTTCCTCGTCAATCTGAATATCACGGGTCGCTAAAACTCCTTTTTTCTCAAGTATAAATGCCTGCATGAAAATCTCCTATTATAATATAAATAACAGCACCTTAATGCCAAATTCTTCAACAAACATAGAGTAATGATATAACAATAATATCTCTGCCTCCATTATAATCCACTGTTTATTATATATAATATACACCCTAAATATACAAATAGCAAACTAATATCAATTTAAAAGTGAAGCAAAAGCGAATTATTATTATCAATTACTTTCCAATAATACAAAAAAGAAAACTATTTGTAAAAAAACAACCGAATACTGTTATTTCTTAACTTAATCAAAAAAACTTACTGAATTGTATACCCACCATCAACCGGTAAAGCCACACCCGATATCATTGAAGCTTCTGAGCTGAGAAGGAAGAGAACCGGACGCGCCACCTCTTCTGGTTCGGCAAAACGTCCAAGCGGCATCGCCTCTAATACCGGCTGACTCTTGGCCGGGTCGGACCAGGCCATCTTCCCCATAGCCGTCATCGTCACCGTCGGATTTACTGCATTGACCCGGATATTATACTTGCCGAGCTCCATACAGAGAACCATAGTAGCAGAATCAATAGCCCCTTTTGAAGCACAGTAACTCAGATGCTCCTTGAGCCCGATAATCGAAGCTTGGGACGAGAGATTCACAATGGCTCCAGGAGTATCATTCTTGATCATAACCTTGGCGATCTCACGGGTCATCAGAAGTGTCCCGATCAGATTAACCGCCAGCACCTTCTCCAGACTGGCCTTTTTAAACTCAAGCACCGGTTCCAGAATACTTATCCCAGCACTATTGACCAACCCGTCGACTGCTGCAAGTCTCCCGGCATATGCCCCAACCGCCTCTTCACTGGTTACATCCAATTCTTCAGCTTCACAATTATCCAGGCCATTGAGTTCAGCAACTACCTCTGCCCCAAACCCCACTCCGTAGACATATGCTCCAGCAGCAAGCAGTTCATCTACAATCGCCCGTCCAATTCCACTAGTTGCCCCGGTTACTACAATTTTTTTCCCTGCTAAATCACTCATAATATTATCCTTATCATAGCCACATAGCCACCCATACCCCAGAGCAACTACTCCTTCCAGATTATTTTCAACCTACCAAACAGACTTTACTCTAGCCCAGCCCCAGACAATTCAGCCTAATCGACCTGAATAATACTTCACTCCTCAGGCAAACAACCAGAAATTGTGATACAAGCAGTTTCAAACCTCAAGCTAAAAGCAAATTCATCTCTACAACCCTAAAACCTCAAATTTAAGGAACCAAGACCACCTTTATCGATTCTACAGTCGCAGCTACCTTGAACGCCTCTTCAAATTCTGCGAGCGGGTACTCATGGGTAACAATCTCTTCCGCGGAAGCCAATTTGCGCTCAAAAAGGTCAATTGCAATTTCATAGGAATACGGACCGAGGTGCGCCCCTCTAATATCCAGTTCCTTTCTATCCCCAACAACCGACCAATCCACCGTCGTCTCCTTGGAAAAGACACTGAATTCCACAAAGCGACCGAGTTTTCTAATCATCTCCAGCCCCTGAGTAACACCTACAGGTGCACCTGTTGCTTCGATATAAACATCACAACCATAACCACCGGTAAGATCTTTGACAATCTTCACCGCATCCTCCTTGAGCGGATTTATCACCATATCAGCACCTAATTTCTTAGATAGTTCAAGTCTGCTGTCATCGGCGTCCAGCACTATAAACTTCTTCGGAGTCTTGAGTTTTATTGCCTGCACCATACACAGGCCGAGCGGTCCGGCTCCAGCAAGTACCACCACATCATCAAAGTCAATCTCGCCCCGGCGCACAGTATGGAGTGCGCAGGCCATAGGCTCGACTAACGCCGCTTCCTTTGCCGTCAAGGTTTCAGGCAGCTTATGCACTATTGCCGTCTCAGGGAACCGCATATACTCTGCCATTCCGCCTTCTGCGACATCCTTCTGAAAGCCGAAGATATTATGCACCTCACACATCCAGTACTTGCCGCTTCTGCAGAACCGACATTTATTACACGGCACGATCTGCTCACAGAGAATAAGCTCTCCCATAGCTACACCATGATGCTCTGCCGCTCCCTCACCAAGTTCCACTACTCGCCCATAAAACTCATGCCCAGGCACTACCGGCGCCTTTACCCATGGTTCAGCTCCACCCCAAAACATCTGCGCCCCAGCCGCAGCCTTCACATCTCCGGCGCATATCCCGCAACCATCAACCTTGATAATTATCTCATTCCTCCTGGCACGAGGTCTATCAACCTCCTCCAGCTTATACTCCTGTGGACCATGACAAATCACGGCCTGCATCTTATCCGGTAAAATACTCATAATTCTCATCCTTCTTATAATATACTTAAAATATAATAGCTACTATTAAATCATCCCTGTTTTACCTGACCAACTCACTAACTCCCCCCGGAACAGGCAATTCAGCTAAAAATCGACAATATACCCCCACCTTATCCCAAAAACCACCGGATAAGACCATCAAATCCCTAATTTATCAGCATAATTTCAACACCCAAGGCTACAACATAAGGCTACGCTTCTTTGCTCACTACCGCTTCCCCACGCTTACTTCCGGCGAAAGACTTACGCTGATTTTTTCTGCCGCGACGAACTTATATAAACCGCCAGAATTATTATCACTCCTTTGAGTACCTTCTGCGTATATGGAGATACCCCCATCAGATTCAAACCGTTATTCAGCACACCCAGAATCAAAGCGCCGATAAGCGTCCCGATGATATGCCCCTTGCCGCCGGCAATATCAGTTCCACCAAGAATAACCGCTGCAATAGCATCAAGTTCAAAGCCTATACCTGCGTTTGGCTGACCGCTCATAAGTCGACTTGAAAGTACCACACCACTGATAGACGCGGTAATACCACTTATCACATAAACCAGCATCTTGATCTTTTCAACCTTGATACCGGAGAGACGAACCGCCTCTTCATTTCCACCGATGGCATAAACGTATCTGCCAAAAGGTACATGATTGAGCAAAATATAAACCAGGAAATAAACAATAAGCATAATAAGTATCGGTGTTTGGATACCAAATACATCTCCCCGACCCAGGATAGCAAAAGACTTCGGCAGACCACTCATGGGATAACCGTTGGTATAGAGCAAGGCAATACCACGCGGGATTTCCATCATCGCCAGTGTTACGATAAATGCCGGCATTCTAGCATAAGAGACAAGAAAACCATTGATTAAGCCCGCAAGCACCCCGACCCCCAGACCGATACCGATTGCAGCAACCGGAGACCAGCCTGCAATCAACGCCCCCGAGAGAAAGGTACCACTGAGCGCCATAACCGCACCCACGGAGAGGTCAATACCTCCGGTCAGAATAACAAAGGTCAATCCAGATGCAATAATCGCATTTATAGATACCTGACGAGCAACATTGGTCAAGTTACTCATTGTCAAAAACCGATCTGAAATCACTGTCATAAAGATGCACAGCACAATAAAGCCGATGAACGACAGTATCTCCGGCCGCGAAGAGATATGCTGTAAAAAGCTCTCGCCTTTACTCTTTCTTCTCTCGATTACCACATTATCCTGCATTATTTCCTCCTTTTGCTCCAGTAGCATATTCCATTATGCCATCGGGCGTAATTTCATCATCCTGTAATGTTGCCACGACATTATCTTTGCGCATAACCAGCACTCTATCACTTATTCCCACAACCTCAGGCAGTTCCGAAGAGATCATGATAATTCCCAGCCCTCTCTTGGTAAGCTGACGCATTAGCTCGTAAATCTCGGCTTTTGCCCCTACATCAATACCACGTGTAGGTTCATCAAAGATCAGCACTTTGCATTTTGTACTGAGCCATCTACCAATAACCACCTTCTGCTGATTACCCCCTGAAAGGTTTTTGACAATTGTCCGTTCGGACGGAGTCTTGATTCCAAGAGCGTTTATCTGTTTACAGGTGCGCTCTGATAGTGAGCGCCTTCTGATCGTATGCAGTGAACTTAACGAATCTTTCAAGGTATTGATAATAACATTATACTCAACACTGAAGTCAAGAATCAGCCCTTGGGTCTTACGGTCTTCAGGCAACAGTCCAATCCCCAATTCCAGCGCATCTTTAGGATTCTTAATTATTACCTGCCGCCCCTCCATCTCCACAAGTTTTACACTTGCGCTATCCGCCCCGGTCAACGCCCGCACGAGCTCGCTCCTACCTGCGCCCACCAGACCGGCGATCCCGAGTATCTCACCGGGAAAAAGCTCGAAAGACACCTGCGGCAAATATTTATTACGCTGCAAAGCTTTCACACTGAGCAACGGAACCACTGAATAATCGACGGCAACATGATTCTGCGGGTAAGTCTGTGACACATCCCGCCCAACCATCATGCGTATAAGCTCATCCATCTCCAGATCTTTTACCTCTTTATAGCCTACAGACTCCCCATCGCGCAGACAGGTCATCTCATCACATATTTCAAATATCTCCTCTAGGTGATGTGAAATAAATACCATACCTACCCCTTGATTGCGCAACTCATTCATCAAGGAAAACAGGTTTTTTACCTCCACAGGAGTAAGCGGCGCAGTCGGCTCATCAAGGATCAAGACCTTCACCTTGAGGCTTATGGCTTTGGCTATTTCCACAAACTGCTGCTGGGCGATACTGAGCTCACGAATTATGGAATTGGGATTGATATCCATTCCAAGATGGCGTAAAAGTGCAGTCGCTTTCTTCCGCATTGCTTTCTTATCTAATAGTCCATTCTTTCTAATCTCTCTACCTAGAAAGATATTTTCATACACAGTCATATATGGTATCAAACTGAATTCCTGATATATAATTCCAATACCGAGATCCTGCGCATGTTGAGGCGAAGCATGTTTGACCACCTCCCCTTCAAATTTCATTTCACCGCTATCTGCATCCGGCTGATACACTCCTACAATTATCTTCATCAAGGTTGACTTACCCGCACCGTTCTCTCCGGCAAGTGCATGTATCTTACCGGCATTAATTCTAAGGTCAACATTCTGTAGGGCTTTTACTCCGCTGAACGTCTTAGAGACTTTCTTGAGTTCCAGGAGACACTTATCTGACATATTTAATCCTCTAAATCTTCACTTTAAAGCATATGCTAGCATTCAATCACATATAATACCGGAAGGCTGCAAACAACCGACTCCACAGCCTCCGGCATTGTCTATCTATAGTTTGTGTTAGATCTAGTATTGGCAGTTATTACCAGCTAAAGCCTTCGGCATTGTATTTAGTGATAAGTTCAACATCTACTGGAATCACCTTTGGAATATGTGCTCCCCAGTACTTAGCAAGCGCTATAGCCAGGCCGATACGAATTTGGTCACGTGGGAATTGCGCACTAGTACCTTTGAACGCTCCGCCTGCAGTAATATTCTTGATAGCTTCTGGCGCACCGTCAACACTGACCAAGGCAATATCTTTACCTGATGCCTCGATAGCTGCAAGCGCACCATAGGCACCGGTATCATTAACACTAAAGATACCGTTAAGATCAGGATGCGCCTGAATCATATTCTCAACAACATTGAGTGCCACACTTCTCTCCTGCTTACCGTTTTGCACGTCGACGATCTCAATACCAGGAGCCTTCTTAACCGCATCCTTAAATCCCTGAACACGCTCAAGAATCGGCACAACAGGGATACCATCAAGGATAGCAACCTTACCCTTACCATTCAAAAGCTTCACCAGATAATCACCAGCATATAGGCCGGCATCATAGTTCTTTGAACCGACAAACGCATCGATCGGTCCATCTGCCTGCGCGTCAACACAGACTACGATCACTCCCGCTTCTTTTGCAGACTCTACAGCCCCCTGAACCCCTACTGAATCGGTTGGATTGAGGATAAGAATATCGATACCCTTCTGAATCATATCCTCGATATCATTTATCTGCTTATTAACATCGTGGCGAGCATCGGTCACCAGCAGATCCGCTCCAATCTTCTGCGCAATATCCTCAGCAGCTTCATTCATAACCACAAAGTAAGGATTATTCATCTCTTGAAATGACACTCCGATAGTCAATTTACCATCCTTGTCTTCAGCATTGGCTGTAGGCAAGGCAAAACAGACAAGAGAGAGAGCCAGAACAAAAGATAACACAATTTTCTTCAACATTAGAATTCTCCACATAAAATTACCACAAAAATAAACACACAGACAAGATTCTTACCTGTCTACACTCTTACTAATGAGACTACACTACAATCGGCCTTAGTCAATTTTTTTTGCGCGATTTTTTATAAAAATTGCGCAAATTTTTCTAATTAAAAGCATTTATTCATTAATATTCCTACTGAAACAAGTGCGTAATTTGTTATCTTTTTATCAGTTACTCAAAGTATTTTGCTGCAAACAATTGATTATTTTTCAGAGACAAGAAACCCAATATACCAGAAAAAAAACACCTTGCCTACTATAAATAGCCTAATATTTCTATAAATAGCCCTATTTTATCAATACCACTTTTATTGAATCTGCACTTGCCAAACCCGCTACTTAATGGTATAATTACAGCAGTACTCGGGAAAAAACCTTGCTTTTTTGCGCAAAATAACCAGGAAGATCGGTATTTTTTTCCTTATTTATTATGTTTGCAACCCAAAGAAAGAACACAATGGCTCCTAAAAAGAAGATCACCCTACAAGATATTTCAACCAAATCTGGTTTTTCAATCACGACAATTTCCCACGTCATCAATAAGACGCGGCATGTAGATGAAAAGACCCGAAAGATAATTCAAGCGACTATAGCCGAGCTCGGTTACACCAACAATCAGAACAACCAGCGCAAGCTTCCGGATAAGACCATCGGCTTTGTTATCTCCGACGTCCGGGTCGACTTCTTCACTGAAGTAGCCAGAGACATTGCCGATATTGCTCTAGAAAACGGCTACAACGCCTTATTCTATGAATCAGCGGAAGATGAGAAGAAAGAACGGCAGTGTTTGGAGATGTTTATGAAGAATAATGTCCAGGGTGTAATTCTAGCTCCTACCAATTGCCAGTCAAAACTTGCCGTCTGGAAGGATAGCAAAATCCCCTTAGTGCTTATCGACCGCGACCTGGAGAATTGCAATTACGATTTTGTCGGCATCGATAATTTCAAGAGCGCATATGAAGCCACCAAGTATCTTATCGCATACGACGCCCGAAGCCTCGGCTATATAGGTTTTAATAAATCCAACTACACAGCCAGAGAGCGTCAGAGAGGTTTTGAAGTCGCTCTTCATGAATCCGGGCTATACCACGAACACTGCTGCCTTACCCGGGAGTACAAAGCGCTACTAGACAACAGCGACGATATTTATCGAGATTTTCTCCTACACAACCCCCAAAAGGACGCCATTCTCTGCACTTCGAGCAATATCTGCTTTGAACTCCTCTCAAAAGCCGAAGAACTTGAAATAAGAATTCCTGAGGATCTGCTCATTGTCTCCTTCGATGACAATAAATGGTTCGACTTCCTCAAACCCCCGGTATCTGCAATTAAACAACCTACCGGTGATATTGCCGTACTCGCCACCGAACTCCTTATTAATAAGATACAGAACAACAAACCCAATCTGAACCTGCGTCAAAAGATCATCCTTGATCATACCTTTGTCAACCGCTTCAATAAGTAGCAGCATATCTCTAATTTGCGCAATCTTTCTTCCGTCCACCCAGGCATATCATAAATAACATAAACCTGGGGTATGATAAAAACCCTATGTTTTTATCATACCCCAGAACCACAAAAATCAAAAATACACCTGAATTTTCTCCTATTGTCACCATGCCCCCCTCCTAAATTCAAGCGTAAATAAACTTACAAAGCTATCTGCCCCACTATTCACTCAACTTTTCACCAATAATAAAAGCCTTACATATTCCTGAAATCAAACTTCAAGCCGAACCTTCGCTCATAATCCTAATCTATTTTTAGCTTGTATTTTATTTGCTGTAATATATGATAGATAATAATATAATTATGTGATAATATATTCACACAAAAGGATATTACATAAAATGGTAGACCATTATCACTCAAAGCTAGAATGGAATGATGTTAAGAATATTCTCAAAACCTTTATCATCATCTCTGTTCCGATTATTTTTGTATTTATCTTACTGCAATCCTATATTTCAAATAAAGAGATAGAACAAACCAAGACTATCATAATTGAGACTAAAAAACAGAACTCAAAACTTGTCAATTACATCATAGATGACATCTTTGAGGAGATGAATGAAAATCTCATACTGGTACAAAACTCTGCCGAACTCACCACCTTTCTACAAAATCCAGACTCCCAGAAGTTTTCTGAGGTGGAACAACTGTTTTTGCGTATCGTAAGGAGCAAGCCCACCTTCTTTGATCTGACCTTACTCAATCCTGCTGGCCAAGAGCTGATCCAGGTACGCCACCCTTTAAATCATACAACTCTGACTCCAGCTAAAGAATTACGTAATCAAGCCCAGACGACCTATTATCAGCGAGCCAGCCAGCTAACCCCTGGCAAAATATATGCTTCCAACCTTCACCTATCTGCGCAAGACAAGGATAAGTCACAGCCCGCTACGCCCCTGATCACTATTGCCACCCCCCTTTACTCACAAGATAATAGTTATCAAGGAGTTCTCGTTATTAATTATAACTGTAAAAATATCCTGCAAGCCTTTAACCACCAACTCGAAGATTTAAAGTATCAGCTTACCGACTCCGCCCTGCTCACCGCTGCCGGCGACTACATTTTCAGCTCCTCATCCGGGCATGAGCTCAATATTATATACCCGGAATCTACTACTGAAACCCTAGCCAAAACTTATCCTGAATTATGGAGAACAATCACTCAACGCGACTCCGGTTACTTTGAAGACGCAACTGAAATTCACTGTTATCGCAAGATATACCCTCTAAAAAAAATGAAAGTAGCGCCTGCGAACAGCTACTACTGGGTATTACTCTCAAGCTTCTGTTTCCAGGATCTACCGTTAGTCAAACAGATAATTATCCTGGGTATGCGCTCGCTTGACATACTGATACTGCTAGGTATCTGCCTGCTGATTCTGGGTATCATTACAATCTATTACTATCAGAGCAAGAGCCGAGAACAACTCAATCTAACCACTAGAATTGCCCGTGAGACCCATGACGCAGTAGTCATAACCGACAAGTTCACTAATATCATCTATGTCAACAAGGCCTTCGAACTGATAACCGGCTACACTCTGGAAGAAGTAATCGGGCTCAAAACCAGTTACTTTAAATCCGGCAAACACCCTAAAAAGTTCTACAAGGATATGTGGGACAGCCTGAATAATACCGGCTACTGGCACGGGGAATTATGGGATAAGAAGAAAGACGGGGTCTTTTATCCCAAAAAACTCAGTATCATTGCTGTAACCCGGGATAAAAGCCAGAGTGTCGAGAAGTATATCGGTATCTTCTCCGATCTCACCAAGATAAAAGAAGAGCAGAAGAATGTCACCAAACTCAAAAATTACAATTTTGATACCAATCTGCCCAATGAAAATTTGCTCAAAAGATTACTCAAAGAGAGCATCAAGAATGACCCAAATATCTTCGGGGTAGCCTGTTTTTCAGTAGCCAATTATAATAACCTGCTCCTCAAAGGTCAGGGTGATGCGCAAAAGTATATCAACACCCTTATAGCCAATATTGAGGAATTAATCAAACCTGACGACTTCTTGGCTCAGATAAGTAAGAACCTCTTTGTTCTTGGTATTTCCGCCTATAATGATAAGGAAGAGGTAGAACTCTTTATCCAGCACTTTATCCACAATAACAAGAACTCCTTATATATAGATAATGAAGAAATCTTACTGGATATAAAGGCAGGAATCTCCCTCTATCCGCAGGACGGCACCAATCCTGACGAACTACTTAACAATGCCCATATTGCCCTTGAGACCGTACTGAAAACAAAAGGGAAAAACCATCTTTACTTCAAACCAGAGCTCAAAGCGAGCATTCTGCAAGAGATCAAGATGAACTACCTCCTAAGAAACGCACTGAACAATCACGAGTTAGAGATCTTCTATCAACCACAAGTCTCAATAACTCAAAACAGAGTTACCGGCGCTGAAGCGCTGTTACGCTGGAATAATTCCGAACTGGGGCAGATATCCCCCAACGTCTTTATCCCCCTTGCTGAGAGCAGCGGACAAATTATTGAGATAGGCTACTGGGTCTTTGAACGAGTATTTCAAAACTATCTGGAATTGCAAGACATAATAGATCCTGACTTTGTCATCTCTATCAATATTTCGCCGCTACAGTTTATGGATAAACACTTAATCGAAAAATTCAGCGAAATAGCCGCCAAATACCAAATCGACCTCAAAAACTTTGAAATAGAGATTACCGAAGGTCTCTTTATGCATGACATCAACCAAGTCAATCAAAATTTGAACCAGCTCCGCGAACTTGGTCTCAGTATCGCCATTGATGATTTTGGCACAGGCTTCTCGTCCTTGAGCTATCTGAAGAATCTCAGTGTTGATAAATTAAAGATCGACCGCAGCTTCATCAAGGACTATCCCACCTCTGACCGCGGCGAGCTAGCCAAGGTTATCACCGATATCTCAAATGAACTCCGACTCAAAGTTATCACTGAAGGTGTAGAGACCAGAGAGCAGCTGGATTATATTTCCAGCATCGGCTGCGACATCATACAGGGCTACTACTACAGCAAACCTTTGCCCAAAGACAGCTTTGCTGAGTATCTGACCCAGCAGAATACCACCCCTACCGTCGAATAATGTACTGAACCATCTCCACCTACCTCAAATTCAACTTCAATTTCAGCGTAAAATTAACCTCAGAATCCTGGCTCTACTCCCAGTTCTGCCGCCCTTTACCCTGGCACTTCATGCTCAATAGCTATAATTCAAACCCGCTCCAACCACGCTTTAGCCGCAAAGCCACATTCACCCAAACTATAATATATCACATACAAAGGCATTACATCATCAGCAACACAATCCGCAATTTCACCTCAGTCTCATCCTTTTGCCCACATATTGGTCACTCTAACCTACCGCCAGCCCTACCTTTTCACTCCGCCAGAGTAAATAAAATCCCTCTACAACAACTTACACTTCAATAATTTTCCTAACCATATTTTAAAATACATCTTTCAAAAAACAAAAAAATAACTTAAACTTATTGAATAGAAATATTACAAAAAACCTACAAGACCCATATTACACCATAAAATCAGAACATTTTAAAACACAACCGTAGTTTTAGCGGTAAGCGAATAAGTACTTATTAACGTAAGGCGATTTCCTTTGATGAATTATGCAGTAATTTTATAATCTGCTGGTATTACTAGATGCAGTGAGTAACAAGAGTATTTACTACAGCTAGTGGTGACAGCAGAGTGCAAAATGCAAGTGTTGCACTTAGAATTTTAATCTAAGTAATATTTATCAGACCTGAATTTATGCCTCCAGCCTAAAATCAGCTGTAATTACGGTACACATTTATTAAGCATACCACAGTCACACACTATATTCTGCCCCGTGTCAGAAAGGCATTACAGTTTTTTTAAAAGATAAAGGAGATATTATGGGCTTAAAAAATTATGGCGTTCTCAAGGGACGAGTTATAGCTAGAACGCTCGGCTGCGGACGCAGCCCGCATTTTCAATTGCACATTATTGATAACACTACTGATTATAGGCTAGCGGTCAACGTAATGTCCAGTATATCTCCCTCTGAACTTGAATACCTTATAGAGCCAGATTTTCAACATCCCGTTCTTGACCAACTCGGCTCGCTGCCAACCGGCTGGCATGTATTACCGCCCCGTCCCGGCGGCATGGCTCTAGATTATATCAGAAGCAACCTCTTCGACCCACATAAAATGGTTCCGCTTCCCTATAATGTCGCCGGCCCAAACAATGACCTCAACGAATACTTGGATTTCTATATTCAACGTGCTATCGCCGATGCAAACTCGGCCATCTATGCTTTCGGTGAGCGCTGGGAACCCAAAGTCGGTAAAAAAGACAAGATCTTTGGCTTCCTTCCCGACAACGGCGTGCATGACATACATATGAACCAGGGGAACGTTAAGAAATATGAAAAAGATAACGGGGTTTACCAAGACGGCGCCTTACTTATTCACTTCCCGAATCAGCACAACTGGATCGGAATATTCCTCAAATTCCAGTCACAAGATTGGCATACCGATGATCATTCTGGGCACCGGATTGAGACTCAGAATATTAACCGGGCAGTACGTATTGTCGCCGCGCTGGTAAACCCTACCGCTTCACCGGAGATCGAATCAGTCACCCTCCTCAACGTTACCGACACCCCTCTAGATCTTACCGGCTGGAAGCTGCTCGACCGAGACAAGAATGTTATGCCGCTTGGCGGCACCATTCAAGCTGGGGATACAATCAGGATCACCCTCCAACCTCCGGTTGTCCTTCCCAATAAAGGAGGAATAATTACCCTGCTAAACGCAGATAACCACCGTATCGACGGGGTCAGCTATACCGAGGCTCAAGCGTCAAAACCCGGATATTCACTCAAATTTTAGGAGATGTTATATGCGAATAACAAATACACAGGATAATCTTACCGCACTGGCGGTAGCCGGAAGTTATGTCACCCTGCTCGGCTGGGATATGCCCAAAGAGTGTATCCTCGAACAAAGAGTTCTCGGTTTTGCCATCGAACGCCAGCGCCACAGTGACGGTGAGGTTATCTGGCTCAGCGGAATGAAGACCTTCCAGAGTGTGGAACCCAATCCGGCGCCGGGTGTACCGGTATCCACCTTCAAGCACCCGTTACAGACCTTCCAGTGGTCAGACTACAGTGTCTCCCCCGGGATAACCTACACCTACCGCATTGTCGCCAGGTGCGGGCACCCCAAATCCCTTACCCCAGGATCTAGTATTACCCTGACTGTCACAACCGAAGCGGTTGAGCAGGGAAGACATGCTATTCATTTCAACCGCGGCGCAATCGCTTCACAGGAATACTCCAGACGCTTCCAAAGTCTAACCCCAGATGAAGTCGGAAAAGCAGCATATAACTGGCTCTCCCGGGGGTTGCTCGAAGCTATCGAAGGTTTTATTGCACAGACAAAGAAGGGTGACGAGTTACACGGGGCATTCTATGAATTCAAAAACCACAGAATTTATACACAGCTAAAACTTGCCAAGAAACGTGGGGTCAAGCTCAAGATCCTTTACGATGGCGATTCGCAAAAAAAGCGCAACGAAGAAGAGTTACTGCATAGCGGGATAAAATCCCTGACCAAAGCCCGAACCCATTCTGGAGGGTGTGCGCATAACAAATTTCTTGTCTGGGTGCGCAAGGGAAAAGCCCAAGAGGTGCTCACCGGCTCAACCAACCTGAGTCAGAACGGCATCTTCGGCCACTCCAACAATATCCATATCGTCCGGGACATGGATATAGCGCAGAGCTTTGAGGAGTACTGGCAGATATTGTACCGCGACCTCACTAGAAAACCTACAGCTATCGCAGTAGAAAAATTGGGCACGCGGCCGCCGCAGCCCTGGGATGAAGAGACGGTATCGGTGTTCTCTCCCCGCAACGATTGCACCGTACTGGACTGGTACGCCGATCTCGCCAATGCTGCTGAGCGCGGTATCTTCGCGACCTTCGCCTTCGGCATGAACACACGCTTTGTCGATGTCTACGACCAGGAAGATGCAGTACTGCGGTTCGCCTTGATGGAGAGAAAAGGTAATGGCAGAAACTATAAGAAACAGGCCGCCGAGATCAACCGCATCAAAAAACTGAAAAATGTGACTATTGGCCTCGGCTGTAACATCCAGGTCAATAGCTTCGACCGCTGGCTTGCCGAGATCGAATCGATTATTCCCAATAAGAATAAAAGACACGTAACCTATATTCATACCAAATATATGCTGCTCGACCCACTCGGGGAGAATCCAATCGTCATCACCGGCTCGGCCAACTTTTCTAAAAGCTCAACCAATACCAATGACGAGAACATGCTGGTGATACGGGGCAATAAAGCAGTTGCGGACATCTATCTCGGCGAGTTCATGCGCCTGTTTACCCATTATTCCTTCCGCAACTCCTTGCAATACCGCGACTCCCAGACCCCGGCGGCCGGCCAGGCCTATAAGTATCTGCTGGAGAGCCCTCGCTGGATAAACGGGGCGTATGGCAAGAAATCCGGGTATTTCCATGAAGGCACTGACCGCGCCTTGAGGCGAAAGTACTTTTCCGGACAGTAGGCCAGGAACAAAACGTTTCATTTTAAGAGCGCCTGCAATAATTAATAGAGGCGCCCATTATTCGCGTGTACTTTCTTTCAGTGATATTGATCATGCTAGTATCAACACTATCCGCAATACGAGAGGACAAGACAATGCAACAGGATTTACATTATTATGGGATCGCTTTTTTAGCCAGGGCTGCTGGCTTTAGCCGGAGTGACACCGAAATTCTTGCCTACGCTTCACAGTATGTCGATGACTCAACCGAAGGCTCACCCATTCATGTTGGCAATTATCTGTTCAACCCTATCAGAACCGCTCATTACTCGCTAAGAGCATATACCTGGGGTGTGCAGAGCAAAATATATATCCCTTTTCACTTCTTACCGCCCAAGCCTCGCAGATGTAATCTGATTACTGCTGACTACCCAAACTCTTCTCTGGCCAAACTGCTCTTCAACCGGGCTTGCTCCGAAGCAGACCCCAAGCAGAGATTATTCCGGCTGGGAGTCGCCCTCCATACCATTGCCGATACCTATTCCCACCAAGGCTTCTCCGGTAGAGATCATGACGAAAATCGTCTGGCTTCATGTCATATTAAGAACAAAAAACTGACACGTAACGCAGACTTACGCGAGAAAGTTAACGAGTTGACAAGACTTGTCTGGCAGAGACTAAAGCGTATTATCCGTCCGGTAGTGCCGACTATCGGCCACGCGCAAGCAATCCATACCCCGGATATCCCATATCTGAAGTGGAGCTATTCCTACATTGGAGATAAGCCCCTGCTATCCCGGAACAACCCCAAGGTTTTTCTGCAAGCCTGCAAGCAGATATATGAACTTCTGGGCGAAGCGGTTCAACCCAGGAAGCGCAAGAATGCAGCCAAAGCCCCAAAGAGAGTCGAACCACTCAAAACCTGGAGCGAGATCAGTCCACATATTAAAGAGTGTCTGCGCAGCTCGGTGTATACGCTCGAGCATAATCAACAGACAACAGCTGACGAAGAATATCGCTGCATATGCTGGCAGAAAATGTATAAAGAATGCTTCAACGAAGATCTTACCTCTTATGATAAATATCTCTGGCGCACCGAAGCTCTACGCCCGGTAAATCCTGAACATGTAAGATGGGACACCCTGTCAAAAGATGAAATTTCCAAGTATACCTTCAACCATAATCCCAAGTTCTTTGCCTCATCCTGGGTCAAATTCCATCGCGCCGCAATGACTCAGAGATACCTTGTCCTATATCATCTGCTATAGTAACAGCAAACGCATTATTCTCAAAAGTACTACCAGGTCTACTAGCGTTTATGCCATGCGCCAACTCCAACACACCGTTGACAAGATACGGCTTCGGTCTTATACCACCTCTTGCTCACCAGTTCGCAAGACGTGGCATCTTATAGACAACTCGAACACCCAGCATCTAGGGATATGCATACGACTCATTCCTCACCAGTTCGGAATTCGTATGCGTCCTAATGGAAAAAGGTCGCCTGCTTGGCGACCTGTGTATCGCTCCAGCAAAGTATGAAAATCACGTGAGTAATTTCCCATATATATCTTTACAAATACAAAAAAATTGCCTCCCGCAATTTTCCCCACCTTTATAATTACTGCGTTATTAAAACGATATGCTTATTCTTTATATTTGCCTTGAATTCATCCGGAATATCATCCCAAAGAAAGATATCTATCCTAAAAGGAAGATTGCTTTCTTCAAAGGCTTCTCTAAGATCATAAATGGCTCTTGAGCTGTCTTTATTGGTGATAGCGACCAGGTCTAAGTCTGATTTTGAAGTAGAGGTATGCTTTATACGTGAACCGTAAGCCCAGACCTCTATGTTTGGCAGATATTTACCTATGAGCATAATAATTTCGTCTAGTTCTTTTTGCGATAAGTCTAGTTCATTTGCTCGTATCTTGCTCATTGTCATACCCACTGTTGTTTGCTCATTGTTTCATAGAGCTTGATAGCGTCAGGAACAAAGTTACGCATAAGTTTCAGCGCGTCAAGAGCTTTTGTGCCACTGTAGTCATGTGAGGTTCCTATCCTCGCATCTGCATATGCCAGCCAAACAGTAATATCTGAGGGTAATACGCTATTTTCATTGGCTATTCTAAATATCGGCTTCGGGCTGTTGGGAACCTCCGGCAGACCTAGTTCTTCAATGAGGTATCTCTTGAGGACCTTCCACATACAGTCATAGCAGGTTTCAAAACGCTGTATGACCGATTCTGCAACCGCTTCTTGCATAATTTCTTCAAGATCAGCTGGAAGTTGCTGATAGTTTATAAATTGGAGCTCTAAGTGTTTGAGCGAGCTTGAAAATTTATCGTATTGAATCATCGGATAACCTTTATATTTGTAACATACTCAATATTATACATAGATAACATGCTAACTTCAAGTTATAGCTAAGAGTTAGGAAGTGTATTCATTTAGCAAACAATTTTATTAAAATAAAACATAATCCAATCTGATTCAGCACATAGAAACACCTCAAATCAACCCACCAGCGCGATGCTCGCCCCAAGCCTTCCAGCCAGACCGCCCACGCCTTCCAGCCAGACCGCCCACGCCTTCCAGCCAGACCGCCCACGCCTTCAACCTACTGCCTGAGTCAATTCCATATTATTAAAAAAGGAAATCACAACCGTGATTTCCCATCCCTTCATCTATAAAGAAAATTATTCCAGCAATTTCCTACACCTTCGCCAACTCTGCTCGGCTGCAGTAAATCACTTTACTGACAGGCTAAAGATTGATTCAAGTATGATACTCGGCATTAATCTTGATATACTCATACGAATAATCACAGGTAAGCATGGTCATCTCAGCCCCACCAAGGTTGAGTTCGATATCAATACTCAGCTCATCAACATCCATCAACTTTGATACTTCATCCGAGGAGAACTTTTGTGGTGTCCCGCCTACAAGTAGCGGCACCATACAGAGCGAGATATCGGTCTTCGCCTCGACCAATTCACAACCAGATCTACCGAGCGCTGCAATAATCCGCCCCCAGTTCGGGTCACAGCCAAACATCGCCGTCTTGACCAGCGGACTCTCCGCCACTGTCCGCGCTGCCAGCTTCGCATCCTCCAGAGTCCTCGCCCCTCGAACATTTACCCGGATAAGCTTGGTCGCTCCTTCTCCATCCCTGGCTATCTGCTCCGCCAACGACAGACACACCTGCCGCAGCCCAGCGCAGAACTCCCGGTACTCTGCCGAATCTTCATCATTAATCTGTTCACCGCGCACACAGCTACTGAGAAGTAGGAGCGTATCATTGGTCGAGGTATCGCTATCGACGGTAACCGCATTGAAGGTCACATCGACTACCCTGCTCAACGCCTGCTGCAGGAGTTCCTGCGTAATATTGATATCGGTCAGAACAAAGGCAAGCATCGTCGCCATATTCGGCGCGATCATCCCGCTGCCCTTGCAGACCCCAGCGATATTCCCGATCTTCAGTTCCACGCCGGCTTCCTTAGATACCAGATCGGTCGTCATTATCGCCCGCGCAAACTCAACTCCGAAATCGGCTTCAGCAGTCATAAGTTCCCGGATACCGTTCTTCATTTTCTCTAGCGGCAACTGCTCCCCGATAACCCCGGTAGAACAGAGGAGTATCTGCTCAGGGCTGGCCGCCAATCCCGCCGCCAGCTCTGCCGCGCAGGTTCGTGCATTCTCCATGCCCTCCACCCCGGTGCAGGCGTTGGCATTTCCCGCATTGACCAGCACCGCCTTGATCTTCGTCGCGTTGGTAGCGAGTACCTCACGCGCCAGGGTCACCGGAGCCGCCACCACCTTGGACTGGGTAAACACCCCTGCCGCCACCGCCTGCTCTTCAGCGAGTATCAGCCCAAGGTCAAGATTCCCCGACGCCTTGATTCCCGCTTTAACTGCCTTGATCTTAAAACCGGCTATCATATCGAGTTTATTCTGCATTCTATTTCCTTTGCATCAAAGACCTCTGCGGCAGCATCCACGCAATCCACCCAGAGAGATTTTATTTATTCTACACATACTGTTGAGAGCGGGATAAAAGTTATCTGCCGCTGTGCATCTATGCCGAAGTAACCACTGCGGAAGGTACAGTCGGGGTAGTATTTACGAATCTGCTTATACACCGCCTCCGGCGTATCGAATCCCGGCAATCCTGGCGGGAGGATTCCCGCTTTGACAAAGTTTTCCGCCAAACGTGAAGCGCAGTTGTCACCCCAAAGCCTGAAGGCTGGAGGATTCTTCTGCATCTCATACCACTCGCGGCGCAACCTATCGGCCTGCTCACGTGATACTTTAAAGGTAACCCAATCAGTCACGATCTTATACCCCGGCTCGCCATGATACTCGGTATCCATCGCCACTTCAGCCTTGATGTAATGCTCACGAATCTCGATAAGCTGATCATAGCCGCGCACCTCACCCGGGATATGGGTCAAGAGATAGACCAAAAACGCCGGTCGCGGCTGCACCCCGGTATTATAGCCCATAATCTCATTACCATCGAGGAGCACATGAATATGCCGGTAGCGCCTGGATTCACATACATCCTGCGTAAACTGTTTGCGCAGCAAGATACCGATCTCGACATCTCTATCCGCTGCGACCTGGAAGTTCGCCCCACCACAACCACCACATAATATAAACAGCAGAAGCAGGCAATAAAAACCTGAATTCTGAAAATATTTCATGTTCTAACCCTTTATTTTCCCTTACACTATGCTGATATTTTATATTTTTGCCACCGCCGGTCAAGCAAATAGTCTACGCTTCATTAACAACGAATCGAAAACCTTTTTAGAATAGCAAGCTTATTCTCATCAATCCCTAATATCCCGTTTTACTCACCAAAGAAAACGTTTTCTTCTCCAAAAGCAACATCAATTTAATCATTTTTTAATATTTTTATAATTTCATACTTTGACTACGCATGCCGGAAAGATATTATAGATTATCACACTTACACAATTTAATCAATATTAAGCTCACTCTCGGCTTTTTTCCAGAGGAAGCTACTAAAGATTATATATATACAAGAGTGTAAGATTGATTATTGCCGCGAGGAAGCAGCGATTGCGTAATTTCTGCTAATTATATTATCTTAATTGCCGCAAAGCTTACGGTAAGAAGGAGTCAGGTGGAGATGATCGAGTCAGATGGCAGCAAACAAAAAATAAAGTCCGGCGGGAGCATCTTCGGTTCCGCCCCCTGCTGTGACGGTTGCCTGGAGGAGATTACCGCCAGCGAGAAGCGTTTTCGTACTCTATACGAGAATGTTACCGACGGGGTAATGATCGTCGGTAAGGATTATACCATCAAGGACGTCAACGACCGCACCTGTCAGATCACCGGGTTCAAGCGTGAAGAGCTTATCGGCGAACCGTGTGACCTCCTCTGCCCCAAGGGCAAGCAGTCCAAGGCCTGCCCGATCTGGGAGAAGCATCTCAGCGGCTTTACCGGCATGGACACCACGATCAAGTGCAAGGGCGGCTACAAAAATCCGATACTGAAGAATGCCCATAAGATCTGGATCGACGAAGTGGAGTGTATCTGCGAGAGCTTTTCCGACATCTCCTACCTCAAGCAGATCGAGACCAACCTCACCGTCAAGAATCAGGAGCTCAAGGGTATCCTCGAATCAGCGCCTATCGGCATTGGTCTGGTCACCAATTATATCATCAAGGATAGTAATGAGCAACTCGCCACCATGGTCGGTTTCACCGCCGCGGAACTGATCGGCAAGGATGTCCGCGAGTTCTACCCCTGCTCTACCGAGCTCTTTACCGAGATGCTGGAGGCAGAATCTCGTCACCTCTCCACCGAGATGACAGTAGTGCACCGTGACGGTTCCGAGGTCAATATTATTATCACCATCGACATTCTCGGCCGTAATGAAGAGGATAATACGCACAACGTCCTGATCACCTTGCTCAATATTACCGAACGCCACAAGGCGCGCGAGAAGATCTGGCGCCAGGCCTACTATGACAAACTCACCAAGCTCCCCAACCGCGCCCACATTCTCAAGGAGCTCCAGCGTAATATCGACCACGACGATCCGATCAGTCTACTCCTCTTCGACCTGAACAAGTTCAAGGAGGTCAACGACAACTACGGCCATCTTGTCGGCGACGATCTACTGAAGAAGGTCAGCTACAGTCTCAACTCCTTCATCAAAGCGCCGAATTTTGTCGGCCGTCTCGGCGGTGATGAGTTCATCATTATCGTACATTCCCGTGATCGCCAGGAGCTGGAGGAGTTCTGCCAGGAGCTCGGCGAGCTGATTGCGCAGCGTTGCGTTCTGGAGCCGCATTCGATCCGGGTCTCGGCGAGTATCGGCATCGTCTCAGACGCGGAGAATGTCAATGATTACCTGCTGCGGGCGGATCTGGCGATGTACGAGGCCAAGAACCTGAGCAAGATGCGCCCCCACGGCGCCTACAAATTCTTTACCACCTCGATGCTCAAGTCCCACGAGATCAAGGCGCAGATGAAAGAGATGCTGCTCAAGGCCTTTGAGAATCACGAATTCGACATCGTCTACCAGCCGGTCTATAATATCACGACGATGACGATCGAAGGGGTAGAGGCGTTGCTGCGCTGGAACCACCCATCTTACGGCGAGGTCGCGCCCGAGGTTATTGTGCCGATAGCCGACGAGACCGGGGTGCTGGTACAGATCGGGCACTGGATGATCGACCAGGTCGGACGTACGCTGCAGAGTCTGCAGCGACAGATACAGCAGCTCAAGAAGACTGATTTTTACATCTCGATCAACATGACTTTACAGCAGCTCTCAGACCCGGATCTGATCAACGTCTTCACCCGGATGCTCGAGGAGTACCAAATAGACGGCAGCATTATCATGATCGACATCACCGACACCTCGGCTTTGGACAAGAGCAAGTGGTCACTGAGCATCATCAACAAGCTAAAGTCTTTCGGCGTACGTATCAGCATTGACGATTTTGGTATCGGCTACTCGGCGCTCTCGAATGTCGAGCGTTCAAGCATCAACATTCTGAAGATCGACCGGAGCTACATCTCCAAGCTGCATATCGAGCGGAACATGGACATCACCCGGGCGATCATCCAGTTAGCCAAAGCGCTGGATCTACGGGTCATTGCCGAAGGGGTGGAGAATCTCGAGCAGTTCAAGATGGTGCGCGAGCTGGAGTGCGACGCCGCGCAGGGGTACTACCTCAACACCCCGCTCGGCCTGGACGACCTGCACGAACTGATCTATAACCTGTATGTTTGAAGATATTATACGTAAAAGATAAAGAATCATAGGCTACCCAATATAAGGATAGCCTATCATCATTCATACACTTATGTATCAAACTAAAGAACCTCAAAGGATAGATTTACTTACAACCTCCAAAAACTTCATATGCTACCTCTCTACAGGCTTGTTCAGCAATTCTTTTCCCAACCCGCTCATATTTACTGCCTTCTTCTTTGGGTTTATCCTTTTTCTTTCCAAAATAATCATAAACCTCTTTTATAGAGTTAAACACCTTTTTTTCGAAGCCCTTGGCATTGTATTTCTCCTTAATATCAAGATTTATAGTAATTACTAAAAAAATGATGATTTAATTTTGGCTCAAAATAGTGCTTTCGCTTTATCCAAATTAACCCATCGCCTTTTGTTATAACAACAACATCTATTGGACCACCTACAGTTTCATCAACCATTATTACCTTTTTTCTAAATGAAACAAGATTGACAAAAGTTTCAGCAGCAGAAGCCAGCTCTTCTTTACTGAGGAAACCGCCCACCGATAATATTTGTTCAAGGGAACTTAACTTGACTTGATTCATAGATAAGTTATGATATCCCAATGGTTAACAAGTACAAAAAGCGTTCAAGAATTTCTAATGCTAAATTCAGAGAGATTGTAAGGCTCTGCGCTCTGGATTTAGAAGCTACAAAAATAGCTGCCCTTACTGGAATTTCAAGACACTCTATAAATAAAATTATTACTCAAATTCGTCAAAGAATAGCAGAGTATTCAGAGAGTCAGAGCCCCTTTGAAACCGGCGAAATTGAAATTGACGAAAGTTACTTTGGTGCTCGTAGAGTACGAGGGGTAAGAGGTCGCGGCGCATATGGCAAGCACACCGTCTTTAGGCTTATCAAACGTGGCGGCAAGGTCTACACCCAGGTTGTTAAAAACTGCTCTACAAGTGAATTAACCCCTATAATAAAGGGTAAAGTACCAACTGACTCCGTAATATATACCGATGGCTTTAAAACCTATGATGGACTTGTTAACTTTGGTTTCAAGAAACACCATAAAATTAAACATGTTGAAAATGAATTTGCCAAAGGGCATAATTACATCAACGGTATTGAGAATTTCTGGGCTATAGCTAAGACCAGATTGAGTAAATTTCGAGGTATTAGCAAAGCGACATTTTATTTGCACTTAAAAGAGTGCGAGTTTCGTTTTAATAACAGGGATCAAGATATCTATAAATTAATCTTGCAAATTTTAGTCAAGAATCCATTATAGATATTAGGGAAGTTAAGTTCCCTTGAACCTTATTTTTAAAATTAATTGGTTTATCATATTACAACACTATAGATTTAACATAAAGCCTAGCACATTATTAATCATTAGAGTTAAAGTTCTTCTGTTTTGAATTGGGTGTAGCCTTCATAGAAGTAGCTTACATCTATACCCTTCATGAATAGCGATCTATCGTTAATTTGAGTGGTGAGAGCTTGCTTCAATAGAACTTTGATCTCAATGTCCTTTACCACACTGCGTTGCATGGAAGACAGATAATCCTCTTTATCTACATGATTCCAGTCAATAACCTGTCCAAGTTGACTCTTTAACAGCAAATCAAGCCAAATACGTGTTGCCCTGCCGTTACCTTCACGAAATGGGTGAGCTATATTCATTTCCACATACTTTTCAATAATCTCTTCAAAAGTTGTGTGAGGCATAGAGTCAATATGCTCTAGTGATGACTGCAAATACATCACAGGCGCAAAGCGAAAATCCCCTTTAGCAATATTCACAGTGCGCACTATCCCAGCAAAATCATATACTTCACCGAATAAATAAGCGTGAATAAACGCCAGCCCTGAGAATGTTCCTATTTCAACCTTAGCAATATCTCCAGAGTCAAAAAGTTGCTTGGCTTTTAGCTTAGTTACTTTTTCTTCAACTTTTGCTAACTCGACTTGATCTGTTATATTTAACTTATTTTCTAGAATCATATATTACTCCCTTACAACATATTTTATCGAATTACCACTTCAACAGCAAGCTCTTTCCCAGACCTATTAGCATTGGCAAAGTAGCCCGATACTATTACCAAGGCTACATAATTAAATCTAATTATCTGTTAATGTGTTATCTCTCTTGCTGCTCTTAGATATTACTCAACCACTGTACTAGCCACTACTTTATCTGACAGACACATAATAATTATCCCACAACTTCAGCAATGACTTCTTCGACTTGGACTGTCCGTCCGATGCTGTCCAATTGCTTATCCTTAGCCAGGATTTTAGATTCTACAAAAGTCTGTGCTGGAGTCATGCCATAACAACAAACTCCACTATGATTACACTCTCAGCGCTCTCGTACCACCTCTTGTTCACCAGTTCATAAGACGTGGCATCTATGGACTACTCGCCCACACCTTCAACCTGCCGCCAGAGTCTATCCTTTCAAAAAACAAGGAAATCACAACCGTGATTTTCCTACTTTCACAGCAGACTCCAGCCACAACCCTCCCGGTCAGACCGCCCACGCCTTCATATTTAAGTACATAGAAACACCTTAAGTCAAAGCTCTAGCGCCAAGCGCTCAGCCAAACTCTACCTCTCAGCCACCTATGATTATACTCTCAAGTTTTATTCGTACCACCTATTGCTCACCAGTTCGCAATACGTGGCATCTATGGACACCTTATAAAACCTTCGACATACTTTTCGTCCGAGCAGCAGACAAAAGCACTGCTTAGTTCTCATACTACCTCTTGCTCACCTGTTCGCAATTCGCCTGCGTCCTCTCGCAAAACGCTCATGGTCTGAATATATTACACCAGTTCATATTTTCAGACATCTAGGAACAAATGAATGGGCTGCGAGATACAGACTCAGCCAGCAACTTTGTTGCTGGCTGATATATCGTTTCAGCAAAATATGAAAATCACGCTAGTGATTTTCAATACCTTTACCAATCTAGAAAATTTTCCTCACAATTTTCACTCCACCTCCCGCGCCGCCACCTCTTTCTCCGCTTTACACCGTTTCTCAACTTTCTCGATCAGCTGGCTCAACTCACTACCACTACCTTCAACCCGGAGGTGCTGGGTATTCACCGGCGCATAATGCCCGAGCATCTTGTTGATCTCCCGGGCGATCTCCAGCGCGACCTTGGCCTGCTCGCGACTCTCCCTGAGCTCAAGCTGCTCCGTTCCGTAGCATGCTCCCTCCAATTTGCCCATCAGCGTAAACAGCTTCTGCAGCATATACTCCTTGCTCAGATATGTCTTTTCGATCATCTCCCTCCTGATTTCCATTAATTCCTGCACCACCCCTCTGCTCCGGCGCATGCGGGAACAGTCCTTATCCCGGTAACCGATAAGATTGGCCGCCTGCCAGTTACCGTACCCCAATCCGATACAGAGAGCAAAACGCCGCTGCAACTCAGTCACCATCACCAGCCTCCCACACCGAACTTAACCAAACCAACACCCTGCCGCCACTGCTTCACCCTAACCCCCCGTCCCGCAAAAAGATCAAGCTGCAGAGGCTGCAGAGAGCAGAGAGCAGTGCCACCAGTGCCGCCCAGTTCTCGCGCAGACTCTGCGCCGAATGCGCCCCTTCGATATGCTGTTTATACTGCTGATGCAGCTCGGCGATATCCCCACGCTGCTGCTGCATATGCCCGCGCAGTTCGCTGCAGGGAGCCCGGTGCAGAAGTTCCTCCACCCGCGCCAGGCTAACCTTGATCTCGATCATATCGCTGTAGAGCCGATCAAGCTTCTCCTCACTATTCACCCTTGCCTCCCTCTCTCCAACGGCGACTTGACAAGTAGTGCCAACCCACCAATGACTACCGCCCCGATCCCGCCGACCCAAGCGAGTATCCGCCACTTCTCCTCGCTGGCGCGTATCGTCTCAACCTTGGCGTCCGCCTTGGCCTGAATCAGCTCGAGCGGATCAACCGTCAGGATCGCCTCACCCGAAAAAGTTACCGACTCATCGCTCGTACTCGTCTCAACCCGCTGCAGCGCCGCCATATTTTCCGGCGCACACCCGGCAAGCAAAAGCGCCGCCAATACAATAGTCGCCCCCAGTACCAACAACAGAATCTGCAATATAAATTTCCTTATTCCAAACATTTTAATCCTCCTCCTTACAACACGCTCCACAGATATTCCCCAGTTCAATCGCTTTCGCCTCCGACATCACACTCTCTGTACTCACATAATAACGACAATCAGCGTAATGATACTTCCCGGTAGAACTATTCACACCTACCAGCGTTATCCGCTCACCGTCTCTAAATCCCAATCTACTCACTTTCGACCTCCTTTCCCGCAATGATATATGCGTGCCACCTGAACGCCGGTGCCCCACTCCCGCGGTCAAAACTCTGGAGCTTCAGCCCGATACTGGATATACTCTCCGCCGAGACGTCGACCTCATTACTGTTGAAAACATAGATATTAGAGCCTGCCGTAAACTCCTCCGGTTCCTCACTGAAGCCAAGAGCCGAACCGAAAGTACTATTCCCGTCATACGAGAGGTACGCCTGCAAGAGATCACTCGAACTGCTCCCCACCGCGAGCGCCCCAGTGTTAGCCATATCCTGAAGCATCAGAGTCACCCGTATCTTCTCTAGAGTATTATCCGGCGTATATGGACTCACCGTGATCGTTGTCGGGTCAGGGTGTGCCGGAATCGCAGGTTTGTAAGGTATTGCCTTACTGTATATCTCCAACTCATTTAATGCCGTATACACACTCCCAGCATTTGCCGTAATATTCAGCCGATAATAAGTATAAGAGGTGCTATTAGTAAATGAAAAAGTCTTCCTCTCCAGCTGGCTACTCGGAGAAATTCCGGTACGACTGTCGAGGGTCACCCAACTGTTGCCATTGTTTGACCCCTGAAAACTCCAGGACGTCGGGTCTTGACCATCATAATCGCGAAAAACAATGGCATAACTATCGACTACTTTGGCTGACGGAATTTTGATCTGTAAATATCCGGCTGTGTCCCCGCTTGCTGAGCTCCATAGGTTATAAAAATCATTAAGTACCCCGTCAAAAGCTTTCCACGCACCGTAGCTATCGGCAAACTCTGTACTCGCACTCGCCACATAGCCGCTGGCACTGGTATTACTGGTTAAAACAGGTACGATATTGGCCGCACTCTGCGACGGTACCGCCGGTACCGCCACTGTCTCAGTATTTCTAACATACCCGCCGGTGCAGACCCCGCCTGATACATCACCGCTATCGGCGAAAGAGTCGGCAATGCTGTCGCCCAGATCAAGACGATCAGAGAGCTGCGCCGCCATGAGCGCGATCATCTTGTCCTTGACCGCCGCCCACTCCCCGGTACCAATTACTGACCGTCGATTTATGGTCACGCCGTCAACCTCGCCTGCTATCCACGTCATTAAGCACTCTCCTTTCCTGCGATGATATACGCATGCCACCTGAACGCCGGCGCCCCGCTCCCGCGGTCGAAACTTTGAAGTTTCAACCCCAGACTGGATATACTTTCAGCCGAGACGTCAACCTCGTTACTGTTGAAGACGTAGATATTAGAGCCTGCCGTAAACTCCTCCGGCTCCTCACTGAAACCAAGAGCAGACTCGAAGCTGCTATTACCGTCATACGAGAGATAAGCTTGAATCAGATCACTCGAACTACTCCCCACCACGAGTGCCCCGGTATTGTCCATATCCTGAAGCAGCAGAGTCACCCGTACCTTCTCCAGAGTATTGTCCGGCGTATACGGAGAGACAGTAATTGTTGTCGGATTTGGGTGAGCTGGCTGATACGCTATGCTTGGAGAAAACCACTCTATTTCTTTGAGTGTAACACTGGCATAATCATTATTACTGGAATTTGTACTGGTAATGCGCAAACGCAAATATTTGTATGAGACAGGATTGAATGACAACACCTTTGGCGTTCCACTGACCCAGCCTGTCAATGTCGCTGTATAAAATGCTGCCCACGAACTGCCGCCATTATTAGACCCTTCCAAGACCACATTCCTGGGAGTAGAACGCAGCGCCAGATCACAGTACAATTTAATAGAACCTACTGTAAGATATTGTCCATCTGTTCTACTCAATTGTATCCATTCATTACCAGTATTTCCGGCATAGGTGTTTGGTAGAGTCCACCACAGCACATTATCTGCAGCATTAACAATGCCATTGAAAGCAGCATATGGTTGGTGTTGATCCCAGGCAGAGGATGCTGATAAAGTCCATGGTGAAGGTATAGAGCCATTGAATGCAGGATTTATCCTATTTCCCGTTACCGCCGGCACCGCCGCCGTCACAGTATTTCTAACATACCCGCCGGTACAGACCCCACCCGTGACATCACCGCTATCGGCGAAAGAATCGGCAATGCTGTCGCCCATATCTAACCTGTCGGAGAGTTGCGCCGCCATGAGCTCGATCACTGCATCCTTAGCCGCCGCCCACCCATCCAAGCCGACGATCGACCGCCGCTTTATAGTCACTCCGTCAACCTCGCCAGTTATCCACGCCATTAAGCACCCTCCTTTCCTGCGATGATATACGCATGCCACCTGAACGCCGGTGCGCCACTCCCGCGGTCAAAGCTTTGAAGTTTCAACCCCAAGCTGGATATACTCTCCGCCGAGACGTCAATTTCATCACTGTTGAAGACATAGATATTCGAGCCTGCCGTAAACTCCTCCGGCTCCTCACTGAAACCAAGAGCAGACTCGAAGGTGCTATTCCCGTCATACGAGAGGTACGCCTGAATCAGATCACTCGAACTACTCCCCACCGCGAGCGCCCCGGTATTGTCCATATCCTGGAGCATCAGAGTCACTCGTACCTTCTCCAGAGTATTGTCCGGCGTATACGGAGTTACCGTTATTACTGTCGGGTCAGGGTGTGCCGGAATCGCCGGAATATCGGCGCCAATTATCTGCATCTCAGCAATAGTTGGATAACTAAGCGGGCAGTCACTGACATTGAACCGTATATATGAATAAGAACCGCTGACACTGAAAACTTTCGGCGTGTTCCCAACCCACCCAGTCTCGCCTGTTCGTGACACCAAAGTACTCCAGCTGCTACCATTTGTCGAACCGAGAATTTGAAATGAGGTCGGCGAATAAGCAGGAGCATTATTATAATACGGATATAAACAAATTTCCTTGATGGCAAAGACCGCTGCCGTATTCTGTAGCTCCCACCACCCCGGGAAGCTACTCAACTGCGCGACACTTGACGAATCATTATTATAGGTTCCGTCTGATATACGCCGTGGAGCATAAGCATCGGTATACTGGCTTGAACCGCGCACGAGCCACACACCATTTCTGTACTCATAGTTAGCCCCGCCGGTTGCGATCCAGTTTGAATTCTGTGGATTGAGCACACTACCAGCCTGCGCCGGTACCGCCGCAGTCTCAGTATTTCTAACATACCCGCCGGTACAGACCCCGCCCGTGACATAACCGCTATCGGCGAAAGAGTCGGCAATGCTGTCGCCCAGGTCGAACCTGTCAGATAGCTGCGTGGCCATGAGCGCGATCATCCTATCTTTGACCGCCGCCCACTCCCCGGTACCAATTACCGACCGCTGTTTGATAGCCACTCCGTCGACCTCTCCTGCTATCCACACCATTATACACCTTCCTTGAACCACTCGGAACCATCCCAGAAGTACATATCATTCTCCGGATCATCCGCCACCCCAGAGTTGCGTAGAATCTGTTCCCCCATGTAATTACCGATCACGCCGTAGAGCGTCGTTACTACCCGCGGCGCCAGCACCGTCTTGAAAGCGGTACTGTCGATCCCGGTCGCATCACTCCGCGCCAGAGTCGGCAGCGCCGTAGTGAGTGCAGTTTCAAGCTCAGTAATTGCCGTAGTCGCTCCGCCCAACTGCGTGTCCAACGTCCCTAACCTGTCGACAGTATCCTCCGGCAGGCCGAGACGAATCTGAAAATCACTGACACTGATATTACTCCCGGTGGTATCGGCAAAGCCGGAGGCATTGCCCAGATCCGCCCGCGCCAGCTCTACCCCGCCTACGGCAAAGCTCCCGGTAGTGCTGTTATAGGCAATGGCATCGAGCGCTGCCTTATTGGCATGTCCATGAGTAGAGTCTGCAGCCGCAGCTATAGCTGTCTGCGCAATAGCCGACGCTTCTTCTGCCGCTACCCGGGCAGCGTTGACATCGGTCTGCATACTGTTTGCCGTAGTCAACGCCGCCGCCGCATCTACGCTCGCAGTCTCAGCCTGAGTATCGGCGGCGGTCGCCAGGGCGAATGCAGAATTCGCCGTAGCCGTTGCATTTACTGCGTCTGCCGCGGCCGTAGCCGCTGTACTCTCCGCCGCCTCGGCCTTACGGTTAGCAGCCGTAGAAGTACTCAATGCTGCCGCCGACTCACTACTGGCAGTGTTCGCCGTCCCTAGCGCCACCTCAGCCTTGATGTCAGCACTTTCCGCGGTAGCCACAGCGCTATTTGCCGTACTCACAGCCGCCGCCGCCGCCGAACTGGCGGCTCCGGCAATTGTCCGCGCCTCTGCCGCGCCGTCTGCAGCTCCCGCGGCTGTCGTCTCCACCCCGGTCACGCGGAGTTCAAAACCGGCTATCGCCGCCTGCGCTCCGGCCGAACCTGCCGCCACCTCCTGGAGCACCATCGCCGACTTATCCAGCGCATTCTCAATCGCCTGCTGATAAGTCGGATAGTCTATCGCCTGCTCCATCGGGGTAGAACGGTAGATTCGTAGCGTCTCCGCCGCGGTAAGCGCCGGGATCTCTGCCGCCAGGGGATAGGTGATCATCCCCCCCGAATTGTCCAACCCCCCCGTCACCGCATAATCAGTATTCTGCACCAGAACGCTCTGACTCCCGTCCGCATCGATATGCTCGACCACCAGATGCTCCAGGGTGAAACAGCGGAACGGAAAATTGAATATCCTCCCGCTCGCATTCCCTTGATACTCAACAACCTCATAATTATTATTTACCGGCACAATCCCTTCCTCCCAATTTTTTCCCTCACCAATGACTAACCCACCCGTCTCCAACCTCAGCCTCAAGCATAGCTAATCGCTTTGGCCATAACGTCCAAACCAGTTCCTACAATACTCATCAGCGAGTTATACGGCCCTACCCCAGAAATGTTCTGACTAGCTAAGAAATTGGCCTGATTCAGAGAATTATTCGCATTCACCTGATAATTCCACGCCTGCTTCTCTGCATCCTGCATCACATCCGACTTCTTGGTCTCAAATTCGGTAGACTTACTGACTAGCGAAGCGTACGGCGAACCACTATTGATTTCAACATTGCTCGCACCAAATTTCTTTTTGACTATACCCAGAGCAAGTCTTTTTTGGTCATCAAGTTTATTCGCCTCGCGTTCACCGGCGTCAAGTGCGTACTGGCTATTGATCAGCGCCGCTTCGGCATTACTCCGCGCTACCGCAATCTGATACGCTTGATTGGCTTGCGCCTGCTGATTCTGCTGCACACTCTGCGCGTAGCTGCCTATTCCCCCGGCAATCGCAGTCATCGCCGTTATCATCCCCGCCACCTCACACATCGTCTCCTCCCGTCCCGCTTGAGTGCATCCGTATCGGATGCTCCCGGCGCGTTTTATCTGTAATTCCAGGGCATTCTCCCCGCGTGATATAAAACCTGCGGAACATCCCGCCCCTGATCCCCAGCGGCTCCGGCGGTTCGAGTGTAAACCCGAGCCACTCGAGCCAGCGCACACATTTCTCATACTCGCTATCGACGTAATTTCCGAGTTCCGGATATACCTTGAGCAGCTCCTGCAGCTCCCGGCGCGTGCGCCGCGCAACTGCGATCGGCGCCCGCTCCATCACCGCTGTCGACAAGAGCCAGATCACTCCGGCGCTGGAGAGTATAGACTCCCGCGCCACCCCCCAGGCACAGGCAATCTCCCCGTCGATCAGCCCCACATACGCCACCTCTGAACGTCGAAAGGAATCGATCAATACCGCGTACGGCTCCCGTCCATTCCGCCGCCTGATCTCAATCACGTCTTCCGCCCGAAGCTTGCCCCGCATCGCCCGAATATCCTTCGCCCGGCACCGCCTCACCTCTATCACCATAGTTCCCCTTTCCTCGGTTGTACTCTGCCAAATTCCAACTAACCCCACCCTGCTGCCTCCCCACTAACTCCTGCAGCACCCCAACTCCTCACCTCCAACATCTCAGCCGCACCTAGGCGCACCCTGCCTGCCTAAATGTAAACACCGATCTCCACCGACTACATATCACCTGCATTGACCCGCACCCCGATCGCACACACCGTCACCGGCAGCGGCAGGTCACACCTGAGATGTATCCGGTACCGTCCAACCTCGGAATCCGCCAGCTTTTGTTCATTACTCAAAGTATAGTAGAACTTACCGCTGCAGAGCGTATAAGGCGAAGCCAGATCGTGCTGGAGCGAGACGCCAATATCCTTCCACTTACTCTTGTCCTCGCCCCCAGTCGCACTCACCGAGACTCTGCAAGTATCCTGAAAATAGATGGTCGCCCCGATTATTGAGTTGAGCACACTCATAGAATTACGCCCCTGTAGGTTCATACTCACCTCCATACTCGACATCAAGGAAGAGTAGCCTAGCCCAACCACCGCCTCCCGCACCGGAAACGGCAGAGCAATACTCCCGGAACTGACCAACAGATCCTCCAACACCGACCCCTCGCTGAACAGGCTCACCTTTCTACCCTCCAGATGCTCAAGTCCGCTCAGCGTCGTCACCGGCTCTCCCGCATACTCCACCGCCGAGTCGAGAAACCACGCCTTATTGATATCCCCGGCCATATTCCGGCTGCGCAGCATCTCCACGTAATACTCCTCTCCCCGTTTAACACAGAGATAGAGATCATCCGCCCCATCGTTATTCCGTACTACAGCCACATCGACAAAGCTTCCCCAGGTGGTCTGATGCTTATGCCAGGCCCATACTTGCTGCTCTTTGATATAGGTCAACCCCAGTAGCAGCCCGTCATCACGCACCGCCCAGAGTACATAGTCAGGATCGCGCTGCCAGGCGAGTGCTACGAGCTTCCTCCCGCTAAAGAGGTTCTCCGCCAGCACCGAGATATCATTTCCGTTATACTGATCGGACTCCAGCGAGTAGAACATATCGCGCACGATATTCTTCCCCTCCTGCACAAAGAGCACCGTCGCCCCGGCGATCAAGGACGGCAGCCAGGCCGAGCCGTAATTGGTCTGCTGCCTGACATTCACGCTATTAGGCGTAATAGCTTCTTCACCGCTCTCACCGGTCACCAGATACTCCCCACCCCCACTGCCCACCAGCAGCACCCCGTTGAAAGAGCGCAGCCAGTTAATTCTATCCACCTGCCCGCCTGAGATCTCAAACTCATACGAGTCATCATCCTGCAGCGGGTTGCGTATTGAGAAGTCGGTAAAGCTGCCGCTGCGTGAACCGAAGATAGTACGCGGCTTATTATTACTCCCAGCGAATATCAACCGTCCCTGATGAATACAAGCACAAGCCGGATACTCTCCTTCCTCTGGACAAGGATTTCTGTCTATCGGCGGTGTAGCATCCATATCCGGGTTAGTCCCGCCTTCATTGGGATCCACCCAGGATGATCCTGTCGTACTATCGACCCAACCGAAGACCCCGCTCTTCTCGCGGTAAATATTATACTTAACGCAATCAAACGCCTCAGGGCTTTGCCCAAAGTCAAGGGTATCCCCGATGCGTGCAGGGTCACTAGCCTCAAAGATCTCCCCTTCATTGTCATCGCTATCAACCAGAGTAATTCCGTAGTTATACTCAGTGCTATCCGACACCGAACTCGCCTTAACTACAGTAAGTTGCGTCGGCGTCGGCACAGAGTTGGTAAAGAAGATATATGAAAACTCCCAATCCACATGCGAGCTACGCGTCAATTTCGCCGGACGGTACTGCGGGTGGGTCAGATAGAGCACATCCGCCGACTGAATATACTGGATTTTCTGTAGATCCTCCTCCGCGTACGGCACGGTAAAGCACACCTCCGCTCCAGAGCCATCGACAACCAATCCCCCGTCTTTGAGCACACGCCCTTCGCCAGCGGTCAGCGCAATGATATACGACTGCTCCGAGTTGAACTGAAAGCTGATCAGCCGCACCCGTTTATTCCCACCCGAGAAGACAAATTCACTCCCGGCGCGATTGGAGATCCCGCCATACGGATGCGGAATAAAGTTAATGAGTTCCGAACACGCCGCACTATAGCGTGCCAGGTCAGCTCTGGCGTCGAGCTTTTCCGACCAGATTCCCGCGTTAAACGAGAGCTTATTAAGATCAAATACCGGCATACTTTCTCCCTCTGTGGCAGCCGTATGCTGCCCGTATTATTCCCGCACCTGCAGAAAATCATTGTAAAACACCTGTTCCTGATAGTTCTCATTCCCGGCTATCGCCTGCGCTTGATCACGCGCCTGCAGATATGCGTTCAACATCGTCTTGCCCTTACCGGTATCCCCGGTGAGTTTCCCGGCGATCTTCGACGCTAAACAGAGTACGAACATCTCAACAAACCAGCCGTCGTAAAGATTCGGATCATCGATATAGACGATATAAGTCAGGATCGCTTCGGGTTGATTAGTTAGAATCACCTTCCCAGTTCGCGACTTATTTATCTGCACATCATACTCGATTTTTCGGCTCTTTTTCCGATCCGCCGTATGTATCGCCAAAGGACGTAAGCAATCATGTGGATACTGATAAGCATAGTCATAACTAGGGTAGCCGCCTGCGTCTTCAGCTGGCGACAGTGCCACCTCGGTCTTGGCAAAGCCCCACGGATGATCGCGCAGTGCCGAACGCAATGCCGAGTCATAGAAGGTTTTACACGCCAGCGCGCTCACATCCGCGCTGTCATCAAGATCGCAGATTCCAGCCACTCCCAGATGAAAGAGCGCCTGATTACAGATGTCAATTGCACAGACCATATCCATCCTTTCATAGTTTTGGTCACAAAGACAAGGGCTGCAGGTTACAGCCGTATACTACTACGAATTTTCGCCGTCAAGCTTCACAGCAACCGCTCAACCTGCAGCCAACATTTTTGCTATTAGCGTCTAGAGATTATGCGCCGCATACTGCTCACTCGAGCTCAAGCCCGCCCAAAATTTACCGCCGGTGGCCGTACCCGTCTTATTCACTTCCAGCAGCAGATAGCGGTTTTTGGTCGCCGGGAGTTCAAAGCTGCAACTGAAGCCTTTTTTGAGGCGACTGAGCGGATACTCCGGGGTTACCAGGATCTCCTCCTTGTCCTCCGTTCCTTCCTCATTGCCCGCGGTATACAGGCAAAAGCTCAGCGTGCTGAGTCCACTTACGTCCTCGGAGATTTCGGCAAAGAAATTTATCCCCTGCACCCGTCCCAGCCCTTTCTCGCCGATATCCAACACCTCGACTTCTCCGTCCACCAGACTCAGATTCTTGGCAAACAAGCTCGATACATCCAGTAACATATTTTCATCCTTTCATAGTCTTAAATTATAATATTTTAAACAGGGAATGAGCTTAAACGACCCGCGCTTCACTGGTCGAAATCGCATCACACTCCTTGATCTTATACCCCCAGAAGTTTTTCACCGGTTTACCGTGCGAATTATCGACGGTTATCGGGCTGGTCTTCTGCTGCGATTGCTTGGTGAGAGCTGCGGCCACCGGCGTAGAGCAATAAATAACCGGATTTACCAGATCAATTGCGCGCACGGCGTTGGGTATACGGTAGAAAGCATCGGTCAGCAGGTCGATTATATCTGCTGCGGCTTCCGGTGAGGTCAGATCACTTACATCGATATTGGCGATACGCACAGTAGATCTCCAGTCCTCAATACAGAGTCCGAGCTTACGGGTATAGTAGTCCTGATACACCGGTCTACCCTCACCCTCGGAGTTTTTATCGATGGTTCGGCCAAAGTCCTGACGGTTCACGCCGACGGTACCGCCTGCCGGGAAGATTCCGTAGATTGTCTGCGGCGACCAGTTCACCAGCCAGATTGAGGTATTGTCCTCTCCTTGCCCTCCGGCGTCGATAACATTATAGCGATAGACTCTTTATCATCCGAGAGGCGACAGTAACGAGTTGCCAGCCCGTCGAAGGCACGCGGATCTTCCGCGAGCGAACCGTAGAGCATCATCTCTGCCGCGGTATTACCGATACCCATGATTGTCGCTTTGGACTCATCAATACGTATTTCTGCTCCGCGTCCTTCCGCCGCTATACCATCAATAAACTCAGCGTCGATTTCCGACCAAGCCTCGATTGAGCCGGTGGTATCGATCTGTTTCTGGGTGGTGGACTTGCCACGCGGGATATAGTCATTGACCATTCTAAAGTGCGCCGATGGGAGTGAGGTACGATACTTGGACTCATGATTCTCCCCCGAGTTACACTGCACCCACCCCATATCATCCATAAACGGATCGGACTGACGCATAAATTCGATTGTCCTGCCGACGATATTATCCTTACCGATCAGTCGGTTTTTAACGTCTGCAATTCGCATATGATTATTTTTTATTGCCATATATTCTCCTTACTTTACCTTTTCTTTTCCGCCCCCACAGCGGATTAATTATATACTGCCCCACTTGGTGATACTGTTCTACCCTTGCTGCAACCTACGTCTGGTTAGCGCGTCTTGTCTTGCCTGCTCCGGAAAGAAGATCTCTGCATCGCTCAGTTCTCTGCGTCTAACCGGTACCGCCGGCGAACGCAGCGAGCTCTCGGAGAGCGCCCCGTCCACCTTGACCAGGAAGCGGATCAATTCCGGGTTATTCCCCGCCTTGGTTGACACTAGAAACTCTTTGAGTTTACCCCCTTGGTCGAAGCGATTCAGAGCGCGTTCAGCGCGCGAGACGGTCTGTTTGAAGTTCACCCCCCCGAGGGTTGGATCTTCGCGCAGTTCCCGCGCCCAGCGCGTGGTAGTATTATCCCATTCTTTCTGCTGCACCTGAATTATGGTCTCGGTGATCTGCGGACTGAGATCAACCACTCCTTGCGCCTGCTCCTGGGTAAGCCCCAAGGCTTTAAATTTGCTGGTAGCCAGCGCCAGGATATTAGTATCAATGTTTATCCCCTCGGGCAGGTCAAAATCTGCATACGCCTCCTCTTCTTCCTCAGTCGCACCGAGGATGCTCTCCGCCAAGCTCTCCGTCCCGGCCGCTGCGCCCGTCTGCGCCCCGTTTTCATCGAGTCTCTCCTGCAGCGCCACCCCGATCTCCTCCGGTTCCTGCTTGCTAAGCATCTTACCCGCAAGTGCAAACGGATTCTCCTGCTCCAGCCCTGCTTCGCCCATACCCGGTTCCAGCATCTTTCCCAGCTGTTTCTTGCGTAATACCGCGTCACCTTCCATCTCCATACTCTTCAGACTCCTCCTGTTTCCATACTCTTCATCCAAAAATATACCTCTAACCGTTACCACTTGCATTCACTGGTAAGCGCGGTTTACTCCGTCAACTCACTATCGAAGAACCACGCCACAAGAATCTCGCCGATCAACTCCCTTCCTTCGTTCTGCCGTTGTTGGTAGGCCTGACGCAGATCAAGGAGTATCTCCAGATAGCTCTCAAATTTTCCTAAATTGTAAAATGTTCCTGTTCCTTCGCTGCAGAGCGATCCACCGCCGAGCGGAAAGGCGCGCTTGAGCTGGCGCAGAATATACCGCCGTCCATCTTGATTTGCCAGTAACCTGCGCATATTCTCCTGCTCGCGCTCCCGCTCCTTGCGCTGCCGTTCACGTAGTAGTAGCGTCTCTTCTTCCAACTCCTGCATATACATCCTTTCACTTTATTTTCGCCAAAAGACTTATTTTTTTAGCTTAGCATTAGCCCCAATAATGTCAAGTAAATTTTCTTAAATTACGTCGATTTACGTTTATATTTTTTCTTGTATTTGTTCCAACTCTCTCCTTTCAAATGAGTTACAAGCCTCAACCCCAAAACAATAAAATATGCCAATAAGCGTAAAAACTTCAACTAGACTCATGCGTTTCAACAGGTTTTCCATTTTCTCCCCTCAGAGTTCTGTAATATTTCCTTAATTTTCAATCGTCCTAGAAGCCGCAGCACCCTCAAACACACCTCCAAGCTCTGGCGCCGTCGCTAGGATCTTGACTAACTCCCGCGCACAGCTAGAGATTATGTCCAGACCAAACCTAACCAGTTTTTTAAAACCCCAAGCTTCCAAACAAGCATATACACACATAAATGCTTAATTAAATGAGCGTTACAAAATACATTATTATTTTTTTATTTAAAAGTTGCGAGATTTGAATTAGTGTTGTAGAGTAACAAATAAGTGTTACTTAACCAAAAACCAAATTTTGAATTAGGGTAACACTATCAAATATCCCAATTATTCTATATTACTATAATAGCCAGCAGACAAGAGGTAGTGCAATGAAGATCTCCCGCAAGTTATCAGGTGGTTTTACCGTTCTGGTTCTCTTTATTATTCTGGTCACGCTCACCGCCGGCATCGGCTTTGACCAGGTAAATTCCAAGGTCGAAGAGGTTGAGACCGACAGCCTCCCCCTGCTACTGGGCGCCACTAGCCAATCCCGCGCGGCTCTGGAAGCGCACTCAACCCAGAAGGACTTTCTCTACGCCAGCACTGCCGAGAAACGTGAGCAATACCGCGAGGCCACCCTGGCACTAACGGAACAGATCGCCGCCCTGGTCGAGAATGAGCGGCAACTCCTGTCGCGGCTGGCTCCCAGTCCCGCCAATACTGCGCATCTGGAGGAGACGACACTGATACTCAAGAGCATTAATGAATACAACAGCGATGTCGACACCCTCGCCAGTGAGCTCAACGAATCTGATTTTCTCAAGGACAAGCTCAGCAGCGACCTGAAGAGCCTCGCCTCGATCATCAGTATGTTCATCGACGACAAAACCTACGCCAACGCCGACACCAGCACCCTGCTCGACGCCCTCAAGGAGATTGATATAGCCCAGCTCAAGACCCGTCTTCTGGTCACGCACAACCTGAGCAATCCCTTGCAGCACATGCAGACGCCTAAGGAGATAGCCCCGCTGAGCGACAAGATCATGGAGGAGCTCGACCGCTACGCCAATCTGCTGCAAAACAAGGAGCAGATACAGGAGTATGATGCGTTCAAAAAACTGCTGGAGAATTACCCCCTGCTGGTTATCGCTTTCTTCAAGAATGAAGTTGCCGATCTGCCCGAGCCGGAGAAGGAGGCGAAGCGTCAAGAGCTCAGAGCCGGCCTCACCCGCCAAGCCACCGAGATAGACAGCGTTCTGGCCGAGCTCCGCGGCAAGTGGGAGGAATTAATCTCCGTCAACACCGCTATCCTCGAATCGCTGGAGAGTCTGGATGAAGGTATTCAACGTCTGGACTCAGCGCTGAATGTCTACCTCAAGACCGAGTCGGACAAAGCTTTGGAGAAGATCGACAAGGTCATCACGTCGGATCTCAAGCAGGCAGAGCGCCTCAAGCACAAGTGCAAGACCAATTTAGAGACCGCCACCACCGACACTATCATCAAGGGGTTGAACTCTTACAGTGACGAGCTGCATAAATGGCTCGAGCTCAGAGTCCGTATCAACCTCGAGACCAGTTCCCGTCTCTGTGCCATCACCACCCGGATCACCGACCTACTGCAGCAAAAGCTCACCGCCGTCGAGACCGATATCCACCAGGCGATAGCCGCGGTCGAAGTCACCAGCAGCACCGCACTGCTGATCCTCTATTCGGCTACCGGTCTGGCGGTACTCCTCGCCATCATCCTCTCGGTGCTTTTAATCAGCAATATTACCCGCCCCATCCGCCAGATGAGCCGCAGCCTGGAGGACTTAAGCCGCGCGCAGAACCTCTTGGTCTCCTTCCTTGAGGATCATCTCGCCACGGGCGACTGGTCGAGCTACTGCGAGGTCGAGATCAGCGCCCAAGAGCGTGAAATACTGGTCAAGCTCGCTGAACGCAAGGATGAGATCGGGCAGATGAGCCGTGAGGGCAACATTATGAGTATAAGCTTCAGCGGCTGCATAGAGGCGACCAATCAGGTTATCACTCAGGTCAACCATGTCCTCAACGAGGTCGCCAGTACCGTCGTCGAACTCACCAAGAGCGCCTCGCAACTCGAGGCCGCAAGCCAGGAGCTTGCCGATGGGGCTACGCGTCAGGCCGCCAATCTGGAAGAGGTCACCTCCGCCCTGCATGACCTGAGCAGCCGCGTCGAGACCAACGCCTCCGGCGCTACTCAGGCGATGAACCTGTCAAGCGAAGCGAACACTGCCGGGGTCAAGGGTACAGAACGCATGAACAATCTGGTTCAGAAGATGGAGGAGATCAACAATGCCACCGGTGAGATCACCAACATCGTCAAGACTATCGACACCATCGCCTTTCAGACCAATCTGCTCGCGCTCAACGCCGCGGTCGAGGCGGCGCGTGCCGGCTCCCACGGCAAGGGTTTTGCCGTAGTTGCCGAAGAGGTACGCAGCCTTGCCGCCCGCAGCAGCAAAGCGGCCGGAGAGACCAGCAGCCGCATCGAGAATATCGTCAACGAGATCGGCTCCGGTAACAACATGGTCGGCAACACCTCGGCAGTGCTCGCCGAGATCGTCGGCTACTCCCGGCAGGTCACCACCCTCTCCAGTGAAGTCGCGGCCGCCTCGACCGAACAGTCCGCCGGAATCACCCAGATCAACAAGAGCCTGGCCGAGGTCGACGAGATCACCCAGCATAATGCTGCCAGCGCCGAGGAGACCGCCAGTTCTTCGCAGACCCTCAACTATTACGCCAAGAAGCTGCAGGAGTTGACCGAGAGCTTCCAACTGCAGCCCCGCGACAATGAAGACTACGAGCTCGATGATTTCGACAGCGACAGCGCAGCCGCAGAACTGGAGTACACCGCCAATCCGCTCAGCCTGCCCGCACCGGACGGCTTCGGCGCCAACGGCTTCTAGTCCGGGGGAACCGACTGTACCCGGGGTGAGACTCCGCCCCGGGCAGCAGTCAGACTTACCACACCAAATTCTGGGTACCGATTATCTTCAGTATTTCCTCCCGTACCCGGTTATAGCTGTAATGCGGCTCAAAGGCGATATTCTTCAGCCCGATATGCTTGAGCAAGGCTCTACCCTCGGCCGTGGCCACAAGTTGAGCCAGGTCAAAGGTAAGATGTTCACCATATTTTACCGCCCGCTTGAGGTCGGACGCGCGCAACTGTAGCGCCATTGTATATGGCGAATAACTCCGGCCATAGCGCTGGATATAGTAGCTACGGACGCTGGTGGCCTCCAGTTCAAGCTGCCGCGGCAGCTCGGTTCCGAGGTTACGGCGGATATAGGCTTCAATCCGCCGCGTCGGCTCCGTCCGCGCTTCCAGTTCTTCCGCTCGGCGCATAAGGCGTTGCAAGCGTTCCAACGACTGCTTCAACTTCGCGCCCAGGCAGTTCCAGGTCTCAAGCAGACCATTTGCCTGTTTATTCTCGGTCTCCAACGGAATAACCTCCAGCCAGTCGAGCAGATCATCCAGCTCCGGCTCGATCCGCAGCCCCACCCGCTGCCGCGGCCTCCCGATGTAACTCACTTCACGCATTCTCAGATTCCCCATCTTCCTAAAGCCCATAACCCCGACCTGCAGGCATACCTGCAAGCTGTTACCTAGTCTTCCCGCACCAATTCTTTACTGCACCCCAGCCAGGAGCTTACCGATATCCTTCCCGGCTTGAAGCGGATTGATCCCAGCGCCGGGCGGTACTGCGCCGGGCTGGGGTTGCGCCGCACCGGCTGCGGCCAGAGCGGCCAGCGGATTCCCCGACGCTGACTTCTGTTCCCGGCGGCGCTGCTTCACCTCCTGCTCCGAGGCGATGATATCGCTATCAATCGAGAGCACCCGCCCATACTTCTCAACCAGTTTATCCGCATTGATATAGTCGAGCACCTCACGTTTATACTGTGCGCAATTCCCGACAAAACCGACAAACTGTTCGATCGCGGCCAGCTCACTCACCTTCTGCGCCTGCGCCAATACCGAGATATAATCGATCTTGATCTCACTGCCGATAAGCTGCTGGGGCGGCCGCGGGATTATCCCGCCGAGGCGGAGCAGAATATTGAAGCAGCGGGAGAAGATATGGTCGAGCGCCTCCTTCTCCAAGAGCTCAATCACCGGGGTAATATTGCCCATCTTCTCGACATTGATCGAGTTGATCTCGGTAGCCGACATCCTCTTATCCCGCTGCATAATCGGCATAAAGAGATCGTTGTAGAAGACCTCGCGGATACTCTGCTGGAGCTTCTCCAGTTTACCCTCGGTCATCTGGAATGAGTTCTGCGGCTGGTATATCGGGGCAACCCCGGCATCGGCGTTCATCGCCGGAACATAGGTCACCCCGTTGGGCGAGAGATCAATCAGCGAATTCTTCATATTCCCCTTGACTGTCACCGGTGGCGCGGCATGCTTCTTTAGGGTAGTCAGATTCTGTTTATCAATCTCATAGAGAGTCTTGACGTCGGCAAGGGCGGTGCGTGCCGGCGCATGCCCGTATACCGACGAGCTCATCTTTTCCCAGCGCGGCGCGACAAAGGGCTTGGTTTCAAAGCCGTTGCGCCGGATCAGTCTGGTTCCCTGCCCGCCGCTGCGAATAATATAAATATCATCCCAAGCCATCCGCGCCGTCCCGTACTGACCATCGGAGTAACTGCTATTGGGCTTGATCAGATGCAGCACCTCAAACCTTCTATCCACCTGTGAATGTTCACTCGCCTGGAGTACCGCCTCTGGAAGTTCTTCGGGGTTGAATTTTTCCAGCATCTGCCGGGGTGTATAATAGATCTTGCGCAGCAAAGTATCCACCTCCCCCTTCTCATTCTGATCCAGATAATACTCCCCGCAGGAGAGCGGCGTAAAGTTAAAACCATTGACCGCATCCCCCTCGATCAAAAGCACACCCTGTCCATAGAGCGCCATCTCGCGAAACAGGGTATGCATCGCGCCATAGATATCCGAGCGATTGAAGTAATGGAGCAGAATATCGCGCACCTTACCCAACCAGGCTCCGGCCTCGGCGCTCAGTTCTCTAGCCTGCCAATCTTTAAAGCCTAGTTGAAACCACATTCTCGACGGTGAGAGCATGCCGCCGAGCATCCCGGCGGCGAGTACCCGTACCGCCTTCTCCGGGTACGAATCGAGAATCTTGGCATAACGCTTGCGCCCCTGCAGCTCACCGGCATCATTATCGAGCGCCAGTGCCGAGTGCGGATAGATATAATCTCTGATCTCCCTCCAGGTATCTTCCCAGCTGGCGCGCACATTCTCCATCGCCCGTACCAGCTTGAGATTCTTCTCCAGCTCCTCGGTCTCGTCCCATTCCGCCGCCTGCATACTTAGCGCCGCCGTCTCCTCCAACTCCCCCAACTCTTCCAGTCTCTGCATCCTTCTCCTCCCGCAACAATTATTACCCCTACTAATAAATCTATTACCGTCCTGCCCCTCACATCAGGGGCAGGACGTTCCCCTTACTCACCCAGCAGCTTTTTATTGTTTATCTGCGCCGAATTCTGCACCCCGAGCGCCGAGGTCGCAATATTATGCGGTGTATTGCTCGACGCCGCCAACTGTTTCTTAATCTTCTCTTCGGCGTCCGCCACCGCCTTATTGGCATCGACCGAACTCGTACTCTTCGCCTGTACCGCTGGCGGCGTCGGGATATATGTCGGCGTACTCGAACCGCCCCCTCCAAATAATCCACCCATCTCTTTTCTCCTTTCTTCCTTTGTGTAAACCCTGCCGTACCTTACGGCAGAAGCTATCTACCCGTTTCTAAAACCCGGTATTCCTTATTCACCGGCATTTCTCCGGTATTCATACCGCCGTGACGCTGCCCCTACTCCTTCCACAACTACAAGTCAATTCCTGCTCAAACACTCAAACCGCCTACCTCGTACTCTAGACACACCCACAGCCTCAAGCGCCTAAACGGTAAAGAGTCCGTCTTCTTCCGCAGTCTTCACCTGTATCTGCGCCCTACTCTGAGTCACGCCCGCCGGCGCTCCAGCAAAGGTCAACGCCAGAGCATCGGCGTGATCCGGCGAGGCATAGCCCCGGCGTTTGATACTCTCCTTACGCTCGAGTTTTATGCGCTCGCGCACATCATACTCAAACTCAATCACCGTCAGATCGGTACGCAGCTCCTCACTCACCGGCAGCGCTCCGCCACACCTGAGCCACTCCCGCAGCCGTCCCCAGAGTTCGGCACGTTTATTAAAGTACACCCCTTCGCTCGCTTTCCCGGCGAACTCAACCCCCTGCGCCGGATAACCGTGATTATAGAGATAATCGAATACCCCGGCGCCAACCCCGGCCAGATCGACAAAGATCTCAGAGCAGGCATATTCGGTGGAGAGTGTCGCCACTCTACAGGCAAGGCTATGGGTATCGATATCTTTGATGGTATACAGCAGCTTACAGAATATTCCCTGCCGCAGATAGACCACGCTGGAGTCGTCCCCGTAGCGCGCGACGTCAACTCCGAGAAAGCGCGGCGCAAAGTCATAGCGCTCCGTATTCGCCTCGACCTCGCTGTAGCGCGCCATAGCTCCAGCGACCAGTTCCGAATCGATAAACTGCATACTCGAGGCAGTGGGAAATTCCCCCAGCACCCGCACCCTGTATTCATTACTCTCTTTACCGTATTGCTGGCGCATCTTGGTGATATACTCCTCCTTGACATTCGGGCTATCCAGACAGGAGAGGGTAAAGCGCACCCAGGACTGACGGTACTTATTGAAGGTCTCCCAGAAAAACCCGCTGGTATGCGTCGGATTCCCGGTTAGGAGAAAGCGCGCATCCGCTGTCGTCAGCGCGCCAAAGGCCACCTCAAATATCTTAGTCGCCACCCCACTGGCCTCATCAATCAAAAAGAGCAGATGCTCGGCGTGAAACCCCTGGAGCGCATCGGGATTGTCCGCCCGGCTGGTACGTGCCTGCACAAATCTATCGGGGCGACTGCGAATAAAACACTTCTCCGTGCTGATCTCTATCGCCTCCCGAAACGGGCTCTCCATCCGGCTGTGCCACTTTCTGAGCTCCGGCCAGAGGGTCGATTTAAGCTGCTCACGCGCCGGATGGGTCACCGGCACCTTACAATCATCAAAGCAAGAGATAAACCAGAGCGCCAGACACGCCAGCGTCGAGGTCTTCCCCACCCCATGCCCACTCTTCACACTTACCCACGCCCCTGGGCGTTTCAGGGCATCGATGATCAGCGCCTGCTGCGCGGTCGGCTCAAAGTTTATTACCTCCGTGCAGAAAGCGAGCGGATCAGCGCGCCACCTGAGTATATTATCTTCAATTTTAGTCAACTCCCTCTCCCCCTCAGTTCGCTGCACATTCTCCCCCACTCCGGCCAATCCCGTTCCGTCCGGTGGATTATCTCCTACTCTCGGCACAAACGCCGATCGACCGGGGGCAAGGTCAGCGTGGCAAATTCCGCGAGGCGGCTGGCAAGCCGCGGTTCAAATTCATCAATAACATCCAGATTCAGATTCGAGGTCACGATAGTCGCCCGGAGTTCGTCTACGCGCTCCGCCAGGATAGAATAAATAGCCGAGAGCGACCACTCACTAATCCGCTCCGCCCCGAAGTCATCGAGCACCAAGAGTTCACAACGCTTATACTTGTTTATCACCCCCCGCATATCCCCCTTCCCCCCAAAGCAACTCTGCAGTTCCAGCAGCAGATCGGTACTGCGCACCCACAACACCTCATACCCCCGCTCACTCGCCAGCTCCACTAATAATGAGTTTACTAACGCCGCAGCCAGATGGGTCTTGCCTATACCCTGCGTCCCGCTGAGAAAAACCGACCGCCTATCCCTGAGTGTCTCACGCAAATACGAGACGCCTTTATGCGTAAAATCACTTAATCGCGCTCCCTGATAACGCCGAGGTAGAAAAGCGAGCAGGGCGGCACGTTGCGGGGTTTTTCTGGCCAATTCAATGTAATAACAACGGCGGCGCGAACAGATGCGTGCGTCAGGATATTCCTGGAGAAAACGTGGGGTCAAACGCTCCCCGCAGACCCGGCAAAAACGCTCCCCCGACTCGTCCTTCACCTGCGGCATAATCCCCTCCAAGCCAAGAAGTTCCACTGATTTAGATTCAAGCGGAATCGGAGCAGACGCCGGAGTGCTGGGATTTGGCGACAGAACTACCTGCGGGGTGATCGGCGAATTTTCTCCGGCTCGCTCCGGTTGCTTCCTGACTGCGGCTAATTCTGTCGCGCTTGGCTCTGATTCCGGCATCTGCTCGTACTCCTCCATTCTTTCTAAAATTCTCCAAAGTAACCGTGATATACTGCGGGGGCGGGTTCATGCCGCAGTTCTTTATCGCCCGTCCGAACGCCTCCATAATCCACTCCTGCGGGTAGCGCTCCAACCAACGACCAACAACCTCCGGCACCTCTGCCCACCCCCCAGCGCTGAAAGCTGCGCGTAGAGCGGTGGAGACGCCTGCAGGCTCTGCCGCTTCTCTTGCTCCCTGTTTTTCCGCCGCTCCTGCTCTATCTCTATGCTTATTCTCTTTAGTCTCCTTATTTATTAATTGCCCTGACTCTGCCCGCTCCCTGCCTTCAGCTCCGGTCTGTGCCGGACGAGCCGACTGATAGAGCTCGTAATTGACTATACTTACCAACAGCCCATTGGCTGCCCGGGCGGTAATAAGCTCTCCACTGTTCCGAAGCTTATCCACCGCCCGCCGCACCTGTTTGAGGGTCAATCCGAGTTCTGCGGCAAGCTTGACGTAACTGGTCAGCCGCTGCCCCCGACGTATCCAGGTCGTCTTCCAGAGCTGATCCTTCCAGTTCGCCAGCAGCAAGAGGTGCAGAAACACCGCCTTGATATTAGCATCCTGATACCATTGCCACTCCACCAGCTTGCGGTGCAACAGCACCGCTCCTTCCCGATAACGCTGCATTACTTATTCTCCTGTTATATCCTCTGCCGTACCGCTAGCTCCCGCTTCTACTACCGGCGCTACCGGACACCCCAACACTTACGCATAAGTTAAAACCTTACCCGCCTAGCCTCACTAACGCGCAAGGAGTTGGCGGTAATCTTCGGCATCCAGCTTTACCCGCTCCTGATCCACCAACACATACGGTTTCAGCGCCCCACTCCGCTCATATTCGGCTCTAGCAATCTCCAAAGCTCTAGCCTTGCGTTCCGCTCCCGCCTGTTCGGCACTCCGCTGCTGCAAGGTCAAGGTCAGCTCGGCCAACTCCCGTCGTTCAGTCGGTAAACCCTCGATATAAGCGGCGAGCTGCGCATAATTTCGCTCCCGGGCAAAAGCGCGGATCTTCGTCGTAACCTCCTGCGCCTCGACCCCTTCACGTATCGCCCCAACCTCTTGTGCCCCGATCTTCTTGCCCACCGCCTCCAGATAACGGTACGCCTCCTGAAAACGCCCCGAAGCGGCAAGACCATCCACCAGACCTTCAATCCCAGGCACCAGGCGCCTGGCAGCAAACACTGTGATCTGCTCCGGATTCTTGATCCCACTGAGATATGCCTCTTCCCGCGCCTGTCGGTACGCCTTCTCGGTATACTTGATACTCTCAGCAACATTTCGGCTCCGATACTGTAGACGCTTGAGCGCAATCTCGGTACCAAAGCTGATATTCTTCTGCTCTTCTGTTTGCCGCTGACGTGCTACCGTACCTGAGTATAATCGTTCCTGCTCGGCCAGATGCTCGTCAAAACTCTCCTTGAACAATTCCGCCACCTTGCCTTGCGGGGCAGACTCCAGATACTCGTTATACAACTGCTTTGCCCGCTCCCGATACTCCTGCCAGGACTGCTGTAAATCCTCACTATCTTTTGTCGCCGCAAAACCCTGAGTATATTCACGCCCCAGGGCATCCAGTTCCTGATCATAGCGGTTCAGTTGTTTTAGTACCCCGACCCCATCCTCAAATTTCCCGACACTCCCAAAAATTGTCCCGATACGAGTATCCGGTACTGATTCAGCCTCAACGGCACCAACTCCAGCCCCCCTCTGAATATCCGCCTCCGCCGCGACAGTCTTCGGCTCGTCCGGCGTTCCCACCGCTACAGTTTTTCCCGCACGCTGCGCCGCAATGCCAACCCGGGGCGCCAACTCAGCCTCACTCATCCCGCTCACCCCAGTTACCGCGGATGATTCCACTCGCTGCGGTCTCGCCACTGCTACCCGGTCAGCCGCCGCCTCTATTTCCGACCCGAACAGAATATCTGCATCAGGTTTCGCTACTGCCGACTCCCTGCCCCTACCGACATCCTGAACCGCCCCTGCTTCCACCCCGACCTGCGGTTGCAAAGCCACCTCCTCCTTGAAGTTACCCACCTCATCCCCCGGTACAACCATACTCATAACTCTCACCTCCTTAAATTAGTAATCAATCTCAGATACATACCCCAACCTGCCCAGCTACCTGCTTCTCAATTAAGTTTCCAGTACTTATAAGGAAAATTCAGACGCCGGCAGGTCTCAGCTTTACGGGTATAGCCCTGCTGGAGACCCTCCTGCTCACTCTGAGGAACATGCTTCGCCAAGAGATCCTGCGCCAGTGCTTTCCAGTCGGTATTATGCCGCGCCCGGGGCTTGCAGTAAGTAACCTTACCGATAAACTCACTATAGATTCCGCTATCCTCGCCGATGGCCTGCTTTACCCGCTCACAGCACTCGTCGAAATCCTCCTCGGCCAGAAGTTTCTGCAGATACGAAGTCTTCATATCAGTAAGGAGATTTTCCTCGGTATAATTCGCCACCCGGATCGCCCCGCTATCCTTGACATACTTGAGTTCACGCGGCAGATTCCCGTCTTCAACCGCTTCCCAAAATCCCTGTTCCACCTCGATCAAGCGCGCAATAAACTCTTCGTCCCGGATCACCTCGATAATCTTGAACTCAACCACATCCTGCGCCAGCGTCACCACCTCTTCCATCTCCCGACCGGCATCGAGCATCGAGACCAGCATCTCGAAGAGATCATCACTGGCAAAGATCACCGCTACCACAACCCGACCCTCTCCGGTAACCGCCATCTGATGCTGCACCTGCACCCAGTAGTGGCTTGGAACGATATCATACTCTTCAGCATTATCCCAGATATCAAGCCACTCATGCCGCTTAAAACGCAGCGCCGTCTTGCACTCTATCAGCGCCTCCATATCCTTACCGATTATCCAGCCGTCCGGCGTTGCCGACATCCACTCATAATCCGGGTGCTGATACATCGGCGCGGCAAAGATCTCCCTCCCGGTCTGACGGGTATACAAAGCTTTGACCAGAGGCTCCAGCACCTGTCCGCGCCGGAGGTACTTATTCTCCAGACTGCACACCGGCGGCGCAGCCTCCAACTTCTCCCTGGCTACATCCCTGGCACTACGCCAATTCGGAGTAAGCCCCATTATTGCCGGCGCATCACTCGCCCCAATATGCCGACGCCTCTCTTCCAGCCACTCCTCGGTATTTGGCTCCACATCCAATGCACTCATCCTAATCCCTTTCCCTGACCCTAAGTTCACAAAAACCGCTCAGGACTCCCGCCCAAGCTCCACACTTCAGATAATACTCTAATCGGCGTAACTTGTCAATAAAATTCTTTCGCCTTTTAGCTTATTTACGACCATGCATTATTGCTTAGGACAAGGCTCAACACCTATCAGCAACAATACAACCATTTCATCAGAAACGAGTTAAAGTCAACTTCAAACGCAACCACAACACACCCAAACCCAATAATATATTTTTCGCTTTTTGACGAATCTTAGCAAAAAACTTGATTTTAGCCCTCGCCCCCATAGCCAGATTTGCCCCCATGCCCACCCTGCCACGGCGTAGCCCCAAAGTATAACCCTAACCGCCGTCTCACTCTTCCCAAGCTCACATCTGGGCTGTCAGCCCTCAATCTATCACTGCCCAACAATGCTGCCTGCCCAAATTCCGTAGCAACCGGCTAACAGCAACCGCCAAGTCTGGAGCGCAGATTTGCAACTTCCTCCTCCCTCTCCTTTACCTACTCCAAATCTGGCTGATGATTTTGAGCCAAAACTGAACACCAAAAAATAATTTTTTTTTAAAAGAAATTGAGAAAAGGTAGTAAGTAGAGGATAGAGAGTCCGATAACGTTGCGCTGAGTCCGATAATCGGCACGCACTAGCAGCAACATAACTTGTTATGCGCTAAGAAGTAAGATTAAATTTGGTTTAAGGCTGCCGCTATTAATTGCTTTAGATGAATTACTCCGTAATTAATGGAGATTGCCTTAATTTTTTCTGTAAAATGCAGCAACGGCTTGCTTTACCCATGGAGACGCTCATGAACATCAAACGTAGCATATTTACTCTGTTAATTCTCAGTTGCCTCTTCACCGGCGCTCCTCAAGCGGCGTTAACCCTGCAGACGCAAGGCCAGCAGAGCCAATACAAGACCGCCGAGCATGAAGGCTACAAACAGATCGTTCGTCTTGCCGCCAATCACCAACCAGCTCCCAAACTTAACCCTCCCCATCCCATCCCCGACACCGACCGTACTCCGGCAACGGTAGCACCAACATCCCTACCTGAAGCGAAGCTTCCCCCCACTGCCGGCATAGTACTCAAACCAGGGTTTAAGCAGAGCAGCCCGCTCCTCCTGGTGGCCGCCAACGCTCCCAATCAGAACACCGGCAAGCTCATCAGCTTTCTGCTTCATCACGGCTGTTCGCTGAATACCCGTGATGCTGAGGGCAATACCGTGCTGCACCTGATTGTCCGCCATGCGACCGACCTCTACCGTCCAGAGTACAAGCTCTATCCTCTGAATATCCTTGAGGAACTCCTCGACCACGGCGCCGATTTCTCGGTGGAGAACGCAGCCGGACTTACCCCTCTCGCCTACGCTCTAGAGCATACAACAACTGCAGAGGGTAGCGACAACCTCGCCTATGGGGTTATCCTCCGGCTCCAACAGGCGGCCGCCGAAGCGCGAAAACGGCACGAAACTCTCCAAGCCTGTGGCTAATCAAACCAAGGCCAGCTCAACCGTAGTTCCCAGTTTATCCTGCTCCTCCCTGTCTGCTCCTGAACCCTCTCCGACGCTACCCCTATGCTAAGCCGGCGGAGGCGCAAGGGGCAGACATTTTATTACCCACTTCTCTATTCAAGGCTTGTATTTTTCTAAGACTGTACCACTTACAGACATGAAGAACACCTTCCCCTCTTGTAAGGACTACTCACCCTTACATCCCGGCAAAACGCTGTGCGTTTGCTCACAGCCGGTATCCGGCAGACAGTTTTAAGCAAGCGTGATTCTGCAGATTGGGTAGTATTTCAATATGTTACCGGCTATTACTAAAATCTTTGACAAAGTATGAGAATCACTTAAATGATTCTCATACTTTGATAATCTCGATAAACCAATCAACAATTATATTACTGACTGAGACTGCATCTCGCAACCCGCTCATCTGTCCCTGGATGTCTAAAAAATGAACTGGTGTAGTATTTTCAGACCATGAGCGTTTTCCGAGAAAACACATACAAATTGCGAACTGGTGAGCAATGAGCCGTGGACATACCTTTTTTAAAAGTATGTCGAAGACGATGCGAGTAGGTTAGCAACGGCTGAGAGTATAATCATAGGTAGCTGAGGGTAAGGTTTGCAAGAGCGCTTTGCGTAAAGAGCTTTGGTTTGAGTTTTTTTATGTACTTAATCCGAAGGTGAGGGCGCTCTGGTCGGGAGGGATGTAGCTGGAGTTATGCCGCGAAGGTATAAAAATTCAAGATTATACAAAAAAACGCGTTAGATGCCCTCAGGCACCTAACGCGTTGGCTAATTATAATCTTATCTTGGCTCTAGTTGAGAGTCAACCTACTAGAAATTATTGTCCCCATCCAGCATATTTCCGATAGAACCAAGCACACTCCCCTCACCCCGGCTCTTCCCGCCGATAGACGGCGCAGAAGCAATTATCCGATCAGCCAGCCGGGAAAACGGCAGACTCTGCAGCCAGACCGTACCCGTCCCTCGGAGGGTTGCAAGGAAGAACCCTTCCCCTCCAAAAAACATGGATTTTAAGCCACCGGCACGTTCAATATTATACTCGATATCTCCAGCAAAAGCCGCAAGGCAGCCGGTATCAACCCGCAGGGTCTCACCCTTGAGCTCTTTACGGATGACCGTCCCCCCGGCATGAAAGAAGGCCATGCCGTCGCCCCGGAGTCGTTCCAGGATAAATCCGGCACCGCCAAAGAACCCAGCGCCGAAGGACTTGGTAAAGGCGATACTGATACTGGTTCCGCGCGCCGCAGCGAGAAAAGCATCCTTCTGACAGATCAACTCCCCACCGATACTCTGTAGATCAATCGGCACGATCTTCCCCGGATAAGCGGCAGCGAAGGCGACCCGCCGCTTTCCTTGTTGCTTATTGGTGAAGTGAGTCAGAAACACCCCTTCCCCGCCGAGAAGGCGCTTACCGGCGCCGAGAAGTTTCCCAAAGAGCCCCGGATCCTCGGTACCATCCCCCATACGCGCCTCAAAGGTGATACCGTCCTCCATATAATTCATCGCGCCGGCCTCGGCGATAACAACCTCACCGGGATCGAGTTCTACCTCGACCACCTGCATATCATCCCCGATTAATACATAATCCAGTTCATCAGAATTCATAGCCGCCCTTTCTCTGCACTAACTGCAGACCGTGTACACCACGCCAGACACCGCAACCGCTTAGGCCTGCTTCGATTTGAGCTTGATGTTCTTGTTCTTCTCGCGCTGGAGTTGTTTGGTCAGCTTCTCAACCTGCTCCTGTAGCTCCAGCACCTTGTCCTCAAGGAGTTTGATGACGGTCTCGCTGTCCATGGCCGAATCAATCTGCGGTATAACTGACGGCAAGTCGTCATAGCCACTATCCTCAACCACAAGCAGATCCGCCTCGACATTCTTGATAATTGTCCGTACCGTTCTGCCGAGCTTGCTCCGCGCAGACTTTCCGCCATCGCGGGCAACCAACTCTTCAATCAACGCATCCGGAGCACTGCTATCAGCATATAAGCCCTCCAACTCTGCCCAGAGTTCCTGATCTTCACGGCACTTGAAGGTCATCGCAGCAGCCTGAAAAAACTTGTTATTCTTCTGCTTTCTGAACTTCACCGCCAGATCGAGCAGATAAACCAAACTCTCGTACCAGAGCGAATCCTGCCGGTACCCGGCGGTATGATACTCTACCAAAAAGCGGGTATCAAAGCTCTTGCCGGTGATCAACCACTCGCAGTCGGTATTGAAAAAAGCGGCAAGTTTTTGAATAAGGTCGATACCGATCTTCTTTCTGCCCCGTTCAATATCACCCCAATACCCGGTAGAAATGTTCAATTCATTCGCACACATCGTCTTTGAGCCATGCATCTTGCCAAACTTCACATCCCGCAAGTACCCCAACCGCATTCCCATTTCTTCATTGGAGTTTATCATAATAATCCTCATCTAAAAAAAGTCCACACAATTATCCAACCTGGATAGAACCTGCCTAATCCGGTACCATAGCAATAAAATTATTATACACCAAAGTGCGATACATTACAATCACGATTAACCCCGAGATTAGTTTTTTTACCGCAAAAGGCGGATTTCACGCCCCGCAACCTATACCACTTAAACTCAGTATACAATTATTTCTTTAATTATACAAGTCGAAAGATGATTTTCCAAGTTTTTTCAGCTTTAAGCCCTTGGGAACTAATTAAACTCGCCACCTAATCCCCGTAGCATACCGCCCCGACAACGTTCTGCGGACAACCCAACTCTTTAAAAAAAAATTACGCCTATCCTCCGTTTTTTACGAACTGACCCTGAATAACAGCGACCTACGCCCAAAGAATACGCCAACTAACGAATACAAAACAACCCCCAAAACGTAGCCGAGAATGATAAAAAAACTGCACCCGCCTACTGGGTGCAGCTCTCATAAACATCGTCGCCAGGCGCAAACATCACGCTTGGAAGCTTACCGGCTAAAAACCGGAAGCGTCGATCTTCTCCCGCGCTTCACGACTGAGACGGGTGATCTCGGCAAAATTACCCTCGCTGATAAGCTGCGGCGTGACCATCCAACTTCCGCCGCAAGCGATAACGTTGGGACAGGCGAGATAGTCGATAAAATTCTCGCTATTCAACCCGCCCGTAGGCATGAAACTGACCATCGGATAGACCGTATTGAAGGTTTTGAGCATGGGTATGCCCCCGGCGATTGAGGCCGGGAAAAACTTCAAGTTGCGCAGGCCATAATTCATCGCCTGTTCGACCTCGGCCGGAGTGATCACCCCAGGGACGATAGGAAGACCCTTCTTGATAGCCGCCTCGGTAATCTTCGGGTTGAACCCGGGCGAGACCATAAAGGTCGACCCGGCCGCCGCCGCAGCGTCGAGCTGCTCAAGGGTAAGTACCGTACCCGCCCCCAGAATAATATCCGGAAATTCCTTGGCAATCGCTGCAATCGCCCCGGCCGCCGCCGCCGTACGGAAGGTTATTTCCATTACCTTAATTCCACCAGCACTGAGCGCCTCAGCCAGCGGCAGCGCATCCTCCACCCGCTCCAATTTTACCACCGGCACAATCTTCTCCCGGGTTATCTGCTCAATCATATCCATCGCTATCTCCTTCAATAAGTTTTACCATACAGTTATACATATCATATTATAAAACAAACTCAAAACAATAGGCTAAAATAAATTTTATCACCTGTTCGGGCGACGGCAGCCGCGCCTCCCGCCGCAGCTCCCTGCTCACAAAAAATAGTGCTGAGAGCAGTGACAAAAAAACGAAAGAGTGTTGCTAAAAATCACCCAAGTAGTATACTGTATGTTATTGGTACTGTGTGTTTTCCGCCAACTTAGCTGAATAACGAAAGGGTAGCATACTATGGTTCACCTCGGAGTAAATATCGACCACGTCGCCACCATCAGGCAAGCCAGAAAGACCTACGAACCGGATCCGGTCGAGGCAGCCTTTATCGCCGAGAAGAATGGGGCAGATTCCATTACCATCCACCTGCGCGAAGACCGCCGCCACATTCAAGATCGTGATCTGAGAATACTCAGACAGACCATCACCACCCGCCTCAACCTGGAGATGGGCATGGCGGATGAGATCATCGCTATCGCACTGAAGGTCAAGCCCGATCAGGTTACGCTCGTACCCGAACGCCGCGAAGAGGTTACGACCGAGGGCGGTCTGGATATAATCGGGCAGTTCGAGAGGGTAGAAGAGGTAGTTGAGAAATTCCACGAAGCCGAGATCGCGGTCAGCCTCTTTATCGATCCGGAACTCGAACAGATTGAAGCCTCCCACAGGAGCGGAGCGAAGATTGTCGAGCTGCACACCGGCACCTATGCCAACTGGTACTCGGACGAAACCTCCCGCGAGAGTGAGCTGGAGAAACTGATCATCGCCTCTCACGCCGCCGGGCGTCACGGAATACGGGTCAATGCCGGTCATGGACTGACCTACCATAATGTCGCTGAGATCGCCGCTATCAAGGAGATGCACGAGCTCAATATCGGCCACAGCATTATCAGCCGCGCTGTAATGATCGGCCTGCCCCAAGCCGTACGGGAGATGCGCGAGGCGATCCAGTGCGGTGAAAAGTTTTAACCGCTGCCGCTGTTTTTTATCCCGAAACCTCGCTGTAGGAGAATACCCATGCCCAGCTCCAAGACTCCGCCCAGCCCTGATTACGCTGCCGAGACAGCCTGGGTGAGTAAACCTGAAGAGCTAAGCAAACCGGTAGACACCTTTTATGTCTACCCGACTATCTATGTTGAGCCGGAACCGGCTAATATGGATACCACCCGTGCAGACCTTAGAGCCAATGCCCGGGGTCTGCTCAGAGCTCAGGCCGGAGTCTACCAGCCCTGGAGCAATCTCTTCGCCCCCTTCTACCGCCAGCAGACCGCCGCCACCCAATCGATGCTGAGCAACAACGGCGGGTGCGACGCCTATGCCGATCCAGCCTTCCAACTCGGAGCCGAGGACGTCCTCAAAGCCTTCGACTACTATCTGCAACGGCTCAACCCGGATCGCCCCTTCATCCTCGCCGGACACAGCCAGGGCTCAATGGTGCTGATCGAACTGCTGCGCCGCCGTCTGGGTACGCCGGAATTACACCAGCGGCTGGTAGCGGCCTACGCTATCGGTTACTCGGTGCGGGAATGTGACATCCAAGAATGCCCCCAGCTCGCACTCGCACAAGGCGAAGTCGATACCGGCAGGGTTATCAGCTATAATACTCAGGCCAAAAACGCCGGCGGCTCACCGGTACTCCTCGACGGTGCGGTCGGCATCAACCCGCTCAACTGGCGGCGAGATTCTACCCCGGCTCCGGCCACGGCAAATATCAAAGCGGTTTTTTTTGATGATCGTGCGGGTACAGTAAGAGAAGAGCTCAAGAATTTCTGCGGCGCCCGCCTCGATACGCAGAGTGGAGCGCTGATCGTGGATATCGCTAAAAATCCTGAGCAAGTAGATCTGGAGCATATGGGGCGCTGGCCCAGCGGGGTCTTCCACCGCTATGACTATGCTTTCTTCTATGAGAACCTCAAGGCCAACGTCAAAAAACGCATCGACGCCTATCTACAATCTTCAACTTGAAGCTCGTTATGCCATAGGGACCGAATCTTCGTTGTTCAAAGAAGCATGAATGAAGTTTGAAAAAGTTCGAGCAAGCGCGCACTCCCTTTTTTCCAGGTAATGCACTTTGTTACGCGAAGCCTCTTATATTACAGTGTGCATGCAAATGCCACAGCAGCGTCTCAAGATCTCTAATGCAGCCCCTGCAGCACGACAAGATTGGCATACTCCGCGCAATTTTTGATCAACTCATTATGCCTGCCGCAGCCGATGATTCTCCCGCCCTGAAGCATCACGATCTTATCCGCGTCCTTGATCGTCGAGAGCCGGTGCGCCACGACCAGCGAGGTTCGTCCTTGCATCATACGCTCGATAGAGGCTTGCACCTCCCGCTCATTTACACTGTCAAGCGCCGAGGTCGCCTCATCCAGGAGTAGAATCGGTGAATTCTTGCAGATAGCCCGGGCAATGCTTAGGCGCTGCTTCTGTCCGCCGCTGAAGTCATCCCCGCGCTCCTCGACCATATACTGATACCCGCCGGGGAGGTTCATAATCTCCTCGTGGATATTTGCCGCCTTGGCCGCCGCCTTGATCTCCTCCATACTGATATCAGTTCGCCCATAGGCAATATTCTCGGCTATAGTACTGTTGAAGAGAAACGGTGACTGCCCCACAAGGGCAAACTGATCGCGGAGCGATTTGAAGGTAAGCTCACGGGTATCGATGCCGTCGATAAATATTGCGCCACTGTCGATCTCAAAGAGGCGGAGCACCAGATTGATTATCGTACTCTTACCTGAACCCGAAGCGCCAACCAGAGCAACAGTCTCACCCTTCTTAATCGTAAGCGAGAAATCCTTGACCACCGGCTCATCCTCGACATAAGCGAAGTTCACCTCCTGAAAGACAATAGAGTCCTTGAAACCGTCAAGCTCCTTCTCCCCTTCGGCGATGCTCGCCTCGGTGTCGAGAATCTCAAATACGCGTTCAGCACCGCTGACATTGTTCTGAAAATTAACATTGGCACCATTGAGCTCCTTGGCCGGCGCATACATCAGCGAGAGAGCCGCCAGAAAAGAGACCACATTATCGATCTGCAGTTCTCCGCCGAGTACCATATTCCCGCCGATCAAGAGTACCAGAAAGATGCCGAACTTGGAGGTCAGGCTGGTGATCGGGCGTTCACTGCAGGCGGCGCGCATATTCTTGGCACTGATATCGAATAAGTCCTCATTATGCTTATTATAGTTCTCCAGCTCAAATTCCTCGCAGCCGAAGGCCTTGACCGTACCGATACCGCTGAGAAACCTGATCATAGCATCCATCACATTGGCGTTCTTCCGCCGCGACGCCATCGAGGTCCAGCGAATCTTTTTCGAGACCTTCTTCATGGCGATAGTCGCCAACGGCACCCCGATCAATCCCCAGAGGGTGAGCTGCCAGTTGAGGTAAAAGATATATACCAGGCAAATTATGAGCGCGATAGGACGGCTGAGAATAATAGCCATAACCGAGAGAATAATCGTCACCGAGTCGAGATCGCCATTCACCCGGGTAATCAGATCCCCGGAGCGGCTCTTGATAAAATAAGAAAAATCCAAGGTCAGCATATGCCGAGAGAGCATATTACGCAGATCCATCGTCACCCTGAGGCTCACCCACTGCGAGAGGTAGTTCATCAGAAATATCGCCAGCGAGAGGCAGATCACCAGGACGAGAAACAGCCCCAGACAAGTATAGAAGAGGGTATACTTGCTCACCAGTGCCGGCCAGAGGGAGAGCAGGTATTTAAACGCGGCATTACCGGTAACTACCTGAGGTATCAACACCAAGGCATTGTCAGTGGGAACCTCCGGATCAATAAGCTTGATCATAAACCCGGCTATTCCAGCGAGAGAGGTATTCACCAGCCCATAGAAGATACCGATAAAGACCATACCAAAAAAGCGGTATTTATACTTGAAGAGATATCTCCATAATCTGAGAACTCTAAAAAACATTCACACTCCCTGACATTATTATCCATCCCAAGACGCAGTACACTTCTGACTAGTAATTACCCTTAGAATACCAATTCTATAGTATAGCGTAATTATTCGGCTTTTCAAGGCATCTATCAACAATTGTATATAATTATAAATAACAAAAGACCGCGAAAACGCAGTCTTTCGTCGCATATTATCTTATCAGCTACCCGCTGTTGCAGAGAGGAAAAACACAAATGTTTGCTTTAAACAGATTTCACCTCAATGTGCCGCTTCTGCGCAGCCGCATGCTTGGGCAGGCGTATCCGCAGCACCCCGTCCTTGACCGAAGCAGTGATCTGCTCGACATCAATCTTCTCCGAAAGACGGAAGCTCCTGGCATAGCCGCCACTTGCATACTCCTGCCGGATTAATTCCCGCCCGGGCGCCGCTGCAGCAGCCTCTTCCTTACTGGTTATCTTCAGTTGGCGCGACTCGACCGTAATCTCAAGGTTATCCCGGTTATAGCCGGCAGCCTCGGAGATAATCTCCACCGCCTCCTCATCCTCATTTATCTGGGTTCCATGGATCAGCTTGGCCTCCGGTTTTACCGCTGCAGCCTCGACAACCTCCTGCTTCTCCTGCTCTAATACTGTATCATTGGTCATGGTAATTCCTCCTTATTTCAATCAATGCTATGCAAAATTAGTTATTATTCCCAAAAAAGCCCTTCACCGCCACCGCAACTGCCGCTAGAGCGCTTTAAGCTCAATCTTCCGCGGCTCGGCCTTGGCCAGTTTCGGCAGCAGTACCCGGATGATACCATCCTTGATCTCAGCCCCGATCTTCTCCTGGTCGATATCCTGCGGCAATTCGAAGGTACGGCTGAACCCGTCAGCAATAGCCTCGACCGTCGCCACGCGGAGCTTATTGTCATCGATTGAGATGTCAACGTCACCGCTCTGCAAGCCAGCCGCCTTGAACTCCAACTCATAACCTGCGTCACTGTGATAAATATTCACCTCTGAACGTGGCTGAGTACGCCGTCCCCAAGGGGCAGAGAATAATGTGTCGCTAAAAAAATCCCCAAAAATATTGTCTAGTCTACTCTTATACATTGTATATCCTCCTGTAAAGTTAAACCTGTCAGTGTCAGTGCTTCTGAACACTCTTCACATTTGCAACAAGTGTGCCAAAATAGTTTTTCAAACAATTTCAACAGCAATCCATACAATCACAAACAATTGTTAATAAAGCACTTAAAATAATGTTATTTTTTCTCAGGAGAGTTTGCAGATACTGAACAAAGAGTAGCGTCAGGGTATGTCAGTATGTCATTTTGCACTAGAACAATGACAAGGCAGGGCATTCCGGCATGGTTTGATTATGTGCTAAAAAATTTTCAGGGTAAAAAAATGACCGCTCCTGGGGGAGGCAGGAACGGTCTGAGAAGTGGGGACAAATTGTGGATTATCCCCTGGTTGTTTAAAAGGCGTTGTGGCGCCTTTTGTGGGTACTTGTTTTGCTTTTGTTCTGTACTTATTGTGCTTTTCTTATTGCTTGTACTGCTGTATTTGGGAAAAATACTTATTTTGCTGTCTTTAAGGAGAAGTTCGAAAAGCGCCTCGTACCCTTCACTACTCTATGTCTACTGCGCTATCCAACCCTTCGCAGAATATTTATTTTTTTTAGCGCTCACAGTGTCGGCTGCGCCCCACCAACTCACCACCCAATGCTGCACCCGCTACCTGTTGCTTAGAAGCCCCATCTCCGAGCCATAACCTCTACCCACTACCTAAAAATAAAGGTGAAAGACTCGAGTTGGGGGAAGAGTCTTTCACCATGGGGAAAAGGAGTGAAGGAAGATTATTAGTTGGGATAATAAATTCTTTCTTCAATACTTAATGTCAATACCTCCTACCTCTCCTTCTAAAAAAAAAATATTTTGATTGGATTTTTCAATTAAATCTGTAGAATATTTTACTCCTTATATATCCATGCTTTACATGTACGATAATAGTTGATAATATTATCCTTTTGTATTTCGAGGATTTAATTGCAGCTAAAACCAGAGATTTAAGCAGGAAAAAAAAGAGTTACACTCAAAGTTACTAGCCGAGCCACACCCCAAAACCCCAGCCGAACCCCGAAAATCACTCACGTGATTTTCATACTCAGCAAACACCAAAAAATCAACTGGTAGCAAAGCTACCTGCTGAGGCTGCATCTCGCAGCCCGTTCAGCTGTCCCTAGATGTCTGAAAATATGAACTGATGTAATATTTTCAGACCATGGACGTTTTCCGAGAGGACGCATGCGAATTGCGAACTGGTGAGCAATGAGTCGTGCGCACACCTTTTCCAAAGGTGTGTCGAAGGTTTTATGAGTAGGCGAATAAAACCTAAGAGTATAATCGTAAGCAGAATCGCAGTAAGCTCAAGCTGAACGCTTCGCGTAAATAGCCCTGACCCCAGCCAAGCCGACAAACTCAACCCGCAGGCCTACACACTCCAGCCAACCGATCAACGCCCAAAAATCTTCAAAAACTCAAAACTTCCTTGCCGACAAATACGCTACAGTATATAATTACACCCTATACCTTCAAACCACACAACCCTGTACAAAGGTCGCAACCCTCATGGTTCAGAAAAAATACAGCATCCCTGCGCTCAAATCAAGATTGAGAAGAAACCACAAAGGTTTTCGCCGCTGGCTGCATACCCACTTCAATTGTAAACATAAAGACTCCATACCCGGTTTTATATACTGGATTGTTGTCAGATATATCCCGACCTTCTATTCTAAGTATCCCTCTACCTTGATCAAGAGGATTATTAATGCTATCAAGAGCTTATATTGGATTCTTGTCAGATATATCCTGACCTTATTTTCCAGAACCTTGATCAAGAGAATTATTAATGCTATCAAAAAATCCTGGGAGACCAGCAAACCGGAATACCCAATGTATATTATGATGCTCCTTCTCGGTCTGATTCTGGGTGGAATATACTACTGGCTGTTTGCTGATACCTTCAAAGATAGCAACTCCTTCCTTACCGGCATGCTCACCGTAACAGTTGCGCCATTAATTCTGGTTATGTGGAAATGGCGCAATACCCACCGCCTCACCGAATTCAAAATTCAACAGCGCACTGCCAACGAAGCCCTGCTGGTCAAGGCGGGAGAACAGCTCGGCAGCAGTAATGAGGTCGTCCGCCTCAACGGTATCGAGGCTACCGACCGTTACGCCAGACTGATGATCGAAGATGAAGAGCCAGACTACGGCGAATTCCAGCGGGCAGTAAGTATGCTCTGCGCCTTTGCGCGCCAGCGCTGTCAAGAAAAGAAGTGTGAACGAGACAAAGCCAAGGCAGACAAGGCGCCCCGGGATACCGCCGAGACTCAGGAATCAACCATACCCACAGAAGAACCAATCTGGGATACCGACTACCGCCACTGTATCGACCGGATATTCCGCTTGATGCGGGATTATTATACTGAGTTGATGGGATGTTGTGAGTTCGACATAAAAAATCCTAGCTATCATAGAGCTTTTTCTGATAAGTTATCTTTTCCGGTTGTAAACTTAAACCACTGCGATCTAAGAAATTTCACGTTTAAAGGAAAATACTTTTTAATTAAAGCGAACCTATCTTACGCAAACTTTTCAAATTCAGAATTTATTTATACATATTTCAATAATATCAATATGAATAACGCAATATTATATAATGCTCATTTTGCATTTTCAAAATTTAAATACTCTAGTTTAGATAATATTGATTTACGACATAGCAAAGTTTGGGGATGCGACTTTAAGCAATCATTATTATCAAAATGTAATTTTGGAAATACAGATTTTCTTGGGCATAACATAGATGCATTACCATCATTTTTAGAACAAACACATGCTACATCTTTCAATAAAGCTGATTTACAAGAAACACAATTAAACAAGGACACATTAATACTGCCTTTCCAACTAAAAAAAGCAAGCTCAATCCATGGACTTAGAAGCGAGTTAAATCTAAGTTACGATGCCTAATATAACCTCAAGAACTCGACTCTGATACAACTAAAACTGACTCAGGCAAATAATTCTGATTGCCAGATAATCTACATACTTCATATTTACTTTAGCGACCAAGATAAAAAATATAACTTTTCTCGCAATCGAGACCTACAATTTATAATAGTTGCAGACCTGCGGCTACAGATTTCAGGCATACTCAAGTCAAAGCTCTAGCGCAAGCGTTCAGATACGCCTCGCCCCTCAGCCATCTACGATTATACTCTCAGCTTTTATTCGCCAGCTCATAAAACCTTCGACATACTTTTCGCCCGAGCAGCGGGCAAAAGTATGCAAAAAGGTCGCCTGCTTGGCGACCTGTGTATCGTTTCAAATAAGTATGAAAATCACGTGAGTGATTTTCTAACCTTTAATCTTATATACAGAAAATTGCTCCCGCAATTTTCCTACCTTCGCAGCATACCCCAGCTACAACCCTCCCGGCCAGACCACCAACACCTTCGGATTAAGGATAAAGGACGACTCAAGTCAAAGCTCTCACGCCAAGCGTTCAGTCACGCCTCGACCCTCGGCCACCGATGATTACATTCTCAGCCGTTGCTCACCTGTTCGCACCGTCTTCGACATACCTTTGAAAAAGGTATGCCAAACGCTCATGCCGATGAGCGGGCTGCAGAAGCAGCCTCAGCCAGCAACTCTGTTGCTGGCTGAATAATCCTTATAACCAAACAAGGAAAATCACGTGAGTGATTTTCTGTCCTTCGCGGCAGACCCCAGTCATAACCCTCCCGGCCAAAACGCCAACACCCCATATCCTCAGCCACACAGAAAATTGCTCCCGCAATTTTCCTACCTTCGCGGCATACCACAACCACAACCCTCCCGGCCAGAACGCCAACGCCTTCGGATTAAGAATAAAGGACGACTCAAGTCAAAGCTTTTAGCGCCAAGCGTTCAGCAAAGCCTCACCCCTCAGCCACCGATGATTACATTCTTAGCCGTTGCTCACCAGTTCGCACCGTCTTCGACATACCTTTGAAAAAGGTATGCCAAACGCTCATGCCGATGAGCGGGCTGCAGAAGCAGCCTCAGCCAGCAACTCTGTTGCTGGCTGAATAATCCTTATAACCAAACAAGGAAAATCACGTGAGTGATTTTCCCTACCTTCGCGGAAGTCTTCGGCCATAACCCTCCCGGCCAGAACGCCAACACCCCATATCCTCAGCCACACAGAAAATTGCTCCCGCAATTTTCCTACCTTCGCGGAAGTCTCCAGCCATAGCCCTCCCAGCTAGACCGCCAACGCCTTCGGATTAAGAATAAAGGACGACTCAAGTCAAAGCTCTCACGCCAAGCGTTCAGTCACGCCTCGACCCTCGGCCACCGATGATTACATTCTCAGCCGTTGCTCACCAGTTCGCACCGTCTTCGACATACCTTTGAAAAAGGTATGCCTCAGTTACTGCATGCAGTAACTGAGAGTATAATCGTAAGCAGAATAGCGGTAAGCTCAAGCTGAACGCTTCGCGTAAACAGCCCTGACCCCAGCCAAGCCGACAAACTCAACCCGCAGGCCTACACACTCCAGCCAACCAGCCACACCCAGAACCTTGAACCAATCTCTGAAAATCACGTGAGTGATTTTCCCTACCTTCGCGGAAGTCTTCGGCCATAACCCTCCCAGCCAAACCGCCAACGCCCCATCTCTTCAGCCACACAGAAAATTGCTCTCGCAATTTTCCTAACTTCGCAGCAGACCACAACCACAACCCTCCCGGCCAGAACGCCAACGCCTTCGGATTAAGGATAAAGGACGACTCAAGTCAAAGCTTTTAGCGCCAAGCGTTCAGCCATGCCTCACCCCTCAGCCAACGATGATTACATTCTCAGCCGTTGCTCACCTGTTCGCACCGTCTTCGACATACCTTTGAGAAAGGTATGTCTCAGTTACTGCATGCAGTAACTGAGAGTATAATCGTAAGCAGAATCGCAGTAAGCTCAAGCTGAACGCTTCGCGTAAACAGCCCTGACTCCAGCCAAGCCGACAAACTCAACCCGTAGGCCTACACACTCCAGCCAACCGATCACACCCAGAACCTTGAACCAATCTCTGAAAATCACGTGAGTGATTTTCTAACCTTCGCGAAAGTCTTAGACCACAACCCTCCCGGCCAGAACACCAACGCCTTCGGATTAATGATAAAGGACGACTCAAGTCAAAGCTTTTAGCGCCAAGCGTTCAGCCACGCCTCACCCCTCAGCCACCGATGATTACATTCTCAGCCGTTGCTCACCTGTTCGCACCGTCTTCGACATACCTTTTGCAAGCAAAAGGATAAGCCAAAAGCTCTCCCTCCGGTCGAGTTGTGTATCGTTTCAAATAAGTATGAAAATCACGTGAGTGATTTTCTAACCTTCGCGGAAGTCTCCAGCCATAACCCTCCCAGCCAGAACACCAACACCCCATATCCTCAGCCACACAGAAAATTGCTCCCGCAATTTCCCTACCTTCGCGGCTGCCCCCAGCCATAACCCTCCCGGCCAGAACGCCAACGCCTTCGGATTAAGGATAAAGGACGACTCAAGTCAAAGCTTTTAGCGCCAAGCGTTCAGCCATGCCTCACCCCTCAGCCAACGATGATTACATTCTCAGCCGTTGCTCACCTGTTCGCACCGTCTTCGACATACCTTTGAAAAAGGTATGCCAAACGCTCATGCCGATGAGCGGGCTGCAGAAGCAGCCTCAGCCAGCAACTCTGTTGCTGGCTGGATAATCCTTATAACCAAACAAGGAAAATCACGTGAGTGATTTTCTGTCCTTCGCGGCATACCCCAGCTCTAACCCTCCCAGCCAGAACGCCAACACCCAAAAACCCAGCCGAACCCCGAAAATTGCTCCCGCAATTTTCCTATATCTTCTCGGTCTCTCCAGCTACCGACTGATGATCCAGTCTACCGCCTCGCTCATAGTCGGCGCAACAAAATCCGGCACCGTCGCTTCATGTTCGAGGTCAAACTCCATACCGTGACCAGTTCTGAGGAGTATGCCCTTACCCCCGACCCGCTGCCCCAACTCTACATCTATCAGCTTATCCCCGACAGTAATAACTCCGTCCGCGAGGTCTAAGCCGAAATCCTGCGCCGCCGCTTCGAGCATCCCGCTACAGGGTTTACGGCAGTTACAACCATCGCTCACCAGGTGCGGACAGTAATAGAAACGTGCGATCTGCACCCCATACTCGGCGAGGATCTCCTCAACCCGGGCATTTACCCGTTGCATCGCCTCAACCGTAAAGAAACCCCGTCCAATTCCCGACTGATTGGTCACCACAATAATACCGTATTCCGCCGCGATCAGCCGTTGCAGCGCATGGACGACCTCGGGGTAAAGTTCGACCTGCGCCGGATCGCTGAGATACTCTACCTCCCGGTTGAGCGTACCGTCCCGGTCAAAGAAGATATAACGCTGCTTCACCATATAATTTCCCATTATATTCCCATGAAAATCGCCAACGAGACTTTCATACTTAGCTGCCACCCATAAACCAGCCGCTAGCACAACTACCGACTACGAGCGGCAGCTTACAGCCTCAAATAGCAGTTACACTGTTACTTGTCACACCAACCCCAAACCCCAGCTACGCCTCGCCCCTGGCCTTGAGGATCTCCTCCTTGAACCAGGCCGCTTCCGCCGCGATATCATCAGCATTGATAATCGCCGTACAGACCGCTACCGCCCGCGCCCCAGCCTCCAGCACCCCGTGCAGCGTCTCGCGGTTGATCGAGCCGATACAGAAGTACGGGATCTTCGCGTTCGCCGCCACCCAGCGCACATACTCCAGCCCCACCGCCTGGCGATGCTCCTTGGTATTGGTCGGGTATACCGGCCCCACCCCGATATAATCCGCCCCGTCAGCATACGCCTGCTCGGCATAGACCGCCCTTGAGGTACTCTTACCTACAATCTTATCCTCGCCCATCAGCCGCTTACAGAGGTTTACCGGCAGATCCCCCTGCCCGGTATGGATACCATCCGCACCGATCAGGCTCGCAATATGCGGCCGGTCATTGAGCAGAAAGAGCGCCCGCCCGGCGCACATCTGCTGCATCTTGAGCGCCAGTTCGTAAAATTCCCCGTCCTCCATCTCCTTCTCTCGCATTTGGATCACATCCGCCCCGCCGTCCACCGCCTCCCGGCACGCGGTCAGCGCATCCACCGAACTGAGATTATCGGTGATCAGCACATAGAGTGCCGCCTCTCTGAGTCTGTCCTGCATCGCACTACCTCCTAATAAGACCTTCTCTATATCGTAAACTTTATAACGTATACCTTCAAAGATACCGCCCGCCTCGCCGCTGAGGGTCTTGCTGTACTCCTCCAGCACCCGAAGTGCCTCCTCGAGCCGCCTGAGACTCGCCTTGACCACGCTCTTGATCCCCCGGCGCTCCGACTCGGTACTTACCGAGATCTGCGTCCCGATATCCCCCGGTGTATCACGCTGCAGCAGGAGACGCGAACCGAGTATACCGCGCAGAATATCCTCAGCACTGCGGAAGCTATGCCGCAGCTCCTTGAGCCGAGTGGTCAACTCGACATCCTCACGCACAAAGCGCACATACTCCTCACAGACGCGCAGCCCCTCCTGCGCCCGGTTTATATTGGCATCGAGTATCCGGCACACCCCGCCAAGCTCTATTTCATTCATCTGCATCACCCTCTATTCCCCTTCCAACCCTTGCGCACTCAGCGCTTGTCTACCGCCTTGGCCGTCACCTGACAGCGCGCGCCCTTGGCATTCTGCACATGCCAGCCATAGATCATCCCGCCGCGAATCTCCGGATCGTTACGGATACCGGAGAAAGCGATATACTTATTATCATGTTTCTGAAAATTCCCCTCCTTGAGATCCAGGTGGAGCGCATCGACAATCATCCACCCCTTATCCCGGGTATAAATCTCAGCCCAGCTATGAGGAATACCGGTCATAGTTCCGAAGATATAACCGCTGACATGCCGTGCCGGCAACCCCAGCTGCCGCGCCAGCGTAACCATGAGATCGGTATACTCGGTACAGTCACCTTTACCTTTTTGCAAGGCTTTAGCCCCTCCTAAAGTTTCACGCGCCGCCTTCGCCGGTTTCATATGCTTCCTGACATACTCATATATCTCCTCGACCTGCTCGACATCACTATTCTTCTTCTCTATCTGGCTCGCCGCCTTCTTGATATTACGACTGTCTACATTAATATTATCCTCACGTTTGAGCAATTTACGCCTGGTGTTGACACTTATCCCGCGCCGCTTCTTGAGTTCTTTAATATTCTGCTGATAAATCTTGGCGTCGAAGCGCACCTCGATGACATTGGCAATACCCTTGCCGGTAAGGCGCCATTTGGCGTAAGTATTGCCATTACGTTTGAAGGTCGTATCCGGCTCGGGGGAGAAGGTCATCCCCGAGATCTCCTGCTGGCCGCTGATACTCTGGGGCAAGAGCGCCGTCAGAGTAAAGATCGCACTCCTGATCGACTCAACATCGACCCTATAATTCAGAGTTACCTCAAGATCGCGTACCGGCTTCTCCTTATTCTCCCGCGCCCCGGCCGGAGTCCTCGGCAGCAAAACCAGTAAACAGAGTATCAAGCCGAACCAGCGCGGCTCCCGCCACCACTTCAGATAATCTTCAAACATAAGCAAATCCTACCTCTTTCTCAATTTACGCCCTCTGGAGTTACGCCTGGAACCACTCATCCCAACCATACTCTCGACCCCGCGGCGGCGGCTATGAGTAATGGCTATCGCCAAAGCATCTGCTTCATGATCGGTTTCGGGGAGGCTCTTGAGCGCCAGCAGGATCCGTACCATCTCCTGCACCTGCTCCTTGCCCGCCCGTCCCGAGGCCGCCACCGCCTTCTTGATCAGACTCGGCTCATAACCGCACACCGCAATCCCGGACTCCGCCGCCGCCAAGAGCGCTACCCCCCGGCCCTCACCAATAGCGATCGCCGTCTGGATATTGGCTCCGGCATATACCGTCTCGACCCCGGCCTCATCCGGCTGATAGAGCTGGATAACCCCTTTGAGTCCATTATAGATCTCGACCAAACGCTGCGCCAACTCGGTACCGCGCGTCACCACCGTGCCACTGGCTATATAATACAGTCCGCTGCCCTGCTCCTCAATTATCCCGTAGCCGACATTTCTCGTCCCCGGATCTATTCCGATTATGCGCATTTATCTCCTAACCTGCCTCAAAACCCGTGTCCTGCTACATTTTACACTAAATGCCAAAAACAACAAGGAATAATCGGCAATATTTAGACCAGCCTCCGGCAGACACCAGTTTTTGACAAGCATAAGATATGGGTTTGAACTTGATCAAAGGAAGAACTACCTATGGCTAACATCTCTAATTAAGCCTGGGAAATCACTAACGCGATTTTTCCTGATAACATGCTCCAGTCAACCAACTCTAAAATTAACCATGGCATTATAACCCGATTGCTCTATAATATATTGAACATATGGCGGTTGAAACCGCATGCTTACAGGAGAATATAAATTATGGATGCAAAACGAATACAAGAACTAAGAGGCTGTGGGGTACTGGTACAGAAGGATAAAAATCTCTTCACGATCAAGATCGGCAGTTGCGGCGGCGCCAAGAGTGCAGAGCTGCTACGCCAGGTGGCGGAATTGGCCGATAAATTTGGCGACGGCTCGGTGCGTACCACCACCCGCCAGGTGCTGGAGGTCTACAATGTTCCATTAGAGCGGGTCGAGGCCGCGCTGGAGTTTATGCAAGAAAAGGATATGCCAGCTTCCTGCTCCGGACCACGACTACGCAGTATCGTCGCCTGCCCGGGCGATCCGGTCTGCCGCTTCAGTATCGGCAATACCCAGAGGCTGGCAGAAGAGATCAAGCGCCGCTTCGCCGACTTCTCCGGGTTGAAGACCAAGATCAAGGTCGCCATCACCGGCTGCCCCAACAGCTGCGCCAAACCTAAAGAGAACTGCATCGGTCTCATGGCCAGAGGCAAAGACAAGTGGGAGCTCAGCCTCGGGGGCAAGATGGGCAGAAAGCCACGCCTCGCCGGTTTCAGCCGGATCGTTGAGGGTGAAGAGAAGATCTACCAACTCATCGAGGATGTACTGATCTGGGCGCGGGAGAACGGCCAGGAGAAGGAACGCCTCAGCGATATCATGCAGCGCCTCAACCCTGAATTCTAAACTGCGCCGTCCCACTCCAGCCCGCAATCCGCTAGAGCTGCGGGCTGAACCGCTATACCCCTAGGTGAAACCGAATTAGCCCCCCCCCCCCCCCGGAAGCGGCCAAAAAGCCGCTTCCGCGCCTCTGCCAAACCATGCGACTCAGACCAGATACGCCAGTTCTGGATTCTCCACCTTGAAACTATGCGCGAGTTCAGCATCAGCCCGCAGCAGTTTGAAATCGGCGTAATCAAAAGCCGGTGCTACCGTACAGCCGGTTAATACCGCATCCGGGCCGATCGGCTCAGCCCCGATCCAGACATTCCCCGGCACGGCAAAAGCATAGACCTCCTCCGCCGCCGAGAGCTCAACCCGACGCACCTCATGCCCCGGCCCCTCCCAGAGATAAAGGTAGACCCCGGCTCCGCGATAAAGATTCCACAGTTCATCCCGGCCGAAGAAATGCAGCTTACTCACCTCGCCCGGCTGCAGTTCGAAATAGATGTGTGACATCGCCGGCACCTGCTTATTATGCTCAGTAGTAATCATAATCTCCGAGAGACAGAGCAGCCTATAACTCCCGCCCTCCAGGTGCGGCTGCAGATTTACCGGCTTAAATGTTTCATGCATAATCTCTCCCTCTACATCATGCTTATCTATCGGTCAAACGCGGACAATAATCTTCTCTGCCGTACAAATCCTGCCCGAGCAGATACTCCAGTTCCCCATGCTCCTGCAGAAAGATAGCACTGTTCTCGCTATCTTCCCGGAGTATCTCAAATTCCTCAAAATCAAAGGCCGGTGCCAGAGTGCGCCCGACAACCACATCTTCACCGATAGGCTCTAAAGCTTGCCAGACCATCCCCGGTACCCGCCAGCAAAAGGTGTTATTCGCCGCCGAGATCTCAATCTTCTCAACCTCGTGCCCCGCCCCCTTCCAAAGGTAAAGGTAAATCCCCTCCCCGCGGTAAAGATTGATCATATCGTCATTCAGGAGCCGAAAGAGATGAGCACGCTCACCAGCTTTAAATTGGCAGTAAATATGTGACAACGCCGGCCAGAGACCTTTATGCTGGTAGTCTACCAGCTTACTGGAAACAGCAACATACCTGTACCTTCCACCCTCAGGAAATTCGCTATATTCCCCGGCCTTTACCCCTTCTATCACCTTCATGACGCCATCTCCCTTGCCATACAGCCATACCATTATTTTATAAGCAAAAGCGCGAATAAGCTTGACAGTCCTAAAAAATACTTTAAACTTATCAGCATACAGTATAGACATTATTCACCCCCACGGCAACGTAAAAAATTTCCCAGGTTGCACAAAAAAAAAACAATACGGTTGAGCCCGGTCTTTTGCTCATAACATTAAGCCCGGACTTGAATTAATCTCATTTCGTTCCGCAACAGCAAAGGAGTAAAGACATGCAGCAATCAGAAAATTCCCTCCCTCTCCTAGGTGACAAATTTCCCAGTATGGATGTTCAGACGACTCACGGAGCTCTCATACTCCCGGATGATATGAGTGGTAAGTGGTTTGTTCTCTTCAGCCACCCGGCAGACTTCACCCCGGTCTGCACTACTGAGTTCGTCGCTTTCCAGCAGCGTTACACCCAGTTCCGCGATATCGGCTGTGAGCTGATCGGCATGTCGGTAGACCAGGTCTTCTCTCATATCAAATGGGTCGAGTGGATTGAGGAGAAGCTTGAGGTCAAGATTGAGTTCCCCATCGTCGCCGCCAATGACACGATAGCCAACCAGCTCGGCATGCTCCATCCGGGTAAGGGCACCAACACGGTGCGCGCCGTCTTCATTGTCGATCAGACCGGGGCGATCCGCCTGATCATGTACTATCCGCAGGAGGTAGGGCGGAATATGGACGAGATTCTGCGCGCCGTTACCGCGCTACAGGTATCTGATAAGCAGGGAGCCGTGCCTGCGGACTGGCCGCATAACAGCCTGATCGGCGACCGGATCATCGTCCCGCCGGCCAAGGATGTCAAGACCGCCTGCAACCGTTTCGATGAATATGAAAACTTCGACTGGTGGTTCTGCCACAAGCCGCTCGAAAAGTAAGCGCCAACAACAACAAATTATTAATAGCAAAAAAATAGAGGTATGGGGGTACACGCCCCATACCTCGTCCCATAATCCTGCGTAATAAATATTTTTACATCCATTCCCTCACACTCACTGACTATCAGTGTGAAATATTGAGGATCCAGGTAATTACCTTGCTCAAGCCGGCGATGAAGAAGTATACAGCCGCCGCGCCCAGCAGCAAGAATGCCAGAGACACCCGGATCAGCACCAGCACCAGCATGGTGATTATCAATGCAATTAGAGCAATACTCATTAACCCTCCCTCTCTTTCTTAGTATCTTTGATGATCAATCTCTCGGTTCTAAAGTCTCTGACGATTGCCTCCTGCGCTCGTTTTACCTCATTCTCATCGATATCCGCCTTGTCATAGCCGCACTCAGCTTCGTCGATAGGCATAAATTTAGAGAGGATATCCACCAGCGCGTAAAAGATGGCGACAATACTGGAGACCGGCACCATGTAGTAGAAGTACTTCATCTTGATATGTAGAGGCGCGTTGGGTGCAGAAGAATGGCAGGAGCTATTATGACTATAAAAATCATATTTGTATTGATGTAGATGCTAAGTTTATCCGTAGTTGTAATATAACGCCAGCATCAGTTCATGACAGTAAAGTGTTTACTGATTTGCTTGATACAGAGAACAGCAGCAAGGATGTTTATGCAGACTCAGCATATCGATCTAATGATCACCTTGAATATCTGAAAGCTCACTCTTTTAGAGAGCATATTCAGCGTAAAGGTTGTAGAAACAAAGCTCTTACTTACAAAGAAAGCAAAGGTAACCTTACTCGCTCTAGGATACGTAGTCGGGTAGAGCATATCTTTGGAGTACAAGCAATGATGATGGGTAATACAATTTTACGTAATATAGGAATAGTTAGGGCAACTACTAAAATATATCTGCGTAATTTAGCTTACAACCTGAGTCTATTTTCTTTGCTGAGCCAAAATAGTTAGGCTTACTGTCTTCTGATCCGAGCAATTAGCTCAAATTAGGAGGAAAAAGCGGTTAAAACAGAGCGAATATCAGCACCTCTTCCGTATTATTAGCGATAAATTTTAGAAAACCAATGAATCAGAAAAGACTGGCTACAAATTAGCTATTAAAAGAGGTGCCCTTAAGAAAATATATCTTCCAGGAGATTGGATATACCAGGTATTCAGTGTTGTGAAACAGGATGATTAATTCTGGCTGGAGTCACGCCGAGGTGCAGAGTGCAATAATATGCCCTAAGTTCAAAGCATCAGAGTCCGACCGTACAGCAGCCCCAACGCTTACTGCCAGATTAATACTGAAAAAGCCCTTACCGCCTTTCAGATCCCATGTAAACGCTACCTAAACCTTGTTCTCAGGGGTGTCCGCGATTAGTTGCGCGAAGTTGGCAGCTTTGAGTTCGGTATTGACCAGATTCTGCAGCCGCTTGAGCCGCTTGTGTACCGGGCAGATCTTCTCCCGGGGGCAGGGATCCTCCAGACAGTTATTGATCAGACAGCTCTTGGGATTGACCGCCCGAATGACATCATAGAGGGTAAAAGTCTGCGGCTCACGTAGCAGGCAGAGCCCACCGCCGTTACCGCGTCTACTGTCGATAAAGCCGTCCTCAATGAGCATACGGATAATATTGCGCAGAAAACGGTAGGGTATATCCATGTTTTCCGCAATCATTGCCGCCGAGAAGCGTGTCTCCGAACTACTGTGCTGACTCAGATAGAGCAATGCCCTGATTGCATAATCAACCTCTTTGGTTATCACCTTCTCTCCTTTAGCGGTCTGAGGACAAACTTATTATCGCATTATCGCGCATACTGTCAACATCTTTTTATTAACTAGCGTTACCCGCTAGCGTCCGGGAGCTATTATCTCTGCTGTTTCCAGCGTTTATCCTGCTTGCAGAGCAATCTTGCTCCGCGACGCGGCACATAAATACCCTTGCAGCAAATACGGGCCGCAAGGGTACAGACTACAAGTGTGCGTAGTGGGAAATTATAGCTTAGTACTTGCGTTCGCCGATAACCTCTGCAGCAACTTCCATGGGGAATACGCCTTCGTCAACTACAAGCTTCTTAGGCAGCTTCTCACCGGCGCGGTAAGCATCGATCGCATCAAAGAGAGCAGGTCCGAGCAGTGGGTTACACTCAACTGTACAATTAAGTTTACCAGCAACCATAGCCTCAAACGCACCCTTAACCCCGTCGATAGAGACGATAACGATATCTTCAGCAGGCTTCATTCCGGCTTCTTCGATAGCTTGAATAGCACCGATAGCCATGTCGTCGTTGTGTGCAAATACCGCGTCTACATTATCATGAACCTTGAGCAGAGCCTCCATAACTTCCTTACCCTTTGAGCGGCGGAAGTCACCACTCTGTGAAGCAATGATCTTCATGTCAGGCTTGTCAGCGATAGTATCGGCAAAACCCTTTTTGCGGTCGATAGCAGCTGAAGAACCTGGGGTTCCCTGGAGCTCAATGATGTTACACTTGCCGCCGGTCTTCTTATCGAGCCACTTGGCTGCATTGATCGCTTCAAGCACGAAGTCACCAGCAACGAGGGTAACGTAGAGAGAATCATCATCCACCTTGATCGAACGGTCAGCAAGGAATACCGGAATATTAGCTCTCTTGGCCGCCTTCAGTACAGGTTCCCAACCGGTCTCAACTACAGGTGCGAGAATGATAGCATCTACCTTCTGAGCGATGAATGCACGCAGAGCCTTGATCTGGTTTGCCTGCTTGCCCTGACCGTCAGAGAACTTGAGGTTGATACCGCGATCCTTGGCAGTAGACTTTACAGACTCAGTCTCAGCCGTACGCCATGAACTCTCAGCACCGATCTGTGAAAAGCCAACAGTAAGCGGCTTAGCATAAGATACAGAGCAGGTAAGAAGAACAGCAAGCCCAAGCATAATTGCTTTTACAAAACTTCTCATAATTTAACTCCTTAAAAAAATTACAAACAACGACAACCTATAAAACCCACAACTGGGATTACAATGCATAAATATCTTTACCGCCACCCTCAACCAGCAACAGCAATATCCCCCCCCCTAGAACTAGCGACAGCTTCAACCACTCGAAAGTCAACACACAACCCAACTTCAATGCGCTTATATATTATATAATATAATGTAAAGCCTTATCCGCCGTCTACCCCAAGTTCGCCCCGCAGCCGCCGGGCGGCCTAGCTGTCACTCTCACTGTTTTTGGATAATACCCGCTGCATCAGGATAAAGAGCAGGAGCAGCACCCCGATAGCGATACGCAACCACCAGGAATTGAGTCGGCCGTCGAAGATCAGCGCACACTGAATCGTACCGTAGATCAATACCCCCATCAACGTTCCGACCACATACCCAACCCCACCGGAGAGCAGTGTCCCCCCGATCACCACACTCGCAATCACATCCAGCTCCAGCCCCACACCGTTTGACGGATTACCCGAACCGGTGAAGAAGGTATAGAGCACACCGCCAAGAGCCGAACACATACCGTTGATACCGTATACCAGCACTTTGACAATACCTACCGGCAGCCCCATCAGCAGCGCCGAATCCTCACTGCCGCCGATAGCGTAGATACTCCGACCAAAACGGGTTAAGTGAGCAATATATAGCGCAATCACAAACACCACTAGGAAGAATACTGTACTCGCCGGCAGAAACACCTCCTCTGATATCCAGAGATTCGCCTTATCAAGCACCAGGTCGTAAAAATCATTGTAGATACCAATCGACTCCATACTGACCATAAAGGCCGCGCCGCGGGCAAAGAACATACCACCCAGGGTCACCAGAAACGGCGGCATCTTGAAGGTATGGATCAGCACCCCTTGCAGCAGGCCGAAGATCAACCCAAGTACCACCGCCAGCAAAATCGCCAGTTCCGGGCTGTACCCCTGCTCGGCCATCGATGCGATCAGAATAGTCGCAAAGGCGAATACCGAACCGACCGAGAGATCAATACCGCCGGTAAGAATGACAAAGGTCATACCGATGGCGATCACGCCTAAATACGCATTATCCGAGAGAATATTGGTCACCACCAGAACCGAGAAGAAACCGTCATAGAGGAATGACGCAATACCATAAAGTATTATAAACACCCCTGCCGTCGCAAATAACGGAATATACTTTCTATTGATTAGTGCTTTCATTATGCCTTACCCTTCCTTACCAGCGATACCAGTATTCTGCGGAACTCCTCAGACTGTAATAGACATACCATGATAATCACTATCGCCTTTGGTACTGTAGTGATCTCAGGAGGCACCCCGAGAAAGTACATCGTAGTTGTAAGAGTCTGAATCAGAAACGCCCCGATCAGGGAGCCCGCTATGCTGAATTTTCCCCCGGTGAGTGAGGTACCGCCGACCACTACCGCAAAGATTGCATCCAGTTCCATAAATTCCCCGAGTTTGATAGTATCAGCCGCTTTGATATTCGAGGTCGCCACCAGCCCCGCCACCCCAGCGCAGAAGCCGGAGAAGGCATACACCATCACCTTCACACTCTTGGTGTTGATACCGGCAAAACGACTCGCCTTCTCATTATCCCCCACCGCCTCGATAAATACCCCGACCGCGGTCTTACGGGTTATGAATAGCGTCAGCAGGGTAATCACCAGCACAATTGTCAGGGTGAAGGGCAGCATCAGAAAATGCCCGTTACCGAGGAAGACAAACTCCGGATCCTCAAAAGTATAGATAAAGCCATTGGTTATCAGCAGCGCCACCCCGCGAGCGGTCACCATCATAATCAGCGTGGAGACAAAGGGCTGCAACCCGACATACGACACCAACACCCCGTTGATCATGCCGATAAAGGTGGTAAAGACCAGCGCAATCGCCACGATCACCCAGAACGGCAGCTCACTCTCATTGATCAGCAGCGCCCCGACCGAGCCTGCAACCGCCATGATTGAGCCTACCGAGAGATCGATACCGCCGGTGGCGATAACCAGAGTCATCCCGATAGCCAACAGCATGACCTTCGATCCCTGGTTGATAATATCAATCACCGTACCATAGAGATACCCGTTCATTATTTCAAGGTTGAAGAACCCTTCCCCATATAATCCATTGAAGGCAAAGAGGAGTATCAGCCCGATGATCGGCCAGACCAACCTGTTTGCCATAAGCTTATTGACTACACTCATTCCTGCTCCTTCTCGTCATGTACCTCGGCGATGACCTGCATAATCTTCTGTTCATCGATATCATCACCGATCAACTCGCCGATCTTCTTGCGGTCTCTGAGGATATTGATCCGGTCGCAGACCCGTACTACCTCTTCCAATTCGGAGGAGATAAAGATTACCGCCACCCCGTCATCACTCAACTTATTAATCAAATGCTCAATCTCGGCCTTGGCGCCGACATCAATACCGCGCGTCGGTTCATCGAGAATGATCAATTCCGGCTGCACCGCCAGCCAGCGCGCCAACAAGACCTTCTGCTGATTACCCCCGGAGAGATTCTTGATCGGAGTCTCCGGCGACGGGGTCTTGATCTTGAGCGCCTCGATATAATGATTCGCCAGAGAGTCCTGTTCCGAACGCTTGATCTTGCGGAAGGTTCCCCGCTTGGCTTGGAGTGCCAGAATAATGTTCTCACGAACCGAGAGATTCGGGATGATGCCCTCACCCTTTCTGTCCTCCGAGCAGAAACCGATACCCTTACTTATAGCATCCCGGGGTGAAGATATATTGATCAAATTCTTGTTGATCCGGGTCGACCCGGAGGACTTTTTATCCGCTCCGAACAAGAGCCGTACCGACTCGGTTCGCCCTGAGCCGAGCAGCCCGGCCAGACCAACAATCTCGCCCCGCTTGACACTGATATCCAACGGATCAATCACCCCGTACTTACCGATATTCTCCGCCACCAGAAAATCCTCGGCCTGGGATACATCCCGTTCGCGTTCCTTGAGTTCGATACTCTCGATATCCTCGATCTCCTTACCAAGCATCGCTGAAATCAGCTTGATCTTCGGCAGATCCTTGATGTCATAATCTCCTACATAACCGCCGTTACGCAACACCGTAATCCGGTCGCAGACCTGATAGACCTGGCCAAGGAAGTGGGTCACAAAGACAATCCCCAAGCCATCCTCCTTGAGTTTACGCATAACCGTAAAGAGTGCCTCCACCTCCTTCTCATCCAGACTCGAGGTCGGTTCATCCAGAATCAGAATTTTCGCGTCGATATCGAGCGCCCGGGCGATAGCCACCATCTGCTGGATCGCCATTGAGCAGTGCGAGAGTTCGGCGGTTACATCCAGGTCATGAATACCCAGCCGCGCCAGCGCCTTACGGGCATGGGCGTTGATCGCGCCCCAATCAAGACAACCGTACTTCTTAGGCTGTCTACCGAGGAGGATATTCTCCGCCACCGAGAGCGTACGCACCAGATTCACCTCCTGGAACACCGTACTGATACCATGCTGCTCGGCCTCCAACACCGAGGTAGGATATACCTCCTCCCCGTAGAGTTTCACACTCCCGCCGTCACGTTGATACACCCCGGTAATAACCTTGATAAGCGTCGACTTTCCCGCACCGTTCTCCCCCATCAGTGCATGGATCTCCCCAGCCTTGAGGCTGAACTCAACGCCATCGAGCGCCTTGACCCCGGGAAACTCCTTAGAGACATTCTCCGCTCGCAGTAATACATCCTGATCCATACCATCTCCTAATTAAAGACACTCAACACAAGCCGCCCGTCCAACTACCGCCGCCTCTACAGCCAGTGTTTGCGCCGCAGAACCGCCAGACCACAGCTTGCTCACCGCTTTGAAGTATTTTCGCAGTTTTTTTTACAGTTTTTATCTCCTTCTACTCAACAAGTGTGCCAGTTTATAACCTCTCGCTAACACTTACCCTCAACACCTTGCAAAACAACGAGTTACATCTCAATATTATTTAAACAATATTTAAAAACCAACCTTGCAGCTGCACACATTTTCTCACATGTTCACACTTTGTAAATTCACAGAGTGTGCAAAAACCCCTTAATATTAATTTGACTAAGGCTACAATAGCAGGCATACTACAAGCACAAGCCGAGTACCAAGAGAGCAGATGAGGTCAGGACATTATTATGCAGAAGCAAATTATTATCATTGATGATCAGGAACGGATACTCAAGAGTCTCAAGCGCAATCTTACGAAGCTGGAGTACCGGGTAGAGTGTGCGCAGAACTCGGCACAGGCACTGGCGCTGATCGAGAACGAGCGCCCGGATCTGATCCTGTTGGATGTCATGCTCGGTAAAGAGAAGGGCATAGATCTGCTCAGCCAGCTCAAGAGCAGCTACCCTGAGCTGCCGGTCATTATGATCACCGGCCACGGTACGATCGAGATGGCGGTAGAGGCGGTCAAGCGCGGAGCCTACGATTTTCTGGAGAAGCCCCTGCTCTTCAACAAGCTGCTCATCACCATCGAACGCGTCTTCGAGCTGGAGGAGATCAAGCGGGAAAACCGCAGCCTCAGCGCGATCAAGTGCTCAAGTTTCATCACCTCCGACCCGGAGAGTATCGAGATGCTCGGGCGCGCACGACGTATCGCCGGCACCGACCTGCCGATACTGATCTTCGGCGAGAGCGGCACCGGCAAGGAGGTACTGACCAAGGAGATCCACTCCCACTCCCTCCTGCGCGACAAACCGCTGATCCAGGTAAACTGCGCCGCCTTCGCCGAGAGTCTCCTGGACAGCGAGCTCTTCGGCCACGCCAAAGGTGCCTTTACCGGCGCCAGCACCGACTACTCCGGGGTCTTTGAGAAGGCCTCCGGCGGCACGCTGCATCTGGATGAGATTGGAGATATGTCTCTGGAGATACAAGCCAAAATTCTGCGCGTACTGGAGAGCGGCGAGTACAAACGCGTCGGCGAGCAACGTATCCGCCACGCCGATATACGTTTTATCGCCTCGACCAATATCGATCTTGACACCCGAGTCAAGGAGGGGCGTTTCCGGCAAGATCTGCTCTTTCGGCTCAACACCGCGATCATCCGCATCCCGCCGCTGCGCGAGCGTTTAGAGGATGTTTTCATCATCTCCGAACACTTCCTGAAGAAGAAGAGCCTCCTTATCGGCAAGGATTTCACCCTCTCCGAGGAGGTACGCGAAGCCTTCAGCAGCCACCCCTGGCACGGCAATGTCCGGGAACTGCGCAACACTATCGACTACGCCAGCGCGGTGACCCGCAGCGACACTATCGATCTGAGCGATCTGCCGGAGAGCTTCTTTGTCAGCGATACAAACGACCAAACCGAGCACAACAACCCAAGCTCCACCAGCATTACCCGGCGCATAATCCGTGACGGTAACAAGGAACGCCGGGAGATTCTCCAGGCGCTGGAGGATGCTCGGTATAACAAGAAACGCGCCGCGGAACTGCTCAAGATCAGCCGCCGCTCACTCTACAATAAGATTGCCAAGCACAATATCGAGGTCTGACATGCGGATAAACACCCCGCTCTTTATCGAGCTGCGCCACATCAACTACAGTGTAGCCGCCGAGCCTATCCTGAGCAACCTCAATCTTACGATTGAGCCAGGCACCGTCCATGCGCTCGTCGGCAAGCACGGTGGGGGCAAATCCACCCTCTGCAAGATACTCTCCGGGCTGATCACCCCTACCAGCGGCGCCATCGCCATCGACGGTAAGTTCCAACGACACTGGAACTTCAGCAAATCCCGCCGCCACGGCATAGTCTATATCCACCAGTACTTCCACCTCCTCGACCACCTCAGCGTCATGGAGAACTTCCTGGTAACCCGGCGCAATATGTTGGATCTCTTCTTCATCAATCGGCGCAAACTCCGGCGTCAGGTCGAGCAGATACTCTCTGAGAGCAAGTTCGATATCTCAGTCAATACCGAGGTCAAGTCACTACCCAAGTCCAAGAGCGTGGCTCTCAGTGTCATCCTGCAGCTCGCTCTCAATCCGCGGCTGCTCATTCTCGATGAGATTCTTGACCGTCTCGACGCTGACGATCAGGCCAAGATTATCGCCCTCATCGAGAAGCAGAAGGAACGCGGACTCTCCATCCTCTGGATCACCCACAATATCGATGAGGTTGGCAATCTCGCCGATATGATCTCGGTCTTCCGCAAGGGTACGATTATCTTTACCAATCCGACCACCACTATCGACAAGCGCAACCTGATCAAACTCAGCTACAACCAGATCAGCCGCGACACCGCCACCGACAAGGACATCTCCGACTTCTACAATCTGCTGCGCTACAACGAAGCCATCCTCCTGCACCTGCCGGTAAACCTGCTGGTACTCGACCAGTACCAGAATATCAAGCTCATCAACCACCGCGGGCGCAAGTTCTTCCGGGTGGAGTCGGAAGAAGGCCAACACCTAAACTCGCTTTTAGGCGACAAGAACTTCTCCCTGCGCGAACGCATCACCAAGGCGGTCAAAGAGCGCAAAGAGGTCACCTTCTACGAATTACCGCTCAATATCAACGAGCACAGCTTGGAGGTCAATCTGGTGATCTACCCGATTATCGACGACGCCGATTACATCGGCTGTATTCTGATTATTGAGGATGTTACCGAGAAGGAGTATCTGCGCAAACAGGCTATTCTCGCCGAAAGGCTTTCTTCAGTCGGTCTGCTCGCCGCCGGGGTGGCGCACGAGATCAACAATCCGCTGGAGGTAATCTCCAATAACCTGAGTTTTCTGCGCTTTGATGATGTGGCTAAAGAGGAGCGCGAGGAGGTACTCGGCGAACTGGAGGACGAGGTCATCCACATCAAGCGGATCCTGAAGAATATCTTCCTCCTCTCCGACCGCGCCCAGCTTGAGCGCGCCAGCTTCGACCTCAGCGCCATGATCAGTCGCCTCCTGCGCCTGCTCAAACATAACGCCAGCACCCAGAGTACCCACATCAACTTCACTCAGGAGGACACCCCGATACTGATTCACGCCAATCAGACCGAGATCCGCGAGGTCTTCCTCAATCTGGTCAAGAACAGCCTCGACGCCCTGGAGGACGGGGGCGTGATCGACATCTCGCTACACCCTGAACCGGAAGCCGGCAGGGTAACTATTATCCATCAGGACAACGGCCCCGGTGTCGACGCCGAGCTGCTGCCGGACATCTTCCTCCCGTTCTCCACCACCAAGCACGACAAGGCGAGCAATATGGGGCTCGGCCTCTCGATTGTTTACAATATTATTCAGAAACACGCCGGGAGTATCAGCGTAGAGAACCTCCCCGCAGGCGGCTGCCGCTTCACTATCACCCTGCCTCTAGGGGTGAAAATTACAACTTGATAGCAAGCTTTCACTTATAACGAAAGTGAATTAAGCATCGTTATCAAACAATTTCCAATATGATACCCCATATTTACAGGAACCGCATTGCCTATCTGTTTGTATTGAGATGCAATTGAACCTGTAAATTCCCAGTCATCAGGGAATGTTTGAATTCTAGCATATTCACGTATACTCAATGGACGCGTCTCTTCGGGGTGACATCTCTCTGTTTGTTTCTGCGCAGGACTACAAGTCAATGTCAAACTTGGTTCGTCCCATGATAGACGCCTAGCCATCCCTGTTTTACCACCACCTAAGTAATAACTCGCCCCCATATACTCTTTTTTAATGGTTTCTGGTAAATCTCGCCAATAGCCTCCTGGCGGAACTAATTTGAGTACTTCTAATTTTTTTAGTGGATATTTAGCTCCATCAGACTCAGGGCAATCCTTTAATGCTTCTCGTATCGATATAGTGTAATCCTTCTCCTCTGGAAATATAAATGGGATATCAAAATCCTTACGTATGCCAATTATTACCAAACGCTCCCGCTTTTGCGGCACATCATGAAATTGCCCACGGAGAAGTCTATACTTCATCCTATACCCCAAATCATCAAGAACATTGATCATCGTCGCCAAGGTCTTACCACGATCATGCCGCAGAAGCCCTCTGACATTTTCTCCCAAGACTAATTTAGGTTGCACATCTTTTATACAACGGGAAAACTCAAAAAACAACGTACCACGTGTATCCGCAAAGCCCTTAGACAAACCAGCATAACTAAACGCTTGGCAAGGAAATCCGCCTGCTACAACATCAACTTGATCTTTATATTCGGAAAAATCTACTATATTCTTAATATCATCGTTGATTATTTTCTTCCATGATAATTTATGCTTATTCTTATTTTGCTTTAAAGTTTCACAAGCATCCTTATCAATTTCAACAGCAAGCTCTGTGCGTAAACCAGCACGAGATAGACCTAGCGCAAGTCCACCCGCACCTGTAAAAAGTTCAATAACTTTATATTTTGTCAACTTCTTCTGAGGCAAAGTACAAAACTCTCTATCAGGTGTAATACCATTATACTTATTCTTAACTCTCACAAGCTCTTTAATAGAAAAAATACGACAATTACAATTATCTCGACTCGCCTTGACAAGTCCTTTCTTCTCCCATCTACGTATTGTATCTACTGATACACCTATTACTTCTGCAGCTTCAGTTACTTTTACACTTCGTTCTATCGTTGTCATCTTCCTTTTCCTGCAACTCACTTAATAACCATTGCCTATGCAATGGTTATTATTTCCTTATCTCAACAAATGTCAATATATTTATTTGATTAAAGTTGAATAATTGGTAAAATTAAGTATTATTAAACTGGAGATTAAAATATGAATAAGCAACAAAAAGAAGAAATTCTTAATAAAGCAAAAAGCTTTTTTAGAGACACAATAATAACGAATCATATTAAAAACACTGTCAAATGCCAAAAGCCACAAAATGTAACATTCAATCCTTTTCTTGATATGTATTTAGCGAATTATCTTTGTGGAGACAGTAAACCGGAAAGTATTGCAAAAGCTATAATATATCCAAGAGTATTAGGAACTTCAATCAAAACTTCATTTGGCTCTAACTTTCAGAATTTTTGTCATGAGGTACTTGAAGCGTTTGCTTCTACTACTTCCGGTATCGATATTGAGTTTGATGATCAAATTGACGGCAGAAAAAAATATTGCCAAATCAAGTCAGGTCCCCAAACAATCAACAAAGACGATGTTAAGACGATATGTGACCATTTTAATGGGGTTAAGAAACTTGCAAGAACGAACGGACTTTCTCTTCAAACAACTGACATGATTGTTGGAGTGTTTTACGGAACACCTGAAGAATTGAGTGGTAACTATAAAGCTATAGACAAAGATTTTCCTGTTTACATTGGAAAAGAGTTTTGGCATCGCCTTACTGGTGATGAAAATTTCTATGAAGATCTTTATACTGCTGTAAGTGAAGTTGCTCAAGAAGCAGATTGTAGGCAAATCCTAAATGAAACCATTAAAAAGTTAGCAAAGCACTTTCAATAACGTTTTTAAAATCAAAGCTCTAATGCCAAACCTTAAATTAAACACTGCTCATCACCATCAGCCATATAAAAATTGCTCTTGCAATTTTCATTGTAGGCTCCAGGGATAACCACCCGCTTAAAGCTACAAAACCTTCGAATTAAGATTTTGGATTGAAAAAAATGGGTTCTAACACAAAGCGTTCAACGAAACCTCACCTCTCAGCCACCTATGATTATACTCTCAAGTTTTATTCGCCAGCTCATAAAACCTTCGACCTACTTTCGCCCGAACAACGGGCAAAGCACTGCTTAATTCTCGTACCACCTCTTGCTCACCAGTTCTCAAGACGTGGCATCTTATGGACAACTCGAACACCCACATCTAGGGATATGCACACGACTCATTCCTCACCAGTTCGGAACTCGCATGCGTCCTCTCAGAAAATACTCTCCCTCCGGTCGAGTTGTGTATCGCTTCAGCTACAATTTGAAAATTGCGTGAGCAATTTTCAAGGTTTGAAGAGAGGTTTTAGGTGTAGCTAATTGGCGCGAGGGTGTAGGCCTTCGGAGTTAGGTTTTAGGTTGGCTGAGGTCAGTGCTCTTGCGCAGAGCGATCAGCTTGATTTAACCGTTATTCTGCTTACGATTATACTCTCCGTTACTGCGTACAGTAACGGAGACATACCTTTGAAAAAGGTATGCCAAACGCCCATGCAAATGGGCGAGCTACAGAAGCAGCCTCAGCCCTCAGCTTTACTGAGGGCTGTACCATTCCTTCTTACCAAACATGGGAAATCACCTTAGTGATTTCCCATATCCTCAATCATATAGAAAATTACTCTCGCAATTTTCAACCTTGCCGCTGATGCGGGAACTTCGCCCACAGCGACCCAAAGGCAAAAATAACCAACACCCCGATAATGATATACGAACCCATGGTATAGCCGTTACAATATTCATAACTCCAACCAAAAATACTCGGTCCGATCGCACTGAAGAGTATCATAAAGGACATAGCCAAGCCGCTCACCTGCCCCAGATGCACCCTGCCGTAGTAACGCGGCCAGACCAGGCTAGAGATCGCCCCGAAGACTCCGGAAGAGAGGCCATGCCCAATTATAATCAGCAACACCGCCAGCGCCGAGCTATCCAGCAGCACCACCCCGAACATCGCCCCGATCAACCCCAACAGCATAACCAGCAGGAGCCAGTGAAGTCGGTGCTTAAAAAACTTCCCGTCGGCAAGAAAACCGCAGGTGATATTGACCACCACGCCGATTATCGCGGCATATTTGAACATCCCGAAGGCCTCATCACTCCCGCGCCCAGCCACCTGAAAGATCGACTCGATATGGAAGGTCACCGCGGTTATGATCAAACTATACATCGAGAGTCCGATATTGAAGATCCAGAAGGAGTAATTCTTGAGTACCGCCCCATACTCCCAGTCCACCTCCCGATCCGCGCTCGCCACCTCGCGTAATTCCCGCTCCCGCTCTTCCATGCTCACGCCATCCGGGAGCAGCCCCGAATCCTCCGGCTTATCGCGATAGAAGATCAGCACAAAGACCGAATAAGCAATAGCGATTATCCCGAGTATCACCCACGCCCCGCGCCAGGAGGTCGCCTCCTGCAACGCATTGAAGATCGGCGGCATAAAGGAGAAGGTCACCACGATAAAGACCCCGAGAAAAGCATTGGCTCGTCCGCGCTTCTTATCAAACCATTTCATCAGCATATTCCGGCTGGTCAGGCTCAGAATCCCCTGCCCGCAGAAGCGCACCATCCAGAAACCGATAGTCGCCACCACCATCGCCGCCACTATCCCGCCGCCGAAGAAGGCTGCAATCTTGTCACAATAAGCCATATAAAAGAGAAAACACCCAAGACCGATCACCGAGAGCGAGACGACCCGGCGCACCGAGAAGATGTCGAGTACCTTGCCAAACCAGGCTATCAGTACCGCCGAGGCGATTGTTCCAAGCATGTAGGTAATGCTGAGTTCAAAACGTGTAATATGTAGGTGCGCAATCAGCGAATTGGTAAAAGCGGATATCCCGGTAGTCTGCCCCGGTCCACTCATCAACATACCCATAGAGGAGCATAAAAAGATCATATACCCATAGAAGAAAGGGAACTTTGCCGGATCAAAGGGTATCTTTGCTCTATTCATTTTTCACCTGTCGTATAAAAAACTGTTCATCAAACACCCAAACAAGCATATAATTATTAATTATACTTAAAGCACGTAACGAAGATATAAAAATCGCTTTTTTTTAAAAGGAATGCTTAATTTTTAGCATTTTGATCTAAATTATTTACAAACAGCCTTGATTTTTTACTAAAAGGCAGTTATGCTACTATCAATTAATTATTGTGCGAGTATCACGAAACAATAAAAGGTATTCTCTCTATGAGCGCCCAGTGCAACCGCTGCAATTCAACCGATATCCCTCTCGAAGAGCTGGCTTTGAACAAATCCAGTTCCAATTCCTGGGTGCTTATCTGCAAAGACTGCCTCAAATCCCTCGGCAATAAATGGATTGAGCCGGGGACGCTCGGTTGGCTCGGCAGCTATAAGGGACTGGTAGATAGCGATATGCAGCACCTGCTGGATACCTTCAAAGAGGGTTACGGCCAGAAGCCGGAGAAGACCGCCGACAACGAGCGCCGCTTCAAGCGCCACTCCACCTTCCTCACCGGCTTTGTCAACAAGGGTAAGTCTGAGAATGAGATTCTGGTCGTCATCAAGGATCTCTCCAAAGGCGGGGTAAAGTTTGTCAGTCGGCATCAGTTCGAACCGGCGGATGTCGCCGAGATCCGTATAGAGCGAAAGAATACCGAAGGCAAAGACACCTCATATACCGACACCATGGAGGTAATCCGGGTAAACCAGATAGATGAGACCAAGTTCGAGATCGGAGCGCGCTTCCTCTCGGCCGAGACTATCAACAGTGAGAATCAGGCCAAAAATAAGAACCGGCACAACCTCCTCCTGCGTGTCAATTACAAGCTGAACAATGAATCCCAGGTCACTTCCGGCGCCGTACTCGAACTCGGCAACACCAGCGCACAACTGCTGATACCGGACAGTATCCCGGTGGGGAATAAATTTGCGCTACAGATCACCGGCAGTTCTGGAGCCTTTGCCAAGAAGGAGTTGAGCGGTTATGCTCTGGTAGAGAAGTGCGACCAGGTATACCCCAACAACCATGAAGTTATCGTCAAACTCGCCAATGTCAAGGTCAAGAAGAAGGCGGTGTAAACTCTCGGCCGTCACCTTTTTTCCCTGCCTTTTGACGCATAATCCCCGGCTCAGTACCACGCCAATACTATCCTCTCATACCCGCCGCCAACCCATTCACCCTCGACTCACATTTTTTGCTGAAAGTTGAGCCTTTTAGCTTTACAAAAAAATCACAACATATTAGCATAAGCCTACTTCTTTATTATCTTTAGACTTTTGTGAAAGGCGCCCCATGCGTAGACTACAACACACCTGTATGCTCATTCTCCTCCTGCTCACCCTAACCGCTGCGACCCTCTCCGCCGCCGAACCATCCGCTGACGAAGCACTCGCCGCACTGATCGCTTACTTTGAAGAAGGCAACCCTGCCGCCATAACCAAGATCGCCGAGCAGACAGCCTCCCAGCTCCCTAGCGCGGCAGACAAGCAGGAGTTTTACAATTTTCTGCTCACCCTGGCCGCTGTCCACACTGAGAACCCCAAGATAATCGACCTCCTCGTCGGCATGGGTGCCGAGGTCAATAATACCGACAACAACAGTCAAACCCCACTCTTCTTCGCGATCGATGAGAACAACCTCGAAGCGATCAAGGCTCTGCTCAACAATGGCGCCAACCCCAACGCCGTCTTTGTCGACACCGAAAACAACTTCACTATCCCCCTGATCTGTATTGCCGCCATCCAGTCGGACGAAGCCTTCGCCGCCATAGCCGCAGCCGGCGGCGGGCTCAACACCCCTTTCAGCCTCGGCACTGTCGAGAATCATGAGCTACAACTTACCCCGCTGCACTACCTGATCACCCTCCCGGATCCCGAAGACGACCCGGAATTTATCGACAACATTCTAGACAGTGTGGAGCTTCTCATCGCCGCCGGTGCCGAGGTCAACGCCACCGACAACTACGGCCAGACCCCCCTGGACTACGCTTACGCCAATGGCCTGGAAGAACTTATCACCATCCTCACCAACGCCGGCGCCACCACCAGCTCTCAAGAATAACTCGCGCTCACAGGCTACGCCCTTAAATTTCACTCCTGACCCAAGCCTTCTCTTCCCTTACCTGTCAGCAACAAGACAGAGTAACAAAGCAACCACCTCTACACCGAACACAACACCATAACCAACCCTACCGCCTACCGCTTGGCGCCGCCACCTGCTACCTCCATCGGCAATACCAGTTCAGCAGCCTCAGCATATGTTATTATTCAACTGTAAAAAGTTTTTTTCGCCAACAGTATATTAAACTGGTTTTCATAATAAAATTCACATATAATCATAATGAATCTACAACAAACGTAGTATTATTAATCGAAGTATTGCTGGAAGGAGCAATCCATGATTAAACGTTATTACAAACCCGAGAGCAGCTTTATCTATATCAAGCTGAGTTCGATTATAAATGACGCAAGCCTGCTCCGGCACCTCAAAGAGCTCAACCGCGAGAATTTCGGCAGAATAGAACTTCTAAAACTATACGATCTCCGAGATATCTCTTCCGAGAGCAATCTGAGCCTCAAACTGTGCTTGGATGTTGCCGAGACTATCGCCAAATCCGAGAACTTGATCTATATGACCGGGAAGTTAGCCTTTCTCGTCAGTAACTCTTTCCAGCTAAACCTGGTGAGAGCCTTTGCCAGGATCACCACCGATACCATTGTCCATAGCGAGACCCGGATATTCTACGACCTGAAAGAAGCGGTAGAATTTTTAGATACAACCGAATCGTTTGCCGAGATCGAAGAATTTCTCATCAGCACTGGGGAGTATACCCCAGTTCACGAACCAGAAATTGAAGAGGAATAAGTAATTCCCAGCGATCCACCCCTTCCTGCTACCCTCATTTAAGTTGCGCATTTTCTCTTTACCCTCCAAGCACTTTCAGTTATAATCATATACTGATATTTAATGTTACAGATTGAGTGCTGAATGAAATGATGAAACAAGATTCAATAAAGTTTTTACACACGCTCCAGGAGCTCAAAAGGCTGGTTGCCAATACAGACCCAGCAGAGTTGGCCGAGCTTGAGAGCCTTGAACGCAGGATTGCAAAACTGAAGCTCAGACATAAGCGGCATAGCGAGCGAATACTGCGCAACTAAACCCTCGCCACACCATACTACCCCACGCCGCAGGTTATTACACCATTACTGAATGAGCTGGCAGACCAAACTCCGGCGGAAGGTGAGAAGCAGCTAAGGTGCGGTCAATGCTTTTCTGAGCTAATCTACACCCCAAACCAACAGCATAGAGGCAGAGTTAGACTCCACCTTTATCTAACTTTGACCCTGCACGCAGCCACCAAAGACTCAGTAACGACAAATTAATCAAAAAGAGGATTGACATATAGCGCAATCATAAGATAATGAGACACGCTGGTTCGCATATAAAGCTGTATATATTTGAATAGAATAATACCGCAGTATACGCCGAGGCGAGCGCAGGCTGCTCTTACCCAATATGTGGTTACTGAGCAGTAGTCCGAAACTGCGCAAGAACGAGCTGTACCCAAAGCCCCAACGCAGCACCCTGCGGCACAGGGACAGGTAACAAACACACTCTACCCGGCGCACACGCGGGCAAGACCGTTCAACCGGCAACGCAGGGTAGTGTATTGCGCTACAACATAGTATGATCTATAATAATAAGCTGCTATAGTCTATTACTAATCACTGCTATAGCGACAATTGCCAACACATGTGCCTGTAGCTCATCAGGATAGAGCGTCGGTTTCCTAAACCGGAGGTAGCGGGTTCGAGTCCCGCCAGGCATACCAGACCATATAAGCCTGTAATTCCTTACTCACAAGGACTTACAGGCTTTTTTAATACACTTTTTATCTCTTATAAAACGGAATTTATTGAGTAAAATGAGACTCAAAACACCCTTGTTTTCAAAGATGGTCCACAAATGGTCCACATCAAACCAGAATCAATATGGCAAACTTGCAATACCTTCTTCCAGGGTGGTCTTATCATAATTCAGATATTTTTGAGTTGTAGATATATTTTTATGTCCGAGAAGAGCTGAGATAACTTCAATCTTCGTGCCACCATATAAGAGAGAGGAGGCAAAAGTATATCTTAAGGCATGCAAATCAATACCATGTAAATCAATTCCGGCACGATCACAATCTCTCCGAAGCATTTTACGGATAGCGTTTAAGCTTTTCTTGAGAAAGACTAGTTCAGAATCATTCCCCTCTCTATATTTCTCTAGTTCGCATCTTAATCGTTTATGTAGTGGAAATATAACATTACTTTTGGTTTTGTATTCACTTGCCGGTATTGATATAGTGTTATTATCAAAATCAATCCACGACCACCTTAAATTAGCAACATTGGAGGCTCTAAGACCTGTATATAGGTGAACTGTCCATCGACAACGATATTCTCCTTTACTAGCTCCCAATAGTTTGCGGACTTCACCAATAGTTAACGCTCTTCTATATCGAGCATCATCATTATTTACCCTAGTATAATCATCAAAGGGGTTAATATTGACATATTGCTTATTTATTGCATAATTATATATCTGACATAACCGTTCCATTTTAAAATTAATTGTTTGCCCTTTGTTTCCTTTATCTTGCATACCCTTAATCATCTTCTCTACTTCATCAATAGATACCTCTTTTAAATACCTATACTTCTTTAATACATTCAAAGTCGTGATAGTATTCTTAATGGTTGATCTACTCTTACCCCTGGATGTCAAATATTCCAAATACTCTTTAGTAAACTCTTCTGTTGTCTTCATGATAAAGATCCTTTACTTATAATAACAATAGTATATTAGTTTATGTTGATACTACACTATGGTTCGTCCATTGTCAAATATAATCTATAATAATTAATGTTTCAATATTTCAACACCACTTATAAATTAAGATAAAATATAGTAAAATGAAAAGTGGTATTGAAACATTGAAATATTAATTAATAATAATAATATATATATTATTATATCTTATATTATAGTATATTTCTCGTTTTTTAAAGGTAATTAATGCTTCAATAATGTTTCAATGTTTCAAGGGGTTTTGAGTAAGATTATTGTTCAAAACCTATTGAAGCATTAGCTATATTTGAATAGTTAGTTGAAGTATTAATATAAAAATGGACGAATATAGCATAATAATTAGTTAAGTCGAGATAAAATGTCACAACTTAATTAATTATTATAATCGAACAAAGAAAAGTAGGATTTAAAAAAAACAGTAGGTGAAAAAGATATGGATATACACTGACAGGTTGGCAGCTCTTTGTGCCATCAGGCCACATATACGATTTCTATCTAGAATTTAAAACATATGCTCATTAATCAAAGGTTCGTCCATATTTACTATAGACGAACCTAGACACACAAACACCTGCAAATACAATAGGTTACATGATTTATCCTTTCTGAAAGACAGTGTTTTTTAGCAGGAATGTGCTATAATCTGTGTATTTTTCTGGCGCACATGCGGTTTTTTGTGGGGGTACAGGGGGACTAGGGGGAAAATTCGCGTATGATATACCCATTCGCATTTTTGTTATATTTTTCTTCGGGAGAATCACCTTGAATTATTTCGTGTTAGTTCTCCAAAGCGGGAATTCCCGTTTCGGAGGTCGGACGAAATTCCGGCCGACCTCTTAACTTGTTGATATTAATAAGGCTGAAGCCGCCCGGATGAGTGGACGGCTTCGTAACGCGCACTACGCCTGGCAGTCACGCTAAGAATAAACTTTTAATTGAACATTCCGGTTTTGTTGTTCATACTAATCTTATTGTGCATAAATGAATTTGATCTCTTTTTAGATTTCTTATTGGTCTCGACTAGCTTATATATTTCTTTCCAGCGTTCTTCTTCTTTCTTTTTGTTATGTTTATTAAGGCTTTCTTCTTCTGAGACTCCCAACTGTTCGGTAAAGAAGGCTACGGCCATCGAAAAGACGTCAGCAAGGTCATCTGCAGCCACAGAGCCGCGTTCTCTCGTCATCTGAGTGAATTGGTAGCTTACAGCGTGATACGGCTGCGTGAGGCGTATTCTGGCGTCTCTCTGAATAATCTTCTTGTTCATCACAATACGGTGCCCACTCCATACTGGTTCACAGGTGTCACAGATACGGAGCTCTTTTTGTATAGTATTGTGTTTCTGCTCAATTCTACAGCTCCAGCCATGATGCAGATATTCTGCTAGATATGGTTTGAGGAGTTCATCAAACATACCTCCGCCGTAATTCTTTTCTGAATAGATTGTAGTAACTCGATATTCATAAGCCATCCTTGCGATGCTTTTTAAGGTCTCTTCATCGAAGCCGCCGTCGAAGCCTTTGAGCTCCAAGCAGTGGAGTTTGGCAAATAATTTGCCCATTATGCAGACGCCTGTTTGATCCTTGCCTTTTCCTGAAGGGTCAATTGCCATGATCTTGTTTTCATAGGATTCTTGACGCGGGTCAGCGTACATGTAAGTATAGCAGAAATCTCCGGACATTGAGGTCGGATCGAGGTCAAGTTTATAGCGCTGGTCGCTCGACCAGGTGAGAGCAACAGGCGCGGTATCTGGGTCACAATCCATTACAATCAGATCTTCCATTCTAAAAGGGTGGGTCTGTGCATCATTTGCGCGCGGGTCCAAGAGGAACTGAGAGGCGTAGCGCCCCTTCATTGATATTCTACGTCGAGCGAGTTCATCTTCTGGAAAACGCGGGTCGGTCGACGTCCCTTCCGAAAGGCCTTCATCCATTAACTGACGAATATAGTCGCCGAGGAATTGCCCGTAAGCATTCATCCAATCGGCAGAGGGGATAACTGCCGGCCACATCTTTACCTCGTACCCCTGCCCTGGTAGCTCAGTATAGATGGAAGCTGAACTGTGTGGTGTACCGAGATAAATAATCCGGGTTGCAACACCTGGCTTGATGATTGCTTCGAATTCTGAGGCCAGGTATTGTATTTTTTGACGTTGAGTTATTGATATTGCATTTAGAGGATCTTCTATGTCATCAAGGATGATTATGGTTGCACGCTTGCCGGTGACATTGCCTTCAATTCCGGCACAGGTAACACTGGCAACAATCTTATAGTCACAACCATGTACATCAAACTTAAGAGCTGAGTCACGGGGTTTACGCTTTTTCTGCCTGTCTCGGGTGGTAAGTCTAAGAGGCTCAAGAATAGGCATTGTATAGATCAGATCACGAATAAAGTTCGCGTTATCCGTTGCTTTATCCTTGGAAGCAGATACTATTAAAATGGCTTCATTCGGGTTGTGCCTGAGTCGCCAAGCGGCATAAGCACAGGTGATGTAGGATTTACCGAGTCCTCGAAAAGCTTCTACACAGGTTCGTTGCGGCCCGTATTGTAGATGATTGGCTATATCGCATTGGATAGGTGTGGGAACGGCTTCATGGTCAAGATGTATCCAGGTGAGCCAGAGAAATTTTAGAAAATCTTTTGAGTATAATTCATCCCAGAGTTTTTCCCAATCATATTCTTCTTGGATGCTATGACTTTGCTTATTTTTAGGCAGTGCCGCTGGATCTAACAACTGTAAGCTCTGGGGGGTTCGCGAAATTTACCTGTATGCCGGTATCTGTATCATTCAAAGCTGTCTGTAGATTTTGCGCATCATTATTATTATTGAGTGATATTTCAGCATTTGTAAGTTTCATAAGGTTTACTGAAGCATTGATATCTGCTGCATTGAATATACCTGATTTGATTTTTTTAGTCATCTGCTGAAAACAAAGCGTAAGTAGTTCATCTACTTCTTTCATTATTTTGTACCTTTCTTTCTATTGATTTTGTGGGATACTATACGAGTATTCTTTTTAGAATTACTCCCACCTTTGGAGAGTGGTTTGATATGGTCAACTTCTCGTTTGTCACCAATCTTTAACCCTGCTTCTTTACGTGCCTTATTTCTGGCAGCCCTATTTTTTTTCTGCTCAGGCTTACCGTGATACTCGCGATACTCTTTTTTGTAATCTCTTTTCTTTGACATAATTATCCTTTCATCATCAAAAACATAGCGCCAATGGTGGCCGCCATGGTGCCGAGATTGATTAAGACGGGAATTAACATTTTGCTGGAGTGGTTCTCGTCTTTATGCTGACGAAAAAGATTATGCAGCTCACGCACATCCCGGCTGCGAGCATCATCAACATTTTTAATTTCAGCGTTGATTTTTTTCTCCAAATCACCTAAAAAGTTACAAGGTGCTGCGTGAGCAGCACTCTTCTCGACGGCTCCCTTTAACTCATATACAACTTTAGTAAGTTCGACTAATTGTCGCTCTACACTGTTTTCAGGCATTCCGTTCCCTTCTATCCAGTGGCGACCTGACAAGTAGTGCCAGTATGCCGACAATTACCGCCCCGATCCCGCCGACCCAAGCTAGTATACGCCATTTCTCTTCGCTGGCGCGTATCGTCTCGACCTTGGCGTCCGCCTTGGCCTGAATCAGCTCAAGCGGATCAACCGTCAGGATCGCCTCACCCGAAAAAGTTACCGACTCATCGCTCGTACTCGTCTCAACCCGCTGCAGCGCCGCCATATTTTCCGGCGCACACCCGGCGAACGCCATCGCACTCAGTACAATGATCGCCCCCAGCACCAACAGCAAAATCTGCAATATAAACTTCTTAATTCCAAACATTTCACTCCTCCTTTACACAACATTTAACCTTGACTTAAAAAGCTAACAATATATACTACAATTATTATAAATTTATCAGGAGACACACCATGTTATCAAAAAGCCGGCTACTCTGGATTGACATTAAGATAAACTTGCATTTCCTATGGGTAAAAACCAGAGTCTTTATTCACAACCCTGTTGGTTATATCAAAGCCCGCATGACCCCGCAGCCATTCATGCAGGTTACACGATTACCTAATGATAAAGCACTTCTTAGACATCATGACGCAGACGGTAATACCCAAACGATAATATTCAACTGCAACAAACAGAACACGCGCTGTAATTCTTCAGCCCCTCAGATTTAGCCACCTCGTTCACACTCGTAGCATTGGCCAGCGCTGAGCAGCTTTCACTTACGTGGTAGCAGCTACCGGTACCGGTAATATAGACAACCTCACCTTCGCCATACTTATCTTGTATCTCAGCGTTAGCGATAGCCAGCTCCAGCTTGACCTCGACAATCTTCTCAGCATTCCCGCCGGTTTGCTCCAACCGGCTCAATTGGCTCACCAGCCTGTCTGTCTTATCCTCGTAGTCTTGCTGTTTCAAAGCGGCCAAGACCTCATCAGAGTACTCCTGCTCTAAGTCGTACTTAGTCGTAATTCGTAGATCAGCGTTGTAGCTAAGAGACGGATACAGCGTCTTGCTGGTCTCTTTAAGCACACAGTCACGAGACCAGAGATCACCATATTTAGTGGTACCGATTATCGGGTGATCTTTGGAGAGATCTACTTTAGACCCCTCCGGCACCACGATTACCTTGACTCCTTTGTTTAATATATATGTTGACATCTAGGCTCCTTATGAAAGTGTGAGTAATCTTGCTATTGCCTGATATGAATTATCCCTATCTATATAACTAACAACCGCTAAATCTTCATTCATATGAGCTACAGTCATATAGTCACTTCTACTAGTATTAAAAACTGTTTCATCTCCAACCGCGATAGCACTTCCAGATACCGTTAATATTTGAGCTGCTCCATAATAATTAGCACTCATATCTTCATAACATAATAACGCCTGCCGTTCAGAAATCTTTTCTACTGAAGTACATTCAACATACTGGTTGCCATTAGTCTGATACTCTGTTCCAGTAGAAATAGTTGATCCAGAAATTGTCAAAACTTGTGCCCTACCTCTCGCGTAGGCACTACTATTCCCGTAACAAACAAGTACCGCATTATCAGCCATCAAGGTGGAAGATATTTTAGATATTGCGGTTGACGCAATTACAACCTCACTGCCTAATGTTAGCGTCGAACCTGATATGCTAAGGAGGCGTGCTCTACCTGTAGTATTGCTATAAGCCACGAAAATAGACCCATTAGGCAGTAGAGTAAGTGACGTCTCCTGAGTGTTATACTCATTAAATACTACCTTAGTCCCAACATCAGAGATTACAGTATCATTTATAGTTAATACCTGTGCTGTACCATAACTAGAATTACTGCTGTCTCTATAACAGACCACCGCCTTTGTATTCGTACTATCAACAATAACAGATGATCTGAAGGGCAAGGTATCAGAAAAACCAACCTCTGAATACGCCGTTAAAGTCGTTCCTGATACCCCTACTATAAGAGCCCTGCCATAAGGAGCGGCAGATTGATTCATATAACAGATGATTGCTGTGCTATCAGTTATTTTAGCAATTGAGATATATGCCACACCCCCATCGCCGAAATTTACTTCATCCTCCAAAGTTAACGTTGATCCTGATATAGATAGAAGGTTGATTTTACCAGTGCCGGACGAACCATTATTTCCATAGCAAACTAATACTTTATCTGGTGACATCTTGATCATAGTTGAATAGTTATTGTTATTGACGTCATTTAGTGCAAACACACTCCCCACTGTAATCTCACTAAATAAACCTCTTATCTCCAGCGTCACCGGAATCACCTGCGGACTATTGGTACAATCACTGGCAGATACAGTAATATTCGCATTATGTGTGCCCTCCACGATATTAGCGGTATTATAATTTACCGTCACGGTCTGGCTCTCACCGCTCGCAAGGCTCCCACTCGTCGGGCTAACACTCAGCCAACCGGCGTTGTCAGAAATACTATAATTCAAGGTACTCCCGTAAGCGCCAGAATTAGTGATTGTAAAGCTCTGACTTGCCGCATTCTCACCCTCCTTGCTCTCCTGAGTCAGGGCGCTGACATTAGTATTGATGGTAGCGTCTGGCACTTCGGTAATATGCAGTTTGACCTCTAAAGTCTGTGGACTGTTGTCACCATTATTACTGCTGACAGTAATTGTTGCCGAGTACTCACCCAGCGCCAGCGCGGTAGTATTATAAGAGACGGTTATTGTCCGGTTGCTGGCGGTGCTCCCACTCGTCGGGCTGACACTCAGCCAACCGGCGTTGTCAGAGATAGAGAAGTTGAGCGTGTGTTCACCGATATTTAATACATCGAAAGTCTGCGACGCCGGATTTGCGTAGCCGACGACAGCTGAGGTTGACAGCGAGTAATTTGACAGCGAGAGCCTCGGTACCGCTGGTAGATCGTAGCCGGTTGAAGCAAAACCTCTAAAGGACAATCCGTCGGAAGATTCAAAGACGATCACATCTGTCTTATACGGATCGGTACTGAGGGTTGGCGCAACCCCATTCGGCCAGGTGTAGCGGCCATCCCACTCGACAGTATGCTCACCGGTAGAATTCTGCGTGAGAAATACCGTAAACTTTCCGGGCTTGGGGTTGTCTGGATTGATAAATTTACAGTCGCCAGTCAGCTCCAGCTTGAAGATGTTTGCTTCCGCCAAATTGATCTCAACCTCTTGAGCCATAGATAGCGTCTTTGCTGTATTGATTCCCGCCAAAGCAGCGTCGATGACCGCGTGCATTTCAGTCAAAGCTGCCTGCATCGCTGTCGATATCGGTTTACTCAGATCACTGGTATTGTCTACATTGCCGAGCCCCACTTGCGTTGCGGTCACAGCGTGCGGATTGTTGGCATTGCTGGTATGCGCGGCCAGGTCTGACGCTGTTGCAAACTCTACCCCGCCGACGGCAAAGCTCCCGGTCGTGCTGTTATAGGAAATGGCATCTAGTGCATCCTTATTAAGGTGGCTATGTCCAGAGTTCTCAACCGCGTCCATCGCTTCGGCGGCTGTGGTCGCTGCCAATTGAGCGGCCTCAGAAGCTTCAGCGGCACTGGTCTCGGCATTGGCTATTTGGGTCGCGTACTGCGCAGTCGTATGCACCGCAGTCGCACTATCGGTAATAGCCTGATTCGATTTACTATCGGCATCATTCGCCGTACTGAGCGCTGTACTTGCATCACTTGCTGCTGATTGTGCGATGCTCAGAGACGTCGCACTGTCTGTCAAGGCCTGTGTCGCTTTGGCGTCAATACCATTCGCAGTACTAAGAGCGTTACTCGCATTGCTCGCCGCAGTACCCGCTGTCGTCACCGCAGCCGCACTATCGGCAATAGCCTGATCAGCCTTACTATCGGCATCATTTGCAGTATGCACAGCCTGCGCCGCATCCTCTGCGGCGTTGATAGCGGCATTTCTAGCAGTGCTGGCGCTTTCAGCTGCACTACCTGCTGCGTCTACAGCTTCTTCGCTATTTTCCAGCGCCTGTTCAGAATTTATAAGTGCTTGCTCTGCGGCTATAGCGGTAGTAATTGACTCCTCCCGTGATAAATTAGCTATATCGACAGCTTCCTGGACAATTTTAAACGTCTGATCGGCACTATCGTCTAGCTCACCGATAGAGACATCGCTTGCAGCGAATTTTGCTTCTCGGCTGGTGTTGTTGGTCAGTCTGTAGATTTCAATAATTGCTCCAACTGAGGGTTTTGAGATAAGCTTCACCTGGCTGTCATTTAGGAATTTCCAATCCATACCTACTAGGTATTCAGTAGTGATACCGTCTGAATCCTTGATATTAATAAAAATTTCTTCTCTATGTCTATAAGTGAAACTAATATTATAAATATCTGTTGTGTTACTGTATGGGATATACGCTCTACTATTATATTCTACCATATACTATTTCCTCCTTCTGGTATAGTGTTTGCTTTCGCCTAAAGGCTACTTTAAGAGAGCCATAAGGCGGGGTTGCTGTTGTTGGGAACCTTTGTAAAACTCGGCTAAATTCTGGTCATGCCGGATCAGAACTTGTTTTGCTCGCTTACGATATTCTCGAATTATTTTACCGATCAGCTCTGCTTGCTGTTCATCTGAGAGACGTTTGTATTGTGGTGATTTGATCAGTTTGGCAATCCGCTGTTTGGCGTTCTGCCCTTTAATCTTGACCCCAATGCCAGCAAGTTCCAAGTATTTACTATACTGCTGTGAGTCGAGTTTGATTGATTCGCGTTTATTGCGAAAATAGCGGCTTGGTTTACTGATTGTCAGCGCTCTATTATCAGCCAGGCGGTAGAGTTCATCGTATACAGCATCATGCTTAGCGGTACCGGTCTTGACCGGGGTAAAGGCTCTGCCCAGCGCTCCCCCTTCATATTTCACGGCCTCACCAAGGATAGTTCTCCGTGCTGCTGCTGCTTGTGATGCAAGCGGAGTGTCTTTGCGTACAGCTTCAAGGATTCCTCGCGCCTCACGCATTATTGGATCGGTGCCGCGAGTTAACATCCGTCTAGCACCGGAGAACGGGACAAGATTGGCTATCTGCCTAGAGGCATATGCAGCCCCATACCGATCAAAGTCTTTGAGCGCAACGAGAAAATCGGTAACCCCACTGAGGTAGTATTTTTCTGAGACTACCTGTAGAGCTGCGCCCATAGTGGTAGCTGCTACCTCTGCGGCATCTGTATGATCAAGGTCAGATGCAATCTCGACAAAGGAGGCAATCGTACTGAAGAAGGTAGCTACGGGGTCGAGCCGGGTAAACTCATAATACTTATCACCGAGATGCAACGAATTAGGTCTCCAACCGGTATTGTATAGAAGTTCCCGTTCCTTATCGTCAGTGGGGCCAGCACCTGTGATTAAGCCGCTCGCCGCTAAGAGAAGTCCGACATGCCAGAGCATTGATCCGGTAAGCATGCGGGACTCCGCCAGTTGCTTCTTATGCATATCGCCGTCATTGCTCATCGCTTCCCGATACTCTCTGAAAAGATTGGCGATACCCGGGGTACGGGTACCAACAAACTTGGCAATATTGAGCGGAGTTTTGAGAAACGGCATGATCAACATTAGTTCTGGCCGTGCTTTACGGGCATTATCGACATGCTTCCACATACTATTAGGATCTATTGGGTCTTGAAATACCAGATAACGGGTAGCCTCCATAATCTCTTCATGCACCGCCATATTCTTGCCGTCCATCACCTCGGTATAAGCATTCTCCCCGTTCAGTCCCTGCGCTATTGCTTCTGTTTTAGCTCGCTCTGCATACATTCGTCTATATATAGAATACGCCAGTGTACGCATAAATTCATCACTTGCGAGCATAGTGTGAGAGCTTAGCATCTTCTGAACTTTACCGACGGTATCAAAGGAGTCGTAGAGTACCTTTGATACCCCGCCCATGCCGCCGAGGGCTTCGATCTGTTCTTTACTTAAATGCCCCTCGACCCCATGCAGGAGCATATACATATTTTCTTTACTCATACCCCGCTCAATAAGGCCGCCCTTCTCGTTCTGGTCACCGAATTGGGATTGTCCGGTCTTGAAAGCACGCTTGGCGGCAAAGAGTGCGTCGCCAAGTCCGTGGTACAGACCACCAAGCATAACCCGAGCATCGACTTTACCATTCAGCACCGACCCCTTACCGTAGATGCCACCGGCAAAGAGGCGGTCGCAGATATCAATAACAATATTTGTCCCGCCAGAGATAGTGTTGACGATATGGGTCGAGAGACCGGTGAGCATCCCCGAGATTGATGAATCAATAACCATATCCCGCGCCCGTTCATACCGAGTTTTGGTCTTGATCTCTGCGGTCATCTCCAATAGATTAGTGTTGGTGAAGAGTTCATTCAGCATCTTGGCGTCAGCATCGGTAAGTCCTTCATTATTCTTGAACTTCTCCGCTAGGATCTTCTGAATAGTCTCCAGCCTGGTTGTAAAGCCCTTCTTTTTAGGTTTTGCTAGCTCAATAAAGTTGGTGGTTATCTGACTGACCATGGCGGCAAGCTGCTGCTTGTCTTTGCCTTCTTTGAGTTGAGTTATTGCATCCTGCAATTCCTGTCCTGACTTCTCTTTGATTGTCCGCATTGCGTGTAAAGCACGCCCGGCATTGGTACCATAGCCAGATATAGTTTCGGCCATCTCGTTGCGGGCTTCCATTTTTAAAATAGCATTCGCCAGGTCTGCATCCTCCCCGGTCTTCTTGTATTCCAGCATAGCAAGCGCGACATCTCTATTGGTCTGTTCGAAGATCATACCAGCAGTCATAATCACGGTATCCATATTCTCAAAGGCTTTGCCGTACTGTCTGAGGGTCTGCGGGTCTGCAAGCCCTTGCTGAATTGCTAGATTACCCTTCTCCAGCAAGTCACCGGTTCTATGTTTGTCTCTATTCTTAATCTTCTCGGCATACTCTCCGAGAATACCCATGTGAGCATTACGGAAATTATCGTCAGCAAAATCCGGGTTGAGTAAGGATGAATTCACCGTATCCATATCGATATCTTCTATATCGATTTCTCCTCTATCGAATGCAAGTTGTCTCTCGACCATTGCTCGATGTTCTTCAATGCTGATCTCTCGTTTTGGTTCTCCCAGATTCAGCAGATCGAAGAAACGTGCCATCTGGGTCTTATTGACCACACCGAGTTTGTGCGCATTAGACATATCGGTCTGCATCTTCTTCTTTGTTCTCTCAAAGAAGGTTGCTTCCCGTGCGGTCAGTTCTTGTGCTTCGCCTTTGAGGTACTTTGCGAATTTATCACCATACTCTAAAAAGTTGTTGACTATAGTAGAATCTGTGGTATTATAAGTATAGGGACTCGGTTCGTTATTGGACGTAGGATCAAGGTCGGTATTTTCCGGCATGGAATCCCCGAGTTTTGCTCCATCGCGAGGTGGAGCATTTTTATTGCTATTATGAACATCAACTTCCGCCTGTGTAGCAGCGCGGTAATGAAATGACCTCAAGTACATCTGTCCAAATTTACCTGGTACAACCTCGACAGCTCGATATCGCTTCCCGTCAAACACTGAAATCGTAGCAACCTGCTTCTCGCCTTTGCGTGTATGGCTGTCAAATGGCCCCTCAATTTTGGTGAAATTTGCAATTGTGTAAGGCAGCATAGTAAAGAGTTCTGGGGTAACCTCTGGATGCTTCTTGAACATCTTTTTTAAAAATGCTGTATCAAAGCTTATTATCCCATCTTTGAAATTAAGCCCGGTCACATCGTTCAATACCTTTGCTTGCTCAGGTCTGATCTTGCCAATTCGCCAGCGTTTAAGCGGTGGGTTATAGTTCTTATCTGTCTCGCACTTTTCTCTAAACTCAGAAACGATATCATACATCTCTTGTTGAGTATCGATCGGTATGCCTTTTTTTGCACTCTCATTACCAATTTTAGGGGTTGGAATAAAGCCTATATCTTTCATTGTAGTATTGAGAGATTCTTTAAACTCTGCACTTGCAGGGTCAAAGTTCATTGGTGGTTGTGGTGCATTCGGATCATTCGTCAGGAACCCTTCGCCCTCTGCGGCAGCAGCTTCCATAGCCTGTTTACCGATCGCCGCAAGCATCCCCTCGGGTGTGCCGTCACCGATAACACTCTGAATAACCGGGTTGTCAATATATCCCTGCTTTTCTATTTCCCGTTCTTCCGCCTTTGCTGCCAACTCTGTGTCATACGTTGCCTGTTCAGCGCCACGCTTACCAGCGTTAAGAGCATGTTCAGCAAGCGCGCCACCGCCACCGAGGAGCATGCTGCTGAAGTAGGTCGCGCCGAAGGCTTCCTTGAGTGCCTCCCCCACGGTCTGATTGGAGATTCCCGCTTGATTGCGCATCTCGGTCTGCACCCACTGAGTAGCCATTTCAGACGGCAGCTCTGAGGCTGGACCCTTGATAAAGACTCCCTGTAACCCTTTGGTCAGTTGTGTCCGCCAGGCTTTGCGGGTCGCGTCCCCGACAGCAGTCTTGACCGTTCCCTTTACCGCCTTGCCACCATGCTTGAGCAGCCCGCCAAGCAGCATGTCGCCAGCAACTTCAAACCCGCCTTCGGCTATTGCCGACCAGAGTGCTTCACTGTTTACCTCGTCTTGCACCTGCTGCCAGGTCAGTTCTGGGTTGACCTGCCTGAAGGTCTCGTAAGCATCGTCGACAAAGGAATCGTACTCGGACAGCCCGTAGATACCGCCATGCAGGAGCGAGAATGCAATAGTCGGCATGGTCAGAAGTCCGCCGGTAAGAATGCTGCCGACCGCGCCGGCTCCGCCCATAGTCAAATTACTGATCACACTCGACATGCCGCCATAGATCGATCTACCGAGATAGCTGTTCATAACGTCTTCATCAACCTTGTAGAACGGGTCTTCAGCTCTGGCGCGCTTGATATCGTCTATACCCTCACCCGCCCACGACTGCATATCCTCACTTCCAAACATATCCCCTACACTCCGCGCCGCTCGGTAGAATATCTCCGGCGTATCGAGCATCAAGCCGTCACGCGCGCCCTGCCAGGCAGCGGTACCAGCGGTGGTAAATGTCCTGCCTAACGACCAGTCCTCGCCGCTACTCTGTGTCGTCGGTCTTTGCTCGGAGATCATCTGCCTACGGGTGCGTTCATATGGTGACAACTGTGTGGTCATATTTTCCTTTCATTAAAAAAGACGTGTTACCCCGAAGGTAACACGTCTTGAGTCAGTAATAATCAATATGTTATATCTGTACTGTTTCCAGCGCTCTTACAGAAAATCTTGCAATCAGAGCATAGGCTTGAAGAATTAGATAAAGAATCTGAATAAAATTGAGCAAATTCTCTTTACCAAAATAGTGATACAGGTTATGGTTAAGTGTTAACATTTCAGTAAAGGATATAGGTGCTTATAATGTGGATAGCCATTATTTTTATAACAATTCAAGTATTAGCTCTTTTGTTCCTCAGAAGAAATAAAGCTAAAAGATATGACAAGCATAGCGAGGAAAAACAGCGAAAGGTTATATTTTGGTTTTTATTCATAATACTCTGTGTTTTAAGTTATGTTTCAGGTCATATCACATCAGGTTTTGCGGATTACAAGTGGGTTCCACAGTTGTGTGGATTAATAATACTTGGGTTATTTGTTCACTGTTTTGCAAAAGAGGGGAAGATTGCTATAATAACAATCATTATAGCAATCTATTTCACTGGATACTTTACCCTAATTTAAACTATTTAATTTCTATACCCCAATTCCCCACAAAAGCTTCTCTCTCTTCTAGCGCTGGCATTTTTTTTTCTACTTTCTTCAGTAATTTCATATCTTCCTGCTGCAACTCGATACTCTCTGCTGCATACGGCTCCAATTCATCGGTTAATTCCAGATATAACTGGTTGTAATTCTCTCTCTGAACATTCTTTATTTTTCCAGAGTCAATATAATAATTGATCGTTTCAGCAATTGTCTCGGGAGATTTTAACGATAGGCTCTCTCCTGTCTCATTCTCATATAGTTTATTAGCAATGTTAATGACCCGATAATCCTCGTTATACTCCTGAATCTCAACTATGTCGTTGGACATTGTAAGTGAGGTCTGATAAAGCCCGAATAAATTTGAATCCAAAGACTGATTGGCTGTAAGATAGTTTTCCTGCCAGAGCTCTGTATTTTCTTCAAATTCTCTTTGACGCTTGGTCGCTTCTTTCTCCCATGCTTCAATCTGCTTTTTACGCTGAGCAGTCTCGATCTCGGCAGCCAGATAACTTCTAACCGCCACGTACTCAGGGTTAGTATCTGGCACTGCACTTACTACATGTTCATAGAGCGATTTTCGCGGATTATCCTCAGCCATTCGCTTAATTGTATTGAGGATAGTCTGCTTGTTATTAGGGTGCGCAACATAATCAACTGTCCAGTTCTCCGATTCCCACTTTGTCCGGTAACGCGGATTGAGCTGCTTGATCCCGGTGGCGCCTTCGCGGGCAAACTCTTCATCCAGGAGTCTCCAGTATAAATCAATGGCCTCGTCGGAGAGTGGTTTGATTTGTCCTGCGGAGTCGAGATACCTCCGTTCGGTAGCGTCGGCAATACGTAAGAAAGTATCATCGTCTATTAGCTGAAATTTACCATTTACATCAGGTAGCACCCCGTAAGAACCGGCATCATAATCCCCTGCTGCATTGAGTTTATTGGCTTCACTGAGAAGCTGCACTACCTGCTGCCGACGGCGAGCGAGTACATTCCGATGCTCTTCGCTATAAAAAGCGTCCTTCTGTAGCGCCTTATACCCTTCGTCCCAGTAGGCTTGATTCTCTATACGCTTCTCTGCGGTCATCTCTTCAGCGTTTCCGCTATGCTCTTGCATCAGGGCTTTTATCTCACCTCGTGCCAAACCGGAAAAGTCATCTGCCGCCCGCTGGTGAGCTTCATCGGCAAACTTTTTCTCGTCATGCTCCTGCCGGGTTTCAGCATTCAAAGCAAACTTATCTGCCTCCTCATTCCAGGTATAGTATTCATCGGTACCAGGTGTAAGTACACCGCTATTGATAAACATCTGACGAAAATCAGAAAGCTCCTCACTGTTCCCATTCTCAGCCAAAGTGTCTAGATATTGGAGCGATACCCGCTGAGCGATGCCCAGCGCTTCAGCACGACTACCGCCGGCCTCGATATTATTCTGGATAAGAGTCTGGGTCGAGGCCTTGATCTGTTCGGTAGATAGATCATTGGTATATAAGGAATTGAAATCCTGTGAGGTAGTGTTGTCTCGTAGCTTATTCATACGATTCTGAATCATGTCAAAGCCGCCGAGTAAGGCTTGCTTCATATGCGGCCCCATAGCATTCCTGGTCTCACGATCCGCCCCGTCGACTGTCGCTTGAACCGCAGAACTATACCACTCATGTATGCTCTCGGCCTGTTCAGCAGAGAATTCCGGTGCCTGTAATTTATTATTCAATTCAATAGCCAGAGGATGAAGTAACTTAACCCCCTCGATATTTGCCCAGAAGGCGGCGTCCTCTCTTCTTTGCTGCTTAGCTTCCCATTCAGCCTCTTTGCTTGCTTGCTTGGCTTCCGCCTCTGCCTGTTTACGCTCGGAGTAATCCATCCGTGCTTCCATCACCTCGGTATCCCCCAGTTGCTGGAAGCCGCCTCCTACGCCTAGAAAAGCCTGGGCTAAACGCAGTGCATTATTACTCGGTGTTGGATTATTGGCGTATACCTTACCGTCTGGAGCATCAACATTATTCTTAATATGAATATTCCGACGTACCGAACCTATGTCAGGATCGACAAGTAACGGTCTTCTCACCTTGCTGTTATTTCTTTCCGACATGGTTATGTTTATCTCCTGTTATACATATTAATTTGACGCTTGGTACTGCTATAGGCTGAATAACCGCTTACTCCGGCACTTATGAGGCTTCCAGCAAGGGCCGCGCCAAAATTCGGCTCTTCCGGTTCGATAAGATATAGCGGCTCCATATAGGCAGAGTTATAGGCTGCCTCCTTCTTTCTGGATAGCTGAATCATCGAGTTTTGTCGGTTACTCTCGATATGACCTATATTTTCTGCTGCATCAATATTGATTTCATTCAGAAGTCTGTTTTTAGAATTTTCAGATAGCCCTGCGTAACTGCTGGCGGCTCTCTGTTGCGCTACTCGTTTCTGCGCTTCTTTAGTGATTTCTCCTTTGTCTGCCGCCGCCTGCTGGTTGGTCTGCAATGCTTCCTCATTCGCTTGCTGGTAGATACTCTGTGCCTGTAGGTCTTTAGCTCTACCCTCAGCCATATACTGCATCCGCGCTATATCATTTGCTCGCCGTTGCTGTTCATACGCAGCCTGGTCGCCCATCAAACTCTGGACCGTCCCGGTAACAGCATTGAGTCCTGCTCCAATACCTGCCATAACACCGCCACCTATACACATTAAATGCTCTCCTTGTATCGTGCCATAAGATTGAAAGTCTTACCGTGATTATTATATTTCGGTATGGCACCCTTATTAATAAAACCCAGCCAAGTAAGCCAGAGCAAGGACTCTACGTGTTCTTCCCAGACATAATTAAAGAGAATATCAAAAGGTGCTTGCATCTTCTCTATATACTCTTGACTAAACCTCATAAATGATCTGGTATACTCTGCCTTGCGCCTGTCGTTCAACAACCAGGCTCTACCGATCCCCTTGTCCGCGGTGGGACATACGCCAAACATCACTGCTGGTATATCGTCCCAAAGCGCAGTCCAGCAGAGTAGAGAACTATTGACAGAGACCTGCAATGCCTCAAGCAGTGTGTACTCAGGGTTACTATACCCAAGCTCGAGTTTATCGAGATAATGCATATTATCTGCAAGCATTTTGATGTCGCCCGGAAGTATCCCCCTAATGCGCGCTCGTTCCTTATGAATACTCACTCAACCACCCCTCCCAACTTGCCGACTGAAAACTTACAGGATACGGCGATTTAGCTACGAGCTGAATCCTGGTACCGGTATTCTGTGCGTTTACAGGAAATTTGAATGTACCACTGTCGATTTTAGGTTTATTCACTACAAAACCGCCGCGACTCATAAGTCCACTCTTCTTACGGTCACGGGTAACCCCTTTACTTATTACTCTTGCCGTAAAGTCTCCAGAGTCAGCATAATCGATCTGAAAACGTTGTATCTGCGTACGCTTGCCGGTAATAGCCTGATTCTCTTTGTATTTATTGCGGAGATACTGCTCGGAAAATTCATAAATCGATTCATAACTAAAGCCAGCATAGATACTGCCACTACTGTAGTCACCTTCAACCTTGATATCGCGTCCTGTTGCCTCAACAACATTTAGTGTTCGCCCGGCAGTTGCAGCGTCTTCAGCGCAGGTAACACAGACCTCTGCATCCTCAACCGAGTATGGCAGAGAGAACGTCGTAGTATCTGATTCCGGATCATATATTCCTGTTGTTCTTACGCGACTGTCAATATATGGATTAGCCTCAATTGAATCCGCACTGCCGAAATCAATACGTTCCAGCCTGGTCTGCTTATTTCTCTGCAAGAGCAGATAGAGTTTGTCGCTGATAAATTTTATACGAATTATCTCTGATCCTGCAGGAAGTTCAAAGTATGACCAACTGGACTGCCCTTTCTCGTTGCCCATCCAGATATAGCTGTAAATATAGATGCGATCCCGGAAGTCCTTGGTAAGCATGGACAACATGTTGTCTGATGAGCGTGCGGTAAGCGAGAATACATTTGGCGGCAGGAAGTCATCTACGTGTTCGGTAATTCTGTTAGCCTGATTTGCCACCTCATCGGCCATTACATAGTATTCATTTATATCCGAATAGCTGCCACTCGGTGAGACAAAGTAGGCACTCGCCCCGGCGCGAACCGGTGCAGCAATTGCACTACAATCATTCGCTGTAGTCGGTTCGATCACCGCGAGTGTCGGGGTAAACGCACCGTCGGAACTGATCTGATACTGCTGGTTCGCACCAAACACCAGTAGCGACCTACTAAATGGCAGCGTAAACTTAATATCGCACAATCCTTCCAGTACCGTTGTCTGCTCGAAAGTATCGTCATCAAGCGCCTGGCGTACCGTCTTCGGGTAAAACCGATAATAGTCGTCGTCCCGCGACCAAGTTATATAATTCTGACAAATCACCCCAAGTCTATTGGCGTGGAAGCAGAGTCCCCTGATCTTCCGCCCAATAAAGTGTGGCTCCGGCGCAGTATCAGAGTCCCCCGCCACCCGCGGCTCCAGATCACATCGTGACAGATGAAACGTTCCGTCGCTCTGTCTGACCAGCTTTACGGGGAAGGTGCTGGTATCTACTTCATGCTGCAAGCCCCAGCCTGCCGCTTCTTTCCAGCGTCCGATATTATGCCCAGAATTGGTAGTATACTCCAAAAAGTAATGAGAAGATTCGTCTTTGGCATTGTTGGTAATCTCCAGCTTAACCCCATCAAAACAGTGTTGCGGCAGGTCTTCATAATTTTTATAGCTGTCAGTAAAAGCCACTGTAGCTTGATCACTGTACGAATCATTGCAACTGACAAAGTATGAGCTTGAATTCTTCGGCCTGAAGCGCAAGGTACTGCCGTATAGATCTACATAGAAGTTATTCCTGATATCTACCAGCTCGGGGTCGGTCTCAGCAGAAGATTCAGCAATCTTATCCCTGATATCTTTTGCAATATCAATACTCGAAATCTCGGACGCGGTACCCGCGGACTGCGCCGCGGTTGTATGGTTAAGGGTAACATTCTTCCCCGGTACATGAAAGGTCAGACTATAGGTAGTAGTCTTCAGTCCCCGTTTAATATACACAATTGTGGATGTCGGTGCAGCCTCCACGCTCCCCGCGGCAGCCACAGTTACCGACCTGTTAACAATCCAGGTAGTATCATCCACAGTAAGCGCAGCAAAATCATTCTCCGGATCAGTGGTGTTGAGATATGCAAGCACTCCGCTGTCTGTAGTTACAGTATTTTGCTGTCCGGTAAAGAGGTCATAGACATTGAGGGTGCTGTCCCGCAGCAGAAGCATATATCGTTCGTTATTATCCCGCTCGATAAAATGTGCAAGACAATCTCCGTCCAGATTGAAGTCGCCAATAACTGCGATTAGCTCAGTCCCGTTTCTGCTGAGTAACCCCTTAGCCGGGTCAGAAATAAAATTTATCTGAGTCTCAGCTTGTGAAAGCAGTCTCTGGGCTGGGGCTTGCCTGCTTACGCCATTTACCAGTGACGGTATAGATGCTTCTGGCATTATTATCTCATCCTATAGCGGTTGTAACGCCCGATCATATCAGGCGCATCACATAAAATATTCGGTCTGGAATTAGAGAGCTTGGTTTTGTCGAGTGCGGCTCTAGCCTGCTGTAACTGGCTCTCGGTATACGGCAATCGCGCTTTATCACCCCGCAGTTCGAGGGTAAAAGTGATTGCAGACTGCATTACTATATAATTCTGTACAGCGGCTGGGAGCTCACTGAACGGCAGTTCGAAAGTGATCTCAACCTCGATACTACTGTCAAAATGGTAAGTATTGCAATCAAGATCATACAATCTAACCCCCTTCTCTATATTGCCTTTCTCGACCAGGTTTCTGTAGTTATCTTTTCTGGTCGAGGTTATATTCAAACAATTTGTTGGCAGAGATATATATCCGTCAACGTCTGGGCTGAGGGTTTGTTTCTCTTTATTAACATACACTCCGAGTATCTGGGTCTCGGATGTGGTCTGCCGCAGAATCGTAAGCGCTGTGGCTGCGTCGTAGTTGCTATCCAGCGTTTTGTCATTGAGCGAAGATATGGTCGCCTCATTGACCCGCGCCAGCAGAATATTTACTGCTTCAAGTTCTGTCTTCTTCATTTATTCATGCCTTTTAACAATTCAGTCGAGGCCTGATGCCTCGACTGAATAACTGTTCCTCTATCTGGTCACTTCCAGCGCACAACGAGGATCCCACTTGCCGTAACCTCGTACCGCAGTCACCTGAATTCGGTGTTCATTGCGGTCTGGGTCTTCGATAAGCTCCTCGAAATTATCCTGTAGTTCCAGCTCGAGAATAGCATCCTTAGTAAACATGGCGAAAATGGTATCCGTCATGTCAACATCATGTTTTGGACATTTGGGATTTGTAACGTTGGTGCCATAGAGCGCATTTGCGTGGTTGCTCACCAGTATATGTGTCCCGACAATGCCTGACCGCAGCCCCTCGGTATGCACGCTGGCACCGTCTCCATAATCCTTATTGAGAATCGGATCATATTTACGCAGATACCGGATATGCTCCTCGGTAAGGAGGGTATAGATCATATCGGTAATATCCTTCTCTCGAATTGCCTGTACCCCGGCCGAGATTGCGTCGTATAGTAGTTCGCCCTTACCGGCAATGGTTGTAGCTGCCGCCAGGTCTAGTCCAGCCATTATCGAGCCGCCGGCCTCACTGGTAAGGTCGTGTGCTGAACGCGCTGTCTTGACGATCTCGCAGATACGCTTATTCTCCGTACCTTTCGCCATAGAGGCGGACAACTCCTCCTTGAATCTTGGTTCGACCAATAGTTGAGTCTTCTTCAGATCAGTACGGTCTACCGCAACCTTGGAATACTCAAGCGGATCGAGCGTAACCGTAGTCTCAGCCTGCTCAATTACCTTCGACTGCAAATACTGCCCGCGCGCTGTCTGATAATCCATCTCAGTACGCCCCATAGACGAATCTGTATGTGAGTTTGACCCGGTAATAGGTTCCTTTCTGAAGATCCCGTCAAGTGTGCATTTGGATCGGTACTGTATTCTGAGTTCCGGGACAAAATGATCTTTGAAGAACTGTTCCGGGTCGCCGGCAAGGTTTTTCTGCCCCGGCAAAGTAATATTGCTCGGTGAATCTGGGTATGCCATCTTCCTTCTTTCTCCTTAATTGTTACCAATAAAAAAGCACAGACAAGCAAACTGCCTGTTTGTGCTAAATGAAATAAAATATTCTGTTGTTTTAAATCTGTAGTGGCTGCTGCCCCCTCGCCGCCCGCAACTGATTAGTCCTGAAGAGTTTTTCCATCACCAATTTACGCCGCATCCCTACCTGCCGCGGGTCTCCCTGCTCGCAAGCCTTATACGCGATGAATGCTTCATCTCCCGAAGTAAAGACGTCTCCGCCCCCGCTGTAAGCATAATCACCGCCGTTGAGGGGTTTCCCGGCACGTCCATAACGCAACTCATGCAGGGTCTTGATTCGGTTGATAGCAATCTTGGCGGTCTCGATATCACCGCTGTCAAGCTGGGTGAATAACGCTGTCTGTTCCTGCGCCGGCACAGCTCCGGAATTCAAAAACGTAAATAATTCCTGAGTCTGCTCGCGTCCACCAGTATGCGCGTCCACCGCCGCCACATACGCCGCCTCTGCCTGCTTGACCGTCTCTTGTCTCTCCTTGAACTGTTGCGCCTGTCGCTGTTCAAGCATACGTCCATGCTGGTCGACCAACGATCGGGGAATACCTTTTGCCTCAAAGGCCTTATAGCTATCCTCGCTGAGTTTGCTATTATTTTGAAACCACTCCTTTTCAATCGCAGACGGGTCTAGCCCAAACTTCTTAATAACCTCTGATGTCTCCTGCTGTGTTTGTTCAAATTCAGGCAACTCTGCAGGCGAAACCTCGATATCACCCTCAGCAGATTTCGGCACTTGAGATGCACCATTATCTACTGGCGGTTGTAATGACTGCTCTGGTGGCTGAAACGTCTGGTTCTGCTGTGCTGCCGCAGCTGGAATGTTCTGTTCGGGCATAGTCTGCTGCCCGGAATTTTGCTGCCGATCTGGGTTTACCTGACCAGCCAGTGCATTTGCTGACATATTATATCCTCCTTATCTTTGATTTTAATATTCACTGCCTGAAGACTAAGCGACTATTCCGCTATCTTCATTCGGAAGATTCTTCGGATCAAGGTCTTTGCCCGCAGCGGTATAGATCTTCAGTCCATGCACCCCAGGCTGTTTTATTGCAGCAATCCGCTCCTCTCTCTTTGCCTCAAAAATCTTTTGCAAGGCCTCTTCCGACATCAGATTTTCCGGATTGATATTTGCTACACTTGTCTGGAGTGTCTTCACCTCCGCCTGAAGCGATGCATTCTCCGATTTGAGCTTCTTAAGGTCAGCATTCTCCTTTTTGAGCTTGTCATTACTCTCTTTGAGTTCCTTGATCGACTTATCCTGATCATCCATCCTCGCGTTCATCTTCGCCAGCACAGCATTCATATCAACCTGCTCCTCTTCCGGCTTTACCGCATTATCTTTGTTCTGTGTTGTTGCCATTATCTCCTCCTTGTTCTATCAATTTATTAGCTACGCTCGCCATCGGCGCAGCGTATGGACTCATCATCTGTAGTTGCTGGTTCTGCATCGCCTCCTCCTTCTCCGCCTGCAGTTCTTCTGCAGTCTTGACGATACCGGTAATATCATACTGCATGCCTGCAGCCATCTTTTTGATAAAGGCATCGGTGTGAATAAGCCGCAACGTCATCTCGGGGCCAAAGGTTTGAGTCAGGGTGTTAATAAAGGTTAGGTCTTTTTGTAATTCGCGCCCTCTGCCTAGAGCCTCCAGTCCGGTAACAATAGTTATGTCAAACAGATCATCTGGTATCGGCTTGAGCTTACCCAACTTCTCCATACGCCGGGACATCAGCTTGATTACTGGGGTTTGCACTTCACGCATGAACAGTGCAAAGACCGAGCCGGTATTCTCATTAAGGTCTTGCACTAGCTCCTGGATCTCAGTTGCGGTCACCCGTTCACCCTGCCGCTGGATACCCTGCTTCATTCTGAACCGCAGACTGAGTTCACGCTTTAATTCCTGCTGTAATTCTTTGGCTATCCGCAAATCCAAGGCTTTATCGATCTGCAAGGCTTTTACATCGTTCATAAAATCAGCGGTGATAACCGCGCCGTTGGCTGCAGAAGCCACCTCTTCCGGGTCGGTAACTCCCCCAGGGGTCACCCCGATCAACGTCCGGACACTTATCTGCACCCCTTGGCTTAGACACATGGTGATAACCTCAAGATTGTATAGATCCCCGAGGAAACTCTCAATATACGGCATGCCGTAGTCTGCTCCGTCGATCTTCTTCCAGCGAATATGGATATATGGGCAGGCATCAAGAGGGTAGATATCCCAGGCGCCAAAGCCTGCCTCCCCGACACCCTCTTCGGGGAATTCATGACCGCTGAGTTCCTGCGCTGCCACCCAGCGGTCACCATCCCGCCTGATCATGGTATAGAACTCTACCGGTTCATCTGCTTCCAGCGAATCACTGAGCGCACAGAAGTTTATTACCTCATCCGGCAAGGTCGAAGGTCTGATCCCATCCTTAATAATTATCTCCAATACCTCGTTGCCGTGGTTACGCTTGACCACAAAGCGGTTGAGCTTGAACGAACGCATCTCGCCGCCATCGAGCGGAATATACGCCAAAACGTTCCCAGAGACCTGCACCTGTTCAAACCACTCATTGGCGGTAGGTCTGAGATATGTAGTCTCAGTATACTCCCTGATTGCCTCTTCCCGGAGTGACAGCATGGTCTCGATCGCCTGTAATCCTTGTGGCCCATAAGCAGCAACAAACTCATCCTTATCAACAACACTGGTCAGCTTAAATTGCGCCCAGGTCGCTTGTAGCGGAAATATTGCCAGTCCCATCTTATTGGCGAAGCTGCTCACCCCGGTCGGTCCCACCGACTGCCACGGTGTGGGGTAATCTGAAGTGCCGTCAAAATTATCGTCTTCCGGTATGAGTGACGGATCAGTAAGTGCCGATATCGCTTTGGCGCGGGTCAAGAAAGGTTCACGAATACGGGCAAGCTTATCGTAGCGAGCTTTTATGCGATTTCTCCCCTGATTATACGGCATCTATCAGTTATACCTCGCAGTGTTAGATGTGCCTGCACCAGCCCCTTGCAGGATATTCAGCCCCCGCCCGGCGATAGGATTTCCCATATTGGTCGCGGTCAAATCGTTACGCAACGTATTGCGCCCGGTATCCTTCTCGCTGTCCTTAGTAGCGGCACCGATATCTGACTCATCGATTTCAACCGTAGTGGTCGGTGGTGCAATTACGGTTGGCTGCTGCGGTTGATACTGCATCGGCGCGGGACTATCTTGTCCTCCAATACACATGTTATTTATCCTCCTTCAAATATTTTATCCTCAACATATTGATTACTGAGCGCTGCCCCGCATGGAAGCAGTGTTTTCGTTCAGAATCAAACTCAAATTTTTCAGGTATAATCGCTTCAAGGTATGCCACAATCTGTTCTGCCGCGCCAGCCTGATTATGATGTATGATCTTGTCCTGTTCCGACTTCCCAGATTGCGGCACGTCAACTCCTAGCAACTTTGCCGCCTGCGTACACGCTTCCTTGCTTCTTGACATAAGATATCCCTCCTTCTGGTATAGTGGAGAAGAAAGAAAACCACTCCATATAAATGGAGTGGTTTTCTTTCAAAAGTGCTTTTGACAAGGCATCCGTTTAATTTTCTCCTATATCACAGACTTTCTTTTGTGCAAATTCTCTTAATATTCTTACTCTTTCGCACTCAAGTTTATTGACTATTCCCCATAAATAAATCAACTCATTATCAAGTTTTTCTTTAAGCCGTTTAGTGACCACCCGTCGACGTCTTTTTTCAACATCTCCAATCTTTGCAAACACTTGAGACACTACGGGTACTGATTTCCTAAGCATTATTCCCCTTCCGGTTTTTCAAATTGTGGTCTCCAGTGTGTTATTTTATATCCGTCTAATGGGCTATCTACACAAGCAGTAAACTTGTTATTACCCTTCCTGTAAGTTCCTACAATTTGCATATCATATAAAGAATTCTCCTCTTTAGCAGCATAAGCAATGCATTGGCAAAATATAAACACAACACAATCCTTTTCCGGCAGCCTGTACTCAACGCTGATCCAATTGGAGTTATTTGGCTCATCAACTTCATGAATACCTACTTCGAAATACTCACTATTACTTTTAAAATCATCATAAGCGTTTATTGCTTCACTAAAATCGATAAACATTATTCGAGGTCTGTCATTTATACCATCAGCTGCTACTAAATATTTCATTTTACTTTCTCCTCTTTTGGCTTATAAAATACATACCAATGCGTTTTGAGATTTCGGGAAATTCGACTGCCGACCAGCGGACTCTGTGAGAAACAAGCCAAAACCCGATTGACTTTTATCTGTGCTTCATTCCATTTAAACACAAACGTTCCACCCGGTTTTAGTACTCGCCAGCATTCATCAAATCCTCGCCTCAAATCATCCTCCCAAGTATCTTTATTGAGTTGACCATAAGTCTGATAAAGCCATGACCACTTACCATTAGTCTTTAGATGCGGAGGGTCAAAGATTACCAGATAAAAGCTGGAATCTGTAAACGACATATTTCGAAAATCAATCTGCATATCCGGTCTTACTTCAAAAACTCTGCCGTCATCAAGCGTATATTTCTCATCCCTGATATCACCGAACAAGACAAGCTGATGCTCTTTCTGAAAGTAAAACATCCTACTACCGCAACACGGGTCTAAGATCTGTTTATTTGTATTCATCTATCCTCATTCCTAACCACCTCATCACATTCACACACATCGAATTACCACACGCCTTGTACCGTGGCCCATCTGGACACTCTTCCTCTAGTTTGCCGCGCCACGGAATTCGCGTGTAATTGTCAGGGAAACCCATCAACCTTTCACATTCCACCGGCGTCAGACGGCGCACAATAGTATCGCTCTGCACTAGCGGAAGATTCCCACCTCCGGTACCAGCATGCCGGCCTATTGTTGGTGAAACCTTGACCAGCCTTACTCTAGAATCATGTGCATGATTCTCATAGCACACCGCCTCCCAGCCCAGCGGCTGCCACGCCAGCGTCGCCGCTTCCACCCCACTACAGATCGACAGATATTTCAATGGCTTCATATATTGCCTAACAAAATAAATAATCCGACTTCATTGCTTCCTCTATATCCAGATCACCGCGCTCCGGTACCGGTGGCAGCTTGAGTTTACGCCCCGCCCGCTCAAGCTGGTATTCTGCACACGCTCTATAACTCTCCAGGTGGTCACGATGCGAATAAAGCTTAACAAAGCAACGCTTTAAGATATGCCGGAGCAGGCTAGTCTTGGTCGCCAGAGTCCCGAAACTATCGTGAATCAGAGCAATATTCTTGATATCATTCCGACACTCCAGCACAACATCCCAGAGCATGGCCGCGTCGTAAGAGTGGGTGAAGTTCGCCGCCACCCCGGATAGCAGTTGCTTCCTATTCAGTACCCGACTCACACTCGCATACGAGAGGGTATACTTGATGCTGCCGACAGTACTGTATATCTGCCGTTGCTGAAGTTGTACCGGTTTGTGAATCACTGGTAATCCTAAAGGTGTCACCCACTCCAGCCCTAACTGCTCAGCATTGCATCGGCAGCGCAACGCCCGTCGCTTCTTCTCATTCTTTGAAACCTCACACTCACACCTGCAGAGATGCTTCCCGCAATCAGCACACACATGGTGTACACTCGGCCTGGTCGAAACCGCACTCGCCACCCGTTTTAGCCAGGCAAGGTACTCGACCGCCCCGGAGAGGATATTTCTGGTAGCCCGACTAAGCACCGGCTCCAGGTAGGTCACCATCCGCCAGCGCTGCTTATCACTCAGCGGATGATTTGCAATCCCCTCCTGCTGCGTGAGTAAAGCCTCGGAGATATAATCCTTCCGGCTAAACGCCTTGGAATCATAGATAAAGGTCATCACCGGTTTTTTACACATACTCCGGCTGACAATCTCTGGATGTTTTGACAGGATACGCGGCAGTAAGACACTGTCTACAGCTCGGAGCTCTACAGACCACTTGTTTTCATCCTTTCTATCCTTATCCTTGAGTTTGTTCCAGTATTCCTGCGCCAGCTCTTCAAGCGCATCATTCTCCCAGTCTCCATACTGCTCGTGGTTATACGAGCATGACGCATCATCACGGATATACTCCAGAGCTTTGTCTGCTACCGCAGTATACAAATCGGTCGCCCCGCCTGTATCAACTACCCCGCATTTTATGGCAAGTTCCCGATCCCTCATCATCGCGGATACATGTTGCAGGGCGTTCTGACAGCCGTCGAGGTGTACCGGAATTCGGGTCACATGCTGCAATCCGTCACGCTGATACCCGGCGATTTCAAAGCAGAACGCCAGAAACTGCCAGGGCTTGTCCGCGCTGATCCAGAACTTCCGGCTATCACTCTCCAGAGGGTCGGTCGCACAAGCAAGTATCTCCTCCATATTGTCGCCAACCCAGTCGATACGCTCCTGTCTGCTCACCTTGTCCACACCGTAGATTGTTGCTGCGCCATAATACAACCAATCCGCCGCATCACGGCGTAAGAGCGGCTCGCCCTGTGCAAACTGCAGTAATGCCCTCGACACATCATTGCCCTGCGGGTTGATATAGTTACCACCATAGACATAATACCCGCGACCTCGACTATCGATCGCCATGGCAAAATATAGCTCGTCTTCATCCTTAAACTCGGACGCTACACCAACCTGCCCGCGAAGCATTATCGATTTTGTAATCATCTCGTTACGCATCTTCTGCGCCTTTTTAAACTCCTTGCTTCCTGGGATCTTATCCTTGATCGTCGGAAGCTGCCCGGGATCAGTGATCGGCAACGCCCAAATCTCTCCCCCGCCGAGTCGAATACACTCATTCAGTGTATTCAAGATATCGATATTGATCTTCCAGGCGGTCTGCTGCGCCTTGTTTACCGGCGCAAATTGTAAATGAAAATCCTTAGACGGATCGCCACATCTCGCCCGTTTATCCATCTCCCTGAGATAAGTATAATCCCTGGAGCGAATAAAATTTACCCGTCCGTTCATCTCTGGCGTATAATACGGCTTGCGCCCACTGACAACACCTCCACCCCAATCTTGAGGGGGCAGAATAAAGGGTGGATACTGCGGTCGAGTGAGTGCCAGCAATTCTGTATGCTTGGCAATAGTCTCGGCAAACTCCGAAGTAAACTGATATACCAGTGCAGTGTGCTTACCCCGGCGATCCTTCTTCTTTACCCGTACTACCCAGTCCTCAGCAAGCTGCTCGGCCAGCCCAAGCAGAAATATTCCGGATTTAAGCCGGTCTTTCTTATCCAGCTTGATCGGATCAATATACTCTTTATACCACTTCTGAGTATAAGCCTTACGCAGATTGACCTTGCTCGCCTCGGTAGGACATGAAGTCTGGAGCCGTCGCTGCAAAGATCTATAGGCTCCACTGGAATGCGCCTCTATCTTGCGGGCATTAACCTCATGTTCTACCTCTTGCCCGGTTATCAACGCGCGCCCTACCCTGGTATCTGATGCCAGCGCCCCCCGTACCAGGTTCTGTAGACCGATCAGCGCAGCAACGTCTATAGGCAGAGCTGCCACTGCTGCCGTAGCGGTTGTAGCCTTGCCGGTAAGTCGCGCTCCAATCTCCTTCTCCAAAGCCTCCTCCATCTTCTCAATCAGTGTGCTGATCATATCCCGGCCCAGCTTTGTCCGTTCACCCCTGCCGCTAGCAGACAGCTTTTTAAACTGCTTATAAAACGCTTCCCGACTGTTTGACAGATACCGACGCTCAATCTCAATCTGCCGCCCCAACTTATCCTGATACTCTTCTTTCATAATTCTTATTCCTTTCCCCGATATAAGTTCTTTATCTCTGCAAATCTCTGCCGCATGACGCTATCCCTATCCAATCCGTCTATATACTTCTCCAGCTGGCTGAATAACTCGGCAGTCAATACCTTGAACGGCGCCTTATTCAGCCAGACAGTCGAAGCATAATACTGCGGCTCATCTGTGACTGCATACTCCAAATCGCTCGATACATATATAGTCATTCCTTCACCCTATAAAACATAGTAGCAGCGCCCGGCTTTGAGTCATCACCCACAAACTCCTCAATCTGCTCTGACTCCTTGAGTGTATTGATTATTTCATCGCGAATTCTCGCATTGACAAACTGCGTCTTACGAATCAACCGACTTTTGGTCAGAGGCTTACCCCCATACCCGCGACTGATAATCTGAAGTATACGTTGATGATTACGCTCCATCTCATTCTCAGCTATATGCCCCTGCAACCTTTCGATCATCAATTCAGTTAAAATCGAAGACAAGCCACAACCCCATTTCGCCGATGCCAGCGAAATCACAGGCTCACGACTCATACTACAGGCATGAATCAAAGACAGACGTTTGCCTATCTCGATGGTGCGTGTCCAAAGAGTATTCCACGGCTCCCCCACTTCATCTCCCTTCTTTTTACAACTCCTTCGGCACTCCATATAATAATCCTTCACCCCGGCGGCTATCGGTATAGTCATAGGATTTGGCGGAGCATACTCCTTTAAGTTTCCGCCTCCCCGCTGTTTCGCTTCTAGATCACGCCAGTACTCAAGTTCCTGCACCAAGCTCTCAGGAACCGGCGCACAATCAGGCTCCTGTTCTACCGGCATACTCCTACCATCTATAATCAACACCCGCGCTAAAAAACCATTAGTAATTGATTCTTTAGGCAACCCCTCATATAACGACTCAGGAACGGTACACCCATAAATTCCAAGGCAAGGATTGATTACTGGTCTAGTCTCGTATCCAGCCGCTGCAGGCGCCTTATACACACTGCCGGATTTACTATATAACTCCATCATATTTTTAATTATCTCTATTGCATGATTACTCGTTTTCCCGGCTACATTAACTCCGCGGAAGAAGAGTCCGGCCTCATCTATAAGCGAGAGGCAGCGCGGAGATTTAGACAAAGTCTTGATCAAAGCACTGCCCGAACGATAGCCGGATGGCCCTATAATATCAAGCAATTCCGCAGCGTCTGCAATATCGGTAAGTGCTGTAAGCGCCCGGTCTTTTCCGCTGCCGCTCGGCGCCGTACCGATGATATATAAGTTTGTCCTGGTGTTGGTGCTATCACGCACTACCCTCCCAAAAACTACGCCGAGAAAAGCCAAGGTCGCGCCAAGAGACAACTCAGGTTGTACACAGTATGCGCCTCTATCAATATACTCACACACCTGTTGTATCAATCCACCGCAATCAAGGTAGTCCTGTATCGCTTTACGTGCAGATTTGGGTCTACCGCCCTTCTGTGCTTCTGCCTCATCCCCGAAACTTGTCGGCAATACCACCTCAACTTTCGGCACATTGACAAGATTTCCGCTCTCTTTCTTAGCATACTTCGCCGCATTACGAACGATTCTTTCCAGCTCGTCAGCCCTGTACTTGGTATCATGCTGAATCGCCGGGTTATTCTTCTTGAGATCCCACGCCTCTAAGAGTGGTAACGCCTCGCTCTCAGAAAGTGCTAAATCATTAACCATCACCGCCGCTGCTTTGAACGCCGCCTTATTCCGGCCGCTACCGTCATCTGAAATAGTATCGATATACTTCCGCGCCCGCTTGATCTCCAGCCGTTCACTCTCAACAATCTTTGTTTCTAGCTTAAAGGGCTTACTCCTCTTCGCCCTCTTCCGCTCTTTGCGCTTCACCTTCGAGAGTTCCGGCAACAATGAATCAAGCTCTGATACCTGGTATACCAGTGTCGGCTCGGCATAGACAATACTGCTGAAGGTCAGAGGGCGCTTATGATTCACAAAGCCGGGGAGCCTCAAGATACGCTCCGCATTTTTAACACTAGCATCAGAACCGAAGAGGACAGCCATTCTCGCTACCAGATCACAGATAACCGTTTTCGTCTCAAAGCGGCTCAACTTCCAGAAGAGATGTACTCCGTTACCGGTATTTACCGCCATCGAAGGAGCAGGAAACCCTTTCTCGCTGCTGAGTACAATTGCTACTTCCGGGATTGTATGGTCAAAGTCCGCCCAGACTACCCTCCCCCCCCGAATCGTCTCATCCTTTGACTTGCCGGGTGCAGTACGTGGCAGCACCCCGGTATACAGATTTGCACCGGATCTGTTCTCACGGATAAGCCTGCCAATACATTCAGGCTCTAACAGCTCTAACGCCGGTAACCACTCCCGCTCGCCGGAATTTACCGGCAATGGTCTGAGCTCTATCAAATCCGCATCAGACCAGAGTACATCTATGTATTGCTGTAACTCTCCGGTAACTCTGGATACATCGTCTTCAGTCACTATCTTTGTATATCCCACACACATCCCCAGTATCTATAATTGAAAGAGCATCTCATCAGTGTCGACCTCACCAAACCACGAATCCGGATTCTCAGAAGCTGCTACCTCCGCCCCTGCCTCCTGGGATAGTGTGATACCCTGCGCATCCAGTGCTGCATAGATCTCCTCTACACTCTCTTCACTGAGCGGCGGTTCATGCTCCCAGCCAATTACCTCTTCGGGGAACTTTTCTCCAGCTGTATAGCGCACCATAATCTTGGTCGTACGGGGCAGCCCCCCAGCCTTAGCAAATTCGACTGCACCTTTCACCGTCTCTGGTACCGGTACATACTTGCATCTCGAGTACCACCAGTCACACGCCTTCTCCAGAGCATAATTGTCATGCTCAAAGCCAAGATACTCTTTATAAGTCTCACCAGGAATCCCAGCGGTCTTGTATTCTACCCGCATGGTCGGGGGTACGCAGTGATCATTCTCAAAACCTCTCTTGTAATGCACATAATAATCGACATACGCCACCTCTACTTCAAAGAGCGTCACCTCACCACTGATTACCTCTTTGTTCCCGGCTCTCTCAGCATGCGCAATCTGCTCCGCGCTGAATTCATACCCGCAGTCGGGGCAGACCGCATACCCGGCAAAGAGTATCAGTTGGCAGTATGGACAAACCTTGGTCACCGCCTCACCCTTGGACTCTCCCTTCTTTATCGGTGGCTTGATCATATCAATAGGGCCGTGCCTCTCCACGTTCTCTCCGTAATCAAGCACCAAGCAGAATTTCTTATCCGGGTGGATACGCAAACCCCGTCCGATCATCTGATAATACAACCCCGGTGAAGCGGTAGCACAGAGCAGAGCAACACAATCAATATTTGGCGCATCAAAACCGGTCGTGAGCACCCGCACGTTTACCAGATGCTTAAATACCTGATTCTTATAATCAAGCAATATCCTCTCGCGCTCTCTTTTCGGAGTCTTGCCAGTAATGTACTCCGCACTCTCCCCAGCCACACGGTAAAGCTCGCAGACCTGCTGCGCATATTTGACATCAGGCGCAAAGGTAAGTACAGATTTGCAAGACTGCGAGAGCAGGAGTATCTCCTCTACTGCAGAAAGCATCACTCCGTCGAAGGCCTCCACCATCTGCGCCGTAACAAACTCACCCCGCTTAATCTCCACATCCGTCATATTGGCATGAATCTTTCCGGCTCGTGCTTTGAGCGGGCAGAGATACCCCTCATGTATAAGCTGCTTTATCGGCGCTTCATAACAACAGGCTGAGAAGATGTCATCCTTGCCACCATAGATCAAGCCTGTACTGAGCCGGTACGGCGTAGCCGTAAGTCCAATAATCACCAACTTCGGATTGAGCTTCTTCATCTCTCCCAAAAACTGCCGATACATTCCCGCGTCTTTCGGCGGTATAAGATGCGCCTCATCCACGATGATTATACTGAAAGGTTTACTGCACAGACAGAAATCACTCGCATGGGTATACGCCGACTTAATCCCGGCAACGATGCACGGGTTTGACGTATCCTTCCGCTCCAAACCGGCTGAGTAAATCCCGACTGTAGGCCTAGCTACCGTTCCTGCAGGCAGAAAGTATGCAAGCTTCTCCGCCGCCTGCATCAATAACTCTTTTACATGTGCCAGTACGCAGACTCGGTCGCCCCATTTGACTACATCCCGACAGATATCGGCGATGCAAATCGTCTTCCCTGCGCCGGTCGGAAGCACAGCGCAGGGATCCCCGCTCCCCTGCCGGAGATGATCATATATCGCCTCCTTGGCCTCGCGCTGATACCAGCGAGGCTTGAGTTCTACCGACATGAAATCACCCCTGTTTGCACAGGATCAGCCTCGACTACCGGGGTGATCGTTGGATTTGTCGGCAATTGAAGCCTGAGTGCCTCATCGTCGTTAAGGATGGCATCCACTACATACTGTGCCAACTGATTCAATTCCGCATAGTCGCCTGCAAGCTGCAGTTTATCGACAATGTTGTATACATCCCGTATATTCTTTACCACCTTTTCCCCTTTCTATTTCGACCAGGCGCCAGCTTTGCGAAGGATTGCGCTTGCTACCTGCGTTATTGTAAGCACAACCTTGCCCTCCTCCCCATCCGGAGCCAGCTTCTTGAGTATTGGATCATAAATTATCATACTGTCGTCTTCCCAAAGTCCCGCCTTGGTACATGCGTCATACAGGGGCTTACGAATATTATCTATGTCTCGCCGGCGCATATCAGGACAATACCAAATACCTTTTAAAGCTATTGCTCCAGTAATAGTCTTGATGCCAGAGTCGACAACAGCACGCGCGACCAGTTCGGCATATTTCCTACCCTCCTCACTGATCTTTACTACCACCACCCCCTTTTTATGCGGAACCGGCACATGTCGCCAATACCGGTTCGCCGATGGGGGTAATGGCAGTTCCAACTTGTAGATCATACCTGCTCGCCAGCCTCAACGATCAGTTGATCCGCACATGAACTGCAAATATCCTTCTCCTTCCTGCTCAGCAGAATGCCCCGCTCCTCAAAACTAAAATTGTCATCTTTGAGTATCCCGTCCATTTTGACGAAATCTTCTATATCACAATCCTCACGGCAAACATCACAGGTAAGTAGTTTGGGGCCAGCCTCAGCCGGTTCATCTGCTTCAAAGAAGAGATCATCCCCGGCATGCAACTCTGTTCTGGTCATCCTCCGATCAACAATGACCTCTTCTGTATCAAGACGAATAACACGCAGTGTACCTGCATCAAAATCCTCGACCTTCCGGCACTCGACATGTCTGTACTCAGACTGCGAACTGATCTTATTACTCAACTCTTCAATGAGCTTATCACAAGTCTCAACCTCTGACTTGATCTTGCTGTTATAAGCCTTCTTCTGCCCCTCTAGACTGCTACGCTGCCGTAGTTGCGCGGTCTGCTCCTTGCTGCACTCGATAAGCTCTTCCTGTGTCAACTCGCACTCAAGATACTCCTCGTCTGTAGTAGTTCGCACCCTCGGCACCCGCACTTGCTCTACCTCTGTCTCTTCATCCAATACCGCTTCTTCTTCCATCACATCTTCCTTTCACTTAAAATAAATAATCACCAGACACCTTAAATTCTATCTATCCCAGGGCTTACCTCCCGGAGTCGGGGTAAAGTTCTGCCCGCCTTCTTCCAGCTGCGCGCCGCTACTCTTTACCGAACCGTAATCAATAATGCTGTTACTCTTCTTCACCTCGACCTCACGTGTCCGTGGATTTGTCTTCTCATACTCATCAACAATCACCTGAATCAGCACTGGCAGGTTATGTAGATCCTGTGAGTCCTGAACCCCCTTGGGCATGCCGAGCGCATTGAGCAGGTACTGATACTCACTCTTAGCGATCTCCCGTGTTTGAGCATTTTTATTCCAGAGATTGAGTCTGAGTATTACCGACCGCCCCTTACAGACTCCCCGCTGCACCGTGAAGGTTAGTACCAGCATCTCGCTCTGCTGATCCTTGGTCTTCTTCCGCTCCGATTTGGTAATCGTAGCGGTGTACATATCAGCCGGGATTATGCCACCACCGCTCATTGAACCCTCTACTCCATCCATATTCACATCATTCATCTGTGCCATCGTTCTTACTCCTTAATTTCAACTTTGTTCGTACAAAACATCCGAAAAAAATATATATAACACTACCTCTTACTTCATTGATAACTACTTAAATACCGGGCTGTTCCAGAGTTCACGCCAGAAAATACCAAAATCTGCTTGTTTGCCATCACCCATCTCGATCTCTGAGGGCAATCCAAAGCGGTTTTTTGCATTGAAGCTTGCATGCTTGGTCGTATACAGCATACGCCGACCGAGCCCAGTACTAACATTCCGCTCCTTGCCGAATCCCGATTCTTCCTTGGCCATGTGTCGCTCATATTTACAGAAAAGCAAACAGTCCGCCCACTCACAGAAGGTCTGCATAATCCCTTGCCCTTTGGAGTTCGTATGCAACTTCGGCGCGTAATTATCATAACTCGACTCATCCGGATCCTCTATCTTCTGAATACCGGCGTGCGCCAGCAATACTACCCCAATCTTTCTGGCGATAAGCTTATCAAAACGCCAGATAAAGTCCTCCCATAAGGTCTCAGCCCGCGCATAGCCCTTACCATATCCGACATCAGCCAACGTCGACACCCCATGCTGCATACAAGCCTCTTTCTGAATAAGCCGCTCCAGCCAATCGGCGGTGTCAATAATCACCATATCATAAGGATGTTCTTCATTGAGTAGCGCATCCAAGCGATTGACCACATCCTGCATGCTTTTAGCCAGCGGGAACTTCGGACACTTTATCTGTTTCACCCCATCCTCGGTCGGAATAATAATCGGCTTGAGTCCACACCTCTGCGCACTCGCTGCCCAGCTGGACTTACCAATACCTTCAACCCCATACAAGAATATCTTCGGCGGCGTCGGTTCAACCGCATCCGTCACCGTATCAAAGAGACTTCCGGTCTGCTCTGAAACGATATTCCCTTGTGCATCCACATCAGCAAAAGTCTGATTCCCTTCATTGCTCATATCTACCACCGCACTCTCCTTTCGTCGCCAATCAGTGGCACTTAGATTCCTCTCAGCACATCAAAGAGGCTTAGAGTACTCGCTACATAATAAACATAGCTCAAAATAATTCCTAACCAGCTCCCCGGCATTAGGTAATCGCCTGCCTTCTTCTTACCAATTGCGTAAAAGAACTGATTTACATAGATCACACCACTTGCAATCAAAGCTGCAAACAAACCCACACATGCGAATTCTAACGATGCAACCAACTCATGATACCTGCTCAGACTCAACATAAATGCCACCACTATCACAACATTAGCAATACTCACAACAAGTGCGGCTTTCAAAGCAATCTGCCCATACGAAATCACGCTATCAAACAACTTTTCTTCCAATCTTTCCTGATTCATATATCCTCCCTTTCTATTAGTTTTATATAATAATAATAACGCTTAAAATCCAGAACGATACAGCCATTATTGTTGACCACAAAGTAACCATCTCTACGCATTACATTCAATATAGCTTCTTGAGTTATACTCATATTATTTAATCCTCAGACTAGTTCCGCGATCACCAAGTGTACAGCCTGCTATAGCCTCACCAGCTTCCAGCTTGCTTCTGATTGCATCATTATCCGGCTTGAGTTCGGTACGTACGCAGTCCGCTGGCAACTCCTCAACCCGGGCATTCACCACGAGTGGAATCTTGCCCCCATTCTTAGCAACCGTCACCCGGTATCGCGGAGTCTCAACCTTGAGCCTGCCCATCGCCTCCAGGTTATACTTGAGGCGCTCCTTGAGGCGCTCGGCATTATTCTTATCAATCTTGGCCAGCGCACTCAACCGTTTGGCTTCAGTCTCGCGAGTAACAGTCCTGCCGACCCACTCGGTAATCAATGCCACATAATTATCCACCTTGGTATTAAAGTTCTCCTCATTCTCGGTCGCCAAATCACAGACAATCGCTTGCACCTCCGGACTATCCCAATCAATACCCTCTTCACTGAGCAGCGCATCCAGCGCTTGCATATCCTCACTGATCTCGATCATTGTTCTATTCACAACATCTCCTATCTGTACGCTGCCACGGCTGAAAGCACCCCATACACCGCTAGCGCACTATAAATATAAATTAAATAAACCATCAAATTACCCTTCGTTTCACATAGTTCTGCTCCATACCTTTCAATATCAGGTCAACTTTGAATAACCGGTTGCCCCCTGGGATCTCCAGTACTGAGCCGTTAGGAAATCTTTTCTGCCGCGCCCAGTTGTCGATAGTCCGTTTGTCTTTACGCAATAAATCAGCTATCTCATGATTGGTCGCCAGCATGCCGCGCAGTTCATCCAGCGCCTGTTCATACTGCTTTGATTTGAATTCATTCATGATTACACCCTTGAGTTTGCTAATCCCAAAATCGCATTCTTATATTTACCCCAAAACTCCAAGGCTCCAGTCTCCATCTTGGCAATAATTTCAGTACTTGCTTTTTCCCAAAAAGAAATTGGGTGCATCTGACAACCGATTTTTATGTGCTTATCTGTAATTGTTACATTCCAATCCAGTCCAATAATGTAAAGAACAGCACCAGAAACCTGTGCTTCACCGCAAACCTGTGCTTTACCAAAAATCCGTGCTTCATCAAAAACCCGTGCTTTGTCAGAAACCTGCGCTTCACCAAAAATCCGTGCTTCACCAGAAACCTGTGCTTCACCAAAAACCCGTGCTTCACCAAAAATCCGTGCTTCATCAGAAACCTGCGCTTCACCAAAAATCCGTGCTTCACCGCAGACCCGTGCTTCACCAAAAATCCGTGCTTCATCAAAAACCTGTGCTTCACTATAGACCCGCGCTTTGCCATAGACCCGCGCTTCATCAAAAACCCGTGCTTCATTGTAGACACATGCTTCATTGTAGACCCATGCTTCACCGTTTTGCGACAGATTTTCTTCCTTCTCAACCCACCCGCCAAGCTCACCTTCCCTGACATTACCAAAGCTCATCAGCGCTTTTATTCTAAATAATGTCCTCCCGCAAATTTCTTTTTTTTCTGCCGTTAACTCAAACTTCTTGCCCATAATAAACCCCTTCATAAAATAACAATCGCTGTCTCATTCCATCACTATACAGCCTCGGTGGAGATACTCGCTTGCCGTTTCTCTGTGATCTCGGATAACTTCTAACATACTCCGTCCGGGGCAGTCCATTCACTTTGCTCAAATCACCATAAGTAACATCTGGCGCAACCACAGAATAATTATGTGCAAGCATTTTCTTTTCGAGACGCTCCTCGACGATCTTCTCTATAAGCGCTTCTTGTGTTAAGCTCTCAAGCGAATTATGAGTTGTGCGTATCGCAATACCTTTCGTCCAAAAATCATGTAAGGCGATTGCGCATTCTTCTTGATATAACTCAACTAGTTTCCTAGTTTGAACATCTTTGATGTGAACTGTACTTATCGATGCCAGCCACAGGTTCAGTTTTTTAAGAGGGATACATAGGTATTTTGTGACACCGTCTGATCGGACGGTAGGAGCGTATTTGCCAGATTGCTTATTGATCTTCTTTCTCTGGTTTTCCCAGTCTAAGCTTAAATTCTCTACAACAGGTTTCATTGCAACTAATTTCTCGTTACCAACAAGGAATGTAATTAATTCCTGTCCATGAAACTCGACTGCCTCTGTCTTCACCACTTCATTCATAGTTAATCACCCCTTTAAAAATATATTTTAAGGCTATATCTTTCTGAATGAATTAACTCAGCAAGTTCATCGCGACCATAGTCTGCACCATCTTCATCCACAAAGTCCATACTCGCTAGCTTTCTGTTGAAGATTCTGCCTTGCATTTCAAAAACCATAGTTAAACCTAACTTCCCTCTGACATCTCTTAGCGTAGTGTCCTCAGTGACTTTAAAAATTTTTTCACACTTATCAGCTTGCTCCTGAGTTGCTTTAGTTAAGGACATAATTACCTCTTCACGACTCTTCAGACGATCAAGGTTGCGCTGAATATAGTCCTGGAGCTCTTCTCGAGAAAACGCCATTCTCTCTGTTTCAGATCTAATCCCTGCAAGCTTCGCTTCTTCATATGTAGCAAATAATGAAGTTCCACCATCTTCGTTATATCCCAGGAACCATTCTTTGCCGGCAATCCAACAAGACGCAAACCCGACACGTTCAACTTTAATGCGCCTGATTGACTTCTCTGGATCTTTATCCTCACCAAAGAAACAATCCGTGTCCAAAATATAAACAAACTGCTTTTCGCTCTTCATTTCACTTCTCCTTGTTAAAAACAGATACCCCGACTAACTGATGCAGCAGCTACTTGTTTCATCTTCAATAAGGCTAAACATTACTGCCCGTCCAACTCGAAACACAGAAATAACTCCTTCTTCAATTAGCTTACCAAGGACGCTATCACGAATTTCTTTGTTAGACCATATCGTGTATTGATTAATTTGAGACTTAGTCATTTCCCCGAACCTGCCAAGATGATGCAAAATATAGCGCTCCGTCTTATCCTCAATTGACTCCTCACTATTCCCACACCAATTATGTGCAGGCAATTCAGTTAATTCGACTCGATCAACTTCTCTTTCAATTGTCGATACCCTCTTACCGGAATGAGCTGCCAACTCCTCTCTCACAATTTTTCTAAACATTTCTACTACAGGTTGAGTAATAGCACTATTTCCTGAAACACTATAGTTACCGGTTTTACGGATTGATGGCAGAACATCCTCAACAACCCAATCTTGAAATGGTTCAGCCTCTGGTTTTTGGCATCCCAAAACGAGCCTGTAAAGATCTGACTCTGGGATAATTGTCATGTGTCTGACCTGATCCGTCATTTTCACGGGATGGGTTTCTGCATACTTACAATGCCCGCGAACCGCTTGATCAGTATCTGCATACTGCAATTGCTCTGCCACTGTCTTTGCAATGAACCCAAGCTCTCCATTAAACATGCCACCACTCAACTCAAAACCTAATTCATCATTCTTAAATACCATTACTTCATTCATTAAAATACTCCTTGTTAAAAACAGATACCCCGACTAACTGATGCGGCAGCCAGGCGGGGTATCTTGACGGAGCTTCCGCCCCGGATTCCATTAAGATGTAATCCGCATATTACCAAATTGAATTGTTATTTAAATTTTTTGACTATAAGCCCTGCAGCCGCAGGTGGCGACTGTGAGGCCTATAGTCAAGTCTCCGGCAGGCGTCCCCGCAAGGTGGTGTGACTATAGGTGTGATCCCATATCTAATGAAATCCCTGTTAGCTAGGCAGGTCATTCCTCAAATACCGAACCAAAAGTTGTAGCGCATCTCAAAGTCCTCCCGAGGCTGCAGTGATTTATCTGACCAACCGCGGCTACTCCGAGCCACTTGCTGGTTGCCGGACGCCCTGCGCGGCGACCTTCCGGGAACTCTTTTACGCATCCCACAGCGTTGGAACTACCTCTGAAAACTTTTTACTTCAAGGTTGCTACCACTCTTGCCATTGGGGGCCGTCTGTGGTAGCATTGATCATGAAGCACGCTTTTTACTGCAATGAGCATAAGTAATGAGCATGAATCTCATTAATATCAACCAAGACCAAAAAGATAAGTTTTTCGCTTTACTTTTCTTTTGACTTGTTCGATACTGAGAGTATACGATATATTGTCGTCATTGTCAATTAAAATAATACGCCAGAATATCGTATTATTTTAATTTATCGTACAACCTTTTTATACCAAACGATTAATATTACTATATTTTATCGTACTACTTAAGGATCACTATGGAAAAATCATTTTTAAACATGACAATCGGAGAGAGAATCATATGCCTCTTTGACGACACAGCATACAGCACACAAGAAAAGATTGGACAACTTCTTGGCGTATCGCAAGACACAGTTTCTATGTGGAAAAAAGGAAGACAACCTTCATCACAAGTATTAGAAGAGATAACAAAAATTACGTCAGTTGATTACAATTGGCTTATCGACGGTAAAACATCAAGCGCAAGCTCTCTAGCTTATGTATTCTACCCAAAACTCCAAGGATTTGGTGATGGATATGATTTTAAACTAAAAGAACCTTATGAAAGAGCAAGATATTTTTTAGGGTATGCGCTAACACATAATCACAATAAAGAAGAAACTGATCTAGCTCTAAAAGCTGTAGCTGCATTTACTCAACATTCAGTTGAACCTGAATCGATACATCCACACCCCATAGCAATAGAAGAGCCAGACGAATTGGGTTTTTTAGAACACATATCAACCCTTAAGATAAAAAAGAACTATATTAGTGCTGCAAATAACAACTTCAAAATATTATTAAAGTGCTACACAGCCCCAAACCAAATAATCAATAAAGCAAGCTTACGAAATCAACACACTGGGAGGTATATTAACGACAACCTGAAAAAGACCCATAAGGATTTTTATGAAATACCCTATTTTCCAGACGGCATAGCAGCAGGAAACCCGAAAGAGATAAAGGAACACCCCGACGGTGTGGTTATCCTGCATAAGGACTGGTGCAGCCACCCGCGCGAGACCTCGGCAGCTAAATTGGCAGCCACAGCACACAGTATGGAACCGACTATCATGTCCGGGAGTATTGTCACGGTGGACCACTCCTTCACCGATCCGAAAGACCTGATCGGCGAGGTGGTAGCTATTTACAAGGCCAATGACGGTGTGACCGTAAAACGCTTACAACAAATAGGGGAAAGCTGGGTGGGTATGTCTGATAATCCGTCATACCCGCCTATTCAAATTGAGGAAGGCGACCACATAGTAGGCCTGGTTACAACCCATCATAACCAGATATCCAAGAAGCGCTGATTTCCGATTATAATTGATGCTATTCTCTTGGCTAGCAATGAGATACAGGTTATTATATTATCGCAAATTGCAAGAAGAGGGATAGTATAATAATGGATAATAAGCCAGAACAAGAAATACTAAATAAAGCAAATGAATATGCAAAAAAACAAATAGATAAATTAATAACAACTTGTCCAGAATTGAAAGAAAGCCCCCAAGGATTTCTTTATTTAGCATTAAAATTTAATGAACATCCAACTGTAAAAAAACAATTTGACTTCAAAGAGTCCACGCTCATTTTTTGTGCAATTATTATTGCAGGTAATAAGAAAAAATTTTATTACGAAAATTCAAATATGATTGTTGCCGATGCAATTAAATATGCATCTGATATTGAGGAATTGTATAAACAAAACGCTATCGAGAAGATATATTCTTACTTAAAAACAGATAGAGTAGAGACAGCAATAAGAGAACTTGCTAGGTTAACTAACAACAACCTTGTCCGGCGGGTTGTTTACAATAGCAAAACTTTTGATATAGATGATTATCGTCACTATGACAGTGCTGAGATATACAAAGATAATGACGATATGTCAACTCTATTGACTCATGTTAATAATAGAACAGAGGAAAGGAAGAAAAATGGGTGTCTATATTGGGTTATAATTATAATACTTTTTATATTTATTTCTTTTGGAGCTAAGGGATGCATTAGAGCCTTCTATCAAACGCCCATAATGCAACAACATTTCAAAGAAAAAGCTTACGAAAGATACCAACGAGAAAAGTAAACCCAACCCTAGCTTAAAACCCTTCTAAGCGCTTCAACTTTAATCGCAAGTTAAGTGTATTAAAAAAACCAAAGAACGCAGCACAGAGGCAGCGCAAACGATTGCGCAAGCATTCAGGAATACATATGGCATCAGGAAAAGTAACAAGGCGAGGTAAAGGCTGGGAGGTGACCATCAATATGGGGTATGTTGATGGTAAGCGCAAGCGTAAGCGCTGGATTAGCAAGGCATCAACGAAAGCAGCGGCCACAGAGGAGATGAATGATGAACTGTACAAGCTCAATAGAGTGACGCGTGCTGGCGGGATAACGGACAATGATTACCCAGTTGCAGACCTAGCCGAACAATGGTTTAAATCACTTGACTATGCAACCTCACTTTCTGAGTCCACCAAGAATGGGTACCGCCCGCTGGTTGACAGAATTATTAATACTCTTGATCAAATGGGAGTAGAGAGCGTAGAGTCTATTGATTCCGATACGGCAGAACAGATGCTGTCGATTATGATTTCAGAAGTATCACACAACACATCCAACAAATGCCTGGCAAAGCTAAAAGCAATCTTGAATTATGGTGTTGAGAAAAAGCTCCTTGTCAGCAATCCGATAAGCAATAAGCGCAGACTACCAACCAAGAGAGTCAAAGAACGCAGAGCACTAACGCACGAGGAAGCTGCCAGCCTGCTGGAGATCTCAGCCGGCACAATGCACCACTTACTATGGTTGTGGCTGCTCAGTACTGGTATGCGACTAAGTGAAGCACTACACGCGCGCTGGGAATGGATTGACTGGAATGAGAAAACAGTAACCCTTGAAGAAGATTCTTCCGATGGATGGGATCCGAAGACAGAAGCTGGGCGCAGAACTCTGCCACTATCACCTGAACTATTTATGATCCTCAAGAATGAGAAAGCTGCCACTGGATACATATTTTTTAGAGATAGTGAGCAGACACGCGATAACTTGAGAAGCGCAAGACTCAAGCAGCTCAAGAAACACATGAAACAAGTGCTCGCAAAAGTAAAAGGAATCAAGCTGTCACGCTCCACACCACAGACGGAGAGAGACTGGCTGGAGAAAGAGCTAAAGAAAATTGATGTGCATGCACTGCGCTACACATACATAACAGAACTGGTTGCACAAAATGCTGATCCAAAGACTGTGCAGTATTTAGCCGGTCACGCAGATATAACGACAACTATGGGTATCTATGCACAGCACAGAAAAGAGAACTCTCACGCGGTTATTTCGCGGTTAAAATGGAGCAAAAATGGGAGTCCACAAATAGCCCACGAGAAAAAATAAAGCCTTACACAACAATAACTTACAAGATTTAAAAAGGTTTCCTAAACCGGAGGTAGCGGGTTCGAGTCCCGTCAGGCATACCACTAAAAAAAAGTCTGTAATTCCTAATATATAAGGACTTACAGGCTTTTTTAAAATATAATTTACTGTAATAAAAACCCGTCAATACGTGGTAAACCGTGGGATTACAGGCGAAAAATGTCACAAAAGTGGCACAAAAACCCGTCCGATATATCCAATCCACTCAAAAACCACCCAAATTAACCCCAAATCCACCAAAATAAGTCACAAATAAGTCACAGTAGTTGCATTTTATAATTACTCATCTAGTTTCAAATTATCAATTAACTTAGAAACACTCAAATTAAGCTGAATTTCATCTGCTGCTTCTCCAGTTATGCTTCCACCAAATATAGAAAAAAGATATTCAAAAATATAATGTAACTCAGCTGATGAAAAAAAACTATTTTTCTTGCGAATTAACATATTTATACGGTTAATAATTACCTTTAGCATCAGATCCATAGACTCAGATATGCTTAAGTTAGGAATCTGTTTTATAACAAACTCTGAACTTTCACTGAATAAGCCAATATTCATTATCAATATATACTGTAAAACAAACTTATTACAGTTATAGATAGAAAACTTCAACAGGCCATTTAAATATCTTTTGACAAAAGAAGAGTCCGATTTTGAAAGACTATTCATTAGCATAATTGAAATATTATTTACTATATCCTTAACCAATAACATTAGACTTGGATAAATTGAATTTATAACATTACGCTTATTAACACACTCGAAAGATTGCTTAAAAGATTGCTTAAAAGATTGCTTAAAATATCGCTCAAAATCTCGCTCAAAATATCGCTCAAAATCTAGCTCAAAATATCGCTCAAAATCTAGCTCAACATGCTGAAGATTCACAGGAATATTGCTAAAAGGTATAACCTTTAAACAATACCCAAATATTTTAGAATTTTTATGTTTTTTGATAGAATCTATATATTCTGGCGTTAGTTCTGAAATACTTTGAATAAAACTATTTAGTGACTCATAATGTGTTGTTCTTTTAAGTGTTATAACAAGGCTCTTTTTATCAGAACCAACATTATAGTTTAAATTCCAAGTTTTGCCTTCATCAAAAGCAACTGAACGATTATTTCCTCTTAAAAATGCTCTTACCTTTCTTGATAAATTTATCATCCACTTGGAATTCGGTTCTTCCAGTGATTTCCTGTATAATTCCTCAGTTTGAGCTAAAACTTCATTATTTATACCTTCAAAATATTCTCGACAAACTTTCTCACGTGTTTGTAATGGTAATTCATGATATATTAATTCTTCACTATTAGATTTATTATATTCTTTCGTCGCCTTATCTTTAATCTGTAAAGGAGGGTTTACTTCTAAAATCTCTTCTCTTGATACATCCAGCTCAACCATACTACTAGGAAAACAGTAATATACATCAAAAAGTTCAGAAAAATCTAAAATTCTCAGAATATTATTATTTCGTATCTGATCAACCTTAATACCAGAATTCAAATACTGTGCCCTCTTATTGAATCTGCATTTAGAAAAATCAATTAAAATTCCATTTTGATAGTATCCGTCCAGGATCTCATGATTTTTCTCAAATGGTACCATAATAAAGCAATTACTATTATTGACAATATTCAACCTATCAATACTTGTTGTATTACTTGTCTTTAAAAACTTATTTACTATTTTAATCGGGTAATTAAAATAGAGAAAATTATCCTGAATAAATTTCTTGACTTCATAAATATTGCTTTCATCAAAGGGATATAATGAACGTTGATCTTCATCTTCATATAATGTTATTTCTGTTCCTATTTCGATTGCACTATCTGAATCACAATTGCTTTTTTCTTCAACAAAAAAGCACCCATCAAAGTTCGGTATTAGTATATTTAAAAACTTTTCAGGTGTCTCAAAGTAACATGTTCTTACGACAATATCCTTTGATACCATAAAAGCAGAGAGAAAGCCAATTCCGAAGTTACTAATAGGCTTATAGTCAAATCTATTTTTATCAGCAAGCTCTGTGTATTCTTCGGATGTATAATAGCTTCTTCCAATACTTGTAAAGTATCTCTGAACACGATACTTATTCAGACCTATTCCGTTATCAATTATTCTTATATATTTACGATCTCTTCCTTCAAAGTCTTCACGCCCAAACTCAATATTAATCGGCTTGTCAAGCACATCGCTCTTTGATAATTCTTTACGAAGCTGTATTGCATCTGCTGAATTCTGAATTAATTCTCTTATAAATACTTTTCGTGACCCGTATAAATGAGTACCTGTAAGAAGGGGTATTAATTTTGGCATATATGCTTCAAAATTATAGTCCGCCAACTCATACTTACGACTTTTATATTTTTGTGGAAGAATATCTGCAACAACATAAAACAATTTTATATCAACTAACTCAAAACACTTTTCAACAAAGAGCATCTTCGTTTCATATTCTTTTATTAAAACTGCGAGTAATTTATGTGCAGAAGGATCATGACACTTAGCTCTTACTAAAGTGGTCTAATCTGTCAAGACAATAAATCAGGTTGTTTAAGGTGGAAACTAAATCTTGCAGTAATGGAGCGCAGGGCGTAGCCCGGAGCAGAATTACTGCAAGGGCGGTAACTTCTACGCCGCATCATTACTCTTCCCTCTCTCGCTAAAATATACTTCACGCGGTGTACGCTTACTCAGACTGGAATGCCTTCTTTCATTGTTGTAATACTCAAAATATTTATCTAACGCATCATACGCTGCAAAATAGTTCTTATACTCAGTCAAATAGACTTCTTCATACTTCACTGTACGCCAGAGCCGTTCGATCATTATATTATCAAACGCTCTGCCCTTACCGGACATGCTTATCCAGATCCTATTCTCTTTCAGCACTTCAGTAAAGTCATTGCTCGTATATTGGCTACCCTGATCTGTATTGAAAATCAATGGCTTTGACTCTTCAAGAGCATTCTTCAGTGCGCTTACACAGAAGCTGCTGTCCATTACCATAGAAAGCTCCCATGAAATCACATAGCGACTATACCAGTCCATTACAGCAGTAAGATATGCATTGCCGTGGCGGAGTGGAATATAGGTTATATCGCTCACCCAGACCTGATCAGCTTTATTGATTTTCATATCACGTAGCAGATACGGATATACTTTATGCTCTTGATTTTTAGCAGTGAAACGTTTCTTAGGGTATATCGCCTGTAAGCCCATCTCCCGCATCAAGCGTCTGACTTTATGCCGTCCAATTTTAAAACCAACCCTTCTCAAGTCTTCAGTGATTGTGCGAGAACCTTTAAAAGGATGCTTGATAAAGAGATCATCAATTACCTTCTTAATTTCAAAATCCTGCTTATTCTCAGCTTGTGATTTATAATAATAGGCTGAGCGAGAGATTTCTAAGAGTTCGCATTGCCTGGAGACAGACAACTTTGATTTATTTGGTTCAATCATGTTGCGTTTTTCCTCAACCGAGGAGCTCGTCAGATTTTTTTTTAAGCCAGTCGTTCTCGATTTTCAAACGACCAATTTGCTCATACAGTTTTGCCTTTTCATCTTCATCTTTAACAACTTTTTTCTTACGCTTATCTGAGAAAATATCGGGAAGTCCCTCAAGCATGGATTTCTTCCATTGCCTAATCTGGTTGGGGTGAACCTCAAATTTTGCAGCCAGCTCTGCGACAGACCGATCACCTTTAATCGCTTGCAAAGCAACTTTTGCTTTAAAATCAGCCGTAAAACTCTTTCTCATGGATAATTCCTTTCTCTATTAATACTATCGGAAAAATCCACCTTATTCAACTGTCCAGTTTTATTAGACCATTATATACTTGTATAGCTCTTCTATCCTGCTGAACAGTAAAAACAACCTCATTATTTGGAACCATATCTGCAAAATTGAGGCCTTCATTCAGACGAAAATTAATGTTAAGTGTCGGTTCATTCTTTATTGCATACTTCGTAATAGCTAAATACAAATCAACCAAATATACGGATATGCAAATATATGCAATCAATCGTTGCTGTGTTGCAGGTATACCTTCAATTACCTTTGTATATTTATCCTGTAATTCTCTACAACAATATTTCAGATCAAGAATCTCTTTAATAATATCAATTTTAGACTCTCCAACCTTTAATTTCATTAACAGAGTACTAACGTTGTCTAAATACTCATTTAAATTTGAATCTTCGCCTTTAATTATTTGTTTATCTTCATACTCTTTATACTGCTGAAGTGCTCGATAATGTATGGTATAAACTATCGTCTCTGCATAATAGTCTTTTATTGTAAAATCCCTCAAATTGTTATTTTGATATGTAAACACATCACTAACAAATTGAATTATTTTATCAGACTTTAAATTACGCGAAATACTATCACAAGGGATACTCTCAGTATACCTTTCATACTCAGAATAATTTATATTTCCTATAATATCAACGATGTTCTGTGTTTTACAATTCAGTCGCTTATGCTTAGGTGGAAGTTCATACTTTTTTACACCTTCAGTATCATACCCAGTATTATCTGCTACTGATAATTTTTTTATATCTGCTAACTTACCTGTTTCTTGAGGATACAAATCAATTAAATGAAATGCCCTTTCTCCAATACCGTATTTAATACTACCTGCTGCAAATACATTAAGAATATTCGTAGACTTCTCTTTTTCATAGTATGTTTTATCTGCTAGCGGCTTAGTCACTGATGTATGTTTGTGCCCATGGAGTGCAAGTCCAATATTATTGACCAGAAGACGTTCAATAACTTGATTGGAGTTTCGAACAATACTTGTGTCTGCAGCACTATTATCGCCCTCTGGAAAAATATAAAAATGATGATGAAAGCAGGCAACAATTGTCCATTCATTATTATTAAAAGTTCTATCTGTACCGGCGGTATATTCATCCTTAACTTTATCTAATACTTCATTAATGTCTCTAACACTAATTTGAGCAAAACCACAAGGTTTTTCATCATTTTTTATATCAGTATCACATTTTGGACATTTTTCAATTTTTATATAAGCACCGCATTTTGAACATTTTTCAATTTTTATATCATTATCGCATTTTGGACATTTTTCAATTTTTATACCAGCACCACATTTTGGACATTTTTCATTTTTACTTGAGTTGGTATCAATACAAACACAGTTTGAATTCAGACCAATCAAAGCAATCTTATTTTCTTTAAATACTCGATATGTGAATAGTTTTTCAAGATTATATGAGTCCGTTCCACATGAGCCATAAAACTTCTTAAGAAAATCACGATATAAGCTATAGTCACCAACATCGGTATTTTTACTTTTACCAACTTCTACATTGCGTGATACATCATGATTTCCAGGAACAAATAAAAAATCACTGACAGTTAACTTAGTTCTTAAATATTCAATTTTATTTATATCATTAATAAAATCATAAAAAGCTTTTACTGCTTTAATAATTACCTCTTCCTTTTCATCATTTTTACAATCATGCACGTCCTTATAAAAAATATCCCCCGTAACCACGACTCCATCTACATTGACAAATTCAGGAAGCTTCGTTAAAGCAACAACAACATCATTAAATGAAGAATATATGCTATCATCATCACTATTCTGATCAATGTGCACATCTGATATATGTAAAATTGTAACTTCTTGACTCACAATTTTCTCCTTTATAAGAATCACACTTAAATATTACATAATTTGAATCATATAATAATAATTTCTTATTTTATTCTTGTCTAGAAGAAAATAACAAACAGATATTTTAAATATATCGTATTCACAACAAAAGTAATTATGTTTGACTGATCTTTAATTTTCAGTATTATTAATACATATAATTCTATTGGCTATAGAAAAACACAACGAAGAGTTATCACTATTAGCAGTATAACAACCTAATTTAGTCAGTTTGTTTGTCTCACAACAAATACCGCCAGTATTAAAAGCGTACAAAAAAAACCAACTACCCAAAAATTGGATGCCGGCTATTATATACATGGGCATTTGACAACACTTATTCGAGAACGGTTCGACACCCTTTTTTTCTTAAGATACTTTAAATCTGAATTGGAGAATATTTAAAAGTACATGCCCGAACCGGACTTATCAGAAAAGCCGTTCGCAGCCCCCCATACACCAGCTCAAAAGGTGCAACTCATATAAATTAACACAGCTCCTGCGCATTCTCGGTTGTAGTCTACTCAGTCTCAACTCTATCACTCTCAACCTCGAACGCCCCCCCCCCAGTAATCAGCAACTACTCTTCATTCCAAAATGACCGTAAACTTCTGCCCAAAGGGTTATCCTGCCACAGATCAGGGAATGGATCGAGACTACGTCCAATTTTATTGCCCACTCTTCCCCCTTTTATCTGGCACTTATCATAAATCCCTTTTTTAGCAGTGCTATGTATAGCGTCTTAGAAGCTTTTCCCATCTACAAGGCATTTTTCTAATTGGTGGATTCAAATTCCAAGTGCAACACTTGAGTTAAAATAGAAAATAGTAAGGTGGTCGATATATAGTTCGCCAAAACCTTCTATTTCTATCACTCAAGGAGAGCATATGAAAAAGAAATACCACCACCTTACTTATGAAGATCGTACAGTTATCAAAGTGTTATTGCAAGAGAATAAAACCTATTCTTACATAACCGGCTTCTCAGCCGAATACAGCGAAGCACCACTGATGAACCTCTACTTCTGCCGTGACCAACTCCTGACCACGGCCAAGGGAATCGTGGTAAACAAACTCAACTCCCCACAGCGCGCCAACGAGAGCCGAGTACTCAAGTTTGTACTGAAGAAATTGGGTATCGAACCGGTCTACGAAGTAACCGGCGACGGGCGGGTCGAGGGCGGGGATTACTTCTCGGCCGGGGATGTCGCGCTGATCGGCCAGGGTCTGCGCACCAACCCGGAGGGTATCAAGCAACTCCTGGATAATAAGGTCTTCGGCCTCCCCACAGTGGCGGTAGTCAAGGATCACTGGCTGGATCAGGAGGAGATGCACTTGGACACGTACTTCAATATTATCAATCCCCAGCTGGCAGTCATGGTCGATATGCGGCTGAACCAGCCCGGTAAGCCGGTTGCCCCGGAGATGCAGACGACCGTCGATGTCTACGAACTCCAGGACGGGGAATATATAAAGACCGTTTCCGACAAAGACTTCCAGGAATACCTGGGCAAACTGGGTTATACCGTTATCCCGGTCAGCCGGAGAGATCAAAACCTCTACGGCATCAACTTCCTCACCACCAGCGCCAACACTATTCTGGCGATAGACGGCGCAAGCCAAGAGTATAAGGACGCTATCGCCGCGCACGGAGTAAACGCAAAGTGGATGGAGTTCGGCGCCCTGACCAGCGGTTACGGCGCCGCCCACTGCACCACCCAGGTCATCCTCCGCGAAGCAGAAAAAGAGGAGTAACATTCTTCACTACGACCGCCGCTTTCCTGACCGCCCAAGCTCTCCAGCCAGCGAACTCTTCGCTGGCTGTTTGTTCAACCCACTAAAGCCTACCCCTGTAACGCCACCACCCCAAAATACCGTAATACTCAAAAATTCTCAAATTATAACCTGCTTGATTCTTGCAAACGTCCAGCTCAATCCTATAGTTAGATTACAGGAAATCCCACAAGTTGCAATCCCAAGCGTAATACCACGCAACCAGGATTAACGTTCACCGGCATGACACATTTATATTGTATTAAGGCAACCTCTATTACTTGCTTTTGATGAATTACGCAGAACTGAAAGAATACAATGCTAATCCGTAAATTACAGCCCGCAGACATCCCGACCGTCGTCGACATCTGGTACCAGGCCTCGCTTGTTGCGCATAGCTTTATCCCGGCTGCATACTGGCAGGAGCATAAGCCTGCCATGGCCGAAACCTATCTGCCCAATTCCGAGACCTATCTGGCGGTAACGGACGAAAAAATCTTCGGATTTATCTCACTGACCGGCAATTACCTGGCGGCGCTCTTCATCCGCCCCGAGGCGCAACGTTGCGGAATCGGCAAGCTGCTGCTCGATTATATCAAGGAAAGACACGAAACCATAGAATTACGCGTCTACGCCAAGAATACGGGTAGTGTTAATTTCTATAAAAGACAGAGCTTCGCTGAAATAACCAGGATCGAAGATAAGGCTTCGGGTGAAATGGAGATTTTACTGCACTGGCCACCCCGGCAAGGCTTACCCAATATACAAAAGTGATTTTTTTTACTTTACAAAAATTAGCTCTCAGCTTATGCTTACTTCTAATGAGTATATGAATGCCTATTAGTTATGAGTCTGCTTAAACTTGATTGAAACAAGGTCAGCTTATGCTTAGTAAAATTTTTAAAGCCATCGAGACTATCGATACCATCAAACTCATGCTCAACTCTTCCGAGATCAACGATATTGAGCAACTCGAAGTTCTTGACGCCTCACTCAAAGCCCTGCGCCGCAGTGTCGAAGAGAGCAAGGATAGCTCTAACGAGATCTGAGCTCCAGCCGCCACTCGGTTACGCCCCTATACGCAGTATAAACGCCACTCCCACCACTGGCATACCCCACTCTTATTCCTATTATACCCCCCAACGTACCAACACCCCGGCACAGGCGTCAACTCAAATCACGGGTAAGCCCGGCAATATCGACCGCATCCATCTGCTCTTGCTGAAGATACATCCTAGCGTACTCTTCCGCCTTACCGGACTGTACAAAGAGCTTGAACAGCCCTGCGTCGATATGCTTCTCCCGCACCATCTTCTGCATAATGCCGAGCGCTTCACTCAATGACTTACTCTTCTTATACGGCCGGTCAGAAGCGGTAAGCGCCTCAAAGATATCGGCAATCGCCATCGCCCGGGCAGCCAGCGGCAACTCCTTGGCCTTGATATTCCGCGGATAGCCGCCGCCCTCCATCTTCTCATGGTGGCTCCCGGCAATCTCGATGATATTCTTCATCGTCCGCGGGAAGGGCAGCGCGGAGAGCATCTTGATCGAATGGATCATGTGGGAGTTTACAATATATCGCTCTTCAGGGGTAAGCGTTCCTTTACGGATACTCAGGTTATACAGTTCGCCATCATTACTCTCCAATTCCGGCTCCTCAAGGGTAAAGCCCCACTGGTTATCCGCCTCAAAGTCATGTTCCTTCTTCTTGCGACGATGCCAGGCCTTATCACTCAGCAGTTCCTCCTGTACCGGCAGTATACCTGCATCATCTACAGACTTACGACGCTTGAGCTCCTCTTCCGCCAGTCCAAGCGTATCGTCCAGCGTCCTGACCCAGGTCTTCTCCGCCAGTCGCTGTAGGCGCGTAACCGCAGCGTCCGAGACAAACTCCCGCCCGATGTTGCACTCCGCCACAAAGGCAAAATCGGCGTCGAGCTGCCGCTTCTGCGCGTCGCGTTCCTGCGCCGCCTGTTCCGGCGCCGTACCGGCGAGCAAGGCTTCCAGATACGTAATATCAGCATACGCCTTCAGGAGTTCAAAACGCATCCGAATCTCATGAATCCGGTTATAATTACACTCGAGTTTGGTCGCCTTATCGATGATATGCGCCGGGGTAACCACCTTCCCGCAGTCATGCAGCCAGGAAGCAATCCTTATCTCTTCCCACTCACTGCTCTTCAGGTTATACCCTTTATACTCCGGCTCTTCCGAACGACAGGCTTCTTCGATAATCATCTTGGTAATTATCGGCACACGGTGGCAGTGATTCCCGGTATACGGCGATTTCGCATCAATTGCATTGGCGATGAGCATTATTAGCCCCTCCAGGAGTTCTTGGCGCTTCTCCAGCAGGAGCTGGTTCTCGATCGCCGCCGAGACAAACCCTGATAGCGCATTGATAAAGGTTAGCTGGCTGGTATCCTGCTTCAAGTCAACACTACTGTCATGCGCAAAGACAATATAGCCGATCCCCTCCCCCTCGGAGTCTTTGAGGCTGATCGTCGAGAGCGGGAGATCCTGATCATACGCCAGCCAGGGCCAGACCAGTATATGCTTCTCAATATAATAGTTATCCCCGGCGTTATTATTATTATAACTCTGCTCCGTATTCAGGTATTTTTCAAAGACCTCGCGCTTGATCGCCCCTTGCCGCAGCACCTTCTCAAATAACTGCTGACAGACCTCTGCGCTCTTGCCGTCGAGATATAACGCCGCCAGGTAGAGCGACTCATCCTTTTTATCAAAGAGATATACCGCCGCTCCCCGCCCTCCCACGATGGCCGCAGTCTCGCTCAGAACGGTCTTGAGCAGAATGTCATACTCCCGTTCTTTGGTAATGGTCTCGGCGATGCGCTGAAATTTTTTTATGGTCGAGAGCATATTCTGCGACGAATTGATAAGCTTGTCGATCTCAACTACCGATGATTCAATATCAATCTTGGCTTTGAAGTCAAAATTCTTAATCTTATCAAGCTGAGTCGTGAGGTAGGTAAGCGGCTTAGCAATGACCAGAGCTACAACCCAGACAATCGGCACCGTCAGAGTGATTACGGCAATACCGGCAAGGATCAACTTATGTTTATACTCAGCGGCCGCCGCCATCAGGCTTGATTCCGGAGTCACGGTTATAACCGTAAATGGTTCTTGTCCTGGAACCAGAACAAACCGCTTCTTCTTACCTTTCCATACTTCGCCTTTAGAAGTAAATTCAAAATCATCATTTAGCGACGGATTCTTGGCGTAATCATTGATTACCGGATCGACAATATTCTCCGTAGTTGCTATCTCATCCGCCTGCGGACTCTTATATATTACCTTATCGGCGTAATTTCCGGTAAGAATCTGCCCCTCAGCATTTATCAGTATCGTCCGAGTCTGGCTGGAGACAGAGAATTTATTTACCAATTGCAACAGTGAATCAAGGGTATAATCCACCCCGATAACATGCCCGGTACGGGGATTCTTCCTGGCTAGCGTCACCCCGATATCTCCGGTAAATAAAAACAGGTAGGGTTTAGAGATTATAACCTTATCCGTCTGCGACGCAGCCTTATGCCAGACTCTGGCACGAGAATCGACGTAAAAGTCTTTATCCTCCTTGCGCGCAAGTTCAGTAAAATCCTTGGAGTAATACACATGCAACACGCCCTCCGTTAGCACCTTACTTTTAGAGTACGTAACCAGATAACAGGCGGCTGCGGGCGCATTGAAAGTTTCATACTCCTGCTCGGTACTTAACCGGCGCAGCAAGAGTACCCTGCCGTCACTGTAGCCGCTAAAGGCAGCCTTGATATTTTGGTTATTATCCAGCGCCGCCTTGAGCAGACTGACCCGCTGCGCATAAGCAGACTCCGTACCGTTGGCCAATACCGTATTCACCAGAATATTCAGTTCAGACGAGATAGCTCTAAAATCAGACTTCAGGCTAGCCACCGTATCCTCAAGAATCTTATCAAAGGTTATCCGGTTTATATTCTGGATAACCCCGGTCAAATGAAGATAACTTGAGTAGATGAGCGTAAATGAGATTATCAGCATCAATACCGCAAACAATAGTGATATCTTGATATGAAGCTTCATCTTGAACGGCTGGTAATTCATAACGTTCTTCCTGAAAAATTACAATACTGCACCCGGAGTATAGCTCATAACCCCACTACCAGGCGCCACTAAGTTATTATCTCATGCATAATTCTGATGTAACTGAACTGTTAGCGGACAGATCAACAAATCAAATGTAATACTGTAAGCCTTTTCTCATCCAGCATAAATCCCCTTAATTTGCTATTTTATATTACATTAATAATTTTTTTTTGGCAACTCATACTTTTTTTTAGGGAAAATTTTTAGCATATGCCGCTCAGTGTTTGCAATGCCTCCCGCATTGTAATATTCATTTCCTGATTTAAAGCAAACTCTAATAACATCCCACACCGAGGATTACCGCCCATGCCGTAAAATTATCTTTTATTTTAAAAAAAATATTGACATTACCCATATCGAATGACATAATAATCATATCATTTAAATCAGATAGGACACCTATGATCTCAAAAGAAGTAGACTACGCCATACGCGCCCTGCTCTACCTGGCGCAGCATGCCACACCGTCTGAACGCCATTCTGTAGCTGAAATTGCTGAAACGATGCATATTCCTTACAGTTTTTTACGGAGTATTATCCGTCTGCTGGCCGAGAAAGGTTTTATCGAGAGTAAGCGCGGTAATGGTGGTGGCCTCTGTCTGGCTCTGCCTCCGGAGCAGTTCTCGCTGTATGACGTCCTCAAAGCGGTCAGCCCTAACAGTTATACGCTAAATTCTTGTTTGGTTGCGCAAGGCAGCTGCGAGCGAGACCATATCTGCCCGGTTCATTGCCGTCTCAATGAAGTACAGCAGAAAATTGATGCTAGCCTCAAGGCTATACGCTTTGATCAACTGCTTGAGAAATGAATCTTTTTTTTACAATCAAATGATATGGATTTAATATCATTCGTGCTTTTGAAATATGTGCTTTTGGAAAAGGAGAAGAATAATGGTTCAGTGTGCGTCTGCGGACAAGTGTTTTCAGAATTTTTTAGAGTCGAAGAGTGAGTTCAATACCGCCTTTGACCGCTTCAAGGATCAAGAGGTCAAGTGTGGCTACGGCGAACAAGGCATATGTTGCCGCCTCTGCTCCAACGGCCCCTGCCGTATCACCCCGGACGCACCCAAAGGGGTCTGCGGAGCCTCTGCCGACAGCATTGTAGCGCGAAACCTGCTACGCTCGGTAGCCGCCGGTTCAGCCTGCTACCTGCATGTGGTTGAAGCCACTGCCCAGCGCCTGCTCTCCATCGCGTCCGGCAACTCTCCCTTAAAACTCCGGTCGGAAGAGTCACTGCGCGAACTCGCCGCAGTATTAGAGATTGACGTAGAAGATACGCTGACAACAGCGGGCGCAGTAGCCGAACGCATTCTGAATGACCTGTACAATCCCCGTTTCAAACCGATGGAACTGGTCGCTAAACTCGCACCTAGCACCCGCGTAGATAACTGGGAGAAGCTCGGAATTATGCCCGGCGGCGCCAAATCAGAAGTCTTCGACGCTCTGGTCAAGACCAGTACCAACTTGAACACCGATCCGGTGGATCAACTGCTACACTGTCTGAAACTCGGTATCTGCACCGGGCTGTACGGACTCACCCTTACCAACAAGCTCAACGATATCATCATGGGCGCTCCAGAGATCAGGATTGCCCGTACCGGCTTCTCGGTAGTCGATCCAGAGTATGTCAATATCGGGGTCACCGGCCATAGCCACTCAGTCTTTGCCGGGCTGATCCAGCTTCTGGAATCTGCAGAAGGGCAGCAGATCGGTATTGAGGCAGGAGCCAAAGGTATCCGTATAATCGGGCTGACCTGTGTCGGCCAGGATATGCAGGCGCGCGCGGCCGCAGCCGGGGGCGAGAGTGTCTTCTCCGGTCAAGCCGGCAACAACTTTACGCAGGAAGGCCTGCTCGCTACCGGCGCGATAGATCTGGTCGCCAGTGAATTCAATTGCACCTTGTCCGGCATCGAACCGATCGCGGAAAAACTGGATATCAAGCTGATATGTCTGGACGATGTCTGCAAGCAGAGCACCGCCATACTGCTCAAGGACGATCTCGGGAAAGAGCAGGAGTTGGCGTTACAGGTTGCGATTCAAGCCGCCGAACAATACTCTAAAAGGCGTAGCGCAGTTAATATTGATATCCCGGCTCACGGTTACGACGATGTCGTCACCGGTATCAGTGAGACCAATATCCTGGGTGTACTCGGCGGCACACTCGAACCGCTGATCGATCTGATCAAAAATGGCACCATCAAAGGCGTCGCCGGTATCCTCGGCTGTTCAAATCTCGCCGCTGGCGGGCATGACGTAACCACCGTCAAGCTCACTGAAGAACTGCTCAAGCGCGACATCCTCGTACTCTCTGCAGGCTGCACCACCGGTGGTCTCTGTAATAATGGCTTCTGTTCAACTTCAGCGATTGAGAAGGCCGGCCCCGGGCTGCAAGCGGTCTGTAAGCAGCTCAATATCCCGCCGGTACTGAACTTCGGTCCCTGCCTGGCCATCGGGCGTATCGAGGTAGTGGTCAGCGCTCTGGCCGAAGCCATGGGTCTGGATATTCCGCAGCTCCCGGTAGTCATCTCAGCGCCACAATGGCTGGAAGAACAGGCGCTCGCCGACGGCTGCTTCGGTCTAGCCCTAGGACTTACGCTCCACCTGGCACAGTGTCCGCCGATCCTCGGCTCGTCTATCGTCACCAAGGTCTTGACCTCAGATCTGCTGGAACTGACCGGCGGACGCGTCGTCGTCGAGCCCGATGCCGTCAAAGCCGCAGATATTCTGGAGCAGGTAATCGCCGACAAGCTCAGCGCACTGGGCCTGACTCCTGCTCCTGCTGCGGTGGAGGTATAGGCATGAAGACAAAAATAATCGACCGCAGCAAATGCAGCGGCTGCAAAAATTGTGAGATCGCCTGCATTGAAGCCCATAGTACAGGCGGTTACCGACAAGGCCTCGATTCCGGCATACGCGCCCGCAACAAGATTGAACTAAACAACGACGGCCAACGCTTCCCGCAATTCTGCCGCCACTGCGCCGAACCGGCCTGTGTCGAGGCCTGCATGAGCGGCGCACTACAAAAACAAGCCGATGGGCTGGTAATCTGTGACAGCGAGAAGTGTGTCGGCTGCTATATGTGCGTCATGAGCTGCCCCTACGGCAACGCCAGGCCGAGCCTGGGCAGCGAGCGCAGCATGCTCAAGTGTGACGGCTGTGCGGATAACGACTGCATGGCTTGTGCTGCTGTCTGCCCCACCGGCTGTATCAGCCTGAGTGAAAGCGACGAAGCGACCGTATATCTAGAGGAGGACTCAACATGCACCATGTAATAGTCGGCGGCAGTGCTGCCGGTACTGCTGCTGCCAGCGCGATCCGCGAGGCAGACAACAGCGCCAGAATAACCTTGATCACAACTGACAGCGCTTTCTTCTCGCGCTGCCAGCTCCACCTGCTCGCCGCCGGGAAACGTTCGGCAGAGCAGGCGAATTTCCTACCTGCAGACTGGGCTGCAACCACCGGAGTAGAGATACTCTGGAATACCGAGGTGACCGGGGTCAATCCCGCAGCACATACTATCTACACTGCCACCGGCGAAAGCCTCAAGTATGACCGGCTGCTTATCGCCAGCGGCTCACGGAGCTGGGCTCCACCGATACCCGGTATCACGGGCGAACTCTCATTCAGCCTTAGAACCCTGGAGGATGCCGAACAGATATTTGCCGTACTCCCCTTTGTCCAGACAGTGAGTATCATCGGCGCCGGGCTGGTCGGGGTAGAGCTGGCTGCCGAGCTAGCTCAGGCTGGCAAAAAGGTCAACCTGGTCGAACTCGCCGCCTACCCTCTGCCGCTCCAGCTTGAGGCGGCTACTGGAGCAAGAGCGGCAGAACTGCTGCGCAGCGCCGGGGTACAGCTCTACTGCGAACGGAAGGTTGTCGGGGTGCAGCGGCAAGAAAATGACACACCCGAGTCTCTGCTGCTGGATGACGGCCAGAACCTGCCAAGCGATATGCTGGTAACTGCTGCCGGGGTGCGCCCAAATATCGAATGGCTGGAAGGATCGGGCATCAAGACCGAACCCCGCGGCGTTCTGATCAATGAATTCGCCATGACCAGCGCCCCGGATATTTACGCCGCCGGGGATGTAACCGTCATGGAGGATGTCCTGCTGCGCACGGTTATGCCCAGCCCGATCTGGCCGACCGCGATCCATCAGGGGCGGATAGCCGGGCTCAATATGAGCGGAAGCGCTGAGTCCCTGACCCGTAACACCGGTTACCGCTCCTCGCTCAACCTGCTCGGCACCAGTGTCGTCTCGCTCGGTCCGGTCAACAATCCAGATCCCGGTTGGAACAAAGAGTTACAGGCCTTTACCGACAGCCGGGGGCAGGAGTGCCTCAAGCTACTCTACCACGACGAGGACACCCTGCGTGCCGCCATCCTCTGGGGAGATATCAGCGCAGCCGGGGTCTACGCCGACGCCATCATCAACCGGCGCCCTCTCCCCGAGCCAGCTCTTGCCGGAGCGCTAAGCGGCGCCAAGTTCGGCTCTGAAGAGCGGAGCCTTCTGTAAGCAAGAAACACTCAACTTCCAGCCTTACAGCAAAAGAGCCAGCATTAACAACATCCCCACATACCGCCAGTTCACGCCCTATGACGCAAAATCGTTCAAGCCGCCCTTCTCCGGCGGCTTGAATACTAATACTGGGATATACACCAAACCCCGGCGACTACTTGCGCGGCAGACTGCCGACTAAAGATCGTAAGCAGCTGTAATGAGTATAGCGCAAGAATAGAGCCGGTGCCATAAACTTCATTGTCTAGTATTCAACCAAGCCGGTAAGCGTTCTTGGATCAAATTTTGTTCAAACATTTCCCCATTCAACCTTGCTGCCACCGATTTTACGGTAAACTCCGTTGCTCACCCCGCTGCCGTACCACTCCGGCTCGCTACAGTTTCCAGCTGCTTGCCCAGAGCAACCAACAATTACCCTTACGACCTACTCATGCCTACTGCATTCTTAGCCCAGTTGCACAGCATATAACTTGACAAATACACGCTACAGATTAAAATTAAAGTAGAGAACAATGCTTCAGCTCTACCCCTATGTAACCCTATACCGAATACCGATGAAAGGAAGAGACATGCTGATTCGCTATATTCTACTTAGCACCCTGCTCCTGACTACAACCGCTTTTGCCACTGAATATCTCCGAGACAACGTCACAGAGATTATCTATGACGATAACCGGGTAGTCGATACTATTAAAGGTGAGGTCGATGAGATCGTCAACGGCGATACTATCGTAATTGATACCGACCGAGGCGACATCGTAGTCAGGCTCTATGGTATTGATGCGCCGGAGAAGACCCAGGAATACGGGCGTGAATCCCGAAATCTGCTCAAAGATCTGATTGATGATGAAGATGTAAAGGTCGAAGTTATTACCATCGTAGATAAGAAGGCGGTTATCGGCAAGGTCTACTATGACGGCGAGTATATCAATGCTACCATGCTCCGGGAGGGCGCGGCCTGGTACGACCACGAATTTGCCAACGACCGCGTACTCGAGAAGGCTGAAGCTATGGCGCAAGAACGCGGCAGGGGGCTGTGGCAAGCGCAGGATCCTACCCCGCCCTGGATCTTTGTCGAGGAGCACAGCGATAATACCGAGTACTATGTCGATGATGATAACGGCATCTCGTTGATTTTTGATTTCTTCGAAGGTTACAATCGCAGTCATCGCCACCATAATGACTACTACTACCGCCACCGCCGTCCTCGCTACAACCCGCAGCATCACCACCATAATGATCACCACCACCACCGTGATGATTACCACCACCACCGTGATGATTACCACCACCACCATGACTAAGCCTCAACGCTAAGCAGGTTAAAACGTATGATACAGTTGCGCTGCGATACGCCCTTAACTTCCTTGTAAACCGAGCAAGATAGTCAGAGAAGGCTCTGGAGCAGTATTGTGCGGCGGGATAACCACCCGCCGCACACACCTAGCAGCATAGCAAATATCTCGTACCAAACAGCTCAGGCATAACCGACTCGGCAAAAAACCTACAGCCTGCCGTCAGCGCTCGTTAGTCGGCTGCCTGTTACTCCTCCGTCTGCGCATCCAGCTTCTGTTGTTGATTACGTCTGCGCCTTACATACTCCCACTCATTCTTCTCGCCATACGGCTCGACATGGATCAACGTATCGGTAATCTCCGGGATCGCCTCAAGAATCTTCATACTAAGCTCTTGTGTGAGCTTATGCGAGTCATAGACGCTCATCTTGGGATCGACATCCATATGCAGATCCACCAGAATCTGTCCGCCAAGGCGGCGGCAACGTACCGAATGCGCATTGACAATACCCTCTATCTCTACAGCAATACTGGCAATCTGCACATTGAGCTGCTGATCGGGCGCAGCCTCGATAATCTCGAATATCGAGGGCTTGGCCAACTGCCAGGTCGCTCTGAGGAGCATAATCGTCACGATAATCGCCGCCGATTCATCATAATACTGAAACTCAGGATAGGCAAATTCACCGATGACCGCTGCCGCCACCGGGAGTGAACTGAGAGCATCGCTACGGTGGTGCCAGGCATTGGTCGCCAGAGCCGCCGAGCGTACCTTCTTGCCTTTGGCCAGGGTCCACCTGAAGAGAATTTCCTTCGCCGCAACCGAGATCAGAGCGACATAGAAGACGCTCCATTCCGGCTGTGACTGCGGCTGCCCGGAAAAAATAGAGAATACTGCTCTCCAGCCAATACCAGTTCCGGCAAGCCCGAGAATTCCAGCAATAAAGAGATTCACCATGGTCTCAATCCGCCCATGTCCATACGGATGATCCTTATCGGGCGGAGCACTCCAGTAATGCACCCCGATCCAGATCGCCGCATCGGTCGCAAGATCACTCAAACTATGCACTCCGTCAGCAACCAGCGCCATCGAACCTGTCGCCAATCCCACCATTATTTTTACCGCTGTCAGCACCAAGTTAACTATCGCGCCGACAACTGTCACCTTCCTGATTTCCTTTAGCTGTTCAGACATAGCAATCCTTTATTTATATAAGCACATATCAATAATTTAGTTACAGGAAATGTTCAACCATCACAATCAGAGCCATAACAAGCATATACTCTATACCGCAACTAGCTATAGTCTATGATAACACTTATTATTAATTTTCAATTGTTTTTTTATTCCATTATCATTAAATAAAACAAGAAACTTCCATACCGCACGCTCTGTCTCTTTCTCCGCCCTTCCCTCCTGAAGCTTAGACATCCTGCTTTTTCCCAACCAACCGCGACCTTATCTTGAAAAAAATGCTGCAAAAAACTATACATTATACTATAATAACAGCTGCGCAGATTACAAGGTGGCTTTTGCCGTTAGGGTACAAAATTGAACGCCCAAATAACCGGTGATTCATGATTAACCTGACAATTCATCCAATATTCTTATTACAAATGAGTGTAATTATTTTTCAGTTTTATTCCATACTATAATTAAAGGATATAATTTAGACAATCTTTAATAATTAATTGAGAGTTGCTTAAACTAACCGCTTGCATAAATGCCCATGGTCTGAAAATATCACCCCTGTTCATATTTTCAGACATCTATGGACAAATGGGCAGACTGTGCGCTGTAGCCTCAGCCCACAACGCTACTTAGAGCTGCATAATACCTTGACAAGACTTACTAATACTTAAAAAACCACCTCTTCCCTGCCATTTTCTTACATTATTGCAAGAATCAAGCTGTTTTACTAAATTTAACCAACCTTTTTTTCGATAAAAAGAGTAATTTATCTTTTGTGCTATGCGCTCACAACTGCCATTATCCGTATTATTGGGTCTAATCCACCCAGAAGGAGAAGAATGAAAAATCTACAGCTTCTTGAGAAAGAGCCGCTCTGGCTCAAAGTCTGCGAACTGTCCCGCCTGCTCTTAAAGGTCGACAAAGAGGCTAACTCCAGCATCAGCCACGTCGACCTGAGCCAGCTCAAAGAATTCGGCCGAAGTATCCCACTGCAGATCGGTCGCGCCCTGATTGCCGGCAGGTCAGCCACCCAGGAGGAGTACTTTACCCAAAGCCTACAGAGTGCCCGCGACCTCGACTCCTTGCTCAACCGCCTCCAACAGACACTGCTCCAGGATTCAAGCTTCAGAGAGCGCCTGGCACTGACCCAAAACCTTATCCTGGCCATCATCATTGCCGATCAGCTCCGCGAGATGCTCTTCAACGCCCAAAGCGAACTGGATAATCTCAAAGTCTCATAACCACATTCCAAATCAGCACATTTATGCTAGAGAATTACACCCACTGAGGAGAGTTTCTGCCCCGCCTGTAGCTCTCCTCAGTCCGGCTATATACCCCAACATAACGTAACAACGCCCACCTACCTCCAGCCAACACAGACTCAACGCGCAACCGGGCCACCCGCACAACAAACAACACTTTAGTAAAAATATTATACAACGCCCTCGACTTAAGCGTCATCACCCCTACATTTTTTTACCTACATCTGTTTTTAACTTGCTTAAATCAGACCATACTGTATATTGTACAAATATGTTTATACAATGTACGGCATAGTAAGAAGTAAAATTTAATCCATACTTCTTAATCATGAGTACCTTATAGAGCTTTTGCTATTATCGCTATGGCATATTAGCACAGTAATGCGACAAATGGAGTGTAATTTTTTTAGACTATGGAAGATAACAACGCTGAAATCATGGCAGAATTTATCCTGGAGAGTAAGCAGAATCTCTCAGAGGTCGAGGCTGATCTACTGACCCTCGAGAAGAATGGGGCGGACTCTGAGACCATAAATCGGATCTTCCGGGCAATACACTCGATGAAAGGCAGCAGCGGTTACCTCGGGCTGGAAAATATTCTCTCGGTCTCTCATCTCGGCGAGACCCTGCTCGATGAAATACGGAATAATCTGCGCCCGCTCACTCCCGAAGTCGTAGACACACTCTTGTCGATGCTTGACGCCCTGAGTGAGATGCTAGAATTGAAGGATCTTGGTGCGAGCTACGATGTTAGTGAGGTTATCGCCGAACTCAAGAATATTCTGCAAACAGGAGAACCTTCGACACCAACCACTAATTCTGGAGCAGAACTGCAGCATAACGGTGTCAGCGACTCCTTAAAATCACTCAACCTCTCGGAAGCAGAGACTGAGTTACTCCTCGACTCCGCTGCCGGAGGGATGAATATCTATAACCTCACCCTCAAGCCTGGCCTCAGCGCCGAGGCCACGATACGTACGGCGCTGGAGGAGATTGGCAAGATCATCGCCGTCCGGAATGAAGGAGTGTTGCTGGGTACCGTACTGGAGGAGGAGATGCTGGATATGGCGCTGGATGAGCTTATCCAGTCACACTACCTGCTTTCAGCGCTGGAGATCAAATTTCTAGAGCCCAGTTCGGAGATAGCGGCGGGCAAGAGCAATCTCCCGGCTTCGGCCAAACCCACCGCTCCCAAGACCGCACTCAAGCAGAGCAAGAATAGCGAAAAACCAGCTCAGAAGAATGGCAGCAATCATAACGGCAGTAACGGCTCCGGCAAGGATGAAGCGCAGATGATCAAGATCAATGCCCGTCTCCTTGATGAGCTTCTGCGTTTTACCGGCAATATGGTTATGAGCCGTAACCAGCTCCTCACCAAGTATGATTTTTCGGATGATCCTGCCTTCTCCACCCTGTCCCAGGCGATCACCGAGGTACATAAAAATGTCGTACAGACCCGGATGCTCTCGGTGGAGAGTGTCTTCGAGCGTTTCCGCCGGGTAGTACGCGACCTAAGCCGCCAGCTCAGCAAAAAGATAGACTTCAAGATCTTCCATGGCAACCTCGAACTCGACCGCACCATCCTCGAAGCCTTTATCGACCCTATCACCCACATGGTGCGTAACTCGGTGGATCACGGGATCGAGACCCCGCAGGAGCGCTCCCAGACCAGTAAAAATCCCATCGCCAGCGTCACCCTCCGCGCCTTTCAAGAGAGCGGCGAGATAATCATCTCCATTGAGGATGACGGCAAAGGCATAGACCCGAATAAGATAAAGACTATCGCCGTTGAGCGTGGGGTCATCACTCTGCAGCAAGCCGAGTCTCTGAGTGAACAAGAAGCGATAATGCTAGTCTTCGAGCCGGGCTTCTCTACCGCCCAGAAACTGAGTAAGATCTCCGGGCGCGGAGTAGGTATGGATGTGGTCAAAACCAACATAGAGAAGATCGGCGGGGTGATCGACTGTGTGAGCGAACTCGGTGTCGGCACCAAGATGCAGGCGCGCCTGCCACTGACCAAGGCGATGGTCACCTCTTCCCTCATTTCAGCGCTCGTCGTCAGCGTCGATAAGCAGCGTTTCTGCATCCCCCAGAGCGCGGTCAATGAACTGATCACGATCTCCGAGCGTGATTCGCGCGACAAGATCAAGATCCTGCAGGGGCAGAAGGTATTCCAGCACCGGGAGCTGGTACTACCCATCCTCAATCTCAAAGATATTCTCGAGATAGGAAACACGCCTAAAAGCGAAGAACCTGAGGTCAAACCGGCTTCCAAACCTACACTCAAAACCGATACTCACACCCTGATCGTCCTGCAGCACCGGAACAATCTCTTCGGGGTGATGGTCGATACCATTATCGGTATTGAAGAGGCGGTAGTCAGAGATATGCCCAAGCTAGTGGAGCATGTCGGCATCTTCTCCGGGCATACCGTCCTCGGTGACGGCCGGGTGGTAATGATCATAGATACCAACGGTATTGTCGAACGGATGCAGATGAGCTTTATCACCAAAACGCACAAGGATGACGACAACTTGCCGGCACTCAGCGTGGGCAAACGCGCCGACCGCCAAAGCATGATCATCTTTAATTATGCCGACAGCGAGTACTTTGCCGTACCGCTAGAGCTGGTCTCCTTGATCGAAAAGATCCACCGGATGGATATTAAGACCGTCGGCAACCGCCAGTACTACCCGATGAAGGATCACACCATACCCCTGCTCTACCTGGACAAGTATCTCCCGGTAACTCCGATCTCGAAGAACCTGGATAATTACAACCTTATCCTGCCTTCAAGGGTCAAATATCCGGTAGGGGTCATAACCAATTCCAACATCACCGTCTGTGACGTCTCCGGCAAGTTTGACGAGACGATAACCGACAATAACGGCATTCTCGGAACCTTTATGCATAATAACAATCTGGTAATGCTGCTGGATCTGTATTCGCTCTTTGAATGCGACGACCCCAACCGTTTTGAAAGAGATAATGAGTATCATGAGGCGGCGCATATCCTCATCGTCGAGGACAGCCTCTTCTACCGCCGCCTGAACGCAACCTATCTCCAGGCGGAGGGACGGGAATTGACCCTGGTCGGTGATGGCGTTGAAGCTCTTGCCGCCCTGCGGGACAGCAGCAAGAGCTTCGATCTGATAGTATCGGATATTGAGATGCCAAATATGAACGGGTTCGAACTAATCAAAGAGATACGGGCAGACCCGAACCTCAAGGACATTCCGGTCATTGCGCTAACCGCCCTACAGGATGATCAGAGTCGAGAGAAGGGCTTGAGCCTCGGTTTCGATGAGTATGTAGTCAAGGTCGACAAAGACGGCCTCAACGATAGTGTCAACCGCTATGCCCGTCAGGCACATGCGAGCCGGGTGCATACCCTGCCGCCGGCATAGTTTTTCTGAACTTGAGTCTAGATCAGGACGCTGTTTACCGGCCTGGAGAAATGGAGTATATATGCAGATTGCCTCTTTCCGAGTTGCTGATGGGCTGTACGGAGTGCCGGTGCTGATTGTCGAAGAATTCTTCAGACCCATCCCCGTCACCAATATCCCGCTTACCGATTCACGGATAGAAGGTCTGGTACATCACCGCGGCAAGACCGCAACCGTGCTTGATCTGCGCTCGTGCCTGGACAAACCAGCGGTTCAAGTGAAGACCAACAGTAAGATGATCCTGCTGGAGACCAATGCCGAGCTGACCCCAGATGCACTCAAGCTCGGAATAGAGTCTGGTGAGGAACCGGTAGTCCTGCGGGTAGACCGAACCGAGTCGATCATCAATGCGGAAGAAAAATATATCAAACCCCGTCCGGCGCATATACCTTATGACTTTGTCGAGGGTGTTTTCAGGCTCCAGCATAGCGAGAACTACCTGATGCTCCTCAACATCGCCACACTCGTTAAGACCATTCTGCAAAGTACGGGTTCAGGGGTTGAATAATATATTACCAAGAATAATAACGAGAGAGAGTTAGGAGTCAGTCAATGTCAGTTGAAGATAATACCCAAGCATGGAATACCAAATTCAGCATTTTTGATCCGGTGATCACCTATGAACATAGAGAATTCTATGAGAAGATAGTAAACGAACTCAACGGGTTATTCCCCATCTGTAATCAGGGAAAATGCTCGGCGGTTGAGATCAGTGAAGACGCTACCGAGCAAGAGCAGATAACCGACCTCATGGTACGAGTAGAGAATTTCAGTGACGAACTCTTGGAGGTAACCAAGAAACTCTTTGATCAGTTCTACCAGGCCAAGGAGGAATTCTACTGCATGATCCTCTCGAACGTCGCCTATGTCAAGATCAATCTGATCGACCGGAATCTCCTGGAACGAACCTGTGATGTCCGCTGGTGGGCTCTGGAACGAGCCTTCGGCGACTGTATCCTCTCAACCAACAATACGAAGGATTTACTGAGTTCCCTTGCCGAGAAGATCTCCCTGCTCAGCGGGAAACTGAGCAAAAATCTGAGCGAGAATCAAGACTCACTGCCTTCAGAGATAGAGTTACATACCCTGCTGCAGAAGGTACTCGGATACCTGGAGGATAGCGGCATAAAGATTATCGTCTCGGATGAGATCTGCAAGGAATTCTCACAGGATATTCTCCGGTTAGAGCAGATACTCAGCGCCAGTGTCGAAGGCAGCACCCTCTCCGCCGCCATCAAAAGCCTGCTCCAGGAGCTGAACAAACTCCACGCCAAGGTAAAGTTCTCCTGCCAGCGCCTTGAAGATATCAATAGCTCATATACCCTCTACCGGGATTTGGTTATCTGTGACAAGGACGGTTTTATCATTGCCAATGCCAACCGTAAGGCCAGAAAATCCCTGCTGGGAGTCAATATCGCCTGTGAAGAGTGGTTTACGCAGGCAATGGAGACCAAGGACGGCACCGAATATTTTGCCCAAGATCTCTCCACGAGCAAGGTCGAGAAGGTTCCCTCCCTGGTCTACACCACCGCCATCCGCGAGAACAGCGAGAATAACGGCACAGTTATCGGCGCCATGGGCATCTACTTTGATTTTCAGGGCGAAGCCAAGATCATTATGGAAGACTATATGCCAAAAGGCGAAGATGGCAACATCGCCCCCGGCTGGCATTCGTTAATTACCTCCAGTACCGGTAAGATCATCGGCTCAAGCGACGAAGCCATATTTGAACCGGAGCATCTAGCGCATGTCCCGCGCAACCACCGTACACTCAGCCCCGGGGAGAAGATACACTCTTACGCGATGGTCGAGGGGCAAAACGCCGCCATCTTCTCCGCCAAGACCGACGGCTACCTCGAGTACAAAGGTCTAGGCTGGAGTTCACACGTCGTAGTTCCGCGCGACTGTATCTTCGGGGACAAGTATCAGGCCGAGACCGCAGATATTCCAGCCGAGAAACTGATGGACTCCAAGATCATCCCGCAGATTAACAAGGACACCTACCTCAAAATTCAGGAGGACAAGGAGTCGATACAGCTCATCTCGCTCAACGGCATTGTCTTTGCCTCCAAACTCGGCAAGCGCGGGGTCGCGCTCGGACCGATCTTTGATCAGATCACCAAGACCGGCGACTTTGCCACCAACCGAATGGAGTACCTGCTGGCAGAGATGGCCACCGGCGAACTCGCCCTCAATCTGCAGGCACTGGAAATGTTCAGCAAACAGGCGATTGATCTGATTGACCGCAATCTCTTCGAACGCTCGGCCGATATCCGCTGGTGGAGTACCGACAGTTATTTCTGGGAAGCCTTGCAGAATCCGGAGGAGAAGAAGTTTGAAAAGGCCTGCAACCGGCTCAAGGTCATCAATAACAGCTATACTATGTACCGCAATCTCATTCTCGCTGACGGCAGCGGTGAGATCGTAGCCTGTTCGAAGATGGAACTGCGCAACGAACTGAAGAAGATTAATGTCTCTGATCAGGAGTGGTTCCAGAGCGGCATGCGCACCCAGACCTCGATGGAGTACGAGGTGCAAGATACCCAGAAGTCAATTCTGGAGAAGAACAAGGAACGCAGCCTGATCTACTCGGCCGGGATACGCCGGGGCGGCGCGCGCAAGGGCGACTCCATCGGCGTTCTTGGTGTCCTCTTCGACTGGGACACCGAGGCCAGAACCATCCTGCAAAACTGCCTGCCGGTAGACAAGGATCTCAACTTTATTGAAGGCTGCGCCGCCTGTTACACCAATAGCCAGGGTGAGATCATGGAGACTACCGACCCGGATAACTGGCCGGTCGGACTGGTACTGGAGTTACCGCAGAAACACCGCCAACTCAGCAAAGGCGAGAGTACCTCGAGCCTCTTCATCCTCAACGGCGTAGAGTACATCATGGGATCGTCCAAGACTCAGGGCTACCGTGAATACGCCGGACTCTCCTGGAGTGCGCATGTGGTAAGACCGATGAACTGAACGGAGAGTAAGGCTTATGGCACGACCAACACGTACGCGTAAGAGCTACCGGGAGTGGATTCTCACCCCGGTATATGTCACCGTGCAGCGACCGGGATTTATCCACCATGAGATGGCGGTACAGGCCTGTATCTCGATTGAGAGCACAAACTCAGTCAATGCCATGATCATCAAGAACCGGCAGACCTTTTCAATCGCCCTGGAAGACCCAAGTGAATTCGATCTCAAGTGCGCCGCCAATATTATCGACAACCTTCTAACGGTCGACCGCAAGATTACCTGAAACCCCAACCTGAAGCCGACACCTCTAATTCAAGCGGCCAAAGCATCAAAACTCCAGCCGTAAGCCGCTAGTCCCCAACCCTTCACCTCAACCCAACGGCCTGAACACTCAAACCAACCAGTCTCAAAATTATGCACAACCCTCTTCCGGGACTACCCCGTACCCGTTGCGGACATCACCCCCCCCCCTTGTACCCCGGCAAACGCTGTGCGTTTGCTCAGCCGGTGTCCGGCAGACAATTTTACGCAAGCATAATTCGGATAAACACATCGTTTAGGTAAATAAGCCTAGTTTTTTTATTTCGATTGACCTCCCAGCCCGCAAGCCATACTATAATAAGCGGCAACAATCGGCACTGCCGCGTTACAGACGTACCTAGAAATAAGCACCAAATCAAAACAAACTAAGCGAAAGAAGAAAAAAATATGGATATCCCGCAACGCGCAACGACGCTTCTGCAAGAATACGCCCAGGTTACCGCCCTGCTGGATAACACTGCACTGAACGCAGCCGCAGAGACTATCCTAAGCGCGAACAGAATCTTCACCCTGGCCGCCGGCAGATCGCGCTGTGTCCTCCAGATGTTTGCCATGCGCCTGGTACAGACCGGGCTCAATGTCCACACCGTAGGCGACCCGACAACCCCGGCGCTCAAAAACGGCGAACTCCTTATCTGCGCCTCGGGCAGCGGCGAGACCCGTAGTGTCCTCACCCTGGCTACGGTCGCCAGAGCTGCCGGAGCCAGGATTTTAGTCCTCAGTGCCAGCCCTGAGTCCGCACTCGCCAAGCTGGCGGACGAACTCATCATCATCCCGACCCGTGAGCTCCAGAGCTCCCAGCTCCTCGGCTCCTGCTTTGAGACCTCGCTACTGCTGTGTACAGATCTACTCCTGGAGTGTATTCTGGAGAAATCCGGCAAGACTCCGGCAGACCTCGCCGCGCGCCACGCCAATATAGAATAGGGTATAACCAGAAATCACACGCTCCACAATAATTCTATTCCGAAGCTCCCCGCCTTGTACCCTAGTAAACACTATGCGTTTGATCAACCGGTGTTCGGGCAGGCAGTTTTACGTAAAGCGTGACCCAATAGTGTGGGGTTTGTTCAAAGATATTCTTATATTAAGTCTACAATAATGAAAAACCCTGAAAATTGCCGATAATTTTCAGGGTTTTACCAAAAGTATTTGTAGAGGGCAGACCGCCCCCCCCCAAGAAAGGAATTCTGAGATAGGCCTACTTCCGTCCACGTTTGCGGTTATTCTTGAAGAGATACTCCAGGCTGTCGATTATCGCATGATAACTCGCCTCGATAACACTCTCGGAGACCCCGACCGTACCCCAAATCTTGCCGCCGCACTCGGACTGGACAATTACCCGTACCTTCGCGCTCGTCGCCGCCTTGGGATTGACGATATGTACTTTATAGTCGATCAACTTAATACTCTCGACCACCGGATAATCCTCCTTCAAGGCCTTCTTGAGCGCCGCGAAGAGTGCATCCACCGGCCCGTTCACACTCTCACTTACGGTATGATACCTGGTCTTGCCCACCATCGTCTTGACCGTCGCCTCCGATACCGACTCCACGCCGTTATTCTCCACCTCACTCATCACCCGGTACGAATCGACATGGAAGAAGGTGTTCTCCCGCCCGCAGATACGGTCGATCAAGAGCGCAAAGCTCGCATTCGCCGCCTCAAAGGCATAGCCGTCATTCTCCAGCTCCATCACCCGGTTGAGAAGAGTCTTTAATAGCTCTGGATTCTCATCGATCTCTTTGATGCCGAGGGTCTTGAGGTTGCTCCTGCCTGAGAGTTCGGAGATCAGAATCCGCCGTTCATTGCCGACACTCTCCGGGCTGATATGTTCATAAGTCTTCTCATTGCGCGCCAGAGCCGAGGCATGCACGCCAGCCTTATGGGTAAAGGCGCTCCGCCCGACATAGGGCAAGCCCTTAGGCGGTATCGTATTGGCCACTTCATCGATATAACGGCTGAACTCGGTGAGTCCCTTGAGATGCTTGAAATTCCTGGTCTGATACTCGGTCTTGAGGTTTATCCCAGGGATGATCTCGATCAGGTTGGCATTACCGCAACGCTCCCCGATACCGTTCATCGTCCCTTGAACGTGGTTCGCCCCCTCCATCACCGCAGTTATGCTGTTAGCCGTCGCTACACCGCTGTCATTGTGAGCATGTATCCCGATCTCTATTCCGGATAATCGAGAACGCACCAAGTCCAGAATAGCTGGCAGTTTATGGGTCAGGCAGCCGCCGTTGGTATCACAGAGTACGAGCAGCTCCGCTCCGCCGTTTGCTGCTGCTTCGAGTGCCTGCAGCGCGTACTCAGGGTTAGCAAAGTAACCGTCGAAGAAGTGTTCCGCATCGAATATCACCTTCCCGGTCTTCCTCTTCAAAAACTTCACCGAGGACTCAATCATCTCCAGGTTGGTATCCAGGCTTACCCGCAGCGCATCGGTCACATGCAGATCCCAGGCCTTGCCGAAGATAGTGATAACCTCGGTCTTAGCGGCAACGAGCTTGCGGATATTGGGATCTCGCCCCGGGGTATTCTTCGCGTGTCGAGTCGAGCCGAAAGCCGCCACCCGGGCATTCTTCAGTTTGAGCTGCTTTACCTCTTCGAAGTAATCCGCATCCTTGGGGTTGGATCCCGGCCAGCCGCCTTCAATATAATCGACCCCGAAGTTATCCAGGGCAATAGTCAGGTTGAGCTTGTCTTGTACTGTAAAGCTCACACCCTCCCCCTGGGCTCCGTCACGTAGAGTCGTATCATATATCTCGATTACCTTCTTAGCCATAAAGATCTCTCCTGCAAATTACTGCTCAAAACAAAAATAACCTACAAACCGCCTGCACCTGCGCCCCGGTTCCCGCAAATAACCGACAACCGACCCGCCCACGCAGCCCTTATAATCATATAACCACAATAATACTAAACTGTTAGTTACCTGCACCAGCTTAAACAAATCATATTAAAAATACCGATTCAAGTCAACCGTTACTTGCAGTGCAAGTGCGACTAAAAACTGCGCTCGCCAAGCGCGCTACGACCTGAAGCTGCGACCGGCTTCGGCGGCACACATAAAATTTCTCGGTATTATGGTAAGAATAATAACGTTGCACCCTATTCCACCAGCCTCAATTACGGTCTTGCTCATCTTCGTCGCGGAGTACGATCGGTTCAGCCTGTTCCGAGAACTTACCATGCGTATCGGTCATGTCTCTGTATCCCTGCTTGAAGATCTTGACGTGAATAACCAGCAGGTAGATCACCAGCGCATAGGTAATGCCCGAGCGCACAGCCTGGCTCATCGGGATTGTCTGCTGTGTCCAGAGGGTGAGGAAGAAGTCTGAGCACAGAAGGAAGGTAAAGAGCAAAAGTACATTCTTCGCCCCGATTCTGACCGCAATATACGAGGCCAGAAAGAGCCCCGCCAGGGTCACCCCGGGAATTGCCGAGTACCAGAGAGCGAAGGGAACGTTATTATAGATGATATTGAGCAGCGTACCGAAGATCGAAGTTATAGCCATCAGACAGATTGAGGTGACGATTGAGATCGCCGGATTGATCTTGAAGCCGATAGTCAGTACAAAATAGAAGATAGTATCGATACCAAAGCCGATCCAGCCCGAGATCACCCCGCCTATAAGCGAGACAACAAAGAGAATCAACCCCCGGCGGCGGGTGAGCTCAATTACAATATGCGGATATTGGCATTTGAAGAGGATAGAGAAGAATACCACCTGGGTAAAGATGAACGCCACCGTATTGAAGGTAATAATCAGCATTTCCGGGTTCTTGAGCGGAAAGACCACAATCCCCAAGGTCACTCCGATCATCCCACCGAGAATACAGATCGGGAGAATATTCTTCAGAAATAATTGTTTATTGAAGCGATACCATTTGAAGGTACCGAGGCTCATACCGTAGGCCTGAATAATCAGGCTAAACTGAAAGGCGGTAAAGGGACTTATCTGGAGCTTGGTAAGTACGGGAAAATAGACGATTCCCGCCGCCGCCGGAGTCGTATTGGCCACCGTCGCCGCGACAATTCCCAGAAGCGGCATGAAAGAGTAATCTTTGAGAAAACTCTCCTTGAAGTAAGGAAAGGCGATTATCCAGCCTACCGCCACACAAATAGCTATAATATATGGTGTCTTATCTTTGACCTTCATCGCCAGACCTTGTAAGTGAGTAACAAATATCGTATATTTTATTCTATTCTACCGCCTAATACAAGTCAATGCTTAGGACAATATGCCAGGAATCATCCTTGGTTAGGCCTGCGCCGCGTGCGTAATGTATCATTAAAAAAAGCACGCGTTTGCTTGAACTTTTCCAAAGTTCATTCTTGCTTCTTTGAACAAAGAAGATTAGCTTTGCTGAATAAGAGAAGAGGGTTTTGCGCGGGCTTGCTAAAGCGCGCAGACCTTTGGATTGAGGAATTAAACTGACTGAAGTCTGGGCTTTGGCGCAAAGCGTGTTTCGGAAGTTTGTCCCTTGGCGACCTGTGATTATACCCTCAGTTTTTATTCGTACCACCTATTGCTCACCAGTTCGTATTTTCAGACATCTAGGAACAGCTGAACGGGCTGCGAGATGCAGCCTCAGCCCTCAGTTTGCTGAGGGCTGTTTTCCCCGTGTTTTCATCCCTTTCTTTAGACTTCGAATAAACTTTGAGTATAACACTTTACATAAGAAAACACACCAAAATAACAATTACACTTTTTTTCATAGCAAATTTTCTTAAAACCAAGCATAATAACAGGTATAAACTTATAACCAAAAACCGGTAGAGTTGCAGCCAAACCCTACCCAATCTTTAAGGACAAGATTATGAAGAGACTGCTCACCTTACCCGCCCTCCTCCTAACCCTACTCATTACTTCCGCCCCGGTACTGGCAGCCGGTACTCCCGCTACCACGCCGGAACTCGCCACCCAGGCGAAGAAAGACGGCTACTACCTGCTCACCGTCGACCTCAGCCAGCCCGGCTGCAGCCGCCACGCCGCCGGTGTCGCCCACGGCGCCAGGATCAAAGAAGCGGTAAATAACTACGAGAGCCTCCTCGACAGCTACTTTGTCGATTTTCTCAATAATAACGAGAATTATAACTTGATGCTCAGCCGAATGCAAAAAATCTGGCCGAATACGCCGCAGAATTTCCGCGACGAACTCGATGGCATGGCCGAGAGCCTCTGCACGGCGCAAGCAGAATGTACTCGGCGACGGCCTGCTCTCCCCGGACGAGCTGCGCCTCTTCAATCTCACCGCCGATGTCCTGCGCGCCACCAGTTGCAGCGCTGTTGGAGTACTGGCGCAGGCCTCGACCACAGGCAACGTCATCACCGCCCGCAACCTCGACTGGGACGATGGCAAAACCTTCCAGCTCTCCGGCCTGCAAGCGGTTCTGAACTATAAACTCCCACAAGGAGACTCCCTCACCCTCGTCGGCTATCTCGGGCTGATTATCGGCGTCAGCGGCTACAGCAGCCACGCTACTGCCGACGCTTCAGATGCCCAGTGCCTCTACTTCGCCCTCCTCGACTCCGATATCGGCGGCAAGTACAGCGACGAACATAAACGCTCCTACCCGGCCGATCTTCGGGTCTACGCCGAAACAGCTCGAACAATCGACGCGATGACCAAATTACTCAATAAGACCGCCGCCGACTACACCTTCGGGCATCTGGTCTTCCTCGCTGATAACAACGACCTCGGAGTCTACGAAGACAACCTCACCTACGCGGAGAACCGGCTCCGCCGCGTCGCTGATAATCCGAATCTCTACCTGCCCTGGCGCATCCCGCAGAGTATCGGCGCGGTAAACTGCTACATGCTCAAGACCAGTCTGGACAATGTCATGGGCGCAGCCAAGGCGCGGGACAATGTCGCCAAGCAGAACCTCCTCGCCGGGGATAACACCCTCTATGTCGGCAACAAGCTGCGCTGGGCGTCGCAGCAGCGCCTCCTCGCCGCCAACGGCGACAAGCACAGCCTTGAAGATCTCAAGCAGCTCGCCGGCTACGGCCCGGGCAAGGCTACCGACGGCTTTATCTACCGCCCGTCCACCCTGCAGATCGTCATCTTCGAACCGGCCACCCGCCGCCTGGAGGTCGCGTTCCACCCCATCGGCCGGGATATCCAAGACGGCGAAAAACCAGTCTTCACCCCGATCCCTAACGTTGAGTAGTGATTATTCAGCCAGCAACTTTCGTTGCTGGCTGAAGCTGCATCTCCCAGCCCACCCATCTGTCCCTAGATGTCTGTCCGGCAGACAGTTTTCGCAAGCGTAATTTGGAAGCGTAGGGTATGTTCGAAGGTATTATCCGCTATAACCAAATTTTATCACCAAACCCCGAAAATATGAACTGGTACAATATTTTCAGACCCATCTGTCCCTAGATGTCTGAAAATATGAACTGGTACAATATTTTCAGACCATGAGCGTTTTCCGAGAGGACACATGCGAATTCCGAACTGGTGAGGAATGAGTCGTAGGCATACCTTTTCCAAAAGTAAATCTCAGTTACTGCATGCAGTAACTGAGAATATAATCATAGACCACCAAGGAACAAACTTCCGAAACACGCTCTGCGGCCGGTGTCCGGCAGACAGTTTTCGCAAGCGTAATTTGGAAGCGTAGGGTATGTTCGAAGGTATTATCCACTATAACCAAATTTTATCACCAAACCCCGAAAATTGTATACGCAATTTTCATATATATTCAAGGCGACACACCAGCCGGTAGCAACGCTACCGGCTGAGGCTGCTTCTGCAGCCCACCCATCTGTCCCTAGATGTCTGAAAATATGAACTGGTACAATATTTTCAGACCATGAGTGTTTTCCGAGAGGACACATGCGAATTCCGAACTGGTGAGGAATGAGTCGTAGGCATACCTTTTCCAAAAGTAAATCTCAGTTACTGCATGCAGTAACTGAGAATATAATCATAGGCCGCTGAGGGGCAAACCTCTGAAACACGCTCTGCGCCAAAGCCCATACTTCAGCCAACCCAAACACTTACCCCAAAGGCCAACACGCCCCGGCCAACCAACATAAAACCCTAAGCACCTTCCCCCATACCCTATTCTTCAGCCTCAGCCAAACCATCATCACCCTGCTCCGACTCAGCTCTCTTATTAGGATGCATCCTCTTATAATCCTCCAGGGTTATAGTCGGTCCATTACTGCTGAATAAAGTCCCAAACCGGGTGATCAATGCTCCAAGAATAATATACCCCAATATTACATGAACTGAAATAATGATATATCCCGGAGTTCTATCCGCCGTTGCCGTAATATCACCAAACCCCAGGGTCGTCATCGTCACGATCGAAAAATACAAGCACCTTAATAACTTATACCAGTTATCCAAATGTACGGTAACAGTTTCACCTGAGACAACAGTTGTTGGCTCCAAATTAATAATTGCGTCTCCACCAATAAAATAGATCAAGGTAAACAACAGGGTCAAAGAAATAAATGTTGCCACAATCCTAAAGGTAGAGTACCCATAATTTGTCGAGTACCAGAAAACTCGTGTTGCACCACTTATTGCGCCATTTATACACCCCTTAATTGCACCGTATATTCCATTATTTTTTGCACAATACATAGCACAAATAATAATTTCTAGCAAAAAAATACATAGATAGAAAATGATAGAAAAGATTGGAAGAACTAAGTAACCCCAAATACTTTTTTCCAACTTTTCAGGCATAATATATGATATAATTGGTGTTTTATTAACATATGATTCAAACTCAAATGTTGATGATGAGGTATATCTTCTTATTTCTTTAGCAAACCAATCATTCCACAACTTCTTCTTCCGATTGTAATTAATAAAAGACAATACCGCATCCGGAAATTGGGCTACCTTAATATTCGACTGCTCAAATAATATCTTGCTATAATCATCATACGGCGAAGGAGTATATAGCATATTAGTCAGATTCGAGTTTTCAAATTCTGCGCCATCTACCCGCATACCCTCGCATATGCAGGTGGTAAAATCACTCCCTGCAATCTTTGCCCCGCGCAGATCACTCCGGTTAAATGAAGAGTCTGCAAATGTCGATAACTTTATTTTAGCCTTGCAAAAACTCGAATCATCAAGATCAACCCGTTCAAATTTTGACCACTCAATTTTAGCATCATTGAAGTTTGTTACTTTAAAAGAACAATCGCTTAATTTTAAATTATACAAAACTGCTCCTGATAAATCGGCACCATCTAAGTGATTACTATTCCATTTTTCATTCCATTCTTCGTTCCAAGAGTCTACCAGACTCTGAATTCTATCCTTATAACCTTCAAAGTTATTCTGTCGCAATTTTTTAACCTCAGCAGAGAGCTGTACTAACTTGTTATACTTCTTTAAATCCAATCTTACCGAAATCTTCTCCTTTGTTTTCCTCTGTATATAATACCCCTCCAAACAGTCATTCTCCCTCGTGCCGTTGAACCTCCTGCACCACTCCTCTTCAAACTCTGCCATTGATTCCATTATCACCCCTTATCTATCCACCTCAGTATAGCGCATTAATTATAACTAAAATATTATCCACGCCCGCCCGACCCAAGTCAAATTTATAATCCACCTAAAAATATCAATCACACTCCCAAATTCTAAACTTATAGTAAAACGCTTCGCGCCAAAAGCCCAGACTTCAATACTCAACCTAAAAGTCAATACACTTGCATTAACCGAAAGATTATGACAGGATACTTTTAACCTTAGTTGACCAGCTAAAATGCTTAGGCCTTCGGATAAAGAAGTGGGTTAGGTTATAATCACAGCTTTTAACATGTAGCGTATATCTGAGTTAACTATTTTTTTTTATGATTATACTTTCAGATTTTATTCGTCCCACCTCTTGCTCACCATTTCGCAAGACTTGGCATCTATGAGACTACTCATAAAATCTTCAACATACCTTTGGAAAAGGTATGCCAAACGCCCATGCAGATGGGCGGGCTGCAGAAGCAGCCTCAGCCGGTAGCAACGCTACCGGCTGAATTACTCTCACCCCTACTCTTCCCCCATACCACCGCGTCGCAGAGTCGCAGAGTCGCACCCTTGCGTTTCTGCGCAGCACAGAGTCGCAATAACGCAACCGGCAACAGCAACAGCCAATATATGTCAAAACCTGCAACATCTTATCCACTAAGCAGATATAAAATACCTCCTCTAATTACAATCATTGGCACACTTCTTGTTTTATTCTCATTGTCGCCTGCGAACAGGCCACAATGATGCGTCCGTCAGTAGTAACTTACGCTTTGCGACTACGAAATACACTGCGCCAGCGAATTACCAGAACGGAGATACTTTATTCACTTTTTCAACAGGAGGATCAATTATGCCAGGACAGGACGGAAGAGGCTCAGCCGGTGGCGGCATGGGTAGAATGGGTGGTAACGGCGGCGGTGCCGGTGGTTTCTGCATCTGCACCAACTGCGGACACAAGCAGCCGCATGACCGCGGTCAACCCTGCACTTCGCTGCGCTGCCCCAATTGCGGCTCCCCTCTCAGCCGCGAATAAACATGGCTTGAAAACAAGAGAGGTTCGGCTTACAACCGAACCAGCGAGACCCTAAACACTTACTTTAACAAAACACCAATTGCATATAAGGAGAAATATTATGCCAAGAAGAGATGGAACCGGCCCCCAGGGAGCCGGAGCAATGACCGGACGCAGAGCCGGATACTGTGCAGGTTTTACCGCACCCGGATTCGCCGCCCCAGTCGGCGGTGTGGGTATGGGCAGAGGCTGCGGTGGTGGATTCGCCCGTAGACGTGGTTTCAATCAGGGGTATAACAACCCCGGAATTATCCCCGGTGGAATCTCGGCTCCGACCAAGGACGAGCAGATAAGCGTACTGAAAAATCAAGCGTCCTATCTGGAGAATACCCTCAAGGGTATCTCCGAACAGCTCGCAGCGCTGGAAAAATCTGAGAACTAACCGAGAAATCACTTGTGACCGGAGCGCGAGTATATATAATAATTTTGAGTATTCTCCTATATTATATTACTGTGCGCTCCAGTTGCGCACCAAGGATAGCCTTATGCAAAACCCTACTACCTACCTTGCCACCGAGATTGATATCGGTTATCATCCGCAAGGGTACCGTATTGACAAATCAACTGAGCCACTAGACCGCTACACCCGTTGGAGCGTAAGCCCGAGCGGAGAATGGTCAGCGCCAGTTCCGGTCTGCTTTCATAGCCTACCGGAGTCCGGCTGGATAAAGGTCGAGAGCTTCACCGAGTAAGAGTATAGACCCGAGCAAGACAATAAGCAGTTTATAAGCAGCAAACAACGAAGAAGAGAGAAATTATAATGCACGTCGCCGCAATATTCCGCAACCCGTGCCGGAGGCAGAGTTCTTACCGCCTCACCCGGCTGAACCGGGAATAACAGATTTTCCGCCGAGACCACTCGGCTCTAGACTTACCTGCCGCTCTAGTGGAGAGCGCAGGGTTTTTAATGAATAACCCCGAGGTCGATCCAATGAAGACTTATCTTGAGTGTATACCCTGTCTAGTGCGCCAGATCTTTGAAGCTGTGACCTTTGCCACCGCCGACGAGCAGATCCGCGAAGAGACGCTGCAGAGCTGCCTACAGCAACTCTCCCAGATCAGCACCCAACACTCTCCCCCTTACATGGCCGCCCTGATCCACCGGATAATCAAGGCGAAGACCGGCTGTATCGACCCTTACGCCCAGATACGTAAAGATTCAAATACCGCCGCGCTCCAGCTCTACCCGGAGATGAAGCGCCTCGTCGCCGAATCGGCACAACCGCTACAGACCGCGATCAATCTGGCAATCTTTGGTAATATTATCGACTCCGGCGCCCCCAACTGCCCGCCACTCAGTAAGCTCCCTGAACTATTGCGCAGTGCCGCCGACGCCACACTTCACGGCGGCGCAATTGGAGAATTTTTGGAAAAGCTCCAGAACGCCAAGCAGATTCTGATCCTCGGTGACAACGCCGGTGAGATCGTCTGTGACCGGGTACTCCTTGAAGAACTCGGCCCCAAACGCTGCTGCTACGTAGTACGGGGTGAGCCCATCCTCAACGATTCGGTCTACGCCGACGCAGTCCAAGCCGGAATCACCGAGACAGTCGAGGTTATCGACAACGGTAGCGACGCCCCCGGAACCGTACTCGAGTGGTGCTCGGAGACCTTCCTGGAGCGGTATCATAACGCCGAGCTCATCATCTCCAAAGGTCAGGGTAACTTCGAAAGCCTCAGTGGTAATTCGCGCCCCGGCATCTACTTCCTGCTCCGGGCGAAGTGTCCGGTAATCGCCGGGCATATCGACTGCGAAATCGGCAACCACATCGTCACCACCGACTGTTAGTACACTACAGCCAGCAAAGCACCGTTGCTGGCTGAGGCTGCATCTCGCAGCCCGCTCATCTATCCCTAGATGGAAAATTGCCAACGCAATTTTCTTATATATTCAAGGCAATACACCAGCCGGTAGCAACGCTACCGGCTGAGGCTGCATCTCGCAGCCCGCTCATCTATCCCTAGATGGTCTGAAAATACGAACTGGTGTAGTATTTTCAGACCATGAACGTTTTCCGAGAGGACACATGCGAATTCCGAACTGGTGAAGAATGAGTCGTGGGTGCATCTTTTCCAAAGGTGCATCTCAGTTACTGCATCAGTAACTGAGAGTATAATCACATAAATAGCGACATAACCTCAGCCCAGCTATGCATAAAAGCCTCAACTCCAGTCAGCCTCCAACCTCAGCCCGAAGGCCTACGCATTTTAGCAAGCCAACGCAAAACCTAATCTCTTATTCAGCAAAGCTGAATCTTCTTTGGAAAAGAAGCAAACGCACGCTTCCTCATTTTTATATGTATCATTACGCGTACGGAGGTGCTGAGGCACCTCAGATCTGTTCCAACTCCTCAAGCTGCTCGCGCGCCAGCTCCAACTCCCTGCCGAGTACCGCCTCCTGCAATCCACGTAGCAACGCCTCAATCACCCGTCGCCGCCGCAGATAGATCAGCTCCCTGCCCTCGGCGATATTCTCCACATCATTCTTCCGCTGCTTCATCGCTGCCAACCGCCTACCACGTTGCAAAATTCTGTACATCTCCATAATTCATCCTCATTATTGTCTACCAACCATACTAACCCGAATAAACCAGCCCAGAATCGCCCCAATCGACCCGGACACACCCTGCCTTGATTCAAACTTTTAGCGTTTAATGCATATATCTAGAAAATATTCACCAAACAACCAATATTCTTCTTGATTTCGTATTAATTTTTAATACAATATATCATATATTTCTCAATATACACTTTTTTTAAAAATAATCAAGGCTTATTTGGAAGAAATTTTAAGACGGAGATACTTATTTGTCCAATATATTTAGCAATAAAGAACTTATCGATCGTATTTTTCTTACGTTTATTGAATTGAGCTATAGTGAAATTGCTGCGATACTGGAAGTGAGTAAAGGCACGGTCGGGGGCTGGCGCAGCGGGGTAAGCCTGCCGCGGCTCCCCGAACTCTACAAGATTCAACACCTCTGCCAACTAGACTGGCAGTGGCTGCTCACCGGGCACAGTAGGAGTAGCCTGGGGCTGGCGTACGCCTACTTCCCCTGCTTTACCCGCAAAAAACACCTTATTCGCCCCGACGCGTATAATATATCCCGCCAACTGGCTGCCTCCTGTCTGGATTTGAATGAAGAATCGGAAGAATACCGTAATACCGTCTTCGCCGCGGCCGCCTACTACAGCTACGCCACCATCGCCGCAGCCGAGCCGCCGCTACAGAGCGAGACCGCACTGAGCACAGTCCCCCTCCCGGCGCAGATACAACAGATAGCCGAAGCGTCACTTGGTTTTACCGATTATCTCGCCACCTCCCGCCGTATAGAATCTATGCGCGCCGCCTACCAGCCCCCGGAGCCGTCCGCCCTTACGGCAAAAGCACCTGCTGCTGCACCTGCTCCCCTAGCCTCCGGCTCTGCCGCCAACATGCTTGAGATCCCCTTCTACCCGGATGAGATTGCCGCTGGTCAGCCGCTGGAGATACGTGACGCCCCGGAAGGCAGGATCTGCCTCGACCCCAAATGGTGCCGGCAACCGGAGAACATGGTCGCAGTCCGCGTCAGCGCTACCGGCAGCAGTATGGAGCCGACGATTCCGGCCGGTGCCATCGTCACTATTGATCTGAGCCTCCACTCCCCGGAAGCTCTCCACGGTAAGATTGTCGCCATCTACAAAGATGGTGAAGGCGCCACCATCAAACGTCTGCGCCGTATCGGCAGCGGCTGGTGCGGCATCCCCGACAACCGCGATCCGCAACACGCAGTAATCACTTTAGACCCCGGCGACCGCCTTATCGGCAGAGTAACCTCGGTTCACTACGCCCTCTAGCCTGCGCACTCGGCAAGTTATCGCCCGCCACCCTACAAAGCCTAAGAACGTATAATTCGCCTACCCCTGGTTCAACACCTCAACATCATGATCAAGCTGATCTACCTCCTGATCAAGTTGATCTACCCCCTGATTGAGAGTATCGACCTCGCGGTTTATCTGCGCCTCTGAAGCGGGGTAAGCGCTGCTCGTCCCCGAATCACTCCCGCCACACCCGGCTAATCCCAGGACTGCGGCAACAACTATCAGCATTAATCTCTTCATATCTCATCCTAAATTCAAATGTTATAAATAATCATACGCCCCAACCTCGATACGCGCAACCCTACCGCTAACCCCGTCGCACCTCCCTACGCCCAGACTATATCTACCTAGCGCTTGGGAGCCGAGACAAAAAAGACCATGCCCCGCGTCTACAGCCCACACTCACCATCTTCGCTTCCCCCAACCCAACTCACGCTTCACGGCAGTACAACTCACAGTCTATCATTACGCCCCCAGTGCGATAATCTCAATATCTTCAGCGTAAATATTCTTGGAAACCCAGATATCATATCCCCAAGAACCAGCGTCCTCAGGCGAACTACTCCAGGATTCGACGGTAAACCAGAGTCCGAACCTACCTTCAAACTCTGCCATATTAATATAAGTCGACTCCCCCTCCTCCGGTTCATAGACCATATCTGAATCTTCTCTATACTCAAATACCAGTTTATCAAAGCAGAGCTGCTTCTGTCCCTTGCAAATTTTGGCGATATCGGCAATGTCTACCGAAGTGCCATCAGTATAGAATATCTTCGTCTTGTCCTCTGAACCAAGTTTTTTAACCCCCAAGGTTATCTCAATCTCAGACGCTGCATTCAACGACCAGTCCAGATACCAGATCCGCGCCGTACCGAAATCAAAGAGTACCAGCTCAGTCAGGGAGTATGCCGCCGCGGTCTTCTTCTGCCAATTACTATCCGCCTCGGTATAGCTAGATACCCCAATCACCTTGAAGGTACGCTGATCAAACCTTATCACCCCGTCCTTCTTCACATCGGAGATCTTATATTTAAAACGCTCATTCTTAGGCAGAATACCGAAAGGCTGAATCGAACGAATCATATCAATACGCCTTTCAGCTACATTTGATCTTAGCCGCATACCAGACATCACTTCTCCTTATCTCAAAATACTTATTCCCTACCGGCTCAAAGTACACTCCGTTCACCCGGCACCTGTAGCAACCAACAAGCCCCAGAGTTCATACCCCTCACGCTCCAGCCTAAACCTGGCTAAACCTGGTCTTCAGAAATCCGCTCGCCCGATCAAACTCTTGCGCCTGACCTTTGTCCAGCTTCTCAGCCACATCGGTAATATACTTGAATAATTCATCAAGCTGATTAATCAGACACTCCTCTCGCTTCTTCCTCCCGGCCTCACTCAACTCCAGATACTGCCTGAGCAGCCCAGGCAGATATGACTCGGCAAGGCGCACGAGTTCAAAGGTAGTCTCAGAACGTGTCATCTTATCCAGCGCCTTGGGGATAATCCTGAGCAATTGATCTATCATCCCTTCACACCGATTGACGATAACATGCGGGACTCCCCGCTCCAGACGGAGACTGAGATTCAGTTTACAGAGTTCATCTGCGTACGCCTCAATCCGGTTATGTTCATCCTTCTGCGGATCAAGGGTATTATTTATACGCTCCTTGAGTTTCTCTGAATCATACTTACAACACTGCCCCCGCCGCCAGTAGATCAGCGCCACCATTCCGACCAGGAGCCCCACCCCGCCACAGATCCTGCCGTTTTCAAACTTGTCTGGACTGAAGAACAGCAGCACCGCCCCGAGTACAATCAGCAGTATAGCCACGATCTGCAACACCTTACCTTTATTTTGCTTATCCATTCCATCCCTCAATTATCAGTGTAAGCTGCCACACAACCAGCCTGTTCTGCACGAAGATCCTACACCGCCCATTCTACACATTTTTTACTATTGATTCTATCAAAGAATACACAAAAATAACAGCCTATTACAAAAAAGCCAAACCTTCTTAACTTAAACCTAACACAATCCCGCTAAGTGCTAATTATCCTGTTAATACAGATATATTTATCCGTTAATCGCCGACGCAACCAGGCAGCAGCCGTATACTCTGGGTAACCACCCGCATCCAGTGTAATTTCTTGAACAAAACCCTTGCCTACACCAGCAGGAAGAGAATAATATAGCTTAAATTTAATTATTTATTCAAGACCTACTCATACTAAAGAGAAAACATGAATGCACACTCAACCAAAGCCATGAAAGCTATTGAATTCTTCAATAGCGGCTACAACTGCAGTCAGAGCGTAGTCTGCGCCTACTGCAAGGATTTCGGCATAGCTCATGATATCGGCAAAAGACTCGCTTCCGGCTTCGGCGGTGGGCTCGGCAGCCTGCGCCGCACCTGCGGCGCCCTGAGCGGTACCGCAATCCTTCTCGGTCTCAAATTTGGTGATTATGACCCCACCGACATTGTCGCCAAGCGTAACTACTACCAGTTGATCAAGGACGCGGAAGCCCTCTTCAGCCAGATGTTCCATACCAGCATCTGCAAGGAGCTGCTCACCGAGGCCAAGGCACATTTCTCCTGTAGCCCCATGGCGCGCACCAAGGACTACTACGCAACCCGTCCCTGCGCCGTATTTGTCGGCTATGCCTGCAATATCTTCGAAGAACTGAGCGCCAAGCACGGCTAAGGCCCTATGCCCGCCTTTACGCGCATAACCCGACTAAGCTCTAAAAAAACGGGGATACAGCCATCTGTATCCCCGTTCGGAAAATTATATCCTACAACCACCCCCAGCTATTTCCGCTGAATAATTCCGGCATTCTCCAGCATCAGCATCGCCACCTCTTGCGGATCCTTGCCTTCATCGACCATGAGATTATACTTCTGCATAGACGCATCATCCCAATGACTGCCGAGCTCCTCTAGCGCTTCTACCACCTCCGGGTGTGTCTCTGCAAACTTGAGCTGCATAATCGGGGTCAGATAATAAGGCGGGAAAAAATTCTTATCATCCTGCAGATTCTTCAGTTTGAACTTCATAATTCTCCCATCGGTACTGTATGAAACATTCACATCAATATCCTCGTTATTGAGCGCCGCGTAGGTCAACCCCTGATCCATCGGGATAACACTCTTAAAATCCAACCCGCCGTAAGCCTCCTGCAGCCCCTTGAGCCCATCGGTACGATTCTGAAACTCTTTGTCACAGCCGAGTTTGAACTCCGGCGCCACCTTTACCAGATCTGATACCGTCTTGAGGTCATACTTCTTCTGCGTATCGCTGCGCACCGAGAGGACATAGGTATTATTAAAGCCGAAAGGCTCAGCCCAGGTAATACCGTCCTTCTCTACACAGGTCTTCTTGACATAATCATAAGTCGCCTGCGGATCGAGAATCTTTGTCTGTTTAAGGATCGCCCCATACGCGGTACCCGTATACTCTGGATAGATATCGATTTCCCCGGTCTTGAGCGCGGTATAAATCAGCATAGTCCCGCTGAGCTCGATCACCTTGACCTCAAACCCTTTATTTTCCAGATAGACCGCAATCAACTGCCCAGCCAGCCGCATCTCAGTAAAGTCCTTATGCCCGACCCTGATCACTTCATTCTTTTTCTGCGTATCGGCAGCATAATAGTAAATTCCAGCCGCAACCAGCAGCACTATAATAACCATCATAATTTTCTTCATAGATCTCTTTCCTATACCTTGGTGTTATTGACAATTCCCTCAGAGGTCAGATGCTTCTCCACAATACCGAGCAAATAATCCACAATCAGTGCCAGAAGCGCCGAGAAGAACGCCCCGGCAAAGATCATGTCATAATCCATCATGCTTATACCCTGGTAGATCACCTGCCCCAGCCCGCCCGCACCGATCAATACCGCAATGGTCGCAATACCGATGGAGGTCACCGTCGCAATCCTCACGCCACCCATAATCACTGAAATCGCCAGCGGCACCTCTACCTTGAACATAATTTGTCCCGTGGACATCCCCATTCCCCTTGCCGCTTCGATAATCGCCGGATCGACATTATTTATGCCAATCAGAGTATTTTTTATTATCGGTAGTAACGCATACAGACTCAGTGCGAAGATCGCCGGTTTCGCCCCTACGCCAAAGACAGGGATGGCAAAAGCAAAGAGCGCCAGCGAGGGGATAGTCTGAATGATATTGGCAATATTGATAACAATCGCCGACAGGCGTTTGTTATTAGTAACCATAAATCCCACCGGAATACCGATCACACAAGCGATCAACACACTCACCCCAGCCAGGAATACATGCTCCATAACCCGTTGCAACATCTCTGCGTAATGCTCCAGAATATAATTTATAACACTCATTAATACTCCTCCATCTCCGGCACAATATCGGTCAAGACATTGAGAATACTCGTATCGGTAATGATTCCGACTATCTTCTCCTGCTCATCAAGCACCGAGATATAAGCCACCTTCCGCTCCTTACGGATATTCAGTACCTCCACCAGACACATATCCCGTGGCACCTTGACAATATCCACCTTCATAATATCGCGCATCTTAATCCTGGTATCGCCGGTACCTTTGATCCGGTTGCTCCCTACCACTCCGAGCAGCCTGCTACCCTCAACCACCAATAACTCACGTACCCCATGCTCCTTCATCAATTCGATAGCATATACTACCGAACGGTTCGGGGCAATCTTGACGACCCGCCGACTCATAATATCCTCGGCTTTGAGCATATCCGGCGTCTTCCAGAGCCTGTCCTTGCCGACAAAATTCTCAACAAATTCATTTAGCGGATTCTTCAGCAGTTCCTCCGGCTCAGCATACTGAAGGATCTTCCCGCCCTGCATCACCGCAATTCTATCCCCCAGCTTGAGCGCCTCATCAATATCATGGGTTACAAAGACAATGGTCTTATGCAGCTCATCCTGTAATTTGAGCAGCTCATCCTGGAGCTGCTCACGGGTCAACGGATCTAGCGCACTGAACGGCTCATCCATCAAGATAATATCCGGGTCATTGGCGAGCGCTCTAGCCACACCTACGCGCTGCTGCTGCCCGCCGCTGAGCTCTCGCGGATAACGCTGCGCATACTCCTCTGCCGGCAGTTCGATCATCTCCAGCAGTTCTGCCACCTTCTTGTTCACCTCTACTTCGTCTTTACCGCAGAGCAATGGTACGGTAGCGATATTCTTCTCAATGCTCAGGTGCGGCAGCAGTCCGACATTCTGAATCACATAACCGATATTCCGGCGAAGTTCATTGCCGTCAACCCTACTGATATCCTCACCATTGATCAAGACCTTCCCCCTGGTAGGTTCGATCAGACGATTGATCATCTTCATGGTTGTAGTCTTACCACAACCACTCTCACCCACCAGCACCACAAACTCACCCTTATGAATCCGTAGATCAAGGTTATCTACGATATTCACCTGCTGATCATAACTCTTTACCACCTGCTCCAGGTGTATCATTCCTACCTCCCGTTTTCTGCCTGATTCCACTCTATCCTCGCTCAAGTCCAGACAAAAAATAAGGCACTCTAACTCATTTAGAGTTAGAGTGCCTCAACTTCGCTACGAGAGCTCGTTAGTATACCATAAAGTTATAGTATAATCCGTTGCCGTTATCGACCCTGGATAGACCTCAGTTCTAACAATGGTTTTTCAATTAAATTTTGGCCACTTCATAGAAAACTTACACCCATGCCGAAATATAAAATTCGTCACAGAGCTCGCAATCCCAGCTACTCGTTCAATTTACTTCACTCAGTAAAAACTTATTCAATTATATTTAAAAGTATAAACAGGGCTACTTTTTTGTCAAGTTCTTTTTAATTTGCTCTGCTTGCAACAATATTATTTCCCGGAGGATAATATTGTTGCAAAGCACGACGTCAATATGTAATCTTGAAAATGTAGGCAGAGTCAAAGTGTAGGCGGTAGGATTCAAACAGATACACCCAATCCAGAACAGAATAGGCAATTCTTTTGAATTGTCTTTATATAGGTTATCTACAAATACTGTTTTGTAGTCTTTTTTTCTTGGTTTGGAGGAGTGTTATGAAGAAGAATTTTTCCTGGCGGCCGTATCTGGCGGGCGCACTTGTAGGTCTACTCGCGGTAATCTCGGTATACATCAGCACCCAACAACTCGGCAAACCCAAGTATCTCGGCGCCTCGACCACCTTTGTCCGAGCTACCGGCATGCTCGAAGAGGTAGTCGCTCCAGAGCATGTCGCCGAGAACCAGTACTTTCAGAGCAAGAAGGTAAAGCTAGACTGGCAGTTCATGCTGGTCATCGGCGTACTCATCGGTAGCTTCCTCGCCGCAATCCTCACCCGTTCCTTTGCCGTAGAATGCTCCCCGCCGATCTGGAAGGATAATTTCGGCACCAGCCGACCGCTGCGTGGCTTCTTCGCCTTGCTCGGCGGCGCGATCGCCATGTTCGGCGCCCGTCTCGCCGGAGGCTGCCCGAGCGGCCACGGACTGAGCGGACTGATGCAACTCTCGCTCAGCGGCTACCTCGCTATGGCCGGCTTCTTCATCGCCGGGGTCATTACTGCCAACCTAATCTATAACAAGAAGGGGGAATAACTCATGTCTACAGAACTCTGGCTCGGTCTCATCACCGGTATCATCTTCGGCGCCCTCCTGCAGCAAGGCAGGGTCGCCAGATTTGAGAAGCAGGTAGGCGCCATGCTCCTCAAAGATATGACCATCCTCAAATTCATGCTCACAGCGGTCATCGTCGGCATGATCGGGATCAACCTCCTGGTCGAATTCGGCCTGGTTCCCCTCAGTATCAAGTCAACCGTCGTCGGCGCCAACCTGATCGGCGGAGCTATCTTCGGTATCGGCTGGGCGATAGTCGGCTACTGCCCCGGCACCTCACTGGCCGCTATCGGTGAAGGACGCTTCCATGCTATTCCCGCGGTAATCGGCATGCTCATCGGCGCCGGGATCTACGCCGAGGTAGAGCCTGCGCTCAAAGACAACATTCTCAGTTGGGGCGCCTACGGCAAGCTCACCCTCCCCGGCATCCTGGATATCTCCCCCTGGCCGATCATCGGGGTGCTGACCATCCTCTTTATCGCCCTCTTCAGCTACTTTGAACAGCAAGACCTGTAACACCCCATACGTACTCGTTATAAGCACAACTTACTTATAAAAAAACATAGTCCCCAAACCGAATAGTACTCCGGCTTGGGGATTGTTATTCAACTGGTTCAGACAGACAATAGGTGCAACCAGCATACTAAGCAAATGTATATCAATGTCGTGAAGCCGAAACATGTTAGGATGAATTCCTGCATTACGACCAGCAGCACACGGTACTCCATTTACTCTGGCAACAATTCAGGTCTGACAAATCAATCGTAGAGTAGTCCCTTGATGTCGGGGTCGTCCATATTCTTACTGTCATAAAATTTAGCACCGGTATCGACATCGGAGACCTTTTCACCTTTGTATGCCTTGTACGCCAGTTCAATCGCACGGTAACCTATAGAGTATGGATCCTGAGTAATTGAACCAAAGAAATAACCCTTGCGTACCGCATTCTTCTGACCGGCACCGGCATCAAAACCGATAATAACCATGTCCTTGTAATTATAGCCAAGATCTTCTCCGTCACTGGTTGCAGCCAGCAGCCCTTTTACCGTAGCTTCATTTGAGCAGAACATCCCGGCAATATTATCTGATTCAACCTTATTAAGCACAGCATAAGCCGCAGCAGTCGTATCAGTAGCCGAACAGGATGCGGGAACCACCATGTTGATAATTACCTTATCCCCCTGTACCGGACTTTTTTCCGCAATATAGGCGGGATTCCCGATAACTTTGATATCATCAAAGGTCTTTGGGGTATTCTTGATGATAATATCTACCATTGCATCCCTAAAGCCTTTGCCTCGGCTGAGCAGAGATTCGCCGGAAGCATCGGAGTTCATCACGACAATGGTAACCGGATTCTCAGAATCTGCCGCGACAATCTTATCCTTTATCTGGGCAAAGAGTTTTTCCGCAGCAATACCGGCAGCATTATAATTATCGGTAGAAGCGGTGGCATAGATTGCGCCCTGGGGAGCGTCTGGCACACCTGAATCAAAACCAATAACCGGAATATTATTATCCAGACAAGACTGCAGCTGATCGATGATGGCAGTAGTATCAATAGCTGCAAGTGCGATTGCCACTGGATTTTTCGCCATAGCATTGTTGAAAATATCCACCTGAGTTGCAACATCACTCTCCGCCGCCGGCCCCTCAAAGGTATAGTCGACACCGTATTTATCCGCAGCAGCTTTCGCCCCAAGCTTTACCTGCTGCCAGAAATCATTCTGATCACCCTTGGAGACGATGGGTATAAACGGTTTTTCAGCCGCCGACACATTTGACATTACTGCACTTGAGATTGCAAAGACCGCCCCCAAAGCAAGCAGTATGCTCTTTTTTATATTCATGTTAACCTTTCTTCATGTTAAACGAATTCCATAGCTTATACAAAATATGCACTGTTTTCTCTAGAACTTATCTCAGCAAACTACTCTTTATAGAGCTTGGTTGCATTTTCTTTTGTAACCATCTGTGAATCTACAGCATACTGTTTTTCAGGGGTGAAGTTGGGATCACTCAGCATTTCATATCCAACCTCAACTGCCTTGTCAGCACACAACGGATAAACGAATGTCGCATTGATTACCCCATCCTTTACCTTCTGTATACCGCCACCAGGACCATTCAGGCCATCAACACCGACAAAAATCATCTCTTCTTCACGACCTAAATCTTTGGTTGCAAGATAGGCTCCAACCGCCATTGGATCATTATGCGCGTAGACCACATCAATCTCAGGTTGTGCGCGTAAGATCTCGGTCATTCGTTCACGGGCTTTGCTCTGCAACCAACCAACAACAGACTCCTGAACAAGTTTGATTTCCGGATACTTATTGATAACATCCCAGGCGCCATTATAACGGTTAATTTCCGCTTCAACCCCTAAAGTACCGCGCAGATCAACGACTTTGCCCTTAGGTTCGCCGAATTTATCTGTCAGATAATTCACAATATAGTATCCAGCCTGCTGGCCGATAACATAGTTATCAGAACGCACCCAGGTTGTGAAATTATCATGATTTTCAATATCTCTCTCCAGACAGATTACCGGTATTCCGGCAGCTTTGGCTTTGCCGACAATGTTTGAAAGCGGTCCTCTTTCAAGCGGCGCAACAATCAAGAGATCCGGTTCTTTACGGATTGCAGTCTCAATCTGCGATATCTGTCTACTGCTATCCATCTGCGCATCCATTATCTCAAAATCAACATCATCATAATTTGCCCACAGTTCCTTAAAACGCGCATTCTGCGCCGCACGGTACGGCTCCGCATTATTGCACTGACTGAAAATTACGAGTTTCTTCGCTTCTTCAGCCTTGGCCGCACTTACAAACAAAGTCAATACAACCACCAAACTCAGTAACAATAAATTTTTCATATTTACTCCCAAACAAAAGCATAACAAATAGTATAATACTCAACACAAGTATTATCGACACACACATCTACCTCACACTTATTTTGATGTCTGAAGCTTTACCGCAACCACAATAATCACAGCTTTAAACATCATTTCAATATTTATATCAATACCGCGCAAACGGAACATATTGGTCAGAATTCCAAGGATCAAGGCACCGATAACGGTTCCGACAATCGAGCCTTTGCCCCCATTCATACTCGCACCTCCGATCACGACTGAAGCAATAGCGTCAAGCTCATATGAAACTCCGTCATTCGGACTCCCCTGATGATTCTGCGCGGCATGGAGAATACCGGCGATGCCACACATCAGCCCTGATATGGCATATACTGAGATGAGTATTCTTGAAACCGGAAGTCCGGCATACTTTGAAGCGTTTGCATTGTCACCGATGGATTTGACCCTCAATCCAAATACCGTTTTAGTAAGAATAATGTAAAATATTACCGCCAAGACAATAAAGACCCCGATGATGATGGATTTATGCGATATAGCGTTGGCAAATATAGCTGAGGTATTGTCGCTGAAGCCGATATCAATATTGGTATTGCCGGTGATATATCTGGCAAAGCCCCTGAGTCCGATCATACCAGCAAGGGTCACAATAAAGGGTTGAATTTTAAAGCGTGAAATTACTCCGCCCATGATCGTGCCACATAATGAACATACAGCCAGGGTAATCATAATACATGCAAAGATATGCAGAGTAGGTGACATACCGCCGGGATTCCACTGCGTCAGCAGTTTTGCCACCAGTGTAGCTGAAAGCGCGAGGATACTCCCTACCGAAAGATCTATCCCGCCTGAGATGATAACCAGAGTCATACCCAAAGCGATGATACCATTTTCCGACACCTGCCGCATAATATCGGAGAGATTATCAAATGTTAAGAAAATCAGATCTCCGGATTTTCTTTTAGCCGGGCTCATAAGGATAGCTATAATAAATACCAGAGTAAGCCCTGTCAGGTACCTGAATTTATTTAACACACCAATTGTTTTTCCCACAAACTGATTCATAACCGACAACCCTTTCTTAGAGATATTTCATTGCCAGATCCATTATTTCTTCCTGATCTGTATTCTCTTTTTCAACAATCCCAGCCAGTCTCCCGGCACTCATTACCGCAATTCTGTCACAACAACGCAGTAGTTCCGGCAGCTCAGAGCTAACCAGCATAATGCTCTTGCCCTGAGAAGCCAGATCTTCAATAATTTCATAGATATCCTGTTTGGCACCGACATCAATTCCCCGAGTTGGCTCATCAAGAAAGATAATCTCGGGATCAACCAGCAGCCACCTTGAAAGGAGCACCTTCTGCTGGTTCCCTCCACTCAAGGTACCAATCCCGATCCTGCTTGATGCCGCTTTGAGTTTGGTGCTTACGCTTGCCTGCAGATAGGACGCCTCCACCCGACTCTTTTTTATAAATCCCCGACTACTTATTTTTTCGTGAATAGACATACAGAGATTGTCCTCAACGCTCTGCTTCATCATCAGCCCCTGCCACTTGCGATCCTCCGGCACAAACCCGATCCCGGCATTCATCGCTTCTTTAGGCGTAGTGATAACCACCTCCTTGCCATTGAGTATGACCTTTCCAGATTGGGTCTCATCAAGCCCGAACAATGCTTCCGCCAGTTCGCTTCTGCCGGCACCGACAAGCCCTGCCATACCGAGTACTTCGCCTTTACGCAGCTTCAGACTGACATCAGTAACATGCCTGGTGGTCAAATTTCGCAGCTCCAGTACTACCTTCTCCTGTAGATAGCTCTTATTTATCGCGGAAGAATCTATAGCTCTACCCACCATCAATGAAATAATCTCATCTGGAGTGGTATTATTTTTATCTTTTTTACTGATGTACTTTCCATCACGCATTACCACAATATCATCGGCGATTTCAAAGATCTCACTCATTTTGTGGGATACATAGATAATGGTAATACCATGATCTTTGAGCTCGCGAATAAGATTGAATAAAGTTGCAACGCCCTCATCCGTCAGCGAACTTGTCGGTTCATCCATAATGATAAGTTTGCTGTTCATCGAAAGCGCTCTGGCAATTGCCACGAGCTGAACCTGACCAATAGGAAGCAGGCTTAATGTCGTCGCCGGGCTTACTTTCAGCCCAACCTTTTCCAGCCAAGGTTTGCACTCATTATTGAGCTTTTTATGATTAATAAAACCGGAAGAGTATTTGGGAAAATTTGCATTGGCCAGCGCAATATTTTCCGCAATTGTCTGATTGAAAAACAAATCCAGCTCCTGCATGATTATGGCAATGCCTTTTTTCTGACCTTCAAGCGCAGAGTGTGAATGCAGTTCTTCCCCCTTAAATTCTACCACCCCTGAACTTGCAGGTAGTACCCCTGAAATTATCTTTCCCAGCGTACTCTTTCCCGCCCCGTTTTCTCCCATCAACGCAGTAACTCTGCCCTCGGTAATATCCATAGATATATTTTCGAGTGCACAGACACCGCCAAAATGCTTGGAGATATTCTTAACCCTTAGAATAGACTTCCCCATAAATAACTCCTTAAAACAACTTCATCGATTTATTAAAATAATATTAGTATGAAATAACGTATGAAAATGCAACATTACGGTAAATTACTGAACACACCTGTTCAAGTCATCATCCAACCATAACAATTTGCATTTAAACAACGAAATGTAAAAACAAGAAGACAAAAAGAAATGGAAATGATATGTAATTATTGCCAAATACTTATTCTTTCTTCCAATGATATTTTCACTTTACACTCAAACAAACTATTATGCAAATTAAATATTATAAATTCATATTTCTATTTTACGAATAAATTATCAAATCATTACTGTTTTGCGAATAAAAAGGCGGCTTTTAAAGGTTATCTCTATTAATCATGCACATACAGCACACTAAAGATTATCAATAGGTATCTTTTTATAACAACACCGGCAAATGACAACTATTTGTTATTATTAATAACGAATTTTGTGACTTTAAACTAAATAATTCACCAAATATTTCCTACTATATAGCATGTAACCTCCTGGTTAAATTTAACTTACACAAAATCAACCGGAGGCTCGAACAATATGTTGAAATGAGATACAGAGTTGACAAGAATATTCTATTTCTGATAATATATATGCTTTCTATTATTAATCAGAGTAAGAATTCAATTATGAAACCCAAACATCCTGCATATATCTCAGTCTGTAATTCGTTGAAGGACGCCATAAACAATAATGAATTCCCGGTAGATTCTTTCTTGCCGCCAGAGGCTGATCTGGAAAAACATTATGGCGTGAGCAGGACTACGATACGCCGGGCAATTGAGATACTGGCGCAGGAAGGTTATGTTGAAGTTACTCAAGGGCGGGGGACAATGGTTCTCAACCAGAGTAAGAAGCAGAATATTGGGATGCTGAGCTCAATATACCGGACATTGAGAAATAATGGCCTGGCTATCCGCCCGCGTTCGGTACATATTGATACCATCCCGGCAGAACGCAAAGTTGCTTGTGCACTTGGCCTACCGGAAGGGAGCGCTGTCCTGCGTATTCAGCGAATTCAACTGGCAAATGAAGAGCCGATTTCCATTATCACCAACTATATTAATCCTGAATTTGTACCTGATTTTGAAAAAGACTTTGAAGATATGGAATCACTTTACGAACTTCTTGAAGTTAGATATGGTATAATCATCGATTCGACATATGATGTTATTTCCGCCAAAGCTGCTGACTTTATGGAAGCGGAGCTGCTGCAGGTCAAATGCGGAGCGCCCTTAATCACCTTTGAACGCCACACCTATTCCAACCGTATCCCGCAGACCTATGATAATAATATTATTCGCGCCGACAAGTTCCAGTATGAGATCAAACATTAAAGCAATTATTTGACTTTCCGAATAATAATTATACTAGCCAAGTTCACAAGAATGTGTCACCCCAAAGGGCTAGCTTATTCGTAAATTTTGTTTCTATGATTGATTATCAATCTTCAAATTACAAAATAACCATTGATCATTCAGGTATCGACCATTTTAGGTCACTGCATATTCAGGCCGATATTAGTGATTATTTAACTAATTGCTAGTACTGAGTTGCTTTTAAAAATATAACATTTAATTATATAAAAAACAAACCACTTCTCCCGTTATGGGGTTGAAGTGATTTATTCATAACAAGTAACCTTGAGTATGAAACATATTATACATAGATATAGCTTTGATATCAAACAAAAATTTCTGATACTAGTGGTATGTGGTCGCTATGGTTTAACCAATTGTTATCAAGTATTGATATTTTAGATTTATTGATATTATTCTTATTTATAAACATATAGTCAATATGATATGGTTTAGCTATGTTTTTATATAGGTAAAACGTTGGGACTGTTTCTCCCCCATGAACTTCATTATATTTTGCATGGTATAAGCTGTATAAATTAATTTCAGAAAGTTCATTTATAACAGCTGAATGATTCCACCAGCGGTCTGGTTTGTCCCATTGCGAATTACTATTAAAATCACCACATATTATTTGTTTAGGGTTATTAAGCTTGTCTTTGAAAGTTTGCAGGTATAGCCAGAATTGACCAATATATTCAAATAATGAAGATTGTGATTGATTTTTAAAACAGTTTTTAGTCCATACTCCTAATAAAGGAATATGATCATCTATTATGCAGGGTAAAAATAATTGCAGCATATCGCTCGTAACTGATAATGATGGATTTTTCTTGTCATTAATAAACATATCATAGGTATCAGACCATTCAAGCATGCTTACTTTGTGGTTATTTCGTGCGAAAATACCTATACCTTTATTTTTGTTTTCTCCTGTCCAGATATACGAATCACCTGACCAATGTTTAAATTTTTGTGTGGATTCTTTGGGGGTTTCGCATTCCAGAATAACATTTATATCAGCATTGATATCATTAAGGAAAGAGAATTTATTTCTAAATGCGCCGTTACAATTCCAAGTTACTATTTTCATTATTTATTGTCCTGCATTATCTCTGCCTCTATTTCTTCGATACTTAATAATGTTAACATAAATTTATCAGATAATGTATTGGTAAGCTGATAATCTAAAATCACTATTATACCCAAGATATCTGAGAAAATTTAGCAACAGCTTGTTTCACAACTATAACACTATGACACAAAAGAAGATACTAGTATTAACAAAAACAACAGCAAGAAATATTTATTGCTAGCTATTGCATGAAGCAAGTTGCTCAAACCTATCCAGCACTATTTTTTTCCTCTGCTGGCTGGCTTCGTCTTGGGGAAGGTGTCCGGGAATAACTTCTGTGAAAAGTCTGATATTGAGTAATAAGGATATTTCTGTAGAGAGATATTCCCGCAACTCTTCAGAGGATGACAGAACCTCCTGAATTAATTCAATTCTGCCGTTAACGATTGCGATAATATCTTCCAAGTCCCTGCTGCCGTAATAGTCATTATCACCACGCCCCTTGAAAGCTTCAAGCTTTGTTGCGATAAAGTAGGGTGCAGTAATCAGATTAATAGTGATATCTTCTGTAAGTCTGTATCTTTCAGCGTGATCTATCGCATCAGTATACCATCTATTGGAGAATCCGAGTATTTCGGGGTCAACAGGCATGATATCTATAATAAGGTTATCTAGCAACCACCGGCAGATAACGGCATTATCAGAAGTGTCATTTCTGAAGCCCAGCTCTCGTAGTTCCTCTTCGAGTTTGTGGTAATTTGATCTTGGGGTTACCTTGATAATAACATCGACATCATAAGTTGACCTGATATCCATTGAAGCAGGGTCGGTTATCAGTAATTCTGCTGTTGCTCCTCCAAGAAATACAACCCTGTCACATAAATGTGCAAGTGACTTTGCTGCAAGTTCGAGCATTGATCTGTTACTGGTAAAATCCATCATAGGAGAATCTTCTTAAATTCTTCGGTTGCTATCTTACGTTCACGTGCATTACCACTTCTAAGCATATCAGCCAACGCTAATAACCGGTACAGTTCAGAGTCTTTCAGGGCTGCGTCTGGAACAGTTTTATATATGGGTGTTAAAGCAATACCTTTGGTATCGCCCTCAGGGTGAGACCAGACAGGGGGGAGGTCATTTCCTGAAGCTATCAACCCCTGAAGAGGTTTTGCACTGTATCCGGTCGGTATACCTCGAGTTGTGCTTTTATATTCGGGTGGAAAGCAATACCGTAAACCGTGTACCATAAACTCATACATTGAGTAGTGTACAGGGTATCTGGTGTCTGAGTCGAGCAAATATGACTTCTGCAATCTTTTTACAGCAGCATAAACCTTCGATAAACTCATAGTAAGCTCATCTGCAATACCCTGATAACTCCAATTACATAGCTGCTGTTCTTTTGCCAGTAACTTAAGTAATATTAATATATCCTGTTCTTTAATATTATTCATACATATAATCATATTTTTAATTTTTAGAAAAGTCAAACTAATTTTTGAAAATAATTTGACATATTTTTAATTTTTAATAATTAAAAAATACTGTAAATATAGCATATATTTATTATAATAATGATTAAATTTATTATTTTTTTTTAATTTTTAGAAAATAGAATATAAAAAAACGAGTCGGCATGGGATAATGCCGACTCTAGCGTAATCATAAGTACGCCTCATAGGAGAAATCTATCTACTCAACAGTACCGCCCAACCTGCTGGTATACTCGCCGATAGCCTTATGCAATACCTCAGCCGCAAATACCGAACAATGCAACTTCTCATCCGGCATACCGCCAAGCGCCGCCACCACCTGCTGATCGGTCAACTCTGCCGCCGCCTCCAGCGTAAGCCCGGTAGCCAGCTCGGTCAACATACTGGAACAGGCAATTACCGCCGGACAACCAAAAGCCTTGAAGCTCACCTGTGCGAGCCTGCCCTCAGCCACCTTTATCCAGATCCGCACCGCATCGCCACACTCCGGCTCACCCAACTCTGCACTCGCATCCGCTCCGGCAAGCTCACCGACATTCCGCGGATTATAAAAGTGCTCCAGCGCCTTCTCCGTATAGAGCATCAGACCAACTCTACCCCAACCTTACGTTTGACAAAGCGAGCCGTTGCACGCGCATAATTCTCACCGTCAAGGCTGACCCAGGCTTCGGTCTTATACAACGGACCACGATCATCAACCACCACCGCACTGACCAGCAAACGCGAACCGCATGGTATTTCTTTGAAGAAGGACACCTTCATATCCCCGGTCACCGCCTCAACCCCCAGGCTGAAGAGCGCGTGGCACATCGCACAATCAAGAATCGAGGTAATAAACCCACCATGCAGAATTCCAGCATACCCTTGATGCACAATCCCGGTATCTACCGTTGCCGCAACCATCCCCGCCTTGTCCACCTCGAATTTCAGGTTGAGTCCCAGCCGGTTCTTCTCCCCACACAGGAGGCAATTTTCATGGCTCTTCGGCCCTCTAACCACCATAATCAGCCCTCACTTTGCATCTAGAGTTCGAGTTTCTGCACAATTTCAGCAAAAGCTAGCTGCGCCGGACCAGACGTCGCCTCAGCACTGAAGACCTTTCCGGCATCGCCCATTTCAACCACTTGCGGGTCGAGCGGAATACTGCCGAGGAACTTGACCTCCATCTGCTGGCACATCTCCTGCCCGCCGCCACTCTTGAAGATATTCACCACCTCACCACACTTGGGGCAGACAAAACCGCTCATATTCTCGATCACTCCGAGTACCGGCAGCTTGAGTTGTTCACAGAAATTAATCGACCTGCGTACATCGGCGACAGCCACATCCTGAGGAGTAGTCACCACCACCGCCCCGTCTGCATCCTCAATCGTCTGACACACTGAGAGCGGTTCATCGCCGGTTCCTGGAGGAGAATCGATGATCAGATAATCCAACTCACCCCAGCTAACATAGCCGAGCATCTGCTTGATCACATGCATCTTCATCGGGCCACGCCAGATAACCGCAGCATCCTCCTGCCCAACCAAAAACGGAATAGACATCACCTTGAGGTTTCCTTCCTCATACGGCAAAATCCCGTCACGCCCCTGTATCGCCTGATATCCCTTGAGTCCCAGCATCACCGGCACACTCGGACCATGAAAATCAATATCAAGTAATCCGACCTTGGCACCGGTATCGGCAAAGGCCTTGGCGAGATTCACCGCCACCGTACTCTTACCCACACCGCCCTTACCGGAGAAGACCAACAACTTGTGTTTTATCTGCCGCAGACAGTCCTGTACCGCTTTATCCAATTCTTCAGGATTTGATTCTCCTGTATGACTACACGATGAGCCGTTATTCTCAGCCATTACGATATAACTCCTTTTCTCAACACCAAAACTCAATTATGTAAATTATAGCAACCTCTATTATGACCAAAAGACCATAAGTTGTCAAGAGCTTTCACACATATTTTTTTTAAACGGCGGCAATAACCTCTTACATGAGCATATGTTACAACGTGCATGCAGCAAGCAGACAATTATTACAAAGTAGTTCATCGAAATCAGCAATACACAACCGGCGGCCAACAGCTTATTTTAAATCGGCACCAGCCAGACACCGGACAATAGTCTCAATAACCCAGCATTATCCCTTGCAAAGATCTATTTTTAACTTACAATTATGTAGTACCCAGGTATACTCCATGGTATAAAATTAACGCGTAGTGTTTTTTATTCTGGATTTTCAAATGTTTGAAAGCCTACTCTACCGGACAATTGCCGACTCACACTCTGACGGTCTCTTCTCTGCCAACAGAGAACGTTTCATCACGTACTGGAATAAAGGAGCAGAGTTCCTCTCCGGTTTCAGTGCGGGCGAAGTCGTCGGCAGAATGCGCTCGCATGAGCTTCTCACCTCGACGCAAGCCTCCAAGCACCCCGGTTCCATACCTGTTGCCAACTCAAACGCGACGAGCACTACCTTTCTCCAGCATAAATGCGGCAGTCGGATTGAGATCGCCTCCCGCTCCTATCCGATTATCTCTGCCGCTGGCGAGTTTCTCGGTGACCATGAGGTATTCACCGCAATCGATACTCCACACCCCTTCCAGCAGCACCGGCGTGAGCTTCTCAAACTTTCCTACCTGGACATACTGACCCAGCTCGCCAACCGCAGTTATATCGAGCAAGCCCTGCGAGCCCATATCCAGGAGTTCAATACCTACACCCTGCCTTTCGGCGTACTCCTCATTGAGATCGACAACTTCCAGCACTATATTGACGCTTACCCTTCCCCGACCGCCAGCGACATCCTGGCCTTTGTCGCCCGCAACTTCAGCGCTCATGCTCACCCTTTCGATCTCTATAGCCGTCTGGAGGAAGGTACCTTTCTCGGTATCATAAAGAATATCAGTGAAATCGGGCTCACCCTCCATTGCCGAGAACTCAAACGCCGTATTGAGCAATCCTACATTATCTGTAGTAACCACTGCCTCGCGGTAAAACTGAATATCAGCGGCACCCTGGTTAGAACCACAGACACTGCCGAGAGTATGGTCTCGCGCTGCCACGAACTCCTCGCACTCAGCCAGAATAATCCTCGCACCCGGATAATCCTCAGTAAATAACCCGGTCAGCCTCCCCGCACCGCCAATAATCCCCAATAGCCAGAAAAAAACCTCAAAATTCCTCTCCTCAAGCCACGCGCCAAACAGACAGATACCTTTTCTTCCAACTTCCTCTCCCCTTCACTTACTAAATAACAAACCAATATGTTATACTGAATATAGCCCGACACAAAGTCATCATCTCCCTCGGCGGCACCCTGGCCAGAGATAACGACACCCCAAGCAGTATCCTCAAACGTGCCGATGAGCTGTTATACCAGAGCAAGCAAACCGGACGCAACCGCCTGACTAGCGACTGACAGCCCACCGGCGAAACCGCTGAATTTCTCCAAAAGCTGATATACCGTAAACTCCCGAGCCCAACTGCATATCTCCCACTCAAGATTTATCTCTATGCACAGAATATCCCCGGGCGGCTCTCGCCTTCCCGAGGATACAGTTAGCTCCCTTTGATTTCTCCCCGCCCACCAACTTGCATACTAATACTTAGCGAACTCCAAGTCACTCAGAATAATCTCCATACCTGGCTTGACGGTCTACGCACCCACCCGGCGTGAAGCTCAAGCCGACTCCGGCGCAGCTAACCTGGCAACCTTCATCCGGCTGAGTCGGGGACACTACCGTTTATGCTCTTCATGCTCACTAATTTCCACCTCAACCTCCCGACTCACACATACTTGTTTACCAGTCCCGAAAGCTCAGAGTAGCGAAACGGCTTCTGCAGCATACCTAGCGCCCCTTCCTCCAGCACCCGTAAAACATCCTTATTCGAACTATAACCAGAGGCGATTATCACCTTTACCTCTTGCGCAATCTGCCGCATAGCGTGGTACACATCCCGCCCATTCATCCCCGGCATCACCATATCCAAAATTACCAGATCAATACCAGCATGCTCCGTTTCAAAGATCTTCAGCGCCTCTTTGCCATTGCCACAGCTTATCACCTCATGCCCTAACTGCCAGAGCATCTCCGAACAAATCATCAATGCCATATCCTCATCATCAACCAGAAGTATCCTCTTCTTATCTGAACAGGATTGCGCCTCAGTTTCCGTCTGCTCCAGACCACTCTCATCGCTAGAAGCCAGAGGTAAAAGTACGGTAAAGGTACTGCCGATACCAGCTACCGAATCCATCTTGATAGCCCCATTACAGCGGATAATCGTCCCATAAGCCATCGGTAATCCCATCCCGATCCCATCTCCCTGCTTCTTGGTAGTAAAGAACGGTTCGAAGATCCGATCCTGTATACCTTCGGATATCCCGGAACCGGTATCGGTTATCTTAATCTGCAAGTACATACCGGCATTGATATAACCGCATATCCGGTCATGATAGCCCTGAGCCACCGTAATATTGGAGGTCTGGATCCAGATCTCACCGCTGTTATTCAACGCCTCACGCGCATTCATCACCAGATTCAGCAGCGCACTCTGTATCTGTCCTTCATCACCTTTGACCACCGCCCTGACCGCATTGAAGTCATAACCGACCTCGATACCCTTACCCACCATCCGGCAAAGCACCTTGATCACCTGGAGCAGACAGGCATGCATATCGATCATTTCCGAGAGATACCGACCCTTGCGCGAGAAGGTCAACAACTGCTGAGTAAGGTTTGCCGAGTGGCAGGCGCTGGTGATTATCTTATCGACATACTCTTTGAGCCCCGGCTGGTCATACTTACTCAAAATGATATCGGCAAAACCGAGTATACCGGTCAACTGATTATTGAAGTCATGAGCTATCCCCCCGGCAAGTTGACCGATCGCCGACATTTTCTCAGATTGACGGAGTTGTTCATGGAGCTGGATAATATCAGAGATATCCCGCATAGAAACAAAGATATAATCCTCCTCGGTAAAATGAATACTCTCGGCATAGACCACAGCATTGAAGAGTTCCCCGCCCCGGCGCTTGAGGAGCACGTTCTCCTCGACCACCATCTTGGTCTCCTCCAGCATACAGTAGATATTATCCCGTTCGGCATTATCATTCCAGATATTCAGTTCCTTGGTCGTAGACCCGATAACCTCGCGCAGCGGTATCTTAAACATGATTTCAAAGGTCTTGTTCGCCTCGATAATAACCCGATCTTCAAAGCGGATCATCAGCAGTGCATCCGGAGTGGCATGAAATACGGCGGCAAGCTTCTCCTGAGAGAGCTTTACCGCACTCTCCGCCAGCCTGGTCTCGGTAATATCCCGATAAATACTTACTATCGAAGCGAGTCTACCCTGGTCATTAAACTCAGGATTTGCCCGCCAGTTGAATACAGTTCTGCCCCGCAGCGTCTGCACCTCAAACTCCAGTTCCATAGGTTCCTGATTATACAGAACCTCTTTGAATTTGATTTCGCTCAATTCACAGAAATCACTGGGCAGATTCAATTCACTCGCTCGCTTACCCTTGACATCAATAATATCAATCACAAAAAAACGCATAATGATCGGCGAGATATACATATACCTGAATTCACGATCAACCCTGGTCACCACATCCGGCAAGGTAGTAACCAGAGTTCGGAGCAGCTCCTCACTATCACGCACCTGCTTCTCCTGCCTGCGCATATCAGTGACGTCCTCCAACGATATCAGAACATTCTGCTGCCCGCGAATAATCAGCGGATGGGTAGAGGCCAGCAAGCAGAGTGCCTTCGGCTCTACATCTGATCCCAGCTTCAAGAAGACCTCATGCCTGATAACTGCTTCTCCGCTGCGCAGTGTCTGCTCTGCAAGCCTCCGGAGCCGACAGCTCTTGCAGAGTCTGCCGGTACCACACCCGAGTGGTGCCGCAGACAGATTTACACACCTGAGCGCCTCCCCTACCGACAGCCCCCGGATTTCAGCCAATGGCACTCCAATAAGCTGCAGCGCCACCTTATTGCTATTGACAATCTGCATCTGCTTATCTACCACGATCAGCAGCACCGACATGCCCTCAAAAATTGCCTGCAACTCATTATTCTCACCGTGAAATCTCGGCTCGTCAAAGAGCACCGTAATAAAGGTCTGTAGTAACTCAGCCGCTCCTTCCAGCAGTTCCAGCTCCGGCGGCACCAGCAGAACATCTTCGTCCGTCTCCACGCCCACAGCATAACCGATTTGTATATAACCACAGACCTCTCTGGCGTTATAGAGCCGAAGCTCAAAGCTGGTGGAATAACCACAACCTGCTCTATCTCGCACCCCCGGATAATTACTTGAGGCATACTCCGTTTCCAGATACTGTAACCTGCAGAAACCATACTCAGGGTAGTTCATATACCCTGGCAGCAACTCTGCAACTCCGGAAAAAAAACTGCTTGAATCAGCACCTGCAGATCTAAAGAGTTCTGCCACCCGGTCACGCATAGCAGAGTAACGGCGCTGCCAGACAAGTTCCTGCTCCAGACCAACCCGCGCCAGCAGCCCCCAGAGACGAGCGCAATAATCCTCTAGCCAGAGGCGCCCCTCCTGCACAGTTTCTACCGCCGCCGTGCTGCTGAGCAGGAGCAAGGCCTCAACTGAGTCGCCGCTACCGAGCGCAAACAAAGCCAGCGCCGCACTCCCGGCCAGAATTACCGACTCGGTCTTGCTTGTACAATCCGCAGCCGCTTTTACCTGTTTAAGCGCACACCAGCGACTCCCGGTTTCAGCATACTCTGCACCCTCACCATAAAGCTGCGTTTCAATCAATCCGGCAAGTATCGTTAGATCCGGCTCCTGGGGCTCACCCCAATACCCCCGAACAAATTCCGGTACCTGTTGGCAATAGGCGGATAGTGGAATTGCTTCTACCTCGATCAGAACCGCCGAGACCAGCTCCAGGCTCTCTTGCAGAGACTTCAGGAGCACGGCAAGTTTCTGCGCCAGTGTCCCCGGCGCCTCAATTATTCTGCGTGCCTTACCGGTCAACCCCGGGCTCACCAGTTCATTTAGTGTCAGCATACAACTCCTCATATAACAGAAGAATACCTAGCACAATTATACCTCAAACTTAATGTATAAACGCAGGAAAAAATTTTTTCAAGACATTTTTCTCAATAATACACATATGTAATATAATTTAAATATACAACCATACATCCCAAACCGGAGATTCTCAGTACATAATATAACAACTCCTTATGTAGCAAAATAATATACCCTGCAGCCACCCGGCTACAGGGCATACTTTTCTTCCCCCGCTAAATTCTGCATAACCTTCAAGCCACGATTATATTAAAACCCCAAGCCACCCACAAATTATTACTTACAGCAAATACTAGCAGTAAATCAACACCAACCGACAACCCAGACAATTAAGCCGATGCCTTTCGAGAATTAAGATTACGTATTATCACATCGCGAATAATCATACCCGCGATTATCACCAGTACTGTCAACCTGTACTTGTACAACGCACTATGATGCGGAAAGCTGTCGCCCCAATAGACCCCGATCAGCCCCATAAATATCACTCCCGCCATGATCCCAAGCATAATGCCAAAACTACTCCGTTTGATCCTGAAGAGATTTACCCCTCCCATAAATACCGCAGCCAGAGCATAAAGCTCATAATCGGCACACTCCGTCGGTACATAGGCTCTATAGGTAGCTGTAACGAGTACTCCAACACAACCGGCGAGAAAGGAGGAGATCAGATATACTAGCAGCACCGGTTTGAAGCTGATTTTAGCCACAATATTCTTCTGAGTTGCAACCGAACCCAGAAATTTTCCAACCGGGGTGAAGAAGAGCAGAACCCCCAGACAGAAGACTACTGCAAAGATCACCGCTATCACCCAGAGTTGCCCGAACTCGAAAAAATACCCTGGAAGGTAGATATATCCGTTGAAAAACTCGGATTTCAAGGTAACAAAAGCGATTATACCGAACATCTGCAGGAGCGTAACCAGTACCGACGGCACCTTGAGCAATCCGACAAATACCGACGTAACCACCCCGCAGAGCATACTTATCAGTAACGCCAACCCGCAAGCCTGGTACAGGGGCAACTCATAATAATTATAAAAGATCCCGACACAGAGATTAGAGAGAGCAATTATCGCTCCCAGTGACACATCGAAATTCCCCTCGATCATAACAATCCCGAGTCCGACCGCGACAATCCCCAGAAAAGCCAGATTTCTGAAGAAATCCTCAGGATTAGGGATATACCCCAAGGCCGTACTCAGATACAGAATAACCAACATGGTTACCAGCAGCCCGGACTGGATACAGAAATTAAAGTCCACAATCTTGAAGTTGGCGGCGATCTCAGACTCTGACGGCACCTTATTATCTGCAGTACTCAGAAACTCTGAGGAGGGTGTACCGCAGACCTTGCAGAATTCATGATCGCTGACATAGGCCGCGCCACAATTAGGGCAGAACATTTTTCTCCTCCGTGCTGCTGGCACCCGGCTGGCAGGTGCAGTCACTAACCCGTGAAATACCCTGATATTATTTACATTATTCCAGCAAAGACCCTACCCGCCGGAGTATTGCTCCATAATACCTTTTTTTCAACAGCACAAAAGTAAAAAATTGCTTCAAGACGAGATAATACCGGTATTTTTTGATAATTCCATAATTACGCATAGCTCATCCCGATACTTCAAACAGGCACCAGACCCTGGCATCCGGTACTCTCGCTACAGTAAGCACCAGAAAGGTGCAACCGCTAAAACCGGTTTCAGGTATTAAACGCTACAAATACAAAACGTGTCTCGCCAGTACCAGCAACACAACTAGTCACCGCAACCATTCAGCGCTACGACTTCACTCAAAGACATCTGGAAGTTCCAGGCAGGTACGGCTATAAAGGCCTTCGAATTTTTCAACAACCTCAGGGTCAAACTGCTTACCGGCACAGCTGCACACCTCGCAAACCGCCTCCTCCGAGGTCAAACCCTTATGATACGGCCGGTCGGTGGTCATTGCATCAAAGGAATCTGCCACCGCAATAATACGTGAATCAAAGGGAATAGCTGTTCCGCTGATGCCATGGGGATAACCTTTACCGTCGAAGCGTTCATGATGGTGCAAGACGATCTTGGCGATAGGAGTCAAAAATTCCAAGCGGCTGATTACGCTATAACCGTAGAGGGAGTGATGCTTGATCAACTCAAACTCCTCTGCAGTCAACGGCGTAGCCTTATTGAGAATCTGGGTGGAGATACCGATCTTGCCGATGTCATGGAGGTGTGCGGCGATATGCGTCCGCTGATGCTCGCGCTCGGTGCGGGAATACTCCCGGGAAATCTTCTCAGCCAGAAACGCGACCCGATGCGAATGCCGGGCGGTATAGGGATCATAGAGGTTGAGCAGCAGGGTAATCATATCGACCAGGAAATGTATGCCGACATCCGACGGAATATCCAAATGACTAACCCGCGAGCGGATGACCTCCTGCTCTAATTGGGTCTGCTGGGTAGATCTAGTGACAAAACTTCTAAAAGACTCAAAGCTACCATACTTATCGACCATGCCAGGATCCTTGACATTTATTAATAAATATATAAACCGGACGCCTCCTGCCAATGCCGGAGGACAGCATCAAAGCAGAATTTTCCCTTCCCTCTGCCCAACCCTGCGGCTCGGAAAAAAAACGGAAAACAAGTTAGCTTTCTCTAAGTTATAACAACTTCTGAATATTTGTCAATAACTATTGGAAAAAAATGCTCATTCACAAAACCCGCCTGCAGCCGCAACTGCTACTGCGCTCCCCCGAATTTTTGCTTCCGTCAACCTCAACCGAACTCTGTCATACCGAAGTACCGAGTCCAACTCTGCACCTATGGCAAATAATCTCAAGATAAGCAGAATTTCTAGTTGCACTTGCAAGAATAATATGCTATTAGTGAATAAATATATTGTATTTTTTCATACTCGAAACCTGTCCAAAGCAGGATCAGACAGGCAAGCCAAGACCAAACGAGAGAAAGGAGTGTAGGTGATGCACCGCTTCAAAGTTGATAATACCGCCTGTACCCGCTGCGGGCGCTGCGTTGCGACCTGCTCACGCGGAGCACTCAGCCTGAATAATGAAGCAGGGATCGTCATTGATACAACCCGCTGCTATGAGTGCCAACATTGCTTTGCGGTCTGCCCACAGGCAGCAATATCAATTTTCGGACTCAACCCGGAGCTGGACAGCACCGATTTCGAGGTCAGCGACCTGCCGGATCGTCAGAGCCTGGAACTCCTGCTCCGGGCGCGCCGGAGTGTCCGCAGTTACCGACAGCAGAATATCGACCAGGAGACCATCCTCCGCCTCCTGCACACCGTCGCCAACGCCCCCACCGCCATGAATAACCGCGGACTGGTCTTCGATGTCATCGGCAGTCTTGAGAAGATGCACCGTTTCAGAGAACACCTGATGCAGAGCCTGGTCGAGTATTCCCAGGAGGTAGGCTTCACCCCGGAGCAGCAGATTCTCGCCGTCAGTACCAGAGAATGGCTCAACAGCCGTAAGGATCTCATCTTCCGTACCGCGCCGCACCTGCTCATCATCTCAGCCGACAGGGACAACCCAGTAGCCTCGCTGCATGATGTCATAATCGCTCTGAGTTATTTCGAACTGCTGGCTACAGCTCACGGTATCGGAACTACCTGGTGCGGCAGGCTAAAGTATGCACTGGAACTCCTACCCAGCTACAAGAAAGATATTATGTCCAATCAGACCAGCGACTACTACTGTATGCTCTTTGGACTGCCGGCGGTACACTTCATGCGCACCGTCAACCGCGACAATGCCGCCAGAATCAATATACGACTCTAAGCTCTCGCCTCCGGCAGTAAACCAAATCAGCAGGAGGAAATTCACCTAATCTACGCCCACAACCGCGACTTCTACCCGGAAGCCCCGGGGCGACTCGTGCTTCAGTCGAGTACCGGGCGCACCTCTATGCCTGGACTTCCCGGACTGAAAATAACCTCAACCCCGGTGGAGAAATGAAAGCTCTTCGCCCCAAGCTGCGCCCCGAGCAACTCCATTGCCCGCGCGCCGGTGCAGTGCGCCAGGCCAACCGCCCCCACCTCCAGCTTTAGCAGTTCAGCAGCGATATAGTTGATCACGGTATCCTCCTGATCCATAAGGTGAAAACCCCCGAGTACCGCCCTGATCCCCTTACCCGGGAATAACTCCTGCACCTGCCGAATAATATTTATCACCCCACGATGTGCACAACCGGTAATAATTATGATACCGTCACCGGTATCCAGCGCCAGAGTCCGCTCGTCGTTAAAATCATCCTGCACCAGTTCACCCGGGTTCGCAGTCGCAATAACATGGCGCTCCGGAATAAGCTCATACGGGTCGAGCATCGGCGACGGGCCAAAATAATAAATCCCCGGACTCAATTCGCTGCAACCGGCCGCATGCTCCTGTAACCGCCCCCCTTTATCCTGCATCTCTGCTTTAGAGAGCAATAGAAATTTGTCCTCCAGCGGCTTATTCGGTTTACGCGAATACTTTTTAATGAGCGCCCCGCTACCGAAATGCATAACTACAGGGCGCGAGATATAAGTCAGCAGATCACCGATGCCACCACCATGGTCGTTATGACCATGGCTGATAGCGACCCAATCCAATCCATCCAGTTCTACTCCGAGCTTCCCGGCATTCTCCACCAGCAGCGGCGGATTGGCATTCCCGGTATCATAGAGCCCGCGCACCTCACCGGCCTCGATATACACCGCCAGCCCATGCTCCGGGGTTAGCTGCTCACAACAGGTAGTATTCTCTACCAGCATCACTAGCCTCACACTCTCCATCCTCTTCTCCTTTGCCGTTACCGTTTATTCCGTCAGCCCTATCCAGACTCTACCGCAGAGACAAACTCCCGTCAATAAAAAAACTCCCGCCTCCGGTATTCTGCGCCCCCTTTCAACCCAACTCCGGCATGATCACTACCGACATATTCTCCTTGACAAGGCCGGAGCAGAGCGTATAGTTAATGCTGACGACTTACTACTTATACCTAGAGGCAATGCGCTTACTATGTTGAGACGAACCTTGAGGCTCAGAGCAGCCCTGCCCGCTCTCTTTGCAGCCCTGCTGATTATAACCGCCCCGCTCCTGCACCTGCTCCATCTCAGCAGTTGTAGCTGCACCAGCAAGCAGCGAATTCACTGCGCAACCAGCAAACCTCTCAGCCGATTCTGCGCCCAACTCAAGCTTAATAGGCCTCAGCCCAAGCCGACCCGCCCCCAGCCGCCGCACCGCCATGAGAGCGAGCGCTGCCCGCTCTGCCAGATGTATACAGCGATCTACACCGGTTTTACCCAGCCCCAGAATACCAATCTTACAATTACGGTTATGCGATATACCGAAGCAGTGAAGACCTACCGGCAACCCTACATCCTGGCCGCAGACACCGCCACCTTTCCACGTGCACCTCCTGCAGGCTCAACCGCTTGAATCAAGTTCAACTATTCTTACCCCTACGCTTCAACCATTTCCCGCCGCGTTGGTTGGCAGTTGCTGCTGGAGTATACCGGCAGAGAGCAAACCAGAGGCAACGGAAAATTAACCATTGACTGGAGGCATCACATGAAAAAATTACTTACTCTTCTCTTCTCCCTGTTCCTGCTCGGCAGCTCTGCTTTCTGCGCCGAACAAACTCAGGGACAACTCGAAATTCTCTGCACCACCTTCCCGCTCTACCAGTTTACCCGGAATATCGTCGACGGTATACCCGGGGTCACCCTCAAATTAATGCTCCCGGCCGCCGCCGGCTGCCCCCACGATTATACCCTCACCCCCCAGGATCTACAGAAGATAGCCAGAGCCGAGGTGCTGATCATCAATGGACTGGGTATGGAGGAGTTTCTCGGGGCTCCGATCACGGAAGCCAACCCCGACATCCACATTATCAATAGCTCAAGCGGTATCGACGCACTCCTGAACTATAGCGAAGAGGAAGACGCTGACGCTGAACACCATGAGGATCACGACACGCACCATGACGCTGAACAGCATGACGAGCACGACACGCACCATGATATTGACCACGAAGCCGAACAACACCACACGCACCATGCTGACGAAGAACAGCAGCACCACCACCACGCCGGGGTCAATCCGCACCTCTTTGTCAGCCCGAATCTTGCCGCCCGGATAAGCGTCAATATCGGCAATGCTCTCGCTGCGATCGATCCTGCACACGCCGAAGGTATCCTTGAAAATACCCGGAACTACACTGCAGCCCTCACCGCACTCAACCAGAAGTTTGTTCAGACCGGCACCCAACTCGTCAATAAAAAGATAATCGAACCCCACGGTGTCTTCGATTATCTCGCCCGCGATCTGGGACTGAAGATTGTCGCGGTACTCCAACCCCACGGTCAGGAACCCTCGGCAGCTCGTCTGCACCATATCATCAAGATAATCCAGAATGAGAAGCCCGGAGCAATATTTACCGAACCGCAGTTCCCGGACAAAGCCGCCAAGACCCTGGCTCGCGAGACCGGTATCGCAGTCATCGAGATCGACCCGGTAGCGAGCGGGCCGGAGACCACCCCACGCGACTACTACCAGAAAATCATGGAGCAGAACCTGAAATTGATCCGTCAGACGCTCGGCACAAAATAACCCAGCATTTATGCTCTTAGCACAAACCATTCCGCTGCCGGATACTACTCTCCAGCAACGGAGTTACTCTAATCCCAAGAGAGGAAGCACCCGAATAATCATGAGTACCTGTCAACCCACACAGACGGTAAAACCCCGAAGTCGCATACCGCTCATTCTGAGCCTGCTCTTCATCGGTGGCGCTTATCTGCTGCTGATCCTGTACCACCGGCAGGAGTCGATCAAGACCTTCTCCGTCGTCTTCTGCGCCATCATGTTCGAGGCCGCCCCCTTCATGCTCCTCGGTTCGCTTATTGGCGGTATCATCGAAGCCTTCGTCAGCCGCGAACGCCTGAACCGCCTCATCCCCGCCGGCAGAGTCCTCCCTATCTTCATTGCCGCCGGACTGGGACTTATCCTGCCGATCTGCGAGTGCGCAATCGTACCGGTAGTCCGCCGACTCTGTGGCAAAGGTCTGCCTCCAGCCGCCGCCATTGCTTACCTCCTCGGCGGGCCGGCGGTCAACCCACTGGTCGCCTTCTCCACCGCCCTGGCCTATCAATGGGACTGGCGCATCGCCGGGCTCCGCCTCCTCCTCGGTTACACCCTAGCCGTCGGCATCGCCCTCATCCTGCAACGCCTACTCAGCGGTAAGCCGGTGCTCCTGGCGAGTATCACCGCACACCCGGCTCATAACCACTCCTGCTCCTGCTGCGCCCATACGCACTCCCACCTGGAGTCCGCTACAAGCACCAGTCCTGCCCGGCTCTTCGTCCGTAAGCTCTACGCCGCCCTGACCCATGCCTCTGAAGACTTCCTTACTGCCGGGCATTATCTGGTCATCGGTGCCTTCATCGCCGCACTGGCGCAGACCTATATCGACCGCGAGTTCTTCACTCGTTTCTCATCCTATCCAGTACTGCCAACCCTGCTACTAATTGCCCTGGCGGTTCTGCTCAACCTTTGTTCCGAGACCGATGCCTTCATTGCCGCCTCATTGCGCAACCTCCTACCGCTTAGTTCGCAGCTCGCCTTTATGCTCACCGGCCCCATCTTCGACCTCAAGCTGCTGCTCATGTACCAGCAGGTCTTTACCCGGCGCACAATCATCGCCCTGGCACTCACCATCCTGCTGAGCGTCTTCACCGTAAGTAGCATCATCGAGATGCTGGAAAGGTACTGCTGATGCGACTGAACAAATTACTCAACTCCATTCCCTGGAAGATTCCGCTCTATACCTTCTGGCTCTCGGTTATCGTCAAGCTGCTCTACAGCGGAGAGTACACCCTCTTCCTGCGCCCGGAGTTCGCATTTATTCTTATTGGCGGCGGCGTAGCCCTGCTCGCCTTTCTGCTCACCGCCCTGCTCGCTCCGGCTCCAGATGCGGCGCATAATTCTTCCGGCACCATCCTGCGCGTCGCGATTCTCCTTCTACCGCTCTTCTACTTCCTCAATACACAGGGGCAGTACCTCGGCGGTGACAGTTACGCCAAACGCCGTATCGGCCCACCTACGATCAACCGTAGTCAGAATGCAACCGCAGCGACACCAGCCGACTACTCCGAAGTTGCAGACAATCCGGATCTGGAGGGAGAACTCCTCGCGCAGTATCCTCAGACCTTCGACCGCAATACCGAAGCTATTACCATCCTCGATCTCTACGACTTCCCGGATAAATACACCGGACAACAAATCAGCCTCATCGGTATGCTCCACACCGACGATCCGGAGATCGCCGCCGAGTATGGTGACGGCGTAGCTATCCTCTACCGTTTCGTCATTACCTGCTGTGTCGCCGACGCCCTGCCCGCAGCGGTTCTCGTCTCCGGTCAGACTCCCCCCGGACTGCTCAGCGACTCCTGGGTCGAGATCAGCGGCACCTACGCCCCTATCACCAAGGGTGATCAACTCATCCCGGTCATCAAAGATCCGGTTATCAAGGAGACCGCGCAGCCAGCACAGCCCTACCTCTATTAATTATCCTATCTCCAACTATCAAGCTTCATATTATATCTGACGCAATTAGAAACAACACAGCCCTCAGCGTTGCTGAGGGCTAAAATCATCCTTCCATTTTACCAAGTCGATAGACTTAACAACTACCCCTACTGCGAATAATCGCCTACCCCATAATATCAACCAGCAGATTTCGCACAAAGATACCCGACTGACGCACCGCCTCCTCTACTTTATCATACTCCATAAGATCATGGTAGAGCGATACCGCCTTGGCGATATCCCCTTGCGCCTTGACAAACGGCTCCATTGATACCGGACCAGTATAGCCAATCACCTTGAGTGCACTAAAGATCTCCCGCCACGGCAACATCCCGAGCCCCGGCATCTTCCGGTTATTCTCACCGATATGAAAATGATTGAGTCTGGAACCGGCCTGATTGATCGCCTCAACAAAGGAATTCTCCTCGATATTCATATGGAAGGTATCCAGGTGCAGCCCCAGATTCGCGCTCCCGACAGCATCAAGGTACTGATTCGCCTCCGCGCAGGTATTTATCAGAAAATTCTCAAAGCGGTTGACCACCTCGACATTGAAGATCACCCCGTTATCGGCGAATACCCGGCACAGTTCCTGCATGGACTTCACACTATTTTCCCAGTATACGGGCTTCTCTGCAAGTTCCGTAATCTTACCGTTCCAAGCACTATGCACCAGACCGCTACACTCCTTGATCCCGGCTCGCTGCATATTCACCGCACACTTGGTAAGAAACTCCTTGCCTCGCTCCCGCTCGGCTGCGTCCGGGCTACCGATATCGCACCCAACCGGCAACCCCATCGAACCGACCAGGGTTATGCCCTGGCGCTCAGACTCGGCTTTGAGCGTTTCGGCTCTGGCGCTATCCAGGCCGACAATATACGCCCCGTCGATCTCGAGCAGATCAAATCCCGTCTCCCTGGCCTTGACAATATACTGCAGCTGTTCATCCGCATAACTCTCTGCAAATACCGCAAAATGCACCCCGACCTTGTTTACACAGACCATTACTAACCTCCTTATACCCTACCGCACCATAACCCAAAAACACCCACCGCACCCGAATCTTAGATTCCGACACATGCCTACTTCATAATACCCTCTCCTCCCCCTTAGTCAACTTTATTCAAGCATTTACTTATAAACACCAACCCCAAATACTACTCATAAAATATGCAGCGCAACCACTCATCATAAGCAGTTGCGCCCGAATTATAAACTTTAAATACTTGCTAGTTATCTTTCCAGTTTGCGGTTACAGTATCTATATGTTTCATTCAAAACTGCCTAAGTTACAGCCTCAGTAGACTGCGAGACAATCTCCTTGATATTTCCGGTAGATATTACCTCACCCGCATCCAGAATCAATCCCCTTGACGCAGTCATACTGGCAAACGGCAGATCATGCGTAACAATAATAAAACAGGTCTCGGACTGGAGTTCTGAGAGCCAGGCAGCAAAGTCACCTGTCGTCTGCGCATCAAGCGCACTTGTCGGTTCATCCAGAAGCATATACTTCGGCTGGAGCATCAGCGCCCTGGCGATGGCTACACGCTGCGCCTGCCCGCCACTGATCTGCGCCGGATATCTCTCTGCCAGTTCGGCAATTGCCAGACGCGCCAGCATCTCATGCGCCTCGTCCAGAGCCTCCGTCTCCGTTTTACCCAGAACCTTGGTCGGAGCCAGGGTCAGATTCCGCGCCACCGTCAGATGCGGAAATAGATTCAATCGCTGAAACACCACCCCAAGCTGCGAGCGAAATTCTTTTCGCTCCATCTCTCTGATATTCTTACCCTCAATGGTAATACTCCCCGTTGTCGGCTTGAGAAACTTAGCGATACAATTAAGTAGCGTAGTCTTGCCCGAGCCGCTCTGCCCGAGTATGGCAAAGAAATGCTCTTGCGGCAACTGGATATTGATATTCTTCAATACCGGCATGGCGCTGCCGGGATATTTATATGAGAGATCTTTTATTTCAATCATTGTACAAATCCTTTCTGACGAATCTTCTTCTCCAAGGCTCCTGCCAGCTTCATCAAGGGGAAGGTCACGATAAAGAACATCACCGCAACAATAAAGTAATACTTCGTAGGCTCAAAGGTAACCGAGATAATCGACTGCGCCTCCCGTATAACCTCAGCCACCGAAATAACCGCGACCAACGCCGTATCCTTGGTCAGAGCTACAATCGAATTCATGAGTGGCGGTATCGCTACCCGGAAGGCCTGGGGCCAGACAATCAGAGAAAAGGTCTGATACCGGCTCAGCCCCAACGCCTGCCCGGACTTGATCTGCCCATAGTCCACACTCATCAACCCGGAACGAATCACCTCGGCCATGTACGCCATCGAGTTGATACCGAGCGTCGCCACCGCCGCCACATACGGCGACAAACCCAGCCCCATCCAGGCGAAGAGGAGCTGAATCAATACCGGTGTACCGCGGATAAAATCAACAAGTGTACGCACCGGCCAATAGACCAATTTCCACCCTCCACTATAATTATTCAGCACCACCCCGCAGGGAACAGCCAGGATAAAACCGATAATCAGTGAGGCGGCAGCAATCGCCAGAGTCACCGCAAATCCCCTTACCAGCTTGCTCACAATCACCTCGGTAGTCATCTTCTCACCGACCCCGTCGCTGTCACCGCTGGATAAGCCAAAGTACTTATCATTGATCTTCTGCATCGTACCATCGCTGCGCATTGCATTCAAAGCCTCGTTGATCTGCGCCAACAAGGCACTGTCTTCCTTCTTCACCGGGATAGCAATATCCTCAGCATAGAGCATCGAACCTACCGGCACAAAGGGTCTGCCCGCAGACTTGACCTGCCAGGCACCGACGAGCTTATCGGTTACAAAACCGGTAATCCGCTTCGCTTCCAGCATCTCAAAGATATCAACACTTGACTTCAGTGTTACCACCTCGATCTTGGGAAAGTTCTCCTCCAGATACCGCTGATAGGTCTCACCCAGAACCGCCGAGATCTTCTTGCCATTACACTCTTTGATACTATAGACCTTATTCGGATTGTCCCGGTGGATAAAGAGCTGCGCTCCCGACTGATAGTACGGTTTAGAAAAATTGACCACCTCGGCTCGCTCCGGGGTAATCGCCATCGACCCAATAATCGCATCATACTTATCCGCCAGCAGACCGGCGAGAATACCGTCCCACTCGGTCGCGATTATCTCAACCTTACGCCCGAGGCGCCTGGCGATTTCCTTTGATACATCCACATCAAAACCTGCCAGTTCCCCTTCCTTATTATAATAACTGAATGGAGGAAACTTTCCGGTAAGCGCCACCTTGAATGGCTGCTCGCTATCCGCCTCAGCTGCCGCCGCGACCCCACCCTGCATCCAGAGCAGAGCCAAGCAGAAATAGATGCCACATATCACTGCAAATAGAGCTCTTTTCATTATTAACCCTTCTTCTTTCGTATCTGACATTACCCGTAACAACCGCTACCCAAACGACCACACCGCACCCCATTGCTGCATTTTCCGCCGATGACAATGCCGTTACACCCAGATATGAAGTAATAATCTTCTACTCAACTCTATCCTGCCGAGACTCCTTACACACACGCCAAACCCATACATACAAACGCCTTAGAACATTACTGCACAACCCAACAGCAATCAAGCGCGAACTCTTTATTACCACAGCAACCAGCCATGTGCTACAACAAAATACAGAACAGCAAAATATTTCAATACAGAACTTTTCTTCACTAAAACTTCATATCATAATATTTCATACACGAAAGATTATAACAGAAAATACAACTTTGTCAAGAACAGCCTGGATATTATCTCCCCCACCCTCAAACACTTCGCCCCCCAGTCAAACTGAGGGGCGAAGTAGCACTAATCATTATTACATTTAGATTAAAACAAGTATTTTACAAACTGATGATATTTACCAATAGCCTTATCCCACTGAAGTTACAACCGCCATCCGCTCCTGCCCAAAGATCAGCACCGGTTCCGGCAAATCAGTATCTATGCGGTACACCGAGCTAAGATCTACAGCAACCGCAAATTCGGCTATAATCGAACTATCAGGTGTATGCAGAGCAGTGAGCTGGTACCAGTTTATACCGGGAAACTCCGGCAACTCACTCCACTCCGCCGTCAGTGTATACGGCCGATTATAGCTGTTCAGACCGGTCAGTACCGGCGGCAACGACTCCACCAGCTTGACCGCCGCCGACTCCTTAACCCTGACACCATCCTCCAGATACTCATAAACCCCATCCGGCGCTATTATAACTCCCTCACTACTACCGATAATAACCATCTCATTTTCAAACTTGAAATTCAGGGTATATCCGGTTCCTCCCGAATCCGCCCCCGTATACTCAACTTCGTCGCCTGCAGCTATATCTACAATCCCACAGATATCCTCCTCCTCACCCCGCTCGCAAAGCTTGAGTTCAAAGAGAAGGAGTTCTGACGAAAGCCGCTTCAACGCCAGCAGAGCGTTGCTAATCTCGGTACTGCCACGACGCACACAGGTCGCACTCTCCCGGCGCAGCAGAAGCGGTCGCGGCGCAGCACCTGCAAGCCCTTCACTCACCCTAACCTCAACCCTCGCTCCACCTGCCACAGCACCATACTCTATTTCACTACTCTCCACCCGTGCAATAAGTACAGCCAGCAACAGCATAAATAACCTAGATGCAAATTTCCGCATATTCTTTATTCCTTTACTTTATATACCGTTCAGTAAAAACAGTGCCGCCAGAAGATACAACGCGGTCACCACCGCCAGCAAACAACAACAGCCGCTAACCGCCAGCAACAACTTGCGCTGCAAACCACCGGGCTTCCAGGTTGCAACATAATAAAATCCCCACGCTCCCCCAAAAATACCGATAAGAAAGAAGATAGTAATATCAATCAATTCCATATGCAAATCCTTGTAACCTTTATCCGGACACCAGCGCTACCACACCTATACAATCAGTAACGCTGCACCCCGGCTAAAGCCAACAAAATATCCCAACCAGTCGTTAAACCCCAGCCCACATTATCGGACTCTATACCGGATAATTACGACTTATTCTAGACTTCTTTCAAAAATATTATAATTTGTTTATACCGCCAGACAATCTGCTCACACTATATCTGCCGACCAACCCCACACTCTATATACTCAAAAAATAAGGGATATGACACCTTATTTGGCTTTACATCACTCATAACAGCCAATATACTAAGGTTAATCCCATTATCAATCCATAACCATAAACAGGAATTATTATGCCTAAAACTATTCTTGGAATATCTGGAAGCCCAATTAACAACAGTAATACAGACAGACTGATCAAAAAGATACTGGAGATGAGCGATGTGCCCGCTGAATTTGTCAAACTCAGCGACATAACGGTAAAACCCTGCTTCGCCTGCAAGAGATGCGTCTACGATAATATCTGTAAAATAAACGACGACTTCCCGGAGTTGTCAGAAAAAATCCAGGCGGCAGATACAGTCATTATCGGGGGCTATACCCCTTACGGGCAGATTGACGCTTTTACCAAGGCTCTGCTTGAACGTCTGGGTTCACTGCGACACCTCACCAGTAAGCTTGCCGGAAAGAACTATATAACCGTTACTACCGGAATCAATCCAGCCCAGACCGAGATGATCAACAATATTTTAGCCCATACTCTGAGCAACCTACAAAAGATGAACTTAATCGGTCAGATAGCTGTTCCAGGAAATATAACCTGCGCTTCCTGCGGTACTGGTGACAGCTGCCCAGTAAGCGGTATAAAAATCCTGCGGAAAATAACTGCTAACCCCAATCTTACCGCTGCCGATCTACCCTACAAAAAATTTGAGGATCAACCCGCTATCTGCCAACAGTTAACATCTATTTCACAAAGACTTACAAAAGAGTCTTAAAACACCAGCCTTTCGAATCAGCACAGATTTAAAGCTCCCAATCCCAACACACCCGAAACAACTATATTTCAACCCAATCGGAACCACCCGTCAAACGGGTGGTTCACTCGGGGCTATAAGCCCTTATTACCTGCAACGTCTCAAAACGCTCTGCTTTCACTTCGTTCAAGCTACTAATGCTTTTACCCCTGAAAGGGGGATTATTATTACTTGCCACCCTTAAAAGGATCTTCAAACTCTTTCACACTCAATTTATCTAACACTATATCACGACTCTCCTGCTCACGGATATATTTTCGCACAGTAGCTTCATTAAAACCCACCGTACTTACATAATAACCCTCAGACCAAAAGTGCCTGTTCCCAAACTTATACTTCAAGTTTGCATGTTTAGCGAATATCATAAGCGCACTCTTGCCTTTAAGATACCCCATAAATTGAGCCACACTGAACTTTGGTAGAATACTTAACAACAACGTGATCGCTCATCATATGCCCCTCTATAATATCAATTCCCTTGTAACTGCATAACCGCTGGATTATCTCTTTTATACTCTCACGTCTAAATAATAGCAGCTTGAACAACTCTATTATATTTTGGAAAGGTGTATCTTTGTATAACGTTTTATTACCCACCCGCATAGCGGGTGGTTTTTTGTTTCGCACTCCTGCGGAGTACTCAACTGGCTAAAGCCTACAACAAAAAATGCTCTGTATACCTCAAAAGTATACAGAGCATAAAAAAACTAAGGTTTAGAATAGAGCTGAATATTGCTACTGAACCTCACTTATAACGTATCAACAAATACTCAGCAAAATCTCGATCAGTAGTTTATCAATACTCAGTCGGGCCATTTTCATACCCCACCTCCTGCAACCACTCTACCGGATAGCCGCCCCGATTGATAGTACCGTCTTCATTGAGCACATAACCGTCATTATACTTCACTACCAGTTTATAGAATAGCTTCCACCACGCCTGCTGCACCTCTTCGGCGTTCACAATACAGAATTCTGTCAACTCCTCAGCAGCTCCGGCAGTATCCCCCTGCTCAATCTGCTTCACCGCCTCTGCCTCAACCTCCTTTATTTCAGTAAAGACCTTATCTTCGAGCTGCTGCTGTTCAGCCTTCAAGTCTTCGATCATATCCATATACCGTAGAGTTATATAGTTAGCAGTAAGGTTGAATATCCACCACATGCTATCTTCGTCAAACTCGGTCAGCTTCCCGACTTCAAATGATTCAGGGATCTCCATAACCCCGGCAAAGATCGGCATAAAGACGCTCTCTGAAGGCTTATCAAAGCCGATCCAGGCTACACCACCGACCGCATCCGGCAGCCAACTGCGCGATTGGACTACATGATGATAAGCGCAGCGATATATTGAGAGTGGACGTTCAAATGCACCCTTAACCGCATTTTTACCAGCATTTACTTCATTAGCCGCGTTCTCATAGCGTGTCGGATTGTGAAAAGCCCCTGCTGCCGGGCCTTTGCTCAGATCAAACTCTGTACCCTGATAATGATCCCGATGCAGACGCATCACCTCACGCACCGAGACCTTCTTATCCGGCACAATCGCTGTCGGGTACGCATCCGGATACGGCCCGTCAGTCTTAGGAGAGAAATTCGCTGAGGGCTTTACCTGGCTGAATATTCGCCATACCCGGCGTAAAGAGTAATATGGGTGATGATACTCACCACCGCCAACCGTCTTACTCCAGTGCAGGTCACCGTCGCTCTCACTCCACCAACCCTTATCCTTGCAGACCTTGAAGAGGTTGGAGCTGTAGAGCATATCCGGGCTATGCTTTTTGACGATTCCGATACGGAAAGAATTTGAAGAGACAAAGAGTTCATTGTCCGCAATCCGCCGCGCCACCCAGAGGCCGTCGGTTCCGTCTTCGGCGTAGCCGCACATCTCAATGACCCAGGCCTCCTCCGGGTCGCCAAATACCAGACACTCCCCAGTTCCATAATAACCGTATTTATCGATCAGCGTCCCGACCAGCTCTACCGCTTCCTTAGATCTAGTACAACGCTCAAGGGCGATACGAGCCAGGGTGCTGCTGTAGAAGATGCGCTTGCCTGTTGCCGGCGCAACATTATCAACCTTGGCTTTGCAGGTAGTCTCACCCACGCTGAGTTGATGTTCATTCATAATAGGGTATTCGCAGTTCAGATAAGCATAAGTATGCGCCACCTGCGGAATCTCCCCCAGCGACAGGCTCGGAGTCTCACCCGTATTATAGACCGGAGAAAAATCCTTACCTACATAATAGCGATACGGCACACCGCCGTACTTCTTATCCCAACCCCCTGCAGGGTTGTCATAATAGGATCTGCGCATACTCCCGGACTTATGATCTGCCGCCGGAATAAACACCACACGCGAATCATCGAGCGCATCATCAGAATGTGAGACAATTACCGACCCGTCAGCACTGGCATCCTTGCCAACAGCAATTGTCGTACAACTATAGGAGATACTACAGAACACTGAAACAAGTAAAGCGACAAACACCATTTCTTTGTAAAGCATAATCTTCCTTTCGCAATAAGACTTGGATTCAAATTCTAAGTACAACACTTGAAACTTGAATCCAAGTATATTACTTAGCTTACCACTTCAGGCTATCCACAAATATTTTCTGCTGTTCAAGTAGTCTACTATAGCTTTCAGGGATTGAAGTAGAGCCAAATCTTCTTGAGAATGCTGAATTTAAAATACCACGATCTTTCAGATAAATCTTAGCAGTCAATGGATACATTGCTTCATCCATGGCAGATAGCACTCCAAGTATACTTTGTAATTCTTCTGCTCTTGGATCATTATTCTTTATTAGGCTATATAACTTACTATAAAGATGAGGATGGAAATTTGCCATAATACCACTGTACCCATGCGCTCCTGCCTGTATAGAAGCAGTAACGGTAAGGGTATTCGCATTGTAAAGCTTGAAATTACTACCCTTGATCAACTCAAGTCGTGCTTTAATTTTATTTATAGAGCAACAAGTATCTTTGAAGTACACAAACCTTTCATTGGCAATGATATGCTTAATATTGTCCTCACTGAGGAACCTGTGATAGGGATAAGGGCACTCATACATACCTAGAGCAACCGAACTATCAAGGTTATCAACAAGATTATCAAGGTTATTCTTCCAGATATGATCATTCTCATCTACCTTGGCAAATCTATTTACTATGAGCACAATATCCTCTACTCCGGTATCAGCGACTGCCTTGAGTTCATCAAGTTGCTTTTTAGCATTATCACTAGTATGCCCGGAGGCAACAATAGGTATTCTCCCGTCAGCTGCTTTTATAGTTGCTTTCAGGATCTTTATTTTCTCTTCAGGTGTTAAGAAAAAGATCTCACTTGATTGGCAAATTGCAAAGATACCATCAAGCCCACCTTCAATATACCATTCAACCAGACGCTTCAATGATTCGTAGTCAACCTTACCTTCATCAGTAAACGGCGTAATCATTGTCACCCACATACCATCAGGTGAAATTCTATCAATATCCATCTATCCAACCTTTCATATAAAACAATCATAATATTAATTAAAACCCTAGTAGATTCGGCAAGAACAACACAATCTGTGGTATATAAGTTACCAGCAACAGCACTACAAGCATCGCAATAATCATAGGCATAACCTCTTTAATTACTCTGCTTAGTGAAGTATCTGATATCCCTGATACTATAAATAGCAGCATCCCGAACGGTGGCGTAGATAGGCCTATCATCATATTGATTACCACAATTACACCAAAGTGCACCAAGTCGATGCCAAGCATATTTACTAGAGGAAGTACCATAGGGATAAAGACAACAGTAATCACTGCTGTATCTATAAACATTCCCAGAACAAGGAATATAATATTTATTAATAACAAGAGCAGATACTTATTCGTCGTTACGTCCAGCAAAAGAGCTGCTACATACTGCGGGATATGCTCTCTAGCTATAATGTAAGAGAATGTATATGTACATCCTACAATAATAGACACTACACCTGTCGTTCTAACTGTTTCCTTTACAGCAAGTCCTAGATAATTCCAACCCATAACTCTGTAAACGAGCACCGCCACAAGTATTGCATACGCCGAAGCTAATGCTCCTGCTTCAGTAGGAGTAACAATACCAGAGTAGATCCCTCCTAAGAGCACAACTACCGAAAAGAGTGCGGGAAATGCTTTTATTGTAATTGCGATAAGATCTCTAAAAGCGACTTTTATACCTCTCGGATAATCTCTTTTATCCGCAATCCAGGCTATATATACCATAAGAGCAACTCCAATAAGTAACCCTGGAACCATCCCAGCCAGAAAGAGGTTACCAATGGACGCGCCGGAGAGCATGGCGTAAAACACCATGGGAATACTTGGCGGGAAGATCGGTCCTATAGTAGCAGATGCCGCGGTAATAGCACAGCTAAAGCCATCATCATAGCCATTCTTCTTCATCGCTTTGATCTCCATCATCCCAAGTCCTGAGGCATCAGCAACCGCTGAGCCAGTCATTCCCGAGAAGATGATTGAAGCGATAACATTCACATGCCCTAGCCCGCCTCTACGGTGCCCTACTACAGCATTAGCAAACTGAAAGATCATATCAGTAATCTTTCCAGAGTTCATAATTTGAGCCATAAAGATAAATAGCGGGACTGCTATGATAATATAATTAGCTTCCAGGTTTGTCATGATCTTCTCTGCGACCATATCGATACCTGTCCCCGGAGCATTAGAGACCATGAAATAGAGCACACTGGATGTCACCATTCCAATAGCAATCGGAAGGCGCAGTGCAAATATCATAGCAAAGCTGACAAAAAATATAATTAATGGAAAATTCATTTTTGTTCCTTGCTTCTTTTCATAAACATAATCATAAACCAGTCGCTAGCGACTAGCTTACTCACGGACAATTTATATTACTATTTTCTGATTGTTTTGAGATCGTTGATAATATCAATTGAAAACCTGAGTATCATCCCGACAAGGAAGATAATAAATGGAAAATACAGTATGCTGTATGGAATATTCAATATAGTTGATTTCTTATAGCCCATAAACATGATGTACTCCCACGCTGGATATACAGCAGCAACAAATGAAAAGACAATAAGTGAATTTCCACAGAGCCTGACCCATAATTTAGTCTTGGGTGAGAATAAGTCATATATAATTGAAAACTTGACATGGCTTCTCGTTCTCTTTGCATATAGCGCGCTTAAGAGAACAGTCCAAACAAAACCAAAGGTTGTAACTTCAAATGCCCATGAGACTGGGTGATTAAAGATATACCGGCTGACAATTTGCGTAATAAATGCTAAAAACATTATGCAAAAAGTAGTACACGGCAAGTATAGCTCAAATAAATCCGCTATACATTTTGCTATTATTTTTATTACTTTCATTATGCGTAAAACCTTATAGATACTGGTTATTTTATTTCAGACTTCAAACCACTTTTTACAAAGATACCACTCAGTGAGCGCAGTATTACACTGCACTCCAGAGTGGCATAATCAAATTATCTGCAGCAAAAAACTACAGACGACTATTTAGCGTCTTGAATTTGCTCATAAAGTTTCCAGTCCCAGTCTTTAGAGATATCCTTACTCTCAGTCTGATATGAATTCTTTGCATAACTCATGAATGCCTCAATGTCTGGATCTTCAATAACGACGATGCCGTTATTCTTGAAGAAGTCTACAAGCCCTGCTTCAGCAGAGATATTGGTGGAATCACATAGCTCTTTTGCTTTTGCAAGAGCAGTCATTACCCACTCTTTCTGCTGATCTGTGAGGGTATTCCACTTTGCTTCATTAATTGTAGGCCAGACAGTATCGACAACATGATTTGTAAGGATCAGGTATTTTGATACTTCGTAAAACTTAGCATTTTTATCGGTCGGCATAGGATTGTCCTGCCCATCAGCAACGCCTGTCTTAAGAGCAAGGTATACCTCACCAAAACTCATTGGAGTCGGGTTACCACCCAGAGCCTTACCCAGAGCAATCCAAGTAGGAGAGTTAGGTACGCGAAGTTTTACCCCTTTCATATCCTCTGGAGATCTTACCTCCTTGCCGATATCACGAAGAAGCAACTGACGAGTACCGAGGTAGAATGCAGTAAGAGGTCTGATTCCTATCTGTTTTGTAACATCTTCAAATATCTTCTTACCGATATCTCCAGTCATCACCTTGTTCATATGGTCATACCCGGCAAAGGTATATACACCGCCCAACATAGAGATATAGGGTATTTGCTGTGCAATCCATGGAGCACTGGAGTAAATCATATCTACCGAACCACGCATAATTGCCGTCTGCTCACCATCCTGAGTAAACAACTGCCCAGAGTCATAGACATCTACCGTGATCTCTCCATTGGAAATTTTCTCTACCTCTTCTTTAAATTTATACATAGCCTGAGTATGTGCATCATTTGGTACACTTTGCGAAGAGAAAGACAGAGTTACTGGCTCGCCCGCACTCAAGTTATTTATTCCCAGTAAACCTATAGCAACAGCCATAACCGCAAATACTAATTTTTCCAACATTTTTTATCTCCTGATGATTATTCTACAATGACGAACACAGTTCCACACCCCTGATAATATATTACAAAATTAACCTTTAGTCAAATTATTACTTGGTCGATTCTAATTCCAAATACAGCACTTGAGTAAAAGAAGAAATAATAAGGTGGTCGATATATATTTAGCCAGAAACACACTATTTCATCTACTCAAGGAGAGCCTATGGAGCAGAAATATCTACACCTTACTTGTGAAGCCGGTTAAGCAGTACACAGCAAAGTTTAATGCAAAAGTAGCACTTGAAGCGACAAAAGATGACAAGCCATTATCTGAAATATCATCTAAATACGATGTCCAACCAAATCAGGTGCGGCAATGGAAGAAGGAGCTTTTGAATAATCTGCCAGATATTTTCTTCGGCAAGAGAAAGAAAATGAAGCAGCAGCAAGAACATTACGAAGCAAAGTTATTCGAAGAAATCGGTCGCCTAAAAATTGAGGTAGACTAGCTTAAAAAAAATCTGATGAGCTTGGGATTCTCTGAACGCAAGGCACTGATCAATAATCTGTCTGTAAATATTTCAATCAGCAGACAATGTGAATTACTCGGTATATCTAGATCTGCTTATCATTATGCTTCAGTAAAAAATCATGAAGGAGATAATCTGCTGAAACGTGAAATTGATTAGATATATCTGAAGCATCTCTTCTATGGTTCAAGGCGTATCTCAGATAAACTCAAAGCCTTAAGGCGCGATACAGGCAGATATAAAACCTGACATTTGATGCGAAAAATGTAGTAGTGCGAGCGATTGGGTAGATTAGGGCAGGAGGAATGCCTGAGACGGATGCCGCACAGCAGGCATCGCTGCTCTTCGTTGCTATTAATAAATCCAACTATTTAGTTATATTTTTCCATATGCTAATTTAAGCTTCTTATGAAGTGGTAAAGCATAGCACAATGTTAGGAAAAAAGCTAATAAATCAGCAAAAGGCTGTGCATAAATAACTCCATTTAATCCGAAGAAATATGGTAGTAAAAATATTGCCGGTATAAAGAAAATACCTTGACGGGCGAAGCTTAAAATACTCCCTTCCTTAGCATTACCAAGAGCAAGGAATAATGTTGAATATACCATAATAGCTCCAAAGAATATAAATACATATGCATTCGCTTGAAGTGTTTGAATACCAAGTGATATCAACCTTTGGTCGCTCTTACTGAATAGATGCATGATGTTTGCAGGAAAAGTAATAAATACTACTGTTACAAGCACGCAGTATATGAAAGTCCATTTTAACGAAATAGAAATAGCCTGATTCAGTCTTTTATAGTTTTTCGCTCCATAGTTATACCCAGCTATTGGTTGAAACCCTTTTACATAACCAAATACAATATAGCAAGCCAAAGCAATAACTCTAGCGACAATTCCCATAGCGGCGACAGCGGAATCACCATAAGAACTCGCTGCCGTATTTGTTAATCCCATAGCCATACCTGAAAAAACTTGTAATAGTAATACGGGTATTCCAAACTTTAATATCTCTATTATTGTACTTCGTTCAAAGTTAAATAATCTCCAATTTATTTTTAATATGCCCTTTTTAGCTATAATATACCAGAGAAATACTAAAAATGTTATGCCTTGAGATAAGACTGTGGCGATACCCGCCCCCGAAATCCCTAAATCAAATGTATAAATTAATATTGGATCAAGTATTGTATTTAATCCACCACCTAAAATCATAGCAAACATTGTCATCTTAGCAGCTCCTTCTGAAAGGACTATATTATTCATAGCAATACAGAAGATATGCAGTATGCATCCAGCAAGATATATCATACCATAACTACGGGCGTATGGTAAAATTGTTTCTGATGCTCCAAGAGAGACTAAAATTTTATCTATAAACAGTAGCGAAATCGCCGTAATAATAACTCCACTAACTATACTGTAAAAAATTGCAGTTGAAGCTGTTACACTTGCTTTAGTATATTCTTTTGCTCCAAGTTTTCGAGAAATTGACATGGCGGCGCCACTTCCAAAGGTTAGGCCTATACCAATAATAATTTGAACCAGAGGAAAAACGATTGATACTGCTGCAATTTGACTAGTGCCTAGCCCACCCACCTACAAAATAAGCATCAACGAGATTATATAAGGCATTAATGACGTTTAAAAAAATTTAATTACATTCTCATGTGATTGCAGGTAAGCTTAATTTCTGAAAAGCGCTGATGATATTTTCAAGAAATCATCCCTCATACTGTGATTTTAATTTTGCTCTCATTTACATCCATTTGAATCCTCCAAGCGTTTAGTAGCTAAACGCTACGTTTAAAACCACTCTAATAGTGAATTTGCAAAAGGCAAAAATCATATTAATGGTATTGAAAACTTTTGGTCTATAGCTAAAACCAGATTAAGTAAGTATCGTGGTATTAGCAAAAAGACTTTTTACTTGCACTTAAAAGAGTGCGAATTTCGTTTTAATCATCGAGATGATGATTTGTATAAACTGGTTTTGAAGATAATTCGTAAGAACCCTTTATAGGAGATTAAGCAAAGTTATCTTGTCATGAACCTTAATTTTCATCTATATAGTTTTCAAGCTTTCTTAAGAAATCGTGCAGAAATTCTAGTTGTTCAACAGTTGCATCTGTCAGTATTTCTTCTACTCCTAGATCAAATTCATTATGCATTTTTTCATGCACCTTATAAGCAACCTCGCCTTTACCTGTTAAACGTAGTAAAGTTCGCGATAAATTTGCTTCGTCTTTAGTTTTTACCACCATGCCTTTTTTTACAAGCTTTGTGACTATCTGAGAAACAGCGCCTTTAGTAACACCTATCTTTTTTGCCAAACCAGAAACATGTAAATCAGGATTATCCTTAATATACATAATCATATGAATTTCTGCTTCATATAATATCGTGTCTGTACCGAAATTCCGTAGCTTTTTATCAGATTCAAATAGTTTCCAAGTTACAGTTAAAAGGTCATAACTTATGCGATTGTTATTTCTTTTATTAATAAGCATGACCATAGTGTATAGTAGCTATACGCTATGGTCAAGACTTTTCTTTAATTAAAATTTGTGCTGGGTAGAATTACCCTTTTAGCATAATTGTAAATTTTAAAGTAGACAGCACAATTAGTACTTTGAGAAATGGTGATACATATGTCAAACTGGCCAAATATTGACCAAAAATTGCCCAAGAGGAGCGGGTTCACGTCTACCCATTCGAACAAAAATGAAATAAATACACTGAGTAGCGCAAGTATCTCAGATCCTATGTATACCGACAAAAAAAGCCCTATATACACTAGGTATACAGAGCTTAATATTTGGCATTCCCAAGGGGATTCGAACCCCTGTTTACAGACTGAGAATCTGTCGTCCTGGACCAGGCTAGACGATGGGAACTTCTAGCATCAACATACCACTCAAGCAATATGTTAACAAGAGAATAATACGGGATTACCCGCTAATGTCAATAGCCTTCCTAATTTTTTACTAACAATATTTCCAGCCACTCCACACCCCAACCCCAGTATCCAGCCAAACCACAATCAGGCAAAACCTAACCAGTTATAGTGGAAAATATTACAAGAAGAGCAGCAGGCTCAGCGCCATCACCGCCATACCCGCGACCAGCCCGTAGATACAGAGATGGTGCTCAGCATATTTTTCAGCTGTAGGCAGCAGTTCATCAAGTGAGATAAAGACCATAATTCCAGCCACCCCGGCAAAGATCATCCCAAACATCGCCGGTGAGAACCAGCGCATAAAGATGAAGTACCCGAGCAGCGCCCCGATCGGTTCAGACAGACCGGAGGCAAAGGAGTAGATAAAGGCCTTCTTCTTATCCCCCGTCGCGTAGTAGACCGGCACCGATACCGCAATTCCTTCAGGAATATTATGTATTGCAATCGCCACGGCAATAGCAATACCTGCGGCCGGATCCTGTAGCGCTCCAGCAAAGGTCGCGAGCCCCTCGGGAAAGTTGTGAATACCGATCGCCAACGCCGACATCAACCCCATCCGCATCAGCCGCTTGGACTTATGCTCCTCGACCTGCTTCGGGGTCATCTCCCGCACGTCATGCATCTCATGCGGATTCTCAACCGTTGGCACCAGCTTATCGATCAGCGCAATCAGCACCATCCCGGCAAAGAACGCCCCGACCGTCGCCCAGGTTCCCCAGAAGTTTCCAAACACCTCCGGCTGGGTCAGCGCGACTCGAGCCTTCTGAAAGATCTCAACAAAGGAGACATAGAGCATCACTCCTGCACTGAACCCCAGAGCAATCGAAAGAAATTTGGTATTGGTCTTCTTGGCGAAGAACGCCAGGGTACTACCGATACCGGTCGACAGACCAGCGAATAAGACCAGACCAAACGCCGGTAACACATTCTCCTGATACATCTGCCTCCATCCTTTCCGTACAAAGTAGATCTAGGTACTCAATCTATACGGGTACTGACCGCCGCCTCTTCAAAGGTCATAATGTCTGTAAGCACCGCTACCGCCGCGTCAAGGAGTCCCATACAGACCGCCGAGCCGGTGCCTTCCCCGAGTCTGAAATCCAAATCAAGCAACGGATCAAGACCCAGGTATTTCAGCATCTGAATATGCCCCGGTTCCACGCTCTTATGCGCGGAGATCATATACTCCTTGGCCAGAGGATTTAGCGTCGCAGCAATCATCGCTCCAGCGGTAGAGATAAAACCGTCGACCACCACCGGCCGGCGCGCCGCGGCCGCACCGAGAATTATCCCGGCAATCCCCCCTATCTCAAAACCACCGACCTTGGCCAGAATATCCAACCCGTCACTAATATCCGGCTGACGCCGCGCCAACGCCTCATCGATCACCTTGGCCTTCTTCAGAAGTGCCGGATCGCCGATCCCGGTACCGCGCCCCGTCACCTCAAGCGCCGGCAGACCGGTCAACGCCGCGCAGATCGCGCTCGAAGGCGTAGTATTACCAATTCCCATATCGCCGGTGGCGAAGACATCATATTTATCCAGATTATCCTGGACTATCTCAATTCCGCCTTCGATAGCCCGCACCGCCTCTTCCCGACTCATCGCCGGTTCAACATAAAAATTCTTCGTACCCCGCGCGACCTTCTTAGCGATAAGCCCACCTCCGAGATCACTGAGGTCTGCATCAACGCCAAAGTCTGCGACCAACACCTCGGTACCGCTCACCTTGGCTAAGGCATTGATACTCGCCCCGCGGCGAAGAAAGTTCTTCACCATCTCTACCGTAACTTCTTTGGGAAATGCACTCACCCCTTGGGCGACAATCCCGTGATCGCCCGCACAGGTAATTACCACCCGCCGCGCCACCGCCGGGGTCATACTCCCGCACATCCCGGCCAGTTCCAGTGCCAGATCCTGCAATTTACCGAGCGACCAGTGCGGTATTGCCAGCTTATCCAGGCGCTCTTTGGCTTCTTTTCTTTTCGTTTCATCCTGTGGCTGTAGCTGTACAACCGTCTCTTCCAATAATCCCATTCCTACCTCTTTCTAACCTTGCCTGCCCTAGCCAGGAGCCTATCCAGGAGCAGATTCAGGTACTCTCTGCCTTGCACCAGATTCTCCAGCCCAGCCAGTATCTCCTCCCGGCTCTGTACCGACTCGCCGGGTTCAAGTGCCTGCGGGAAATTATCCAAATTATAGCGTACCGCCGTTTCGTCGTAATCCAGATGAAACTGAATACCGAGCACCAATTCTTTATATTCAAAGGCCTGCACCTTGCAATGCAGAGACCTAGCCAACAGACGTACGCTCTTCGGCGGTATACACTCATCACTATGCCACTGAAAAGCACTGAACTTCTTGGGCAAATCCACAAAGAGCGAGCCCACCTCACCTCCCGGCACCACACAGATGGTAGTATGACCCACCTCGCGGCAGGAGTTCTCCTCTACCCGCCCCCCTAAAGCCAGAGTAATCAACTGCGCCCCCAGACAGACTCCGAGCAGCGGCACTTCGGACTCAATAACCTCCCGCAGCCAGGTCACCTCCCCGGCGAGCCACGGATAACGTCCGGTAGCATAGACGCTCATCGCCCCGCCCATAATCGCCACCATATCCCCAGCTTCAACCTCCGGTAGCGGTTCATCGGCAAAGATCCTCACCGGGCATATTCCAATACCTCTCTGCGCAGCCCAGAGCCTGATATTGCCTCCATCTTCAGCCTCAGAGTGCATGATAATATATACAGTATCCATAAATACCTTCTAATTTTATCAAAAAAAAATCCTGACTATTGACTTAAGTCAAGGAAACTCTTCAAGCATTAATGTACTCTGTAATTATAGATTTTAATACCGTTGAGTGCAACAAACAAATACCCCCAGCGTTATTTATTATTCGCATTTTCAGGTTATTTATAACTAGTTGTTTTTTTTCAGGTTAGAGTAAGGTCAGTACTCACTCACAGTGCAACCAAGCTTTACCATTCTAAAAAAGGAGAGTTTATGTTTTGTTATCAGTGCGAACAGACCGTCAATTGCCAAGGCTGCCAGAGCAAGCAGGGTGTATGCGGAAAGTCAGAGTCAGTCGCCGGGCTGCAGGATCTACTGAACGAAGTAGCCAAGGGGCTCGCCTGGCTGGCAGAGAATTCTGCCCAAAATAATACAGAGGTAAGCCGTTACTTGGTCGATGCCTTGTTTACCACCGTTACCAATGTGAACTTCTCAGAATCCCGGATGCAGGAGCTCATCCTCGCCGGAGCCGATCTGCGCGCCAGCTTCAAGCCGACTGCCGCTGCCGCTATCACCGGGATCGACATCCCTATCAGTTCAGATATAACCCAGAACGTGAAGACTGCCGAGAGTGTCTCCATCACTGCCAGGCAAAAAAAGTACGGTGCCACCGTCGCTGGTCTACAGGAAGTAGTCTTCTACGGCCTCAAGGGCGCCGCCGCCTACCTCCATCATGCCCGCGTACTCGGGGTCGAAGCTGAAGAGGTATACGCTAAACTCCGCGCGATACTCGCTTTTCTCGCCGAAGAACCGGACTCAGTCGAAAAGCTGCTGGAGCAGGCACTGGCTACGGGTGAGCTGAACTTCCAAGCCATGGAACTCCTGGATAAAGCCAACACTACCGCGTATGGCAATCCCGAGCCGACTGAGGTCGCAGTCACGCCCCGCGCCGGCAAGTGCATACTCGTCTCCGGCCATGACCTCAAGGATTTGAAGGATCTGCTCGAACAGACAGCGGGCAAAGGTATTGATATCTATACGCACGGCGAGATGCTACCCGCCTTGGCCTACCCCGAACTCAAGAAATATCCACACCTTGCCGGAAATTACGGCGGCGCCTGGCAGGATCAGCAGCAGGAATTCGCCGAATTCCCCGGTGCCATCCTCATGACCACCAACTGCATTCAGAAGCCTACCACCTACACCGCGCGTATCTTCACCACCGGTCTAGTCGCTTTCGACGGCGTCACGCACATCGGTGCAGAAAAAGACTTTACTCCGGTCATTGAAGCTGCGCTAGCTGCAGACGGCTTCAGCGAGACCGCCCCGGAGAAGAAGATCCTCATCGGTTTCGGCCACAACGCCCTGGAGCATGCCGCTCCCGCCGTGGTCGCAGCGGTCAAAAGCGGCGCGGTAAAACACTTCTTCCTTATCGGCGGCTGTGACGGCGCCAAGAGCGGCAGAAACTACTATACCGAGCTGGCTGAGAAGGTTCCACAGGACTCGATCATCCTCACCCTCGCCTGCGGCAAGTACCGCTTCAACAAGCTTGATTTCGGCAGCGTCGCCGACTTGCCCCGACTGCTCGATATCGGCCAGTGTAACGATGCTTACTCCGCCGTCCAGTGTGCCCTCATGCTCGCCCAGGCCTTCGGCTGCGGGGTAAACGAACTCCCGCTCTCAATCATCCTGAGCTGGTACGAACAGAAAGCTGTGGCCATACTCCTCAGCCTCCTCTTCCTCGGAGTCAAGAATATCAAACTCGGGCCAACCCTGCCCGCCTTTATCACTCAGGAAGCGCTGCAGGTACTCGTAGATACCTTTAATATCGCTCCGACCACCACCGCCGACGCCGATATCGCCGACGCATTAAAGTAAGTAATCTCCAACGCCACAGCCAGCAACTTCGTTGCTGGCTGATTTATAATATCAGCAAAGAAGGAAAATTGCAGAAGCAATTTTCCTTCTCGTAAACTATCACGACTCGGCAAAACATAACTCAGCGCAGTTCCGCCCCACAATTCTCACACTCCTTGGCCTCATCATTCTTGATCTTAGCATTACACGCCGGGCAACGATTGAGGCGCATACTCAGCGCCACCAGCACCGCCGAGACAATAACCACAATCACATCCCAGAGCGTAATCCGAATAAAGAACAACGAGAGCATCAGACAAGCCATCACAAAGAGCATTATGCTTATCAGCCTGCGCCGCCTGGCAAATTCAGTCTTGGTATCCATAAACTCCTCAACTACCTAGAAAAACCCTAATCTCCATAAGTACTCAGATCTTACCCGAATTCCTAGATTTTACAACCGCTTTATTGAGATTATCCCGCCGCCTAACCCAGCACGCCTACTCGTTTCAAGATACCGCAACCCACAACTGCTACTCAGTCGGTTACCTGAAGCCAGCCGCCATCCACTGAATAGTTAGACCCAAGCGTATAGCTTGCGCACTCTGACGCCATAAAGAGATAGGTATAGGCGACCTCCTCCGGGCTGGAGAAACGCTTGATCGGCGCATTCCCCTCGGCGATTCTATCGAGGAATTCATCCGCGGTTATACCATCCTTCTGACAGAGAATACCAGCGGTCTTGCGCCAGTCAGGAGTAAGTACCAATCCCGGGCTTATGGTATTGACCCGGATATTATCGCCGACCACCTCATTGGAGAGGCATTTACCGAGCATCACCAGAGCCGCTTTGGTAACATTATATATCGGCTCATACCCGAGCGGCTGCTTGGCACAGATACTCGCGGTATTGATAATCGCCCCGCCGCCGCGCTTACGCATATACGGGATAAAGGCTCTCGCTGTGCGTATCGCCGCCATCACATGCAGATCCCAGACCCGATACCACTTCTCATCCGGTGCCTCCATGATTGTCTCTTCGGTACCGACCCCGGCATTGTTAATCAGGATATCTATACCGCCGAACTCCTCCTCAATCCGCGCTCGCGCCCGTTCTATATCCTCAGGTTTGGTCACATCGGCAGCAATCCCGAGAGTCTTGACCCCGAACTCTGTCGCTATCTTCTCAGCCTCGGCCTCGACCCGCTCCTGATTACGCGCACAGATCGCCACTTCAACTCCCTCTGCCGCAAAGGCTCTGGCTACACCAAGTCCGATGCCGACACTCCCACCAGTAATAAATACCTGTTTCCCTTTCAGCTTAAGATCCATAATTAACCCCATTCATCTATCAAAAAGAAAAAAACTTCAGACGCCAAACAACCTAGCGCTACAGTTCCACCTCCACCGGTTCCGGCAGATCGGCATATATCAGATCATTCTCGCCGGTCTTATCCTTGAAGATAACCAACACGTCGGCATTCTCCGTACCCAGAGGGAAGGGAATCCAGTGCCAGCAGGCCTGCGACATTGCCAACACGGTTCCCTGCTTTACCTTGAACGCCTTGAGCTTATCCAGTTCGGGCTTCTCGGCATTCTTCGGCGCCACACAGAGCACATAATCATTCTTGAGCGCCACCAGAATCTCCGAGGTATGCGCGTGATACTCCATCTTCTGAAATACCATCTCCCGATTCTTGCAAATAAGCATCCCCGAGCAGCACTCCTCGCCTACTGGCACCCCACAGGTCGTGCTAGTATAGGTATACGCGTCATCTGCCCCTAGCGGCGTAAAACCACCCAGATCACCTCCGGCCATTATCTCGCCATAAGGCGCAAATTCAGCACTCTGCAACTCTACACTCTTGATCTTCATAATATCTACCTTTCCTGTAACCCAAACACCACTCACTACTAATAATTTAGCATAAATTAATTTCAATAAAATCCCGCTCCTATCCCCCAGGTGTTCAAAGAGACAGATTTCCGCGCCCATGCTTGAGCCTTACTCGTACAGACTGTCCTCTTCGAAGAACCGCGATATCCAGTACATCCCCGCTCCGTGAATTCCTCTATCCATCCCGAAATCAGAAAACACTATTCTGATATCACGGCGCAATAAGACCAGCGACAAGCTATCAACCTTATGCTTGATCTGCTGGATAAAACCCTCTCCGGCCGCATTATACACACCCTGAATAATTATCAACTCTGGATCTGTCGCCAGCACCAGGTTATTTATGCCACGGGCAAAATAGGTCGTCACCTTATCCATCACCATAAGCGCCAGCTTATCTGCGCCTCTGGCCGCATCAAAGAGTTTCTGCAGACTCAAGCGCTCCTGCTGAAACAGCGCCGAATCCGGATACTGCTGCCGCCCCGTCTCAATAAGCCGATAAACGTTCTTCCAGGAAACTTCCGCCTCAAAACAGCCAACTCCACCACAGATACACTCCGCTCCGCCTGCAGTATTGACGATGGTATGTCCGATCTCCCCAGCCAGGTTCTGTTTGCCGTGCTTGAGTCTACCCTCAAGGATCAAACCACTGCCGACCCCTTCCTCCAGCACATCGATCACCGCAAAATTATCCACCCCGACCGCCTTGCCGCTATGCATCTCGGCGAATGTCTGATAACGATTGACATTATCCACATAGATTGGAATATCCCTGCCGATACGCTGCTCAATCTCCCGCCGGAACTCCACACTCTCCCAGGAATCGAAGTGAGGCGAATACCTGAGCCTCCCTTGTACAGGATCGACAATACCGGGTAGAGCCAACACAATAGCACTTATTTCACAGCCTTTTCGCCCCGCACTGAAGCCATGAATATGCCCTACCAACTCATTAATCACTTCAGTAAAGCTCACTCCGGCGCCAAGCTCAACCGACTCGGATTTGACTACTTCACCCCGAAAATTGAGTAAGGTGCTAATTATAAAATTCGGCCCCAGATGGATAGCTATTACCCGCGAATAATCCGCGTTGAAGCTATAGAGTAGCGGTCTCTTCCCTCCCTCCTCGGTAGAGCTGCCCTTCCCAACTTCACATACCAGCCCCTGCTCAATAAAGTGATCCAACACCTTCTTAATCGTTGGTTTACTCAGTTCGGTAAATCGCGCCAACCCGGCTATAGAGATATCCTGCACCCCACGCAGGGTGTTGAGAATTATATACCTGTTACTTTGTTTGAGCGATCTGCCCTTTTCATTTTTAAGCATAATACCTGGAGTATACCCCGTCAAAGTGCTTAGTCAAGTTACAAAAGTAGTTTTAATAACTTTTTTACTAATATGATAAGAGTAGACAAGCGCGAGCCCCGATGCCTGATATTTCACGCACCGGCGGCTGAAACCTATTGATTTGCATTAATCTATGAATAACCGGCTATTCTTCCAGAGTAAGCTTCTTCTCATATTCGAAGTGAGCAAACAGGAGGTATGTCAGAACTATAAAAGTGTCGCTGATGGCCAGGAAATACCAGACCCCGTGCTTATAATTCTCTGCTATCAACAGCAGTATAAATATCGCCACAAAGGCCGCAATGAGTATTTTCCGCCCTTTCTGCTCTTCAGCTGCCAACAGGGTGAAAGCGACAAATAGCGCAGGAAATAAGTATACGAGATAATGTGTCTGCGATCTGGGAGACAACAGCAACATACCGAGTAAGTAGAGGGAGAAAATAGCTATATCCTTCAAGCTGCCCCTTGCTTTGCGGCATACCAGCTCTATTACCCCAAAACCGCCTATCACCAGACCGAAAGCCAGCGGCCTGGCTACGCGCATCGGTAGATGCAGGTGGACTCCCAGCGTATCCGCCAGATTATAACTCAAAAAGGTACCCGGGGCAGAGGTCTGATGCTGTAGATCATGCAGGATAAAATCTTCAAACCATACCCCGTAATAAGTGAATATCTCTGCCCCGGTAATAATAATCGGGATAAAGCAGAACCCGAGGGTCAATAACACGGTCGCTAGCAATACTCTATACTCTCCCCTGTAGAGAAGAAAGAGGATTAGAAATCCTGGCACCAGTTTACAAGCTATAGCCAGCGCCAGAAATACTGCGGCCAGGTACTTTCGCTCTACAGTATAACAATAGATAAACAATACGCATAAGAGTAGCACCTGCAGATTCACCTGCCCGTTCCTGAAGTTATTCTGAAGTATCTCAAATAATAAGATGTAGAATACTAGTATGACCCCGGGTGCGCGTTGCAAAGCCAACCCATATCCATTGTCCTTAAATATCATGATAAGCAACCAGAACACACCGACCAGACACAAGGCGGTTAGAATGAACCAGAGCGCAGCAGCAAGCCAATAAGGCAGGACTGCCAGAGGAATGATGGCGAAAGCCAAGGTCAGGGGGTAGACATAAGGGAAAGCGGTACCGTTATTATACGGATCGGTGCCGTTCAACAGAGCTTGTGCAGACATATAATATGATGTAAAGTCATAGCCTATAGGGCGGAGGGCACAGCCGATACTCTGAACAAACAAGAAGATAGTAATTCCGCCTATAGCCGCAAAAGCCGAATAACGAATCTTAGGTTGCTCCAACAACGTTAAAATCTTATCTGCTAATTTAGACATATGATTTAATCCTGCATTTTTCATATCCCGCTACACCAAAGATTCCCGCCAATCCCAGAAAATTGCCTACGCAATTTTCATATTTCGCTGAAACACTACACAGGTCGCCTGCTTGGCGAGCAGTGGCTGAGAATGTAAGCGTAAGCAGAGTAGCGGTTAAGTCAAGATATTAGCCCTGCGCAAAGCCCGGACTCCAGCCAGCCTAAAACCTCAACCCGCAGGCCTATACCCTTTCGCTAACCAGCTACACCTATAATCTTACGCTAAACCAGTAACCCATACTTATAATCAAACAAGAAATTGCCTACGCAATTTCTCTATCAGTTCGGAATTCGCATGCGTACTAACGGAAAACGCTCATGCCTGAAAATATTACACCAGTTCATATTTTCAAACATCTAGGGATAAAAAGCGGGCTGTAGAAGCAGCCTCAGCCAGTAACTGCATTACTGGCTGCTATAACCCTCCCAGCTAAACCGCTAGCGCCCGAATCTTCTTAACATAAGGGAAGAGATTCTTCCCCGGACAAGCCGTACTCTTGAGTTCCCGATGCCCATAGAGCTTACTCGCCGGAATATTATAACCCTGCATAAGCCGAAGACAGAGTGTCTCCAGAGTCGCCACCTGGCAGGATGAAGGCTGTTGAATCTCAAAATTTCCCAAGCACATAATACCGATATTATGACTATTATTATGCTTCGCGTGCGCTCCTTGATACTTGATATTACGTCCCTGCCAGATTCTCCCGGCGCGGTCAATAATATAATGATACGCAATATCCCCAGCTTTCAGGATTCTGAAATGGGTCTGCTGAATTTGATGAATCGACCGCTCAACCTCTGCCGGGGCGGTAGCAATATTGGGTCTGGGGTTTCCTTCATGATGCACCGTTATCCGCTCCACTCCGTTCATCGGCCGCATCCGACTGGGAATAATATCCTCAGCCTGCCATTTGCTTCGGGAATAAGCCTGGATACGCTCACTTCGTTGCGGCGCAGTGTGAGTATCAAGACTTACCTCGTTACGCCCCAACTTCGGGGTAGTACTCGGGGAGAAATGCTCGTTACTTGCATACCTATCTCGCTTATGCGGAAACGGCCCTCCCGAGAGGATATCACCGCTATATACCTCCTGGCTATAACTGCTGCTCATATTCGTATTACTGCCACTACTACAACCGGCCAGTCCGCCAAGCGCCAGAACCGAGCCGCACACCTTGATAAAATCTCTTCTATCCATCGAATCTCTAACCTATACTGTTTAAATATTAATAATAAGTTCTATACTCTATCGGCAATAGCCCGAAATAACTCCCTTAAGAATTCTGATTTCTGCTCATAGTTGAGCCTTCCACACACAGACGCGGTACCGCCTCACAGCCAAACTCACTCCAATTCGCCGGTATTAACTATCCACACCCCAATCTTTACCGAAAAAACAACCTCACAACTCAGCTACTGACTCCATTCCGTTTTTTAATATAAGCACTTACAAATTCAGTAATTAGATAAATACCCCGGTCATACTGATAAAAACATCACGATATTATGCTCATTAAAACCAGCCTTCAATCCACAGCCAGCAATCACCTAACAACTTAGTATAAAATAAGTTATAGCCACAATAGCTTTAGCTAAGTAGATATCTAAAAAAAAAATTAAGTACAAAACCCTGATAAAACCAGCATATTACTCAAATATACCAATCTTGCCAGCAATCTTTTCTTGCATAGGGTTTATAAAGTGCTATAATAAAACATATGGCTCGTTATGAATGTCACGGGGCGGGGAAGCAACATGGCAGACAAATAAGGCGAGCATACTAAAGGGCACCCTCGCATCCCGCAGGTGTCCTTTAGTTTTATCATAATTACCCCCATACTCCCTTAGTCAGCCCGGAAGAAGACGACTTCCAGATTGTTTTTACACCTAATCTTAATACATACATCTTGTCATCCCTTTGCGGTATTACTATAATATCTTGCTATTAGCGGAATAATTCACAATTAATCTCAGAGAAGCCCAACAGAGCTGATACGCTTAGCTAAACCTACAGCCCTGCGACTTCACAGTAAGGAGCAGCAACGATGAAAGAGTATATCCTCGCCCATGATCTCGGTACCAGTGGCAACAAAGCCACCCTCTTCTCCCTTGAGGGAGAACTGCTCAAGAGTATTACCGAATCCTACAAATCAAGGTATTTCAATGACAACTGGGCCGAACAGAACCCGCAGGACTGGTGGGAAGCGGTCTGCAAATCCAGCCAGGAACTACTGGCGGGGATAGATACGGACAAGATCGCCGCTGTCTGCTTCAGCGGACATATGATGGGTTGTCTGCCGGTAGACCGTAACGGCACCCCTCTGGCCAACCACATGCTCTATTGCGACCAACGTGCCAAAACCAGTATCGACAGACTTCTGGAGAAGCTCTCAGTCCGCGAGATCTACGCTATCACCGGTCACCGCCCCAACCCGACCCTGACCAACCCCAAAGTTATGTGGCTCAAGGAGAATGCCCGCGACATCTATGATCAGACCTACAAATTTCTCCAAGCCAAAGATTATATCAACTTCCGGCTAACCGGTAACATGTATTCGGATTACAATGATGCTTCAGGCACGCTGGTCTTCGACCTGAACACGCTCGACTGGTCGGACACGATCCTCGAAGCTTCCGGCATCGACCGGGATAAATACCCTGAAGCCGTCCCCTCAGCCACAGTCATCGGCGAGGTAACCGCCGAGGCCGCCAAAGCCACCGGGATCAAGGCCGGCACCCCGGTAGTCGCCGGTACCGGCGACGGAGGCGCAGCGAATATCGGTATCGGTGCAATAGAACCCGGGATCACCTACTGCAATCTCGGTTCCTCCTCCTGGATCTCTTCCAGCTCCACCGAGATGCTCGACGATCCGGAGATGGCAATCTTCACCCTTGCCCACCCGATTGAGGGTCTGCTCCAGCCGACCGGCCCGATGATGACCGGCGGACGCTCCTTCAACTGGCTCAAAGATGAGCTCGCGCATGCCGAGACCATCGAAGCCGCCAAGAACAGCAGCAGCCCGTATGAGCTGATCAACCGCCTCATCGAGACCTCACCTCCGGGAGCCAGAGGACTGCTCTTCATGCCCTACCTCCTCGGCGAACGCAGCCCCTGGTGGAACAGCATGAGTAAGGGCGGCATTCTCGGACTCTCGCTCGAGCATACCCGCGCCGACATCTTCAGAGCGATTATTGAGGGTATCAGCGCCAATCTCGGGCTGATTCTCGAGGTCTTCGCCAACAATCAGAGCTTCGACCGAGTACGCGCCATCGGTGGTGGGGCGCAGGGCGAACTCTGGTGCCAGGTGCTGGCAGACACCTTTAATAGGCATATCGAGGTACCCAATGTACTCGAAGGCGCCAGCAGTATGGGTGCCGCCATCATCGGCGGTGTCGGCGTAGGCGCCCTCCCGTCCTTTGCCGCCGTCGACCGCTTCATCAAGATACAGCGAACCACCGCCCCCAATCCTGAAAATATCCAGATCTATAAAGCCAAGAAGGAAGCACTGCGCCGGGTCTATACCGTGCTCCATGACAACGGTATCTTCGAACTCTTCCAGAACTAACCCTAAAATCTGACCCATTATTTGCAAGCGACAGATTATCCGAATACCAAAGATACTAATACACCCCGCCCCGGCACCATCCAAGCCGGGGCGGGCTATATCCGGCAATAGAAGTGAGAATACGCTTCAACGCCTCACACCTCCCCTGACAGATAGCAATACTGCAATCCCATCCTGGCAAAGCTTATTACTCTGCGAATAAAATATAAATTTTTTCCGAAAAAAGCCTGCATCTCCCGGAAAATTGTACTAAAATATACTATATAGGACTGTTCATAAAATACTGAAAGATCAGAGAATAATGAAAACTGCTACTAGTGACAATAATATAAAACAGCTAATAATTATCTTCATCACCTTCTCGCTGATACTCTCCCTAGCCATCATGATTATGGAGGATCTCTTCTTTGAAAAGGGAGCCCAGACAGTTGCTCTGGATAATGCCGTAAACAAGAGTAAGGAACGTGAAGCTGTACTCCGTTCCTTCCTCGACAGTGCTGCTGAACACCTTATGGCTGTGCGCCAGTCAGACTTCTTCACCGCCTACCTCCAGAACCCGGATAATGCTGGAACCAAATCCAATTTGGAAGCGTTATTTATGACCATCGGCGCCGCCAATCCCGACATCATGAAACTCCGTTTTATCGACCGCCAGGGTAGAGAACAGCTTCGCATAGACCGGCAGAGTCACGGTTCTCCCGTCCACCCCGTAGCCGCTGCCGAGCTTCAAGATAAAGTTGAGCGTTACTTCTTCACCGATTCACAGACTAACCCCCTTGAACAGGTCTGGTTCTCCGCCTTCGACCTCAATAGCGAGAACAACCAGATCGAGGTGCCACACCGGCCGACCTTCAGAGCCACCCTCCCGGTAGAGCAGAATGGTGAATTCGCCGGCATCCTGATCATCAATTACTTTGTCGAAGAGCTGATTGAACAACTGACTTACACCCCACTCTACGATATGATACTCTGCGACGATGCAGGCTATACCATCTTCCATTACCAGCACTTCAATAATGATCACTCGCGCTGTTGGGGGCGTTTTCAGTATCCGACGTACAATATCTCTACCGAATTCCCCCAGCACTTTCAAGAGATAGAGAATAACCAAATATACACCAACAGTTCCTTTGTCTCCCGCAAGCTCGACCTGCCCATCACAGGAGGTCTGATCCTGATTCTCCAGCTCAAGCAATCCTATATTGAGTCGCAGGAGAAGAATAGCCAAAACCATTACCTCACCATCTCGCTCCTGGTATTTATCCTCTCACTCGTCCTAACCTTCTTCATCATCAAGATCTTCAGCCGCACCCTGCTCAATCTGGACAAGGTCACAAGCCTCAACGAGCATCTCCGGCACCTCCAACTCCGTAATAATCTTGCGCTCAAGGCCTCGAAACTCGGAATCTGGGAGCTGAATCTGCAAACCCAGGAAGTAACCTGGGATGCACAGATGCACCGGATATATGAGTTCAACCCTAACTCAGAAATTACGCTGGAATCCTGGTGGAATTATATCGACCAGGATGATCAGCAGAGAATTAAAGATATGCTTATGGCAGATCTGGATAACGGGGAGGTAGAGAATAGCTCTAACTTCTGGATAACAACCCCGGGCGGGAAGCGTAAATGCATCAATATCTTCTGGATCAACGAATTCTCCGAATCCGCTGAACCGCTGCGCCTTATCGGCACCAATCAGGATGTCACCAAAGATATTATATCCCAACAGAAATACAAGAGTCTGCTGGAAAACGCTGCCGATGGTATCCACGTTCTCGATGCGCACGGTAATATCCTTGAGTGCAGTATCTCCTTTGCCCAAAATCTCGGTTACACCCTGGACGAAGCGTACAACCTCAACCTCACTGACTGGGATCAGGATCTGACGCGTACCGGTTTCACTAGCTTTAAGGAATTCTTGGAGGAAGGGGTTGACACGCAAAGAACCTTTGAGACCATCCACCGCCGCAAGGACGGCTCACTCTTTGACGTCCAGATTAACACCAAAGTCATAGAACTTGAAGGCAAACTCTATATCTACGCCTCTCAGCGTGATATCAGCTCGCAGAAAGAAGCCGAACGCGTCATTATCCGCAGCCGGGATGAGTTCTCAACCATCTTCAATAACGCACTGGAAGGTATCGCCCTGCTGGGGTTGGACACCAGATTCAAACGGGTAAACAAGAAGTTCTGCGAACTTCTAGGCTATTCTGAGGAAGAACTTACCTTGATGCACTGTTACGACCTGATACTCCAAAATAATGTAGACCGCACCAAATGTGTCTATAATGATGTACTGCAGAAGGGATATGTCGAAGATTTCGAGATGGAGTATATCCGCAAAGATGGAGCCTCCCGCATCATCAGATCATCGATAGTACTGATGCCGAATAAAACCGAGTACCTGATGACCAGTATCGACCTCACCGAACTGCACACCGCCTTTGAGATAATAAAGACCCAATCCTATACCGACGAACTCACCCAACTCCCAAACCGCAAGGCCTACAACGAACGGATAAACGAACTCATTGCCCAGTGCAACCGCTACAGCACCACCTTTACCATGCTGATACTCGACATCGATCACTTCAAAGAGATCAACGACACCTGCGGTCACAAGGCCGGTGACAGCATACTGATCACCTTCAGCCAGCTGCTCAGATCAATTATCCGCAAGACCGACTATATCTTCCGTATCGGCGGAGAGGAGTTTGTCATCCTCCTTACCAACACCGACCTGAATAACGCAGCCACCCTTGCCGAGAAGATCCGCCAGCAAATCGAGTCCGAACTCAAACTAAACCAAGAAAAAAAACTTACGGTAAGTATCGGTATTGCCGAGGTTAAAGCAAATGACGATGAGGATACCCTCTTCAAACGCGCCGATAGAAGATTATACTACGCTAAGGAACAGGGTCGCAATCGCTGCGTTACCAAGATTCCTCAAGACACCCAGATACAGGATATCCCAGATCTCGACCCGGATAATCCAAACCCATAAGCCCATACCTGATCTGACTCCCAACCGTCTCTCACGTCGTAACCTGGTATATTTAGCCAATACCGCCCACCCAGCCTACAGCAAGACAAGTCGACAAACTTAATTTTATTTCACAAAAAAACCTTTTCTTCATCATTATTTTAGGTATTATTGGAGATGTAATACAAGTAACTCAAGGAATCAACGGATCGAACTAATTCCACACCTTTCTGATAGGAGAAAAAAAATGCATATTCCTGATGGTTTCTGTTCACTTCCCGTAAGTATGACTACAGCGGCAGTCTCGCTGGGCGCTCTTGGCCTGAGTATTGCCAAGATTCGCCAGGGTCAAAGCAAGGCCAAGGGCTCAAGCCTACTCCCAGCTACTGCTGCTGGTGTAGTCTTCTCAGCCCAGATGCTCAACTTCCCGGTAGCTTCCGGCACCAGCGGCCACTTTCTCGGCGCCCTGGCCATGGCTGCACTCTTCGGCCCCTGCCGTGCTTTTCTGATCATGCTCAGCGTGCTGGCGGTTCAGGCCTTCGCCTTTGCTGACGGAGGTATAATTGCTCTGGGAGCCAATCTTTTCAATATGGGTGTAATCGGCGGCTTTGTCGGCTACGGTGTTCTCCGCGGTCTAATGCTCTTCTTACCAAAAAACCGTGTCGGATTTCTCGGAGCCGTCGGTATTGCCAGTTGGGCTTCGGTAATTCTCGCCTCAATCGCCTGCAGTATTGAGCTGGCGCTTTCCGGTAGCGTTCCGCTTGCGGCAGGGCTGCCAGCAATGGTCGGTACCCACGCGCTCATCGGTATCGGCGAGGGTCTGATCTCCTGCGCCATCGTCGGAGCCGTTGCCTATTCCCGCCCGGATCTCCTTCCAGACTGGACAGGCTTCTCCAAGCTCGCTCCTTCCAGCCACCGTCCGTCACGGATCTGGCCGATAGCCCTGATCGGTGTCGGTCTCTCCTTCCTGCTTGCAGCCTTCCTCAGTCCCTTCGCCTCATCTTCACCGGATGGTCTGGAACGAGTTGCCGAGGACATGGGCTTTATCGACCGCATCAAGGAGCTCTGGACCAGTTCCCCACTGCCTGACTATAGCCTCACCAGTATTACCAACCCGGCTATCTCTACCGGAATAGCAGGGGTTATAGGTGCAGTCATCGTAATCGCTGTCTGCTACCTGCTCTACCGTCTGTTTACAGCCGGTGCGCCGCGCACCAGCCTCTAAACGCTCGTTACATGCGCCTTTAAGGTGAACAACCCTTACCGCAGTTGTTCGAGTCCTAAGCCGTAAGCGGAAATATCAATATAACTCACACTTAGCCCGCGCAAAGGTAGTGATCTTTAACCAAAAAAACAGACAACTCCCCGGCCAACAACCAGGGAGTTGTCTGTTCTATAATCAGACCTAATAGCGACATAATGCCAAATCACAACCCAAGTCTCACCCTAAATACTCTGCTCCATAAACCCACAATTTCACAAATCTTATCAAATTTTATCTCTAAAATAATTACAGTTTATGCGTAGTCTCAAACCCTAGTAGCAAACCTCAACCATCCCTCCCACCTTCTTCTAACTCCGTACCTTTACTATTCCTCCCGCATAAAAAACTCTTCACTGCTCAAAAATACTTAAACAAAACTAATATTATTACTATTTTACAATAATATCAGAAACAACGTTATTGTCATATGATCAAATATGCGCCCGATCTTGAGTTCAGGATATAAATTTAAACATCACCGGGATTAAATCATCTAATCCCTTGTTTTACCGCACCACAGTCTGTAAGCCACCTGCATTTCCTCAATTTTTTTTAACCATATGTCCGCCAAAATTTCTGTATCCAACCTTTCTACCCTAATATTTGCTGACAGTTAGAAAAATATAATAATCATATTTAGAAAAATTGATAGACTAATCCGAATTTTGATCTTACAATTAAATATAGGGCAGTGTGTTTTGTGTTACTAAAATTAGAGCTTGGGAGATTCATATGAACATAGATATCAATCTTGCCTCTGCCATTCGCGAGCTTGCTTCGGCTAAGACCCTGCAGGCGGTCATGGATATTGTCAAAGTAACCGCACGTGAGACAATCGGTGCCGATGGAGTTACCTTTGTCCTGCGTGACGGTGATCAGTGTTATTATGCGGAAGAGGATGCGATCGCTCCCTTGTGGAAAGGCAAACGCTTCCCCATGAGTATCTGCATCTCCGGCTGGGTAATGCTCAACAAACGGGAGGTCATTATCCCTGACATCTTTGCAGACGCGCGTATACCTGCTGATGCCTACCGTCCAACCTTTGTCAAAAGTCTGGCCATGGCTCCAGTGCGCCGGACAGATCCGGTAGCAGCAATCGGCGCCTACTGGGCGCAGCCCCATACTGCAACCCAACAGGAGTTGGAAATTCTGTTCAGCCTTGCCGATGCCGCCTCGGTGGCTATGACCAATGTCGAATTAACCAAAAGACTGAATACGCCTCAGAATGACTTACGGGAAATTGCCAAGCGTGTACATAAAGAGCGCAAACTGCGCCATCGTCTGGAAGAGCGCTTTGGCCGTATCTATAAATACGCGGCTCTGGGTATTGTCATTGAGACCGCGGAAGGCTCAATAATCCAGTGCAACCCGGCCTTCTGCCGGATACTCGGTTACAGCGAAGCGGAAATCCGTAGTAATCCCTTTTTTTCATTTATTCATCCGGATGACCGTAATGCCAACCTCAGAAAAATTCAGCGTTTGCTTAACGGCGAGATCACAGATTTCGAAATCGAAAACCGCTTTATCTGCAAGGATAAAAAGATTGCGTGGGTACATAAGGTATACTCTCTACTCCCCGACGAAGACCCCCCGGCAGTGATTACCCTGATTACGGATATCTCAGACCGTAAAATGTGGGAGCTAGAGCGTGACTGGGCAATTGAATTTCTCGGGCTGGTCAATAACAGCAAATCGCTCAAGGAACTGATTCAATCAGCCACAGCATTTTTTCAACAGATATCCGGTTGTGAGGCAGTAGGTATTCGCTTGAAGGACGGGGTGGATTATCCATATTACGAGACCCATGGCTTCCCAGCCGAATTCGTAAAGTTGGAGAACAAACTCTGCTCCTATGATGTTGACGGCAGAGCCGTCTGTGATCAGAATGGCGAACCGATGCTTGAGTGCATGTGCGGCAATGTCATCTGCGGCAGATTCGACCCTGCCCTGCCGTTTTTCACCGAACGCGGCAGCTTCTGGTCGAACTGCACAACCGAGCTTCTCGCCAGCACTACCGCCGCCCAAAGGCAAGCCAATACCCGCAACCGCTGCAATGGTTCAGGTTATGAATCAGTAGCGCTGCTCCCCTTGCGATCCGGAAGTGAACGGTATGGTCTGCTGCAACTCAATGATAAACAGTACAATCGTTTTACTCTTGATTTGATCCATCAGTGGGAGCGTCTGACTGAATACCTGGCTGTAGCACTCTCCAAATTCAAGGCCGAAGCAAACCTCAAGGCCAGTGAAGAACGGACAGAAATGGCGCTGAAAGGCGGCGATCTTGGAGCTTGGGATCTGGATATTAGCAGTGGGAAGCTATGGTTTGATGAGCGCTGGGTCGAGATGCTCGGCTATAAACCCACAGATGTTGCTCCATATATAAGTTCCTGGGAAAAGTTGCTCCATCCCGATGATATGCCGGAGGTCAAGGAAGCTCTGAACCAATATATGCAAGGCGAGACCGAACACTACAGTATGCAGTACCGGCTGCAGCATAAGAACGGCGACTGGATCTGGGTACTGAGCCGGGGCAGAGTTGTAGAACGTGATAGCAACGGTCAACCGCTGCGTATGTGCGGAACCCATATGGACATAACCCAACATCGCCAGTTGGAAGAACGTATCCGCCAGACCGAGAAGATGGACGCTATCGGCCAGCTCGCCGGTGGGGTTGCCCATGACTTCAATAATCAATTGACCGGAATATTAGGTTATGCCGATATGCTGCTTTATGAAGACAATGCCGAAAGACAGGAGAAGTATATTCAAGCAATTATCAGCGCCGCCAATAAATCTGCAGACCTAACCCAGCAATTACTTGCTTTTTCCCGTAAAGCTCAATGCCAAGCCATACCGGTCAACATCCAGGATATTATCCACGAGGTCACCTCGATTCTCAAGCACACCATAGACAAACGAATCGAACTACGAACCTTCTTCAACACCGAGGTCACTACGGTTATCGGTGACCCCTCCATGTTGCAAAACGCCCTGTTAAATCTGGCCATCAATGCCCGGGATGCGATGCCCGAAGGCGGTGTACTCACCTTTGAGACGAGCAACGAAATGCTTGATACAGAATACTGTAAGACTATACCTTATGAGATCACAGCCGGTTCTTACCTCAAAATATCTATCAGCGATACCGGCTGCGGAATCGCCCCGGCAGATCTCAAGCGGATATTCGAGCCATTCTTCACCACCAAGGAACTCGGCAAAGGTACCGGGATGGGACTGGCCGCCGTCTACGGTACGGTCAAACATCACCAAGGCGCAATCAACGTCTATTCAGAACCCGGGATCGGCACCATCTTCAGGGTCTATCTGCCCCTAACTGAAAAAGACGCCGACACCACGGTCAAGGAATTTATCCCGCAATCCCACGACATCGCCGAACTGCACATCTTGGTGATCGAAGACGAAGAGAGTATCCGCACCCTGCTGACCGATATTCTTGAGGACGAAGGTTGTACGGTTACAGCTGCTGCCGATGGAGCAGAGGCACTGGCAATCTACCAAGAACGCTGGCAAGAATTCGACTTAGTCATCTTTGATATGATCATGCCAAAGCTGGACGGTAAAGATACCTTCAACGCTATGCGGGCAATCAATCCTGATATCCGAGCCATACTCTCCAGCGGTTACAGCCTCAACGGCGCCGCCAGTGATCTGCTGACAGCCGGGGTCGAGGTCTTTATCCAAAAGCCGTTTACCCGCGCCCAGATCAATAAGGCCATAGCTACCGTCACCGGCCGCCACTCCTAAAACACGCCATCATCATACCCTCAGCCCAAACCCAGTATAGCCATACCGGGTGAAAGATTAAAACTCATTACAGTCAGAAGATACACCCATTTAACCATTCCCACATCTCTACCCACCGACGCGCTCTCCGTTACGCAAGCTAGTTCTAATTTTGCTTATCCGTTCATCCGCTACCAGCAGGGACTCAAGAAGTTTTTTCTCCTCGTAGGTCGTCTCCAACACCGCCACAATCGCCCCGTCCCGGATAGTTATGCGCTGATCAGCGAGCAAGGCGAGTACCGGATCATGGGTCGCCAGAATCACGATCTTCTGCTGATTTAACAAGAGATCAAGCGCCCGACGCCGATCTACTCCAGCATTCTCGATCTCATCAATCAGCACCACCGGCGAATCACAGATAAGGGCGGTATCGGCGATCATCAACGCCCGCGACTGCCCGCCGCTGAGTCCTGTTAGCGGGGTATCCGGGGAGAACTTCTCTCCAGCCAAGTTATTTGCGGTCTGCAAAACCTCCCGGGTAAGTCGCTCCGGCTCGGCCTTGAGACGACTTCGAGCATGGAGTAGGATAAACTCTCCCACCGGAATATCCATGACAAAATTCATATTCTGAGTCAACTGAGCGACAATTTTACGCTCGATAGAAAACCGCAGCTCATCATCCGGGCTCTGCCCGTCCAGTAAGATCCGTCGCTTACTCGGGGTATCTCCCTGCGCCAGACATTCAAGATCGTTGAGTAATTGACTCTTACCAGCTCCGGTCGCCCCCACCAGGCAACTTATCTTCCCGCGGCAGATATCCAAATTAACACCTTCAGGCGTGCCATCCTTAGCCTGCCCCCCGATAATGGTAATCATCTCCACCGCTGAATCCACCCTGGAATTAGCCACATGCTCCGCAAAATCGTTGACTGCACCACGGATAACCTCTCTGCTGAGCCCCCTGTCCTTGAGCTGTCCCTCATCCAGTGCCGCAATATTCACCGCCAAACTTTTGGTCAACAACGGCCATTCCCCCAGCATTGCCTGGAGCATCTGCCAGAGATCGGTCTCCTCGCGGCGGATCTCTTCCAGGGTCATCCCCAGAAAATCCTTGACCTTCACCTGCGGCTCAACCATCTACCGCCTCCCCATCTGAAAAATCAATATACTTTACCATACCGATCTGTTTGTCCTTACCGACCGAGGTCTCCCCCAGACAATAACTGCACAGAGCCGCCGGCATCGTAAAGCGCAACTGACAGTCGGTAAGCTCAGACCGCGGCTCCGCCCCCATACAGAGGTTTACCAGAAGCAGTACCCCTTGCCCGGTCAGCGCATTTACCGGGATAATCCTGGCTCGGCGATTAACCTGACGCACCCGGAAAGCGAAGACCTCGCGCTCAGCCTGCGAGACAATATCACCCTTGGTTATAACCACAACATCCGCCCCCCTGAGCATCGGCCCAATCTTATAGGGAGTATTGAGGCCCGAGAGGTTATCGATCACACAGACTGCCAGAATATCCTTCAGATGCGGACTGCAACGGTTACAGAGTCCTGCGCTCTCAAAGAAGAGGTAGTCAAACCCTCTCCGTTGCCCCCAGTCGTGTGCCTGCTCCACATTGCTGATATAAAAATGATCCGGGCAGAGGCCGCCCGAGAGTCCTACCTTTACCGGCACCCCGTTAGCCGCAAATACCTGCTTGTCGGAGTTAGCCAGGCAATCAAACTTCACCACCCCTGCCGTCAGTCTATTCTGCCGTAATGACTCAACGATTCGCAGCAGCAGGGTAGTCTTGCCACTTGAAGGAGGGCCGGATATGGTAATAAGTCTCATAGCTAAAATCTCAATCCAATCAAAACACAAAATACCATCATAACCAGAGCGGAGACTACCGGGTAGACTCCACCGCAGGCACAAACATCTGCTCTATCTCCTGTTTTATCCGGCCACTGTCCTCACCGCGCAAAAAATCCCAGCCCAGCCAATAGAAATTCCTATCGGCCGGATCAAAGCTGGAGGCAATCTCCGAGACCGGCGGAAAGTAAGCATTATCTTGAATGCGCCCGAAACGCTCGCTGCAGAAATACTTGATCAGCGGCTCCATAACCGACAGACTCCGTTCCTTCGCCACCATAAATACCGGACTAATAATCGCCCCTTCTTCCGGCCAGATCAACTCACACTCATTATTACCCGAGATAGTCTGCGCAAAGAAATACGGTATGATATAGATTGCCGAACGCTGCGGACTCTTCTGCGAAAGCTCCTTGACCATCTGGGAAGGGTGCAGGCCGTTCTTAACCTGCGCCGCAAGCTTACGTAATCCGTCAAAACCGAACTTCTTATACAGCGGGAGGAGTACGCCGTTGCAGAAAAAACTGCCATCCCCCCGAATGCTGACCTCATTGCGATAATCCCCTTCTATCAGCTCCCGCCAGGAACGCGGGGCGGCTTTGCCGCCCAACCTTGCTCGATCAACAACCATAATCAGCGGATTGGCAGTCAACATCATGTACTTATTCTGCGGATCAAAATAACCGCATTCCTGAAAGGCTCTACTGGCGTCAGCACCTGGATAACCCGCCGGAGCCGCAAAGAGGCCGGGATTTACAAAACGCTTTATAAAATCATGGTGAAAGAGACAGTTAAAATCCGAGACCAACAGCATCTCCGGTATCTCCCCCTCGGACTGAACCCGCGACAAGTGCGGGTAGTACGAGAGTTCATGATTGACATTTCCTTGAATAAGAAAATCAAGTTGCGCATAATCCTCCGGCTGTGCACTGGCAAACTCCTTTATTCCGGCATGGTATGAACGCTTCAAACCGCAGGGCAGTAGCGCCAACACGCTCCCCGCCCCAGCCCCGTAATTGATAACTTCAGAGGTCGGCACATCCCGCAGCTCACCCAGGTCGTCATCCTGCTCGTGAATTACAGGCAGAATACACTCATTAACAAAACCCAACGCATCAATCTCACGTCGGCGCAACACCGTCTCCAAATGAAGAAAGCGTCCGATTCCCGCCTTTGCTTCCGCAGTACAGAATGCACCCAGCCCCCTCGCCGTAAACTCGCCGCCAAGGCTGGGAAATTCTGCAAGCAAGGTAGTAATGTCTGTCGCCAGGATCGCTTCAACCTCGGTTGCTGTTCTATCGCTCATTCTTATCTCCAGTAATCTTCGCGGCAGTAGCTATAACAACACTTGGAACCGCTCAGCCAACCATTTTATACAATATTGTAGCTAACTAAATAATAGGCATACAACCGCAATTGTCAAGCTGGATCAGATTTTCTCCTCAATTATCGCCGCATAAACCTCAAGCCTCCCCCCTTGTGCACCCAGAAGAATATATTAACGCTCGTCCACTGCCGCATACGGCAAGCTACATACAAAAGTTGAGACCCAGTACCAACCCAGGTCTCAACTCAATTATAACCCTTACTTGTCCGCAGCACCGCCCGCAGACTATTCTTCTCCGTCCACAGCAGAGGCAGTCGCCTCCTTATCCTCACTCCCCAGCCATTTTGGCAGCTCCATACCCGACATTTTGAACATCTCCTGAATCGGCGGCACCGCTTGTACCAGCCCTCGAACAAAGTTGGCAGTTGAAGTATTGCCATTGCTTCCCGTTCCGCTATCCCAAACCGTAATCTTATCGATATTAATACCACTTATCGCATCGACCTGAATCTTCATCAGGTTCTCTAATTTATCCGCGATCATCATCATCACCGCCTGCTCTGGAGCGCCACCAACCGCCTTGACCGTCTCATCAAAACCTTTAGCCATCTGCTTGAGGATCTCGTAATTACCTTCAGCTTCAGCCTTCATCTTGACAAATACTGCCTGTGCTGCGCCTTCAGCCTCAATCCTCAGCTTTTCAGCTTCCGCCTGCGCCTCAATAATCACCTCTTGTTTGGCAATCTCGGCGGGCACAATCTTATTTGCAGTCTCTTTCTGGCGATTGAGTTCGGCCAGGGTCTTCTGGGTTTCAATCTGAGCCATATACCCCTCTCGTTCCGCATTTGCACTCTGTACAGATTCCGCAGCTACCGCTCTAGAGTGAGCTTTCGCTTCATTCTCACGCCTGTCCGCATCAGAATTCGCCTTTACTATCAACGCAAGGTTTTCACCGCTGACCGCCTCGGCATTAGCCGACGCCACTTTAACACGGCGTTCCTGATCGGCTTTAGCTTTACCGGTATCACCTGCTTTCTCCTGCTCAGCCACATCAATTTTAGCCTGCTCGGTAGCGATTGCCGCAGCTTTTTTACCAAGTGCTTCAATATACCCGGATTCATCGGTAATATCCTTGATGTTAACATTTATCAGATCAAGCCCGATTTTATTCAGTTCAATCCCCAGGTTATTGGTCACATTCTCGATAAATTTATCCCTATCCGCATTTATATCTTCGATTGACATGGTGGCAATAACCTGGCGCAACTGGCCGAAGATGATATCTTCCGCTTGTTTTTTTATTTCATTTGAACTGAGATCAAGGAGGCGTTCTGCCGCATTCTGCATGATACTGGTAGAATTAGAAATAGCGATAGTAAATGAAGCAGGGATATTTACCCGGATATTCTGCTTGGAAAGAGCGCCGCGCAGGTCAATATCAATCTGCATCGGAATCAGGCTGAGCCACTTGTAATCTTGAATTATCGGCCAGATAAATGCCGCACCACCGTGAATACACTTTGCTGTGCGCTTCTGCCCATCATCCGATTTTCCAATCATACCGTAAATAACCAGAATTCTATCCGAAGGGCATTTTTTGTAAAAGACCAGAGCAGCGATAACAATAGCAAATAGACCGATAATAATAATTAACGGTACAATACCAAGACCTAAAGCAATCATAAAAATCCTTTCAAAAGCATACTATCTGACAATAATCAAAGCGGCTTAACCAAGACTAAGTTTGCACCGAGAACTTCCGTAACAACTACCGGAGTATGACTGGCTATTGCCGTATCGGCGCGGGCATACACTTCATGCAGCCCCCCACCATAGCTTATCTGCACCAATCCGGGTTTCTCCGGCGTAATAGGTGTATACACCTTGGCCGAAGCCCCTATTGTCGCCTGAAGATCGAAAGCATTATTCTCGTTCAGACGACTGAGCGAACGCATAACACTGAAATTAAGTAACATGGCGAATAACCCTACCACAATACCACTAACCAGGGCGATCAGCTCATGGACATCATTGACACTGAGAAAAAAAGCTGTCCAACCCAGGCAAGCAAAGAAAGTGACCATATTACGCAGAGTAAAAAAGCTCAAGCCATCATCACCGGCCAATCCTAAAGCATCGATGGAATCAAGGCTGAAGCCCACAAAAGCAAGTATCACCTGGATAAAAAAGATCACAGTAAAGACGGCGGCGCTACAGAACATTACCATTTCAAAGCTCGACCAGCTACTAAATATTTCTTCCATATTCACACCATAACACGCATTCTAATTAAAATGTAAAACCACGCAAAATCACCACCAATATTTATCATAAAATTATAGCAGTTTTATACGTGATAGCAACATTTATCCGCCAGGATCAATATTAGATATTTGCTTACTAAAGTCAAGAGGCTACTGCGCTTTTTGTATCATATTTTACATGTATATAACAAGAGGTGTCCGACAGCAAATTTGTCTCTGCACTGTCAAAAGCATATTAGCATATTAAGGTATGGTACATAAAAATGTGGTGTGCAAACACTAAGTTTACACACCACTCTAGTTTTTGGTGCGGAAGAGAGGATTTGAACCTCCACGATATTGCTATCACATGGACCTGAACCAGGCGCGTCTGCCGTTCCGCCACTTCCGCAAATTATGTTTTAAAACAATACCGATATCGCGCGGCATGTCAATACGTATTTATAAATTTGTCACATCCAAACACAAGACAGAAAAACCTATAACGTAATACAACACAACGTCTAACCTCAAATTTTTGACAGAAAATTCATTTAAAAAATTTCTATAATTATTGCACCTCCATGCCCTCACACCAAGAATTAATCAGAAAATTCACCTTCTGCCTATTATTCAGATTTGATTTAGCACTACGGAAACACTCTGAATTTCCACCCCATAACCTCCCCATACACTTGCAAATATCAATAAAAATACCTAGCAGCCAGACCTTTCATCAATAATTTTAAGTATTATGCAGGTAATCCAAAGTTCACAAGCAACAATAATTATTTCCCGGAAAACGCCCTGGTTGATTCACCCAGCCTGAGTTCTGAAGGAATGACCTTGCTCCGAACATTCTTCATGCCCTCGATCTTGGCAATGATCATCTGCACTGCGACCTCGGTGAGCCGGTTGAGCGACTGGTGAACAGTCGTCAAAGATGGAACAGAGTACCGGGCATATTTAGTATCATCATACCCACAGATCGAGATATCCCGAGGTATGCCTATACCCTTTTCATGTGCCGCCCTGATTCCGCCCAGCGCCATCTGGTCATTGGAAAAGACAATAGCCGAGATATCCCGGTTATGCTCCACAAGGGTATTGAATCCGGCATATCCGCTCTCAATCGACCAGTTGCCATTATAAATAAGCCTAGCGTCTACTTTGAATTTGTGCTGCTCAAGTTGAGCAAGATAGGTAGCATAACGGTCATTGGCGTTCTGCTCCTGCATATCACCAGTGACGAAACCAATATTCTTGTGTCCGAGTTCAAACAGATGCTGCAGCAAGAGCTCGGTTCCCTGAATATTATCCGAATCCACAAAAGCCGACCTTTGATTATCCCTACCGTTGAGCAGAATAAAGGGAATGGGAGATTTTCTGAGACTCCTGAGTAAGGGATCGGTCTTTGCCGGGGCTATTATAATCAGCCCATCGACTTTTTTTTCATTGAGTAGCGGAGTCGGCATGGCATACTCCTCACCCTTGCGGTTAGAGCCGATAAAGAGATGGTAGCCATGCTTGTTGAGTTGCTCTTCAAGATTAATTGAAAGCTCAACCAGAAAAGGATGGGCGAAAGAGTACTCGGCATGCGGAAAAATTGCGCCAATGTTTCTGGTTTTACCGGTAGACAAGGCCTGAGCCGAGGCATCGGGATAATACCCCAACTCCTTGATAGCGCGGAGTACTTTGTCGCGGGTCTCCTTGCGCACATTCGGCTGGTTATTTATAACCCTTGATACCGTCATAAACGATACCTTGGCCAGTTTTGCTACATCCTGTTGTGAAGCCATGTTCTCCCCTCTTCCCTGACGGGTCATACCCGGTAGTAATCTCTGCTCTGGCTATAACACCCTATAATTATGGGTTAATTTAAATTATTGTAAACTGAATTAATACAATAAAATATTCTGCAGCATTATAAAATTAATTAGGTTATTTTCAAATATAATTTGACTAACGCTGATTTATACTCCATAGTTCTATTATGTTGACACAAAATGTTTGCGCAAACATTTTATCAGAAAATAACCAACTTTTTTTAAAGTAAGGAGATTAAAATGCCCAAAAGGATTGTATTGATTGGGGCTGGGAGTGCGATGTTCGGACTTGGTTCCGTAGGTAATATATTTAAGAGCAAGGTGCTGACCGGCAGTGAGATTGTCCTGCATGATATCAATAAGGAAGCCCTAACCAAAGTCGAAACTGTAGCCCGCCGCTATCTGAATGATAATTCACTGGATTATACCTTGCTGGCGACAACCTCCAGAAACGAAGCCCTCCAGGGCGCTGATTTCTGTATTATTGCTATTGAGGTAGGCAACCGTTATGAACTCTGGGAGCAAGATTGGCATATCCCCCTGCAATACGGTCTACGTGGGGTTTACGGGGAGAATGGCGGCCCCGGCGGCTTATTCCATTCACTACGTATCATCCCGCCTATTCTTGACATTTGCGACGATATCAGCCGTATCTGCCCTGAAGCCTGGGTCTTCAATCTAAGCAATCCAATGACCAGGATTACCAAGGCGATCAATACCAAGTATCCAGAGCTCAAAGCTGTCGGCCTCTGCCATGAGGTGGTCTCGCTTATGGAGCATCTGCCGAAGATCCTCGGTACCCCGTGGGACAAGCTAGAGGTGAAGGCGGGTGGTCTCAATCATTTCAGCGCCTTGCTCAGCGCCAGCTATAAGGATAACGGCAAGGATGCCTACCCGGACATCATTGCCAAATCTGCTGCGTACTTTGAATCCTTGCCGGAAGGTTCATATGAAAACCTCGGCGCGACCAAAGAACTAATTGATCTGACCAAGACCCAGAAAGGTAACGGCACAACCGCGAGGCGAGCCGATCGGGTAAAGGTCTGGCCGGAACGCGAACTCTTCAGAGTCCTGCTGGAGAAATTCGGTGTCTTTCCAATTACCACCGACAGCCATCTGGGTGAGTATGTAAGCTGGGCGTATTCGGTGGTCGATCATGAAGGTATTCTGGACTTCTACCATTTTTACAAAAAATGGTGCCTGGAGCAGGTTCCCGAGTCCCGGATCAAGGGTACGCGGGAGATTGAGTACTGGAGAGACATCCCGATTATTGAAGGAATCGTCAGCAACTCCGGGCATGACGAGATGGCAGTGAATATACTGAATAACGGCTATATCGCGAACCTCCCGTCCTCAGCGGTAGTGGAAGTACCGGCAACAGTGGACGCAGGCGGGATACATGGGGTCAGACTCGGTAAGGTGCCGACAGGGTTTGCCGGACTACTGAATAATCAGGTCTTTCTCTGCGAATTGACGGTCGAAGCTGTTCTACAACAATCAAAAGAGTTGGCGCTCCAGGCGCTACTGCTCGATCCGGTCGTCGACAATGTCAGCGCTGCCGAGAGGAGCTTGAATACAATTATCTCGCTGCAGTCTAAGTATCTGAGCTACCTACAGTAAGGAGAGAAATATGGAACAGTATTGGATTATAACGGATAGCGCCTCCTCCTTCTCCGCATCAGATTTTCTGATCAGCGGACAGACTCTAGGACTAGGTGCAGACGCATATTGCCGCAAGACTACCCTCAGTGGAGGGCGACAGCAGGGTGTAGAGCTAATCGAAATATCTAATGGCAAGATTACCCTCAACATCTGCCCCACTCGCGGTATGGGGATCGTCAGCGGCAGCTGTGGTGAACACTATCTGGGCTGGAATTCTCCGGTAAGAGAGCTTGTGCATCCACAGTACATTGACCTATACGACCTGGGTGGGCGCGGCTGCCATTACGGGTTCAACGAGATGCTCAACCGTTGCGGCATTGAGTGGTCGGGAGCCATGGGTGAGGATGAGGTTATTGATAATAAGGGGCAGAGTAACACCATCTTTCTGCCGCTGCACGGCAAGATCGGCTGGACACCGGCTTCGAGAGTCGTACTGCGTTGTATTGACGGAACGTTGATACTGGAAGGAGAGGTACCGGAGCAGAATGTCTTCGGGGTCAATTATCTACTCAAAACCAGCCTCCAGCTCCGCCCCGGCTCGACCGCGATAGAGCTGGAGGATACGCTCTGCAATCTGGGAGCGCAGCCAGGTGAATATGAGATGCTCTACCATACGAATTTCGGCGCGCCATTCCTGGAGAAGGGATCGCATTACTACGGCAGTTACTCCCGGCTCGTCCCCCGTGACGAATTCGGGGCGCACACTAGCGACGAAATCTCAAAATTCAGCGAACCGACACCCGGCTTTATTGAGCAGGTGTATCTCTACCGCGCGCAGGCGGACGCCGACGGTCTGGCGCATCAACTGCTGACAAATGCCGCGCAAGATCTGGCGGCGCATATAACCTTTGATCCCCTAACCTTACCCTATACGATACTGTGGAAACGCACCGCCGCAGAGGCAGAAGGCTACGTCGCGGGGATGAATCCATGTACCGATCTGCCCAATAGCCGCGCCTTTGAACGCAGCCAGAAACGAGTAGCAACTATTGCCCCGTACAGCGAAATAAAGTTCAGACATAACATAAGCATTGTCCAAGGTGAAGCAGAAGTTTCAAAACTAGCCGAAAAAATCAGCGAGCTGTCAACTGCTGCTGAGTACGGCGAACCCGGAGACTTCACCTTCCTGATGAAGCACTAATAAATTTTTCTAAACACACATTATACAAATTGGAGCAATTAATGAAGATTGAAAAAATTGATGTAATGCAGGTAGAGTGCCAAGAGGATCCTACCTGGCGTCCGGTAATCTGCCGAGTTTACACCGATGAAGGCATCTACGGTGATGGTGAAGCGGCGATGGCATACGGTATTGGCGCACCGGCTGCATTCGGTATGATACAAGATCTGGCCACAATGGTAATAGGCATGGATCCTTTGGATAACGAGGTTATCTGGGACAAGATGTATAAACGTAGTTTCTGGGGACAGAATGGTGGGCCGGTCGTCTTCTCTGGGATAAGTGCGATAGATATCGCCCTGTGGGATATCAAAGGCAAGTACTTCAATGCGCCTATCTATAAACTGCTGGGTGGCAAACGTCGCGACAATCTCCGTTGCTACGCCAGTCAGCTTCAATTTGGCTGGGGGCCTGAAAAGCTGAATCTGGGCAAAAAGGAGGATTACGCAGCAGCAGCAGCAGCAGCAGTAGCGCAGGGTTATGATGCAATCAAACTGGACTTCTTTACCTTTGACCGTGATTCCAAACTCCTCAACGAAGAGCACACAACCAGGCTACTCGCACCGGATACCGTCGAGCTTGTAGAAGAACGTCTTGCTGCAGTACGAGAAAAGGTAGGCGGAAAAGTTGACATAATTATGGAAAATCATTCTTTCCTGGATGCCCAGACAGCGGTGCAGCTAGGACAGATGGCCGAAAAATACCGCATCTTCTATTTTGAAGAGCCCAACACCCCTACCCCGAAGCTAGCCAAATTTATTGCTGACAAGGTAAATATCCCGATTGCCCATGGCGAGAGGATTTACAGCAGGTGGCAGTTCGCCAGTTATTTTGAGAACAGCTCGGTGCAAGTGATTCAGCCGGATCTTGGCAACTGCGGTGGTATTACCGAAGGCAAGAAGATCTGTGATATGGCATATACCTACGACGTCAATGTCCAGGCGCATGTATGCGCCAGCCCGCTCTCAACCGCTGTTGCGCTGCATCTGGAATCGGTAATCCCGAATTTTGTTATCCATGAACACCACCAAATTTGCCTGACCGAATTGAATAAGCGGCTCTGCATTCATGATTATCAACCGGTAAACGGAAAGTATAAAGTCCCCGAACTTCCCGGTATAGGCAATGAATTCTCAGAATACGCGTTGACCAACTGCCGGAAAGTTTTGGTAACAAACTAAGAGTCAGCGCTCAGCAGTGCGTACCAGACGCTAGGGGTAAACCTGGTATTAAGCTGCCGCAACAGGATTGAAGCTGTTACAAATTATATCCGAGTACTTTATGCGGGCAGAGTGTCATGTTTGTGATTGCAGACAAATAGATAGAATCAATTTATTATGGAAACTTATTTAAATTAGGAGAAAAAATGAGAATATTTGCAATGCTAGTTGTGCTGATGTGTATTTGCTGTGTGCCGAGTTTTGCTGCCGATTACTTGATGAAGGTCGGCACTGAAGACCCTGCGGGAAACTGGGGGCATCACGGCGGAGCGATGGTGGAGACATTTATCCGAGAGGTCGAAGCAAACTCCAACGGCAGAATCAAGGTTGAATATTATCCCAACCGCCAGTTGGGAAACGGCGAATCGATGCTGACCCAGACCCGACGCGGCATTCTTCAGGTATCACTCCAGAATGACGGCGTGGTCGGATCAATTTATCAGCCACTGCAGGTATTGTCGATTCCATACCTCTTTGCTGACCGTACTGTCGCCTGGACTGTTCTTGACGGTCCAATCGGTAAGGAACTCTCAGACGATATGGCACAGAAGACCGGTCTACGCGTTTTCAAATGGGCGGAGAGCGGCGGTTTCCGGCATTTCTCCAATAATCAAAAGGAGATACACTCCCCTGCGGATATGTCCGGTCTGAAGATCAGAACCATGAACGTGCCGCTGCATATGCAGATTGTGGAAGATCTCGGTGCCTCCCCCACCCCTATATCCTGGAGCGAACTCTATACCTCGCTGCAGACCGGTGTAGTTGACGGACAGGAGAATTCCGTATCCACCTTCCTCATTCCCAAGCTGGAGGAAGTCCAGAAGTTTATGGTGCTGGATGGTCATGTTTACGCTACACTCGTACTCGTGTTCAATGAAAAGTGGTTCAACACCTTGCCCCGTGAGCTGCAGGCGGTAGTGCTCAATGCGGTTGAGGTGGCTACCGTAGTAGATCGCGGCGTATCGGTGGTCGGTGAATATAACGCTCTTAAAAAATTAAAAGAGTGTGGGGTACAGGTCTACAAACCTACTATTGCCGAGAAGAATGCTTTCCGTGAAGCGACCCAACCTTCGGCTATCAAATACCTCCGGGACAACTCCAATATCGGTTCAAAATGGGTTGACGCTGTACTCAAAGAGGTCACCGAAGTTGAGAAGAAACTGGGTTATGAATAAATAGCAGAGCACATTGCGCCACATTGATGCTGGGAGCATTTTCGTAACGCTCATTCTGAGCTTGTACAGATGCTTCCAGAACTATCAGCAACAGCTGTTTTGCATATATTTCGATATTTGTTATCGTGAAAGGATAATAAGTGAAATCATCATCCTCAGGGCTTTTAACGTCTATCGGCTCATTTTTAAGCAGACTGTCAGACAAACTGGTTCTGCTCTCGGCTATTCTGCTATTTATCTCGGTAATAGTGATGACGGCGCTGGTTTTCTCTCGATATCTGTTCAAATACTCTTTTCCCTGGGCAGAAGAGTTGACCCGCTATCTGATTGTATATATGGCTCTACTTACCGCTGCAACCGTAACCTATGAGCGAGAGCATATAACAGTAAACTATTTTTTTGATCACCTGCCCCGTTTACTGCGCTATGTGCTGCGGTTGTTCTTTGATATCTGTATCTTTGCGACGATGTTGATCTGGATTTTTGTAGGGTTTGACACTGCATTGTTTATGGAGTATATGTGGTCCAGCGGACTCGGCATCTCCATGATGTGGCCGTATTTTGCCATACCGTTGAGCGGGATTATTATGAGTATATTTTTGATTAGAAATTTTCTGCAAGATTTAAAGCACCCGGACAGGTATGGCAACAAAGATCTTGACTTGCAGGTAAAGGAGTAAGCATGACCTTAGGTGTCTTTTTGCTGGTGTTTCTAGCCTTCTTATTCTTAGGGATGCCGGTTGGTTTCTCGATGTTGATAAGCGGCTTTCTGTATCTGCTCTTTTCCGGGGACTTCATGAACCTGATGATGATGCCGGAAAAGGTATTTGGAGGGATAAATGTCTTTGTCCTAACCGCTATCCCCTTCTTCATGCTGGCAGGCGATATCATGAACCGAGCCGGAATCTCAGACAGGCTTATTCAGTTCTCCAATATCGTTATTGGCCGGGTACGCGGCGGCTTGGCTCAGGTAAATGTACTGGCAAGTATCCTGTTTGCCGGGATAACTGGGGTAGCTTTAGGTGATATTGCGGCACTTGGCACCATCTTTATCCCCTCGATGGAGAAGCAGGGTTATGACAAGGAGTTCAGCGCCGGGGTGACTGCAGCCTCGTCGCTGGTCGGCCCGATTATCCCTCCCAGCACGGTAATCGTCCTGTATGCAGCGGTTATGAAGGTCTCAGTAGGCGGAATGTTCCTCGGAGCGATTATTCCAGGACTGCTGATCGGCGTCGCCGATATGGGTGTCGTTGCAGCAATCTCCTCGTACCGCAAGTACCCGAAAGTCGTAGTCAAAACCACGCCGAAAGAATTCATGTTCAGCCTGAAGGATGCTTTCCTCGCAATGCTGATGCCGGTGATAATTATTGCAGGTATCCTCTCCGGGATGTTCACCCCGACTGAGGCCGCAGCCGTCTCGGTATTCTATTCGCTGATTATCGGCTTTATCGTTTATCGCTCGCTGAAGTGGAAGGATCTGCTGGCATCGCTAAAGGGCGCAGCACGTAGTTCGGCGAAACTATATCTTATTATTGCCGGAGCCTCGGTAATCACCTGGGTCTTCGGAGCAGAGCAGGTGCCGAAGGTCGCCGAGAACTTCTTCCTCTCCATCACCACCAGTAAGATACTCCTGGTTCTGCTGGTAAATGCCTTCTTCCTGTTTATGGGCACCTGGATGGATCCCGGAGTATCGATCATTCTATTCGCCCCCATTCTCTGGCCGATTGCCGCCAAGATGGGGCTCAATGAAATTCAGTTCGGAATCATGCTGATCATCAATACCAATATCGGCCTCTGCACGCCACCAGTGGGGAATATTCTCTTTGCCATAACCGATCTAGCAAAGGTGGATCTCTTCAAAGTCAGTAAGGAGGTCTTGCCGTTCCTGGCCTTCAACCTCTTGATTGTTCTGGCTACAGGTTTTATCCCTGAGCTTACTCTCTGGCTCCCCCGCTTGTTCGGAATAGAGGTATAGACCGTGAATCATAGATTATTAAAAAAGGAGTAGACGTTGGAGCTAAAATCTGTTCAAGACAGCAGTTTTACCCGGTACGCCCGGATAATAGAAGGGTATGATGTCACCGGCTTTGTCGAGCACTATACAGCCGTGACCGCCCTCCCCAATACCGGTTTCAATTATGTCGCGGCAGCGCCAGAGCTGGAGAGCCAGAGTATCTTCCCCGAACTCAGGCAGCGTTTCTTCGGCGGTCTGCCTATCCAGCTAGGTTACTGTAACGGGACGAATACAACCCTGGATGCAGTTGAATATCACAAGTGCAGTGAACTCTGCATAACCGCAAGCGCTACGGTGTTTATTTTAGGATCTACCGCAGATATGACCGGTCAGAGATACGACACCAAACATTTAGAAGCATTCCTGGTACCTGCCGGCACCATGTTGGAGATCCTGCCCTATACGCTGCATTATGCACCGTGTGACGGCAGGTTGGGCAAGGGCTTCCGCGTTGCCGTAGCGCTGCTACAGGGAACCTGCGGCAAGCTTGCCCCGGCACAGCCTGGGTACGGCGAGGATAAGCTCCTGGTTTCAGCAAATAAATGGATGCTGCGCCACCCCCAAGCCTCAGCCCCAGAAGAGGGGGCGCCGCCGTTTTTAGAGGGCGAGATCATCGATATCACCGGGGATATAATGCGCCGCTACGAGCCGTTATAACTATCTTTATAATGAGAAGCAATCTGCATTCAATTCTGCCTTCAGAGTGAATAACCGCATTCTGAAGGCATGATATTACATACAACAATAAAAAATTCAGATTCCGCACTTCTTAACGCTCTTATCATTCCAGAGGCAACCCCAACCAAAGAGAATGCTATCAACCTGCTACTCAAAACCATAAATCAATTGCCACCAAACTCATATCACTGCAAGCTGCACATAAACAATCTTTATCCTAACATTTTTCAAACTTTCCATACAAACAAATAACTGATATTCTTTAATCTTGTAAATTCAGATTTCAACGACAATACCCGAGTAAAAGAAGAAAGAGTAAGGTCTCAGTTAAATATTACGCCAAAAGTATACTATCATATTCTACTCAAGGAAAGCGCATAGGGCAGAAATATCATTACCTTACTTATTAAGCTCGTTCAGTTATCAAAGTCATATTGTAAGAGGAAAAAGTGATTCATATTTATTACCATAATTCTCAGGGTACATAAAAGTACAATCAGCAGTAAAAGACGGCATAACCGCAGCAGCGTGAACAATAGAAATAAGCAAGCCCAAAGAAAAGCCATGATAAGGAGGGTCAAACCCAGAGCAAATAAGCTTGACGAATCGGTGAAAGCAATAGCAAAGAAGGTTGGCAGTCGACCACGAAAGAGACGTGGATTAAAAAAGCCCGCTTGAGGTATACAAACAAGCTTCATGAAAATTGTAAATGTTACACATCACATTAAAATCCAAGCCTCATTACACGGGCAAGGCAACAACAAAATTTACAGGACATAAAATGACAAATAAAAATCAGGTGGCAACCAACCTCAATGAAATGCTTGACGAAGCAAAATTTTCCAAACTTCATCTTTATGTCTGGATTCTCGCGGCGATGGGGATATTTCTTGAAGGATACTGCATTTTTTCCATAGGTGTAGCCCTTCCGCTTATCAAGAATAATTTCGAATTGGTATACTGGCAGCTTGGCTTGTCCGGTGTTTCGACCCTCCTCGGCGCCGCTATCGGTTCGCTAATTTCCGGCAGGCTTGCTGATATTTTCGGACGCAGGTTTTTCTTCACCTTCAATATGCTTATAGCAGTTGTAGGAGCTTTGCTCAGCGGACTCTCCAGTGATGTCTACATGCTCTCAGTCTGCCAATTCATAGTCGGTTACGCCGCAGGCTCGGATTACCCCATCGCCGCTTCCTACGTCACAGAATTAATGCCTTCTCACCTGCGCGGGCGGCTGCTAATCGCGGCTTTCTCCTTCCAGTCGGTGGGGATGATCTTTGCAGCTCTGAGCGGCATCGGCATAATGCTGATGCTGCCGGATCAGATTTTTTCCTGGAGACTATATCTGACTTTTCTAGCTCTGCCCGCGGTTATCGTCCTCTTTCTACGCTCATATGTGCCAGAAAGTCCGCGTTGGCTCCTACTGCAAGGAAGAGTACATGACGCAGCCAAAATTATCCGCAAATATGTGCCTTACAAGATGAAAGTCATCGAACGCATACTTATAGAAGAGCAAGAATATCAGGAAACCCTGATAAATAAACATGGGCAGTGCTACCATGAACTATTAACCCCAAAATATATCTGGCGGACAATTCTGGTAACCATTCCCTGGTTCCTGATGGATGTGGCAACTTACGGCATCGGCATATTCACCCCGCTTATCATTACCGATATCGTATCCAAAGGCGCGCATTCAGGCCACTACAACATCTTCAGCAATGTAATGCTCTCAACCGAAGGCTCTGCTTTTGTCGATCTTTTCCTGCTGGGCGGATTTATCTTAAATATTCTTCTGGTAGAAAGAGTCGGTCGAATCCGTCTGCAAGTTATTGGTTTTATCGGAATGGCGCTAGGGCTAATTATCCTCTCCAACGCTCTAGGAGCTGACGGAAAGCCACAGGCAGCAATGTGGGTTATCTTCTCCGGATTTATAATTTTCAACTTACTGATGAACGCCGGACCGAACTCAACCACCTTCATGCTGCCGGTGGAAATATTCCCGACTGAAATGCGCGGTACAATCCACGGGCTGGCCGCTTTCTGTTCCAAGATCGGCGCTGTTTCAGGTGTATTTTTTCTGCCGATGGTTATGCACTGGCTGGGAATCAAAAACATGCTCTGCGGCATTGCCGTAATCTGTCTTGCCGCTTCTGGAATTACTCTTCTGTGCCGTATTTTTATCGGCAGTAAGCCCTTCCAAAAAACTCCCCGTAAGTCCCAGCCTGCAAAAGCATCTCAGGACAAACGAGAGACCCTTACTCACTGACACCAACACAGACAACACATTAAACAACGTAATCTTCTTCTTATATTTCTTACTCATAATCTACCTTCATTGAGTAGCTTACCCCACTCTAACCCGCTCATTAACAGCATCAAGAATTTTCGCTATACTAGTCACAACATGCAATTTATTCTCAAACAGCTCAGCAATACTCCCCTGCTGATTGAACGGATGATCATGCAATACCTTTTTATCAATCACACCATTATCCTCAATATAATCAACAATCTGAGAGACAAAATTAATCTGATTGCTATTGAGAGAATTATCAGACAAAAATTCAGAGAACAAACCCTGCGCTGTATTACGGTCTAAGCCGACAAGTTTGGCAGCTAATTCAAGCAAGGGCTGCTCACCATACTCTGTTTTGTAATCATTCTCACTCCCAAGCTCATTCCACAGAAGATCCTCCAGATGCTCAACATCCTTCAAGTTGAGCGTTTCATTGTGACGCAACTTATAAACAACAAAGTCATCCTGATGCTCTTTGAGATAAGCCTCAACCTTCCTGCGGTAGCTCACAAACTCATCCGTAGTGTACACTCCCTCAATCTCCTGCACCTCAAGCACTTCATCCATAAAGTTGGTGAAGTACGTTGCAGCGTTTTCTCTCTCAAGGAGAACCACAAGCTCACGCAGCGCAATACGCACCCGCTCATGATCAAACACAGACGCATTCTCCCAATACTCCTCAGACTGTACATACTCTATAATCTCAAGGTTACGCTGCACCTGTGGCAAATTACCCTTCTCCTCAAGCTTCTCAGCCGTTGTTTGTAACTTCCGCCTATTCTTCGGCGCAGGCTGTTTCCGGTCAAGACACGCATGCTCAATCGCATACATCAAGTAATCAAACCGTTTCTTCAACTCATCCTCTGTAGACGGAATCACAATCTGCGCAATATGCTCTTTAATATCAGCCAGCATCTTGTCAGATATACTCTGCCATGCATTCACATCACGATATTCATGAATATACTTTAAATGAAGTCTATTGATAAGACTAGAGTCATCCAGCATATACACCTCTTTCGCCAACCCAGTCACCAACTCTTTACGGTGATTAATATACTCCTTCTCCTGATAGGTTGCATGTTCAAGCAATTTCGCAATCTCAGTCTTTATAATAAACAGACACTCAGAGAGCGACCTCTGCGGTCTCGTCTCAATCCCCTGCGTATTTTCCTTGAAGAATTCAAAATTCGAACAATAATCAAAAATACGAAATCCATCTTTATCCTCCCCAATACCGAAGAGATCCTCACAAAGCCTAGTCCCACGCCCAATCATCTGATGAAACTTCGCTTTAGAGCGCACCTTCTTAAAGAAGACCAGATTGACAATCGACGGCACATCAATCCCCGTATCAAGCATATCCACCGACACAGCAATCTGCGGAAATTTATCCTCCTCCTTAAAATCATCGATCAGCGAATCAACATAATTCACCCCGTTATAAATAGTCGCAGCAAATTTCCCCGCGTAATGCGGATACAATTTATTGAATCTCCCAAGAATATACTCCGCATGCTTCGTATTGGCAGCAAAGATAATCGTCTTCCCGATCTTATCCCCGCCCTCAATCTTAATCCCATCATTCATCAACGCCTGAATAACCGTATCCACAGTATTATCATTGAAGAGTATCCTGTTCACCTCGTTACTGCTGATACTGTCAATCTCCTCACCAATCTTATCCTCCCACTCCTCCTGCTCCTCATCCGACAACTCATCATACTTAACCCCAGAAGTGAGAAACTTCAGCGTAGTATTCACCACCCGATACGGCACCAGCCACTCATCACGTATCGCCTCATCCAGCGTATACGCATGCGTCGGCACTCCATTCTCAATATCATAGAACCCATAAGTATTCTTCCCGATATCGCTCTTCGGCGTAGCAGTAAGCCCCAGTAGATACGAGTCAAAGTACGCAAAGATATCCTGATATTTTTTATAAATTGAACGGTGTGATTCATCAATAATAATTAAGTCAAAATGCCCTACCGTAAAGAGCGTCGAACCATCATCCTTCTTTGTCACATCAATCGCATTCATTATCGTCGGATAAGTAGAGAATATAATCCTACTGTTGAGTGAATTATCCTCCGTCTTCTTCTCCAGCAGATTACAGATTGTATGATGCGGCAGTAATTTAGAAAAGTTCTGCTTAGCCTGTTTAACCAGCTCACGCCTGTCAGCAAGGAATAAGACATTCTTAATCCAGTTATTCTTAGTCAGCACATCAACGATCGATATAGCCGTACGCGTCTTGCCCGCCCCCGTAGCCATCACCAGTAAAGACTTCCTCTGTGCCTTACTCAGATTCTCACACACCGCCTGAATCGCAGCTTTCTGATAAGGTCTGTTTGATATCTCATCATTCACTTTAACAGCAGAAATATCCTTCCGTGTCTTTACTCTCTGCCTGTACCAGTCAAGGCTGTCCCGCGTCGCAATCCCCGACACCCTTCTCTCCGGATAGAACGCATCCTCCCACAACCAGTATTCAAATCCATTGGTATAATAGATAAGCGGTCGAACACCATACTCCTCTTCCAGACAATCCGCATACAGCTTCGCCTGCACCTTACCAATCTTCGGATCTTTAGCCGCCCGCTTCGCCTCGACTACCGCGAGCGGCTTACCGTCAGCAGCATACAGCACATAATCAACAAACCCCACTCCCGAAGCATTCTTCATCCCGCTTACTTCTACCTCTTCCCTACAGTCAGCCCCAATCTCCCAGCCAGCCATCTCCAGCGCCAGATCGATATAAACCTTTCTCGTCTTGAACTCAGATATATCTTCACACGCAAAATCAGCCTTCTGCTCATTCTCTTCTCGCTTCTGCGTTACCTCTTCCCGCTCTTCCTTACTCAGCAGCAGCTCTTCAAGCTTCTTCTTCTCCGCTTCCCACTCAACCTTCTTCTCTCTGAACTCATCCTGTATCGCCTTCGTCTTCCGCTCATATTCAGCACTACCCGCCAGTTTCCCAACCTCAAACTTCACCGCACAGTTCTCACCGCCATAAGCGTACGTAATCCACCTCATAAAATGAAACAGATTCTCCAGCGCTTTCACACTCTCATCCCGTCGCATCGGCATAGACTGATGCGCTGCTTTATTCCCCAGTGTTATAATGAACTTGATTCTCGGAAACAGTCTTTCATCTATCAGGTCTTTGAATTTATAATCATGAATCAGTGCGGAAAGGTTATCCTGATACGGCACTTCAAGCGTACTGTCATGTGAGTACATCCATTTCACCGCACTCTCCAGCGCTCTCCTAGCCGACAGCGCCGCGATAGCATTAGACACCCCGAGCGCACTCTCCGCCTCTTTACACAGCGGCGTAATCGTCCTGAACATACTATGCTTATCCAAAAACCCAAAGTTACTCATCTCTATCCCTTTTACCCAACCTTATAGTTCAAAGTCACTCCTAATGGGGACGTTCCTTCCCCAAACCCCTTCCGCAGGGGCTCCTCGCCCCTTGCATCCCTCGGTGCGCAGCCCGCACTGGGCAGTTTGTTGAAAACTTCATTAATTCTAATTACTGAAACCTACTAATAACTTTATCCCAAAAAAACTCAGCAGCCCCTTTCATCGACAATAATTCTTCTTTTTGGCTATACCCAACATTAAAACTTGGCTTCCAAAATAAAGAAGTTCCATCATTTTCAATATTTAATGAATCATTAAAAGAATTACCCATCTCAGATTCAGAGTATACTAACGAATCAATCATATAAGAAACATCTCTTCCTTTCATAATTCTACAATAAGCAACTTTAACTCCATTATTAAATATTAAAATTTCAATTTTTGAATCATTAGAATTAAATCTTGTTTGAAATCCAACATTTCTTTTTTCAAATTCTTCAAGTGTGTTCTGCATATATTTTGCAATATAATCATATGAGTTATTCAAAAAATCATTAAAATCAAGCTCAGTAAATTCTTTCTTTACATGCAAATTAGCTGATCTATCATTACAAACAACTTTTGGTTCACAATTTTCAACTTCAAAATTAGCTGTTGAACATGCGATATCAGCCGTATCAGCAATACTTTGAACTACTTTTCTTATCTCTGTTGTAATTTCGTCAAATGCCTTATTTTGATTTGCATACTCAGTAATTGGCTTTGCATCATTTGGTACAGCCATCAAAGAGCTAAAAGGAGCACTTCGCCAATCGCAATGATCTAAAATTACAGGGATAACCACTGCTTTATTTTCTTTATGCATTTTCAAAGCTGTTTGCATCTCTATCGAATAACAATATTCTGACGCTAAAAAATCAGGACTAACTAATAACAAAATTATTCCTGCTTCAATTAAATTTTGATCTATTTCATTACCGAATTCAGCACCAGCTAATATTTCTCTATCATGAAATGTTGATATATTACCATTACGTTTTAACATTGTAAGGTGTTTCTCTAATTGATCTCTCATTTCTTCATCTGCATGCGAATATGAGAAGAAAACCGATACTCCTGCCATCATCACCTCCTATAAATATTTACTTGGAATTTTATCAAGAAAAGCCAAAACTTCATTTACGTTACTACTCCCATCACAAAGGGTTTTCCAAAGAACTGATAATTCTTTTTCTTCTAGTGTATGGGTATACTTCGGACACAACTCTTGTGAAGTTGGAATATTATTCGAACAAAATGCTGAATATACATTCTGATCTTCAACAGTGATAATATACCACGGGTTAGCACCCGCTGCTTGAATATTCCTAAACATATTTACAATCCACTCTTTACTCGTATCTTTCAGCCTTCGGTATTCATTATTAATCTTAATGGTAATCATAAATATTGTCCTTATTATTCAAATATACCTACTCACCCACAAAATTCATATTACTATTAAAATCCTCATGACAATCCAGCACCGCATTCAAATTACCAAATTCATCAAGATATAAGCTTCGTGCCAGCGTATTCAGCTAACTACAACTCCCCTTTAAACACCCTCTGCATCAACGCTGCAAAATTATCCTCAAGCTCTTTGAGTGACTTCTGCATTCGTTCTTTTTCTGTTTCTATTGCTTGTACTCTGGTTGCAAATTCATTTTGCAGCGAAACAGGAGGGATCAAAATTTTAATCTTCTTTAATTCTTCAGCGTTAATATTAGCCATACCGACAATACTTTTTGCCATATTAAGCAAAACTGCTTTACCATGATTTGAATTCAAATATGCAGAGATATACTCAGAATTTGCTTTTTCATTCACTATCAACTTAACAAGATAACCAGCATATGCCATTGGTTCAGTATTTTTATAAACAGCAGTTTTACCAACTAGCTCCTTACTATTAGTTCTATTGAAAAGCAACTCACCTTTATACACTAAATACTTTGCTTTTTCATTCTCATCAAAATCAACATATTTAAGACTGCTAAAGTCCCAAGTACCCTTATATGTTATGTTATTCATTCTTAATACAGGAAACTCACCATCTGTTTCATGAGCCTTTTTACTAGTACCATACTGAGTTTTCACGGCTAAATCTCTAATTATTCCCTTTTCCCATCCCATAGGATTAGTCACAGGATCACCAAACATATCATAAAACAAACTCTTAACCAGTTCATCCATCTCCTCAAGCTGCCGCTTCCGCTTATCAATCAACTCCTGCCCCTTGTCCAGTATCTTGACTATGCGTTTCTGTGTTGCCAGAGGTGGGAGGGGGATTTTGATTCTACTTGCGTCAGTTTTAGTAAGTTTTGGACGTGTCGCCCCTTTAATATAAGGCATAACATTACAAAATGCTAAAACCCAATATAAATATTTCAATGTAATCATTTCTAAAGGGCGCAAAACATGAGCATGGTTATTAACCCAATACTTCCCCTTTGCAATGTATGCAATAGGGCGAGTAGGATCATTAAAATTACCACCATCTTCAGCCAACAAAACTAATGATTCATCAAAAATATAATCATTAATTGTTCCTTGCTGTCCATTTGCCCCATAATATGGATATTCCCCTTCAACTCTATCACTAGCTTTTACAGGCACTCTCATATTATCAAGAAATGTTACTACATCTCCAAGCTTAACAAGTTCCCATTTATTCATTAATTTCCTTCTTTATCATATTTAAAACCAATATAGAAATTATCATTTGAATTATTAATAATTTTAAATGCTTCCTTATTCGCAAAATTATCTTCAGGACACATCAATAAACATTCATAAACTTTATTTTTATCACTAAAAAAAACTATCAAATCATCGGGAATTCTATGTTTTAAATAATAATCCGTCATCTCAAAAATTGATTTTTTAAATTTCATTTTTGAAAATATTTTTGCATATTCACTATTACGTAATAAACACAATAATATATCTAATCTTACAACACAACGAACAAAAACAAATTCCTGACTATTATCAATACAAAGCTCATAATACCTGACGATATAATCATTTACATTAAAATCAAAACATAACGGAGTACCTGCTAGCTTTCCACATATTTTATAATGCTTATTTTGTAATATTAAACAAACAGCAAAAGATTTATGACACATCACTCTGCTATTAAACATACCATCATTAACAGGGAAATAATTATTTGCTAATACAGAAATTGCAGCACCACAATAATATTTATATTCCAAATCATTATCTTCATACCTAGTTAGAAAGCCATCAAGTAACATCATTCCACCTGATCGTAAATTCACCTCAGTAGACCCAACCATATCAATTATCCGATTAAATCGACCCTGCTCATCAAGCTCTTCATTTCTCTTTTTATCATACTCTTTATCATTATGCCTCCAAATCCACAATACCCAAAAATACGGAGCAAGAATGATAGGAATAATTGATGCTGGTGTACTAATCATCATAACAACGCCTTTTTTTAACAACTCAGTAAAGTCTAAGGTACTATTTCCTACAACAACTTTACCATTTTTAATATTTGCGAGCAACTCTATCCAAGGCTGTTGAGCATACTGTTCTTTCCATAATAACCCATATTTATAAATCCACAAATATAACTCAATACCAAATGTAAATAATATAATTGTTGTCCATACAGGATGCTTCCTACCAATTTTTCCTATGTCATCAAGGTCATATCGCAAATGAATTATTAGTGAGAAAAACCCAATTCCAAGCAGAGTATAAAGTGGATATATATAAAATAGCCCCAAAGCAACAATAATAATTAGTAAATACCACTTATGTTCATTAATCGGCTTTTTATTTTTCTTTTCACTCATTTACTCAACCCTATTTTCAAGTTTAACTACGACTAAACTCTCAGCCTTCTTGACTGCGGACATCCCTGTCCTTGCCCTTCGGGTGTCGCAACAAGTTGCTCCATCTATCCTCCCGCCTCCTGCGTCGGATTCGCTATTCTCAGAAGACTTCGACTGACTTTTCGTCCGACCAGCAGACAAAAGTAAGCACACGACTCATTCCTCACCAGTTCGGAATTCACATACATCCCAGATGAAAAATGTCACCTGCTTGGCGACCTGTGTATCGCTTCAGTCTACTATGTAAATTTCTAAAGCGATTTACTTGGCTTGCCAGATCGCTCAATTCTGTATTCACCGCTTCGGTTAAAATCACACGCTATATTAACGTTACTTCTGCAAATCCTATTTCTTTTCCTGTAAAACTACATGCTCATCCCGAATAACTTCCTTAAACTCTTCCGGTATCTCTTTCCAAATAAATAAATCAACCCTGAATGGCAAATAACTATCCTCAAAAGCCTCTCGCAAATCCGCAACCGCACAAACACTCTCACCACTAGCAAAAGCTACCATATCCAAATCAGAATATGGTTTTGCCGTATGCTTAACACGTGAACCATAAACCCATACCTCAACCCAAGGAATATAACGCTCAACCAACGCCATCACCTCACGATACTCCTCATCAGATAAATCTATATCACGTATATGATCAATCATTATCTCCAGCTCTCTCCACTCATCTTCTCATAAAGCTTAACCGCATCATCAATAAAACTACTCATACACTTCAACGCATCAGTAGCCTTCACTCCGCTATAATCATGTGACGTACCAACTCTTACCCTCGCATACATCAACCAATCCTCAATAGAACTAGTCAAGACACTATTCTCATTCGCCAATCTCAAAATCGGATTCGGACCATTCGGAACTTCAGCAAGCCCTATCTCTATCTCCAAATACCTCTTCAATACCTTCCACAGGCAGTCCCAACATGTCTCAAATCTCTGTATAGTCGACTCCTTAACAGCATCAATTACCCATTCTTCCATACTCCCAACCTCAGAATTAAGCCGGTTATTCTGCTCCTCAAGCAACTTCAATGCCTTCTTAAATTTTCCATAGTCAATCTCAGTACTCATATAATATACCCTTACCTTACTTGCTCAGCATCTTCTGCAAATCCTTAATCCCCTTACCAATATCCTTCTCCATCTCCGCCACTCTTTCCAGTATCACCGCCGGCTCATCATATTCCACCTCTTCATACACTATCTCTTTATACCGGTTGATCGACAAGTCATACTCATTCTTCACCACCTCACTCACCGGCACCATGAACGACTGCTCCGTCCGCTTCCGCTTCTTCTCCTTCTCCAGCCTCCCGAACCGCTCGATAATATCCGGTATATCAGAACTCTTGAGCGCCGTCCGCTTATCATCCAGACTATACCCGTCACTCTCCATATCATAAAACCAGATCTGTGATGTTCCCCCAATCCCAGTCTTATCAAATATTATCACCGCCGTACTAACTCCCGCATACGGCTTGAACACGCCACTCGGCATAGAAATAATCGCCCGCAGATTATGCTTCTCCACAATCTCCTTCCGCAGCATCTTATGCGCCCCGCTACTCCCAAAGAGCACCCCATCCGGCACAATACACGCACACCTCCCGCCCTTCTTGAGCATCTTGATCATAAGAGCCACAAACAATAACTCAGTCTTCTTCGTCTTCGTCACTTTGAGTATATCCGCCGACACATCCTCATAATTCAGCGACCCTTTAAACGGCGGATTCGCCAATATCAACGAACACCTCTCCCGCTCATGATTATCACCCGACAACGAATCCCGATACTCAATATTCGGATTCTCCACCCCATGTAGCATCATATTCATCGCCCCAATACGCAGCATCGTCGTATCAGTATCAAACCCAAAGAACATTTCATTATTATAATGCTCCCTTAACTCCTGCTTCTTGAATATCTCATCATGATGCTCCTGCAAATACTCCCCAGCAGCCACCAGAAACCCCGACGTCCCCGCAGCCGGATCAATTATCGTATCCGTCGGCACCGGCTTCATCAGCTCCACCATCATCTTGATAATATGCCTCGGTGTCCGAAACTGCCCATTCTGCCCCGACGTCGCTATCTTCGACAGCAGATACTCATACAAGTCCCCCTTCGCATCCTTCCCCTTGATCTCCAATTTATCAATCGAAGTAACAATCTTCTCCAGCATTCCCGCCTTCGGTATCGCAAATATCGCATCCCCCATATACTTAGAAAATGCCGAATCCTTATCCGCATGCAAATTCTTGATAAACGCAAACACGCCATCCTTCGGATCAACAAACAACTCAAACATCTTCTCCGCCGGCAAATGCTTAAATGTACTCCACCGAAGCTCCTGCTTATCATCTGGAAATATCTTCTCACTCACAGTCCCTATCAACGAGTCATTACTATCCAGCTCATTCTGCCTATCATCAAGCCCCTTGATAAAAAGTAGATAAGTAAACTGCTCAATAACCGTCATCGGATTAGCAATCCCCCCAGCCCAAAACACATCCCAAATCGCATCTACCTTATTCCTGAGCTCCCCAGTTATCATTGTTCCATTATCCTTCTATCAAATAACTTCTTACCCAAATTACTACCACCCTACAATCCTACCCTAAATCACTTTCTGCGCAAGCAAAATACAACCTCAAGAGCACAAAGCAATAACAATATGGTACTTATTTTCTACTGTATACATTCTAAGTTCAACTTAACCCCTATAATACAACAAAAGTGGTACTAGTCTTCAGCCCCAACTTATATTTTACATCAATTCTCTCATAATATTATCGGGAAAATCTACCTTATTCAACTATCCAAATTTCTTAGACCATTATACTCTCTCACTGACACCAATAATAATCCCTGCCTGCATTAATGTCGACGAATAAGAAATTGGTGGGCACTTTTGCACGCTCGACTACTCGCCTGCAAAAGTATCTCAGGACAAACGGGAGACCCTTACTTACTACCACCAATAATAATCCCCCTCGACATAAATGCTCGCAGAAAAAGGAATTGGTGGGCACTTTTGCACGCTCGACTACTCGCCTGCAAAAGCATCTCAGGACAAACGGGAGACCCTTACTTACTACCACCAATAATAATCCCCCTCGACATAAATGTCGAGGGGGATTGTTATTGGTGGGCAAGACGGGACTTGAACCCGTACGAGATAAATCTCAAGGGATTTTAAATCCCTTGCGTCTGCCGATTCCGCCACTCGCCCTTGTACCAAGTTTAATGTGGAAAAAATTATATGCGTTTACCCCGTATAAGCAAGATATTAATATTATTTTTTCCACTCTCTCACGTCTCCCCCAAAAACACACAAATACAACCCAAAAATTTCTCACACAACTATTTACTACAGAAGAAGATATAATCAATCATGCGAAAAAAATACAGAATTGTGCATTTTACTCTTGAATTTAACCTCCCAAACACCATACTTATTGTGCGATTTTACATATTAAAACAACAAATAAGTTTGCTCTAACTCTCGAACGTTTTCAGATAAAAAGGTTTGCGCATATTCCAACAAAGCAGTTAGGTTCAATAAAATTATGGCATTTGGTTACACAAGGATACAGAGTATACAATTTATATAGTCGTGTTTGAAGAGAATAAATGTCAGTACCCCTCTATACCCATACCGGTTAGAGACAAGCAAATACCCAGACTATCTGCAACCGCATTTGACTGCAGATAAAAGGAGAACAATATGGCAAAAAAAGATGCTCCAAAGAAAACTGTAAAAGATACAGCCAAAGCCGAGAGGAAGAAGACAGCCAAGAAAGTAGCCAAAAAAACCTCAAAAAAAACAGCCAAAAAGTCCGGCAAAAAGGTAGCCAAAAAGAGCAGCACCAAAGCTAGCACTCTGGAGCAAGAGACCGAGGTAGTCGAAAATACTCGTGATACCGAGAACGATCTTGACAAATTCGATACTGATTCCGAAGTGGAGCTTGAAGACGATCTACAAGATTCCGATGACGAAGAGATTATCCCGCTCAATCTTGAAGGCGATCATCTCCGCAAGGAAATCAAGGAACTCGAGAGTGTGGAAAATGGCAAAAAAACCATACACCCACCCAAAAAAACCGGTAAGACCGGATCCCGTCGGGCAAAGCAGAGGCATATTGTGACCGCCAGAAAACCTTCCGGTGGCCTGAAACTCGCTCCCGGAGTAATGCTCAGTGGCGCAAAAAAGCCAAAAAACGAAGCTTCAACCGTCTGCGCCGAACCCAAGGAGTTCAGACGCATGACGGAAGAAGAACTCAAAATTACTCGCAAAAAGCTTATCGAACTCCGTGAGAGTATTCTGGAGAATATGCGCAAAGAGCTGGCAGATTACCGTCACCGCGCCTCCTCCAGTTCTGCCGACCCGGTAGATCAAGCGGCCGATGCCTATGACGACGATGTCACCTTCGAAATTGCCGCCAACAGTGATGAAGAGCTTGAACAGATTGAATCCGCACTGGAGAAGATAGAAAAAGGCACCTACGGGCTCTGTGAGATATGTAATGTTACCATCTCCCCTTCCCGGCTCAAGATCCTTCCTTTCGCCACTCGCTGCGTCAATTGTCGTCAGGACTATGAAAAGACCAAGAGCAAAAAAGAAGCTACTTCTTCCTGGGCCTTCCTTGACGGGGATGAAGCTGATAACGAAAGCAGTTGAAACAGCGTTGATTCGACAGTCATATATTATCTCCCTGCCCAGATACACGGGCAGGGAGTTTTTTTTATAAAAATACTTACAACTGCAGACTCCCGCTATAAACCTTTATTGCCGGCCCTTCCAGATAGACCCCGACATTCTGCACCCCTTCAGCGGTATACTCTACTCGTAACGTCTCGCCGCTACGGGTCAGCACTGTAACCGGGGGTTTCAACCCGTATTCCGCCCCGGCTACAATCGCCGCCGCAACCGAACCGGTTCCACAAGCGAGGGTCTCGTCCTCGACCCCACGTTCATAGGTACGTATCTTGATCCCCGCTGCCTCGGCACAGATAAAGTTAACATTGGTTCCCGCCGGTGCAAATTCATCATGATACCGAATAGCCGAACCATACTTCTTAACATCGATAGTCTCAACATCCTCCACCGGCACCACAATATGCGGCACTCCGGTATTGATCGAATAGACATCCTGGATCACTCCGGCAAAATACAACGCATTGAACATACGCAGTGGCGGCGCATCCGGCAGCCGTACCCGTGCTCTGGCACTCCCGGTAACTGAAGCATCGATAATTCCCGCCAGGGTTCTAAAGGTGAATTTCTCTTCAAAAATCCCGAGTTCTCGCGCAAAGAGGGTAAAGCAACGCGCCCCGTTACCGCACATCTCTGCCAGCGAACCGTCAGAATTATAAAAATCCCAACGCGCACCACACTCCTGATCATTTTCGAGGAATATCATCCCGTCCGCCCCTACCGCTACAGCTCTGGGGCAGAGTCTTGCTGCCAGTTCCGCCTTGGCCGCAGTGGGGATAATTCCTCGCCGATTATCAATCAGGATAAAGTCATTGCCCGCCCCCTGCATCTTGACAAAGTTCAACTCCACCATCGCCGCTCTCCTTCACACCCAGCCATAAATTGCCAGCCAACCGTCGTCCTTACTCCGAGAAGGTAATCTCACCATACAGACCGCTCCTGGAGTTATCCCCATAAGTATCGGCCCACTGCACCACCTCAAACCCGGCTCCTACGCCTTCTGTCGCTTCATCGGTTTCCACTGCGACACTCTCCCCGAGCTCCTGCTCAGCGAGTTCACCGATATTAAGCCGAGATATCTGCACCTCAGCACTACCGTCACTGCCAGTATTAGCCAACGCAAACGGATTCTCCCGCACCGCACTCTCCTGATAATCATTGCGACAGATATTCAGCCCCCATTTCGCTCCATTATTCGGTACAGAGTAGAGCCCGAGCGCCTGATACGGGATAAAGGCCTCAACCGTATAATAAGATTCATATGTCTTTACCACCGCCTCCCAACGTGGATTCCAGGCAAGCCCCATGGTATTGGAGCGATCCAGCGTCACCCCGCGAGTATTGACCGCAAACTGGAAGTAATTACGCCCGTTATTCGCTGGATCGATAAAGATCTCAATACTCTCATCCCTATGCACTGGATCATCATGGTTGACCGCCTGGGTCACGATCTGATCCGGACGATTTGCCGCCGCCCGCGCCAGGACATAGATACCCAAATTATTATAAGTGACGCGCACCTCCAGCGGTTGCTTGGGCTCTGCTTCGGTTCCGAGTACAGTAAAGCCGGTGAGCGGGGTAATTGCTTTCCAGCCCTCTTCGCGCATGATTCCGTCGACCAATACCTGCTCCTGCGCCTGCCAGCGCTGAATATTCGCATACTTGCGCTTGGCAATGATCAACGGCTGCGCAGCCGAACCAATACCGTCAATATTCACCTTGAGCACCGGCAGACTTGCATCCGCCCCCTTGGTAAGCGGCTTGATCTTGAACGCAGTCTTACTCTCATAACCACTATTGAGGCCAAACTTAAGCGCAGTAGGCTCTACCATATACGCCGAATCATACGGAATATCCCAGACCAATTCGCCCTTGATATTCTGCGCCGAAGCATTGGCTAATAAGAACGAGATACTTTGCGCTGCCGCAGGATTACGCACCGCTTTGGCCGCCTGCGTAGCGATAGTCACCACCTCACGTTGCAGGGTCAATGCTGAGAGCGCGTCAGAGAGAATATCCATCTTCTCAATCGACGGCTCACCACTCACACTCATCCCTTGCCGGTCAATACTTACCACATCCAGAACCTCGGAGTTATCCAGAGCCACCACCTCCCAGACCAGCGAGTCCGCTGTCGCCCGGAGTACCGCGATATGCGGCCGATCAGCGGTCGCCGCTCGGTACTCCCTGCCTACGGGCAGCCCCGTAGCGGTATCTATGCCGCCGCTGACGATATAACGCACCGGTTTACTCCCGCCAGCCTGTATCGGCAGAGTACGTTGATAATACTTGCCGCCGCCACTCACTACCAGATCCACCCCTCCGGACTCCAGGAGTGTTCCCAGAGTCTCAACCGCTCGGGCATAGATCTGCTGCGCGGCAAAGAGCGGCTCAGCAAGGACGAGTATCCGGAAGCGTTCGGCATTGCCGGCAAGATCATGTTGCAACCAGCTCAGAGTCTGAGCCCGTTCTGCAGGGCGCTTAAGACTGTCCATAGCCAGAAATACTATATGTACCACACCGATATTTCGACTCCAATACGGTACCGGCTGCCCCCGTCCGGCTCCAATCGGCAAGATAGCCTGATCCTCAGGCAGAAGCATAAGCGGACTGCTCGGAGTTAGCTGCTGAAGCGGGGTAAAGAAGAGGTCATCCCAAGTCGCGATCCGTTCATCCAGCGGAAAAGAAGCGCCGGTCAATACGGTAGCGTCCGGGGAGTAGGTCGCAAGCTTGTCGGCAGCGAGTTTGAGTAACTCCTTACGCCCACGCCCCCCTCCGAGAAAGCCAATGGTTGTCGTCTGTGTCGGTTGCGGATGCCTAAGCGTCAACAGCGCGCTCTTGAAGTCATCGATCAAAACCAGGAACTTCTGCAGTGGCACACTCTCATCCACCAGCGAACTCAGGTCAAGCTTATGTTCTTTGCTACTGCGTCCATAGCGGCGCACCATCCTATCTTTGGAATCGACGACCCTAATTCCGGCGATGGTGTCGACATTGGTGCGCATATACGCAACAACGCCATTCTCCGAGCTGGTCTCTATAATGTAAGGACCTGCAATTAAACGGGGATCTACCACTACATCCTCCTGGAGTATCTCCGGCATCTCTTCACAAGCCACCAGCAGCAGAGCCAGCAACAACACCACAGCATACAATTTATATTTCATTCTACCTCCGGATATTCAGCAAACCTCATACTCTGACTACTCCCGTGATTATACATATTTTTCATAACCACCTCTAGTATTATCGGAAATTATCCTGATTTTCCCTAATAATAATTGGGGCATAAGGTTAATCAAACTTAAAAAGTTTTATCCGGCTCCAGACGAGCAAAAAAGGCGCAAAAAAACAATTTTAGTGTTGACCTCACGCCCCATAAATAGATAATTACGAAGTCGCTTATTTGGATGTTGTTGGGAAGCACAATATATATGCTAGCAGATGTTGTGTACATCCAGTATGCATTGGGAAAAGGAATGAAGCAAGTATTACGTCCACTATTATAGGACGCAAAGCTGCTTATTATATACAGTTGGGGGAAATAAGTGGATTTTGAGGACGATACAGAACAGCCTGATTTGAAAAAGCTGTATTTTTCAAATACGCATCAGGGCAAACTGGGCAAAATAGGTGATCAGACCTTCTACACCATCCGCTACGAAGCGGGTAAACCTTTAACACTCCCTTTCAAAAAACGCCCCTTCAGTGCGTTACTGAATATTGTCAGTAAGATCTCAGTCGAACATATTGAGCTACTCGCCCAGGAGTTGCTGAATCAAGGTATGGCATGTGTTATCTGCAATGGTGAACAAGCCGAAGAGACCTCAGAAATCATTGATGATGCGATCAATACTTTTGGCGCCACCGATGATCATTATACCCCGTATTCCTCACCCTGCGAAGAGAGCTTTTCTGAAGCTCTCCAGTATTTTGCACTGCCTACCGGACTTACAGATACCAGTATAATAATAACTATCGGCAACACCAGCGACTACGGTTCAACTATCGAGAGCATCAATAACTTGAGCAATGCCGGCGCCGAATACCGCTTGACCGCCGCCGTGGATACCGCGAAATCCGACGCTGACTGCCAGGAGATCGATATCCGCGAGTTATACTATCGTGAATGCCTGGTAGACGAAGCCAAATACCACCGTCAACCTGCTTTCTGCAACGACTGCCTCAACAGTTATACCTCCTTCTAAGCCTTTACCCCTTAATCCACTCTTTATCATAAATCTTTAAATCTGTTTGTTACAACTACAAACCAACTTCAGCATGAACAATTCTACCCGAGTCCAAGCCTTAGCTTCATTAATTTTACTGTCAGAAGCACTGGTATTGATCGACTCAAAGTTTGTCCTACAGACCGTTAAATACCAAAAAAACCCGAGCTAGAGATCAAATTACTCTATTGCTAAATTACGCTCGACCGCTAGAATATAGATTTGGTCACGCATACAGAGCAAACTAATAACACGAAAAGGTACTTACATGGAAATAATCAACAAGCTGCTCAATAAGAAATCAGGCAACTCACTGACTCCTAAAGAGATAGTCAATAAACTGGATGAATATATTGTCGGTCAGGATCAAGGTAAGCGGGCGGTAGCCGTCGCTATACGTAACCGTTGGCGTCGCAAACAGATTGACGAATCAATGCGCAAAGAAATCATGCCACGAAATATTCTCATGATCGGCCCCACCGGCGTAGGCAAGACAGAGATAGCCCGCAGGCTCGCCACCCTGGTCGACGCTCCCTTTGTCAAGGTGGAAGCGAGCAAGTACACCGAGGTCGGTTACCACGGCCGGGATGTCGAGAGCATGATACGCGATCTAGTCAAGGTTGCGGTCGGCGAATTCAGAAACCGCGAAATTGAGCGGGTAAAGGGTGAAGCCGCACTGCACGCCGAAGAGCGCGTACTCGACATTCTCCTGCCCGAGCCGGAACATACTGGTACCGATGAAGAAATCAAAAAATCACGTGGGCGCTGGGAGCGTACCCGCGGCAAACTCCGTGATCGTCTACGCAGTGGCGATATGGAAGAGAAGCCGGTGGAGATAGCCGCCCAGGAGAAGACTCCGGTATCCGGCGTAATCGGTGCCATCGGCGGCGATGATATGATGGGTCTGGAGATGCAGGATATGATCTCCAGCTTGATGCCGGGCAAGAAGAAACAACGCCGAGTACCGGTGCAGGAAGCACTGCGCATCTTCACCCAGGAAGAGGCGGAGAAATTGATAGACGAAGAAGAGATCAATAAACAGGGCATAGAGCGAGCCGAGCAGGAAGGTCTGGTCTTCATCGACGAGATAGACAAAATTATCGGTACAGCCAAGGAGAACGGGCCGGATGTGAGCCGAGAAGGGGTACAGCGCGATCTACTGCCGATCGTGGAAGGCAGCACCGTCTCCACTAAATTCGGCGCAGTCAAGACCGACCACATCCTCTTCATCGCCGCCGGCGCCTTCCACGGCAAGAAGCCTTCCGACCTCATCCCCGAGCTTCAAGGGAGATTTCCTATCCGGGTAGAGCTGGAGTCTCTGACCAAGGAGGATTTTGAACGCATCCTCACTCATCCGAAGAATGCCCTGACCAAGCAGTACGAACTGCTGCTGGAGACCGAGGGCATCAAGGTCGAATTCGCACCTGAATCTCTCGCACATATTGCGGCGATAACCGCCAAGGTAAACCAGACCACCGATGATATCGGCGCCAGACGTCTGCATACAGTGATGGAGAAGATCTTTGAAGAGGTCTCCTTTGAAGCACCGGAACGCAAGGGTGAGACCTTTACCGTCACCCCTGGCTTTATCGATGACAAGCTTGCGGATATCACCGAAAACGAGGATCTTTCACGCTTTATTCTCTAACTTGCAGAAAGGCTCGCCAGATGAGTCGGCATAAGAAACCACCACTGAATATTCAGGTATCAACCCTCTGGGAATACCCTTCCCAGCATTATGGAGAAGAGATACAGGGAAATGCCAATTATATTGGGGCGACTCCGAGTTATATTATCTGGAACCTGCTCCAGCGTTACACAAAAGAAGGGCAGAGTATGGTCGACCCGATGTGCGGTAGCGGCACGACCCTGGATGTAGCCCAGGATCTCAAACGCCAGGGCTTCGGCTTCGATCTCAATCCCCAGCGGGAAGACATTGTCCATACCGATTCGCGTCGGCTCCCACTGGAAGCCGAGAGCATGGACTTTGCCTTTGTCGATCCGCCCTACTCTACCCATATCGCTTATTCGGACGACCCGCGCTGTATCGGCAAACTGAGCGCCCAGACCAATGACTACTATATTGCCATGGAAGATGTCATCCGGGAGCTCTACCGCGTCCTAAAGCCTGACCGTTACCTCGGGCTCTACGTCTCAGACTCATATATCAATAAAAAAAAGAAATTCATGCCTATCGGCTTTGAACTCTTCTGCATTCTACAGCGTTACTTCGAACCGGTGGATATCATCGCGGTAGTCCGGCACAACAAGACGCTTGAGCAAGGCAATTACCGCAAAGCCGCCGCCGAGGAGAACTTCTTCCTCCGCGGTTTCAACTACCTGTTTATCATGCACAAAGAAGCCCGGCAAGAACCTGCCAAAAAGAAGAATGCAAAAACCGCGCACAAACGCGCCCGCAGAAAGAAGAGTGCCGGATAATAACCGGTCTTAGCTGCGTATCGCCATCAATGACTTGGTCAAAAAGAGAAATTTCTCTTCCTGTATCGCAGAATCAGGAAAGAGGCTGCGCAAGGCGCGCTTGGAGAGCATTCTGGTACCTTCATAGCGCTGGAGCGCGGCGGCATAATCCTGAATTCCATACTTCTGCTGCAGGAGCCATACCTGTGAGTACAGGGGCAGCCAATGAAAAAACGGGATATGATGATGCGGCTCAAGCGGAAACCAGAAATTCGGGGTCTGAATATAATATACCGGAGCCAGGCGCCGCACCTCAGCGGCAAAGGCCTGCATTCTTTCCCAGGTACCGACATGCTCAATAACCGAATTCGAGTGCACCAGCTCAAAGGAATTATCGGAGTAACGACTGAGTTCACACGCATCAGCGGTAATAAACTCAATCCGGTCATTGGTATTCTGATGAGCGACCTCGGTAATATTGATTATAGTCAGTTCAATATTCATTTCGGTAAATTCCGTGGCGGAGAGCAGGCTCCAGTACTGGCAGGTACCCCCGAGATCAACAATTCTTACCCGGCCATGGCGTTTATAGCAAGAGGCTATAAGCTCACGGATATACGCAAAGCGCTTGACGCGAAAACTTGAAATACTCTGAGCTGCCCCCATCACTGCTCCTTTGCTATTCTATCCAGAATCTTCCCTGCCTGCACCTCCCAGGTAATATCTTGCACCCGCGCCCGCTGCGCCTGCAGCGCCGGCGGCTCGGTACGTAACTGCTCCATCGCCGCAGCAAACTCCGCGGGTGTAGAAGCCTCCAGAATATTCTCCCGGTAGCGCTTGAGTTCATAAAAAGGTGTACTCACCACCCCTTTCCCGACCGCCAGATATTCCTTGAGTTTGATCGGATTACAGACCTCAATCCAGTCATTACGACACCAGGTCATAATGAGCACATCGGCCGCCGCCATATACGCTGCCACCTCGGAGTAATCCCGTTTACCGAGTTTATAGACATTCTGCAGCTCGCCACACCAGTCGTCACCGAAAGCACTGCTGCCAACCAGAATAAAATTCCACTCCGGCAGCTCTTTGGCCAATGCATGAAAGAAATCCGGATCGAATACACCGTGATCCATACCTCCGACATATACCGCCCGCGGCGACGGTATCGTCTCCAACTCAACCGGCAATCTTCCCGCATCCGCTCCGGCGAAGTAAGAGTAATCCACACCATGCTCGATATAACTAGAGTCCTTACACCCTTGCCGCTCCAACTCAAAGAGTTTGGTAGAGCAGAATACCGTCAGATCAGAATTCGCCTTGAGTTCACGGTCGATACGGGCGATATATTCCGGATCCACCCCAGCGTAATTCTCATAGCGATCGGTACGCTGGTAGATCTGTTTTACCCCCGGGATGGCTCCCAGCACCTCGTACGCGGTCGGACACCCCACCCAGAGCAGTGGACGGCGTATCCCGCAATACTGTAGCGCCAACTTGAGCTGCATAACCAACAAGCTTTTACCCAAGGCTGAACGAGATAAGAGCGGTATGCTCAGCGGCGAGAAGACATGAAAATTATCCCGCACCTTCCGTATCCCGCGCATAAAGCTCTTAGCCTTACGAGTTATCCGCGTGAAGAACATCCGGCCTTCAGAGGGTTTGGGCATCTTCATCCCCAGCGAATTGACATAGAGTACCGGAAACTTCTTGGAGAATTCCCGCATAATCTGCAGATCAAAGTGCGTCCGGTTATGATACCACCAGTCTACCTGCCCAAAGCAGAGTACCCCGTCAAAATCCCAAGCCGAATCTTCCATCACTCCTCCTCATCAATAAAGCTGCGCAGACGCGCCAACAGTTCAGCCGCAGGCTGGCTCGCAACCCGGCTAGCCACGAGCCGAGCGTAATTAGCCAGCAAAACGGCCAGTTCCGCGGTATCCTGAGCGACATAAATGCCATCCAGTGCGCCAAAATGCCGCACCGTAGCCAACTGATGCTGATTACGAATCTCGCCCAGTTCCTGCCGCCGGGGCATGACGATAAGCGGCACCCCCTTCTCCCGCGCCAACATGATAATACCCATTCCCGCATGTGAGACCACAACCTCAGCCTCACTGCAAATTTGCGCAAACTTCGCAGCCGGTAACGTCGCCGTAGCCTGCATATGCTGCGGGACATACTCTCCACCGGTGCCGATCTGTGCCACCACCTGGGTTGCGGCTGTCTCCGCCCAGCTGTCAACTGCCGCAATCAGCCGATCAAACGGCAACTGCGTACCGACCGCCACAAAGATCATAATACCTTCCCTTCATACTCCGGCCCAGACACCGCCCCCTCTTCTGCCGCCAGATGCTCCCACTGCGTAAGCCAGAGCTGGACAAACCTGCCAGCATACCTCCCGCTCATACTCAATTCTTCGCTATTGGCGATACTGTCCAGCCAAACACAACGCGCCCCGACAATCCGCCCAGCAATAACCGCCAGCAACCCTGGTAGCGCCCCGGTAGAGAACACCACATCCGGGCGCAACCGCAACAAAACAATTAGAATTCGCCCAAAGGCTATTGGAATGTACCACCGCTGCCACCGGCTCACATCCGGCACGAGCAGAAACGGCGAACCGACAACCTCCGGCCGGTAATCTTCCCGCGTCGAGGCATACCAGGTATCATAGCATTTGAATACCGGCTCCAGCCGCCGCAGCTGCACCCAATGCCCGCCCGGAGAGGATACCGCCAAGACCCGTTTACGCCGCCGCTTTCCTGCTTTGGGCCAGAGCTGAAGCGCATGCGTCAAAACCCCGAAGTACTTCCGACATACAGGCCGGAAACGCTTCTTGAATATCCCTGCTGCCCCGAACCCTACCGACTTGATAACAGACTCCAAAACGAGTAAACACCAAGCAAGGAGCGCCGGCAGCAGACCGTTATGCTTACGCTGAAGGCGAATCAGAGCCTGCCCCAGCATTATTTTACGCGAATAATGCCCGGCCTCGCCGCTAGCGCCTCCAAGATGGATAATCTCACCTACCGGCGCAAACATCACCTTATACCCGGCTTCCCTGAAGCGCCGACACCAGTCTGTCTCCTCGCCATAAAAGAAAAAATCCTCATCCAGCCACCCCACCTTCTCGGCGTACTCAGCGCGAATAAGCAGATAACAACCGGTAATAACCTCGACCTCGCGTTCGCTATCCCGTTTCCAACTGCGCATCCGTTCCCGGTTCAAAAATTCCGATTTAGGAAATACCCGCGCCAGACCCGAGCTTACCAGCGCCAGATTCAAGAGAGACGGCCACATAAAGCAGGTCTCCTGCATGGTCTTATCCTTATTGAGCACCCGGCAGCCAAACATTCCCACCTCTTTGTGGGCGTGCATATACTCTACCGAACGCTCCAGCACATCCCGCCGTACCAGAGTATCAGAATTGAGCATCAACCAGTATCTGCCCCGAGCCTGGGCAAATCCCTGATTATTGGCCGGTGCAAAGCCGCGGTTGGCAGTATTCCGGATCAGCTTTACCTGCGGAAACTCCCGCCGCACCATCTCGGCAGAACCATCTAGCGACGCATTATCCACCACAATCACTTCAAAAGAGAAAGAAGGCTTATGAGCATAAACCGAGTTGAGACAATCGCGTAGAATACCCCGGGTATTGAAGCTCACCACCACCACCGACAACTGAATCACATCCATCCTCCCGTATTATCCGAGCCCTGCCCCTGCGGCAGAATCCAGCCCCCCCCCTCCAGACGCTGCTTAATCTTCTGTTTTTTCTCCGTAAGCGGTGATTTCGGTTTGCCTCCGGCGTTATCTCCGGGCTTCTCCGGAACCGCCACCGCACAGAGACTCAGGCTTACCGCAGTACCCAGTGTCAGATAGAACATAAGCGCAGCCTGCCCGAATATCGCCAGCGCGAAGAAGATACAACCCTGCATAAACAGCGCCGCCCAGATATTCCAGGTAACAAAGCGCTCGCTGAACACTTCACTGGCCTGCCGGGTACGCCGCTGCAGCAGCGCCATGACATATCCCATGAAAATCACAAAGAGTACCAGCGTAACGATTCCGCCCCGCACCCCCTGCACAATAAATTCATTGGTGACATCATCCAGGCCATAACCCCAGTTCCCGGTATATTTGTACCCGAGAAAGAACCAGTCTGAGACATTGGTCAGAAAAGCATTGATCAGACGGTAGCGATGCGCCCCGGTAGACCCGCCAATAACATTGATTCTGGATATCAAGTGCCAGACCGGCGCTCGCATATAGAGATGCAACACCCCGATAGTCAGTGTCGTCCCAAGAACAATATAGAGAATAAGACTGCGTATAAAGTAGAAGCACCAGCCCAGCCCAAAGGCGAACAACCCGAGTATTGGCGTACTCGAAGCCGTCGAGACCACAATCATCAACGCACTACTGATACCGGTATAGGCAACCTTACGGTGCCAACCCTTATTGTCGAAGAGAGTCGTCATAAAGGGTATCGCCACTCCCCAGAAGTACCCTGCGATCAACGGATGCGTAAATGCTCCGGTACAGCGCAGACGTCCCTCACGTATCCGGCTGAACAGATCAACCCCGCCGAAGATGGAGAAATAATTGCGTGCGGTCACCCATTCGATAGCAAAGAAGATTGCCGTCGGTAGAGCAATCAGCGCAAGTTGCCTGCCGAATTGTTTGACATCTTCGATATCTCGGATGAATACCCGCGCCATAAAATAAAAACCGCAGGTAGTAAAAGCGCTTCCAAGCTGCAAAATTACCGCCTGACGATCGCCCCACTGCAGACCGTAAACAAAGGTTCGCGCCATCAACCACATCAGCAAGAGCATATCCGCCTTGCAGAATTTGAATCCTTCCAGCTCCTGCCGGATAAATATCCTCAGCCACACCGTAATCACCAGCAAGCGTGAAAAGGGGAAATCCAGCCCGGCAATAGTTATACGCTGAGCATTGGAGACATCGCAGAGAACGATCAAAACCGGCAGAAACACCCATTTCTTATTGAGCCCAAACAACAGAAAGGCGCAGGTGATAAACACCAGTGCGCCCAGTGGGTGAATTACCGTGTCATTATAATTCCAGACATTATCCATTAGCGTATTATTCCCGGCAGTCCGCGACCGACTCTTAAGCTCACTGTAGAACTAAACATCAATATCAATTATCTCTACAGACTCCGGCTCATCATTACTACCTTTCTTCTCTTGCTCTTTCTTCTGAAAAGCGGTAGAAGCATCCTGTGCCAGCGTTTTCTCCTCGGCGATCATACTCTCTTCAAGATCCGGCACCTCGCTGAAACCGTACTCGCCACGTCTACGCACCTCACGTTTTCTACCCTCACGCAGCAGCAATCGGGAAATAAGCCCATTCTTATGCTTGGCTCCGCCACCGTACTCCTCCAGCAGATCCTTGTAATACCCGCTCTCTGGATAGACTACCGCCCGATTCATTACGATACCGATATTTTCCGCAATCGGCTTTACCGCATTCAAAGCCCGGATCATCTCAAAGAAGGTCACCCCTTCCGCCTCAATAACGAGCAGCGTCGCATCGCAGAACCGCGACATCATCTCAGCATCAGCCGAGAGGAGTACCGGCGGCGTGTCATAAATTACAATATCATACTCACCGCTGATCTGTTTATAGTGTTCCGACCAGTCCGCCTTGGTTGGGAGTAGGCTCTCACCCTTGATATTACCGGCTCGTATTCTATCGGGGAGATACTTCTCAGGATCAGCCGGGATAATACAGTTACGCACCAACACATTATCTCGAAGAATATCGATAAATCCCGGGTATTCAAGTCCCTCATACCGCAGATCCGGCTTGAAGATATTAGCCTCCACTAAGAGCGGTTTTACCCCGATATGCAGTAATTCATTACAGAGCAAAAAAGAGAGCTCAGATGAACCGCCCCCGGCTTTAGCCGAGGTAAACTCAAAATGCACCAGGCTATCCTTGCGCGCTTTGGCATTTATCGCCAGCGCCAGTCTGCGGAGCTGATCCCGAGCCAACTCCCGGTACTGCGCATCCCCGTGCTCCAGAATACAACCGAGGGGTGGGTTCTTAACCGCCAAATAGACATCACTCGGAGTCATGACCCAGGGATTAAAAGCATCAAGCAATGACGGGATACCAATACCGACCAACAGCCCGACAACAAAGATAGCGATAAAGACCTTGAGTCTGTTCTTATGATCCGGCACCTCCGGATAGCGTGCATAAGAGGAGATCTCAATCATCCCCGGAGCGTTCTCTTCAGTAGCGAACATATCAAGTTTATTATCAATCGTCACAAGCTGCTCGCTCACTCGATCCATCTCGACCTTGATCTTGGCCGCTTCGTCATAAAGGGTGTTATATTTCTGCAGACGCTCCTGCATCTTGGCCATCTTGCCTTGGAGTTCTATCTCCAGCTGCTTAGCCTCTTCTGCGGCAAATTTCGCTTCATCGAGTTTGGCCGAGATCTGACGTTTTATCTTACCCATGCTGTCCGAGACAATTCTTTTACGCAGGTTCTTATACTCTTCTTCACGCATCTTGAGTTCATCCTCAAGGCGCTTGCGTTTGGGATGGCTCGGCTTCATATTATTCACTACCGACTGCAACGCCACCCTCTGCTCCAGCAATGCCGAGTAAGTATTGCTCAAAAGTTCATTCTGTTCCGCCTCCATATCGGCCATCTTCTCCAGATCTTCTTTGGTATAAGATGACGTGGTACTCTTGAGCGCTTCAAAAGCAGCCTGCTGTCGAGCATTCGACACTCCGGCATCATAAATGGCAATATGCAGAGCCTCTATCTGCTGGCGGAAAGGGTCTTCTTCAGTATCCACATCAGTAGCGGCAATACCGAGGCTCTCGGCTACCTTTGCCTTCTGTGCAGAGAGGTCGCGGAGTCTGGCATAAAGTTCACGCCGCCGGCGCGTCAAATTGGTTACCCGTTCATCCTTGCCTTCTATGCCTTCCCCCCGCACCCGGAAGAGATACGCATCCGCCACCGCATTGACCGTCTCGGCCAGACCCTCAGCCTTATCCCCCTGCAACGATATACCGATCATATTGGATTTCTCCATACGCTCAATAATCAGGGAATTCTTCAGATTTTCCACCTCAGCATCTTCACCCCCACCCCGTTTCCAGAAGAAGATCATACTCTTCCAGCCTTTGGCCTTATCCCACATTTTAGCATTATCACCAAGGCGCAGAATAGCATCTTTGAGTACCTCGTAGCTGTACATAATATAGATCTGATTCTGCACGTATGATTGATAATTGGGTATAGCCTGATCGCTGGTACCCATCAAGTTGGAATTTTGAAATTCAGAGATATAGACCAACGCCTTCGCCTCATACAGCGGTTTGGTATACCAAGCTGCAATTACTGCAACCAGCGAGAAGACAACCAGCGTTACCGATGCCGAGAGGATATGCCGCTTGAAACTCTTGAAGGGTTGTATGGGTCTGACAAAGCCCAAACTCGTTCTAGCCATCTATAATCTATCCATCCTTCTTTATTTACTACAGAGAGCCGATCACTCCAACTCTCCGAACAATTCCTGTAAAAATCGGGTCAAATCCGCTTCACGGTAGGCAATAACCCGGTATAATGACCACTCTCTATTATTACCGCTGAGCCTGGAGAAGAGATCTTCACCAAGCATCGTAGTATAATCGGCATTAACCTTCACCCCGTCATAAAACCAGAACGCAAACCAGCGTATTTCGGCATCATTGTGGAGTTCCATAATTGTTATCGGATATTTCCGCCCGTGTAATCCAATAAAATCAGCCCTTTTTTTACTCACTATCTTCCAGCCGTTCCCGGTCAAACAGTACTCTGGAGAGTGAAGGTTATGCCGGTTGCCGCCGGAAAAAGTTGCTAAAAACTCTATCGGCAGAGCATAATCGCTATTATATACTGTCAGCGAGGCCGTAGCTTCACCGAGAAAAGCCCGCGCCTGCTCCGAGAGTCCAACCTCCCGCCCCTGCCAGCCCCCTACCTGCAGCGGCAACGGCACAAACAGGTCGCTACCCTGCTCTGGGCGCTGCACTGCGCCATCTCCCGGCAGATAATTCTGCCAGAGCAGCCCTCCTCCCGCAGCCAGCAACAGTAACATACTCAGATACACCCCGCCCCGCCCCGGCAACTCCGGGAGTAACTTCTTTACCCCCAGCATCTTCCCGCGACGCCGCCGCATTTTTAATAGTATATATACTCCGGCAATAACCAGCGCCAAGAATAACCGCCCATAGAACAATACCGCCCAGTCATACGCCACCCCGACGCTGAACAGATTATTGAACAGCATCGGTACCCGCGGAAAACCCAACATCAGCAATAGTAGAAGCGGCAATTCACCGACAAAGCCGCGCCAACCAAGAGCCAGGAGCAAATACCCTGCCAAGAGTAGCAGCAGCCCTGCTCCCTGCAGGGACATACTCCCCAGCCGCACCGCCAACACCGCCCAAAGCAGTCCAAGGGCAGCAAACAGGTAACCTGATACTAGTGTTATTCTCCCGCTACTCACTCTATTACCAGGAAACAACCAGCGCGTCAGCAACCAGAGCAGCAATGCCAATAATGGGAAGATATAAGCATAACGGTTGTACGGGTTCCAATCACTACCAGCCCAGCTTTTAGCTAAATCATAAGCAAACGGGAAGAAGATAATTCCCAGGAGCAAAAGTACCAGCAACAATTTAAGCGCCGGTTCGCTCCAAATCAGCCAGTGTACCCGCTCCACTCCGCGGCAAATCTGCCAGAAAATTAAGAGAAGCAGGGCAAAAGCCAGCACCCCGAGCAACTGATGCTCCACTGTCTCCTCCGGCAGCACCCGCCCAGCCCTCAGACTTACCAGCATCAACCCGCCCACGCGCAAACCATTTAGCAACACCGCCAGCGGCAGAGCCAGAAGAATTGCCAAAAATCGCTGGCTGAGCCGCAAGCCACCCCAGACCCCCACCAGTATAATCGCCGTTACCAACATCATCTGCAAGGTCTGTGAACCGCTGCAAGCGGTATCGACATTGAACCTGAAGGTGCCGACAACCAAGCTGGTTCCCTGCCGTATAACCGTATAGCCCCAGAATGAGACCAACACCTCGGATATAGCTGTAGACACAATCCGCAGAGGCAGAGCCAGCAAATCATTGATCCAGACCTCAAAGAGTACAAGCAGCACTCCCGCTCCAAGCACGGTCAGAAGCAACTGCTCCTGTCCAAGCCTTCTCCATAAGCTTCCCGGCTGCTTCTGCATATCCACCCCTGACGTCGCTATTATTCACTAATAATCCCGAACAACTCCGAAATTTCAAGGTGTCTGCAATTCTTTGAGCCTCTGTGCCGCTTCGTCTTTTAACTCCTGACTACTCTGCGCAGACTCCTCCACCTTGGCATACGCTTTCTCCGCCTGCACCAATTCCCCCTTGCCAAGCCAGGCATCACCCAAACGCAGGTAGAGACCGGGATCCAGTCTGAAGAGCGACGGATTCTTCCTGAGCGCCTCGATACTCTTATCATACTCCTTAAACCGGTTGAAGGCCGTAGTCGCAGTATCTAGAATCAGCGGATTATCCGGATAAGCCGAGACTGCCTTTTGCGCCTGTGCCAGTAGCTCTGCTTTATCGACCTTCTCTAACTTCAAAGCTACCCAGATATAGTTATTCAGCAGATGCTCTTCAGCCGGCAACTCCTGTAGTCCCTGCTTATAGATCAAGACCGCCAATTCATTTTTCTGCTCTGCTTCAGCCTGCATACCGAGTACGAGCAGAGCCTGCGGTGAGAGTTTGAATTTCCCGATATTGTCCCGTACATACGCGGCAGCATCCGGAGTAAGCTGCGGATCAAGGAGTATTAGCTCCAGCACGCGATATTCTATCTTGGCCGAGGTGGCAAAGGGTTTAAGCAAGTTTATCGCCTTTTTATACTCCCCCCGCGCCTGCAATAGCTGTGACTCCAGTATCATTTTATCACTCTGCGCAATCGCAGTAGCGGCCTGCAAAGCACTTGCCGCCTGCTCCAGTTTACCATCCTCTAACAGCAGCATTATCTGCGCATGCTCGAATAGTGCGGTATCGACACCGGTCTCGATCCCAAGTCCCGCCGTCTTCACCGCTTCTTGCAGCCGGTTCATTCCTGTAAGAATATCTATCTTCTGCTGTAAAAACAATGGATACATCGGTTTGAGCTGAAGACAACGGTCGATCGTCTGCAGCGCCTCCTCCTGCTCACCCTGATTCTGCAGACTTCGGCTCAACAGAAACAAGGCATCCAGATTATTCGGATACTTTTCCAAGACCATACCGAGCATAATCTCTGCCGCCGCGTTATTACCGCCTACTATATCGACATTGGCGATAATAAGCTTGGGGCGGATCAACCCAGGGACAATCTCCAAAGCTTTGGTGGCATACTCTCTAGCCGGCAGATATTGCTGATGCTTGAGAAGGAGGGACGCGAGTTCGACATAAGCACGAACCAATTCCGGGTTCTCCGCAATCGCCTTATCGAACTGCATGGCCGCCTCTTCTTCTTGGCCTTTGAGAGCAAGGAGCAGTCCATATTCTACCCGCCACTGCCCCTTCTCAGCCGGATTAGTATCAGCCACTTCAAAGATCTCCAACGCCTCTTCATGCTTTCCCAACCCATATAAAGCGCGCGCTTTATATGTCGCATCAATCCCCTTCTCATCAACAATATCCAGCACCCCGTCAAATTGCCTGAGCTGGAGCATAGCTTCGGCCATTACACTATTGATCCGCGCTTCATAAGTCGGTTCTATTCCTTGCGCCAACAGCCGCTCAAACACCTCAAGTGCTGCCTGCGCGTCGCCCTCGCGAAGTCGAAGTTCGGCTCTGCCCAGTACAATATCCCCGGTCATGCCGTACTTCTTCTCCAGTACCCGCTGCGCTCCGTCGCTCACCTCAGGAAAACCTGCCGGATACGCCACATCCCGCAGCAACATAAGAGTACGCTTGGAGATCTGCCGCTTATTATGCATCCGTCGTATAAGTTCAAAGCAGGCCAGATACTTCTGATCATCGGCCAAAGCCTGTGCCAGATTCTCCAGCAGATAGCTGCCACTACCGATAATCCTGTTCTCCTTGGCCGCCAGCGAGTAGTATTTTATCGCGGCTGGATAATCTCCGAGAAAGCTCTGTTCATTTGCCAGCGCCAAAAGCACAACCACATTCTTCCCTAACACCTCCTGCGCTTGACTCAAATACGTCTGTGCCTGTGGCTTATTCTCCAGACGCTCCAAATAATAATTGAAAAAGCTCCTCTCCCCCTCATAGAACCGGTTATTCCCCGAAGCCAGCACCAACAGATCCTCAATACCGCTTGTATCCTGTTTGGCATAATAAATCATAGCCAGGAACAAACGCGCCTGATGCGCCAGATTATTCTCACCAAGCTGGCCGATTTCCGCAGCAAAGAGTTTGTGCAGACGCTGCAACTCCACGGCAAACTCCTCACTATTCTTGGAATCTTCTGCCGCAATCCGGTTGAAGTCCTGCGCCAGATATTCGCTAAAGAGTGAAATTTCAAATATATCGTTCTTATCGGTAGTTACTGCTTCACAAGTTCGAGGACTCAGCCGATCAAAGAGAGTTTTAAGTTCAGGATCATTCTGGAGTTTGGCGATAATCTCCTCTGGAGCCACCACCTCAGTTCGGCTAAGGCGTGCCGGATGTTCGATCTGCTTAAAGTACTTCTCAGCCGCCTCCGGCTGGTTATTAGCAAAGAGGATTATCGCATGTGAAAGGATCACATAATCCGAGAGCTGATAATTCTGTTCATACCATTTAAAGAGTTCCTCTTCCTGAGTAATCTTCCCCTGCACGGCATAGAGATTAGCCAGAATTATCTCCCCGCCGTCACCGAGATAGCCTTTTTCCTTCGCCTCTTCCAGTATGGCAATCGCTTCAACAGGTCGCCGCAGACCGAGGTAATTACGGGCGAAATACTCGTAAATTGCCGGATGCGGATCATGCTCCAGCAGCCACTCGAAGTACTCCTCTGCCTTTTCATAATCCTCCAGCTGGAAATAATAGAGCGCATAGAGTTTCTGCCTCAGACTCTGCTGCTTAATCTGCGCGATCAGCTCCAGAGTCCATTTACGCTGCTCAAACTTGGGCAAAATTGAAGTAGCCACCAGCGCAAACAACACCTTAGGATCGCGTACACCACTCTCCCAGATCTTACTGTACATCTTATTCGCTTCATTCTTCTTGCTCGCCAGTATCGCCGCTTCGGCAGCCTTCTGCAACAGAGACATATTCTCAGGATCCTTCTGACTCGCGGCATTTATCGCTTTGAAAGCTTTGAAGAAATCCCCCTTGCTCGTGTAATCCAGGTACTCCTTCATCAGCTCGTCTTTACTCAGGTTGCTTCCGTACGCCCCGGCTCCGCCGCGCCCGGTAAAATGGTAATACGCAAACAGAGCGATGATCAGCACTACCGCCAAAAGACTTAGAGCAACCAGTAACCGTAGAATAAACTGTCTCTGCATAATTATCCTATCCTCACAAACAGACCCAAAACCTCATACAACTCAAACTTGGTTCAAGGCGCATTCCGCCGCTAAACCAAGGCATTACTTCAGAAGAGCTCAAGCGCATATACCTGATCTCTACGGCATCTTGCCGTACACCACGAACTCGCCCCGGATCAACCCCAGGTCAAATCGCTCCAGATCTATTCAGACCGAAACCATTGCCGCACTCAATTCCGTTTAGAATCTCACCCCACCGCATCCGGCGACGATCAGCACCACCACCAAAAGACTTAGAGCAACCAACAACCGTAAAACAAACTGTATCTGCATAATTATCCTATCCTCACAAACAAACCCAAGATCACCTCACTGCACTCTCGTCCGAATCAATGGGCGTTCTTCCCGCTGAGAACCACAAAGACAGTCTTGATAATTATCTCAATATCAAGCATCAAGCCCCAATTGCGGATATACTCAACATCATAATCAACCCTCTTGGCCATCATCTGCAGATCCTTGGTCTCACCCCGATAACCATTTACCTGCGCCAACCCGGTAATACCCGGTTTGACTTTATGCCGCATCATATACCCCTGAATCAGCATTCTATACTCTTCATTATGCGCGATCGCATGCGGGCGCGGCCCAACCACACTCATCTTCCCCTGCATAACATTGAAAAACTGCGGCAATTCATCGAGCGAAGACTTACGCAAAAATCTGCCCAGCGGAGTAATCCTAGCATCACCCTCCTGCGCCTGCTGAACCTTGTCTCCGTCCTCACATACAGTCATGGAACGAAATTTCCAAACCTTGACGATCTCGCCGTTGAGACCGTAGCGCTTCTGGGCAAAGATAACCGGTCCCTTGCTGGTCAGCTTTACCAGCAACGCAATCAACAGCAGCAGGGGCGAAGTAAGGAGGAGTATAATTGAGGATACCACCAGATCCTCAGCCCGCTTGATAAAGGTATTAATTCCGAAGAACGGCGACTCATATACCTGCAAGAGCGGGATCTTACCGTATGAGGAGAGCTCTCCCTGGATCAGTTCAAAGACATATGAATCCGGTACAATATAGACCGAGACTGTAGTATTGCTCAAACCACTCAGTATCTCGCGTACCCGTTCTTCAGCTTTGAAGGAGATGGTTATAAAGAGAATATCGAACTCTCCGTGCTGCGCCGCCTGCAACATACGCGCAAAATTACCTTTAAGCTTAGGCTCGACAAACGGCGGCTCAGGAAGCCTGTACTTTGACCGGTCATCATATATCCCGGTAATCACAATTCCCTGGCCATATTCATCACTACGAATCTGTTTGACCAGTTCGATAGCAGAATTATTCATACCTGCAATTGCTATCTTTATCTCCCGACGAGAAAAGATCTGGAGTTTCTTGATCAGATAATGCCAGAGATAATCAAGCAGGTAGAGAGCCAGAGCGGTCAACACCAGCCAGAGGGTCAGGATCACTCGCGAATGCTCTGCTGTATTCTTCAGAATAAAGGTGACCAGCAGGGTAAGGAGAAAGGCTATCCCCCAGCAGGTAATCAATTTAATACGAGCACGCTTAGCTGGCGGCTTGAGAAATTTATTGAATAGGCCAAAATAATTTCCGAGGAAGATATGGAGAAACGCCCCAATCAGACCCGAGAGCGCATACTGATCACCCCACTTATCATTATAGACATATACACAGAAGACAAGCACCAGCAATATCGCCACAAAATTAAGAACCGGCAGAATTACCGCCAATTTAGTATTACGTGTAAAGTAAAATTCTTTATCAGTCATAACACCCCGTATACCAATACCTTCAACCTGACAAATATCCTATTGCATAGAGTCTGACTATACATTATTTTATAGGCGACAGCAATCCAAAAGACATTATTTTTTATATAAAAATATTTTTTTACTCTTATCTCATCATAACGTTACAGCAAATCGAATACATATCGGTAGATTCCTCAACGCGAAGTATACTTTTACGTTTTTAGACCTATTCAACCACACGGGAATTATCCTAATTCCTCAAATTATTTTATATACTCACCTAATAGACTGCTAACAAATAATATTTAGATTGACAGTGGTAAAAGTACAGTATATAATATAATTGTGTTAAGTTCTAACTAAAGTACATTACAGGAGTTAGTTATGTCCAGAATAAGAATAACGCTGCTCACCCTGATCTGCACGACGCTGCTGCTCTGCAGTTCCTCAGCCCAGGCACGCGGCTACACCTTCGATATTATCGACCTCGGCACGGTCGGCAATGATACAGCGAGTTACGCCAGTTCTATTAACAATTCCGGTATGGTTGTAGGTACCTCGGTAGATACCAACGGCGACACACAGGGTTTTCTCTGGACCGAGTACTGGCCCAGCAACGGCACCATGCTCGGCCTCAAGAAGGGCAGCCATGATACCTACGCCACCGCTATCGACAGCAGTGGTACCATCCTCGGCGGTGCAGTCAAGAACAATAAGACCGAATCCGGACTCTGGCATTCCTGGAATCCAAACGGCAACATGAGCAAACTCAATCATATGACCATGGCCTACAATATCAATGATAACGGCCAGATCCTGGCTTCAAACGGCGATGCTAGCCAGACCTATATCTACAGTATCTGGGGCGGACACAATCCGATAAAAGTTGGTGGAGACATGTCTATCAAATATGCTTCAGATATCAACACCAGCGGCAATGTCATCGGCGAGACCGAGCTCGGCACCCCCTATATCTGGAACATGTATAATAACTCTACCGAACTGATCTCCTCTATTCAAGGCAGCGCTACCGATATCAACCGCTCCAACGAGGTTGTCGGTACCAAGACCGGGGATGTAGCGACAGACGGCACAGTAATCGATACCGGTGAATCCCAGGCCTATGTCTACCGTAACGGCGAGGTTGTCGAACTGGGTTATGTCGGAGTAGGCACCACTTCGGAGGCCTATGCAATAAACGAAGAGGGCTTGATTGTCGGCACTTCCAACGGCAATGCCTTCCTCTGGTCGGAAGAAGGCGGCATGCTCAACCTAAACGACCTCCTCCCCGACAGCAGCGAGTGGTCAAATCTCTCTGTCGCCAGCGATATCAACGATCTTGGTCAGATCGTCGGCTGGGGTACGATCAACGGTCAGACCCACTCCTTTATCATCTCGAATATTGCCTCAGCCCCTGAACCGAAGATCATCTTTATTGCTTTTCTCAGCATAGGCATTATTCTCTTCCGGGCTATTCAAGGAATCGGTTCCAAGAGTTAATACGCTTACCACATAAGATTTATTCTCTACAGAGCGGTGCAGCCTGGAGCTGTGCCGCTCTTTTTTACGAACTCGCAGCTAAATTTCATTTAAATATAATAAAGTTACCGGCTCGCCCTAGTCGATAGACAGAAGAGTAATCTTATATTTCCAGTTAGAATTAGCAGGACGTAGCCCAATATGCCGATATTCCACTTTATAACAAAGCATCTTAAACTTAATATTATCCTAGTCATACTCATATTCCTAGGTTTCTTTCTCCTGACTTCCTGCACGGATCAATCCTCTTTGCAGCAGAATGGTTCCGGCACTACCGCCGCGACCATCGAGACCCAGGATATCAGCGCGGACGACAAGGTGCGTACCGAGATGTTCAATGAGCTTCCGGCCAAGAACCCGGATCAGGAATCTACCTATAAGATTCCAGGCGAACCCAACGATCCCGCAGTAGAGGTATTCGAAGGGAAAGACAAGGTTACCAGCCCGCAGGCAGAGACGGAACTCGACAAGGAACTGGCAAGCCTAAGCCAGGCGTATAACCCGATATACCGGATCAACCGTGGCGATACGCTGGAGATAAGCATTCCATTCGAACCCGATAGCAGACAACTGGTCAATGTCCGCCCCGACGGCACCCTCGGCTACCTCTATGGCGTAGAGGTCGAAGCGGCAGGGCTTACCTATCCGGAACTCAAAACCAAGATTGAAGAAGAACTGGAAAAATATTATTACCAACCCAAGGTAGATATCAACGGCAAGACCTTCTCCGGCAGCCAGATCTATATCATGGGACCGATAAAGTCTCCCGGCAGCCATGTCATCCAGAACAATACCAAACTTCTGGACTGCCTCTCCATCGCCGGTGTTCTCAGCCAGATACCAGGAGCCAACCTGCTCTCCTACAACAACTCCCAGACCAATGATGTTGTAGACCTCAAGAACTCCTATATCATGCGTGAAGGCAAGATCCTGCCGATAGATTTCGAACGTCTGTTGCTCAAGCGGGAGATGAAGTTCAATATCTATGTCCAAGCCAATGACTTCCTCTTCTTCCCCAGTTCCTATCTCTCAGATATCAGCGAGAGTGTCTACATCATCGGAGCAGTCACCTCACCGCGGATATACCAGTATACCACCGATACCAGCTTTATGTCTGCCATCGCCTCCGCCGGGGGTGTGGACAAATACCGGGCTGACCGTAACCACATAGCAATTATCCGCAAGAATGCCGATAAGCTTATAACCATCAGCTACAACAAGATTATCAACGGGGAACAACCAGATATCGCTCTGGAGGACAAGGATATTATCTACGTACCGGAGCGCGGACTCTACTCTGCCTCCCGCTGGACTACTACTATTATCGGTGAGATCATCGCCCCGCTGCAGGCCATTGTCCAGGCCAGTTCTGCCAGCAAAGCGGTCAATATGCAGGACTGGAATCCGACTTCAGACTTCGGGCCTACAGACGTCTGGATGCAAGAATAATTGCTGGCACAAGGTATAAAGATAATACTGGCCTGCAGCCGCCGCACGGCACTGCAGGCCAGATCCTTCAAAATTCGCTACAGAAAAATATCTCAAGGACAAAGCATACCCTAGCCCTTGCTGGCACTATAGGTTATCCAATTATTCTCCGGCAACGTCACATACTCAACCTGCTTAAAACCAGCCTCCAACAGAGCTTTCTCCAACGTTTCAGGCGCAAACAGCTGCAAGGCCGAGAGGCGCACCATACGTTGATTGCGCGCAGTATATTCCGCGTGCTGCGGATCATCATACATTTCATTGATTATCTGAAATCTCCCCTCTGGAGCCAGCACTCGGTATACCTCGGCAAACGAACCGACAATATCCGGCCAGAAGTATACCGTCTCAACCGCGGTAATCATATCAAACGCAGTTGCGGCATAGGGCAGTTCCGCCACACTGCCATGGCTAATCTCAACCCCGTCGCCAAGCTCATCCCGAGCCAGCGCAACCATATCTGCAGAGTAATCAATACCGGAGAACACACCCTCGGGATAGCGCTCCCGCAAAGCGCGGAGTGTCGCTCCGCCCCCACAACCGATATCAAGAAAGCGTAACCGCTCGCTGCCGGAACCAAGATAAGTATCCAGCCCCCAACTGACTAGGGCACCATGCCCCAGGTTCATTTCATGAGCGAGTTCAATCCCGTCCGTTCCTACAGGTTTACAGCAGAGAGTCAGCCTACTCTTCAACCAGTCATCCGAGTGTTGCGAATGTTCCCAATCCCGCACCTCTTGCCTATCCATCCCTCTTCTCCTTTCTCCAGTCAGACGTCAAATATTGCTCACACTCCGTCACCAAACCCCAAGCTCTCGATCTCTCCTGCCGCATCCCCGAAAAGAACCGTCTCCGCCAACCTATCTGCTGACTATTTGAAGTTCATTGCCCTCAGGATCATGAAAATTCCGTACAAAACCACCACCTACCGCCTCCATGATCTCACCGCTCCATACTACTCCGCGCCGGGTAAGCACCTCTACCGCCTCTTCCATATCCCCGACCCGTAGCGCCAGATGGCTAATCCCTTCGGCAAAATAAGCACGAACCGGTCTCTCCTCTTCCCTACTCGGAATGGCTTCCAGATAGACCCCGTCGGCTCCCCGGAGCAGCTTTGCCCCCTGCTCAATCTCGGCCACAAGCTCATACTCCAATACCTCGCAGTACCACTTACAACACTTCTCAAGCTCCTTGAAGACTAGCGCCGGATGATCCATCCCGCTGACAACTCTTTGCATTCTCTTCTTCCTTCTCTCAACCAAGCCTATATAAAAATCAGCTACCAAGAGCTACTCTCGGTAACTGACGGTCAATAATAATCAGTGAACGCCTAACGCCCAAACCGTTTACAAACGTACGCAAGCGCGGGGGATTGACTTCCGTTCATACTCTATACGCTTATCGTTTCTAAAGGCCTGCTCAAGCCAGAGTACCGGGGCATGCTCTTCACAGAAGCGCACTCCGGTCTTGGTATCAATTACCCGGCAAGGCTTGTTACAATCCTTATGCGAGCATTCAAGCCCTGACTCAACAAACAGTAGGTTAACCGCAGTTGTATTTTCCATCTCTCCATCCTTGGATATAACTCTTCGCACAATATCTCTACCTTTTATTATACAGTCCGATAAGATTATTTGTCAACATTTTTTTGGTCTCCAGCAATATCTGCTATATACGGCAGAAAAACGGTGGTATTGAGGAGCAACCAGAGCCACAACCGAGATTTCCGGTGATAATTGAATACGCAGTTTAAGTTATACCGAATATGACTGATATCCTTAGCCGACCTAGAAAATTGCGCTCGCATTGTTCAGACCAACGTGCAAGACTATGCCTACACCCCTCAGTCAGAGCTACCTGATCTGCGGCTTGAGGATAATAACCGAATAAATAACCTCCATCCACACCTAAATCTCTAGCTATGCCAACAAATCAGCCGGTAGCATAGCTACCGGCTGATTTGTTATCCTCAAAAGAAAAAATTCTCTCACAATTTATAGATTCTCCAAGCTACCCCCGGTCTACTACCTGCCGTGCCGCCGCCAGGATCTCCGCCGCCGCCGCCTCATACGCCTTGAGTAGCTCCGCCTCATCTGGTAACGGTGTTGCTGAGGCTAATTCAAAGTAATAGCGGAATTTCGGCTCGGTACCGGACGGACGGAGCAGAATCCAGCTCTTATCGGCAAAGATAAGCTTGAGCCCATCGATAATATTAATCTCCACTACCTCCTTCTCTACCCCGGCGATACTCACCTTATCCCCGACCTTATACAGTTTGTGCTGCAAAACCTCTACCACTGCCGCCTTATACTCCTGCCACGCTTCCACACTCACACCTTTTACCTCGGCTCCAGCCTTAGACGGATAGAAATATCCATACTTCTTACGCAGTTCTGCATACTGTACAGAGATATTAGTATCAGCGCTACGCATCGACTCCAACGCAAGGAGCAATCCGGCAATTGAACACTTCTCCAGGGTATGCCCGATACAGCTGATACCGTCTGATTCTTCAAAGGCGAGTATCGCCTTACCCTGGCTGAGCGGTTCCCGGAAATTTTTGAACCCTACCGCCAGCTCAAATACCTCCTTACCCTCACGCTTGGCTATCTCCAAAGCGAAGTCGCTCGACGGAGCCGTACTGGCCAACCCTCCATCCATCCCTCTACCAAGAAGGCTGGCATAGGCGATAGCGCCAAAGCGGTTCATATCGACATCGAGTTCACTATCGGCAAAACGTATCCTGTCCGCATCCGGATCGAGTGCAACCGCTAGTGATAATCTACGCCCCATAGCTTTTAGTTTGACGATAAGCGGCGCCTGATTCACCGCACTCGGCTCAGGCTTCACCCCATGAAAGCTGTAATCGGTATCGGTATGCAGTTTGCAGAGCGCCCCGGCAGCACTCAACTCCGCCTCAAGCTCGGCGCCGAGTATCGCTTCAACATATCCCCGTGACGCACCATGCATATAATCAACTACCAGTGCCAGTTCATCCTTCTTGCCGCTCAGCCACTCGCGGAGAGCTTTGAGGTCAAAGACCTTGCTCTTATTCAGGACAAAATCGGTAAATATCTTCTTGGCGTCTATCGTCTCCAATAGCTCACTGCCGGGTTCGGCTGAAGCCGGAGTAAATTCTTTACCCTGCATATACGCATTGGCTTTTTCTTCAATGATTGTAGTCAACTCCGGCCCGGCCGGGCCACCGTCAGCAGGGTTAAACTTGATCCCGGCATAATCCATCGGATTATGTGACGGAGTAAAGTTTATCGAACCGGCGGCCGAGAGTTCGGTCACGAGCGCCGAACCCACCCCGGTCGGACACTCACCGGCGACATAAATCCTGATCCCGGCACGCGCCAGCTCGCGATTGGCGATAGCGATAAATTCATCGCCCATATAGCGATTATCGCGGAATACAATAATGCCGTTGCTCTGTACCTCAGCAAACGAGGAGTAGCCGTTTGTCTCTAGAAACTTCGGCGTACGCATCATCTCGACAATACCGGCCACCACCTTGGCCACATTCTCCGCGGTAAAGTCCTCTCCGATCACGCCACGCCAACCAGAGGTTCCAAAGACCACGGTTGTGGTTGCAGTAGAGGTTCTGGCCTTCTCGCCCTGAAATTCTCTGATCGTAGTAATTATGCTCCTGCAAGCCATAATAGTAGCGTCCGAGGTACCTTCAAGATTATAATAAGCACCCAGTCCCTTTGCCACCTCCCAGTAATTCTCATTCGCGACATAACCGGTAATTTCAGCCAATACCGCGGTATCTCTAACGACTTCATTTACTGCCTGGACAAGACTCTCATTAAATTCAGTGTTACTCATAGCAGCTCCCCATTCCATAGATTTTCAAAGACATATGCATTATAATACGATAAAATATTCTAGGCCAATATAAAAACGGCAAAGCCTGAGACTGCCTTGCCGTATGTTATTTATAATTATTTTCGTCCTAGGCGCTCAAGTAGCTCGAGCCGCTCGGTCTGTGCCTTCTCATAGAGCTCGGTCAATTCCGCAACTTTGAGCTGCTGGGTTCTGGCAAACTCCTCCTTCTCCCGAACTATCTCCGCGATCGCCTCTTCCTTCTCCTTGAGCTCACGGCGCAGCGTCTCGAGTTGACTGCTATCTACCATCCCGGTAAGTGCTCTCTCATCTTCTTTAGCCATGTACTCACCGATAAGGCTGCGCGCTTTCATCAACTCCCAACCCAATTCCTTATTACTCCGTTTCAACTCCTCCAGATGGCTCTCACGCTCATGTGCCCTATGCAACTCCACATCAAGTCGCCGATGCTCTATCTGCTCTTCCTTGAGCGCCTGGCTCAATTGCTCTATCTCAAGAGCCACCTTGTCCGCGAGTTCAGCCTTCTGCTCCAACTCACATAGCTTCTGTGCCATCCCGGAATAACCTTGAAGCTTTTCCCGCAACTCTTCATTCTCGCTGCTGAGCTGCATAAGCCTCTTCTCCGCTCGCTCAAGCATATCCTTGAAGTCGTCTAGTTCATTATGCAACTCTCCTGCCTGGGCCAGTTCACCCTCAAGTTCGCCCACCCGCTCGTGCAAGGATGCATTCTTCTTCTCCAGTTCACCAACCTCCCACTGGGCATTCTTGAGCTTGGAATGAGCCTCCTGGAGCCTATCCTGTACCTCTCTGGCATTATTAACCACCTGCTCCCGATCAGCCTCGGTCTTCTCCTTGAGTTTGGCGTATTCCGCCCTCATCTGCTCAAGTTCGGTACTCAGCTTGTCAGTCTTCATATCCTTCGCCAGAGATTCAAGCTGAACCCTGTCCTTGAGTGCAGCCTCACTCTCTTTGAGCGCCGCAATCTCTTCCCGCTGTACAGCCAGAGCCTTACCAAGATTCTTCAGTTCATCCTCTTTAGCCGCAAGTTCAATATCCAACTTTCCAACCTGATCTTCAAAGACACCTAATTCCATTATCCGTTCAAAGGCCATATCCTTGAGCGATATCTCATTCTCCAGCTTCCATTCACAATCTTTGAGCATGTTCTCTGTCTCACTCAGACGCTCCTGAATCGCTTCTGCCTTATTAGTATACGACTCCATTATCTCCTGCTTCTCAACTTTGATACTGTTATTCTCAGTTGTAAGCCCGGTAATTTTTGCCTCTAAACTCGCAATTTTATCAAGATACTCCTGATTATTCTCCCTCTCGGTATTGAGTTGGTGCGTAAGTTCCTGAATACTCTTCTCCGACTCCTGCTGCACCCGCTCGTAATCTGCACGGAGATTACCGAGCTGCGTACTCACCTGCGCAGACTCTCGCTTGAGTTTATCGGAATTGATCAGATTCCGCTCATAATCGGCTCTAACTTTAGCGAACTCACCATTGAGACTATCCGCCTCAAGCTTGAACTGCTCAGCCCCCTTTTGTCCTTTCTCCACTTCAGCGCGCAGCGCCTCCAGTTCGGCCTCCAGCTCCGCCCGGGACTCCTCCAGACTACCAGACTCACCCCGTACCTGCTCAAGCTCTGTCTCGAGCGTCACCGCCCGCTGTTTATCCTGCTCCACTTCAACGCGCAGCGCCTCCAGTTCGGCCTCCAGCTTCGCCCGGGACTCCTCCAGACTACCGGACTCACCCCGTACCTGCTCAAGCTCTGTCTCGAGCGTCACCGCCCGCTGTTTATCCTGCTCCACTTCAACGCGCAGCGCCTCCAGTTCGGCCTCCAGCTTCTTTTTGCTCTGAGCCGCCTCAGCTTCAGCTTCGCGCTTCTCCTGCTCCAGGCTGTTTACCCGTCCTTGCAGATCAGCTTTCTGTTCTTTAAAATCTTGAAGCTCAGCTTCAAGTTCGTGCCGCGCTGCTTGCTGCTGTGCAAGTTGATGCTCATATCGCTCGTTATTGGCGGTCAAGGTACTCCACTCCATACTCTTGGACTCAAGCTGCCCCTTGACGCTGTTGAGCTGCTGTTGCAACTTATTATTATTCTCTCGTTCGCGGCTGATAACTCCCTCCAACTCCGCGACCTTCTCCCTGGCCAACTCCGCCTCCTGATTCTGGCTCTCGGCGAGCAACTGCTCAAGTTTGGCGCGTTCGCTCTCGATACTGGCGATGTCCACCATCGAAGCTCTCAAGCCTTCCAGTTCCCGCTCAGCCTCTTCTCTGGCTTCACGTTCGCGCTGAATACCTACATGCTCGGCCTCAATCAGAGCTGCCTGCCCCGCCTCCAGCTCTTCACAACGCGTCTCCAAAGACTCGACTACCTTGTTGAGATTAGCAATCATACTCTGACTGCCTTCAAGTTTTTTAGCTAGTTCATTCGCAGAATTCGCTGTCTCTGCCTTTTCCCGTCGCAACTCTGCTTCAATAGCACTTAACTTCTGATAATCCTCACCCACTGCCTGCGTCTGGCTCTGGAGTTCATGCTGCCGTTCTAGCGCCGCATCACGCTCACGGGAGATAATCTCCAGCTTTACTGCGGTATCATCTAACCGCTGACGCAGTTCTGCCGTTGAAACTTCAAGGCGTTTGAAATTACTCAGAGCCTCCTGTGCATCCTGCACCGAAATATTCTTTTTATTCTCACTATCTTCATACCGGCGCAGCAACTCATTATTCTCGCTTTTCAACTGCTCCATCCCGAGGCTCAACTGTCGGATCTGTTCCTGAAGTCCGACAACAGTATCGTTTTTAGCATTATTCAGCCTGCTGATCTCCTCCTGGAGTCCAGCAATTTGACGATCTTTCTCATAATTAAGTCTACCGATTTCTTCCTGCAGTCTGGCGATAAGCTCATCTTTACTCGCGACCTCACCGGCAAAACTATTGAGTGAATCAGCCAGTTTATCCCGCTCCTGCACTACGGTATTGAGTCTACTGCTAAGTTCGGCCTTCTCTTTACCGACTTCAGCCGAGACCTGTTCGACATTTTGCCGATTATGCTCCTCAAGCCGAGTCTTAGCTTCATTTTCCAGTCTGAGTTCTTCGATCTTCTGTTTAATCTGCTCAGCTTCCAGCCGTGCCTTCTCCGCCTCTTCTTTGAGTCTGGATGCTTCTTCACGTGCCTTCTCCGCGACCTCTCTCTGACTCTGCGACTCCGATCTGACTCTGGATAGCGCCTCCTTATGCTTCTTGATCTCATTCTGAAGTTCCAACCGTTCATTGATCACATCTACGGCCTCTACTGCCGACGTCTGCTCTGCGCTCGCTACAGAAGCAGGCGTAGTTACCGGGGTCGAGAGCTGCGCCGAATTGGGTGCGAGGACGCGTTTCTTCGCCCTCTTCTCCCTTCTTTTTTCGCTACGCCTGCAAATATCCTCCACCTCTTGCAAATTTGTCGTCTGATCATAGAAGATCTTATCTACTTCCGACCTTTTGACATCCTGAATACGTTGCTGATCTTGTGAATCCAGATAGACAATAAGCGGTATACCAGCAGCCAGTTTCTGAATATGGTTTACCAGCGAGGTTCCCTCATAATGCGGCAGATTCGACGCTAAAATAATCGCCGCAAAGCTATCGGTCTCAAGCCGGTGTTCAACATCAGCAATATTAGACACCAAGTTTATCAGCAAATTATTGAAATTTGAAAAAGCAAAGTCTGCATAGATCTTACTCATACCTCTAGAGCAGTCTTCAATAAGCAGAATTCTATAATTCTCATCCCCCATATTATCTCCTGAGAGTCAAAAGGTTTTACCGCGATCATGTTCAAAGGTATTGCTAAAACACAACATTAGCTTTATAATCATTTTATAAGTAACTAATTTTACAATTTGACCGTTTTTTTGTCAATGTAGATTTTCCGTGAGTAATTATTATAATATCAAGAAGTTGTTTTCGGATGAGTGCGGATTATGAAGTATGTAGGGCGTGGTGGCCATAAACTGGAATGGGCACTTAATAAATTTTCGGTTGAGGTACAGGGACTGACCTGCTGCGACTTAGGGAGCAATGTAGGAGGTTTTGTGGATTGCCTCATCCAGCATGGCGCCGCAAAGGTCTACTCTGTCGACACCTCCTACGGCACCCTTGCCTGGACGCTGCGCAACGATGAACGGGTAGTCGTCATGGAGCGAACCAATGCCCTGCATGTTGCTCTGCCGGAGACGGTAGAACTGCTCACCTGTGATGTCGGCTGGACCAAGCAGGAGAAGGTACTGCCGAAAGCCGTTTCCCTGCTCAAACCCGGAGGCAAAATTCTAAGTCTGCTCAAACCCCAGTATGAAGCCAAGCGCTCCGAGATGGTCAAAGGCGGCAAAGGCAAAGTACAAGAAGCGGCACTTGCTGAAATTCTTGAACGAGTCAAACAGGCGGCGCAGGATACTGGTCTTAAGCTCAGCGGTCCAGAACGCGCGCCATTTCTCGGAGGTAAGGGAAAGAATCCTGAGTTTTATTTTCTTTTAGAAAGCTAAAAAGTTTGTCTTGACGAAAGCGAAGATTTAAGTTAATTTTAATAAGTTGTCTGAATTATTCTCTTTACCAGTGCAGCAGCTCACCCCATATAAGAGGTAGTGCCAACAGATGCTTACAGATAAAGTCACGCAGAAGATCTCAACGCTTTCAACCGATCTGGCAGTAGCAGTATCTCTCAACGACCCTCAAGCCTGGGAAGAGCTTGCAGAACTCTGCAACGAAATTAATATTAATCTAATTGCCGAAGCTGAATTCATCCTGTCCGATATTGTCTCCCGCGCCAAAGGCATCCTCCAGCATCTGGCCACAGACAAACCAAGCACTACCGATACCGAGATATCCTATCTGCTCAAACTGATCTCAATACTCACTACCGCTGCCGACGAAAAGAGTTATGACCAAGGACTCGCCCGCGAGATCATCGCCAACACCGACATCTTCCTCTCGGATCTGCAGAGTATCAGCGAATCGAGCCAGGCCGAGGAAGCGATAGAGATAGATGACGAATTCATGCAGGAGATTGAAGGGCGTATCGACCGACTCGAATCCCTCATCTTCAAATACCTGCCAACAGGTGTCAATGATGCCGAGGAGTGCCGGAGTATCTTCAGAGAATTTCACACCCTCAAAGGTGAGGCCGGCATACTCGGTCTGAATACCCTCAGCACCTTCTGGCACTCGGTGGAAGAGGTTATTCAAGACGCCAGATCCGGCAAACTGGACTTTACCCGTAAAGCTCTTGACCTCCTGTTGCAGATGGTCAAATTTGGACGCAACCTGCTACGCAACAGCAAACTGAATCCTTCCGAGAAGACCGAGTCTGCCACCGTTCTCGAACGTCTGAATGCTGAGATACTGAGTCCGGATACCGGCAGCCCTGCTCCAGCCACAAGCAGTTCTGTTGAGTCTGCCGCACCGACTCCCCCCTCTCCTGCCGAAGAAGAAAATGAAGAAGAGGATTACTCTTATAGCGGTGCTGAAGAGGATGTCAGCGATGACTTCTTCACCATGGAACCTGAAGACGAAACCGACGAACCCAAAGCCAGAATTGTTGATACCGATCTGCCTCCGACCGTATCTGAACCCATCCCTGAGCCTGTAGCTGAAGTTAAAACCGTCCCCGCAGCCCCTCCGGCTCCAGCACCTCAGCGTGAAATGCCTGCCCCGGCCGTTTCAACTACCGAAACCACCCCGGCACTCAGCTCCGCGAGCGTTGTTTCCCAATCCAAAGCTGTGGAGAGTGAGCTAAGCGAAGTCAATTATATTGAAGAGAAGGATGTCGAGACCTACTCTCTGCGTAATGTACAGATTGATGTCAAGAAGCTTGATCAACTCTTGGATATTGTCAGTGAGGTATCCTTGATCGGTTCACACCTGCTCAGCAACCCCGAGATCAGCACTCTGGCCTCGGCCTCCGGTGATTTGCAGGATCTTATGCGTTTCTGCCGCAATCTCAACGATATGGCTAGCTCCTTTCGCATGACCCCGATCGCCCCGCTCTTCCACCGTATTCAGCGTGCAGCCAATGATGCAGCCAGAGCCATCGGCAAGCAGGTCAATCTAGTACTGGAGGGTCAGGATACCAAGGTTGACCGGAGTATTATCGAGCGCCTCAGCGCCGCTCTCATCCACCTGGTTCGAAACTCTGTAGGCCACGGGCTGGAATCCGCGTCCAGACGCCGCGAGTTCGACAAACCCCCTGTCGGTCGGCTCCACCTCAGTGCGAAGCAGACAGGAGCCGATATCATCATCGAATTCAGCGACGACGGCGCCGGTATTGATGTCGAGAAGATTAGAAACAAAGCCATTGCCAACGGCAGTATTGCGGAGAATGCCAAACTCAAGGAATCGGAGATTATCAATCTGATCTTCTCCAGCGGTTTCTCCACCTCCGACTCGGTAGACGGTATCTCCGGACGGGGTGTAGGCATGGCCATAGTTCAGGAGTCAATGGACTCCCTGCGCGGACGGATCGAGGTAGACAATCACCCCGGAGAGGGCGTCACTTTCAGACTCCGCTTCCCAGTTGCGCTGGCAGCGATTGAAGCCCTGCTGGTAACCCTCGGCGATAATATCATCGCCATACCCGTACAGTCGGTTCGCGAGACCTTCAAACTCGACAAGAACCAGATTTCAACTGTTGAAGGTCGAGGGATCATGGTCAATATCCGCGGGATAATCGTCCCGCTCATCAAGATGTCCGAGTTTCTCGGCATAGAAGGCAAGAATAATCTTGAAAACGGCGTCCTGATACTTGTCGATGAAGGCGAAAAACTGGCGGCAATTCTCGTAGATGCAGTCATGGAGACTAGGCAGGTAGTCATCCGCCAGCTTGAGGGACAACTCCGTGATATCCCAGAGATTACCGGTTGCGCCCTGCTCAGCGACCGCCAGATATCTCTGGTTCTAGACACCAGACGTATTATTGAAAACTCCTATATCGCCTCAGGTAATGCCTACTCCGAAGCTGGGGCAAACCTTGCAGCCTCAGAGCGCAAGGTAGAGATCGTAACCATAGGTTCAAATGCTGTAGGTATTATCGATTTTATTGTCAAAGCCCGGAAAAAAGACGGCAGCGAGAAGATCCATAAGTTTGCTATCAATGCCTTCAAGACCCGCGAGTTTGTCCCGATGAGCAAACTTACCCAGGTACCGAATATGCCAGATGGCTTTGCAGGCATGCTGCTGCTGCGCGATGAGACGATACCGGTAATGTCGCTGGACATCCTCCTTGGACTGCCGGTTAATAAGCAACGCTCACCCGAGTATGAGAACATTATCATAATCTGTGAATTCGCAGGGGTTACTATCGGCTTTATCGTCACCGAGGTCAACAGTGTCAGTTATATCTCCTGGAACGATATCACCCCGCCGCCCCAGACCGGCTCATTTATCACCTTGAATTATGTCATCGGCACAATTCTATCCTCGGCAATTAGCAATTCCAGCCATACTACAAGCGGCGCAAGCAATGCCGATGATATCACCTTCCTCCTCGATTTCGAGCAGATAGTGCAGAAGGTAATCGAGCTCTACGACAACATCGGCGAGAGCCTCAACGAGGTACAACTGCGCAAGGATCATACCCGGATTCTCCTGGTCGAAGATTCCCCGCTTATCCGGCGTGAGACCGCTAGAGCCCTGGAAGAACATAATATAGAGGTCATCCAAGCCGGGGACGGTCTTGAAGCGAAACAGGAACTGGAAAAGCTCTACCAGCAGTCACAGGAAGAGAAGAAGAGCATCTTCAACTATATCGATCTAGTCCTCTCGGATATCGAGATGCCGCAGATGGACGGTTACAGCCTGACCCAGTTTGTCAAGAACCACCACGACCTCAGACTCCTGCCAGTACTCCTGCACAGTTCGCTGACCAATGACACCATTGTCAACCGCGCCAAAGAGGTACATGCTGATGGCTTTGTGCCCAAGTGTGACCCGAACAAACTCGTTGAACACCTCAAAAAGTACCTCTAAACCCGTCTGTAGCCGACTCTGAACAATAATCCGGAGAAAACATCCAACTTTTACCGAAAAAACACTTAAAAAACCACCTAAACACTTGAACTCACCACGGTTTATCGCTATAGTTATTTCTCTTAATATTAATTTAACAACCCTCAGAAGCAGGTTGCGCCAAATCGTTCCAGACAGCAAGTCCTTCTGATTATACAACTTAAGGAAACCTATGAGTGCAAAGAACACTCCGCTGGGGCATATTCGTAATATTGGCATCATCGCTCATATTGATGCCGGTAAGACGACTACTACCGAGCGCATTCTATATTATTCCGGCAAAGAACACCGCATGGGCGAAGTCCATGAGGGTACTGCCATTATGGATTATATGCAAGACGAACAGGAACGCGGCATTACCATCACCTCTGCTGCGACTACCTTCTTCTGGCAGAAGCATCAGGTCAACCTTATTGATACCCCAGGACACGTCGACTTTACCGCCGAGGTAGAGCGAAGTCTACGCGTACTTGACGGCGCAGTCGCCGTCTTCTGCGGTGTAGGCGGAGTCGAGGCGCAGTCGGAGACGGTATGGCGTCAGGCAGACCGTTACCATGTCCCGGCGCTGGCCTTTATCAACAAGCTTGATCGTTCGGGTGCCGAGGTCGAACATGTACTGGCGGAGATGCGCGAGCGGCTCCATGCCAATCCGCTCCAGCTCCAGCTCCCTATCGGTATTGAGGATAATTTTAAGGGCATTATCGACCTGGTCACTCTGGAGCAGATCACCTACGATGACGAGACCGGTGAGAAATTCACCCGATCCGCGATAGATCCTGAGCATCTGGAAGAGGTAGAGCTTCACCGTCTTCACCTGGTGGAGAGTATTGCCGAATCGGATGAAGAGCTCATGGAAAAATACCTGCTGGAGGAGGATCTCTCGGTAGAAGAACTCAAAGCCGGTATCCGCAAACTGACTCTTGAACGCAAGATCACCCCCGTTCTTCTGGGTTCATCACTGCGCAATAAAGGCGTACAACCATTGCTGGACGCCATTGTCGACTATCTCCCGTCGCCCAAGGATGTCCCCCCCATGATCGGCCACGACCCCAAAGATCATACCCAGAATATTACCTGTATCCCTTCACGTAAAGAACCGCTCTGCGCCCTGGCGTTCAAGATTACCGATGATCAGCATGGCCCGCTGACCTTCCTACGTATCTACTCCGGCGAGCTCAAAGAAGGAGAGAAGGTTATTGTCAGTGCTAGTGGACGCAAAGAGCGTGCCAGCCGTATCTGGCGAATGCATGCCGAACACCGCGATCGTGAGACGCTGGTTGGCCCGGGTGAGATTGTCGGCGTGAGCGGTTTCAAATTTGCCGCCACCGGAGACAGTATCTGTGCCGACGGCAGCGAGCTGATAGAGCTTGAACCACCAAAATTCCCCTCAACCGTCATCAGCATGGCCATTGAGCCTCGGAGTAATGACGACCGCGACAAGCTAATGGATGTTTTGCAGCGGCTCACCCGTGAAGACCCGACCTTCGCCTACCGTACCGATGCTGAGACCGGACAACTTATCCTCTCCGGTATGGGTGAATTACACCTGGATATTATCGCTACCCGTATCACTCGCGACTATAAGGTCGCCTGCAATACCGGTAACCCACGGGTTACCTACCGCGAAGCGGTAACCGGCAGCGGATCTGGCAAGGGAGAATTCGAACAAGCGATGGGTGGTAAAGAGCATTATGCCCAGGTTCAGTTAAACGTACGCAGAATCGCCGAGAGCGAGCCCGAACTAAAGATTAGCGCCCCAGAGTCGGTTATCAATCCACACTCACACCGCGCTATTGAAGAAGGCTTCAGCGGCGGCTGTATCTCCGGCCCACTCGGGGGTTATCCGATAATTCACCTCGGCTGCGAGGTCACCGGCGGGGCAACGCGCGAAGGCTGTGAGAGCGAGGTCGCCTTTACCGCAGCTACCGAAGCCGCAATGCGTCAAGCGATACAGCAGGCTGGAGCCGAACTGCTAGAACCGATCATGTCTCTAGAGGTCACCACCCCTGATGAGTTTATGGGCGGTATCATCCATGATCTCAACGGTAGACGTTGCGAGGTACAGGAGATTGCCGACCGCGGAAATCTAAAGGTAGTTCATGCCAAAGCACCACTAGCCGAGATGTTCGGCTACGCTACGGTAGTACGTGGTCTCTCAACCGGCAGAGCCAGCTACAGTATGGAGCCGAGTGCTTTCGCCCCAGTTCCCCGTAAGAAGTGGGAGAGTATTCTCGGCTACAATCCAAGCTAACAAGTTTGACTATTTTTTTTTACTAACTTCTTAGAATTGAGTTTTATTATGACTAAAAGGAATAACCTGATGCTGCCAAAACAAGTACTCATTATACTGGCTATCTTCGCCGCGATACTCTGTGCTGGCTGCGCCCAGCCGCCGGTAACTAACGCCAGCAGCGAACTCCCTGACCCCGCTACCGCCCGTGTAGAAGCCAAAGCAGCACTGGCCGAGTGGCAGGCGCTCCTGGAGACCGGGCAGAATCAGGCATTCCTCCAGGCGAGTATGCCTCCAGAGATCTACGAACTGGCCATAACCGAGAACGGTAGTATCGCTCCTGAGGTCAGAGACCGGATCCGCGCCTTTGCGCCCAGGATTGTCAACGCCCTCAATGAAGCCGGTTTTGTCGAGCCGGAAATTGAAGGAAATAACGTCGTCTTTGAATTTGACACTATTCACAATACCAGTGGTTTCTTCCAGGACGAGAAGATCATCCTGACCAAGCGTGACGGACGCTGGCAGTTCAACGGCAAGATGCTCAAAGAGATAGCCGCGAACAGAAATTAGCAGCACCATAATGAATTTATATTGTTTGATAAATATATATAATTAATTGTTGTAAATTGTTTATTTTATTTTAGGAGAATTACAATGGCAAAAGAAACATTTCAGAGAAACAAGCCACACATCAACGTAGGTACAATCGGTCACGTTGACCATGGTAAGACAACTACTACAGCTGCGCTTACTTCTGTATCGGCCAAACTCTACGGTGGTGCTGCGATTGCTTATGATGAGGTTGCCAAGGCTTCTGAGTCTCAGGGTCGTCGTGATGCTACCAAGATCCTTACTATTGCTACTTCACACGTTGAGTACGAGTCAGAACAGCGCCACTACGCTCACGTGGACTGCCCAGGACACGCTGACTACGTCAAGAACATGATCACCGGTGCTGCGCAGATGGACGGTGCGATCCTCGTAGTTGAAGCACCATCAGGCCCAATGCCACAGACTCGTGAGCATATCCTGCTTGCCCGTCAGGTAGCGGTGCCAAAGGTACTCGTCTTCCTTAATAAGTGTGATCTGATGGAAGGTGAAGAAGAGCTCGTAGAGTTGGTTGAGATGGAGATTCGTGAGTTGCTCAGTAAGTATGAATTCCCAGGTGATGATCTGCCGATCGTCCGCGGTTCAGCGCTGAAGGCTATCGAGGATCCAACCGATGAGAGCAGTGGTATCAAGCTGCTGTTGGATACTATGGACGAGTACTTCGACATTCCAGAGCGTGAAGACGACAAGCCATTCCTCATGCCTATCGAGGACGTCTTCAGCATCAAGGGTCGTGGTACTGTAGTTACCGGCCGTGTAGAGCGTGGTACTATCAAGATGCAAGATAAGGTTCAGATCGTTGGTCTGGGCAATACTCAAGAGACTGTATGTACCGGTGTTGAGATGTTCCAGAAGACCCTGGATAAGGGTGTTCCAGGTGATAACCTCGGTGTGCTGCTGCGTGGTATCGAGAAGAGCGCGGTAAGCCGCGGTATGGTTCTGTGTGCGCCAAACAGTATTACTCCACACAAGAAGTTCAAGGGCGAGGTATATGTACTTACTTCTGAAGAGGGTGGTCGTCACACTCCATTCTTCAGCGGTTACCGTCCACAGTTCTACTTCCGTACCACCGATGTAACCGGTCAGGCTATTCTGCCAGAGGGTGTCGAGATGGTAATGCCTGGTGATAACATCACTATGGATATCGAGCTTATCGACGCGATTGCGATGGAAGAGCAGCTCCGCTTCGCTATTCGTGAAGGTGGCAGAACCGTAGGTTCAGGTGTGGTTACCACCGTTATTGAGTAGTAAATAAAACTAGTTTTATACCCTGCACGGTTGCAGGTTTGTCCTACAGCCGTGCAGTCTTTTAAACCGTCTCTAGTCAAAACTGGTATTACAGGAGTAATAGCTGACAACGAGAGACCCAATACAGGAGATTGATATGGCGGAAAAGATTCGCATCCGCATGAAAGCATACGACCACGACATCCTTGACTCATGGAGCAAGAAGATCGTAGAGGCCGCAAAGAGTACCGGAGCCCGAGTAGCAGGACCTATTCCACTACCTACCCGCATTGAGAAGTACTGTGTTCTGCGTAGTCCACACGTTAACAAAAAGAGTCGTGAACAGTTTGAAATTCGTACACACAAGCGTGTCGTCTACATTACCGAGTTCTCACCATCAACCATTGATGTTATCAGCAAGGTAGTACCACCACGCGGTGTTGACCTCAATGTAAAGCAGTTCTCTTCTTGAACCAAGTGTTAGGTTGAGCTTTGTATTCAATTACTAAAGTATTAACCGCAAGCTTACATTGGGTATTACTACAGAGGTATTTTGTATATTGATACCGTAACAATTAATTTATTACGCTGCTTACATCAGCGAAAGGAGGCAAATATGTGGCGAGGAATTCTAGGTAAAAAGCTAGGGATGACTCAATTCTTTACCGAAGACGGCAAACGCATGGGCGTTACTGTAATTGAAGCAGGTCCATGCCCGGTACTACAGGTAAAGACTCAAGAAGCAGACGGCTACGATGCCATTCAACTCGGCTTCGATGAGAAGAAAGAGAAGAACAGCACCAAGGCGATAATCGGCCACTGCCAGAAGACTGGCAACAAGCCAATGCGTTTTATCCGCGAGATTCGTCTACGCGAAGCCAAACCAGAGATTGAGGCCGGTCAGGTACTCACCCTCGAAGGCTGGGATGATGTAGAAGAGATTCAGGTTACCAGTAAGAGCAAGGGTAAGGGTTTTGCCGGAGTTATGAAGCGTTATAACTTCCATGGTCTGCGCGCAACCCACGGTGTAAAGACCAACCATCGTCATGGTGGTTCTATCGGTTCACTCACCCCTACCCGTACCGTACTCGGTACCGAGATGCCAGGACACATGGGCAACAAGTGGGTAACTCAGAAGGGTCTGAAGGTTGCCAAAATCGATACTGAAAAGAACCTTATTCTGGTTCGCGGTTCGGTTCCAGGAGCCAACGGAGCACATGTTATTATACGTCCGGCTCAGCCTTACGTACCAAGTGTCTAATAACCACTTTAAAATTTATGCGGTTATACGTAAACCTCTACCTACTTGGGTAGAGGTTTACTCTTTGCATAAACCGTAAAATTGTGTAAACTTGAAGCATACGTTCAAACACACCTAATTTACAGAGGAGAGACAGATGCAGACTATCATATCCCCCTGCGGTCTAAACTGTAGCGCCTGCCCGGTATACACCGCCAATATCACCCCCGAACTGCAAGAGCAGCTCGCCGCCAACAGCCCATTCAAGGCCGAAGATATAGAATGCGTAGGTTGCAAAGACGGCAACCCCTGTATCGCTCTCAAACTCCAGGGCAAAGACTGCCCCACGCTGAACTGCGCCCTCGAACATGGGGTCGATTACTGCTTTGAATGCTCCGATTTCCCCTGTGCCTACCTCATGCCCACCGCCGCCGGCGCCGAGATCTATCCGCACAATACCAAGCTCTTCAACCTCTGCCTGATGCAGAAGCTTGGAATCGGGGAGTGGATCAGAAAATCGGAGCAGATTAGAGACAAGTACTTTACCACCAAGTTCGAAATCGGCAAAGGCACAAACGACGACTGAATATCTACATCACGCAGGTTGTCACGCAACATCTTACCAGAGAGATAAATCAGCCCTGTGTCCGCCGCCGCAACTCCTGAATCTCGTCTTTATGCCTGGCCACATACTGGTTGGACGGCTCGTTACCGCATTTTCTGCATACCGGATCATAGGCTGAATTCAGGGTCGAACAAACACTGCAGGCATATTTCTGACGTACCTGCTCCAGCCACGCAGCGCAGCCAAGCTCCTTGATCATAGCAAAATCCTCCCAGAGTTCTATTCTATGTGCTCTGGCGCACTGAAACTCCTTGAGTTCGGCACAAGGGAACTCGTCACACTCCACACAGAAATCAATCCCCTTCCCGGCAGCACACTCGACAAACTTACAATTCAAGCAGAACTGACTCAGCTTCTCCGAGCGACACCCCAGACACCGCATCTCCTCCACCGTCATATTATACTCACGCGCTATATACTCAAGCCGCTCCGGCTCCTCGGTAGAACCAATATAAAGCGAACACGCCTCACAGAATAAACCGCATACCGCCGCACAACTCTTGTCAACCTCATCTGCTTTGTCCTGACCTGCCATCTCCACTCTCCTTTACGTAATTTCTCAATTTCAACCAACACCAGCACCAAGAATAAACTCTATAAAAACTTCTGCCCGCTGTATAACCGTCTCTTTACTGACGACCCGAATACTTCCGAAATACATCGCCAGCAAACCATAAACACTACTCTGCAGCAAGCTTGAGACTGTCTGCGCATCCAAGTCCTTTCCTTCACTGCACACCACCTCCTCCACCACCAACTGCAGATACGTATTGTGTCGAGGCTCAGCCATCTCCCGGCGAATACTCTCCGGCGGCTCCTGTATCTGCTGATTTAAAAATAAGCGAAAGACATTGGGATTGGCAAAATGATACTCGATATACCTCACGACCAACTCCCGCAGATCTTCCCGCACAAAACTCTCACGCTTGGGGTAAGCGGTAAAAATCGCTCCTAGCTCCCGATTGATACTCAATCCAACCTGCCAGATCAGCGTATCGATATCAGCAAAGTACGTATAAACCCGCGTATACGAATACCCCAGCTCCAGACCCAGCCGCCGCGCCGATATCGCTCCAGCACCCTCCACCAGCAGTATCTGCTTCGCCGCTAAAATATACTCTTCCCTACTCTCAGCTACAGACTTCTTCGGCACAAACTTACCCCTCCCCTACCATCGACTACCAGCCGCCTCATACAATTATTATACTATAGTCAAGCTTAATCGCGACACTATCCTTGAGCATCGCCCAAACTGGACAGATCCCGCCTCCGGCTAGCGCAATAGCCTTAGCCACAGCTTCCGCATCCAGTTCAGCCGCCACCAGATCCAACTCTAGCGCAATAGACTCAAACCCTGTCGGATGCTCCTGCCGCCGCGTACCGGTGAGTCCGCAGGATATCTTCTCAATAACCCAGCCCTCATTCCGGAGCAGAACTCCAAGCGTAGAGCAGACACATGATCCGAGGGATAGCAGCAGCAACTCAAGTGAGGTCGCCCCTGAATCATCGCCTAACGGCGGGGTGTAATCAATTGCTATCTCCTCCCGTCCGGGAATGAGTCCAACATATTGCATCCGTTGATTTCTAGACTCCACCCTGGCCTGCAGATACTTATCCTTCGTACTCGTCATAAGCTCTCTCCTGTAGTTAATAGTAATACTCACCGGCAACATAACCACAAGTATACAACCTAAAGGGCTTATTTCAAGATAAAATTTAACAGTGTTAAATTTTATCTTGAAATAAATTTTAGCAAACACTAATCCTAATAATAACTTGTACTTAAAATTACACCCCAGAATTAACTCGAAGGCACCACCACTAGCTGCGCCCCACCCCGGTAAAGTTATAACTCCTCAATCCGCTGCCGGAGCCGCTCAGCAAGATTGATAACACTCCCTGCCCGTCTCCGAACAAAAAATATCAACAATACTAATATGCGCTATAACCAGTTCACAACCGAGACTAACGCCAAGAGACGACCCACTTTCAAGCATATACTACAACACATTCAATTGTATTAATAGTATAAAGCTTTTAAATAACCTGTCGTCCTTATACAAGACCTCAGCCGGCGTATCTCTCTGCCAAACTAATTCGCCTTCTTCCGGCACAGAATAAAACCCCCAAGAATTGCGGTAAACGGCGCCACCGCCACCATGCCGAAACTACCGACCAGGGTCTTGAGCACCTCGGAGGCCACATAGACAAAGTTGAAGCTCCCACCTAGGGGTATCCCCTGCGCCAGAAAGGACATCAGGAGGGTAAGATAGCCTCCGGAATAAGCCAGGAGCAGAGTCGTAGTCATAGTACCAGCTACAGCTCTGCCGACCCTGATACCCGACCACATCAACTCCCGTCTGCCGATCTCCGGATTATTGGCGACGATCTCGCGCATCGACGCAGCAACATCCATCCCCAGGTCCATCATCGCCCCGGAGGAGGAGATAAAGACCCCGGCGATAAAAATTCGAGACAGATCGAGGTGGTTATACCCGGAGTAGAGCAGAGTCACCGCAAAGGGCATCACCGCCCCGTTTACCTGAAGTTTGGAGGTAAAATATATAGACAGCAGACAAGCGGTAAGCACGCCAAGAAAAGCGCCGAGAAAAGCGGTTACACCGGTACGGTTGATACCGGCGACAAGAAAGATAATGACTACCGAGAGTGCCGCCACTACCAGCAGCGCCATCCAGATCGGATCGCTCCCGGCCAACAACTGCGGAATAAAGACCTTCCAGACCATCATCCCGGCAAAGACAAAGGAGAGCAGCGCCTTCACCCCGATAAACCCGCCGAAGATTATCAAGAGCGCTGCAAACAGCCCGAAGAGCAAGAGTTCATCCCCCAGACGGTACTCCGACTGCGGATTGACATAGACCAGCTCCCCGCTCTTATTCTCAGTCAGAATCACATAAGCGATATCCCCGGGGAGAAATACCGTATCCAGCGACAGCTGCCCCTGCAACGGATTGGACGCCTTGAGCTCCCGACCTGCATACTTTCCACTATCGATTCTGAGGCTGAGCCGCTGATTACCCTGGCGAATTATGCCGAACTGTTGCACCCCGGTATTGTCTACGCTCAACACCGTCCCAGTACAGCGAATCCCTTCTTCCTTATTCTCATAGCGGTTAGGAATTAAATAAAGACCACAGGTCAGCAATGAGAAGACGACTATCAGTATAATATCCTGTTTTATTCGCATTTCGTAATATCTTTCTCAGTAAAAAAACAAGTGGACCGGTGACAGAGTCACGAGTCCACTTGTTACACAATAAGTACCTGAATCTAGTTCTGCTGTTTCATTGTTTTTGCTAGTTTATTGAAGATATCGGTATTATCATACATACCGTCAAAAGCCTCAGCATTCACGCCTATAGCCGATGTCTGTACCGGCACCCCAGTATGCTCGTAAGAGGTCCAGCCAATACCTGCCTTCTCGTCGAGAAGATGAGTAATAGTTACCGCCAGCGGATTGTAGTCACCGTACGCCAGGTAGGCATTCTCGGTATCCTGCTCCCAGACACTGCCCTTTTCACGATCATTGATACTGCTTAGTTCGTGATTCTTCTTGGCAAATTCCGCATCATTGGCAATCTTTTGATCGCCCATACTCCTGGCATAGGCCTCTTTCAACAGCTTCTGCTCATACTTGCTCAAAACGGTTGGATCATCCCCGGCACCATAGAATTTGAGACCGAAATTAGCGGTAATTATCTGCTGCATATCTGCATAAGTACCATCACTCTTCTTGAAGTCTTCGATCGTCTGCGCCACAAATTTCTGGAATGATTCTTTCTGTCCGCTGAGAATAGTAAAGTGTGAAGCATACTTGGTTCCGGCAAAACCGAGGGTCAGACCACCACACTCATGGTCACCGGTAACCACGATAAGGGTGTCATCCGGATGCTGCTTATAAAAATCAAGCGCAATCTTCACACACTCATCGAAAGCCTGAGTATCAAGGATCGCAGTTGCCGCATCGTTGGCGTGGCAGGCCCAGTCGATCTTGCCGCCCTCAACCATGAGGAAGAAGCCCTTGTCATCATTATCGAGCATCTCTACCGCCTTAGCAGTAAACTCAGGAAGGCTCACATCCTTAGCGGTGGTATCAATGGCATACGGCAGAGCTTGTGAATCCTGGAGCCAGGAGTTCCAGGTAATGATCTTGCCGTCACCTGGCTTGATAGCCATAAAGTCCTTTTTGTTATCGACGATGGTATAGCCGTTCTGCTTGGCAACATCCAGCGCATTGCCCTGGGGGTTGTCAGACTTCTTACCCTCAGGATCCTTCAGACCACCACCACCAAAGTAATCAAAGCCGGAATTCGCCAGCGCCATATCGATCTCATGATACATACTACGATCTTTGACATGGGCATAGAACGCCGCTGGGGTTGCGTGATCAATCGACACACTGCTGACAATACCGACCTTCATACCCTGCTCTTGCGCCAGTTCCGCGATAGTCTTCTGGGAAGTAAAGTCCGGGTCTACCCCGATATAATTAATATTTGTCTTATAACCAGTAGAAATTGCGGTAGCCGCTGCTGCTGAACCGGTGATGAAACGGTTGTTGGCATAAGTAGTGGTGATACCCTGCGCGGGCAGGCCACCCATACTCATCTCCTGTTGCAGGTACGCATTCGCCGCTCCCCGCTGCGGTAGTCCCATACCGTCACCGATAAAGAGAAAGACATACTTTGCCCCCTGCTGCTCAGCGGCACTACCAGCAACAGCGCTGCAAAGAAGACACAATGCTAGAATAATAAAACTCTTGATACCCTTACGCTCAATCATCGCTAATCTCCAAAATTTTAGGTAACCTCCAAAGCACACCAAAATCAATTACTCTAATTTCGAACTATACTGCCAAAAAGCTCATGCGCAATTTAGGATCTGATGTGTATTATTAGGCTTCGGTTAAGCCCCGACATCCACCGCAGAAAACAAGTACCTACCCCCAAGATTATGGATAGATAATTTTCCCCACCCCTACTCAGATAACCCTCGTACCGCTTCCCCCCTGAGTATTACAGAGAAGTTTTTTGGGGAATAATAGAATCAGAGATATGAAAGAGAGATACTTCAGACATGCATATTATACTCTTTAACAGGTATACGCGTAACAATGTAGAATCAAATCACTTATTTCGCTTTTATAACTCGCGATCTCGTAGAATATATCTTCAGAGATCCCCGCCGCCAGTGTCGCGAATAATATCCAAGGTCAAATCAAGAGACATCCCCGTGCGATACCGCCTATTCTCCATCAGCACCGAGATCACATCGGCAAAGGTAAACAATTTCCCTTCAAGATCAAGCTCTGCTCCCTCCAAAACATAGGGATAACCGCTACAAAATGTGCTACCGAGTACTAATGCGCGGCAGTAAATCTGCTATAAAAATCAATTATTCGTGAAAGTGTAAATGAAAACTCCAGCATACTCTCAATGGCAAGTTCAAAATCAAGAGTAGAATCAAGCTTTCTGAAGAGACTGCTCAACTCCAGGTTATTGATCTCAATCCAGAATATATCCACCCCAGCCACACGCCAAAAGGCTTAACCCCACCACAAAACAAGCCGCTAACATAGCGGCTTGGAATAACTTAAATCTTGAATAATCGCTCCCGACCCTACTCATACGGCGAACGCGAACCGATAGGATAGCCCGGCAGATATTTACTTATCTGCATCTTGATCTTCTTCTGAGTTATGATGCTCCCATCTCCCACATGGTAGAGCAGATTGTTTATTCTCCCTTGCATCTCGATTATGCGTTTTTCTTCCCCGGAATACATTGCATTCTCCATCTCACAATATAAAGCTGGATTGGCATTGGCCGCCCCGGAGATAAAACCGATAGCCCCCTGCTGCAAGCTAGTCCCAATCCGCCTATCCTCACCGCAAAAGTACTTATCGCTTACCTGCATAAAATCAGAATCCCGGCTTGAGTCCTTGATATAGACCTCTGGTAATGTTCGGAGTACCGTCTTATTAATCGCATTGATTCCGCACAACTGATTACTATAGATCATCATCGTCAGATTATTACTCGCCGCCGCCTCATAAAGCTGCCGGAAATAACGTTCAAGCACCGAATCCGCGATACCGACCGGAGCGAGCGGCGGCAGCGCAAATACCCCGTCAGCCCCCATATCTTCGGCTACCTTGATATGCTCAATTGACTCAAAGAGCGAGAAGGAGGTGACATTATAGGTAATATACCCCGGGAAGTAACGGCTGGCAGCAACCAATAGTTCCAGACGTTCGTTATGGGTAAGAAGATAAAATTCACCGGTATGCCCGCAGAGACAGATCCGGTTCACCCCATGTTCATGTAGATACTGCAAATGATCGACAAAAGCGCCCTTGTCCACCCGACCGTCACTGGTAAACGGAGTCGTAACCGCTATAACAAAACCCCTAAAACCAACCCTGGAATAATCTCCGCCCAAAAGCTTATTATACTTACCATACAGCGCCTCAGACATGCTCTCCAAGGTTAAACGATAATCGCTCTCGCAGTAGATATGGATATCGGCCGAATTCTTCGAAGAAGCTCCATACTCTTCAAACTCCCAAATATTGCTGTGCAGGAAGGTGGCAACCGCCTTCTCTTTATCATAATTCTTCTCACTGATATCCCGACTTATTCTAGTATTGAGCTGGGTCTGCCAATCAGAATCTATAAAGATACTGAAGTCTATGTAATCGGCAAAATCCTTATAAGTGCTTATTTCGCCATCGACTATAACATACTTGCGTGGCGCGAAGGTCTCGGTAACCTCAGCCCTGCCGCTCACAGAATCATATACCGGCTTTTCGATAGAATTTCCCGAACTGAGTAGCGCAAAATGCTCCAACAGAAGTGCGATATCATTCGCCTGCGGATGCGCTCCGAAGACATTGAGCGACTCGCGCTCATGACGCGGCAGCTTATAGTCGTCGAGTCTAAATACCGAGGCCTGCTGTAGTACCTCGGCAAGCTCATTGGAGAAGGTCGTCTTCCCAGTTCCACCGGGTCCACCGACAACTATCAGAATATTCTTCTCTACATCAGCAAACTCCGAGAGAATAATAGAACTGACAATTCCCACAACATCAGCGCGAACTCTATCCTTACGACTACATCTGATATGAATCTTCTGTCTATGCATATGGCTGTATTTATCTTCCTGCTTCACCAAGCGCAAACACACACCCGTACCCTTAATACAAATTAAAGGCAAGCACTGCAAAGAGTACCTGCCTTTAATTAAACGAATTTTTCAAAAAGTAGCAACAGCTTATTGCATAAGATCAGCGATCTCTTTGAAATTTTCTTTGAGTGAACGATAAAGCTTCTTATACATTGGGTGAAGTCTGCTGTAAATCGTAGCCACCTCGGGGTTCGGCTCGGTCGTACTTGTTACCTTGATCACCGCCTCGCAAGCCTCAGGCACACTCTGCCAAACACCTGCTCCGACCCCACCGAGGATCATCGCCCCATATGCACTACCGGCGGTAGAACTGGTTAACGCGGTAGTACAGCCGTAGATATCGGCCTGCATCTGCGCCCACATCGGCGACCTGGCGCCACCGCCGGAGAGACGAATCTGCGAACTCTCCACTCCAAGCTCACGCATAATTTCGACTGTATCATACATCGCATATGTCGCCCCTTCCATAACCGCTCTGGCCATATACGCTTTGGTATGGCGCTGAGTAAGTCCGATAAAGCAGGCGCGGGCATACGGATCATTATGCGGTGAACGCTCACCGGTCAGATATGGCAGGAAGTACAATCCCTCACTCCCCGGCTCAACCTTGGCGGCATCCGCCACCAGCAGCTCATATGGATCGCACCCGAGCTCTTTAGCCTTGGCAATCTCTTCCCCGCCGAGGGTATTTCTAAACCACTGAAAAGATCCTCCAGCCGCCAGGATACAGCTCATCATATGCCACTTACCCGGTACAGCATGGCAGAAGGTATGCACCCGTCCCTGCGGATCGGTCTGCACCTCATCAGCATGGGCAAACACCACCCCCGAAGTTCCCATCATCGCCGAGATGATGCCGGTCTTGACGATACCGTTACCGACCGCCCCGGCCGCCTGGTCACCGCCGCCGCCGGCAACTGGGGTGCCTTCAGGAATACCTAGCTCCGCCGCCACCTCGCGGGTAACCCTGCCGCTGACCTCCTGGCTCTCATAAACCTTGGGCAGATTGGCGATATCGATATCGAGCTTGCCCAGAAGCTCCTTGCTCCAACACCGATTCTTGACATCCAGCAGCAGAGTACCGGAAGCATCCGAGACCTCGGTCGCATACTCGCCAGTCAACTTATACCGGATATAATCCTTAGGCAGAAGCATCATGTCTATCTTTGCATAATTCTCCGGTTCATTATTACGCACCCAGAGAATTTTCGGTGCGGTAAAACCGGTAAGCGCCGGATTGGAGACCATTCCGAGCAACTTGGAGAGTCCGCCCGCCTTCTCAGTTATCTCTTCACATTCTTTTACCGTCCTCTGATCATTCCAGAGTAACGCCCGGCGGAGTACGCTCCCGGCCTTATCCAAACAGACCAGACCATGCATCTGACCTGAGAGACCGATACCGACCACCTCACTGCCATTGATGCCTGCTTTCTCTATCGCCAACTGGGTAGACTTTACCGCCGCCTGCCACCAATCAGCCGGATCCTGCTCACTCCAGTTGGGTTTGGGTGAATAACACGGATACTCAACCGTAACATCGGCTAAAATAGCCCCAGACTCATCGCAGAGAATTGTCTTTGTACCACTAGTTCCATTATCAATTCCAAGAATATACCCCATTACTAACCTTTCCTGCAAAAAACTACATAAATGAATAAAAACGTTTGCTTTGCTGTTTTTTCATAGTATACCACATACATTTTACTATTCTAGTAATTATTCAAAGATCTTTCCATTTGTTTTGTAACCAGTGTGCAAATCCTATTAAATATAAGGATTTATCCAGTAAAAAAAAATTGCTATTTTGAGAAAATCCGCACTTATTCTCGAAAAATAAATTAATTTTCTCTTTTAAATATGTACAATATAGACAAATACTGTATTATAAAATATTGTCGGAGATTCCCAGCACAGAGCGAGTAAATCACGAAGGAGCGGTCTATAATGGAGAATATCCAGAAAATTACCGAGATCGAAGAGCCTAGTCCTGAATCCCATGAATGCTTATTCGAGGCAGCAGCGATAGAGGCACACAGACATAAATGGATTGAGTCCGAGAAAGCCGGATACGACCTTGGAGACCGGGCTATCGAGGCCTGGTACTCAGAGTTTTGGCGCGGTTTCTGCCGAGAATGCTATATTGAGCATCTCGGTGGTAAGAGGTTCTGGACAGAACTCGACAGCGGCGATTTTGGCCTGCTCAAACACCAATTCCATGACAACATGGAGTTGGTCGAACAGATAGTTGATATCTTCAAGCGCGGCGGCGAGAACCTCGACGTAGTACAGTTCGCCATCACTAACGGCCTGGATATTCAGGAGGTGCTGGATCTACTCAAGGTGTTGGATATCAATGCCCGGCGTATCGCTCCGGCGGTGGATATCAGCAAGCATCAGTTTGTCGAGGGGTTCCGCTCCAGCCACAAGGCACGCGCACTTATCGTCGATGATGTAGAGAGTACCTGCATGATTATCGCCGGCATAATCGAGACCACCGGCATTGAGACCGTATCAGTATTCACCGGAGAGTCGGCTCTGGAAGAGGTACAGAAGAAACAGTATGATCTCTTTATCATCGATCTGCTCCTGCCGGGAAAACACGGAGCCGAGGTAGCCTGGTATCTGAAACGCCATGGGGTAAAGGCTCCGATTATCGCTATCTGCTCATCGCTGGATATGTGGTCGGAAGACGATCTGCGCGACTGCGGCTTCACCGAAATCCTCTCCAAACCGGTTGACAGCGACATTCTTGTCCATATCGCTCAGAATGTCTACAACCGCATTGAGAACAGTAAGTAACCCTACCCCGTTAGATCCAGAGCGCAATGCTTTATTAGTTACCTCAGAAGAAAGCCAAAATCCTATGTATGATTTCAACAACACCACAGTCATCGTCACCGGTGGCACCCGTTCTATCGGCAAAGCCATCAGCCGTCTTTTCATCGAATCCGGAGCGCGGGTTATCGCCACCTATCTCGGCAATACCGCCGCCGCTGAGGAGTTCAAGTCCGAAATAAATTCCCCCAACCTCTTTATCGAACGTTTCGATGTCTCCGACTATACAGCGGTAGAGAGCTTCTTCGCCGACTTTACCGAAAAGTACGGGACTCTGGAGGTGCTGGTAAACAACTCCGGCATCCGGCGTGATGCGGTTCTAGCCATGATGAGCCCGGAGGACTTCAACCGAGTTCTCCAAGTCAACCTCGGAGGAGTTTATAATATGTGTAAATTCGCAGTCAAAGAGATGCTGCTCAACCGCTACGGCCGGATCATCAACATGACCAGCCCCTCGGGAAAATTCGGCTTTGAAGGTCAGTGTAACTACAGCGCCAGCAAAGCGGGGATGGTAGCGCTCAGCCGGAGTCTGAGCAAGGAGGTAGCCAAACGCAAGATAACGGTGAACTGTGTTTCACCCGGCTTTATTGACACCGACCTGCTCAGTGATCTCCCGCCCGAACTAGTCAAAGAGTATAAGAACAGCATACCGGTCAAACGCTTCGGCACCCCGGAGGATATCGCCCACGCCGTCGCCTTCCTGGCCACCAGAGAATCAAGCTATATCACCGGCTCGACCCTGGAGGTTACCGGCGGCCTGTAAATAAGAACCCTTACTTGCCGGGAGTATACTCGACATAGACGCTACGAATACGCGGACCGTCAAACTCAGCAAAATAAAGCGACTGCCAAGTTCCGAGCAACATCCTGCCTTCTCTAACAATCACCTGCTCCGAGACTCCGACGAGTGACGAGAGGACATGGCTATGCGAATTCCCCTCCCCGTGCCGATAATATGGCTTATTCGCGGGCACTAGCTCACGCATATTCTCCACCCAGTCCCTGCAGACATCAGGGTCGGCATTCTCATTGATAGTTATCGCCCCGGTAGTATGCGGACAGAAGATCGTGATAATCCCATCGGTCGCACCGAGTTCACCGAGCGCGTCATTGACTTGACTATCAATATTTATCAGCTGTAGCGCCTTACTCGTACTTATATTGAATGAAACCGCCATAATGCTATAACTCCTCTAGACATAGACTACTCTATTCTTCCCATTCTTCTTAGCAGCATAAAGTCGTTCATCGGCAATGGTATAGAGTTTCTCCAGCACCTTCTGCTTATCGAGCAGATCCGTCATATCCGCGACCCCATAGCTCAGAGTCACTGAGAGATCTTTCTGCTCACTACTTACAACGATACTGTTTATCTTCTCCCGTATACGCTCAAGAAAGGCCGAAGCGGTCTGCTTAGCAGTCTCCGGAAAGAGTATCACAAACTCCTCGCCGCCCCATCTGCCCACGCTATCGGTGTTGCGTACCAGACACTCCAACTCCTTACCAACCTTCTTCAGCACAATATCTCCGACACAATGCCCGTACTTATCGTTTACCAGCTTAAAATCATCGATATCGGCGATAACAAAGCTGAGATCCCGGTTATAACGCATAGCCCGTTCAAATTCATGCTCGGCATTCTGCGTAAAATAACGACGGTTCCAGAGATCGGTGAGCGCATCCTTCATCGAGAGTTCATATAACTGCTCACGCAGCAATTTGTTCTCGATGTGTACCCGACAACGGTGGAGAACCTCCTGAAAGAAGAAGGGCTTGGCAATATAATCACTACCGCCGGACTCAAAAGCCTGCACCACATCCTCCTGCTGGTTTTTGGCAGTAATAAAGATAACCGGAATCCCTTCCAGTATATTGTCACTACGAATCTCTCTGCAGGTAGCAAATCCGTCCATAACCGGCATCATGATATCCAGAAGTATCAAATCCGGCTTTACCCTCCGTGCCTCTTCCAGGCCTAGGCTACCATTCTCTGCTGAATATACCTCATAACCCTTCTTGGATAGAAGATTGCTCAAAATCTTGACATTATTCGGCATATCATCAATAACAAGTATCTTGTTTTTAAGTACTTCTGTAGGCTCATACATAAGAAAATTCTACCCGAATTATTAGAATAAAATCAAAAAAAACTGCCGCGACATCGTATTCCGTGTCACTATTATTATTGCACCGAAGTCACTTCTATACTATACTTAATAAGCAAAAATGCAAAAGCAAAAATATATTATAATACCCTACGCCAGAGGCACTTCTCAATCATACCCGGAGAGTTCTCAACTATTATCATAATATTTCAACAATTTAACTGCGACCGTATTCCACCCATAAAGGCTAATACCCTGTTATATCCAGTAAAAATCCGTTTTCAGATTTTCCCGCTATCAGCGCAAACGAGAATATGCATGAAAAAGAATCCACTTCTGCCGAATCTACCCCTATCGCTCTAAAGTCAGAACCCTACCGCGGACGATAAGCTCTTTGTACAAAAAGTAATGCTGTTCACAATTACCCGATTAGGAGATAGTTAAATGCCACGCAAAAGCGTCAAGAACCAGAAAACCACCGACACCACCAACCAGAAACGTATTCTAATAGATAGCCTTGAGCTTTTACGTGGAAATACACAGCCAAGTACCAAGAAGGGAGCGGCTATGTACAATCCCGCTCCTGCCCTAAAAAACTCGGCAAACGCAGTCAACCTCCAGGAGATTCAACAGCTTACGCAAGAGGTCAAAATGCTCAAATCAGCCAATATTCTTCTGGAGAGTGACTTAAAGCGGATGGAACAGAAAGCCCTCGACGCCATTGCTGAATCCGGGCAACTACGCCGGCAGTTGGATCTTGCCCGTGACAATTCCTCTACCAACCAGACCCATTACTACGCAGAAGAACGTCAAGCCCTGATTGATGAACTCCACCACTCACGCCACACCCATGATATGCTCAGCGAAGCTATTACCGAGAGTCAGAACGAGATCACCCGCCTGACCAGATCGCTGGAAAGACTTACCTTAAAACTACTGGTTGCCTGAACTCCCGAAATCTATCCCCATTATAAATCCTACCCGAAGCTGCAGCAGGTAGGATTTTTACCTTAAACCAGCCTTTTCAAGTTGAAAAACTGAGGAATATCGTTAAAATATTATCTTTATACTCTTTTTTTTACAGTGCAGCTACCTAGTGGAGAGCAAATGAATAATAACGTCAAGAGAATTGTTATTGTGCTGTCAGCTCTGGATATGAGCGGGCCGGCCTTTGCCGCTCTAAACCTTATCCCCAGCATCCTCTCCAACGGCAAGTCGGTCATGGTTGTCGGCCTGGAGAGTGGGGAACGTGAAGCACTCTTCCGTGAACTCGGATGTGAAGTAAAGATACTGCCCAAACTCGGAACGCCTCTGCTCGGGCGTAAATCCATGGAGGAGATCAAACGCTTCCAGCCAGATATCATCCATGTCCAGTCGCTCAAAACGGTCAAAAAGGTGCTCGGGGTGGTAAGCCAGATCGGCTGCCCGCTGGTAGTAACCGTCAACCGGATCGATATCGGTGAGACCGAGGACATCAGTGCCTTCCGGGACTCCAATATCATCGCCCTCTCCGACGCGATAAAGGAGCGACTGATAAACCGCGACGGCTTCTCGCAGGATCAGGTCTGTGTCATACCCAACTGTATCGATCTGCGCCACTTCCCCATGAACAAGGATCTCGATAGTGACGAGAACTCCACCCGGTTGATCAACCTGCCGGTAATTGGCACTTACGGCACTCTGCTTGAATCCAAAGGTCAGCGCGACTTCCTCCAGACCATCTCCCGGCTCAAAGAACGCGGCATAGATGCAGAATTCCTGATCATGGGGCACGGACCGGACAAACCGCGTCTGCGCGAGATCGCCGAAGAACTCGGGATTGCCAACCGTCTCACCTTCTCCGCCAGCACCATAACCGACTCCAAGAACCTCCTGAGCATCGACATCTTCGTCGAACCCACCAAACAAGAGGGTTTCGGCATGTCGGTACTCCAGGCTATGGCCAGTGGCGTTCCGGTAGTCGCCTGCGGTGTGGGAGGGATCTACTCGCTGATCAAGGACGGGGAGAACGGCCTGCTCGTACCGGCAGGGGATACCGAGGCGATGTCCGAAGCTATCTGCAAACTTCTTTGCGACAACGGACTGCGGCATCGGCTAGTCAGAAATGCCAGAAAGAAGGTCGAGCAGGAATTCAGCTCCAAAAAAGTTGCCAGCGTCCTCCTTGAGTATTACGACGAGATCCTCAACCAGTAACTCCTTTGCCCATGTTTGGTTCCTGAATCCTCTACCGACCCAGAACTTACACCGAACTATAGCTGGAAAAACATTGTTTAGTTCTTATATTATCTCATCCCTCAACTTAAGCGCTTGCGTAAAACTGTCTGCCGGACACCGGCTGTGCTCAAACGCACAGCATTTGCCGGGATACACGGGATCTTGATGCCCACAAAGGGTACGGGTAGTCCCGGAAAAAAGCTGGACAGGCTCCAACCATAGCCACCCGGCCAAACCGCCTACACCTTCGGGTAAAGAGAAAAGAGACACAAAAAACTAAGCTCTTTACGCAGAGCGTTTCTCTAGGCATCGCCCCTCAGCTTCCTATAATAAAATTCTCAGGTTTTATTCGCCTACTCATAAAACCATCGATCTACTTTTGTAAAAAGTAGACAAAACGTTCAGCTCAAGCTGAACGGGCTACAGAAGTAGCCTCAGCCAGTAACTGCGTTACTGGCTGAGTTATCCTTTATTAGCTAAGTATGAAAATTGCATACGCAATTTTCTAGCTTCTGCTTATAACTACACTCACAAGCGCTTACAACTTACTGGGTAATCAGATATACCTCAAAAGCGCCCTCCGCCCCGGCAGCAGCGCTGAAGCGCGCCTCCTTGCCTGCCGGCAAAAGTATCGCCGCCCCCTGACGCACCGGATACTCCACCCCGTCACAGACCAGCGCACCACTATTCTTTACCGCAATCGCCAGCACCCAGCTCTCCGGTGTAAAAACATATTCAGTGCCAATCTCCAGCATCTCGACATGGAAGCACTCGTCATGCCCCTCACCTACAACCAGCTTCCGCCGCCCCCCAGGCTGCTCCTCTAATTCCTGAGGCTTGAAGCAGTACTTAGCGTAGAGTGATTCTACCGTATTCTCCTCATAGTGGAAACAATCCAACGCGGTATCGATATCCAGGCCGTTCCAGCGATCCCTCTCGGTCATCTTCACCCCGCCGCATTCGAGTTCCGGTTGGATAATAAAGTCTGTCGGCTCCTGTACCTCAAGCAGGAATACCCCCGAACCAATGGCGTGAGGGAATCCTCCCGGCAAGAACCAGACCTCTCCTGGTTCTATCTTTACCCGATGAAAGAAGCTCTCCAGTAGCTCAAAGTCTTCCGCCGCCACCGCCTGCGCCACCTTCTCTTTGGTCACCCCTTCCTTGAAGCCTACCAGCAGATAGGGTTCAACCCCGTCGATCACCCGAGTTTCGAGGATTATCCAACACTCGGTCTTGCCATACTCGCTGTCAAAATGCTTACGGGCAAACTCCCGGTCAGGGTGTACCTGCAGACTGAGCTGCATGGCAGAATCAAGAAATTTACAGAGTACGGGAAAATTCTCCATCTCTTTACCCGCACTGCCAAAGATCGCCTCAGAGTACTCAGGAAGCAGATCTGCAAAGTACGGCCCCACGCTCCCGTCCGGGAGAATCAGCCGCGACAAACCCTCATCGGCAGGATGCTCCGGCCCATTGTCCGCCCGGGTAGTACTCGCAATCCACGCCTCCGGATAATAGCAGTCCTCCCCGCTGCCGCTGCCCAGCAGCCGGTCGATCAACTTCCCCCCGGTATACATCCGGTACGCTCTGGCATGCTCAAAGAACAGCGGTTTACCAGCCAAATCCTCTTTTTTGATACTATTCAATTAATTCTCCTTTTAAAATAACCTTTCTGGCTCTCCATTTATCCCCTTGCTGCTGCTGCTCAAATAACAACTCCACCGCTATATGCGCCATCTCATCCAGAGGCTGACTCATAGTAATTATGCCGTGACTGTTACCGGCTATCAACCCATCAATACTATACAGTAACCCAAACGGTAGACAGATATTCACGAGTTGCAATGCCGTATAATCATTGACGCAGACATAAGCGCGTTTACGCTCATCGACCATATGCTTGTCCAACATATTGATTATACAGGTCTTATCCTCCTGGAGGGTATCTGTATAAAATATATCATAATCAAAATTATGCAGCTCACACCACTCGATAAATGCCTGCTTGCGCTCAAAAGTACTGTCGCCGACGATATCGGATAACGAGAGAAAGGTATAGGTCTCGGCATTATGCACCCGCGCATGCTCCAGAATTCTAACCATTGCATCCTTATTATCCAGACCGACAAAATCGGCATACCCTTCGGGCACAATCCGGTCGAAAAATACCAGATTCGCCCCCAACGCCCGCAGGCGATAACATACCGCACTCAGATCCGAATTTCCAGTAGGCCAGATAATAAAATTATTGATACCCCGCTGCATCATATCGAGGAGTATCGTATCATCCGTGTCAAGATTATTGGTAATCTTGAGAACCATCAGCACATTGCGTTGAGCAATCGCCTTCTCCAACGCAACCAGAAACTTCATCCCAAATTTGTCATAGACATCAGGACAGAGCAGTGCAATAGTCTGAATAGGCTCGGAATGCCCCCGGAGTTCGGTCGAGATATGCGTCCCGGATCCGCGCACCCGCTTGAGTAGTCCAGTCTGTTCTAAAATATTATACGCCTGACGCACAGTATCTCTAGACACACAATAGGCTTCGGCTAGTTCACGCTCACTCGGCAGCCGTTCACCCAGATTATACACCCCGTGGAGTATCTTCGCCGAGATACTCTCCACGATACTCTGCGCCTTGGTCTTTCCGTCGATATATTCTAACATAAGCCGCCTCACAAAAACGAATATTCTTCAGAATTCAGTCCAACCGACAATTGGTATGCTCATAATATACCATTTACCCTATAGCCCAGCCTTTGTCAAATTATTTCTTCCCCTTTATTCCCGCCAATAGATCCGAGGATTATAGAACACATTATCGGTTAATACGTTATACAAATATCTATTTTTCCATAACTTACAAGAATATTCAGCCGCCAACCCCTATAATCCTCTGCTGCTTACGCTTCAAGCGAGCCGTAAGCCTCTACACCCGGCTGCTCCTATACTCCCAGGCAACAGCCCCCCCTGTACTTCCAACTTTTTTTTTACAATTCTAACCTCCAAAAAGATCATGGTTTATACCTTTTATTGCCCAGTTTAATATTGCTACGAAACAGTTTTTCGCTACACTTCATAGAGTATATTCACATTATAAAAACATAATCGGCTCTCTTCAGACAGCTCAATTTAAAGACAGTAGCTCAAAAAGAGTCGGCTCAAAGGATCTACCCCGACCGCTGCCGGGGGATACTTGGGAGAGTTATTTAAGCAAACATTCAACCTTTTTTAAAGATTTAAAAACAATAAGTGGAGTTTTACCAGAATGAAAACAGATGATATCCGTAGTAAATACTTGAACTTCTTTCAGAGCAAGGGAGCCAAGCTCTGCCCGTCAGATTCACTCGTCCCCGCCAATGACCCGACCCTCCTCTTTACCGGAGCCGGAATGAATCAGTTCAAGGACTACTTCCTAGGTATCGGCAAAATGGATTTCCGCTCTGCAACCAGCTCCCAGAAGTGTATGCGTACCGGGGATATTATGAATGTCGGGGTCACCCCGTGCCACCACACCTTCTTCGAGATGCTCGGCAACTTCTCCTTCGGCGACTACTTCAAGGCCGATGCGATTGAGTGGGCGTGGGAATTCTTGACCGGGGTCATGCAGATAGACGAGAACCGACTCCAGGTCTCGGTACACCACACCGACAGCGAAGCCGCCAGCATCTGGCAGAAACATATCGGCCTTACCCCCGAGAAGATCAACCCTCTGGGCGACCATGACAATTTCTGGCCGGCAGATGCGCCCAAGCTCGGCCCGAACGGCCCCTGCGGCCCCTGTAGCGAGATCTTCTATGACCGCGGGGCAGAATACGGCGAAGATCAGGGCATTACCGGGGAGAACCGGCGCTGGGTTGAGATCTGGAATCTGGTCTTCACCCAGTTCGACCGCCAGGAAGACGGCAGCCTGCTAGAGCTGCCGCAGAAAAATATCGATACCGGCATGGGTCTGGAGCGAATGGCAAGCTGTATGCAGAATACCCCTACCAATATGGATATTGATATCTTCATCCCTGTAGTCCAGGCGGTAGCTGACATCTCCGAGAAGAAATACGGAGCTAATTTAGCAAATGATGTACAGATGCGCCGTATCGCCGACCACGCCCGCGCCATCACCTTCTGTATCGGCGACGGAGTAATGCCGGGCAATACCCACCGTGGCTATGTCCTCAAGCGCCTGCTCCGCCGCGCGGCAGTCGATGGACGCGGTCTGGGAATCGAGAAGGCCTTTATCAACGATCTGGTACCGCTGATCACCAACATTATGGCAGGAGCCTTCCCCGAACTCAAAACGCAGACAGCACAGATCAAAGAGACCATTCTCAATGAAGAGGAAAAATTCCTCTCGACTCTGGAGAAAGGACTCACCATTATCGACCTAGCCATCAACAAGACCCGTAAAGAGAAGCTCTCCACCTTCTCCGGAGCTGATGCTTTTGAACTCTACGATACCTACGGTTTTCCGTATGAACTTACCGAAGAGGTAGTTCAAAAAGCCGGCTTCGACGTCGACCGTGAAGGCTTTGACGAGGCGATGAACCAGGCCAAGGAGACCGCCAGAGCCGGAGCCAAGATGAAGGGGGATGTCTTCAGCAAGGGGCCTCTGACCGAGGTCAAGAAACTCACCAGTGAAACCCTCTTTACCGGTTACGACTCTCCCTCCCTCGACGACACTAGGGTTATCGCCATTATCAAGGGAGAAGAACTCGTAACTTCGGCAGAGAGCGGAGATGAGATCAGTCTGGTACTTGAAAAGACCTCGTTCTATGGTGAATCTGGAGGCCAGGTCGGTGATACAGGAACCATCGTCGGCCTGAACAACCTGGAATTCTCAGTCAAAGACACCGAAAAACTCGATGGCATCTTTATTCATATCGGTACAGTCGAATCAGGGCAGATTCAGGTTGAGCAGCTAGTAAGCTGCCGGGTAGACGAGCAGCGCCGGATGGATATCTGCCGCAACCATACCGCCACCCACCTTCTGCACAAAGCCTTGCAGGAGATCATCGGTCCGAGTGCGGTGCAAAAAGGCAGTTTCGTCGCTCCAGACAAGCTCCGCTTTGACTTCCAGCACAACAAAGCCCTCACCCCGGATGAACGACGTCGGCTCAATGAACTGGTAAACTCCTACATTCTGGGAGCCAGCGAGGTCAATACCACGGTCACCAGCCAGAAAGAAGCCAAAGCGGCCGGTGCCACCGCCCTCTTCGGCGAGAAATATGGCGACCAGGTGCGTATGGTCAAGATCGGCGACTACTCTACCGAACTCTGCGGCGGCACCCATGTCAGCAACACCGCCCTCATCGGCTCCTTCGGCGGGGTCAACCATGAAGCCGTAGGCGCCGGCATTCGGCGTATCGAAGCGGTTACCGGCCATTACGCCCACCGCATGATGCGCCGACTCTCAGCAATTCTGATGAACATGAGTCTGGATTTAAAGGTTCATATCGATGACCTTGAAGACAAAGTAAAGACCATGCTCAATACCGAGAAGGAACTGAAGAAGGAACTCGCCACCCTCAAGAGCGAAGCGGTCAAGAACAGCCTTACCGACATCACCCCGATCAACCTAGGGGATGTCACCTACGCTGCGGTCAATGCCGGAGCGGTACTGGGCAAAGATCTGACCGCCGCTGCCGATACAATCAAAAAGCAGCTTGGAGATAGCGGCATCGGAGTCATTGTCGGAGCCGACGCCGAGAAGGTCGGTATTGTCGTTACTGTGGGTAAAGACCTTGCCCCCAAGCGAATAAAAGCCGGCGATATCGTCAAAAGACTCGCGCCGATCGTCGGTGGCGGCGGTGGCGGCAGACCCGATATGGCGCAAGCCGGAGGCAAAAATCCAGAGAAGCTGGAGGAGATGCTTGCTGCCGTTGAGCCTGCTATCAGCGAGCTACTGCAGTAAAGATAAGCACATTATTCATACACATTATATTTTAAAGCTTATGACAATTATCATAAGCTTTTTTTATTGACAACACACACCGCCAGGCGTATATTTATACAAATATATAGTCGCAAATAACATGCTACGCATTAGCAAAACCAACAAGAAAGACCACCATGAACCTCGACTCCACTGACCACAATTCTCCGGATATCCCTAATAATCCGCAAAAATCACTCACTAACAATTCAGACAAAACTCAGACTAAAACACCAAAGAAGAATAAGAAGTATAAAATGAAGAAAGAAGAGGTGAAAGACAGCGTCAAATATGCAGTAGCAGGTCTAGCCCGCTTGACCTTCTGGCTAAAGTTTATAACCTTCCCCATAAGTATCGCCGGTACGATCTTGGCCGTTTTATTGCTTATCACTCATAATTTCACCGGAGGCATCTACGGAGTCATTGATAGCATCTGTATTATTCTCCTGGCCTGTAGCTGCTTGCTTCCGATAATCGCCAGCAACAGACTCTGGGATAGCGCCAATCAAATAAAACGTGCCAGCCAGACCGGGGAGCAAGAAACCGCTCTTTCCGGGATCACCAATCTCAATCGTTTTTTCATGTTCATGAGTATCAGTGGCTTATTTTTACTCATCTTCGGCTCTATCTATTATTTCGCCCCATACTACCTTTACAGCATACAGCCAGAATAAAGAATGAAATACCCCACACCCCCAAACCACCAACAAGGAGATAAAATGCCTGATAACCTGAACGACAATGACACCCCAAACTATAACCCGGTAGGTGAGAGCATAGGCCACGCCTTACGCGTCGGCACTACCTGGCAGATAATAATCGCTATTATCGGGATACTTTTAAGCTTGGCGAATATCTTCAGCTTTAATATATTACCTAACAGCCAGCTTCATCCCTTAGTTGGAGCGTTACAGCTACTGCTTGGAGTACTCCAACTATATGCCAGCTATAGACTCCTCAAATCCTGCATAATTGCCAGAAAAGCAACAAAAAATGGCAGCTTAGACAACGCTGCCAACGCCCTCACCGGGTATGGGGTATACTTCAAATTATATAGCATTGGTTTTATTATCTCATACGTGTTCTTTATCGGTATTATGTTCTTAATGAGATTACCCTATTTTTAGTCGCTGAACTCAAATTCCATGCACAACCCTTGCGTAAAAAAGCGATGAAAAATAGGAGATATAAATTTCGCAAAATATACTATTTAATTTACGCCTTACACTTAAAAACTCTAGCCGTTTTTTTTAAAGCTTATGACAATTATCATAAGCTTTTTTTATTGACAACATTCACCGTAAGACGTATATTTATACAAATATATAAACATAAACCATTTGCCACATATTCATCAAAAAAGACACAGGAGACCATCATGAATAACGACGCTACCAACAACAATACATTTGTTATCCCAGACATCTCTACAGACGCAAGCGTAAGTACAACCACCCAAACTAATACCGGCACTACCACAGATCAATCCGAGATAAAACAGCAAGAGGAGGAGAGAGATAGCGTCCGATATGCTGTCTCCGATCTAGCCCGTTCTACCTTCTGGCTCAAACTCATAACCATCCCGATAATCTTAATTTGTGCGTTTGGAGCTATTTTTGCACTTATATCACTAAACTTCAGAGGAGGCTCGGAAGGGGTACTCCAAGGACTCTGTATGCTTACTCTGGCCTGTAGCTGCTGTCTTCCCGTTATTGGTAGCATCAGCCTCTGGAAGAGCGCCAATAAGATAAGACGCGCCAGCCTGACCGGAGAACAGAGTACAGCCCTTTCCGGTATCAAATACCTCAATAATTTCTTTAAATTTTTGGGCATCAACGTCATAATTATTCTCGTAGCCGGATCCGGTTATTTTCTTTCTTCATACTTAAGATAACATCTATTACCACCAGAATTACGGAAATAAGCTAATATAACTTTAAACCCCCAATCAGGAGATAAAATGTTCGGTAAACTAGCTGACAATGACGACTCGCTCTATGACCCTGTAAGCGCAAGACTAAGCAAAGCCTTACGCGCCGGTGCAACCTGGCAGATAATAACTGCTATTGCCGGTATACTCATAAGTCTATTATACTTATTATGTTTTGGCATATTTTACCGAAACCCTCTTGCCGTCCTGGTTGGCGCGCTGGAACTGTATGCTAGCTACAGACTCCTCAAAGCCAATATCGTCGTCGGAAAAGCAGCAAAAAACGGCGATTTATATGAAGTTACCACTGCCCTCGCCAGCTATGGCTTATACTTTAAACTCTACTGTATTTGTTTTCTTATAGCTTTATTGGCCGGCATTGGCGCTGCACATTTCTCGAATTCATAGCATTCTTAAGCAATCCCGGCAAATCGTTCTTTTAATAAAGCATACTTTTGACACCATCATCTCAAGCAAAAAAAGGTTTTCAAATGTTAAATAATCCTGATTACAACCCAACCGCCGCCCAGCTCGCCCAAGCTCTCAATAAAAGTGCTGGCTGGCAGGTTCTCATCGGTATTGCAACTATATTACTGGCTATTATCAGTATATTACTCAAAGAGTATTTCGGAATAGCCTTGGGGCTAGCAATGATAGGCGCCAGTTACAATCTACTCAAAGCAAATATGCACACCACTCCAACCCAAACCAAGGGCGACCTGTATGACACTTCAGAAGCATTCAGAGCAATCAGCCTCTACTTCAAGATTAGTGCTATCGTCATAAGCTGTTATTTTATTATCCAACTTACTTTACTTATTATCATCTTTTTCCGTCCCGATCTGCCGGCGTACTAACTATACCGATCTCAAGCCTCCGGGTATTCCACCCTAGATGTTGGCAACCGAGAAATAATAAGTAGCCCGCAAAAAAGGCTAATAGTACTTTGTCTTTACAATATCGCCTCTACTACTATTGACTAATTTTGTAACATAAGTTATAGTATAACATACACCTTTGGAATATTGATACGGGAGAAAGCATGAATACTGCGCAAAATGAATCTCACTCCGATTCCACCCAACAGGACGCCACCTTCGGCGGTACCTTTAACAACAACGGGATAGTTCAGGATGTTGCCTCGGCTATCTATAAATATAATACTTGGGTAATGCTGGCAGGCTATACTTCTCTGATTATCTCTATCTTGCTCTCGCTGACCATTGTTGCGCTGGTTGTAACCTGGGTAGGTATCTGGCTCGGCATTCTCCTGATCCGCTCTGCAAAATCAATCAAAACCGCCTATACCACCGGGAGCATCTACGATCTGGAACATGCCTTCTCCCAGCTCAATCTCTACTTCAAAATCTCGGGTATTGTCAGCCTTATCCTGTTAATCCTCGGTCTATTCGCCAGTATCATCGGCGGTGCCTTCTATCTTTCAACCCATTAAAGGAGCCGATATGAGTTTTGATAATCCTGCCCCTGAGAACAATAACAGCGGTACAAACCAGGAGAGCACAACCAGCACGGGAGACACTACTATAATTACCGAGAGAATCATCAACTCTTTTACCCAGAACCGAGGGTGGGTAAGTTTTGTCGCCATTCTCGGCCTGATCGTTGCAATTCTCAGCCTTATTCAAGCCCTGTTTCAATCAGACGTTATCGGCATCATCGTCGGTATCGTCGCTCTGGTCTCCGCGATATTCCTGTTCACCGCGTCACGAAGCATGCAACGCGCCTACACCAGCCGCTCCCTCGACGAGACCAAAGTATCCCTGTCCAATCTCGGCAAGTATTTTATGCTAAATATACTTTTACTACTCGTGAGCTTTGCCCTAATCCTCTTCTTACTTATCCCGGCGGCTTTAATCGCCTTTATCCATACGGCTCAATAACGCTTATGACCCACGATGACCGCACCTCTGAATATGATGAAATAGCTCCAGACCTCACCGACGACGATTTGAGTGAAGAGATCAATATTATACCCCCAGACTACAGCGAAGATGTCGGTATCGTCGGCGAATATGACGAAGCGGGAGAAGAAGAAATCTCCCTGCTCACCACAACCTCACCCAGTACCTGCGTCGCAGAATTTCCGCTATCAAAAGAGCTCAAAGAGTTGTCAGAAAAACGTATCACCAACCTTATCCTGCTCGATAAGCTGGAGGAGAAGCGAGCCGCCTTTAAGGAGAGCAAAGGTGAGTTGCCGGGAATCGGCGCTGAGCTCAACCGCCAGAGCAGTGAATACCGCCAGCTACCAGAGAAAACCGAGCTTATCAAGCGTTTTGAACTCTTCAAAGAGAAGATTGAGAAGACCCGAGCCGCAGAGAAGGAAGCTCGCGAACAAGCTGTAATTGCAGGCGAAGAGTCACCCAAAATTCTTATCACCCCGGAGCTGCAACAAGCCTGGCAATTGGGCAACGATCAGTACAAGCTCCTCTTTGAGCGCTTCGAACTGAGCAAGGAGATCATCCCCAACACCCGGAAATACCTTAAAAGTGAACCGCTATACAATATGCTCATTGCCTCAGGCTATGCTGCTGAACAGTTATTCTCCATCGCGATATACTCTCTAGCTCTGGAGAAATGGTCGGATATGCTCAAAAACACCCGAAAACAGGAGCAACAAAGTATCAAAAAACTCAACGCAAAATCCAGCGGTATCTTCAAACGCACAACTAAAGAATCTCAAGAGAAGCTGACTAAGGCCGAGAATAGCGTCCTCTTCTGCACCAATATTATTGCTACCATCAATAAGGAGCTGCAGAATCTGGACAAGAAGTTAATAAGTGAATTTTGGAAATGCTATGAATTCTGCGCCTGCCTGCTGGTCAGCAAAAAACTTGATGCCAGACGTGAGCCGATCATTCGCGTTTTCATCCGCCATGCGCTGCTGGGACACGCACCATGGTTTATCCCGTCCGAGCTTTCAAAACTACTGCTCAAAGACTGTATTGAGGATGTTATCCGTGAACTGCCCCATACTCAGGAAACCAACAAGATCCTCTATGCTGATGAATACCTCGAACAGATAATTGCCAACAATATTACCGGTTCTATCGATGAAGAACTGGAACTTACCGGCAGAAACACTCCGGAATGGCATGCTGACAAAGCCATAAGGCGTATATCCTACAGCAAGAATCGCGCTATGATTCTCAGTGAGATCCGCGCTGAGCTACTGCAAAAGATCCGTACCCTGCGCGCCAAACAGAAGGAAGACACCCACCGTCTTGACAAGATGCTCAAAACCGCCCCTGACTATAAAAAGCAGCGCAACATCCTCCTCCAGTCCAACCAACGCCACAAGGTTGAGGCCGCACGTTACGAGCGCATTATTGACAAGATAGACGAGATAGAATTACCCTCACTCAAGAACAAAGCTTTGATTGCCAAGGAGAAGTTACAGGAGAGTGGCACCAAGCAGAATCCCTTTGCTATTGCGCGCCGCGAAGCTCAGGCCATTCACCGGGTATGTCGTCTCTGCGCCCGACTCAAAGATCCGTTCCTGCCCTTTGTCCTGCGTGAATCATACAAACCCAAAGCCGAACTTCTTAACAACCGTAAAGAAATGACCGAGGTACTCAATTACATCGAGTACGCTGATAAGCATATTTTTCACGAGACTCTGGTAAACGCCAAAAAAGAGGCCTCACGGATCTACCTTAGAGTCTCTCCGGTAATATTGATAACCCCAAGTTGCGGGTTTATCGGTTACTCTTGGAATCCTCGCAGCGGGGTAGAATCCGGCAAACTCGTCGTCCCCGGTTACTGCCCCCGTTCCAACATCAAAGAACGAATGATCTACAACATGCTGGCGGACTTCCGTTGGGACACCAGCAAAGCTGAAGCCGGTATTGATCTGCTCACCAGTGACACTCTGGTCGCCGCCTATTCAACCTGCCGCTGGAACTACCGGAAAAAGAAGAAAGAGAACCGCGAAAAAGCTCTGATCTTCAACGACCAGAATGACCGCACAAACTGGCGCCGACACTATGAACTCTTCCTGCAAAGCGCCAATGACGCTGGCAAGAAACTCTTCTACAAGAATTATGAGGTATACGAGATGATCCTCAAGTATATCGGCCTCCCCGACGGTCAGGAACGCCTCAGAAAATAAAGCTAACCAAACAGCTACTCCGCAAGCAGAACAATAAGACGTCTTTTAGCGTATCTAAAGCAGTGATTAAGCCTATGAAAATCACATTAGTGATTTTCTAACCTTTTCAAAATTTTCAGACATTAAGAGCTTGCTGCCCGTAAAGGTCACAGACAGATCCCAAGAAAAAAAATATATCCAGGAAGAATTGACTCCCCTAGAGCGCCAAGCGATAAATCGCCACCCCATCCTCAACATTCAACCGCTTGATCGCACCTCGCGGCATAAGCCCCAGGCACTTCTGCGCCATCTCCTCCAAGCGTGACTCATCGAAGAACGCATACTCCCGCAGATGGCTTTTGAGCCCCAGAGCGGTAAACCAGTCCCGCAAAGCCCGAATCGCCCCGGCTATCTTCGCGGGCGTACTCCCCGAGTTTATACCCCATACCTTCTCGGCAAAGCGCTCAAACCGTGGCAAATTATACTCCGCCACATACTCCATCCACGCCGGAGTCAGTATAGCCAACCCTTCACCATGAGCGATATCCCAAATCGCACTCAACTCATGCTCCAGACCATGGCAAGCCCAGTCCTGTACCCGCCCGATACCAAGGCTGTTATTATGCGCCACCATACCGGTAAGCATCAATTCCGCCCGGTAATCGTAGTTCAACGGATCAGCGATAGCCTTGGGCGCAATATCTATCACCGTCTGCATTGCCGCCTCACAGAGCCGATCGGTAAGTTCGACATGCTCAGACGAGGAGAAGTAACGCTCCATAATATGCGAGAGCATATCCGACGCCCCACAGGCCGTCTGAAAAGCCGGGAGGGTAGTTGAGAGTTCAGGATTAAGAATAGCGAATTTTGGTACCACCGCCTGCCCCTTGGCCGAAACCTTGCGCTCGGTACTCGCTTCTGAGATCACCGAGCCGTTACTAGACTCACTACCGGCAGCCGGAATAGTCAGAATTACGCCTACGGGCAGAGCCTGCGCAACTACCTCTTTGTGCAGGAAGAAACGCTCCCAGATATCCCCGTCATTGACAACCCCAATGGCAATAGCCTTAGCACTATCGATTACCGAACCGCCACCTACGGCCAGGATCAGCCCCACTCCTTCACGTTTACAGAGTTCCACCCCGGCTCGCACCAACTCCAGACGCGGATTGGGTTGCACCCCGCCGAGCTCGACATACTCTATTCCTTCCCGAGCAAGCGCCTCGGTCACCCGGGTATAGAGACCACTACGCCGAATACTTCCGCCCCCATAATGCAACAACACCTTCTCCGCCCAGACCTTTACCTCTGAACCGACCTTCTCCTCCGTTCCCCGTCCGAAGACGATCTTGGTCGGCACCTGATATACAAAATTCTCCATCCTGCTCCTCCTTCCCTACGCTCTATCCCGCTGTAAAATAAATTCCGACTCGAACAACTCAGCCCCCCATCACCAAACGGCAACGTTACTATCAGGATACCATACCTCCTGCAAGATTACAAGAGTCGCCAATTCACACGGGGAAAAACCGGATAAAATAAAAGAATTAATATATTTCCGCTTCTTGACACCCTGCAACATACCTGATATCCTATTATCAGTATTATATATAGCTGGATATTCTAATAGACACAGGAGTTAAAATTGGCAAAGAACAAGATAAGACAGGAGAGAATTGAGAAATTAACCAAGCTTCGAGAGTTGGGAGTAGATCCATTCGGCTCAAAAGTTGAGATTACTGGTAATATAGAGCATGTACGCTCGCTCTGCCCGGAGGGTGAAGTTGAGCCCGAAGACGCCCCGATAGTTACTATCGCCGGCAGAGCGGTTGCCGTGCGCAATATGGGTAAGAGCGTCTGGATTGATATCAAAGACCGCTCCGGCAAGGTACAGATAAATCTACTTCAGAAGAGAATTGAGAATTTCGAACAGACCAAACTCCTGGATATCGGTGATTTTCTAGAGGTCAGCGGGCCGATTATGAAGAGCCGCCGCGGTGAGGTAACCATCTTCTCCAGTTCGTTCAGAATCATCTGCAAGAGTCTCGAACCGCTCCCAGCCAAATTCAAAGGGCTCAAGGATGTTGAGATTCGTTACCGTCGACGCTATCTGGATCTCGCCGCCAATGACGAAGCGCGTAACAACTTTGTCAAGCGTTGTAAAATCATCACCTATGTCCGGGAATTCCTCGACAATCGGGATTTTCTTGAGGTCGAGACCCCGATGCTGCAGAGTATCTATGGTGGAGCTGCCGCCCGTCCTTTTACCACGCATCATAACGCACTGGATATCGATCTCTTCATGCGCATCTCTCCTGAGACCTACCTCAAGCGCCTCCTGGTAGGCGGTATGGATCGGGTATACGAGATCAACCGGAGCTTCCGCAACGAGGGTATCGACACCTCCCACAATCCAGAATTCACCATGATCGAGATCTATCAGGCTTACGCCGATTTCACCGACATGATGGATCTCACCGAGACCCTGGTCAGTTCCTGCGCCGAAAAGATCCTCGGCACCACCAAGGTGGAATACGGCGGACAGGAGATAGACTTCAAAGCTCCCTGGCCGCGCAAACGCATGAGTGAGCTGATCCAGGAGTATGCTGGAGTTGACAGCACCGATCTGGAAGCGATGCGCACACGACTACAGCAAGCTGGTTTCGAAGCTGGCGATGTTGCAGATCTGCCCCGTGGCAAGCTGATGGCCAAGATTATGGATGAGATCGTCGAGGGGCGATTGATTCAGCCTACCTTCGTCACCCACTACCCGGCGATCCTCAACCCGCTCTGCAAGCGCAATGCTGAAGACCCAGAGTTTACCGACCGCTTTGAGGTTATAGTAGCCGGCATGGAGCTCGGTAATGCCTTCTCCGAACTAAACGATCCTATCGATCAGCTTGCACGTTTCGAAGAACAGGTAACGCCTGCGGACGAAGAAGGATACTGTAACGCGATAGATTATGATTACGTCTCCGCACTTGAGGTTGGTATGCCGCCGGCCGGCGGACTCGGTATCGGCATAGACCGTCTGGTAATGCTGCTCACCGGCCAGACCAGTATCAGAGAGGTTGTATTATTCCCCACCATGAAACCACGGACTGCTGCCGAGCAGCAGGCACTCGATGAAGCCGAAGACAACGCAGATGATGAGGATACAGAGGAATAACCATGGATATCAACCAGAATGAGATTGATGCGCTACTCAATGGAGGTGGTCTACCTGAGAACAAGGATGAAACAGTAGATGCGGCGGCAAGACTTGCGCAAATCGAAAAGGAGAATGCCGCTGCACTGAATATCGAACCGGACGCCCCAGTTCCCTGCCCCAAACCTGAGGCCGCACTCAAGTCTGCTCCTGCCGCCACGCCTCAGCCAGCAGCGATTAATCCAGGTAGTGAGCTACCGGCAGTGGACACCAGTTCGCTTCTTAGCAATGACGCCGATCCACTAGCGCAAACCCGTGCAGCGCAGAAGATCTTATTTGAGGTCTTCAGCGCTATCCCGGAACGCGAGGACAGAAGCCGTCTGCTCAACTGGGCCAATGACGCCTTCATCAAATCCAAATTCTTTTAAGGCCTCTACTCTCTCTGCCACTACGAAGGAGATTATATCATGAGCTTTCCCCAAAGGCGCTTACGCCGGCTACGTTCGAGTAAACACCTGCGCCGTCTTCTCGCTGAGACCACGCTTACTGTAGACGATCTTATCATGCCGCTCTTCATTGTTGAAGGCAGAGGCGTCAGGGACGAGATACAGGCCATGCCCGGTCAATATCATTACTCGATCGATATGCTTGAAGATATAATCACCGAGTTACTCCAAGCAGGGATCAAAGCGGTACTAATTTTCGGTGCGAGTTCACACAAAGACAGCCATGGCAGTACCGCCTGGTCCTCAGAAGGCATTACCCAACTGGCGGTCAAGAAGATCAGAAAGATCGCCCCCGAACTTATCATCATCACCGACACCTGCCTCTGCGCCTATACCGATCACGGCCACTGCGGAATAATCAAAGATAACCGCATTCACAATGACGACAGTCTGGAACCACTCTGCAAGACCGCCCTCTCGCAGGCTGCAGCCGGAGCCGATTTTATCGCCCCTTCGGATATGATGGACGGTCGGGTCGCAGCGATGCGCCAACGGCTGGACAATGCCGGATTTGACGAATGCGGTATCATTGCCTACAGCACAAAATTTGCTTCCAGTTTTTATGGCCCCTTCCGCGAAGCAGCCGACAGTTCGCCTCAATTTGGCGACCGCCGCAGCTACCAGATGCAGCCCGGCAATACCCGAGAGGCAATCCTTGAAAGCCTGCTGGATGAAGCAGAGGGAGCTGATATGCTCATGGTCAAGCCGGCGCTAGCCTATCTGGATATCATCAGTGCCATTCGCGCACGCACCCTTTTGCCTCTGCTCTGCTATAATGTCAGCGGTGAATATTCTATGGTAAAAGCGGCCGCGCAGCAGGGCTGGATCGATGAAAAAGCGGTTGTACTGGAAACGCTTCTCGGTATGAAACGCGCCGGAGCCGATATTATAATCACCTATCATGCTCTAGACGCCGCCCGCTGGCTGCATGAAACGAGCCACTAAAGTGGAGCTTCGCGCCACCTCCCCCGCGAAGATCAATCTCTTTCTGGAGATACTGGGAAAACGTGACGACGGGTATCATGATCTAATCTCGGTCTTTCAGACCATCCCCCTGTACGACACCCTCAGTGTCCTCCCGGCCAAAGAGTTGCAACTGGAGTGCACGACCCCCGGCGTCCCCACCGATAGTTCAAATCTCATCCTCTGCGCTGCGGCGGCACTAAGACAGCACTGCGCAGTAAATTACGGCGCCCGTTTTCACCTTAGCAAGCGCATACCGCACGCTGCCGGACTCGGCGGCGGCTCAAGCAATGCCGCCACCGCGCTTATCCTGCTCAACCAGCTCTGGGGGCTCAAACTCAGCCTGGCAGAATTAGCGGCCATAGGCGCTGAGATTGGCTCAGACGTACCCTTCTTTATCTACGGCGGTGTCTGCCTCTGCCAGGGGCGCGGCGAAATCATCACCCCGTTAACCGAGGTTGAACCGGTAATAGTCCAACTTCTCGCCCCAGACTGGCGCATCTCGACCCCGGCAGCATTCTCCCGGCTCAACCCCAAGGATTTTAACCAAGTCCATATCGACCCCTTCCTCAACCTACTCAGCCTACAAGACCGCGACCTGCACGCCCTGTACCAGGCCAGTTTCAACCGTTTCGAAGATGTCGCCTTTACTCTTGAACCGCGCCAAAAAGCGCTACAAACGAGACTCCGGGAGCAACAGCAAATGGCGCGCATGAGCGGCAGCGGCTCAGCCGTCTGGATAATCCCCGACCCGGCTCTCCCACCCCTTGCCCTCCTGCTGCAACCCGACTGCCGACAATTACTCTGATCCGAGCAATTGTTAGTTCTATATTAATTGCTTGCCGAGAAACCACTTATTTACTACAATCACTTATTAATTATGTACAATATGCGCTTTTTCTACTAGCTTCCAAAATAAAAGAGAGATTATGGATACTGACTTTTTCCGATCAAATAAACGCAGAAAAGTTGAGAGTCTAGGTAAAGCACCAGGCGAACTATTTGACTACGATCTAGACAATACTCAAGAAGCCAGGGTCTACCATACTTACTATAACGAAGAGAATTACCACCGTAATTATATCGAAACCCCATATGATCTCAAAGCGCTCAATGTGAAAGATCATATTAACTGGATACAGATTACCGGCTATGATCTGAATATAATCGAATCCATCGGCAGACAATTCGATATCCATCCTCTGGTTCTGGAGGATATCAATGAACGCGTCGAACGCCCGAAAATTCAATCTACCACCAAATACTGCTTCATCACCATGAATGTATACTTCTTCGACGAAAGCAAAGCCAAAATTATTCAGAGCCGTTTCAGCCTGCTGCTACTCAAAGATTTCGTCATCACCTTCCATGAGTTCAGTTCAAAGTATCTGGAAACCATTATCAATCGCCTCCAACACGGTCTGGGTAAAATTAGGCAGAATGGGGCTGACTACTTCTCGTATATTATGATCGACGGTATCGTCGACCAGATTTTTTCAACACTTCAGATAGTCGGCGAAAAACTTGACGCTATCGAACTCGATATTTCGCATCAGGAACAAGACAATATCCTTACGCTTATCCACCGTATCAAGCACCAGCTTATCGTTATGCGCCGGGGCATCTGGCCACTGCGTGAACTTCTCGGCTCCCTGATACGCGACGGCGACGAGCATCACCACTTTACCTATAAGTGTACGCCCTTTCTACGCGATCTGCACGATCATGCCCTGCAGGCCGCCGAAATCAATGAATCCTTACGCGATGAGACGATCAGCTTGATCGACCTTTACCTCAACAGTATCGCCAACAACCTCAACCAGGTAATGAAGATACTGAGTATCATCGGTACCATCTTCCTCCCGCTAACCTTTATTACCAGCCTCTACGGGATGAATTTCAAAGACATGCCCGAGCTGGATTCGCAGTATGGCTATCCGGTAGTAGTCGGGGTGATGCTGCTTATCGCCGGCTCCATGCTCTATCTCTTCAAAAAGAAGAAGTGGCTATAGCAATCAAATCCACAACTGAAACAGTCAGTAAATATCAACATATTGACTAAATCAAGCAAAAGGATTATAATAAAATAATCCGTGATTATTATTCATTAAATGAATACTATTTGTTATATTATGAGAATTATATGCCAAAATCTTTGAGTATTTATAACAAGCAAAAAATAATCCTGCTTATTATCACTACAATCCTGATTACCAGTTTTGTAATTACCACAACTGTTAATTACCTGACAACGAGGGATGCCTTACGCAAATCGTTAATCAACGACGTAATGCCAACAACCAGTGAAGCAATATATTCCAGAATAAAATTAGAATTACTCCCACCCATAATTGCTTCATCACGAATGGCCAAAGACTATTTTATTATCGACTGGCTAAAAGGTAATGAAAATAACAGGCAGGCTCTTACCAGATATTTAAAAGATATAATGGCTGAATACAACGCAATAAGCAGCTTTCTCGTTTCAGACAAAACCTCATTTTACTATAATTCAGCCGGAGAAAGATTTTTAGAGACCAAGGATTGTGAAGCTGCTCAATGGTACTTCAAATTCATTGAATCAAATAATAAATTTGCATTAAACTGTACAAAGAATGAGAGACTCGAAGATCTTCCAACCCTGTTTATAAACTTCAGGGTATTTGACAAAACAGATAATCCCATCGGTGTCGCCGGTATGGGAATTAATCTAAAAAACATACAGGGTATTATCAAAGATATTGATAAACAATACCACAGAAATATCTTCTTTACAGACTCATCAGGACAGCTTATTCCAGATTTTGCCTTATCAGCTATTGCCAGTGAGCATTATACGAACTCAGGAGATTTTTCAAAGACTCTGCAGAAAACCCGCCAAAACAAAACCCATTCCTTTGATTTCCAGACCAAGAATTCAAATATCCTGGTTAACTCCAACTATATTCCTGAGCTTGACTGGTATTTATTTGTTGAGATAAATGAATCTGAAGCAATGTCAAATATTAACAAAGTAACTATAATAAATATAGTGATCAACTTCATTGCAATATCGCTGTCAATACTACTTGTATACCTCACTGTTGCATTTTTTCATAAAAAAATGCAGCATTTAGCCATTACCGACAACCTTACCAAGGTTTACAACAGACCATTTTTTGAATATACTCTAACCAATGCTCTTAATCTCAGAAAACGTGATAAAAAACCATTATGTGTTTTACTCATTGATTTTGACCACTTCAAAATTATCAATGATAAATATGGACATCTAAAGGGTGACCAGGCACTGATTGAGACTACCCGGATAATACAAAAAAGCATTCGAGAATCAGATCATCTTTGCCGCTGGGGCGGTGAAGAATTTATTGTATTATCCCATAATTGCTCCTTAGAGCACGGTTACGAGCTGGCGGAGAAAATTCGCCAAAATATTGAAGTTACGAAAATAATTAAAAAACCTGAGCTACCCCTTACAGTAAGCATAGGTCTAAGTGAAGCTCTTGACACAGACAATCTAGAGTCATTATTATCCAGGATAGACAAAGCACTGTATGCTGCAAAAAATTCTGGACGAAACTGCGTAAAAACCATACCGCCAAAGCCCTAGCAGTTACCCATAATTCTCAGATAGTTTCCGGGTAACTGCTTTTTATTAGAGACAAAACACTAAAGGCAAAATTTATCGGGAAAGATTTTTTTTCAGAACTATACCATTAGCTTTCTTCCAACCATTACGGTTGTAAAAAGTAATAGCCGGAGTATTATCTTTATCCGCCCAGAGCTGCATTCGTTTGGCCTTAGCCTCAGACTCCGCCCAATCCCGCAAGTGTGTAAGTAAGGCCTTACCTATTCCCTTGCCCCGATGCTTACTGCTCACCACCACATCTTCGACCCACACAGATCCACCGCCCATAGCCGTAGACAACACCACCTGCCCCGAACACATCCCTACGATCTCAGCCCCCTGCGCCGCCACCAGCAGACAGACCTTCTCCGGCTGCGCCGCAAGCAGGAGCTCAAGTCCAGCTCTATGCTTATCCCGGTCAAAGTCGAAGTCCTCCTCAAGCGCTGTCAGTTCCCGCAGCAATTCGATAAGCGACTCGATATCACTCACAACCGCCCTTCGATAATTATACATCTATCTACTATCCTCCCTATACCCAGCCGTGGTTACGCATTGTCCGGTACACCCGATCCACAGCAATAAGTGTACACGCGGTATCCAGGTTGAGACCTTCACCTTCAGCTAGCTCCCAACTCGCCTCCAGGTTTTTCCCTATAGATTTCTCAATAGTCTGGTAGACATCCTGATGGGTCAACTTACTAGTCGCTGTCGGATGCGTATACTCTTCACACGAGGCAATCACGCCACCGGCATTGGCAATAATATCAGGGACTACCACGACACCTCTGGCCGTCAGAACTTCGAGTGCTTTATAGGTTGTAGGAAAGTTTGCCCCTTCAACAATATAGCTGGCTTGGATCACCTTGGCCTCAGCCGCGGTAATGGCATCATTGATCGCCGCCGGTATCAGCACTTCACAAGGGGTAGCAAAAAAATCCTCCGGGGTTACTGCGGTTGCGGCAAATCCCTGTACCGTACCGAATCTGCTCACATGTTCAGCCAGCGCTTCAATATCCAACCCCTTATTGTCAACTACCGCTCCAACTTTATCTGCTACCGCCACTATTACCGCCCCCTTTGCCACTAGAAAGCGCGCCGCATTCATACCGACGTTACCAAATCCCTGTAGCGCGATACGCACTCCACCAAGATCTTTTCCCGTCCATGAAAGCGCCGTCTTGGTTGTATAATACACCCCATAGCCTGTAGCTTCCGAACGCCCCGGCAACCACCCCGGAACCCCTTCAGGTTTTCCGGTTACCGACGCCGGATTCTTGGTCTCATCATAAATTACCACCATCTCGTTCGGCCCGGTGCCGACATCCGGCGCCGGCACATAACGTGACCGGCTCAACATACCCCGGTAGTGATGCGCATACTCGCGCATTATCGCCCGCTTGACTCCACGTTCAAACTCCGGGTCATACTCGGTCTTACCAAGCAGCTTATACGCAATACGCATATCAAACTTTATCCCAGTCTTGGCACCACCGAGCTCAAGTTCCACCAACGCCGTCTTGAGTGTCATCAGCCGTGCCAATTCCATGGTCTCACCCGTATCGACCTCTGGAGATATACGTATACCGCCTTTATAAATTCCCCGCGCCCGACTATGAAACGCGGTGCACCCCCAGACACTGAGCGGAAATCCGCCAATATTGGGATGGAGTCTGTATACATGCAGATCCTGCGGAGCAATAAGGTTCTCTATCTTCGCGTTCTCAATACCGAGAATTTCTCCAGCCTTTCTGATATTGATAATCGAACGTGAAGGCTCCTGTAATGCATTAAAAATTCCGTCTACTGCTGTTTCTGAGTTCATGCTTTCCCTTTCGTAAACCAACAAAATAAAATGAAAAGCAAACACATATAGTACTAAACACCAAAACCAAAAAAAAATTGACCAGGAAAGTATTGAGCATACTCAATACTACTCCTAGTCGCAGGCTATGTTAGAGGGCTTCTTCCGTCAGCATCAACTACACCAAGCTCCAGCATTACCACTTACCTTGAGAATCAACTACCGGTCAAAGCCCAGATTGTAAGTTACTTCTACTACTTCTTTATTTTACCTTCACAGTGCAAAGGCAAAATCTAACCTATAGCATCAATTCCGGTCTCACCGGTTCTGATTCTATAACACTCTTCAAGATTGGTCACAAAGATCTTACCGTCACCGACATTTCCGGTTCTGGCTGCAGCGACAATTGCATCAATGGTCTTACTAGCAAACTCATCATTGACCGCGATCTCAATACGCATCTTCTTGAGAAGATTAACCTCTATATCTACCCCACGATAAGACTCATGATAACCTCCCTGCTGTCCGCAGCCCAGAGCATTGGTCACAGACATCTTCCTAATTTCAGCCTCCCAGAGCTTCTGCTTTACATCGGTCAAACGCTCCGGCTGAATATATGCTACTATTAATTTCATATTATTCTCCAAAAATCGGTATCATCAATTAAATTAACAGGTCTGAGCGCACAACCTAGCACGCGCAATAACCGCTCAGACCCTCACTAAATCAACAGAAAGCCCTTATTCGTTGGTAAATATCTGGAAACCGCTGTAGGCTTCACTTCCATGCTCGGTAATATCCAGACCCTTGAGCTCCTCATCTCTGTGTGCACGCAGACCGATAGTGTACTTGATCAGAGTAAAGAGGGCATACCCAGTTCCAAACGCCCAGGCAAAACCCACGCCGATACCGATAGCTTGCGCCTTGACAGCCGCAAAGAAGGCAGCAGAATCAGTTATATTAGTGCTGAAGAAACAGTAGGCAAAGGTACCCCACGCACCACAGACACCGTGTACACTAACCGCACCTACAGGATCATCGACCTTGAGTACATTGTCAATGAAGAGCACACTCAACACAACCAGCATACCTGCGACCAGACCGATAGCAATTGCTCCCCAGACAGTAACACAGTCTACCGCGGTACAGATAGCTACCATACCTGCAAGGAAACCATTTATAGTCATCGACGCATCAGGCTTCTTGATGATCATCCAGATTGTCAGTAGCGCTCCGATAGCACCGGTTGCACCGGCAATATTAGTCATTACCGCAATACGAGCCAGATTACCGTCGAAGGTAGTAGTTGAACCGGGGTTGAAGCCGAACCAGCCGAACCAGAGTATCAGCGCGCCCAGTGCCGCAAGTGGCAGATTGTGTCCGGGGAAGGCTCGTGCCTTGCCGTCAGGACCATACTTACCGATACGTGGGCCAAGAATAATCGCACCTGCCAGCGCCAGCCAGCCACCGATTGAGTGTACCACGGTCGAACCAGCAAAATCATAGAAGCCAATATTTTCGAGCCAGCCGCCACTATCGAGCAGACTACCCCATGCCCAATTACCATATACCGGATAGATAACCGCACAGATAACAATACTATAAGCAATATAGCCCACAAACTTAGTTCTTTCAGCCATCGCACCAGACACAATTGTTGCAGTTGTCGCCGCAAACACACACTGGAAGAGCCAGAAGGCGAAACCCCAATCGGTCATATCGGTCGAACCGAGGAAGTATAGCGGCTCATCACCAGCAAACATAATGTGATAACCAATAGCCAGATAAGCACAGGTACCAAAGCAGAAATCCAGCACATTCTTCATAATAATATTTACTGAATTCTTCGCCCGGGTAAACCCAGCCTCTACACACATGAACCCTGCCTGCATCATAAATACCAGAAATGCCGCAATACAGGTCCAGAGCACATTACCTCGATACTGCAAAATTTCTATATCATTGAGATAACGAAAAATGGTAACCTCTTCTCCATTGACCTCGACCGTCTCCTCTATCGGTGAAGTCTCATCGACATACGATCCCGATACTGGAAGTTCCGACTTGATCTCTTCCTGCGACTTGCCCTGGAACAGCCCCTGATCATATTGCGCCATTGCCGCAACAATATTATCTGGCTCAGCAGCATTAAGACTCGCTCCGCAATACAGAGCTAACGTCAGCGCAATTAGCGCACTCAACACTCTCTTCATAACCAACCCTCTCTCTCTTCTCTCTCTCGCGCCTCTCTTCATAGCGACAGCCCTCCTGTCATACAGTCACCTATACATGTATATCAGGAGTAGCCAACAAAATTAATAAACTATGCACTGCTTTAGTCAATCAGCGTTCCAGCAAGTTACTTTTATGTTAAAATAATGCTATAAAGCTGCCGAACACTACACTTAACACTTCAAATACCGGGTAATAAGCTTGTTTTCAGGACTAAAGAAAGAATTACTCAAGCTTACCGACAGCCAGCACTCAATGGCTAACAAAATTGTAACACACATCAATTTTGAAGGATTATATTACAATTATGTATTTTTTACATGAATTTGAATATTATATTCATTTGACCATAATAATCCGCTAATAATTGCTGGCAATAATACTATCATGCTAACAATACACACTACACAAATGTATAAAACCTATAACTAACATTACAACAAGATATTACAACTTTAATAAAAAAATAATGCAAAACAATATCAACCACATTCATGCTAATCTCAAAAACCTACCGATCACCCCAAGAAAAAATACAAAAATGTATTATAATTGTTCATTTATGCAATACACCCTGCGAAAAAAGATACACTTTTGTATTTAATACCAAGGCCGAATATTTGTGAGTGTTATTTTACTTATAAAATATACCCCAGGCAAAAAGAGTGGTGCTTACATTAAATATAGACAAATAATCAAACCGCAGCTCATTATTACCACCCTATTTTCAATATAAATTTAATATTGGTACACCTCTTGCAAATTTACTACTGCCTCGGCTATAACGGCCAAAGCCTTGGTAACCTAAAGACTACAAACAGGTATTCAGAGTAAAAGCCTGCTTGCAAACACCAATATTTATAGAGGAGAGAGAAATGGCAGTAAAGGGTGGACAGAAGGGCGGGATGTATAGACCCTTCTCCGATGCAGATGTACAGAAGTTAGACGAAGCCGTCAGAAACCTGCTTTCAGAATCAGGTATCCGGGTATATTCCAAGACGACACTGGATGTCTTCCAAAAAGCCGGGTTGCCTATTGAAGATGGGAATCTGGTAAAGATTCCAGATTCCTGTCTGGATGATTGCATCGCTTCTGCGCCGTCAAAAGTAGTATTATGTGGCCGCAGCGAAGAGAATGACCTTACCCTTGAAGCAAGTAATTGCTATCTGGGTACCGGCGGTACCGCGATCAATGTTCTGGATCTAGATACTGGCAACCGCCGCCCGTCACTCAACAGTGATATTGCAATGATGGCACGGGTAATGGATGCACTTGACTATATCAGTTTTTTTGTAATCAATGTATTCCCTAATGATATCAAAGGCGACGATCACGTGGATATCAACCGTTTCTACCATGCATTCAAAAATACCAGCAAGCATGTTATGGGCGGCATCTACGGAGCTCAGGGGCTACGTAACGTAGTCAAGATGGCCGCAGAGATCGCCGGGGGCATGGATGCACTCAGAGCCAGACCCTTTGTCTCCTTCATCACCCTGCTGATAAGTCCTTTCAAGATTGATGATATCTACGGAGAGTTCACCGCCTATGTGGCTCAAGAAGGCCTGCCCGTAGTCGTACCGACAGAACCGCTCTGCGGCAATACCTCACCGATCACAATGGCCTCAAATGTCACCATGCATATGGCCGAGACCTTGTCCGGAGTAGTACAGACACAGCTTATCAATAAAGGCACCCCAACGATCTGCGGCAGTGTCGGTACTATCACCAATCTCCGAACCATGGGGCATTTATCCGGCGCCATTGAGCGCGCCATGATCAACTCCGGGGTATCTCAGCTAGCCCAATACTACCAGTTACCGTACTACTCAACCGCCGGCATGACCGACTCGAAGACCGTTGACGCACAAGCAGGTTACGAGTCAGGGATGGGCAGCCTGCTTACAGCCATGAGTGGAGCCAACTATATTCATGACGCTGCCGGTCTAATGGAGTTCGATCTAACCGCTTCATATGAAAAATTAGTTATCGACAACGAGATCCTCTCGCGTACCGCCAGGGTTCTACGCGGGATTGAAGTAGATGAAGAGAGAATAGCACTGGATCTAATGAAGGAGATAGGCCCTGCCGGCCACTACCTCGGTCAGGAACACACTATCGACTTCATGTACGATGAATTTGCCGATTCCGATCCAGCCGCCTGTGACCGTGAATACCGTGAGAACTGGGAAGCCCAGGGCAGCAGAGACGCCTTCACCCGTGCCCATGAAAAAGCGGTTCAGCTTATCTCCGAACACACCCCGCTCGGTATTGATGCGGCAATAGACGCAAAAATCCGCAGCGACTTCCCAGACATCAAGGATGTCACTCTCTACCAGCAGCAGAACACCCCTAAAACCAGCTGCTGTAGTAATTAACCACAATAACCCTGGTTTGCCTGTTGGTACACGCCGGCAAACCAGGCTTAAATGACAATAACGTACAAAGACGTACATTGAATATACACCAGCATAGATTATTTACTTAGCAGCAAAAGGAGTTACTTATGTGTGGAATTGCAGGAATAATGCTCAACTCACCCGCTGATATAGGCAAAAAGATGGTTCGCATGCTTGATGGTCTGCAGCACCGCGGCCCCGATTCAACGGGTTTTGCACTATACAGGGAGGGACTGCCGGAACGTCTGGTAGTACGCATCCTCCTAAAATGTTCGAGCCAATCGGTTGAAGGCAAGAACCGAGCCAAGAAGGTCAAGGCGATTATCAACGGCTTTGGACTGAAGATCCTATCTGAAGAATATAATAAAGAACATTATAGGATAGAGATACCCGGTCTTGATTCGGTGAAGGAACTCAGTTATACGCTGGAGAATCAAGCAGGGGTTGAGATTCTGAGTATCGGCTCGGCTCTGGAGATTATCAAGGATATCGGCGGCGCTATTGAGGTCGATGAACGTTATGGCGTTAGCGGCTTCACTGGCACTCATGCCATCGGCCACGTGCGCCTGGCCACCGAGAGTGTTGTCGACACCAGCCGGGCTCACCCCTTCTGGGCCTACGGTTTTTCAGATGTAGCCATAGTTCATAATGGGCAGATAACCAACTATTTCAAGATGAAAAGACGCCTGGAGAAACACGGCTATCAATTTCGAACCGATAATGATTCCGAACTTGTTGCGGTATATCTTGCCGACAAGCTTGACCGAGGTTTATCACTGGAGGAGGTGCTCAAGCGCTCCGTAGACGAACTCGACGGCACCTTCTCCTTCCTGGTCAGTACCAAAGACGGCTTCGGTTTCGCCAAGGATCATCTAGCTGCAAAGCCGATGGTCGTACTTGAGACCGATGAAATTGTAGCAGTAGCCTCCGAAGAGGTAGCGTTAAATCGCCTCTTCCCCGGCGTAGGACTAGACACTTATGAACCATTCCCAGGAGCATACAAGACATGGCAACGATCAACGCTGAGCTTGGTGTAACCAAGGTCAATGAAAAAATCCATAAGCTCATAGAGAGCCAGGAAAAAGAGATAATTATTGAGAATCCTGATGCCCAGCACCTTATCTGCGTAGGCATGATCGGTAAATCCAGGATCAAGATAGAAGGCAGCGCCGGATACTTCTGTGGTGGTCTGTCAGACGGCATTGATATCTTCATCCGCAACAATGCCGGCTGGGGTGTCGCCGATAATATCCTCTCCGGCGAGATTGTCGTCGGTAAGAATGCCGGTGCAATTGCAGGAGTAGGAATGCGTGGAGGCAAACTCATTGTCCGCGGCAATATCGGCTCACGCGCCGGGGCGATGATGAAGGACGGCTGGATTATAGCTGGCGGCAAGGCTAACTTTATGGCCGGCTATATGATGATGGGCGGCAAACTGGTAATCTGTGGCGACTGCGGGCAAGGGGTCGGACAGAATATCATAAATGGCGCCATCTACTGTGGAGGCAATATCGAATCGGTCGGGGATGATGCAAAGATAGTCGAGACCACACCGGAGGAGTACGCGGAGATTGCCGCTCTGCTGGAGGAAGCTGGTATTGATGTACCCGAAAAATTCCAAAAAGTTATAGCTGAAGGCAAGGATCTGCATTACCAGAAGTATGAAGGCAGCGGCAAACGTGTACAGGTAGCTTCGCCGCTAGGCGCCATGTGGCCAAAACGTATCACCGATGACATTGCGACCAAAGCCGAACTCGGGCGCTACCGCGTACGTGGTTTCGGTGCATCGCGGCACATTCCGACCTTTGACGATATTGCTTTCCGCATCACCCCGGGTAACATCAGCGAACAACTCGGCATGCTCAACCGCTGCAATCTAAAGACGACCCTCGGCAACAAGTACGCCAGCCAGCCGCTGGAGTTGGAGATGCCGATACTTATTGCACCGATGAGCTATGGAGCTCTTTCTAAGCCCTGCAAAATCGCTCTCGCCAAAGCCTCTGCCCTTGCCGGTATCGCTATCAACAACGGCGAAGGTGGCATGATGCCGGAAGAACGCGCCGCGGCCGCTAAGATGATCTATCAGTGCCTCTCCGGGCGTTACGGCTTCTCCATACACGATATGCTCAAAGCCGACGCGGTCGAGATCTATATCTCCCAGGGTGCCAAGCCCGGACTCGGCGGTCAGCTCATGGGCAAGAAGGTTACTCCAGATATCGCCCGAATTCGCGGACTGCCCCAGGGCATAGATATCCGCTCACCGAGTCGCCACCCGGATGTCCTCGGAGCTGACGACCTGATCATCAAGATTGAGGAATTCCGTGAAGCCACCAGCGGGCGAGTTCCTATCAGTCTCAAAATCGGTGCCGGTCGAGTCAACAACGATATCAAGATAGCCCTCAAGGACACCGTTGATTTTATCGAGATCGACGGTATGGAAGGCGGCACCGGCGCCTCCTCCGCCGTGGTTACCGACAATGTCGGCATCCCGTCACTCGCTGCAATAATTCAGGCTACCGACGGTCTGGAGGAGATTGGTTGCGGCGGACAACTGCAGATAGTGCAGATGGGCGGAATTAGAGATGGAGTAGACGCCGCCAAGGCTATAGCGCTGGGAGCTACCGCGGTAGCCGTTGGCACAGCAACGCTGGTTGCCATGGGCTGCAGCGGCTGTATGACCTGCCATACCGGCAAGTGTCCGCGCGGTATCGCCACCCAGGAGGATGAACTGGTCAAAAAGTTCGACATTGATACTGCCGCGCAGCGTTGCGCCTCGTTTCTCAAGAGCATGGGTTCGGAGATGGCGGCGATCGCACTCTCCTGCGGCGTACCTACTATACATGGTCTGGGCAAAGAACATCTGATTGCGCTTACCCCCCAGGCAGCCGAGATTACCGGCTTACCCCTAGCACGTGAAGGCGATATACTCCTGTAAAGCCTCAGCCGGCAGTACAAGACAGGCTGAGAGACAAAAATAGAGGAAGAATACAATGAATTCAAATTTATCAACAACCAATGAAATCCCTCATCCGTATCCGCGTTATATCCGTGAGGAGATAAATACCATGTCCAGCAATCCAACTGAAGAGGAACTTCTCGCTGGGCTGGAACGCAAAGTAAAGACCCGGCGCAGCCGCCCCAAGCCCCTCGGTTCACTCCCGTTTCTCGGTGATCTGGTGTTCTTACCCGCCAACTTAACTCGACTAGTTATTGATCCCTACCGTGAAGCCTGTAATACCCGGGTTGTCATCGGTAAAGACGCAGCGAAGCCGCTGGAGTTGAGTGGACCAGTAGTAATCGGCGACATCACCGGTGAAAAGCTCAAACCGGAGGAGATGGCAGCGGTAGCACTAGGAGCAGCCAAATCAGGTGTCGCCCTGCGCCTGCGTTCAAAAGATCCGGCTCCGCAGAATTCCAAGATAATCCGCGTTATCTCCTTTCCGCTGGACGAAGCCATGCCCGATACCGCGGATGCAATCGAACTGCAGCCGGAACTCGGTACCAGTCTGGATATAAACCTGCTCAATGACACCGTACAGCGGATTAAGGAAGCGTACAACGGTATCCCGGTAGGCATCTCCATCTGTGCCGAGAATCTGCAGACAACCCTGACCCAGGCGATTGAGATTGGAATTGATTTTGTCAGTCTCTACTGCATGATCTCGCAGAATGACAGTGATCCCTGGCCGGATGAGAGCGGCACACCAATGATCGCCCTACTCACCGAGACGATGGAACTTATCCGTGAACTCAACGCCGAAGAGGACATCGACATACTATACTTCGGCTGCATACAGTGCGGCGGTGACCTGGCCAAGATCATGTCACTCGGAGCCAAAGCCGCTATCCTCGGTAAATCCGCACTCATCGCCGTACAGGCTGCGGGTGGACAGAATGACGCCCCTGAATATCTGGAGCGTTATCTGCAAGCGATTTTCCAAGAAACGGCAATACTCGCCCGTTGTTGTGGCAAAACCGATATTAACAACCTCGAACCTGAAGACCTGCGTGCCTTTACTATTGAGACCGCTCGCGCTACAGGTATCCGTCTGGTCGGCAAAGACCAGAAATTCAGGCTATAAAAAAATAGTAGAGAGCATAAGGCACAAGAGAGAGAGAAAGAGAGAGAGAACACAATGAGTACAATAATGAATGAAGACACCAAATTGAAGGATCTGAAGGAGAGGCTAAAAGCCGATAACATCAAGTACATGCTGATACAGTTTGTCGATATCCACGGCTCAGCCAAGGTCAAGATGGTGCCGGTGGATTACGTCGAGAACATGTACTATGAGGGTGCAGGCTTTGCTGGTGGCGCGGTCTGGGGCAGCGGTCAGGAAGCATATTCGCCGGATATGATGTGCCGCATCGATCCGGGGTCATATGTACCGATCCCTTATCAGCCCGGAGTCGCCCGTATTGCTGGAGATCTCTGGGTAGAAGGCAAGCCCCACCCCTACTGTCCCCGCCAGAACCTCAAGCGCATGCTGGCTGAACTCACCGAGATGGGCTATACCCTGAATGCCGGCATGGAGCCGGAATTCTTTCTGGTCAAGCGCTGCAATGACGGTTCAATAGAAATTGCTGACGAACAGAATATCGATACCCTCAAAAAAGCCTGTTACGACTACAAGGGTATCTCGCAAATGCTCCCCGTTCTTACCGATATCAATGAATGCATGCTGCAGATCGGTTGGGGCAACTACCAGACCGATCACGAGGATGCCAATGGTCAGTACGAGATCAACTATGATTACTCCGACGCCCTGACAACCGCCGACCGCCATACCTTTATCAAGATGATGACCAGCCAGCTGGCGCTCAAGCATGGATTTATCGCGACTCACATGCCCAAACCATTTGCCGACAAGACCGGCTCCGGCGCCCATCTGCATTTCAGCATGGCCGACGCAACCGGCAAGAATATATTCAAGCGCGACGACAGTTCAAGCGATCCCAAAGGATTGGGGCAGAGTGATCTGGCCTACTACTTTGTCGGGGGCGTTCTCAAGCATGCCAAAGCTATCTGCGCCATTACCAACCCAACTGTAAACTGCTATAAGCGCCTCCAGGTCGGCTCAAATTTCTTCACTAGCAACCGCTCAGGTTTCACCTGGACCCCGGCCTTCATCACCTTCGGCGACAACAACCGCACCCAGATGGTACGCTGTCCGGCTCCGGGTCGCTTTGAAGACCGCTCCTTCTCTGCGGCGAACAATCCGTATCTGGCCTTTGCCGCCTACCTTGGCGCCGGTCTTGACGGCATCAAGAATAAGATAGACCCCGGAGTACCGATGACCGGACTGAATCTCTATGACCTACCGCGTGACGAGATTACCAAACTTGACATCCTCCCGCAGTCACTGAGTGAAGCGCTCAAAGAGCTCAAGAATGACCAAGTCATCCTCGATAGTCTCGGCCCGATCGCCCGTGAATTCATCAAGATCAAGGGCAATGAATGGGATGAATACCACAAGACTGTAACCGCCTGGGAGATTGAGAACTACCTGACCCTATTTTAATTGCAGCACCAACCAAACCAGTAAACACATAAGTACGGTGACGGCTCTGAATTTTCCGTGATTCAGAGTCGTCATTCTTTATTTTCCCAATTTTCCCCTAGAAATACCCGACACATTCCCGATAATAGAATGTCATAAATTTAAATTAGAGTTCAACGACATTACAAATTAATCCACCCATTGGGATACAGTAGAGAACAATGAAGATCTTCCGAGGACTATCACTCATCGAACTACTATTTATCATTGCCGTGGCAGTGGTAGCGACCATGCTGCTCGCCTCACACCTGCTACAGTCGCGTAAAGACGCACTCAATGCCAGGTGTGTAGAGAAGCTCGGCAAGATCGGCTTCTACCTGAACCGCTACAACAAATCGCCGAATAATCCGGCTATCGCCGATATTATCAAGCTCACCCCGGAGCAGGAGATGTCACCGGAGGCGACCCTTATCCCTCTTATCGCTCTAGTCAGAGCCGGTTCGATCACCAGCGCGGAACAGGTCACCTGCCCGGTAGGGGGCGATCCCGTGGCCGAATTCTCTGCCGACCCGCAAGCGCCAAAGAACCTCCTGTACTACGCCCAGAAGAAGGATCTCAAGTTCTCAGATCTGGTTCTGCGCAACCGTAAGGGCGAGGTCATGAGTTCATACCTCTTTACCTATAGGTACCAGAAGCACAATCATAAAGACCGGGTTATCGCCGGTGACGCAGCAGTAGCCGACGGCAACAACTCCCTGGGGTACTCCACCAACCACGGTGATTATGTCAAGAACGGCAAATTTGTCTTTGTAGGCGGAGCAAACGCCTTATTCGCCGATGGGCAGGTCAAGAGCTGTGCGGAAGACTACACGGTCAACGGCGCCACCGATACCAATGATATCTGGCTCAGTGAGAGTGCCGGTATCGACCCGAATTTCAAACGTCTCAGCACGGATATCATCACCCGGCAGACTCAGACCAGCAAGCTCTCGGTCATCGGCGGTGTGCCCCCGGTCAAAGAGTAGACTTCCGGTCGACAATCCGGTATTGTATCGCTTCAGATAGGTGCTCGATAGCGATAGTCTGCGCCCCGGCCAGATCGGCAATTGTCCGCGCCACCTTGAGTACCCGGGTATACGCCCGAGCCGAGAGCCCAAGATTGTCGATTGCCTGCTTCAGGAGGAGTTCACACCCCTGATCCAGCCGGCAGAATTCTTCGATATCATGTGAATTCATCCCAGCATTGATCACCCCGACTCGCGCACCAAAGCGTTCGAACTGACGCTGACGCGCCGCCTGTACCCGCAGGGCTATTGCCGCCGAGGTCTCCCCCGTACGTGGCCCACGCAACTCTGAATACTCTACTACCGGCGCCTGCACATGGATATCAATCCTGTCCATAAGCGGCCCCGACAGCTTGTTCATATAGCGCTCAATCATCCCCTCGGAGCATTTACACGCCTTCTTTCGGTCACCGCGTTTGCCGCAGGGACACATATTCATTGAGACCACCAGCATAAACTCTGCCGGATAATCTGTCGACTGCGCCGCCCGCGAAATCGTTACCTTCCCGTCCTCCAGAGGCTGGCGCAAGGTCTCCAGTACTCCCCGTGAAAACTCCGGCGCTTCATCCAAAAATAATACTCCGCGATGCGCTAGAGAGATCTCCCCAGGCCGGGGGATAGTCCCGCCGCCGATTATTCCGGCCATACTCGCGCTATGATGCGGCGCCCGAAACGGACGCTGCCTGATAAGCCCAGAACTTGGAGGTAATTCACCAGCTACCGAATAGATTTTGGTAACCTCCAGCGACTCGGCAAAATCCAATTCCGGCAAAATTGTCGGCAGTCGCTGCGCACTCATCGTCTTACCCGATCCCGGAGGCCCCATTACCAGGATATTATGCCCCCCCGCCGCCGCTATCTCCATAGCCCGCTTGATCTGTTCCTGCCCGCGCACATCGGAAAAACAGAGCTTCACCTGCTGCTGCGCCGCTGCATCGGCTTCAAGACTGCACTCCGACTCAGGAGGGATAAACTCTCCCGCCAAAAATCCGACCGCCTCCTCCAGATTTCGTACTGCGATAATCTCAATATCACCGGCCAGCGCCACTGCCTCCGCCGCATTGCACGCCGGAATAATTATACCGCGGTAACCACGCTGTTTGGCGGTTATTGCCGCCGCCAATACCCCACGCACCCCCCGTAGTTCCCCATCAAGTGCCAACTCGCCGAGTATCAAATAATCCTGCACCACCGCGCTGACCAGCTGCTCTGAGGCGAGCATTATCCCCAGTGCAATCGGCAAATCATATACCGCCCCCTCCTTCTTGAGTTCTGCCGGGGCGAGATTAACAATCATCTTCTTCTGCGGAAAGGTATACTTATTATTCTTGAGCGCCGACTGCACCCGCTCGGCCGCCTCCTGTACCGCCTTATCCGCCAGCCCCACCATGCGCAGCCCCACCATCCCCGGACTTACATCCAGCTCTACCTCTACCGGTATCGCATCTATCCCTACAATCGCTATCGAAGCCAGCCGCGCCAACATAATCTTCTTTCCTTCTACATCGAATACATACCAATGCACTATATACTACAATTTTTTATAACTATCTAAATAGTATTTCCAAGTTTTTTGCCAAAGACTTTATATATCAGGAGTGAACAATACCCCTAATTATACTGCAACGTACATCTGGCTTCAAAAGCAGAGCGGTTCCGACGGCTCACTCCGCGGTGCAACCATGAGTCTGAAGTCCTTTCCTGAGTCAGCCAACACCTCCCGGTGGCATTTGAGTGCCTGCTCCGGGGTATTATTCTCCTTGCTCAGATGCGCCAGTAGTACCGTCTTCAGGCGTGATCCCTGACTATTGAGGAGGAGAGATGCCGCCTGTTCATTGGAGATATGCCCCGACTTGGAGCTTATGCGCTGCTTCAGGTAATAAGGATAAGAACCCGTTTCGAGCATATGCGGGTCATAGTTACTCTCAAGGATCACCCCGTCAAGATCAGAAATAACCTTCTCCAGCTTGTAGAAGACATGCCCCAAATCGGTCAACACCCCGCAGCTGCTCCCCCCCCGTTCCAAAATGAACGCCACCGAGCCCTCGGCGTCATGCGGGGTAGGGATAGTACTGACGTTAAAACCTCCAACCGCTACCGACTCGGAAGTACGGATTATCCGGTACTCCACCCCTCTACCCAAGCGGCGCGCACAATATTCATAGGTCTCCCGCGTCGCATACACCGGCACCCCGAACTTTCGCGCCACCACCCCGGCTCCGCGGATATGATCGGAATGGCTATGCGTCAGAAATATCGCTTTGAGCTTACTGCCCTCTCCTCCAACTGCCGCAATCGCCGCGACCACTGCCTTGGCGCTGATTCCAGCATCAACGAGTATCGCCGCATCCTCTGCCTCAAAATAAACTGAATTACCCGACGACCCGCTCGCCAGTGTCCAGACCTTATAGCTATCCATTAGCGCCTGACTCCTGCATCAACCTCTCTCTGACTCGATAAAAAAACGTATAATAATCACCACTGGCATAGTCCGGGAAGGTCCACTCCAGCGGCTGAAACCTGCCTGCCTTATAGAGCAGGGTAACCTCAGCGAATATTCCGCTGCCCAGATATATCCGATGCGCGAAATTCTTACAACTGGCGAGTACCAGCTTCTCCGGAGCTAGATACCCCGGATCTATATTCACCGGTCGAACCAAATCGTTATCCAGCCGAACCGCGAGCTCCTCTTCCAGCCGGTTAGCCTCAAGCTTACGCTTGACCAATTCCTCGCGGTCAAAGGGATAGGCAAAAGCCAGAAAACGCCGAAGAATATTCCCTCCCGCCTCATTCCGATAATACTGTGAATAGCCAAAAGGCAGAATCTCCGAGACCAAATCCGGTTCACCCCAAATCCGGGCAATATACTCCTGCGCCAGCGTTAATGCTGCGCTATCCGAGGCTAGAATACCAGTAATAAAGCGAACCGGTGGCGGCAGTTTGATTTCAGCCATACTCTCCATCCTTCAATTTTCCCCGAAAAAATATACTTAATTTTAGCGAAATGCTGAATAAAATCAGCATCTTTTTCAGATTTAATCAGCAAATATATCAAATCTATGCTAATAATCCCAGTTCTCTCTTGTCAATTTTTGTAAAATCATGATAATTAACCATGAATGTAATTTTATGACAGGCTAATGTATAGTTGGGAGCTAGGCAGAGTGAGTAAATTTATCTTTATTACGGGCGGTGTAGTATCTTCGCTGGGCAAAGGGCTGACTTCAGCCTCAATCGGACTTCTGCTTCGAAGCCGGGGGCTGAACATCAGAATGCAGAAGCTGGATCCATATATCAATGTTGATCCGGGGACAATGAATCCCTTCCAGCACGGCGAGGTCTTTGTTACTAATGACGGCGCCGAAACCGATCTGGATCTCGGACACTACGAACGCTTCACCGACCGGAACATGAGCCAGAGTTCCAACATAACTACTGGTAAAATCTATATGGATGTCATAAACCGTGAACGTCGCGGTGAATTCCTCGGCGGCACCGTTCAGGTCATCCCTCATATTACCAACGCTATCAAAGATTCATTCAGCCAGTTGGAAGCGCCAGATGTAGATGTCATTCTGGTCGAACTCGGCGGAACCGTAGGTGATATCGAGGGTCTGCCGTACATCGAGGCCTTCCGTCAGTTCTCCCTGGAACGAAAGCTGAACGATGTCATGTTCATCCATCTCACCCTCATCCCCTTCCTCAAGGCTTCGGGTGAGATCAAGACCAAACCGACCCAGCACTCGGTACAGAAACTCCGAGAATACGGGATCCAGCCCGACATGCTGGTCTGCCGCACTGAGGTCGAGGTCGGGCGTGACGAGTGCCGTAAGATCGCCCTCTTCTGCAATGTCCATAGCGACGAGGTTATCATGGAGAAGGATGTCGACCATACCATCTACGAGGTTCCGCTCATGTTGGAGCGCCAGGGTGTAGCCAACAAGATCTGCTCCTACTTCGACCTTACCGACAGAGAGCCTGAGCTCTCCGACTGGAAGAGTATGGTGCAGACGGTAATTCACTTCCAGAAAAAGGTGGAGATCGCCGTAGTCGGCAAATACACCTCACTCACCGACAGCTATAAATCGGTCTACGAGGCACTAGCCCACGCTGGCATTGCGATTGAGTCAGACGTCACCTTCCGTAAGATCGAAGCTGAAGATATCGAAAATAATGGAGCCGCCGAGATGCTCAATGGCGTCGGCGGCGTACTTATACCTGGAGGTTTTGGCCGTCGCGGTACCGAGGGCAAGATGCAAGCAATCCGCTGGGCACGAGAGAACAAGATACCGTTTCTCGGCCTCTGTTACGGCCTGCAATGCGCGGTTATTGAGTATGCCCGGAATGTCTGCGGACAAGCCGATGCCATCAGTGCCGAATGGATAGAAGAAGGAGAAGTAGCCAGTCTGGACAATGTCTATGTCGGACTGATGGATTCACAGCAGAAGGTTACGATGAAAGGCGGCTCCATGCGCCTGGGAGCCTTTGCCTGCGAACTACGCAAAGACTGCAAAGCCCATTCTTACTACGACCGGGATGTCATCCGGGAACGCCACCGCCACCGCTACGAGGTTAACCCGAAGAAGACTGCAATTCTGGAACAACACGGAATGATCATCTCAGGCTGGAACCCAGACAGCAGATTAGTCGAGATTATCGAGCTCCCAGATCACCCCTTCTTCATCGCGACCCAGGCTCACCCCGAGTTCAAGAGCCGCCCCACCAAGGCGCATCCGCTCTTCAAAGGTTTCATCACCGAAGCCTTCAAGATAGCCGGCAAGACCATCTCCTGATACCGGCAACAACACACCCCTTAATATTCATAAAACAGGCTTGTCTCTTACCCGGGAGTCAAGCCTGTTTACTAATGAAACCTCAACCCCAGAACCTCTCTACCTTACTCTACAAGCTCCGAACAGGCCATTCCGTTTCTACCCTCACGCTTTACTTTATAAAGGTTATCATCAGCCTGCCTAATCACTCGATTAGCAAATTCCTTATCCTGCTTATTTCTAGCGATCACACTCTGCCCTAGCGTTACCAGCCCCACCGAGACCGTAATATACTCACTTACCTTTGAAGCGCGGTGCGGATGCTTATAATTCTCGATCACCCTGGAAATATCCGGTAACTGTGCCAGCTTCGATTCGGCAATCACCCAGGTAAAGAGAAATTCCTCCCCCCCGAAACGATATACCTTGTCAAAATCAAAGAGGGTCAGAGCCCTGGCGATCTGCTCTAGAATTCGGTCACCGGCGATATGGCCATAGGTATCATTATAATTCTTAAAAAAATCGATATCCAGCATACCAACAATTATGCGATGCCCCGGGCCGACCCGATCCAGATCACCACCAAAGAATGAATCCAGAGCCTTACGATTGTAGACCCCAGTCAATTGATCATAATTTGATTTCGCTCTCTCCTCGGTAACCGCTTTGAATTGAGTACGCAGCAACAGATCAAACTGATAATAAATAACCAGTGAAAAGGCAAATACCACCAACATATAACCTACTGTCCAATAATAGTCGGCAATATTATAGTAATACCCGGTAAACACCACCCCGCTGATCAACAGCGCCCCAATAAAAAATTTATGCTCTGAATTTAGAAAAGGAACAATCATAAAAAGAATTATACACAGCATCTGGTCGGAAGAATCAATTACCCCAACCTGCCCCACCCAGATAAAGGTATCGACACTTGCCATGAAGGCAATAACCATCAGCACTGCAAACAATACCTGTTGCGCCCGCAGTGCCCTGAAAAAAATGAGAGACAATCCGAGCAGAGCTGACACGGCAATAATCACCACCCGCAAAATCAGCACCGTCTCAAAAGCCGCAACCGCATAATCTTGAATTATAATGAAGATCAGCAGAGTCAAGACCACATTCACACAGACGACCAAGAGGAGCGTCTTGACCTTGTCAAAGAGCCATTCTATAAACTTCTCCTCCTTCTCCGGCTCGAAGAAGAATTGAGAAGGAAATAATTTATACATATAAAACAACCCACACACAACACCAAAATGAACTAAAGCCCAACAAGCCACATTGATTCTCTATACTGCATAGTAATACTACAAACTATAAGCATGCAGCAAACTATAGCAACTGCAAATCTGCGTAATACTCGGCAATTTTCCGCTTATCTCCTAAAAGCGCTCTCCACTCCCAACCCCACTTAGACTTAATTGCGAAAAAAGAGACTATCGTCCTAAAATACTCGCCACATTACCATCCCAAACCAGTCTAAAAATGAGTTTGTCATTAATATTTTTACTAGATTTATCTTCAAATATTGTCGATAATAGCCCTAGTCGATATAATAATATTAACGCAATAGTCATACTTGGGAGACAACTCAATGCCAAAGAATCTCAATACTATCGGTCTGACCCTCATCATTCTCGGTGCGCTAACTGCCGGAGGCTGCCATGATCCCAGTTATGTGCCCCACGTTGACGACCCCAGCGCCCAGCACCCATACTCGGCCGATATCGGCTCACAGATTGAGGTCAGAAAGAATGTCCAGTTTGCTGATATCCCCGCGCCACAAGAGTTCAGCCTGAATAAAGAGGAGACCATGACCTTCCAGGGAAGCTCAATGCGTTTCGGCACTCTGGTATATGCTGGAATCTGGAATGTCTGGGAGACCAATCAATGGTATCTCAACGAGATGGAAGAGGCGGGCTGGAAGCTTATCCACAGCAAATTTGTCAATGATTACAATGTCGAGAACTTCTTCAAGAAGGGGCGTGAGACCGTATTCCTGACTATTGCGGATAATATGAACGGACTGACCGTGGTCACCGCCAAACTCAATGATGAAGACAGCGAGGAACGCCTCAAAGATAAACTGCTCGCCAAAGGCAAACTGCTCAAATAGAATAACGCGATTAATTCTTCTGTTTTTATAATAACACCAATACTCCAGGCCTCAGCTTTGCTGAGGCCTGAGGCTGCATCTCGCAGCCCGTTCATTTGTCCCAAGATGTCTGAAAATATGAACTGGTGCAATATTTCAGACCATGAACGTTTTCCAAGAGGACGCATGCGAACTGCGAGTTGGCGAGTAGTGAGTGCACCTTTTCCAAAGGTGTGTCGAAGACGCTGCAAGTAAACGAGCAGCGGCTGAGAGCGTAATCATAAGCCGCCGAGGAGTGGTGTTTCGAATATCGCTCTGCGTAGAAAGCCCAAACTTCAGCCAGAGCTGAACCCTCAATCCGAAGGTCTACACGCTTTAGCCAACAAGCCTCAAACTTTCTCGCAACTCTTTTCCCAGGGCTTTTGCGGGCAGCAAGACCCCGTGTACCCCGGCAAACGCTGTCCAGTATTTCTAAGGCACTAACAATAAGTTTCCTAAAATCTTTATTAATTGCACTATTAATTTTCAACAGCTATCCAAACATACTTTGTCTCACAAAGTACTAATTTATATTGAAAGATAAATTCAAAGATATATAATTTTCTTATTAATATGGAAAATAATTTGAGAATATGTACCGAAACTTTAAACTGGAAAAAGACAAGAGGACGTGAAGATAATGTGTACACGAATTGTTTATAAAGGACTTGACGATATCATTATAACTGCGCGCTCAATGGACTGGAAGACAAAAATTCCTGCAAATTTATGGGTTTTCCCAAGAGGTTTGGAGCGGAATAGCCGAATAGAAAACTCCGTGATAAAATGGACCTCAAAATATGGAAGTGTAGTTACAACATCATGGGATATTGCTTCTTCTGATGGGATGAATGAAGCCGGTCTTGCGGGGAATTTGTTATGGCTGGCTGAATCAACTTATCCAGAGGTGAAAAACAATGAATTTGCTTTAGAAATATCTTTATGGCTTCAATACGTGTTAGATAATTTTGCAACTGTTGCGGAAGCAGTAACAGAGCTAAAAAAAGAAGAGTTTACTATTGTTTCTTGTGCAATTCCCGGTACTGATAAATTTACGACTATTCACCTGTCTCTCTCAGATAAAACAGGAGACAGTGCTATATTTGAATATATCGATAGACATTTAGTTATTCATCATGACAATTCCTATGTTACAATGACAAACTCTCCAATTTATGATCAACAACTTGCAATAAATACATATTGGAATAGTATACCAGGAACAATAATGCTCCCGGGGACAAACCGCGCTGCAGATAGATTTGTAAGAGCATCGTACTATATAAATGCTGTACCCAAAATCGCTGATCCAAAAATTGCAATACCTACGGTATTTAGTGTCATAAGGAATGTCTCAGTTCCTCATGGTATTTCATCTCCAACAGAACCAAATATTTCCTCTACCAGATGGCGAACCCTATCTGACCATAAAAATTTAACCTATTATTTTGAGGATATCTTAAATTTAAATGTTATTTATTTAAAATTCCAAAATCTTGACTTTGATAAGAATAGCCAGGTAAAAAAACTTACACTTGAGGATATTGAAGATTGTTATTCAGGAGAGATGTCAAAATACTTGAAGCACTCTAAGCCTTTTGAGTTTGCAACAATCAGTTAAATTAGAAATAACTTAGGGCGGCCTCTATTAATTGCTTTTGATTTTGTAATCTGCTGGTATTACTAGATGCAGTGAATATTGAGAATACTTACCTAAAGTCTCCCCCCCCCCTCACCGCTTACGGTACATCTCCAGCATCAGGCTCACCTCAGATACCGACATTCTGGTCTTGCGCGCAATCTCATTGATATCATACCCCTTGGCATCAAGCTCAATTATCTTCTCCCCGATCGAGCGCTGCCAGACCCCGGTGACACTGGTATTGTCAGTAGCGGCACCACTGGCTGCAACCGCCGACTCTGATTCTGCCTCCTCCGCCCCATCTTTGTCTTTCTCAGCGTCGGCAACAGGGAGAACAATCTCGGCCTGATCACGCTTCGCCGGCGGTTCAGACCCAGCCGACAATTCCTTGCGTTCCGGCTCAAGCTTGCCCTGCTCCTGCCGGGCGCTAAGTTCTTCATAACGCTTGACCACCTTCTCAGCGTCCCGAATGAGTTTATTGAGAACCCGGATCTTGGTATCGACTTGAGCATTTATTTCTCGGCTCATCTCGGCCAGCTCTACCAAGATCTCATCAGCCTTATTCTTGATATTCGGCCCGCTGCGCAGAGATTTGATCTGCTCCGCGGTCATACTCTTCCGTTCACGCCTGAGCGTCTTGATAATTCGCGGCATCAGCGCCATAATCAGAATCACCAGCCCCAGAGCAATAATCTGCTCCCAGCCGAACCCAGACGCAGCCTCAGAACCTTCTGCCCCAGAGAATAATGATCCGAGCTGTAAGAGCATAGCTATAATTCCTCATTGATGCCGAGCTTCTCCAAAATGCCCGCCACCTCATCCAGAGAGTTATATTTGATAGTTATCGTCCCTACGCCCTTCTTATCCTTTACCTGCACCTTGGCACCAAAGTAGGAACAGAGCCGTTCCTCAAGGCTGAGCACATTCTTATCCTGCACCTGCGGCAACGGCGGCTTGGCGCGGCTTAACTTAGGGGTGTTAATACGCTTGACCTCTTCTTCAATCTCATGCACCGAGAGTTCTTCAGCGACTATCCGCTTCGCGAGTTCGATCTGCGAGAGCGGATCGCTCAGCCCGAGCAGGGTTCTGCCGTGCGCCGCCGATATCTTCTCCTCAGCTACCAGATTCTTCACCTCATGCGGGAGATTGAGCAAGCGCAAAGTATTGGTAACCTTGGCGCGGCTTATCCCCAGCTTCTGCCCGATATCGTTATGGGTCAGACCTTCCTCCTCCTGGAGTAGTTCATATGCCACCGCCGTCTCGATCGCATTGAGGTCATCACGCTGCAGGTTCTCTACCAGTGCCAGCTCTCGCATCTTATTATCACTGGCATCAAGCAGACAGGCCGGCGCCTCCTCCCAACCGAGTAAGGCCATTGCCCGCAGGCGCCGCTCTCCAGCAACCAGCTCATACATGTCCTTGCCCTGCTGCCTGACCACCAGCGGCTGCACCAGCCCCTGCTCACGGATCGAAGCGGCAAGCTCCTCGAGCTTCTCCTGATTGAAATGGCTGCGCGGCTGCCACTTCGAAGGCTTGATATCGGCAATTTTCAAAAGCTCAACCCCGGTGCCGACACTCTCCGCCTCACCCTCTTCACCAGCCGTGCTCTTGCCTTGAGGGATCAGCCCCATCAATCCCCGTCCCAGTGCTTTCTTCTTAGCCATCAGTCTCCAGATCTTTCTTACTATCTCTTTGTCGTATCATCCCTATAATACCGCCCCATCACCCCCTAAAAAACAACCAGTCCCCTACCCCCGAGCATGCTCTAAGAGCGACTGGGCAACATTACCGATTGCCGCCTCGAATATCTGCTTCACCCTGGGGTTTTGCATATGCGGCATTATCCGAGTCATCCGGGGCAACAACTCCCGTTCGGACATTATCTTATAGCTGCCTAAAGAGTGCATATCATAACTCCACTGCACCTGTATCAAGAGAAAATCAGCCATGGATTTCGCCTCTTTATAGCTGATAGCATGCATTGGATCTGTAAGTAAAGAATCAACTATTGACGGCGTAGGCTCAGATTCAAGGTCAAGATTATGCACAATTTCCGGGTATTTCTGCAAATTATTATTCTCTATAGCATCATAAAAAACATAATAGATGTCAAGTTTATCACTATCCCTGACCAGCTTCAAAAAAGTAAGTAGAGTCTCATCTTCAAGCTCCAACGGAATCTCGCGAACATTATGCAGTCGCGTCGCTACCAACACACACTCTTGAACCTTCTGCGGGAGCTGTTCAAGCCAACCCAGACGGAGCAGTTCAGTATAACCAAATTCCCCATGATTGATCGAATCAGCATCCTTAAAAGTACCGTAACGCTTGAGCTGGCCATACCTGCCAACATCATGAAGCAACCCACAGACCTCAGCGAGAACTATCATGGTCTCGGTAAATCCATTATAATCAGCTATCAGCTTGGCATTCGCCGCCACCCGCTTGCTATGCTCAACCTTGAGTTGCGACATCGGATCGAGCTGACCGGCACTGCGAAAGCTGTCAACATAAGCGTCATACTTACTAAAGAGCTTATCTCTAACCCCAATATCAATCATTACCCTATCCTCACAAGGTCAAAATCTAACTACTTAGTTGATACTGAAAACCACAGTAACATATATCGCATCAATATAACAATGACTTTTTTACAAATTTTACCTGAAGTTTATAAATACCCAGAGATAATCTGTTTTTTTAAAGCAATAACTACATGTTTTTACTGATATTATATTTTCGCTACTGAAGCAGCAACATACTTTTTAAAATAACCTGCGCTCGACTCATCCCTAACCGGATTGGAATTCGCATATATCTTAGCAGCAAACCGCACGCGCCCTTTTATTGTAACCGATATCTTACACGTGCAGCGCGGTTACTTATGAAAACGTTCGAAGGTACAGGGAGAGCTGTCGCGGCGCATATAGACCGGCTCAACCGCTAACGGATCCTGCGCCCGGTCAAGCTGTGCCTGCGCCACCTTCCCGACACAACTCGCCGGAGCTGCCTGGAGCTGAGTAATAAAGTCTAGCCCCTGCTCCCGATACCCGGCAAACTCCTCCTCAAAGCGCTCCAGACCGGAGCCGATAAAGCAATCCACCTCAAAGTTAGCCACCATCTCCTTGACCAACCCCGGCTCAAGAGCGATATCTGCCACCAACTCCTCGGTACGGAGATCCTCACCGACCCGGTAAACCCCGGTATACAGCTCGTCACTCCTGGCAAACTGCAGAGGTACCACTATACCCCCTCTGCAGCCTGAAGCCAGCGCCAGAGCCTCCAGGCTGGAGACCGGCACAACCTGCACCCCAGCGGCAAAAGCGAGGGTCTTACCGGCAATCACCCCCACCCGAGTTCCGGTATAACTACCCGGCCCGATACTCACCGCGATCGCACCGAGATCGGCCAGAGCGATACCAGCTCTGGTCAACACCCCGTCGATAGCCGGCAGGAGTAATCGGCCATGCTTCATACCATCCTCAAGCACCTCTTCCGCCAACACCTCGCCGCCGGCGCCCACTACCGCTACACCGCCGATACGAGCCGAAGTCTCGATTGCCAGTACCACATTATTACCCATTCTCCGCCCAGTTCCTCTCTACACCTGTTTATTTCGCAGATATGCATCAATATTAGCTGCCGCCTCTTTGCCGGCGCCCATCGCCAGAATCACCGTCGCTGCCCCGGTGACAATATCACCACCCGAGAAGACCCCGTCAACACTGGTCATCAGTTTATCGTCGACCTTGATATTACCCCGCTCGGTGAGCTCAAGCTCCGGCCACTTGCGAGTCAGTATCGGATTCGGCCCCTGCCCAATCGCTACAATAACCTCTTCCACCGCTATGTCATACTCCTCACCCGCCACTGGCACCGGCCTCCGACGACCCGAGCTATCCTCCTCTCCCAGCTCCATTACCTGGCAGCGCACGCCCTTTACCCAGCCGTCCTCGGTACCGTAAATCTCCAGCGGCGCGGTCAATTCCTTGAGGCACACACCCTCTTCCAGGGCATGCTCCACCTCTTCCAGGCGCGCCGGCATCTCGCTCCGCCCGCGCCGATACAGAATATAAACATTATCCGCCCCGAGCCTGAGCGCCGACCGCGCCGCATCCATCGCCACATTACCGCCACCGACAACCGCCACATTCTTACGCCGAAGTACCGGGGTATCATAATCCTCGTGATACGCCTTCATCAAGTTAATCCGGGTCAAAAATTCATTCGACGAGTAAACCCCATTGAGATTCTCTCCCGGGATATGCATAAAATGCGGCAGCCCAGCACCCGAGCCGATAAAGACAGCGTCATACCCGCTCTGCATAAGCCCAGGAACTCCAATAGTCGCTCCAATTGGCATATCGTAGCGGAAACGCACCCCAAGCTGCTCCAGGAAGCTGCATTCACGTTTGACAATAGCCTTGGGCAACCTGAATTCCGGAATTCCGTACGCGAGTACCCCGCCGGCGGTATGGAGCGCCTCAAAGACCGTAACCTCATGCCCCAGCCGCGCCAGATCCGCACTCGCCGCCAGACCTGCCGGCCCCGCCCCCACAACCGCCACCTTGAAACCACTCTGTTTGATATCAGGGAGCGCCGCAGTATCACCACTTGCTGCAGCCGTATCCGCCGCAAAGCGCTCCAGCCTGCCGATGGCTACCGGTTCACCCTTCACTCCGAGCACACACCGCGCTTCACACTGACTCTCCTGCGGACATACCCGCCCGCAGACCGCTGGCAGATTATTGGTCTCTTTGATCTTATTTGCCGCAGCAATAAAGTCACCCGCAGCGATAAGCCGGATGAATTCCGGAATCGCCACATTCACCGGACAACCCTTGACACACTGCGGATTCTTGCACTGAATACAACGCGACGCCTCAGCAATAGCCATCTCCGGAGTATACCCCAGAGCCACCTCCGAAAAGTTCTTCCGCCGCACCTCTGGATCCTGCACCGGCATCTCTATCCGTCCGCCAGTTCTTTCCGCTTTCTCCTCTTCTGCCGCGGTATACTCATTATGCAGGCTCCGCTCTGTATCCTTATACGTACCCAGACGCTGAAACAACAATCCAAAATTGACCTCATGGGCGTCAAATTCGGGACCATCCACACAGGTAAACTTGGTCTCGCCCCCTACTTCAACCCGGCAGCCGCCACACATCCCCGTGCCGTCAACCATAATGGAGTTGAGAGAGACTATAGTCTTAATTCCATACTCCCGAGTAAGATCAGCCACGACCTTCATCATTATCGGCGGTCCGATAGCAATCACCCGATCTATCTGCTCACCCGAGTCGATTATCTTTTTCAAGACATCAGTTACAAAACCCTTGTCCCCATAGCTACCGTCATCGGTCACCGGGAAGAACTTGTCCGCTGTCGCCCGCGAGCGCTCCTCCCAGAAGATAAAGTCCTTGCTCCTGCCCCCTGAGATACTGTAGATCTTATTCCCAGCTTCCTTCAATGCCTTCTGAATCGGCGCAATAGGGGCAATCCCGAGGCCACCGCCGATACAGACCACCGTCCCGAAATTTGCTATCTCACTCTCATGCCCGAGCGGCCCGACCACATCGAGAAAACGATCTCCCACTCCGAGCTTATCGATCTTTGCCGAAGCCACCCCGACAATCTGCACCACTATAGTTATCGTACCGCGCTCAACCGAGTAATCCGCAATCGTCAACGGCACCCGTTCTCCAGTCTCACTCGCTCTGACTACAATAAACTGCCCTGCCTTGCAAAAGTGACTAATCGCCGGGCAATAAATCTCAAACTCCTTGATAGTAGGTGAGATATCCTCTTTACGCTGAATCTTATTTAATTCCTGATCATCGATATCAGCAATCGAATAAGTATTATCTGCATTTCCATGGCAAGCGCCACCACCAGCTCCATGCACACCATTACTGTTCATTGACTATTCCCTCCATTCCTTTTTTGTATTACTACTCCTGCTGGGCTGTATTCTCCCCATACCGACCAGCTCTATAAAATCTGTTATATTGTATGTATAAAGCCCTGCTAGTCAAGCTGTTTTGCCAGGCTCCACCTAGACTCAAATCCCAGAATATTTAGTCACGACCCTTGCTGAAATACTCAGCAAGGGTCGTAAAAACCACTTATAACAGATGAAAATAATATAAGTTATTTCTTAAACTCTTCCACCGGATTATTCGAGCTATTAACCTCTCCCACCTCACATGGAGCCACACCCCAAACCTCCTCCGCGTACTGACGAATAGTTCTATCAGAAGAGAACTTACCGGAACGGGCAACATTGAGGATCGCCATCTTGGCCCAACGCTGCTTATCTTGATAAGCTTTTTCTACCTCTTCCTGAGCTTTAATATATGAAGCCAAATCAGCCATCAACATATAATAATCGCCATTTTCAAAGATAGTTTCACGAATTGGCTCAAAGATTCCCGGCTCATTAATATTGAAATGCCCAGAGAAGAGCAGATCTACTGCGTTCTTAACCTCTGAATTTGCCTGGTAATAATCATAAGGGTTATACCCCTTCTCCCGTAGCGCTTCCACCTCATGCGCCTTAAGGCCGAAGATGAAGGCATTCTCATCACCCACCTCTTCAACAATCTCTACATTCGCCCCGTCCAGAGTACCGATGGTAACCGCACCATTCATCATGAATTTCATATTCCCGGTACCAGAAGCCTCGGTACCAGCTGTCGATATCTGCTCACTGACATCGGTGGCGGGGATAATCTTCTCAGCTGAAGAGACCCGATAATTCGGCACAAAGTAGACAGTAAGCTTGCCCTTGGAAGCCGGATCATTATTGACCACTGCCGCAATATTATTGATCAACTTGATAATCAGCTTGGCCATAAAGTAACCCGGAGCAGCTTTGGCACTAAAGAGGAAGGTTCTAGGTTCAATCTCCTGCCCCTTGCGTACGCGGTTATAAAGCACAATAATATGCAGTGCATTCAAAAGCTGACGCTTATACTCGTGCAGACGCTTCACCTGAGTATCAAAGATAGTATCTGGATTGAGCTCTATGCCATAGAGCTTCTTGGCCCAGTCAACAAAGATCATCTTGGCTTCACGCTTTACCGCCATGAATTTGTCCACAAACTCCTTATTATCAGCAAACGGTACCAGCTTCTTGAGTTCTTCGAGATTCTTGATCCAGCCATCACCTATCGTCTCAGTAATCAGGTTTGCCAGTGCCGGATTTGCCTTGAGCAGGAAGCGTCTCTGGGTTACCCCATTGGTCTTATTATTGAAGCGCTCTGGATACATCTGAGCAAAATCGGGCACCAAGAACTCCTTGAGCAGTTCCGAATGCAACGCAGCCACGCCATTTACAGAATGGCTACCGACGATAGCCAGCTGTGCCATTCTGATCATCTTGGTCTCACCCTCTTGGATAAGGCTCATTCTACTGAGACGCTCATTATCCCCAGGGAATTTGGTTGAAACCTCTTGCAGGAATTTAGCATTGATTTCATAGATAATCTGCAGATGCCGCGGCAGTAGCTTCTCAAACATCGGCACACCCCATTTTTCAAGCGCTTCCGGCATCAGGGTATGGTTGGTATAGCCCATGGTCTTGACCGTAATATCCCAGGCCTTACCCCATTCCAATTCATAATCATCGATAAGGATACGCATAAGTTCTGCAACCGCGATCGACGGATGGGTATCATTCATCTGAATTGCCGCCATATTAGGCAGTTCCTCAATCGGTTTACCAGTACTCTTGAACCGACGCAGAATATCATGAAGCGAGCAGCAGACAAAGAAGTACTGCTGTTTAAGGCGCAGCTCCTTGCCGAGGTAGAAACAGTCATTCGGATAGAGTACCTTGGTAAGGTTCTCCGCCCCGAACTTACTACTTACCGCCGCAATATACTCGCCCTGGTTGAAGTCCTCAAGATTGAACTCTTCAGCCGCCTTACTCCGCCACAGGCGCAGCGTATTAACCGTCTTACCGCCATAACCGACAATCGGCATATCATGTGGCTCACCGATAATCTTGGTAGTGTCCACCCAGTACTTCTTACCGTCATAACCATCATGCACCCGTCCGCCAAAGTTTACCTCGACCGCGATATCAGGGTGGATAATCTCCCAGGGGTCTCCGTCACGGAGCCACTCATCAGGCTGCTCTACCTGGTAACCGTTCTCAATCTCCTGCCGGAAGATACCATAGTCATAACGCAAGCCATAACCGAAAGCGGGAAGATCAAGAGTTGCCATCGAATCAAGAAAACACGCTGCCAGACGTCCCAAGCCACCATTACCCAGCCCCGCGTCGCTCTCCTCCTCACGCAAATCGTCATACGAGATTCCCATCTCCTCCAGCGCTACAGTCAACTCTTCCTCGATCTGCAGGTTGATGACATTATTTCCGAGGGCTCTACCCATCAGAAACTCCATTGATAGATAGTACACCCGCTTCGCATTCTTATCATGATGAGTCTGCTGTGTCTTGAGCCATCTATCTATCAGTCTGTCTCTGACAGCCAGAGCCAGAGCCTGATACTTATCCTGCTCAGTTGCGGTATAGCGGTCATTACAGAGGGTATACTTCAAGTGTTCGGCAAAACCTCTCGCCAGCGACTGAGCATCCTCGCCCTGTCTACTGCAGATAGTGTTCTCATTAGACATCTGTATCTCTCCTAATCATCGTTAACAATTCAAAACTATAATGTAATATTCACACATAAAATCATTTTGATACTTTTTTCAAAAAAAAGCAAATTGTTTTTATGTTAGGAAGCACAAATTAGAGGCGTTAATTCACCGCCATACTCCAATAATCCCCACTCAGAACATGTTTTGCGCCGGCCTACGTGAAACATCCTACACGGCAGTACCTCTCGCCGCCAGGGTAAAAACTAGACAAAAATAAACCGGCTCCTCAACGAAAAGCCGGAAATATCTGCATAAACAAAAAGTTCTTTGCTTACATAATCACCTTGTTCAGCGGCAGCTCAATTATTCCTTCTGCCCCGCTGGCCTTGAGCGCCGGAATAAGCACTCTAACCTGCGCTTCATCGGCAATAGTCTCAACCGCCACCCAGTTAGCAGTAGCTAGATTATTTACTGTAGGCGAGGTCAGAGCCGGCAGGTTTTTCAGGACTTCATCCAGCCTTGCCTGTGGAACATTCATCTTCAGCAGCACCTTCTCCTTGGCATCAAGCGCACCCTTGAGCATAAGACAGAGCGCATCAATCTTCGGTTTCTTCCATGAGTCCTTATACGCATCCTTATTGGCGATAATAACGGTTACAGACTCCTGGATAGTCTCGATAATTCTAAGTTTATTGGCTACAAGGCTGCTTCCGGTCTCAGTAACATCGACAATCGCATCAGCCAGATGCGGCACCTTGACCTCGGTAGCACCATGAGAAAATTCAACCTCAACATTTACCCCACGTTCTTTGAAGAAACGCTGAGTAAGCCCTACCACCTCGGTACTGATCACCTTTCCTTCCAGATCCTGAGCCGAGCGATAATCACTATCCTCCGGCACCGCCAATACCCAGCGCACCGGCTTACGCGTTGCCTTGGCATAGACCAGTCTTTCCAGCACTTCAACCTCAGACTGATTCTCCAAAACCCAATCCAGCCCGGTAATAGCCACATCCATTGCTCCGCGATCCACATAGCGGCTCATCTCCTGCGGGCGCGCCAGCATCGCACTGATCTCCGGATCATTACATGTCGGATAGTAATTCCGTGAACGGACATTGAATTCCCAGCCGGCATTTTTCAGTAATGCAAAAGTCGATTCCTGTAGACTACCCTTTGGCAGCCCAATCATTAATTCAGGCATAGTTATTTCCCATCTAAATCTATCTTCATAATCAACAAAATATATTATCTCTGACTAGCGACCCGGGCTCAAACCTTTTTAGCGACCTTTTTCTTCGTCGTCTTCTTCTTGGCCACCTTCTTCGTGGCAGCTGTCTTGGTTGCTGTACTCTCCTCGCTTACAGGCGCGGGATTACCGGTTACCGCTTCTAACTCCAGATAATGCAACAAATCAAGGGCTTCCTGATGCTCAAGCTTGGCAAAGACCTTCTGCAAATGCGACTTATCACCACTCTTAGCTATCAAACCATACTTCTTAGCCACTTCCAGCCCCTCCGGCGTAACCGGTACGGTCATTGTCGGATGATAATAATACAATATCATCCCCACCTCCTGCTTGGGAAGCATGAGATCCAACTCATTCAGAAACTTCTTCGCCTCAGATATCTTGAGTTCGACGCAGAAATCGAGGGTCAGCATCCCTTTACGATCAAAGAGTCTATTGAGCATATCCTTGATACGCATAGCAATCTTATCGGCATTAGGCAGCGGATCCATAGCTCTGGCTATCTCAACCCAGCGGGCAACACGACATTCATTCCAGTCAATAAAATTAGCTTCTATTCCCTCAATACCGCGCATCGCCGCAACGGGATCATTCCCTTCACTGGCTATGGCAAATATCAGTCTTAGAAAAGCCGACATAGGCTTTGGGGAGAGACTCCCCTTTTTAAAACTATTCAAAATAGCCACTGGCGATTTAGCTGAACTCGCAGGCATAGTATCTCCTAAGAATAATCGGCAAAGAATCTTTGCTCGCTAAAAACTTCTCAATTCGATCCTGCAGCAACAAGGGAAAAACATCCCGCAAATTTTGCAAAACTGCCATTCAGGGTATTTATTAAAGACCGCTAACCTACACGCTAGCGACAAAACAACCTCTTACTGCAAAACACCATACAGTGTGCTTAGAATCCAACCCTGGGCAATTATTGCAAAACACAATTTTTCACTTGCCTGAAGTGAATTGAGACTAGACATAGTAATACATTCTCGACTCCTTGTCAACTATCTTTTCCGGCATTTTTTATATATTATATATTATATAAACCACAGAGATCTGCACCACAATCCATAAGTTATCCGCAGTCACGTGCCTCGGCCATTCAACAGCCTACAAACCTGTGAGAGAACAGCATTCCTCGCTACTCAACAAATGGTAGCACCTGCTCACCGCGTTGACTGCTGCAGCGCAATACAAACCACTGGCACATAAGTAACTCAATGCGATTTGCCCAGAGTTCCATCCTTAGATGCAACTACTTGTCATATCACTACTTCTCAGTTATTAAAAAATAATTCACAAAAAATGTTTTTTTAATATTGACTTAACAAACCTTTTCAGTAATATTAGTCCCGTCGTTGAGAACACGACCTAAAAAGAATATGGCCGAGTGGCGCAATTGGTTAGCGTACAAGACTGTCGATCTTGAGGTCGCGGGTTCGAATCCCGTCTCGGTCGCCAAATTATAAATAACAGATACTTTACAAGTGTCTGTTATTTTTTTATTTCTCTCTATAGCCCCAGCACAATCATCCGATCTACAAAAACTACCCACTCCAATCACCCTACTACACTAAAATCACCTGCCACACCACAAAACCACCACCAAGAGCATCTTTGCAAACCAACAAATTAGCTTATTGAAACTTTCTACTTGCCATCTAATATTGTTTTTATTATAATACTTACTAACCGTTAAGTAAGCACGATAGGAAACAATATGCACAAAAAAAAACAACGTGACGCCGAAGTAACCAAAGCGGCAATCCTGCAAGCTGCCGAAGAGCTGTTTGCCGATAAAGGATATGCCGGAACCACACTCCGTGAAATATCCGAGCAGAGCGGCGCATCAGGCCCGCTTATTATCTTTCACTTTGGGGACAAGCGCGGGGTATACAACGCAGTCAAAGGTGAGATAATCCGCCGGTATATACACTCTGACTGCAGCAATCCTCCAACCGATGAAACCTTTGAAGCTTTTATCCGACACACCCTGGTCTTCATGTTCGACTTCTACCGCGAAAACCCCACCATGATGAAACTAGCCAACTGGGGGCGCCTGGAAGGCGACCACGAACCCTGGCCGGGAGAAGCGGAATGGCATCATGTTTACCGCAAACGCCTGCAGCAAGCGCAACAAAACGGTGAGATACGTGCAGACATCACCCCTTTAAACATCTCAATTATCATCTGCGGCGCCGTGCATATCTGGTGGGAATATCACGAACATTTTATCGAACACGTAATGCAAGAAAATGAGAAGACTTCCAACCCGGACGACTCATACCTCGAACAATGCCTTACGTTTATCCTGCGCGGACTGGGTGTTACCACTAGAGCTACCCCCCAAAAGACTACAAACAAACTAACTTATGTATAAAAAAATAACAACTAAAAGGAGAAAGAATGGAAAAAGAGATTTACTGGTCGCGCTTTGCAGAAAATTTTGAAGAACTCAATAGTTATGTTGCCGGAGAGGAGAGTATTCAGGCAACACGTGATGCGCTCAAATCCTGCGCTCTATCCGGTTCAGTTCTCGAGCTTGGATGCGGTAATGGGACCTACTCAAAGATACTTGCTGAGACTGCAGAAACAGTCTATGCTACCGACTACTCGGATGAGATGCTTGCCGTATCAAAAAAACGTCTGAGCGCATACGCCAACATTAAGCTGAGTAAAGAGAACTGCCTTGAACTGTCTTATGCAGCCGGAAGCTTTGATGCGGTAGTCATTATCAATCTACTCCATGTAATCGCTGATCCACATAAGACCCTTACCGAAAGCAGGCGCGTCCTCCGTCCCGGAGGGCGAGTAGTAGTAATCAGCTTTACCCGCGAAAATTCCTCGGAAGAAGAACTAAAAAAGATGATCGAGCGCTATCTGAGTACCTACGGCAATCCGCCTGAAACCGGCAGAATCCTTACTATCGACAGCACCCGCTCTTTACTCGAAGAGAGTAATTTGAAGGTTGAGAGTATATCTCTGATCGGCAATACCGCCAAAGCTGTCTTTGCACAAGCTTACTATTTGTAAAGGACTTATTATGGGCGAAAAACTGAGCGGCATCCCGGAGACTCTTCTTATCGCGCTCTGGGCACGAGCCAATGCAACACAGGAAACAGATCCAATTATATGCGATAAAAAAGCGGTAGGATTAATAGAGCAGATTGATTACGATTTTTCGAGGTTCGAATCATCCAACCGCCTTACTACCCTCGGCGTAGCCGTACGTACACTACTGCTCGATCAAGGCCTCACCAATTTTTTGCAGAAACACCCGAATGCGGTAGTCATTAACTTCGGTGCCGGGCTGGACACCCGCCACTCCCGCATGCAGTGCGATACCATTGACTGGTATGAAATTGATCTACCCGAATCCATCGAATTACGCCGCCGCTTCTTCACTGAAACCGAGCATTACCATTTTCTTGCCCAGTCCATATTTGATCTCTCCTGGATCAGCAAAATCAGTACTTCCGGCAGACCGGTAATATTCCTGGCGGAAGGGCTGCTGATGTACTTCAGTGAAGCCGAATTAAAGCCATTCTTCTGTACACTGGCCTCACGCTTCCCCGGCGCAGAGATGCTCTTTGAGATGCTGGCTCCATTTATGGTCGGCAAGAGTAAGCACCATGAGACCGTCAAGAAGATCGACAGCGCCGCCGAATTTAAATGGGGGCTGAAGAACAGCCGGGATATGGAATCCTGGCACCATTCAATAAACATTATTGAAGAATGGTTATACTATAACTATTACCCGAAACGCTGGGGAATATTCGGAATAATTGCTCGTCTGCCTTTCTTCCGGCCTCGCCTGGGATGTCGTATTGTTCACCTTGAATTTAAAGATTTAGCCAAAAATGGAGTAGTATCATGAAGAATAAAACCGGAGTCCGCCGGCTACTGGAAATTGCCGGAGAGCGCAGCGGACTACTCATTGTCTCAGCAATTTTTTCGGCGATCAGCGCTGTTTTTATGCTGGTACCGTATATTGCGGTTTATTTTATCCTGGCAGAATTGCTGCATAACGTAGGCAATATTTCTGCCGCCGACAGCACTTTTATGGAGAACTGGGGCTGGCTGGCTCTAGCCGGGCTGGGTGCAGGCATGGTCTTCCTGTATTGCGGTATGATGGCCTCACATATCGCAGCATTCCGAATTCTCTACGGTTTGCGGGTACGTCTAGCGCAACATATCGGCAAACTGCACCTTGGCTATCTGACCAAGACCTCCACCGGAGCGGTCAAGAAGACGCTCGAACAGAATGTGGAAAAAATTGAGAAGTTCATTGCCCATCAGATACCGGATATCATCAATGTCTTTGCCACCGTCATCCTGATGTTTGCAATCATGTTCTATCTCAACGGCTGGATGAGTGCGGTATGTGTCATCAGCTTTGTAATCGGGGTCGGAATACAGGTATCGATGATGTTTGGGGAGGATGCCAAACAGATGATTACCAAGTATCATGATTCTCTGGAGAATATCAACACCTCAGCGATCGAATATGTCCGCGGCATGCCGGCGGTCAAATTATTCGGTCAGACCGTCCGTTCATTCAAAAAATTCCATGCCGATCTGGTGCATTACCGCGACTTTGCCACCGCCTGGACAGATTCCTTCCAGAACGGCTATCTAGTCTTCAAGACCATCCTCGCCTCCTTCCTGACTCTGATCCTACCGGTAGGCGTATTGCTGCTCAGCCGTGAACCCCAAAATATGTCTCTGGCACTGACGATCATCTTCTTCCTGGTAATGACTCCGGCAACGGCGACCCCACTTTATAAGTTATTATTTATGTCCTCAATGCTCAAAGATATAAATGAAGGGGTTAACCGAATGGACGCCATCTTCAAACACCCGGAGATTGCAGAGCCGGTTCAGCCAAGAGCTCCTGCCGGGTACGACATTACCTTCAGCAATGTTTCATTCTCTTATGACGCCGCCGAAGCCTCTACCCGCACCAACGCTCTGGCAGAGATCTCTTTTCACGCCAGACAAGGAACCACAACCGCCCTGGTCGGCCCTTCCGGCTCAGGGAAATCAACCATAGCTAATCTCATTCCAAGATTCTGGGATGTAGTCTCGGGTTCAATTGAAATAGGAGGAGTTAATATCAAGGATATCCCGAGTGAAAAGCTGATGGATACTGTCTCCTTTGTCTTCCAAGACACCTTCCTCTTTTATGATTCCTTGTATGAAAACATTCGCATCGGCCGACCGGATGCTACCCGGCAAGAAATCGAAGAAGCCGCCCGCGCCGCCCAATGCCATGATTTCATTGAGTGCCTTGCCGAAGGTTATGAAACTCGGATTGGTGAGGGCGGTGTACACCTCTCCGGCGGTGAGGAACAACGAGTCTCGGTAGCCAGAGCCATCCTCAAGGACGCACCGATACTCGTACTGGACGAAGCAACTGCATTTGCCGACCCGGAGAATGAGCATAAAATGCACCTGGCCATCCGTGAACTGATAAAGAACAAGACCGTCATCGTCATCGCCCACCGCCTCTCAACCATCTGTAATGCCGATCAGATTATTGTGCTAAATAATGGTAGAATTGAAGAGCAAGGAAAGCATGCATACCTGCTGTCTAACGGTGGCTTATACAAACGTATGTGGGATACTTACAGCGCAACCTCGATCTGGGGTTTTCGCCAACAGCAAGAGGAGGTTATGCTATGAAATCATTACGCAACATCACTGTCGGACACCCGGAGAATCTGACCCGGGCGGTATTCTTCACCATCCTCGCAAATCTGGTGACTATTCTGCCCTTTGTCCTGGTAATCGAGGTGGTAAAGATAATCTTTGAAGCCTACTCCTCACCCGCCGCGCAGCTTGAGGTTACACGACTCTGGTGGATCTGCGGCGCTCTGGTCATCTCCATGATTCTGATCTTCCTGGCCGAGCGCCCCGCCTACCGCAGCTGTTACCGCGGCGCTTACGCAGTAGCCGCCGAGGGCAGAATGGAACTTGCCGAACACCTGCGCAAGCTCCCTCTAGGCTTTTTGTCCGGGCGCGATCCGGGAGATCTGGCCAATATGCTTATGGGGGATTTCGCCCTGCTGGAGCATAGCATCTCACATCAAGCGCCCCAGTTCATCGGCGCACTGGTAATGCCGGTGCTGGCATTTATTGGTCTCTGCTTTCTGGACTGGCGGATGGCACTGGCAATGTTTGTCGCGCTCCCGGTCGCACTGCTGATATTCTTCGGTTCGACCAAACTTATACGCTACCTCGGAGCACAACATATGCGGGCAAAGATAAACGCGGGCAACCGTCTGCAGGAGTATCTCTACGGCATCCGAGTAATCAAAGCCTACAATCTTACCGGTTCACGTTTTGAACGGCTGGAAAAATCCTTTCGCGAACTGATGCAGCAGAGTATCCGCCTCGAAGGCCTGGTCGGCCCATTTGCCATGCTGGCAATCACCTGTATGCGTTTTGGCCTCACCATCATGATCCTTGTCGGTGTACACCTGCTGGCTGGGGGCACACTCAGCCTTATCGTATTTGTAACCTTCCTGCTGGTCGGCTCCCGTATCTTTGACCCGCTTACTCTAGCGCTGATAAATTACGCCGAAATGCATTACAGCGAACAGGCGGGAGAGCGAATTCTCAATCTCTACCAGGAACCGAAGATGTCTGGTTCACGCACCCCGCCTGTAGAATCTGGAATAACCTTTGAAAATGTCAGCTTCGGCTATCAGGACAAAAAAGATGTTGTGCACAGTATCTCCGCCCAGATGCAACCCGGCACCCTGACCGCGCTGGTCGGCCCTTCCGGCAGCGGCAAGAGTACACTGCTCAAACTAGCGGCTCGCTTCTATGATCCCTCCGCCGGCAAGGTTCTCATCGGCGGCGAACCGATGCACCGAATGAAGCCTGAGGAACTATTCAAAAAGATGTCCATGGTCTTCCAGGATGTCTATCTGTTCAAAGACACCATCGGTAACAACATACGCTTCGGACGCGAAGGAGCAAGCGACGACGAAGTTATTAATGCCGCCCGTAAAGCCTGCTGTCACGAGTTTATCGAGGCTCTACCAAACGGTTACGATACTCCGGTGGGAGAAGGCGGCTGCACCCTTTCCGGCGGAGAGAAGCAGAGAATCTCCATTGCCCGTGCCTTTCTGAAAAATGCCCCGATTATCCTACTGGATGAAGCTACCGCCTCGCTTGATCCTGAGAACGAACTCGAAGTGCAACAGGCTATAGACACACTTATCCGGGGTAGAACCGTGATAGTTGTAGCGCATCGGCTGAAGACCATCTGCCGCGCGGACAGGATTTATGTCCTCAATGAGGGTCGAGTTGAAGAGAGCGGAACCCATGAGGAACTGCTGCTGCGAGACGGCCTGTACGCGAACCTGTGGAATCTGCAACAGGAATCGACCTCCTGGTCTCTTGCTACTTAGCTCCTAGGCAAGCAAATTCACTCCGTTCAAAGATAAACCAGCCGGTAGCTCTGCTACCGGCTGGTTTATCTCCCTTCACCAAAGATCCTTCACTATAGCTCTTATCAATTCCGCTCGGACAGTTGCTCCATTTTTCCTAAATCCTCTGGAAATCAATCCATATATCCGCATAATAACATGGATAATTTTATAATTGCTATAAATATGTATTAATTAGGAAGAGATCCCATGCCAGAGAAAAAGAACATTGAGATGTCAAAGCACTACAATCCCCAGCAGGTCGAAGACAAGTGGTACGCAAAGTGGGAGCAAGCACAGTGTTTCAGCTCACAGGTAGATGCAGATAAAAAGCCCTACACCATCGTTATTCCTCCACCAAACGTCACCGGCAAGCTCCACATGGGACATGCCCTCAATAACACCCTGCAAGACATCCTCATCCGTGCCAAACGCATGCAGGGCGAGAACGCCCTCTGGCAACCGGGAACCGACCACGCCGGCATTGCTACACAGAATGTTGTCGAGCGTGAACTCAAGAAGGACGGTATGCATCGTGACGATCTAGGACGGGAAAAGTTTATTGAACGCGTCTGGGAGTGGAAGGAAGAGTACGGAGCCTCCATCCTCAATCAGTTAAAGAAACTCGGTTCTTCCTGTGACTGGTCGCGTGAACGCTTCACTATGGACGAAGGTCTGAGTAAGGCTGTACGTACGGTATTTGTCCGCCTCTACAAGGATGGATTGATCTACAAAGGACGCAGACTTATCAACTGGTGCCCCAAGGATCATACCGCCCTTGCTGATGACGAGGTCGAACACGAGGAGAAGGACGGCAAACTCTGGCACATCCGGTATCCGCTCAAGGACAGCACAAAATTTCTGATCGTCGCCACTACCCGCCCTGAGACCATGCTCGGTGATACCGCAGTAGCGGTACACCCGGATGATGAACGCTACAAGGATTTGATCGGCTCCAAAGCCATCCTCCCGATTATCGAACGCGAGATCCCGATTGTCGCCGACAGTTTTGTCGATCCGAAGTTCGGAACCGGCTGCGTCAAGGTAACCCCGGCGCACGACATCAACGACTATGAGTGTGGCCTCCGTCATGACCTGGAACAGATCATCGTTATCGGCCCCGACGGCACCATGACCGAAGCGGCAGGGAAATACCAGGGTCTGGAGCGCTTCCGCTGCCGCGAGAAACTGGTCGAAGAGCTTGAAGAGAAGAAACTTCTGGACAAGATAGACGAGCACCCACACTCGGTTGGCCACTGCTACCGATGTAACACCGTAATTGAGCCTTACCTCTCCGAACAGTGGTTTGTCAAGATGAAACCACTGGCAGAGAAAGCCATAGCTGCTACTGAAGCCGGAAAGATCAGCTTCCACCCACAGCGCTGGGAGAATGTCTACCTCTCCTGGCTGACCGATGTCCGGGACTGGTGTATCAGCAGGCAGATCTGGTGGGGGCATCGAATTCCGGTCTGGTACTGCCAGGACTGCGGTACAGAGATTGTCGAAGAGACCGATCCGGCAACCTGCCCCAATTGCGGCTCGACCAAACTTGAGCAGGAAGAGGATGTCCTCGACACCTGGTTCAGTTCGGCTCTCTGGCCTTTCTCAACCCTGGGCTGGCCGGAAGAGACCGCAGACCTCAAGTACTACTACCCAACCAACACCCTGGTTACCGATAGAGGCATCATCTACTTCTGGGTAGCACGAATGGTAATGATGGGGCTGCACTTTATGAAGGATGTTCCCTTCTCCGACGTCTATATCCACGGCACCATTCTGGATGAGTTCGGCGCGAAGATGTCCAAATCCAAGGGCAACGGCATCGACCCCATCGTCATGATTCAGGGCGGTACCCAGCAGCGTCTGGGTAAAGAGTTTGCCTGCGAAGGCTACGGCGCCGATGCCGTACGTTACACCCTCGCCGCACTGACCACCGAAGGCCAGGATATCAAGCTCAGCCCGACCCGCTTTGAGATGGGGCGAAACTTTATCAATAAGGTATGGAACGCTTCAAGGTTTGTCATGCTCAACCTAACCGAGATCGAACTCGACAGCGGTGCGATTACCGGTGCCGAATTGGAGTTCGAGGATCGCTGGATCCTCTCTCGGCTCAACCAGGTCATAACCGACACCTCGAGTGCAATCGACAACTTCAGATTTATCGATATTACCAAGGCCATCTACGACTTTACCTGGAGAGACTACTGCGACTGGTACGTTGAGATGGTAAAAGCGCGCCTCAAGGCTGGCGGACGAAGTGCGGTAGTCGCCGGCAGGGTACTGGCATGGGTACTCGACAATCTTCTGCGCCTACTCCATCCAGTAGCACCGTTCTTTACCGAAGAGGTCTGGTCAGAGCTCAATAAGATCACCCCTAACCGCGGCCTCGGTGCCAATCCGGACGCAGCCGGTGAATTCCTCATGCTCCAGAGTTGGCCGGTAGTAGCGGCGGAACTGCGTAATACCGAGATTGAAGATTCAATGAGCCGGGTACAGAATGTCGTACGCGCTATCAGAAATATCCGAGCCAAATTCAATATCCCGCACAACGACCGGGTAAGTGCGGTAATCAGCGGCGCAAATAACGAATTTATCGAGTCAATTCAAAGTTGCCGAGAGCAGATCTGCCTCCAGGCGGTTGCAGAGAATATCGAGCTCGGGGTAAACCTGCAAAAACCGAGACTGGCGGCAGCGGAGATACTCGACGGCGCCCAGGTCTTTGTTCCGCTCTCCGGATTTATGGATGTCGAACTGGAGAAGAAACGCGTAGCCAAAGAATTGGGAGTAAAGGAAAAATCGCTCAATGCCCTCAAGGCCAAGCTCCACAATGAAGGCTTTATCGCCAAAGCCCCTGCCGAAGTGGTGGAGCGCGAGAAAGAGCGCAAGGTAGAACTGACCCGCCAGATACAGGAACTCAAAGAGCTGGCAGCCAGCTTGGTGAGTGAAAATTAGTTTTTTTGCTTTACAAATTACTCATTAAAAGCTACTTTATACTTTGGTGAATTCCATTTAGGTATACGGTAGCTTTGACTTAATCGCTAATACGTTCTATAAGTATTATCCAGGAGAAATAGTATGCGGACTCTTGTAAGATTTTTAAATTTCATCGCTGTATTCGTGGTAACCGCGGTCATCTACTGGCATGAGGTGGATAACGCCTCATTCTTACAGGAATGGAGCAAGTTTATTGCTGCCAAAGGCGTATATGCTCTGCTCTTTGTCTCTGGAATTCTGGTTCTGCTCAACCTCTATACCATCTTTCACTCCCTCAAACAGATGCACAAACGCAAACGTGCCATCGAGATTGAGAATGACAGCGGGGTAAATTCTATATCGATTGATGCCGTACAGAAGCACCTCTCAGAGATGCTCAATGTTACTACCGATATTATCCATCCCCGCCTCTACCTTGAACTCGGCAGCAAGAACAAGCCTATCCGCTGCAATGTCGAATTCGGGCTCAAATGCACCAGAAACATTACCGGCAGAACCGATGAAATCAAGTCACAGATAACCTCGGTCTTCAACAATATGATCCCCAACGGCCCGGGAGTAGCGGTAAAAGCCAGTATAATCGAGATTGAGAATGACGGTGAGGCGATAAAACCAGAACGGGATACCGTCTTCAGCGGGCCTATCTACCCGAATGACGAAGAGGATACCGATACAAAGGGGATGAGTTGAGCGAGACACCTGAAGTAAACCTCCAGGCCTATGACTTTGAGTTACCCCCGGAGAACATTGCACAGTTTCCTGCTGACAGGCGTGATAATTCACGCCTGCTCTTTATTGAGCAGGAAAAACAGCCTTCCGACCACCTCTTCAACCAGCTCCCGGAGCTGCTGCAAGCAGGTGATCTGATAATCCGCAATGATACTAAAGTAATCCCAGCTCGGCTTCTGGGCAGGCGCAGTGGCGGCGGCAAGACCGAAGCCCTACTGATGCACCCGGCTACCCGCAGCGGTGAAGATGGGTATCACGAGGATGCTGACCGGGTCTACTGGGTCTGCCTTGCCAAACCCTGTAACCACCTCAAGGCCGGCAAGATCGTCACCTTCGGGGAAGGCAGCATCGAAGGCCGAGTTGAAAAGATGCTCGGTGGCGGAAGAGTAATCTTCTCCTTCAACATTTCCCAGACAGATTTTATGCAGACTATCGACCGCATCGGCGAACTCCCCCTGCCGCCATATATTGACCGGGCAGCAGACGGCGTTACCAGCGCCGACAAAGAGCGCTACCAGACAACCTTTGCCCGCGAATCCGGAGCCGTAGCTGCACCGACAGCGGGTCTGCACTTCACCCCCGAGGTCGATACCGCCCTGCACGAACGCGGCATAAAGATCGCCACCTTGACACTGCATGTCGGCCCCGGCACCTTCAGACCGATAATCGCCGAGGATATCCGTGAGCACCGAATGGATGGTGAATATTATGAGGTACCGCCAGCAACCGCCGATCTTATCAATCAGACTAAAAGCAGTGGCGGCAGACTGATCGCAGTCGGTACAACCTCAACTCGGACTCTAGAGACCGTAACCGACGACGATGGCATTACCCATGCCGGCAGCGGCTGGGCAGATCTATTCATACGCCCTGGTTACCGTTTTAAGGCCATCGACGGCCTGATCACCAATTTCCACCTCCCAAAGTCGAGTCTGCTGGTACTGGTATCGGCACTGATGGGTAGAGAACGGATGCTGGAGGTATATAAGGGAGCGGTAGAGCGTGATTATCGTTTCTATTCATACGGTGATGCGATGCTGCTCATCCCCTGAATATAACCAGCAAAGAGCTTTTCACTATAGTACTAAATCAAGCCGGACACTAAGGTAATACTTAATAATACCTACACACGATTCCGGCTCAGCAAACAGGAACTCCTATGCCACGCAAACCGAGTACAGTCAACGAGTACAAAATACGTATCTGCCGCGCCATGAATTTTATCAGTGAAAATCTAGAAAATGAGCCGACGATAGAAGAAATCGCTGGTGCAGCAGCCTTTTCGCTCTATCATTTTCACCGTATTTTCAAAGCCGCAGTAGGAGAGACCGTCGGCGAATTTACCCGACGTCTGCGCCTAGAACGTGCCGCCGGTTACCTCTACAGCCACCCGGATGCAGATATAACCGGTATCGCCTACAGATACAACTTCTCCAGTTCGCAGAACTTTGCCAAAGCATTTCGTAAACACTTCGGCATGTCACCGACCGAATTCAGAAATAGCAAGACCGGAAACAAAGATAGCACAGATGAAAACGCATTCCTCCTCCAAACATGTTATACTCCTTCTACGTTAAACCTACAGCTAAGCGCAGAAAGGAAGAAAGAAATGAATGTTACTATTGAAGAGATGCCCGAGTACAGAATTGCTTATGCCAGAAAGATCGGCAAGTACTCAGAAGAGACCTGTAGAGCCGCATTTGATGAGCTCTCTAACCTTGCCGGGCCCCTGGGATTATTTAAAACCGGCTCCATATTCTCGATATACTGGGATGATCCGGAGGTGACTCCCCCCGAGAAGTGCCGGACAGACGCTTGTGTCACCCTCCCGCCAGACCTGGATATTGCAGGAGCTTCAGGGTTATCCCTAGGCACAATTGCCGGAGGCAGATATGCTATATGCAACTTTGAACTGGACTCCAGCGGTTTCACTGCCGCCTGGGAAGACTCGATGCGCTGGATAATGGAGAGCAACTACGAGTGTACCGACCAGCCCTGTCTTGAGCGCTACCATAACGATCCCAAAGATCACCCGGAAAACAAATTCATCGTTGATATCTGCATTCCCCTAAAGTAATATGTTCGCTGTCCACTCCAGCTTTCAGCCGGGTAACCTCAGGTTTCCCGGCTCTCCTACATAATAACGTTCTTTCACATAGTTTAGTCACTATCGACACAACCATCCCTCTATCCGATAATCTGAAAACTATAACCTAAAGATCCAACAAAAAATTTACTGTAACATATTTTTAACCGCAATATAATCTCCCGTAAGTAATATTCTGTATATTTCACATTATAATAAAAATTGAATAATTTGTTTTGAGTTCGCCTACCAGATTATTAATAATATAATATATATAATGTTTGGAATTACCACAACGCACCTGCATTCCATAGGTTTCTCTGCTACTCTCATGCGAGCAAAAACCTTGATGCAGAATATAACCAGAAAAGGCCTCTACTTATGAATATAATGTTCTCTGCTTTTACCGCTCCAACCAGCACCCTCGGCGCAGTCACCCGGATGATGGCACTGGCCAAAAAATTCACCCGCGAAGGTCATACCGTCAATTTCTGCGCCTTCGGCGATACTATCGGGCAGCTCCGGGACAAGGGTTTTACCGTTCACGAGATGCCGGAACCTACCATCTTCGGTCTGCCCAAGGTAATTTCTGACATGCTGGCAAATTACTCCTATAAGGCCAAACTTCCGACCAAAGAAGGCAAGAGTTACGGCAACCTCTGGCAGTTCCTCTTCTTTACTGGACATTCCAGTCGACGCTACCTCCTTGAATGCGTCCGCAGACAGAAAGAGGCCTGCGAAGAGTTAGGAGCTGATCTGATAATCACCGAGCTCGATCCGAGCGGCTATATCTGCGCCCACCTCCTCAACATTCCTATCGCTGCAACTTATGCTACAGTTGCGAAGAAGGATGAAAACTCCTACTTCTGGAAACGAACCGAAAATATCGTCAACTATGTACTCAAACACTTCAATAATAGCTCCTGGATCTCGCTCCATGATATTATCTACGGCAAGAAGGTCTTCAAGCTCATACCCTCCATACCCGAACTTGAGGACGCCCCGCAGAACGAGAGTACCTGTTACTGCGGCAACATGCTTGAGACCGTGAGAAAATCCTCGGTCAACTTTCAGCCAGAACCTGATAAAAAGTACATCTTCTGCTACTTCGGTACCGGTTCAATATCCCTGGATACAGTAGAAAAACAGCTTCCCCGAGCCCTCAAAGGCCGGAATGATATTATCTGCTATATGGCATCCAACTCTATCCGCCGTGAGTATAGCATTGACAATGTCAGATTTGTCAACTTTATCAATGCCCACGCCCTCCTGCCCCACTGCATCCTGACTATCTGCCACGGCGGACTGAACTCCATTACCCAGTCACTCGAATACGGAGTACCGGTTCTCAGCTTCCCAGGCCCGATCTTCGAACGCCGCTACAATTCTGAGATACTACAAGAGCGTGGAGTTGGATATATGGGCGAGCTCAGCGACTTCAACGCCGAGTGGATTCGCACCCACCTTGATTCCAGCCAAATTCTCAGCGCCAATCTCAACCATATTCAACAACGTTTCAAAGAGTATAACGGGGTCGATACCGCTTACAACAGTATCTGCAACTGGGTTGAATCTATCCGGGAAACCCAACTCCTGTAGACTTCGAAGAACTTAAGTTGTACATAACTAACAAGTATCTGGCGTACAAAGTAGGCCGGATACTAAGTACACCCCTACTCCAACCAACTGCCACCTCGGCTAATACTCCCAAATTACATGTGCATTTAATAAATGCGAAAACTATTTTATTGTAGCAAGAACCAACATGAAGGTTATAATAATAGTAATATCATAAATATGATTTGCAATAAAAATTATTTTTCTATAGACAAAGCCATCAATTGCTACTAAAATACTATCATTTGTTCCAGCAATTATTTCACCCATATTAATGATAAGGATTACCGACCATGCAGAAATTTGAAGACATCATGTTTGACACCGATCCCCTCGAGTTAGCCGATGAACTTGCAGATCTTGAGGAAGAGATCAAAGCTATTATCTGCACCGATGAAGAGGCCGATAGTGGCGAGGAGATCTTCTTTGGTCTGCCGACAGAGATTGGTGAGGTCATTGAGATACGCGCTCGTGTCGAAAGCTGCAGTGAAATCGCTGAAGATGAGTACGAGATAACTGTAGCGGTAACCGCGGTAGACTCGACAATGCTGAAGTTAGCCAGCGATACCCTTCTTGGCAGGATCAAAAAGAGTGCAGATGGTGAACCGGTCTGGGCCGCCGGATTCAAACAGCAGGACAGCACTTACGCTATTCTTGCCAACAGCCCGGGGGGTATTATCAGCGCGGAGCAACTGGCCAAGATCGCCGAGATCTCGGCTGCAGGTGTCGGTTCCGTCAAACTGACCCATGCCCAACGCGTAGTAATTCTGGTCAAAGCCGATCAAGTAGAGACGGCAACCACAGCTCTGGAGTCGGTGGGTATGCATATTGGAGTCCTCCACCACGGCATTCGCAATGTACGTGCCTGCTGCGGCGCCCTCTGCCGTTTTTCTCAACAAACCAACTGCAAACCCCTTGCCCAAGAACTTGCCGACCGTTTCTTCGGCAGAAGTATGGCTTTTGACATCAAGATCGCCATCAGCGACTGTATGCGCAACTGCTCTGAGAGCTACTGCGCCGATATCGGCCTGATCGCGGATAAAGGCAGCTACAGTATTGTCATCGGCGGACGTGGCAGTCAGGTACCGTTCCGCGCTCTGAATCTCATTTCCGGAGTCAAACCCGAGGAGGCCACCGACATGGTGGAAAAGCTCATCAACTGGTACACCGCGAATGCAAACAAAGGGGAACGTCTCCACAAACTGCTGCACCGACTTGGTAGTGCCGAGGCTATCGATACCACAGGGTTAGAAGAATACTATAGTAAATATAATGATGGCGTAGATGAATTAGCACGTACCCAGGAGCAGTTCACCCGTATCAACGGTCTAAAGCAACTACAAACAGATCTCGGTCTATAGCGACAACCGGGTACAGAGTGTGCGGATAAAAGATTACGATTTTGCCGCCACCATAAAGAAGAAAGGTAATAAGATGTCAGTAGGAAGTCATAAGGATGCTTTCAAAGCCCACCAGTTAGTCAAGAAGATAGTCAAGCAGAGTCCGAGCAGCCTCCTGAGCAAGATGGCGGCGGATATTCTGCTGGATTTTGTCAAGAATCAACGCCAAGTTACCTCTGACTCTGTCCTTGATAGTCTGCCGTCTGAGAATATCGAGCATGATCAGAAGCAGCTCGACAAAGCTCTTCTCGCAGTAGACGGCCTCTGCGGCAAGTGTGATGATGCCCATGACGACTCATGCTTTGTCAACCAGGCACGACGAGTACTCATTGCCGCCAAGACTGGAGTCGACCTCGGCTCTAACTTCGACGGCAAGACTACACTGCAAGAGATGCTCGATAACGCCACAAAACGCGCCGAGGACATCCAGCAACAGGTACAACCCTCAGCGGAAACTGTTCCCGCGGTTAAAATAGCAACAGAACCGGAATGTAATCAGTCAGAGCTCGACCAACTTCGGGAACAGGATATCTTCCGCAGTACCCTGATTGACGAGGTGGTCAATACTATTGAGTCGGTTACCGACGGGAATTATGCCCGGGAGATGCCGATCCATGACGATGAACAACTGGGCAAACTTGCCAAAGCCTTCAACCTCATGCTCACGACAATCAAAAAATCCATGTCTGAGCTTGATACCCTGGTCGGAGAGCGTACCTCAGAACTCAAGCAGATTATGAATACTGTCCCATTAGGGCTACTGACAATCGATACTGAGAACCGGGTCATGCCGGAGCATAGCCGGCAAGCGACGCTTATCCTCAACCATGAGACCATCCGCGGGCGCAACTTCCTGGATCTACTCGGGATCACCCGCCGTCTAGAGAAAGAACGCGCCGGAATGGAGGAATTCCTTGAAGTAATCCGTATGGGCATACTCAGCGATAGCGATCTGGCACCGCTCAACCCTTTCCCAGAATTTGAACTTATTGGCGATAATGGGAGTAAGTGGCTGGATATGCGCTACTCTGCGGTAAGACGCCAGGGCGACCCGACCGGTGAAATTCTTATCGAGATAGCTGATATTACTGAGCGCAAACGCCTGGCGGCCGAGGTAGATGCCAGCCAGAAGGAGAATCTCCAACTCAAGATCATAGCTGAGGATCCAGACCTCTTCAAGGAATTTCTCGCCGAAGTAATGAATATTCAGAAGATGACCCGCAAGAATCTGGAGCAGCTCCATACCAGTCTGAACTGGCAGAGCCTGATCAATGAGATGTTCAGGGGGATTCACACCATCAAGGGAGCCGCTGGTAGTTTTGGACTCTCCGACCTTGCCGAGATCGCTGGTAGACTGGAGAACAACCTCAGCACTGCGCGCAGCGCCACCACTCTGGAAAACTCTTTCATTCAAGGCATAACAGACTCTCTCGGCGAGTTGGACACAATGATCAGCCATGCCACCGAGATAGCCAGCAATGTACTTGGCGAAGACTTCAGTACCGACGGTCCGACCCTCCGTATCGAGCTTTCAACCCTCAAAGCACTGGAGAAAGATCTGGCCGAGACTCAGGATCTAGCTCAAACCATCGCTAGACTCCAGCGCCTCCGAACCATTCCGGCCAACAAAGCGCTAAGCCGTTCGGTCAAAATAATACCAGATCTCATTCGGCGTTTGGAAAAACCGATAGATTTTGCCTTCTCCGGCACCGAGACCATGATTGACATAGAAGTAGCTCAAGAATTAAATACCGCGCTGATCCACCTGCTACGTAATGCCTGCGACCATGGTATAGAGAGTATTGAGGAACGCTTACAGGCCGGTAAAAGCAAGGAGGCGAAGGTCAGCCTTGAAGTAGCCAACAACGAGTCCAGCCTCAGGGTTATTATTAGAGATGACGGTAGAGGTATTGATCCGACAAAAATCGTTCGCAGCGCTATAAAGAAAGGGGTAATAGAAGAGGGTAAAACCGAGCAGATGAGCGAGAATGAAAAACTCCGTCTGATCTTCAGGCCCGGCTTCTCCACCGCCAACTCTGTCACCGATGTCAGCGGTCGCGGTGTCGGGCTTGACGCAGTGCTTGTAACTATTGAAGAAAAACTCGGCGGCATGATAGATATCAAATCAGAACTGGGTCAGGGCTCTGCCTTCATTCTTACGATTCCACTCAATCAATAATAAGCTACCAGTACTCAATCCGTATCATTATCTGCTATCCTGAGGGTAGCAGATTTTTTCGTCTCAATACACTCTATCACCCCTCTTTTTCTTAACAAAATATAACCTACATATGATTATTAGTATTAAAACAATCCTGCAACATCCTGTTATTCTCATTTTTACCATGAGTATACCGTCATTACAGAATTATTTGTTGTAAATTAAATTTTCGTATATCAGATAAAGAATAGTGCAACCTCGGCGACACAATATCCGAGATAAGCCAACTGATAATAATTCCATTTTACGCAGTAGCTAAGATAAAAAAACTGCTTTATCATCACAAATAAAAGCTAACAAATAGCAGATAATATAGACCGTCGGGAAAACAGTAAAAAATCAACATACCGCCATATTCCGGCAGTAATAATTCATTACGAGTGGAATTCTTCACAAATCTTACAGCTGAATTGCGATAACCAGCAAAAGATCTATCCCGCGAGGTTGTAAATAGATAGAAGATTAAAGACTGGCGGAGAGACGGGGATTCGAACCCCGGGTAGACTTGCATCCACACACGCTTTCCAAGCGTGCCCGTTCAACCGCTCCGGCATCTCTCCACAGATATTGACTACTGATTTATATTATGGTATTGTATAGCTTAACGCAACTTAGTCAATACTTAAAATTCACTCGTAAAAGATATACCTAACACTGGACAAATAACGCATAATCATTAGCATTATTTCATTACATGCAACACGCAAAAATCATTTGATAAATTCTAACCCGTTAGACATAAAGATAATACCTATGTCAAACCGATCTAAACGAACTAAATGTAGCTATAACATTTGACATTTAAATGCATTTTAATATAATTAGGCAAACGATAAAATTAACACTAGTGCTATGAGCAGGTATATGAAGAATAAAATAATAGGCAACAGGATAACCGAAGCCAGAAGACGAGCTGGATTCTCTACAAGTACTCTCGCCAAAAAAGTTGGAAAATCACAGGCGACTATCAGTCGAATTGAGAATGGCAAACAGAGTATCAATCTCCAACTCCTGGTCGCCATATCCCGGGCTCTGGGAGTACACCCATTCAACCTTCTTGGAAAATTCTTCTCCAAGCGCAAGGAGCCTAGCGGCTCGGGCTGTCTGGCCGAAGTTCTCAGGTCAGCCAGGATCTTCAATAATATCTCGGTGCAGAAGATAGCCAGAACGCTCAAACAATCAAAACGCTATATCAAGGAGCTTGAAGAGGGTCTGATACTTCCGGACATGGTCGATATCCCGCACTTTGCCAAATTTTATAATCTCAACCTCAATCTTCTGGAGGAGTTGGTCAATTTCGAGCAATATGCCCCTGAACTCAGCAAGCATTTCTCCGAGATAACCATGCTACTCTCAGCCCAATTTGAGCCCACAGCGGAAACCCTAGAAACACTCTACCCGGAGCCAGCGACAGCACAGCCCTATCCGCACACTCAAATCATCTTGGATGCCCCCGAAAATACCGCCAACTCTGGAACCAGAATCAACCATATTTTGCTCAAAATCATCAACAATGAAACCGATGAATAATCCCGCGTAACCCGATCTCCCAAGCTAAAGATTATGCAACATATGCACTGAATCCAACCCTCGTCTCGTCCCCAGCCTTCCAGCCGGCGGAGAGCCATTTTTCATTTTTTACCGGAAAGACCGCATCGCCCTAAAAAACCTCTCCCTGAACACTTGCATTAAACTCATTCTTTGCTATAATTTCCAGGTTTATATATCATTTTCATCCAAAGTCTAATAACCTAATAATTTTTAGAGACTTTATTATATATTATCGACAAGAAAATAGGGATAGAATAATAGGAGAAAAACTAGTGAGCTACGGACTACCAAAGGCGGATGGATTATACGATCCACAAAATGAACACGACGCATGTGGTGTTGGCTTCTGTGCAAATATTACAGGAGAAAAGAGCCATGACATCATTCAGAAAGGTATTGAGATCCTGATCAACCTGACCCACCGCGGTGCAGTCGGTTCAGATCCGGAGACCGGCGATGGAGCAGGTCTGCTCTTCCAGATGCCTGACAAGTTCTTCAGAGGAATCGCTAGTGATCTCCATTTCAACCTGCCAGAACTCGGCAAGTACGGAGTCGGTTTCCTCTTTATGCCTACCGACCCCGGCATTAGAGAAGAATGCAAAGAGAAGATTGAAAAAGCGGCTCTAGACAATAACTGCCGTATTCTCTGCTGGCGCGAGGTACCGGTAGTACGCGAAGCCGTAGGTATCACCGCCAGAGCGGTCTGCCCTGATTTCTATCAAGTCTTTATCCAAGCTCCAGAAGACGGCATCAGCCTCTATGATTATGAACGCCTGCTATACAAGGTCAGAAGAAAGGCCGAGAATGAGATCAAGGCTCTCGGCGGTCAGGCCAAAGAGATGTTCCACGCCGCCAGCTTCTCAGCCATCACCGTCTGCTACAAGGGCATGATGCTTGCAGCGCAGGTAGCCAGATTCTACCCTGATCTGAATGATCAGAAGATGGACTCTGCTCTCTGTGTGGTACACCAGCGCTACAGTACCAACACCTTCCCCACCTGGGATCTGGCTCAGCCCTTCCGCATGATGTGCCATAATGGTGAAATCAATACTCTCAAGGGCAATGTCAACAACATGAAATCACGTTACTCAGCTCTCAAGAGTGAGTACTTCGGTGACGAGCTCCAGGATATTCTCCCGGTAATCCACAATGAGCAGAGTTCTGACTCGGCTTGTTTCGACAATATGCTGGAATTTCTCTATATGAATGGGCGTAACCTTACCCACTCAATGATGATGATGGTTCCAGAAGCCTGGGGCAAGAAGTGCCATATGGGGCATGATCGCCGCTCCTTCTTCGAATACCATTCAATGATGATGGAGCCCTGGGACGGCCCTGCGGCGCTAGTAGGCACCGACGGCACCAGAATCTGTGTAACCCTCGACCGTAACGGCCTGCGCCCAGTGCGTTATGAGATCACCGAAAACGGCTTCATCGTTGGAGCTTCCGAGATCGGAGTGCTTGAACTTGACGAGTCTACCGTAGTTGAGAAAGGTCGTCTCGCCCCCGGCACCGTCCTCCTTATCGATACCGAAAGGAAGCGTGTACTCCATGATGAAGAGGTCAAAGCCGAGATCTGCCGCCAGAAGCCGTACCGTCGCTGGGTAGCGGCCAACCGAATCGAATTACGCGGTCTCTTCGACGGCAACGCGGCTGTAGAGGCTGATGAAGATATTCTCTTTGAACGCCAGACCGCCCATGGTTACACCCGTGAGGATGTCGACAATATTATTGCACCGATGTTCCTGACCGGTGGCGAGCCTATCGGCTCAATGGGTGATGACACCCCGCTGGCGGTACTTTCAGACAAGCCGCAGCTCCTCTTCAACTACTTCAAGCAGCTCTTCGCCCAGGTTACCAACCCCGCGATTGATCCGATCCGCGAAAAGCTGGTAATGTCGCTAACCACCTATCTCGGCCCCTGCCGGAACCTCCTGGAAGAGACCCCGGAGCATGCCCGCATGCTCAAGCTCAACTCGCCGCTCATCACCAATGATGATCTGGAGCGAATCAAGAGTCTCGGCGCCAGCGAGTTCCCCAGCACCACCCTCGATATTGTCTTCCCCGTCAGTGAAGGCGAGAAAGGACTGGAAAAAGCACTCGACCATCTCTGCCAGCAGGCTGAGAACGAGGTCAAAGACGGCAAGACCGTCATCATCCTCAGCGACCGGAAGATGTCGCCTGAATATGCCAGCATTCCTTCACTGCTCGCCGTAGCTGCCATCAACAGCCATCTGGTTACAGCAGGTCTACGCATGAGTGTAAATATTATTCTAGAATCCGGCGAACCACGAGAGGTAGAGCACTTCGCCCTCCTCTTTGGATACGGGGTCAGCGCAGTCAACCCATATCTGGCTCTGGAGACCATTGCCAAACGTATCGCCGAAGGCAACCTGCCGAAGAAGATGTATGTCCAGGATGGCATTGAGAACTATATTGCCGCGATCGAGAAAGGACTGCTCAAGATCTTCTCCAAGATGGGTATCTCTACTCTGCGCAGCTACCGCGACGCCCAAATCTTTGAGATTCTCGGTCTGAGCACCAATTTAGTCGCCAAGTACTTCAACAATACCCCAAGCCGTATCGGCGGCCTGGGTATGGAAGAGATAGCCAAAGAGACCCTGCTGCGCCACGCCCGGGCATACCCCAAGCGTGCCGGCAGCACAAAGGTATTGCAGAGCGGTGGCCGTTATAGCCTGCGCCGCGACGGTGAGAGACATCTCTGGACCCCAGACGCCATCCGTTTCCTGCAGGAAGCTACCCGTGAACAGAATCAGGAGAAGTACAACAATTTCAAGGAGCAGATCAACAATCAACTCCAGAAGCACTGTACCCTCCGTAGTCTCTTCGATTTCAATGATGCGCTCACTCCGATCAGTATTGATGAGGTCGAGTCGGTTGAAGATATCATGAAACGCTTTGTCACCGGAGCGATGAGTTTCGGTTCGATCAGCCGTGAAACGCATGAAGCCATGGCCATCGCCATGAACCGTATCGGTGGACGCTCAAACAGTGGTGAAGGTGGTGAAGACAGCAAGCGCTATGTCCCGCTGGACAATGGCGACAACCGCTGCTCCATGACCAAGCAGGTTGCCTCAGGTCGTTTTGGCGTAACCGCCGAATACCTCAACAACTGCAAGGAGATCCAGATCAAGATCTCTCAGGGCGCCAAGCCGGGCGAGGGTGGACACCTCCCTGGACACAAGGTCAATGTCGAGATTGCCGGCGTACGCCACTCCACCCCGGGCATCTCACTAATCAGCCCGCCGCCACACCACGATATCTACTCAATCGAGGATCTGGCTCAGCTTATCTTCGACCTGAAGAATATCAACCCGCGTGCCGACATCAATGTCAAACTCGTATCCGAGGTCGGCGTCGGAACTATTGCCGCCGGTGTCTCCAAGGGTCACGCCGATGCTATCCTCATCTCCGGTGCTGACGGTGGTACCGGGGCAGCTCCAATGAGTTCTATCAAATACGCCGGTATTCCGTGGGAGCTAGGACTCTCCGAAACCCAGCAGGTACTGGTCAAGAATGATCTGCGCGGCCGGGTCAAGCTCCAGACCGACGGCCAGATGCGTACCGGCCGTGATGTGGTTATCTCAGCACTACTCGGTGCTGAAGAGTATGGCTTTGCCACCAGTTCGCTCATCGTCCTCGGCTGTGTAATGATGCGCAAGTGTCAGAAGAACACCTGCCCGGTCGGTGTCGCCACTCAGGATCCACGCCTACGCAAGCGTTTCCACGGCAGTGCCGATTATCTGGTAAACTTCTTCCACTTTGTAGCTGAAGAGGTACGCGAACTGATGGCCGGTCTTGGTTACCGAACCATGGAAGAGATGATCGGTCAGGCGCACCGCCTCAAACTCCGAGACGGCATAGACCACTGGAAAGCGAGCAAACTGGACTTCAGCAAGGTCTTCCACACCCCGGAAGAGGCCAAGAAGAATGCTATCCGCAAAATTCAAGATCAGGATCACGGACTGGAAAATATCCTTGACCGCAAGCTTATCGAAGCCTGCCAGGATGCAATCGAGAAAAAGTCGAAGGTTACCGCTGATTTTGTGATAAAAAATACCAACCGTACAGCTTCTACCATGCTCGCCGGTGAGATCGCCCAGCGCTATGGTCACAAAGCGCTCGCCGAGGACACGATTACTCTGAACTTTACCGGTTCAGCCGGTCAGAGCTTTGGAGCTTTCGCCACCTACGGCATGACCTTGAAGCTTACCGGTGATGTAAACGACTACCTCGGCAAGGGTTTATCCGGCGGTAAGATTATCATCAAGACCCCGGATGAATGCAAATTCGAGGCGCAGAAGAATACGATTGTCGGCAATGTCTGCTTCTACGGTGCAACCTGTGGCAAGGCCTTTATCAACGGTCTGGCCGGAGAGCGTTTTGCGATCAGAAACTCCGGTGTCGAAGCGGTAGTCGAAGGTCTGGGTAATCACGGCTGTGAATACATGACTGGTGGCCGAATCGTCTGCCTCGGCTCTACAGGCATTAACTTTGCTGCCGGCATGTCCGGTGGTATCGCCTATGTCTATGATCCGCTCCAGGACTTCGACCTCAAGTGCAACCTTGAAATGGTCGACTTGGATCCGCTCATCGACTGCTCCAATGATGACATCGAGTATGTCAAGAGTATGATTGAGCAGCATATAGAGTATACCGGCAGTAAGAAAGCCCGCTGGATGCTCGACAACTGGGAGAGCGTTCTCCAGCTCTTTGTCCGGGTAATGCCGATGGAGTACCGCCGCCTGCTTGGCCAGATGGTCAAGGAGGAGAAGAAGGGATCCCGGCGCACCAAGGATGAAGTCATCAGTAACGCCTAGGTTATAGTTTCAGAAGATTGATCAGTAGATAAGAATACGAGGATATAAATATGGGACGTGAAACTGCATTTTTAGAGATAGACCGCTCCAAGCAGCCGAAGAAGACGGTTGAAGAGCGGGTAAAAAACTATATGGAAATATATAAGGAGATGGGCGAAGATGAGATGCGTGAGCAGGCGAGTAGATGTATGGACTGCGGGACACCATTCTGCCACTCATTCGGTTGCCCTCTTGGTAACTGTGTACCCGAGTGGAATGAACTCGTCTATGAAGGACGCTGGCAGGAAGCCGCAGAACTCCTGCACGCTACAAATAACTTCCCGGAATTCACAGGGCGCCTATGCCCTGCCCTCTGCGAAGCATCTTGTACTCTGAACCTCGATACCGACCCGGTAAATATCAAGCTCAACGAGCTGACAATTATCGAGAAGGCGTGGAAGGAAGGCTGGATCAAACCAACGCAGACCCTGCTGGAGACCGGCAAGAATATTGCGGTTATCGGCTCAGGCCCGGCGGGTCTGGCCTGCGCCCAGCAGTTGGTCAGAGCCGGACACAGTGTTACCGTCTTTGAGAAGAACCCTCAGCCCGGCGGAATTCTACGCTACGGCATACCGGACTTCAAGCTTGAGAAACGCTTTATCGACCGGCGAATCGAGCAGCTGTGGGAAGAAGGCGTGGACTTCGAATGTTCAGCCACTATCGGCAAGGATATCTCTGCAGATTATCTCAAGCGCAGCTTTGATGCGGTATGCCTCTGCGTCGGTGCGGAAGAAGCGCGCGAACTGCCGATTGCAGGCCGCGAACTCAAAGGTATTCATCAGGCAATGGAGTATCTGGTGCAACAGAACCGCGTAGTCGCAGGTGAATTTGATGCAGAGAGCGAAGAACGCATCTGTGCTGAAGGCAAGAGCGTAGTCGTTATCGGCGGTGGCGATACCGGTGCTGACTGCCTCGGTACCGCTATCCGGCAAGGAGCGAAGAAGGTAGTCCAGGTTGAGATTCTGCCCCAACCGCCAAAGAGCAAGGATCCCAACCACCCTTGGCCACAATATCCGATGATCTTCCGTACCAATGCCAGCCACGAAGAAGGTGGAGAGCGCATGTGGAATGTTATGAGTAAGCGGTTTGAAGGCGAGAAGGGACAACTCACCAAGATCCACTGCGTCAAGGTCGAGTGGGTAGACGGCGCGCCTAAAGAGGTAGATGGCAGCGACTTCGTTCTCGAGGCCGACCTCGTACTACTCGCGATGGGCTTTGTCAAGCCTACTCACAATGGTCTGCTGGATGACCTCGGCGTAGAGTATGACAAGCGTGGCAATGTCCTCGCCGATGCCGAACAGCGTACCAATGTCGAGGGTGTCTATGTCGGCGGCGACACCAATACCGGTGCTTGGCTGGTAGTCCACTCTATCGCGGCCGGACGGCGTATGGCGGCGACAGTAGACAAGGATCTGATGGGTGACAGCGCCCTGTCTGAACCTCCAGCACGCGCCAGCCGCTAAACGTAGAGACTTAGAGAAAACCATCAAAACGCCGGCAGCTGTCGGCGTTTTGTTTTAATATGAATAGTATATTCTTCTTATTTTTGGGGGCGCTTCGTCCCCAAACCCCTTGCGTAAGGGCTACTCGCCCTTACAACCCAGGTGCGCAGCCCGCATAGGGCAAATTTCGCAAAGCGCAATTTGAGAATTTGAGCCTTATTCAAAAATATTACCCGCTACATCTGAAATATACAGCCAAACCAAGAAAATTGCCAACGCAATTTTCATACACCGATATACCAATAAACCTAGCCAGTAACCCAGTTACTGACTGAGGCTGCATCTCGCAGCCCGCTCATTTGCATGAGCGTTTGGCACACCTTTTCCAAAGGTGTGTCGAAGGTTTTAGGAGTAGGCGAATAAAACCTGAGAGTATAATCATAAGATAAGTCGCCTTATAACTTAGATATACGCTACGCGCTAAAAGCTGTGATTACAGCCCAACCCATTTCTTTATCCGAAGGACTAAAGGCCCAAATAAAAAATATTAATTAAACTCTCAGCCGTTGCTCGTACCACCTCTTGTTCACCAGTTCACAAGACGTGGCATCTATGGACTACTCGCACCGTCTTCGACTTACCATTTACAAGCAAAAGGATAAGCCACACGACTCACTGCTAACCAGTTCGCAGTTCGCATGCGTCCTTTCGGAAAAGCTCTCCCTCCGGTCGAGTCGTATATCTCTTAACCAAGTTTGAAAATCACGTGAGTGATTTTCCTGACAAATCGACGCAAACGCTTGTTTTTCCTATTAACGCTCAACACAGCCCCTTAACCTGACTTACCATACCCAAAGCCAGCAAAGCGCCCTTTAACCGCGTTTAGCCAGCATCTCCCGCGCCTGCGCCCGAGTAGTTTCGGTAGCAGCCTTGCCGTTGATCATCTGAGCTATCTCCTCAACCCGTTCCTCGGTTCCTAATTCCTGTACCTGTGCCAGAGTCCGTTTATTCTTGCTTACCTTGGTTACCTGTAAATGGGTATCGGCATACGCAGCAATCTGCGGCAGATGGGTAATCACGATCACCTGTCGCTCCAGCGAGAGTTCATAAAGCTTCTTGCCGAGTACATCCCCCAGCCTCCCGCCAACCCCGGTATCTATCTCATCAAAGAGCAAGGTCTCCGGCGCATAGACCGTCGCCAACGCCGACTTTATTGCCAGCATCGCCCTGGAAGCCTCACCTCCGGAAGCGGTCTCGGCAATACTCGACGCCGCTTCGCCCGGATTCGGGGTAATCATAAAACCGACCTCATCAAAACCTTCCGCGCCCACCTGCGCCAGAATCTCCCGCGGCACAGCCCCAGATTTATAATTCCGCCTCAGTACTACTTCAAAGTCGGCATTCTCCATACCCAGCTCTTTGAGCTCACGGCTTATAACCTTGGAGAGCTTCTTGCCGGCTTGCTCCCGCGCCGCACTCAACTTCTCGCCCTCGCTTATGAGTTCCGGTAACAGTATGTTCAACTCCTGCTCCAGCTCTTCGGTACTTATCTGCCAGAGAGCGAGTTCATCACGTTGAGCAATGAGTTCAGCACGTCGCTGGATCACATTTGCATATAGATTTTCAGCCGTATCCACCTCCAGCAGCCTGCCCAGAGCTTTCAACCCCTCCGCCCGTTCAATCAGCTTATCCAAATCGGCTGCAGAATACTCCTGCTCCTCGGCAACCTCACGATAAGCGCGAGCCGCATCATCCAAGAGCGCCACCGCTTCCTCCAGAGTTGCTGCCGCAGCCGCCAGCCGTGGGGACAACTCAGCATAACGCGCTGAGGTCCGGAGTAGCGTCGCCAATCTCCCGAGCACCGCTCCCTCTCCCTCGTAAAGACAATCAACCGCTTCCTCTGCCAGTTCGGTAATGTTTTCAGCTTCAGACACCGCCTCAATACGCTCTTCAATACCCTGATCCAACTCCGGATAGGGTGCAAAATCGGCAATTTTTTTCAGCCTATGCTCTATACGCTCGAGTTCCCGCTGGTGTTTCTGCAAATCAGCGTTCCCGTTATCAATACGCCTGAGTATCTGAGCGGCTTTGGTGTATACCTCAGTATACGCAGCCGTCTTGACCGCACCATAGCGGTCAAGGAGACGCCGCTGATACCCCGGATCTGCTAGTTGGGTGTGCTCATTCTGCGCCGCAATATCCAAGAGTGCATCCGCTAAGGTCTGCGCCGTCACTGCTGTAACCGGCTTCCCTGCTACCAGCATCCGGCTTGACTTCTTTCGGGAGAGGCGCCGTTCAAAGATCAAGCCTTCAGAGTTCCCCGTCGCCAAACCGAGCTCTGCCTCAAGCAACTCCCAGACCGACTCTCTGGCCGGAGAGAAGACTGCACTCACACTCGCCTGCTCACTCCCAGTACGAATCAATTCGTTACTGGCTCTGGCTCCAAGCGCCAGCCCAATAGCTCCCGCGACCAGACTCTTACCCGCCCCGGTCTCCCCCGAGATCACATTTAACCCGGCGGAGAAGCGCATCACGGCCTCATCAAAAATAACCATATTATTGAGATATAACTCTTCAAGCATACACTTCACGCAGCTGTATCCAGCCCTTACGGTAACCCTACACTAAAAATTTCCAGCAACCATCTTCAACGTCGTATTATACTTTTACCCAGATATTATTCTACAGTCAAAATTCACATTATTATTAATTTTAATCACAGTACTACTGCTTTATCACCGGGATAATGTATATAGTTAATTGATTTTCCAAAAATTATCTTAAAATGTTAAATTATTTTTTAATCAGCCTTACCCAAATATTCGCTGTATTTTTAGGCAATAACCCCTCCAGCAATCTATGTCATACTCAATTTATCCGGAGAATATTGAGTATTATCAGAACTTACCCCTTGTATAATTCCTATTTCATTGTATATTATTCACTGTTTGTAAAGGTATAATAAAAAGGACGAGTACGAGCATGTAATAGGATCCCTAGGATGTATAATATAAATTATCAGACCGGGGTCAGACCATATTTCTAATATTACTATGCAACTAATGCATAAAATCGATGATGAATTATAAAGCGGTTAATTCAAATAGTGAGGACAAGAGTACCGACTCGATTGAGCAGCCAGATGATCGCGTGATCACTGGCAACGTTGAATCTTCACCAATAAAAGATGAAATTTGCTCTCGCTGTACCGTTGAGTTCAATAAACGCTACAGACTTGTAGTAAAAGACATAGATTACACCAATGATGCCTTCCATAACGGCATAGCCATAAATGATCAGGTAGAGATCAACCACGAAGACACTATACGCCTCGGTAACAACCGGATCGAATTCAGTTGTATCGCTGGCTCCGAACAACCCAATATAAAATCTCAGGTAAATTTGCAGAGTCGCGCCCAGAGCACCATGCTTTCCGCTAATGCGGCCTACGCCTACAAATTCAACCGTGCCAAAGGGCCTATCGCCGATACTCGAAATGTAACTATGGATATAACCGAACTGGCTACCCAGTTCAACACTATCTGCACCCTGGCCAGTCGTCTGTTTGCGGCTCAAAATGAAGAAGAGATAGTCAATTGTGCACTCAATGTGGTCTTCGAGCTGGCCAAGCCTTGTCGCTGCGCCGTAGTCTTTATCAATCCGAACAACAAGGTTCTTGATCTCGTTGGCTGCAAGAATGCTCAGGGACTGGCAGATAAAGCCAAAGACGTCTTCCCGGTCAGCGCCAATATTATCAGGCACGTCATAAATTCGGAAGAATCATTGGTAATTGACAGCAAGCAGGTCTTTACTGCTGACAAATCCAACGCCATCACCCGAATAATGTGCGTCCCCCTGCATAAGCGCGGCGGGAGCCTGGGCGTTATCTATACCGAGACCGAAGGTGAATACGACCCTGAGACCGACCAGAACAATCTTGCCGTTCTCGCCGCTGCCGGGCATCAGATAGGAGAAGCTATCGAGAAGACCCGCCTGCATGCAGGTCTGGAGAAGGTCTTCCACGGCTCTATGCTGGCACTCGCCGCCTCAATAGAGGCCAAAGACAAATACACCAAGGGGCATTCGGAACGGGTCACCTGTTATGCGCTGATGGTTGCAGACGAGCTAAATCTGAGTGAAGAGGAACGCACTGTGGTAGAGCTGGCGGGTCTACTCCATGATATCGGTAAAATCGGTGTTCCCGAATCCGTACTCTGCAGTTCAGGGGAGTTGACAACAGAGGAATTCGACTTTATCAAACAACACCCACAGATCGGCGCCGACATCATCATCAAGATGCCGGAGCTCAAGGGGCTGGCATCGGTAAAGGATGTTGCCCTTGCTACCAAATATCATCATGAACGCTTCGGCGGTGGCGGTTATCCCACAGGTATTGCCGGAGATAAGATACCGCTGACGGCGCGCATACTTGCAGTTGCCGATACCTTTGACGCCATAACCAGCAACCGCACCTACAGAAGCGGACAATCTGCAAAGAAAGCCATCCAAATCCTCAAGGAAGTCAGTGGCACACAGGTTGATCCAGAAGTCTTCGCAGCCTTCAACCGGGTCTACGAACGTGGCGATCTACAACACCCTGAGCGTGTCCGCACTCATATCAGTTTTGACGCGCAGATCTTACGCGAAAGTACTGTCACCGCCAATTCTATCCTTTCCTAGAAAATAAATGAGGCAACCGTGATAATAGCAGGTATCGATGAAGCAGGGCTTGGACCAAAACTTGGCCCACTCGTAGTCTCCGCTACAGCTTTCAATCTCCCGCTCCACACTCCAGACAAACCCGTTCCCTCGCTCTGGGAGGTCTTCGCTCAGAGTTGCACCCACAAACGCCAAGCAAAAGACTCACGTCTTCTGGTCGCTGATAGTAAAATAGCTTATTCCGCTACGGGGTTAGAGGGTTTAAAACATACGGTGGCAGCTTTCTGCCGGGAACTTCGGCCAGAACCGCTGCCTACGAGCCTGTACTCCCTGCTGACTCTACTACAGGCCGAAAAGGATATAGAGACAATAGCCGAGAGTCCATGGTTTAAAAATGACCTCAATTATGAAATTAATGATGACAGATTAAACTTTAATTCATCACCCATAATTGACATCAATAATAAAGAAGCACGTTTTTGTCATTGTCATACCTGTATCCTCAGCGCTAAAATGCTCAACCGCTTATTTACGCAGGAACTCAATAAATCTGAGGTAACTTTACTCCAAATCGGCAAACTCATACAGAACATTATTACTACCTTCAATAATCATGCAATCATGATCAAAATTGACAAACAGGGAGGCAGAGACTATTATGCTCCCTTCCTCTCCCAACTACTGGACGGTGCCTGGATAGAGACCATCAGAGAAGGAGCCGCTTCCTCGCTCTACAAAATTTCCGACAAAATCACGGTTGAATTCCTCCCCAAAGCAGACCAAAACGAATTTAGCGTAGCTTTAGCCAGTATCTTCTCAAAATTCCTCAGAGAAATATTCATGGACAGCTTCAATACCTACTTTTCACAGCTCCTCCCGAATCTCCGCGCCACCGCCGGTTACCCTCAAGACGCCAAACGCTTCTACCAAGATATCACCGGACTGTTGAATAAAGATGGACTGACCAAGGAGATACTCTGGCGCGCTAGATAGGAACCGCTAATGGCAAAACATCGCTTCAATCAGATATGGATAGACGGCTTCAACCTCTTTCACAAGTGGCACCGGACTCTCCAGCTCTTCAAAGGCAAAACTGACATCAAATATGCCCAGGACGAGAGCATTCGTCTGTTGGCGGCCGCACTCGGACAAAAACGCAAACAATGTACTGTGTTCATGGACGGAGGATTATCGCGGAGCGAATCCACCTTGCAGAATCTGAGGATCAGGTTCCCCGGCAGCGGCAAGAAAGCCGACACCCTCATCCTGGAGTACGCCCGTGCCAAAACCAGCAACCAGCGCACTCTTGCCGTAACCTCCGATCGCGCCCTCGCCGCCACACTCCGGCAGCACCGTATACAGATAATCGACAGTGAAAAGTTTATTAAAGAGTTTTTAGTTGGTACGCCAGCGCCTAATGCTTATAATTATTCTGAAGACAAACCCGAAGTACTCTCTGCAGACGAAGTCGAGGAGTGGCTGAAAATATTTTCCGATGATCCAGAGTAAAATTTGCGGCAGCGTACTCAACTATTACCGAGAAAGAAGCTGATGCCTTTAGATAAGAGCCTTGACCATCCGGATATTCTGAATTTTAGCAGAGTCACGGTCATACTGAGCGGCACTACCATCCTCAGAGATATCGCAGCCAGAGTTCCCCGTGGCAGCTGGACAGCCGTCGTCGGGCCCAACGGTGCCGGCAAGACCACACTCTTACTCGCCCTGCTCGGACAACTCCCATATCAAGGACATATTCCAACCTTTCCCCAAAACGGCAGCAGCCTCGCAATCGGTTATGTCCCCCAGCGTTTGGATTTTGATCGAAACCTCCCGCTGACAGTCCTCGAATTCATGTCTATAGGCAAACAGCGTACCCCGATATTCTTTGGTATCAGAAAGCAATTTAAGGAGCAAGCCGCAGAGTTGCTCAAGGCGGTACATGCTGAAAATCTTTTGCGTAAGCAACTTGGAGACCTCTCCGGAGGGGAATTTCAGCGGGTACTCCTTGCCCTGGCTTTGGGGCAAAATCCAGAACTGCTCGTACTTGATGAGGTGGCAGCAGGTGTGGATGTCAGCGGCGCCAGAGTCTTCTGCGAACTCCTCGACGAACTGCGACAAGAACGCCAATTTACTCAGTTGAGCGTAGAGCACGACCTCTCCACCGTCAGCCACCATGCCACCCATGTCATCTGTCTCAATCAGCAAGTCATCGCCGAAGGCGCCCCGGAAGATACCCTCTCCACCGAGACCCTTACCAAACTCTTTGGACTGCATATGGGACTGGTCAACCAGAACGCTCTCTCCGGGAGGCAAGGCGCCTGCGACGGGCCCTGCTGCCGGAACTGCCAGCAAAAGGAGGCCGGGAATAATGCCTAGTCTGGATTTTATCTATAATATTATAGCGCTAATTCTACCCTTTGAAGTCTTCCAATTCGGCTTTATGCAGCAAGCACTCCTCGGACTTATCCTGCTCGCACCGATGACCGCAGCCATGGGAGTACAGGTTGTTAATTTTAGAATGGCCTTCTTCGCCGATGCGATAAGCCACTCAGCCTTCGCCGGGGTGGCTCTAGGCATCATCTTCGCCATCAGCCCGCACCTGAGTATGCCGCTATTCGGGGTAATAGTAGGTCTGGGTATAATGCTTACCCACCGGCGCAGCAAGCTCTCCAATGATACGGTCATCGGAGTCTTCTTCTCCGCGGCGATCGCCTTCGGCCTGGCGGTAGTCAGCCGTAATCAGGGTATAGCGCGGAATATGCAGCAGTTTTTATACGGAGATATTCTAACCATTAATGAGCTGGATATCTGGATACTCTTCGGCCTCTTCCTCGCGCTACTAATCTTCCAGATACTCAGCTACAACAGTATGATCTATATCGGCCTGAACCAGACCCTCGCCAAGACCCATAAGGTACAAGTCGCCTACTACCAGTACAGCTTTGCCATACTTCTCTCACTGGTAGTAATCTTCTCGGTTTGGGCGGTAGGGGTACTCCTGGTCACCGCCATGCTCATCGTCCCCGCCGCCACCGCGCGGAATCTCTCCCGAAGTGCCGGAGCGATGCTCTGGTGGGCGCTGCTGGTCAGCCTCAGTTCCTCCCTGCTTGGACTCTGGATCTCAGCTCAGGAATGGGCAAATACCGCCACCGGAGCAACAATTATCCTGGTCGCCTTTGGCTGGTTTCTACTCAGCCTGCTCTATAACCGTCTTCAGCTCATACGTAATTCAGCCGGTAGCGGTGCTACCGGCTGAACAATTCTGATCTTTCTTCGATATACAATAACGAGTAGCAGAGTTCTATTACTAACGCCTACTTACTCAGCACCACCACCGCCTGCAGATCATCCGCCGCCGGCTCAATCACCGGCAGATCACGGAGTTTTTTAGGTACATTATGTGGGGGCAGCGGCTCGATATCATACTCATTATACGGTGCAGCATTTATATCTTTATACTGGAGTTTATCATCAAGGAGTGAGTCACTCTGGCTGGTCGGCTTATCGAACATCCTCGGATCCGCTACATACTCCATCTCAGACAGACTCCCGCCTCTAACCCGGGAAAACTCTGAGTATCCGCTCTCATTATTCAAACCGATAGAGATCGACGGCCGGGTACGCTGCAGCAGCGGCTTACCGTCACCGAAGACCACAACATAATACTCCTCCTCCAATTCTGGTATCCGCTTGCCCCAGTGATCAAAGACCACCTGCGACCATTCCATTCGGATCTTCTTACGATCCATTGAGAACTCCGGTTCATGATCTGCCAGCAGCCGTACCTGAGCTACCTTCCCGGCAAATCCTGGAGTATTATTATAGCGCCGTAGTAAATTATCCTCCAGAGCCGCAGCATAACGATTGACATTCTCCATCTCCGGCGCAGGCACATCAATCGGCTCACCCTTGACCAAAAGACGAACCCCATTCTTCTTCTCTACGGTCATCTCTTCCGCTACAGGCTTATTCGTTTCCGCACAACCGCTAAGAAATACAAGTAGTGCCAGAGTAACGGCAAGGACAAGGAGCATCTTGGCAAATCTATCCAGTACAGACATGTTGTTCTATCCTCAAATCTATCCAGTAATAAAGCTTACAGAGAGTATCGACCATTACCCCCGTCAGACTTGAGAAAATACCTCTACCCGCAGACCAACACATTGAAGACATGCCCACCAAGCCCAAATCTCACGACATAACAAATAAAAAAAATGCACAGGCAAGACTGCCTGTGCGTCATATAATCTACTCGAAAAGTCAAAACTACTCGGCAAGCTTCGTACTCTTGCGCAAAATATCTGAGAAATCTATATCCGGTGCATCCGCCCAAAGTTCCTCAAGCTGATAATAATCGCGCGCAGCGGAGCTGAAGATATGCGCCACCACATCACCATAATCAATTAGTGCCCAATCATCACCGCCCCGCCCCGCTTCATTGATCAATTTATACTTCTGTTTGGCCATCTCGGCCTGAATATCCTTGAGTACCCCCCTAATCTGCGGCGCACTCTTCCCGGTTCCAATAACAAAGAAATCCGCATACGGACACCGCGTACGCAGATCGAGCAGGCGCACATCCTCTATCCTCTTCTCATAACAAATTCGGGCAATAATCTTGGCCCGCTGCAGACAGATATCCTCAGTATCCTGTCGATCTTTTTGCATCAAATATTATCCTTTCCGGTAAATCAATCCTAATCTCAATCTAGTGGCCAGAGCTTACAGCGTAGTACCCGCAAGCCATACTTGCAGCCTAGAAATAAAAACCTAAACCAGCCGCTGAATGACTTACTCTCACCCTCACCCGCTTCCCGGTCTCGAAATACATACCCCATCTCTTCGACCTTGTAACCCTTACGCTCCAGATTCGCCACCAATTCGATGAAGTATTCACCATAACCGGTCGGCGAGAACAGCGCGCCATCCAGACACTCACGCTTCATAACCATAAAGCCGCTATCAATATCCTTGGTATGGCAGCCGAGCAAGGTAGTGGCAAAGCCGGTAATCAGCTTACTGGTAAGCACCCGGACATAATCCCGTTCGTCACGCCCACCCGCCACAAAACGTGAACCGACCACGGCATCAACCGCACTAAGCCGGTCAAGCATCTGCGGCACCATCTCCACCGGCATACAGCCATCGGCATCCATCCAGCAGATAACCTCGCCACGGCTCTCGATAATCCCGCGCATATAGGCCGAAGCCAGCCCGCGTCCGCGCTTGCGCTCAACCACGGTAATCCGCTTATCCTGCAGCTCACGCACCAACTGCGCAGTCCCGTCGGGCGAGCTGTCATCAACCAGAATCAACTCCAGATCCGCGCCTAAAACCTTGAGAATACGCTCAATCAACGGGAGGATCGTCTCCTTCTCGTTATAGGTAGCCAGAATAAATGAAAGCTTGGGATCCGCCATACCCATTTATACCTTTGCTAATATCTCTTTGAGTTCTCTACAGACCGTATCTACCTCAGCCTCCTTGAGCGCCAGGCCGGTTGGCAGGTACAACCCATATTTATATGCATGATCGGTATGCGGACAGCCCCCCTCGGGAGCCTGCACCAGATACTTGAATGCCGGCTGCTGATGCAGCCCCATAAAGAACGGCCTGGTGCCGATCTTTTTCTCCCGCAAAGTCGCCGCCACCTCTTCCGCCACGATTCCGCGCGCCTTATCAAGTTCTATTGCCAACATCCAATATACCGGTTTAGCCCAGCTCTGAATCGGTTGCATACGCATACCCGCAACATCCTCCAAGCGCTCCTTGTACCACTGGGCAATCTGGAGCTTCTTCTCGATATGCGCCTCAATCTTCTCAAGCTGAGCCACGCCGACTGCAGCCTGAAGGTTGGACATTCTGAAGTTATACCCCATATCCTCGTGACGAAAACGCTCGACCTCACCGAAGCAGAGGTTCCGATATGACCGAGCCCGTTGGTAGACCTCATGATCATCGGTAACGATCATCCCGCCCTCACCGGTAGTAATAATCTTATTGGGATAAAAAGAAAAGCTCGATACCACGCCGAAGGAGCCGCAGCGCTTCCATACCGGAGCTTCATGCCCGTTACGCAGGTATTCCGAACAGTACTCGGCTCCATGCGCCTCGGCTGCATCTTCGATAATCTTGAGCTTGTACTTATCAGCCACTTCCAGGAGCGGATCCATCTCGACCGGATGACCATAGATATGCACCGGCATTATCGCACTGATATCTTCATCCCGCTCAATCAGTGCTACCGCCTGCGCCACATCCATACACCAGTTATCCGCGCGCATATCGACTAGTACCGGAATCGCCCCAATCCTGATCGCCGCGATGGCACAGGAAGCGATGGTAAAAGCCGGCATAATTATCTTCTGCCCCGCCCGTACCCCGGCCGCATAGAGCGCCACTTCCAGAGCCGCAGTTCCGTTGCATACCGCTACGCCATAAGCCCGGTCACAGTACCTGGCAAAACCCTCTTCAAATCTAGTTACAAACTCCCCTTCGGAAGATATCCACCCTGTATTTATACACTCTGCCAGATACTCCTTCTCATTCCCATCCAGCAGCGGTTCATTGACCGGTATCATTCTCAGTAAAATCCTTTTTCCCAGACTAACTACTAATTTTCAAATGCAAATTTTTCTTTATCGCTGTCTCCGGCGTACGGCCCCTGTTTGACCTCGAACATCTCACACTCCTCAACCACCTTGAAGCCATGCCCACCTTTGATCAGCAGAAGCACATCCCCAGCATACAGCAATCGGCTGGCAAACTGCTCCTTACGTTCATTGAAAAATACTACCTCTAGAATTCCCTTGCGCAGAAAGAGCACCTCCTGAGTATAACTTACCTCCCGCTTCACCTCATTATGAATATGCGGGTCAATCACATGCCCTGTCGGATGGTTCATATATGCCAGCTGCTGGGAAAAACCTCCCGGGGTAAAGAATTTCAACCCTTTACACGTAAAGTCTTTACGCACAATCATAGCATATATCTCATTGTTGTAGGTTATATCTTCCTGCAGGCTATCGTTCAAATTTATTCCCTATTTTCAAAGTCAATAATATTATACTCTTTGCCTTTCTAATGGTATCGTAATAATATATAATAGCAAGGGTTATAATAGATTTATTTTCAGACCAGATTGAGAGGACAATGGATATTGAGACCGCGAAATTCCTTACCGGAAGCAAAGGACTAGAACTACTTGAAACCGCCAAGAATATTTCCGGTGGCAGTTTCAGACTCGCCAAATTCTTACGGGAAGAGACCTCCCCCAAACTCGCCTCGGCTCTCAGCACCACCCTAGAGTTGCGCCGGAAGGCAGAGCAGAAGTTCAGTCGCGCCGCGGCGATGCTCTTTACCCGTTCCGCCTTAGAACAAGCCTCAGCCGAAGCCATATCTACCTACCGCTGCGGGCGCTTTACACAGTCCGGTATCAGGCGTCTGGCCGATCTCTGCTGCAGCATCGCCGGAGACAGCATATCCTTTGCCCAGCAACTTGAGGTAATCGGTATAGACCTAGATCCAGCCCGGCTCATACTGGCGGCGCATAATATCCGGGTCTACCAGGCAGCGGCAAACTTCCGCACCATGCAGGAGGATATTACCCGACTTGATCTGTCCAGACTCGGTATAGAGGCCTTCTTTATCGACCCGGCTCGGCGTACTGAGGAAGGAACCCGACTCTTCCACCCCGAATCCTGGTCACCCAAACTCTCAGAGATCACCGAAATAATCACCAGAATACCAAATGCCGCAGTCAAATGCGCCCCGGGAATCGCCCATGAGTCAATCCCCCAAGAAGCTGAAGCCGAATTTATCTCTTACGCCGGCGAATTACGCGAATGCCTGCTCTGGTTTGGCGACTTAAAATGCGGAATAAAGCGGCAAGCCACCCTCCTCCCTGGAGGGCACCAACTCTGCGGCAGCAATCCCCGACTGGAGGTTACGGCTATCCGCGAGTATATTTATGAACCTGACAGTGCAGTGATTCGAGCCGGACTGGTAGAGTTCCTCGGTAGTCAGATCGGCGCAACAAAGATCTCCGAAAGCATCTGCTTTCTAACCGCAGACAACTTTGTCCCGACCCCGTTTGCTCGTGGCTTTCGGGTTATCTCAATATTTCCCTACCGCCCGAAAGAACTCAAAAAGCAGTTAAAGGAGTTCAACTGCGGAAGCGCCAATATAATCAAGCGCGGAGTCGGAACCGATATCCCTACCCTATTAAAACAACTCAAGCTCAAGGGCAAGCGTCACCTCGACCTGATCCTTACCCGCAGTTTTGAAGAGAAAGTCTGCCTGGTGGTTGAACCGATGTAACCTCTACATCCGACCTATCTGCACCAGAAAGTCCTTCTGATAGGCGTAGCGTTCCTCAAACATCTTCTTGGAGATATCAAAGTTCAACCCGTAATACTTTTCATTGACATAATCCTGATGCTCCTTACTCCGGTAATACTTGAGTAGATCTATCTGATCACCGCCATTCTTAGCGGTATAGTAGATACTGATCCAAAGCCCCTGCGCTCCGAAATGATCGAGTACATCAGCGTCCTGAAGTGCCTTGGAATCCAGTTCACAGATATTGGGGCGCTCCCGAAGATTATGCTCGCGTACTAAGCGCTGAATCACCTCCATATCCTCAGCAGGCAGTTCTGCACCGATTATTTTCGGTACCATCTTGGCACCGACTAGCGCGTGATGCTTCTTGCCTTTACCGATATCATGCATCAATCCGGCGATGTAGAGCCGATCCAGCTCAATCTTCTCCACCCCGGTCTTTACCTCAGCATAAATCTTCATTGCCAATTCGGCTACACGCTTGCCATGAAAAAAGATATACCCCTTTTCCCTAAACTGCTGTGAATCAGAGTTCCTGAGTGACTTGACAATTGTATGCTCAATCTTTACGATATCCATTATTTTCCCTAAAACGCCATCAGAACTGCCTGGTGCGTTTGCCCTTGGTCTTGCGATACTCGTGATCCGGACGAGACCGTTTCTCCTCCGGCTCAAGTCCAAAACCGGTGCAGACCACATACAACTCCAAGCTCTCATCCCGACAGGCATCGGGCTTGATCATTCGCGTAGTCGCAAACTCACTGCGCAAACGCTCCCGAAACGGCTGCACCTCAGGGCTGTCAAAGATCTTGCAGGCAAAATTACCCCCTTGTACCAGCGTCGCCAATGCAAAATCCGCCGCCACCTCACAGAGTTCCAATGACCGCGCCTGATCCACCGACTTGATCCCGCTGGTCTTCGGCGCCATATCCGAGAGTACAACATCGAAATTAGCCACGCCGAACATATCCGGGGTAACCTCTCTAATATCAAGCTTTTTAAACTCCACCTGCCCTTTAAACTTTTTATTGATCACGTTGAGATCTACCGCACAAACCTTGCCGTTATCTCCAACCTTCTCCAGGATATATTCCAACCACGAACCCGGGCAAGCCCCAAGATCGATCACCCGATTACCCGGTTTAATCAGCTTTGCCCGGCGATCCAGTTCTTCGAGCTTGTAAAAACTCCGCGCCAATCTGCCTTCCCGTTTCGCTTTTTTAAAGTACTTATCATGTATCTCACGCATTACTCTACATACCTCAGATCTAAAAATAATAAATGCAGAACGGTTCACCCATTCTACATTCAGTATTATAGTCATTTATTTTTTTTTTACAATCAATCTTAAGTCAACCGTTATTAATTGCTTTTGATGAATTAAGCAACATCTGCCAGATCGGTATACTCCTCTACCACCCAACCGCTGACAGCCAGCAGCGCCTCCAGCTCACCGTAAGCGTCACTGATCTCCGGTTCATGTTTACTGATCAACGACCTGATCAGAGCCTCACAATTATCTGTCTGCCCGATAATATACCAGTATTGCGCTTTTTTTAAAATCAGACTGCTACTCATTAATATATCCTCCCCGAAAACGGTATTATTTGCTATTTTTTCTTCTTTTTTAAGAGGTCTGCCAAGCCACCGATAGACTCCATCTTCGGCACGCTCTGAGTCTTCGTTGAAGCGATATTCTCTTCCTTGATCGCTTCAAATATCTCTTTTCGATGTACGGCAACCGAACGCGGAGCATTGATACCAACTCTGACGGTATCCCCCTTGATATCTACGATGCTTATCTCGATATTATCACCGATCATGATTGTTTCATCACGTTTTCTACTCAGTACCAGCATTATTACCCTCCTCGTTACCTGCCTCTTCATTACCCTTGAAGATCTTATAACGAGTGCTGTAATCAGGGTTGACCAATACCATCTGCATACCTAATCTAGTTTTAGCATTCATTACAATCGGACCAAGAAGGTTGCCGGTAGTCTCCTGTGGATCCTCCGGTATCACCAGTATTATGCACACCGCCGCATCTTCAGTATTATCCAGCTGCAATAACTCCTGTTCCTTATGCCCTATTACCACCTGATAATTTGGAACAATAAGATGCGATTCACAAATAACGAAGGCTAATTCGGGTATATCTGTAGACTGCAACCATTTGAACAGTCCTTGATCACCACAGTCAAAAATTACAAAACCTCTGGCCTCTTTGAAGCCAATAACCCCTTCAGGGAATGTAATAAGGGTCTCATCAGGCACTTCGATTTCACCAAAGCGTGTTGTCTTTACCTTCATTATCACCTACCTAAACAAAATTCTATAAAAAGGTGCTCGTCGTACTGTCTGACCAGTACCCGGCTGTAACCACTATTAATACTCTTCGACATTACGCAACATAATCTCAAACTTTTTTCAAAATTATTTTATCCCAGGGACAAAACTCAAGAAGCGACATCGATACTATTATCATCTTCCGGTTGTTTTCTGAGTTCCTCGCTTATCTTGCAGCTTGCTCTATGCTCGCAGATAGCGGTACAGTACATATCCCGCATCAACCAGCCGTAACAATCTATAAAATCGGCCACCCCTTCATTGTAGTCTCCAATCTTTCGGAACCATTTATGATTCTGAATATGCCTGAGGATAACTTCCTTTTCAATACCGACAAATTCCTTCAAATGTTTACAATTCTGATAAATCATAATAAACTCCTTTTTACTATAATTTTGTAAAGGCATAATTTTAGGTATCCATGTTAATTATCGGCAGTTACTGAAAGTATATTTATTAAATATCAATTATCCTGACTCAGAAAAATCAAAATATCTGCTATAATTTACAGTAATATTCCGAGGCTCTGCTAATTAATAACCCTCAGTTATTATTTTTAGCAAATACCAATATTTAAAAAGGAGAAGATGATGCCACATTCCGCACCGTACAACAATAATTCTTGCCCCACTCTGCCCTACCGGAGAAAACTCTATCTATTTTTAATCTTGCTGCTTGCCGTCAGCTATGCTGGAAGACTTACTGCCGGTGAAGGCTCTTGGCCCAAGCAGCTCGATACCGCTAAAGGCAGAATCACCCTCTACCAGCCCCAGCCCGAATCCTATGACCTGCAAGCCGGTACCATCGCAGCCCGCGCCGCCTTCTCCTTCACCCAGACCGGCAGCACCAAGCCTGAGTTCGGAGCCATGCTCTTTACTGCCCGCTACGGCATAGACCGTGAAGCAGACCTGGCTCAACTCCAGAGCATCACCATCAAGGAGTGGAAATTCCCCGGAGCCGATGCTACAGAGAAAACGCAACTCCAGGATTATCTAAACCAGCTGATCAGCCAGAAGCCGCTACAGACCTCCCTGAGCGAGCTCACCCAATCCCTCAAGGGGATCAAGCACAATCAGCAGGATACTACCAAGCTCGCTAACACCCCGCCACAGATCTACTACCGCGAAGAGCCGACAGCGCTGGTTATCATCGACGGCAAACCTATCCCGAAGGATATCCCAGACACAGACTATCAACGAATAATCAACACTCCATACATGCTCCTCTACGCCAAGGCTAGCGGGAGGTACTACCTCAACGGCAATAACCAGTGGTTCAGCAGTAAGAGTATTACTGGGGAGTGGAGCCCTGCTGCAAACCTGCCCGCAGGACTCAAGGAGACCGCTAAAGCCCAGGGGTTGGAGGATATTGCGCCCTCAGATACCACTAACAGTATTACCCCACGCATTCTTGTCTGCACCGAACCTGCCGAGCTGATCGCCGTAGACGGCAGACCGGAATACCTCCCGCTCAACAATGCTGGAATTTTATATATCAAGAACACCAGCTCTGTGCTACTCTTGAATATCTCCCAGCAACAGTACTATACCCTCGCCGCCGGACGCTGGTATACCAGCTCCAGCTTGGAGGACGGCGCTAAATGGAGCTACGTCCCAAGTAGTGAAGTACCACAGGATTTCACCAAGATCCCAGCTACCGAACAGACCGCCGGCCTGCTAGCAGCAGTACCCGGTACCGAGCAGGCAGAGCAAGCGGTACTCGAAGCGACCATCCCGCAGACCGCCGAGGTACAACGGGACGCTCCCACCCCCGAAATCAGTTATGACGGCGCCCCCGAGTTTGCCGCCAGCGGTGCCGCCGGGGTCGAATACGGGGTAAATACCGCTGCCGCAGTAATCAAGTACGGCTCAACCTACTATCTCTGTGACTCCGGCGTCTGGTACAGCTCAAAATCGCCGACCGGTTCATGGAGCGTCTGTACCGAAATCCCAGAGGCGGTCTACACTATCCCTCCGTCCTGCCCGCTCTACAACACTACCTATGTTCGTATTTATGACTACACCCCGGATGTCGTCTATGTCGGTTATACCCCCGGCTACCTCGGCTCGTACATCTATAACGGAGTAGTCGTCTTCGGCACCGGTTACTACTACCGCCCCTGGTACCGGCGCTACTTCTTCCCCAGACCAATAACCTGGGGCTTTGGCGCCAGATACAATCCTATCACTGGAGTCTGGGGCTTCGCTATCGGCTACCGTCCAATCTTCGGAGGAGGCGGTTTCTACTTTGGACTTGGTTTCGGAGGAGGTTGGTACGGTCGAGGCTGGAACGGCTGGTGGGGACGTGGCGGTTATCACGACCACAATATAACCATCAACAACCAGATCAATATCAGACATAATAACTTTGGCAACAATATCTACCAAGACAACAAATTCGTCAAAACCCTCCAGCAACGCCGGGATACCCTGAGTCCCGAACAGAGAGAGAAGGCAGCTCAGAGGCTGAAGAACAATCACGCTCAACTCTCTTCCGCCGATAAAGCCGATCGACGAGATAATATCAAAGAACGGCTCAATGCGGACGCCCGCCCCGAACTCGAACACAACAAGGCAAAGGTTGAAGACAGACTGAAGAACACCCAGGCCGGGACAAAACTACAGGAGAGAATCACTTCTTCCGCAGAGCTTAACAGCGATAACCGGCTGCAGGAGTGGCAGAATTCCGAGCGCAGCAACAACATCTTCACCGACCGCGAGGGAAATATCTTCCGCTCCAATCCTGCAACCAATGACTGGCAACGCCTGCAGAATAATGGCGACTGGAGAAACTCCGGGCTGGATACCGACCGCGCCCGCGAACTGAACCGCGCCAGAGAGAACCGGGTATCCGGGTTGAATCAGAGTCGGGAAAATTTACGTTCCGGCGGCGGATTCGACCGCGCACGCGCCGGAAATTTCCAGCAGCGTGAAGGCGGTATGCACCGCGGTGGAAGCGGTAGGAGTTTCCGCCGCTAATAATTCAACCGGAGGAAGAGCTTTTCCGAGAGGACGCATGCGAGTTCCGAACTGGTGAGCAGTTCGCATGTACCATCTCAGAAAACATCCATGGTCTGAAAATATTGCACCAGCTAATATTTTCAGACATCTAGGGACAAATGGACGAGCTGCAGAAGCAGCCTCAGCCAGCGACTTTGTTGCTGGCTGGTATTACTGGTATAATTAAGTATGAAAATCGCTTACGTGATTTTCTAGCCTTTACGAGCAGCTCACACCACAAACCAGAAGCCCCAGACGTTTGTCCCGGGGCTTCTGGTACTACCTCTCCGTATTTATTGCATACTAATGACATACCCTTCATTTGATACCTTTATCGAAAAGATACAACTCTGCCGTACCCTTCCATAGAGGATACTCGACATTCTGGCGTAATAGTTCTCTATCCGCCTATAGCTGTCGCTCAATGAACGATCAGCATTGAGTACCCGTTCGATAACCTTCCTCCAAGGGTGATTCGTTGCAAGGCATAGTGTACCGTTATCACCTGAAGTTATATCAAATGAAGGATCTTTTCCAATTCTCGAACTCTCCAGTGCAAAATCAAGCATCGCCTCAAATTTATCCTTCTCATAAGCGATCGAGTACATATATAATTCCTTATGTACCGGCTGTTTATCCATGCGCACACTCTTTAGTGGTTTGACCAGATCCCGGAAAAAGTAATTTGATAACTTATCCACGACCCCTTTGCTGTAAAATAACCAGGCAGAATTACCGACTCGCACCTTCCAGTCTCTCTTCTCAACCATAATATAATCCTTCACAGCTACAGCCACTCTTCTTGCCCGCTCAGCGCTGAACCATACAATTATTATCGGACATCAACCAAGGCTCTTTAAAAAAAATAGCTTTAAAATAATTTTCGCTACCCTGGCGCCCTTGCATATTAACATAAGCGGAACCACCCGCCATACGGGTGGTTCCGCTTACAACACACAACAACTATCATCAGAAACAAGACTCACTTCCCCACATTCTCCGAACTCACCGTTACAAGGCTTATATTCCGACCCAGCAAATCAGCAAAATCACCGTCAACGATCTCTGCAAATACGGTTAAGAAAACCTTGCGTCCATAGCTGCTAATCTCAGGGACATAATTCTTCTCCGTTACCTTGAGCGAAAACCCACCCCCGACCTCATCCTCTCTCAAGTAATTCTGTTGCTGATAGGCAAACTCGGGATCAACCGCATACGCCAAACTGAAAGCCTGTATTCTCTCCATTACCACCGCCTGTGACGCATTCGCCGACATCTGCTTGAAAGCTTCTTTAAGGCCTGGGGTAGTATTCAATATCTCCTCAATCTCTGCTCTGTCCTCTCGCTCACCGTTTATGTAAAGTGAGCCGTCACTACCCGCAGAGACCTCAAACTCCAGATACTTGCTTATACCTCGTTCCTCAAGTTCCTCATCCAACATTGCGGTAAAATATAGATAATTCTGTTTCAGCGCTCGATTAACCTGGTGCTGCGAAACAAAAAAACCGGTATTACAAGTTCCAGCGTTAGCTTCCTCTGAAACATTCTCCATCTCCGGCGCCGACGACAATACCGCAGTAATCTCAAATTTTGACTGCAACACCGAGATAAATGAATCACTGCCAGCACCACCAGCAGTATTCTCTACTCCCGAGCCTCCACTCTGCAACCACAAATTAAAATCAAATGACTGAATATCATTGAGCATTTATTAGCCTTCCCCTATATCATTATTATTAATGTTAAGTGATATTTATCCTACACTACTTCAGCTTCAGCTTGAGAATAGTTTTCCTGGATAAATTCATTAAAGACATCCAGTTCCACCTCCTCACCATAACTTGTCAGCGAGGGCTTATAGCCATCTTCACCGACAAATATCGAAAAGATATCACATGGTTTTTCATTGAAGAGATAACTATACTGCCGCACCGCACTCTCAGGATCGAGTTCATAGGCCTTATTAAAAGCAACAGTCCGTTTACCAGCAGCAAGGATGGATGAGTTTGCCGACATTCGCGCAAAGGTATCCCGAATATTCCTGGTCTCATTGAGAATCTTCTCAATCGCTTCCTTATCAGGATGCTCAGAATCAATATAGAGCCTGCCACTGCCTCCCATATTAACCTCAAAACTCGGATCCTTGTCAATTCCTGCCGCCTCCAACGCCTGATCAAGCATCCCCTTGAACCCGGAAAAATCGCGTTTGATTGAAGCATTGAAATCATCAAACGTTATTACATCACCTGTCTCCACTCCGAGCATTACACTGGTCAATTCTCCTAAAGGCTTGCCATACTGATCCTGATAAGCATCTGGGATATCATCGGTAAGAAATTTCTCAGTCAACATCTCGATAAAGCTGTCGTCGACCGTTACATTTTCTGAAGTTACTTCCGGGAAAGCACCGCTACAAGCTGATGTGGGAGTAATAGAGTAAGTCATGAATATCTCCTTGAGTATATTATCTTCCGTGAGGAAATAATATCAGGCATCCATGACTGATAGATAGTAGTAGAGCTGTTACCGGTTAAAATCAGAACCACTAAGCTGTAGCTGCTAAGCAATTCCATTATTATGCTACGCTTAATATATACGAATTAATCAGCTATTTTCTGGCAAATTTTCCTGATTAATCTCAGCGAAGACACCCAGTTCTACCTCTTCACCATAACTTATCAACGATGGTTTATAGCCGTCTTCACTAACAAATATTGAAAAGATATCACACGGTTTTTCATTGAAGAGATAGCTATACTGCCGCACCGCACTCTCCGGATCCAGTGCATACGCCTTATTAAAGGCAACAGCCCGTTTGCCAGCGGCAAGGAGAGAGGAGTTTGCCGACATCCGCGGAAGGTATCGCGGATATTCCTGGTCTCGTTGAGAATCTTCGCAATCGTCTCCTTATCCGGATGCTCTGAATCAATATACAATCTGCCGCTGGCTCCCAGCTTCACCTCAAAACTTGGATCCTTGTCAATTCCTGCCGCCTCCAGCGCCTGATCAAGCATCCCCTTAAACTCGGAAAGATCCCGCTTTACCGTAGCATTGATATCACCCAGAGCTATATTCTGGCCACAATCCTCCCCAAGTAGCCCGCAACGTAGCTGAGCAAATGGTTGGCAGTGCTGATCCTGATAAGCATCAGGAATATCAGCGTTTAGAAATTTTGTGGTGAGCATCTCGATAAAACTGCCGTCAACAGTTACATTCTTTGAAGTTTCTACAGAATCGGCACCACTATAAGCTGAGGCAAAAGAAATGGTATAACTCATGAATATCTCCTTGGTTATATTATCTTCCGTGAGAAGCATAATACCAGACATCCATGACTGATAGAAATACGTATTTCTATTATCAGCCATAGCAAGGACAGCTTAATCTTACTTTCAGAAAATAACCGGTAGTTTCCAGTTTTTATTTTCAGAGACCGCTAACGTCACCAACCCCAGACTCACTATAAACTTTTCACATTACGTATAGAAACAGCTTCATAAATAGCAAAAAAAGCATTTTTTTTTCAAAGCAAAAGCTAAAATACGCTAAACACTATAACCATCTACAAAATACGATCTTATGATCATAAAATTGCTGGCTGAAACAATATATTATCAACATCCAAGGAATATTTCATATAATCAAAAGTCTTAATTCTTAAATTAAAATTTGACTAAATAAAACTATGCAGTACTATACACTTGTATTACATATGCTGTATTACAAGTGTGCTTTAGCCAATAACTTTCATGTTTATAAGAATATAATCGCAATAAATCTGCTATGATCTGCTATGTATGTATTTATTGTGTTATAAGTATTAGTTTAATAAAATCTAAGTTTTTTTACCTTCGCACTACTGCATTACAAGGTTTGGGTATTCTTCTCTACTCTATTAAAACAACGTATAAAATAATCCCAACTTTATATAATCAGATTAACACTGGACATTAGCATCATAATTAAAATAAAGTAAGATAATTGCTAAAACTTTTTTACATAATTTCCTGTTGATTTGCCGGCAAAACAGTCAATATCACTTAACTGCCAATTGCGGCATTCCATTTGAATAAAATTAAGTAATTAGTCTACCAGAATAACTAAGATTTTCTGGCAGGCTATGCTATATATTGTTGTGTTTTGTAGTACTTGTATTTTGTTTTTTGGAGAAAAATATTATGAAAAAATTAACTCTACTCATTGCCATAATTTCTCTGGCAATTTCTATTGGAGCGCTGGCCAAACCAGCTATCGCTGCAGACGAAGTCGAAATCATGGTTTCCTACCCTAACCAGCCTGGCGAACCCATAGATCTGGCAATGAAATACTGGGCGAAAATACTAAAAGAAAAATCCAACGGCAAGATGACAATGAAGACCTTCCCCAGCGGTCAGTTAGGAGGTCAGGAAGACGTAAGAGCCCAGGCTCAGATGGGCGCACCTATCATCACCGCTACCAGCTATGGTTCTCTAGCTGATCTGGTCCCAGACCTTGGGGTTATCAATGCTCCTTATGTCGGGATTTCTATTGACCAGAAATTAAAATTCATCAACTCCCCAGAGATAAAGAAGCTTATCGGCAAACTCGACGAAAAAGGAGTTCACAATATTCTTCCTGATATGTATTACGGTACAAGGCAGCTTATGACTGATAAAAAAGTAAGCAGTCCAGAAGAAATGGATGGAGTAAAAATCAGGGTTCAGAATACTAAGATTGCCGGGTATTGGGCAAAAGCAGTTGGAGCAGTACCTACCCCAATGCCTCTTTCAGAAGCTTATACCGCTATAACTCAGGGGATTGTTGAAGGTATAGAAAACCCTCCCGGTACGCTATATGGCGGCAAATTCTACGAACCTCTGAAATACCTTATTCTTACCAAACACACTATTTTCATTCACCCCTGGGTTATCGGTACTGCCTTCTATAATACACTCACTCCAGAGCAACAAGAACTCTTGAACGAGACAGCCCGAGAAACATCAGCTTACGCCACAAAGCTTATTAAAGGTACGGAGCAAGATTATATAAACAAAATAGCTGCTGAAGGGGTTGAAATTGTAGAGGTTGACCTGGCTCCATATCAGCAAAACGCCCGCAAAGTAATGAAGGGTAATTTCCCTGAATGGTCTGACAATCTCTATGAAAACACCTTGGAAATTGTTGAGAATCAATAAGCTCCCATAAGTCGTATTAAACCACAGAAATAATTAACCTACAATTTGCTGCCGCAGAATACTATTTTCATCAGCAGCAAATTGTAATTATTGTACTTACTGAATTTACAAAATAACGTTTTATAAACGGATATAAATAAAAATGAAGAAACATTTCTGGAAAAGAATAATTAATACGCTGGATTATCTTGGTCGTCTTGATACTATAATATCAGCAATCAGCCTTATTGCAATTGTTCTTATCTCAATCTGGGGGGTGTTTACCCGTTACATACTGAATTCACCGAGTGCCTGGACTGAAGAACTATCCCTAGGATTATTTGTCTGGCTCACTTTCTTCGGTCTCAGTATTCTGGCAAGACGAAGTGAAATTGTTAATATTGAATTTCTTCTGACAATTATGCCTGAAAATATCAGATTTATTTTCAGAAAAATTATTCTACCGCTGCTGACGATAACAGCATTGCTGGTAATTATTGTCCTTGGCTTTAAACTTGCTGAATTCTCCTACACCCGTTTTACCTCAATACTACGTATTCCATTTTTCTATATTTACCTAGGCATCCCGTTAGGTTCAACATTTACTCTGTATCATGTTGTCCGCTGTATTTTTTCCGGCCCAAAGTTTTATGAAAAAATTGATGACTAATCCAACTTAAGGTACGATAAACATGAATGTAGCTATTCCCATATTAATTCTATTTGTACTTCTTTTTATAGAGCTCCCTGTCGGCATCTCCATATTTCTAAGTACCCTTAGTTATTTTATCTTTTTTTCCAACTTGCCTCTCATGATAGTAGTTCAACGAATAAGTGAAGGGCTGAGTTCTTACGCCCTGCTGGCCATACCATTCTTCATCATGGCTGGAATTTTCATGAATCACTCCGGTATCAGTATGCGCCTGCTGAATTTCAGCGGAATTATAACCGGACATATGCGGGGAGGCATAGCACAGGTGAATGTCGTCCTTAGTACGCTGATGGGCGGCTTATCTGGTTCAAATATCGCCGACGCAGCCATGAATTCAAAGCTTGTCGTTCCCTTTATGCTCAAAAAAGGCTATTCAAAGGGATTCTCTGCCGCCGTAACCGCAGCTTCATCCCTTATCACCCCCATTATTCCTCCCGGCATAGCACTTATTATCTATGGTTACATTAACAATGTCTCCATCGGCAGACTCTTCCTTGCCGGAGTAATCCCAGGCTTGATGATGTGTATTATGATGATGATACTGGTCAGTTGGGTATCTAAAAAACGCGGTTATGCACCTGAGAAGGACAGGGTCGCCACAGTTGGAGAAATTTTTATTGGCATTAAGGATGCCTGTATAGCCTTCACTCTTCCAGTAATTATTATAATAGGAATACGTTTTGGCGTGTTTACACCGACTGAAGCCGGCGCTATTGCAGTACTCTTTTCTTTTGTAATCGGTACCTTTATCTACAAGAAACTGAATCTAACCAATATCAGCCGTGGAGTAGTCGAATCGGTTCTAGCTTCAGCCAATGTGCTGTTTATTATTGCCGTATCCTATGGTTTTTCCAAGTTTTTAACCTGGGAACAACTGCCGCAGAACTGCTCCAATTTTATTGCCGCTACCTTCGACAGCAAGTGGCTCTTCCTGGCTGCAGTCAACATTGTCCTAATTATTGCCGGCATGTTTATTGAGGGAAATGCAATATTAATTGTAGTCTCACCTTTACTGGTAGCAGCAGCAAAAGTAATGGGAATAGATCTGGTACATTTCGGAATCGTCTTTATCCTCAACGGGGCAATTGGAACACTTACGCCACCACTAGGGACAGTAATGTTTACTACCTGCACTATCATCGGCGTACCAGTAAAGGACTTTTTACACGAAATCATCCCATTCTGGATAATGCTGCTTGCCTCACTTGTTCTGATCACCTTTATCCCACAAATCTCTCTATTCCTGCCCAATCTGATATTCGGTGCTCAGTAATTAAGCTAAGAAAATCACTAAGCGAAGCAAAGAAAATTGCATTAGCAATTTTCATGGTTTGGCGGGAAGATTTAGGTATAATGGAGAATACCTTCTAGTATATCCCACGTTCCCGAATTACCCTTGCGCAAAAGCGATCAAACGGACACTGTTTGCCAGGGGTTTGGGGATGGATAATCCCCAAGAAAAACCTAGACCTTCGGAGAAAAGGTTAGGCTGGCTAAAGCTTGGACTTTCACGCAGAACGGTTTACGAAGAACCGCCCATCAGCGACACAGGATTAAGCTCTCAGGTTTTATTCGCCAGCTCATAAAGCCTTCGACATACCTTTGGAAAAGGTACTGCTTAGTTCTCGCCAGCTCGAACACCGAACATTTAGGGATATATCCACGACTCACTACTCACCAGTTCGCAGTCTGCATACGTCCTCTCGAAAAACATCCATGTCTGAAGATACTACACCAGTTCATATTTTCAGACATCTAAGGACAAATGAGCGGGCTGCAGAAACAACATCAGCCGGTAGCTTCATTACCGGCTGATGCACCCTAACATCAAACAAAGAAAATTACCTTAGTAATCTTCATAACGAAGCGATAGCTTTTACATAACCGGCTTATATTCCCCAATACTCCCGGCTGCGCTCAATACCTTCCTCCAGAGTCAAAAAGCAGTCGCTGTACCCTGCGGCTCTGAGCTTACTAAGATCGGCCTCGGTAAAACTCTGATACTTTCCAACCAGCTTCTCGGGAAATGGAACATAATTTATGGCTCCGCTACCCTTGAGTTCAATAAATTTCTTAGCGACATCATTGAAAGATCTGGCCTCGCCGGTACCAACATTGAAGATACCCTGCACATTCTTCTGCTCAGCAAAGAAGAGATTTACCTTAGCCACATCGAATACCGAGACAAAATCGCGCATCTGTCCGCCATCAACAAAACCGTCTGTTCCTGCAAAGAGCTTGACCGCATCATTCTCCTTGAGCTGTTTGGCAATCTGGAAGACCATCGAAGCCATACGCCCCTTCTGCGCCTCACGTGGGCCATAGACATTAAAATAACGCAGCCCTACCACTGTGCTACGAACACGTTTGAAATTCTTGCGCATAAACTGATCAAAAGCAAGTTTGGAATAGGCATAAACATTTACCGGACGCTCATACTCAGGTATCTCGATCGAGGTTCTCCCGGTACCGTATACCGAGGCGCTACTGGCATAAACTAGCGGTACTTCAAAGTATGTGGCATATTCAAAGACCTTCTTGGAGTAGGCAAAATTCCTCTCAAACATATATTTGCCATTATCCTCCATCGTATCAGCGCAAGCGCCATTATGCAAAATTGCCTCAAGGCTGCCTAGTGTCTTCTTCTTCTCACAAATTTTGGCAAATTCAGAGATATCATAATAATCCGCAATGACCGTATCTGCCAGATTTCTGAATTTATCCCCACTGCTCAGATCATCCACCGCAATAATATCGTCAATTCCCCTATTATTCAATTCCTTTACAATATTACTGCCAATAAAACCAGCCGCACCGGTTACGATATACATTTTTTTCTCCTAATACCCATTCAGGCAATCAGACCAAGTATGCTCATTATATCCCGAGACCACTCTCAAGGTCAAGTTTATAAACCATATAATTGTATTATAAATAAAACCACTCTACAGGTGTAGAGTGGTTCAATTACGGTAACTAGAAAACTCTAGAAGATATCCAGTCCCAACTCTTCAAAGCGTTCCTCATCATTCTCCCGCTCGATATCCTTACGGCTCTTCTTCTTTTCTTTAGCCTGAGTCGGTGCTGTCTCTTCCACCTCTATGCATTTCCAACCGTTAGCAATGAACTCCTTATCGATAACATACTTTCCAGGTTTCTCCAGATCAGGCAGATCAAACATCAGATCTATCAGATGATCCTCCACTATTGCGCGCAGAGCCCGCGCTCCAGTCTCTTTGCATATAGCCTCTTTCGCAATGAGGTGTAGCGCCTCTTCGGTAAACTCCAACTCGGCATCCTCAAACGCGAAGAACTTGATATACTGCCGTACCAAAGCATTCTTCGGCTCGGTCAGAACCTTGATGAGCGACTCCTCATTGAGTGGACGAATCGGCGCCAATATCGGGATACGCCCCAATAGTTCTGGTATAATGCCAAACTCAAGTAGATCATCGGTATCGACCTGCTCCAGAAGATCACCGAGTTCCTGCTCACCGGACTTCCCAACCTCACGATGAAAACCGATAGACTTATGCCCAATACGCCTGGAAATAACCTCATCCAGCCCCTGGAAAGACCCGCCGCAGATAAAGAGAATATTCTGGGTATTGATCTGCAAGTACTTCTGCTCCGGGTGCTTCCTGCCACCTTGCGGCGGCACATTGCAGGTAGTACCTTCGAGCATCTTGAGTAGTGCCTGCTGCACCCCTTCTCCCGAGACATCCCGAGTTATAGAGACATTCTGAGTCTTCTTACCGATCTTATCTATCTCATCAATAAAGATTATTCCCCTCTCGGCGCGGGCAATGTCTCCATCCGCCGCCTGAATCAAACGGAGCAGGATATTTTCCACATCCTCACCCACATATCCTGCTTCAGTAAGGGTAGTGGCATCAGCAATTGCAAAGGGTACATCCGCGGTCTTGGCCAAAATCTTGGCCATCAGGGTCTTACCGCATCCTGAAGGTCCGATAAGCAAGACATTGGACTTCTCAATCTCTATACCATCAGAAGAATTCAGATTCTGCTGCGAAAGGCGTTTGTAATGATTATGCACCGCTACCGCAAGAACCCTTTTGGCAAAGTCCTGGCCAATGACATACTCATCCATAGCGCGCTTAATATCACGCGGCGAAGGAATATCAGCATCCTCAAAGGAGAGATCATCGGCATAACTCGCCGGATCACGCAAATCCTCCTGCTCTAAAATACTCGCACAGAGCAGCACACAGTCATTGCAGATACATACTCCATCCTGCCCGGCAATCAACCTCTTAACCATATCCTGAGTCCGTCCGCAGAAGGTGCAGGATTGATCTTTTCTACGTTTACTACCTGTCTTTGCCATTATTTTACTTTCTCTTTTTGGATCTTACTACTTGCACTGCAGCACCACTACCTGGCCTCAGGCCAATAAAACCGTACAGCGCTACGCATCTGTCTCAGCAGTCGCCTCTGACTTACTATCAGGGGTCAAAACTTCATCAATCAGTCCATACTCCTTGGCGGCTACTGCATCCATATAATAGTCGCGATCACAGTCAACCGTAACCTCCTCCAGAGTCTTTCCGGTATGCTTTACCAAGATATCATAGAGGCTCTTCTTGAGTCTATTGATCTCCTTAGCACGGATATTAATATCTTCGGCAGTACCACTGGCTCCCCCCCAAGGCTGATGTATCATAATTCGGCTGTTAGGGAGGCTGAAGCGTTTCCCATTGGCACCGGCAGCCAGCAGGATAGTTCCCATGCTCGCAGTCTGTCCGATAGAATAGGTACAGACATCGGGCTGTAGGTGCTGAATAGTATCATATATTGCCAGACCCGCGGTCACACTACCCCCTGGAGAGTTGATATATATATGAATATCAGACTCACGATTCTCCAATTCAAGAAATAAGAGCTCGGCGATAATCAGATTTGCCCTATATTCATTTATTGTACCACTGATAAAGATAATCCGGTCTTTGAGCAGTCTGGAGAGGAGGTCGTAACTGCGTTCACCCCTTCCTGTCTTCTCCAGTACGGTCGGCACATAGTCAAAACCGTAGATCTCATTCTCATCTACCATAATCCACACTCCTGTCATTTACTCTATTCAACCGCCAGCACCGAAGGCAACAACTCTCTGCTGGTACTGAGCGCTGAACTAACTATAAATCCGTATATCCATAATGAAACACACCTGAAAATATGTTACTGCAAACAGGACAAAACTACAAGGCAAAAACATCTTTTCAGTAACTGGAAGCAACGGTTATACGCGAAACCTCAAGCCCAACCTTACTTCTCCTGGACTTCAATCTCAGCATTCTTCATGAGGAACTCAATAACCTTACCGTCACGTACATCCTGAACAATATAGAGCATAGAATTCTGCTGCTGCACCATCTTGAACATCTGCTCAGGTGGCATACCGTATTGCCGTGCCATACCCTCGATATAGTGCATTACATCTGCTTCCTGCACCTCGATATTCTCTTTATCAGCGATAGTATCAAGGAGTACGCTCCGGCGTGCACCGTTCTCAACCTCTTCCCGCGCCTCTTTCTTCGCTTCTTCGAGTTTGCTCTCAGCTTCCTCTTTCTCCGTGCCCTCGGCCTTTTCGGCAGCTTCCTGGCTAGCCGCGACCCGTGCCTCAATCTGGAGATTTACATATTCTTCGGGCAGATCCATCTCTACCTTTTCCAAGAGATCTGCAACCAGCTTCTTCGCTGTCTCAGTATCAGCGGCCTGCTTCTTCTCACCCTCCATACCCTCGCGGATACGCTCTCTAACCTTGTCCAGACTATCAAAACCAACCTTCTTCGCCAGTTCATCTGAGAGCTCAGGGAGTATTGACTTCTCCACCTTCTTCACTATAATTTTAATATCAACATTCTTACCTGCTGCATCCTTCTGGTAATATGATTCAGGCACATCCACATTTATCACCTTCTCATCACCCACCTTGAGTCCGATAAGTTGCTCCTGCAGATCCTTCAACTCTACCCCCATGAGATATACCGCATCCGGCGGAATCCGAAAAGCTTCGCGCGCCATCAACTGCTCCTCACCCTCGAGCATAGTCAGGTCAGCAATCAACGCATACCCCGGTTCAAAACCTGCCTCGGTCTCATTGAACTCAGCAAAACCCTTGCGCATATTCTCCAGGTTCTCTTCAACATCCTTATCCTCAACCTTCTCCACTTCCTGGACAATCTTGATGCCCTTATACTCTGGAAGTTCAAAGCTCGGACGTACATCTATCTCCGACTCAAACGCAAATTCCTTACCAGATACCGCCTCAAGCGCCTGAACATCGATGTTCGGTTCACCCAGCGGCGAGAGTTCGTTATCCTTCAAGGCCTGAGTGAAGGTATCCTGAAAGAGCTTGGAAGTCACATCCTTGATAATATCAGAGCCATAACGGCGTAGAAGTACCCGGTCAGGTGTATGCCCGCGCCTGAATCCCTTGATTGCAACCCTTGAACGCAGGGTATCGAGCATCTGGTCATACTCCTTCTTGACCTCATCCGCTTCAACCTTGACTTCAACCTTATAACGGCACTTTCCCACTTCGGTAACGTCAGCTTTCATTCGTGTAACTCTCTTTCGCTATATCTGCACTACATAATAATCCTAGTCCACGCACCACGCATGCACCATTATCAAACCATAATTCACCAAATTATAAATATCAACCCTGCGCTGTCAAGCACCTTCCAACATTAATTACCTACAAATAAACGTATACAGTCCGACCCTTCCCGCCCGCAAAAATCCAGTATATTCCTCTCCCGCCGCAGCCAGCTACGCTCCCGCGAATATTCTCCAGTTCCGAACCCTCTCGCCCCGGCCTGTGCGTTGACCTTGCCGTATTAGATCTTGACAAAACCCGGCCAAATACAGATACTAATAGATTACAGATTTAGGAAAATGCAGAAACACCCTTTTTTCAGTATACATTTTTAACCGAGAGTAAGGTACAACATCACGATGAGCAGACAGAGAGTAGCCCTGATTACCGGCATCACCGGGCAGGACGGATCATATCTTGCCGAGTTTCTCCTAGAGAAAGACTATATTGTTCACGGCATTAAACGCCGCGCCTCCTCTTTCAATACCGAGCGTATTAACAATATCTATCAGGATTTTCATGACAAAGACGCCTCGTTCTTCCTGCATTACGGCGACCTTACCGACTCAACCAATCTTATCCGAATTATTCAAGAGATCCAGCCTGACGAGATTTACAATCTCGGGGCTCAGAGCCATGTAAAGGTTTCCTTCGACTCTCCCGAGTACACCCTTGATGTCGATGCCGGCGGCACAATGCGCCTGCTGGAGGCAATACGTATCCTCGGATTGGAGAAGAAGACCCGGATATACCAAGCATCCACCTCCGAGCTCTTCGGTAAGGTTCAGGAGATGCCGCAAACCGAAACTACCCCCTTCTATCCCCGCTCACCCTACGGTGTAGCCAAACTCTACGGCTACTGGATCACCATCAATTACCGCGAATCCTACGGCATCTATGCCTGCAACGGCATCCTCTTCAACCATGAATCACCACGCCGCGGCGAGACCTTTGTCACCCGTAAGATCACCCGTGCCATTGCCCGTATCAAACACGGTCTGCAACAAAAACTCTATCTAGGTAATCTGAATGCCAAGCGCGACTGGGGACACGCCAAGGATTATATCAAGATGATGTGGATGATGCTCCAGCAAAACGAACCAGATGACTATGTCATCGCGACCGGCAAGCAGTACTCGGTACGCTACTTTGTTGAGTGCGCCTGCAAAGAGGTCGGAATCGAGATTACCTGGAAGGGTGAAGGCGTAAACGAGAAAGGATATGACGCCGCTACCGGCAAATGTATCGTCGAGGTCGATCCGGTGTACTTCCGTCCCTGCGAGGTCGAGACCCTGCTCGGTGATCCGACCAAAGCCAGGGAAAAACTCGGCTGGGAACCGGAGATCAGCTTTGAAGAACTGGTCAAGGATATGATCACTAAGGACATTGAAGAGGTCAAACGCGATGTCCTCTGCCAGGATCATGGTTACCGAATATTCGAAAACCCTCACGAATAATACCGCCAGCAACAAAGCCGCTGGCTGAATTATTCTCATTACTTGGTCGATACTGCAAAACCCTGTTTTAAAGTATCGACTGCAATGCTTCTGCGCCGATGCGCACGTAATAATGTATAAAAAAGAGAAGCGCGCGTTTGTCATTAGATGCAGAGAAATACGGACTGATGAGTATTGATCTGCCTTCTTTTTCAAAGAAGATTCAGCTCAGCTGAATAAAATACGTAAAATAAGAATACTGCGCAACCTTATGCTTGAAATATTTATACAACAAAAGCAATAACAAACAGTTATTGCTTTTTCAATATCGACTACCGAAGTATATGAATCACACCCTTAATTCTTAACCTTGTAGCTCAAATTTCAACCTCCTCCAGCAGGAGTTTCTCAATGTAACCGACAATTTTACCGCTACCTACGATATCAGCGCTAGTTACAACCTTCGCCGCCACCGCCATATCATCCTGAACCCTCGACTCAAAAGCCAGAGCATTATCTGCCAAAACCAACAGAATCGGCATCTTGAGCTCACCCCTACGCTTGAGATTGAACAACTCGGCAAACTTTGCTCCGCCCCCGGCTCGCAGCTCAACCACAATCAAATGCGGCAAATTATAATACGCCTTCTGTGCCGCCTCCTTACTGCTAAGCGCACTACAGACCTGATAACCATAGATCGCAACCTCCTCTATATAACTGCAAAGAGAATTATTATCCTCAGCCACCAATAGTATTGTCTGTTTCATAGACCCGTCAAAATCTATGATCATCTTATCACCGATATAATCTACCGCCGATGGACGAACCAACGACCGCATCTTGATTATCAACTCATCAATCCGCTGCAGGGAGACACCGGTATCATTGAGACTCTGACTCAACCCTTCAAATATTTCCTCCTTAGTAAACTGACTCTGCAGCGAACAACAATACTCCTGTGAAAATCTCGTTAATTTCTGTTGAATATCTTTTCCCAAATTACTATGCACATACTCACAGTGTCCCATAAGTTTTTTCACCAAATTTTTGAGTATATCCAAATTACACATCCCGGTAGTAAGCGCCTGATTAAAATTATGACAGATCGCCCCGACCATCTCCTGACTGCACTTCTCAGCCGCCATCTCAGCATGCATCTTGAGCTCTTTGCGCCGAAGTTCTGCCTTCTCCAGACACGACCCGATCCGCGCCTGTAACACCTCGGGGACAAAAGGTTTAGACAGCAGATCTTCAGCTCCCAACTTGATACAGCGCACCACATTCTTCTGCGCTGTTTCTCCGGAGATAACCAGAATAGGTATTGCTGATAATGATGGGGTATTCTTGAGTTGTTCGATCAACTCATCCCCACCGATCCCCGGCAGCACAATACTGGTTATAATCAAATCAATAGAATGCTCCCGGAGCAGTTCAAGCCCTTGCTCACCGGATTTGGCACTAATTGTCCGATAACCCTCGCTCCGACACTCCTGCTTGAGCAGCTTCCGGACTATCTTTGAATGTTCGATAATCAGTATTGTCGGCACTTTACTCCTCGATATTCAAATTAGTTACTATTACAAAATTTCTCAGCCATAAGATCCTGTACAGCACCACATAAAATACAATACCAACATACCCGCATTATAACTCTGTTTACTTGAATATCAAACTTAAAAGCGAGCAAAGTTAACAATCAATACGTATTTTAATTGATAGTTTACATAGCAAGCCCTCTTTATAGGATTATGCCAAAAAAAACAACATTGCGGCATCTTTCACCTGTAATTGACTCCTCCCGCTCCCTTAAAAAAATAAAACGGCACAGCCGAAATTTCGGCCATACCGTTTATTTTTGCACTGTATTATGCAGATTCAATTTACCACTGAGCTGGCATAAATTCTTCTACATCAATCTCTGTAATTACATGCTTAGGAATATAGTTTACAGGATTGAGCTTTTCGCCATTCAAGTATGAACAAGCAATATAACAAGCCAACGCTCCATCACCTTCAGCACTCTGGTAAGTAATGCCATAAACATCGCCGTCCTTTACCGAATCCATACCGGTCTTACTATTACCTGCAGCGACGATAACAATATCATCACGTCCGGCAGCCTTGAGAGCTTCAAGCGTACCGGTCACAGTAAAGCCGTCACCACTGAGGAACAGACCCTTGAGATTCTCACCGTACTTAGTGAGCCAAGCTGAGACCAGCTGCATTGTACCTTCGGTCTCGAGATTTGCTGTATCCATATCCAGAAGCTCCATATTTGGGGCATACTCTTTGAGCTCGGTGATAGGGCCGAAAGTTCTGGCAAAGAATGGAGAAGAACCGGGCATATGACGAACGATAGCATAACCGCCCTTCTTATCCATCTGATCGGCAAAGTCACGAGCCAGCATACGCATCTGTCCCCAGTCATCAGGACCTGTCCAGGCAACACAGTACTGCATAGCCGCATCACAAGGAATAGTATTACAAGCGATCAGTGGAATTCCAGCACGGTTGATCTTACGGAAGAGTGGGGTACATGCGGTTGCATCAACAGGTGCAAGCACAATAATATCTGGGTGATCATTGATGGCCTGATCGACCTGCTGAGCCTGCAGATCTTGGTTCCAGTTTGAGCTGAACTCCTTTACCTTCAGGTCATACTCTTTAGCGATAGCGTTGAAACCATTCATAAACGCAGTCCAGTATGGGTGATCTCCCGCCCGGATCATTACTACGGTCTTACCGATAGCCCCAGTAGCATTGTCATTGGAAGGCATATTCTTCTTCGTGGTGGTCCAACCGGCATACTCCTGATCCCACCAATGTCCTTTATCCTCTTCCGGCAGAGCCTTTGGATCATCTGGTCTAGCCGGAATAGGCTTGGCCTCACCCTTGATAATCAGTGGCTGCCCGTCTGTACCCTTGAGCTTGGTAACATCCACCTTGATAGACTTGGTAAGATTATCATCTGCATTCGCCAGACCGCTGAATGCAGTAGCAACCATACACACTGCAAGACTCAGCACAACTAAAATCTTTTTCATTTTTCTCTCCAACAAACTAAACAATATAAGTAGCACAAAACAGATTAACAACGCTAAAATTTAATCTGAACAACAATATATTATTCCACTACGTTCTATTTTTCTCCAACTCTTCCAGCAGATACGGCCTCTGCCCACGCAGTAGATCACGCCGAAAGACAGTATAAGCCTCATAGAGCACAACCAGTGCCAGGATAATCCCGTTGACAAAAATCTGCACCTCAAAGCCAAAGCCGAAGCAGCCAAAGCCATTATTAACCGTGATCAGGAAGAGTACAGCGATAAAACTCTTGATAATACTGCCCTTACCCCCGGTCATCAACGTACCACCGATAATTACCGCTGCAATCACCTGCATCAGGGTCTTGGCTCCGAGAATAGCATTAGCAGTAGAAGAGGCCAGAGACATCGCAAATAGTGACCCGCCAAATGCAGCCAAGCCGTCACAGATAATAAAACCGACAATAATATACCGATCGCGGTTGAGACCTGCCAACCAAGCGGTCTCGGCATTACCCCCGACCATGAAAAAGCCACGACCGTACCTGGTAGAGGTCAGGATAAAGGCAAAGAGAAGAACAATACCGATAGTGATCAGCGCCAGCGGGGTAAATACTCCCAATACCGGCATCTCCAGCCAGTCGGCAACCGCAAAGTCATCCACCGACTTCGCTCCGCCATCACAATATAGATGCATCAGACCACGCACGACAATCATTGTACCCAGGGTCACAATAAAGGAGTTGATCTTGACCTTGGATACCAAGAGACCGTTCACAATACCCACCACCACCCCTGAAAGCACACCGACAATAGTACTCAGCGTCCACCCGAGCTGCGGCTGCAGACCGATAGTCAGCATCCCGGAGAGCATGAGTACCGAACCGATTGAGAGGTCAAGCTGCCCGAGGATAAAAATCAAAGTAAAACCAACCGCGCAGATACCACTCAAGCTCGCACCTTTGAGGATAGTCGTGACATTATAAACAGTCATGAAATTCCTCGCTCCCGGATGCAGCCAGAAGAAGAGAACTGCGATGATAAGCATAGCCAAAGCTCGATTTTTATCCAACACCTGCACTAAACTGAATTCTTTTTTATTATGCATAATCCTTCCCCTGACTTCTCAACTGATACTGATGGAACCCAACCACGAGGATAAAGATTGTTCCCGTAACGATATCCTGCTGGAAGGTATTGATCCCAATAAAATTCATAATATTCGTCAAGAGCCCGATCACCAGCACCCCGCCGAATACCCCTACCATGCTTCCTCTACCTCCAGATTGCATCATACCGCCAATTACCACCGCCGTTACCGACTTAAAATCATAACCCTGCCCCAGGTAGAACACCCCGAGCTTGTTGAGACTGGTAATGAAGATCCCGGCAATACTCGCACAGAATGCTGTAGCTAAAAAGGTATAGAGAACAATAAGTTTTACATTGATGCCGGAAGACTTTGCCGCTTCCAGTGAAGAACCGACATACTTGGCAAAGAGGCCAAATTTGGTTCGGGTAAGTACCAGATGGCAGAGCACAAACATCAGCAGCATGACAATCACAATCAACGGAATCGACAGCACATCGGTCTGAAAGATTGCCAGGAAATGCTCAGCGGCCGTAGTATCCAACCCCCGGCTCTCCAGTACCTGGTCAGGATAGATCTGCGTATTACTCCAGGTAAAACGCATAAAGCCCTCCATAAAGTAGACCACCGCCAGTGTCCAGAGAATCGGATTGGCATTGAGCCATCCAACCACCAGCCCGTTGAGTGCGCCGATCGCCATACCAGCGAGTATACCACAGATAAGCGCTGGCACAAAGCCGAAGGGCAGGCAAGCGATTGCCACCGTGCCGCTCAGTGCCATATACGAAGGCAGCGAGAGATCACACCACTTCCCGATGTATACGACAAAAGCCATACCACATGAAGCAATACCCAGAAGAGCAATATTGCGTAGAATATTTAAAAAATTCTCGGGAGTAAAAAAACTGGTGTTTACAAAAAACCCCACCACCAGCAAGATCACAGCTATCACATAGATTCCCAAAAACTCATAGATTCTCAGGAGCACATTCCGCTCCTGTTTTCTGAAGCGCTGACTCTCTCCCGCCTCTAGAGCATTCAAATTATTTATATCATTCATAATTCTATATCCCCTCACCATTTGCCGCCAACAGAATTGATTCTTCGGTAAGCCTTGCTTTCTCCATAGAGCCGATCATATGCCCTTCTTTCAAAATCATAACCCTGTCGGCAAGCCCTACCATCTCCGGCAGGTCGCTTGTCAGCAGGATAACCGTCTTACCCATATCGGCCAACTCAATAATCACGTCATGTATAATCGATTTCGCGCCAACATCAACTCCGCGTGAAGGTTCATCAAGAATAATAATCTCTGGAGTACAGGCCAGCCACTTGCCAAGCAGTACCTTCTGCTGATTACCACCGCTGAGATTGCCCACACCCACATTAGGATTAGGCGGCTGGATATAAAGCTTAGTAATCATCTCCCGCACGGTCTTACCCTCATGCCGGGTCGAATAAACCCCACAGTTACAGAAGTCAGGGATCTTCGCACCGAGAATATTCTCTTTAACGCTCAAGCGCAGAAAGAGTCCGTCATTCTTTCTATCCTCGGAGAGATAGACCATACCCGCCTTTATCGACCTGCTATACGAACCGAGACGGAGTAGTTTTCCGTTTATCTCGACCCGCCCGGAATCAATAGGATCAATCCCGACCATACTCCGCGCCATCTCACTCCGACCTGCACCGGCAATTCCGACAATACCCAGAATTTCGCCTTTATACGCATGAAAAGAGAGATCATGGAAGAAACCTTCACGCGTAATATGCTCTACCACTAATGCCTTTTCACTCTGAACCTTGTTCTTCCGTTCTTTATAAAACTCGGTCATCGACTTACCGACCATCATATTAACAATATCCGAAGCCGTCACCTCATCGATACCACCAGTAGCGATCTTCTTACCGTCACGCATCACCGTATATCTATCCGCCACTCTAAAGACCTCTGGCAGATGATGTGAGATATAGACAATCGCCAGTCCTCTGGCCTTGAGGCCATCGATAATCTCAAAGAGTTTCTCCACCTCCTGGCGTGAAAGCGATGAAGTAGGCTCATCCATCACCAGAATAGACGGATTATGGCTCATGACCTTGGCAATCTCAACTAGCTGCGCCTCATGCGGGGAGATATCTTCAACAAAAGCGAACGGATCCAGACTGAGCCCCACAGTCTTGAGGATGGCAGCAGTCTGCTTGCGCATCTTTTTTTTATCCAGAATGCCAAACTTCTTGGGCAATCTCCCAACCAACACATTCTCTGCAATGGTAATCGGTCTAGCCAGCGACAATTCCTGATAGATCATACCGATACCGTTATCAATCGCCTCCGCCGGTGAATGCAAACGCACATCCTTGCCATTTATTTGAATATCGCCGGTGTAATCAGTGAATGATCCGGCGAGCATCTTCATCAGCGTCGATTTTCCCGCCCCATTCTCACCAAGCAGGGCATGAACCTCCCCCTGGCGCACATCAAAGTCAACACCATCCACCGCCAGTGTTCCGGGAAACGCCTTGGTCACCCGCTTCATTCTGAGTGAAATACGTTCATTACTCATTCTCAAACCTTTTCTTTCCTAGCTATTCTAGGATGAACAATAGCTACTCTCTCGTACTGCCAACCTTTTACCATGAGTACGCCACATCCTCTTCCTTCAAATTCAGAGGATAAACACCATGCTCACGCACAAACTTAACTGCAAAATCATAATTCTCAGGACTTACAGAGTCCGGCACACTATGATCAGACTGGAAGATAAAACCACCGCCCTTGGCCGCATTGAGTTTCCTCAAGATATACTTGCCAAGTTCTGGTTGATCAAGCTTTGACCACTCCATAACATCCATATTCCCGACAAATGCCAGCTTATCATGATACTCCTTCTTGAGTTCAACCACATCCAGCCCAGCCTTCGCCTCTACCGGATTATATCCATCCAGTCCAATATCCACAAGATCACCGTAAATAGGCTTAGCATTACCACAGCTATGATAAATAACCGGCAGGTCATGCTTATGACAAAGCTCAATAAGTGAAGCCAGCACCGGCTTGAAGAATTTTCGCCAGTGATCAGGGGAGAAGAGCATAGCGTTGACATATGCCACATCACCCCAGATCAGCATTCCCGAAAGAAGCCCATCGGCTATTTTTATTTGTTCCTCACAAATTTTGTAGAGAAATTCGCCAACCTTCTGCAAAAAGACTCCAAGCTCATCCGGATAGAGGATCATCCACATCATCATATTCTCGGTACCGATAATTCTCCAGCCTTCTTCCATAGCCTCACAGAGCGAACCGAATACCGGAAAGTCTTCATAATTATCCTTGACCGTATCCAACCAAGCCGGCAGATCCGTGACGATCCGGTCACCAATACCGACAATCTGATTATCCCCTCGTTCAAGGTAACGCCTCGGGTCACATGGATCATCAAATTCAAACGCCTCCATCTTCTCTACCGTATCGGTATAGAAGGTAGTATACGCCGGCATCGTCACAGTCTCACTGACCATCACCTCTGCTTCAAATCCGGTACGCACCACGGTCTTCTCTGGACTCTTTTGCAGAAATTCAAAGCTTCTGATGTGCGGATCCATATTCGGTGTTGTCACCCGCCAATCCAGATCATAGTAGCGATAAATATCAGCATCAGCCGGCAGATTATAATGCTTGCGCCACTTCTCCAGAAAATCAGTCCAGAAGAAATCCGAGACCGGTACTCTGTCTGGCTCCTGATGATTGAGTGCCTTAAGTACTCTATCGAGCTTTTTCAAACAGTTCTCGCTCTGCTTAAATTGATCCTTTAAACGCATAGTTACACTTTCAAAATAATGCCATACTATTTGACACACCTACTCTCTCCTGAAGGCTTATTACTGCCAATAGTCAAAGCAAGGTAAACACAAAATACCGTCCAAAATAATTGTATAATTTATATCATTTAGTCTAAATGGTAAACTTCCTGCATATCCGCCCACCACTCTCCAGTAGCGCGGGTCGGCAGCGGCTGCTGCATTGGCTTGACAAAGTCCCACCACTCCTGGGTCTTGGGGTCTGCTGCCATCTTGGCCATATCGGCCTCAAAATCGTCTCCGACATATTCAAAGTATGCAAACAGGTAATCATCCTTGAGAAAAATAGAATAATTAGCAATATTGCACTCTTTAATCATCGCATTGATTTCTTTCCAGGGATTGGCATGGCATTCGACATAAGATTTGATCTGCTCCGGCTTGATTTTAATTACCTGCCCATATCTCTTCATTCTTCTCTCTCTCATCTCTCGTTTATAACTTAGGAATGAATACCCTGCATACCCTACTCACAAAACACTGACAGCAAGATCACGGTGATGCAGAATAGTAAAAACACGCCTTTGATTAATTTTAACCATAGTATAAGTTAAATTAATCCTTCCTATTGCTTAATTAGATAGTACCACACCCCAATTACTAGTCAAATTTTTTTAACCAAAAAAATTTAACTTTTTATAACAAAAGAAGTTTTTTTTAGTTTTAAACCCAGATAATTTCATAAAATAATACTCAAAATATCGGCTTTAATACCAAAATATGCAAAATTTAAAAAAAATGTAAGATTAAACTTGCTTAAAACCATTCGATATAATATGCTTAGAGTAAGTAATTTTTTTGCTTAATTATTGGTTAACAATGCAACCGCTACAAGTTCATACTTTCCACGTATTCTGGGGTATTACAACTTGCATCCTGTATTAAGTATTGTTATACTTGCAGTTATAGCATTATTTATTAAATTGTATTTTTAATATAGTTTCAGCATAGATAGTTATTGTTCTATACTGCTGCAATTATTCACCAAAATTTTGCTTATTTAACTATTGAACTGATTATTTTAAAACCTCTACCGAAATTATTATGACTCATAAACCAGCAAAACGTATAACTCTGAGTGATATTGCCAAGGCTGCCAATGTCTCAATCGCTACCGCTTCCATGGCATTCTCTGGAAAAGGTCGGGTATCGGAGAAGGTCACCCTTAAAATTCACCAGCTTGCCAAGGAACTTGGTTATCAAGGCAAGAGTGCTCAGATCAGACCCCTAAGTGCCAAGACCAAGAGTATCTCCCTGCTCCTGCTTACCGATAAGAAATGGGCTTATCTCTGGTATATGGAACAACGTATTGTCAGAGAGCTTGAGATTCTCCTGGCCAGGCAGAATTTCACCTTGATTCTCGTACCGATCACCGAGGAAGACTCGAATAAACGTATCATTGAAAAGGTTGCCGCCAGCGGCTCTTGTGGGGTGTTCTCGATTCATTACGGCAACCCGAAACTATTCTCAGAATTCGAGAAACATCGCATTCCAGTAACCCTTATCATGAACAGCGACTATCAAGGGGTGGTGCACTCCATCTGTGTTGATGATTTTCATGGCGCGTATGCCGCCACCAAGCATCTGATCGAACGTGGACACCATAATATAGCTTTTGCCGAGTATAAGGTTAGTCCGGTAAGTTCGATTATGCAAGATCGATTTATCGGCTTTGAAAAAGCAATGCTGGAGAATAGCCTCAAACTGCAGATTGAGCAACATCTACATCTGGATATCCACGACAGTGAGAATATTACCCGCCAGCTTGAAGGTATTTTTAACCGGAAAAACCGCCCTACAGCAATCTTTACCGTCGATGACTATATCGCCGCCCATGTCTTTCCGGTACTCCGCCGCTTAAATATCTCCGTCCCTGACGACGTCTCAATCATCGCTCCCGGTGATGTAATAGACTACGATGTCTCCTATATGCCAAAGATAACCACCATGAGTATCAATTTTGAACAGATGGCGCGACTGGCCGTGGATATGCTGATGGATCTCCTTTATGAAAATGAGAATCAGATTCCCTCGCTCAAAGTGGAACTCAAACTTATTGACCGCGGCAGCACCGCTTTCAGCTATGCCGCCACAAAACCCTAAACCCTATAGAATACACCGAAGATGAGTAACAAGTCAGGCTCCAAGAAGAAGATAACCCAGAAAGACATCGCCATGGCCGCTGATGTCTCTATTGCCACAGTATCAATGGCTCTGGCCAACTCTCCCAAGATTCCCGAACCTACCAGGCAGATGATTCTGGAGATAGCCAGGCGCCTTGATTATCAGCTCTTGCAAAAAAACCGCCAACGCTACCAGAAGGTAGAGCACAATATCGGCCTGATAATCGACACCAGTGCCGCAAATGCCCATATTTGGAGCTTTTTACGCATTATGATTGATTCCCTGGCCAAAGAGATTCAATTCCGGGACAGCACATTTATCATGCTCCCGGTCTCACCTCTGCACAACAAAGACGATGTACTCAAGATGATCATGCGTTCCGGTGTATCCGGGGTAATTTCCTTTATCTACGCGGAAGAACCGGTGCTGATCGAACTTGAAGCTCAAGGGATACCGGTAATCCTCACCTTCAACGAGCTCCGCCCTGACGGTTTCTTTTATGTCGGACACGATGACTTTCAAGGCGGCTACGAAGCGGCCAGATATCTGCTCAAACTAGGACATCAGCGCATCGCTTACGCCTATGCGCGCCGGAACAATATACCTTTCCTCCAAAGCAACCGCTTTGTCGGCTATAAAAAAGCGATTACCGAGTGGCATATAGAGCTAAGCCCTCAGTTTATACTCGAGTATAGCCCGGAAAATCTACCGGATTTCAATAAGCAGGTCGCCGACTTGATGCAGAATGAAGCCGCCCCAACCGCCTTTGTCTGCCTGGACGACAATATTGCCTTTGTACTCTACCATGCCCTAACCCAGTCTGGATACAGTATTCCCAAAGATGTCTCCATAATCTCTCACGGCGACACTCTGGATTATTCAAACCCGATAACACCTCAAATATCCACGATGTATACTGACCTAGAATTGATCTGCAGCATCTGCTGTAATATCCTCTTCAACCGCTTTGAAAATCCTGAGAAGAGCTACAGCTCGATTAAGACCCGCGAGACCTTTATCGACCGCGGCTCCTGCACCGCACCTAAAGCGGAGTAAACAGGCAAATAAGTAGCTGAGATTTATCCAAGATATTATCGACTACACCTAAAATCACCCGACAATCCCAGAAAATTGCCAACACAATTTTCATACTCAGCTCTCCTTTAATTTAATTTTTAATTTAAATACAGGCTTAATTTAAATTAAAAATTTGACTAACCACCGCTATAGCGTATATTCTCTATAGCTGCCTCTCTCCGCAGCAACACAAAATACCTCCTTTTCTACCAACCGGTATAAGGAGATAACCATGCTACATGATCCAAGCCACAGGCCAGTAATGCCGATCGCTGAAGCTATTGAACTACAGGAATACGAAAAGACAGTACTGCGCCGACTTGCCCAAAAGCTCGCAATTTATGCTGCCGATCCAGTAAACCGTCAACGTGCCAAAGACTGGCGCAAACTCAACGATCTTGAGCCGGTACGCCCGCTGATCTGGATAAACGAGATCCCCTGGCACGAGATGAATTACAACGATGAACTCACCCTCCAGACCAGTCACCCCTGGGCGCAAGAGGAGGAGACCAGATTACGCCGCGAGTTATACCAGTGGGAGCATCTGCAGGGTGATATGATACTGGATGACTTCATACCCTGTGAACGTGCTATCTACTCCTCAGACTTCGGCATTATGGAAGAGGTCGATGTCGCTCGTACCGATTCCGAGAATAATATCTACTCCCGACATTTCAAAATCCAGATCCGCGAACCGGAAGATCTAGAAAAGATCCAGATGCCCAGGATCAGTTATAACGCTGCAGCCACCGCCCTGAGCTTCGAGCTCAAGAATGAACTATATAAAGACATAATGCCAGTAAGACTCAGCGGCCAGAAGCATATCTGGTACACTCCCTGGGATTATCTTATCCGTTGGTGGGGAGTTGAAGAAGCGATGCTGGATTTGGTTCTAAGGCCGGAAATGGTAAATGCGGCAGTATCACGAATGACCGATGCCTGGATGACAGAGCTTGACCAGCTGGAGGCCCAGAATCTCTTATCCTTGGACTGCAACAATACTCGAATCGGCTCCGGCGGCTACGGCTACAGCGCCGCACTTCCCGGCTCAACTTACAACCCGCAACATGTAAGACCGGAGAACATGTGGGGTTGTTCAAACGCCCAGATATTCAGTGAAGTATCCCCAGAGATGCACTGGGAATTCGCGATTAAACATGATCTACGCTGGCTAAAACGCTGGAAGTACACCTATTACGGCTGCTGTGAACCGCTAGACCGTAAGCTGGAGATCTTAAGAAACATTCCCAATCTGCGCAAGATATCGGTCAGCCCCTGGTGCAATACCCACAATATGTTCAAACAGATCGGCACCGATTATGTCATGAGCCGCAAGCCCAACCCGGCAGTACTTGCAACCTCTAAATTTGATCTACAACAAGCTGAAAAAGAACTCCGAGATTTTCTCGACCCGGCCAGAGGGCTCTCAGTAGAGATTATTCTAAAAGATATCTCAACGGTCTGCTATGAGCCGGAACGTCTTTGGCGTTGGACAGAAATGGCTCAAGCCGTAGCTGCAGAATATGGACCATAATCTTGCTAAAGACAAAGTCTGTGAGCCAGCGAAAACTGACTCACAGACTTAATATATTACTCCAAAAAGAAGGGGCTTATTCTCCTACAACCTCTTCGGTATAATGTTTTACGCCGCAGAATTCATCAAGCATCTTGACCAGACCGGCAATTTGCGGCTTGGTAATACTAGCGTTAGCTCCAACACTATCGCACTTATGCCGCATCTGTTCATTGATCAGACTCGAGAACATAATAACCGGGATATCCGATAAATTATAATCGGTCTTAATCTTTTTACAGAGGGTCAGTCCATCCATCTTCGGCATCTCGATATCACTAATCACAACATCCGGGTACTCTTTGTTTCGGAGCAATTGTACAATATACTCATCCGCACTGGCGCCATTGTCAAACGACTTGACATTGGTATAGCCAGCACCATTGAGAATTCCCAGAATATGCTTGCGGATAAAGGCGGAGTCCTCAGCAAGGATCATCTTGATATCATTCCGGTGCTTATTGGTTCCGATTTCCGCCGCTCCAGCCTCATAATTTCGTTCCATAGAGAGACCTTCAAAATAGCCGGTAGCTATACTCTCAATATCAATTATCAGCACATCCTTCTGGTTGATATGTATAGTACCGAGTATAGAGCCCTGGCTACTGTCGCCGGCAAACGAATTTTCTAGTGGCACAAACTCCTCCCAGGACACCCGGTGAATTCGCTCGACCCCATTCACATATAACCCACACTGAAAATTATTGAATTCAGTCGCAATGACCAGTGGGCGTTCATCATTACTATTACTGACTGCTTTACCCAGAGCCGTTGCCAAATTGATCAAAGAGATAGTCTCACCTCTGAACATAAACGCACCCATAAGCGCCGGAGGCATATCAGGTATCGCCGTCAATAACTCCTCTTCAAACTGAATTATTGAGGTCACCTTAGAGACATTTATCCCGAATGACTGCCCTCCAAGCAAGAATTCAAGCATCTCAACTTCATTTGTACCGCTTTCCAGCAATATATTAGTTCCCGAAGACATAACAGCATACCTTTCTCAGAATAATGATACTGTCAATAAATTTACACCATTCAGACTTGACCACAACAACTATTACTGCCAACAAAAAAACCCATTATATTTTATACTTTTTCAGAAAAAAGCAAAAGTTTTTTCGGTTAACTTACAAAAACATAACCTTCTGCCTGACATTTGGCAGTTCATTAAAGGTATGCTCAAGCTGGAGAACCAGTTCCTCTTCATTGAGAAATACATAATCTTGCAGCGGTACCTCTTCACCGGAGAAAAATGTGTGGATACCTTTTATGATCTCCCAGTTTCTGAGTGCCGAACCTACTATATCATTATCCAATACCACTCCCCCATCCTTCTGCAAAATCTCCTGAATCCTCTCATCCGGTATTGCTCCATTACGGTACGGTCGTGATAAATCCATCATTGCATCAATCATATCAACTATCGCGACCAGGCGTGCCTCAAATGGAATATTCGCCCCGGTAAGCCCGTGCGGATACCCCGAACCGTCCATCTTCTCATGATGACTGACAGCAATACTCGAGGCCATCTTCATAATATCCGAATGCAGGTTCTCTCCGATAATCTCCTGACCGAAGATTGTATGCTTTTGCATTAACATCCACCATTCCGGTTTATCCCGTCTGAGGTTGAGTGGCGAGAGCAGTATCTCATCAGGCACCCCAATCTTACCGATATCATGCATCGGCGCCGCGATAAAGACCTTCTGCGCCCAAGCCTTGCCAAGCCCCATATCCATAGCCAGTAACCACGCGAGCAACCCGGTTCGGAGTGTATGATTGGCCGTTTCATGCTCCTTGAATCTTGCTGCCCGCATCAGCGCCATTACCTGCTCAATCTTCGCTTCCTGGAGCTGCTTGGTCTTGCGTACCACCTCAATGCTGCAGATATGCTGCTGCTTGGCGAGCATAATATGATTCTTCACCCGGTGATAAACCACCGGCGCTTTGAGCGGCTTAACAATGTAATCCACCGCTCCGACCTCAAAGCCTTTCTTCTCATCATCAAGGCTGCTCATCCCCGAGATAAAGATAACCGGAATATCTGCTGTCCGGTCGTACTTCTTGAGTTCTTCGCAGACCTCATAGCCGCTCTTCCCCGGCATCTTCACATCGAGCAGGATTATATCGGGCACAAGGTCTCTAGCCTTTTCAATCGCGGTCTGACCGGTATCAGCCAATTCAACATTATAATCAATTTCCAGAATCTTTTTTAGCAGTTGCAGGCTGATTATATCATCATCTACAATCAAGACATTGAATCTCATTTATCATACTCCTGCTCATTCTCATTCAACACCTCGGATACGATATTAGCTAACGCCGTCAGAGTAACTGGCTTAGTTAAAAAATGCTTTATACCGTCGGCTCTGGCTTCGGCGAAGAGTTCCTCATCCGAGTACCCGGTCATAATAATCGCCTTAACCCGATGATTTACCCGCCGTAAAGCTTGAAAAACCTCTGAACCATTCATCTTGGGCATAATCATATCCAGAAGCACAACATCATATTTCCGGTAATCAAGTTTATACTCCTCCACCGCCTGCACCGGATCACTCATGCCAGTAACGGTATAGCCCGCTTTCTCCAGTTGCATAGTTACCAGCTTGACCAGTGATCTGTCATCATCAATAATCAGAATATGATCAGTCTTACTCTTGGTTCGATGCTCGGTAGTCTTGACAATATTCTCAAATATACAGTTATCTGAAGCAACCGGAAAGTAAAGGCGTACCTCTGTACCTTTCCCAACCTCGCTGATTATCTCCATACCTCCAGCCATAGCCACTACCGCCGCATGCACCGTAGAGAGTCCGAGTCCTGCCCCTTTGCCAGCGGTTTTGGTAGTAAAGAACGGCTCCAGTATCTTGCCTCTGATCTCCTCAGCAATACCCTGTCCGTTATCCAGTACTGCTACAACCACAAATTTACCCGGGCTCACCTGTAATCTCTTGGCGACATCGGCGAAGATCAACTCCGACTTCACTCTAAAGATGATCTCACCCACCCCATCCTCCAGTGAATCCCGCGCATTCTTGGCCAAATTCAAAATTGCGCTCTGAAGTTCGTTGTAATTGCCGAGTATCCCCAATCCTGTCACCTGCACATCCTTCCTGATCTGCGTAGATTTATTTAACAACTGTGAGAAGAAACTGAGGGTATCATTGATCAGGTCATCTACATCAATAAGCTCCGCCTCCTCTTTCTGACTCTTAGAGAAATCCAGCAGCTTCCTGACCAGCCCTGAGGATTTCTCACCCCGATCAATTATCTTATTGGCATACTCCTTGATCACCGAAGAGTCGCTCTCAGACTTGATCAATTCGGCAAAACCGAGTATGCCAGAGAGCTGATTATTGAAGTCATGCGCAACCCCACTGGCCAGACGCCCAAGCGCCTTGATCTTATCCGCATGCCCGGCTCGCTGTTCTGCATTCTTCAAATCGGTAATGTCCTGTATCACCCCGGCTATTATTCCATCACCGACATATGGATTCTCAACACTAGAAAAAGATACCCCACGGATGTACCGAACCTCGGAACTTCCCACCGGATACATCGGCAGAACAATATCAAACCTCTTCCCGCTGAGCATACAGTTATTGAGTTCGCTTACAATCATATTATAATCTTCATCGGCAAGAATATCACGTAGATCAGAGGTCTGAATATATTCTTTTCCTCGATACTCTACTCCGAGGAAATCGGTAAAATTACTGCTGACACGAATGAAGTCCGGATCCTTTACATTCACCTCCCAGCTATAGATCCGCGCCATATTCTGAATATACTCCATATGTTTATTGACCTTGAGCAGTTCCTGTTCACGCTGTTTGGATTCGGTGATATCCAACATACTCCCGCAATGATAGAGAAATGCACCCGTACTGCTATAGAGAGATTTAGCATATACCCTTAAATACCTCAACTCGCCTCGGGCATTGAACGCCCGGCATACGCCATTGACTTCATTATTCTCACTGTCGTCCACCTTGATATCTTTATATACCTTCAGGAGTTCTTTATCCTCGGCGTAGAGCTTAGCCTCGACCTCACTGAGTTCAAGTTTATTATGCAACTCTCCAACGAAGAACTTGAAGAAGCTTTTATCCCCGGTAAAACTCTGCGTCTCAATGTCATACTCATAATACATCAATGACACCAGTTCACATGACTGACGAACTTTCTCAATCTCCCGCTGCGCCTTCTGCAAGGTCACCTCCAGAATATCATGGCTGGAGATAACCTTCTGCTGGAATTCCTTGATCCTCTTCCTCTGCAAAACAACCACAAAGATCAGAATAAGGCTGAGCAAAATTATAAGCGGCAGTAAAACAGACGCTCCCAGACCACTCCAAGTCATCATGTCCCCGGCTTCAGCAGCCTGGAGTTCTGAAACTGCACTACCGCCTGCAACGATGATGACGAGCGATAAGTTGCGACATAATCTCAGCATTTCCAACTCCGTAATAAGTCAAAGGGAGGCAAAATATAACCTGCCGAAACCACACAAAACATGACTTCAGAGAATAGTATTATTACAATCAACCCCCTAAATATCCATTTTACACTAAATTCCATTCTACACCATTGTTACTTTTTTTTCCATAACAATATCAAGGTATCTGCCGACAAAATACAACAAAAACACGGTATTAATCCTGCGCTAATAATATGCTAACATTTTTCGTTAAGATTACTTAAGAGTTGGAATCATCACTGTGATGATATGAGTTTAAGAAGATTATTGTCAAAAAGGAATTTTACCGATGAAGATGACAAAAGTACTACTAGCAATGGTTTGTGCACTTATTCTTGGTGTATCAGCAAGTGCTGATGAAAAGATTGTGGTTGAAGGTTCTAGTACCGTAGGTCCTATCGCAAAGGCTTTTGCAGAATACCTGATGGAGAAGGATAAATCTCTGAACATTACTGTCAATGAGTCAGGTAGTGGTAATGGTGCTCAGGCTCTTATCGACAACCAGTGCCAGGTTGCAGACATGAGCCGTTTCATGAAGGCCAAGGAATATCAGGCAGCAGTTGCAAACAGCGTAATGCCAACAGCAACCGCTATTGCCATGGACGGAATCGCTATGATCGTACACCCATCAAATCCTGTTAAAGATCTCAAGATTGAACAGATCCGCGACGTCTACACCGGCAAGATCACCAACTGGAAAGACCTTGGTGGTCCAGATATGCCTATTATCATGATCAGCCGTGACTCTTCAAGTGGTACTTACGAGACCTTTGAAGGTCTAGTAATGAACAAGGAAAAGATCAACAACAGCGCGGAATATGTTGGTTCAAACGGCCAGATGCGCGCCCGAGTTCAGAGCACCAAAGGTGCTATCGGTTATGTAGGTCTCGGTTTTGTTGACAAGACAGTCAAGGCTGTTACTGTAAACAACATCCCAGCCACTACCAAGACTATTGCCACCGGCGTATACCCAATCGCCCGCGCCCTCTTCATGTTCACCAATGGTTATCCAAAGCCAGGCAGCAACGTTCATAAGTTCATCACTCTCTACCTCACAGACGATGGTCAGAGCATTATCGAACGTATCGGTTTCATCCCTGTAACTTACTACAATGAGTAAACCATAGTACGTAACCATTCAATACTGTACGTCAGGGCACAGCTTAGCTGTGCCCTATCGTTCAAAAATCATCACAGACATATATTTCCCAAAGGACAATTTTCTTAAAGGCAATAGTAATGAAATCAAAGACTGAAGCTAGACCAAGTTTGCTTTTCAGCAAAAATGAAAACCTACTAAAGAATATGTTAGCAAAAGCCGGTGAGTATCTTCTGCTGTTGATAGCCTCCCTATCCGTTTTTGCGGTACTCTTTATTTTCTACTTTATCCTCCGGGATGCGATACCCTTTATCCGTGACTTCGGATTCACCACTATCTTCAACAGTTCAGCTTGGTATCCAACCGGACATCCGCCGATATACGGAGCTCTAGGCATATTCTACGGTTCACTCATGGTAACTATCGGTGCCTGTGTGGTCGCAATTCCCATGGGAGTATGCGCCGCGATAGCACTGAGTGATATCCTCCCCTTCTCCTGGAGACAGTTCTTCAAACCGATTATCGAGTTGCTCGCCTCCATACCTTCAGTTGCCTACGGTTTCTTTGCTCTGGTGGTCTTCGCGCCCCTGCTGCAGAACCATGGTGGCTCATTACTCCAGGTCGGGGTCTGGCTTATCGGTCTACCGCTAACCGCAATTTTTTCCGTTATCGCCGGCATCAGTCTGGCTTCAAAATTCAATGCGCAAGGTAAGGAGAATACCTTTACCGTAATTATCTTTATCTGCTTCCTGGCACTTATCTACTTTATCGGTCAAGGAGTAAGCACCGTAGTAATCAACAGTGGTACCAACGCCTTCAACGTCTCGATTATTCTCGGCATCATGGCACTACCGACTATCGTCAGTGTCTCCGAAGATGCGCTGCAGGCAGCGGGCAAAGAGTTGCGTGAAGGTTCATACGGTCTCGGTGCAACTAGAGCTGAAACCCTGATTCAAGTTATTCTTCCGGCTTCTTCCAGTGGTATCTGTGCCGGAGTTATTCTCGGAATTATGCGCGCGCTCGGCGAGACCATGGTAGTCTGGATGGCTGCAGGTAATGCGGCCAAGATTCCAGAGCCCTTCTACGACTTCTTTGCTCCGGTGCGTACCCTTACCGCAACCATCGCCGGTGAGATGGGTGAGACCGCCCGTGGCACCGATCACTACAGTGTGCTATTCTTACTGGCATCATGCCTGTTGATTTTCAGTTTTATTTGTAATATGCTCAGCGAATGGGTTATGAAGCGTAACCGTGAGAAGCTAAGAGGGGAGAGATAATAATAATGGATATTAAATCACGTAGTATTCTTGATCGTTCATTCACCGGATTTGCCATATTTGCTGTTATTCTAATGGTACTGTCACTCATAGCTCTTCTCGGTCCGATTATCTATAACGGTCTGGGAGCGTATATATTTGACGCCACTATCGAACACAAGAAGGTACTTATGGATCTCTTCGAGCGCGGCAATAAGGAAGAACTCAAAGCCGAGACCGAGAAGACCAATACCGCAAGACAGAAGCTCTACAGCGTAATGACTGAATTTGAACCAGAGCTCAAAGAGATGATTGATAAAAATCCCGAGAGAGGCTACGCTCTTGATTCAGATTATGACGACTTCAAGAAGACGGTTTACAAACTATTAGGCCCCAAGCCCGGAGCCAAGACCCCGGTAATGGCACGTGACCGCTTCGGGGCGACCCGCTGGGACAAGGCTTTGACGATTCTCAACTCTATTACCGAACTTCCCGAATGGGACTACTCGAGTGGCATCGGAGTCAAGACCTTCAAACCACGCAGAGATCTGTACAAAGGCACCAAGTTGGAAAAAGCGTTTGATGACTATTTAACTCCGAGTTTTCTCAAGCAAATGCTGGAGCCAGGCTGGACCTTTTACTATGGCTTCCTGACTGATCAGAGTTATGACGCGCACTTCTTCGGTGGTGTTTGGCCCGAAGTATTAGGTACTATTTATCTGACCTTCGGCTCAATGCTGCTGGCAATACCTGCCGGTATTATTGCGGCTATCTACCTGGTCGAGTATGCCGGCGACACCAAACTTGTATCCTTCATCCGCTCCTGTATCGGCACCCTTGCTGGTGTTCCTAGCGTAGTATTCGGCCTCTTTGGTCTGGCCTGCTTTATCGGTAAGGATTCAATATTCAGTATCTCCGAGAATGCTTCGGTAGCCGCCGGTTGTGCAACACTCGCGCTACTGGTACTACCGACAATTATCCGTGCCACTGAAGAAGCGATCCGTTCCGTCCCCAGCTCATACCGTGAAGGTTCAATCGGCCTGGGAGCTACCAAATGGGAGTGTATTACCAAGATCATCCTCCCCTCGGCTCTTCCCGGCATCCTCACCGGTATTGTCATCAGTATGGGGCGTGCAGCAGGTGAGACCGCTCCGATTATCTTTACCGCAGCAGTGAGTGTGGGTAAAGCGGTAAATCTGGATAATATCTTCTCTCAGCCTACTCCGGCACTGCCATGGAACATTTATAACCTCTGTACCGAGCACCAGGAGGTAGATCAGATCCGGTATGTACAGTATGGTATGGTATTTACCCTTGTCGCTATCGTGCTGGTACTCAACCTCAGCGCCATTTACCTGCGGGCAAGAGTAAGTAAGAAGCTTAGAGGATAATTATTTGTTAAGTGATTGTATTTTTATATAAAAGCTATATTATTACATACTAAGGAGTGATAATGAACGTTACTATGAATACACAAGAAACCAAAAAAGACGGCAAAGTCGCTACCCCTGAAGTAGCTGCTGAGGGTCAGCAGGAGGCTTCCTCACTCTACACTGAAAGCCTTGCTCACAGAAACCACAGTGATCACAAGACCGAACCTCATATCACCGCCAAGGATTTTTCTATCTACTACGGAGACTTTGAGGCAGTTAAAAAGATCAATATTGAGATCCCCGAGAAAGAAGTCACCGCTATCATCGGTCCCAGTGGCTGTGGTAAGAGTACCTTTCTACGCTGCATCAACCGCATGAATGACCTCATCCCGTCCTGCCACACCTCAGGAGAGCTTATTTTTGACAGCCATAATATCTTTGACCCACATGTGAATGTAGTTGCTCTACGCCAGAGAATAGGCATGGTCTTCCAGCGCCCCAACCCCTTCCCCAAGAGTATCTTCGATAATATTGCCTACGGACCGCGTCTGCAAGGCATCAAATCAAAGGCCGAACTCGCTGATATAGTTGAGAACAGCCTGAGAAATGCTGCCATCTGGGACGAGGTAAAGGACAGACTCAATCAGAATGCTCTTGGATTATCCGGTGGTCAGCAGCAGCGTATCTGTCTGGCTCGAGCTCTGGCAGTAAAGCCTGAGATCCTGCTAATGGACGAACCTACTTCGGCTCTTGACCCCAAGGCTACTGCCCGTATTGAAGATCTTATAGATGAACTTAGAGGTGATTATACGATCATCATCGTAACCCATAATATGCAGCAGGCTTCCCGCGTCTCAGACAAGACAGCCTTCTTCTATGAGGGCAACCTTGTTGAATTTGACAAGACCGAGGCCATCTTTACAAACCCACGTATGAAACAGACAGAAGACTATATTACCGGCCGGTTCGGGTAGTTCTCCGCCTGCTCTTCATATTTTTTATAGACTCAGAGGGATTACATGAGTATACATTTAATAAAAGAGATAGACAAACTAAGAAAACTTGCGCTAAGAGTTGCCGGAACCGTGGAGGAGGATCTCCTCAAAGCGGTATCCTTGCTTCAACACAGAAATACCGAGCGCCTTTACGAACTGATGGAAGCGGATAAGACCATCGATATGATGGAGGTAGAGGTTGAAGAAGAGTGCCTCAAAGTACTCGCCCTGCATCAGCCGGTAGCCGCGGATCTGCGTTATATCATCTGTATCCTAAAGATGAATAATGATCTTGAACGTATCGGCGATCTTGCCATCAATATTGCCAAGAAGGCCAACCGCCTCACAGCCCTGACGGAAAGCACCTATACCCGCCAATTACATACTATGGGCACAGCCGCAACCGAGATGGTTCATGACGCACTCACCACCCTCATCAACTCCGATATCGATCTCGCTAGGGAGATCTGTATCCGTGATGACAAACTCGACAGTCAGAAGAAAGATTTGAGTAAAAAGCTGATTGAAGCTATCAAACTCAATTCCGAGAATACCGATGATTTTATTGCCGCCTTCGGTATTGTCCGCAATATTGAGCGGGTCGGTGATCTCGCTACCAATATCTGTGAGGATGTCATCTACTCGTTGACCGGTGAGATTATTCGCCACAACTATAACACTAATATTGACGGTATATAATATATTTTATCCACTCTTTTGAGTAATTTTAAAAAGCGGTGGATTCAAGTTCCAAGTGCAACACTTGAGGTAAAATAGAAATAGTAAGGTGGTCGATATATAGTTCGCCAAAACCTTCTGTTTCTATTACTCAAGGAGAGCACATGAAAAAGAAATATCGACACCTTACTTCCGATAATCGTACTGTTATCAAGACGCTATTGCAAGAAGGAAAAAATTATACATATATTGCTGCTGTTGTTGGGGTTCATAAATCTACTGTATGTAGAGAAATTGCCAGAAATAGCGGGCTAAGAGGATATAGAGTAAAACAGGCAATAAGGAAGGCTACAGCACGTAAGAAGAAACCAAGATATAAAAAACTTGACGGACATGTTACCGCCTTTATTATAAAGATGTTAAATATCGAATATTCTCCTGAACAGATCTCCGGCATGTCTTTAAGAATAGCTGGTGTCTCTATATCTTCAGAAACAATTTATAAGCTTGTTGTTGAAGATAAGCAAAGAGGTGGTAGGCTCTATAAGCAGCTTAGAATTAATGGTAAGCGCAAACGTAGAAAGCGTATAAATGCTCCTGATACCAGAGGTCAGATAAAATATAGGGTAAGTATTGATAACAGACCAAAGGTTGTTGACAGTCGTAAACGATTCGGTGATTGGGAAGCAGATTTGATAAGTGGAGCTAATCATAAAGGGTTTCTTGTTACTTTGGTAGAACGTAAAAGTAGGTTGGTAAAGATTGGTCATGTAGCTCGTAAAGAATGTTCTTTGGTAAGATCTGAAATCCTCAGGATTTTGCAAGGATACAAAGTAAAAACAATAACTTTTGATAACGGCAAGGAGTTTGCTGAGCACTATAAGATAAATCGTATATTGAAATGTAAGAGTTATTTTTGTCATCCATACAGCTCTTGGGAACGTGGCAGTAATGAGAATACTAACGGCTTACTTAGACAGTATTTTCCTAAGGCTATGAATTTATCAGAAATTCCGATAAGTAGGATTGAAGAAGTAGAAGCAAGGTTGAATAGCCGACCTAGAAAAAGGCTAGGATTTAAAAGCCCGCTTGAGATATACAAACGGGCTGGTTGAAAGTTTTAAGTGTTGCACTTAGAACTTGAACCCAAGAGCAATAACCTGAGGTTATTGCTTTTTTTATGGATTAATCAGCCAGTAACTCTGTTACTAGCTATATAATGGTCTAATAAAACTGGACAGTTGAATAAGGTGGATTTTTCCGATAGTATTAATAGAGAAAGGAATTATCCATGAGAAAGAGTTTTACGGCTGATTTTAAAGCAAAAGTTGCTTTGCAAGCGATTAAAGGTGATCGGTCTGTCGCAGAGCTGGCTGCAAAATTTGAGGTTCACCCCAACCAGATTAGGCAATGGAAGAAATCCATGCTTGAGGGACTTCCCGATATTTTCTCAGATAAGCGTAAGAAAAAAGTTGTTAAAGATGAAGATGAAAAGGCAAAACTGTATGAGCAAATTGGTCGTTTGAAAATCGAGAACGACTGGCTTAAAAAAAAATCTGACGAGCTCCTCGGTTGAGGAAAAACGCAACATGATTGAACCAAATAAATCAAAGTTGTCTGTCTCCAGGCAATGCGAACTCTTAGAAATCTCTCGCTCAGCCTATTATTATAAATCACAAGCTGAGAATAAGCAGGATTTTGAAATTAAGAAGGTAATTGATGATCTCTTTATCAAGCATCCTTTTAAAGGTTCTCGCACAATCACTGAAGACTTGAGAAGGGTTGGTTTTAAAATTGGACGGCATAAAGTCAGACGCTTGATGCGGGAGATGGGCTTACAGGCGATATACCCTAAGAAACGTTTCACTGCTAAAAATCAAGAGCATAAAGTATATCCGTATCTGCTACGTGATATGAAAATCAATAAAGCTGATCAGGTCTGGGTGAGCGATATAACCTATATTCCACTCCGCCACGGCAATGCATATCTTACTGCTGTAATGGACTGGTATAGTCGCTATGTGATTTCATGGGAGCTTTCTATGGTAATGGACAGCAGCTTCTGTGTAAGCGCACTGAAGAATGCTCTTGAAGAGTCAAAGCCATTGATTTTCAATACAGATCAGGGTAGCCAATATACGAGCAATGACTTTACTGAAGTGCTGAAAGAGAATAGGATCTGGATAAGCATGTCCGGTAAGGGCAGAGCGTTTGATAATATAATGATCGAACGGCTCTGGCGTACAGTGAAGTATGAAGAAGTCTATTTGACTGAGTATAAGAACTATTTTGCAGCGTATGATGCGTTAGATAAATATTTTGAGTATTACAACAATGAAAGAAGGCATTCCAGTCTGAGTAAGCGTACACCGCGTGAAGTATATTTTAGCGAGAGAGGGAAGAGTAATGATGCGGCGTAGAAGTTACCGCCCTTGCAGTAATTCTGCTCCGGGCTACGCCCTGCGCTCCATTACTGCAAGATTTAGTTTCCACCTTAAACAACCTGATTTATTGTCTTGACAGATTAGACCACTTTACTATATTACTCGTTTCAACAGAACATGAAAATTGCATAAGCAAATTTTTAACATTTACGTTAGTTTTCAGGCATAACGGATAATACCTTCAAGTTAATCCTACGCTTGCGTAAAACTGTCTGCCAGACACCGGCTGATCAAACGCACAGCATTTGCCAGGGATGCAGGGGATCTTGATGCCTGTAAAGGGTACGAGTAACCCCGGAAAAAGGTCACGAAAAAGTTTAAATATACATTTACAAATATATAGGTCTTCGGGTTAAGATTTTAGGCAGGCTGAAATCATAGCTCTTACGCAGAGCGATATTCGAAACCTCGCCCCTCAGCGTCCTACGATTATACTCTCAGCCGCTGCTCGCCTGCTCGCATCGCCTTCGACATACCTTTGAAAAAGGTATGCCAAACGTCCATGCAAATGGACGGACTGCAGAAGCAGTCACAAGTAGCAGTTTCGCTGCTACTTGTTTTACCAGGCTTAGCAAAAAATACAATTACAGGCTCCACACTCTAGTACTACCCTTCCAAAAGATTATGATCAAACGCACAGCGTTTGCCGGGGTACAAGGGGGCTTGATGCCCGCAAAGGGTACGGGTATAGCCCCAAAAAAAATATCACCCCCAGCTCTGCTGAGGGGTGTAGTATCATAACATATAAACTATCTCTGACACTCCGAACAATAGAAGGTAGACCTGCCCGTCTGCACCAGCTTACTTATTATTCCCGAACAGCCATGGCGCTTACACTGCTCACCGGTACGACCATAAACCTTGAGTTTGAGGGCAAACTTACCTTCGCTGCCGTCAGGGCGTTTGAAATCACTTATGGTTGTCCCGCCGGACTTGAGAGAACTCTTTAGAACCTTTTTAATCTCCCGCACCAACAGACCACATTCTTCAAAAGCAAGACTCCGTGCCGGACGTAGTGGTGAAATCCCGGCGGCAAACAAGGCTTCATTGGCGTAGATGTTCCCTACTCCGACTACCAGTTCCTGACGCATTATAGCGGTCTTAATCGGTGCGGATATCCGGCTCAAAGTTGTAAAGAGATACTTGGCAGTAAAGCCGCTAGAGAGTGGTTCAGGGGCGTAATTATCAAACTTTTCTGGAAATTCCCTACCCTCAGAGATCTCTACCAGCCGAAATTCACCAAACTTTCTGATATCATTATAGACCAGAGACTCACCCGTATCGAGTCCAATTACAATCCGATCATGGGTTCTGAGAGCAAATGCACCCTCCTCAACCCGGTATGAACCGGTCATCCCTAGATGTATCTGCACCGCACTACCCGAAGTAAGCTTGAGAAAGAGATATTTTGCCCGTCTGCTGAGTTCGACAATCCGCTTCCCGCGTAATGCTTTATTCAATAACACCTCATCGAGTGGAGAACGTAAGGTAGTTGTAGTCGTCTGCAGACGCGTAATAGTCTTGCCAATAAGCAGAGGCTCTAGAGCTCTGCGCACAGTCTCAACCTCTGGTAACTCCGGCACTTCATACCTCCCTTGAATCTGACCAACGACAGTCAGCTATCCCCTACCCTACTCACGCCAACTGCATCTCTTCAGGCGCAAACTCCTCTGAATTGTCTGCCCCTTCCAGGCCAAGCACCCGTTGCGATGCATCCCGGAAACGGAGGCTGTACTTGGTACTTACTCCCGGCTGCTGCTGGGTTACACCATAGATAGTATCGGTCTTACTCATCGTCCGCTTGGAATGTGAGATAAGTATAAACTGGGTCTCGGCAGTAAACTTCCGCACCGCACTCATAAAGCGGTCGATATTAGATTCATCGAGCGGCCCGTCAACCTCATCTAAAATACAGAACGGACTCGGCTTACTCCGGAAGATGGCAAAGAGCAGACCGACCGCACACAGCGCCTTTTCGCCACCGGAGAGAAGCGAGATACTTTTTGGCTCCTTACCTGGAGGGCGGGCAATAATATCAATACCGGCATCGAGCTTGTCCTCACCCTCTGCCGCCTCCTCCAGAATCAGATCTGCCTGCCCGCCGCCAAAGAGATATTGGAACATCTCCTGAAAGTTCGTCCGCACCGCCTGGAAGGTATCTTCAAACCTTTTATAGCACTCATTATTCAGGCGTTCGATAGTATCTTTGAGGTTATCCGCCGCCTCCTGAATATCACCCTGTTCAGACTTGAGAAATTCCGCCCGTGCCTCCAGTTCTGCCAACTCTTCGATAGCACACATATTTACCGGTCCTATCTTCTCAATACTTGAAGCAAGATTATCGATATACTCACTTAGCTGCGGATTGGTAAGCAAGGCAAACGGGGTGCCATCGCTGGTACAGAGCTGTTGCTGTTCACTCTCAGCATCAACTATCTCCTCCCCGGTAACTACAGACAGCGTCGGAGTAGTCGCCTCGACAAAGCGTATAACAGCTGCCGCCAGATCCTCTATCTGAAGCTCCCGACGTGCCTTCTCCGCGATATTCTCCATGCGCAGAGCCAACTCATTCTCTCTGATCTTAAACTCATTCAACGCCTGCTGAGTCTCGGCAATACGTTTCTGACTCGCCCGTTCCACCCCGCGCAGATTCTCCATCTCCGACCTGATCTCAGTCAACCGGTCACGATCCGCAACATCACTACGTTTGGAGTTATCACGCCGATACAAAAGTTTTTCCTCGTCCAGTCTGAGTCCGGCGACCCGCTCTGTGAGTTCCTTCTGATTACGCTGCGCATTACTCACAATCCCCCGACAACGCTCAAGCTCCTGTTCACGCTCGAACCTCTGCTCAGCGGCGGTAGCAAGCATACGGCTGAGTTCATCCACCCTGGACTGAAGCAGCGCCCGCTCTTCACGTACCTGCGCCAGGCTCTCCCCGGCTGAATCCATCTCGCGCCTGGTCTGCTGCTGCTCTTCTAAGGTAAGAGACAAACTCTCTGTATACCCTGCTTCTTCCTCCTGCAGCGCAAGCTCGCGCACCTTGAGTTCTTCGAGTCTACCGGCGATAAGCGCAAGTTCACGTTCAATACCAGCCTTATCCTCCTGAAAGCTGGCAAAATCACTCTCCAAACGTCTAAACTCGCTCTCTTTAACCGAGACTGTCTTCTCCAGCTCCCGTCCTGAGCCTAGTAGCTGCCCCAGTTCGGCCTCAAGTCTGGCATACTCTTCGCGGATACCGGCCACTCTACCCGCAGCCTCCTGACTGCGCCGATTCAACCCAATAATCTCCTCACGCACCTGCTCTATTTCAACCGCAAGCGCGTCCTTCTCGGCCTTGCGCGCGATAAGACCACCCCGTTTCTGCTTACCGTCACCTCCAGTCATCGCCCCATGCGGACTGATCACCTCACCGTCAAGGGTAACGATACGTACTCCCCGTGCACTCCCCCGGGCGAGCTCCCGCGCATAATCCAGATTCTCGGCAATCAACACCCCATTGAGCAGATACTCCAGTGCTGGCTGATGTTTATCGGCGAAATCAACCAAATCAAAGGCCTCTCCGACAACGCCGGGAGCCTGGAGCAGATCCGCAGAGAGAGGCTTACGAGCTCTAATCCGATCTAGCGGTAAAAATGTCGCCCGACCCGCACGAGACCGCTTGAGATACTCGATACACGCCTGCGCCCCGCGCGCAGTACGCACCACAATATCCTGCGCCTGCCCGCCGAGTATAGTCTCGATAGCAGTCGCATACTCCGGCGCAACCGTTATCAGATCTGCAATCATACCTTCAATCTCGGCACACTCGCTTACTCCCTGCTGCGCTGCCTTGAGTACCGCGCGTACCCCGCCGTATGCTCCGTCAAATTCATTCTCCAAATCCTGCAGGGTGCTCTTACGGCTCTCCTTGGCTGAGAGCGCCGCCGTAAGCCGGGAGACCTCCCGCTCAGAGTTCTGTACCGCAGCCACCAACTCCCGCTCCGCCTCTTTCTTGGCGGCAACGGCAGCATTTAACTCACCGCTTTTAAGCGCAATTTCTTCAAGTTCTCCCCTAAGGCTGGTAAGTTCGGCTTCAAGCTCTTCTTTGACTCCGGAACTGCTCCCTTGCTTCTCCTGTAGTGAACTTAAACGCTCCCGCAACCCTTCTGCTTTACTCTGAGCTCTAACCTCGTCCGACCTGAGTTCATTCCTCTTCTGAGTCACCTGTAGCAAACTCTGCCGTAATTCCCCTATAGTATTATCCAGCTCCTCAAATCTTTGCTGGAGTGCATTCTTATTCTCATCCTGATTACGAAAAGTCGAGTGATGTCCCTCTAAATGTACTTTAGCCTCTCTAAGTTCATTCTCCCTCGCCTCACGGTCAATATCCGCACTCTGCAGAACCCCCTCAAGATGCTGCGCCCGCGCCGCCGCCGACTCAACCTCAACGGCCAAGCTTTCACGCTTCTGAGAATTGGTCGCGAGCTCTACCTGAATAGCCGCCAACTCCTCCTGAATCTGGCGATACTCCTGCTCACTCGCCTCTACCTGCTTACTCAGCTCAAATTCGGCTGTCGAGAGTCTGGCGATCTCCTGAGTCGTCTGGGCTTCCAGAGCGGTCTCGCGCGTAAAGAGCTCCTCTATCTCCGCCTTCTGCGCGCCGAGCTTATCCTGCTTATCCAATTCTTCCTTGTAGCTACGGGTATAGTACAAGCCCTTGACCTCCTGGAGTTCACTGGTCAAGTTCTGCCACCTTCTGGCGCTCGCCGCCTGCCGGGAGACCCGCCGCACGTTCTTCTCAATCTCCTCGACGATATCATTGACCCTGAAGAGGTACTGATTAGTCCTGTCCAGACGCGCCAGAGACTCCTTGCGTCTGAGTTTGTATTTGCTTATCCCTGCCGCCTCCTCTATTACCAAACGCCGTTCGGCGGGTTTAGCCTGCAGCAGCGCCTCTACCTTACCTTGCTCAATAAAGGAATAAGCCGACATGCCCACACCGGTATCAAGGAAGAGATCACGTATATCACGCTTGCGGCACTGCTGTTTATTGATCTGATACTCACTCTCGCCGGAGCGGAAGAGCTTTCTGGTCACGCTCACCTCATTATAATCTATCGGCAAGACCCCGTCATCATTATTGAAATAGAGAGTAACCTCGGCAAGCCCGAGGGGTTTTCTCCCTTCACTGCCCGCAAAGATTACATCCTGCATCTGTGAACCGCGGAGGTTCTTCGCACTGGACTCACCCAACACCCACTTGATTGCATCCACCACATTGGACTTTCCACAACCATTAGGCCCAAGAATAGCAGTAATCCCCTGATCAAGATCGAATACTGTCTTATCCGCAAATGACTTGAAACCTGCCAGTTCAACACGACTGAGATACATTATTTATAACTCCACCTTTAGTATAAGAATTGAATTCAAACACAGCTCTTACCACCCACAACGTGACCCTGTCTCACCCCCACCCGGAGTAACCGGATACCAGAACTAAATTAAAAAAGGCAACTCAGCACCACACTCCCTGCACGCCCGATTCACCGCATCAACTCCAGTAATCTCCACCCGGTAACCACTGCGACTCACCAGCTCCGCCCCACACCCCAGGCAGCAGGTATTACTGTACTCCGCCCCGAGTGCCATATTTCCACAATAGACATAATCAAGCTCACCCTTGAAGATCTTCCAGGCCGCAAGCAACTCCTCGGGCTTGGTCTGCGGCGTATCAAACCTATACTGCGGAAAATACGCCGATAGATGTACAACCGTATCCCGTCCACACTTTTCTGCGATCCAACCTGCCAGCCAGTGCAACTCCTCAGGATCATCATTCTCCTCCGGTATTAGCAGAGTCGTCACCTCCAGGTGCACCCCCGCCCGCACAATGCTCTCAGCGGTAGCGAGTACCGGTTTGATATTTCCCCCACAGAGCGCGGAGTAAAAATCATTACTTCCGGCTTTGATATCCAGATTGACCGCATCGATATACGTCAGCAATTCCCCAAGCGGCTCAGGATTGATATAACCATTACTCACCAGCACATTCCGCAGCCCAGCCGCTTGAACCAGACGCGCTGTCGCCAACATAAACTCATAATTGGTAATCGGCTCATTATAGGTATACGCTACCCCGATAGAACCCGAAGCTTGCGCCTCCCGCAGGATCTCCTCCGGCGTATACGACCTGGTGCCAACCTCCTGCTGGGATATCTGCCAGTTCTGACAGAACAAGCAGAAAAAATTACAACCAAAGCTACCAAGCGAAAGAATACTGCTGCCCGGATAAAAATGATATAACGGTTTCTTCTCGATAGGATCAACTGCGAGCGAGGAGATCTCCCCATAGCTAAGCGAATAGAGTCTCCCGCCACGGTTCTCCCGGGCTTTACAGATGCCACGTCCACCCGGAGCTATCCTACAACGGTGCGGACAGAGCTCGCACCTTACCTGCTCAGCTTCCAAACCAGTATAATACAATGCTTCCTCGACCATACCCAAACCCTCTGAAGACCACCCTCACGCTACTTACCGCGCCTGAGCAATACCCGTTCATGCGCAACCTTGGCCAACTCCTCGATACGATTCAGCTCCTGTTGATCAAACCGCCTGCTCCCAGCCGCCGCCGGATCAATCATCGCCACATCATTCTCATACTGCTGGAGTACCCAGAGCGCCTCCGGACACTCAAGTTCCGCCGCCATCCGGGAGATTACATCCTCAGTGATAAAGCTCGGGCAGAGCGTGGTATGAAATTCTTTCTCGATACCAGACGCTTCCCGCGCCAGGCGGTAACTCTGCTTAACCCGCTCTAGGCCGCTGGCCTCCTCCGTTACCCCGGTAAGCGCCAATAGACTCTCCAGCTCCAGCGGCACTTTGTAATCAAAGCAGAGGCAGTCAAGCAAATTCTCAGCCAGCAATTTTGCAATAACTTCCGGGTTGGTACCATTACTCTCCAGTTTCACGCCAACGTCCATAGCTTTGAGTTCACGAATAAAATCAATCAAACCCGGCTGGAGGGTCGGCTCACCCCCGGTAATTGCAATATCATCCACCCAGCCTTTATTCTCACTGAGACTGGCAAAGACCTCCTCGACAGAGACCCGGGGAAATTCCTGCGGCTGCAGCACCAGACCAACCCCATGACAATACGGACACCGCCAGTTACAGCCAGGAGTAAAGACAACCGCGGCCACCCGCCCTTCCCACTCATTAAAACTGTTCTTGATAAAACCGCGCAACTCGATAGCCAAACCACCCTCCTCATCAACGCCAGCGCTCACCTCATCATCTAATAATAGTCAGTCATATTTTTGGCTTACCCGGTTAAAGGCAAGCCAGAATTACAACAGGTACGCACTAAGGATATTCTGTTCAGGCAGCATTACCTACAAGAGTATGAGTAACATCATCCACTGAACCAGCATCCCGCATTATGCAATCCCCAGCCCGTACCTATAATATTTAGTCAACGGTAATTGGCTGCATAACCGCATCCCGCAGCCGCTCAAACTCCATGAACGACTCACGATTCCAATTACAACAATTACTGCTATCCCCATGCTCACGGCGCAGATCAAGATTCTCCGCCCCGCAGTTCTTACACCGAGTATGAATACCAAACCCGATATAGTTACAGACTCTGCAGGTCGTAAACTCCGGAGAGATAGTAAGCTGCGCAGCCTGCGTATTATCAAAGGTCTTATGCACCAAGCTGGCAATTGCCCCGGCTGAAGGACGATTCTCTCCGACAAAGGCATGGATAATCGCACCAGACTCAATAAGTCCGTGAAAACGCGCCTGCTTGCGTATACGCTCTACAATATCGACATCAGCATCAGGACGGATATGGATCGAATTTGTATAATAGATCTCATCATCTTCCAGCGAACCCCGAACATACTCCAGAGCCTCAGGATAACGCTTTATATCAATCTTAGCCAGACGACGTGAAGCACTCTCAGCCGGACTTTCTTCAATAGTTATCTTCAGACCATGCTCCTTGCCCGCTTCTTTGACCAGGAAGTAAAGGTGCGAGACCACCCGCAGCCCCAAGCGCAGCGCTTCTTCATCCTCATGCAGTTCCTTACCGCAGACATACGCCAGCGCTTCATTCAAGCCGATAATACCAACAATATATGTTGCCTGATCCAGATCAATATACGGTCTGCCGTCGGCAGCGGTTTTACCAACCTGCCAGAGCGGCATAGCCGGACCGCTCATCAACTGCTTGGCAAAGCGCTTCTTCTGCTTATGCGCCTTGATACAGATCTTGAGCGCACTCTCAATCTCGGCAAAGAGTTTCTCAAGATTACCTTTACCCGCCCGGTACGCACACTGTGGCAGATTGATGGTCACATTCTGAAAACCGCAGAAACGCATACTCTCAGGATGGGTAATCATATAATTATCTTCAATCACAGTTCGCAGACGGCAGCATGCCGACAAGGTTACCTCATCACGGTCGAAGATAAAGTACGGAGTACCGTTCTTCGCCGCGATTTCACAGGCATACTCGTATACTTTGTACTGTTGCGGATCTTCAAAGGTCTCGTTATTGACATGGAAATCACACTTCGGAAAGGCAAAGATATTACCGTACTGATCACCCTCATCCCAAACCTTGAGCATTGCCATGGTAAACCTGCCCGCAACCTCTTCGTACTCGCCATAGGTCTTGCCGGTCGGTTTACCGCCTGGGCCGATAGCCGGAACCGCTTTGAGATAACTCGGAATACCGGTATGAATATTGAAATCCAGGAACAAGGTCTGTCCGCCCCGGGAGAAGGCATTCTGCGAAGAGGAGAAGATAAGGTGCTGCGCCTCTTGCTTCATCTGCGCATCAGACATATCCTCGACATACGGCGCATACATAATATTCACATACGCCACACCGAGCGCTCCCGCATAGTAAGCCTGCATACTTGCCAGGAAGGTATTGAGGTGTCCGGTAAGGGTTCGTGCATGTTTGGCCGGCGCTGAGGAGGTATCGAGATTCTCCAGATTCAACCCGTATTTTTTGATATACTCCAAAGAATGTGACGAGCAATATACCCGAGTCGGATAACCGAGATCATGAAGATGCACCAGACCGTTCTTATGCGCGTCGGCGACATCTTCGGTAAAGACCTCCTGTAGTGCATACTGCTTGAGGGTCGTCTCGGCGATAGCGAGATTGATCGCCTCAGGATTATTGGCAGCAATATTTGAATTCTCATTACTCTTGGAGAAGATCAGCTGCTCGACATCATACTTGGGCATGCCGAGGATATTCTGCTTTATCAGGCTCGACTGATGCCCGCGCTCAAAAAGCTCATTATCTGCAAGCTCACGAATCAGCGAACTGGAGATATGCCGCATCCCGGAGCGGAGTACCCGCTTCTCCACAATACTGGCAATCTCATTGGCCTCTTCCTGTTCAATTCCAGCCTCAACCAACAATGCCTGGGCTATCCGGCTCTTATCCCAATCGAAGTACTCAGCCTTCGCCCCCGGATCAACGAGCAGATGAATATCAGTACTGTTATTCTCGGCCACATTATCTTTACGCACCCGGGTCTGCGCACGCTGCTCGGAACGCCGGTCACGGTAGAGAATAAAGGCCTTTGCGGTTCTGGCGTGCCCGGTCTCAATCAGAGTCTTCTCGACCATATCCTGGATCTCTTCGATGGTTGGGTTGTTCCCATCCCCAAAGTTCTTCTCCAGCAACATAACTACGACGGAAGCCAATTCAGCTGCCAGCTCCCGATCCTCACCGCCAACCGCCTTGGCCGCGGCAAAAATAGCCTGCGCAATCTTATTTTTATTGAATGGCACAACCCTGCCGTCACGCTTGACAATAAACTCTATATTACTCATCTTCTTTCCCCCAATCATCCATTCGCTTTATTTCATCTATAAACTCGCCCACATCCTCATATGCCCTATAGACCGAGGCGAACCTGACATACGCTACCTTATCCCTCTCCAACAGGTGGCGCATTATTATCTCGCCTATCTTGGTCGACTCGACCTCCCGCTCATTGGTCTCAATTATCTCCCGCTCTATTGAATCAACCAAATCGTCAATCTCATCCGCTGCTATCGGCCGCTTGCGTAGCGCCCGGGAAATTCCGGCAATAATCTTCTCTTTATCGAACGGCTCGCGGGATTTATCCTTCTTGATAATCTTCAACGGGCTATGCTCTAACTTCTCATGAGTGGTATACCGTTTCTTACACTCCAAACACTCCCGCCTCCGGCGCACCACTCCCCCATCCTCACTGGGTCTGGTATCGATCACCCTATCATTGTCTTGTTTACAGAAAGGACAGCGCATAAAACTCCAATATCTACAGGTATTTTCAACTATAATCGTAGCATATCCGGCAAAATAAATGGCTCAAAACTGAGCCTACAGCTGATGTAGCAATTATTACCGGATTTATAATCTCTTTTAAGGCTTATTGTTACACATATGCACCACTACCACTAGTGATAATCTAAACTATACCCACAAGATATGGACAAGTCAAGCACATTTCCCCCATCCCTTCTCTTGGACTCACCCCGATAATATCCTAAAACGTGTTTTTGCAGAGGGTTAATAGCGTAAATTTTTTTCAAACTTTTTTTAACAATAATGACTCATTGTCGATCAACTCATCATCTCCCTAATTACTTGACATTTGTCCCGATATTCTCACAAATTTTTACTTCAGCATACTCATTCAGGGTAATTAACCACAAATTTGCAGCAATTTTCTGCCCTGACGCCAAACGTTAGCACATTAATACTGAGGAGCAGAGTAACTGCTACTTGAGGCTGCTTCTCTCAGCCTCAGTTTTCATCAAAACTTCTGACTATAACCAAGAAAATTGCTTACGCAATTTTCATGCCCCGCCAAAACGATACACAGGTCGCCAAGCAGGCGACATTTTTGCCTATCATTAGATGCTGGGTGTTCGAGCAGGCGAGAACTAAGCAGTACTTTGCCCGCTGCTCGGGCGAAAATAGGTCGAAGGTTTTATGAGCAGGCGAATAAAACCTGAGAGTATGATCATAAATAAAATAGCCTTATACCACAGATAGACGCTACAAATAAAAAGCGGAAATTACACTCAAGCCCATTTCTTTTATCCGAAGGCCTTAATATTTTAGAAGATAATCCAGCCGATAGCAGAGCTATCGGCTGAGACTGCTTCTCGCAGCCTAACCTCATTTATTAAAATACAGAAAATTACTTCGGGGTAATCTACCGCCACAGCCCTTTGCTAGAGCAAGCGTACCAACCTTCAGGGTTAGTTTAAGGGATTAGCGTAAGCCTGGACTTTTAACGCAAAGCGCTCCCCGCAGCATCACCCCTCAGCTATTTACGATTATATTCTCAGCCACTGCTTATCGCAGTGTCTTCGACACACCTTTGGAAAAGGTATGCCCACGACTCACTGCTCGCCAACTCTCAGTTCGCATGCATCCTCTCGGAAAACGTCCATGCAGATAGACGGGCTGCAGAAGCAGCCTCAGCCCTCAGCTTTGCTGAGGGCTGGAATACTCACCTTATCATCAAAAAAGGAAAATCACATTAGTGCTTTTCCTTACCTTATTATAGACTTTAGATATATCTAGTTAACACTCTCAAACACTGCCAAGATACCCCTCTGCGGCGCGTTTATACATGCTATAATAGAGCCCCTCCTCGGCAAGCAGTTCCTCATGCGTACCGGCTTCAGCGATAACACTCCCCGCGAGTACGAGTATCTTCTGCGCCCTCCTAACCGTTGATAGCCTATGGGCGATAACAATCGTTGTCCGGTCTTTACAGATTTGCTCCAGCGCCGACTGAATCAAGCGCTCATGGTAGATATCCAGAGCCGAGGTCGGCTCATCCATTATCAGAATCTCCGGATCGGCGAGAACAGCCCGAGTTATAGCAATAATCTGCCGCTGTCCGAGCGACAGACCGTCCCCTCCCTCCAGTACCGTAGTATAATACCCCTGCGGCAAAGCGGCAATTGATTTATGTGTACCGAGGGCACGTGCCTGCTCCAGCACTGCCTGATCACTCAACTCAGGAGCTGCGAACTTCAAATTATCCATTACCGTACCGGTAAAGAGATACCCCTGCTGCGGGACAAAACCCATCCTTCGGTGGAGCGCCACACTGCTCAGCTCCCGCAGATCATAACCGTCTATATGCACACTACCGCTCAGCGGGTCATAAAGCCGAGCCATGAGCGAAGCCATAGTCGTCTTGCCGGCTCCGGTCTCTCCAACAATTGCCAGAGTCTGCCGCGGAGGAATCTTGAGATTTATCCCGCTGAGGATCAGACTCTGCTCCTCCAGATAACGAAACGAAACATCACGCAGTTCAATCTCACCATTGAATCTATCCGGCAGTAGCGGACTCTCCGGCTCCGGCACCGTCGCCTCCATATCCATCACTTCGAATACCCTCTCCGCCGCCGCTGAAGCCGCAAACACCAGCCCATATATCTCAGTCATCAGACGTAGTGGGTGAAGTACTGCATTCATATACAGTACATACTCCGCCACATCACCGGGGGTAATCGCACTCACCCCATCGACACGGGTAGAGTAATTTATCAACCAGAAGGCGAAGCCGATAACCAGGGTCATGTTGAGCATACCGAGAAAATCCAACGACGGCATAAAGAGCCCCTGTAGACGCGCCACCCTGATATTGAGTTCCTTATACTCAGTGCTCAACTCCTCAAACTCGGCGTAATTCTCCTCCTCCCGCGAGAACGCATGCACCACTCTGATGCCCCGTACCGTCTCGGAGATATTGGCGACAATCTTACTGTTCTGCCTGCTGACCCGCCGATTTTCCCGGCGCATGTGTCTGCGGTAATACCCGGTGATCAGAATAAATAACGGCGAGACCACGAGCAACGGGAGTAAGAGCAGAAGATTGATCCGGGCTATCTGAATCAGCGCAAAGGTAAAGGTGGTTGCAAAGATCACACTCATGGTCAAGGGATAAGTCAGAAAGTCACTGATTCGCGCCATATCTGAGGTGTTGCGGGCTACCAGCCAGCCCACCTTATGCGTATCATAAAATGATTTTGACAAGCTCTGAAGTTTGGCAAAGAAGGCTGTGCGCAAGGCCAAAGTAGCGCGATTAGTCGCATACGTCGTCATTATCCACTGCAAGCCGCCACAGACCCGGCTCAACGCTCCGTAGAGCAGAAACGGCAAAGTCAACTCCCAGAGCGAACCTCCCATTTTAGCAATACTGTCCAGCAGTATACCCGACTGCCTGATAAGTGCCATCTCCGCCCAGACGCAGACTGCGCAGAGGGTAACACTGAGCAGAATAATATATTTATATCTGCCGAGATAGCCAAAGCAACGGAGCAGATCCTTCGCTGATAATTCAGGACGATTCTCATCATTTTCGAGTTGCTCTGAGGTAAGATTCTCTTTAGCCATTCTCCACCTCCCGCTGCAGAAGAAGGATGCGGTTCATAATGCTGTCTCTGGCTCTGAGTTCCCGCGCCGAACCATCTTCTACTATCCGTCCGTCCGAGAGGACAAAGACCTTCTCCGCCTTCTCAATACTGCTGTAACGGTGCGCTATAATAATCTTGGTAATATCCTGCGGCAGAGCCGCCAGGCTCCGCTGTATCGCCTTCTCGGTCTTGATGTCGAGTGAACTCGTAGCATCATCGAGTATTAGAAAACGCGGACGACGCAACACCGCCCGGGCTATGGCCAGACGCTGACGCTGCCCCCCGGACAAGGTCACCCCGCGCTCGCCAACCAGCGTATCATACCCCTCAGGCAGCTCCATGATAAACTCATGCGCCTCTGCCAGCACCGCCGCAGCCACTATCTCATCCTTACTCGCCTGCGAATTTCCATAGGATATATTCTCCCGCACCGTCGTCGAGAAGAGAAAGGTATCCTGAAACACCAGCGCAAACTCCTCCCGCAAAATACTGAGCGGGATATTCTTTATATCCTCACCTCCCAAGGTAATACTCCCGGCACTCGGATCATAGAACCGGGCGATAAGCATAGCCAGGGTACTCTTGCCCGAGCCGGTCTCCCCAACCAGCGCCACCGTCTCGCCCGGAGTGATAGTCATATTGATCCCGCTCAAAGCCGGTGAACTGGCGGTATAATTGAAGGCGACGTCCCGGAGTACCATAGCCCCTGCCGGAACATCGAGTTGGCAATAGCCGCTCAGCGCCGGTGCATCCTCCTCCTGCACCAGACTCTCCAGATTACCGACATCGGGAAGGAAGACCCGGGTATGGAAGAGTCCGCCGAGACGATTGGCCGATACCGTAAAACGCGACCAGCCGTCGATTATCCGGGAAAGTATCCGCAGCCGCAGCATCAGCGAATTCTGTAGTATAAACAAGAGGAGCAGATTATCCGCACCGAAGCCGCTATTCTGCCGGTACAGATAAATCCCCACCCCGAGTACCGCCGGCACCCCGAGCATCACGCCCCAGAGAAAGGACTGATTGAGCAAACTCCAAAGTACCCGCGACTGCACCAGCGCATCATGATAATCCTTGGCCACGGTTTCAAACTTCACCTTCTCCTCCTCCTGCCTGCCGAAGGAACGAATAAGCAGATGTCCCTCCATATTCTCCGAGAATACCCCGACCATACGTTCCAGACTCTTGCGGGTTTTGAGATATACCGGATAGCCATAACGGATAAAGAGAAGGAGAGAGAGCAAGGAGAAGAGAATTATCATTAGCGATACCGCCCCGGCCTGCCAGGCGACGCTAAACATATAGGCATAAATACAGATCAAACCCGTAATACTCATAAAAGCCAGAAAGAAGGGGCGGGTGAAGAAATCCGATACCGCATTGACATCCTCGATGATATTGGCGATAAACCTCCCGCTATGCGCTTGATCATGATAACTGAACGAGAGCGCCTGGACATGGGCATAGATCTTCCCTCGCAGATCAAACAAAGCTCCTTGCCCGAGCCTGGCCTGAAAGACCCCGCGCAGGTATCCCGCAACCCATTTTACCAAGGCCATAAACGGAATCAACAGCGAAAAGAAGAGTATACGACTCTCCGGGGTAATCACGGATTCAAGGCTGATACCGAAGATAGCCAGTCGTTCGCCTTCCAGCGAAGCAACCAGTAACTGCAAAGCCTTGGGAACAACCAGATCGAGCAGATTGAACACCGTCACCGCCAGTATTACCACCAGAACCAGCGCCTGCCTTCTTTGCAGGCAGATCTTGATTACCTCTACAATATAACTCAGCTCTTTTTTATCTGTATTATAATGATCCTGCTCACTCTGCAAGGATAAGCCCTTCCTCTTCAATCATCTTAAGATCGCTCTGCGGCGTAATCCCGGAAGTAGTCAGATAATCTCCGGTCATAAAAGCATTCGCCCCATACCTGAACATCTCCTGCATCCGGTGCCCGAGTATCTTCGGTCTGCCGCCGCAGACCCGGATAGTCACCTGGGGCAGCAGCAGCCGGTAGAGCGCAATAATCCTGAGCGCTTCTTCCGCTTTTAACGGCGGCTGCGCCGCCAGCGGAGTCCCTGGATGCGCATGAAGAAAATTAAGCGGCACACTGTCTACCCCGAGTTCTCTGAGCACCAGCGCCAAATCCGCCCGCTCCTGCCAACCCTCTCCCAGCCCAAACAACCCGCCGCTACAGACCTTGAGTCCGACCGCAAGCGCTATCTGTACCGTCTCCAGACGCCGAGACCAGCCATGGGTAGTACAAACCTTGGGGTAAAAGCTCTCCGCTGTTTCAAGATTATGATGATACCGTTCAAGTCCGGCCGCCTTGAGCTCTTCAAGCTGCTCCCGGTTCATCCGTCCGAAAGAGGCACAGACTCCGGGCGAAGCCGGAGCTTCTGCAATCTCTGATATCGCCATACAGACATGCTCAAGCGCCTCCCCCTTTACTGTTACCCCACTGGTCACAATGCCGAAATTATGCGCCTGATTCCTGCCCGCCGCCGCCGCTTTGGCGATAATATCCTTATTCTCCCTGAAGCCAAAGAGGGTTATCTCGGATTGATTATGTGCACTCTGCGCACAGAAAGTACAGTCCTCCGGGCAACAGCCACAGCGGGCATTCATAATCTCACAGAGCCAGACCTTATTGCCGAATGCTGCCTCACGCAGTTTTGTAGTCAGCCCAACCAGCTCATCAGTAAAGAGATGGCTGACCGCCCAGATCGCCTCTGCCGCACTACAGCCGCCGGCCAGTGCCGACTCTTCAATCAACTTATAATTCATAATTCCCTTTATATTAATCTTACACTGCCCGAGTATCTCTCCCTTATACTCTATAATTATACCCGACCGGCTACGGATTGCAAACCCTCAAAATAGACTAGGTGCATTGTTAAAAAATCAACTTTACATTCAATTAACCAAATCATATAATTTACCAGACAAGTATACCTATAATTATAGATAGTTCAAACAGAGGAGCAGAACCTTGCATACGAAGAATATTATACTCTCAATGGTATTACTACTTATCACGCTCAGTTGCGGGCAGAATCAGTGGCAGACAGAGAGCGAGAATATTCTCCAGCGCTACGGTTCACTCCCCAAAGGCGTAATTCTGGAAGGTCAGGCCAGCGGCTTCAACCGGATAGAGACGATCAAATACCGCCTCTCCGACAATACCTTCATCCTCAACCAGAACACCTTTTATCCCTGCCCTATACCCCGTACCCAGGTCGCGGCGGTACTCCTGGCGCTATCCAAAGACGACCGCATAGGCGTATCCATCGTCAATAAAAAGGTACTGAGTTACGGGGCGCTCCGCCCTGACGGCGAGACCTCGAAGGCCCTCGTCCAGGCCGACAAAATCCTCGTCTCAGTCATCTTCGGCTGGACAAAGAATCTCGAAGGGATCACCCTGCCCCACGACTATATCCCCAAACAGACCCAAAGACGCCAGATCCCTGCCGTCTCAATCAATAAATTCAAGGACTATAACTTCGCTCTAGTAGACAATGTCTATTATTTGCAGAGCATGAAAATGATCAACCTGCTCCTGCCTGTAGGCCCAGGTTCAGCTGCAGACGGCGGTTACCTGCCGGGGCAGAATATGGAGCTCTTGTCCCCGGCGGATCTGGACAACCTCGATGAAATCAAAGCCAATTCCCGCGCTTATATCGATATCCCGCAGATCAGCAAGGCTGCAAAAATCGGGGAATTTGCCGCCTTCGCCCGTTACCTGCGCAATTCCGGCAATCTCAACCTCGCCACCCTCGCACAGCATGTAGCCAGATCGAATTAACCCTTCTTTTTCGCCCATAACTCTGCTACAGACATATTATCCCGCCCGAGAGCCGAATTCTTCCGATTCTCGGGTTTCAGTTATCCCTGCCCAAAGCCACTTGATTACTCGCGCCCGCCAACTATAATGGACAAAAATCATTACTTTTTCATAAAAAAAGGATCTAACCCCAATGAAGATTATACACACAATTGAAGAGATGCAGGAGGAAGGGCTGAACATTCTCCGCTCCGGCATGATCCAGGGATTTGTCCCGACCATGGGCGCGCTCCATGCCGGACACCTCTCGCTTATCGAGGCTGCCAGAGAGGACGCTGATATCGTCACCGTCAGTATCTTTCTCAACCCGACCCAGTTTGACGACCCGGAGGATCTGGATAAATACCCCAAGAGTTTTGAAGAAGATCTCGCCCAGGCCGAAGCCGCAGGAGCAGATATCATCTTCGCCCCAAGCGCCGAGACAATGTACGCGCCGAACCGCGATACCGTCGTCATGGTCGACCGGCTCACCAACCATCTCTGCGGGCTCTCACGTGGGCGAGGGCATTTTATCGGGGTCTGTACAGTAGTAACCAAGCTACTGAACATCACCCGCGCCGAGTATGCCTATTTCGGCCAGAAAGATGCCCAGCAGGCACTGATTATCCAGCGCATGATTATCGATCTGAATATCCCGGTAAAGATGAAGATCTGCCCGATTATCCGAGAAAAGAACGGACTGGCCATGAGCAGCAGGAATAAGCGTATCCAACCTGAAGATATGGACGCGGCTCTCTCACTCTACCGAGCGCTGAAAATCGGCGAAGAGATGATCACGCAAGGGCACAGCAATGCCGCAGAGATTCTCAATAAGATGGTGGAGAGTATAATCCATGCCGGGACAGCCGAGGTAGATTATATGGATATAGTCTCTCCCGAGACCCTTGATGATGTCGAAGAGATTGACGACCTCGTACTTATCGCCGGGGCGATCAAGCTCGGAGACGACCTGAGGCTTATCGACAACATCCTGGCCGCACCGCAAAAGTAAACGGAGACTTTATGGCGCGTGCACGCTATCTACCGGGTCAGACCCTCAGCTTCGAGGTAAAGCGGAACCGAGGCCTGCGCACTATCGGCGGCTACCTCGCCTCCCGCTTGTATATCAGTGACAATCGCGCTCAGGCCATCATCAAGCTCGGCACGGTAAAGGTCTCTGGCGAGCAGATCGGGGTAGACACTGTAATTGATCTCAAAGCCGGGAGTCTGGTCGAAGTGGAGTTTCCCCAGACCTGGCCGCCATATATGCAGCCTACCGCGATGGAACTGGATATTATCTATGAAGACGCCAGCATGCTTGCGCTCAACAAGCCTGCCGGGCGGGTCGTACACCCTTCAAGCGGTCACCTCACCGGTCAGACCCTCCAGAACGGGGTGCTCTACCGCTACAAGGACTCCAACTACCCCGACAAGATGATCTCCCCCGCGCACCGCCTCGATCGTTATACCACCGGAGTCATTGTCTACTCCCGCACCCAGGCGGCATATAAAGAGCTGACCCGATATTTCCGGGAGAACCAGACCTATAAACGCTACCTGGCCATTACCGAGGGTAGAGCGGACTGGGATGAACTTGAGGTCGATGCCCCACTGGCGGTATTCCCTGAGAACCCGGAATTACAGTGGGTACCCCCTCCCGGCTCAAGGGAGGAGAGCAAGGAAGCGCTAACCAGATTCAGACTCCTCGAATCAGGGTCTGACTGGAGTCTCTTGGAAGCGGTACCGGTCACCGGCCGCTCTCACCAGATCCGCGCCCATCTCAAACACCTGGGTCTACCGATAATCTGCGACCACGAGTACAACCCTCAGGGTAGAAAGCTGCAAAGTCTTAATTTCCAGGCGCTGCACGCAGCCGAACTCAAGCTCAAACATCCTGAAAGCGGTGAACTGCTCAGGCTGGAGGCTGACACGCCCCCGGCATTCGAGAATGCCCTGAATGAACTCCGCGCCGGCAAACGACTCTAAAACATCTATGCCCTCCGGTCGGTTCAAGAACAGCTAATATCCAATTTCATAATAGACACAACACCTTTACATATATATAATAGTAAAGAAACAACTAGCACAGGAGAAGAATCATAGATACAGAATACGATGTAATTGTTATCGGTTCCGGACTCGGCGGGATGACCGCCGCCAACCGGCTGGCCAAGCTTGAGCGCAAAGTACTCCTGCTGGAACAGCATTTCATGCTGGGAGGGCTCGCCGCCTACTTCAAACGGGCTGGACATATCTTCGATGTCTCGCTCCACGGCTTTCCCTATGGCATGGTCAAGACCTGCCGTAAATACTGGAGCAAGGATATCGCCTCCAGGATTGTCCAGCTCAAGCGCATAGTCTTTGACAATCCCCAGTTTCATCTCGAGACCACCTTCGACACCGCCGACTTCAAGACCAAGTTGACCGACTTCTTCAAGATCCCGCAAGAGACTGTAGATAGTTTCTTCACCACCCTGGCGCAGATGAACTTCTATGACGATCAGAGCCTGACCACCCGGGAGCTCTTCGAGCAGTTCTTCCCCGGGCGCAAAGACGTGGTTCGCTTCCTGATGGAGCCGATCACCTATGCCAACGGCTCAACTCTGGACGAACCGGCGATAACCTACGGCATCGTCTTCTCAAACTTTATGAACAAAGGGGTCTATACCTTTGAAGGCGGCACCGATCTCTTCATCGCTCTGCTCAGAAAAGAACTCGAAGCCAATGGGGTTGAGATCCGCCTGCAGGCACCGGTAGAGAAGATCCTGCTCCGTGCTGGCCGTGCCTACGGGGTCGTAGTCGCGGGTAAGACCATCCGCGCCAAGACGGTTATCAGTAACGCCAGCCTGCCGCGCACTATCAACGAACTGCTCGCAGATGCAGACCTCCCGCCGGAATTTACAGACGAAGCTTCACGGCTGCGCCTCTCCAACTCCTCCACCCAGGTCTATATGGGTATCCGCGAGGGCGAGAGTATCGAGGATATTGGAGATCTTATCTTTACCTCGACCCACAGCGAGTTCGATGCCCAGAAGCTCTGCTCCCGGGATATCACCAGCCGCACCTTCTCGCTTTATTACCCCAAAACCAGGCCGGATCAGCCACCGCGTTATACCATTGTCGCCTCGATGAATGCACGTCATGAAGACTGGGACGATCTCAGTGAAGAAGAGTATAAAGCGTCAAAAGACACTCTCTGCCGGGAGACAATCGCCTTTCTGGAGCGCTACCTCCCGGGCATTACCGAGAAGGTGGATTATATGGAAGCAGCTACACCCAGAACCTTTGCCCGCTATACCGGTCACCTCGGCGGGGCTTCTTTCGGTACTAAATTTGAAGGACTGAAGCTCAGTGAAGGACTCCCCAAGGTCGCCGGCGGGGTATACCATACCGGTAGTTGCGCGATTATCATGAGCGGCTGGCTGGGAGCGGCAAACTATGGGGTTATTGTAGCCAATCAAGTCGAAGATTACCTGTATAAATTAGAGAATTAAAGGTTATAATGCCGATATTCGTTTATTTAAAACACCTCTGTTCCAGCTACCGGATAATAATAATATTATCCTTGATTCTCTCTTGCGGCCTAGGGGCGCAGGAGCCCGAAGCGGTATTCTCCACCGATAGAAACCTCCTCGCCATCAGCCATTATAACAGCCTGGCCGAAACCGATGCGCAGGTGCAGGCGATTCTAGCCAATATCAACCCCAATACCCCTACCACCAACCCGATACTGGATCTGCTCGCCTCCGAGGTACTTGTTGAGAACTATAAGGATCTTATTACTGATGACTGGGTAGAAGCGCTCTACTTCAGCCTCCCGCTGGAGAAGGATAACAACTGGGTATATATCTTTCACATCAGGAGTCCGGAAAAGTATATCGGTTCACTCTTAGGAACTGGCAATATCCGCCAGGAACAGACCGAAGATGACATTACCCGTTACCGACGTACCGACGGACTCGATTCTGAGATCTACTATCTAGCTTATGGAAATAACCAGCTGGCAATAATGAGCCGGAGTTATGCTGCCGTAGCTAACGCCATAGAGGTATACAATGATGAAGAGATCAGCCGAACCGGGCTGATCACCGATTCGGAGGCAGACTATACCCTAACCCTCCACCTCAACCGTTACTTTCAAGCAAACTCCCGGGTGCTCCCGCGTTTTATGGATATGCTCCACTATGATATCTTCAGAGATCTCGCCGGAACCACCGCCAAATCAGACAATATACTGAGCTCCATTCTGAACTTTACCCAAGAGACAATCAAGAGCCTGATAAGCGAGATTGCCATCGTAACCATCCGGCTCTATCTGAATGACGCCGAGATCGTGGCCGATACCGCTATCGAGATCCAATATGGCGGTAGTCTGCACTATGCTCTCTCCGCCTATACTCCCAATTCCAATCAGCTCCTCCCGCTGCTCCCCCGCGAGAGTGTGCTTTTAAACCAGATAACCCTCTGGCCGGAGGAGTATATCCAGATTATGGAGGGTCTAGGCAATCTGGGTACCGCACTCAACAATAAGTCCTTGGATCGGGCAACTCAAGATAAAGCAACAAGCATCCTCGAACATATGCAGCAGGCCAACCCGACCTCTGTCCAGCAGGGCGTACTCACCCCGGAACCAGGGAGCATACACGCCGGACCGGTGGCGACCTCTATCATAACCTTTGACAACACCAGCAAACTTCCAGAGTTCTTTTCATTGCTAGCGGAGATATTGACAATAGGCGAGTACTCAGAATTTCTTGCCGAGAAAGGAATCAAAGTAGAAATTCAAAACCGAGTTTTAGGCAAGACCGACGCCGGAACTGTAATCAACGATACTGAGATACTCATGCGCAGCACCTACTTTACTCTGCCCGACGAATTCCAGAGGAAACAGCATATTATTTCAACACTGCTCAATGATAAGTTTATTACCGTCGTTCCTCTAGCCCCGCTGCTGGAACAACAGTATGAGAATACCCGGGAATTCTGTATCGAAGCGCTCAATAAGGTAACCTCAAGCGCCAAGAATATCAGCACTGAGAACAACTCGGAGTTGACCCGTGTGGCTGTAGCCAATAACCGCGAGAACACCATACTCAACCTCACCTTCAATCCCCTGCGCTACCTCCAGGTAGCGCTACTGTCAGAAGAGATCTGGCCTTCGCCCTCACCCCCCAATCGACTCCCTATACCCTGGCGCGAATTTTCACAGTACTTTAATGCCAAAGAAGCTGGAGGCACGCCACTCAATCTAACGGTGAACTCAAGCAATACCAGCTTGGAGATTCTGCTCAACTTACCAGTCAATTCCCTCACCTCCCTGCTGCAGGCGATACTGAACCTCTCAACGAGTGGAGGAATTGATAATGATTATTAAACCCTTCAGAATACTGGCTCTGCTGTTTTTCTGTACTCTGCTCAACTCAGCTGACGCTGCAAACGATACCCCTATCCGTTATCTACTACTCAATGACAATAGAATAATCCGGGGAGAGGTAATCGTACTTGATCAGGGTTATCTCTACTTCAAGAACCAGCAGCGCATCCTCAAAATATCTCCCGCCGACTTCAAGGGAATATTTTCCAGTAAAAGTGGCGCCGAGAATGCTATTATCATCCTCGACGAACTCCTGGACAGCGATGCTCCGGATCAAATTGAAGAGACCTATAATTTTATCCATAACGCTGCAGAGAATATCCTCGCATCGCCGCCGCCAACCCAGACCATAACCGCAATACTTGTTAAGCTGGAGCAGGAACTGGTTGAACCCGCACGAATTCTGGATATAACTATCTACAAACGTCTACTGCTGCTCTGTGCAGTAGCTCAGAATTACCACCTCCGTCCAAGGGTAGAGAAGCTTATCGCCGACTGCACAGCCAGAGTGGAGACAACAGAGCTGGAGAACAATAAGCGTGAGCGAATAATAACCAAGCTGAAAACAGCCGCTTTTCTGCTTGCGCACCCCTATGACAGAGAGAAATAGTATTGACCATTTCCTATAAAAGAGGGATAAAAATGACCAATAAAAGCAGACCGTTTCTTGGAATAATGTTTGAATGCTGCAATGTATATGCTCGGATTTATCAGAACAAAGCCGGCACTCACTATGTCGGCCACTGCCCAAAATGCCTAAGGAGTATCAAGATAAAGATAGGCGAAGATGGTTCCGGGGACAGATTTTTCAAAGCTCACTAATTACAAGATATTAAAGAGAGAGGTAGTATGGTGGAATGGAAGGTTAATAAGAGTCAACGCCGCTGTGCGGTAACCGCGAGAGTACTCGAAGTCGGGGAGACGTTCTTCTCCGCCCTGAAAGAAGAGGGTGAGAGTTTTGTCCGGTATGACTACTCAGAAGCTGCCTGGAATGATCTGGGCAAGGAGGAATTCTTCTCCTACTGGAAGACCCATATTCCCAGCAAAGATCAGCAACGCAAGAACAAGCTGAAAATTGACAGTGAAGCGTTCTATACCTTCTTCAGCAACCTGCACCGACAGACCAAACCGAAGAATCAGCTCTTTCTATACCTCCTGGGATTGATTTTAATCCGCAAGCGAATTTTACGCCTGGAAGAGATCGAAAAATCACCTGACGGCGAAGGACTTATTATCTATGACACCCGGAGTAAAGAAGAGATACGGATTGCGGTTCCCGAAGTAACCGAAGCCGCTCTTGCTGGAGCACGCCAGGAACTGGAAGATATTTTTGAATGCAACACCGATGACTAAATATAACGTGGAAGGCCTATTTATGAAAAAAACAATCTACACCCTGCTCTTATTCAGCATAATTCTATTCACCTCCAAAGTTGAGGCTCAGACATATCCCTCGGTTCCCAAAGGTATAACCCTCGAAGGCAAAGCCTCCGGTATCGGCTATATCACCAACCTCAAATATGACAGCAGCCGTAACGCCTTTATTATCAATGACCATCTGCTTCTACCAAATCCAGTTACCGCCAAGGAGTTTTCCTATCTGCTCGACGCAATCAGCAAAGATCCGTTACTGGGTATCTCGGTTATCGCCGGAAGCAAGGCTATCTATTACGGAGCCTGGTCGAGCAAGGGTGCCGGTCATTCTATTTCGACTAAACTATACGCAGCCGATGAATTCTTTCGCGGTGTCGTCTTTGGAATACCCAGCCTGTACCGAATATACCGCCTCCCCGGTGGTTATAAACCGGAGAAACCGTACAACCGCGAATATTATAGTGCAGTCTGGTTCAATCTACGCAACTTCAAATACATACTTAAAGGTAATGAATATCACTACCGAGGCTGCAATATCCAGGTAAAATTACTGGCAGTAGAGGATATCAACGATGTACAAGCTCCTGATGGAGGCTACAAATTTGACCCCAATGGCGCGACCCATCAGGAGGATCAGAACAATGTCGCCCATATCAAAGCCCATGCCAAAGCTTATCTCAGTCTACCAGTAACCCGCCCTATGGTCGAGTACGGCAAGGCTGCAGCTCTGATTCGCCTCTTCCTGGCGGAGGGGCTGGATCTACAGAAACTGCAGTCAGAGCTTGATTAAGCTATAATTTATTTGACTAACATAAAAATTTTTATTATTATTAGCTTATAGTATACAAAAGGCAGTACATTATTACTACTTATCCAGGAGATAAAGATGAAGAGCAAACTTATTATCAGCAGCGCATTACTCGTTGCAATATGCTGCCTGGTCGGATGTGACTCAAAGCTGGGTGGAGACATAGACACCAAGAATGAGACCGCAAACACACCGAATGAGCTGACCAAACAGAGTATGAATCAATATATAGATCCTGCGCAATCGGTCTATAAGTAAGCTCACCAAATTCCACGCTTTTCAAAAAATAAACTCCAGGTATGAATCAGACCTGGAGTTTATTCTATAACCCAAGATACTCAGTACTAACCCGCTCTAAAACTTTCCGAATTCTTCATCATCAAGCCTGATCTGCTCCTTAGGAGTAACTATTGAAGCACTCGACGTATTTATTGCGAACTTCCCTCTAGCCGAAGGCCTAGCAAGAGCAACTTTCTTCTCTCTACCCTTTGCCTTTGCCTTGCCCTTGAGCTTAAATCTGACTATATCATTATTTATAGACTCAATGAGACCAATCATATGCGCGCTGGCAGAAGCGGTCTCTTCTGCACTTGAGGTATTCTGCTGAGTCACATGATCAATCTGCTCCAATCCCTGATTGACCTGAGCCAGCCCCTGTGCCTGCTCATTTGAAGCCGCGGCAATCTCGACAACCAATTTAGAGGTCTTGTCCACCTGCTCAACGATACTATTGAGAGCACCTGCTGTAGACTGTGCCAATTCATTGCCATTACGCACCTCACCCACAACATTGTCTATCAGTTCAGCGGTCTCACCGGCAGCTTTAGCTGAGCGTGCCGCAAGATTACGTACCTCTTCAGCGACTACGGCAAAGCCCTTGCCATGCACCCCGGCTCTGGCCGCTTCAACCGCAGCGTTGAGTGCAAGCAAGTTGGTCTGGAAAGCAATATCATCAATAGTCTTGACTACCTTTTTCGTCTCTTCCGCCCTTACGGTAATGCCTTCAATAGCACTGGTAAGCTCCTGCATCTGAGTATGACCTCTCTGAGCAGCATTGCTCGCTGCCTGCGATAGATCCTTGGCCTGGGTTGCATTCTGCGCATTCTGATTGGTTCGATTGCCCATCTCCAGGAGTGAAGCAGTAACCTCTTCAATCGAGGCCGCCTGCGAGGTTGCCCCGTCGGATAGAGCCTGACTCGCTATACTTATCTGCCTGATACCTTCATTCACCTCATAGATCTTCTGCGCAAAATTAAAGAGAGTAGCATTCATCTCCTCCAGCATCCGGCTCAACGCTATATTCATCTCGTCCACCTCAGACTTCGGGCTGATATTCTGGCACCAGTCTCTATCCGCCAACCTCTTGGCGATATTAGCAATTTTACTGAATTCAGCGAGAAGATTCTTCCCGACTACCGCCAGATCGCCAATCTCATCCGTGCGTTTCAGGAGTGACTCTTCCAGGGTAATCGTAGTATCACCCTTCTCGACAATTACCAGCAGTTTATTCACCACCCCGGCAAGCCCGGAGATAATACCCTTGATTATAACAAAAGCAATTACACCTAGTATTACCACATACACTATAAAGACAAGATACATATAAATCTGATAAGAATCAACCTTCTTCGTAGTACTCTTCTCTATCTCTTTGATTCGCGCTAAAGTCTCATCGATATACAGACCTGTACCCACATAATAATCTGTTCCCGCAATTCCCTTGGCATAGCTTATCTTGGGCTGAGGTTCAGCCCCACCCTTCTTGGGAAATCTATAATCAACAAAGCCTCCACCCTGCTTTACCGCAGCCGTAAAACCTTTGAATAAGAATTTTCCATCACTATCCTGATATTCCCAGAAATTACCGCTAGTCTTGGCATCACCGGCGGTTCCCGGAGAATTTATGCGGTTACCCTGTAGGTCATAGATAAAGAAATAACCCGAATTGTCCTCAATATAATTTGCCCTGTCGGTCTGGTCAATTATAATCTTTTTGATCTCTTCAGGATCGCTAACCCCTTTTATCGCCGCATCCAACTCCCTGGCCTCCATCACCACCAAAGCCTTTATCTTGCTCTTCTCCGCCTCAATCAATTCTTGAGCAAAAGTTGGATGCACCACCGTATCTCTGACAATCGCATTTATTATCTGCGTAGCAACCATCAATAATACCGCACCAATTACAGCAATTACCGGGAGCAAAATTATCTTCCATTTTATCTTCATGACCAACTCCAGTCTTTTAAGAATATCTATTAACAATCAAAGAAAAAATAAAGACTAACTAATACACTATACCTGGGCATATTCTTTTTAGCAAGTTAAAAAAACTACTATTATAGTATATATCAATATCTATAAAAGCTACTACACTTTTTATAATTTTTCAATTGTGTTAATCCAAAAAGAATGCCCTGAATCACGATATTCAGGACATTCTTATGCAAAAAATAAGATATTCGCCTAAAACTTACCAAACTCCTCAGCATCAAGTTTTATCTGTTTATCCGGAGTAACCAGCTGCACGCTCCCCGTTGTTACCAGTTGAGAAGCAGCACCTCGTCTACCCTTTAACCGGCCTGATCTAGGCGCATTTTTCTTCTCAGGCCTTACCTCCTTCAAGGTGAATTTACTGATCAAATTGAATAATTTAGCGGCAAGCTCTTCCATGTGCGAGCTTGAGGCTGCGGTCTCTTCCGCTCCGGAAGTATTCTGCTGAGTAACCGAATCAATCTGCGTCAACCCCTGATTCACCTGCTGCACACCTTGAGCCTGATAATTTGAAGCCTCGGCAATCTCAGCCACCAGCGACGTCGCTTTACTGATCTGCTCGGCAATACTATTGAGCGCTTCCGCGGTAGTTATCGTCATATCATTACCATGCTTTACTTCAGAGACCACGTTATCAATCAATTCTGCCGTCTCCCCTGCGGCTTTGGCCGACCGTGCTGCGAGATTACGCACCTCTTCCGCGACCACGGCAAAGCCCTTGCCATGTATTCCGGCTCGAGCCGCTTCGACTGCGGCATTGAGCGCGAGCAAATTGGTCTGAAAAGCGATATCATCAATGGTCTTGACCACCTTTTTAGTCTCCTCGGCCCGCAGCGTAATTCCATCAATAGCCTCAGCGAGTTCCTGCATCTGTTTCTGCCCGCTTACCGCCGCATCATTCGCTGTCTGCGAGAGCGTGCTCGCCTCCGATGCATTCTCAGCATTCTGATTGGTACGCACACTCATATCTGTAAGTGACGAGGTTATCTCTTGAATCGCAGCCGCCTGTGACGCCGCCCCTTCCGACAAGGACTGGCTGGCAATACTTACCTGTTTCGCCGAGCTATCGAGTTCACTGACAAAAATTTTAATCTCACGCAGGGTCAAATTTACCTCATCAATCATACCCTTGAATGATTTATTCATCTGATCATCCTCGGTCTTGACAACCACCTCCTGCCGCCAATCTCGTTCAGATAGCAGCTTTGAAGTTTCGGCAATCTTCTGAAAATCCTCGACGATATGCTTACCGGCGCGGGCAAGTTCACCTATCTCATCCTTACGCCTGAGTAATTTTTCATCTACCTCAACATTGATATTTCCGGTTTGAACAATGGTAATCAATTCACTCGTAATACTGGTAAGCCCCGAAATCGTCCCTCTGATAATATAAAACGCCGCTCCGGCAAGAATCAGTATATAAATAACCGCCAAAACGATAACAATTACCCGCTGCGAATCGGTATCAGCCGTAATCAACTCACTAATCCCGGCAATATACTTATTAATATCTTCATAATACAGCCCCGATCCCAAAAAATAATCCGTACCCTGTATCTGCATGGCATAGCTGATCTTGGGTGACGGCTCGGTCTCACCCTTCTGCGGGAACCAATACTCGACAAAGCCCCCACCCGTCTTTGCGGCTTCAACCATATCCGCAATCAACTTTGTCCCGTTACTATCCTGCATATCGATAAAATTACCCGTAGTCTTATTCGGCCCGCTTAACCCCGGCAGGTTTATTCTGTTTCCTTTATAATCATAGACAAAGAAATACCCGGATTTATCATCCAAGAAAAAGGTCTTATCCGTATACTCAATTATTATAGCGTCGATTTCTTGCTTATTCTTTGCCCCCTTGATCAACTGGCTCAAAGTACTACATTCGGTCTGCACAATCGCCTTGATCATCTCACGTTCCTTGGCGACAATTCCTTGCTTTAGCTGAGGAAGTATCAGATTATGCTCAGTATATGAATTGAAATACACCACCACCGACAACAGCAGAATCATACCCACAATCGCAATCAGTGAGAGCAAAATAATCTTCCATTTAATCTTCATCCGCTACTCCTCTCGTGCTCAAATCCTAAGTATAGCTACAGGTTAATATATACACAGATTTTTTAATTACTAAACCCTAACCGCGAATATCTGTCTATATATCATTACCCTAAATTTGAGTCTTATCGGAAATCCAAACCAAAAATAAACACAATTCAAACAACTCACAGTTATTATTATACCATACCATATCATTTCTTCCAATTTATCCGGTAAAATATAATAATTATTTATCATTACTCATAACCTCCTATTCCATCATTAATAAAATAATTGACAAAAAGCCTTTGCCGGGATAACTTGACTCCAGACGGCGGTAAATATATAATTGATCTATGATATTCTTTTACAACAGCCCGCTACAGAAAGCCAACTATGTTTGAATCAACAGAAAGAATAGCTCTAACCGGTATCGCCGGAGGCGGAAAGACCGTCTTTCTGAGTTCACTCATAGCCCAACTCTGCGAATTTGACAGTGCTGAATTCACGCTGAAGAACCATGCCAGCATCCATAATTTCAGAGAATTACCGATAGATAAAGGAAGGTGGAAGAAATTCAAGTTCGACAGCTACCGCGAATGCCTGGCACGGGGAAGCTGGCCGGAGAAGACGGTAGCTTCCGCCAAGTATATTTGTGAGTATTCCCGCTCCGATTGGGACAACTCACTGCATTGGCGCCGCTTCTGTAAACAACGTTTGGAATTTTTCGACTTCCCAGGCGAACGTATATCCGATGCGGCCATCGCCGCCTACCGCAACTATACAGACTGGTCAGAGCACATCCTCCAGCACTTCAGCGAACATCATGAATACCAGTCCCATCTCCAGACCTATCTCAACTCCCTAAAGTCAGACGAAGCGGGAAACAGCGCCAGGATTATCCAGAACTACAAATTATTTATGGCCAATCTGATACTCAATTACAAACCCCTGGTCAGCCCCTCAACCTTCCTGCTCAGCCCTCAGGGCAAGGTAACCCGAACCGCTTCGGCTCAGACTCTGGCCACCTCCCAAATCTGCGGTCTGAGCCAGCATAACGAATTCGCCCCCGTTCCCAGGGAGATACTTATGCAGAATCCGTATATTCTAGAGCAGCTGCAAAAGGCCTACACCAGTTACCGCGAGGCTATTGCTCTGCCGCTCTTCAAGGAGATCCTCAGAGCCAACACCCTGATCATTCTCATCGATATCCCCTCCCTGCTCGCCGGAGGCGTAGACAGATATAATGACAACCGCCAGATACTCCTCGACCTCTTCGAGACTCTGCGCTCAGACTCCTTTATCGGCAAGCTCATCAAACAATTTACCCGTTTCTTCAGTAGCGGGCTCAAACGGGTCGCCTTTGTCGCCACCAAGATGGATATGCTAGACAAGGATGATATTGAGAACGGCCGACTCCGAGGTCTGCTAAAACTCATGACCCAACGCGCCAAACGCAGTCTACCGGATATCGACTTCAAATGGTTTGCCTGTAGTGCCTGCAACTCCACCCGCACCTCAGACAAGCCCCAGCACCTGGTAGGCAAGCTAGCGCTTAATAATCCCGCACAAGAATGGATCGAATACCCTGTACCCCAACTTCCCGAGGTCTGGCCAAACAACTGGAATTATAATGACTACCCGTTCTACAGCATTCTCCCGGATGCTCCGAAGAATATGCAGATTCCGCCCAACCACTTGGGCTTAGATCGAATTTTCGATTATATAACAGGAGGCGACTGAGCATAATGAATAACGAAGGCGAGATCCCTCTCGGTGATCCTACAGCGCGAGCTTTTTCCAGCTCCAAAACCACAAAAAAGGAGACGACCACACCCAAACAAGCCGAATCCAACCGACGCTCCGGCGACTCCGGCCTGGGACAACCCGAGCCCTGCCCAAACGCGGCAGATATCCGTATCCTCTCCGCCAGCGAGCAAGAATTACTGAGCAGTGAACTCGACGCCGATTTAGAACAACGCTTTGAGAGCAAATTTGCCGAATTCAAACACGACGGGCTGAAGATTCCTGCGGCTCTCTACAAAACCGCCCGCCTCCTCCTCTTGCTGCTGAGTGGCATCCTCGGGCTATTCCTCATCTCCGAAGGCATCACCATCTACCAGAATATCCAGACTCTACCCGAGGTCTGGCAGTACACCATCCTCGGGCTGGGAGCAGTCTTTGCCCTGCTTAGCATCTCGGTAAGCGTCCACCTCTTCATCCAGCTTTTCGCTTTACAGCGTAGCCCGCAGATCAATCTCAAAGCGCTCACTATTCTTGAAGAGCGCGCTGAATTACGTGCCTTGGCCAATAAGCACGCAACCGCCGCCCGCGAAGAGCTCAAAGAATACCTCAACTCCTACCCGCTGGACAATTATCCACTGCTCTACAGCATCGGCTGTAAGAGTGATACTCTGAAAAAAATGGAGGCAGCCCGAACCAGTCTGTTAAATCCCGCGCAGCCCCTGGCTGCCCAGGAATGGCTGACTAGTTTTCAGGAACGTTTCCAGGCGCCACTCGACGAACTGGCCTTTCAGCGGGTTAAACGTTACGCCAGCAGAGTGGCTATCGGCACCGCCGCCTCACCGGTAGGGCTTATCGATCAGCTTATAGTACTCTACGGCTCCCTCGCCATGATCAAGGACATACTGACGCTCTACCATCTCCGCCCAGCTTTTGGGCAGAGTCTGGTCATGCTCTCGCGGGCAATCATGCAGGCCTACCTCAGCGGCATAATCGGGCAAGCAACCGAGGGTGGAGTAGAGACCCTGAGCGACTCCTACGAAGAGTGGACCGGAGAGCTTCTCGCCGGCTCATTGACCAGTTCTTTAAAGTCAATCTTTGCCAAGACCGCCGAAGCTGGCCTAAACGGTTTTCTACTCTGGCGTCTGGGTAAAGCCACTATCAGCCATGTCCAGCTGATAAGTTCTACCGCGAAAAAGAGTTAATACTGTACTTACACAATTTGCAACACTTTTTTTTAAACCAAGAAACAAGCAAAATAACTATAATAAGTCTTTACCAAGCAAAATAACCAAAGTGAAAGGTATATATTATGGGGCTACTCGGAATTCTTATCGGCGGCGGCATCGGCATGATCATCGGCGGACCTATAGGGGCGATACTCGGTGCGGTACTCGGCAGTGCGGTATCGTCGTCTTCACGTATGGTCAACAACTCCCAGAAGAGTCAGGTCGCTTTCTTTGTCTGCTTCTTCTCCTGCCTGGCCAAGATGGCCAAAGCTGACGGTGTTATCTCTCAGGAGGAGATCAACTATGTTGAAGAACTCATGGACACCCACTTCCGCCTCGACCCGCAGACCAAGGATCTGGCCAAACGCGTCTTTCTTGAGGCCAAGGATAACAACACCCCGGCCGCAGAGTATATCCAGCAGTTCGGCCAGATAGTAAATTATGACCGCGAACTCTGCACCCTCCTGATCAATACCCTTATCGAGCTCTCCCAGCGTGACGGCAATTACTCATCGGAAGAGCAGGCTATCATCGCCGAAGCCACCCGCATACTCCACCTCGACACACATGGTTCCTACAATTATTCCGGGCAAGGGCAGAGCAGCAGCGGCTCACGCCCAAGAACGAGTAGTGAGCTGGACGCGGCCTATGAACTTCTCGAGTGCAGCCCGAATGACAGCGACAGCGAGGTCAAACGCAAGTACCGGGACAAATGCGCCGCCTTCCATCCCGACAAACTTCAAAGCAAGGGGCTTCCCGAAGAATTTATGAAGTTTGCAACCGAGCAGATGAGCAAGGTCAATCATGCTTACGATACCGTCATGAAGAGCAGAAGGTAAGGGAGTCAAGATCCCCAAACCCCTGAGTAAGGGCGACCCGCCCTTACAATCCAGGTGCGCAAACCGCACAAAGTTTATTCACAAAGCGTGATTACGTGGTGCTTGGTCGAAGTTATAATTCGCTATGACTTAGATTAATTGAAAACTCAGAAAATTGCCAACGCAATTTTCATGCTCAGCAAACACCAAAAAATCAGCTGGCAGCAAAGCTACCTGCTGAGGCTGCTTCTGCAGCTCGCTCATCTGCATGAGCGTTTGACATACCTTTTCCAAAGGTATGTCTCAGTTACTGCATGCAGTAACTGAGAATATAATCATGAGACATTAAGAGGTGAGGCTCCGAAAATCGCTCCGCGCGAAAAAATCCGACTTCTGGCAAGTCCACAACCTTACCGCGAAAGTCTGTACACCCCAGACCCACCCCTCCCCAATCTCTCAGAATTTAGCAATAGAAATTATTGAACGCTGTTTATACTTGTTAACTGCAGCCCTCAGTAAAACTGAGGGCTGAGCTTCTTTATAGTAATCTATGATTTAATCATAGTTATGCACACAGAGCAGAACTAATATATCGTACATCCAACAACTGATATTTATTTCTCAATCGCCCCGATTCTGCAAGCAGCCACACACTTACCGCACTTGATGCAATCGCTGTGGGTAAATTCTCCACCCTTGAACTCAGCCGGGTTATGCCCGAAGGGACAAGCTTGAGCACAGAGGCCGCACTCCTTACATGAATCACTCACCCGGTAATTCTTCGGCGCCACTCCCTTGATACTTTTGGCCATCGTCCCGATTGGACAGACCGCGCACCAGAAACGGCTATTATAAGCAAATCCGCCAACAAGCGCAATCATAGTAGAGCCAAACATTGCCCACCAGAAGGCACTGGCCACCGACGCCATATTGATCCCATCCTCATACACGCCAAAGAGCGAAAAACCCATTTTTACCATAAAAATAATGAGGAAAGCCCATCTGAATGCCGGCTGCAAGAAAAATCTGGGGATATCCCTGGTCGAAGTTATCTTGCTGAAAATCTTATCGATAAACTGCCCCCGCGGACAGATATTCCCGCAGAACCAACGCCCGTTTATCAGCGCGAAGATTACCCCCGCCCCCATCATCGGAATTACCAGCAACCCTAGAAGCGGATACTTCCACCCGAGTGCCAATACCGCCACAAATATCAGTGCCAGAATCCATCTAAATATATTCATTATACTCTCAACTCCTGTTCTTCTTCTTTCGTCCATACTCAATCGCGTTTACTGGACACACTCCCAAGCAACGCATACAACTGAAACAATCCGGTTTAACTTATCCCCGGCTAATACCGCCTGACAAGCCATAGACGGACAAGCCGCGACACACTTACCGCACTCGATACATTTATCATGATCAATTCTTACCTTGTAGATACTTACCTGCTCAAATATCCTGGATACAAGCCCATAGCAGACAAAATAGCAGAAGAGTCAGCACAAAAGAGCCCCAGCAACAAGAACAGTATACACACAGCGTTATGCTACTAAAAGCAAACTTCCAGTCAAAATTATAGCAAATAGTCAGACCAGTTTGGCAATTGTCGCCAGCAACTTATCGATAGACTCCCGGTCATACTCGCGAGCACTCTCAGACCGCGCCATGCAACAATACAGATCATTCTTGACCATAGCCGAGAGCGTACCCTTTACCGCTCCGGAGACCGCCTGCATCTGCTGGATAACCTCGCAACAATCCCGCTCCGCCTCAATCATCCCCCGTACCGCTCTAAGCTGCCCCTCAATCCGTTTGATCCTGCTGAGCAATTTACCCCGCTGTATCTCAATATCCATCATCACCTCCTTAAATATACTATCCCCCAGTATAGTATATTTGCGTATCTTGTCAACTACTATTTTTAGATATTACTCTTGTTTTTTTAATCATGCTAATTCGAATGTACAACTGTAACGACAGCAATTTCCTGCGATAAATATGCTTGTAAATTATGCTAAGCTGCTACATCTCTAGCTAAAATATTTGGCGAGAAATAAGTCGTGGACATAACGTTTCCCGTGGTAGACACCAGAATAACAAATGGTTATACTTAAATCTTCCCAGAAATAAGCTATCATGATAGATATTAACAATTTTCCACCTTACACCTAGATTTGTTTAAAACCGAAAAACTGTTCCGATCAATTCACATTTCCATCAACTTAAAATACAATATAAAAATGCAGCAGAATCTGTTAGTATTTATGATTCTGCTGCATTTCAAATTGCTTATGACATTGTATTGTCAGTTAATTACGCGAGAAAGATAGTCTGCTTCTCAGGTCTTGGAGTTTTAATAACCATAAACCGTAGTAATTCTTCACTCTCATTATACCAGCAATGAACTATGTCTTTCGGCGACTCGATTAGTTCATCTTGGCTTACGGTTTTTTTTCATCTCCTACTTCAACCACACCTGTGCCTGCAAGAACATAAAACACTACATCAACCGGGGTAATATGGCGTTTTAATGCTTGACCTGGTTGGAGTGTAAGCACCGAGATCATAGCCTCTTTGGTATTATAGAGGTTTCTGGCGTCAACATTATGCGCTGTCAGCATTATTTCCGTATCCGCTAACTTTTTGGTAATCACAATTAGTTTCCTTCCAGCATTGCCGCTACGTCTTCAGCAGCGGTTGTAATACCTTTTATACCAAAATTTTCCACCAGCACACTGACAATACCGGGTGAGAGAAAACCGGGTAGGGTAGGCCCAAGTCTCATATTCTTAAAGCCTAGGTGCAGCAAAGCAAGTAGGACAAGAACAGCCTTCTGCTCATACCAAGCAATATCCAATGAAAGCGGCAGTTTATTGACATCATCAAGCCCAAAGGCTTTCTGCAGTTCCAGCGCAATTACTGCAAGAGAATAACTGTCATTACACTGACCCGCATCAAGTACCCGAGGGATACCGCCGATAGCGCCGAGATCAAGCTTGTTGTAGCGGTACTTGGCACAGCCTGCAGTCAGAATAATAGTATCTTTAGGTAGCTTTTCAGCGACCTCGGTAAAGTATGAACGCTCCTTATGCCGTCCGTCACAGCCTGCCATAACTATAAATCTCTTGATTGCACCTGATTTTACCGCTTCGATTACTTTATCGGCCAGAGCCAGAACTTGTTTGTGGCCAAAGCCGCCAACTATCTTCCCGGTCTCCAGCTCAACCGGTGGTTGACAAGTTTTAGCCAGCGCAATAATTTCAGAAAAATCTTTGTGTCCATTTTCAGCCCTTTCCGGAATGTACTTTAACCCGTCAAAACCTACGGCTCCGGTTGCAAACACTCTATCCTTATACTCTAAATCCGGCGGCACCAGACAATTAGTTGTAAAGAGAACAGGGCCGTTGAACTTCTTGATTTCATCTTTCTGCAACCACCATGAACTTCCATAGTTACCGACTAGGTTATCATACTTCTTAAATGCTGGCCGATAATGCGCCGGAAGCATCTCACTATGGGTATAAACATCAACACCTGTCCCTTTAGTCTGCTCCAGCAATTCTTCAAGGTCAACCAGATCATGGCCTGAGATGAGAATACCCGGGTTACTCCTTACTCCAAGGTTTACTTCGGTCATCTCGGTATCGCCGAAACGAGTATTGGCTGCATCAAGATATGCCATTACCTGTACCCCGTATTCTCCAGTCTTCAAGGTCAATGCTACCAGTTCATCGGCGGAGATATCATTGCGGGCAATCTGATCCAACCCGTACATCAGATATTCAAAGATCTCCTTGCCTTCCTTTTTTATCTGGTATCCATGTTCCAGATAAGCCGCAATACCTTTGAGCCCATATAGCACCAGTGCCTTAAGAGAGCGTATATCTTCATTCTCAATCTCCAGCCAACCACCGGTACCCGACTCTGCCTTAGCGCTAATATCCTCGTCACTGGCCGGTGTCCAAACTGCCTGTTCCGGAAGACTGGATATTGCTTCTTTTCCTTCAAGAAAAGCTCTAACCGTCTCCCGGAGTTGCACCGCCTGTTTTATCTCATCAACAAAATCCTGTTTCTTAAAGTCTGCATTGGTAATAGTCTGGAATAATCCTTTATCAACAAAAAAAGCTATCCTTTCATCATACCAGCCGTATTCCTTCGCCCTTACCGCAAAGAATGAAATACCTTTGAGTGTCCAGATAAAGAGATCCTGTAAATTTGCAACTTCAGCAGTCTTACCGCAAACCCCCTGCTTCATAGAACATCCCTTATTCATCGCCGTTTCCTGACATTGGTGACAAAACATAGCCATAGTCTTCTCCTTTTTGCTGATTGATTATTCAACGCGAAACGACACGTATCGCCTCAGCCTAACTAACAATCCATATATTCATTATTGCAACTGTAGTTAGTATATCATTCAAAAACGCGGACTTGCTTGACTTAAGTCAAGCAAGATAATTTTTACTATTTTTATGCTACAAAAGTTTGATAATTGAGATGTTGTCATTAGAGACAATTAGCACCGCACACAATTTTATCTTACCATGGTTTTTTTATAACAACAGGAGAAAAAACAACAATTTTCTTTATTCAGACCTTTTTTTGTTTTTATAGAAAATTGACCTTATATTATTTCTTTGCTACAATACTCCTATTGCTGGCATTCTGTTTAAAACCTCTACACAGGTCTTTTAAATATTCAATAAATAGAAATTAGTACTTCCGAGTAAAGACACAGTACTATCAACCCAGAGGGTAAATGAAAAAAACGATGAATATTATTAATACAATCAAAAACAAATTTGCCCGCAATAAAGGTATGATTTTCTTTATATTTATATTTTGCAGTATACTGCTTTATCTCGCATATACCTTTTCTTTTGAGACTATTATTACCACCTTCAAAGATAATGAACATCTTGATTATTTAGTAAAAAATGGCTCAAACTGGGCAATGGTAATCGTTACTATTTGTACGGTCTGGTATTTGAAATTGACCTTTGATCAACAGAGAAACGAAACCCGGGAAAATGATTTCAAAAACAATTTTCATTATTTGCTGGATAGTTATAAAAGGTCAAAAGAAAATCTGAAGCTATATCGAGTCTCTAATCCACAAAGTTCCACCACACTAGTTCATTATGATAAATTAGTATGCTCGGGTGAGGAAGTATTCAAACTGGCCAAAAATGATATTGTAAAAGGGATTAATCTTACTGATACATGTTATGAGGGGTATATTTCGGGGATTCACAGCTATATTAATTCGCTCAATGCTTTGATTCATTATTATGAACAACATAATATTGCCAACGAGTTTTTAAAGAAGGATTTGCTGCTGACCATCCAAAATAGCATCACCAGTGAAGAGTCTTTATATTTAATGTCAGTTACCAAACATTCACAGGCATTTACTGAATTAAGGGAAAACCTCCAAAAATTCCATGTCTTCAGTCTGAATAAAATAAGTATTGAAAATATCAGCATTATGACCAATACCCTACTTAATCCACCCACACCTGAACAGCGGGAACAACTAATGATGATATTTCATTTATTTCCTAAAGCGGAAATACAGACTAATTTTAAGGAATTGCTGACAGGCAATATGATTTCAAAAGAACAGTATTCGCATTTATTACCATTATTGATGGATTAAAATTCAAAAAACCGTATTTGAGTATAAAATAAAAACCAAAGAGCTTCCAGAAGCAGCCGCAACCAGTAGCTTCACGACCGGTTGCGGCTGCATTCATAAATTACCTCCCGGCATTACTGATCGCCACATACGCCGCTCCCGCCGCCGCCTCTTCGACCGAATCCGAGAGTCTACACTTCACCCCAAAGACATCCTCGATTATCTTGAGCATTTCCGGATTAAGCCTGATCGCATTACCGGTCGCAACCAATTTATGAATCTCCCGACTACCGCTACCAATTAATTCACACGGCAGCATTCCAAAGAGTTCTTCGATAATTCCCCGTAAAAAACCATATATCATATTACCCGGCGTCAGATTTCCCTCATCTATACCATAAATACTCCCAGTCTGCTCGCCCTGCCCGCTCCTACTCCCCGAGAACCTGGTACTGACCTTGAGTCCCGCTCCTCCCTGCGTATACTCAGCCTCCAGCAACTCCCGCATGCGGCTATAGAGCAAATCCTTATCCAGTTCCACTCCGCCAAGCTCGGTAATGACTCTGAGAAAGAAGCGCGCCAGATAATCATAAGACCAACCGCCACAGAGGATAGCTCCTACCAGAATATAACCAGCATTTGGTAGCGGTCGAGTCTCCAGACCATTGGCGATACTGATACTGGTACTCGGTACGGTTATCTGCCCGCTGGTACCGATATTGATTACCGCTACATCATTTCTTCCCTTACTTGCCCCATAATAACTCGCCTGATTATCCCCTATCGGCACCCAGACCCTGAGTTCCGACTGCAGCCCCAGCTTCTCAGCCTGCCGGGGTAAGAGCGTACCGACAGCCTCAGAACTATTCAAGACCTCGGGCAGCAGCCGAGTCGGAATCTTGAGTATATCGAGCATCGCCTCATACCAACAGTTTTCTGTTATATCAAATATTCCCCAACCCGCCGCATTGGAGTAATCTATAGCCCGCCTTCCGGTCAACACCGCAGCCAGGTAATCCATGATAGTCAATACGGTACAACCCTCAGCCTCTACCTCCAACTCTCCTCTAGCCAAAAGCCAAGCCAGAGTAAGCCCCCCAAAGCCGGCCGCTAGTCTACACCCAGTCCGCTGCGTATAATCTTCGGGCAACAATCCTACTATCCCCTCAAGAAAGCCAGACTCCTCCGAACGCCGATCGCGCCAGGTATATAACGAACTCTTGACCTCAAGCTTCCCATCTACCAGCAAGATTCCATGCATCTGGCCGGTAATGGCCAGATCGGTGATCGCCTCCGGCGCAACTGCAGACTCAGCAACCAGCCGCGCCAATAAAGAGAGCAGGCGCTCCAGTATAACAGCAGCATCCTGTTCAAATGCTGCCGGAGAGCCCCCCGCCAACAAGGCATCATTCTTACACGAAGTCATATTCTCAACCGAATATGTTGCCGAGTCAACCAATACCGCGCAAAGGTTGGTAGTACCAATATCAATCCCTATAGTATAACTCATAATCAATAATCCATTGCCGGTTATACCCGGTATCCCTAGTTGAGAACAATACAATCCATACCTCAATACACAGATACCGCCACAACCCGATAATTACCAGTAATTCCACCAACACCTTCAATGCAATATATTTATACACCATACCAAACTCTGTATAATAATACAACCAGAGGTTGATATTAGCAAATAATTTATCATATTTTTTCAATTTTATAACAAAAAAACAGATCTTAAGTTACATTTAAATGACATTGACTATGTATTATTAACTATTTGCAAATAAAATTCTTGCTACCAAACTCCTCCTACTGTACTATATATAGCACATATATTAAGCTATATTACTTTATTTTATCAAATTTCACTAATTTAATAAGGAATAAAATATGATCACTGGAATGCATCATGCCGCCATTCGCACCGGCGAATTCGACAAAGCAGTTAAATTCTATACTGAAGGATTGGGTCTTAAGCCCTGCTTCGAAGCTGGAGCCGATAATGGACGCATGGTATTATTCCCCGTAGGTGATAGTTTTATCGAGATCTTTGCCGACGGTGAAGCCAAGCCACACGGCGCTATTGAGCACATTGCTCTTACCAGCACCGATGTCGACCAGGATTTTCAACGTGCAATTGCAGCCGGCGCAACCGAGACTATCGCCCCGAAAGATGTACTGGTATCCAACGCCAACGACCAGAAACTTGATCTCAGAATTGCCTTTGTGGTCAGCCCGACCGGTGAAATGATAGAATTTTTCAAACACCGCAACTAAGAAAATCACAAATTGATCTGTAAAAATATCTCACGCTAAGCACTAGACACACGAATTCAGCGATTTTATAATGTATTAATATAAAACAATTTACACTATCTCAACTATTGCCGGAAGCAAAAGATCATAACTTTTTAGCTATTTTGCATATTTATAACTAAATATTCCATTTTTTTTTCTGCAATTGTTTGCATAAGCGAAAATATATGATAGTTTATAGGTGTAATAGTCTTCACCTAAATCATAATAATGTCTTAGGTTTAGTTACTCTGAACAAGAAGTGTTGTTGCGCCCTGTTGGGCATTTGTGTGAAAATCAAGTTTGTTTGTGAACCCTGAATCATGTGATTCAGGGTTTTCCTTTTATTTTCCCTCACCCCTCCACATATACGGCACGGTTTCAGCCAGCCTCAACCCAACACTCAAGCTCAGAAATCATTATTTACCACCTATTATTTTCGCTTACAGAAAAGTTATTTCTAAACTTCTTGTAATACCTGACGATTACACTAAACAGAGCATTATGCTTCAAGTCAACTCAAAAAAATACGCAAAAACCATACACAGGACAAACAGACATCTTTGACATACAATAATAGGACATAAAAACTAAAACCAAACGTAAAAAAAATATGAATATTTTTAAAAATAAAAGCTTGCATAACTCAGAACAAGGTGTTAATCTATACATATAAGCGCTGACGCAAACAGGATATTTTATCGAGGTCAGCCAGCCCATAAGGAGGTAGCTCATGCCTGCAGAAAATCCACCAGAATCATTTCGCCCTATAGCTTATCAAGCTTTGACGATGGCATAATCAAAACCACTGCTGAAGGTTAATCCCAAACACTAAAGCACCTAATACTATAGTATTATCTTGCCACAGAAGCCAATCACCCAACTGCTATCAGGGCTCAACCAGCAACCAGAATTACTATTTTACGTCTAACTACTTTTTATAAATTTAGCAAATACACAATTATTATAAATTTTAATCATTAGCACTTTTTTTCATAAACCAGATACTACATTATTCTCATTTTAAGCATATATGTCTTTTGACACGTATCAGCGATTAACAAGGCATTATGCAAAGGCAGCGTTGCTTGTACAGGATTATTTAACGTTTAATTTTCTATGGGTTAGCGACAGTTAACCAGACGTGGAGACAGTAGTATGAATACAGGGGATCCACCAGAAAATTCTGCCTCAGTTGTTAGTGCTCTTTGACGACAGAACAAGCTTTGAGGTCTCGGGGTTATAGCGGATCAGCCCTAAAAAAGAGTGCCTGGCGCGTAAAGCGCATTCGCTCTGCAAAAGTCGACACTAACACCTGAGGTTTTTATCAATGCTACTTGCCTGCTCCGGTATCCTAGTAAGGAGGTTTGGTGCAGCAAAAAATATGCCGGGCAGGCTGATGACATTTTGATTGATTATTATTATAGATATACCCCAGGCGTCGAGGCGTCTGGGGTACGTTAATTCCTGCTTTCAAAGCCATCTCAACCTCTAGGATGAAACTGATGATAGGCTGCAAACTTACGCTTATCATGCACATGGGTATAAATCTCGGTAGTCGCAAGATCAGCATGTCCCAGCAGCATCTGCACCGCTCGAAGATTCGCCCCCCCCTCGAGCATATGCGTGGCAAAGCTATGCCGAAGCAGATGGGGATAGACATTTTTGGTTATTCCCGCCTTGAGCGCCAACCTTTTGACCAGCAAAAAGACATTCACCCTATCCAACTTCCTGCCCGTACGTGAGAGAAAGAGATACGGCTGCTCGCTCCGTTCCAACTCAAGCCTCGCTCCATAGAGATACACCCCTACCACCTCGGCAGCAGTCCGGGTTATCGGGGTCATCCGTTCCTTTCCTCCCTTGCCTTTGAGGCGGATAAAACGCTCCTTGAGATCAATATCCACCACCCGCGCCCCGCAAAGTTCAGAGACTCGTGCCCCAGTAGCGTAGAAGAGTTCGAGTAAGGCTCGGTTTCGATCTGCCAATGCCCCCTCTCCCGTCTCAGCCTGTAGAAGCGCCTCTACCTCTACCGGCGACAACTCCTGCGGCAGATATTTAAAGAGTCTAGGCTGATCGATAAAATCCGTGGGATTGACTGTCAAGATCTTCTCCATCACCAAAAATTTATAGTACATCCGACTCGCCACGATAGCTCTGGCGCGTGAGGTCGGCGCCAACCCCTTTCGTGCTAACTCTGCGGCATAATCCACCAGTTCATCCCCCGTCACCTCTGCCGGGTTCTCTATCCCTGCTCTCAACAACCACTCTGCCAGACTCGCAAGGTCGTGCTTGTAAGCAAGAAGAGTATTCTCCGCCAGCCCACACTCAACCCTGAGATGCTCAAGAAATTCCCTAACAAATGGAAATATCTGCTTATGCATCAGCCCCCACCTTCCGTACCAGAACCACTACATCCACCCTTATCCCTTCACACCGCCCAACTGCATCCATTCCCTCTGCAGTCTTAGCTTTAACACTAACAAATTCTGGTTTTAGCTTCAGAACTTTTGCTACTGTACCGGCAATCTGGCGCTTATATTCTGCTAATCGCGGACGTTCCGCCTGAATGGTCGAGTCGATATTTACCAGCTCATACCCTTTATCCCGTATCAACTCAAATGCCGCCTCAAGAAATTCTACGGAATCCCTACCCTTATTCACTGCGGTAGTGTCGGGAAACAGTTCACCAATATCACCCCCAGCCACCGCCCCCAGTAGCGCATCAGTCAACGCATGTAAAAATACATCCCCATCCGAATGCGCCACTACCGTAAACTCAGCAGGAATCACTACCCCACCAAGCCTGATACAATCTCCTGCGCTATAACGGTGCTGATCAGACCCCATACCGATTCTATACATTTCCACTACCCTTATTGCAAAAAAGACAGAACACTACTCACTTACTACTTTCCGTAAAAAGCCAACTCGTTTTATCTCTTTTTAAGTTTTTCTTGCACTTTTTCTGTTTTTTTTCTAAAGTTTTTAAAAAAACTGCATCATATTTAACATTAACAAGTTACATACTATAAACTCCGGTTCTAATCTCATTTTTCACAGAATAAATCCCCTTGACCGCAAAAAAATATTTGCATTATTAACTTGAGTACTATAAAATGATAGTAGAGAGATTAGGTTTCTCTTTTGAGCATGAGGCTCAAAGCAGCAAGGAAGCTGGAATTGACAAGGATGTCACGGAGCTTGAGATCGGGAAACTCTCATAACCCTTTCCGTTTCTGATTACTTTTATTGGGTAACAATTTTGTGGGGACACAGAATTCGTTAGTTCAAGCGAAAAGTATCAGCCATTCTTTTCATTCCATATAAATTATTGTTATGTATTGGCACGTTGTATTATGTCGTATTGTGTAATACTGTGTCCAAAGTGAGCTTGACAGGGTAGTTTTATCCAGAGTCTGGGGTTACACACCTCCACTCTCCTGGGTAACTTGTCTGAGTAACCGCATAATACCTAATTTTCCTGCTACATGTTTGCAACGACATGCATCGGAACAGCTCTTTATAGGCAGGGAGCAGTTCCACACCTGCAAACTTGTACTTATCCTTAAGGCGGATAGATACCGGTTTGCTCCGGAGGTATGGGTAAGAATTTAAGGCATTCTTTACCCGGCCTCCACCAGCAACAATAGGTTTACTTAGCGGTAACACCTTGGACGAATATAAGATACAGTGATTAATGGCAGGGCTAGAATACTGCACAAAAAAAAAATATCCCGTCCTTTTATCGCGGTTGGATGGGCCGCAAGGACGGGATGCCACCGAGTTCGAGATCGGGAATCCCTCGGTATTTTCTTATCGTCCGCACTAAGCAAAACTTTAATGAAAAAACCAGTTTTTTACGTATTAATTATAGATTTTATTATTCCCCCCAATTAAAAGGAGCACCAATAGATCACCTAAAACTATAAACGTTTGGCGTACGTAGGCTTATCGGCCATCATGGATGATATACGCCTCTCCTGCTGGGGACAGTAGCGAGAAACAACCAAGATCGGAAATCACTTCACGGAGGAAGCAAAATGAGTTATACCCAATCCTACGGGCTGAGCGCCAGGCTCACAGCCCAGAGTGTACAACGCGTAAATAATATCAATTCAATTCAAGACGAGCTCAGCAGTACCCTGAATCAGCTCAGTACCGGTTACAAATTCACCTCGGCAGCAGAAGATCCTGCCGGCTGTTCAGAACTAGCCAAGCTCCAGGCCAGAATCTACGGTGTCGAGGCCGCCATCACCAACAATCAATTATCCTATAATGCTCTCTCGGGCATAGACTCCGGCCAGAGTGCGATTCTCAACACTCTCTTGGATATGCGCAGTCAGATCCTTGATGCATCTGATGAAAGCAGCCAGAGCATCAGAGAGGTAATCCTGTCCAGTGTCTCCGCCGGTATCAGTGCCGTCAATGTCTTTGCCAACTCGGTAGACCTCGGCGACAAACAGGTACTCGCTGGTGACGGCGAATTTGATATCGAACGCGCCTCAAGTATTATCTCGGTAGATGACTCCTATATCCGCACACTCCAGGATAAGACCTACCTCTCCCTCAGTTTCGATAACGACAACGCTACCGAACAGGCAGCTGTCTCCGGCACCCTCAACCTCCCAGACTCTGCTACCAGTGATCCCGCTGCCGTCTTTGACATCACCACCAGCGCCGGTACCAGACGCATTCAGATTAATGCCAGCACCCCGGTTGACAACACCGCCAAAGCCACAGCTCTCTCCCAGATGAATCAGCAGCTTGCCGATATTGGTGCATATGCAGAGCTGAGTAACGACGGCTCCACTTTATTCTTCCTAACCAAAGAATACGGCGACGACGCGAATATCAGCTACAGCTACGTCAGCGGTACAGATATTCTCAGTGGCGCCACCACCCTCTCCGACAGCGGCGAGACCGGTACCGTCCTCATCAACGGCAAGAATTATAGCATCGCCGGAGATTACAAGAATCAGGGTTCTGAGAGTGCCGAGATCGGCGGCGACTATACCGACACCATTACCACCGATGCTACAATCAGCCTGACTACCACCGCCGGCACCGCCAGTTATGTCTTTGCTGGTGGCGACACAGTTAGCGGAAGCCTATCGGCGATGAATGCCGCCTTCGCCGCTATCGGCGCCAAAGCCGAGATAAGTGACGGCGAACTTACCTTCAGGACTATCGGCCGAGGCAACTCCGAAGCGATAATCTACGCCAATACCGGCACCGATCAGATCCTGGATGACGGCAGAGATTTCACCGACACCGGTCGAGATTATGAGAACACCAACGGCCTGGTAACCTACGTCTCCAACACCGAGATCCAGGCAGAGTTCAACCTCGATGCTACAAAAGTCGGCAAGGATCTGGTAAACAGCACCACTCTCAGTGACCAACGCTTCAGTTTTCAACCTGAAGGCGGGGTACATTTCCATATTTCCGACGGCATCACCAAATCAGACTCTATAAACTATGGCTTCCGCGATATCTCAGCCTCCGGACTTGGTCTTGAAGCTCTGGTCGACAGCAGCTCTGAGTTCTATCTGGTTGACGACCCGACCAAAGCTCTGGACTATCTCGATTCAATCATCGCCGAGGTGCGCTCAGAATGGACTGGCTTGGGAGCATTCATGAAGAACAATCTTGAAGCACAAACTGAATCGCTGCAGGATCAACTCGTCTCTCTCGCCGATCAGCGATCTACCATTGCCGACGTTGATGAAGCCTACGCCACCACCAAGATCACCAAGCTGCAGATTCTTGAGCAGGCAAATATCTCGGCCATAACTGTCGCCAACTCGTCGGCAAAAGCCCTTGCCGCCCTGCTGCCTAGCGGCTAAGCAGCCTGCTATTACTTACAACCGAAGACTCAACCCAAGGAGAAGACCATGGTTATCAATTCAACAAACAACGCCGTAAGCAGCATAAACAACCTACTGCAAGATGAGCAGATACAGAGGCAGATCAAACACAACCGCAAGAGTGCCCGTAAAATTATCCAGTTTCCCAGCCGGAAGGTCTATGAGGAGGATATTGCCAGAACCAATATCGATTCTGCCGGAATTGATACGATAACAGCTGACTTCGCTTCAAGCATGTACCTCCACCTGCTCCTGGTCGCCGGCAGTCATACTCTGCACCGCACTCGACTACTCTCAAATCAAGCATAATTCAGTTATAATTTAGCATAAAGGAGGGTGCCATGGTATAAAGAATGCTCGTGCTGGAGGAGTCAAAACTTCAGCAGTTCCGCTGGTTACGCATAGAGATCGGGAATATCCTTATCCGGCCAGCAAGCAGTACACTCTATACCGGATGTATAGAGTCAAGTTAGATGGGAATGGATACCATCTTTCACGGAAGAAGACAGAATGCCGACACATATCATCGGTATTCACCAACAAGGAGGAAAACCATGAGTATTTTAAACGTAAATGCTGGTCTGAGCGGGAGTATGACTCAATCCCTCAATACTATCTCCAACATCAACCGACTGGCAAGTGATTCAATCGCCCGTATCAATTCCGGGCTCAAGTACAACCACGTCTCTGACGCTCCAGGCATGATTCTCAAGGCACAAGGCCTGCAGGAAGATATCGCCGAGAACGCCAAAGCTATTGACAATAACAACTATACCCTTGGTCAGTTCGACGGTATACTTGAAGCACAGGATCAGGTAACCTCGATTCTCAACGAGATGTCCTCGCTCAAGGAGGAATACACCAACGAGACCGATACCGCTGCCAAGGCCGCACTCGCCGAAGAGTACAAGGCCTATGCCCTCAGTATTGATTCTCTGGTGGAAGGTGCCAAATACAAGGATCAAGCTGTTCTCGACGGCTCAGCTCCCGGCTCCACCAGCGTCAGCGAGAAAGCCTTCGCTACTGCAGGTTCAACCTCGCTCTCATTCACAGCTATCTCCCTGGCCGGTCTAGGTCTGAGTACTACTGGCGATATTACCGCTGATGCGGCGGCTACAATTACTACCGCCACCAGCACGGTCACCAAAAACAACGCTTCAATCTCAGCTTACCGTAATCTCTTCGAGTATGCCAACTCTATCATGTCTGACAGCAACACCGGCTACTCGCAGTCATATAACGATATAATAAAAGTCAATGATGCCGAAGAATCGGCGCTCCTGACCTCATTGAGTAACCAGGCGGCTGCGGCCAACGCCGCGATGTCCTACCAGGCATCATTCTATAATATAGGTAGTGGCACCAGCTTTACAGCTTAGCGAGTTGAGACCCGACAAGCATTACTAAAGCATTTTAATTCACATTGACAAGGAGAAAACCATGACTGTGAATATCAATAAAAATGCTCTCAACCCCAAAGCTAGTGGGGACTCCACTCAATTGGCCAGCACCAAACCAGCACTGAGTAAGCTTTCAAGCGGCATCTCTCTTCCTGCAGCAACTCAAGAGAGAGCCAATCAGTTCAAGCCTACTCAAGACAGCAATGAGCTGAGTAACAAAGCCGCAACCCGCCAAACCTCATCCCAGAGCAGCTTGAGTCGCATTGCTTCGCTGCAAGAAGAGGTCAATACTCTGGATGGAGTCCAGACTGCACTGGAGAATATCTCAAGCAATCTCTGGGGAGTTGAAGAAGAGCTTACCTTTGCGCAGAAGCTGGAAAGTAAGGAACAGGAGGCAGAGGCCGATACCGAAGAAAAGAGTATCAACCTGGGAGCAAATTCCGAGGAGCTGGCAGTAGAGCAGCAGAAACTGCAGGAGAATACCGACAAGTATCTGGAAGGTATCGACCATACCGGTAGAGAGCTGATGGACTTCTTATCCAGGTACAAAGAGGTCTACTCTCTGGATCTTGAGATCAGTACCGCTGGGCTGGGCAGGATTGGAGACGACCTCTCTTTATCCTCCCTCCGCGGAGACGTCTCTTTGGATTCCACTAGCGCTGAGGAGATAGTCACGCAGGCTCGAGAAGAAGTTGCAGCGCTTCAGGTTTCAACTGAGATGCACCGCAATAATCTGCTCAATGACATCGGCAATGCGCTCGGCAGCTTTACCGACGGACTTGAGCAACCTGTAATCGACACCGGTATAGAGGATTCTATCGAAGAGATCTCAGGGATGTTGCTCAATAATCCAGAAGCGATTTCAGCTGTCTCCGGCATCGATCCACCCCATGCTCTAAGCCTTTTGATATAACCAAAGTTGAGAGTAATAACAGTGGAGAAAGGGTCTAGCGATCCTTCCTCCACTTCTACATCAACAACTTGCTTGCGCGTAGTTTAACGCCCCATCCAGCCACCATCTACCAGCATTACATGCCCAGTCATATAATCGGATGCCGCTGAAGCCAGAAAGACAATCGGCCCTTTGAAGTCTTGAGGTTTACCCCAGCGCCCAGCCGGGATACGCCCCAGAATTGCCTCACTCCGCACCGGATCATCCTGCAAAGCCTGGGTATTATCGGTAGCGATATAACCGGGAGCAATCGCATTGACCTGCACACCCTTGCCCGCCCACTCATTGGAAAGAGCCATCGTCAACTGACCGATACCACCCTTACTCGCCGCATACCCCGGAACAGTTATACCACCCTGGAAGGTCAAGAGCGATGCAGTAAAGATAATCTTCCCGCTCCCACGCTCTACCATACCCCTGCCGAACTCCCGCGCCATGACAAACTGTGAATTCAGGTTGACTTCCATAACCTTATCCCAATACTCATCAGAATGATTTACAGCTGGTTCACGCAGAATCATTCCGGCATTATTGACCAAAATATCTGGTGCACCTGAATCTTCCTGTACCTTTCCAATAAACTCATACAGTGCCTGACGATCAGCAAAATCACAGGCATAACCCCTAAACTTCCGCCCCAGTGCCGTTACTGCCTTCTCGATCTCACTGCCGCTACTCTCAAGCGTAGCGGATACGCCGATAATGTCCGCTCCCGCTTCAGCCAGCCCCAGCGCCATACCCATACCGATTCCGCGCTTACACCCGGTAACCAATGCAGTTTTACCCTCAAGACTGAAATCACTCAAAATACTCATTACCTCAATCCTCCTTCAACTTTTTCTACTCCAATATATTACCGCCACCTCAGTCGGCAGCAATCTTTACTGACTACATTCAACCACAATCTTCATCGCCTGCGCGTTGCCGATAGTATTCTCAAAGACCTCTGATATCTCATCAAGATTCTTTACCTCGGTAATGATATCCCCCAGCTCAATCTGTTCGTTGGCAATCAGTTCAATAGCCTTATCAAAATCCTCCGGCTTATAAACACGTACGCCGATAAGCTCAAGTTCTCTCCAGAAGAAGCAAAATAGGTCAACCGCCTTCTTCTCAGCATGAATCGCCACCAGTACCACTCTGCCCCGCGTCGCTGCGATCTGAATCATATAATCCACCCCAGCCTGTACCCCCGAAACCTCAAACACCACCTCGGCGCCCTTACCTCCAGTCGCGGCAGTTACAAACTCCACCGCATCTTCTGTGAGCGGATTTACCGTAGCAAAACCGAGTTTTTTAGCAATCCTCAGACGATACTCACTTACCTCACTGATAATAACCTTGGCTCCCGCTTGCTCAGCAACCAGAGCCACAAGTATACCGATAGACCCTCCTCCAATTACCACCACATCTTCACCCGCCTTGAGGCGTGACATCCGGACATCGTGGCAAGCTACCGCTAGCGGCTCATTCAACGCTGCCCGCTGCAGATCTATAGCCTCTGGTAATTTATGAATAGTATGCGCCGGCACGTTCCAGTATTCCTGAAAACCTCCAACCGTATCAATACCCATAAACTTGAGCTTATGACAGATATAACTATATCCCGCCCTACATGCCGGGCAATCGCCACAAGGGTCGAGACGGACGTACCGTAACCTTCTGCCCCGGGGTCAATCCCTCTACCCCCGGCCCCACCTGAGCAATAGTCCCTGATATCTCATGGCCAATAGGTTGCGGCAGACTTAGCCGCTGCGCCATTGCCCCCTGATAAATATGCAGATCTGTCCCACAAATACCGCAATACGCCACCTGCACCTATACCTCGCCGACTCCCGGATCAACCGCGTCAACTTCGGTAAATTCAAATATCTTATCCCCTCTAAATAGACTTGCTTTCATCCTATCTCCTCCTCTTACACTCTCCCTCATAGAAAAATTACCTGGAAATACAAGCCCACTAAATTCAAAACATCGTTTCACACTATAGTACAGATAAAAAAGATAATGTATTTTTCCAAATACATTATCCTCAACCGCCCTGCCCGATCCACCTGCAATCGGGCAAAGCCAGTATTACTAATTCTACCTCTAACCGCGGCGAAGCCGTATAAACACCCTCCTACTCACAAACCCTCACACTATCGCCGCTCTGTATGACTCTCTCCAATTCTGCAGAGATAAAGATAATTGCCGAACTCCGCGGGGTGATACAGAGAACAAACTTTGAGCCTTCTGCCCGCTCCGAGATCTCGATACACCCCTTCTCTTCAAGCATTACAAGTGCAGGTTCTGCCACCAACTGCCGCGCATGCAGAACCAATCTTCTCGCCTCAGCGTCCAGGCTAGCCACCTTCTGCTGTAGAACATCCATATTAGCAAAGAAGAGCTTGGCATACTCCCTGGCATATTCACTCTGTTCATCTTCAGCAAGCAGGCTGAACCAACCGCGTTTTACCTGCAGCGCCAGAATAATATTCTCCTCCACGCTTAATGCATCTATCTCTTTATCCTCATTATCCATGTCCAGAGTCAGCTCTATAGAGCTCAGCCCCTCTAGCGACGGATTATCGATCCGCACCACCTTCTCCACGACCCGCGTCTCTTCACTCTCGGCTTTTCTGACCTTCAGCCTCAAATCAATCTGAGTGAGACTCCCGGAGCTGAAGATATCTGCCAGTTCAACACCAGACTCTGCCTGTGTATGCAGCATATACGCACTCCCCGCGGCAGTCGCACCCTGCCCCACGGCTGGCATGACGACCTCATACTCATCTCCAAGCTGGCGGTATAGCTTTCCTGACGTTCCGCCCTCCTCCTCGACTCCGTTTATAACACCGATAAGCTTATCCTTAGAGATATCCCCGACTTTCCAGGTTCCGACGTTCTCACCATACCTAAGCACAGTCACCCGGTCGCAAAATTCATATACCTGATCAAGAAAATGCGTAGCAAAGATAATCGCACAACCTTCACTGCGCAGACGCCGCAAATGATGAAAAAGGAGCTCCGCCTCATCCTGATTGAGACTCGATGTAGGTTCATCGAGCGCCAGAACCTTCGGCTTGATCTCTGTCGCCCGTGCCACCGAGACCATCTGCTGCACCGCAATCGAATATACGCTCAGTTCCCGGGTGACATCAATATCGAGGCTAAAATCTTTGAGTAGTTCTACCGACCGCCGGTTTATCTCCTTCCAGTTGATGAGTCCCAGTTTCTGCGGTTGCCGCTCCATAAAGAGATTCTCAGCCACAGTCAAATTATTGAGCAGATTTACCTCATGATATACCCCGCACACCCCTTTGAGTTCAGCCTCACGCCTATTCTCAGGTTCAAAATACTCACCGTCATAACGAATAGTCCCGGTATCTTTGGGATAGACACCGGTAAGCACCTTGATAAGCGAGGTCTTTCCCGCACCGTTTGCCCCCACCAGCGCATGTATCTCACCTTCCTCCAGCTGAAAATCAACACCTTTGAGGATCTTCCCGCCGGGGACAGTCTTCTGTAAATTCTCTATCTCTAAAATCATAACAACCTCACACTCTTATGCCTGAGACGCTACCAAAAACAACTCAAGTACCGTTAATAATATAATTATAATTAAACCCCATACGTTTTGAAATCAGTCTTGCCAGTTCACATACCTGTTCTGCAATATCTTCCGGCTGCCAGCTACTCGTCTTGGTCTCACGATACGGAGCACCGATTGCAGCGATAATCATCCCCCGGTAATCATAGATTGGAGCCGCCACAGCCTTGACATCAGCTTCAAATTCACCTTTGTTATACGACCATCCTCGCTCGCGCGATTCCTTGACATCGGCGATAAACTCCTCCACCGAGGTAATCGTATGCTTGGTATATTTCTTAAGAACCTTATCTTTTAAGAGATCGGCTATCTCATCAGGGTTATAATCAAAGAGCAACGCCTTTCCCACACTCGAACAGTGTAGCGGCACCCTTCTACCGATCTCAGCATACACCCGAATAGAATTAGCCTGTTCGACCTTCTCGATAAAGAGCGCCTCGCCCTCCGTAAGAATTGCCATTTGTATCGGCAGTCCGATCCGGTCAATATACTCCCGAATATAGTAATTTGCTTCCGCCTTGAGTTCCACACTCCCCAGATACAGGCTGGCCAGCTCCACAAATTTCATCCCCAGACAGTAAACTCCGGTCACCGGTTTCTTATCGATATAACCTAGCGACATCATAGTATTGAGCAAGCGATGTACCGTACTCTTATGCAGATCAAGCTTCTCTCCGAGCTGGGTTACCCCCATACCATCTCTCTCGGTAGCGAGTACCTCAAGAATATTGAACGCCCGTTGAATAGATTGTACATTCGACACGACCTTCTCCTTACTTACCTTCCAGCTTATTGTCAATCAACCGGATAAACATAGCCAACAATACCATAAATCTTACCAACTGCTACCGCCCCGAGCTATAGCCCAGCGCAAACCAAACACGCTCAAACTCAGCCGCCCGAATCTCAAGGCATAAGCATTAACCATTGATCCCTTGTATTCAATTATACAGATAATCTCCTACTAATCCACACCCGGGCAACACAGCAATGCTAATTACTCAAATTCTTCCAGAATCTTCAGAATAATCGGGAGCAACTGCTTCTTCCTGCTGACTATCCCCGGCAGATCATATAAATCCTCGGTCAATTTTTCAAATTCAAGATTTGACAGAATATCCTCATCTCCGGCGACCAGCATAACCGAGGTAGAGCGGACAACATTGGTAATCATAAGCCCGATAAAATCCAGATGCCTACTCCGACGCTTACTCTGCAAGGCCTCCTTCAACTCGGCGATATGCTTGTTCAGGCTCTCAAATCCCGCTTCTTCTATCTGACCGATAGCAAACTTAAACCCATGCTCCTCATAATGCTTGAGATCAATATTGATCAAATCATAGGGTGTAAGATTAGCCAGTGGCGAACCGGAATTAAGAATATCCTGCTCCAGTTGAGCCGGATCACACTGACAGATGCCAGCCAACCAATCGATCATCCTTCCGTCCCGCTCGGTCGCAGTCGGCGAACGCAGAAGTAGCGTATCGGTAATAATACCTCCAAGCATAACCCCGGCCATCCCTGGGCTAGGATCAATCATTGACTGCCGATACTGCTCGGCAATCAAGGTACAGGTACTGCCAATAACATCATTTATTACTCTAATCGGCTGATCCGTCGGCTTCATCGCCAGACGGTGATGATCCACAATCTCGATAATCGGCACCTCTTCTGCACCCTCAACCGCCTGATCCATCTCATTATGATCCACCATAACCAGCCGTAGCGGTGGTTCATTCTGTAGATCATGTTTATGCACCATCCCCAGAAACTCACCCTTCTTCCCGACAACCGCAAAAGCGTCATAATTAGCGAGCAACACGCGGTGCCGGATACTCCTGGTCTTATCATCCGGCCTAAAAAATTCTGCATTCTTATCTATTGCATTCTCCACCGGTGCACTGAATTTTAGCCGTCTTATGGTCGACGCCGAATCATAATTGGTCTGTAGTATGGAGATACCCCGCGTCTGCGCGGCATCGATAAACTCCTTATCAATGCTGCAACCACCGGTAATAACCATCAACTTGACATTTAATTCTATCCCCAAGCTATGAATTTCACCGCGATCACCAACAATCAACGCCGCATTATTCTGCTTGCCTTCGAGCAAACGTGTTCTGAGATGATACATATTCATCGCCCCAACATAGATATGCAGCAATGACATTGCATCAGGATCTGTTGCCGAGAGAATATTCGCATCAAGCGCCTGCGCCGCCAGATTAATACTGGTATTGACCGTTCTGCCGAGTATCCCTTCAGGATCATCCTCCTCACAGGTCTGAAACATTCGATCAGCAAGATCGAAGAAGCTGATCATCCCGACATATTTATGCTCTTTGTTCACCACCGGAATACGTTCAACCCGCTTGGCACTCATCATAGTTGTCGCCTTAAGCAGAGGACTGCCTACCTGCACCGTATCCACCTTCTGATGCAGTATATCATTTACCCGCGGACTGATGTCGGAAAAGACCTTGGGTAGTTTTACTCCAAAACGCTCAAAGAGAAACTCGGTGCGTTTCTGCGGCACCCCGGCAGACCCGGCAATAACATTTTTATACCCTTGTTTATGTTTGAGTTCAGCATAACTTGCCGCCGCCGCAACACTATCGGTATCCGGGTTACGATGCCCGATAATCACCGTCTTTAGATCCTCATGCTTGGCCTGCACCAAATGTTCGAATTTCCCCAGCTCTATCTTATATCTCTTTGCAGCAGAATTTGGCATAATTCACCATACCTATCATAATGTATCCTTTAAAGTCACCGTTTTATATCCTAAGTATTATTACAAATTTCTATAATATGTAAAGAACAAATAGCTTTTCCCAAAATTTTAAAACAACCTCACCATATTTTTATAATTTAATATTTGACAAAGCCTATTTTTCAGTACATAATATGCATAATCAAGGTAATTTCGGAATCAGGTTTCATTATTTAAAACACAATAAACCGACACCACAGGAGGAAGAGATGGCAGCAATCGAAATAAAGAGCGCAGATTCATGTACATGGGATGAGGTATCCCTCGGCGAGGTAATGTTACGCCTCGACCCCGGCGCAAGCAGGGTGCACACCACCCGCGAGTTCAAGGTCTGGGAGGGTGGCGGAGAGTACAATGTCGCCAGAGGACTGCGTCGCTGTTTCGGTAAACGCACCGCTATTATTACTGCACTTGTAGATAATGGTGTCGGCAGACTGGTAGAAGACCTCATGCTCCAAGGCGGGGTAGATATCTCGCATCTACTCTGGCGAGAATTTGACGGTCTCGGTGTAGCTTCACGTAATGGTCTAAACTTTGTGGAGAAGGGATACGGGGTACGCGGCGCGGTCAGTGTCTCCGACCGCGGACACACCGCCATCAGCCAACTCAAACCCGGTGAGATAGACTGGGAGAAGATATTTGGTGCAGAAGGAGCCAGATGGTTCCACTGCGGGGGCATCTTTGCAGCACTGGGCGCAGACACCCCCGAAGTAACAATCGAAGCCCTCAAGACCGCCAAGAAACACGGCACCATTACCAGCTACGACCTCAACTACCGCGCCTCACTCTGGAAAAAGCACGGCGGTTCCGAGCGCGCCCGCGAAATAAACCGCGAGATAGCCAAGTATGTAGATGTCATGATCGGCAATGAAGAAGACTTTACTATGGCTCTAGGGTTTGAAGTAGAGGGTCTGGATCACAACTGCGCCAAACTCGACACCAATAACTTCAAGAAGATGATTGAGTCCGCAGTCGCGTCCTACCCCAACTTCCAAGCAGTAGCGACCACGCTACGCGGCGTAAAGACAGCCACCATCAACGACTGGGGCGCTATCTTCTATACCGGTGGTGAATTCTATGAGGCCAAGCCCTTCCCGGCACTGGAGATCTACGACCGGGTCGGCGGTGGCGACTCATTCGCTTCTGGGCTTATTTACGGCTTTCTCGAAGGGATGGAACCGGCGGCCATCATCAACTACGGCTGCGCCCACGGAGCTCTAGCCATGACCACTCCCGGCGATACTACTATGGCGCGCCTTTCAGAGGTAGAGAAGCTGGTCGGCGGTGGTTCTGCCCGGGTCGACCGTTAGTAATCCGGTATCAGGCAGACAGTCGGTATCAGACTAACAATTTTAAACCAGCGTAATTCGAAAGCCTGGAATTTATTCGAAGGTATTGACGGCTTACTTTTTCCGGGGCTGCCCGTACCCTTTGCGGGCATCAAGACCCCGTACCCCGGCAAACGCTGTGCGTTTGATCACAGCCGGTGTCCGGCAGACAATCTTCGCAAGCGTAATTCAAGCGCGTAGGATATGTCAAAAGGTATTATTCGCTATAGCTAAAATCATTCCATAATTGGTAAGACAAGTATTTCAGCCCTCAGCAACGCTGAGGGCTGAAAAATATCTACTCAAGCTTGAGTAAAGAACTACATTCTTCTGGCGTGAGCTCTAAGCGGCAATCCCTGGAGCTTGATAAAACCGGTAGCGTCAGACTGATCATACGCCCCGCCGTCATCCTCCATACTGGCAACCGCTTCATCATAGAGCGATGCCGGGCACTCCCTGCCGATCACAGTAACATTGCCCTTATACAACTCCAGCTTGACCTTACCAGTAACAAACTTCTGGCTCTCCTCCATAAAGGCCATAAGCGCATCCATCTCCCGGCAGAACCAGAAACCATTATAAATCAACTGCGCAAAGCGCGGCATAAGGGTATCACGCAGCTGCATCAGGTCACGATCCATACTAATACCCTCCAGATCGCGGTGCGCCTCATAGAGAATAGCACCGCCCGGAGTCTCATAGACTCCACGGCTCTTCATACCGACGAATCTGCTCTCAACCATATCCACCCTACCGATACCATGCTTTCCGCCAAGCTCATTGCAAGCCGCCAGCATATCCTTGGCTCCAAGCTTCTCACCGTTGAGCCGTAGAGGAATACCCTGTTCGAACTCGAGTTCGATAATCTCCGCTGCATCCGGAGCCACCTTAGGATCGACCGATAGTTCAAACATATCACTATCCGGGCAGTATGCCGGATCTTCCAGCACCCCTGCCTCAAAAGAGATATGCAGCGCATTCTCATCCGAACTCCAAGGCTTGGACTTACTTGCCTTTACCGGGATATTGTGCTTTGCCGCATAGTCCAGAAGTTCACTACGCCCTTTGAACTCCTCCATAAATTCCTTGGTTCGCCAGGGTGCAATAACCTTCATATCCGGCGCCAGAGCCGCAACTGTCAATTCAAAACGCACCTGATCATTACCCTTGCCAGTAGCACCATGCGCAAAGGTGGTCGCGCCTTCCTGCTTCGCAACTCGGACTAACTCCTCGGCAATACATGGACGAGCAAGTGAGGTTCCCAGATAATACCGCCCCTCATATTTGGCATTGAACTGAACCGCCGGATAGACATAATCCTGTACAAATTTTTCCCGAAGATCTGAGATAATTATCTTACTCGCTCCGGAGGCCATAGCTTTCTCTTCAACCGCCTTCCAATCCTCACGCTGCCCCACATCAGCAGCATAGCATATTATCTCATACCCTTTATCTGCCAACCACTTACAGATAACGCTAGTATCAAGTCCACCAGAATATAGCAGAATCAGTTTTCCCTTGTTCATTATCTCTTCTCCTAATACAATTTTTCTAGCCAGTTATGGTATTGCATCTTTAGTCTTATTATAATTCAAACCCACAAAAACTGCAATACGCCAGCCAAAAAAGTCTCTGTCAGCATCCGCCGCCCCAAGCAGGTTCAGACTACTTCTTGTAGACTCGGCATACCGGTAATCTCTCCCCGGTAGATTCTGGAGATAAACAGCGCCTCACTATCATACATATCCGCTACTTTATCCCGCCACGAAATTTTGACCAGTCCCGCAGCTGTTCCCGCCGCCAATGCCGCTTGCAGAACCTTCCTATGAAGTTCGACTACCGCTCGGTCATGCGCTACAGAAAACTCGGTAAAACTCAACGAACCACTGACTCCCTGGAGTACATACTCACCATCATCACCCGGTTCAATTCTGAGTTCCCGTTCAATATGTACCGGACTAATAATCGCCCCGACCGCATTGGCCACCTCGGCATGCGGCGGAATAATGCACTCTGTCTCCAGCCAATCATTCGCCGGAATCAGCAACTCCGCTGTTGGAGCGCCAATACCGATGACCGGATGCCTGAGCTTAAAACCTACCTTATAATTAGCATTTCCCTCTGCATACAGATTTTCCAACAGATGCCTGATCAACATGGACTCGCCCATAGTTTCAACCTCTACCGAACTTGCAAGTTCACGCTTGATCATCTCCAAAGCCAGAATCTTCCGCACCTCAAGTAGCAGTTCTTCAGCATATTCACGAAGCGGTTTTCCAGCAATATCCGCATATATTCCGGTTATTGTCTGCGCCGCCTGCATATCGGCAAAACCGACCTTACCGACAACGTGTAATAAATCTGTAGGGGTAAATCCTGTTCGCTGCACATAATACCCCTCTTCCAGCCGGGTAAGGGGTAAATACTTTGCAGAGAATTTATCCAGCTTCTTTGCCAATTGATCCAACGCCTGCGGCCGCTCCTGGAGTATTCCGATGATTTTCTGCTCATCTTCGCTCCAATCCACAATCCCGGCAGTATCCTTCCCGGTCAGAAAGAGTATCTCCATACCATAACTGTCCGCTATGAATTTATCTTTGTTACCCTCTGCCCAGGCCAGACACCTGCTGATAGCCGGTTCCATCTCTATGGCTCGGCAAAGAGGCAGTACCCGCTTGGGACCGATCTTGACTACGGATTTTTCTCTGGTAATATTACTATCCCCACCCAAGCCCACAGTCCGTAGATCGAGGGTCTTAATATGAGTACGATAACCTCCAACGCAAGCCCCATCCGCATTGGTCACCACCCTGCCCTGCTGCACAATAGCCGTATCGGTCGTCGTTCCGCCGATATCGACTATCAAACCGTCAGCAATACCGGCCAGAAAACTCGCCCCCTTGGCACTCGATGCCGGTCCTGAGAGTATCGTCTCAATCGGTTTCTGCAAAGCCGTCTGGACATTCATTAACGAGCCGTCACTCCTCACCACCATCTGCTGAGCCACAATCCCCTGCGCTTTGAGCGAACGCATCATATCCTCGAGTAGCTTCTCTAGACAGGGTATAATTCTTGCATTGAGAACCGAGGTTATAGAGCGTACCCGGTAATTCAAATCGGCCGAGATCTCGTGTCCGCAGGTAACGCTGCAGCCGAATTCACGACACAATATCTCTTTCACCCGGAGTTCATGCGCCGAGTTATTGATGCTGGCAAATCCAGTAACCGCAAACGCCTCCACCCGGTGCTGCGTTATCATCTCCCGGGCAATACGCTCAACCTCTGCCGCATCGACCGGTTCTACCTCTTTGCCATTGATATCAAGCCTGCCGCTAATTACCGCTAAAGGTTCATACGCGATATCACCTGGATGATATATGCCGTAAGGCGGCATAATCAGGAGCCCCACCTTCTGCCCCCGGCCTTCAACAATTGAGTTGGTCGCCATAGTTGTCGAGAGATTCACCAGGTCAATCTTTGCCGGATCCTCCAGCTCCAAAGCCTCAATCGCAGCATTTATCCCAATAGTAAAGTCCCACTTGGTCGTAGCCGCCTTGGCCTTCTTGAGAACCCGCTGCTGAACAAAGTCATAGAGCACGACATCGGTATAGGTTCCACCCGCATCAATTCCAAGACCAAGTTCGGCTCGCTCTGGTCTCTCTTCTAACCCCTCAAGATATAGCTGCTCAGTCACCCTGCTCCCGTCTTCCGCCAGATAGAGAACATTATCAAGCATATCCCCAGCCTCTTTACAAACTGTGGATGCAGCCAGACCATTTCCCACAGCGTCCCAGACTGTCATATAATTCGCCGGAACCAGTAATATCTCAGCGCTAGTCAAGCGGGTAGTGAGAAGAGTCTTGAGTAAATGATGGGTTCCGGCGAGGCGCTCATAGCGCCAGCCCAGATCAGCGGCCATATTCCGGGCAATCTGTGCATAACGCTTATTCTTTTGCTCTATCCCAGTATCGATAAAGGCAGCGCGGGAATAATTCTTCTGCCAACTGCTAAAAAAGTCCTGAATATGTTCGGCATCATCCTTACCGTAGAGTTCAACCATATAAGAGAAGTCCACCTGCTCATCTGCCGAGAGCTGGCAGGTCTTGCATAACTGTTGCGGAGTTACCTTCTCGTTTACCCAGCCGGCAGAGATATAATATGTACCAGGGCAGTCGGCGAACTGCTTTCTATACTCCTTATCCGAGCCAAGAAAGAGCGCTATACAATCATGCACCTTGGGTATAAGTAACGGCACCGCTCTAGCCTTCAGCCCTACCGTCCCTCTGCCGCAAACCCCATATCCCAAAGCGATGTAGTCCGCTTTCCCCTCCCGGCTGACTCTATCGATAGCCTCCTGCAGCTTTTCTCTGAGTAACAATGGAGTCTCATGCAGCCCCCCCGGAAGATACTCTGTAGATATATCAACGCCCAACTCCTCAATTAAAGCTTGAAAATCCAGACTCAGAACCCCACAGGCAATAAGATGAACTCGTTCCTTCATTATTATTATCTCCTCATCCTGCTGTCCGCGACTTCCTGTCGTCTTCAATCTTGAAGAATAACAGACTAGCAGTAAAAATATCTATACCATAGCAATTATACTTGACAGATTATTCTACCCTGATACCATGTACTGTATTGGTAAATTGTTGATAGTTTAAGTTGTACCCAATACAGATATCTTTATTGCTCCTGCACACCCAAAGGTTCTATATGTCGATTAAACTACAAGAGCTATTAGATATTCCACAATGCTCCAAAACTCTATCCGACTTTGCCAAAGTTCTGGGAATAAACGCCTCCGTACTGGATGCTGACGGCATTGTATTATTCCCCAAACCACCTGTCTATAACTGTATCCTAAGAGATTATATAAGCAAGGACTATTCGAGTAACTGTCGTAATTATGAACAAAAAATCATAAAAAAAGTCGCCATGAGTAAGAGCTTCGTCAAGTCTACCTGCTGGTGTGGCGCCACGACCCTGATCTCTCCGATAATTGTCCAGAATAAGATTATTGGATTTATCAAGGCCGAAAAATTTATAACCAAGAAACCGACACACACTGATATCGATATTCTGACTCAGAGTAACGGTCTCGATCCTGATTTTCTCCTGAGCAGCTTGGAAAAACTACCGATAATTCCTGAAAACCATTTAGTCTATCTAAATGCGGTACTAACCGGCTTTGCCGACCAAATCAGCAACAACGGTCTGAAACAGCGCCTCCTTCAAGACGATGTCAAACTCCAGAAATCAAAACTCAAAACCAACTTTGACAAACTCGAGCTCGCCTTGAACGTACTCCAATTCGGTATCTATGAATTTGACATTGAGAGTCGTACCATATATTTTAACAAGCACTCGGTAAACATACTCGGGGTTCCGCAGAATGCCGATGGCAGCTTCCCCCCTCTGACCATAGATAAATTCTGCGCCAGCTATGTCCCGCCGAATAAAACTGAAGAAATAGCAAAGATCATCGAAGAAGCGATTACAAGCGATAGCATCCAGCACAGCATCTTTCAAGCCATCAAAGCAAATGGTGACTTATGCTGGATCGAGATTGATCTCTATTGCATAACCGACGACGATACCGGCCGCAAAAAATTGGTCGGGCTCTACCGCGACGTGACCGATCGGAACAACAAAGAACTCCGTATCTCCAGACAGAATCATAGCCTGCAGAAAATAACCCTGAACCAAGAGATTTCCTCGGGGAATCTTGACCGAGGCTTCAAAGAGATTGCCAGCAATGCTGCAAATACCCTGGACGTTGATAATGTCTGCTTCTGGCTCTACGATGACTCCAGCGACTACCTTACCGGCTATCAGCCGCTGAAGAATATCGACCGCAACAAGATAACCCGCAGACTCAACCTCGCTACAACCCTGGAGGTACTGGGCGGAATCGGGAATCACATCAACTTCTACTGCGCTGAAGACGTCAAGTCCGACCCTATTACCGCAAAGTACTATGAGACCTTCTTCAAGCCCAATCATATCCGCTCCTTCTTATGCGCCGGTCTAATTGTCAACCGGGAGTTCAAAGGTATTATCGCCTGTGAAATGGAGAGCAAGCCACGCAAGTGGTTCCAGGAAGAACAGGATTATGTCATCTCCCTGGCGCACATTACCTCCTCCGCCTTTGAGATCAAATACCGTATCAGAGCTCAGGAGGAACTCTCAGAATCCCAGCGACTCGCCCATGTCTGCCACTTCTCCTGGGACATAGCAAAGGATATTGTACATGGTTCTGAGGAATTCTACCGTATATTTGAGTTACACCCAGACTCCAGCAGAAGCATAGATTCTATCCTCAAGGCCATCCACCCTGACGACAGAGAATCAGCAGAGGCAGCCTTCTTCACTCAAGACCTCCCAAGCTCGCTCCAGTCGAATGATGAGGCACGTCTACTCCTACCCGACGGAAGGATAAAATACATAAGTCTGAAGCTACGTTATCTTCTGGATGACTCCAAGCACTTAAATCGTATAATCGGTATCATTCAGGACATCACTACAGTCAAGGAGTCTGAGTTCAAACTGATTGAGGCTCGCGCCCAGGCAGAAGCGGCCAATAAATCCAAGAGTGATTTTCTTGCCAACATGTCGCATGAGATCCGCACCCCGCTCAATATTGTCATCGGTATGATCGACCTCAGTCTGGATACCGCAATGACTCCTACCCAGAGCAACTATTTGAGTAAAGCCTCCGCCGCCGCAAAATCACTACTGGGAATCATCAATGATATTCTTGACTTCTCCAAAGTTGAAGCTGGTAAATTAATGATAGAACGCATCCCCTTCAATATTAAAGAGATCGCCGAGAATGTAATCAGCAATGTCAGTATTGCCCTGGAGAACCCCCAATTCGAACTGATTCTTGATCTGGATGCGAAAATTCCCAAATCCGTATTCGGCGACCCTCTGCGCACGACCCAGATTATTACCAACCTGCTCAGTAACGCCACCAAGTTCACCCATAAAGGTGAAGTGATTCTCAAAATCTCTATTACCCGCCACACGGCGAGCCTGGTAGGTCTACACTTCTCTGTTGCCGATACCGGTATCGGTATGACCTCGGAGCAACAGGCCAAGCTCTTCAAATCCTTCAATCAAGCTGACGCGTCAATTACCCGTAAACATGGGGGCACCGGTCTGGGGCTGGCAATCTCCAAACAACTACTCAATCTAATGGGTGGGAATTTTGAACTTACCAGTGAACAAGGAGTTGGCAGTAATTTCTCTTTTGAGCTTAATTTTGATATTGATGAAGAAGAAGACAAAGAAGCCTATCAGATACCTAGAAAGATGCAACATACCCGGATATTGGTTATCGATAACAACAGGAGCTTCCTGCGCATACTATCCGGTCAGCTTGACTACTTCGGTTTCAAGACAGATATTGCCAGCAGTAGCAAGAACGGTCTAGCAATGCTCGATGATGCCTTTGAACAGAATAAAGGCTACAAACTTATCATCTTGAGCTGGAATTTAGCTGATATCAATAGCGAAGAACTTATTAGAACAATCCAAAACCGGGGTTATTCACAACCGCCAAAGATCATTATTACTATCTCTTGCTCTACCGAGGAAACCCTTACCGCGATTGAGAAGCTGGGTATACACCGAGTAATTGTCAAGCCTCTGATTCCCTCAATCCTCCTGAGCAGCCTCCTTGAAGCTATCGACAAACAAGGCCATAAATACAAAACATCAACGGTAAAGACTCGTGTTCTCCCCGATTTCTCCGGAAACAACATTCTACTGGTTGAAGATAATCAGCTCAATCAGGAGATAGCAGTCAATCTGCTGAATAAGACCAAAGCCACTACTTATCTTGCCAATAACGGCCTTGAAGCCGTCGGCATGGTCAGAAAAAGCACCTACGATCTAATCCTCATGGACATTCAAATGCCAATCATGGATGGGCTCAGTGCCACCAGAGCCATCAGAAAGTTCGATCACAAGACTCCGATTATCGCCATGACCGCCCACGCCCTCTCTGGGGACAAGGACAAAAGCCTCAGTGCCGGCATGAACGAGCATATTACCAAACCTTTCGACCCGAAGATGCTCTACTCAATACTCGAGCATTATCTATCCCCTACCCTAGGCCACCCGCAACTTACTGCACAGTCAACCGCAACCACAGCCAGCGGTAATGAAGAACCGGAGAGTTTACGCGCTAAAGACTATACGCCACCCCCAACCTTAGCCCCGACAACCACTCAGGAGCCGGATACTCACACCAAGCTATCACCGCTAGAAGCAGACGAAGAGGTCGAGCGCACCATAGACTCAGCTGCTGCCATCGAACTACTCGGGAATGACCCGAAATTATACAAGGAGGTACTGCGCATGTTCCTCTCTGACTACTCAACCACCACCACAGACATACTCGAGTATTATACACAAGGCAGACTTGAGGATGCCCATAGAATTGCTCATACCTTCAAAGGCATCGCCGGTAATATCGGCGCTCCTAGACTCAAAGCCATCGCGACCAGATTAGATTTAAAATTCAAGGCTGGAGAGACCGAATTAAAAACAGATATTGAAGAATTCTGTGAAGAGGTTCAGCAAACCATGAATCTAATAACAGAACTCAGACTACAAGAGTAAATCACACCCCCCCCCCGGATAGGTATTAAGCCTGCTTGCATCGCCTCTGACTATACTCACCGCACGCCTCTGGCACTTCCAGAACTAATCTTCAAAACCAAATTCGCCGATAAGCGGCACAAAGCGTACTGGGAGTTCATCATGCTCCTCAAACTCATTACCATGTTTGACAATTTTACGCAAAAACTGCCCCCTTGCGGTCTCGACCGGAGCAAGCAGGATACCTGAGTCAGCCGAGAGCTGTGCCAGGAGTACCTGCGAAATCTCCGGCGCACAACAGGTAAGAATAATCCGGTCGAATGGCGCCTTCTCCTTCCAGCCGCTACTCCCATCCCCCACCTTGATACTCACGCCATTGCCGAGTCCGACCCGTTTTAAGGCCTCTTGCGCCGACCTAGAGAGCATCTCATGCCGCTCCATGCTGAATACCCGGGCTCCGAGCTTACTCAGAATAGCTGTCTGATAACCACTGCCGGTACCTATCTCAAGAATGGTCATCCCCGGCTCCACCGCGAGTATCTGGCTCATAAAAGCCACAACATACGGCTGCGAAATTGTCTGCGACGCCTCTATCTCCAGTGGCATATCGGCATAGGCTTCATCCCAATCCACCGGACGCACAAAGTACTCTCGAGGCACACTGCGCATCGCCGCCAGCACCCGCGGATCGTTAATTCCCCGCGCCTGTATATCATGCTCTACCATATATTCACGCATCTGCACAAAGTCAAACGGCGCATCTTCAACCTGCATATCCAGCCTACCCTTCCGCCTGAACCCGTGCCAACGCATCCAGTTCCATATCGGCAAAACACCCTTCTCTATAAAGCTCTTCAGCTCTGACCCCGATCATTACCGCATTATCGGTACAGAGATTAAACGGCGGCACAGCAACCCTGCAGCCAATCTTCGCTCCAGCCTTACTCATCTCTTCCCGCAGCGCCGAATTCGCCGATACCCCGCCGCCAATGGCGATCCAACCGACCCCCTTCTCCTTGGCTACCTTCACCGTCCTCTTGACCAATGCCCGAACTACTGCATGCTGAAAACTTGCCGCAGCATCCTTGACCCCCTGCGCATCCAGAAGCAGCGGCCCCTTCCGGCCCGCTCGCTGTCCGCGTGCGGCATAGAGCACCGCGGTCTTGAGTCCAGAAAAAGAAAAATCATAAGGATTATTTCGCGGCAAGCAAGCATCCCGCCATGGGTAAGCATGCTTGTCCCCACCTCTTGCAGCTTTATCGATAACCGGTCCGCCTGGAAAACCCAGGTCGAGCAGCTTTGCCGCTTTGTCAAAGGCTTCACCGGCCGCATCATCAAGGGTAGAGCCAAGCCGCCGATATACCCCACACTCTGGAATATAGTAAATATTAGTATGCCCACCCGAGACTACCAACGCCACAAAGGGATACTCCAACTCCGGTTCGGCGAATTTTGCAGCCGCAATATGCCCCTGAATATGGTTGACCCCGATAAGGGGTTTATTCCAGGCATAAGCTAAGCACTTGGCCGCAGTCACCCCTATCAGCAAAGCTCCGATCATCCCCGGGCGGTTGGTCACCGCAATCGCCGAGAGCTCCTCAGGGCTTATCCCGCTCGCATCCAACAAATTCTTGATTCCCGGCAGAATACACTCCATATGCGCCCGGCAGGCAACCTCAGGCACCACTCCACCATACTGCCTATGCAGATCTATCTGGCTGGCAACGAACTCACCTACAACCTCTCTCCCATTCCTTACCAACGCTCCAGCCGTCTCATCACAGGATGACTCCAAAGCCAGGATCAACGATGATTCCATAATTATACCTATAACCTTTACTTAACCCTCTCAATCCATTATAATACTACTCTCCACTAATAGTACTTATTCTTCGCCGAAATACAAGATAATGGAACAACATTATGATGCTGAAAAACAATATACCCGGTCTGACAGAGATCACCCTTCCTCACAGCTCACCTCATACGTATATTAATTCTGCTTATTGCCTGCAATTATCAGCAGCAGCACATAAAAACACAAGCCGTTCTTGCCGGACTCAAACCAGCATTCTGCCGGTACTATTTTTATAATAACTCTAGGAGCAACACCCTATACACGTCCTATTCAACTTGGAGAGCCGCATGTCACTTACCTTCCAGACCTATACCGATAATCACGTCCCAATTCTCATCGATATCTGGAATAAGTCCATGAAGGATGAGTATGGTTTCTTCCCCCTCACCCCGGAACGTCTACGCCAGCACTACTACTCATCGACCAGATTCGATCCCAACCGCTTACTTATAGCCTATTATGGCGAGACCCCACAAGGCTTTATTCATTATGATCTGGTCGACGAACCCGGATATGAGCGTGCCGGAGTAATCTCCGCTCTGGCGGTAATCCCCGAACACCGGCTCCAGGGGGTAGGAGGTAAACTCCTGGAAAAGGCCATCGGTTACCTTGAACACCACCAGGTTAAATTTATTGATGCTGCCGGCGCCTGGCCCTATTCTTCATTTTATGCTACACTTATAGACGGTTCCGAACGCGCCGGAATCAATCAGGAGAATAAGGCGGCACAATGGTTACTGAGCAACTTCTACTTCTACCCCGGGAGGCGTTCTTACACCATGCTCAAAGAACTCCATAACTCTGCCCACTTCAGCATCCTGCCCCAGCATGTCTATAGCGGCAGCCGCAAAGGTTATCATACCTGGCTCGACCATGCCTTTCGCGACTGGAAATTATTCGATCATGAATTACTAAACCCTGACGGGGTTGTCCTGAGCAGATGCATCTACGCCCGGATGGACGGACAGAGCGATTACAGCGGCAAGGAGAGGTATGCCATCTTTGGAGTCCATACCCCGGAACCATTCCAGGGTATGGGTTACGCTACAGCAAACCTCAAACTACTCTGCAATAAACTTATTTCAGAAGGTATAGACGAACTGGAACTGCATGTCTACCAGGATAATGATCCGGCAGTAAAATTATACCACCGCATTGGTTTTACGGATATAGGCGAAACAACAAAGATGCAGCGCTACTGATTGCGCTGAGTACTATGGATAGTGTGCATATTTTATTCAGCAGAGCTGAATCATGTTTATAAAAAGGCAGTCAGATTTTACGTCAGCTCAAATCTGACTGCAGCTCAGGACAAACGCGCGCTTTAATTTTTCTATTCATTATATTACGCGCGCGTCGGCGCAGAAGCGCCTCAGTAGATACTTCAAAACAAGTTTTTCAGCATCTACTACATCATACCCTCTGCCATACTCATTATTCCGGACAACCCACCCATATCCTTGATACTCACCCCATTCATGCCATTACGCAGCAGATCATCCAGATCATCCAGCAATTCTTCCAGTTCAAGCTCAATACCCTGCTTCTTAACCGCCGCCACCAGCTCCGATCCTACCGCCTCATCCAGCTTCCCGCTCTCAAATACTGCGTCAACCTGCTCATATAAGCCTTTATTCTCTTTGAGAACCTTCACCAACCCCACAGCGGTCATCATATCCATAATTTCTCCTGCATTATATGTAATTCATCTTCATAAATAATAAAAGCGGATGCCCTTTGGACATCTGCTCTAATCATACAAGTAACCGCCTCTTGTTCAACTCTAAAACTTGCCAAAATCTTTGTCATCAAGGGTAATAATATCCTGTGGCTTGATCATCTCAGCTCGTTCGGCAACTGGCAACTCAAGTCTACCGCCAGCCTTAGCCACAGCCTGACTTTTCCACACTCTTCCCCCTGCCTGCCTGCCCTTAATAGACACAGGCTCAACCCTGAGCTTGAACTGCCCGACCAGATCCTTGAGTTCTAGAGACATCCCCGACATCTCCTCGCTCGCACTCGCGGTCTCTTCAGAGCTGGCACTATTGGCCTGAGTCACCCGTTCGATATCCTGGAGCACACTCTCAATCTGCGCCATATCATCACGTTGCTCGAATGTCGACGTCGCAATTTTTGCAATCTCTTCAGCAGTCTTACCTATACCTTCAGCAATCTGATTGAGTGAATCCGCAGTAATCTCACTCACCTTATTCCCGTTGTTTATCTCTCCAACCACATTCTCTATCAACTCTGCTGTCTCGCCCGCAGCCTTGGCACTGCGCGCCGCCAGATTTCGCACCTCCTCGGCCACCACGGCAAAGCCTTTACCATGTATCCCGGCTCTAGCAGCCTCTACCGCCGCATTGAGCGCCAGCAAATTGGTCTGGAAAGCTATATCATCGATAGTCTTGATGATCATCTGTACTTCAGAGGCTCTACCCGACATACTCTGCATCGCTTTTGCCAGATCTTGCATCTGCTCCTGACCCAGTATCGCCGCAGCATTAGCACTCTTCGCATACCCATCTGCAGTCGCCGCATTCTCAGCGTTCTCACTGGTCTTGGCATTGAGATTATTTACCGATTGGGTTATATCTTGAATAGACGCCGCCTGCTCTACCGCACCTGCCGAAAGTTCCTGGCTGGCCGAACTCACCATTGCTGCGCCCTCGCTCACCTGAATCACCGATATATTCGCCCGACTCAACGCATCATTGAAATTGAATAACATCTTCTCGAAGGACTTTCCAAGGATATCATCCTCACCCCGTACGTCCACTGTAGTATCGAGATTCTTCGCCGCCACCCGCAGTGCCACCGCCGACATATCCTTGAAGTAACTCTGCATCTGGATTACCGCCCGGGTCATATCGCCAAATTCATCTTGCCGTTTTAAAGCATGATCTATACCCTGCTGCAGCTCCGGACTCAACTCTACCCTTCCCACAGCCAGATTACACATCAACTCATTGAGAACCTTGAGAACTTTGGCCACTGAACCAACCAGTATAATCACAACCAGACCGATACACACAATCAGCACCAACCCAGCTACAATGCTCAAAAGCTTGGTATATTTCAACGAACCCAGTAACTCTTTCTCGGTAACCGTAACCCCGACATACCAGCCGTTTTCCAGCTCTGCCACCTGCATGAACTTATAACTCTGCGCCGGTTCAAACCAATACCGAACCTCACCGTTATGCACCTTATGAATCTTATCTACCATAATTACCATAAACGGCGTCTTAGGAAAATCAGGATCGAGAATTATCTCACTCTTCGCATGCGCCAGACTCACCAAATCATGCTGGGTAATAAAGCCGTACCCGGTCTTTCCCGCCTTTATCGGCTTGATCAACTTGTCATCATAATATGACATCTTAACCGCCACATACATTACACCGATAATCTTATTCGCCGCATTGCGAATCGGATTGGAGATACCGAAGATAACCTCATTACTAATCTTGCTGCGCATCCCGTCGGTCATAATCACCTTGCCTTGCAGCGAGCCCTTAAAGTAATCCGTATCGAATACCTTCAGCCCAACCCCCTGCGAATTGGTCGAGGCGACGATTACCCCCTCGGTATTGATCACCAGCGCTGTCTCATACTTACCGTTAAATCCTATAAACTCACTCAAATACTGCTGAATCGAGTCGAATCCTCCCTGCTCGTTACTCTCCAGCGCCGCGATAATCTCCTTATTGTGCGCGAGAATCCTGACAATCAACTTATCCATATTCAGCTCAGATTCGAGCTGATCACGTATTGAATTGGTAATTGATTCAATTATTCGCTTCTCCGTAGATAATACGATATTCGATATATCATAATTGAGGTAATACTGCACCCCTCCGGCGATAATAACCAAAGCTCCAATAATCCAGAGCAGCATCTTACTCCTAAACTTTAATTTCATATTATTCACCAGCTACCTTCTGCATATGCAAAGACATCCCGACAAATCAACCCAATAACCTCTGACAAACACATTAATAATCTTATTCTCACCATAGCTTGACAGACATAGTAATAAAATAAAGCTCAAGTATCTTAGTAGCATAACTTTTTTTTTCAAATTAGTATTCAATTAAAAAGTGAGGGCTCTGCTAACAGAGCCCTCACACCGCCAAACACTTCGCAAATAATGCATAATTCGCTTGCTCACTGCAGATTCTGAGTCTCTTCCTGCATCTGCTGCAAATAGGAATCAGCATTCTCTTTGGTGATAACCAATATACCGGTATCTATCTCGGCAGGTAGCTGCTCTCCGGCACAAGCCTGCAGCAATCCGGTCAGCGAGAGCCAACCCATCTTATAAGTCATCTGTGCCAGACAAAACTGCACCGTACCAGCCTTGATCGCCTCAATGGTATCAGGAAGATCGTCAAAGCCGCCGCAAATAATCGCACCCTCCTTACCGGCATCGGCAATAGCGATAGCCGCACCGGGAGCGCACTCGGCCGACAAGCCGAATATTCCTTTGAGATTCGGATAAGCTCTGAGCAAAACCTCGGCCTTACTATTAGCAATCTTGAACTTACCCTCGGTATTCTGACGAGTCACAATCTTCACCTCGGGAGCAATATTACTCATCTTGGAAACAAAGCCTGCGTAGCGCAGATTGATATTGCTCGCACCTTCTCCACTCTGAAGAATAGCAATCTCACCCTTGTCGCCCATATACTTGGCCATATGTTGTGCCCCAACCGCCCCGGCGTTTTTGTTATCAGTACCGATATAACACAAGCGCTCACTTGCCGGCGCATCCGCATCATAGCATATTACCTTGATTCCGGCATCCGTTGCCTGTTTGATAACATCCACCAAGCCTTCATTGCTTACAGCCGAGATAGCGATACCGGTCACCTTACGCGCGATTAGCTCTTCAATAATTTGTATTTGCAGCGGTAATTGAAAATCCTGCGGAGCTGCATATTCGGTCTTAACCCCAAACTTCTTACCAGCAGCTTCAAAACCTGCGTAACATGGCTCATAGTATGGGTGTACACCCTTGGGAACCATTACAAATACCTCTTCAGCAGCAGAAACAACCTTTAGAAAGAACAACATTACCAGCACCACCAGAGTGGCCACAAGCCTAATCTTCACCCTGAACCTCCTTAATTTCCCAGACAACCTTTGAATTTTGAATAATATTAATTTTAATAGTTTATATTTTAAAGAATTATAAGAATTATTATGCTTCGTAGTTTTTACTCGTTAATCACTTCTTTCTTATTGTATTTTTTTAACCATAAACTCTATTAAACATTATAACTTATAATTTACAAACAAATAAATAATTACTCACACAAATGTGATCAAAAGCAATTAATAGAGGTAGCCTTAAATTATAACAATTTGTCATTCAGGTGTCCACTTTTTCTAAGACACTACATTACTTTACTATTTTCACTTCCTTATAATTTACAGGTAAAAATTGTTTTAGCGTTATTGCATCATTAATAAAAACTATATCAACCGTCTCAAGCAAGGTTTTTTAACCTTTATTTAAAAAATACTTGCTTAAGCTCGTGTTCTATGGCAATATAAAGGGGTAAACAACATTGGCAATCGTATTCACTATCCTGAAATTATATATTATGGTTTATCATCCAGCTACTCTGAGACAGATCTCCGGGACACTTCATTTTGTTATGAAGTTGATTTATAATATAATAAAAATTAAAAAAATATTGACGAGCCCAAGCCTTACGCCTAATAATAACAGATGTTTGAGGCAATTATTGACTAATTAATAGCTGGGGAATAACAAATTTTTTACATAAGGTCTACAGCATGATTAAAAAAAGAGCTACCAAATCAGCCACTCCCGCAACCGTCCGCAAGGTCAATATCGCCGAGGTACTCCAAGCTTTATGGGTGCACGGGAGTCTCTCCCGCGCCGAGATAACCAGTATTCTCGGACTGAGTGCGACGACTATGGCCAAGCTAATGAGCAGTCTGACCCGCGACAGCATTATCATCGAGATAGCCAAGGAAGAGAGTACCGGCAAAGGCCGCCCCAGCAAATATTACAATCTCAATCACAAACAGATCGGCATAATCATTGTCCTGATCGGAATATCCCATACCCGTATCGCCGCGTGTAGTCCGGACGGTAAAGAAATCTTCACTGATGAACTCTGCTTCACGACCCCTCAGAATTACTCTGAGCTTATCAGCTCCATCCGTAACGGAGTAGAACAGGTCGCCAGACACTTCTCAAAAAAAGCCACTATCGCCCTCGGACTCAGTGTTCCCGGAATGATACGTGAAGCTGAGCATTACGTTGAATTGTCCCCAAACATAAAATTTCTTAATGGTACCCGTCCCATTATCGATATCTGCGACGGTACCAACTATCTAATCCGCACCATTCAGGAGGAACGGGCTCTCTGCCTGGCTCAATGTACCGATCCGCGCTATAGCCATTTGAGCGATGTCGTCGCTATCGACCTCAGCGAAGGCTTTGGCCTGGGAATGCTCAGTAATAATACTTTAATAAAGGGAAATCGGGGATTCGCCGGCGAGCTGGGACATGTCTCGATTATCAATGACGGCCCCCTCTGCGCTTGTGGCAAACGAGGCTGCTTTGAGGTACTAGCCTCAGATACCGCCCTGATACACGCAGTAAACAAGCATCTCGGTCAGCAGCTAACCTTCGACGAGATCATTACCCATATCGACAATGCCAACCCGGAGGTGATCAAGGTACTCGAAGAGATATGCAAAAACATCGCCAAAGCCATCGCTATCGCCATCAACATGCTCAATCCCCAAGCAGTCCTACTCCACGCCAAGATGCTTGAGATTGAGAGTTATAATGTACTGGATTCGATCAAATCATATGTCCACCATGACGCCCTCAAAGAATTGAGCAACGACTGTATAATTGATAAAACTCCAATCAGCCGTAAATACGGAGTCTCAAAGTATGCCTCCGAAGAACTCTTCAATACCCTCATTTCAGAGGCCAAGCGCCACTAAATCCATTTTAATCTTATTCTCATAATACTCAGGAAATTATTGACATATGATTTCTCTATATTTCCCTTGTTTTTCAGGGTCAAATATCTACAATAAACACCGAATCAGCAGGGATAATCATCTTTAAAGTCCTGTTGCTCCCGATCAGAAGAAGACATGGAAAACCCTACTGCCAGCAGTCGGGTTTTATTAATGTAATTAGATCACCGTATCTGGTTTTTTCCCCTTATTGCCAGCAAAGAAAGGCCAATTATTAATGCAACGCAAACAGACCAAGATTATCGCCACAATTTCCGACCGTAAATGTGATACCGACTTTATCGAAGCTCTCTACAAAGCAGGGATGAATGTCGTCAGACTCAACACTGCCCACCAAAGCCCGGAAGAAACTCTCAAAGTTGTGGAGAATATTCGCCTGGTCTCGGATGAGATCGCTATCCTCTTGGACACCAAGGGTCCGGAGGTGAGAACTGCTGGAATTACCGAAGATATCATCCTCCAGGACAAAGACATTGTCCGCATTACCCGCGACGGCACCGGTGAAAATGCCTTTGGGGTCAGCTTCCCCAATCTCATCGACGAACTGGAAGTAGGTACTGATATTCTGATTGATGACGGAGCGACAAAGATCCAGGTTATCGAGAAAGGCGACGACGAACTCATCTGCCAGGCGGTATTCAATGGAGTTATCGGCAACCGCAAGAGTCTCAATGTTCCTGGAGTACACCTCTCACTACCCTCACTTACCGCCAAAGACAGGGATTATATCAATTTTGCCATCAAGCATGACATCGACTTTATTGCCCACTCCTTTGTGCGTAATCGTGACGATGTAATGGCTATCCAGAGTATTCTAGACACGCATAACAGCCGGGTAAAGATTATCGCCAAGATCGAAAATCAAGAAGGGATCGATAACATCGACGAGATACTCGACTGCGTCTATGGCATAATGATTGCCCGCGGTGACCTCGGAATCGAGATCCCGGCTGCCGATGTACCTCTAGTACAGAAGGAATTGATCCATAAGTGTATTATCCGCGCCTGTCCGGTAATTACCGCCACCCAGATGCTCCACTCAATGATCGACAATCCACGACCGACCCGCGCCGAGGTCAGCGACATCGCCAATGCCGTACTCGATGGCACCGACGCCCTAATGCTCAGCGGCGAGACCGCTTACGGCAAGTATCCCCTAGCCGCGGTCGAGACGATGTATAAAATTGCCTACAGAATTGAGAAGAGTAAGGAAGAGCTACGCGAACATAAATTTTACAGTGATGATCAAGCACACCGAGTAAGTAATTATCTGGCCAAGACCGCCGTACACAGCGCTCTTGACCTCGGTGCCAAGGCGATTCTATCCGATACCATGACTGGTTACTCGGCGCGTTATGTATCTTCCTACCGGAGCAAAGTACCGGTCTGCGCCCGAACCCATGACAAACGAGTTGTCCGCGAATTAGCGCTCAGTTACGGCATAATCCCCTTCTTTACCGAGCGTGATCAGAATACCGATACCCTGGTCGCTCAAGCGATGTCTCAGCTTATGAATCTCAACCTCGTTTCAGAGCAAGATCTAGTACTTATTCTTGCCAGTTCGCCAGAGCGGGTCAGCGGTGCCAATCTAATCGAACTCAACACCCCGCGAAAATGTCTGAAGAATATTACCAACTGAACCTCTACCTCAGTCCAAATCATACTATCCTCAACGAACCGGGTTCAGGCCGGTTCGTATTCTTTTTATCCTCTTACTATCATTAAAGATATATTATATTCTGTTTCTTATTAAAGTTAACCGCACACTCATGTCGATAAATGGTCATGATGAATAATAATATCGAAGAATACAATCCATTCTGGGACGGCGGCGCCGCAGCATTACTCTTGATAGCAATTGCTGCCTCAATGTATATTCTCCTCTGTCTACCGGCTCGGCATACCACCGATGAGATGAATAAACGTCTGAAAGAGGCAGAAGAAAGACTGGAAAAGAAATATGACACCCTTAAAGCTTATCGCATAAAGACCGATGAATTAAGAAGAGGAGACCCGGAAGCGATTGATGAAGCCATACGCGAACAGTTACTCAAAGGCGAAGAGGATGAGTATCTCCTCTAGCCGCTGGCGCCAATACAAACAGCAACATCCTGCGCTTGACCATAAACAAGGATTTTTCGCGCTTATACCCTCAACCGGATAACGGTATAGTGCAAATTTTGCAACAACTTACGATAATTATGTACCTGATAAAAAGAGTAAACCAATATGCCTGATGTACTATCCCAAGACGAAGTAGATGCACTACTGGCATCGGTTGACGATAATGATTCGGATATCGCTGATGATCTGATGAGCCTGGCCGATAGCGCCAACGGAAATACTGGTTCAGCGATTTCTCCTGACGAGTATAATGAGAACTCGCCAGAGATTGCCATCTACGACTTCAAAAGACCGGAGCGTGTAAGTACCGACCAGATTCGCTCTATGGAGATGCTGCATGAAGTACTGGCACGAAAACTCGGAGCCAGCCTCTCGAGTTATCTACGTACAATTGTCGATGTCAAACTCGCCTCGGTCGAACAGTTGACTTATCAGGAATTTATCATGAGTCTGCCCAACCCGACCTGCTTCAATCTCCTCTCCTGTGAACCGCTGGACGGCCAGATGGTGCTGGAGATAAATCCTTCTATTGTCTATCCAATTCTTGACAAGCTGCTCGGCGGGGGTAATACCGAAGCCCATCTGCCAGAGCGAGAGATGAGCGAGATTGAATGGAGGCTGATCGGCTATATGACCAACGAGACCCTACGCTTTCTACAGGAGGCCTGGCAACCGATCCTGCATATCGACTTTGAGGTAACCGCCAAAGAAGCCAATCCACAGCTCATGCAGATTGTGCCTCCTAACGAAGTTGTGATCCTGGTATGCTTTGAAGTCAAGATGGCCGAGAGCTCGGGAATGCTCAATATTTGTGTACCGTTTCCGGTAGTAGAACCGGTGATGACCAATTTCTCCACCATTCAGACCTGGTTCACCACCCGCCGTTCCACCGACGCGGAGGCCGACAAAAAGAAACTTGAAGAAGGGGTAAACAAGGCCAAAATAGAGGTAATCACCTATCTGGCCGAGACCAACATGACTATGCACAAGTTACTCAATCTCAAGCCCGGCGATATTATCACCACCCGAAAAAAGGTAGCAGACTCGCTGCTGATGACGATAGACGGCAAACCGAAATACCGCGGAACATCTGGAACTTACAATAATTTTAAAGCTTTCAAGATAACCAAGAATGCCAGCATTGCTGACACCCCGTAAACCCCGAGAGGAAGAAGAAAGTATATATAAATGAGTGAACTTGACGACCTCAATCAGCTACTTGGCGAATCCGGTGAATTCCGCCGGATCTCCCAACAGATCCTGCAAACCGGTGAACACCTAACCAAGGTCTTCACCGACAGTGGCTTTGAAGGCATGTCAACCTTTATCGGAAAAGGGGTAGTCTCTAACATTACCGACTGCGACTTTATCACCCCCAGTGAAGCACTGGACTCCGAAACCGAGGTGCAGATAGTCACCGAAATTGACTGGGGCGGGGAGCGTGAAGGAAAGATCTTTCTGCTGATTCCTGAATCTGGAGCCAAAGGAGCGATAGCCTTCTTTATGGCACTGGCGATGGGTACAGAACCTGATCTGCAGAACACGATTATTGATGATGAAGCCATGGATGCGTACGGCGAACTCGTCAACACCATCGCCCAGCAAGGTGCGCAGGCGTTACGTGGAGATGAGAATGCCGGGGGCAAGATAAACTTCAATGTAAAGAATACTACAATTCTCACCCCGGGTCAGACAGATCTGAAGGCTACCTTCGGCTCTGAAGATATGCTCTGCTCTCAGGGTCAACTGACAATCGAAGGCCTCTCACCGGTAACTATCCGCATCTTTATGAGTCTCTCGTGTACCGGCATGGAGGATCAAGCCGAGATTAAACAACGGGAAGAAGCGGTCAATAACGCGCATATTGACAATATAGTCGATAAAACCATCCAGGAGCACCCCAGACGCATCAGAAACCGCAACACCATGTTGGCAAAACGCCTACCAGTACCGGTAATTGTGGTTTTGGCCACAACCAAGATGCGTATTGCGAATGTCAAGGAACTGGCACCTGGATCGATTATTGAATTCAAGAAATTTGCCGGCGAATTTCTAGATGTCTGCGCGGAGAACACCAAATTTGCCGAAGGCGAAGTAGTAATCGTCAACCAGCACTTTGGCATCCAGCTCCGACGTATGACCCCGACAATTCCACCACCACGCCTGCTCAAGTAAAGGGCACCAGTCTGGTTCTGCTGCTGCTTCAAACCATTCTAAACGATTCTTCGAGATAAAGGGAAAACCCTTGTCTTTTCTATTTTTTCCAATAAAATCTAGGCTGTACCCTATAAGCTTCAACTCAAACACCAGGGCTTATTCTACAAGAAGCGAAAGGATTATCCATGCTTGTAGAACTGATCGCGTGGGCGTAATGCAGTAATGCAATAATAAAATAAAAAAAGCGCGCGAAATTCTTCTATTAGGACGCATGCAAATTTCAAACCGGTAGAGAATAAGTTGTGTGTTTCCTTTTATAAAAAAATGCCGCTACAAACGACGGTTAAAATTATATAGCACTAAAGATCTATGTTTACTGCTGATAAAGACAGAGATTATTGGCGATTATTTACATAACTCCAGAAAAAACCTGATTACAGGAAGACCTGAAAAAACAAATATAATTATAAGTACAAAATAATATTTATGTTACAGATTTATTCGCACCAACTAAACTATACTCTGGGGTAACCACTCAAACGCCAGGGCTTATTCAAAACAAGGGTGAAAGGACTATCCATGGTTGCAGAACTGATCGACGGCACTAAGGTAGCAGCAGAGTTACTAGCTAGCCTCCAAGATAAAATCAAACAACTGGCAAAACTCGGCAAGAAACCACACCTGGCGGCAATCAGAGCTAATAATGATGCTGGTAGCGGCTGGTATGCCAAGGCTCAGGCAGAACACTGCCGAAACAACGGTATAGAATATTCTCTCATTGAACTTGGAGCAGCTGCGGACGCCGCTAATATCCGCAGCGAGATAGAACGACTCAATCAAGACACAAATGTCTCAGCAATCCTCCTGCATCTACCGCTACCGGCTGGTTGTAATCATCTTGAACTGGCTTCGGCCATAGACCCGGTCAAAGACGCCGAAGGTGTACACCCCGAGAATCTTGGAGCCCTGCTGACCAACGGCTATGCCGATCCCGCCCCCTGCACCGCAGTCGGTGCGGTAGAACTGGTCAGAAGAATACGCCCGGAACTCAATGGAGCCAAGGCTCTAATTCTGGGACGCAGTGCCATTGTCGGCAAGCCTGCGGCACTACTGATGCTCAACCTCAACGCCTCAGTCATGATCGGTCACAGCCGTTCGGATGTTGCGGCTCTCTGCAAGGAAGCTGAGGTCATTATCGCTGCCACCGGAGCTTCATCGGTAGTCTGGAACCGTTATCTGAGCGCCCTAAATGCCTACAAAAACGGTAAGGGCGAAAAACCAGCTCCGGTCGATCTCAGCCCATTGGTCAAGAAGGAGATGATCAAAGAGGGAGCGATTGTCGTCGATGTCGGGGTCAATCATATCCCGACCGGACTCGATGCCGACGGCGAGCCGCTGAAGAACAGTAAAGGCAAAATTGCAATGCAGTATGTCGGTGATGTCGATTATGAAACGTGCAGAGAAGTCGCAGGTTATATTACCAGCCCCAAAGGTGGTTCAGGGCCGGTAACCAACGCTTACCTGCTGCTCAACACTGTAAATGCCGCCGGAAAGCTAGCAGGAATCAGCCTTAATGCATAGAGATGACCCAGAGTTCAAAGAGCTCTACCCGTTTGCGGCACATTACTACAGATTGAATTCCGGGCACAAGCTGCATTATATTGATACCGGCCGGGTCGAGAACCAGCCGCAAAGAAGCACCCTGCTCATGCTCCATGGCAACCCAAGCTGGAGTTTCTTCTACCGGAATCTGATTAAAGAATTTGCCCCGGAGAGACGGGTAATTGCGCCGGATCATCTCGGTATGGGTTTCAGTGACAAACCCCAGAGCTATGCCTATACTCTGGACGCGCATATTACCAATCTAAATGCGCTGTTGGAGAATATTACCCGACCGGATGAGCGACTCACCCTGATAGTGCATGATTGGGGCGGAGCCATCGGTATGGGCTGGGCAGTCGACAATATTGAACGTCTGGACAAGATGGTAATCCTCAATACCGCGGCATTTCTCTCGCAGCGGATTCCGCTGAGGATCAACATCTGCAGAATACCGTTATTCGGAGCGATAGCGATTCGAGGCTGCAATGCCTTTGCCGGAGCAGCAACCTTTATGGCGGTAGAGAAAAGGCTGCCGGATAAAGTCAAAGAAGCGTACCTCCTCCCGTATAACAACTGGCAGAACCGGATCGCAACCCTCAGATTTGTCGAGGACATCCCGCTCGCACCGACAGCGACGAGTTATGCCCGGCTGAAGTATATTGATGAGCACCTGAAAGATCTGCAGAGCAAGAAACTACTCATTCTCTGGGGTGGTAAGGACTGGTGCTTCAACGACCACTTCTTCAAGGAGTGGCAGGAGCGATTCCCGCAGGCGGAGGCAGAGTATTACCCCGACGGCGGCCACTATATCCTTGAAGACAAGACCGGGGAGGTTATTTCCCGGCTTATAAACTTTTTACATGACGAAGACGAAACTGAAAAACAAGAATAGAACCGTATTGTCTATCACGACAATACCACGTTCCATTCCTGCTACTGGACTGAACGCATTGCCCAGGAACAAAGAGAGAGATTAATAGGATTTATGCAGAATAATCCAACTGATGAAAGGGTGAAGAATGAATGTACTTATTGTAGGTAATGGCGGCAGGGAACACGCACTAGCCTGGAAGGTTAAGCAGTCCCCACGGCTGGGCAAGCTCTATATAGCCCCCGGCAATGCCGGCTGCCAGGAACTGGGGGAATGTATAGATCTAGATCTGCACAATATTCCCAGCATTGTCCGTTGGGCCAAACAGAATAATATCGACTTTGTCATCCCGGGGCCGGAAGCGGTGCTGGTAGAGGGAATCGTCGATGCGCTGCAGGCAGCCGGAATCAAGACCTTCGGGCCGACCAAGGCAGCGGCAGAACTGGAGAAGAGTAAGGTCTTCGCCAAGGATCTTATGCGCCATAACGGTATCCCTACAGCCGATTACGCCATCTTCGAGCAATACGAACCAGCGATTGATTATCTGCACAGCCTGGATGAAGGGCCGATCGTGGTCAAAGCCGATGGACTCGCAGCAGGCAAAGGCGCTATTGTCTGCTCTGATCATCAGGAAGCTGAAGAAGCACTCAAACGTTGTATGATAGACCGAGAGTTTGGTGAAGCCGGGGGCAAGGTCGTTATTGAAGAATGCCTGGTAGGAGAAGAACTCTCCGTACTCGCCCTCACCGACGGCAAGACCATCGCTCCGCTCGCCTCTTCCCAGGATCATAAAGCGGTCTTCGACGGCGATACCGGCCCCAACACCGGGGGCATGGGTGCCTACTCACCCGCTCCACTCATGACCGAGAAACTGCTGGATGAGGTCATCGAGACCATTCTGGTACCGACAGTACACGCTATGAACAACTCGGGCAGACGTTTCAAGGGAGTACTCTATGCCGGACTGATGATCACCAAAGGCGGGCCCAAGGTACTCGAATACAATGTCCGCTTCGGCGATCCCGAGACCCAGCCGATAATGCTGCGTCTGGATACAGATATCCTCGACCTGCTTGAAGCTGTCGCCAACGGCAAACTCAAAGATATGGATATCCACTGGAAGGACGAGGCTGCGGTATGCGTAGTCATGTCCAGCGGCGGCTACCCCGGCAGTTATGAACGGGATATAGAAATCACCGGTCTTGACAGCATCGACACCGCCAGAGATAATGCCGTGGTCTTCCACGCCGGTACCAAAGCCAAGACCAATAAAATAGTCACTGCAGGCGGACGTGTACTCGGAGTAACCGCTCTCGGCGCCGATATTCCGCAAGCGATAACGAATGCTTACGCCGCCGTAAATAAAATCAACTTCGCCGGCGCGCACTTCCGCACCGACATCGCCAAGAAAGCACTCGACAGACTATAAGGGAGAATACCATGACAGATATACTCAAAGCAGATTACAGGTCCCTCAAACCCGCTTGTGACGCCTTGCTCAACGGAGGAGTGATAGCCTTCCCCACCGAGACCGTCTACGGCATTGGTGTCATCGCCGATAATCCAAAAGCGCTGGAAGCTTTACGTCGACTAAAGGGCAGAGAAGCGGAGAAACCCTTCCAGATCCTAATCCCTAGAACAAGCTGGGCGAGTAAATACGCCAACACCGAACATCCGGGAGCCCAGCGCCTAATGCAAGCATTCTGGCCAGGGCCTCTCACCCTGGTACTCCCTACCGCTGACGGTAACACAAATGGATTGAGAGTACCGGACAACAAGTGGCTACGTCTACTGATGCTCGAAATCGGCTGTGGCATTGTAGCTACCAGTGCCAATATTGCCGGAGGCCTGCCAGCAAATTCCGCAACCGAAATTGATAAAGACCTGGGGAGTAAGATCGAGCTGATCATCGACGATGGTATTGCCGCAGTTGGAGAGGGATCGAGTGTCGTCGGTATCGCTGAAACCGGCGAACTGGAGATCTTCCGCCACGGAGCCATCCCGGCAGAAGAGCTGCAAAAAATCTTCTCCGCTGTAGAGTAATCCAGCCGGTATTACCCACTATGATTGAGATCTATCACTAAATCAGAAAATTGCCAACGCAATTTTCTGATTTACCACAATCTCAAAACTCACCCCGAAGATCTAGATACTCTATTCACCCACGCAAAACTAACCTTCTCCACTCTCGATATCGGTGATAAACCTGGCCGCAAACTCAGCGTAGACGCCCTGCTCTATAGCCGTACGCGCCTCCTCCAGCATCTTCATATAAAACCGGATATTATGAATCGCCGCATAAATCGGCCCCAACATCTCACGAGCGATAAAGAGGTGGCGTAAGTAACCCCGACTCAGATTCCTGCAGGTATAACAGTCGCAACCCTCTTCCAGTGGCCGCTGATCCTCGCGGTACTTGAGATTTCTCAGCTTGAGCTTACCTTTGCGGGTAAAGACCTCGGCATGCCGCGCATGACGCGTCGGCATCACACAATCAAACATATCCACCCCATGGCCGATAGCCAGGATTATATCCTGCGGCCGACCTACTCCCATCAGATACCTGGGTTTATCCTCGGGCAGGAGTGCCGCCGTATACTCTACCACCCGGTCAATCTTCGCCGGTTCCTCGCCCACGCTCACCCCGCCAATGGCATTACCCGGCAGATCCAGTTCGACAATCTGCTCGGCACTGATGCGCCGCAGATCCTCATAAACCCCACCCTGAACAATACCGAATAAGGCCTGACGCTCCCGATTGGTCCAGGCCGCTTTGGAACGCACAGCCCAGCGTCGGGTTCGCTCGATACTCTCCGCCACCAGCGCATGCGAACTGTCCCCCGGAGGACACTCGTCAAAAGCCATAAACATATCTGCACCAAGATCCTGCTGGATTTGAATTGAGCGTTCCGGCGAGATAAAGATCTTCGAACCATCAATATGACTGGCAAAACTCACCCCCTCATCGGTTATCTTATTGATATCGGCAAGAGAGTAGACCTGAAAACCGCCGCTGTCAGTAAGGGTCGGTCCATTCCAGCCCATAAATTTTGCCAAGCCGCCAAAATTACGCACCAACTCTTCTCCTGGACGCAAAGAGAGGTGATAGGTATTAGCCAGGACAATCTCACAGCCACAGTCTCTAAGCAGCTGCGGAGTAAGCCCCTTGACCGCCGCCAGAGTACCGACACTCATAAAAAACGGAGAATTCACCTCTCCGTGAAGGGTTTTGAGTACCCCGCGCCGGGCTCGTCCCGAACGCGCACTTACTACAAATTCTATTGCCTTATGCATATTGTTTAGTAACTCTTATCCCGACCTAATAATGTAAAAACAACCTTATTGCTACCATGTAAAACAGCCAATTCATTCTCTCGCATACGCATCAAAAGTCAACCCTGTTATTAATAAACCCCGATCCTCCCGCACCAAAACCTAATAACCAATTATTAACTTGATATAAAGATTTGTTCAACAATATTTCCTAAAACTAGTTGCAGTTATTCTAAACATAGAATATAATATTCTGGTTATATTTTGGTTTGTTGGTTTATGATTAATATTTAATTCCATCAGAGATATACAGTATTTCTGGTTTTCAGAAAGGTGAGTCACGTGGCATTACAGAAGTTTAGAGATAAGCAGAAAATTATTTATTGGATTGTGGCAATAATTGTAATACCTTCTTTTATGATATTTGGCTACTCACAGGTCTTCGATTTCAACCCAAGCAATGACTCGGTCGGCATAATTGATGGCAAATCTTACTCCGCTCAGGAGTACTCTGATTTCTATCAGCGCCTACAAGCTCTCAATCCGGAGAATCCGATAGCCTTCGGATTTTCTCAGCAAAACTACTTTTTACCACAGATCACCGGTTCAGAAGCGATGTTCAATATTCTGGCACTCAAAGATAAGGCGATAGCCTACGGTCTGATGGTAACCGATGAAGAGGTCGCCACCTATATCCGCGGACAGTTCGGCTATGCTGGACAGAGCGAGAAGGAGCTTGAGAATATTATCAAGCAGCGTCTGGAGCAGACCTCCAGGCTCAAAAGTATCTATGAGTACAAACTGGCGGTACGCGAATGGCTGTTGGCCAAGAAATTTCTCAACATAATCGACCGTTCACTCACCTTCCCCAGCGCCGTTGCCGATATTTCCAATACCATGCAGCAGACCACAATAACCTATGGTTCACTGGTAGTACCGGTCAGCAACTTTACCACCAAAGCCACAGACGAATTTAACAACCTCACCGAGGCAGAGCTCAAAGCCAAAGCTCAGGATTTTATCAACACATACCAGAAACCAGAGTATCGGAGCACCTATAACTTCCTCTGGACCGACCCTAAGTGGAAGCTGGAATATATCGCCGTGCCACTTATCACCACCACCGACAATCCTGAGGTCTCAACCGAGACTCTGGAAAAATACTATAATGATAATTTGAATAAATATAAAGACAAAGACGGCAAGGAAGAGTTATTCACTGCAATTCAAGATCGGGTCAAGGAAGATTACCTCACCGAAAATCGAATAAAAACCGCCAGAGATACCCTGGGCATGGAGTTCACCAGCTTTCTCAGCAGAGCCGATCTGAAGAATGATGACGCCAAGACTATTCAGGTAGTAGACCTGGATATTATCGCCAAAGATCCACGCCTGCAAGAACGCGGCCTGATCGTTGGCACCACTGCCGATAATGCTCTGACTGCCTTTGAAATTGCAGATAACCCCATCTTTACCGGTAGCGGTATTCAACGTTCACTGGCAATTCTCGATACCGAGTTGCAGAACGCCAAACTCCAGGATGCAAATGAGAAGAGAACCCCGGAGAACCAGAATTATCCGCAGATTCTGGAACGCAGTTCAAGATCATTCTTCGGTCAAGCTAGGCGAGGGGCAGATGGCAGCTTTTCTGAAATACCTTATTTCTCTGCCAATAAGACCTTCTCCAAGATCAGAGTTACCGATTACGAAGAAGGCAAGAAACGTTCACTCACTGCTGCAGACGGAAGCGAACTGCTGGAAGCCATCAAAGAACAGTTGATCGCCGACCGCTCCAAAGAACTGGCCATGGCAGCTGCCGCCAGCACCAGCACCGCACTCAAAGAGAATAAGAAAGAGATTGACGGTAGAGAGGTTATTACTCAGACTACACCATACCGTGAACTCTTCGGTGATCTTACTGAAATCGGCAATACTCCTACCGGCGAGACCGTCGGCCCTCTCTTCAGCGAAGATGTCGCTAGTTATGCGATGTATGTAATCTATTCACGCGATACAAGCAACGCCGTAACTCAGAGTACTTCAGCCCTTACCTACCCGGTATTATCTGACTACTCACGTGGCAACTCATTCTACACCCCAGAGTTCCCCATGACGCCACAGATTGGTGTTGGGGTAAGACTGATGAACTATCTGGTAAGCCAGGCTGACAAGGTATATATGGTCAAAGATCAATAATACTTCCACACTCTGGATCAATCCAGGGTGTACCTTTTATCGTTTAATGTTATTGAGGTTGATAAATGACAAATCAAGCCAACGACTCAAAGAGAGTGTTCCTACTCCCCGGCGAGTACCATGTATCCCGTACCAAGTGCGAGATCGCCACACTTCTCGGAAGCTGTGTCTCAGTAACCCTCAAGCACAAAACCCTACCCTGCGGAGGCATGAACCACTTCCTTCTCGACCGTGCCCCTGCCGGCAATACCGACAAAGGCAGATACGGAGATACCTCGCTCCAGACAGTAATCTGGCTATTGAAGAAGGTAGACCAGAACCTGGCAAACTTCCGAGCCGGCATCTATGGTGGCGCTGCAGTAGTAAATAACCTCAATAACGGCGGCGGCTCAGACATCGGCTCAAGGAATATTGCCCTGGCTCGCGAATTTCTCAAAGCGCATAGAATAAGTGTTACCACAGAAGAGGTAGGTGGTAATAGCGGCAGAAGAATTTATTTTGACACTGAGACCGGCACGGTCACCACCAAGGTAATTTTAAAATCAGAAGAAGCCAGAAAATTAGCCAAAAAACGTCAAGATATCTCCTCCCGCAATACCCGGGTGCTTATCGTTGATGATTCTCCTCTGGTGCGCAAGATCCTCAGAGCCGCTGTCGAAGCGAGTGCAGGTCTTGAGGTCTGTGGTGAAGCTGGGGACGCCTATGAAGCCAGGGATATGATCATCAGTACCGACCCGGATGTAGTCAGCCTTGATATCATTATGCCCAAGATGGATGGTCTGAAGTTTCTTAAAAAGCTCTCTCAGCACCTGCCCAAGCCAGTCGTTATCTGTAGCACTATCGCCAAAGACTCTTCAGACATCACCTCCCGCGCTTATGAATACGGAGCTTTAGCAGTGATTGATAAAGACACGCTCGAACTCTACAAAGGCATGGAGGTAGTAAAATCAAAGTACATCCCAACTATAAGAAGGGTCGCCGGAATGGTTGCAAAAAAACTGACATAAGTTATAATTATAAGCAATTAAACAGCAGCACATATTGATTTAACTATTCAACCTCTATATTAGGATAATCAAGCATGAGCTACAGTATACCAGCAGTAGACGAAGTTATGGACAAAATTTGGACTATAGTCCACAAGACTCCAGCCTTTGATATCTATACCAATCTTTATGACCCGCGCTTTGACGAAGCATATATCAAAACCGGTATCGACGAGCTGCTGACGACTAAAACCCTCTCTGACGAACTCTTTCGTTACTCACCCCGCAGTGTCAGCGACCCCAATCAGGAATTGACCAAAGAAGAGTACGACTCCTTACCCATCAGAATCAAATCGGAACTGGTTTGGCATCGCTTATTTATTGCCAATACTCCCCTGAGTGAATCAACCCGTGCGGTACTAACCGCTCTGGGGCTGCTCCAGCTCGATCCTAATACCCGCAACCTTGGTTCATACCGGAATTTCTTCAACAATTCTTCAAAACAGGAGCATCTGGAGAATATTATTAAACGTGCCAATATCGAAGGGCTGGTCACCTGTTACGACCCGCTGCATCCGGCAAATCAGAAATTTATCCAAACCAAGAATACTGATCAAAAATTTTATACTGCTCTAGATCTATCCAATCTTGTATGTGACTGGAAGAAGAGCTACGAACTTCTGACCAAACTCGGCTTTATGGTCAAACGCAGTCTTGACAAAAATACCTATCCGATTATTCACGAATTCATGCTGAACGCTATCGAACAGACCAAAGCGGTCTATATTCACCTCAGCATACCCTCGGAACTCAGCTTTTCAAACAAGCGCAATAACACCCTCAAACTGATTACCAAATGTATCGCTCCCATACTCCTTGACGCCGGCATACCGCTGTCTATCAAATTCAATGAGAACAAAAGCTCACCTACACTGAATTCGCTGAAACTCAACGATTCAATCCAGTTTTCAAATATCGACTTTGTCCAGGAACTTATCACAAAATTCCCAGGGCTGCGTCTATTGATTACCGATACCAATTATGAGAACCAGTATGGTCTTACCCTGCTCTCCAAAAAGAACCATAATATTATGCCGATGAATGGCAGCACCCACCTCTCGGCTCAAAGCTCCTTTACCGAGATCAGCCGGATGCACTTAGATCAGCTCGGCACCAGTTTTATCGCACATGCCAGCAGTGCCGATGTCTATGAAGAACTCCTCCCCAAATGGGCGCACTCACGCTGGATGCTGGCGGAGATGCTTCAGGAGAAATATATCAGCCTCTACCGCACCGGTTGGCGGGTATCGGAAGAAGAGATCGAACATGAGGTATACAAACTTCTCGCCGGCAACGCCAGAAGCTTTATCAATATCGGCCATAAATACAGCCAGCCAACTTTCTAAGTAACAACATTAGAGGCAATACTGCGCCTCCCTCACCCAGAACTTTAATTAACAAATTATAAAAAACAGCCGGTAACAACGCTACCGGCTAATATATTGATATTATCAAACTACGACAAAAAATTATGTTATAAGCTATGAAAACCATAAGCTATCATACATTAGTATATGGCAATTCGAAATAAAAAACTACCGGAATAAACCACTTACCAGCCTTATTGACCCATCGCTTCTATCGCATCACGAAGTCGTGCCGCAGACTCATAGTCTTCCTTAGTCACAGCATCACGAAGCTGCCGCTTGAGTTCTAAAAGCTGATTATACTGATCAGCCTGAGCATTCTGCGCCGGCACCTTGCCTATATTATGCTGAGTAGCGCCGTGGATCTCATCCAGTAGTGGTACAAGCCCCTTTTTAAAGACCTCATAGTCATTCGAACAGCCAAACCTGCCGCCCTTTCTAAATTCTTTCCATTTCATTCCGCATTTATCACAGACGATATCCGGTTTATTCTTCTTCTCCTCCGTACCCTTATTCTCGGAACTGAGTACAAAGTCAATAGAATTCAGGGAATTTGGTTTCTTCTGCGTAAATACCTTTTCAAAAGAGAATGTCTTATGAATATGCACACCATTCTTCTCAGCACAGCTTTCACACATATGCATCTCGGTCTTGATATTGTTGTTTATATTTGTCAGATGCACAGTTGCCGGTGCTTTCTGACATATCTCACACTTTCTAGACATCATATCCTCCTTAAGCTGACCAACTCACTATCACGAGAAAATTCTCTTCATAACTCAAACCGGGGCAAACTGCCAGTTACACCCCAAAGACCACAGCAATCAAGAGAATCGCTAGAGTCAGAGGTAAATTTTACTTTACCATTTCCTTATATTATATACCATCTTTTAAAATACCGCAATAATAATTATTGCTAAAAGATAATACAAAATATTCTGAGCTAATACAGCCAGATCATTGGTTTGACAACTTTTTTTTTGTAGATTTTGGCCTTTAGAGTAAGGTTTTACGCTGGCTGAAGGACAGCAGCTGAGAAATTAGTTATTTATAGCTGAGGAGTAAAGCTCGACCAAGTATTCTCCGTAAATCCCGGAATCCAGCCAAACCTAAAAACTTCATCCAAAGATCCAGACATTACAACTAGAGTAGTTATACCTAAACCTTGGAACAAATCCTACGCTTTAGAATCACACTTGAGTAAATTATGATCAAACGCGCAACGTTTACCAGAATACGAGGCGGATAGCCCCGAAAAAGAATTGAGAATAAGTTTGAACACGCTATCTCGGTCTGCAGGCCTGTAGGTTCAGAGGTTTGGTTCAACTAAAGTCAGGACTCTCCACACCAAGCAATCATTTAGGCATTATCCCTCAGCTATTTACGACTACTTTCTTAGTTGCTGCTTGCCAGCGCGCACCATACTCGACATGCTTTTCGTCCGGGCTGCGAACAAAAGTAAAAAGACTCTCTTCCTTTCGGTCTAACTTCAGCTAGGTCTATATTAGGGATGATAATCACATTAGTAATTTTCATATCCGCTCACGGTTTTTGTAAGCTCACACCAAAGGAGGTGATGATATCCTTAAGTTCCTGATCTTGCAGCGGCCTGACCCTTGCTGCAATCGCTTTGGAAGCCATCTCCGCTTTCTTCAGCGCCGGATGCGGCTTATCACTGAGTATCAATGCCGATAACCCCTTGAATTTAAGCATCAAACTGGTGATCACCCTCAATCCATTGCTTTTGCCGATGATCAGGTCTGTAATAACAATTACCTGATTGTCCTTGTATTTAGCCAAGCGCACCAGAGCCTTTTCATAGCTATCCGCCTCAACCACATTGTCAACTCCAAGCTTACTCAGGGTATTAGCTAAAGTACGACGCCGAGTATGTTTGGAATCCAGAATACAGACGACAAAGCCCTGCCCATACAGCATATAACTGAGCTTTTTATCTAAATCGTTCAATTCTTCCTCGGTATAAATACCACTCTCTTTTGACATTTCTAACTTTGCTCCTACTTTGCTGCGGTAGCACTTGGTTTTTCCTCTCCAAGATCATTCTGTGATAGAGGTACATCCTTCATACTGGCGGAATTGATATCCTCGATTAGCTTTATCGGACCGGTCAAGCCCTTGATAAAACGCTTTGAGCAGTAATTTGTCCTTACTTGTACATCATGAAAGAGCCGTCCATAGATAATAACCTCCTTGACCGGATCATATGCTTCATCATTCTGAATCCTATTCTTACCTTTGAGCAACTGAAGATAGCCTTTTTTTATTCGCTTGAAGTAGGTATAGGCTTTGAGTAACTCCGCCTGTTTTTCAGCGCTCAATTTACAGAAGAAATCCCTTTCTCCAAGGTTATTTTTAACCGGCTTAATAACCGCATCGATCTGCTTACTCAGCACCTTTATCGCATTCTCAATTCGCTCCAGTTCATAGTTTATCCCCGGTCGAATAAATGTTGGCGTTCCCACATCCGAACCGATCTGCACCGCATCCAGCCCCTTGAGTGCCATGACCTCACCCCCGATTATCTTCTTACTTGAGACCTTACCGTTGCACCTTATCGTTGCGTTTACAATCTCCTTATTGACTACCAGATTCCCTTTTACCTCCACCGTAGCGGCATTGATATACTTGATGTTCGCATCCGCCCCACAGACAATATTCGCCTTTCCCCTGCCGTTTACCCCGCCCAGAATTACCAAATCTTTCTTAGCCTTAATATCGGCACTCCCGACAATACCTTTGATCTCTATGCTATTGGCCTCGACACTAAACTCATCCTGAACACTACCCATTATCTTGACGTGTCCATCAAAATAAATATTACCTGTCTCATAGCAGACATCCCCCGGTACATCATAGACCGAACGCACCGAGAGAAAACCATGCGAGAATATTGGCCGCCCATGACTGGTGGCATAAACCTTGGTTCTATCGCTGTTGAATTCCGTGCCCTCACTCAGAACGATTGAAACCTCCTTACCGTTCTTCGCATTCAGCACCTTCCCGGATAAATTATATCCATCCTTACCCAGGGTAGGCGGAATAATCGTCAACAAATGGGTACCCACCACCACCGACTCTACAGATACCGCACTTTTATAATCGATCCTACCCGAATCCCGCGGATCCGCCTCCAGATTATAAACCGGTTTACCTGAGACATTAACATGAAATTCCAGCCTGCCATTCTTCCCGTTTTGCGGAGGCTCACCTCTAGCAATAACATAAACTTTCTCAGTAGTCAGAGAGGGTAACTCTTGGAATGCACGTTCAATTTCAGCACTATCAACCCCTTTAAACACATTGTTCTCTTCGAGAATGACATTGAGCTGCCTAGCAGTGCTGATAGTGCCGGGAAGCTTGATCCCCGCCTGCAAGGTTACGATCATATCTTCATGATCTACAACTACCTTAAAAGCATCCATCAGTACAACCTCTTAAAGAATTATTACGATACCCAAACACAAATTTATAATACACATAATCAACAGTCAATACCACCAGAAAACCACCACAAACTAATTATTCATATATTTCTAATAAAACCCGAACAAAAACCGTCATAATATTATAGCTCCGTAGTATATACCTTTGATTTTCAATAAATACAAGAAAGATACCAACTTCACCGGAGTCAGCAAGCCTGTAACACATTACAGCCTTAGAGGCTTGTCACACAGTCGAGCAATAAGTATGTATCGACATTTTTGTCAGGATACTGAATTATGAGTACTGAAGAAAAAGAGATATTCAGCCTACTAACCACTCCTCCGGTAGTAGAAGACAAAACCATCAAATGTGAGGATATCTACAAAATGTTCCATAGCGATAGAAGGATCTCCTGCATCGTCCTTCTAGAGCAGAATAAACCTATTGGTCTGATTACCAGAGTCAATTTCATGTTGAATAACAGCGGTGCCTTCGGCTATTCACTACATCAGAAGAAGCCGGCGATAAAATTTACCACCAAAGAATTTCTCAGCGTCGACATTACTCACTCCCTGCCTGCTACGGCATCCCTGGCCATGCACCGAGATGACGAACATACCTACGACCCAGTAGTTGTTACCGATACCGCCAGTAACTATATCGGCTGCATTGAGATCAAGGCACTACTGCTCCGTTCGAGCCAATTGGAACTCGAATACGCCATGAACTCCAACCCGCTCACCGGTCTTCCCGGCAACAAGAGCATCAATAAGTGGATAGAGAATTCGCTCGCCTATCCTGAATATGCGATTATATACGGTGACCTCAGTAATTTCAAAGAATATAATGACACCTATGGCTTCAGTAACGGCGACAATGTCATCAAACTCGCCGCCCAGATAATGCAACAGCACCAATCCGCCATCTCCTCTGCAGCAAAGGTTGGTCATATAGGAGGTGATGATTATATTATAGTCGTTACCGGCAGCTTATCACAGACTGCAGTAGCACAGATATGCCAGGATTTTGATCAACAGGTTAAAGACCACTTCAAAACGAAACACATCCGCAATGGTGGCTATGAAGCTAAAAACAGACAAGGAGTCGTCCAGTTTGTTCCTATTACGACGCTCAATCTCTCGGTCATCTCCAACCAAAACTTCGAGTACACTCCAAGCCTTGCCGAGATCTCCAGAGCCGCAGCAAATCTCAAAAAGACCGCCAAAGCCCAAGCCCAAGCCAAAGGGTGCAGCTGTGTCGTCTACGAACGTCGCACCTACACCCTAAAAGCCAAACTCAAAGACATCGCTCAAAAATGACATCAATTATTGAGACAAAATTTATTTGAAGAAATTACCCAAAGATTCACTCAGTGAACTTCCCGAATCCGCATTACCCTCTGAGCTCTCATCTGCGGAATTTACCACACTATTTATAATATTCGTGACCGACTTCACCGGGTTTTCCTCCGTGCTCTCAGCATCCTGTTCGTTTCCAGCTTTTTCCTTATTTTTCAAGGCACTGCCAAGCAAGTTAGTAACCGAATTCACCGCCGTACCGGTAGTATTATCAAACATCGAGACCGCAGCCTTACCTATACCGCGAAGCATAACATTGAGCACCGTCGCCGCCGCCACCCGTGGGTTAGACCCACCGATATCTTTGACATTTGTCTGCGGCAGCTTGAGAGTGGTATTGATCAATTTTGACTTAATTTCAACCACCCCATTATTGAGATACAACTCTTTTATCAATATCCCGTCTCCGCCCCCACTATCCTTACCACCAACCGCACCGCCTGTATTATCAACCCCTGCGCTCTGCGCCGTAGCACTCCCTGCTGCTTCAGGAGTCGGAAGCAGAGTATTGATATTATTCTGCAACGCCGTAATATTATTGCCTGCCAGATTGAGTTCATATATTGCCTTATAACTGCTGACAATCACCTCGTCAATAATACTCCTGCCCTGAGCCATAGCCTCAAGATCAAGCGTTGTATCTATCTGTCCCACGGTAACCGGTGTCGCTGCCGTAAAACCTGTCGGTGAGGTTATACTCATACCGCCGAGGGTAAATTTCCCATCCTCGGTACTTCCTGTGAGCTTACCCAAAGCCAGGGTCATACTCACTCCCGCTTGCTGAGTCGAGGTAAGGCTCACCTCGCTCGCACCTACAGCTAACTGATTACCGGCTGAGAGGCGCCGTTTAGTTCCGCCAAATAATGTTGAATACCTGTCCGCAAGTTGCATATTGATTGCCCCAATGTACCCTCCAAGTTTACATGGCAGCCCCGTATCCAAACTTGAGCTCATAGCGGTGAGATCCAATTTGCTACTCTGAACACTGGCTCTGGCAGTATCGGTCACTGGGTTCAACTCCACATCTTTAACATTAAGTGTAAACGGAGCTTTCACCGAGAAGAGCGGAAGCTTGAGCGCGAATTTACCCTCTTTTCCCGGCTCAAACTCAAGATTCTGCAGCTCAAACTGTAACGCTCCCCCAGTCATACCTGCCCGGTAGACCTTGAACTGTCCGGTTTCACCGCCCTCAAGCTTGTAGTAGAGTTTGACTGGTTGATTGAGAGGTTTATTATAGACATACGGCCTGGCTCGAAACTGAATCTGCGCCTGATCCAGCTTCAGCTCTCCCGTAACCGCAAAACTGCCGCCCTCAACCTTTATAAGATTATTCAGCGCCATACTACCTTTATACGCCAAGTCATCCCCCAGCCTCAGCCCCGGGCTGACAATACTTCCAACCACTTGTAATGTCCCAGGTTGCTTGGCCTTGACCACCCGCAACTTACTCAACTCCAGCGTATTTCCAGTAATATCAAGCGCTATTTTCTGCTGAAGCAAAAACTCTTTGAGCTGAGGAAGATAGATAGTCACCACCGGAATATTAACCCCACTCGGCAGCGACTCAAGCAACAAGGCCGGATTCTGCGTCCGCACAATTTCACTGACATTATCAATGATTGTCGCCCCACTCATCCTGCCGACAAAGCTTCGATTATGCTGATCTCCCGCTAGAATCAGCTTACTCAGAGTTAGCCTGTCCGTTTGCGGATCATACGCCATATCCAAATCCGCATTTCCACTGAAGCGCAAGCCCTGTGGCAAATCCAGCCCGCTCCAGAAGCTAGCACCAGCCTTGACCGCCACCTTGAAAGCAGAGAGATTTTTAAGCACATCTGCATAATTATGTTCATTGAGCAGAGCTGATAAAGCCTGAGGGTTGACTACCAGGCCACTGAGCGCGGCAACCAGACCAGCACTGTTGAACTCAAACTGATTGAGGGCAATAGCGTTTGCCGCGGTCGATTTTAACTCCACAAGTAAGCTCTTACCGCTACGCAACACCGGCGGCAACCGCTCACCAAGGAGCGCGGAGAGATTGGTAAAGGTATTGGCTCCAACCTTTACCATAAGCTCAAGTCCCTTCACCCCTTCCAGCCCGCGCACCGCATCCTCCTGCAGTTCACCCACTCCCAGCCTCTCGGCCTTGAATCCGACATTAATGGTATCACCCTCAACCTTGAAAGAGTCGATACGCGCCACACACTTTCCGAGCAGATCCTGAACACTATAACTACCATTAATGCTGGTTTTATTGTCAACAAATTTACTCCCGTTATCCGCAGTGAAGGTCATACCCTCAATCAATACCGCAAAATTATTGTCAGAGAGCGAGACGTTATTATCTGCAATAACCGCCTTGCCGTTTGCTCTACCCCGAATAACCCCCACCACCGGGTACTGCGCAACTTCCAGTCCCGGCACCAAATTCTGCACTCGTTTCGCCAGGTTGAGAGCCGACCCTACCCGCATGGCGAACTGCTTGTTAAAATTAAGATTTACCGTCTTATCCTGGGTAACCTCGCCCTCCACCGTCGCCTTCACCTGTACGGCATTCTTCTCGGCATTCAACTCAAAGTTACCGCTAAACTCTCCCCCGGACTTCGGCGTATACGCCAGGTTGATGACACATGGAGCATATTGCTCCTTGGTATTCTGCATCTGGAGATTTATCCTGGTCGACTTAGCCGCATCAACAGTAAAGTCAAGGTTTAACTGTTCATCGACACTCTTCAACCCAAGCTTACCAAGCGGTCCGGCAAAGGCTTTAAAGACCTGAGGAATATCTACCTGCGCCTTGGCCTCACCCTGCGGGACAAATTCACTCAGATTGAGCGGGATAACCAGCCCCTGGGCACCGACCGTACTTACCTGAATCCCCGGCGCATCACACTTAAGCTGTAAAGTCAGATACTCTGGAGCAAACCTGTCCTCCGGCTTGACTGTACCGCTGAGCAACAACACCATCGGCGCCGGTACAGCAGTATCGGCATTCTTGATAACCAGATCTGTGGATTTTAGGTTCAACTCATATACCCAGTCCTCTGTACGCTTCCACGCCAGCTGACTGCCCAGAGTTATCCCTCCGCTTGCAATATTATAAAAATCAAAGGCTCTCCCGAAAGCGCTATTACTGAGTGCCCCGACATCGAGTTTACTCTGAATACTCAGTACTATCTGCTCGGCAAACGAACCGAAGATCTCAGTATTGAGGCTGAACCATTCATAATCCGAAGCTGAATTCCTACTCTTGATGTTTACATACCCGTTCTTGATCTGTGAGAACTGCCTACTCAAATCGACCTCAGCATTCAAATCAAAATCAAGGGTAGGGTTCCCACCGGGCAGATTTTTACCGTCACGGTAGAACCTGCACAACTCCCTGCAGGTAAGCTCTGCTTTGAGAGCCACCTTGGAGAGGTCATCCGCCTTTAGCGAGATATTGCCCGATAGCGGCTTGCCCAGCCTGAACTGCTGCTGTTCAGTCTGAATATAATACTCCGCGATATAATTTAGATCTAAGTTATTGATAGCCAGATTTAGATTGGCCGACCCGATAAACGCCAAAGGCTTATCCGGCCTCTGCTCCAGCTGCGCCCAGTCAAAGACGACATTTGCTGCCACAACCACCCGACCGTCACGTACATTCGGCGTAACCTCGGCTAGCTCAAGATCAAACTTGACCCCACTCTTATCGAGTCTGGCTGTAGAATTCAAGGTAAAATCAATATCCTTGAGCAGCTCACTGCGATCGTGCACCACGACCTTGACATTACTCAAACTCGCATCCAGACTGAACTGGCGCCAGTCAAACTCCGCCACCCAACTCCGCCACGGCATATCAACAATCGACGAAATTATCTGATTAATATTAGTTGAAAATCTCTCATTCCCCTCAACTTTCAGTGTATCAAGCGCAGTTACCCCCTGCTTCCTCTTCGCAGTATCATCTTGATTTTGCACTTCATTCTTGACTACGCGGTCGATATTGATCTCGACCCCATCTACCGCCACCTTGATCACCGGCTGTAGATTTATTATAGATTTTAGTATATCTATATTAGCGGTAATCCGAGCAATTTTCAGGTACTGTGAATCCGCCCCAGCCTGCTCATTCTCCACCGCCAAGTTCATTCCGATAATCTCGGCACTGCCCGCAACCGACCAGTCTATACTCTCAATCGTACACTCACCCCCAGTTGCCCGAGCTATCTCTTCCTCGCATTTACTGCGCAGATAAGACTCATCAAAGGTATTCTGCAGATAAAACACTCCCCCTGCCACCAACGCTACAAAGACAAGCAAGAGGATGATAAAAAGCTTGAGGCACCCTCCCTTCTTCTTTTCTGTTCTTTGTCTAGTGGTATTAATCTCAATCTCAGGTTCATCCATCATCATATCCTCGGCATAGTTTTTATTAATAAAATAGCACTAATGTATTCTATATTATAATCAGCAAAAACACAAAAAGTAATTCAACTTCTTAAAATAATACTCAACGGCCTGTTCTTAGCAATAAAATGCTTTTATTTGTTCATTACTTATCTCAGGAAACATGTTTTATCCTATAAATCACCCGAAAATAATTTCTCTTTACTTTCAAAAAAAATGTCTTTATCGCTTTAATTCCCCCATAAATATGTTATAATACTATTGGTATATTTTAGAATGATTTGAGTTCTATTATAATTATTATTTTTCAACTATCGAGGTATGACCAAATGATTAGCAAGCTGATGCGTATGGAAGAAAGAATTGTGCTCGACGGAAGCGTAGTCGCAGCCGAGGCTAGCTCCGGTGCGGGCGGAGGAAGTGATCAGGGAGATAGTCCAAGTGGTAACGAACATGAAGCCGTAATCCCCGGTGACAATGCCAATCCGCTGGACTCCGATAATGCTGAACCCTCTGCTGATGATCCTATTGATCAGGATAGCTCGGAAAATCTGAGTAATGATTCTGGAGGTGACGACCTAACTGATCACCTCGATCTACTTGCCGATGCACTGGACGACGTTGAAAATAGTGCTCCAGAGTTACACGCCATCATCATCAATACCGATATCGCCGACAGTTCTGACCTGATCGAAGCGGTTGCCGATGATATTGTCGTCATTACCTACAGTGGCAGTGAAGATTCATTCCAGGATATCCTTGATTCTCTGGATAGCATCGCTAATGGCAACTCTTTCGACAGCATCGCTATCGCCGCCCACAGCAGTGCCGGTGGCGAACTCTATATAATCGACAGTTCTCAGATAACCGCCCAATCACTGGAAGCGGGCAATACCGACCAAATCGACTTCTTCGAAGGCCTGGCCAGCTACCTTGATCCAGACGGCCGTATCGACCTCCTCTCCTGTTACAGCGCACTCGGCGACACTGGAGAATCCCTGGTCAATTCGATTGCAAATATCAGCGACCGGGATGTCGCCGCCAGTGACGACCTCACCGGTAACGCCGCTGTCGGTGGCGACTGGATTCTCGAGACCGATGATATTGATGCATCTGAAATTTACTTTGACAGTGCCAAACTCGCTCTCTACAACTCCACTTTGCAGAATGCCGATCAAACCCTCGACGGTCTGCTCAGTGAAAATCACGATTTCAGCAACTACGGCCGCGCCGTAGACTACTATGACTATAACAATGATGGCGACGGTCTTCTGGCTATCTCCGGTATCGGTGACTGTGACGGTGACGGCAAGGATGACGGCTTTGTCAACCTCTACCGCCAAGAAGGTACCAGTTCAGACTATACCTTCCTCACCACCATCTGGGCCACCGACGACACCAGCTTCGGTGCGGTACTCGCAGTAGGCTACTATTATGACTCCAGTGCCAGCAAAGGCGAGGAGATGCTGGTTGTCGGCAACGACTCTGCCACCTCCTCAAACCTCTACCTCTTCTCGCAGAAGGTCTGTTGCGGTTCCTACGATGCCGCCCAGGACTGGGCAGACATCAATTCAAGCAGCCAGGCCACATCCAATGGCTCCGGCGGCACCAACCATATCGGCAGCCTCGATCTTATCGGCGACACCCTTATGATATCGGATGCCTACAGTGGTTTTATCAACATTCTAGAAAGAAGCGCTATTGACTTAAATTTTGATCTCGGTGCGATGAACCCCAATTATCAAATATTGATCGATTATAACAGCGGCTCCTGCACCGAGGTTGCCGGTGCCGAGTACGGCAATTTCGGACGTTTCGCCGTACTCGTCGATATCGATGGTGACAACGAGGCCGATCAGATCTTCGCCACCCTCGACTACGCCTACGATACCGCTGAACAGGGTATTTACTATGCCACCCGCAACGAGTGGCAGCAGAACAGCTATGGCAACATCAAAGTAGACTCCACCCACCAGGTCTACAGTATCGCAACACCCTTTGAGATTACCGCCTTCAACGCCACTACCCACGCCAGGGCCTCCACCTGGAGTGGTCTTCCGAGTGAATATAATATCGCGGAATCAGTCTTCATTGCATATACCGATATCACTAACAGCAACACCCCGACTGTAGACCGGGTGAGTTTCGCGACCAACAGTTCTGGACTAATCTACGACACAACCGAACAGGAGGTTACCGGTTTCGTTCTTGGTGGTTCAGATTTCCAACTAGGCCACACAGGTAATTTTGTTACTACCGATGGCGAGGTGATGGTTATCGCCACCGATGACTACACTGACGGCTTCTTCGTATATACCTATGAAGACACAGACTCCGACGGCAACGCCGACTACTGGATATACCTCAGCACCCTGACTATCAGCAATACCTCTTTCTTAGGCGCCACTACCAGTATTTATGATATCGATGTCGCCCAATACAGCGACGGCACCTACACCCTCGTAGTCGCTGTCGATGGCACCGACGGCACTGGCAAAGACAAGGTCTACCGTTTCGATGATATCGCCAACACCAGCCGCACTGACGGTACAGCTGAATCCGCCTCATACCTGGCAAGTAACACCAGCGAGATCTACGGAGAAGATGTCGAAGTGGTTGAAGACTGTATCTATCTAACCCGCAGAGATACAGGTTACTCCAAGATACAATACTTCACCGCTTCAAGCACCAACGGCTTACTTGAGTACGACACCAGCAACACCGAGATTATCATAACCGCCACCCGCAATACAGACGATACCTACACCCTGGCTGCAGTTAATTTTGCTGGCAGCCAGCTCAAAATCTGGGATGACGCGCTGGGTACTCCAAGTCTTACTGCTATCGACACCGGTGATGATATTATTTACAGTATGGCAATGGTCAAAGATCGAATTGTCTTGAGTGCCTATCATACTTTCTCCGAGTTTAGTGAAATTTTACTCGTCACCAATACCTGCTCCTGGGCCAAGACGGCCTCGTCTGCTTATTTTAGTTCAAATCTTGGCAAGAATGGTATTACTATCAGTGCCGACGGTAGTCAAGCCATGGCGACCGATGATCATTCGGTAATCATCTGGGATATCTCCAATACGAGCCATATCACCTATTCTACACTCAACACCGAAGGCAATGTTGTCTCGCTCGCCTATTCTTCCCCCACTCATACCGTCTTCACGAGCCTTGTTCATGATCCGGTACCCTATGTCGTTAGTTCTGATCACCTTACAGATTTTGACACCGTCACCTCAATCGCCCTTAGCACCTCCGGCTTTGCCGCCTTCGGCCAATCCAACCTGACCAACAACTCTGCCGCCGGCCTGGTAAGCACCTTCTACTATGACTCCAACATTGACTCCTGGATTCAGAGTATCCAGCCTACCTGCGATAATCCGGAGGCAGTAGACCTCTATCTGAACTCCGATTCAGCTCAGGGCTCAAATACCAATGATAACTTCGGCACTGCTCTAGTCTTTACCAGCAATGGCGACCTGCTCATCGGCGCTCCTTCTACCGGTACTGAATCAGACCTTCAAGGCGTATATATTGCTCCAGAAATAGACAGTGGCGGTTACGGTATCTACTGGGGCGAGATCGGCAGTGAATTCGCCACTCCCGGTGGCAACGGCTACAATGATTTTGCCAATGCCTCTTTGATGTTCAGTCAGAGCTACTACTCCATACTCGATCAGTTCGGAACCATCGTCGCTGAAGAGAACGGCATCATGATCACCAGTACCGGCAATTACCTCGACGGCTTCCAGATGTACACCTATACTTATGACAGTGATGAAGATTCCTTCCCTGACAGTTGGGAGTATGTACGCACCTTCTACCTCGATGACATCTCCAGCGGCGGCGAGATCACTGGTATATTTGATATCGATATCTTCGGCACCGCATTCGCCGTCTCTACCGATGCTATCACGGATACCGTCTACATCTTCGAGGATATTACCAACTCTTCCAGAACCGATGCTGCCCATGAAAGCAGCAAATTGATGTACGGTACCAGTGACACCTTCGGTCAGGATATCGAATTGTCCTTAGGTTATCTCTTCAGCTCCCTGCAGCTGAGTGGCAGCACTGAGATCTACACCTATAATATAGCTTCCTCTGCCACCAGCAGCTTGGTATACAGTTCCTCCGAATCTCTGGAACTGGCCTTTGATGTAGTCTACTGCTGCGGTTATTATGATGTTGTGGCAACCGCCAGCACCGACAGTACCATCACTATCTGGGACGCTCTCTACTTTAACGTAAATGGTGACCCAAAGATAGATGGTGCTGACGCCGACACCAAGGTGGTAACCCTGACCAATTCTTCTACCGTCACCGATGTCGCAATAAATCTCGACGGGCAAACCCTGATTGCCGCCAATCCATATGCTTCCAGCAGCGCTGGCGAGCTCTATGTCTACCACAAAGACATAGGCGTCTGGAGCAATACTGTAACCGCAACCTTACGCAGTTCCGGTTCGAGCAATGTCGGCCTCAATGACATCGATATCAGCAATGACGGTAATCTCGCCTTTGCCACCACCGACGACGGCGTTGTCTACTGGAATATTGCCGATGCCAAAGATACCGGCAACCCCGTTACTCTGGAGCATGGCACTGTCTTCTACACCAATAGTGTTACCACCTCACTTGCCTATTCAGATATCACCTCAGCTGTGCTTGTCGGCGCTCCCGGCGCAGACAAGGATATCTACGGCGTCTCAAAAACCGGAGTCATTGATGTTTTCAACCTCGTAGACGTAAACCCGCTGCCCGATCCAACCCCTGGCTCCGGTGATGAAGATATACAACAAGTTATAGCCGGCGGCTTCAACATCAGTGGGACTGATGTCTACCTGAACGAACTAGGCGCGCATTTTGCTGAGGATGAAGGCGTACTCGTCGTCACTACCACCAATATCGCTGACGGTATACTCATGTACACCTTTACCGGTGACAGTGACAGTGACGGCACCGCCGACTTCTGGGAATACCGAATGACCTACGATATCGCTAATCTCTCATTGGTCGGCGGTGTCAACGCCATCAACGACATAGATATTGACGGCGATACCTTCATTATCTCCGTGGACGGAACAGACCAGGATGTACTCTATGTCTTTGAAGATATCCTCAATACTGAGAGAATCAATAACATAGAATCGGAGATACTCACTGACAGTATCTGCGCAGAAAATATCTTTGCCGAAGATATAGATATAGTCGAAGGTGCCATCTACGCGACTACCCGTTATGATTCAAACTACACCAAAATCCTCTACTACTGGGACAACGAAGGTCAATATGGAGTCGATAATACCAGTGAGAGCGATACCACCTACCGCACTCAGGACGGCTACTATACCTATAGTGACAGCAGCAGCATCTATATCACTATCGCCGCCGACAGGCGTGACAACGGCACCGAGGCCTATACCCTTGTCGCCACCGGTGCATCCGACCAGCAGCTCAAGATCTGGGCGCAGGACGATTCCGGCATGACCACCGACGGTCTAACCCTCAGCTTCATCCCTGAGGATTACGCAGGTGTTGGCAGTACAGCTATTGACTTTGCTCAGGTAGCAGTGCAGGAAGACTATATCATCGCCAGTATCCCGGCCTACTCTATCTCATCCTGTTCCGGTATGGGCGCAATTGTACTATATAAGGGGGTAGACGGCGTCTGGACCGATGCCGAGTACAACTCTGACGGCACCGCCTCAGTCTCCGCAATCCTTGTCGGCGCCTCGGCCTCCCCATGCTCTACGCTGGATACCGACACCGTAACCATGTACTCTACCAGTATCGGTCTGAACAGTATCGATATCAGTGAAGACGGCACCACCATCATAGCCGACGGCCTCATCACCCGCACTGGAGACACAGACCCCACCCGCAACGGCACCTTTGATGTTGCCTATATCTGGAATTTAACCGCTGCCGGGTTTACCCCTGCCTCCTTTACCAACTATGTCAGCAACACTTCTTGGAGAAGTGGCATTGATGCAACTTCTTGCATCGGTTCCGTCGCTATCTCAGAGACCGCCAGTCAAGTTCTTATTGGTGCTCCTTACGGCTGGAAGGGTGTGGACAGCAGCGTAACCACCAATACTGGTACTGTAACTGCGAATCAGTATGATTATGATGTCGCTTTCGGTTCTGAATTTGATGGCGACCTACCTACCATCAGCTACACTCAAGGTACAGGTGACTCTAATCCAGAGACCACCGATCTCGGCTCAATTACCTTTACCATCAACCCCGCTGATAAAATTCAGTTATCCGACTATGCTACCGATATGGAGGTACTCATCGGCCAATATAATAACGACGGTGATTTTATTACCTACGATACCCTGAGCAGCAGCGAGATGGCCAGTATTCTCGCCAACTCCGGCGGGGGCACCTTTACTATAGATCTCAATGACGCCCGCTTCACCGGTCTAACACTCGGCGAGACCTATACCTTGATTATCCCATCAGGAATGTTCTGTGAAAAGCCTACAGAAACCGGAGGTGTCGGCCCGACAATGACCTATACCTTTACCACCTCCGAGACCCAGCCTCAGACCCCGTCTGATCCCGCTGATGACAATCCGACTACCAATCCCGATACCAATCCCGATACCAATCCGGACACACCTCCAGATGTGCCCAGTACCGGTGATACCGGCACTGGCGATACTGGCGACACTGGTAACGACGACAGTATCGTTGACAGTGTAGCTTCTATAATCGACAGCCTTCTCGGCGAGAATGATGGCCAGGGTTCTGACGGTCTCGGTTTTGGTGATGACGGCTTCGGTTCTGATAATGAAGGTTTCGGTGACGAGCAGAATCAGGGTGAGGATAGCCAACAGCAAGAAGCTACTGGCGAAGAACAAGCCGGAGAAGAGCAGAGTGCCGAAGGCGAGGGCGAAGGTGAAGGCGAGAGTGCTGAAGGCGAGGGCGAAGGTGAAGGCGAACAGAGTGCTGAAGGCGAGGGCGAAGGAGAAGGCGAACAGAGTGCTGAAGGCGAAGGAGATAATGCAGAAGCTGCCAATGCTGAGAATGGCAATGGTGAAAACGGCGAAAACGCCAACGGCGAGCAAGCGCATAATACCTTCGGACCTTCTCAGCGTGGCCAGAGCAATCAGATGATGGTACAGAACCCATTCTCTGAGTCTATTACCCGCGCCCAGACCAATCAACTCTTCAATAGCTCTATTCAAGCGTTCTCCAGTCTGAGCAGCTTCAGCCCAGCCATGCAGGCGGAAGCAACTATGGCGATGGGTAATACTATGACCACCGCTGCTCTAGTCTCAAACAGTGAGAGTCTGCTCAGTATCGCCGACAACCTCTTGTCTGCAGTCTTCGAGCATGAGGAAACAGACATACTCTCACTCTCCGGATCCGGGCATACCGCAGCAGTAATAAGCCTCTCCAGCATCATTCAGGAAGCATCTGATAATCTGGTTCAAGCACGTGGTAAAGCATTGATCGCCAATGATCTTTTGCGAATTTTGAGTATCAATATCAGCGGCTTTGATGATAAAATTGCCGAGAACTCCTTCTCCGGCGGGGTACAGCGCCTGGCGGAGTCCAATGAAGAGTTTGCCTACACCTATGAGATCTTGAATAGTATTCTCAAAACCATCAAGACCAGCAAAGACTCTGGCGAGCTCATCACCGCAGCCGAACTCAATTCCCTGCTGCCGCAGATCAAAGCTACGGCTCAGGCAAAATCCGCTACTCTGCATGAGAGCGGCGACCGCGCCAGCATGGATGTCCTCAGCTTCCTTACCAAACAGATGGAGCTTAAAGACGTAAATAAAGCACAACTCGAACAGCAGGTCTCCCAGGTATTCGCCCAGTGGCATAATAATCTCGGCCTCTCCAAACCTGTCAGCCTGTCAGAGTCCACCATACACGACATCGCGTTCAGCCACTCCGAGATTACTGCTGAAGCAATGTAAATTCAACCTTACAGCATAATCCAGTATTTCCCAACTGCTTGCCCTTTCGGCAAGCAGTTCTTTTAACCTTTCCCCAACTTCCCCAAAAATATCTATACCCTACTAACCAACGACCTTCAAGAGCTGTACATAAGTATCCAATTAGCTTTTTTACCTATATCAATACTCAAGAAACCATCTATTTTTTAAAATAATAATTGACTAAGACTCGAATCATGATATACTGAGTAAGAATTCTAACTCAACCCAAGGAGAACATGTTGTCGAGTAATCAACGCGGTAAAGCTGTCTGCGCCCTGGTCAATCGGGCAATGCCGTGCTTTATTAAGAATCTCAATCATATTATTCATCGTTTCAAGGAATCAGATTATAACTTGAATGGAAATCAGATTAAACTTATAAACGCAGTAAAGATACTCAGAAGTGTCTCACCCGCGGCTTTAAGCCGGATTCTGGATATGCAAAAAGGCAGCCTGACCACCATTATCAGCTCTCTCGTGGAGCAGAACCTACTTCGTAAAGACTTCTCGCGTTCTGACCCTCGTCGCTATAACCTCTCGATAACATCTGAAGCACTGCAACTCTTAAAAACCAAGGACAGATCAGATGTTGTCAAATACCAAGAAATTTTTGCAGCGATGCCAGACGCAGACTTTCAGAAGGTCAGTCAGGGCATGACCATACTTCTGGAGTACCTCGATAAATATGGAGAAAGCACCGATGATTAAACGCACCTTTGAATTCGATTCATTTGGCCCCTGGATTCTGGAGATTAATGGTAAACATCGTTTTCCGCCTCTCTTCAAAAGTTATGAACAGCTCCAGGATCAGGCCTATATGTTCTTTAAGATTCCACGTAAAATCGAGAGACGAAATGCCAATCCCGATATGCACCTCTACGATATGGTTGTGGGTATCTTCGAAGATCATATATTAATTCTACAGAGAGACATAAACCGAGTAGTTGAATACAGACTTGCCCTGAAGGACATAATCTATTTTACCCAGACAGAATGCCTGCTATCTGGTGAACTAATCTTCATCACCGCCTCAAAACAAGTATGCATAAAGTATAATACCGTGTCGCATGAGCTTATCTCTCGTTTTCTACGCCTGATCCGCAACTTCCAGCCCAAGACTGGGTTCAACACCAGTTTTTCGCCTATTGACTATACTTATAACAATATTGACATTCTATACTACAACCTCCTCAAAGAGATGAAGAAAGACGAACCCGCAAACAATCTGGTCGCCTACCAACCTAATTTTACTGTTCCTCGCAAAAAGACAGTGCTTCAAGTACTACTCGCTGCTCTTACCCAGTCATCCAGCTCCGTAAGTACTATCTTTGTAGCCAACACCTACGAGCTTATTATTATTGACCGAAGTTCACAGTATAAAGGTAAAAAAGACACACAATACTCTTACACCTTCACCTATATCCCACTGGACAAAATTCGTAAAATATTTGTTGATATTCATCCCGAAATACCGGAGATCAATCTACTCAGCATCGCCCTACAGGACTATACCTTTACCTTCCCGACCAACAGTGAAAACCGGGGAATCAACAGGCTTACAACCTCCTTATTACCCTCCCCGTAACGCTATAGCGTATTCCCTATTGCAAAGATCAACTTACTCATTACTAGGTTATCTTTCAAGACACAACGACACCAGAAGTAAAAGACTCAAGGCAATCCTAAAAGGATTGCCTTGAGTCTTATAACCACTATAATACAGTTCTATACACTTACAACAAGGAGCTCCCATGTTCATTCTCGCCGAACCCTACCTTTCAGACATTGCGCTGGATTATATATCCAGCATCGATGGTTCTCAGGTCATCGCTACTGATTTTCTTAAAAGTCTTGCCTGTAGTAACTCTGCTAATTTTTGCGACCAGTCTTCAGCACGAAAAAGCCTCTTGGCTCGTGACGGACACTGGATCTACACCAACAGCGAAAATTCACTTGGACTTATCGACACCTTACTCCCAAGCAAACATCGCCTCAAAGCCTGCATTGAGCTCTTTAAAAACAAGCATCGTTTCCGTGAACACTTTGCCAATACCTTCACCGACATTGAATACAGATTACTAACCTTTACCGATCTGCTGACACTCTCCTTTTCTGAGTTTGGCCATCCTTTCATTATCAAACCGACCATCGGCTTTCTCAGCCTAGGAGTATATAAAATCAATTCACAAGCCGAACTCTCCGCTTTACAGTCAAAGATTGCTGCTGAAATGCAAGAAGCCAGCAAAACCTTCCCCAAATCGGTAATTGACAGCTCCGCCTTTATTGTCGAAAATGTCATTGCCGGTGAAGAATTTGCCATTGATGCCTACTTTACCGAGACTAACCAGCCAATAATTATCAATATCTTCAAACATATTTTTCGCGATGAAACAGATATGAGCGACCGACTATACCTGAGTTCCTGTAGCCTTATTCAAAAGTGGCTCAATCCCTTTACCGACTTTCTACAAAGCATAGCATCAGGTCTAGATCTCGGAGGCTTTGCTATGCACGCCGAAGTACGTGTTGATGCTTCAGGTGTTATCCGTCCCATCGAAATAAATCCTCTTCGTTTTGCCGGCTGGTGTTGCACTGACCTAGCGCATTATGCTTACGGTATCAACCCTTACCGCTGCTTTGCCGAGCAAATTGCTCCTGACTGGAATAAAATACTTGCTGAAGATACTGGCAAAGACTATGCCATGTCGGTACTCTCCAGCCCGTTACTCCCTAAAACCGCTACCTTTGATTACGCAAGTCTGGCCAGTAAATTTTCAGATCTTAAAGAATTACGAAAAATCGACCACACCACATTCCCTATCTTTGGCTTTGTCTTCTTTGCACTCAATCCCGAGGATACTGAATTCTGTACCTGGCTCCTGACCACCGACTTTGCCGAATTCTGCCACTGAAAACATTACTGAGTAATACTTATAATCAATATAACAAACTTCAGCTCTTGACACCACGAGCTTAAAATATAGCGTGTAATTAATCATGCCTTATTCGATATTAAAAATACTCAAAAAAAAATAATTTAATATTTGACTTTTGGGAAAATTAGATTAAACTAACAATATAGTTAGATGCTACTAATGAGATTACTAGAATCTAACTGACATGGCGCTAAATTAAAGATAAGCTATCGCATGGGTATCGGAATATAGTATAGTAACGATAGCCTTTACATAGAGATATTAGTATAGAATGAAAGTAAGTTTTATCTTTTTATTATACCAACAATTATAGATGGAAAAAGATTGAGATACTGAAAAACCGTGTATATCTTTTCTCCTGCTACAGTACTATCGCTGACATTGAGATGATTTCCGAAAAATTGTTGACCTTAGGAACAATAGATGTAAGCAAGATTATTTCCCAAACCGATATGGTTCTACTAAGAAAGCAGAAAGCGAGATTTTTACTAAGCCTCAAAGCCGAAAAACAATAGATGAATGGGTCGGAAGGATTCTCTATCTTGCCAACCACCCAAATTCAATGTAAGAGGTAACAACAGCTTCACCCTGATAGACTTTTATTAACCTGACATATATATAGGAGAAGCATTATGAGTTGTAATCAAGAAGTAATCTCGTCAAGCTCAATCGGTAGTGTTGTTTACTGTAGTTGCGGGAATGTAACTGTTACTTATGGCAATAATTCAGTAACAGTCTCCAAGAATGATTTTACCAAGTTCTCAGCTATGATAGATGTAGCTTATGCCAACCTGGTCTCCAATGAATTATCACGATGTAGTGGTTAGTGGTTTCAGACAAACACCGGCAATGTGAGAAATCTCCTTTTCTCCATTCCAAAAGCACACAGAGTCCTTGCGCAATGCAAGGACTCGATTTAATTTACACCAATCAATCCGAATTACGACTTATATTAACCAACCCTGAACTAACGTCTCGTCGTAATCTGCATATTACGCAATAAACAACCACCTTCTTCACCGAATGCCCCTCCAATATGGATTACGATCCTCCCCGCAGCCAAATCATGATCATCATCAAACTTTAATACCTCTTCATCATTTATCAACAACCACAACTTATCCCGTTTACGCCCCACCTCTATTTTATTGAATACTCCAGGAATAAAATAATTTTTATCCGCTTGTTGTAATTGCCGCCAACTTGGAGATTTTATCAATACCGGAGTTCTATTTTCAGCCGCATTCGCTAAAGATAGAATATAACCCGCATAGCGCCGCTGCCATAGCTGCAGACCTCCGTCATAACCCGGAGGAAGACTAAAATGCTTCTCACCTTTCACCTGCGCCACCGCTAGTATAAAATCAATTGAAGTCAAAGGATTAAGCGTCATGATCTCACATTGAAGTACAACTTTATCCGAATAACTATCCGGACTGAGCAGACAAATATCTTTGCCGCCACGCTTCATTTGCAGCATGATAATACCATGTTCCCGGCTCCGCCGTCCATGTCCATACATAATCCAGTCATGCTCCAGCTCTTCAGCACTTATTGTCGTTTCCGAAGCCCTGCAGGGAAGCGTACATAGAAAGCAACACACCAGAATACACATAATATAAACCCGCATACCGAATACCTCCATTCTAATTCATCTCTATAACAAAATTGAGATATATCTATTCAAGAACAATAAAGGGTATACCGCCACACGGTATACCCTTTATGACTAAAATTTTCATTAAACAGGCATTACTACTAATTATTCAACGACTCAACCATCTGAATCCTCAGAACTGCCCGCATCAATGAGAGCTGCGCGCGATCAATATCAATTGGCGAATCCTCACCCTGATTGACACTGACCGACTCCAGCAATTCCTGCGCTCGCTTCTTAGCAGCCCTGGCACGCTCCAGATCAATCTCATCAGCTCGTTCGGCAGAATTTGCATAGACCGTAACCTCTTCACCGTTCATATCCAGAAAACCGCCATGAACTGCCAAAGTCGTAACCTTATCATCTCCATCTGCAGTAAGTTCGGAGATATGCATAATTCCAACCTTCAGAGGCGAAAGAAACGGTTCATGGCGTGGCTGTAACTCAAACTCACCACTCGCCCCGATAGCAGTCAAATCAGTAATCTCGCCATCAAATACAGACTTAAGCGGTGTAATCACTCTGCACTTAAAGGATAGTACCTCTTCATCACTCTGCTTTGTATTATCAACCACAGCATCACCTCTTTAAAAAATATAGACTAAGAAAAAAGACGAAACCATCACAGACAATCAGAACTCACTTACTGACCACCAGCCACATCTACTGACTCTAAAAGACCAGATATACCTGATAATTCTGACCACCACGGCAACTACAACACCACGACTACTTTGCTGCCAGTTTCTGCGCCTTTTCCCGAACCTCTTCAATATTACCACAGTAAAGGAATGCCTGTTCCGGAAGTTCATCACAGTCCCCTGAGAGAATCTGCGCAAATCCATCCACAGTCTCGGCAATCGGTACATAACGCCCCTCCATACCGGTAAACTGCTCGGCGACAAAGAACGGCTGGCTCAAGAAACGCTGTACCTTTCTAGCACGAGCTACAGTTATCTTATCTTCATCCGAGAGTTCATCCATACCGAGAATCGCAATAATATCTTGGAGTTCCTTGTATTTCTGCAGTATCCGCTTTACCTCTGTCGCCACCTCGTAATGCCGCTCCCCAACAACACGAGGATCAAGAATAGTAGAGCTGGACTCAAGCGGATCAACTGCTGGATAAATACCCAGAGCCGCAATCTGACGTGAGAGAGCTGTAGTTGCGTCAATATGCGCAAAACAAGTTGCAGGCGCAGGATCGGTATAGTCGTCCGCAGGGACATAGATAGCCTGAATAGAGGTAATGGATCCCTTCTTGGTAGAGGTAATACGCTCCTGTAATGCACCCATCTCGGTAGCGAGAGTCGGCTGATAACCTACCGCAGACGGCATACGTCCCAGGAGAGCCGACACCTCGGAACCAGCCTGGACAAAACGGAAGATATTATCAATAAAGAGCAGAACGTCCATTCCTTCTTCATCACGGAAGTACTCAGCGACTGCCAGCGCAGTCAGAGCCACACGCAGACGCGCCCCTGGGGGTTCATTCATCTGCCCGTAGATCAGCGCGGTCTTGTCCAAAACATTCGATTCCATCAATTCAAGCCAGAGGTCATTACCCTCACGTGTACGCTCACCCACACCGGCCATGACCGATCTTCCGCCATGCTCGGTAGCAATTGAGCGGATAAGCTCCTTCATCACCACGGTCTTACCTACACCCGCACCTCCGAAGAGGCCAACCTTTCCACCCTTTGGAATAGGCTGAACCAGATCAATAACCTTAATCCCGGTCTCAAGCATCTCAGTAGAGGTAGACTGCTCAGCAAATGTCGGTGCTTCCCGGTGAATTGGATAAGCCTTATCAGAATTTATCGGCCCCATGCCGTCCACCGGCTCACCAGTAACATTCATAATACGTCCAAGAGCTTTCTCACCTACCGGAGCCATTATCATATTTCCAGTATTGGCCACGCTCATGCCACGCATCAACCCATCAGTACTACTCATTGCTACGGTTCGCACAGTACGCTCACCCAGATGCTGAGCTACCTCAAGAGTAAGCAGTTTCCCGGCAATATCCACTGTCAGAGCGGTATAAATATCAGGCATACTCTCTACGTCAAATTCAACATCCACCACAGGTCCTGCGATTGATTTAATTCTGCCAAATGTTTTGTCTTGCTGTATCATAATTAATCTCCGAATACTTCGGTTAAAATATTCTATTTCATCTAGGAAATTTATCTAGCATATTACTAATAAGCACAAACTGAACTACCCGAGAGCATTTGCTCCACCGACAATATCCAATAATTCTGCAGTAATACCAGCTTGGCGCGCCCGGTTATAGAGCAAAGTCAGGGAATCAATCATCTCTTCAGCCGAGTTGGTAGCACTATCCATTGCCGCCATACGCGCAGCAAGTTCAGCGGCATAGCTCTCGATTATCGCATGATAAATCTCGGTTGAAATATAATGCGTAACCAGCGAAGTCAGCGCCTCTGCCGGAGACGGCTCAATATTATAAACCGGCCTGATATACCCCTCCTCCTGTTCAACCTCAGCCGCCTTTGTTGCTATCACTTCCAGGTTCAGCGGCATAATCTGCTCAACCGTCGGCACCTGCGACATACGGGAGACAAAAGAATTATAGACTATATTCACCTCATCAATCCGCTCTGACTCGTCATCACTAAGATAAAGCTCAATCAGTCTTCGAGCAATATCTCCGGACAGAAGGAAGGAGAGCTTATCAAAGACATCATACCAGCTCTTGAGTACATTCATCTTCTCCTTCTTGAGTCCCCAGATTACCCGTTTACCAACCGCATAGAAGACATGATCCACCTTGCCATTATTCTGCACAAATTTCTTGGCTTCTCTGATAATATTATTATTGAAACCACCACAGAGCCCGCGGTCACCTGCAATAACAATTGATAACACGCGCTTGGACTCTCTAGGTTGTAGCAAGGGGTGCTCATCACCAAATAAATTACTGGCTATCCCCGAAAAGATTGCAGCTATACCCTGTGAATAAGGTCTGACACTCTCCATCTTATTCTGTGCACGAGTAAGCTTAGCTGCTGCAACCATTTTCATAGCACGAGTAATCTTCTGTGTGTTTTTGACCGAGTTAATACGTGTCAAAACCTGTCTTGCTTGTGCCATATAATTATCCCAATCAGTTATAATATTTATAAATTTTCAGAGTACTGCTCACACTCTTTACATCATTAATTCTAGAATACCCATCTACTCAGCAAACTTACCTTTAAAGGCATCAATTGCAGCCTTCAACTCGTCTTTATTCGCATCACTCAGGTTTCCGGTATTCTTAATATCATCAAGAATAGCCGACTTCTCAGAACGGAGATAATCCATCAATTCAATCTCAAATCTACTGATAGACTCCACCTTCAAGCTATCGAGATAACCCTCAATACCACAGAAGATAATTACAACCTGCTCCCAGACCGGTAGTGGCTCATACTGCTGCTGTTTGAGCATCTCCACCAGCCTCTCTCCACGAGCCAGCTGCTTCTGGGTAACCAAATCTAGATCCGAACCAAACTGAGCAAAAGCTTCCAGTTCACGATACTGCGCCAGATCAAGTTTAAGACTACCAGATACCTTCTTCATCGCTTTGATCTGTGCGGCTCCGCCAACACGTGATACCGAGATACCTACGTCCATCGCCGGACGCACCCCTGAGAAGAAGAGTGAACTCACTAGGAAGATCTGACCATCGGTAATTGAAATTACATTGGTCGGAATATAAGCGGATACGTCCCCAGCCTGGGTCTCGATAATAGGCAGAGCAGTCAATGAACCACCACTGCTCGGAATCCGTACCATTTTCTTTCCAGACAGCGACTTGACCGCCTCTGAAGCCTCTTCATACCCCGGCACCCCTACATAAACCATGCCTTCGGCGTCATCCTCAGTAACTGTAGACTCATCCACACTATCACCGACAATCACATATTTATTGGCCAGTTTGACCGCACGCTCAAGCAAGCGTGAATGCAGATAGAAGACATCACCCGGATACGCCTCACGCCCTGGCGGACGACGCAACTGCAAAGAGATTTCGCGGTAAGCCCAGGCATGCTTTGACAGATCATCATAAACAATCAGCACATGCTTACCTTTCTCCATGAAGTATTCACCAAGGGTTACCCCGGTATATGGAGCAAGATACTGCTGCGAAGCCGGATCAGAAGCAGTAGCAGTAACCACAATTGTATACCCAAGAGCATTCTCTTTCTGGAGCGTATCAATAATACGGGTAACCGTTGAGCGTTTCTGCCCAATAGCCACGTAGATACAGATAACATCAATATTCTCAACTGTACCGTCCCAACCGTGATTCTGATTCAGAATAGCATCCAGCGCAATCGCGGTTTTACCAGTCTGGCGGTCACCAATAATAAGTTCGCGCTGACCCCGTCCAATCGGGGTCATGGAATCAATACACTTGATACCGGTCTGGAGCGGCTCCTCAACCGGTTGACGTTCGACAATACCCGGAGCAATGCGTTCAACATGCCTCTTTTCATTACTCTCAATCTTACCCTTGCCGTCTACCGGTTCACCCAGCGCATCTACCACACGCCCCAGAAGCGCCTCACCTACCGGCACTTCAGAGATACTTCCGGTTCTCTTTACTGTATCCCCTTCACGTATACCAATATCAGAACCGAGCAGAACTACACCGATATTGTCTTCTTCAATATTTAGAGCAATTCCTTTTACTCCGGTAGGAAACTCAAGTAGCTCACCCGCACAGGCATTTTCCAAACCATGCACGCGAGCAATACCGTCCCCCACCTGCAATACCTCACCAACCTCTGCACGATCAATCTCACGACCAAATGAAGATATCTCCTCTTTGATCAGCGCACTGATCTCCTCGGGTTTGATCTGTACACGCATTTTTACACCCTCTCATTCAATTGAGAAACTATTAATTGTTTGTTTCTATATCCAAAACTATTAAAAATAATTTATTATTTTTCCTACTCTTAAATTGAACGCAGCAAAAGAACCTACAACAACTTCGCTTCAATCCTATCCATACGCCCCTTGATCGAACCATCAAGCAAAACATCCCCAATCTTAATCCTAATACCTGAGAGCAATGCCTCATTCACCTTGGAATGAAGGCGTACCTTCTTCTGCTCTTTTAGCTCTAGAGCTTTGACAATCTTATCCTCTTCAACCGAACTGAGCGGATAGGCAGACTCCACCTCTGCGGTAACAATCTCTTCAATGCTTGAGGAAATACGTATATACTCCCGGGCAATACGTGATATCAGCGGTACCCGTCCTTTGCGAATAAGAACATTCAAAAACTCAGATACCAACTCACCTATCTGAAGTTTTTCACAGAGCACATCGGTCATCTTGACCTTCTCAGCAAGAGCAATAACCGGGCTCCCGAGATAATCAGCCAATTCCGGTACCGACACCTCACCCCGTTCAGAATCAAGAATATCAGCCAGAATGATTAGATCCTCATCTGTCTTATCAATAACGCCTTTCTCAGACGCGACTTCAGCCAAGGCACGGGCATATCTGCGGGCAATTACGTTTTCAATCATTGACACAACTCCTAACGAGTCATTAATCCGATTTTATAAAATAGCAGTTACAACTTATTAATACCACTCAAAAATACAGCTTGATAAAACTAACTCCATACACCAATTTACCACTCACTACTCCAGGACAAGACTCAAACAGCCTAGATCTCACTCTTCTCAAGTTGTGCAATAAAGTCATCGACCACTCCTTTATGCATCTGTTCATCTGCCTGCTGGCTCAAAATGGCTTTGGCCTCTCGTACTGCATGTTCGGCAATCTCTTTTTTAAGTTTGGTTGCAGCTACTTCAATATCAGCATTCACACTGCTGCGCACACTCTCCAGAATAGCCTTGGCTTCCTCCGCGGCGATCTCCTTCTGCTTGATCTTCTCCGCCTCCTGCTCCTGGAGCATCTGCCCCTCAAGCTTCAGCCGCTCTTGCTCAACCTCCTGCACAAGAGCTTCATACTTGGCCTTCAGTTCTGCCGCTTCTCTCTTGGCTAGCTTGGCGTCTGCCAGAGCCTGCGCCGCCTCCTCAGCCGCGCCACCAAGCATCTTCTTCACTGGTGCTTTCAACCCTACATAAAGCCCCATAAACATTCCGAAAACATTGTATACGGTAAAGATGTACGCCCAGTTGATATTCCAGAACCAGCCCGTACGGAAGATCTTCATCTCAGTGTAAGGAAAGACCATTTTCTTAATATCAGTGATTTTATTCTGTTGATCATGCTGTATCGCCAGCGCAACTTCAGCAGCTACCTCTGGCGTAACCCTATCCCCAGCACTAATCAGAACCGGAACATTCTTGACTGTATCGAACGCATAATTCATATCAGCCCTGAAGTCAGCAGTATTCGCAACTGCATTCTGCTTCAATTGTTCGATACTACTCCCCCCTTCCGGGTAGGCCTCTATCAACCATTCAGCCGGGGTAATCTCGATACCTCTACCGATCATCCCGACAATATACAGCACCATCAGAACAAGATAAATAACCCCGTAAATCTTGAACGGTATGAGATTTATTCCCTGCTTCTTTTCTTCGCTCATGCTTTATCTCCACTGACAACCTGAGCCACGATATCACGAGCAAGCTCATCTACCTTATTCCTAAGTTCATCCTCGACCTTGGCTAGAGTTGCCTGCAACTCCCGATGCGCTTCTTCTCGAATCTTATGCGCCTCAGCATTGGCTTCATGAATAACCGATTCAGACTCCAGAATTATCTTATGCTTTGCCTTACCGAGCGCGATAACATGTTCACGACGAAGTTGCTCAAAATTCTCTTTACTCTCTTTTGCCAACTTGGCCGATTCAATCCGGTTTTTCTTAGCCTGATCAGTACCCTCGGCTATCTCGGTTGAACGCTCATCCATAATCTTAACTAGCGGATCAAACATTACTATTTTTAATGCACAGAGTAAGGCCAAAAAGATCAGCGGCACCATCAACATAGTCCCAGACTCTATCGAAACCACCCCGCCAGTACCTACAACCCGAATCTTTTTCACACCATCACTTATCAGATTATCGAGTGTCGCCTTATCCAGAATCTCACCTGCTGAAGCGATTATCTTGCCGTTACTGCCATAGACGTTGTCCCGAACAATATAACCCATATTCGCCAGAGCAATAACCTCTGCTGGATCACGTACCGATAGGTCTTTGGCGTGATTTGGCTCTTTCTCGACTATCCTCTTATAATCTTCAGCAGTAAGAGTCTGCGAACCTTCATAACTGTGGTTGCCACCAAAATTAAAGCCATCTTTATCCGGCTGATATTCAGCTCGCGTCAATTCCTTGATTCGTTCATCTCTAGCAACCTCGTTTGTCTGCCACTGCTCCGGGCTCATTTCACCCAGGACATTAATTTGCGTTTCAGCATACTGCGGGATCTGAATATAACCGAAATTCTTCGCAGAACCGGCACAGTAAGCAATCAAGACAAAGAGTACAACAATGATAAAAATAAACTTTTTCATTTTTCTGCTTTCACGATATTTTCAAACCGAAAGACTCTAGCCGCCGTAAACACAAATACGAGACAAAGCAACATATTAGCTATAACTCGAACTGCGTAACCAGCATATAGATCAAAGCATAATTCTTCAACCCAAGACCAAACGGCAAAGAATTTAATCCAGACGCCTCTGCTTGGGTTCGAGACAAGCTATCAAATCTTACCCACCCAAGCAAAGAATCTTAGACTATGGGCAACTGCTATTAGCTACCTACGCTATAGAGCAATAGAGCAATTACCAATGAGTAAATACCGGTTGACTCAGATACCGCCTGACCAACAAGCATAGTACGAAAGAGTGTGCTGTACTCTTCAGGACGGCGAGAAATACCTTCACAAGCCTTACCAGCGGCAAAACCTTCACCTACACCTGGACCAATAGCTCCAAATCCCATACAAATTCCTGCTCCCAAAAGTGCTGCGCCTTTGATGATGGCATCGCTATCGATATCAGCCATAATACGTATCTCCTATAAAATATAAGTTTTAACTGCCAACTGTAAACTTTAACTAATAAAAATATCCATAATAACTAAGCTGTAAAGAGCAACAAACTGATCACAAATGCATAAATCGCTGTCGACTGGGACACCCCAGCTCCAACAAAGTAAGTATTATTGAGTTTTTGTGCAACCTCTGGAGTCTTGGCAAGACCCTCACAGAATTTACCGCCGATATAGCTACTGCCCAGACCCGGTCCAAGCGCCCCCGCTCCCATACAGATACCCATCCCGAGTAACCTACAGGCATTACGCACCTGATCGGATAATTCCAGCGTCGCATAATCACCACCACCATAGATCAACATAAAGCTGACCACCAACGAGAAGAGAACTGGAGTCTGCCCCATTGCCTGGCCTACAACCATCATTATCGTTACCTTGCTCGACTGCTTTGGGCAACGCGCCATCGCCTCTACCGCGTCCGACGCCACCAATCCATTTCCCGCTCCAGAACCAAGAGAGCCAAGTCCAACGCTTATCCCAGCCGCCAAATACGCTGCAGCCTGTGCCAGACTGGTCGCCGCTGCCAGCTTGGTACCCCCGAGACTATACAGGATCAACGCAATAACCAGAGCAAAGATCGACGGATTACTCGCCACTGCCTGACCAATAAGCATCCCCCGGAAGAGGGATGAATTCTGCGCCGGCTGTTTGGCAATACCTCTGGCGGCACCCACGCCAACATACCCGATTCCCCAGCCTGAACCTATTGCTCCCAGTCCCATAGCCACAGCAGAACCCAGATATGCAGCCATATTTGCAACATCCATTTCAGCCATTTTTAAACCTTACACTGATCAATTATAAAGACGAAATATAAAGTACTCTAAACCCGGACATCTCCACCCGCTCTCATCCTAACAGCAAAGAGTATAATTAAATTATAAGTACAACGTTTATTATAAACCGTTACGCATTGAGCGTCTCCAGTTCAGCTTCAGGATCTTCAGCCGCTCCAGAAGAGATATAGGTCAACGCCAGCATAGTATAAACAAAGGCCTGCACCGTTCCGACAAAGACGCTGAAATAACCATAGAGAAACGGCGGCAACACCACATAGTACACCAACCCTGAAACCACCGAGATAATCACCGCACCTCCGAAGATATTCCCGAAGAGACGGAAGGAGATAGAGACAATCTCAGCCGCCTTGCCCACAAGATTGAGCGGGAACATAGCGATACCGATAAAGCCTCCAGGCGAAAAATAATCCTTAATATAACCGACAATACCATTATACTTAATAGCCGAGCCATGTCCGATCAGAAGCACAAAGAGTAGTGCCAGAGAGAGAGTTGTACTTACATTTGAGGTAGGTTCTTCCGGCTCAGGGATATAGAGTCCGGCATCCTGCACCCCGTTACCGTTACTGTCGATATACGGTTCACCAGGATCATACAGACCGTTACTGTTATAATCGGTAAATTCTTCCCCACCGATGTGAAAAGATGGGGTAGGTATTAGCCCCATCATATTGGAAGTCCAGATAAAGAGGAACAACGTCGCCAATGCCGCCAGATAAATCCGGCCACGTTTCTTGGTACCGAAACCACTATGTACCAGATCATCAAAAGCTGCAATCAATTTTTCCAGAAAAATTTGTGAGATGCCCGGTTTATCCTTGGAAAGCCCCCGACTCCAGATAAAGCAGGCGACAAAGATAAAGATCGCGGCGATAGACGAGTATATAATTGTAGCTTGTTTAAATTTTAGCCCCCACAGCTCTACAGGCAGAGGTGGTGTCAGCGGGTCTGCGGCAAATGCCTCCACTCCAAAGATCACCATACATATGCAGAGTAATGCATAGACTTTATTTCTCACCGTATTCCTCCGTATCAGAGACATCCTTTACCGGCGGCCTGAAAAATCCGTCTGCCATCAATACCGCATTAGGCAAAATAAGACCGGCCAAGGTTGTCCAGACATTCAAAATATCTCTGTTCACCCCTAAGAATTTATTGATAAGTATAGCAGCCCCAAGAAAGGCAATCATTACCAAATTTGCCTGAAATCCAGACTTTACCGGAGGACGCTCTGGATTATCCCTAAAACGGTATATCGCCAGAACCTTGAGTCTGAGTACAATCAAACCTCCGACAACTCCAAAAACCACTCCTGTCGCCAGCGACCACATCTGTGGAAAGAACACCAATAAGAGCACACACGCAACTATAGCCACTCCTATCACCGCAAACATTATGGTTCGTTGATACTTGATAAAACTATCCATCTCCTGCCTTTACTCTCACTAAAGAGACGAAGATTATTTCCTGTCATACCTGAGCAAAACTCATCCGTTTTCAAGCACTCAAGCAGCCGACTCACTCAGAATTCATCATCCGAACTAGGTTCCTCGTCCTCTGCGGCTTCGTCTACCCGCGGTTTAGCCATCTCATCCCGGTAAATCTTCTCCAGCAGTGCCACAACCCGCCTATATGCCCAGTAGATAGCGACAATCGCCCCCAGAAAGGTTGCAACTATCATCGCCGTCACACCCAGGCCGAGATACTTATTCAGCAGATAACCAATACCAAAGAACGCACTTACACAGAAGACCACGACAAAACCCAGAACGGCCATTGACTGCAATAATCCGGGAAGTTCACTCTCCCTATAACCGTTTTTTTTCTTCGTCATGAGGCAGACTCAATCATCGTGAACATCATTCTCTCTGCGCAATATCTTTGTTAATTCTTACTCTTTATAACTTTTTAGTCAAGTAAAAAAATCTGCAAAAATCCCTTCAAACAACAATTAAAACAAAGTATTACTTATTTTTATCAGCATTTATTTACTCTATTGACTAGCACATTCTCACAAAAAACTAACCTAAAATTATATCTGCCGAACTACAAATAACAGGCATTCTCCCCACCCTTGGTCAGAACATATAATCTGATTTTTCAGGTATAACAAAATTTAACCGAAGACATAAAACAGTCTTCGGTTAAATAAAGAAAAAAATTACCTTAACGCAACTTTAACCATTTAAAAATACCGCAAATAAATATACAGAGTCGAGATTACCAGACTTAAAAGCATCATAGGAAAACCGTATTTACTGAAATCCATGAACGACAATTTATACTTATTCTTGACCGCAATCTGCGAAACGACCACATTGGCTGAAGCTCCGATCAAAGAGCCGTTACCCCCAAGGCAAGCGCCCAGCGCCAGCGCCCAATATAGTGGCTGTGAAACTTCTGCTTCACTCAGACCGGTACTTGCGACATACTGCGGTATGATAATCTGCAAGAGTGGCATCATCGCGATGACGAGCGGGATATTATCGACAATCGCCGAGAAGATTGCACAGAACCAGAGTACCGCCATAACCGTGAGTAGGAGGTTACCATCGGTAAGATCGATCACCGTCTCGCCGAGCAACTCGAATACCCCATTATGCTCGAGCGCCCCGATAAGCATAAAGAGACCGATAAAGAAGAAGATTGTCCCCCATTCTACATGCTCAAGCACCTCATGCACATTGATCTCACATACCACCGCCATCACCAGCGCCCCACCTAGAGCAATAATGCCCGGCTCCACATGAAAGGCATGCCCGACAAAGAAGCCCAGAATAATCACCGCAAATACCGGCAGCGCCCGCCATAGTACCTTGGGATTGATTATCGCCTTCTCCGGATGTGCCTTCATCACCCGATCGCGTATCTGCTCAGGCACAACCATTGATTTTCTGAATATCGGTATCACAATCAGTAATGAAACGACAATAATAACGAGTATTGGAGGCCCAAGGTTGACAATAAAGTCCATAAAAGTAAGTCCGGCCTTGGAGCCGATAACAATGTTCGGGGGATCACCGACCAGGGTGGAAGTACCGCCGATATTGGAGAACACCGCTTCCAGGATCAGTACTGGAACTGTCGGCACCTCCAGAATCTGCGTCACCAGGATGGTAATCGGCGCAATCAAGATAATCGTAGTAACATTATCCAGCAGTGCCGAGAGTACCGCCGTAGCCAGCAGGAAGTTGATCAGAATAACCATACCCCGCCCCTTGGCCTTCTGAGCCAAGGTAATAGCAATCCACTCGAACAACCCGGTTCGTGAGAGAATATTGACAATCACCATCATACCTGCGAGCAGATAGATTACATTGAGATCGACCATATTGAGCAGTCCCGGCTCCTCCAAACCGGTATCAGGATCGATATGCTGGGCATATGGGGCAAGATTAAAGATAATCACTACCGCACTGCCGATAATTGCCGCCGCGGCTTTATCTATTTTTTCTGAAGCGATAAATATATAGGTTATCACAAAGATTAATATTGTCAGAACCATTGGATCGCTTATCCAATCTATAACACTCATTTCTTTTCCTTATACTGTATAACTACGACTAGAAGTTAATAATTTGATCCAATACATCACCCTGGTCAATCACCCCACAGAGCACTCCGTCTTCAACAACATAAACCTTGGGCTGCTTCTTGGTAGTCAGAGCAAAGACAATCTCGAGCAATGTCGCCTGTGTGGTAACGGCATAATAATCCTGAGTCATCACCGTCTTGGCCGATGAATGCGCCTCTTCATAGAAGTACTTTTCAAAAGGATCAAACTCGCTGATAAACGACACACTCTTGAGCTGTGAGAAGAAATCCGGCAGACCAAAATTAAAGAGGCGGTCACAAGTAATATGCCCACACATTCTCTTTTCCTTATCGACCACCGCCACCGCCAGCAGATGGTATTCAGACATAATCCGCGTCACTTCCCGCAGCGACATCTCAGGCCTGACCTGAAACAACGGCTCATGCATAATATCCTTGGCCGTAATAGTTATATCCAGTTCAATATCCGCCTCTTCAATAGTAGCAAACAGTTCTTGGGGTGTGGCTGCAGCTAGAACCTTACCCTTGGTATCCGCGCCGGCAAAGTACTTACACACCTGAGACATTACCTTCAGAGCTATCGTTGGATTCTCCAGCGGAGTTATCGCCATACAGGCAAAGCTTACCTTCTCACCGCTATCAGCCTCAAAGTCCACCGCCTCCCTGATAACAGCGACAACAATAGTCGGCCTGGTAAGTCCCGCCACTCTGGCATGCGGAAAGGCGAATCCACCGCCCATCACCGTCGGCATCTGCCGTTCACGCGCCAGTAGCGAACCGCGAATCTCGCGCTTCTTCTCATTACTGCCACCTGCCAGCGTCTTGGATATATAAGCTGTTTCCAGCATAATATCAAGAAGTTCCCATTTATCCTTGACCGACTCCAAAATCAATACCGACTCCTCGGTCAAATATTTTGTAATGTTCACTGATTATCGCCTTTCTTATCATTGAGATAACCTATTATTATTTCATAAAAATTAACCTGACCGGTTACTATCATATTATCATCTACCACCGGCAACTCATTTATGCGCTCACGCATAAAGATCCGCGCCACCTCCGAGAGTCTGGTAGACTCCTTGACATAGAGTTCAGTCTCCCCCATCACCTCCTTCGCCAGCTTTGACTTCGGACTGATCGCCTTCTCTTTGAGCACCTTGCTCCCCTGTTCAACCATTGCCGTATAGGGAAAGAGATACTCGACCATCTTATTCATCCTGATAGCGCCGAGAAATTTTTTATTCTCATCTACTACATAAACATGCCTGGTCTTCGGATCCGAAACAATACTCGCACATATACTATCCAAATCATCATCTGCCCGCACCAGAGTTGGATTTTTAACCAGAAGATGCTGGACTTCATAAACTTTTTTACGCCCTAACAACAACTCATTATCCATAATATTTCTCCAAAAATGATTACTGTTATAAATCTAAAACTACGGACATTAGACCTCTCCCTGCCGGCGCAATAACTCCTCAGCCACGCGTTTACGGATATGTATTCTACGCACCATCCCTATCGGCAGCAGCTTATCCTGCTGCTCGACAACCGGCACTTGATCCAGACCGGCATCATCAAGTTCCACCAGCAGTTTCTTAATCCCTTCATCCGGATTGGTAAGCATCGTGCACTTCTCCATAACATCCTGAAGTACCAACCACTTCCAGGCCTCATGATCAGCGATCACCTCCTTCATCGACTCAAGCGAGACCATACCGCAGATATGTCCGTCCCGACCCACTACTGGGTAAACCATATAATCATCATCGGAGAAACGCGCAATCGCCTCACTCAGGCTCATGCTCTCCACCAGCGGGCTGATACCCTGCTCCATAACCATCGAGACCTTCATATCCGCGATTACATCCTCCTCGGTCACATTTCTGCCTGCCTCTTTGGATTTAATCGCCGCATACTTAACCATGGACGGACCGATTATCTGCACAATCAGAGTCGTCGCCGTCACCGCATAGATAATAGCATTTCCCAGAGATAGACCGTCGAGCAACTCCACATTATTCAGCTTACTGCCCGCCATAATCGAGAGACCGATAGCCACGCCCCCCTGACAGAACAGTCCCAATCCCAGGTAACGCGATACCACCGGCTCACTCTTGGATATTTTCGCCCCAAGCCAGGCGCCTGCGAATTTACCGAGACTCCGGCAGACAACGTAGATCGCGACTACCCCCCAGAGCCAGCCCGGCATACTGCCCAGACCCAGCCGCGCTCCGACAAAGACAAAGAAGATAACATAGATCGGCGCGGAGAACTCTCGCACCAGCTCAAAGCCTTTACGGGTTCTGACCGGCGAGATATTCGCAGCGACAAATCCCATCATCATTGCTGCCATGATCACATCCATCTTCAAGAGATCCGAGAGCGCAATCACCAAGAGAAGGAGTCCCAGCGTAAAGCCCATACTCTTCTCAGACTGATAAAACCATTTGAGCAAATAATTGAGGAGCAAAGCTCCAAGCAGACCGAGTAGCAATGCCCCAAAGATCTCAACTCCAACCTCCAGAGCCTGATGCCCAATAGAGGCCTCTCCCCCGGAGATCATCTGCGCTGCACCGGTACCCAACCCATAAAGGGTCATGGCCAGAGCATCATCAAGAGCAACAATTGCAGTTATCGAAGTAGTCAGTATACCCTTTGACCTATACTCCCAGAGTACATCCACCGTCGAGGCCGGATCGGTCGCCGACGCTATCGCTCCGAAGACAATACCTCCGGCAAGCGACGGGACAAAGGACGCGCCGATAACCATAAGAAAGATAAAGGAGAAAGCTCCGACCAGTAAGAAGGCGGTCACCCCTTCACCGAAGAGTATAGCGGCGAACTGCTTACCATACTTTTTGAATTCATTTACATCAAGTTCTCCACCTACCAGAAAACCGATAATACCCAGCGCAAAGGTATTGAGTGGGGTAAGATCCTCTATTACATCCAGAGTAATAAGTTTTACACCGCTCTCACCAACGATCAGACCTATTACAATATATCCTAAAACCTGTGGTATCTTGAGTCGCTGAAAGACCCAGGCACCAAGCATCCCTCCAAAGACCGCAATACCAATTACAAAGAGGTAGCCGAGTGAGATTTCACCAAGTGTTCCCATATTTTTTCCTCCTGAAAAATCATCACGCTTATCAATCAAGTACTTGCAGCATACCTACAGCAATATGCTTGCAATCTCTATAGGCAGATCGGCTGCGGCCAACCTCTTACGCAAAGCTTCATCCTTAAACTTCTCGGCAATTTTGGAGAGCAGCTTGAGATGCTTATTATGCTGATCACTATTGGCAACAATCATGAAGATGATCTGCACCGGTTTATCATCTATTGCCTCATAATCATCTACCGGCTCCTTGGTTACCCCGACCGCCATGACAATATCCTTTACCGAACCGATACGCACATGCGGCACCGCAATACCCAGACCAATACCGGTACTCATCAGCTCCTCCCGCTGGAAGATACCCTCCAACAGCTCTTTCTTATCCTGGACATTCTCAGAGCTACTGATCAATTCAACCATATCCGTAAGTAGATCGGTCTTGGAGATTTTCTCTGGGTAGATCTTGATCATCTCTTCCCGCAGAATATTCTCCGGGAGTACTGGTTCTGTAGCCTTATTAGCCGACTTATCTACAAATTTTGTCTCCAGCCAGCTATCAATATCACTCCGTCTGAACCTCCAGGAGGCTCCGAGCTTACCACAGGGGATATCCCCTTTCTGCGCCCAGTCATAAATAGTCCTCTCCGCGACGCGAAGATACGCCGCCACATCTTCAACCGTCATCAATTCAGCTGCTTGTTCATTCATAAGCACCACCTTTATTTTATATTAAATTGTTAGAAAAAAATGCACCCATAAAATAACTTCACACCACTTACCAATAAATATCACTACCTATCAATAATGGATCCTGCAAATGTTAACTCATGGTCAGACTCGGAATCGGTCTGAATAAAGATTATTTTTGACTAGTATTAAACCCGGAGTATGACACTCTTAAGACATACCATAAAGCCTTGACAGTATGCCTGTTCAATACCGCTGGAGACATGATACAAAGAAAAAGGCAGGCAATCAAAAATATTGCCTACCACTTCATAATCAAACCGCTGCTGATTGTGTACCTCTGACTCTTCCTCATATTCACAGGACTGATCGTCTGTGAACTGAGAAGGATTGGAGCAGGGTTGTTTATGACACAGACCCAGAGCGCTGCTTGTCTCTGAATCCGCAAGTTTTATTACTTCTACATTGCTTGAATCTGTAGCAGCAAAAGCGAATACACCCAGACCGACATTGAATGCAAAACCAAGAATAACCAGCAACAATACCGAATAAAACCGCAAGTCAGAACCCCAAAGCCCCGACCACGCATGATTCCGTACTTGATTATCCTTAGCTTTACTATACATAATAATATAATTCTAACCACCACTAAACTGAAATCAATCCTCAACACCGAGTTGTTTTATACAAAACAGAATTATTCTAGCATATTTATCAACCAAGGTCAATAAATGCGAAAAAAAATATTACTTTTTTGTATAAGTAGGCGGTGTGGCAATTTAACCAAGTTGACATGTGATCTTTTCAACAGAGTCAAAAATTACGTTATAATTTTCTAGGATTTGATAATAAGACAATCCAGCCGATAGCAACACTACCGGCTGAGGCTGCTTCTGCAGCCCGTCCATTTGCATGGACGTTTGGCATACCTTTTCCAAAGGTATGTCTCAGTTACTGCATGCAGTAACTGAGAATTTAATCATAAGACAAATTACCTTATACCACAGATAGACGCTACGGATTAAAAGCTAAAATTACACTCAAGCCTATTTCTTTTATCCGAAGGCCAATGTATTTTGTTGGTCAGTTAAAATCAAAATCTCCCGTTAAAGCCCTTCGTCCAAAGCAAGCGTACAGGCCTTCGGGGTAAGTCTTCAGGGTGCCTAAAATCAGAACTCTTGCGCAGAGCGCGATTCGGAAGTTCATCCCTCAGCCTCCTATGATTATACTCTCAGCCACTGCTCATACTACCTATTATTCACCAGTTCACAATACGTGGCATCTTATGGACAGCTCGAACACCCAGCATCTAGGAATAGGCGGATTTTCTCCCTCCGGTTGAGTTGTGTACCGCTTTAGCGGAACATGAAAATTGCGTTGACAATTTTCTGAAGTTGGATTACCGTATTATCAAACATGGGAAATCACATTGGTGATTTCCCATACCTTTTATACTAATAAATTACAAACTCAGTTACCTGCTTTTTTAGCAATAGCCGCAGCTACCGTCTCCTCGACCAGAACCTTGTACTTGGCATTGAGCTCCTCAGCCTGCTCTAATGTCTTAGCCTCACTGTAGATACGGACTATCGGCTCGGTATTTGAGGAACGCACATGCACCCAGCCGTCGGCAAAATCCAGCTTTACCCCGTCGCTAGTATCTACCCTGTCCGCCTCTTCACTCGCCAGCCGCTCCAACACCGGCGCCAGCACCCGCTTGGAGCAGGATACCTTGGTCTTGACAAACTGATAGGTAGGAATAGCGGCAACCAGTTCGCTCAAGGTCTTGCTGCTATCGAGCATATGCTGTAAAATAAGCGCCATTCCGGTAAGCGCCTCCCGGCCATAATTAACCCGTGGATCAATCACCCCGCCGTTACCTTCACCCCCGGCGGGAGAATTGATCTCAATCATCTTCTCCGCCACATTCACCTCACCTACAGGCGTACGCACAACCTCACAACCATACTTAGCCGCTACATCTTCAATCATCCTGGTAGTAGAGAGGTTGGTAACTACCGGTCCGGGATTATTCTTGAGAATATAGTCAGTAGCCAGACAGAGGCTGTACTCCTCGCCGATATAACTCCCCTTCTCATCAATAAAGGCAATACGGTCGGCGTCCGCATCCTGCGCAAAACCAATATCACAGCCATTATCTAAGACAATATCGCATAACTCGGTCACATTATCCTTTGTCGGTTCGGGATTTCTGGAGAAATTACCGTGTGGTTCGCAGTATAGTTCATGTATCTCAGCCCCGATCTCCTGCAGAAAACTGAGTGCCAGTTCACCCCCCGCCCCGTTACAGCAGTCAAGAGCCACCTTGAATTTACGCCGTCGCATCGCCTCGACATCGATAATCCCTAGCACCTTCTGCAGATGGCGCTGATTGGCTGAACTATCGGTCTGTACCGCTTTGATATCCCGCCAGCCGACCTTGGTTGCATACCCGCCGTAGTAGATATCAAGTAAAGCTCTGCCCTGCGCGTCATTGAGATACACCCCGTCCTCTCTAAAGAATTTGAGCGCATTCCATTCTATAGTATTATGGCTCGCCGAAATAACTATCCCGCCGTCGGCTCCCAGGTCGCGGATCATCATCGCCGCGGTAGGAGTCCCGACAATACCGATATCAATAATCTTACACCCCGCTGAGAGCAGCCCGGAGAGAACAGCATGCTTTACCATATCCCCGGACGGCCTGGTATCCCTACCGACAATAACCGTCCCTCCATCGACATAAGTACCAAACGCCTCACCCAGACGCACACATAGCTCAGGAGTCAGATCTGTTCCCACAATCCCCCGTACCCCGGAAATCCCAATCATCAAGCTACTCATCAATTTCTCTCCCTACAGTTTCAGCAATAATAATATTAAAATGATTCCGATATAGTACCAGAGCTCGCAGAAAATTAAAAGTATATTTTTTATCACTGCTGAAAAACTCTATTCTAATTTGACTAAGAGAACAAAAAAATCAACCGCGTACCGCAAGCCCCGGTACTCAAGGCAACGTAGTCAGACCTGAAATCTTCTGCCAAGCTATAATCTCAACCCGCGCCGGAATCAGGTATTACAATATACTTCTCTATAATTTAAACCTAGCACAGTCCAACCCACCCCCCTAAGCTTCAAGCCAAAAGCCATCCTTTCGCTCAGCACCAATCAGCGCCCACAGCCCGCCAGACATATTTAGCCTTTTGACTTATATACCGGCCACGCCAACCGCCAAAAAGACACACCAGGTCATAAATACACGACAAAGCCCAACCGCATATGGTCAGAATGACCTTGTCGTACATTTTTCAGCTTCGAATCCGCGTTACCAAACCAACTAATCATAGTTTTAGCCAAAAGGCTAAAACTATGATATAGCGGCACTAAGGAGATTACGTAGCTATATTTCGGCGCATTCCGCCCACGCTCTTCAAATTTGGCGCGGTATTTGCACACCAGACATACATACTTACGCCTATCGGCATTTTTATCAGCGGCGCTGATTAACTCGGGCATGGAGCATATTGCGTGGTTTATAGCTGACACGGGCGGTCAATAATTTTTTTGCCTCTAATTGGAGATTAGAGGATATTTAGTAGTTTTACTTTTGGGAACAAGGGGAAGTAGATGAGATTTAAGGCACAGAATAATGAACGGGAAGCAGGGAGTGCAAGAGCAGAGGGCGGGTTTGAGTATCCGGATATTTATATCGCAGGAGAATATGGGACTTATCAGAAACAATATGAGAAACATAAGGCACAACTCCAGAGGTATCCGGAGTTTGAGTATTTGCAGTATGAGGATACGACGCCCAAGAGCGATGGTGAGTTATTCTATCCGGAGATGATGTTTGAGGAAAAGCTCAAGCAACTCGGCGCCAAAGTCAATGATTTGCGCCAAAGTGCGAGCCTGAATAATAGTTCTGGCACTGCGAGACCGCCGGTGCAGAGTAGTTCTGCTATTGGCATGGTCAGGACTAACAATAAGGATTTAGCGATACCGGAGGTACGGAGTGCGGCACCCACGCAGGCGGCAAGAGCTGACCAGAATGCTACGGCTACGTTCACGTTTGCTGCGGATAAGACTGAGACTATTGACGGTAAAGCCGCCACGTATTTCAAGCAGTATGACGCTATTGAGGGTGTACCTGAAGCTGAAATAGCTGAGTTGAAACATACTTTGGATGCGGAAACTGCAAGAAAACTAGTCGCCTATGCCAGAGCGAATAAGCTCGATCCTGAGTATGTACTCGAGGCGGTGAGCCAGTTTAAGACAGGTTTGCTCAGTAAGCAAGGGTTGGAGCATTTGGATGCTGCAGATATCAACCGCTATGCTGTCTTTAAGGCTTTTGAACAAGAGGGCAGAGAGAGATTTGATCAGGAGGATATGTTAGTAACTGATGCAACCGAGTCCATGCCGTCTGTAGGTACAGCGAAGGTGGAGAGTCAGAATAACGAGACGCAAAAGAAGGCTAAAACGTTATCAACTACAGAGCAGGATTTGAGAGCAAATAAAGAGAAAACACCAATTGTAGCGAAATTGAAGCGAATTACCAATGGCGATAGCAGTGTCACAATAATCCATGATCAGGCACGACAATTGATGATTGATGATAGATCAGGAGCACCATCAATATATTATAATTACAGTAAGAAGGAGATAGCGGATTTTTCTGCTTATTTCGGTGTTCCTGAGCATACCATTGCGATAGCGGGAAGAAAGAACTTTAGGCCTTTTATCGGCAGGATAGTAGCAAAGCAATATAAGGAGCATCCTGAAAGGTATGCAAATTATGATTATTATGTTGAGCTAGCAAAAGAGAAGAATAATTTTGAGAACCAAATGTTACCGTCTTTAGCAATAGATACTCTTTATAGTGAGAGTATATTTAAAGAGTTAGAGAGAGTTGATGATCCTCTAAAGTATCTAGAGACATTTGATGAGGCGAAGATTGCGCAGTATTGTAAGGAAAATTTTGGAACGGTTCCGTTTTATCAGCAATTACCTGAAGACTTTATCGAGTTGTTTACAGAACAAATTGTGAGAGGAATGGATTGCCTGGTATTTTATTCTGCATTTAAAAAAGATATCGAGTTACTCAAACGCTATGATTGGTCGTATAATATTCAGGGTGGGGTAGCTGTAGCGGCGAGAAACCTGTACGGTGCGCTTGTCTCGCTATATGATCCGCGGCTGGGTAAAGAGTATATCCGAGAAGCTGAAAAATTACGCAAAGCAATACGAAACGCAAATGACATTGGTATGAGCTGGGTGGGTACTGGTAGCGGTAATTTCTTGTTTGCGACTTCAGAGAATTTTGGCTATGGTACTGCGGGTGCTGTGGCGGTCAGTGCTGCACCGGTTATTGCAATCGGAGAAACAAGTATTTCCAGTGGTGCAATTTTACTAGAGTTACTTAAAATGGTTTCAGATAATGTAGGAATTGAAATACAAGGAAAAGAGCGAGGTGATTCAAAAGCTGATATCTTTCAGAAGCAGGTCAATAAGACAGGGAGCACCGTAACTGAAAGTCTGTTAACCACAGTACTACCTCCTTGGCCTGGGATATTGGATTATTTAAAGACCTTACCGGATAGCTTTACTGATTCTGAAACTAAAAAAAAGGCAGATAGCTATAATACAAATAATTACTCAAGAAAGGATGTAAAAAACCAATGGTATAAAGATATGGCGTTAAAATAATTATTATAAACAAATTGTTTAGCGGTAATATACTACTACAGATATTGCCGCTAAAATTTGATATAGCGAGAGATAAAGAATAGAATTACATAATTAGTGTATGGCATGAGAGATTATTTAAATTCTGGAAGCTTCAGTTTTTCTTGGGCATCTTCATTGCCTTGGGCGGCAGATTTAAGGTATAGCTCCTTGGCTTTTGCTAAATCTACGGGTACCCCTTTGCCATGTTCATGCATTTTTCCTAGACATAACTGAGCTCCTGAATCACCTTGTTCAGCAGCCAGGGTCAGCCATTTTATCGTATTAGCGTAATCTGAATTTCCTAGGTTACCGTTAAAATAAAAGACTCCAAGTAATACTTGAGAAGAGGCAAGTCCTTTCTCGGCGGCCTGGATTAGCCACTTATGTGCTTGTCGCGGATCTTTCTCAATCCCAATTCCATGCATATACATATAACCAACGTTTTCTTGAGCATGTACTTCTCCATTTTTAGCGGCAAGTAAATACCATTTGAATGCTTCCTGATAGTTCTGCGGTACACCTTCTCCATTATAACTCATGCTGCCAAGTTGATATTGGGCATCTACATTATTTTTTAATGCTGCGAATTTATATAATTGGTGTGCTTTTGGGTAATCTTGTTTTACGCCAAGTCCATGTTGATACAGGTAAGCAGAATTCATAAGTCCTGGAATATGGCCTTGCTTAGCAGATAATTCATGCCAATATACGGCTTTTGTGTAGTCTTGTTGTGTTCCTCGGCCATTGCTGTAAATCCAACCAAGTGAATTTTGAGCTACTGGGTTACCACTTTCGGCAGCGAGTTTGAACCAGTGTCTGGCTTGAGCATAATCCTGGGTTACGCCTTGACCTTCAAAGTACATATCTCCAAGTTGGAGCTGAGCCTCATTATTGCCCTGCTCCGCCGCCTGGGTAAACCAGTTCACAGCCGAGCTGTACTGCTTTTCTTGCAGAAGTACCTTTCCGATAAGCAGTTGCGACTCGGCATCACCTTCTACGGCTTTGGTCATTATCTCTGTCGCTTTATCCAATGCTTCTGCGTCACCCTCAGACATGTTTTTTGCGGCCAGCTCCCTGGTTTGCTCCACATTCTGGAGTTGCAGATTGGTAAAGAAATTGGCAGAGTGAAAGCGCCCGACATTGAGGATATACAGGTGGCGCCCAACGACGATAACGACGAGGATAATGAGAATGAGAATGATTGCTTTTTTCATAAAGGTGTTCCTGTAACTTGATTATCAAGGCAAAGATTAAAATATTGTATCATATATTTTGCAGATTAGATTATTGCTGTCAAGTTATAATTAGAGGTTGGTATTATCATAGGCACAGGATTGAGAATAGAATTACATAATTAATGTATAGCATGAGAGATTATTTAAACTCGGGAAACTCCAGCCTTCTTTTTGCATATTCATTACCCTGGGCGGCGGATTTGAGGTATAATTCTCTGGCTTTTGCGAGATTTATAGGTACGCCTTTGCCTAATTCATACATTGATCCGAGAAATAATTGCCCATCTTGATTACCCTGTTCAACGGCCAGGGTCAACCATTTCAGCGCTTTAGGATAATCTGGTTCACCAAGATTACCACTCAAATAAAGAAGTCCGAGTAATGCTTCTGATGAGGCAAGTCCTTTCTCAGCGGCTCGAAGTAGCCAGTCATGTGCCTTCTGAGGATCTTTTTCAACCCCAAGCCCATTTTTATACATATAACCTATGCTTTCAAAAGCATAGATGTCACCGTCATTAGCGGCTTGTGTGTACCATTTAAAAGCTTCTTGATAATTTTGATCAACCCCATCTCCGGCTCTATACATATCTCCAATAGTATCTCGTGCGACACTATCGCCATTTTTGGCAGCGAGTAAATACCATTTAAACGCTTCCTGATAGTCCTGCGCTACTCCTTCTCCGGTATAATAAATCCAGCCGAGGGCTTTTTGCGCTGTAGGGTTGCCCCCTTCGGCAGCGAGTTTGAACCAGTGCCTGGCCTGAGCATAATCCTGAGCTACGTCTTGACCTTCAAAGTACATATCTCCAAGCTGGAGCTGAGCCTCGCTATTGCCCTGCTCCGCCGCCTGGGTAAACCAGTTCACAGCCGAGCTGTACTGCTTTTCTTGCAGAAGTACCTTTCCGATAAGCAGTTGTGCCTCGGCATCACCTTTTACGGCTTTGGTCATTATCTCTGTCGCTTTATCCAATGCTTCTGCGTCACCCTCAGACATGTTTTTTGCGGCCAGCTCCCTGGTTTGCTCCACATTCTGGAGTTGCAGATTGGTAAAGAAATTGGCAGAGTGAAAGCGCCCGACATTGAGGATATACAGGTGGCGCCCAACGACGATAACGATGAGCAGTATGAGAATGATTATGATTGCTTTTTTCATAACGGCGTTCCTGCAACTTGATTATTCAGTAAAGGCGCTTCTGCGCCGTCCGCGCGCGTAATATAATATAGAAGAAAACAAGCGCGCGATATTCTCTGCTAATACACATTCAAATTCCGAACTGGTGAGGAATAAATCATGTGCATACTTTTTTATAAAGAAGTTTGTCGCTGCAAACTATAGCGAAAATTCAATCCCGCTAAACTGCATATTATCAATCACTATTCACATAGTACTCAGCAAAACCTATAAACATACACATTAGAGGTTTTTAATATGATATATGTTGCTCTTTATTTCTGTGCCAATAAACATATTGTATCAGATATTTTGCAGATTAGATTATTGCTGTCAAGTTATAATTAGAGGTTGTTTTTGATCGTGAGTAGGTGGTAGAGGGATAATGTTTTAGTCGGTTAGAGCAAGCGTCCTAACCTTCGGAAAAAACTTGTGGGATTGGCTAAAATCAGGGCTGTTTGCGCCAAGCGTTCTTCGCAGTGTCTTCGGCTTACCATTTGCCAGCAAAAAGATATGCCCACGACTCATACCACCAGTTCGCAGTTCGCATGTGTCCTCTCATAAAATACGCATGATCTGACAATACTGCATCAGTTCCTATTTTCAAACATCTAAGGACAAATGGGCAGGCTGTAGAAGCAGCTTCAGTAAAACTGAGGGCTAACGTATTGGTATTATCAAGACAGGGAAAATCACTAAGGTGATTTTCCCTGTCTTACAAAGAAGTACATCATATTTACGCAGTTAAGCAAATTACCAAAGCAGCCTCAGCCCTCAGCAAGCTGAGAGCTGATATATCTAACCCCATCACTCAGCAACCTTCTCCGCCACCTCTGCCTTATCCTGATTCACTTCTGCTCCATCATGCTCCGCAACCATCACCTCATTGAATTTATCTTTGAACGTGTTATAAACCGGGACATCAGGCAATGCGCCCAACTTATCGCCCATAATCAGAATTGCCCGCTGGAGTACCTCACTTGCCTGAAGATCAACCGGCATAGTATCCAAACCCCGACTCTCCCGGATAAAATTGAATAGTGCACTCCTCAGCACTCGCCGCACCATATCCTTATCCAGTTCAATATCCGGATAAGCCGTAACCAGCTGAGCATAAAGTTCATCAAATCCCGGATACGCTGCCGGGTCATTATTGTCAAACTCCATAGCCGCAATAAACTGATCCTTATTATAGTCAAAATTCTTCTCCAACCAGACCGCAATATCTCTATTCTCAAGCTGCTTTATCCTCAGCTTTCTCTCCGGACCGGAGAACTCCGGCTCATCCTGCTCCACATGCGGCTTGATTCCCTTATCACGTCCGTGAATACACTCGCCATTGGGCAGATAATACTTGGCGATTGTCAGCTTGAGCCTGGTATTTCCGCCTGTAGCCTCAACCGGCATCAACATCTGCACCGACCCTTTGCCATAGGTCTTAGTACCTACCAGGGTAGCACGCTTATGATCCCGCAGCGCCCCCGAGACAATCTCACTAGCCGAAGCCGAGCCACCATTCACCAACACCACCATCGGCCCAGTAAAGGTCGGATCTCCCAGAATTCGTGACTCATAATTACGCTGCTTGGAGATTTTCCCTTTACTATACACAATAAGCTTATTTCTCTCCAGAAATTCCTCACTGACCTTGACCGCTTCCGAGAGCAGCCCTCCCGGATTATTGCGCAGATCAAGGATAAGCCCTTCCATCCCCTGACCCAGCAATTCGATAAGAGCCTGATGCAGTTCTGAGCTAGTCGAGACCCTTCTATCCGGGTCATCCTGAAAACCGGTCAGCAGGATATATCCGATGTTACCCGGGAGCATCTGGGAATAGAGCATCGGCAAAGTAATCAGATCACGCTGGATCACAACCTCACGCGGCTCATCCCAGCCGGCTCTGACAATCTTGACCGTTACCTCAGAACCCGGCTTACCCTTGAGGAGCTGAATAATCTTACTCAGCTCCATATCGGTTATATCCTCCCCGTCAATCTCGATAATCACATCCATCGCCTTGAGACCGGCTTTGAAGGCAGGTTTACCCCACATCGGCGAGAGTACGGTAAAGAGCTCTTCACGCATACCGACATAAGCGCCGATACCGCCGTAATCACCGTGCATACTATTGAGCATCTCCTGATAATCCTCTTCATCCAGATAATCATTGAAATCATCGATACTCCTGACCAGCTTCTTAGCCGCAATCGAGGCCAGATTTCTTGACTTCAACTGTTCTGCCTCATCCGGATCGGTAGTATCAAAAGCATAACGCGTCCGTATCTGTTCAACAACCTCACCAATCAATTCCTCAGCAAAGTCATCGGTCTCAGCATGCAGCGTATACTCATTATCCAGCTTGAGTAACAGCGCCGCCTCCTGCCCGTTTCGTCCCGGATTCTTTGCCAGTTCCGCAAGCATCTCCCGCGCTTCTTTGAATCTGCCTATCCGCCCCAGAGTAAGCACCGCCTCCTCCGCGACCAGGACATTATTTGAATTCTCAGCAATTTCAGTAAGCGCCGTAAGTGCCGCCGGCGCATAACTCAACTGCCATAGAGCCTCTGCAACCTTGACCTTGATCATCTCTTCAAGCTCTTTACTCTTGAGCATACTACGCAGCCGGGCTTTAGCATAACCGCCACCCTCACTACCCAGTACCGCACAGGCATCAAACCTGCGCTCCAGCGGAGCCTGTTTATTCTTGATCAATTCTTCCAGCTTGAGCGCGGCATCACGCTGCGCACCGAGACTCATCAGAGCATAGGCAACAGCCACTGTCTCCGCCGGTGTAGCTCCTTCCAGCTTGAGCGTAAGCGCATCCTCATACCCATCTCCCAACTCGGCCAGTTCCCGCGCCTGCGACCATACCGGAAGAACCGCCTCCTCGGGGATTGTTGCCAAAATACTGTCTATTTCATCAACACTAATTGTATTATCTGCATATAACGTACTGGTAAACATACAGATACTTACCAGCAAGGTAACCAACTGCCTGGATAATATTTTCATCTCACTCCTTCAACCATGATGGCTCTATGTAATATAAATTTATTCTACTAATCTTATACTTTTTCACACTTATGATTTTACTATCACCAACAGCAGATTCTTCCTTCTGCTTCCATTTGATATTACATATTAATTAACTAAAAATACAGAATTCATTTACTTTTTTTTATATTTCGCCGTATTTTACAGCATAATTCTACTCTTCAAGCTAAAACGCATAATATACTGCAAACTTGATGCTATATTCTTTCAACCACATCTACGCAGCATATTCTCACTCCGCAGCCAATAACTCATCCGTCCATTAATAACATAATATTATTATTTTGCATGTACTATTGGCTTTTTAGCACAATTAGCCATAATAAAATACCCTTGAATAATAAAAGTAGTTTCATTTTTTCTAAAATGCGCTATACTATTTAAGATATTAAGATAACCATAACTTATTTTACCAATAGGTTTAATCTATGGCTGATAGTGACATTGCAATATATCTTAAAGAGATCAGTGAGTTCAAGCTCCTCAGTGGTGATGAAGAAAAGGAGCTTGCCCGTAAGATATCTATGGGTGAAGAATGGGCACGCGAAGATCTCATACGTAGTAATCTGCGACTTGTGGTCTCGATAGCCAAGAAATTCACCAATAGAGGTCTACCTCTGCTCGACCTTATCGCCGAAGGCAATTTTGGTCTTATGAAAGCAGTTGACCGCTTCAAAGCCGAAGAAAACAAACGTTTCTCCACCTATGCCTCCTGGTGGATCAAACAATCGATACGCCGCGCCCTAGCGGCAAAGGTCAAAAATGTCAGAGTACCCGCGTATATGGTCGAACTGGTAAACCGCTGGCGCCAGACCTCCAACGAACTCAGCCAACTCTACCACCGCACCCCGGATCCCAGCGAGGTCGCAGCCATTCTCGACATCCCTGAGGACAAGATTGAAATCATTTTAAAAGCTATCGGCGCAAGTTCCTCCTCTTCCTTTACCGGCCAGCGCTTCAATGATGAAGACGGCAACGGCATGGAAGATATGATCGCTGTAGCCGCGGTACACCGTAGCGAAGCGAAGAACTCCGGCGCCTACAGTGATGAAGACGAGAAGAAACTCCTCCTCTTACTGGACTGCATCGATGAACGCTCGGCACTGATAATCAAGCACCGTTACGGTATCGGCGTCAGTGACACCATGACGCTGGAGGATATCGGGGACAAAATTCTCAACAAATCAATTACCCGTGAGCGCGTACGGCAGATTGAAACCAAGGCACTGCGTGAACTTCTGAAGATAATATCAGAAGATTAGAGTATCTCCTGCCACCCGAAAGGAAGCCGACCTGTATTATGGAAGATAATCTTACCCTGGAAAAATCCAAAGCAAAGCATAACAAACTCGTTTTATACATTATACTCATAGCGGTCGTCATCCTCTGGGGTGCACTGACGCCGACCTTCTGGCCGGATCTTTCACAGAAGTACTTCTTTATGCCAATCTTAGGCGTACTCGCCGCTACCGTCGCCAACACCACCCCGGTCGCCGCCGGTCTGGTTTACTTTCCTATCCTGACCTATCTCAAGATCTCTCCGCTCGAAGCGGTTTTATATACTATGATGATACAGAGCTATGGCATGGGTATCGGCGCTATCCGCTGGTTTATCGAGGACAGAAGGCTATTCCTCTGGAAGGTACTACCAATATGCATTATTGCCGGCGCCGCGGGGCTGGCCAGCGGCATCTTCGTCTTCCCGCTACAGAATCCGGCTATTCTTAAGAATGCCTTCAACATAATCTCCTTTATCCTGGTGAGTGCAATATTTTACTCGGTCATTCGCAAACATCGATACCCTATGACCTCGGTAGCGCTATCCACCCGCAATATCGTATTACTTATTATCTGCGCCTACGTCGGCGGCGTATTCACCGGCTGGCTCGGCTTCGGTATAGACACCGTCTTCTACTTCCTCCTTACCCTGGTATTTCGGGTTCAACCGGCTATCGCCATTGTAACGAGTATAGCTCTAATGACGGTCATGTCGTTCTGCGGAACCGGTATCCATTTTGTCCTGCACTCAGAGGTTCTGCCCTGGGGCATCTGGTACTCAGCTCTACCCGGCGTAACCCTGGGCGGCATCTTCCTGGCTGCTTATCTTACTACCGAGGTTACGATGAAGAAATTCTTCTTTATCTTTATCTTCTTCCTGCTGGCAGAGTTCGGGGTCATCTCACTGACTCAGATCAACCTTACTCTGCATTATGTTATCCAGTTTATCATCATCAATGCCCTCGTGCTATACCTGGTATATATCCATATCCGACTCTTCCGGCAGAGCTATGTTGACTTCTGGATCGCGGCTGAAAATGGTATGATTGATCACGAATCAAATACCGCCAAGTAAATTTTGTTTACAAGAATAAACCAAGGGTTGCCCCACATCGGGCAACCCTTATAATATATATTATGAATTGTCAGGTTAACCATAAACCACCGGTTATTTAAGGATTCAATTTATTACGCTAATGGCAAAAGGTACTACTAAATATAATCAGCCTGCATTATAGTATATCTATACCTAATAAAGCATGAGGGATTAGGCCTCTAATGAACCATATACTAATATGAATGAAAAAGAACTACTGAAGAAAGCCAGAGAACTCCCCGAACAGCCCGGTGTCTATATAATGAAAGACATCTCGGGCAAGGAGATCTATGTCGGTAAAGCCAAGAACCTCCCTAAACGTGTCACCACCTACTTTCAAAAGAGCGACCACACCCCGAAGACGATCGCCCTGGTAGAGAATATTATTGATTTTGACTATATTGTAACCGATACCGAACTCGAAGCTCTGCTCCTGGAGAGCCGACTAATCAAGGATCTCCAGCCCAAATACAATATAATGCTCAAGCACAACGAGCTCTATCCCTTTATCGAGATTACCGTCGATGAAGACTTCCCGCAGGTACTGGTTACCCGCAAGAAGAGCAATCCGAAATCCCGCTACTTCGGCCCTTTCGCTGCCAGCGGAGACCTACGAGCCTGTATCTCGCAACTACAGCGCATCTTCCTCTTTCGAGCCTGCAAGCGCCGGATAAACGCCGGAAACAAAAGGGCTTTTCGCCAACGCGGCTGCCTCAATTATCATATCGGCAGGTGCAGTGGTGTCTGCCGGGGCGAGGTCAGCAAGGTAGAATACCGACGGCGGATATCGGGACTGATCCGATTCCTCTCCGGTCAGAAGAAGGATCTTATTGAGGATCTGCGTAAAGATATGCAACGCGCCGCAGCCGAATACCAGTATGAAGAAGCAGGAGCATTACGGGATCTGATTACCGGTCTGGAGAATCTCAATCAGTACCCCGAGCTCGACGACTCACTCGCCCCCATGGCTCCGGTAATCGAGGTGGAAAAAGGACTGCTACGACTGCGTGAGGCACTCAGACTAGACTTCACCCCAAAGACGATAGAAGGTATCGATATCGCCAACCTCCAGGGAGGACAGACAGTAGGCTCGCTAGTAAATTTTGTCGATGGTCAACCGTTCAAAGATGGTTACCGTCGCTTTAAGATCAAGACCGTCGAAGGCCAGAATGATTTTGACAGTATAAACGAAGTGGTAAGGCGGCGTTACGGACGTAGCGCCAGAGAAGGCAGAGAATTACCGGACATTATTCTGATTGACGGCGGTAAAGGACAACTTCATTCTGCCTCTATAGCACTGCAAAATCTCGGCATAACCCCCAAAGCCCTGATCTCCATCGCCAAAAAGGAAGAACTGATCTATAAAGAGGGTCATAGCGAACCCATCCGCATGACCAGACGCAATGAAGGCCTAAGACTTCTCATGCATGTCCGCGACGAAGCCCACCGCTTCGCCCAGCATTACCACCATATTCTCAGGCGTAAAGCCGTCTTCGGCGAGGCCGAAAAATAACAAACCTGCTTATTCCGCATACCCTTTAATTCCAGAGAATACAGTAAAGATAAAGTTCTGGTACCAGCAGTTGACATGCACAAATCCGGCCTGTTCCAGCCATAAGAGCTGATCATCAAGGGTAGACATCTTATCCTCGCGCATACGCTCTTCAGAAGCGCTTAGAAGCTCTGCAGAGATACCGCTGTTATGCATCTGCTCATACCAGACATCGCGATTGACCCGTTCAATCCGTTCATTTCGCCCCTCAACCTGATCGGCATTGATAAATATCCCATTGAAGTTGAGCGCCTGATAGGCCTTCTCAAAGAGCTTGGCCTTGCATTCAGCCTCAAGATGGTGTATGGATAACGATGAAATTATAGCATCATATCCCTGGCCAAAGTCATCCCTAAGATAATCCCCTTCGACCAATTCTACTCGTCCTCCGAGACGGTTATGAGCTTGTGCCAGCATCTTAGCAGAGAGATCCACGCCGACAATATTGGCATGCGGATATTCTTCAAGTACCAGTGCCGAGAGTAACCCGGTACCGACTCCTAAATCAAGAATTCGCGGTGCGGTACTACCCTGGATACGCAACAGCCGCACTGCAGTTCCATAGAATTCATCAAAACAGGGAATTAGAATCTTCCGGCTCAGATCATACTCCCCGGCCACCTTGTCAAATGCCTCTTTCACTCCCATCGCACACCCCACCTTTATATTATCGATTCTGCAAACTCTCTACCACCAAGAAGATGCATATGAATATGAAATACTGTCTGCCCGGCTTTGGCTCCAGAATTGACCACAATTCTGAATGCTTCCAGACCCTCCTGCTCCGCAATACGTGCCGCCGCCACATTCATCTTACCGAGGATCAGAGCCTCCGCCTCGGTACACTCACCCAAACAGCGAATCTGGGCGTGCTTGGGAATAATAAGAATATGAACCGGTGCCTGCGGATTTATATCTCTGAAAGCGAGAATATCCGTATCTTCATAGACCTTATCCGCCGGAATCTCACCTCGCAGCAATTTCGCAAATATATTATCTTTATCATACTCCATACACCATCTCCTGTAAGCAAATAACAATAATTAAAAATTATACAAATCAACGGAGAATAATGTAAATAAAAAATAAAATTCTTATTTATATATATTTATAAGGGGTTGCTTTATAATCTATTATTACTATAACTATAATGCACGATAAACACAGAACTTTCTAGGAATTTATGTATTTTTAACATTGCCCCGGATTCTGCTGTCTATCACATGCTATTTTGTTTGTAATATTATTTTATAATATAAGTTTAAACATGAAAGGTATATTATTATGAAAGCGTACGCAGCAGACGAAGCCAGTACAACCACGACGACAACCAACACGGGTTCAGCGCCAGCCACCGACGGAGCCAGCACCACCTCAGTTGCCCAGAATGCCGAAGCAACAACCGCCCAACCCGCTGAAGGCGAAGCCCAGAAGGAATCTCCCGGTTTCTTCGACAGCCCACTCATGCTCGTTGCCCTGGGCGCGGTCTGGATCTGGCTTATCTGGTCTATGCGCAAGAATAAGAAGAAGCAGAAAGAAGCTAAAGCAAAGCTTAATGATATCAAAAAAGGTGACAAAATTGTCACTATCGGGCGTGTTCATGGTGAGATCGTCGCCCTGACCGACGCTACCATCACGATCAAGCCTGATAAGAAGAGCGACTACACCCTTACCTTCGACCGTGCTGCAATCATGAGTGTCAATGCCGACTCCAAGAACGCAGAAGAACCGGCAGAAGGCGTAGCCGAGAAAATCGAACAGAAGTAAGCAACCGCCTCTAATTTGCTTGTACACAGTTTAATCAATCTATAAATTATAGCAATCTTTGATTTTTGGGGAACAATAAATGGACATACTTTTTGATCTAACTTTTTGGCAATATGTTCTTATTGCTGCCGCAGTGGTTATCTGCGTCATCTCAGCGATTAAGAACAAGACTATCTTTGCAAAACTATCGGTCATGGTCGTACTCACCCTGGTGGTCATACTCCAACTCTGCAAGACCCCTGACTATAAAGAGACTCCGCTGGACAGCCGCATCAGGCAGGAACGCGAGGCTCTGGCGAGTTATGCAGGGCGTGAGGGTGTTGATCCTGAACTGGCTAAGGTTACTACCTCCCTCGGTGAGTTGAATGTCTCGCTGGAGAAGAACAACCCCAAGTTAATCGAACCCCTTCTCGACCAAATCACAGCCATGAAATTCCCTCAAGAGAACATGGAGCAGACCGCCCAGTCGCTGGTAAGCGCTTGGCAGACAAGGATGAACAACACCCAGTCAATGCTTGAGAAGAAGATTGCAGAACTAGCAGCCATCCCCAATAAGACCGACGAACAACGAGCTGAAGAGTCCAGATTACGGAGTATGATCCAGCCCTGGTATAACAAGCTCCCGCTCAAATTCGGTCTTGATCTTGTCGGCGGTACCGAGGTTCGCCTCAAACTCCTGCCGGACGACACCAAACTTAAACGCCTAGAGGCGGAATTAGAAAAACTTCAGGCACAGAAGGGTGCCGCAGACAAGGAAAAAGTAGACGAGCTTACCAAGAAGGTAGACGAAGAGAAGGCTCTGCTTAATCAGAACTTCAATAACGCTTCCGAGGTTATCCGTAACCGTCTCAACACCTCCGGCCTGGAAGAGATCAGTGTAAATGTCCAGGGCAATGACAAACTCCTTATCCAGATGCCGGGCATGAGTTCATCGTCGGCGCAGAGAATTATCAATCTTCTCAAGAAGATGGGACAGCTTGAATTTCGTCTGACCATTCCTGCTCAGGGTGAAGGTTCGGACAACACTCTAGTTACTCAGATTTCCCGTCTTGGTGGAGCTGAAGATAAAAAGAACTTTTCACGCCGTCTGGGTCGCTTCCTGAATCAAGATGAGATCAAGCTCAGCGGTGATATCAAGACCGACATGTACGGCGACCAGCTCTATGACTGGATGCACACCGATGATGGTGAAGGTGTCGTCCTCTCCCAGCAGATTCTGCTTACCGGTGAGTATGTCAGCACCGCCGCCGCCAAACAGGACGTAAAGAGCCCCGGCAACTACGAGATCAACTTCCGTCTCAGCCCACGTGGCGCCTTGATCTTTGAGAATGTCACCAGCAACAATATCGGTAGACGCCTGGCCATCGTCCTCGACGGCAAGCTCAAGAGTGCTCCAACTATCCGGGGTGCTATCTCCAACCAGGGCTCGATCTCTGGACGATTTACCGCCGAAGAGGCGAAGAACCTCGAGGTCGTACTCAAGAGCGGCTCGCTCAAGACCCAGGTAGAGGTAGAGTTTGAAAATACCGTCGGGCCAAGTCTCGGTGAGGATTCGATCAAAGCCGGTATCTCAGCCATGGTTATCGGTCTGATACTGGTACTGATCTTTATGTTACTCTATTACCGACTCGCCGGTCTGGTAACCGATATTATTCTCTTCATTAATATGCTGCTTATTGTCGCCCTGCTCTCAGGTCTGGACGCAACCCTTACCCTCCCGGGTATTGCCGGTCTGATCTTGACCATCGGTATGGCGGTCGATGCTAACGTACTTATCTTTGAGCGTATCCGTGAAGAACGGATCAAGGGCAACACCCTGGCCAAAGCAATTCAACTCGGTTATGAACGTGCCTTTGTTACTATTGTCGATGCCAACGTCACCACCTTCATCACCGCGCTGATTCTGCATCAGTTCGGTACTGAGGCGGTCAAAGGCTTTGCGATCACGCTAATTATCGGTATTATCTGTTCAGTATTTACCTCACTGGTATTGACCCGCTGGTGCTTCGAAGCGCTTCAGGAATTTGGCTGGCTCACCGAGCTCAAGATGAACCGTTTCTTCAAGCGTCCAAATATCTCCTTCAGCAAACTTCGCCGTCCTGCAATCATTATCAGCATCATCTGTATTGCTATCGGTCTTGTTGTCATTGCCGGCCGCGGCAAGAAGAATCTATCGCAAGACTTTACCGGCGGCCTCTTCGCCCAAGTCGAACTCAAGACCCCAATGCCGGCTGCAGAATTCCGTGAAAAGCTTGGACCTATTATCCAGGACTTTCAGGATCTTACCATGCAGACCTACGGGCAGGGTAAAGACGGCAAATTCAACGAGTATATTCTCCGTACCTCTAGTGTCCGCACTCCGAATAAGGATGCTTCCGCAGATACCGCTCTCAAGTCTGCTGACGAGTTGAAAGAGATGATCGAACAGACCTTCCCACTCGTCAAAAACGGTCTGGTCATCAGCGAGACCCGTATCGAAGACAAGTCAAAAGACGGCGTCGCCGTATTCAAGATTGATCTGAATATGCCTGAAGCCGCTGATAAAGGCGGTATCGCCAAGGTGATTGCCGACAATACCAGCCTCCGCAAGATCGAGGTCGAACCTGGTGACAACGCAGATTCACTGGTCGTCTATGCAGGTCTGCCGACAGTAAATACCGATGGCTCTACCATTGATGATGTAACCATCAACAGTCTTATCCGCGAGCAGCTTCAGCGCCTACGCGAGCAGGGCATACTCAGCTTCACCGAGCCTTTCCCTCGCTTCAACTTTATCGGTAGCTCTGTAGCTTCAGAGATGATTATGCAGGCGGTACTCGCTCTAATCTACTCTATGATTGCAATCTTTATTTATATCTGGCTCCGCTTCCAGTTCAAGCTCTCCTTCGGTGCCGGCGCGGTTATCGCACTTATCCACGACGTTCTCTTTACCGTCGGTGCGCTCGCTATTGCCGACAGTCTCGGACTCTTCAACGGCCAGATAAGCCTGACCGTAGTTGCAGCGGTACTGACCCTTGTCGGTTACTCACTCAACGATACCATCGTTGTCTTCGACCGTATCCGTGAAAACCTCGGCACCAGCAATCAGAACTTTGCCGAGACGATCGACCTCTCACTCAACCAGACCCTGGCACGTACCATTGTTACCAGTGTCACTACCATGCTGGTAGTACTGGCGCTGTTGATTACCGGGGGTGAGGTTATCAGAGCCTTCTCCTTTACGCTCTTTATCGGTATCATCGTCGGTACCTACTCGTCCATCTTTATCGCCAGTCCGATCCTGATAGAATTTGCCGCCTTCGCCAAGAGCCGGCATCTCCAAAAAGCCAAGGACAAGCTCAATAAAGGATAAAGCGAGTGGTTAGCATAAATCACCTCAGGGTGTTCCGGAAAATATCCGGAACACCCTTTTTTCTCACCGGATGCAACAAATTACCCCACACTAACGCTTAAACCAATTTGACATCACCGCAAAAGCAGCTATAATATTTACTACAATTTATTGCTTATACACCCTATTCCTTACAAATTGGCTCCGGTATGAAAAAAATCATCATAATCTCCCTGGCTCTGCTGGCTCTTTTCGTCTGCCGTACCTTACTTTATCCATCCCCTAGAGTAGAAAAACAGACCTTAGCCGCACCCGAAGCTTTACCGGCCAGCACCGATCCCGCCACCCTCGCCCGGCAGGTGAATTCTGATTGTAGCCGAATCTATACCGGCAGCGGTACTCTCTCCGGCAAACCCGCCGACTTACTTGAAATTATCCTCCCCGCTGCCAACCCCGGAGATATAAACGCCATGCTCGCCGCCGCCAATATCTACCTCTACGCTCCCACCCCGGATGAGCAACAAGCCTTTGCCTGGTATACCCGCGCCGCCACCGCCGGCAATCCTGACGCTCAGGCCGCTCTCGGCAGCCTCTACCTCAGCGGCACCGGCACCACCCGCGACTACGCCCAAGCTTTAAACTGGGAGGAACAAGCCCGCGTCGGCGGCAGCACCAGAGCCGCTGCCGAACTCGCACTCATCTACCTGCAGGGACTCGGTGTAGCAGCAAACGCAGAAAAAGCTAGAGAGTATATCCGCCCTAGCGCCGAAACCGGAGACCCCTTTGCCCAGCTCATCCTCGGCCTGACCTATTATCCCGATATCGCCCTGACCGCCGACACCCACCAGGCTCGCCACTGGCTAGAAAAGTCCGCACAGAACGGCAGCAGTCTAGCTAAGACCTATCTAGGACTGATGTATCGCCAGGGCTTGGGTGTAATCCACGACCTGGATACAGCAGATACCCTCCTGCACGGAGCTGTAGCCGAATTAACTATCTCAAACAGCGACCTGAGTTATCACCCTGTATTTATTCGCCTGCTGGCTCATCTGTATTTTTACGGCCTCGGCGTAGATACCGACCCAGCCAGAGCAGTACAGCTTCTGGAAGATCTTACCCGAAAGGGCGATCTTGAAGCTCAGATCCAACTCGGCTTCTGGTATGTAGCAGGGGAAGACATCCCGCAAAACCTGGAGCGAGGCCTCAATCTTCTCACCGCCGCCGCCGCCACCGGCAGCGATAGTGCTATATCAAATATTGGCGCCATCTATGAAAATGGAATTGGAGTTCCTCAGGATATCCCCCAGGCGCTGAGCTGGTACCGCCGCGGCGCCGCTCTCGGCCTACCGCTCGCCCAGGTTCGCCTGAGTATGCTCTATGCTGATGGTATCGGGGTAGAGCAGGACTACCCCGAGTCCTTGCGCCTCTGCCGCCTCGCGGCCAAACAGAACAATCCCTATGCACTTGCATATCTCGCACTAATGTATGAGAAAGGCTGGGGGGTTAAACAAGACACCTCAGTAGCCATACTACTCTACAAGAATGCTGCAACCCTCGGCGCCATTGGCGCACAATATGCCGCAGCTTACCTTGAAGATTAATAACCTGTACCAATATAACCCTGTCCCTCTGCCGAAGCTATATATACAATAAAAAACTCACACCAACTAACACTTTAGCAAAGCGAAACCATAATGAAAAAAATTATAACCCTCTCCCTAACCCTGCTCATACTCAGCCTAAGCTGCGCCCCGGTCTTTGCAACCACACCTGAGAAGACCTTATCCAAAGCCACCATAACCACCGATCCCGCCGCCCTCGCCCGGCAGGTGAATTCTGATTGTAACCGAATCTATACCGGCAGCGGTACACTCTCCGGCGAACCCGACGCCTTACTTGAAATTATCCTCCCCGCCGCCAACACCGGAGATATAAACGCCATGCTCGCCGCCGCCAATATTTACCTCTATGCTCCCACTCCGGATGAGCAACAAGCTTTTGACTGGTATACCCGCGCCGCCTCCGCCGGCAATCCTGACGCTCAGGCCGCTCTCGGCAGCCTCTACCTCAGCGGCACCGGTACCGCACCCGATTACGCCCAAGCTCTAAACTGGGAGGAACAAGCCCTCGCCCACGGCAGCACCAGAGCCGCTGCCGAACTCGCACTCATCTACCTGCAAGGTCTCGGTGTAGCAGCAAACGCAGAAAAAGCTAGAGAGTATATCCGCCCTAGCGCCGAAACCGGTGACCCCTTTGCCCAGCTCATCCTCGGCCTGACCTATTATCCCGATATCGCCCAGACCGCCGACACTCATCAGGCTCGCCACTGGCTGGAGAAGTCCGCACAGAACGGCAGCAGTCTAGCCAAGATCTATCTGGGACTGATGTATCGCCAGGGCTTGGGCATAATACACGATCTCGACAAAGCAGATACCCTCCTGCACGGAGCTGTAGCCGAATTAACTATCTCAAACAGCGACCTGAGTTATCACCCTGTATTTATTCGCCTGCTGGCTCATCTGTATTTTTACGGCCTCGGCGTAGAGGCCAATCCCGCAAGAGCGGTACAGCTTCTGGAAGATCTTACCCGAAAGGGCGATCTTGAAGCTCAGATCCAACTCGGCTTCTGGTATGTAGCAGGGGAAGACATCCCGCAAAACCTGGAGCGAGGCCTCAATCTCCTCACTTCAGCCGCCGCCACCGGCAGCGATAGTGCTATATCAAATATCGGCGCCATCTATGAAAATGGAATTGGGGTTCCTCAGGATATCTCCCAGGCGCTGAGCTGGTACCGCCGCGGCGCCGCTCTCGGCCTACCGCTCGCTCAAGTTGATCTTGGACGATTTTATAAAAATGGACTCGGCGTAAAACAAGACTACACCGAAGCCTTGCGCCTATACCGCCTCGCTGCCAAACAGAACAATCCCTATGCACTTGCATATCTCGCACTAATGTATGAGAAAGGCTGGGGGGTTAAACAAGACACCTCAGTAGCCATACTACTCTACAAGAATGCGGCAACCCTCGGTGCCATTGGCGCACAATATGCCGCAGCTTACCTTGAAGATTAATAACCTGTACCAACCTCAGCCCGCTACCCGGCTCTGCATTTACTAATCAATATCCTTAAAAAGGATCTGCCTGCGCCACGGTTCTACTTCCCGCTTTCCACTCTACATTTTTTCTTGATATATCTTTTCATACAACTCACGCATCTCGCCATCATTCCGGTATTTCTGCCAATCTAATTCTTTACGGCCAAAATTTGAATCCCTCTCATAACCCATCAAATCAAAACTCCTCAAAGATGCTCCCCACCGCCTGCGCTCAGCCACCCCATAAATAATCTCCTCCGGTCGCGCAAACGGCGTAATTCTCCTATCATTCCGCCCGAACAGCCCTCCCAGATAATCCAAAATACCACTTTTTAATTTCCACCACGCTTGATGGAATTTTAACCTTTCCCCTCTACTCCTTTACACCCTACCGTAATTCTGCTATAATCGTTATTAATTCTGTATCCAGTTGTGACTTATTCGGCACCAGATTAAAACCACAGGCATATTACTCCAGAGAGAGAAAAAAAAGCAGAAAGCATGTCAGAATTCAGATTAAACTCAGAATACCAGCCAGCCGGCGACCAGCCCAAAGCTATCGAAGCTCTGCTCAAGGGTATCGCCGCCGACAAACCGGAGCAGACCCTGCTCGGCGTTACCGGTTCGGGTAAGACCTTTGTCATGGCCAATGTTATCGCAAAGCTCAACAAGCCGACCCTTATCCTCTCCCACAACAAAACGCTTACCGCCCAGCTCTTCTCCGAATTCCGCCAGTTCTTCCCGCATAATGCGGTAGAATACTTCGTATCCTACTATGACTACTACCAACCCGAAGCCTATATTCCCTCGACTGATGTCTATATTGATAAAGATGCCGCCGTCAATGAGAACCTCGACCGGCTCCGCCTCTCAGCCACCTCGGCTCTGCTCACGCGTAACGATGTCATCGTTGTCGCCTCGGTAAGCTGTATCTACGGCCTAGGTGCACCCGAGGAGTACTTCAAGGTAATCCTTCCTTTTCAAGTGGGTAAGGAGATCGAACGCCGCGCCATGGTGCTGCAGCTGATCAAGATGAACTACACCCGTAACGACCACAGTTTCGAGCGCGGGGTCTTCCGTATGCGCGGAGATGCTATCGAGATCTGGCCGGCTTACAAGCAGACCGCCTACCGCATTGAGTTCTTCGGTGACGAGGTCGAAGCTATCCTTGAGATCCACACCCTGACCGGCGAGATTCTCTCCAAATTCAACCAAATGGCGATCTTCCCCGCCACCCACTTCGTCCTCAATGACGAAGGCAAAGATTCCGCCATCCACAGTATCCAGACTGAATTGGCTGATCGGCTTAAAGTGTTGCAAGGACAGAATAAACTGCTTGAATCCCAGCGGCTGGAGAGCCGCACCAAGTACGACCTGGAGATGATTGAGGAGATCGGCTACTGCCAGGGCATTGAGAACTACTCTTGGCATTTCGACAGGAGAAAACCCGGCGAACGCCCCGCCTGCCTCTTCGACTACTTCCCCCAAAAGGACTGGTTGCTGATCATTGACGAATCGCATGTCACCCTGCCTCAGATCCGAGGCATGTTCAACGGCGACCGCGCCCGCAAACAGGTTCTGGTCGACCACGGCTTCCGCCTCCCCTCCGCTTTGGAGAACCGCCCGATGCGTTTTGAGGAATTCGCCGAGCAACAACCAACCACCATCTACGTCTCCGCCACCCCCGGCGATTACGAGATTGAAAACTCCAAAGGCGAGATTGTCGAACTAATTGTCCGCCCAACCGGTCTGGTCGACCCGCCGGTAGAGGTGCGTCCCACCACCGGGCAGATCGAAGATATAATAAAAGAGATCCAGATTCGCGCCGACAAACAGGAGCGCGTGCTGATCACCACCCTTACCAAACGCCTCTCCGAGGATCTCGACCAATTCTGCCGCGAACGCGGCTTGAAGACCGAGTATCTGCACTCAGATATCGACACCCTCCAGCGCGTCGAAATTCTCAAGGATCTGCGTGAAGGCAAGTTTGATGCGCTTATAGGCGTAAATTTGCTCAGAGAGGGTTTAGATCTCCCAGAGGTCTCATTAGTAATTGTGGTCGACGCCGACAAGGAAGGTTTCCTGCGTTCAACCACCAGTCTTATCCAGACCATCGGCCGCTGCGCCCGTAATGCCGAAGGCAGAGTTATCTTCTACGCAGATACCATTACTCCCTCAATGCAGAAGACTATCGACGAAACCGAGCGTCGCCGTCATACTCAGCTCGCTTATAATGAAGCTCACAATATCACCCCGCAGACCGTTACCCGCGCCATTGAGACCGGGCTTGAAGAGTTCTTCGGTAGTAAAGAAGAAGTTTACATTCCGGCGCTTGACGCCACCACCAGCGCCGATGACCGTGAAGCCGAGATAAAACTGCTGGAAGAAGAGATGATCAAAGCCGCCGACGAAATGCGTTTTGAGGATGCCGCTGCCCTGCGTGACCGTCTAATAGAACTCCAAGCTCCCATCAACTATACCAAAAAAGACGCTCCGGGTTACGGGCGCAAACCCCGACGTAAACGCTCAGCCAAGAAAAAAACCAGACGGAAGTAACCCCTTTCTTCTACCCACAATTATCCACAACCATTACCCCAGCTTCGTGCTTAACGCGATACTAATCTCCCACTACTCTCCACTTTAAAGTGGTTCTTGTATTTATCTATAAAAGTGGCACTGTACAGAGCCACTTTTATCTGCTATACTTCTAGAAACAGTTAAAAGGAATTATTATGTTTATTGATATAAACCGCAGCAGTTCAGTATCCATCAAGAAACAGCTGTACGACAGTCTTACTTACAAGATACTGAATTGCGAACTCAACTTTGGCGAAAAGCTACCTTCATCCCGAGAACTGGCAAACTACCTCCAGATCTCACGTAACACCGTGGTCGAGGTATACGAACAGCTTATAGCCGAGCTCTATATCACTACCCGCAAGGGTAGCGGTACCTTCATCAGCAACAAAAAGAAGTGCAACTTCGCCAAGCCGCTTCCGCTACATACTGTTTATACCACCGAGAAGACCAATAGGCTAAACCTAATTGCCGGCGCTCCCGACCTGTACCACTTTCCCAAGCAGGCCTGGCAGCAAGCGACCCGACGTGTACTCAACAAGAGCGGCACTGAGATCTATGGCTACGGCGATCCCAATGGTTATCTACCGCTACGCCAAGCACTCCAGAAATACCTCAACACTCATAAGGGCATCAAATGCTGCCCCGAGAATATCATCATCACCGGCGGTACCAAAGACGCCGTACGACTAATTGCTATGAGCTTCAAAGGCAGGTATAAGAATTTAATCACTGAATCACCGAGCGTCAAGTTTGTCCCCAAGATCTTCCGTTCATTATGTTATAATATTTCCCCGATCAAGGTAGATCGAATTGGGATGGTTACCGCAGATCTATGTGCCGAGGATAAATCCATCATCTATACCTCTGCCGCGCACCAGTTCCCTTTTGGTGGTACTCTAACCATTGAGCGTCGGCACCAACTTATAGATTTTGCCGTCAAGCATGATCATTTTATTATCGAGGATGACTGCGACAGCGAATTCCGTTACCGCGGTGCTCCGGTCAATTCATTATATCAGATATGCTCGGATTACGTCATGCATATCGGCACCTTCAGTAAGACGATCTGCCCCTCGCTGCGCCTGGGTTATCTGGTTCTGCCTGCCAAATTCTCAGAGATTACCGACCAGTACACCGAGACCCTCGGCAACCCTCCCGGGACAATAGTTCAAGCAATAGTTAACGATCTGATCCGAACCGGTGATTATGAGAAACATATATATAAGATGACCAAGATCTACAAAGCCAAGAATAAAGCCATAACCGATGGTTTAAACCGGGAATTCGCTGGTAAAATCCGGATAAACGGCGAACACTCCGGTCTGCATATCGCTGTCGAGTTCAGCGACTATCGACTCAAAATGAGTGACAAGGAGATCTTTAAACAACATAATCTGGAGGTGCAGTTTTCAAATGAGTTCGCAACCGGGAAGACAGGCTCGGCCAGCAACCGGCTGATTCTGAATTTCGCCCATCTGACACACCCGGAAATTACCCAGGCAATCAGACAACTGAAGAAAATTTATAAAATTCTTACTGCATAATTTACTGACAGGATATTTACAATGAATTATAATAACTACCAATACTATAAGAAAAATGGCTGCCCCAACAATGCTATCAACGTCTTAGGATTCGGCCCCATTACCCTGCCCGAGGTTGCAAAAAACCCGGACGAGATTATAATGCGCCCCAAGAAAGCGGCATGGCGTCTGCGTTTTGCCAACACCCTGCTGCGAAAAACCATAGTTCTGCTCTTGGGTTTAAGAAGAAGTATTCGTAAACAGACAATCTGCAAATCATAAGGAGATCCATATGGAGTACAGAGAGTTCGGCAACACCGGAAAAAAATTGAGCATCCTCGGTTTCGGAGCTATGCGTCTGCCGATTACCAGCGCTAAGACCGAGGATATTGATTACCCGCTGGCCACCAAGATGGTAAGATATGCCATCGACAACGGGGTCAACTACCTTGACACCGCCTACCCCTACCACGGCGGCCAGAGTGAAAAGTTCTGCGCTCACGCGCTGCAGGACGGTTACCGGGACAAGGTATATATCGCTACCAAGCTGCCGGTGTGGAATGTACAGACCGCCGAAGACATGCCGCGAATTCTCGATGAGCAACTGGCAAACCTTGCGGTCGACTCTATCGATTTCTACCTGATACACGCCTTGAGCAATAAATCCTGGCCGAATATGCAGGCGCTGGATTACAAAAGCTTCCTGGACAAGGCCAGAGCCGACGGCAAGATCAAGCATATCGGCTTCTCCTTCCATGACAGCTACGACCTCTTCACCGAGATTGTTGATGATTATCCTTGGGACTTCTGCCAGATTCAGTTGAACTACCTCGACGAAGATTATCAGGCCGGTCTCAAGGGCATGCGTTACGCCCATGACAAGGGGATGGGTATTATTATAATGGAACCGCTGCGTGGAGGCATGTTGGCCAGAACCGAATTGCCCGCAGATATCAAATCACTCTGGGAGAGTGGCGCTACTGGGCGCACCCCTGCCGCCTGGGCGCTCAAATACCTCTGGAATATGGAGGAGATCGGGGTCGTCCTCAGCGGCATGAGTACTATGGAACAGACTGAAGAGAATGTAAAGATTGCCGCCGAGACCAAGGCAAACTCACTGACTTCAGAGGAAAACCGGATAATCTCTGCAGTCAAGGATATCTTCAAGAGCCGGATGCGGGTAGATTGCACCAGATGCAATTACTGCATGCCCTGCCCGCGCGGGGTCAATATACCGGAGAACTTCTGGGCGTATAATCATGACGCTCTCTTTGGTGATACCGACAAAGCGAAGTTCTGGATCAATAACTGGCTTGAAGAGCAGCAGCGCGCTTCAAACTGTGTGGAATGTGGAAAGTGCGAGACCAAATGCCCACAGAATATCTCAATCATAAAACATTTAAAGGCTATCAAAGAACTATATATCGATTGAATCACAATACAACATTATTCTATTCAACCATCCCCTACCTACAGCCGGCAGCATAAGCAACAACTGCTACCGGCTGTATTTTTATTTCTAGGATATATTAATCTATCTTATAACCACAAAATTTGTTATAATTATATCTGTATATAATAGCGTAAAGGCAGATAGCAATGTATACCAAAAAACCGGTACTACTGGTGGTAATTATTTTCAGCTTACTAAGCTCCGCTCTCTTTGCTAGCGAAAGCGAAATTACTTCAAACCCTGGAGAGAAACCGAATATTGACTTACCCACTTCCACTGAAGAATGGGAAGGCAAGGTTGTCGTAATCCCTATAACCGGGGTAATTGCTAGCGAAAGTTATGGTGGACAGGAAGAAAATATTATCCAGGCCATCAAGAGAGCAGAAAAAGCTCAGCGTATAATCCTTGAGATCAACTCACCCGGAGGCGCGGTAGAGAGTTGTGACCGAATCTGCCAGGCGCTGATCGACTCACCCGTAACTACTACCGCTCTAATTATTCGCAAAGCAGTCAGCGGCGGCGCCATGGTGGCAACGGCCTGCTCGGAGATATATATGCTCAGTGGCAGCCGTATCGGTGATATCCAGCCGATGCTGATGCTGCCCGGACAGACCCTGGATGAACGCAGTGCCGAGAAGGTCGAGGCTGATGTCCGGGCAATAATGGCCGCAAATGCCAAACATAACGGTTACCCGAAAGTTGTTCTCGAAGCGATGGTCTCCCGCAGCTTCGAGGTCTACGAAGTCAACTTCAAGAATGGCGAACGGGAATTTCTCAATAAATCTGCCTACGAACTTCTACGTCAGAGCATGGCTGAAGGTATAGATACCCGGGTATTCAGTACGCCCCCAAAGATAGTCGTCACCGCAGGCAAACTCCTCTCAGTTGAGGCGCAGTCGGCTGTTGCTTACGGTATAGCCACTAAGATCCTCAGTTCCAGAGATGAACTCTTCTCCACGCTTAATATCAACCCTGAAAATATTGTCGAAGTCAAACTAGCTGATGGCGAACTAGACCCACTCAAACTCCTGAACTTCAAGGAATGGAAACTGAGCAAAGGTCTAACCATGATTCTCATTCTCTGCCTGATAGTTGGCATTGCCGGAACCCTCACCGAGATGAGCATGCCCGGCTTTGGACTCCCGGGAGCGCTTGGTCTCATCGGCTTTGCCTCCTTCTTTACCATACTCTTCCTCAATGAGCGCGCAACTTTTCTGGAGATCGGCCTCTTCATAGCAGGTATAATTTTACTGATTATCGAAATCGTAGTCATACCCGGCTTCGGCGTAGCCGGAATAATCGGCTTAATATGTCTTATTGCCGGTCTCTTATTCTCGCTGATCCCGGCTCTTGACAGCAGTTATATGGAGCAGAATTTCGGCGGCGAGCTGATCTTTGCCGGACTGATTACTGGCGGGGTACTGATAGTCGCCTGTACGCTGATATTGATTATGATGGAGAAAGGCGGCAAGTCCCACCTCTTCAAATCCCTCTTTCTAGAGAAGAATCTCCCTGAAGGCAGAGTAGCCCGGCAAAAGGGTATCGCCAAGGACAAATCCGGCCAAACGCAGACCTCAGAGCAGCATCTAGAATACCTGGGCATCATCGCTACCGCATATACCCCACTCCACCCTTCCGGCAAGATCAGACTGGAGAACGGTACACTTCTGGATGTCATCACCTCCGGAAACTTTATCGATAAAGGAGCGCAGGTCAAGATTATTGCAGTAAATATGAACCGGATAGTAGTCGAACTCTATACAGAATAACAAACAGATTTTATCAAACTTTTTTGCATCGGAGAAACCATGTCAGAGATCATTGGAGATATTTTACCAGCAATTATTTTATTAGTAGTCGTCGGCATCGGTCTGATACTGGCGCTGATGCTGTTGATCTACGGCAGACTCTACATCCAGGCGAGTTCGAGCGGGGTACATGTAGGCCTTTTTTCGTTATTTGCCATGACCCTGCGCAAGGTCAATCCCGGGGTGATTGTCAACTCGATGATCATGACTCAAAAAGCTGGAGTCAACCTGGAACGAGAATTCCTGGAGAGCCACTACCTGGCTCGAGGCAACGTGCCGGCACTGGTTGAAGCACTGGTTATTGCCGAACAGGCAGGTCTGGATATCAGCGAAGAAGCTCTAGGCGCTCACCTTCTTGCCGGTGGAAATGTTACCGCGGTCGTCCGCGCCATGGTTGCCGCCGCCAAAGCGCATATCCAACTCTCCTTTGATCAGTCCTGCTCAATCGACCTGGCCGGGCGTGATATTGTCGATGCAGTAAACACCTCGGTCGACCCACGTGTCATCGACTGCCCAAGCCGCAACTCCGGCAAAACCACCCTTGATGCGGTGGCACAGGACGGCATACAGCTCAAAGCCAGAGCCAGAGTTACTGTCCGTACCTGCATTGACAGACTCGTCGGTGGAGCCACCGACGATACCATCATTGCCCGTGTCGGCGAAGGCATCGTCTCAGCCATCGGTTCATCAAAAAATTACACCTCAGTACTTGAAAACCCCGACCGTATCTCCAAAGCTGTACTAGAAAAAGGCCTAGATGCCGGCACTGCCTTCGAAATACTTTCTATTGATATCGCCGACATTGATGTCGGTGACAATGTCGGCGCCAAACTTGATATCGAACGTGCCAACGCTCGAAAGCAGGTATCGCAAGCCGACGCTGAGAAACGTGCCGCCGAGGCGCGAGCTGAACAAGCCGAGCAGGAAGCTAGAATTGCCGAGATGCGCGCCCTCGTAGTCAAAGCCGAGGCCGAGATTCCTATGGCGATGGCCGAAGCCTTCAGATCCGGCAACCTTGGAATTATGGATTATTATAAAATGCAGAATATCAAGGCCGATACCTCTATGCGCGAGAGTATAGGAAGTGACGATGAAAAAACAGAATAAGCCAACAGACTTTCTTGACTTACTAGCACAGAAGGGTATTATCTCTGCAGCTAATATCAATAAAACAGATACTGGCGGTAAACGGGTTAGTCTCGGTAGTATCTTCAGAGATATCATCAAAGAGCTGAGTACCGATCCCAATCTCAGCCCTGATCCCGAGGGTGAACCGGCTTTCTCTGCTGAGGAGAAGTATGAACGCGAAGAATACTTCTCCCGGCGAAGCGCTGAGGAAGAACGCAAGCGAGAAGAGGCTGCAGACCGAGAGCACGCGGCTGAACTCCGACGGGCTGAATCCAGGAAGCAAGCTGCAGCCCAAGCAGCGCAGGAGGAGAAACGCTTGCATAACGCGAAAAACCAAGATAATCAGACAAACCAAGTCAGAAAAAAGCAGAGTACCGCTCGCGGCAGCAAGCAGTTACTGAAGAATAAACGCAGTCTACGCCAGACCTTCCTGCTCAAGGAGATAATCTCCAAACCCCTCGGTTTGAAATAAGCTTGGGAGGCCGGAAATAGCCTCCGATACTACCCCGATTCCATAATTTTAAGCATTTAAGTAGAAAGAAATACCATATACATGCGTTATACCGACACCATTGAGCAGATCCACGATTTCACGGTTGAACCAGGGGATGCAGGTATAAGAATAGACAAGTACCTCGCTGGCACTATCAAGGATCAGAGCCGAAGCTTTCTCAAAAAAATTCTCGATGACGATGACTTTATAACTGTCAATAACCGGAATACCAAACCGTCCTATAAGCTCAAGACCGGTGACAAAATACATGTCAAACTACCAGCACCGGTAGAGATGTCGGCCGAAGCAGAGGCCATACCACTGGATATCATTTATGAAGACGACGCAATAATAGTAATCAATAAACAACCGGGCCTGGTCGTACACCCGGCTCCGGGGAATGAAAGCGGAACGCTGGTAAATGCCCTCCTCCACCACTGCCAAGAGCTCTCCGGAATAGGCCAGGATGAGTTCAGACCCGGTATTGTTCACCGACTCGATAAAGACACCAGCGGCTGCATAATCTGCGCCAAGACCGATACCGCGCACCGCTGCCTGGTCGAGCAATTTGCCGCCCGCAGTACTGCAAAGGTATACCTTGCTCTTACCAGCGGCGTTCCCAGCCCACTCCAGGGCAAGGTTGAAGGTTATATTGCCCGCTCCCAAACCGACTATAAGAAGATGCACCTCTATACTGCCGGAGGCAAGTATTCCCTCACCTATTACCGGACGGAAGAGGTCTTCCCGGGACACGCGCTAGTAGAATGCGATATCAAGACCGGTAGAACCCATCAGATCCGACTACACCTGAAATCTCTGGGCGCACCGATACTCTGCGACCGTGATTACGGCAGAGAAGCGAGCATCAGCCGGGGCGAGCTCCAAGGGCAGAAAGCATGCCGGGAGATCATTCTGGAGCGTCAAGCTCTCCACGCCGCCAGTCTCAGCATTGATCATCCGGTCTCCAATGAGCGCATGACCTTTACCAGCCCTCTCCCCGCCGATATGACTCTAGCGCTGTCAATTCTTGCATCTACTATCCAGAGCTGACAGCTTCATGGTAAATTTCTTGAATATCCCTACCCAACCCCGTACAATATAAACGACTGTATATTCATATTTTTATTGGTATATAAACGAGTACGAACCTAAGAATGCCAGAAGAAGAAGAGCTGCTACTACCGGATGATGATGAACTGCCAGACATGGAGCAGCCGCCTGAACCGGGAAAAGAGAGAGCCAAGATTGATATAATTCCCTTGATCTGGAAGCTGCACCCTTTTATCTTTCTGGGTCTGGCTCTAGCGGTAGCGCTTTTTACCTACAATCTTATCCCCAAAAAAGCCAAGGAGAAACCCAAGACCTTAGCTTATTATTATAACCGAAGTGTTGCTGCCCTCAACGAGGCCAGCAACCCCTTGCTCGACAACAGTCCAGAGCATATTCAGGAAGCCATCCAGAAAGCCAAGACCGACTTTGAATATGTCTTTACCCATAAGAGCTACCGCGAGCAGATGAATAACTCCCCAGAGCTAAATAATCCCTTTATGCTCTACGGGGTCAGCCTCTACCTCTACGGTACCAATGACCGGATTACGCAAGACCGTAACAGCACCTTCCAGCAGGCTGTTTGGGCTTTTGCTCAAGCACTAGAGTGGGAGACCAAACACTGGAATGAACGTCAGCAGAAGATCTATGATACTCAGTATTTCAATGATAACGAACCCTTTGATGAAAAGATCTTAGCCGCCCGCAAACTCTTACGCAATCAATACCTACGCTACATGCTGGCACGCTCGGCGATATATGCCGGGCAATACTATCTTGCAGAATCCGAATTAGACAGCCTGATCAAGGAATTCCAGGTCGAAAATCTCGCCAATAATGAAATATGGAACACCGTTGAAAGCCTGCCGCCTCACAAATATGAACTACTCCCGGAGGATCGCACCCTCCTCTATTTCTTCCTTGCCGAACTGAGCGAGAAGCGAGATGAAACCGACAAAGCCGAGAATTATTACCGCATATTTCTCCTACACGCCAAACGCAGTAAGGAGTTTTTCCAGGCTTTGATGCGCCTGGGGGATATCTACTTCGCCAGAGCCAAAGCTGAAGATGACAAGAATAATATTGAAGAAGCCCGCCGCTTATACAGCGAATCAGCAGAGATCTTCTCCAAGGTAGTCGCCGCCAGTCCGCCGAGTGAGGTACTGCGCAAGGCCTACTTCACCGGGGGCAGAGCCTACTACAATATGGCTCTAACTATCCCCATTTCTGAGAACTCCATCTGGAATATCTCCGAAAATATAACCGATAAGTTCAAGTACGCCCTCCAGGACTTCTCCAATGGCAACCCTCTGCCACCCCGAAGCCTCTACACCCCATTAGCGCTTGGACGGGCAATATCCCAGAGTGCCCTCGGTAGCGTCTCGCCGCTGAGCATACTTACCGAGAATGCCATCGGAGGTTCACTCAACCTACTGAGCAAAGAGCGCCTCACCCCGGAGAGTGAGAAACGCAGCCTGCTCTGGAAGGCGACGATGTATTTCAACGGCTCACAAGGGGGAAAACTCCAGGAGTATGACGGTCCGGCCAATATTATGCTTGCCAGGATTCACATGATAAATGGCAACTATGCCGATGCCCGCAAGCTACTGATTCATACCCGCACCTACTTCTGGAGTCCGGAAATAGAGGTTGCCAGCAAACTCGGTATTGCCATATCATATCTTATGGAAGGCGATCTTGACCGATCATATATCCGCTTTATCGGCGGCCCGGAAAAGATCGGATCATCGCTACTGACCGCGGGAGATATAAAATCCTGGGAAGGTCTCTGCGAAAGAATATATCAGGATAATAGGAATGAAGAACTCAATGCAGGAAAACGTATCTGGTCGCTCCTGCCCAAATCCATGCAGGATATAATTGAGATGGTCGCAACTACCGGTATGTTTCCAGAACGTTATAAACCGATCTTTATCCGGCGTATGAATGAAGTTTTAAGCAGTGAAGAATTCTACCTCAAAGATTACTTCAAGAATACAGATCTCCCGCTTACCGGCTACGCGCTACTGGATCAAGACATCCAGCTACTGACCCTGCAGAACCGGCAATGGCTCAACCGTATGCTTCTAGACAGCAGTTACCGAACCTATATTCTACCTACCAGTTCCGGCGAGATGATAGCGCCATTCCCTTCCGCCTCAGATTTCAAAGAGTTTGATAACAGCGTCCTGCTTACTAAGAACCGCGTTATTCAGAGCCTGCTTACCCTGGCTGAAGAATACACCCAACGCGCTCAGGATACCCTGCAAGAGATAGGACAGATTACATATACCCCCAATGCGTCACAAATCAGGCTTATCGCCTCTGCCCCTCGCCGTGATCTCAAGAACGCAACCAAGATCAATGAATTTTTGATCACTGAATATACCCCGGAGTATATCGGTGATATCATGATGGAGAACGCCGCACTATACCGCCAAAGAGCGCAATTAGCCGGAGCCGAACCCTTTAGGGATATGGGAAAAGCCAGAGAACTAACAGCTATCTCAGCCGACAAATATATGCAGATAGGGGAGAGTGGTAATTATCTTTCCCTTGAGCAGAAAGCGCTTACCGAAGCCGGACGTAATTACTTCGCGGCTGGTAAATACGGCAAAGCAAGCGAGGCTCTCTCAATCTTTGTAAATAACTACCCTTCCTCAGCCCAGATCGGCTGGGCCAGCAATCTCTTGGGCAGATGCTACTGGTCGCTGAAGAGATTCGATGACGCCCTCAGAGTATATCGAGAAAACTCCAACCGGCGTACCCCAGACGGTAGAAATAGCCTGTACTATCTGGGTGCAGTCTACCTTGATGCCGGTACTTTAATCATAGATGACACGCTAGTCGATGTTATCGGTAATCCGGATAAACCTTATGCCAAAGAGAACAGCGAGGGTGATCTCTACCCCGATACCTCGCTACAGGTTTTCAATGAAGTACGACGACAGGAAGGAATCTCTCCCTCCTCACGTCCTTGGCGCTGGGCCACCTTCGGGTTAGGCAAGGTCTGGTTTAATATTGCCGAACGCGCCCGTTTCAACGAACTGGCCAAAGCCGAAGAGGAAAACCGCAAGCCACTGCCTATCGAATGGCGCGGTCTATACCGGCAGGCGGCAGATCTTCTGCGTGAAGGGTTGGAGCGTTATAATCTCAAGTATACGATAGAAAACACCATAGGCGTAGCCCTTGATGAAGAGCCAGAGGACTATTATGATGTCATGCGCGAACGCATGCAGAATGAATACTACCTGGCACTTACCCTTAGAGTTTTAGCTCGCGACAGTGTAACTGACAATGAAGATGAAGTTAGAGATCTCCTAAGCGATGTTATCAGTCAAGAACTATACCCCAATACCATGCTTGAGCTTGAAAGTGATAAACTCCTGCTGAGCAACCGGTCGGTTCTCGGGGTAAATGCTGGCCCAATGGTCAACCCAAAACATCTGGAAGAGCTCCGACGTAACGCCTTCTTCCTGCTGGCAGAGAGCTGGTCAAGCTTGGCTCGGAATTATGAGCTGAGCACCCCGCCGCAAACCGAGAAAGCCATTGACGCTTATGAGAAAGCACTCCAGGTATACCGACGTTCACGTGATCGGCTGAGCATCTATGACGGACCGCGAATAATTTATAATATCGGTGAAACCATGATAAAACTCGGACGCATTGATGATGCCAAACGAATGTTTCTCATGGTAATCACCCAGGTTGATCAACTCAATGATTCAACCAGCCAGAATATCTCACAACAGGTAAAGAACGAAATTCAGAATACTCAGATTTGGAAGCAGCTGGCCGCAGATCGGCTCAAAGATCTCCAGACCAATCTGACCAATTAAACGACAGTAACTGAAATTATTCTCAACTACAGAAGAATTTACTCCGGGAAATGCCTCCAATAATGCTATAATAGTTATATTTCTATAGACAAAGGTGATCGCAATGGCTAAAAAAAACCGCACAAATACCGGTACAAAGCTCCTGCTGTTTCTTCTAATAATCGGAGCAGTTATGGGAATAGGATATTACTTCAGTTACTCCAGCAAGAGTCTGGAGACCTGGATAAAAGAAAAAGACACTCCAATAGTCGCCCACCTGAACAAAGCTGCCGAGCTATTTGAGCAGAAACAGTATGCACAAGCCGAAAAAGAATTCCAAGCTGCGTACAAACTGGCAAAGATCGCTAACACTGAGAGCAAGGCACTCTGGAAAGAGCGGATGTCCAAGATTGCTCCCCCTCGAAAATTCTACTCCGGCACCCCGGCAGACCGCGTCAGTTCAGGATCAATCTACTTTGAAAACCGGATGATCGACGCCATCTTCGGTTACTCCTCTTCGATATACTGGAGCGTTACCGCCAGGTATTCCGGACAAATTCTCCAAGCCATCCGCGACCAGGATCCCCTCTTTAAAATCCCGCAGAAAGAATTCAAACCCGCTCTTGATGCAATCGCCACCGGTCTGGAGATCGAACCCAAGAGTACAAATTTACGCATCCTCAAAGCCGAAATTCTCAAAGACTGCGGCGACTATAATGAAGCGATAGCCATCCTCGACGAGGTCATTACGCTGATTGATAACAGCTCTGCCGAAGCCTATAATCTACTGGGTATAATCTATAGCATGCCCTACTTTATGCAGAGTAGTAATTATGAGGTTTACCGCGAGAAAGCCATCTCCATGTTTGAGCAGGCGAGTGTACTCCCGTCAATCTATGGCGGACAACTCGCCGCACCCAACTACAATCTGGGACTATACTACAGCACCCCGCCGGCAGATAAACCGGCAAACAGCCTTCCTAGCAAACTCGACGCCCAGAAAGCGATTAACTATTTTGAGAAATACCTCGAAGTTGCCGGGCAAGACAGTGAATACAGCCAGAAAGCCAGAGACGAAATCGCCAAGCTCCAGAGAATTGCGCCATGATTCTAACTATTGAAGCGCTATAAAAAAACGTATACAGCCAACAACTTGGTTGTTGGCTGTATTAAACAACTCACCTAACTACAACAAAATACTACTACTTATTGAAATATACCGTTTTTACCGGCTTCTACCAGAGCCGCATTAATATCAGCATTCATCGCGATAACCGCCCGCTGCGCCGCCGCCTGCCAATCAGCCGGCTTGCCTTCTTTCATCCAGGCATAGATTACCGATCTGCTGGCATTGACAATCGCTCCCGAACCGTCTGCTCTAAAGCCTCCCATAATCCCAGCAGCCGTACCGCCTTGCGCGCCATACCCCGGGATCAAAAACGGCACCCGCGGCATGAGCTCTCGATACCGCGCCAGTTCAGCAGGATGAGTCGCGCCCACCACCGCTCCAACCGCCGAAATATCAGACTCACCGACAAATCTCTCTGCCCAGGTATTTACCAGCCTGGCACTCGCTTCCGCCAGGGTTCCGCCGGATTTCAACTCAAGATCCTGGAGCTCAGCGCTGGTAGGGTTAGAGGTTTTGACCAGTATAAACATACCCTGCCCATTCTCCCTGGCACTGTCAATAAACGGCCCGATACTGTCATATCCAAGGTATGGATTGAGGGTTACCGCATCATGCGGACCTATCTGAAAAGGATTGGCAATCTTACCACTCTTCGCCGCCGGACGGAGCATCCCTTCGGCATATGCCGCAGCCGTACTACCGATATCACCGCGCTTAATATCCCCGATCACCAGCAATCCGGCGCTATGCGCGTAAGCACAGAGCGTAATATACGCCATTATCCCCGGCACCCCATGCGCTTCATAAAAAGCAATATTCGGTTTTACCGCCGGCACAAAATCCTTGACCGCATCGATTATCCCCTTGCCGAATAACTCCAGAGCTTCCTGCCTGTTTACCGGGTCATCGACCATCTCCTGCAGAGAAGGAGGAAGTTTATCAAATGTAGGATCAATCCCCACCACGGTTACACTCTTCTTCTGCTTGCTCGCCTTGAGTAATCTATCACCAAAATGTTCCATGAGCTTATTCCTCTTCCTTATCCACTGCAGAATCCTCTTCTCCTTCAACCATAACGTCTTCAGGCTTATCTACATCCTGCATTTCCGGTTCAGACTCGACCGCCACCGCCTCGGGCATAATATTCCTACTCAAAAATACTGCCGGATCATCCTCAACCAGAAACTCGCCAAAAGCCCTGAACTTATTATATCTGTCTTCAACCAGCTCATCCTGACTCATCCCTTCGAGCTCCTGCAGATTTTTGACTATGGCGGACCGAAGATTTTCGGCAGCCAATTGATGATCCCGATGCGCCCCACCTAGCGGCTCTTCAATAATACCATCAATAAAACCACGCGATAATAAATCCTGACTGGTCAATTTAAGCACATTGGCCGCATCAACCTTGCGCTCACCGTCACGCCAGAGTATAGAGGCGCAGCCCTCCGGCGAAATAACCGAATAATACGCATGCTGCAACATCAGGACCTTATTGCCGACAGCTACCGCCAGCGCTCCGCCGGAACCGCCCTCACCGATAATACAGCAGACTATCGGCACCCGAAGCAGACTCATATCCCGAATATTTTCAGCCAGGGCAATCCCCTGCCCCCGTTCTTCCGCTCCAATCCCCGGATACGCCCCCTTGGTATCGACCAAGCAGACAACCGGGATATTAAATCTCTCAGCCAGCTTCATCTTGAGCAGTGCCTTACGGTAACCCTCAGGGTGCGAACAACCCGCGTGGCTCCGATGGCGCTCCTCGACATTCCGTCCCCGGTGCTGCCCGATAAGCATCACCCGCTTACCCCCAAGCCGACCCAGACCGGTTACAATAGCCAGATCATCACGAAAAGCTCTATCGCCATGGAGTTCCTGAAAATCTTCAAATACCATTTCGATATAATCCCGCGTTGTCGGCCGATTCTGATGACGGGCAATCTGTACAACATTCCACGGAGAGAGATTGGCATAGAGCTTTCTCTCCATCTCATCCGCCTGCTCTTGCATCATTTTGGCGTGCCGCTGCATCTCTTCCGACTGCTCTGCATTCTCCAGAAGCTCATTGATACGTGTGCGCAGATCATGGAGTGGTTGTTCAAAAGGTAGTATATCGATTCCGGCCATTTATGAAGATCCTTTTTGGATTAAGAAGAACTCAGATTTAATTCACTCTAAATAAACTAACATTCTTTGCAATAAGCAACAGCGCGCTTGAAGATCCTGGTGCCCTCGCCTTCACCACTGCGCTCTTCCCGGATAGCCCGAGGATGCTGATAACTGAAGATATGCCGCTCAGGATGGGGCATCAAACCAAATACCCTCCCGCTGGCATCACAGATACCGGCAATATGATCATCAGAACCATTGGGATCCTGCGGATACGCCGGTTCGCTACCATCCGCAGTAGCATAACGGTAGACCACCTGTCCCTGCGCAATAAGCTCCTGCAGAATTTCCGGACTCCTGCACACAAATTTACCCTCACCATGCGCCACCGGCACCTCAATCTCTTCACCCGGCTCAGCAAAGACACACTTGGTATTCTCCGCTGCCTTGAGCCGTACCCAGCGACATTCAAACTTATGTGAATCGTTGAAGGTCAGAGTCGCTTTTCTCTCCAGCGCCGCTGAGAACCTGGCATCAGGTAGCAACCCGGTCTTTACCAGCACCTGAAAGCCATTACAGATACCAATAACCAGACCTCCTCTATCAACAAACTCTTTGACCTTCTCCCCGAGAACATGGGTCAATTCCACCGCCAAAACTTTACCACTGGCCACGTCATCACCATAGGTAAAACCACCGGGTATAGCCAGAATGCTTATTCCTGCAAACGGATCGTTAATTTTTGCAACCTTATTAATATGAAGAAGTTCTGTCGCTGCACCAGCTTGCTCAAAGGCATAAAGTGTCTCCTGATCGCAATTTGTACCGGCTGTTCTTAGAACCAACGCTTTTGGTGTCGCCATTTTCTTTTCCCTGATTATTTTATAAATAGAAATTACCGCTTGTATCAGCACCCAACCATACAATCCACGTATTATAGTATTTTAACTACAACACCGCTCTACGCAAGGGTTTTTACCCGGCTAATACCTGATTAATCGTTACAATCTAACTTTTCCCCGACTACACGGCGCAATATTGCCTTATCCATACCTGGCAACACCCCTCAAGCTCGGTCACAATCCAATATGCAGCGAAACAGGCTACCGTTTACCGGTAGCCTGCATTCACAACTCATCATTGTCCAACTCTAGATTTATTCCTGAGCTGAATCATCCTTACCCGCAGCCGCTTCTTCAGCCTGCTGCTTCTGAACATAGGTTTCATCTACATCATGGGTTGCACGGAGTGAGAGCCCGATCTTGCGATCATCGGTATCTACATTGATAACCATAACTGTCACCCGTTGACCAACCTGAACGATATCCTCAGGCTTCTCGACCTTCTGGTCAGAGAGTTCGGAGATATGCAGCAGACCCTCAAGGTCATCACCGATCTCGACAAAAGCCCCGAAGTTTGCAAGTTTGGTCACTACACCCTCAATAATATCACCTGCGTGGTACTTGTCAGGAATAAGGCTTACCCATGGATCATCATCAAGCTGCTTGAGCCCAAGGGCTACACGCTTGCGTTCCTGGTCGACATTGAGTACAACCGCTCTTACCTCATCGCCCTTGCTGAGCATGGCAGATGGATGATTAATCTTCTTGGTCCAGCTCATATCATTGATATGCAACAGGCCATCGATCCCCTCTTCCAGTTCGATAAACGCGCCATAATTTGTAAGGTTGCGCACCTTACCCTGAACATAACTTCCGGCAGGATAATTCGCCTCGACCTGCTCCCAAGGATTCTCTTCGCTCTGCTTCATACCTAGAGAGAGTTCCTGTTTATCCTTGTTGATATCGAGAATAATTACATCCACCTCATCACCTACAGAGACCATCTCTGATGGGTGTGATACCTGCTTGGTCCAACTCATCTCACTGATGTGTACCAGACCTTCAATACCGTCTTCAAGCTTGACAAAGGCACCATAAGGCATGATATTGACTACTGGTCCACGCGCTCTGGAGTTGATCGGGTACTTCTCCGCAATCGCTTCCCAAGGATTATTCGAGAGCTGCTTGAGTCCCAGAGAGATACGCTCACGATCAAGATCAAAGTCCAGAATCTTAACTTCAATCTCCTGATCAATAGTAACCACCTCGGATGGATGTGATACTCTGCCCCAGCTCATATCAGTGATATGCAGCAGACCATCGATACCGCCCAGGTCGACAAAGGCTCCGAAATCAGTAATATTCTTGACCACACCCTTGCGCGCCTCACCCTTGACCAGAGTCTTGAGCACCTCAGATTTCTTAGACTCTCTATCTTCTTCCAGAAGCTTACGACGTGAGAGGACAATGTTGCGACGCTCTCTATCGATCTTGATAATCTTACACTCAAGATCACGACCGATATAATCACCGACATCGCCGATACGACGAATATCAACCTGCGAAGCAGGGAGAAATACTGGTACGCCGATATCCACCAGCAGACCACCCTTGATCTTACGTACAGCCTTACCGACAATAACATCGCCGACTTCGTGCTCTTCCATGATTTTTTCCCAACCACGGATACGATCAGCCTTACGCTTGCTCAGTACTACCTCACCATCGAACTCATCAATCTCTTCCAGGAAGACCTCGATCTTATCTCCAATCGCCGGTTCTTCACCATGGTCAAATTCGACCAAAGGAATAAAGCCCTCTGATTTATAGTTAATATCAACGACAACATCTTCTGCATCAATTCTGCGGACAATACCACTGATAATCTCACCTTCCTTGAGCTCCTGCTCGCCAACAGCATCGGTAAGGGAATCGATATTCGCCCCACCCATTGCCGCCTCAACCTTCTTATCGAGCTCTTCTTCAGAGATTACACCGTAGACTAGTCCATAACGTCCGGGTCTTACCATAACAAACCTACTTTCCAATGATCTTATCCAATCCCCAACCCTTGCCCCGGTGACAACGGTGCCAGGAAAGCATAAAACCATGTAAAAAAAACAACAATAAAAAAACCGCCCAAAACCATGTCTGGGAAAACGGGAATTTTTAATATTACCGATAAAACCCAAAAAAACAATAGGCTAACTCACTATTTTTTTTATTTAGTATAATGTATTGTAAAAAAACTTCCGAAAAAGCCCAAAACCTGTTATAAACCTATAATTACTAAAAGAAACTGGCAAATAAACGTAAATTTGATAGCAACTCTACTATTTTGTATATTTAACATTAAGCATTACTAAAGCGGAGGCAATGATGCACAGATCAAACTTCTCAACCCTACTGACATTGGTTATTCTACTACTACTGGCTTCGAGCACAGCCTTTGCCGGTGGTCTGAAGACCGTTTATACCAACGAGTATCCTCCTCTGAGTATCCAGCAGCAAGGCAAGGATCGTGGACTGGGCTGCGAATTACTCCAGGAGATCGACCGGCGCCTGAACTATAATACCAAAATTACCTTCGACCTCTGGAGCAAGGCCTTCGCCCAGGCTCTGCACAATAGCGATACCGGCGTCTTCCCCACCAATATAACCCCTGAGCGTGAACCGGAATTTATCTGGGTCGGCCCCTTCTGTGTCTCAGAGTATTATATTTATAAAGCCAATACCAAAAACATCGCGATAAATTCCAAAGACGACATTATCAATGCCAAAAAAATCGCCACCGTAAGAGAGTACGTTATAAACAGTAAACTCAAGCAACAGGGCTGTAAAAATCTGGTCTACTTCAATACCCCGAGAGAGGCTATAATTGCAGTCATTCTGGGCAAATGTGATATCTGCATCTTTCCTAAATTTATTGTCGACAACTTCCACAAAGAATCCGGTTATAAAATCCGAACCGACCAACCAATCAAGACCCATAACAGCGGGCTGAGTTCGCTCTTTGACGATAGCAACGGCATAAGCCTGACCTACGGCTCCTCATACGAGACCTACGAAGACCGTACCCTCAAGCACAAGGAGCTCGGACAGACAAACGCCGTGAGCACCAAGGGCAGACCCGACATCACCCCGGTCGACCTCTTTATGAGAGAAAATCTCTACTTTGCCTTGAATAAACATACTCCGGCTAGTATTGCCAACGATATGCAGAAAGCACTGTACCAGATCAAAGAGGACAAGACCCTCACCCGACTCTTTGCCAAGTATCATATCCCCCGTAGCAGCATCCCTGAGATTCCGCCGACACCGGCATTTCCACACAACGTAGCAAAAGCCACCGCGCCAGCACCCGTATTCACAGCGACAAAACCCTTGCATATCTATGCTGAAGACTTTACCCCGTTCACCTTCCTCACTAGCGGTTCCGACCAAGTGCAAGGAGCCGGAATTGATCTAGTCAAAGCAATACAGCGTGAACTGGGAGACTCAGCCGCTACCCCGATAACCCTTACCGACTGGAACTCCGCCTTCAACCAAGCCCGTTCAACCCCATTCTCAGTCATCTGCGCCCTCAAACGCATCCCCGAACGCGAGAACGACTTCTACTGGATCGGCCCTTACGCTGCCGACTCCGCCTGGCTCTATTCCCGCCGGGATTTCCCACAAAAAATCACCAATATTCAACAAGCCAAAGATATCTTGAAAATAGCCTGCATCGACCAGACCTTTGCCCACGCCGAACTTCTCGCTCAAGGCTTTAAGAATATTGTCTCCTACAACACCCCTGACGAGGTAGTCAAAGAGATGCTGAATAATCCGGAGTACGCCGCCGCCTTCTCCAGTGCAGCAGCTCCATATATGATCCGTAACGCCGGCTATTCTCCACTCAATGTACAGCCGCTTATTCCAATTTCCAAGAAGACCAACTACTATATCGGTATCTCCAAAGGCACCCCACAAGGGATAGCAAGCTCCTGGCAACAAGCTTTCGACAAGCTCAAAGCCAGTGGTGAGGTCAATGCGATAATCCAGCGCTGGATAAAACAACCTTAACGCCAATTAACTATATACTGCAGGATATAGCCATATTTTACTATATCCCGCAGTATAATTTCCTATTCTAACAATTTTTCCCCTGCCCCAACCCAACCTTCACCTACAGAAGCACTTATCTCCATCCAGTCCGCAATTATTAGTATTTATCCACCAAAAAAGAGATACCTCTAACTTTTTAATTGGCCAAGCGCCTATTTTCAACTTGCAAAAAAAATAGCTATGACATAATTTAACATACATATATGTTGATAAGATAATACCAAAAATATCTTTGGTCAATATTTTACAGTAAGTTTCTATCGTTAGAATTATTACCACAAAAGGAGATGAAATGAAGAGTTACAAAGCTATTCTAACCTCACTGCTGTTCGCTCTGATCTGCAGCCTCTGCAGTTCGGCCTCAGCCGCAACTCTCACCCAGATCTACACCAGCCCTACTCCACCGATAAGCATGCCTGCCGGTGTCGACGGCTCAGGTGTCGCTTACAAAGCAGTAGAAGAGATGATGAAACGTGCCCATGTAGGCATACCGATTACCTTTGGTGAATGGGATAGAGTATATAACAAAGTCCTCAACACCAACGGCACAGCGATCTTCCCAATGGTAATGACCCCTGAGCGGCGCAATAATTTCATCTGGGTCGGTCCTATTGCCGGTCTTGACTACTTTGTCTACAAACCTCGCGGCAGCAATGTCAAGATCAATGATATCAATGATGTCAGAAACGTCAAGAGCATCGCGGTTGTCGACGGTTATGCTGTTATCCAGACACTCAAGGATGCCGGCTGCACCAACCTCAAATACTACCCTACCCCTGAACAGGCGCTCAATGCCCTGCTCAACGGCGACGCTTCTATCGGCATCTTCCCTGAAGCTTCGGTAAAGATTTTCCTCAAAAATATGGGGGTCAGACATACCGACCGGCTCATCCCTATCCACCGCTTCATGAAGCGAAACCTGTACTATGGACTCAATAAGAATGTATCGCCGCGTGTCGCTCTCTATATGCAGGATGTCCTCAAGTCCATGGAAGCCGACGGAACCCTTGCCAAGCTCTACAAGGAGTACATGCCTGGAGCCAGACAGCCAAAGATACCTGACTACCCGGTATTTCCTGATACCATCATCGTACCGCTCAAGACCACCTACACCGAGACTCTAATCATCAACGGTACCGCAGTACCGACCATCAAGACCAACATTATCGAACGCCGAAATCTTACCCCGCCCACCACTCAGACCACAATAGTAACTAAAGAGAGCGAGGTCTTCAACGACGGTTCGACCATTATTACTGAGAAAGAGACCGTTGTCTTCCCCGGTCCACAACCACTCACTATCTACGCCGAGAATTTCCCTCCCTTCACCTTCAACCGCGGCAACTCCAGCTTTGTACAGGGTGCCGTAGCCGAACTGGTAGCCGCTATCCAGAAAGAACTCAGCCAGATCCCCACCCCGATTATTCTCTCTGAATGGAACAGCATCTATGTTACCGCCACCACTACACCTAATACCATTATCTGCGTCATCAAAAAGACTCCAGAACGCGAGAACGAATTTTACTGGATCGGTCCATACGCTGCCGACTCGACCTGGTTATACGCACGCCAGGACTCCCTCCTGCACATAACCAACTTTGCCGATGCCAAGGCTATCCCTGCCATCGCCTGTGTTGGCGGCGCCTTTGCCAATGCCGTTCTCTCAGAACTCGGCTTCAACAATATCATCCCCTACAGCACTCCTACCGAGGCAGTCTATGACATGATGAATAATCCAGGGCATGCGGCAGCATTCTCTGCGGTAACTGCACCATACATTCTCCGTGATGCCGGCTTCTCTGCAGTCAACATCAAGCCACTAATACAAATATCCAATAAGACAAATTACTATATTGGTATCTCAAAATCCACCTCTCCCAATATTGCCATGCAGTGGCAGAATGCTTTTGAAGCACTCCGCAGACGTGGCGTAGTTCAGGAGATCATGCAGCGCTGGGTTCACTAAGATTTAACGCTTTTAATTTTCTTTTGAATCAAAATAAAAGTAAACGGCGAATGCAATATGCATTCGCCGTTCTATCTCTTTCAGCCCTCAGGTATAATCTAATCCGTAATTCTGTTACTGGTTGACGCTGTAAAAATAACCTCAGCTGACAGCTTCGTTTTCAGTTGTACTCTTCGTTTCAACAAAACCTAAAAATTGCATTAGTAGTTTTCATGATTTGACTGTAAGTTTCAGCCATAACGTATAGTACCCCTAGCGTATTCCAAATTTCCGTAGTCCGCAGTTCACATGCGTCCGCACTAAAAACGCCCAGCTAAAGCTGGGCGATTCACTAGATTTACAGCATAAAAATAGTATAAACTATGCATAAAGATTATCCGGTAATCCCGGCACCTCTTTAGCGATATTATTAGTATTGTTCTCCTGAGCTTTAATCCAAGCCTTGCCGCCACCCGACACTACTGCATCCTTACCGAGTACCCGGTTGAGGTTCCTAGTCGGATCTACCTCTTTCACAACCTCTCCCTGCTCAGATATCATACCTTTGCCCGGCAGAGTCTCCTTGATAATATGATCAAATGCCCCACGTGGTTGCATCACAGGGGGCCATGGTGGCCAAGACATAATTTTTCTCCCGATCGTATACCGCTTAAAACTTCATCCACTTATAATTTTACCACATCTTCAGTCAGCTGTCAAATTTATTATCGTTACATAACAACTTGTCAAAGAGTAACTAACAACCAACCGACTCCAGAGAGAGATCATCCTTATACTGAACCACATAACCGGTTTTTTTTGCAAATTAATCCGATTTGGTCTTTTAAGAGCAGATTATTAATGTATAATAATACTTAAATTACTATTAAAATTATCCAAAACAATCACAAGACAACTATAGTATATTTAGCAGGAGGCTATTTATGAGTACAGTTCAAGTAAGTGATAGACGGGGTGGAGTTTACGAAGTCGTCGTCACTTTCAGTTATGGCGAATGTGCCCGCCTACCCTTCAACTCGCTCCGTAAAATCAATGCACGGATCGATCAGATTCGTAATGGCGGTCTCAAGGCAACCGCCCAATTCAATCTTCGCAACAATAAGGAAGCTGCAAACTTTATTGAGGCTCTCGATCTCTTTGGCGAGGACGGCTCATTTGTTCACGGTTCTCCTGCAGATCCTGAAGATCTCAAGCAGGAGCGTTCTGAAGATGATGATGAATCGGAACTGCCTAGGGCGACGGTAGTAAGTGCGCAGATGTCTCCTTCTGCGGCACCGTCGTCGACTGCAACCAGTACCCGTAAAAATTCAAGCGCCCCAAACCAAGAGGAGGCAGAGGATCTTGAAATTGATGAAGGTTTTGGCATCATCGCCAATGAAAACTGGAAAGAACAGGCTGAGGAGGCTGTTCTCTCATCTCTGAGCGAACATGAGAACAAATCCGAGACTTTAGATCGCATTACCAAGGTCGCCGGTGACCGTTACACCGAAGAGATGGCTAGAGAGAAGATGATCTCCCTGCTCTGGGACAAGTTTCAGGATGAGGCATATGTCGCGGCTTTTCTCAAACGACGTGATTGGGAAGATGTTACAGAAGAAGAAGTTCGCCAAGTAGCAAGTCTTTAAGATTATTATGATAATCCCGCTCTCCAACCGCCAGATTTGGGGAGCGGGTCAGATACAGATTATTATATTGTCAGATATAAGGATATAACTGCTATGGGACCATGCGACAGCAAACGTTTTGATAATCTTAATGACCGTGAACGTGAGCACCATACCTTTATTGCCGAATTTGCTCTGGCAATCCTCAACAAGCGTCCATATCATTTTGAAGCACTCCAGAGTGCGGCGAGTTCTCTTACCTGCTTGGGTTACTATCACGACGGGCTACTGTATGACAAACGTTTGCGTGAACTCAAAGCTTCAGATGCTCTGATCACCTACAATCTGGCTTGCAGCTATGCGCTGATAAATGATACCGACAACGCCTTGCAAACCCTTGAAGAAGCTATCTGTCTGGGATACAAGGATCATGAGCACATGACCAAAGACCCCGATCTCAGTAGCCTTAAAAATGACCCCCGCTTCAGTAAACTACTCGAACTGACCCACAAATAAAACTGACCCGAAGCAGTTTTACCTGAAGCGAATACGCAGTCTCCCCTACCAACCTGTAATCCCACTCTCCTCCTACAGATACCGCTGTAGTCACCGAAGTATCGAGTTGAATAATCAAAAAAAATACTTGCAAAATCCGCTCAAACCCTGTTCAATATATATTAACAATCCCACTTTTTTTGAGGTATAATAAAATGGCATATTACTGTAAATACTACAATTCCCCAGCCGCTACAGAACTAAGCAAAAAGCTGGCCAACACCCATGACAAATGGATTCCGGACGCTGACATCTTCGAGACCAAATCAGAGATCATAGCCATAATTGATCTGCCAGGTGTTGAAGCAAAAGATATTGAATTGATTCTAGAGAATGAGCAACTACAGGTCAGAGGCTGCCGCAAACTCGAACGTCCCAAACTTATCAAGTCCTACAGACAACTTGAGATACACCATGGACAGTTCGAAAGGATACTTGATTTACCCTGCAAGGTCGACCTCGGACAGGCCAAAATTGTCAATGGCGTACTCGAGATAACCCTCCCAAAATGCAGTGCTGATACTGCAGAACCAATTACCATAGATATCGACTAATTCAAGGAGTCAACTATTTTTAACTGACTCTTAGAAGAACGTTGTAAAGAATACAGAAAGAAGATAATGGCAAAAAAGAAGACCAAAAAAAAGACCGTTAAAAAGAAGACCACCACCACTAATTCTACCCCCAAGGCTACATCCAAACGCCCAACTCAGAGCGCCAAGATCAGTGAAGATGTTGTTATCGATATCAATAGCAATATGATTGATGATAGTGAGAAAGAGTTGAACATCCCTGCCCGTCTACCTGTGCTTGCAGCCAGTGATATAGTGCTCTACCCAGACATGATTGCCCCGCTTTCAATCTCACATGAACGGGACATGAAGATGATAGATCAATCGCTTATCGGCGATAAACTTGTAATTATCACCCCGCTTGAACGCGAGATGGAGAATAGCAGCGATACCGATGCCATCCATGATATTGGCTGCGTTGCTGCAATTTTAAAGATGTTCAAACTCCCAGAAGGTGAAATGCGCCTGCTGATTCAGGGTTTAAGCCGCGCCAGGATTACCGAGTATTCCCAGGTAAAGCCACATGCCGTAGCCAAGATCGAGCTACTCCATGAAAAGGTTCCCCAGACCCTCCAAGCCAAGGCGCTCTTCAGCAGCATCCGCAAGGAATTCACCAAACTTACCGATATCCTGCAGTTCCCTGAAGATATCAAAGTCACCGCTCACAACATTGAGCATCCTGGACGCTTCAGCGATCTGGTGGCGAGTAATATTGATATTACTCATGATCAACGCCTGGAGATTCTGGATGAACTGAATGTCATGAAACGCATGGAAACCCTCTCGGTGATGCTCGGCAAGAATATGCAGATTGTCGAACTGGGTCATCGTATTCAGCAGAATGTCAAGGAGCGTATCGGCGAAGGGCAGCGGGAATATTTTCTGCGAGAACAGCTCAAAGCGATTCGCAGCGAACTCGGCGAGGATGACGGCAATTATGAGATAGAGGAGATGGGCAAGAAACTTGAAGCTGCCGGTCTTCCTGAAGACGCACTCAAAGAAGGCAAACGTGAACTTGGTCGCCTAGAGAAGATGCAATCTGGGAGTGCCGAGTATACGGTGGCGATGACCTACCTCGACTGGATGGTCTCGCTACCCTGGGACAAAGAGACCAGGGACGAGATTGATATCATACGAGCGCAAGAGATACTCGATAATGACCATTATAATCTTAAAAAGGTCAAAGAGAGAATTATAGAATACCTTGCCGTCAAGAAGATCAACCCTGAGGGCAAGAGTCCGATTCTCTGCCTGGTTGGGCCTCCCGGAGTCGGCAAGACCTCACTCGGTAAGAGTATTGCCAAGGCTATGGGGCGTAAATTTGTCAGACACTCACTGGGTGGCGTCCGGGATGAAGCAGAAATTCGCGGTCATCGGCGTACCTATATCGGAGCGCTGCCTGGGCGTATCATCCAGGGGCTGCGTAGAGCCGAGTCGAAGAATCCGGTGTTCATGCTCGATGAGATTGACAAACTGGTCAGCGATATGCGCGGTGACCCGGCTTCAGCTCTACTTGAGGCCTTGGATCCGGAGCAAAACAGCGAATTTTCCGATCACTACCTCGATGTCAATTTTGACCTCTCCAAGGTTATCTTTATCGCTACGGCAAATACGGTTGACACCATACCCGACGCACTCTACGACCGGATGGAGATTATCTCCCTGCCGGGATATTCAACTCTGGAGAAGCATGAAATCGCCAAGCGTTATCTAATCCCGCGCGTACTCAAAGATCATGGCCTCAAAGCCGCACAAATTAGGTTCAATAAAGGCGCAATTGATCTGATTATGCGCGGTTACACCCGTGAATCAGGTCTGCGTTCCCTGGAGAGAGAGTTGGCAACCGTAGTCCGCAAACTCGCAGTTGAGATTGTCAAGGGTAATACCGGTCCCTACCGAGTAACTCCAGAGGTAGTCAAGAAGCTTCTCGGACCTGAGGACTTTACCAACGAACTTATCCGACGCTCAAATGTAGCGGGAGTAGCTGTCGGACTGGTCTGGACCACTGTCGGAGGTGATGTTCTATTTATCGAATCCACCGCCATGCCTGGGAGCAAACATATGCTACTAACCGGTAGCCTGGGAGATGTCATCAAGGAGTCAGCACAGACCGCCCTCTCTTGGATCCGTACCCACGCCTATACACTCGGAATTGATCCAGATTTTTATGATAATGCAGACATACATATACACTTTCCTGAAGGAGCAACCCCCAAAGACGGCCCATCTGCTGGTATTACGCTGGTAACCTCCCTCATCAGTCTCTTACTTAACAAACAGGTAAAATCACGTCTAGCGATGACCGGCGAGATTACCCTAAGAGGCAAGGTACTCCCTGTCGGCGGTATCAAAGAGAAGATGATAGGCGCACATTTTGCTGGCATCAAAGAGGTAATTTTACCCAAATCCAATATGAAGGATCTCTATGACCTGCCCAAAGAGGTAAAAAATGGTATAGCGTTTTATCCCATCGAAGAGATTAAAGAGGTATTGGACATTGCTTTTTCCAATTCATTCACCCCTGAAGCCATTGTCCGGCGTCAACAACGTTATCAGGAAAAAGACCACACACAGACCGCTTCAGAAGAATAACCTTTATTTTATACAGCAGATAGGAGCAATACAATGAGCCAGAAAGATGATGAAAAATTTATCAAGCAATATCGCATCAATCCTGAGAAGAATCCGCTCAAACTGAGTGAAACCCCGACCCAGGAAAAACCTTCTATGAATCGTAAAGCCGGAGATCTCCTGCTGTCTGAGATCCACGAAGACCTCAAAATGCTCCAAAACCGTCTCTATGCCGAGAGTAAGAAATCAATATTAATCGTTATCCAAGCAATGGACACCGGTGGTAAGGATGGCACCATCCGCAAGGTCTTCGGACCGCTCAACCCTCAGGGTGTCAGAGTTCATTCTTTCAAACAGCCAAACCCCAAAGAAGTGGCTCACGATTTCCTCTGGCGTATACACTCCTGTACCCCCAAACACGGTATGATCACTATCTTCAACCGATCACATTACGAGGACGTACTTATCCAACGTGTACACAAACTCGTCCCAACCGATATAATTGAGAGACGTTATGAACACATCAACAATTTTGAATACCTGCTCCGCGACAGCAATACCCACGTCATCAAGTTCTTCCTGCATATCTCCAAAGAAGAGCAGAAGCGGCGTATTCAGGCACGTCTGGATCTTCCGGAAAAGAACTGGAAATTTACCTCTTCAGATATTGCCGAGCGTAAATTCTGGGATAAATATATGAAGACCTATGAAATTGCCATAAACAACTGCTCAACCAACCATGCCCCCTGGTATGTGATCCCAGCGGATAAGAAATGGTGGCGCAATATCATCATCGCAACCATCCTCCGTTCACATCTAAAAGCCCTGAACTGCGAATTCCCCGCTCCCGAACCGGATCTGGACAAAGTAATTATCCCAGATTAAACTGGCTCATAGCCATTCGCTTTATATTAAATAAGGCTCTAGCAAAAGAGGTAGAGCCTTATTTAATCTTCCCAAAAATACTCTCGCGAGTATGGAAGTTATCTTGAATCACGGTCTGCTCCAAATTTGTTCGGTCAACCGCAATGACCGGCATATTGATTGTAGGCACCTCCTTGAAGCCATTATCAACTGTTGTATCAACAACTATCGGCTTATCCTGCGCCAGTTTTACTGCTACCTGCGCCGCTTTTCGCGCGAGCTTGGCAATTGAAGCATAAGCCGTCATCGTCTGCGTCCCCGCAACAATACGCTGACACGCCACCTCATCGGCGTCCATACCGGTCACCACCATCTTGCCAGCAAGCCCCGCCTCCTTGAGCGCCTGCACTACCCCGCCGGCCGTACCGTCATTAGAAACCAGCACCCCGTCGATAGCCTTGGTCTTGATCAACGCCGCATTCATAATAGCTTTTGCCTTTGCCGGCATCCAATCCATAACCCAGTCTTCATGTACAACTTCTATATCACCTCTGGCGATATACGGCTGCAACACACTATCCTGCCCCCGTTTGAGAAGCATAGACGTATTATCTGTCGGCGCTCCATATAACCGGACTATTCTGCCCTTACCGTGTAAAGCAGTGACGAGATATTCAGCCTGGAGCACCCCGACCTTATAACTGTCAAAGGTTATATAGAGCTTGACATCCGCGTCTGTAATCAAACGGCCATAAGAGATAACCGGTATACCTGCAGCCACAGCGAGCTTAACACTCTTAGCCATAGCCGCACAGTCATGCGGGACAATAACCAGAGAATCAACCCCATTGGTAATCAACGATTTGATATCCCGAATCTGATCCATATCATTGGAGTTTGCAACTTCAACCAGAGTCCTGCCCCCCAACTTTTTTACCTCAGCCACAAAGATATCCCTATCTTTACGCCAGCGTTCATCCAGGCTATCCAACGACAAGCCAATAATCATCTCATCCCCTACCCTGCCGCGTTTTTCTCCAATCGTAAATGAAAAAAATTTGACATTGAGTAGTGCCAGGATGAGAACAGAGATACCAAGAATTATATTTTTCCAGTTTAAATCTGTCTGCATTATCTTATCCCATCATATATAAATTTTGATTATACCGAATGCCCTCCAGCTTCGTCCTATTCTCTCGCCTTACGCCTACAAATAATATAACAAATTTTTATTCACCGAATATGCAATATTGTTTGAATCTCTATCCTCAAAAATCCTCAACCAAATACTAGCTTCAGACTAAAACCTTATTTAGCCTTACCGTAGATACTCTCCCGAGTGTGAAAATTATCTTTGATCACAGTCTCATCAATATTTCTCTGGTCAACCGCAACCACCGGCAAATTAATAGTCGCCACCTCTTTGAAACCGTTGTTTACGGTTGAATCCGCGACTACCCCCCGCTGCTGCGCCAGTTTGAAGGCTACCTGTGCCGCTTTCCGAGCCAGCCGGTTAATGGGGGTATAAACCGTCATCGTCTGCGTACCTGCAACAATTCGCTGACATGCCACCTCATCGGCGTCCATACCGGTCACAACCACCTTTCCAGCGAGTCCCGCCTCTTTGAGCGCCTGCACTACCCCGCCGGCCGTACCGTCATTGGATACCAACACCCCGTCGATAGCTTTGGTCTTGATCAACGCCGCATTCATAATCATTTTTGCGTTAATCGGCTTCCAATCCGCAACCCAGTCTTCATGAACAACCTCGATAGCACCGCTGGCAATATACGGTTTTAGTACACTATCCTGACCCTGCTTGAGAATCATGGAGGTATTATCTGTCGGCGCACCATACAACCGGACTATTTTACCCCGGCCATGCACCGCTTCAATTAAATATTTAGCCTGTAGCGCCCCTATCTTATAACTATCAAAGGTCATATAAATATCGACATCCGCATCCGTAATCAGGCGGTCATAAGAGATAACCGGTATATTTGCCGCCGCCGCCAGTTCCACACTCTTGGCCATAGCCGCACAGTCATGCGGAACAATAACTAAAGAATCTACCCCATTAGTAATCAGTGATTTAATATCTTTAATCTGGTCAATATCATTACAATTTGCAAATTCAACCAGAGTCCTGCCACCAAGTTTGCTTACTTCGGCAACAAAGATATCCCGATCCTTACACCAGCGCTCATCCAGTGTATCCAACGACAAACCAATGACAATTTCATCTTTGACCTTATTCTTCCTCTCCCCGACTGTAAACGAGAAGAATTTGACATTGAGTACTGCCAGCAGAAGCACAAAGACCCCGAGAATTATATTTTTCCAGTTTGAATCTGTCTGCATTTCTCTTCCAATCATAAATTACTAATAATCGCTCTTAATTCCTCAACAAACTCCCAATCCTCTTTTATTAAGATCTTCAGCCAAGTATAACATATTTATTTTTTTAGGCAAATATACATTATCAACTGAATCTTAAGCTTGAATACTTTTCTTTAATAATCAATAGCAAATGAATATAGGCTCCAGCCACGGCTGGAGCCTATAAACAGATAGCATACTATAATAACAAATAACTTACGCGATCAATTCCTTGATGCAGTCAACAGCTGTTGCCGCATCAGGAGCATAACCATCTGCTCCAATTTCATCACAGAATGCCTGGGTTACCGGTGCACCACCAACCATAACCTTGACATTATCCAGACCAGCCTCTTTAAAGACCCTTACAGTTTCTGACATTGCTGGCATAGTAGTGGTAAGGAGTGCAGACAGAGCTATAGCTGAAGCTCCAACCTCCTTGGCTTTTTCGAGGAAGGCCTCTGGAGTTACATCACTTCCCAGATCCACAACCTCAAAATTTGCACCCTTGAGCATCATACCCACCAAATTCTTACCGATATCATGAAGGTCACCCTTTACTGTACCGATAACAACCTTGTGCTCCGGCTTGAGTCCTGAAGATACAAGTATCGGCTCCAATAACTCCATGCCTGTATTCATCGCCCGCGCAGCAATAAGAACTTCCGGCACAAAAATTTCATTCTTCTTAAACTTTGCCCCAATTTCATTCATCGCCACCAACATAGCATCCAGAATTTTCTCTGGAGCCACATTAGTATCAATAAACTCAGGCACAATATCCTTTACAATCTTTCTCTTACCGCTCAATACCGCTTCTGTCAATTCTGTTAATTCTGCCATGTTGCTCTCTCTTTCTCTCTTTTCTCTTTCTCTCATTTATTTAAAACTACCCTCAAACGGTTAGTCAAACAGTAGCTTATGCTTTCTGTAAAATCAGGCAAACTGCCCGCAGATAACCTCAAGCGCCCCTTCTTTATAACCAGAGGCAATTACCACCATCTCTCCTGCTTCACCGGCAACCGAACCGCTACCACTCCTCTCAAACCAGTCGTTACCGTCATAATCTACAACCAAGGTCGTCCCGTCATCCTGTTCAATACAACCCTTAACCCGATACAGTTCATCACCAAAGATCCCGAGTTTTCGCTTAAGCTTCTCCAATGCCGCCACCGACTCAATCCGTACCCGGCGTTCACAGAAATTAGGATCCTTACATTTAGCATACTCACCCCCGGTTACTATTACCGGTTGCGCCGCAAAGACATCGACTTCAGAAGCGCAGAAGGTTGTCTCTTCAAGAACTGCGGTCGAATTGAGCTCAATTACTGCAGCAATGGTCTGTTCCACCTTTTCGCGTTCAAACTTATCTACTTTATTGATCAGAATATGAGTTGACGCAGCAACCTGCTCCTTTATATTGGGGAGAGTTCTGCATAATTTCAGAAATGATCGCGGATCAACAACCGCAATAATCGAGGTTATGGAGAAGAATTGGTCAAGCCCGGTCTCTTTGAGCATATCTCCTGCAACTCGCGGATTGGCTATACCGCTGGCTTCGATGACAACCCCATCAATATCCAGTTCACTAATCTGGGTAAGAACCTTGAGAAACTGGCTGGTCAGACATTTACAGAAGATGCTCCCACCGGGTATCTTGACCAGTTCCCCATCCTTCAGACTGAGGCGCTGACCATCAACATCCTTTGGGGAGAACTCATTGATGAGATAGACAATCTTCTTAGACCCAAGCCTAGTCACCAACTTCTCGATAAATGTTGTCTTCCCGGAACCGAGGAAGCCTGTTACAAAGCATACCGGAATTGTTTTCATATCTTTCTCGCAATCATCACTCAACTCATTTCAGAGTTATCAGACAATACTGATAATCCTCTTCTCAAGTGACAACTGGATTATACACCAAAATTTATATAAATATTGTACAATAACGGCAACTTTTAGTAATATTGTAAGCTAATTTTCACGCATCTTAACGATCCCGATAACAAAGTAGCGCATCATATATATCCGGCACAACACATCCAGGAAATAAACCAACATCAATACCATAGAAAGTTGCTCAGGGGTCGCAAAGTTGAAGTGCTCAGGATCAAGCATTACAAGATATGCCAGCATTCCAACCAACAGCAGCACAATTTCGAGTATACAATGCCCCAACACCAAAATTGTATTTACTTTAAAGTCTTTGATATTTCTAAGTTCCAGTTCTTGATTTACCTTTCCCGCCCCCGCATAATAACAGAAAAAATTCCAGACCAGATTGAACAACGGCACTATCAGTAATAACACAGTCACCAACGGCGAGGTATATCTCTTCTCTTCCGGGATAACTTTCCAAAGATGATAAAGAATCAACAGCGAGAACATATTAGCAACAATCTCAGGAACCCACGAGACCACGCCAAGCACAATCAGAACCAATGAAGAAGAAAGACTTATCATAAATATCGCAAACCAGAGCTTTAGTTTTCGCGGCATATCATACTCAGAACCCAGATACTCCCTGATATTGCCGAAAAAAGAACGACTACTCGGCATACTCTGCCCAGTCCCGAGTTTTGCAGGTAGATAGCGATAGAGATCTGTATGCCTCACCTCCTGCCAGTCACCCATACCCTCACGCCACACCAAGGTACTGCTATTAATTATTCCCTGTCCGATAAGTTCCGCAATCTCAGCCTCCGTCACCGGTCCGGCTCGCTCCTGCTGCCGCTGATAATACCACATAACTTGACTCATACTATCTCCTAACTACTCTCAACTTCTGTTTATTTATACAAGACTAATACCCGGTATTGAAAAAACTGCACACAGCGAGTGAGCAGTTTTATTCTATATAAAAATAAAGACATCCTAACCACTATTTATTAACCGGATTATTCATACTTCCCCTGACATCGATATTACAATTGATGCCGAGCACACAACTCCGGACAAAAGGACCGGTATCGATGATATTATTACCAATACGGAGATACTCTCCGGTATACGGCACCAGCATCATTCGCTCATTACCTTTAGCATCCCGCACCCTGATTACCCCGGTAAAGTCTGCATACGGATTGAAGATAAAGGTCCCTTCAGGGGTGTTGATCATCACTAGCGACTTCTCAAACGACTTATTGATCACTATCCCTACAGGTATATCATCGGCAGGAGCCGGGCGCGAATTAATCGCAACAATCTGGCTACGCAACCCAGCCAGTTCACCCTTCAATTCACGTAGTTCTGCCAACTCACCCCTAACCCCTTGCAACTCGGCCGAGAACTCTTTCCTGATCCCCTCGCGTACAGCAGAGACGTCAATATCCTGCTTGGTTCCTGAAGCAGCCTTGAGTGTAATCTGCATAGATTCTTCAAATGCCTCAAGCTTCTTCGCGGTATCGGTCTGCACTCGTGCCAACTCATCCTCAAGCTTGCCCAGTGTCTTCTCGCTGAAATCACGGGTATTCTTCTGCATCTGTTCAAGACTACCAACCTGGGTCTGCAGCACGCTCCGCAGTTCACCGATTCTATCTTTACCCTCAGCCTTGTACCCGGCTATTGCCTCCTTGAGGCTATCCATCTGTGCGGCAAGTGCTCCGAACTCCTGCCGAAGCAATTTACTATCGGTATTATCGACATTTGACAAGCTCTGAGTAATCGCGGTAATCTTCTGTTTTAGCTCTTGCGAATCTGCAGAATTCAGCGCCTGGAGTAACGCCGCATTCTTTCCCGCGTTAACCCTGACAGCCGCAACAGCATCTGCCATCTGCGCATCAGCACCTTTGAGACTATCGATATCAGCCGTAAGCTTTTCAAACTTGGGCAACAACGCTTTTATCGCCGCATCTACCCCAGAATTAATACTATCCGTATTCGCAGTCGAACTCCTACCGCTGCTACTAATGTTTTTCTGCAGACTCGCCAACTCACTCTCCAACGAATCTATACGCGCGAGTAAAACCTTATTATCGCCAATCTGCGTAATTTGAGTGCGATTACTCTTTATACTCTCATTCTGAGTATCAACATTACTGCTCAGCCTATTGACATCCGACTCCACCCCCTCTACCAGCTTTTTCAAAGTCAACAATGATTCAAGTGTAGTAGTTGTCTGACTGGTCTTATCCTCCAACTCTGTAATTCTATCGGCAAAAAACTTAAGGTTCTCAGGATCGGTATCAAGCTGGCTGGTCTTATCCTCGAGATTTTGAATTCTTCCTGCAAGCATCTTTAAAGCTTCAGCCCCAGTATTCGACTGACTGGCTTTATTCTCAAGATTCTGCACTTTCTCTGCAAATACTTTGAAAGTTTCAAACTCAGTATCAATCCAATTAGTCTTATTCTCAAGCCGCTGAACCTTTTCCGCAAGTATATTCAAAGTCTTGAGTTCAGCCTTTTGCGAACTCATCTCACTCAGTAATTCCTGCGAATTTGTTGCCAACATAAAGAGAAAATAAGCGATTACGCAACCTATAATGACTATTATAATATTATATGCAGTCTTCATTCCGAACTATTCCCCAAATAAGTACTATATCTCCACCCCATTATCCCCGAGAATTCAACAAGATTATTATATAAAAATTTACCTATTTTTCCAGTATAATACCGGAAAAACCCAAAATATTACTTGCAGTCTCCAGCTTTTGCCAAATCTTACCGCTAAAATCACCTCAAATTCACACCCGAGTGAGTGTCAACCGATTACCAACCTCATTATATTCAGCCCGATAACCGTAAGCCTGCATCAAAGCCAACCCCCTACCCGATAGTTTCTCTTCATCTGGCATAGTACTCTGCAGCAGTTTCTTCCAGTCAAACCCATCCCCCTGGTCTTCAATAATCAACATCAACTTGTCATCACTAATATCCAATGAAAATACGGTATTTAAATGCGGATTGAATGAATTACCATGCTTGACCGCATTGGTAATTGCTTCTGCCAATACAAGTTTTAAGCTAAAAGACTCATAAGCAAAATTATTGATCTCCAGAAATTCAATGGCATCGTCAATAACCTCGGTTATTGACGAAGTTACTGAAGAAAAGACAATCTTCAGCCTTTTTTCCGTTATCTCCATAACATAGAGCATAAATTAACTTATACCTCCAGAGTAAGGATAGCAATATCATCGGAAATATCTGAGATATTGGCCACAAAATAATTACAGAATTCTTCAGTAGCTTTGCGCACATCCATATCCGCCACCACTTTTGCCGCCTTCAAGAGTCGATATATGCTGTTAGACCAGACATCTCCGGAATACTCAAGTAAGCCGTCAGAGAAGAGAATAAACCTGTCTCCCGGCTCAACTTCAAACTCATACTGGGGAAAAATTGAATTTTCAAACATACCAAGCGGTATACCCTTGCCCATAATCACCCTGGGCTCTAGTGTCCGACTGATACAGACTACCGGAGGATTTCCCATATTGATCAATACCGCCTTATTACTGACTCTATTGATCTGCAGATAAGTTGCGGCTAAAAATTTGTGGCTCTGCAGAGTCTGACAAAGAACCTTATTGACCATAATCATAGCTTCAGAAGGCGTATTGAGATTTGTACAGTTCTGGGTCAATAAGGCATTGAGCGCCGCAGTTATATAGCTAGTTGAAATATCATGCCCAGAGACATCACCCATAAAGTAGCCGTATAAATTATTACCTAGCCCAACAACACTGTAAAAATCCCCTCCTGCATCATTCAGCGGCAAATATTTAGCTGCAAATTTTGCCTCTGGCATCTCCTCGGGAGCAACCAGCATCTGCTTCTGAGCATGTTCAATCTGCTTGAGTTTTTCACGCTGATTCTCCAGTACCGCTTGCAGCCCCAGACTTATTTTGATATGCACCTTGACTCGAGCCTTGACCTCTTCGGCATCGAATGGTTTGGTGATAAAATCAACCGCCCCGTTCTCAAAACCCGCCACCTTATAGGCAACATCACTGATCCCGGAGAGAAAAATAACTGGTATCTGTGCGGTATAGCCGTCCATCTTCAGCTTACCAATCGCCTCAAAGCCATCCTCTACAGGCATCTGAATATCCAGGAGTATCAGATCCGGGCGCTCAGAGCGAGCCAACTCCCTGCCGACCTTCCCGTTCTCCGCTTCAACCACCTGATAACCGGCATCACAGAGATATTTCTTCAACAACACCCGATTCATTCTGGAGTCATCGACAATAAGGATCTTATACTGAACCCGCTCCTGCATTACTCTGCCTTTTCTCTATTCTTTGCTATATTAATACCGCACTGCACAGTCTGCAGAAACCTTAACTCAATCTCAGACAACTCGCAATAATACCGGGCGCATCCAATTTGAAAAGATACTGATCTACCTTGTGCTCGGTATCTTCCCGGCTTATCCTCTTCTCTTCGCCCATTAACGCCATAGTCACTACTATCTCAATGCTCTGGTACTCACTTATTCCCTTGATATCCGTAATAAACTTTAAGAGCAGATCCACCTGAAAATCACTGGCGATCAGAATCGTCCCGATACCATCACTATACTCCTGCAACACCTCTAGCGCCTCGCTCCGATTTCGCGCACAATAAGCTACCAATCCATACTTCCTACAGGTATTACGCAGAAACTCCAGAAAAAAGTCTGACTCATCAATTATCAATACACCTGTAGCTCTGGATAATACCGAATCAGCCACCACTACCCCAAGCTCAGGAAACTCTGCATAGATAATAGAATAGACATCAAGCAGTAATATCTCCCGCTTATTGATGATAAGACTTCCGGCAATACCCGCTGGCGAATCGGAAATTTTCTTGATATGAGCCTTAGTATTGAGAATTGCAATAATACTATCAAAGATCAAACCCACCTCATGCTCACCCGACCTGATTACAGCAACAATATACTCCTGCACGTTCTCTAATTCGCCAAGACCCAAGAGTTCCACCGGCACAATTAGATCCAGCCTCTTACCCTGACAAAATGCATAGCACGCCCCGTTATTGTAAATAATCTCGGCATAAGCAAATCGCTCAATTCTAACTACCAGCCCCAGGGGTATAGCCATTCTTCTCCCTCCCCCTTTGAGCATAATTATCGACTGCTTATCCGCCTCTTCTACCTGCTCAACCAAGGAGGAGTCTATCGAATCACTCGGCTGGTTAAGGCTAATATCCTTACTCTCCAGGGTAAATTTGAGCTGTTGCAGGATCGAGCTTATAATCGTGCAAACACGTTCGACCTCAGCTTGATTCACACACTCACACTGCTTGAACAAGCTCTGCTTTGCTTCCTGCAGCTCTACAGCGTGTTGGTGCAATCGCGCTATCACCTCCCGCTTTATCTGCACAGTATCACGTTCTTCATCTGTAACAGAGCCGTCAGCTCTTCGGTCATCAGCTTCAACTTCAACCTCAGCCGATTCCTCCTGACTATCCGGGAGCAAGTAATCCATAATTGACTCTACGATGTCCACATGCGGCTGCTCAATAATCGGTTCGGCCTCTCCATCTTTGTTGACGATATAAACATTTTCTCTAGCAATACCCAAAAAATCGCCAAGAATATTCTTATCGATGATAGTCGAGATAAGTACGTAGAAAGGCATTGAATCCGGGGTCGCAGAATCAAGTGTGCCGATCGCATCAATATCAACCTTACTGTCAATAAATACACAGAGCTGTAATAGCTCTGAAATAACCTCCCAGGGTGTCCTATTCTTCTCTTCAATATCCTTGATCAAATCATAACATATAAGATATACGTTGCTCCCCCCCCGGTCATCTTCAGCAGCCCGTAAAAAATCATACTTATTGATTGAAAACACTGTTTTGCCATCTGGAAGCCGAATATCAATATATGCACTTGAGACCAGCTTTTCTTCAACTGAGAGATTTACGCTGAGCAAATTATCTATCATCTGTAGAATATCGGTAGTATTCATTTTATCTATGCATTCAGGTCTTTTTATCATCTTATAAAGCAAATTCGTACCTTCAAGTAAGGCTCCGATAATATCAGCGTTGAGGGCAATTTCATTACGCCTGATTCTATCAACCAGCAATGACAGATTATTTGCTAACTCACCCAACTTATAGAGTCCGAAGAATACCGAACCACCCTTTACCGATTGTATAGCGGTAAAGATACAGTTCACAAGCTCATAATCGAACTCGTCACCCTGCTGCTCTAACTCAAGCAGGTCATCCTCAATACTTGCCAGACGCTCTTTAGATTCTTCAAAGAATTGTGACAAGACCTCATCTTCAGATCCAAGCATATTCAACTCATCCAAATACTATCCTTCAAATACAAAATGATCTGTTAAGCGCATAATTTTAAACATCTTCATTATATCAGCACTGACACCCCTAATCACTATATCACAACCAATCCCAACTGCAGAATTTTTTGCTGCAATCAAAGTTCCTATTCCACTTGAATCAATCACCTTTACCTTAGATAGATTGAGTAGTAATTTTGCTGGCTTATTACTCAGAGTATCCACTATATTCTGCTTAAACTGATCTACCTCAGAACCTATCAGATCTTTTTCCGGCATAACCTCTACGATGTCTGACATACAAGCTCCTCTCAAAACCTTCAAAATACTGCTATTTTCAACTATTAAAAATGAAGTAAAATCTTATCCTCTCCCCTCAATATTCATCAACTTTTTACAAAAATGCTCAAATAATATCAAGTCTCACTCTCCAATCAAGAATACGTAAAACCATTTTTTTTGCAACATAAAAACATCATGGAAACTAACTACCCAACCATATATATGTTATGAGAATTAATATAAAATTTATCGTCATTACCTACCTGCTTTTATTATTTCTTTACTTTTATTATTAAAATCATTTATTATTTTTATTGTGTTATCTAAAAAATCAAAGTACAATTACAATTTATTATCATTTAATTAAGTCCAGGCAAGAAAAAAGCATTAACTGCTAATAATGCTATTTAAGGATAATTGATAATACCATATGCAGACAAAAGGCAAGCCTATTCGTGAGCTAAAACCCAATAAAGCCCTCTATATAATCGTCTGGCTGCTTGTCAGTATCGGTGGTACAATTTATTTTTTCAATATCAGCAAGACTCTCAAAGTCAAGCGAGTCCAATTACTCAATGAACTCGCAGTACGAGAGGTATTCTCCGCCAACAACATTTGCAGTTCTATCCTCACTTCTACTGAGAATAACCTTAATATTATTGCCAATGGTGAATATCTAAAGAAATATGTCCAGAAACTCCAGCCATATCAGATAGCAGACGCCAATACTTCTGAGCATACAGACCTCGAGAATTTTATCAGCCAACTACTCAAGGTCAACCCGCACTACTACTCAATAAGCTTTATCAGTATAAACGGACGCGAACGACTCAAAGTAGAGCACACTCGTAAGGGGGCGCGGATCCTACCGCCGCATAAACTGCGCAACCTTTCCCAATTTCCATATATAAAGGAATGCCTTGAATCTCCCGGCAAGTCGATATACTATTCTCCAATTGAATTACAATATGATGGAGATACTATTGCCTTTCCATTCAAACCAACCCTGCATATCGGCAAAAAAGTTTATGATAACCTTGGTTTACTCCGCGGGGTTATCATGGTGAATTTAATGGTTAACTTTCCATTTCCCAGCCATGTGTCACTCTTGAATATGAATGGAGAGTGGGTCATTGGCGGGGGAGATAAATGGATGAATTTTGCGTTCTCTAAAGAGGATAATTTTGCCACCACCTTCCCTGAAGCCTGGAGCATAATTCAAAACAACGAGTACGGCCATATTATCATCGACAATAATTTTTACGAATACACAACTCTGCGCCCACCCTTTACCTCTGAAACAATTAAGTGGAAGATTGTCTCGCAACACTCTATTGCCAATGATACCGAGCCGCTTAATATTATCAATCCTCATTCCGCAACCTTCTTATATATTCTCTTAGAGTTAGTTCTCAGCATTATCATTATTATCTCCTACAAGCGCCAACGCGAGCTTCTCAACTATCAACATATTATTGAGCGCAACATTGAGCACTATGATATCTCATTGAAAGTAGGTAGAGCCATGAGCTGGATATACTACCCCGCCACCCGTAGATTTCAATGCAGCAATCATATCAAAGAACTTCTTGGAATAGCGGCCGAGAACATATCTTCCGATAAAGATTTTATCCAGCTATTCAACAAAGACACCAACAAGAATTTCAAAGATTTCTTCAAATTTCTCAATCAGGATGCTACAACTGAAGGTATCAATGAATACTCGCTGGAGCACCGGGTTGTTCTCACCCACCCCCTTGCCAAGACCCTCAATAAAGAGATCTGGCTCAATACTTATGCTATTCGACAAAAAGACCGGGATAACAATTATGCTATCTACGGAATCAGTATCGATATTACCAACAGGATTCTACTGGAACAATCCTCAATTGAATCCCGCAAAGCCTCAGAAAAGCTCTCGCTGGAGTTACAGAATCTTCTCGACGAGTCAGAACGCCTGCGTATCAAAGCCGAAGAAGCCAGCTCCGCCAAAGCCGAATTTCTTGCCAATATCTCACATGAAATCCGTACACCGATGAACAGTATTCTCGGCATGGTCTCACTCCTGGAGGATACGGAATTATCCCCTGAACAATTCAACTTTATCGAGACCATCAAGCACAGCGGCAAAGCCTTACTCCTGATCATTAATGACATTCTTGATCACTCAAAGATAGAATCAGGCAAACTGACTATAATCGAAGAGCCTTTTGATATCCGCGCCACCATAAATCATATCATTAACATGATCCGTCCTCAGGTAGATAGCGATAAGGTTACGCTAACCTCAACTATCGATCCGAACATACCCCAACTTCTTATCGGCGATGATCTCAGAATAAGCCAGATACTGTTGAACCTCGGAGGCAATGCGATAAAGTTTACGCTCAAGGGAAATATTCACTTTGCCGCCAAGCTATATAGCGATACGCTGGACATCGCCACCCTTGAGATCAAAGTCTCCGATACCGGTATTGGCATTGCGCCAGAAGCGATAGAGAATATATTTGAAAAATTCACTCAAGCAGACCAATCTACCACCCGCAAATTTGGAGGCACTGGTTTAGGACTGAGTATCTGTAAAAGCCTCTGCGAATTGATGAATGGCAGTATCAGAGTAGAGAGTACTCTGGGGACTTCCACTGTATTCACCCTGATACTCCCCCTCAAGAAGTATAACGAGACTAAGGACAACAAAACCGAAATGTTTGAAGCTGCATCCCTGAACGCACTCTCCAGCGAGAATCCCGGAGCTGGAATCATATCACTCTGCCAGGCCAAAATCCTGCTCTGCGAAGACAACAAGATGAATCAGAATCTATGCCTAAAATTTCTTAATAAGCTCGACACCACCGCGGATATCGCAGAGAATGGCCGCCTGGCGATAGAGATGTTCCTGAAAAAACGCTACGATCTTATCCTAATGGATCTACAAATGCCGGAAATAAGCGGTCTCTCCGCAACCAAGCAAATACGCCAGATAGAGAAGGAAGAGAAGCGCACAGAAACACCGATAATTGCAGTAACCGCCAATATCTTTGACAATGACAAGAACGACTGCTATACAGCGGGAATGAATGGTTTTCTATCTAAACCTGTATCTTTTACAAATTTCAAGAAGGCTCTTCTCAAACACCTGCCTGAAAAACTACAACAGCACAAATCCACCTCTCAACGGAATAATCCTTCCAGCGTACAAGTAACCTCCGGTTCTATCCCGATATTCTCCCATGATGTCCTTGATCTTGAAACCGGTATAAGGAATACCGGTTCACACAACACATACCTGGCTATGTCCAAACTCTTCATCAGCGATACACTCAGTGTTATACATAATATTGAAAACGCCGCGGAAGAAGACAATTATGAAGACGCAATCCGTTTCTGCCACTCACTCAAAAGCATGTCGGCGATTATCGGAGCGAGTGCCTTACAACAATCTTGCCAACAGGGAGAGAACAGCCCAAATTGCCAGGGCATACTCTCAATACTCCCTCAAATCAAAGAGACAGCCTCCGAGGTTATTGACAGTCTTCGGTCATACCTTGCCGCGATAACCACCGATAGACGTAAAGAAGGTGCCCCACCAGCCGCAACCGCCAAAACGCGTACTTCGCCTATAGCCGAACTTGATGAATCGGCAACCATTACTGCTCAAGCTACTGCAGAAGATGCTCCTATCCTTGATAAATCTTTGGGGATTTATAATTCCGGCTGTGAAGAGAATTTTATTGATATGCTGAAAATATTTGAAAAAGAATCCGCGCAACTGGCCAGTAACATTGAATTCGAAGCAATAAATGGCGATACCTCATCTGCGCTGAAGAGCATCCATACCCTCAAGACTATGGCAGGTATTATCGGAGCGACAAAGTTGCTTAATTCATGCCGACAAGCAGAGATCACTGTAGACAGCCAGGTTATCCGCCAGCTACATCCAATACTGCGTAGTGAAATTGAAGAGGTACTGCACTGGATTACCGAAAAACTCAAGGACTGACACCATATTATTTACTCGATTCCCCTAATCGGTGTAATATTTCATATAAAGCTGCCTGCACCCGTTGCTGCACCCGCTCCTCGGCAAGTACCAGTAAAGTCTTATTCTTATTATTAAACACCAGACTTGCCAGCGGATCCAACCAGGCTCTAGGCGCAACCCTGGTATATAACTCCTCAACCAACAGATCCCCGGGGATCACCCGACTCAAGTCGGTCATATCATAGAGTTTGACGACCAGGTTATCACTCCATAGAAATTGCCGCGATTGCCCCTCTACCCAGTCTGACTCATATCTGGTCAGCCAAATCCCGCCCGGAAAAGAGAGTTCGACTCCAGCAAAATCAGTCTTCGCCACAACCGCTTCTATCGCTTCCTTGAGGCTGGCCTTACCAAGCTTTAACGATAGCTCAGGCATCAATTTACCCTCGGCAAATACCGCACTCGAACAACCTATATTTACTCCAAAGTCGGTCTCCAGACGTCTAATTATTTGATGCAAAGGTAAATACGGATAATCTATAACCTTCTGCTGCCCGAGCTTGCTAACAAGTTCTGCTTTTGCCTGCGTCCTTACCGGCTCAAAAGCGGCGATATCCTCTCCCTTTCCGCCCATAACTCGTACTATATTTGCAAATACCTCTTTCAAATCTCGCGGGGTATGCGCCACAAGTTTGACCATATCGGCCTGCTCCTCAATCCTAATATAATAATTATTATCAAAGATTGAGACTATCTTACTCAATTCAGCAATAGAACCATCCAGAGACTGTAAATCCGGTGAGATGCCTACAATATCCTCAATATCAAGAAAGAGCATCCCAAATTTATCTCTCTCCACCCATTCGTAATTCTGAGAAAGGTATACCCGGCCATCTGCATACAGTTTATACCTAGCCTGCAATGTAGCCGCCAACCAACTTAGAAACTGCCGCAAAGGCATATCCTCAACCGTCAGATATATCTTATCGCCAGCAGCTCTACTCGCCAGCACCGACTCCAGGGGCATTACATTCAACCCCGTATCTTGCGCCACACGGCTTAAAATCCGAGGCAAGGTCTCTCCGGCAAAATCATAACTCACCCTAGTCGCGAGTTTCTCCGGCAAATCCAACCCCAACACCGGGTTCAGCGCAAGCGCGGGAAACAAGAGAATTAAGATTATGCAACAACCAGAAACCAATCTCATATTATACCTACACAGAATTAAACCCATCAGGAAAGCAACCGGCTACTCCGCCTCTTGCAGCAACCCCAAAGCCTGATCAATATACGGACTATTCGGATAAAGCTCACCATAGCTGCCCTCATTCGCCCCAGCCAGATCTTCCAGACAGATCCGCATCAATTTGCTATTATTCAAAGCCTTACTTGCTTCATAACACTTGAGCAAAGCTCTACCTGCCAGATCCGGATCACGCGAGAGGATCCCCACCCGAAATAACTTCTCTGCCGCACTCGCCGCATCCCCCAAGCTCAGATCCACCGCCCCCTGCTCATAGAGAATATTATAATACAAAGGTTCATAGATATCGAGCTGCAAACGCTCCAGAATTGCCTGCGCTCGATTATTTCTGCCTATCCGGCGCAGGGTCAGCGCATTGGAATAATCCGCCATCTTGGCAAGCAACTCAATCTTGCCTATCCCTGCCTCTGCACTACGCAGAGCCTTTTGAATAAGTGGAAAGATACTCAGCGCATCCAGAAATTTCCTACTATCTATCTCCACTTTAGCCAGATCATACAAGGCTATAGCTTCATGCATGGAGCTTCCCGGTTCCAGTACCACCATCTGCAAAATATCCTCGGCAATAATGAGTTCCCTGAGTTCGTATAGATATCTTGCCAACCAGAGTAATTCTACGCTAGAGTAATGATAGCCCGCTTCCACCAACCTCAGCATAACCTCTACAGCTTCTTCCTCCCGGTTATTCTGGACAAGCACCGGTACAAGGTAGGCTCTGGCAATCTCACAGACCGCCTGATCCTCGCGACCTTCAATTATACTCTGGAGCATCTCCACCGCGCGCGAAACATTCCTTGTCGAATAATACCAGGCCAACCAGAGTTTATACCGATTAAAACCCTCAGCCTCGACATTCACTTGCAAATACTTTTCGATATAATACCGGGCATTTTCGAACTGTAACAACCCGATATAACTGCCGATTATCAACTCACAACGCTGGTGCAATTGCTTCTGGTTCAATTCATCCAGACTAAGGCCATACAGAAAAAAGAGTGCACTGGCATATTCACCATGCTGAATATAAAGATTTATCAAATGCAGCTTTGCCGCTACCACAAAATCAGAGTCAGGATAATTCTTGAGAAAATAAAGATATCCATCCTCCGCCGCCGCCACAGCGCCCAGTTCTTCCGCTGCCAAAGCATAAGCTAGAGCTGCTCTGGATCCGACCAAATATTCCGGGCTACGAACATTATAATACTCTGTCACTGCCTGCGCCAGCTCTCCATTCTGCTGCAACCGTCTGGCTCTGGTATATATTACATCCGGCTCCTCTGCCTGAGCAGTGAGAATAAATAACAGGGTAAGTAGTAATATCTTGGCTACATGCTGTTTAATCACTGACAATTCCACCAAATCCTAGATTACATAAGAGCCTTTGCACCTGCTGTTCCCGGCAGACAACCGAATAATGCGGAAATTCATAACGTTTATAATAGTTCTTTCTAAGCTCTTTGAAACGTTCTGGAGAACGCTTAAACGCTACCGAATCACGCAGAATATCATAACACTGAGCTACCGCATACTCTACAGCTCTGAGCCCCTTCAGATCATCCGGCACAACAATCAGCCCCTTATACTCATTATTCTTATACAAGGCTTCAAAATCAACATCTATAGCAAAATGCCTGGCAAATGCAGCAAGAATCATACGCACACCGTTTATCTTCCCGTCATACGAATGACCAGATATATGCTGGGTTGCGATAAAGGCCTGCGCTACCAGTTCCGCAGAGACCTGGGGCTCATGCTCAAAGACATCAAGAATATAGGCTCTAACCTTTCCGGCCGCCTTGGCCTTGAGCAGATCCTCACCCCAAAGTACCGCCCCGCGGGAGGCATTGATAACCACCGCCCCCGGTTTGAGCCGCTCAAAAAAGGAGTTATCCGCCATATAAAGTGTCTTATCAGTTCCCTCCTTGATCAGAGGTACATGCAGAGAGACGATATCACTCTCCGCCAGGAGTCTATCTAGCGAGACAAAATCTCCACTATCCTCAGCACGCTGACGCGGCGGATCATTGAACAAAAGCCGAAGCCCGAGCATTCTTGCCTTACGCGCCACCTCTTTACCGACATTGCCAACTCCAATAATACCCAAGGTCTTCTCAGACAGGTCAAAATTATACTTCAGCGCCAACTTCACCAAAGCCGCCACCATGTACTCACCCACGCTGTTGGCATTACACCCGGGAGCCGAGCCAAAACCGATCCCAGCCCGCTTCAGGTACTCCAAATCGACATGATCATACCCAATAGTACAGGTTCCCACAAATTTTACCCGAGTATGTTCGAGTAGTTGTGCATTTACCTTGATGGTTGAGCGGCAGATAAGCGCTTCCGCCTGGGTTTCACGCAAAATTTTATTATTTATCTCTTCCGGAGCGAGAGCAACTACAGAGGCCACTCCGCCAAAGAATTCAGCAACCAAGGGCTGCTGCTTATCGGCTACTATAATCAATAATAATACCCTCTATCTAACTCAAATAACCTCTTACAATTCACCAAGTCCAACCTAGACTTACAATTGTATACACATATATATGCAGTTCCAGATTAATTTTACGGTTTTTAGTGGATTCTTCCCGCACGCCTTGCCGATAAAAATTTAGCTATCTGTATACAGTAACTTTGGAGACCTATAATAATGACCAACAAATGTATGGCAGTTCCGCTATTACTAACTGCAATACTACTGCTGAGCACCGGTTGTAAGACCGAGGTTCATCTGATAAATGAGAAGCCGGTCGCCTACGGTGCCAATGGTCTGTCAGCACCGGCAGTCTATACCGTCAAGCCCAAAGCGCCAAAGAGCATGGGTTATCCTGCTTTTGCTATGGCCAATGTCGGTGTGGGCACCCCTCCGGTACTCCCAGCGATGCAGGAAATCACCGAGAATATGCCCCAAGCCCAGCGCTGGCAAGGGATACACGATCCTCTACGTCAGGGATTAAATCCAGATCTAGTCGCGTCCCGTACCCTAGCGGTAGAGGGTATGAACCCACAACTGCCAATGCCAGTAGAGCAGCAGGTATACGGAGGAGCTTACGGCAAGGAAGAGTCTAATAATACCTACCGCCACCTCAACGGTGACGTCCTGAAAATTGTGGTCAAGGAGAGTCCTGAATTCAACGGCGAGGTAACTATCGCCGACGACGGCTATATCCAACTCCCAGGCACAGAAGACTTCATCAAAGCCGCCGGACTCGATACTGCACAGATTGCTAACAGCATAACTAATACCATCCGCCCGTATGTCAGAAAGCACCCCTCTGTACGGGTAACTACCCTGGAAGCTCGCGGCGGTTATTACTATGTCTTCGGCGGGGTAAAGAATCAAGGACGCTTCCCGATCGGCAAACAGCCGATCAAACTCAGCGAAGCGGTATTCCGCGCCGATTCCAACCTGCTCGCGCAAGCTCAAAGCATCAACGCCGAGGCCAATGCCGAGGCCAGGGATAAATTTGAACATATTGAGAAGGGCTGGCTCGGTGAGGTTGTAGTCGTCACCCCACACCGCACCCATCCTATCGCCAATAAGTATAATGTAGCCGAAGCAATGTTTGGCGGGCTGGAGAAGAACAACCCTATCATCAAACCGGGTCAAATTGTAATCGTACCCGATAGAAATGATCCGGAACTGGAGAGCTATCTCAAACAAATTTTGCTTAAAGATAATTATAAGCTGATGCTCCAGCCTCCCGAATATCCACACCAAGAATCGGAGTCAGCAGGCATCATCATCAATAATATCAATAATAATCAGCACAAGATCAATAATAGCGATAAACCCAAGGAAAAATTTGAAGATCTCAGCCTTATGGGAAAGGTTGCAGCAATCTGTGAGTTTATCTTATAAGCTTTTGGCCTAGAGGTAAGTATAATTATGCCCAATATAACCTTTGAAGAACGCCAGGGAGCCTCAATCATAAGGCGGATATGCGCCGGGGTATGGATTCTCATAGCCCTGGCTGGCGCTATTGCCTATGTCAATTATGCTCCCAAGACCTTCCGGGGCAATATGGACATATGCTTTAAGCCGGAGGCCAAGAACGTGGTTATCACCCAGATCGAATCCCTTGTCAACGAGTCCACCCCGGATCTCGCCATTGAGGATATCTCTGCTGAACGTCTCGTTATTACCTGCACCGCCCCTAAAAAGAACCTTGTCCTGCAGGATCTGCTTACCTTGAAGGAGAGTATTAATAATGCTGTGCAGAGCCGAATTGAGGCCGCATACAACCAGGCTCAGACAACTTATAATCAACAGCTCTCCACTCTGGAGCAACGACTCAAGGATATCAAACAGAATTCGAGTACAACTACCGAATTCTTCCAGCTTATCGCCGAGATCAGAGAAGCCATCAAGAACCGCTCGCTCCTCCCCGCAGGCTGGGAGATGATGTTTGCAGACAATCCACGCTACCGCAGTATATTACAGGAGCTTATCGAGAATATTACCGCTATCGAAGAATTGAATATCCAGCTCAAGACCGAAGCATCCAGAATGCTGGTACTCTCAGAATGGATCAGCACCCCGGAGAATCAAGTTATTCAGATCACCGAGAAGCGTATTGTCCAATATGAGGATACCCCGGAACTACTTGCGCTCAAAGACCGCCTCGCCGAGATCGAAGCTTCACGGATGCGCCTGCTCAGACGCGCTACCACCAAGCACCCTCTGGTCATCAAGATGTCAGCGGAGATAGACGAACTCCAAGCACAGATCAACGCCCTTACCCGTAGACCACAAGTTGTCGAGGATATCAAGGAGATCACCAATCCCAAGATATCCGAGTTTAATAGTAAGATTATTCTGACCAAGGGCAACATCGCCGCACTGAACTCCCGGCTCGACACTCTAAGCGCCAAGACCCTCTCCCGGCTGAATGACCTGGAGTCACTGGTCAAGGATTCACTGAAGGATCAGGACTCAAGCCGTATTGAAGCACTCAAAAGCAAGATAAACGAGGTGCAGAAAATAGCGCCACAACGCGACGAACCAATAATAGCCGGTTACTTTATCTCTCCGGCAATACAACGTGTAGACGGGCCCAACCTCTACCTGATCTACGCTCTTGCCGGCTTTTGCGGTTTAATCGGTGCTTTCCTGATAATGTACAGCACCAAGAAGAGTTCATTCAAACTCGAAGAGGTTGAAGCGACCCCGGAATTCCCCGTATTGGGTAAGATCGGCAGAATCGGCGGTTCCAAGATAACTCGAAGCTAAACAGGAGCAAATACAAAACCTATGAGCGTAAAAGAAGTTGATATTGCATTTACCAGCATGATAAATATGAGCGCTGAACTCCTCAAGATGTCTCAGCCGCGCACTACATTTACTTCCCTAAAACCCCGGCCCAAACGTCTGCAGCTTGCCTTTGATCGGCTGCAGGATATTGCCTCACCCGCTGCCGCCATACCGAGCCAGGAGTATCAGGCGTTACTCAGCGAACTCAGGCGCTTCGAACCCTCTATGCTGACCTTCTCCGCGCTCGAACCGGGTCAGGGTGTCAGCTTTACCGCAATCAATATTGCTCGCCTCTGGGCAGAAGCACAACCGGAGAGAAAAATTTTACTTCTAGAGTTTTACAATGGTTCTTCCGGCTGCGAATACGGAATTACCTCCGATGAAACTGGACAAGTCGTAAGTGATCCGCAATTATTGGAAGAGTATATAGCCTGCAGCCCGGAGGATAACCTCTACCTGCTCAGCATCCATGCCGCCAGTATTACGTCAAGGCTTGACGATTTCTTTGAGCGTCTGCAAGCATCCTTCGATCTACTGATAATTGATGCTGCACCAAAGGGCTACAATATTATGACCGATGAAGCTATTAGCCGCAGTACCGGGGTAATATTAATATCGGCAGTAAAGCCCGACCCTGTCAGAGTAAAGGCATTTACAGAAGAGGTAAAAGAGCTTAGCGGCAGATTTCTCGGAGTAGTTCTCAACGCGATTGACTAATAGGGAGCACAAGATGTATCTAGATTTCTGGGCCATGCAGACCAGGCCTTTTGACAACAGCCACAAGCCCGAACTATTCGTACCGGTTGAGAGCGCAATGCTCGTACTTACCCGACTGCGTTACACTGTAGCAATGGGGCTCGGCATCGCCTGTATAAGCGGTAAAGCCGGAGTCGGCAAGACCGAACTAGTAAAAATGTGCTTGAATGACTTTGAGAGCTCTGGCTGGGCAACCATCTTTATCTCCAACCCCGCCGGAACGCGCGATGAAATCTTTCTGCATATCCTCCACCTCCTTGAAGCCGAAGCTGAAGCCGGCAGAAGTGTCTATGAATCCTTGCAGAAACGCATCGAATATATCGGGCAACAGGGCGGACGCATACTTCTGGCAATTGATGAAGCCCATGCCATTCAAGATATCTCTATCCTCAATGAGATTAGGATGCTCTATAATATCGAGATAGACGGCAATCCCGTAATTTCGGTTATTCTTTCCGGTCAAGACGGCATCTATGGTAAGCTCAGTGAGGCCAGCGCCTTCGACTCCCGCGTCGGCATGAAGATCAAGATGGTACCTTACAACTCCATCGAAACCGAGACCTATATGTTGGCACGGATTAAGGCTTCCGGCTGCAACCGAGGTGTATTTACCAAGAAAGCAGCAGAGATGATCTATGCCGCCAGCGGCGGATTTCCCGGAAATATCAACCGCATCTGCGAACTTGCGCTCATCACCGCCTTCACCGGAAATCTCAGCAAGATCAAGCCGGATATTATCATTGCTGTAGCCAAAGAACTCGGGCTGCGCAATGATCTGGGAACACAACGTATACTTGATGAGGTCTGGGCAGAAGATCTGGTACCGGTAGAAAAGTATGCCGAACCGGAAGAGGATATCCTCGCCAATCTCGAAGCTATTCTTTAAAATATGTTATCTTTAAGCTTGAACAAGATTATCAAACAAGGGAAATCACATTAGTGATTTCCCTTGCCTTCATCCACATAGAAAATTGCTTACGCAATTTTCATACCTTCGCGGTAGATTCCATACCACCTCGGCTCGACCGCCTACACCTTCAGATGCAGTATCAGAATGATCCAAGATCAAAGCTCTAACGCACAACGTTTGCCAGGGGTTTGAATACGGAGAATCCTCAATGAAAAAAAACTAGTGCTAATTCTACTTATACTCGTCCATCACGCTGAAATCCAGATAGCGATAAATCTCATCCTTGGCCGGCAGAATTACCTCTTTATAAGTCTTGAAATATTCTTCCGGTTCAGGCAGACTACCGGTTAGCGCCACCACCGCCGCCAACTCGGCACTGCCGAGAAATACCTGCGCCCCTGCTCCCATGCGGTTATTGAAGTTCCGAGTACTCGTGGCAAAGACGGTCGTCTCATCCTCAACCCGTGCCTGATTACCCATACAGAGGCTACACCCCGGGATCTCGATCCTGGCTCCTGCTGCCTCCAGCATAGCGATAACCCCTTCTTTCTTGAGCTGCGCCATATCCATGCGTGTAGGCGGGGTAATCCAGAGCCGTTTGACCGCAATCTGCTTACCTTCAAGGATTCTTGCCACCGCCCGGAAATGCCCGATATTAGTCATACACGAACCGACAAAGACCTCGTCCACTCCCCTTCCGGCATGTGCCGACAACCAGCCGACATTATCCGGATTATTCGGCAAAGCTAAAGCCGGTTCCGCAATATCGCTGATATCCAGTTCAAAGATAGCCGCAAAGTCAGCGTTCTCGTCACGGCGCAGCAATTCCGGCTTGGCCAGCCATGCCTCGGCCTCACTTATACGTTGTTTCAAGGACTGTGCATCCTGATACCCGTCACGCACCATACTTTTCATTAACTGGACGTTACTCCTAACATACTCGACCACCTTATCCTCAGCCAGCTCTACGGTACATGCCGCAGCACTCCGTTCCGCCGCGGCGCAGGAGAGTTCAAAAGCCTGTTCGACCGTCAACTCCGTAGTCATTCCCTCTATCTCCAGAATCCGGCTATTGAAGACATTCTCCGAACCCTCGCCAAACTTGGACTGCATACCCGCCTCTATCGCTGCAATTGGAATATAGTTGACCACATCCCGCAGAGTAATCCCCTCTCGAAACTCACCCCTAAGCTTAACCAGTACCGACTCCGGCATATCCAGCGGCATACAGCCGAGTGCAGCCGCAAAAGCAACCAGCCCAGATCCGGCCGGAAAGGAGATGCCTAGAGGGAAACGGGTATGGCTATCACCACCGGTTCCCACCGTATCCGGCAAGAGCAAGCGATTGAGCCAGCTGTGAATAATACCGTCACCAGGTCTGAGCGCCACCCCGCCCCGGCTGGAGATAAACTCCGGCAAGGTCTTATGCATCTGCAAATCACGCTCCTTAGGATAAGCTGCGGTATGGCAGAAGCTCTGCATGGTCAGCGGCGCCTGAAAGCTCAAGCACGCGAGTTCCGTCATCTCGTCCCGGGTCATCGGACCGGTAGTATCCTGACTGCCCACTGTTGTCATCGCCGGCTCACAGGTCTCTGCGGGAACCACGCCCTCCTTACCGCAAGCCTTGCCGACAAGTTTCTGCGCCAATGAATAACCCCTCCCCGGAGCCAAGCTTACCTCATCCGGCCGGATAAAGACCTCACTCTCCCCAAGTCCCAGCGCCCGACGCGCCTCGGCAGTCAGCTTTCTGCCGATAATCAGGGGTACCCGCCCTCCTGCCCGGTACTCATCAGTCAAGGTCTTGGGAGACAGCTCAAAGCGCGCCAGTTCTTCACCCCCTTGATTACGAATTACTCCATTCTTTGTATCGATGGTAATCAACTCACCATCCTTTATCTTCGAGACATCACACCGAAGCGGCAAGCCACCGGAATCCTCAAAGGTATTGAAGAAAATAGGTGCAATCGACTCTCCGATCACGACCCCGCCCCGACGTTTATTCGGTACAAACGGGATATCGTCACCGATCGCCCAGATAAGGGAGTTGGTAGCAGACTTGCGCGAACTGCCGGTTCCGACGGTATTACCGACAAAGGCCACCTCATACCCCTCACTCCGGTAACCGGCGATCACCTGCGTACCTCCCGGGAAACGGGTCTCACCCATGGATAGCGCATGAAGCGGAATATCAGGTCTAGTCGGCGAATGTCCAGCCGGAGAGAGATCATCGGTATTTATCTCGCCATCGACTCTAAAGACCTTCTTGGTAAGAAGCTCAGGCAACTCCGGCTTGGCAGTGAACCACTCTGCCTCCGCCCAGCTCGTGATCACTGCTTTAGCATACTCATTACCTTTGTCCATCTTTTCCTTTACCGCCTGAAAATTATCAAAGATCAAGACAATATCCTTGAGTGCAGCAGCAGCATACTCTGCCAATTCGGAATTATCCAGAAAATCTACGAGATAATTCACATTATACCCGCCGAGCATGGTAGCCAGAATCTCTACCGCCTTCTTTGGAGTTATGATCTCAGAAGTACTCTGCTGCAAAGCGATAGCCGCGAGGAAATCCGCCTTGACCTTAGCCGCAGGATCCACCCCCGGCGCCACTCTGGTCTCCAGCAGTTCCAAAAGATCAGCCTTATTCTCGGTCTCTGCTTGTTGCAGTAGAGCGCAGAGCTCTGCCACTTGTTCTGCAGCGAGCGGTAACGGCGGGATCCCCATCGCTTCACGTTCTTTTTTATGACTCTGATATTCTGAGTTCATCTTATTCCTTTCCTGTACAGTAAAACCCACGACATTTTTACGCAATTCCATATTATATTGAAACTAAAGTTATGATCAACTCATTACTCTTTGATCATATGATCAATAAGCATCTTTACTACCGCTCAAGCAAACTTTTAAATAGAATATTACTATCTTGACGAAAACTTTTAACACTCTATAATTCTGTTGAAGCCTAGAGAAAGCAATAATTGTTTATATTATGACCATATTGAGGCCGAGAATATGCCGAATAAAAATTTATATATTCATATTCCCTTCTGTAAGCAGCGCTGCTATTACTGCGATTTCGCCAGCACACTCTATAATCAGGAGACCGCAGAGAACTATATGGACGCGCTGGGGGTTGAGTTTGCCAGACGCGCCTTTGACATGCAGCCTGAGACTATCTTTATCGGTGGCGGTACCCCTACTGTACTCTCACTCAATCTTCTCGAAGAATTGATGGATCTTATCGGACTTCTCGACCTTTCAAAGCTCAAAGAATTCACAATTGAGGCCAACCCCGGCACGATCAATATGCAGAAACTCCTCCTGCTCAAGAACAGCGGGGTCACCCGGGTATCAATCGGTATTCAATCATTTGAAGACCGAGCGCTCAAAATACTCGGACGCTTTCATAACTCCAAGCAATCCCGCTTTGCCATCGCCCAACTATACGAAGTAGGTTTTGACAATATCTCTGCCGACCTGATCTTCGCCTGGCCGAGTCAGACCATAGCCGACTGGCGCAAGGATCTGGAGAAGATAATCCAGCTCAATATACCCCATATCTCCTGCTATAATCTCAGCTATCCAGACGGAACCGAACTGGCCAAACTGCTGAAGAACGGGGATATCAAGAAAGCCAAAGAAGAGCATGAACTCGAGCTCTTCAATCTAGCCAAGGAAATTCTTCAAGAAGCTGGCATTATCCGGTATGAAATAAGTAATTATGCCATCCCCGGGCGTGAGTGCCTCCACAATATTCATTACTGGGAAGGCGGCAATTATGTCGGGCTCGGCGCCGGCGCGCACTCATATGAGGAGAGTACGCGTTTTGGTAATTATGAGTATGTCAACAAGTATATCGACAGTATCAACAAGACCGGCTCCGCCATCGCCTTTGTCGATGAGATTCCACCGATCGCCAGAGCCAGAGAATGCGCCGCTATTTGGCTGCGGATGACCGCCGGCATCGACTGCCGCTCTTATTACAAGCATACAGGTTACCGGATAGAAGAGATCCTGCGTAACGAGATAAACCTCCTGACCAAGGAAGGGCTCATCGCCTGGTCAGAGGATAACAGTCATCTCCACCTCACCGAGGAAGCGATACCAATCGCCGATGCCGTCCTCTCCGAGATCATCTAAGAAGGCCTATACGCTCAAAATCAATCTTTTGGGGACTATCCGTCCCCAAACCTCTGACAAACGGTGTCCGTTTGATCACAATTTTCGCAAGTGTAATGCAAAAGCACAAAATTTAATTCGATGATATTATTCATTATGAATGAAAACTTTAAAAAGATTAGAAAATCATTCACGTGATCTTCATATTCACTCGAAGCGCTACATAACTCGACCGGAGGGAGAGAATTTGCCTCCTTTGTCCGCTACTCGGGCGAAAGTCGATCGAAGCCTCTGCGAATAAACGAACAGAGGCTGAAAGTATAATCATAGGTTGCCAAGTCAGAACTCTTGGGCTGACCGCCTCGCGCAAAAGCCCTGACCCCAGCCAACCTCAAATCTTACCCCCCCAGACTACACTTTCCCACCAAACCAGTTACACCCAAAACTCCAGCCGAGTCCAGAAAATCACTCACGTGATCTTCGCACTCAGCAAACACCAGCAAACCAGCAGGTAGTAAGACTACCTGCTGAGGCTGCGAGATGCATCCCGTTCAGCTTTTACTGAACGTTTAGCACACCTTTTCCAAAGGTGTGTCTCAGTTACTGCACGCAGTAACTGAGAATATAATAGTAAGCAGAATCGCTGTAAGCTCATGCTGAACGCTTCGCGTAAACAGCCCTGACCCCAGCCAAGCCGACAAACTCAACCCGCAGGCCTACACACTCCAGCCAACCAGCTACGTCCAGAACTTTTAACCAAACTCGAAAATTGCCAACGCAATTTTCCCTACCTTCGCGGCAGACTCCTACCACAGCCTCTTGATTTAACCTGCCTTTACAAACAATTTTTATATACTAATAGCTATAATTTCGGCAAACTCACCGGTTTCTGCGAGCAACATATCGCCAATACCACTCGCTCCAGCGACAGCTTCGGGTCTGCTCCGGTATCATGTGCCGACTTCATCTCCAGAGTCAGAATATTGAGAGCCTGCGCCAACTCGCTCAAAGTAAAAGCGCTAGCACTCCGAATCAGCTTCTCAGCTCGCTTCGGATATAACCCCAACTCCTTAATTATTTCAGCCTCTACAAGTTGTTCGGCAATTAATGCCCTGATCTGAATCAGATTTTCCAGTGTTGCCGCAATAAGCGCCAACGCCTGATGCGCTGAGGACAACCCGTCCTGCCTCTTCCCGCTCTGATCCTTACTCCCCTGCTCACAGAGCAACCGGACATAATACAGCGCCTTACTCAAATCACGCCTTTCAACCGCATCAATCAATTCAAAGATACTGAACTCTACCGATCCCGAGAGAAACTTCTGAACATCCTCAACCCCAATACTATGTTCCTTTCCGACATAATTCACCAGCTTCTCTATCTCCGCGGCAATTATCCCCAATTCCGAGCCATGCGCTCGGTAAAGCACTAATGCAGCCTCAGCCGAGAGCTCTTTCTGCCGCTGCCTGGCTTCACTCTTCATCCAAGTAATTATATCCCCTTGCCGTCCCAGCACCGGACAAGGAATGATTGCCTCCTTGGCCAGAACCTTGCCCAAAACCCTCTGACGGTTTATCTTCTCCACCTCGATAATAAAATAATTATGCAGCGAGGGTTTTTTGATATACTCAAGTAGCGAATCCTGCGGTGTTATCCGGCTATTGCCGGCAGCGCTACCGGCAATAAACAACGAGCGTTGCGCCCTTCTAAAGGTTATTATCTTCTCACTAGCAAACAGACTCGCACTTCCCAACTCTACCAGCAATTCGGCAAAATCAAATCTACCTTCCCCGACCACTTCCGGCCCAAAGAACTGCACCTCAGCTATCTCCGGATACTTGCTCCGCAACTTGTGCTGTATCATTTCAATCGCCCGATGGCGTAAATGCTCCTCTTCTCCCTCAACTATAATGACCGGAGGCAGATCCACAAGCACCTGCTCCAAAGCCCGTTGATAGTCAGCAAAGTTCAACCATTTTTTCTGCGCCATGCCCACCCTCTAATAAAATAGCTAATAATATCCACCATAAAACCCATTATAACACTATTCTTGCCAGTATCCACAATATACCAAAAAAACGCCGATCAATACCTGATCGGCGTTTCAAATACAACAAAGAAAGACGCTATATTATACTATCCTTAACTGCAACAATATTATTAGTAGCATCAACCAACACTCGCTTTGGCTTATAGTTTTGCACCTCAGCATCGCTCAAAAGGCTATACCCCATAATAATAACCTTATCCCCAACCTCGCCCAGCCGTGCCGCAGCCCCATTAAGACAACATTGCCCCTTGGTACCATCAATAATATAAGTCTGAAATCTTGCACCATTATTGATATTAACCACGTCCACCTTCTGCCCGGAGATAATACCCGAAGCCTGCATCAGCTCGGTACAGAGCGAAAGCGAACCCTCGTAATTCAAATCCGCTTCGGTAACTGTAGCCCGGTGTACCTTATTGGTAAGCATTTCACGAAACATTTTACTTCTTCCTTATACCTTCCAACCCTCTCTATGTCCTTATATTTATTCTCTCCAAATATACAGATTATTCAAGTACTTTTATCGCCCGCGACTCTCAATAATTATCCAATAGTTATACAAGAACAATAGAGCAGAGGATAGAGATATCCTCTCTATCCTCCACAAATCCTCAAACATCCTCAAAATACCAGGATATTAATCTTCAGTCTTCTTCTTCTTCTTCTTAAGAATCACCTTGATAGAGCGTACCTTGGGAATGCCCAGAACACTCTTCTCTTTACCCCACCTGCCATCTGCTTCAAGCTTTGAAAGACGCTCTACTCTGGTAAGAACATTACGGTGCTTACCCAATCCCGAACCTAATTTCAGACTACTATGAATACTCATTTTTTCTCCCTGGGCGTTATCAGCCCCGTAATTGTCATTATTAATAGCCTCCAATCCCAGCCTAAAATGCAGAAGAGACAGAAATAATACTCAATTACATTACTATATTATTCTTACAAAATAAACATAATAATAATTATAACATACTAAACAACAATAAGTTACAACCATCTAAAATAAAATCGCTCCATACGCTAAAGTCGTATGGAACAGATAGTATGAAGAATTATACGAAAATAAACTTCAATGTCAACTCACGCTTCAATATACTTGATAAATTTTCTGAGCATAGTTGAATCTTTACGCACCTCAATCTCACCGGCAATATTTTCAGTAGTATAACCTGCCCCAAGTATAAAATAATCCCGCCCACAGTTCGCCAAGGTTCTGGCATTTACCCCTCCCTTGATAATTGCCACATCACTCTCCTTGAAAAGCTTCCTAAATTCACTGGACACCTTCTCCAAGTTGACCCCATACATATCTGCTCCAGGATCTACCAATGCGGCAAATTTATCTAGGCCACAGGCAAGGGCATCCTCTGCGGTAGCACGAAAGAGTATCGGCTGGGGTGCAACCACTACCGTAACGGTATAATCCCTGGACAAAACCTCAATCAGATATTTATCGCCGATAATCTCTCCGACAGAATCTATAATATAAAGTACTGTCTCAGCATTCTTAGTTACCCGCTCAAACTCTTTAATAGACTCCTGCGAGATATCTTCACTCTCCAGCAGACTACATATGCGCTTCCCAATACTCCGACCGCTAAGCGAGCAAGCACACAAGCCCTCATAGTTCAGAGCAGCGGCAATATTTATGCTGGCCTCAAGCTCATCCCCAAAGTTTTTAATATACTCGCCAAAATACCCCTGCAAGCCCTGCACATCCCGACTGAACTCCTGCTTCTTCTGCTCATACGGATCTGTAGCTCCAAGCGCCTTATAGGCAGAGCGAAGACAGATACGCATCAACTCATACGGAGAATCTCCGAGTTCCTCCAAGCTTGCGATCTTATCAATAACAGTATTGATAACCTTTTTATGAATAAAAAGCTTATCCGAGACATTCTTGGCAGTACTCAATACTGTCTCAATTATTTCTGGCACACAATAGGGTATTTTTTTCATACAAAACTATTTTCCAACAAAGTCTCAGCAGTATTATCATAAAACTTTGGTTCATAATGAGAAACACAATAGTGTAGTTTTACCTTATTTCTAAGCAAAAAACAAGTATAACCTTGAAAAAACCACACACAACTAATTTTCTACTCTGGCTTCGCCCAGATCCTCTACTCGCTCAGATGAAAAACTTTTAAAAGCCGGGTTCTTACCATCCAGAGAATAATTCTTAAAGAAACCCTGCATCGTCGCCAACATCTCATCATCAAGCTCATCAAATAACCCTATAGCGAGCGAATAAACCCCACCCTTACCGGAATCAAAGATAAAGAGGTGAAGCTTACTGCTAGCAACCAGTGAATTCCCTAAAACCTGACGTTTCAGATCTACCAACCGGCGATAATTCTCGTTATTCCGTTTGAGTGAAATCAATTTGAGTGAATACTTCCCGTTCGGTATCTCAATACTGCCGGTAGGCGGGGTATACTCGGTCACCAACTGAATTTTATCTACCGCCTCCACTCGACTAAGATTATTGGTATTACGCATGAATGAAGCCTTGGTCTCGCCCGCACCCTTTTGATAACCGAGAAAAAAAGCGGTCCCAATCATCAACATAATAACAACAAAGATAATAAAAGCCCCATCGAGAGTAAAAATAATCTCACGTCCACTCCTGGCGCGAGCAAAAGCCTTATACGCTTTGGGCTCAGAATATACCTTATCCTCTAGCTCGTCGCTGGCCGCGACATCACTGCTGCTGGCCAATATTTCATATAACTCTACTTTACGTTTTTTCACAGTATACCCGTTTACTCCACATCTAAGCCCGAGCTATAAAACGACAATCCTTCTTGTTGTCGTAGAACAACATTACCTTCTATTATATATTTAAGTCAAAGCCAGAAGCATGTCAAGTAATGATACAAGCCCAGAACATTTTTTCTTTGCAATCCGAGAGACTATACATAAAATTACACAGATTCATTTACGGAGAGTTTAATGTTAATACTACCTACCGAGACGGCTCTGGCCTATACCGAAGCCCTGGCTATCACCGGAGTAGATAATATCTCCAGCCTTATCTGGCAGGAGGAATCAACCGCTGCTGCTCTCGGGGTATCACAGAGCGCCGAACGCGAATTGAATTTAGATCATATACTGGCAGATAAAGTACGTATTGTCCGCCGACAATCTGGCGGAGGAGCTGTTATTCTCAACTCCCAGACCATCTGTTGCGAGATTATTGCCCCCATCTCCGGCGCCACCGGAGAACTCAGCATCAAAGAGTCCTTCAGCTATTATACCAAACCCATCATCAAAGCTCTTTCCCGCTACAACCTTAAAGCCAGTGTCTCGGGAATATCAGACATCACCCTCGAGCAACACGGTACCGCCCGCAAAGTAGCCGGTTGCGCGCAATTACGCAAAAAACGTGCTCTAGTCGTCCACGTATCTATATTAGTAGATCTTGATCCAGCTCTGCTGGAACGCTATCTCGCTTTTCCCAGCGAAGTTCCGGATTACCGCCGGAACCGTTCCCACACCAATTTCTGCTTGAATCTCTGCTCTGCCAACCCTGAGCTTGACTGCGCGGAATTAAGCCAAGCTCTAGCAGAAGAATTCGCGGTGCAAGGTTGGGCGCCCATCGGCTCACTACCAGAAACTAACCTGCTCTTTACCCAGCTTATAGAGCAGAAGTACCTACAACCTTCCTGGAATATTGAACGCAAACGCCCCCGTATCGACACCAACCCCAGCTAAATCGATACTCAGTATAAACCAAGTTTAGGCTACCAATCATAGTTTAATAACAGATTTAAGCTGAAAGAACTCCCTGAGTAAAGATCACATCAACGAGCAGACCAATCTTAGTGTTGAGTTCATCTTCCGAAAAGATATTGCTCATCCTTTTTATTCTACCCAAAGCCGTATGATCAATAGCCGGGTTCTCTACACACATCTCAGCAGCTTCTAAAATATAATTATACTCGTTATCCTCTCCCATTCCAGTTACATCCTCATAACCAAGCGCTTCCTGAAGCGCCATACTTCTTTCAACACCCTTATAGTCCCGAATAACCTTGACAATTCTCTCTGCTTCAATATTCATTTTATTCTCCATAGCTTAAATTCATTCTTTATTCTGCCCTTAACCAGCACTCAAATACTGACTATCAGCACCATTAGTACCAACAACACCAAAACCCCTCCCATAAGCGGCAATTCATAATCGATATCATTTTCTGACATACACCTTATACAATACCTACGTAGCCTTGATATCTTCGTATTCTTCATCACGTACCTCTCTTTATCCGCAAATATACATATATTAATTCTCAACTATACAAATACAATAATCAAAGAGCGTACCAGAACCATTAAGGCACTTAACATACTAATATATAAGTAATTACATAAAACGCAAAAAACTACACATTCAACCTGTTATGTCAATAATATATTTTAGACATCATTTTTTACAGGTGCAAGCAGCTCAAATGCCGTAAATCAATATAACAATTAAGATTTGACATTGAATTCTAAGTGAGAACAAAGTGAACAGATATATAAAACTCTAAGTACAACATATAGACCTTCGGATTGAGTATAACGGTTGTCTAGAGCCTGGCTTTTCGCACGAAGGGAGTATCAAGCATATCCCTCACCAGTTTTAAATTCACCTGTGTTCTAGCGAAAAACTTCCATGATCTAAAGATATTACCAGTTACTATTTTCAGACATCCAAGCACAAGTGGACTGGTTGCACGGTGCGTCTTCAACTGCAAATCCCGCTACCGGCCGGTTTATTCATACAATAAAAAAAGGAAAACCACATAAGTGATTTTCCTATCCAGCCAAAGAGCAACAGTATAACCTAGCCAATTTATACCTTCATTATATTCCTAAATTTCTTTAAAAACCTCGGCTCGCAGAAAACAGCAAACTATATATAATTATTGAATTATACGTGAAGAGTTAGACGCCCTGATCCGGTCACAGAACACAGCATTGGCGCAGGTATGATTATCTTCATACTCTGTTATATTCTGCACCGTAGTCTGGGCAATATTATGCAGCGCCTCAAGGGTAAAATACGCCTGATGCCCAGTTACCAGTACATTCGGTAAAGTCAACAGACGGGCAAATACATCATCCTGTATAACCTCTCCCGAAAGATCCTCAAAGAAGAGGTCACCTTCTTCCTCATAAACATCTATACCGAGTGAACCTATCCTCCCGCTCTTGAGGCCCTCGATTACCGCCAGAGTATCAATAAGCGCCCCTCTGCTAGTATTTATCAACATTACCCCCGGCTTCATCAGTCGTATCGAGCTTGCATTGATAAGATAATAGGTCTCAGGGTTGAGCGGACAATGCAGAGTAATAATATCACAAGACTTCAAGAGCTTCTCCAGTTCAACATACTCTACCCCGTCTTCCGCTAGCGCTGCATCAGGATATTTATCATAGGCCAACACCTTACAACCAAAGCCCTTATTCAAAATAGTGGCAGCAATTCTCCCGATCTTACCCGTTCCGACGACTCCGGCCACTTTACCGTGAAGATCAAAACCCAACAACCCGCTCAAGGCAAAGTTGGCTTCACGCACACGGTTATATGCCCGGTGGATCTTCCGATTTAGCGACATCATTAAAGCCAGCGCATGCTCTGCAACCCCAAAAGGCGAGTACTCAGGCACCCTGGCCACACAGACTCCGTACTTGCGAGCCGCATGCAAATCAACATTATTAAACCCCGCACAGCGTAAAGCAATAAACTTAGTACCATTTTCTGCCAGCTCTCGTATGACTTCGGCATCAGCAATATCATTGACAAAGATACAGATACACTCATAACCAGCCGCAAGCTTGACGGTTTCTATACTCAGTTTCGCCTCAACATACCTGATAGTATGCTTACTTCCTTCCAGCGCCTGCTCAAATGATTGCTGGTCATACTTTTTAGTATTGAACATTATCATCTTCATAATCATCTCCCCCTGCACGTCTAAAAATATAAGGGTAGAAAAACTCTACCCTTATATACTATCACAATATCGTTGACTCTGCTATTTTTTTGTGCTGGCAAAAAATATTTTACCGCGCAATAATTCATCCCCCAGTATTACTCTGCCTGCTCACGTTTGGAGATAATCTTACTCACCAGCCCATACTCCACCGCCTCTTCCGGGCTCATCCAGAAATCACGGTCAGCATCCTTCTTGAGTTGCTCCATGCTCTTACCAGAGACCTCAGAGACTATCGCGTTATAACGCTCCCGCGTCTTATTGATCTCATTGGCTGTAATCTCCATATCCGACGCACTGCCTTGCACCCCGGTAGAAGGTTGATGCAGAAGAAAACGACTATTGGGTGTAGAATAATTCTTACCATTATCCGCCCCCAGAAAGATAGTAACCGCCGCACTTGCACACAATCCGCAGACCACGGTAATCACCGGAGCCTCAATAAATTTCAGCATATCATAGATCCCGAAGCCGCTGTCAGCGTCCCCGCCCGGGCTATTGATATAAATATAAATCGGATCTTCGTTAGATCTCTGATTCATAAGCAGAAGTTGCGCATAGACCTTTTTGGCCAGTTCCTCACTCACCTCTTCTGAAATCATAATAGATCTGGTCTTGAGCATCTCTTGCTCCAGAGCATTTCCATTCTTCTTATCTTCATCTTTATTGTCGCAGTCATCACAATCAAATCTCATTATATTATATCTCCTAACGCTTTATCCATATCCTTGATTTTTAGCAATTATACAGAAAAGACCGCTCAGAAAAAGCTTTATTCAGCAAGTATTTTTCAGATTAATAATAGCTACAGCCTCTGAACAAAATCTCAAATCCTCTCTGCTTCACCTCTCTCCCGCTACCAAGATACTCCGTCTTACAGAAATCATTCAAGCATAAACCTATTTTTTTTCAATTTTTTTATCAGAAAATTACCTGTTTTTTTCAGGGTTTTAGACAAGTTCAACACAATTAAACACTCTTTTCTTGACAACTTTGACCGAAATTCGTAGAATAAAAATATCAAGCGGTCGATACAACATATAGTAGCAAAGAACAATAAAACCACAAAAAGCTGTATATTCAGCTTTTAATATATATAATGTTATTATTACTTTTTTATCAATTAACACAAGTATAAACTAAGGATATCAATTATGAAGCTAACAGACTTTTTTGACACCGTAGAAACACATCCAGAACTTGCCGGCGAAGGCATCGACAGTCCAGAGAAGAAATCTCCTGGTTGTATTGTCAAGCACCTCAAAAGCGGACTCTCAACTCGTCTTCCTCTAGAAGCAATTGAGAAGAGCGACTGGGATATTATCGAAGAGGTTCTTACCTGCAAGCGCGAACCTGTTGCTCTACAACGCATGACCAGAGTCGTCGGTTACTTCTCACGTATCGACAATTGGAACAAGTCCAAACTCGGTGAATTGAAGGATAGACACACCGGCACCTATGCCCTCCCAGAGACCGCAAAGTGCTAATTCTGCGCTGAAGATTACCAACCCTGTAGTATTGTATAATATAAGGAGGCAGTTCTTAAAAGAACTGCCTCCTTATAACTTATATCTTAAAATCCAATAAAAATAACCGTACAGAGAGCAATGCCTAATCTTCATCCTGCTCCGGCATCTCAATACTGCGGCTACTGTTGCGATACTGTTTGGGCGACATCTTCATCACCTTTTTAAACTGCCGGGTAAAATAATTACTGTCATGATAACCGCAATTATAGCTTACCTCTGTAATTGACATCCGACTCTGCGTCAGCAGCGAACAAGCTTTCTCCATACGCAAAAGCTTCTGATAAAGCAAAGGCGTGGTATTTGTTGTCTTCTTAAAGATATGAAGGAAATGACTCTTGGAGAGGTTGGCAATCTTTGCTAGATCATCTTGCTCAATATCCTTGGTATAATGCTGCTCAATATAGGATATGGCCTCGGCCACACGCATAATCTCCGGCGATTTCTTTGCCTCTTCCGTACTGTAACATCTGGAGAGAAAACCGATAAGTTCAAGGAAATACACCTTGGAAAAGAAGACCACTCCGGGACTATTGATCTCAATTTCATTCTCAATTTTTTCAATAATAACCTGAGCCTCAAGCAACTGCTGTTCGCTGAGCAGGAGTCTGGCAACAGAATTTGCATTTACATACGGCTCAATCCTAAAGAGTGCATGATAACCAACCATAGTTCCAATATCCGCCAGCGGCGACAAGAGACAATCGGCACTATAAAGCACACTTATCAACGAGAGTTCATCGGTATCCCTATAACCATGACGAATACCAGGATTGACCAGAAAAACATCACCTTTACGGATAGAATAAGATATCTTCTCATTAAAATAACTGCCTGCCCCTCCTGTAACCAGCACAAGCTCAACAAACTCATGCTCATGCAACGGAAAACTCTCTTGTGGATTACTCTTCAAAATCGAAAAAGGCAGTTGGTTCTGACTCATCCCAAAGAAACCATGCCGTGATAACTTCATGAGAAAACCTCCGAAAGTTAAGTAGCCTGTTATAATATCTCTGCCGCCAGCTACACCCTAAACAAATATAACTGAATTATAGCATAAAAAAACCACAATGCTTGATCACACTTAATATCGAACCAAATATATTGACACAGATGATAATACACAATAAATTGCCGCCAATAAATAGCATACCGAGTATTTTAGTCCATGTAATATTCAAACCCTAAACAAACAAAAAGGTAATAAATACAGCACTATATTTTTAATGCTAATCTCTATTACTGACTCCCAATCTAAAGCTATCATATTTATTTTTTTTGGCAAGTAATTTTTTTGTTATAAGATTATTTTCATTATTCAACTCTGTTACCAAATCTTCACCGAATAAACCCCAAAATTAATCTATAGCCTCCGAATTCAGCCTCATATTCACCCTACCACTACAGAGCCAGAGTAAAAACACAACCTAATCAGTATCATTATACATGATTAATTCTTGTAATTAAGAAGAATTATTGCTAAACTATATTCATACAATTTATGATCTTCCCTCCAGAAACACAATGAGTAACTATATGGATAATTTTTTTCAAAGTCTTGCCAATACCAGCCATCTGGGTGTCTTCGGCGCCATGCTGGAAATAATAATTATCATTACCATGATCTATATGACGTTCTCAGCCATAAAGGGTACGCGCGGAGCTGGTATTGCCCGAGGTGCAGTAATCTGCTTTGTCATACTCTTTATCTTTATCCTCTTCATTGCCAAGATGGTAGAACTAAGAAATGTCAGTTGGATCCTGGAGAATCTGGTTGACGTATCCTTATTCGGTATTGTTGTCATCTTTCAGCCAGAGATCCGCCGAATGCTGATACGTATCGGCGAGAGCGCCTCACAATTCGCTGGCAAGAGCGACTCAAATATGGAGAAAGAGGTTGTTGACGCCGCCTTTCATATCAGTAAGCGCAGTGAAGTAGGAGCGCTCATCGTTATCGAACGCAAGACCATGGTAGGTACATGTATAGAGAGCGGAGTACTGCTGGAAGCCAGGCTGAGTACCAAACTCCTCACCACCATCTTCACCAAGAATACGCCCCTCCATGACGGAGCGGTAATTATCCGCGCAGGCAAGATTGTTGCTGCCAACTGTCTGCTGCCGCTCTCTGAGAATGTCGAGGTATGTAAGGGCATGGGTACCCGCCACCGCGCCGCCCTGGGTCTGAGTGAAGAGGTAGATGCCGTGGTAGTCATCGTCTCGGAAGAGACCGGAGCCGTATCGGTAGCCATCGGCGGTGAGATAACCCTTGATCTTGATTATGAAGGCCTTACCGAAGTACTTGTGAAAGAGTGTAAGATCACCCATAACCAGAATCAACCAGAAAAAGCCGAGGACTAGACGCCAGATGAATATTATCCGCTATCTGCACAAACATATTAGTTTCGACTACATATCCCTGTTATTCTCAGTTTTTGTGGGGATATCGATCTGGTATTACGTAGAGACCAGTCGTACAGAAGAGAGACAACTCACCGCTGAGCTCTCTATTCGCATACCTCGGGGCTGGGAGACACAGGGATTTGTACCAAAATCCCGTACCATCACGGTAAAAGGAGCGCGCAATGTCATTGCCTCACTCAGTCCGGGAGATATCAATTTCAGAATCAAAGTAGATATTGATAACAACTCTTCCTCAATGCAGGACGTACATCTGGAACTCAAACCGGACAATCTCAAAGGGCTTCCTGAAGATGTAATTGTCGAGAGTATCAACAACCCCCAACTCGTTATCACCCTGGTCAAACCTGTCCGCAAGTATATAGCGGTCAAGGTAGAGACTACCGGTGAACTCCCCCCGGGGTATGAACTGAGCAGTATATCTTACTCTCCGCGCTATATCGCGGTCAATGCCCCAAAGGATGAATTCAGTGCCGATGACAATATCCATACCGATAGTATTGATCTGAACAATCATACCTCATCCTTCAGTTCATATGTCGATCTTCAGCCCCTAAAATTAAAGACCACGACCAAATACCTCGCAGAATCAGTCTCAGTGAGTATCGATATTACCCCGGCCAATACCACCCGGATCTACAAAAATATCCCCGTAAGTGTACTCTTGGCCACCAGAATTGAGAAATTAATCGGTGGCAAACTCCTCCCGCCCCAGGTCTCGATTGAGGTCGAAGGCGAAAAGCTGTTGATAGAGAAGACCGAGTCCAAAGCCTTTACCATCTATATTGATACCAGAGATATGGGCTCATCGGTTCAGGGAGAGTATGTACTGAAATGCCACGCCATAACCCCTCCCGGGATCAAAGTAGTCAATATTATTCCAAGTGAGATTCGCTGGAAGATACCTCAGACCGAGGCCAAAAGCAGTGCTGAAGAAGAAGAACTCAGCGATGTGATCAGCGCTAAATAAACCTGAAATTATCGGCTTTGCACCTTACCAAGCCTGAGTTCAAGCCTCTATGCGCCCTCAAGAGATAGTACATTACCGCAACTTCAAGTCAACTAACGTTTACTGAAGAAGATATTATTTACTACCAGACGTCCTCTATACTCATATAATTGTACCAGCATAAAGAGCCCTATCCGCTCTGTATCACCGGTCAATTTATAGGTGTAAGTTTCGATCTTACCCCTGGATTTCTTGGAGACCTGCTTCCAATTCACCACATGCCCGATATAATTTGTCATCTCCTGATGGAGTTTCTGATAATTTCCCCGATTCATATGCTTGCGCCATTCGGGTGAACCGTTCTTTATAAACTGCTCATACCTGTTATAGTTCAACGCCTCCACCAGATTGGAGACAATAGCCATCCGCTCAGCTCGCTCATTACTCGCATAAGCTGCAGAGATAGGGATAAGCAATAAGACAATCAAGCTAATTTTCTGTATCATATGCATAAACCACGACCTACAATCAATCAAGAAACCAGTAACCTTGAAGCCATCTTGACAAATCTCCAAGTATCCAACCAAGGATTTATCTTACTCACCTCTGTACCATATACCGTCTCAATAGGCACATCGACAATACTCAGCTTGGCTCTACCCGCAACCACCAACATCTCACCTTCAAATTCAAAATTTCTGCTTACTATTTTCGTCTTTATCTCTTCCCAAGCTGCACACCGGATAAATCTATACCCTACCTGCGAATCATGGATCCGCTGACGCGCCAGCATAGATATCACCAGGCTGGTAATAACATTTGTATACCAGTTGACTATCGGCATACTCTTCTGCTCCGCCATTCTGTTACCAATAACAATATCCGCCCCTGAATTAGCCGCCTGAATAAATAACGGTAACTCTTCAGGCAGATGCTGGCCATCGGCGTCGAGCGCTATTACCCCATCATATCCTCGCGCCGACAAAAGATCAAAACCCTCGAGTAGGGTCTGGCCTTTGCCTTTATTCTGTTCCCGACTTACAACCTCCACCCCAGCGCGCTCAGCTTCGGCTACGGTATTGTCGCTTGACCCGTCATTATATACCAGGATATCCGTGATGTACTCCTTACACCTACAGGCTACCTCATAAATATAATCACCTTCATTATAGGCAGGGATTAAAGCACATATTTTCATTTATGCAAATTCCTTTATACTACGAGTCAGTCAATACCCGTTAAGCACGACAAGGCTAATCTGTCCACTCTTCATTCCACACATCATAAAATACCGGCCACTCCTCAGGATGGAGTCTGATAAACTCTTCCAGATGTTTGACATACTCCTTTATACCATACTCTACCTTCTCCCCCTTGCTCAGTGTCTCAGGAAAGACTATCGGCTGCTTCATGTCAATGGCAAAACTGTCATTGGTACGCCTGGTCACAAACCCCGGCAGACACGTAGCCCCACTCTTCAGGGCAAAGCGAACCGGCCCCTGAGGGAATCTGCATTTTTTACCGAAGAACTCAACCTCAATACCATCCACCCCAACATCACGATCACTCAAAATACAGACTATCTCGTTATTCTTGAGTGCGCGCAAAACCTTTCTCCCCGCTCCCTCGGTATAAATAACATTGATCCCCATCGCCCTGCGCTGATCGATAAAGAGCTTGTTGATCCGCTCGGAATTATGCCTGGCGGCGACCACATTCACTTTAAATCCCATCCGTACCGCCAGATATGCCGCCCCCAATTCCCAGTTTGAGACATGTGCTGACATTACCATACAACCCTTACCCGCTTTGAGCGCCTCGGTGACATAAGGCAGATTGACCACCGTCACATTCCGCAAAAAGTAGGTCATATCATACGAACTGAAGCGAAAGAACTCGGTAAAGTACTTACCCCAATTCCTGAAGACCCAGCGTGTCTCATAGATAATTCTACTGTCGGACTCGGTCGGCATAACCTGCCTGAGGTTCTGCATAACCGCTTTACGTCCCTTGCGATCTCCAAGAAAATACCCCAGATCCGCAATACGGAGCGATACCCAGTAAGCAAAACGCGCCGGCAAAACAGAAGTCGAGAACATTACCAGCCTGAACAGCCAATATCTGATAAAATACTTCATATCTTTAATACTCTTACGACTTGTATAATAAGTATAAAAACTATCCACCCCGTACCAGTTTACTTAACAATATTCTTCTCTGCCCAAACCCGCGCAGCCTCGAAGATCTTGAGATTACTCTCAACAAGCTGAGCTTTCCCGGCAAAATTTGCGGTAAGGGCTTGAGTATAAGCGCTAGCAGTCAAGCCTGTGGCGCAGAGCGCCGCCATAACTCCGAGCATAGCCGTATTCGCTCCCTTGGCCGAGCCATGCGCCTCGGCAATCTCCAGTGCCGGAATTGAATATACCTCCACCCCCTCACGCGGCGGACTTACTTCACCCACCGCCGACTCACACAGAATAATACCGCCATCCTTGACGTCACCGGCAAAGCGCTCATACGAAGGTCTGTTCATTATCAGCAAAATATCTGGATTATACACTACCGGTGAACCAATACTCTCTTGCGAAATAACTACCGAACAATTGGAGGTACCACCACGCTGCTCCGGGCCATAAGATGGATACCAGGAGACCTCTGCCCCATCTTCACACGCCGCCCTAGCAAGGATTACCCCCATACTCAGCACCCCTTGACCGCCAAATCCAGCAATCTTGACCTGCACACTCTTCTGCACTCCACCCGTCCGCTCAACGCCGGCACCTGCAGTAACCCCAAAGATCCCGTCAAGTGTCTCCTTGGTAAAATCGCTATCCGCACGCTTGATAATCGGTGTATCCTCAACTTTATCTCTGAAGAGCTTTACCGGGAACTCCTTCTCCATCTGATTGATCAGAAAATCTGTAATCCCTTTAACATCAAGTCTGAGGTTGTTTGGACACTGCGCCAAAATCTCAACAAAAGCATAGCCTTTACCATCCCGCTGTACTTGCAGAGCCTTATGAATAGCCTTACGCGCCTGCCTGATACGGGGAACATCGGCAAGAGAGACCCGTTCGATATATACCGGCGCCTCCAATTCACTGATAAGTTCACACATATGCAGCGGATACCCGGCCTGACTAGGATCACGTCCATTAGGACTGGTCACCGTCTTTTCCCCAATCAGAGTTGTCGGTGCCATCTGCCCCCCGGTCATACCATATACCGTATTATTAACAAAAAACACCGCCAGTTTCTCACCTCTATTGGCTGCCTGCAAGGTTTCATTCAGACCGATCGAAGCCAGATCACCATCACCCTGATAACTGATTACCACCGAATTATCCTCAGCTCTGGAGACACCTGTCCCAACCGCCGGCGCCCTGCCATGCGCTACCTGGATATTACCACAATCAAAGTAATAATAGGCAAACACCGCACAGCCCACCGGACTGATCATTACCGTCCTGTCTTGTATGCCCAGCTCATCCATAGCCTCAGCAATCAGCTTATGAATAATTCCATGCCCACAGCCAGAACAATAATGGGTCGCGGTCTGGGCGACGCCGCCCTTTCTGGTATATGTTTCATATAATGAATTTGGTCTCTTCAGTACACTTGTCATCTATCTGCTCCTAAATTCTTAGCTTGATTATCCAGCCACCAACTACCACCTTTACCAGGTTCTTTACAGAGAAGCCATGATCTCGTCAAGAGTAATCAGATTTCCTCCCAGCCTGCTCACCAGCGCTACCGGCTTGCTGCATTCTATCGCCAATTTTACATCATCAGCCATCTGACCATTACTCATCTCAACCGCCACAAACCGCTCAACCCGCTGCGCCAGAGCCATAAGTTCAGCCTTAGGAAAAGGAAATAGTGTCTGCAAACGGAAGAGCCCTACCTTCTTGCCGAGTTTTCTGGCCTCATCGACCGCACTCCGCGCAATCCGGCTGGAGATACCATACGCCACAAGCACAATATCTGCATCTTCAAGCCTATAGCCATCAAACTCCACCTCATTCTCGGCGATCAGCGCATACTTCTGCTGGAGCTTGTTATTATATTCTTCAAGCTCGTTAAAATCGAGTAAAATACTGGAAATTAGATTGCCCCTGGTCTCGGCCGTACCCCGTACACTCCAGGTATTATCCTTCTCCGGCTTGAGTGCTACCTCTGGATATTTCAACGGCTCAATCATCTGACCCAGCACCCCGTCGGTAAGCACCACCACCGGGTTGCGATACTTCTGCGCCAACCCAAAAGCCTTATAAGTAAAATCGCACATCTCCTGAACCGAATTCGGTGCCAACACAATCAACTTATAGTTTCCATGACCACCGCCTTTGACTACTTGGTTATAATCACCCTGCTCCGGGCCGATATTGCCCAGCCCCGGACCGGCGCGCTGCACATCGACTATTACCGCTGGCAATTCCGCCCCGGCGAGATAGGATATCCCCTCACATTTAAGCGAGATCCCCGGACCGGACGATGCGGTCATAACCCGGCTGCCGGTACTGGCTGCCCCGTAAACCATATTTATTGCCGCCTCTTCGCTCTCGGCCTGAACAAATTTCCTGCCTGCTTGCGGAAAGTACTTGGAAGCATCATGAAGCACTTCACTAGCCGGGGTTATAGGATAACCAAAATAACACTCACACCCGGCGTACAACGCACCGATAATAACTGCCGAGTTTCCCTTTGCCAATTCTGTCGCCATATATTAAATCCTCTAATATTTATCAGTATTCAACTATTAAACAGCTATACAGCCTTAGAATACCCCTTATTTTTTATACACCTCAATCGCATTCGGCTCAGGACAGGTATAGTAACAATTACCACACCCCACACACCCTGCGCCCGTGTAAACTGCGAACTTATAACCCCTCTCATTGAGCTTATCCGAGAGTTTGAGTACTCCTTTGGGACAAGCCACGATACATCTCCCGCACGACTTACACTCCAAAGCCCTGATCAACGGATACGGCTTCTCTAATTTATCCATATATAACTCCATGAAAGACAACACATAACAAAATTATTAAATAATCAATTCTACACTCTAAGTACAAGATTTCAATTAGAAAATACACTTTTCTGCGGCCACCACCTCCACCCGTTTATTGTCATGCCCCACCCTGATTCCTGTCAACAATGCCGGCCCTACACTGCTACTTCACTGATTATACATCCTAATTAACTACCACTTAAAGTACAATATAAAGCCATACTGGTATGGTTATAATACTCAACGCCGTACTGAGAACCAGCATGGAAGAGACAAAACCCTCCTCTACCCCCATCTGTTTGGCAATAACATAACTGGCCACAGCATCCGGCATCGCTGAAAGAAGTACCGCTATACCCACAACCTCTGTAGAAGCTTGCGGATACAGCCAATATGTAAGTATAAGAGTCAGCGCCGGCAGAAAGACTGTCTTCCCCAGCACCACCATAATCAGGGCAAACAGCTTGTCGGTAATTGTCTTCATATGCATTGCCGCCCCGATCGCCAGCAGTGCCATCGGTAAACCCATTGAACCGACCATCCTCAAGGTCGCCGCCAAAATATTCAAAACACCCTGGAGCACCCCGGGCAACACCAATTCCCTGACTATCGCCCCATCTGAAGCTACCACCTCCACCTTGAGGCAATCGTAGACAAACGCGATCCCTGAACCTAGAATAACCGCCCACAGAATTGGATTCTTAAAGATATTCATAACTCTCTGCAAAGGCGATATATCGCCGGCAGCACTACCATAAATTCCACTCAGAATAAAAGCAAATGGTATATAGACCAACATAAAGTACGCATTGTACACCGCAGTCAGACCGATACCGGTATCCCCATACGACAGCTCACTCATCGGAAAACCAATATACGCAATATTCGCCCAGAAAGTACCGAATACCCAAGCAGCAGCAAAACCTCCCTTATACCCAAATATTTTGACCATAACCATATAGAGCAAGGTCAATACCACTACGGCAAGGAATGAGGGCAAGATCAACGCCGGATTCCACATCTCTTCAAAATCTTGCGAAACCACATTGATAAATACCAATGACGGCAGCGAGAAAGTATTGACAAATACGTTCAAAAAGCTCTTGCGTTCTTCATTGATAAAGCCCTTTACTGAGAGAATTTTACCCAGTCCGATCATCGCAAATACTGGTAGAGTAATCTCCAGAACCTCAATAAGCCTTGTTAAATCCATTTTTTCTCATTACTAATAACGAAGCAGCGTCTCACCGATACCACACCCAGATAATTACGAGTATACTGCCAAAACTATTTGAGACTAGAGTTAAATAAAATCTATTTCATTTTTTCTGCCTCTATCCCATCTCAGCACTTTACTCTGCAGCCATAGATTTTCTGCTAAAACCTCACAACCCCAAACGTAAACCAAGTATCACAACTTAAAACCATTCAAATATTAATTAAAAATTATAAATAATAAATTGCATAAGCATTCCTATGAGGCAGGATTAGTTTAATTAATTTAAAATAACGCAATACAGAAAAATATCAAGAAAACCCTAATAATTGGCTGTGATTACATTGAACCACAGGACAGTTTAACATATGTTTTTTAAACAATATTGAAGATCTATTGAGCATTATTTAATAAATAAATTTATCTACTTACTGCTATATTCTTCTTACACTCTTTCAAGGAGAAAATAATGCATAAACTACTTATCGCGCTATGCATGGCTGTAGTATTCTCACTCATCGTATCCAGCAACTTACAAGCCAAGGATTTGAAAGGCGCCATTGTCGTAATGGATCTAACCACAAATGCATTCCAGATTGAAATGGCAGACCAAGCGGTAGAGTGCGGCAAGTAGGTTGGAGTAAATATGAAACGTTATGCTCCAAACGACCCTTTCGGTGATTATGAAGGACTGATCTCTATCATCGAAAATCTCATTACGAAGCATCATTCTCGCCGCTGGTCACCCAAAGGCACTGATTCCTGTAGTCAAGAAAGACATGCGTGCCGGCATCGCCGTAGTCAATATGGACAATTGCCTGAATACCGATAATATCGTAGCCTATGTCAGTGTTGATAACGGACAGAGCGGCAAGATAGCGGTAGATTATATTGCCAAAAAGCTAGGCGGCATGGGCAAGATCGCTCTTATCCAGGAAGAGACAGATAACCCGGCACAAATTCTACGCACCAAGGGTTATGAACTCGGCGCATTGGTACACCCAGGGCTAGAGAGTGTTGCCGAACAGGGAGGGCACTGGACCGAGGAAGAAGGGCTCAAGATCATGGAGGATATTCTCCAATCCCATCCTGATCTCAATGGGGTCTTATGCGAATGCGACAATATTGCCATAGGCGCAGTTAGAGCAGCAAAATCAGCTGGCAAAACTTGGCAAGAGCATTATCGTCGCCTCCAGTGAGATCAAAGAAATTATCGGAATCTGCAACCACAGCCTGGTTATGAAGAATAATCGCATTATTAATGAACTGCAAGGATCAGAACTCAACAAAGAGAAGGTCATTGCCTGTATGAGCGGAGTCGACAAAAAGATTGATTATCCCCACTGCAAAGGTTGCTTATTATTGATTTTTATGCTATGCTATAGTTGTGACTCAAAAACCCAATACGCTCATTTCTTTTCTCTAATTACTGAGGTATAAAGAATGAATAAGTATTTTCAAGCTATACTCTGCCTACTTATGCTAGGCATCGCGGCCACGGGGCAGGCGGTAGAGACGCAAACCGCTACAAGTGCAAAAAAAATACTATATGTCGACTCATATAATGCTAATGCCTGGAGTGCGACTATCGAACAGGGAATTATGTCGGTAATGAACCACCATCCAGAAATAACGCTAAAAACCTTCCATATGGATACCAAGGCAAACCCGTCTGAAGAATTTAAAAAAGCCGCCGCCTTACGCGCCAAAGAAGTTATAAAAAGCTGGAAACCTGATTTAGTCATCACCTCAGATGACAATGCGGCCAAATACCTCATCTCAGAGCATTACCTGAACTCTGATATCCCCTTCGTCTTCTGCGGCGTAAATAATGATGCCGCTGTCTACGGCTTCCCGACCAAGAATATCACCGGGATATTGGAGATCCCGTTATTCTCCGAGACCTTCAATATTATCAAAGACTTCGCCAAGGGTGAGAAGATCGCCTTTATCGGTTGTGACAACCTGACGACCCATACAACTTACAATTACTTTACCGAAGTAGAGAAGATTGATTTTGATCTGACCTTATTTGTAAAGGATGCTGCAGAACTGAAAGCCGCAATTCTGCAGGCACAACAGAGTACCGATATGATTTACCTGTACGACACCTATTCGGTAGCTAATTTCGATTATCAGGATATGCGCGAATTTGCGCTGAAATATATCAATATTCCAGTAGCCGCAACAAAATTCGCCGCCATTGCTCACTCTCTGCTCGGCACTCAGGAGAGCGGTTATGAGCATGGTGCGTGGGCCGCCACTACCGCGCTGGAGATTCTCGCAGGTAAAAATCCCGGAGCGATCCCGATCGCCCGCAGCCAACAGGGTAAATTGTATATTAATATGGAGATGGCAAATAAACTTGAGTTCAAACTCCCAGTTGAACTCATTGATAGAGCTGCTTTAATCACTAGCAAGGCGACCAGGGTACTCTATATCGCCCCAGCCGATTTTAGTTGTAATTTTTATAGTGACATTGAAAAAGGTCTGCTCTCTGCTCTCAAGCTGGAGAAAATTACCAACACTATCTTCGATAACACCCAGAGCGAGGTTGAATTCAGATCCTACATCCCCAGCGCTTCAGCAGTTCAAAGAGACAATCCCGACAATAACCTTGCCGACTGTCTTACTGCATACTCTCCAAATATTATTGTAACCGCCGCTGATTATCAGGCTGATAAAATTCTCCAAAATTATCAGAGCCGACATAACGTTCCCGTTATTATCTGCGGCCTTGATATCTGCCTCAAACTTCCTGACTTACACCTCAAGCAAGACCCGAAAACCGAGAAATACCCTAATACTATTATCTCCCTCGCCGCAAGATACGCTGCGGGGTCAAAACTAGGATATATCGGCAAAGATTCAGCTCTCTCCCGAGACATTTTAACCCTCCTCAAAACCAAACCCGCACCCGACTTCACCTCTGGCAGCCTCACCCGCTCCTGGTCTGAATTCCAGGATGAATTCAAGACCATGCAACAGAGCTCAGATATTATTATACTCCTTGAGTTATGCTTTGATGAGATACATACAGAGGCCATCTATGACTTCTTCTTAAACCATACCAGCGTTCCGACTATCTCCTTTGATCTGAGTAATAGGTTATACTCGCTCTTCGGCTACGGCGAATTCGGTTTTAACAAGGGGTGGCGAGCTGGTCAACAGATACTGGAACTCATTAGAAATAAACACAATAATGGCGAAAGTATCATCCATATCCGTGATAGTAAATTATATATAAATCAGGCAATCGCAAAACACCTTGGCGTTACTATTGAACCCAAGATACTACAACAGGCTGAGATTATCCAGTGACTAGCTTTAGCCCAGGAGAGCTACCGATGACAACAGAGAGACAGTCTATATTAAACATACTTTCTTTAAAAAGGTTTCCAAGCTTTCTTTTCTAATTCAGACAGGCAATACCATGCGTTATAACTCAATAACCTTAAAGATAATCCTCTGCGTCACTATCTTCTTCTTCCTGACCTCAATCACGGTACTGGCAATTGTGGACATCCGACTCCGCAGCATCTCCGACGCAGCACAGCACAGTATCTATACCGAACGGCTAAACCTAATTACCTCACGTTTAGAGAGCTACCAGCAACGGCTGGAGAAGACCGGTAGAGCAGATCTCTATAAACAAGATTTCCAACGACTGGCAATCTCCAGAGTCAAGGACAACTACTATCAGGACAAGGATATTGAGGTCTACCCGGTAATCCTGAACCTAAATGGCCAAATATTATTGGCTCAAGATTCAACCCTGACTCAAAACCTGCTCACAGCCAGCAATAATTTTAATTCTGAGAATCCGGATACTGATCTCAGTTTATACCTGAAACTTGCAAACAAAGAATACTGGGTTATTTCCAAGTACTTTCCTGACTGGCAGTGGCATATTGCCTACATTGTTCCTCTCAGCATCAAATATCAGAATGCCAGTGTGCTCCATAAGACCCTTCTCATCATTCTCTGCTCCTGTACACTGTTTTCCTTAATACTCCTGATATTCCTCTTATCACGGATAACCAAACCAATTATTCATCTGACCAATATTGCCAGCAATATCGCCGACGGCAATCTCCAGCAGGAAATAAACGTCAGTACCGATGACGAGGTGGGTCGACTGGCCAAAGCCTTCGACAAGATGCGTCTCTCCATACAACACCAATTGACCATTCTCAATACCGAAGTTGCCGATAGAAAAAAAGCCGAGAATAATCTTCTGGTAACTCTCAATTCCATTGGAGACGCAGTAATTTCCACCGATAATTCAGGGAAAATCACCCATATGAATCCAGTAGCCCAGAAGCTTACCGGCTGGAGCTTTATCGAGGCCATAGGCAAACCGCTATTGGAGGTCTTCAACATTATCAGCTCTGTAACCAAGCAGCAATGCCCCAGCCCGGTCGATCGGGTACTACGTACCGGCGAGATCGTTTCTCTTGCCAACCACGTCGTGCTCCAGGCCAAGGACGGCAATGAGTATCAGATAGCCGATAGTGGAGCTCCGATCAAGAATGACGCCGGAGAGGTTCTCGGTGTTGTTCTGGTCTTCAGGGATGTCACAAACCAATACAAACTTGAAGCCCAGCTCAGACAGTCAGACAAGATGCAAGCCATAGGACAGCTCGCCGGAGGCATTGCCCATGATTTTAATAATATGCTCGGTGGTATTATCGGAGCGGCAGACCTCCTGAATAATCATCTGGACAATACTCAGCAAGCCAGAGAACTCCAGTCAATTATCATCAACGCCTCAGACCGGGCTGCAGAGCTTACCACTCAACTGCTCGCCTTCGCCAGAAGCAAAAAGATCAGCTCCACAACTATAAGCCTGCACCAGGTTATCCAGGACTCGCTATCCTTACTCACTCGCACCATAGACAAGTCTACCCGTTTAATACCCGAATTCAACGCCGAGAATGATCTTGTCGTCGGTGATCCGGCACAACTGCAGAATATTATTCTCAACCTCGGCATCAATGCTTCACATGCCATGCCTGAGGGTGGAATTTTACAGCTAAGCACCCGTAATCTATATTTGGAAGAAGAATACTGCTCCAGCAGCAGCTTTGAAATCAATGCGGGTAATTATATCGAACTCAGAGTCAGCGATACCGGTTGCGGCATATCTGACGAGAATCTTTCACATATCTTCGAACCCTTCTTTACCACCAAGGATGAGGGCAAAGGCACAGGTTTAGGACTCTCTGCAGTATACGGGAGCATTATTCAACACCATGGCTCAATCACTATCGAGAGCCAGGAGAATCAGGGTACTACCTTTTATATTCTGCTGCCGCTCTCTCCAGATACTAAGCCTACTCCCTATACCGACGCTATACCCGAAACCATCGGCGAAGGGACAATACTGGTGGTGGATGATGAGAGTCTGATGCTCAAGACAGCAGAAGCCATCCTTACCGATGCCGGTTTTTCGGTAATCCTCGCTAGTAACGGACAAGAAGGACTTGAGCAGTATAAAACACATATGGAGAGTATCGATCTAATCATTCTAGATATGGTAATGCCGGTAATGAATGGCAAAGAATGCCTAAAACATATTTTACAATTAAACCCTGAAGCCAGGGTTATTCTGGCCTCAGGATTTTCCAAGAGGGAGGATTTGGAGATAATTCACAATCATGATCTCTGCTCCTTTATTGCCAAACCTTACCGTTCACAGAAATTGCTGCAGACTATCGCCAAGATTCTAAATAACGTTGAATCTTGACTTATCCCTGACAAAAACAAGGGTACACCAGTAGATGTACCCTTGGTGTGCTTCTGATTTCCATACCAACTTATTCAGTAATATTTCCATCAATATCCCAAAGATCCTGCCAGGACTGATTATCCTTCCAGAGAAATACCTGACCTTTGATCAGCCGGTTGTTCTTATCAACCTTTCGTATCTCCTCCATCTCCTCGTCAGTCAGTAAATCTTCGGTCACACACTTTAAATTACTCAAATAATTTCGCTTCTTGGTCGAGAACGGAATAGGCACCTGTCCCCGCTGTACCGCCCATTTAATACAGATGATCGCCGGATGTACCCCATGCCGCTTGGCAATTTCAACAATTACCGGATCTTCTATATCCACCGTATCATCCTCGGTCTTATCCCGCTCAGGACGATTCGGAGAACCGACAGGGCAGAAACCGATAGGCAGAATATCATTCTCCTTACAGAAAGTAAACAACTCCTCCTGTTGAAAATGCGGATGCAGCTCCATCTCATTTACCGCCGGCTTGATCCGGCAATCTCGAAGCACAAGTTTGAGCTTGGGAATTGTCATATTGGAGGTGCCGATCTGCCGAACCAATCCCTGATCGACCAGTTCTTCCAGCTTTCTCCAGGTCTTCATATAATTCTCATGGATATAAGGTTTAGCCTCCGCGCTTCTGGAGGTTACATCACAACCAATCGGGTGGAAATTAGGAAATGGCCAATGAATAAGGTATAGATCAAGATAATCGAGCTGCAGATCGCTGAGTGATCTCTTAAACGCTGATATTACCTTATCTTCAGCATGCATATCATTCCATAGCTTTGAAGTTATAAAGAGCTCCTCACGCGCAATCCCTCCAGCCATAATCTCCTGAAATATCGGCCCTATCTCCTTTTCGTTACCATATATCGCCGCACAATCAAAATGACGATACCCTACCGCAGCCGCACCCAGCACCGCCTCCGAGACCACTTCCGGTGAAAATTTATCTGAGCCGAAGGTACCGATCCCGACCCCCGGAATAGTTGCTCCAGTATACATTTTACGCTGTGGAACCATCTTTGGATCGACTCCGTCTGGATCAATTTGAAACTTACCCATGATCACTCTCCTCTATAATCTCTAATTCATACCTAACGTCTACCCTGTCAACAAATCATTTATCTTTACTATACACCTAATTACACCTTATGCAATGCGCATTTTACGAACTAATATCTTTATTTTACGAACTAACCAGCCATAAATAGCATATTCTTCAAACAAAAAATTAAAGCATATTTTTCAATCAAATGTTTGACTTTTTAGAATCGAATGATATAATCGCTCTCAGTAAGAATTTCAAAATCTTCTTAATCAAGCGCATGAGACAATAAAATGAATGAAAAACACATGAGTAAGACCCAACTCAAGCTAATCAATACCGCCGGTCCTCTATTTGCCAAGGATGGGCTCAAGGGCACTCGCATCCGTTATATCACCGAAAAAGCCGGGGTAAATGTTGCCGGGATCAATTATCATTTCGGAAGCAAAGAGAAGTTGTATTTCGCGGTTATCGACTATGTATTTGAGAAGCTGAATTACACCAACCTGGGAAAGCACTGGGAAAGACTCCCTAAGAGCGAACATACCCGCAGCGGTATCTTCAAGATGCTGCGTTACTGTCTAAAAGATAATTTTACCAGGATGTTCACCGGTGACCATCCGCTCTGGTACTTCAAGATCGTCAACCACATACTGATCGCCCCCGAGTCAGATTATTATAAAGAGATTGATAAACATATTTATGAGAGTGATCTTGCTGCCATCAACGCCATGCTCAAGATCTTGAGCCCAGAAGTTCATGCTTGGGATGCCGAGGCCTGGCTGGCAATCTGGTATGGACAAACCATCGGTATCACCACCCTGATGCCCAAAAATGTCGTATTCTATGACAACAATAACAAGCTAATTACCGATTATATAGATGCGGTATGTGAGAATATCTATATCGCCGTAACCACACTCCTGGAAAAACATCTGATCAACTCAAACAAATAAATCATTATTTTTTATTATATATTCAATTAGGAGAAAAAATGTCCAGATCAGTCAAGCTGCTCGCACTTATCCTTGCCATAGGCATTATCGGTGCTGGCACTTTTTATTTCAATTCCTTTGCCAAAGATAATACTCAAAAATTTAAAACTCTAGCCAAACCGGTAAAAACCCTCGTGGTCAACACGAGCAAACATAATATTACCCGCTCTTTTCCCGGAAAGGTCAGAGCCAGTAAACGGGTAACTCTATCATTTGAGGTCAATGGTGAGCTTACCGACCTCCCGATTACCGAAGGCATGCTTGTCAAAAAAGGTCAGCTAATTGCCAAGCTTGATCAACGCACCTTCGAGAATAATCTCCTCGCCGCCAAAGCAGCCTACACCGAAGCCAAGATTCATCTTGACCGACAGAAGAAACTGCTGGCCGAGAAGGTAGTAGCCCAATCCATCCTCGATAGCGCAACATCACAGTACGACACCACCTATGCCCAGTACCAGATTGCCGAGAAGAATCTTGAAGATACCGAGATGCACGCGCCTTTCGACGGTATAATTGCCAAACGTTATGTCGAAAATCATACCAAAGTAGTAGCTTCAGAAGATATTGTCAGTCTACAAGATATAAATGAGATCGAGATTGTAATTCAGGTTCCGGAATCAATTATGGTCTACGCCACCAAGGATATCATGAAGCAGAAGCTCAAGGTGCGTTTTGACGCAATCCCCCACGAGGAATTTGAGGTGTCAGTTCATGAATACGGCCTGGATGCAGACAGTCAGACCCAGACCTACGATGTTGTATTGACTATGCCAACTCCCAAGGGCTACAACTTCCTCCCCGGCATGACCGCAACTGTAACCTCCGGCTACTTCCTGCATACCGTAGAGACCGGGCTGAACCATATCTGGTTGCCGCCAACCGCTATCCAGGGAGAAGAAGAAGGCAACAAAAGCTTTGTATTTATCTTGAATAAAGAGAACAAAGCGGAAAAAAGATACATCGAGATCGGTATGCCTACCGAGTTAGGGGTTCCGGTGATTTCCGGACTAAGTGACGGCGACAGGGTAGTAATAGCCGGCTGCAGTTACCTCCAGGATGGAATGCTTCTCAGAGCACTTTAACCTTTTTTAAAGCTTCCGCCACCAGACTTCAGGAATAATCATGAACATAACAAAATACGCTATAGAAAACCCTATTGTAACCTATACTCTGACCTTATTTGCGCTGATAGGGGGGATAGTTACCTATCTGCATCTGGGTCGTCTTGAAGACCCGGAGTTCACCATCAAGGAAGCGATTATCGCCACCCAATACCCCGGAGCAACCGCTCTAGAGGTTGAAGAAGAGGTCACCGACAAACTGGAGACTGCGATCCAACAGCTCAAACAACTCGATAAGATCTGGTCGGAAAGCCGTCCGGGGCTATCGATCATCCATGCCGAGATGCAGGATAAATATGACAAAAGCACCCTGCCCCAGGTCTGGGACGAACTCCGCAGAAAAATCAATGACGTAAGCAGAGATCTACCTCCGGGGTGCGGAACTCCGGTTATCAACGACGATTTTGGCGATGTCTACGGCGTTTACTTTGCGCTTACCGGCAAAGACTACACCCTGCAAGAACTCTATAATTACGCCAAACTACTTAAAAAGCAGCTCCTGCTCTGTGAAAACGTCGCCAAAGTCACGATCAATGGTTACACTACAGAGGTGATATATATAGAAATCAACCGCGCCAAAATGACCCAGCTTGGAATCACCCCCACCGCCATCTTTAGCGCCATCAATACCCAGAATCTGGTAGGTAGTGGCGGTAATATTGAATACCATGGCGACTATATCACTATCAACACTAGCGGCACCTTCGACTCAATCGAAGCGATCAAAAATCTGCTAATACGCGGCACCGATGCCGAGAAGCTCACCCGAGTCGGAGATATTGTCGATATCCGGCGTGAATACTACACCCCGCCGCAAACAATGATGGAATATAACGGCCAACCCGCGCTCGGTATCGGAATATCGACCATCCCCGGCACCAATGTCGTGGTTATGGGAGACTCTATCGAGAACCGTCTAGCCGAACTCGAGGCTCAGACCCCGCTCGGAATGGAACTCTTCCCCATCTACTTCCAGTCGGTAATAGTAAAGGAATCGGTTAACGGCTTTGTCATCAACCTGGTCGAAGCCATTATAATTGTAGTCATTCTCCTGCTGATTTTTATGGGACGCCATGAAGGAGTGATTATCGGCCTGGTACTTCTGGTTACCATCCTCATTACCTTTATCGGCATGTCCTACTTTGAAGTAAATCTCCAACGTATCAGCCTGGGCGCTCTAATCATTGCCTTAGGGATGCTGGTGGATAACGCCATTGTCGTCGCCGAAGGTATTGTCATCAAGATGCAGCGCGGCATAGAGAAGAAAGATGCTGCCATGCAGACCGTCGATGAGACCAAATGGCCGCTACTCGGCGCTACTATCATTGCGGTCATCGCGTTCTCCGCTATCTCACTCTCCCAGGACAGCACGGGAGAATTTCTCGGCAGTCTCTTCACCGTTATCGCACTCTCCTTGCTTATCAGCTGGATAACCGCCATAACGCTAACGCCACTGCTCTGCGTCCAACTCATTACCAAGAAAGATGCAACCGAAAAGGATCCACATGATAATTTCTTCTTCAAACTATATGCAAAATTATTGCACAAATGTATCAATCACCGCTATATAGTTATCGTATTGATGCTAGCCCTCTTAATCTTCTCCGGTTACTGCTTCAAGTATATTGATCAGACCTTCTTCCCCACCTCCACCCGAAACATCTTCTTAGTAGATATCTGGATGAAAGAAGGCACACATATAGAGAAAACAATGGAGACCGCTCATAGCATAGCCGCCAAATTACGCCAGAATGAACACATCCTTGATACCATAACCTTTACCGGTTCAGGCGGTCAACGCTTTACTCTGACCTACGCTCCAGAGTCACAGACCCCAGCCTATGCTCAGATAATGGTCTATACCGACGACTATAAAATCATCAATTCCCTGATTCCGAAGATCAGAGAACTAATAGCTGAGAATTATCCAGAAGCAGAGACCAATATCAAGAAGATGGAAATAGGCCCTTCAGCCAAATCCAAAATCGAAGCCCGTTTCATCGGACCGGACGCAACAGTTCTGCATAAACTTGGCGATAAAGCCAAAGAAATATTTGCCCAGCATGCTCGCGAACAAGGGACCACTACCTTTATCCGCGACGATTGGCGACAACCGGTCGAAAGTCTCCAGATCGATATTGCCGATGCCCGCGCCAGAAACGCAGGAATCACCCGTCCTGATATTAATTCCGCACTCGCCGCCACCTTTACCGGACAGAGCATCGGCATATTCCGCGAAGGTGACGAACTATTACCGATCATCGCCAGAGCAGTTGAAGAGGAACGGAATGAATTCGGCGATATTCGTGATATTATGGTCTGGTCATCGGTTCACAACCAGCCGGTTCCCCTCACCCAGGTTGTCGATAATGCTTCGCTCAAATGGCAGGATAATATTATCCGGCGACGCAACCGGCAGCGTTGTCTTACCGCCCAGTGCGAACCCACCAACAAGATCTCGGCTATCAATCTCTTCTACAGTGTACGTGATGAGATAGAAGCCATCGAACTCCCTACCGGTTACAAATTGGAATGGGGTGGTGAATACGAGTCTTCGACTGAAGCGCAGGAGAAACTGCTGACCAAATTCCCGCTGGCTCTGGGGGCAATGTTTACCATATCGCTCCTGCTCTTCAAAACCCTGAGGCACCCGATTATTATCTTCCTGGGTCTGCCCCTCTCCATTATCGGTATTACCTGGGGGCTGCTCGTCTTTGATGCTCCCTTCAGCTTTACGGCTCTCCTCGGTTTTCTGAGCCTTACCGGTATGCTAATCAAAAACGAGATCGTTCTTCTGGATCAAATCAATCTCGAACGTAATCTCGGCAAAGAGCCATTCAACGCTATCATCGAAGCCTCAATCAGCCGTGTGCGCCCGGTAGCAATGGCAGCATTTACCACCGTACTTGGAATGCTCCCACTAATCTTCGATACCTTCTTCCAGTCCTTATCAGTCACGATCATGGGTGGGCTTACCTTCGCCACAGTGCTAACCCTGATATTTGTTCCGGTAATCTATGCCACACTCTTCGGAGTACACGAAAAGAAATAAATTACTCCGTATAACTATCTACACAACCTCCAGTATTTATTTTACTGGAGGTTTTTTTTAACCCCGTTTCCACGCCACCTCCGTATATAATAATAGGTACCCGTTTTATACAAAGGAGATATATATGACCGGTTACATCACCACCAGACTCAGTAACGCGCTCACAACCTCATTACTACTCTGCCTCCTGCTCCTATTCTGCAGTCAGATTAACACACATGCTGCAGACGAAGTTAGACTAAACTTCGCTCAAAGACTTAATGATGCCAACCGGTTTTATACTGAACACAATTATCTTGACGCCTTCACAGAGTACAAGCAATTACTCTTAAGCGGCTCAGGATTTGAACCTATAGCCTTACAACAAGCGATAATTTCTTTACAACGACTTGGCTTGGAGAGTAGAGCCGATTCCTTCCTCAGCGAAGTTATTACTGCCCACGCTCAGGACTGGCGTTGCCTGCTCTGCGTCGGTGAAATATATAGTAAAACGCTGACCCATTACGGCTATATTGAAGATAATAAGTTTTACCGCGGACATCCACGCTATCATACCACCACCCTCAATGTCACCACCCACGACCACCTCCACGCGCTAACCTATATGCAGCGCGCCAAAAAACTGCTAACACCTTCAAACGCAACCACTGATGAGCGCGCCGACCTCTATTACACGCTGGCACAGACCTATATTCAAGGCATCTACCCCGAGACCGCTATACGCCTCTTACTCAAGAGCAACTATGCATCAATCCCACCCTACACCGAGCCCATCCCCTACGCCGATCTGCGTGGCACAGGTGCTCCAACCACGACTCAAGGAGAACCGTACTTTTTCCAGCTACCAGACGACGAAGAGAACGCCAGTAATGACGGCGAACTCTTCCGTTATTATCTGGCGCAGAGCGCTGATAGCAGTAAGAAGCAAGCTCGCGCACGAAAAACTCTTGCCGAATTCTCCCAGATGCTCTATGGCGTAGAGACCTTAACTAACAACTATTATAACAACCCCGAAGACAGACCATTTATTACTGAGCTCGCAACTCTAAAAAACTCTGAGTCTATCGCCAGACTCGAATCAGGTATACAACGCTTCGACCTTCCCTCAGACTACAATTATTTAGAGATATTCAACACACTCCTTCAGAATAATGAAGATCCAGAATTGCTAATCAAGCTTGCCGTCGAGTACGAAAATCGCCGCCACTTTGAAACTGCTGCGTCCTGCTGGCGCAGGCTGCTCAAACTTCCAACCGCCAGCACATACCAGATCAATACCGCCACAAAACATCTTGAACAACTTGAGAACAGCTTTATTGAGTTCGAGAATACCCGCGTGCAATACTCTGGAGTCGCTCCCAGTCTCTGGCTCCGCTTTAGAAATGCCACCCAAGTAACTATAAGCCTGCAAGAACTCGATACCGACAGACTCATCGCCAAGACCATCGCATTACTCAAAAACCCTGATCCCGCAAACATAAACCGAGCCTCTCAACTATTACCGGACATCGGACAGGAACTGATAAACCGCAAACAGCATGAATTTCTCGGCAATACCATATACAGTACAGAGATTGATCTGAGCAAATCCGCTCCAAGCATTGCCCACGGTACCGGCCGCAGCGAGATCACCCTCCCCAACAATCTCAAGGGAGGAGCCTATTATGTACTGGCAACTCTACCCAGCGGCTACCAGGTCGGCACTATTCTCTGGCTCAGCGATCTTACTCTTACCACCAAACCGTTATTATCTGGCGGCAGATTGTATATCACCAGCAATAGCAATAACGGCAGCGCTGTCAAAGATACCAAGATTAGTATATTCGCTTACAATATTAATCGACAGAACAACCGTAATTTGAATACCCCGCCATACCTCAGCACCACCCTATATACCAATACTAATGGCCTGAGCCAACTCCCTGCAAACCTGATCAGAGACAATTACAATTACCTCGCCCATGCCACCGCCCCTGATGGCCGCCAGAGTTATATCGGGTTTGAACACCTCTTCAACCAACACCTCTTCCACCAACCCAAAGTGGAACGCCTTCTCTTTATCACCGACAAACCGCTCTATAGCGCTGGTGAAGAGATCAAAATATCCGGCTGGATACGTGACTATAACTACCGCGACAACATCACTCCAAATCAGACCAACCCCAAAACTTTTAATATCACAATCCTTACTCCTAAAGGCGAAAAAATTCAGCAACAGCAGGTTACAGTGGCAGCTGACGGCAGTTTCTACTTCACCTTCCAAACCCAACCAAACTCCGACCTCGGACTCTGGCAGCTACACACAGATCTAGACATTACCCAGGCCGGAAATTTCTTCAGAGTCGAAGAGTTTGTCAAACCCGAGTTTACAGTAGATATATCTCCGCTCAACTCTGAATACACCACACCTGAGACCGTCGCTTTTAAGATAAACGCTCGCTACAACTTCGGCAAACCTTTGAGTAATGCTGCAGTCGAATATGAAATTATCCGCGAAGTCGCTTGCCAACCATTTATTCCCAGAGGCAGATGGGACTGGTTATACGGTAAAGGCTACCAGAATGCAACCACAAGTTACCCTGCCACCTCTAAGCACCGAATCATTCCTCCGTTTTTCACCTCTTCCGAGTTAGTAGCTCAAGCCACCGTATACACTGATAATAACGGCGAAGCCACAGTCACCTTGCAACATACTCCACCAGCTAACACTCCAGCCAAAACGGCTTATACTTACCGGATACAGGCCAAGGTCAGTGATAGTGCCAACCGAATTGTCCAAGCAAGCACCTCTAATACTTATCAGCCGACCACCTTCGACCTCTCCAGCAGTACGGACCAGAACTATTATGACGCTGATGAACTTATTAAATTAACGGTACTCCCTTATAGAGGAGACCAGCCTTTAAAAACCAACCTCCCTTCAGCGCTGACAATAAATATATACAAAGTTGATCCCGCACAGAACAAACATCTCGTCAACACCTTCTCAGTGCTCAAGCAAAACTCGGATTATAGTTATACCCAGAGCTTCAAACTCAGCGATGCGGGCTATTATATAGTCGAGTCACTGACCAAAGATCACGCCGGCAACCCCATAAGCACCACTCAGGATCTCTATATCTACTCCGCCGATGCTGCAAATAGCCTCCCTCTCCCTCAAGACAGACGCCTGCTCTTGATCAGCAAAAAGAAGACCTATGCTGTAGGTGACACAGCCGAGATCTTGCTGCTCAACGCTGACAGACAAGCCGCCCTCCCGATTTATTTTAACCCAACTGCCACTGGCTACCCCTTACCTGAGGTTATACGCCCAATCAACACCGCCACAATTCTACATTTTACCCTCAAAGCCACAGATACTCCCAACACCTTTGTCGAGGTTCAGAGTACAGCCGGACTTCAGCTCACAACCGCCTCGGTTGAACTCTTAACCCCGCCAGTAACCAAAATCATAAACCTCCGCCTAACCCCAGAAAAACCGGAGTACAGCCCCGCAAGCCAAGCTAATATTACTCTCCACGCTACCGACACCACCGGCAAACCCGTCACCGGCTCGGCGGTAGTCACTATCTATGACGCCGCACTTGAACAAATTGTCAAAGACCAAGCCTACCCTGATATCTCAAAATTCTTCTGGGGTTTTAACAATTATTACTCGCCCCAGGCCTCAACCAGCCTCGAAAAATACTCTTACAACCTCCTCGCAACCGGGGCCACTCACATGCAGCCTATAGGCTTATTCGGTAATTTCTTTAATCCACCGGAGATATTTACGCCCCGCGCCAGCCGTCCTGCACTAAACCGTAATCTTGATGGCGCCCCTACTTTTAAAATGTCAATGGTTGTCCAAGAAGCAACAGCCGACTCTGCTACCGGCATAGTCAATCAAGATTCCGAGAACACCTCTGAACTACGCCAAGACTTCTCCACCGGCGCTGTATTTATCCACCAGGTTAAATTCGACAAAAACGGAAACACTACCCTAAGTGTTCCTTTGCCCGACTCCCTGACCACCTGGAAAATTCGCTCCTGGATCATGACCACTGCCACCGAGGTCGGACAAGCTGAATCCGCTGTGCTCACCAGTAAAGAATTGATGCTTATTCCAGCAATCCCACGTTATCTTATCTCAGGAGACAGAGCAAATATCGTTGCCACCGTCTATAATAATTCGGTCGATACAGTAGAGGCGACAGTCAAGCTCGCAACCAGTACTAATCTGATTTCAGATGCCACTCCCACTCATACTCTCCAAATCTCTTCCGACTCCAGCCAAAGTCTTACCTTCAGCCTCAGCGCCACTACTCCCGCACCAGCACAGGTCACCCTCAGTGCAGCCACCAACGACAGTAGTGACGCCCTTACCCTGCCTTTATCGGTATATACCAGAGAGCAACAACTCTTCAGCAGTAAGACCGCCCTGCTTCCGGCAGATATGCCTGCCTACACTGCAGATATAGTACTTCCAGCCAGAAGCAAGCCAGATTCCGCCAACCTCCAGTTGCAGTTATACCCGAATCTATCCTCGCTCCTGTTGCAAACAGCTCAAACCCTACCTAAGAGCACGATCTCCACCAACGACACCCTGATTGCCAATCTCCTCCCCGAGATGCTACTGCAAGAAGCCGGTATCTCGACTACCACTACCACGAAAGAGAGTATCATAGATCGGCTGGCTCCCAAAATAATCCAACTTCAGAAATTGCAGAATGCTGATGGCGGCTGGTCCTGGATCGGAAACAAGCAGACCAGCTCCCCATACATCACCGCCCTTATTCTCGACTCACTAGAACGTGTTGATAAAATGAACTATCCACTCCCCGCCTCACTGATTACCGGCGCCAGGCTCTATCTACTCAATTATCAGGATAAAACCCTCAAATTATTACGTAATGCCGAGAGCGGTAAGAATCCGGGCAAGAGCAAGATTGACAATCTGGACGCCCTGGTCTACCGTGTCCTCTCCTTGAGTGCGAATGAGAATAGAGCCATGCGCGAGTATCTCCTCAGAGACAGAGGCGAGTTGTCGGTATACGGTCTTACCTCGCTGGCCTCCGGTCTCTACAATAACCAACAGTCTGAACCACTGGCAACCGTACTCAAGAATATAAAACAATACCTGATTCGCGACCAAGAGAATGACACCGCCTATCTCAGCGCTGGTAATCAAAACTATAGATACTACTGGTACGGTACAGTTACCCAGAGTACCGCCGAATACCTGAATCTCTGTAATTTAACTGGGAGTGAGGCAAATCTCTGTAACCTTCTCGCGCATTATCTCATAAATAATATCAAGAATATCAGTCGTCAAGACTCAATACACAAGCTGAACACTGTATTTGCTTCCCTTAGCAAATACCAGAAAAACCACACAACTACAGCAACCGAGGTCAAACTCAAAGCTACTCTGAATGACCAACCGCTAACACTAAATCCTGATAAACAGAACCCTCAAACTCTAACAGCCTCGGTTCCACAACATATTCTCCACCCCGGCAACAATAAATTGAGTATCGCGAGAACCGGCACACCTGGCTCTCCGCTCTACCTTACCCACACACTCTCCTACTCCAGCCTGGAGAAAATAGCCCAGCCGCATGGTCTTGAACTCAAGGCCGAGCGACATTACTACCGCTTAATTCCTCAGCGCATAACCTACACCATTCCTGATGGACTTGGCGGGCAGACAGAATCCCTGGCATATTATTATCAGAGGCAAGAGTTGCAGCCGGGTGCAGAAATATCCAAGGGAGAACTACTGGAGGTAGAATTGCTGGTCAAGAGCAAGAATGACTATGAGTATATTCAACTGATCGACAATAAACCCGCCTGCCTTGAACCTGTTGCCAATAAGAGCGCTTTTGGTTACAATGGAATAAGTTATTATACCGAATATAGAGATAGCTCGGTCAATTATTACATTGAGTCTATGCCTCAGGGCAATCACTCCTTTTGCTACAGAGCTTACGCCCTCTTCAGCGGTAAGTTTACCGCTCCTGCCGCTCTCAGCCACGGAGTCTATGCCAGCGAACTCAACAGTAATTCCGCCGGATTTAAATTTATAGTAAAAGAATAAACAATCACAACAAGGAGAGAAGATGAAAAGCCTAACCCAAGAGATCTGGATGGATATCCCCAAACGCCGCCAGATTGTTTCAATCCACAGCCAGGTCGCAGATCTTGTACAGCGGAGCGGGGTACAGGAAGGGCTCTGTCTGGTCAATGCCATGCATATTACAGCGAGTGTCTTTATCAATGATAATGAGAGCGGTCTACACTCTGATTATGAAAAATGGCTGGAAAAGCTCGCCCCGGAAAAACCCCATTCTCAGTACGCCCACAACGGGTTTGAAGATAATGGCGATGCCCATCTGAAGAGGCAGGTAATGGGCAGAGAAGTCGTCATCGCCATAACCAATGGCGAACTGCATCTAGGCCCCTGGGAACATATTTTCTATTACGAATTTGACGGTAAAAGGCGTAAAAGACTGCTTGTTAAAATTATCGGGGAATAGCTCAACGCCAAGGCAAGGGATATAATGCCCTTGCCTTAGCGATACTTTATCGGCAATCTACGCAACACACTCTGAATCTCACTGTCCCAATATTCCCAAAGATGTCCTCCCGAGCTCTCCCAATAATCCAGAGTAAAGTTATACTCTTGCGCCACCCGCAAAAATGTCTGATTCATCCCATAGAGGAAATCCTCGGTACCACAACACTGTAGCAGCTTCGGTGCTGTCGCAGGAGCCGAAGACGCAAGTAAATACAATAGATCATTCTCCGTCCCCGTGATACTCTCCACTGGCCCAAAGATATTCTCCAATTCCCGCAGATACTTCGGATCCTCTATTCCCGCATAACGTTTACAGATATCCAGCGCCCCAGAGATACTCGCCGCTACCGCAAACTTATCTGGATTTAGCAGACCAATCTTGATTGCGCCATAACCGCCCATCGATACTCCTGCAATAAAATTATCCTTCCGCTCACGCGAAATCGGGAAGAACTCCTGAGCTATCCGCGGCACTTCGTGAGCAATATGGGTATAGTACTTATAACCATGTAGCGCATCTGAATACCAGCTACGTTCACCATTGGGCATCACTACCGCGATCCCCCATTTCATGGCATAACGCTCAAGCGCAGTACGACGAATCCAAGCCGAGTCGTCATCAGACAAGCCATTGAGCAGGTATAAAACCGGGAGTTTACCATGCCGCGCATGCTCGCCATTCACCCTATTCTTCGCCCTTACCTTCTGCGGCAAGAGCACACGCATACTTCGCATCATATCAAGTTCATCTGAAAAATACTCACAGGTTATCAGCGCCATCGATAATACCCTTTACTAATCCGGTTATAATTGGTACAATATGTCAAAATACAATAGTATAAAAGGATATATTATAGCAAGATGGAAGAATTATTCAATATTGATGATATGCGCATGGGGCTTGCGCTCCAGGCTGCCAGACAGGCTTATGCCGAAGGAGAAGTCCCGGTAGGAGCGGTTATCTTTCAAGGCGATAAACTCTTAGCTAAAGCCTGGAATCAGCGTGAAGGTCTCAACGACCCCACTGCTCACGCCGAAATTCTCGCCATTACTCAAGCCGCAGCAGCTCTTGAAAGCTGGAGGCTCGAAGACTGCAGCCTCTATGTGACCCTCGAACCTTGTGCCATGTGTGCCGGAGCCATAGTGCTCGCGCGCATACCCCGGGTCTATTATGGAGCCAAGGATCCAAAAGCCGGAGCCTGTGGCAGTATCCTTGATATAACCGGCTGCCGACAATTAAACCATAATCCACAGATTATTTCCGGGCTGAAAGAAGAGTCATGCAGCAAAATTCTAAAAGATTTTTTTCTCGAAAGAAGGGAGAGCCGTAAAGGCTGATCACCGAAAGGATACAGAATGATTGATGCACTAATTACTTATCACTCACAGAGCGGTACAACCAAGAGCCTGGCTGAAGCAATAGCCAACGGGATAAATGAAGGCGGCGTCAGCTATGATCTCAAACCAATTGCCGAGGTCGCCGTCAACGACCTGATCAACTACCGCGCCATCCTCATCGGTACCCCGGTATACTACGGTATGCCTTCTTCAGAAATTATCAAGTTCTTTGAAGAAACGGTCAGTATTCACGGCAGGCTTGAAGGAAAACTTGGCGGAGCCTTTGCTACCTCATCATATATCGGCGGCGGCAACGAGACCGCCTGCCTGGCAATCCTCAAGTCAATGATGGTACACGGCATGCTTATCGTTGGTGCCGATAAAGGAGATCACTTCGGGCCAGTTGGTGTCGGCAAACCCGATGCAACCAGTTTCAAAAGTGGGAATAATTATGGCAAATTGATGGCCAAGCAGATCAAACGTTATATGTCTATCGATCCTAGCGAAGAGTAAGAGCTTATGCATACTTCGCTCCAGGACAAAGTTATTTGGGTAATAGGCGCTTCTTCCGGGATCGGTTATGAACTGGCTAAAGCTCTCGCCGCTGCCGGTTCAAAGGTTATTGCCTCAGCTCGTAGAATCGAACGACTGGAAGAATTGGCAACCCACGCTCAAGATATCTCTACCCTAGCCCTAGATCTTTCTTTACCAGACCATCTCTGCGTTAAAGTAAAAGAGGCTTATGCCTTACACCAACGTTTGGACATGGTTATCTTTGCCTCCGGCCTCTCCCAGCGCTCCCTGGCCGAGTCAACGCCAATGGCAAATTCCAGAGCGATAATGGAGGTTAATTTCTTCAGTACCATCGCCATTGCGCAACAGGTTTTACCTTTGATGAAGACCGCAGGCGGTGGTAGATTTGTCATTCTCAGCAGTCTTATGGGAAAATTCGGCGCCAGACAGCGTAGTTCTTACGCAGCGAGTAAACATGCATTACATGGCTATTTTGAATCGCTCCGCGCCGAGGAATGGAATAACCATATCCGAGTAACCCTGGCTATAATCGGCTATGCCAACACTGAATTCTCCAAGTCCGCTCTGACCGAATCAGCCCGTAGCTATAACAAATTAGATCCAGGACAGAAACACGGCATGCCCCCCGAGAAATGTGCAACAGCAATAATACAAGGCATACAAGATGACGCAGAAGAAATTCTTATAGGCGGTTTTGAAAAATATGCCACCTTCCTCAAGCGCTTCGCTCCCAAGCTACTCTCCCGGATTATGCGCGGCAAAGATATAAATTGAGCCAAGTTCGGATTCCGACTCAGCTCAAAAAATTCTATTCTAGATTTCCACTACGACTATTTTTAGTACTGAGGATCAGCTTGGCATGGGTCAGCATCTTGGCCACAAATTCTTCATCCCGCCACTCACATGTCTCTAACTGCCGCACCCCTTCCTCCAGAGTAGTATCGCTCTTACAGAGTAATTTGAACGCCTTTTTAATATGCTTGAAGGCGTCCCCAGTATACCCGGCGCGCTTGAGACCGACCATATTAAGCGCACGCGGTTTTGCTGTATTACCTTCATAAATTACCCCTGGCAAGCAGTCATACCGTACCAGCGCATTCGGAGCCAAAAAACAACGCTCGCCAAAATTAACAAATTGATGCACCAGAACATTACCCGAGAAGATCACATAACTATGAATATGGCAATGCCCTGAAATCTGAGTCATATTGGTGAAGACACAGTTATTCTCTACCACACAATCATGTGCCAAATGTGAATAAGCCATAAAGAGATTATCATTACCCACAATAGTCTTACCATCCTGTTTAGTGGTACCACGGTTGATAGTTACATATTCCCTGAACACATTGTTATCACCGATAATAACCTTTGTCGGCTCACCCTTATAACCATGATCCTGCGGCGCACCACCAATTACTGCCGAGGGTGATATCAGATTATTCTCACCTAATTCGGAATAATTCAATATCTGTGAATGTGCCATCATTTTAGTACCAGCACCGATCTTTACCTCCTTACCGATAATACAGTACGGCCCTATCTCGGCCGAGTCTGCAACCTCTGCAGACGGATCAACAATCGCTGTAGGGTGAATATTGCTCATATCCTTCTCCAATCACTATTCTTGTAATGCACGTGGAATAAAGGCAAACTTAATCTCAGCAGAGCATGCAAGCTCACCATTTACCATAGCTTTGCCGGCTACCACGCCAATTCTTCCATTATACTTTAACACACTTGCTTCGAGTATCAACTTATCTCCAGGCACAACTTGCCTGCGATACTTTACCCTATCTACCCCGGTAAGCACTGCAAGCTTGCCGTCATTCTCACCCGAAGCCATCCCCAGACCGCCCGCTTGAGCCAGCGCCTCAACCTGGAGTACCCCCGGCATAATTGGCTGACCCGGGAAATGTCCGTTGAAAAACTCTTCATTACTGGTTAGATTCTTATATGCAACAATTCTCTGCCCCTCTTCCCGTTCAAGAACTCTATCGACCAACTGGAAAGGATAACGATGCGGGAGTTTCTCCCTGATATCGGCAATAGTCATCAGACCAGCCGGATACTTTTCTTCCAACAGCTGCATCCGCAATTCCCTGCCGACTGCATTATTCAGCTTATGCCCGCTCTTATTGGCAACTATATGTGCACCAATACGCATGCCCAAACAGGCAAAATCACCGATAATATCAAGAATTTTGTGCGCCGCCGGTTCATTCTCAATACGCATTTTATTATTGACAACCTTATCCCCATCGATAACCAAAGTATTCTGTGTATCCGCCCCCTTGCCAAAACCAGCCTTCTGCAGTTCTTCAACCTCCGATTGCATGACAAAGGTTCGCGCCGGAGCAATCTCCTTCAAGAATACCTCAGGCGTAATGGTCTTTGCCACCACCCCCTGCAAGAGCGGGCTATCTGGATAATCAATAACATAGGTCACCCTAAGATCCTGACCTCCGGTAGGAGTAACTGCAATACTATACCCACTCGCTCCGGCGGCTACCGTCTTCTTCACTTGGTAAAATTCCGCCTCCGCCTCAAGCTCCTTTATCCCGACCTCGGCAATTTTAGTTGCAAATTCCAATGCCGAACCATCACACCCAGGGATCTCCTCACCTTCAACTTCGATTAACGCATTATCAACCCCCATACCATACAATGCAGCAAGGATATGTTCAACTGTATGAATTCTGGTTCCCTTACGCAGTTCAAGGATAGATCTATGCTTACTTGAATCAATATACCAAGGACGAACTAATCCTTCATCCTTCCCCGCGACAAAATAATATCCGACATCTGCCTCTGCAGGCTTTACTGTCACCTTACCCTCTTCACCCAGGTGCAAACCTACACCCGAAATAGTAAATTCTGCATTAAGAGTTGTCTGTTTCATTAATAAGCTCCTCCAATTTAGCCTCAAGTAGTTGAATTCTATCCCTTAGTTTATCGATGCCGCGAATATTTTTATACTCTTTGTACTTTGCCCGATACTCAACCGCCGGTTGCCCAACCATGGTCTGCCCCGCCTCCACATCCGAAGCCACCCCGGATTTGGCATAAAATATACAGCCGTCCCCTACCGTTATATGATCGGCAAAGCCTACCTGTCCCCCGGCAGCAACACCTTTACCAATAGTCACTGAACCACTCACCCCAACATGCGCTGCAAACAAGGAGAAATCTCCTATTTTGCAGTTATGAGCAATATGCACTAGATTATCAATCTTACAACCGTTGCCGATTATAGTACTGGCAAAACGCCCTCTATCAATAGTTGAATTTGCTCCGACCTCGACCTTATCCCCAATCACCACGTTGCCTACATGGATTATCTTAAGATGTTCACGACCATCCCATTTAAAACCAAAACCATCAGCGCCGATAACTACCCCGCTATGGAGTATCACCCCACTGCCGATCACACAACCATAATAAATCGTAACATTAGGATAGATAATTGTATTCGCACCAATTACCACTCCCTTACCAATATACGCGCCAGGATAAATTATGGTAGATTCGCCGATCTCCACCCCATCCTCAATTACTGCCTTTGCTCCAATCGACACCCCAGCGGCGATTTTTGCTCCAGCCGAGACAACCGCCTCATTATGGATACCTACCTCTGGATGCTTGACCACCGGCGCCATAGCATTAGCGACCTGAACAAAAGCCACTTCAGGCTGCGCAACTTTGATGAGTATGCACCCCAGATCACTCGGTGCATCCTTACCGACGATCGCAACCTTCGCCTCTGTCTGCTGAAGGAGCTTATAGTTCTTTCTCCCTACGGCAAAAGTTATGGTATCGGCAGTCGCCTGCTCCAAACCTACCGCCGATGTGACCTCAAAGTCTGCCTCACCTTCTATTTCAAGTTCTTGATCAATTTTATCTTTTATCCATGCAAATGAAAATTTTTCCATACCTACACCCATCATCAATTAATCCCAATAAATTATCTATAAATCATATACAATTAAAGCGACGATTGCAAGATCGTCGCTTTAAAATCAGTCTAACCGGCAGTTTCTATGTTTACTTACTACCACCGCGCTTTGCATGCATTGCATTCATAATCTTAATAACCTCATCGGTCATATCATTCTCTGGAGCAACATACTGCACATTACGCCTGATGATCTCACTGATAATCGCTTCAGGAGAATTGGATTTTTCCAGCTTATCCGACAGATCGATATCTGGAGCAGTAATAACAATATCATAATTACGAATCTTTACCAGATGCTTGATTGCTTTCTGAAAATCGGCATATACGCCTCGCCAAAAATTAGCCATCTTAGTACGGGTAAGTTTCTGGAAGCGCTCCCCCTTATCCTGAAGCTGGAGTTGGAGAATCTGGAGCTCGAGAACTTTCTTTCTGTACTGATAAGTATCGGGAGCAAGAAAGGCATCGCTCTGAAGTTTTTCCTGCTGAGTTCTGATTACCTTCTGCAGATCTTCTATCTCCTTCTCCTCCTGCCTGAAACTGGCTCTGATCTGTGTCTCCATCTCTTTAGCATAATCAGAATTACGGAACACCTCTTCTATCCTTACTACTACTACAGAACTCGGAGCCGGCTCATCAGCCCTAGCCTGATTATATCCTGCATAAGCACTGAAAACTAAAGCAGCCAGAAACAACTTATAGATCAATCTCATTATTACTTCTCCCTTACAATCTTCTATTCACAGGTAAAATATTATTATTATATTTTATATCACATATTACCATATATGTTTTACATATTTATATTGCTATAGTCAACGCATAATCCAAGTATTTTCAAATATATACTAAAATCTTTCCTGCCCGGTAGAGTCAATATCTAATAAAAACATTTTGATTCAAGACCAGGAAATTCATTCTTTTGCCTGAGGTTCCTCGCACCCTTTACGGGCATCAAAACCTCCTGCACCCCTCGCAAACGCTGTGCGTTTGATCACATTTGCATGAGTAATTATTTAAGTACTTTGTAAATAATAAATTATAATGTTTAATAAAGCGTATGGTTTTAAAAAATATCTCATGAGAACTAAGTACTTAGCGAGTAAAAATTACAAAATATAATATTTCTTATAACTCTTTTAAATTTAATATATTATAATAAATATAAGTTATTTATATTGTCATGAACTAACACTTTGGTATAACCTTCAAAAAAACTATTCAGAACTCCCTAACCCTGGAGTGATCTGCGAATAATCTCCTCAAGTCCCAGATCATGCTCTGTAGCGAGTACCTTCTCCACCCGGGCTCGCCCCTCCTTCTGCGGTACCCCCATAGCCTCCAACGCCAGCACCGCATCTGCCGCCAAGGCTCCAAGACCTCCCAAGGCGACTCCAGCATCAACCTCATCTGTAAGATTGGTCTTGGCTCCCTTGAGCTCAAGAATGATCCGCTTAGCCGTCTTCTCCCCAATACCCTTGATCTTCTTGAGAAAATTGGTATCCTGCTTCTCAATTGCCAGAATAAAGTCCTGAACCGAAGCCGAAGAGAGAATTTGAATAGCTGTCGCCGCCCCAACCCCACTAATCCCGATCAAGACTCTGAACAACTCCCTCTCATCCTCAGTCGAAAAACCATAGATTGATATATCATCTTCTCGCACCGCCAAATGAGTCATTAACAGAACTTCTTTATCCAAAGCGATCTTCGAGGTTGTAGAGAGCGGCGCATGAATATCCCAACCAATACCTCCCACCTCAAGAACCACCCTTCCGGGAATAACCTTTACCACCCGTCCTCGCAAATGATTATACATTTTTTATCTCTATCCTTAAGTTTTCTCTGACCAATAATTAAATTTTAGCTATTTATCTACTTAAAGGCAAATAATTTACCGTTTATTATTATTTTTCCCAAGCGAATGTTATTCTGCTATTTATGACAGAATTATCTATACCTTGGCCATACTTTTCTAGCGTTACTACGGTTTTATTATGATTTTATTTTTCATAAAAACAGAAAAATCCCCGATAAAAGTTGTAGAAATAATGCTGCCTTGTCGATAAGTTTCTGGAAAAGGTTGATACGTTTTTGCTTAACACCCTATCCTTACATGTGTTAGCAAATAACATGGTCTTATTGCTTTTTAAGCAAAAAGTGTTATAATTAATAGGAGTTCAAAGTCATATAAATGTTTATTTTCAATAAAGTTGTAAAAATGGGCTCCGTATTTTGGCGGAGATATACTATGAAAAGAACCTTAGCACTAGGCTCGATATTATTATTAATTATTAATATATTATCCATTAGTATTTATGCTGATGATTTCGAACTTCCCGATATCCCCGGCGGACAAGAACTGGCAGATATCAAGACACCTGAAAATACTGATAATTCCACTGATTTTTTTATTGAAGAAGATACTGAAACCATATCTGAAGAACCTCCCGTGCAAAGTTCTACAGCTAATAATGTAGACGATCTCGAACTTGAGAGCCTACTGGTCGAGGATGCAAGTGAAGTAGTCGAAGAAGATGTCAACAAACTCTCGGTTCTGGATTCAGAGTACGGCACCAATACCAGCGTTGCTACTCAAGGAACTGCCGATCAGCCTATAGTCAATGATATCATTATCCGTGGCGGTTTTGCCTCTGCTTCCGAGATACAGGCTAAGATGGGTACCCGCAAAGGTCGACCTCTAGATAAAAAAGTTCTTGAAGAAGACTTCCAACGTCTATACAAACTCGGTCAGTTCGCCGATGTTCAAATTAAAGAAGAGATTCTCCCCGGCTACCGGGTAAACATCATCATACTCTTACGTGAGAAGAACCTTATACGGCGTATAACCTTCCGCGGCAATAAGGTAAAGCCAAACAAGCTGGAAAAAGAGATTGAAAGCCAGATCGACACCCGTTACGACGAGGGGCTGGCAACCCGTGATGCCCGCGCACTGGAAGAGTACTATTACAATAAATTCTATTATTTTGCCAAAGTCACTCCGGAAGCCGAACCTTTCGAAGATGGTGTACGCCTAGTATTCAATATCGATGAAGGTCACAAACTCTGGATCCGTACCATCCTCTTCAGGGGTAACTACCGCTTTACCGATGAGGCTCTGCGCAATGTCATGCAGACCAAACAGTCATCATTCTTCACCCGTGGTAAGATGAACCGTAAAGATTTGGAAGCAGACCTTGAGCGTATCAAGCTCTATTACCAATCGAACGGTTACCTTGATGTTGAGGTTACAGAGAGACCGTTTCAGGTCTCTGAGGATGTCGAGTATGATTCCGGCTGGTTTGCTCATGATGACGCCCATCTATATATCGATATCAATGAGGGCGAGCAGTACCGTGTAGGTTCAATCAGCTTTGAAGGCAATAAACTCGTCTCCGATAACGATATCCGCAATGTTATCCAGACCATGCCCGGCAAGATTTACAGCCCTCTGACCGCAATGGAGGACAGCACCCATATCCGTAATATTTACGGTATGTCTCCCAACAGCCGTTACTTTACCCGGATATTCCCCGAGCGGGTACTTACTGAGCAGCCAAACGTTGTCGATATCGTCTTTCATATTGAGGAGAGCCCTCAAGTTATAATAGAGGATGTTCAGATTGTCGGTAATGAAAAGACCAAGGACAACGTATTCAGGCGTGAACTGGAGTTCTACCCAGGAGAGATGATCGACTCTACCAAGATTGAAGCGAGCAAGGACAATATCCGCAACCTTGATTATGTCAATGCCGACACCTTTGATATTGCAGTCAAAGAGGGTTCTGCCCCAGACCGGGCGCGAGTAGTAGTCGATCTGGAAGAGAAACAGACCGGCAATGTCGGCTTTGGTGTAGGTTTCTCCTCAGACGATCCGATATCCGGTTCGGTCACCCTGTCTCAGCGTAACTTCGATTTCCAGGACTTCCCGAAGAATTTCAAAGAACTAATTACCGGTCAAGCTTTCTGCGGTGCCGGACAGTACGCCTCAACCAGCATTTCATATGGTACCAAGAGTAAGAACTATGGTCTGGACTTCTTCAATCCCTGGATATTCAACAAGCCGGTCGGCTGGGGATTCGGTTTTTACTACCGCACTTACGAATGGGACGAATTCACGCAGGAGACTATTGGTGGCTATACCACCTTCAGCAAGAAGCTGTGGATTGAGGATCTTACCGGCAGTGTCACCTACAGACTGGATAATATCTCAATGTATGATTTTGAAGATGGTGCTTCAACCATCCTCAAGAGTGAGGCGGGTTCAAACTGGCTGAGCAGTCTTACTTTCTCCCTTATCTACGATTCACGAAACAGCATCTTCCGCCCGAGCAAGGGTGTAAGAGCCGAAGAGAGCTTCCAGCTCTATGGCAGCTTCCTGGGCGGTGATTTTACTTTCTGGCGTAATACTATGTCGGTACAAGGATTCTATCCGTTCTTCACCGATAATAAAGATAGAAACTGGATTCTTACCGGCCGTACAAATCTGGTTACCGAGTCACCATTTGATAATTCACGAATTCCAGCTTATGAAATGTTGTATGCCGGTGGTATAGGTTCGGTTAGAGGCTGGCAATCCGGCACACTCGGCCCACATAACAATAGCTCTGCCATTGGTGGTTACACCAGTCAGACCAACTCTGTTGAGTTATTGGTTCCAATCTACGAGACACTTATTGAAGGTAGTGCCTTCTTCGATGTCGGTGGTGCCTTCCCCAATACCTGGAGCGTTTCTGGTGGTCAGACGTCCGGTCCCGACGGCGGTTGTGGTTACCGCGCGAGTGTAGGTGTAGGTGTACACGTTATAACCCCACTCTCGCCGATGCCGGTACGTATCTACTTCCCCATACCGCTCAACAAACAACAGGGTGATGATACCGAATTTATTCAGTTCTCATTCGGTGCAACCTTCTAACAACCTTATAACTCTTTATGCTCCTGCTCACAGGTTGAGCAGGAGTTTTTTTTTTCAAATGTTGAATAGTCGGCAAGAATCCATAAAATAGAAGGCTATAATTATAATCCAAATTATAATACTATTCACATATTCTATAGTCTTAATTAAAGGGGCACTAGGCAATGACATTATTAGACAAATTCTGGGCAAAAGGCAAAGATTTCCTTGGGGTTAAATATCCTGTTATCTGCGGAGCTATGACCTGGATCAGCACCTATGATCTGGTTAAATCCGTCTGTGATCACGGCGGCTTCGGCGTTCTGGCCGGAGGTAATATGCCCCCGGAGCTTTTTGAGACCGAGCTTGACCGCTGTATTGCCAATATCAAAACTCCATTCGCGGTCAACCTCATTACCATCGCCCCAAATTTCAAGGAACATCTGGATATTATAGAGAAGAAGGATGTCAAGGTTGTCGTCTTTGCCGGCACCATCCCGACCAAGCCTGAGATTACCCGTATGAAGGATAGCGGCAAAAAGGTCATGGCCTTCGCCCCTTCAGCTTCTGTAGCCAAACGGATGATCAAACATGGCGTCGATGCCCTGATTATCGAAGGCTTTGAAGCCGGTGGCCATATCGGCCATGTCTCGACCACAGTTCTTATTCAAGAGGTTCTCTTCCAGTTCTCAGAGGTGCCGATCTTTGTCGCCGGCGGTATCGCCACCGGTGAGATGGCAGCTCATATTCTGATGATGGGCGCAGCCGGTATCCAACTCGGAACCCGCTTCGTCATGACCGAAGAATGCAAGATCCATGCAGATATGAAGAAAGCCTTCAGCCGCGCTCAAGCCCGCCACGCCGTTACCAGCACCCAGGTCTCCCCGGCCTTACCGGTAGTCGGGGTACGGGCACTCAAAAATAAAGCAGGCGAGGACTTCGCCAAACTTCAGATCGAACTCCTCAAGAAGCTGGAGAATAACGAAATTGAGAAGGAAGAGGCTATTCTACATGTCGAGAACTTTTGGATGGGAGGTCTACGCAAGGCTGTAGTCGACGGTGATATCGATGAAGGTAGTCTGATGGCTGGTCAGAGCGTCGGACTCATCAAGGATATTATCCCGATGCAGCAGGTATTTGATGACCTCACCGCCCAGGCCGAAGCCGAACTACTCAAGGTAAAATCAATGTTCTAACCGTCTTTCGGATTTACCGATGCTACATGGTTATACTGCTCCTTACATCACTCCATTTCAGCAGTATACATGAACACAGTATTCAGGTACGGTTTGAACCGTACCTGTTTTTTTCAAATCCTCTCAGAGGTGACTATTATGAACAGAGACCATCTAAACCATCCTTCATTCCAACGCTCCTGGGTCGAGGTAGATCTCAGTGCTATTAAGAGTAATATCGAACAGTTTGCCGCCCTTGTCGGCGGTGCTGAACATATTATGCCGGCGGTAAAGGCCGATGCCTACGGACATGGGGCGGTCGCGGTCTCACGTGTCGCTCTGGATACCGGGTGTGACCGGCTCGCCGTCGCCACTGTACTCGAAGGCGAAGAGCTCAGAGTCGCCGGCATCAATGCCGATATCCAGATCCTCGGCTCCTCACTCCCCGCTGAAATCCCTCTGGCGCTGGAGCTCGATCTCATCCTGAGTATCCACGAAGTAGGCGCTATCCGTCTCATCAACGCCGAAGCCGCCAAACTCGGCGTCAGCGCCCGGGTACACCTCAAGGTCGATACCGGCATGGGCAGGCTCGGCATCCTCCCGGAGAATATCCTCTTCGCCGCCCGGAGTATCTCCGCCATGCCCAACCTCGAACTGGAAGGGCTCTTCATGCACTTCGCCGACGCCTCGGACGAACCGTATAGCCAGCGCCAGCTCTCCCGGTTCAATCAGGCGCTGAGCATCCTCGAAGAAGTCGGTATCGTTGTCCCGGTAATCCATGCCGCCAGCAGTACCGCCGCCATCCTCTACCCCGAATCTCATTACACTCTAATACGCCCCGGAGCCGGTATATACGGCTTCCATTCACCCACCTGGACCCAGGAAGCTCTACCCCTTACCCAGGCCATGAGCTGGCACTCGGTTGTAGTTCAGGTCAAAGACTACCCTCCCGGGCTCAGCCTGGGCTACAACCGCACCTTCACCACCCGCCGCCCTACCCGGATCGCCGTACTCCCTATCGGTTACGCCGACGGCTACCTCAGATCATTCAGCAATCATGTCGATGTGCTTATCTCCGGCAGACGCGCCCCGGTAGTAGGAATGATCAGTATGGATTATACCATGGTGGACGTTACCGAACTGGACGATATAGAGATAGGTACCGAGGTAACCCTTATCGGTAGTGAAGGTGATGACGAGATCAGAGTGGAAGAATTGGCCGACAAGGGTGATACTATACCGTATATTATCACCACCTGCCTCGGACGCCGTCCCGGACGCTGCTACACCATCACCGAAGACTGATTCCAAACGGTTGACTCAATATATTTGTCGCATTCTTCTTTCGGGGCTACCCGTACCCTTTGCGGGCAGCAAGACTCCTTGTACCCCGGCAAACGCTGTGCGTTTGATCAGGTTATTCACAATATAATTACTAGAAGTTCGAATTGTGTGAAATTAACCGGTATATCAATAATACCGAGGTGCTTTGACATTTGTTGACCTCCTCCGCCCGCTTGTCGAGGTATTCGATATGTTGATCCAATTCCGGGAAGATAAGGGCGGCACGAGTGGTTAATTCTTGTTGCCTGTCCGGTAATATTGTGTATACTGAATAATATTGTTTAATTGCTATAAGCTTGGAGTCAGGGATGAAAAATAGTGTGGTGTGGTTGGTGCTGGTGTGTAGCTTGATGCTGTCCGGGGTGAGGCCGGTACAGGCGCTGGATCTGGAGCGCCTGAAGGAAGATACGCGGATCAATAGAGAATTGTTGATGTATATTCTTACCGATGATCTGGCTAACCTCAAGGTAAGTGATGAAGAGCTTCTCGTGCGTTTTATTCCGCTGGCGGAGAGTGGTGATACGGGAGCGATGACTGCGGTTGGAGGTATTTATTATCTGGGCAGGCAGATCCCGCAGGATACCGAGAAGGCGGCAGATTATTACTCCAGGGCGGCGGAACAGGGGTATGATTTTGGTTATGTAATGCTGGGGTATATGTATGTTGACGGGATGTATCACGGAGATAATATCGCTAAGATAATTGAGGGGGCGGAACGTGGTATCAGGAATAATACTCTGTATAAAGCCAACGCTACTCTTTTGCTTGCTGGCTTGAGAAAGTTGGGTGAATATGAGCCGGAGGATATGGACGAGTTTGTTGCGTGGCTGGAGGATGAGCCTGATAATAAATATATTCAGTATTATCTGGGAGATATTTATTATCAGGGGGACGGGGTAGAGCAGGATTATGACACGGCATTTTATTGGTCTATGAAATCTGCAAAGCAGGGATTTGACAATGCGGAATTTAATGTAGGTGTGTTGTATTTTGATGGTTTTGGGGTAGAGCAAGATTTCGTACAAGCTTTTTTTTGGTTTCATAAAGCTGCAGAACAGGGAGTTGCCGAGGGGGAACTGTATTCCGGTTTATTGTATTATAGAGGTTTTGGGGTAGAGCAGGATTATGTACAGGCTGCGTATTGGCTGAAGAAGTATTTGGCAGTTGGTAGTGATCCAATAGCAAAATTGTTTTTAGGGAGGTGCTATTATTTAGGTAAGGGGGTTGAAAAGAATGATAAAGAAGCCTTCAGGCTGTACAAGGAGGCTTATGCTGCGGGAGAGCTTGAAGCTGCTGGCGATTTGGGGTATTTGTATTTTAACGGGTATGGGGTAGAGCAAGATTATAACACCGCAAAAGAGCTTTTTGAAGTAGCGTATCAAGATGGTAATGCCGCTGCGGCAGGGATGCTTGGGGTAATGTATGAAATGGGGTGTGGGGTAGAGCCGGATAAGGATAAAGCGATTGAGTATTACAAGATAGCGGTAGCGGGTGGAGATGAGGGATCAAAAAAAAATCTTGATAATTTACTGTCAACCGCCAATAATGAGTGATGGCGGTTGACAGTAATGTTTAGGGAGTAGCCTTACTTGTTATCGCGTGCGTTATTGGCTTTAGTAGCTTCTTTCGTTCCAATAGTGGTAATGGTACTTGCTCCGTCGGTAATTATCGCTTTTTTAATGGGAGAAAATTTAGCTTTATTTGTAGCACTTTTTGCAATCTTCCCACCCCAATGGCCATTAGTTTTATACCATAGATCTCAACGAGTTTTTGATTGCCTTCAGCGGTGATCTGTTGCCAAGATTTGCCCTCGCGCTTGGCTTTGCGGGTTGCTGCAAGGTATTGATAGTAATCGGTGAGGCCTTCGCGTGCAGCCAGCACCTGATTGAGGACTTTACCTGCTTTGCCGCCGGCTCCGCCTTTGAGGATCAGGAGCGCATCGAGGAAGTAATCCTTGGTGAGATTGCCGAGAATGCGTACCGAGGTGCTTTGGCGCTTGTTGACCTCCTCCGCCCGCTTGTCGAGATACTCGATATGTTGATCCAATTCCGGGAAGATAAGGGCGGCACGAGTGGTTAATTCTTGTTGCCTGTCCGGTAATATTGTGTATACTGAATAATATTGTTTAATTGCTATGAGCTTGGAGTCAGGGATGAAAAATAGTGTGGCGTGGCTGGTGCTGGTGTGTAGCTTGATGCTGCCTGGGGTGGGGCGGGTACAAGCGCTGGATCTGGAGCGCTTGAAGGAAGATACGCGAATCAATAGAGAATTGTTGATGTATATTCTTACCGATGATCTGGCTAACCTCAAGGTAAGTGATGAAGAGCTTCTCGCGCGTTTTATTCCGCTAGCGGAGAGTGGTGATACGGGAGCGATGACTGCGGTTGGAGGTATTTATTATCTGGGCAGGCAGATCCCGCAGGATACCGAGAAGGCGGTATATTATTACTCTAGGGCGGCGGAACAGGGGTATGATTTTGGTTATGTAATGCTGGGGTATATGTATGTTGACGGGGTGTATCACGGAGATAATATCGCTAAGATAATTGAGGGGGCGGAACGTGGTATCAGAAATAATACTCTGTATAAAGCCAACGCTACTCTTTTGCTTGCTGGCTTGAGAAAGTTGGGTGAATATGAGCCGGAGGATATGGATGAGTTTGTGGCGTGGCTGGAGGTGAGTCTACTGATCAATATATTCAGTATTATCTGGGAGATATTTATTATCAGGGGGACGGGGTAGAGCAGGATTATGACACGGCATTTTATTGGTCTATGAAATCCGCGGAGCAGGGATTTGTTGAGGCGAAGCTTATTGTTGGAACAATGTACTTAGAAGGTCACGGGGTGGAACAGGACTATGTTAAAGGTGTGCATTGGGCTAAGGAATATAATAAGGAAGTTGAAGACCCTGCGATAACAGCATATTTAGGAAGGTGTTATTACTTGGGATTGGAGTAGAGAAAGATTATCAAAAAGCGTTGGAGCTGTTCAATGAGGCAAATAAAATGGGGGCTAGCGAGGTATTAATAGATTTTGGGTTAGTATTTATGAATGGCTATGTTGTTAATCAAGATTATGAAAAAGCTATGTCATATTTTAAGCAGGCTATTAGTGCTGGTGATGCTGCTGCTAATGGCTATGTAGGCTTGATGTATGAAATGGGCTATGGGGTTGAGGTGAATTATGATTTAGCTCAAGAATATTATAACAAAGCAATTGATGCTGGATTTTCTGTTTTTCAGGAGTATTTAGATGATTTACTGTCAACCGCCAATGATGAATGATGGCAGTTGACAGTTGTGTTTTTAGGGAGTAGCCTTACTTATTATCACGTGCTTTATAGGTTTTAACAGTTTCTTTGGCTTCAATAGTGGTAATGGTTTCACCAAGGTTATTTGCATATTTTCCTTTTCCTATTTTTATAGCACCAATCTTCCCACCCCAATGGCCACTTAGTTTTATACCATAGATCTCAACAAGTTTTTGATTGCCTTCAGCGGTGATCTGTTGCCAGGATTTGCCCTCGCGCTTGGCTTTGCGGGTTGCTGCAAGGTATTGATAGTAATCGGTGAGGCCTTCGCGTGCAGCCAGCACCTGATTGAGGACTTTACCTGCTTTGCCCCCGGCTCCGCCTTTAAGGATCAGGAGCGCATCGAGGAAGTAATCCTTGGTGAGATTGCCGAGAATGCACACCGAGGTGCTTTGGCGTTTGTTGACCTCCTCCGCCCGCTTGTCGAGATACTCGATATGTTGATCCAATTCCGGGAAGATAAGGGCGGCATAGGTATAGCCTTCTTTCTGGATATTGGTCAGGATATTGGAATGGGAGATAATTCCGTGTTGAACGTCACAGGTATAGCTCGCAATTCGGCTCATTTCTTCCCAATGCTGGGTATATAAACGGGAGTTATAGATCAGGATTTTACGCGTATCCGCGTCTGACCGGTTGGGGGTGAAGGAGTCCGGAAAGGTCTGTTTCAGGTCTTCCATAGACATCTGCGGTATACTCTTTAAGAGTTTCAGGATACAGTGTGAGCCGGTATAGAAGGAATTTTCCTGTTTTTCTACTGTTAACCAGTTTGCAGCAGCGTCCTGAGCGAATACTGCGGCAATGGCAAAATTCTGGAGTTTTACCGGGCATTTTTCGATCAGCACGCCGAGTTCTTTATTATTCTGAATTAATGTCAAGTATTTGCGCATTATTTTGTCGCCTTCTTCGCCAAAGTCAGACTTGCGCGTTAGTTGCATATTACTTTCAGAATTTGAGAAAGAGAGATATGTCTGCCCGGTGTGGAGCAATGCTCTGGCTTTTTCCAATGGTATGCCGGAATTAGCAGCCAGTGATTGAGCTATTACATATGTGAGTTTCTCCCTCTCAGTATCAGTTATATCATTTTCTGAAATCTGCCAGCGCTCGCTAATAGTTGTAGCTATGTCGGTGGCACTGCGGTTAGGATTATACTGGTTCAAGAATTTTTCCCGGTTGCGTATGGCTTTTTCAGATTGAAATCCCGCTGCTGTCCAAAAAGAGTCTCGATTGCAGGTTACGGCAAATTCCAGGTCAGGATCCGGTAATATGCTGGCAATTTCCTGACCAATGGCAGCTATAACGTCGAGTTCATTCATCAGCTGGTTACTGTTGTTGTATTGTGTTTCCATTTTAGCGATAACCTCGTCCTTGGAGAGATCCTGCAGGAATGGATTCAGGTTATACTCAGTTGTATGGCGAATACTTGTAATAATTTTATCGAATATCTCGCCAGCGACATGACGTATGCCGCGTATACTGATACGGGCCATGGGTTTTGCCCTAGTGGCGGGGCTACCAGTTTTTTGGGAAAATCTCCTGGGAGCATAATCATAAGCGATATTATTTAAGGCATTTGTGAGCAGGGCGGAAGTAGGAATATACTCTTCATTAATTCTGTTATGAGCTTTACTTCTTTCATTATTATGATAACTCTCAATAACATTGAAGGCAGCAGCAACAGCAGACTTATGCTCTTGGGGTGTAGCTCGGGTAAGGGATCCACCTGTATTCACCATGTACTCAAAGTCGACGAGTTTCGTGAAGTCTTCCTCGTTTACTTTTCTGGTGAAGAGATATTGCTGAAAGGATTCAGGTGGACTTTGAAGCGCGGTTATAGGAACATAGATATTATAATGCGCCTCTGAAGCAGATTGACGGGTAAGGTCGTTAAAAGCACGTAAGGGTAACCCTGCACTTGGAGGCTGAACACTTGTTTGGTCAGAACTGGCGGTATCCGGCATCTCTATCTCAATGATCTCATTGGTGCGGGGAGAGTAACGCCTGACTGTCTTCTTCGGGCGGGATGTAATATTGGTAGAGAGGCCACTCAGTAGGTGTTGCTTCTCGCCAGACGTTGTGTTAGAGTCGATCGACGCATCCCTGTGGAGTAAGATCAGGGTGACGCTCTGCAGCTTTTAGGCTGCTGCTATTGGTGAAATTTGGGCTAGAGCTGGTCATAAATTGTGAGTTATCAGGTTGTTGTATACTGAGTATCTGACTATTTGGCGCTAAAATCGGATTCTTTGCCTTTGCTTTGGTGTCGGCATATAGCGTTCCGTTATGGTATTCGTAGGGAAAGTGTTGCATATTGACAGTTTCCGCAGCTTTAAGATGATATTCTGATTGTTGAAGATCCTTAGAAATCTGTACCGGCTTACCGGTTCTCAGTACTTGCTCACGATAATGTTCATTGGGATATATCACTTCTGCGTCGCTTGCTCTCTCCTCAGATTTTTGAAACATTTGAGATGATACGTTGCTTGAAAAGTCACCCTCTGCCGAGCCAAGAATATTAGTTGAAAAATCGGGTTCATAATCATGAGTTGCAGGTTCAGTATCTGCCAAATAGGCATTAGTGGATTCTGGTTGAAATATACTATGTCGATAGTTGTTATTAGTCATAATTTTCCTTTGAATTGAGGTGTAGACATAATGTTTTTGCAGTATTATCATAAATAACAGCAATAAAGATAATTAGCCAGTACTTTACGCGCCTAAAGCGTAGGCTTACTATGTGTACGATGATTTGTTGGGTGAATTATTATAAATCAAGTCTTCCTCCTTTCTGCAGTACGCATATTAGCCTTTTGGCGTAAATATGTATGCAAAATTTGTTCCAACATTATGCAAAGAAGGTGTGCCTTGTGTATTTTGTATCAATAATCTGTTGCTATAAAATGATTTGTGGATATTACAAATTTTAAGAAAACAATTTTTAGCGACTGTCTCTAGTAAATTTTGTACCATTATTACTTGTCATTTTGACAATTCATGTCAATATGATATGTATTGTTAATTTATAATACAGTTATGTGCCGTTAAAATTGATTATGCCACTAATTATGAAGTCAAATTGACTTATTAGGTTGGTATGCTGCGTTTTGCAGCTTGTCGGTGGTATATTAATAACTTATTTGATCGTGTCAATAAAGTTACACAAATTTATTCTGAAGGTTAAAAAAAAACTAAATTTCTGCCTCTGCAGTTGTAACCCGATAAAGTTGACGCCACCAGGCTTTACTTTCACTGCTGTTCAAAAAGTTCTCCTCTTCGTTACAAGCTAAATTTTCACATTTCCCTGCATCTCTCTTCACGCCCCACTTGAAACCGGCTATATGCCTAAGCCTAGCCGCAATCAGCATCAGCGCACTGTTAGCATCTGGAAATGCTCCAATTACTCTCGTTCGCCTCCTAATCTCACGGATAACTCGTTCCATAGGGTTATTAGTTCTGATCTTCTTCCAATGAGTACTTGGGTATTTCATATAGCTAAGCGTTTCTGCTACACTCTCAGCGACATGCTTAGAAGCTTTATCTAATTTCATCTTATACAGCTTCTCCACTACCAGATCTAGTTTCTGCAAAGCAGCAGCTTTATCCTCCTGCGCCTGGATCTCCTTGAGCATTGCTGCAACGTCCTTGACCTCGTTCTTTGGTACATCTTTCAGAATATTTCTGTACCAGTGTACTGTAAAGCGTTGCTAATTGGCTTGCGGATATACCTCTGCAAGAGCGCCTGTAAGGTTCAGGCAGTTATCTCTCGTTACAAGTTCAGATGATTTTAGTCCACGATCTTTCAGGTATTTATGAAATGTCAGCCCGCTTTCTTTGTCCTCCTTACATCCTTCAGCTACTCTCAGAACTCTTCTATAGCCATCATCAATGCCAACAACGACAAGAACAGATACTTTCTTTACTTCACTTCTCCAACACCGTTTAAACCACATACCATCTAAAGCGACATAGATATACCTGCCCGTGATCGGTTGCTTACGCCATTCCTCAATCTTGCTATAAGCTTTCTGATTCAGATTACTTATAGTACCTGCGCTGACCTTCTCACCCCAGAGAGCTTCGGTAATATCTTCTACTCTTCTGACAGAGACTCCAGCCAGATACATCTCAATAATTGCTTCTTCAACACTACTTTCACGACGCCTGTATCTTTCAATAATTGCACTGTCAAAAGGCAGAGTTCTCAGCTTAGGAACTTTTAGATTTACCGTACCCGATGAGGTTTGTAGTGTTCTATCTCTCTTACCACAACGATAATCAACCCTGTTCTCACTTCGCTCATACAATTTTGCACCGCATAATCTATCTGCTTCTTCGTCAAGTAGAGCGTTTAGAGTTTCTTCAATTGTTCCTTTGACAATTTTTCCCAGATGATCTTTGATCATATTTTCATTGATGTGAATAATTTTTGACTCAAGCTTACTACTGTTTTCAGACGATACAGAATTAACATTTAAATCATTTCTAGAATTCATAACAACGTCCTCCTATCATCAGGATAGGAGGACGTTTAGTTAGCATATCCAAACCGCTGGTTTAAATTTGCGAAATTTATTATTCGTTATACTTTCACCTATAGCTTAATCAAATACCACTTGAGATTAACATTACCGCTTTATATACAATAATTTAATTGTTACATTATCAATCACACTTTACTATACGCCCGTATAAAGAGTACTTGTTGCTTCTCTCTTTTATAAGCACTTACCTAACAAAGACCTTCAATATCGCCACAACCCTAAACTAAATTCAAACTACTTGTAAAACATCTTAAATTTTTAGTTGTTATACTAAAATACAGAAGGAACCCGGTCGGAGAGCGGATTCCTTCTATTTTAATTTTTTTTACTGCTTTTAGATCATATACTTCTTAGAAAGATACACCTGTTTCGAAGACGAATGAATCTGCGCCTTTAACATCTGATCTATGAGCAATATTTGAACCGTACCAAGTGTGACCATATTCAGCACGAACCCAAACTCCGTTACATAGTGTGTACTTAGCACCGAGACGTACACGTGCAGCATATGCTGTTACATGAGCGTTATCACTTCCAGTACCTGTACCTACACCAGGAACATAACCTACTATACCCTCTTTGAATGCTGTATTACCTGAATTTGCGAAGGCATAGTCACCACCAACTGCAACTGAGAATCTCTCTGTAACGTTGTAGTTAGCACCCATATCAAGAGCAAAAGCACCTGAATTAGACCAGAATCCTGGAGCGTAAGTGTAGTCGCCAGAAACCCAGACAGAGTACTTATCACCAACATAAGCAACACCTAAGTTGAACTGTGGTACGTAACCTGTACCACGTTCTGCTGTCGCAGTATAGTAAATAGTGTCATCAAAATTAGCGCGCTGAGCAGCATCTACCTGACCAGTGTATGTGAATGAGAAGTGCAAACCTTCCATAAATGCTGGGCTGTATTCAACCATGAGTGTGTGGTTAACACCGTAGTTACGAACGTTACCATTTGTAGAAACAGCACTACCACCTTCCATTGCAGACAAGTCAGCATCACCACCATCTGGGTTATAGATAGTACCTGTGATCTTAACCTGATCATCAAAAGTATAGTACAGCTTAACACCCATACGAGAGATATCATCTTCTGGAGATACACCAGCTGCGTTAGGCACATCACCCATGAGAGTCTTTGTGAATGGGTTATTGATCAGAACTGTGTTCTGTGGGCTCCAGCTAGCAGAATACATACCACCAGGGATACCGATATAACCAATCTGACCGCCAAGTCCTGTTCCACCAATGTTGTTCCACTGGAAGTAAGCCTTGTCAAATTTGTCTGGACGAATATCAATATAAGCTGAAAGATCTTCATTGATCTGAACGTCAAAGTCGATCTTAGCAGTATCCATTGTCCAACCAATCTTTGTAGCGTACTCACCACCCCTATTTGGGCCAGCAGCTGATACATTATTTACACCATTAGTTGAATTATCAATATTATTACTACTGAAATTAGCGTAGTAACGTACAACTACTGCACCACCAATACGTACGGTAGCGTTGCCACCCTTTGTTCTTAGTGCTTCTGGAGCACCGCCAGCACTCTCGCGCATTGCTTCGCGTTCAGCTGACATTGTAGCGCGCATTGCATCCATTTCCTGCTTCATGTTATCCATAGCTGCCTTCATAGCGTCAATCTCTGAATCAGCAGCGAATGAAGAACCTGCAGCCATTAGCAGAGCAGCTAGTGCGCATACTCCCCAACGTAATACTTTCATCCCAATTCTCCTTTTTCCCTTTACTTGCGGCAAACTTGCCACACAACAATAAAATAACTCCGACAAAAATATTATAAAAAACTTTTTATAAAACAACCGTCAACAAGGAATTCTGGACGGGTACTTCTCATTGAATTATGCATTACTTTCCATAATTGTCAACACTTTTTTGATAACATTAGCCAATATTTACTACTCCATCCACAACAAATATCATCACAACATACTACCACTAAACAAATTATATTATTTTAAACTTCTTTACCAATAATAAAAAATCCTTCGATTTTTTTTTGTTTTTTTTATCTAATACTAGTATTTATACTTATAACGTCATTTTCATCGCAATTCTGCAGCATTTTATCATAATAATTATGCTTTATCTCACCACTATATACTTACTCATTTATACTATTATATTTCAACCTATTTACCGATTCCTGTATGGATTAACACTTCATAGCCAGTATATTCTATAGGTTCAGAAATAGCGAAGACCTCTTTAACTTCTGTTGATTTAAGCGCAACAGCCTCTTTCTCTGCAATTTCCAGATTATTTATAACTTTAGCCCTGTCCTTGGTATTGTCTTCAATTAACTCCAACTCAGGCAACCATACTTCAATAATTTCTTTCTGAGAAATTATATCCTTTTCTGCATTTTTCTGCAAATCAATTTCTGGCTTAGCTGTAACTATTTTCTCTTCATTCTTTACTTCTTCTGGAGATAATGTCTTAATATTATCAATATTGCGCTCCACCTCTACCTCATCCCAATTTACTGCATTCGCAAGCAGCTCATAATCATTATTCTTTGCTTCAATATTAGTTATAAAACTCGCAACACTACTTGGATCTGGTAAATTGTATTTAACATAACTTACTTGAGTAATACCATCACTACCCAAGTCTTTATCTGCAAACTGCGCCGCCATTACCACATCCACCTTCCGAATTAATATCCCTTCAATTTTATCTAAAACCACACCTGCTAGATTATTGCCGATCTCATACGCATTTTTAGATACAATACCTGCTGTCTGTGCTTTATCTACAAATTTAGTAGCTCTACCATCTATGTGCTGTTGCTTCGACTCAACAATCTCTACTCTACTTCCGATACCTGCCAACTCTTGTATATCATTATTTATACCTTCAATTATGGCCTCAGTTCCCTGTTCACTCACTGCCGGAACTCCTATCGGTGGCGGTGCCATTTGCACACTAAGGATATCTTCTTCGCTTCTACTCCCAGGATTTTTTAGTTTATTCCAAATGATCTTTGCGATCTCTGCATGACCCTCACGATTTGGTCTAACTCCATCAGCAAGCATTTTCGGAGTAATTTGGTCGAGCAACGATACAAACTCAACTTGCTCACGCTCAGCCACAACTTTTATACTGCCGGCGATCATATCACACAATACCTCAGAATTCGCATTATAGCCTGCAGCTTTATTCTCAGCGCTCAATCCTGCAGATTCTATACGCTGTGGAGCTACCAATACGATCCTTGCTTTAGGTGCACTTTGTTTTATTTTTCGAACCATTCTTAACACTTTTGCTCCAACAGAAGCAGCTCCTCCTGGATCGATAGAGGTTATACGTTTAATATCATTTATTCCAAAATAGATTATATAGGTATCAGCATCTGGATACTCATCGAGTATCCCTTGTAGATATGCTACCTTCCCCGCTTCCATACCATCTACACCTGCATTAATCACCTCCATATCGCTATTATATGCAGCTAGGATATCAACCCAGCACGTTCCATTACCTATTAATTCTTCGCGCCAATAGCCTTTGGTGATCTCATCACCCATACATACAACCTTCTCCTTGCCCTCTACCTTCTGTAGATCAGCACAGTATGCACAAACTATCATTAATATCAGAATTACTGCCAGCCGAGGTATTCTATACATCATATTTCTCCAACTTGTATTATTATAGTAAATCTCTATAATCTTATCGAAAAAAGTTGAGTTTTCCTTGACTGCATTTTTTATATATATTATAAAAAAGGTGATAATTTGTTTTTCCACTTTATTATCACAACTTATTACTCATCACATTGAGTATACTATACTATACCACATCACTTAAAATCATATAATTCTAATACTCTTTACACTCCTACTCACTAGTTTGTCTTGCAAACTTCATTGACTTTTACTATTACAACTTTAATTTATTTTTCACTTAATAGTTTTTCATAAACATATCAAGGCATTTTAATATCTCATAACCAAAACACTTCAAGCTCAATAGTAATTCTTATTTTTTAATAAATTCATATAACAACTCAATATTTACTTCAATTTACTTTTCTGTTATATCTTGGCATACTCATCCTTTTAAATATTACTTTAAAAGTTTTATAATTCTTCCTTAGAATTTTAATATATAGTACTTACTTCTATTGCTTTTTATAATAATCTTCGACTCATGCATAAATTTATTTTCATTATGAAAATTATCTTTTGACTACCCACTGCTAACCCTTTATATTTATTCATGCAGATCTCAAAATTCTTAGCCATAAAAAAAAAGGATCCCTTAATAGGGATCCTTAAAATTTTTCTCACAACTGCGGTATAACCGCTGTATAGAAATTATTAGTTAGAGCCAGCGCCTGGAACACTCTCGTATTCAACTGATTCAATCTCTACAGCTTCACCTTCGATAGCAGGAGCAGATACAATCTTAGCCTCAGATACTGTTGATGCAGTAAACTTAGACTTCTTAACTAGCTTCCAAACCATGATCTCAGGAGTAGCAATTACCTTAGACATCTTAGTTTCGTACTTAGCTGGAACCTTAACTTCAACAGTTGACTCTGGCTTAACCAGAACTAGACGCTTGATAGTCTTGTAAACTGCAGGAATAGTCTTGAATTCAACTTCAGCACCGTCAACAACTTCTGCAACATCAATTTCAGCATACTTTGGTGGAATTACACATTCTTTAACTTCAGCAGGCTTTACGAGAGTCTTGACCTTAATAGTCTGCTTACGGCCAGCACATGGGTTGTCAACAAGTTCACCCTCTTTAACCAGGACTTCCTTCTTAACGCATACGTACTCGGCTGGAGTGCATTCGCTGCTAACGCAGAGAGCAGGAGCATCATTATCAACACCGATAGGAGTATTGGCACATTCACCTTCTTCGCACTTACGCATAGGAGGCTTTACCATGATCTTTTCTTCAACAGTCTTGTAGACTGCAGGAACCCACATCTTAGTTGTGCTTGGAGACTGAACTTCGATCTCCTTCTCAACCATTTTGTACTCAGCAGGGATGATGCTGTAGCAGGTCTGAGCTTCCTCGACCATTACCTTCATCTTCTTACAGCGTACCTTTGCTGGCAGGCAGTAAGCGACCTTCTTTGCTGGGCTAACCATAACCTTGACTTCCTGCATAGCATATTCAGCAGGAACACACTTGGTGTAGTATGTCTCTGGACGAACCATGCATTCAGTAGCAACCTGCTTGTAAGTTGCAGGCTTGGTTACAAGACACCAAGCGTAACCAGCGATTGGGCGTGGAGCACCTTTACCTTCAACGAAAGGAACTTCCATACCTTCTTCAACATCTGCAGAAGTCTTAACAACAGATTCGCTATTGTTGTAAAAGCCTTCCTGATTAGCAACCATATCGTTGCTGGCCATGATCATGCCCTGTTCAGCAGGCATATCAACATCGTTACTTGCGAAAGCAGAGCCACATAGAGCAACTGCAGCAGCAAGCATAATCCCCTTAATATTCATCCTCATAATCCTTTTCTCCTTTGTTCCCCCAATAAGAACAACAAAAACAATAAAAAGCGATACTCAACATCTTAAAATTTAAAAATAAATCACTTCATAAAAGTAAAATCAAAATATTACTCTTGAAGACATCCACACCTCAGATGTACTCAGAAATAAATAGTTCCATCTTACCCAACTGCTAATATCGTAGTTCTCCTAGACACAGACCAAAGTATAACATTATCAGACTATGCCTCTACGACATTATTCTATAAGAATATCCGCTTTGATCACTTTTGTAAAGCAAAAAATCTAAATTCTCTAGCTTTATTCTTCGCATTTTTTTAATCGACTATACTTTTAAACTCAAAACTCAAGCTCCCAGCAACCTCTGAGCAGACCTCCACACTCAACTTTTACTGTAAGCAACTCAAACCTTCAACATATATAACATTTTTATTTATATCACTTTACAGCTTACCTACAGCTATTAGGAGACTATATGCATTATAACTTATTTCCGCTTATGCTCACCTCTAACACTTACTTTTTTTTAGATTCAGCTTATTATTTTCCCTTTCAAAATTTTTTAATAATTTTGCAGTTTTGCTCTGCATTATTTGTTCTTAGTCTCTGTCTTTCATTTTTTATCGGTTATAGACCTTTAACACTCCACCTGCCTAATTATATTGCTAGCAACTTCGGTTGCCAACATTAATATCATTTTTATCGGACACGAATGACAAATATACTTTTTCCACATTTACTATATTACATTATTATGTATAGTATATAGAGTATTTATTTATCAAAGCAGGAATAATATCAAACAATAATGAGTATGCAAAATATCCCCAAGCTTATAAATTCTGGAAGGTTTCGCAGAATAATCCGCATAGGCTTTTTAATCATGCTCCTGCTTGCGTTACTGGTTCACCTCTTAATCTTCTTTCTCTTCGGCTATATTGGCAAGGATTCTATTCTCTTTATTTTCAAAGCTGTCGAACCGCCTGTTAAGCATGAAGAAACCATGAATTTTGTTACAGTTGATGAAAAGTTACTCGATGAAAAAATTGAAGATAAAGAGATCAAAGCTGTCGGTAGAGTGAACAGGCAGTCACGGGATAATCTGGTAGATCCCAAACTTCCCAAACTCGGCCCCAGCAATCAGGAAGAATCACAAATTGAATCATTTACCAAAGGTAATCCTCTGCCTGATTCTATCGAATCTCCAGAGATCACCCCTACTCCTCCCCCTGTACCCAAAATTACGGCTCAGGCTCCTAGCAAACCGACTATCAGCCGTTCCCCTGCCAAGGAGCTACAGGCCGAACCTAAACCCAAAGAGCAGGTGCTGCCCGAGCTGCCCGATCTGGCTCTACAAGATAATATCAAGAGCATATTACCAAAAGCCAGCAAACCCAAAGAGCCAAAGAAGGTAGAAGAGTATGATACTACAGAGGTACCGGGAATTACTGCTTCCGATGAGATCAGCAAGATCACTGAGAAACCTATTCCAGATCCAATCACACCCGCCACCGCTCCTCCTGAGCCGCAACGTCCAGCTCAACAAGAGGTCAAGCCACAACAACAGGTTGTCTCTAGAAAGATCCCGGTACGCAAAATCGGCAGCACAAATAATACTAATGGCAGCAAGATGAAGAAACGCCTCAACTCTTCGGCAATCAATACAGGTTCGAAATCAATCGCCGTTTTACGCAGCCGCTATGGCGCCTATATGGACAAGATTCTTCGCCGTATACATCAAGCAATTATTATTCAACAACAAATTAACCCTATCAGCCTCCATGAAGGCAATGTGATTATGAGCTTCACCATAAACCCGCAAGGATATCTTGATGATATCAATTTTATGGAATCAATGCCCAATAATATAGCTACCGAGATCTCTGCCGCACGAAATGTTCTCATGGATGTTCACAACGGCGAACCATTTGAACCCCCGACCCCGCAGATGCTGAATGACCCGATATTTCAAAAAATTGTAATTAATTTTGTCTTTGAGAATAGATAATTATCTATTATGAATGAATTGAATAAGAAATGCTTAGGTGAGTTCCCGATGTTTCCAGGCTGGCTCTTCTTTGAAGAAGAGCCGAATCCTGGGACAATAACAATTTACGCCTATGGGCCTGCACAGCGAGCCTTCCAAGCCACATCCCCGTCTCGTGAAGCCTCAATCACAAAAGTGTTAAAGCAAATTTTAGCCGGATATCAATAAACTACACAAAGCGATTATCAAGAATCAAGGCTACCTCTTCAACCTGGTCTTGCCGTATTCACGCTCAATATGCTCAATAGCAACATGCGGATCATCGGTAACCCGTACAAGATCGAGATCTTCCGGTGATATCATTATATCATCATTATTCAACATTACCTCCCGCACCCAGTCAATCATCCCTTTCCAAAAATCTTCACCCATCAATACAATTGGAGTCGGAGGTACTTTTTGCGTCTGAACCAGCGTAAGAATCTCAAAAAATTCATCCAAAGTGCCAAATCCACCCGGCATAACCACCACTGCACATGAATACTTTAAAAACATCACCTTACGCACGAAAAAATACCGGAAGTTAATCCCATGCTGCACATAGGCATTGCCAGATTGCTCAAACGGCAGATCAATATTTAGCCCGACCGTCCTACCGACCCCGCTTTCAAACGCCCCTCTGTTTGCTGCCTCCATAATACCCGGGCCACCTCCGGTTATAATTTCAAAACCGGCGAGTGCCAGACTATTGGCCACCTCTCTAGCAAGTTGATAATACTTTGTTCCTTCTTTGATCCGTGCCGAGCCGAAGATACTGACTCCTTTTTCTATTTCCGACATGTGTTCGAAACCTTCTACGAACTCTGCCATAATCCGGAATAATCTCCAGGGATCCATGTTTCTAAAATCTTCTTTTGTATAATCAGACGATTTCATAAATATTCTTTCTACAGCAAATTTAAGCGATTACCCCAACTCCTGCCAACCACAATAACCAGTCAACCCTCAACCTTAATGAGGTCTTCTAGCTTTGAAGAAAGTAGCATAAATTACCGGGCAGATCAACAAGGTCAATGCAGTTGCAAAGGATAGACCAAAGACGATAGTCACAGCCATGCCCTGAAAGAATGGGTCGGTCAAAAGTGGTATCATACCCATCACCGTTGTCGAAGCACCAAGCGCTACCGGGCGTACACGACTAACCCCGGAATCCAATATTGCTTGATAAACATGCTTGCCCGAGGCAATATCCTGATCAATCTGATCGACAAGTACAATTGCATTTTTGATCATCATACCCGACAAACTCAAAAAACCTAGGAGTGACATAAAGCCAAACGGTATCCCAGTTATCAACAAACCAACGGTAACCCCGATAACCGCAAGCGGCACTGTAAGATATATGACCAACGCTTGTTTTATTGCATCATAAAGAATAACTACAATCATTCCCATAATCAAGAAACTTATCGGCAAGGTCTTCATTAGACCTTCGTTGGCATCATTGGAACTCTCATACTGCCCGCCCCATTCCAGCCAGTAATTTGCTGGGAGTTTAATTGCTTCTACCTGATCTTTAATCTGCGAGAGTAATTCCGGCCCAGTGACCCAGCGTACCGGTTCACACTGCGCAGTCATACACCTAATACCAAATCTTCGATAGATCAGGGTATCCTGCCATTCGGTCTTAAAGCCGGAGACTATCTGTTGAATCGGCACATACTTCTGAGCTTGCTCACTCCAGATAGTTGTATAGTACATATCATCTATACTATCTCTATCTTCAAGTGTCGGCCTGGACATAATCGGAATAAGATTATTCCTTTCGCGATACATCCCGATCTGCTGACCCACAAAGGTCATTTGCAGAGCATTAGCCATCTCATTGCGGGTAATTCCCGCAAATCTAGCTCTATCCTCATTGAAGAAAGGTTTTGAGATCTTCTCCCGAGTTCGCCAGTTATTCTGAATACTCCGTGCATTCAAATTATCATCCATTATCCGCAAGGCCTGATCGGTAACATTTCGCAAGATATCCGCATCTTCCCCAAAAAATCTCGCCTCAATAGTTGCGTCATACGACGCTCCCATCCTGAACTTCATCATAGTCCCCATCGCGCTAGGATAATTGTCCTCAATATACTGATTTATCGCTGGTGCCAGTACATTCTCCACCTTGTCATTGACCTCATGAACCTCAATCAAAATAAAACCATAGCTTGGATTCGCAGTCTGAGGAGAATAAGTGAGGGTAAAACGTGGAGCTCCTGAACCGGCGAAAGTAGAAATATAACGTATTTCAGGGAATCTCTTCTCACCTGTCTTTTCATCTACCCCGGTCAGATACGCCGCAACTTCTTTTATATGCTTGTCTACCACCCGGATATCCGTACCCTGCGGTTCCCAGAAATCAATGTAAAATCTCGGCGCATCAGACTCTGGGAAGAATGATCTCTTGACAAATTTAAAGCCCCAACTTGCCGTTGCCAATAATCCTATCATAATCAGCAGCACTATCCAGCGGTGATCAACCAGAAAAGCCAGAAGCCCCCGATAAAACCGATAAAACGGCGTATCATACGGATCCTTCAGCTCCTTCTTTGTGCCATCCTTGGTATCTGCGGCACCACTCTCATCCTTGTACATCCAGAATCCAAGCAGAGGCACTACCGTAAGCGCCATCACCCAACTCCAGAGCATCGAATAAAAGATAACCCAGAATAATGAGCCACAATACTCACCTGTCGAATCCGGAGATAGACCTATCGCCGAGAAGGCAAGAATACCGACCGTAGTACCAGCCAACAAAGGCAGAGTTGTCTGTTTTACAATCATACTCGCGGCCTTAACCTTATCGATTCCCCGCTGAATATTGATCAACATGCCATCGGCAATCACAATACCGTTATCCACCAGCATACCCAGGGCGATAATCAACGCTCCCAGCGATATTCGCTGCAAGGTAATATCCTGAATAAACATGCAGACAAAGGTCGCAGCTACTATAAAGAGCAAGAGTGAGCCGATAATAACCCCACTCCTGAGCCCCATAAATATCAGAAGCACCAGAATAACAATCGCCAGTGACTCTCCAAGATTTACTACAAAATTACTAATAGACTTCTTAACCGCATCACCCTGAAAGACTATTGGACGCAATTCCATACCTAGCGGTCGCATATCCTCCAGCCGGTCAAGCTCAGCCTTCACCCCGTCACCCATATATACCACATTAGCATCATCACGCGGCGATATACAGAAAGCCATACACGGCGATCCAGAGTAAGTATCCCCATCCTCATACCCGGAGAAACTCATCATCTGAGTCCCTGGTTCAATATATCCGCGCTTTACCGTTGCAATGTCGCCAATACGCACTTCCGTACCGCTCACTGCATCATGAATAATCAGATCCGCAATCGACTCAACACCGCTGAATTCACCTGAAGGAAAAATCCAGACATAGTCACTACCCACCAATACCTGCCCAGACTGTGCCACCAGGTTCTGATCGGTTACCGTCTGGGTAATTTTTTCCGGGGATATTCCCATCTCCGTCATCTTTGATCTGGCGATCTCGACGAAGATTGCCTGATTCTGCACCCCCCAGTACATAACCTTGGCCACACCCTCTACCCGGAGCAAGCGCTTACGAATATAATCCGCATAGTCTTTCATTTCTCGCCAGGTAAAGCCTTCGCCGATGACCGCATACATGATACCATACACATCACCAAAATCATCATTGATATGCGGCTCCTGACATCCTGGGGGCAGCTTATACTGATTATCCCGAACCTTATGCCGTAGCTGATCCCATATCTGTTTAAGGGTATAACCGTTATACTTATCCTGAATTTCGGCATCGATAATCGACAGACCGGGCAGCGATATCGACTTCTTCAAATATTTGAGTTCCTTGAGCTCCTGGATAGCGTTCTCCAGGGTATTGGTCACCTCCTGCTCTACTTCATACGCGGTCGCTCCGGGATACTGGGTATAGATCATAGCATCTTTGATTGTAAACAGCGGGTCTTCCAACCAGCCAAGTTTCCAATAACTTATATAACCAGCCCCGGAGAGCACTACAATGAATAATATTGTAGTCACCGCTCTCTTGATCGAGGATTCTGCAATATTCATTTAGTCTCCTCCGGCATCATATACTCCGTGCTTACACTCCCCTTGGTTCCGCCCATCTTCTTTTCCTGCTTTTCGGCAAAATTTGATTTCAGATCAAGCGGCAGATCCTTTACCTTCATTCCATCCTGCAACATAGTTGCTCCAGCAATCACCACCCTATCCCCATCACTGAGCGTTCCCTTCACCACGATCGAATCATCGGTCATCTGGCCAACCTCAACCTGCTTCTCATGCACCGTCCAAGGACTCTGCTTATCATCAACGACAAAAACACTCGCTTTGCCCTTCCCGCCCACAGTATTCACCGCCCAGATCGGAAGGATAAACTCCGGCACGTTACCACTCTCAGGCTTAATCAGCATAGTTACATTCGCCGTCATTCCCGGAAGAATAGTAACCTTATCGCTTGTAGGGTTGGTCTCCATAAAGAAGCGTACGGTATAAGTTCGGGTACTCTTGGCCGCCTGCGCAAAAAACTCTTTGATCTTGAGCGGAATCTTCACTCCAGGCAGAACATCGTAGGTGGCAAAGATCTCTATATCCTTGGCTTCAGTAGCCCGAGACACCAGCCACTCCGGAATATCAGCCTGAATCTCCAACGTATTGAGATCCTGCAGACTGATAATTGGCTGCCCCTTACCCACTACCTGGAAATTATCGACATACCTTATCGCCACAATACCCTTGAATGGAGCCTTCAGAACTGTATCATTCCTGGCTTTCTGTGCTATTTCCAACTTTGCTTCACTCACTTTGAACAAAGCCAGTGCTTCATCCAGCTTACTCTTAGGGTCAACTGCAGCATCATACAGCTTCTGCACACGATCCAATCTGGCTTTAGCATTAATATAGTCGGCATTGGCTGCATTCAGATCATTCTGATAATCACGCGGATCAAGCGAGCCAATCACATCATCCAGTTTGAGCATCATACCTGCTTTTATCGGTAATTCGTTGAGTGTACCGTCAACATTAAAACCTATATCCACCTGTTTGATCGCCCGGGTAGAACCTGCATACTGAACTTCAAATACACCTCTAAGCTTTTTAACAAATTCAGTCTTTACCGGGTGAATACGTTCTTTTACCGGCTCTTGCTTGGCTCTATTAGTATGAACCTTCTTGGCAATATCATATAATATAATAGCAGCGATAATAATCAGTATTATCTTGACCCAGGGAAATCCTTTCTTTTTCGGATTATTTTTTTCTGGAATTGTTGAAGCCTTTTCGCTACCCGTTGTGGACGCAATCGGAGCAGGCTCAACCTTCACAGGAGCATTACTGCTATTTTCAGTATCCATTACCACTTCTCCTAAATTCAATTGATCTGTAATCAGCCTTTATAAGATATATCGAAGATATAATTCTACATTTGATTATTTTTTTTGTCAAACAAAACAATAGCCCAATTAATATTACATAATGAGGCCTAATTTATTTTATTAGTTTATGGTTACAAGCTAAATCCAGAGAGTACTCAGCGCTGAAATCTTGCCGCCAATTCCTTCCAACTGAAGACTATCTTTGTCGGTCTGCCGTGCGGACAGCTCAGAAGTGAGCCGGCAGCCAACTTCTGAAGGAGATCTATGCATAGTTCATCACTTAAATTGGTATTGAAAAGGACTGCAGAGTGGCAGGCCAGTGCTGCATTTATCCTGTCCCGGTACTCCTGTACCGCCGAAGTATCCAGCTCACTCAGCACATCGCGGACTACCTGCTCGATATTGTGTGGCTGAACAATATCCGGGTGTGCCTTGATCAGCAAGGTCGAACCTTTGAGCTCAAAATCAAACCCCGCCTCCTCCAGCACCACCGCGCTCTGCGCCAGAAGCGCCTCCTCTACCGCATTCAACTCTATCTCCACCGGTAGTAATAACCGCTGCGAATCTATAACCGTCTCTCTACTTGTCAGCCGGTTATAATTCCAGCTCTCATGTAATGCATGCTGATCGATAAAAATCACCCCAGCGTCGGATTCGGCAAGAATATACTTCCCCCCTACTTGCCCCAGATAACGGTATCCCCCAACCAGAGATAACTCCAAAGCCGACTGCTCCGGTCGAACATTTTCAGATTCAACTGCCGGTTGTGCCCTCTGCTCAAACGTTTCATCCCGCCTGCCGCTGAATTCACCGGCCTGAGCGCCCTCCGTTCCGTCACGCTCTACTCTCTGCTCCCCAATACCATATTGATTAGGCTGTAACGGTGCAGGACTGCTCCGGTAACTACTCCGCGCTTCCGCCAGATTATTAACCCGATTCTTGCTGATATAATGTTGAATACTCGACTCTGTAAGTCGCCGCAAAGAATCCGTACTCTCCACCCCGGCGACCCCGGCTTTATCACTCTCCCCGCCCCCTCCCAGCAGCGTCTGCTCAATAGCCTTCCGGCAGCCGCCGACAAATAACGAATCATTTTCAAATCTTACCACCTCTTTGGTTGGATGCGCATTGATATCGACCCGAGCCGGGTCGATAGTCAGACAAATTACTGCAAAAGGATAACGCCGTGGCGGCAAACTACCCTGATACGCATCAATAATGCCCCGAATCATCCCCGGATGCTTTATCCAGCGCTTATTGAGCAAGGTATAGATCGATCTGCTATTACCACGGTTCTCACCCGGCTTCCCACAGTAACCGCTGATAGTCAGCTCGCCACTGCTGGTCGTATACTCGACCGGATACAGCGCAATACTCTTTCCAAAGAGATCCCGGATCCGTTCCTCAAGATTATCCCTAGCCGCCAGCTCCATAACCGGCTTATTATTACCCCGAATTTTAAACGCTACTCCGGGATTAGCCAGAGCAATACGGGTAATACTTTCATTTATAGCCCCCATCTCCGCCGCCGGACTCTTCATAAACTTACGCCGAGCCGGAGTATTAAAGAAGAGATCTTCTACCTCGACCAGCGTACCCTTGCGCGGTGGCGCCGGAATCACCCCCTCCGCCTTGCCTCCAATCACCCGGAGCAAACAGCCTTCCTCCTGCTCCTGAGTACAACTGGAGATAGAGAGCCGTGATACCGAACCGATAGAGGGCAGCGCCTCCCCCCTAAACCCCAGAGTTGAGATAGCAAAGATATCCTCTACCTCATGTATCTTACTCGTTGCATGCCGCTGAATAGAGAGCTGAAGATCGTCTCTAGTCATGCCGCAACCGTCATCCGCCACGCGGATACGGCGCATACCCCCCTCCTCAATCTCCACACTAATTCTGGTTGCCCCGGCATCGATGGCATTCTCCACCAACTCCTTTACCGCTGCTGCCGGCCTCTCGACAACTTCACCGGCCGCGATCTTATTTTGCACAATATCCGGCAAGACTCTGATCATATGCGTATCAATCCTCATAATCTATTATTATATCTTAAACACAATCATCTATTTTATAGTACTTACATGCAAGTTAAATGTAAGAGACAATTTCACAAAATGCCGGCTAAATTATACAAAAGAATGATTTTTACTCAATTTTACCCCCCTTTTCTGACGATACAAGCTGAAGATTACAGCCCTCTTCCGGCTGCAACAATAATTGAGGAATTATTCAAGATGAAGTTAGCCAAGATACCACTCTTTATCATTATACTGCTCATTTACCTCACCTCCAGCGGTAGGTACGCCCGAGCCGATGAAGACTATAAGTATGCTCTTGCCCTGATGCAAGAACGCCGCGAATACAAAAATGCTGCCGATAAATTTGCTGAATACATCCAGGATAATCCCGACAGCGCCCAGGCTCCCAGAGCATTATTTTATATGGCGAGTTGTCTGGCTCACCTCGGCAAAGACAGTAGTGCCGGCAATGCCTATGAACGCATCCTCAAACTCTACCCAGCTAGTGATAACAAACTTTTACTAGAGGCCTGCGCTTATGGCGCCGACGCTTACTTCCGGGCAGAGCTCTTCAAAAAGGCAAGCGAACTCTACTCGAATCTTATCGACAAATTCCCGGAATCACCCCAAGCTGAGAGTTCGCTGTACTGGCTAGCCGAGAGTCTGAACCACCTGGCAATGTCTGCCCAGCGCCGCCCAGACGACCCGACGTACCAACGGGCTATACGCAGCTATCTCAAACTGCACACCGCCTACCCCACCTCCAGATTTCTCCCTGACGCACTTACCAGCGCAGGCATTCTAGCCTATAATTTCAAGGATTATGAGAATAGCTCATACTTTTTCTCCTTATATGACGAACTCGATATCGAGCTTGATCCCCAGAAGCAGGAACTCATCACTTACCATAACGCTGAGAGCCTCTACTGGCTCAAAAATTATGAGCAAGCCAAGAAGAAATTCGAATCCGTCATCACCAATTATCCTCAAGGCCATTATCTCGCACAGAGTTACGCCGGTATCGGCTGGTGTAATTATGCTCTAAAAAATATTGAAGCCGCAGCTCAGGCCTTCAGCAAGGCTGCCGAACTCTATACCGACCCAGTCACTGCGCTGAGTACAAGTTTTGACGCCGGAGCCGCTTATGAAGAGATCGGTGCCACCGAGAAAGCAATCAACGAATATAAAAAGGTCGTCGCCGCCGTTACTCATCCGCAAAAACAAGCGGCACTGATACGCCTAAGCATTCTCCAGAAGGGAGAACTGGCGCCAGAACTCTCAGCCCTGCTGAGCCAGACCTTTAATACTCAGTCCGACAATGACAATACCCCCCAGACTCTGGAAGCGGGCATTCTCCTGGCCGAAAATGAACTTGATAAGCAAGAATACCATAAAGCCAGAACTATTCTCACACGCATAATTGAGATTGCTCCAGACAGTGACTACGCTCCTTTCGCAATCTATCAACTGGCTCTTGCTGAATCCAAACTCGGTAGATACAAAGAAGCCTCAGCAGCGATCAAACGACTACTCAAAAATTATCCCGAGACTCCACTCCGTCTGCAGGCAGCCTATGCCATTGCCGATTATCAAAAGTTACTCGGTGATACCGAGAAAAGTAATATCGCTTATAAATGGTTGGCCGAAGAGTCTGAAAACTGGGCAAAAAAATACCTGGCAGAGCATCAGGTGGACGATGCGGAGAAATTTACCCGCGACGCCAGAGATATTGCAGCCGCCTCGCTACTCCGGCTGGCGGAAACACTCTTCAAAGAAAGCAATAATCCAGAAGCTCAAAACCAGGCCAAGGATTACTTCAGCCTGTATATTACCCGCTATCCTGATAACTCCCGCTTGGGAGCCGCACTCCTGCGTCTGGGTGAACTTACCGAACAAGAGAACCCGGAGATTGCCCATAACTATTTCAAAAATGCCGCCAATGCCGCAGAGCGAGCTATCGCTACCGACCCCGATACCGCCGAGATAAGCCGTATACGTATGCACGCAGCATACCGCCTCTGTCTGAATAACTTCCTCCTGGCGCAACAAGCTCGCGATATACCCGGCGAACACCAGACCAAGCTCAAAGCTATTCTCAAAAGTATTGACCAGTTTTCTACAGACTATGCCACAGATCCAAGCGCAGCTGAACTACTCAGTCAGCTCAAATATTATAAATCAGAGGCAGAATACGCTCTAGGCGATATTGCTGCAGCCCGTAACGGTTATGAAGAGAGTTACCAGTTACATAAAGACTCTACTATCGCCGATGCGGCACTCTTCTCCAGCGCCTGGATAGATCAACAGCAAGGCAATATCCCTGCCGCCATCCAGAAATTAAAGAAACTTATAGTTGAGTATAAGAACAGCCCATATGCAGCCAAAGCCCTATATATTCTGGCTATTCATAGTCGAAAGCAGCATGAACTAGAAGTTGCCGAGAACTATCTTATTCAACTTCTGAATAACTTCCCGGAATCAGAATTTACCCTAAAAGCCCACATTGAGCAGGCAAATCTGCTCAACTTAAAGCAAGCAAATACGCAGGCAATCGCTCTACTCCAAAAGTTACACCAGGAAGCGGCCGGCACCAGCGAATATCCGGACATTCTTTATACTTTGGCTCGGATATACTGGTCACAGAGTGAAGAGGATACAACTCAACAGACAGAGCTTTATCCCAAAATCACAGCCCTGCTGAGCGAACTGCTCAAGACTTATCCAGACTACAAGAATAACACCCTCGCCCGCTTCCGTCTCGGCGAGATTGAATTCAACCGTAGCGAGTATACCCGGGCGCTAAACTGGTACCGGGAAATTCTGCAACAACCAGCAGAACCACTTGCCGATAAAGCCCATTACCGTCTCGCCTGGTGTTATCTCAAGCTCGCAAGCGAAAAACAAATCAATATGCAGAAGGCACTCAATGAATTTTTAGCTATCTATGAGCAATACCCAGAGAGTGAAATTTACGCCGAGAGCGCACTCCGAGCGGGCAAGATTCTCCAGCATAACCATGAATACGCTCAAGCGCTGGAGCTGTTTAGTACCGCCGAAAAGAAGACTACAGATCAGGATATTATGGTAAACGCTAGATATGCCCGAGGGACAGTACAACTCGAACTCGGCGAATACAGTTCAGCGTTACATATCTTCACCGAACTACTTACCGACTACCCGGCAAGCCCTTTAACCCACGAGGCAAACTGGGGCGCCGGACAAGCCTCACTCCTGCTCGGAGCAACCCGTGACGCCGCAGATTATTTTAATGCCGCCAAGGCCGACAACTATAGCGGTCAAGCCGCAGCCAAAGCCCGTTTCGGGCTAGGCATGATCGCCATGGAAGAGAACAATTTCAAGGGAGCACGCGAAGAATTCAGAAAGATCGATGTCTTCCTGCCCCACTGCAAAGAGGTCGCGGCTGAAGCTCTGCTCAAAGCGGCTGAAGCCTCCAGGCAACTTGGAGAGATAGAACCGGCGGTAAATGATCTCAAACGAATTATCAGTGACTATGCGGATACCGCATCAGCTCAGATTGCAGAAGAAGAACTATTAGCGGAGACAGAGTTATGAGACAACACAAACAATATCTCAGAGCAGGCCTTATCTTGCTCCTGCTCCCGGTCTTGAGCCTTACGGCCTATGCCGCAGATGGACAGAACGAGAACCTACTACAGCGTATAACCACGATGTTTCAGAGTGGCGGAGGGATTATGTGGGCGATGCTTGGCGCTTCAGTAATCGGCCTCACTTACGCCATCGAACGTATGCTAAGCCTCAGGCTGAAGAACTATTATAATAAGGATTATGCCCTATACATTTATTCTTTGCTGGAGTCTACTGATCTGGATGAGGTTACCAAGCTGCTACAGGAAAAACCTTTACTTATCGCTCGGTGTTTCAAGGGAGTAATTGTACGTAGTTCCGGCTCCCGTGAAGAGATGGAAAGAGGTATTGACGACGATCTCTCCCGTGCCCTCTGGGATGAACGCAAGAATATCAAGCCTATCGGGCTTGTCGCTTCGGTCTCGCCCCTGATCGGTCTGCTCGGTACTGTCATCGGCATGATAACCGCCTTCAGGCAGGCGGCAGAAAACGGCATGAGTGATCCCGCTATCTTTGCCGGAGGTATCTATCAGGCACTCTATACTACCGCTTTCGGTCTAGTTCTGGCGATACCATTTTTCCTGATTTATCACTATTTAAGGACAAAATCCGAACAGATTATGCGAAAAATTGAGGACGAATCACTGATATTTGTCGATAAGACTCTCAAGCATCAGCAAGAACAGAACCAGGCTCCAGTCCAAGATGCCGCCTGACTACTACGAGGATAATAAATGCAAGCTTTACGCCGCGAGACCGATAATTTTGAACTCCCGCTCACACCGCTTATCGATGTGATCTTCCTCCTGCTTATCTTCTTTCTAGTAGCGACCAACTTTACTACTAAAGAGTATGATCAGCGAATCAAACTACCCAGAACCGGCAGCGGAAATGCAAGTAAACAGAACAACGACAATCTAGTAATCAATCTGCATAAAGACGGCACCATCGTCAGCGGCGGCAGAGTAATTAGCCGACAAGAGCTCAACACCAAGCTAACTCGCTGGCAAGAGCAGAGCCAGGGTAAACGGGTACTTATCCGTAGTGACGGCGAGGTTGCCTATAGTCAGGTAATGGAAATAATGGGACTCTGCCGTGAAATTGGAATTGAACAGGTAGATCTTCCGGTATTGAAGAAGAGATAAATAAACTAGTTATGCTAAAACAAATTCGGTATTACATCTTCTTGACGCTTATACTCCTGGGAACGTTGTTTCCCAGCAGCTATGCCGCTGTAACTACAGTGCAGAGCAAGCTCTTGAACAATAATGCCGGCTCACCCGAAAATCCTAAAAACATCAAGCTGAGTATAACTCTTCCCGAGAGTTACGGCAATACAAAATTTGTTGCCGCTGATCTTGCGGTTTATATCTACCCTCAAGCTCTGAATCCAGCTACCGGCAGAAAGAATAAATATAGAGCCGAGAATATCCTGCTCTGGCAACATGATAATCAGCTATTTCTAGACATTCGCCGCCCTCCGCAGCAACGCTCCGGCGGAGACTACACTGTATATCTCGAATTGAATAAAGACAACCGTCCAATTTATACCAGTGAACTGACCGAGAAAATAGAGTATAATCAGAATCAAACCGATGTTGTTCTGATCATCGACAACAGCCTCAGTATGCATAGCAATGATCCGTATCGAAATCGGCTCAGAGCGGCAAAAGCCTTTGTCGATATTGCTCGGAATAGCCCGGGAATAAAGCATATCGGTATTATCTCCTTCAATAATAAACCGAAAACCGTCGCCAAATTGACTCCGGTGCGAAACAGCAGAAGACTCCACGCAGCCATTGATTCATTAGAGGCTTCAGGACAGACCGATATCGGTGCCGCGCTGGAAGCCGGCCTGGATCTGCTCGACTTTGCCCAGAGTAAACGTTGCGCTGTAGTCCTGCTCACCGATGGCAAGAATGAATCCAGCACGTATAATAATCAGCATAAATTCTTCGGTGCTAGAGCGATACCGGTCTACTGTGTCGGACTGTCAAATCAGGCAGACATCCAGCTGCTCAGACAGATTTCGGAAGAGACCGACGGTGCATTTTACCAAGCAGTCAGCGACAATGATCTACTCGGAATCTATCAGCGTATAGCTTCGGTCATCAGCAGTCGTGAAATTATCTTTACCAAAAAGATACCGTACAACCGGCATAAAATCACCGTCCCCGTCGATGCCTCGCTCAAAGACATCAGCTTCATGCTCAATGCCGGCATGTCGGAGGCTGTCTTTGGTCTAGTTTCTCCCGAAGGTGAGAAGTTCGAGGTCATCCCGGTAAAAGACGCTAATTTTTCCGAAATTAATGTCCCCAACCCTGATCCCGGGCTATGGACAATCATAATCGGCAACCGCTCCTCCAAGCGTGAACTCGAACTCAACATAACCGGAACCACTGAGTTTTATCTTGATGCTTTCCCTCCTCTGGTCACCGCGAATAAGATCTGGCTGAGCAGTACCCTCGCCAAAGATGGCCAAGCGGTGGGCAACGCCAACATTCAGGTCCTCTCCAAACGCGGACGAATCAAACTTTATGATGACGGCAAGCACGGAGACAGTCAAGCTGAAGACGGAGTATATACCTGCACAATTCCTCTCGAACATGAACTGGATCTTGACCTGCTACTGCGCGCCTGGGGCTCAGAAGAGTATCCTTATATCCGTCAAGCCGATGCCGGAACGGTCAAAAAACAACTATTATCTCAGGAAGAGCAGGATATCGACTATACGCTCAGTACCGACCAAGATCTTGACTTTGGCAGCGTCTTTGCCGGCAGGGAGAGTACTACAGAACTCAACCTCAATTATACCGGACTACCCGACACCCTCAAAGCAGACTTCTCCGCTCTGACCAATTCCGTTTACACTATTAACGCTGAAAATCTTCTCCTCAGCGGTAATAAACTTGAAAGCGGAGACAATCATCTTGAGTTAAAACTCCATATCCCCGAGGATATTCCTGCCGGAGAATATACCGGCAAGGTAAAACTGACTACCGAACACACCGCCGTAACTATCCCGCTCAAAGTCGAGGTCTGCAATCAGAACCTCAGGCTGAGCCGAAACCGAATAGACCTCGGTCAGGTTACAGCAGACAAACCCTCTGCTTCCAGCTTCAACGCAGTCCTGACCGCCCCCCAGGCTGCAAATATCTCACTTACCCCGCTCGACTCAGCTATAGAACTACACTATAACCCTGAACGGAGCCTCATCCCGGGTGAGACTGAAATCATTGAATTCAGTATTGTACCCAAAGATCCAAACGCTAGCGGCGAACAGACTCATACCGTTCTTGTCCGTGTCGGCGCACTTAGCGAAAAATTAGAATTAACCTACCAACTTCCTGCTCCTGCCGGAAGAGAGCAACATGATCTCTGTATCGCCCATGAGCTCTCAACTCCTGAAGCCGGGCGTAAAGTCGCGGCACTTTCCATTATTCATGAAAACTCACTACCCATACCGATAGAACCACCGCTAACCGTAATACCGGTTCAATCTAAATCACAAAAAGTTCTGGAAAGAGTAGAACCTGAAACAGCTGTAGAACTGGATACAAAACTCCCCGTTCTTGACGCTCCTGATGTTCAATCTGAGGACAATACCGGCTTTACAGTTATACTGATACTCATACTGACACTGGCGTTGAGTACTATCTTACTACTCCTGCGCAGACTTTCCAGCAAACGCATGATCAGATTTGCCCTGCTCTCAGCAGCTCTACATCTACCGATTATTGCAATAATCGCCAGCTATGTAATTGTCAGCAATACCAATTACGAGATCACCGGCAGCAAACCTGAAGTTCGGAGTATCACCGTTACTAATACCGTCATTACCGAGAGTTATCTGGAACAGAATTCCAGCTCGTTGCAACACCTGAATACAACCGCTGCCGCTGATACCCCTCTGCTTACTTCCTTCGTGAATTCTTCAGATCTTCCTGCCATAAAAATGCTTGAATCCGAAGCAAATATATCTACACCGCTTATTAACGAAGAATTTGCAGCTTCACAAACAAACCGCGAACTGCTACCTATTACCGTTCTGCATACTGATTTGGTTGAGCCGACCGGCGACGTTGAATTCAAGCTCTCAAAACTGAGCGAAATCAACAAGGATACCGGCGCAAACAGACCAGAATTACTAAGAACCGAGATACAGGAGCTGCAAGCAAACTCAACACCCAAGCCGGAACTCTGCCTCGACGCTATATTTGCTGCAGCAGCCGAGACCGCATCAACTAACTCCGAAATTGACAACAATATTTCTACTGTCCGGGATGCTGAACCGACAGAGCTTGCTGCCGGCGCTTCAGTTTTTGAACACAAAATTAAAACTTTACTGAATAACAACGAGACAGAGCATAATCTTCAGGAAATAGTCGAGCAGAACAACTCCATTACCGAGACTAAAGAACTGCTCTCCACAATTGAACCGCAAGAAATCTCGGAGAATCCTGCATACGCTGCCGGCCCGCTTGGAGATAGCAAAAAGCTACAAAGGGATCTTAACCACGAAGTAGCAGAGACTGCACACCTGCGTACAATCTCTAAACAGACCCCAGCACTGGAGAACCCAGAGTTGCTCCTGACCAGTATCGATAATATTGCCCCTATTGAGAAAACTAAAGACGCTGAAGATCTGCTCTCAACCCCGGATACTCTCGCTGAATTCAGCAAACTGACACAGAATCAGGATGAACTGAATATCCCTGATGCAGCTAGCATCATCTCAGAAGCTGCACCCAAACCCACCCTTTCTCCAAGCACTATTGATGCCGGAATAGAGCTTATCCAGACCGCTACCCCAAAAGTATCAGCCGATACTTTATTGTCCGAACTTGATACTTCCCGGAATTATCACGAGATCAGCAGAGTCCCTGCAGACCCCGAAAGCTCTCTACCACCAATAGCTTCCCTTGCTCCAGAGCTGCCTATTGCAGCTCAAGCACCACTACCAGCGGAGGAGAACGACATAACGCTTGCACCTGACATTACCGCCGATGTTCTTGAGAACGACAACTCCATACAGAGTGTAGATTTACCACTGGAATCATATCTTGATGCTTCAGACGATCTCAAAACTACACCCGATGTTATCGCGCTCATTGATGAATTGGATATTAATATTAACCATAAAATCGCCAAAACCATCAAGCCTGAGCCTCAACAATTTCCAACAAAAGTTGATATTACCCGGGAGAATCCGCACTCTTTTACAGATACATTGAGTGAGCAGTATATACCATTACAGCCAGATATTGCACAGCTTATCTCTACTGATACGCCAGAGATTGCCCCTGAGACACCGATTGAACCGGAACTGCCTGCAACCAATCTTGACAACCTGGATCTTGGCTTAGACAACCTGGATCTCCATGAAATGAACGGTGAAGGACTGAATATCTCGCGCATTGCCCCAGCGCAAGAAGATACAGTCAAAATAATCGACAGCCCGCAGCGTTTGGATCCAGCCTTACAGCCGAGTTCCACTCTACTCAAATTCCCACAGACGCTCCAGGCTGAGAAGACCAGCGCCACCGACTCTAATATAAATGGTATCTCCGTGAATATCGGAATATTGACGGATAAGCGTAATCCAGCGCTAGCTACAGATATCGCCAAATTACATAGTATTCATACTCTCGACCTTAATAATTCCAGCCAACTGGAATCCGATATACTAGCCTGTCAACTTATCATCTGCGACAAAGAAAGCTTCAATACCGCTGAAATCAACCTACTCAGGGATTATATCAGCAGTGGCGGCTACCTCTGGGTACAGGATAACGGCATCCCTGGGGAATTAAGCACTATCGGCAAGATAACTCCGATCAAAAATCAAGATCGGATATTCAACGCTATTTATAACATCAACAATAATCAGATTCTCTTTGCCGAAGAGCTCAGAGTTGATTCCATGCGCCGGATCATCGCTACCGGCTGCCGCAATCCTCAGACCGAATCTTCTCTACTTATCAATATCTTCAATACCATCTTCGGCAGCAGCATAGCCGATTTCCAGCCGGAGCAGAATACCGCCCATACCTATCCCAGTTATATTTGGCAGAATTTCTCTGGAGTGGATAAGAGTACCCTTGGCTGGAAAGGCCCAAACTGGGGCAATACCCTCCACACTGCAATTACTCCTGACAGCCCGGACGGCGAAGCGCTAATGGTCGATATTGCCGCCGGCAGCGAGGATATCACCAGTATCAATTATATTATTCCAGATCATGAAGGCAGAAGAATAGACCTCTCCGGTAATTCCGCGATTATTCTGGATATTTATAACGCCAGCAAGAAGATAGTAGAGCTCTCACTGGGGCTTACCACTGAAGATAGCACCATAGGCTGGGATGAATTTGAGACCGATAGAGTACCGCTCCATGCCGGCTGGAACAAAGGGGTTATGATCCCTCTGCAGAATTTCCGCTCCCGACGCGACCCCGCAGGCGGTTACACCCACAGCCTCCAGGCTGCTGATAACTGCGCCCGGGTCTCACTTTATTTCAACAATATTAGAGATGGCGGCAACTTCCTGCTCGATAATATCAAATGGGCTCAATAATACTCCGGTTCTACCTTATATTATCAAAGGGCAAGATTAGGATATATCCTCTATAATCTTCTCCCCACATTTCCCGCACTTACCGGTGCGCATAAAGTCTTCAACATTATTCTTAACGATAGGGGCATGACATTTCGGACAGAGAAGACCAATTTTTTTGGGTATCCCTTTGTTCACCATCAACGCAAACCACCAGACTAGACCAATCATTACCAGCACAAACAACAAGAAATACAGCACTGTGGCCATAATACCATACTCAATAACATTCAGCTTGAGCCCCATCCCGATAAAGACAATTATCACCGGGAGCAATCCCGCCAATAGCAGTACATACCCTCTACGGTAGATCTCTTTCTTATATATTTCCAGCCTTACCAGCAACTCCGCCTTCTTCATTACTCTTTCCCTCAGTCAAAAAAATATAATTTTAGCGAATCTCTTTTCTTTCCCCTTCTAAAATGTATACTTTTACTAGTGTATTATATACAGACTGCCCCTTTTCAGGTGATTTTAAGCATAAAAAATCAATGCACCACTTTCCTGAACCCATACAGTCTATACACAATAAGCCAGCGATGATAGCTAATTTATAGTATTGGAGTATACACTAATGAGCAACGAAAAAAAAGGTTCTAGCGATTTTATTCATGATATTATTGATGAACATAATCAGACAGGAAAATTTAATAATAAGGTCTGCACCCGCTTCCCTCCCGAGCCCAACGGTTACCTGCACATTGGGCATGCTAAATCCATCTGCCTCAACTTTGGCATAGCCATTGACTACGCAGGCGGGTGTAATCTCAGATTTGACGACACCAACCCGGCCAAAGAGGAGCAGGAGTATGTCGATGCGATCAAAGAGGATGTATCCTGGCTCGGCTTTACCTGGGCAAATGAGTGTTACGCCTCTGATTACTATGAACAGCTCTACGACTGGGCGGTAAGCCTTATCCGCAAGGGCAAAGCTTACGTCTGCGACCTGACCGAAGATCAGATCAGAGAATACCGCGGCACCTCTGCCGGCGGCAAAGACGGCACCACCCCTGACGGCACAGATAGCCCTTACCGTAACCGGAGTATCGAAGAAAATCTCGATCTCTTTACCCGTATGCGCGCTGGAGAATTTCCTGACGGCAGCAAGACTCTGCGCGCCAAAATAGATATGGCACACCCGAACCTCAACATGCGTGATCCGGTCATGTACCGTATCCTCCGAGCCCAGCACCACCGTACCGGTGACAAATGGTGTATCTACCCCATGTATGACTTTACTCATGGTCAGTCCGACTCTATCGAAGGGGTAACCCATTCAATCTGTACTATGGAATTTGAAAATCACCGTCCCCTCTATGACTGGTATCTTGAGAATCTCGAGATCTACGCCCCACAGCAGATTGAGTTTGCACGCCTCAACTTGACCTATACCGTTCTCTCCAAAAGACGTCTGCTGACTCTGGTAACCGAGAAGTATGTATCAGGCTGGGACGACCCCCGTATGCCTACCCTCTCCGGCTACAGACGCAAAGGTTATACGCCGGAAGCTATCCGCGAATTCTGCAAGCGTATCGGTGTAGCCAAAGCTGACAGCCGCGTCGATATCGCCCTGCTTGAGCATTGCCTGCGCGACGATCTCAATAAAAAGGCCAACCGCTATCTGGGAGTAATGGATCCAGTAAAACTGGTTATTACCAACTATCCTGCGGATAAACGCGAGACTCTCACCGGCATCAACAACCCTGAGGATGAAGCAGCCGGCACCCGGGAGATACCCTTCTGTAATGAGTTGTATATCGAGCGCAGCGACTTTATGGAAGAACCAATGAAGAAATTTTTCCGCCTTGCTCCGGGTAAAGAGGTACGTCTGCGTTACGCCTACCTGGTAACCTGCAGCGACATCCTCAAGGATGAAACAGGCAATATAACCCAGATAAACTGCACCTATGACCCAGAGAGCCGCGGCGGTAATGCTCCCGACGGCAGAAAGGTCAAAGGTACTATTCACTGGGTATCAGCACCAGATGCTATCCAAACCGAAATAAGGCTCTACGACTACCTGTTTACCGATGAAAATCCTGACAGCCTGCGGGCGCAGTGGCTCGACGCTTTCAACCACGATTCCCTCAAGGTTATCCAGGCTTACGTCGAACCGGCGGTAAAGAATATTGGAGCTCACGAGAATTTCCAGTTCGAACGTACCGGCTACTTTATCAAAGACAAAGACAGCACCGACGCTAAGCTGGTACTCAATCGCACTATCGGCCTCAAAGACTCCTGGGCCAAGCTGCAACAGAAGAATTAAAAAATACCACAAGCAATCGACAGATCCTTATTTCAAGCTCAGAATAAGGCTTAAACCAGATCTTCCAAACGCTTTGTAATATTGTTTTAAAAGAGTATGAAAATTAGCAGGAGGTAATCCAGCCGATAGCTTTGCTACCGACTGGATTACCCGTTTCTGTGTAACATAAAAATTGCCAACGTAATTTTTATAGTTAATGAAAGTTTTTAGACATAGCGGGTACTACCTTCGAATATACCTACTCTTCCGTATCGCCATACCAGCTAAAACAAGAGTACGAGGAGCTGCTGATGAACTTTATCATGAATCATGGAAAACCGCTGGATCTATGTGGCATAATTCTGGATTCACGCTATGCTATCAAAGAATTTATCGGCGCCGGAGGTATGGGGAGTGTCTGGCTGGCTGTTGATACCACGCTCGAACAGCAGGTAGCGGTAAAAATACTCTCACCTGATAACTATATCGATCCAAATCTACGTAAGAGGTTTATTCGCGAAGTAAAATCCGCGCTGAAGATCAAGCACCAAAATGTTATTGCCATGTATAACTATGGCCATGAAATTATCGATGCCGACGGCAGACAGGTTGAGATCTCCTGGTGTGTCATGGAATATTGCAAAGGAGAAAGCCTCAAAGAAATCCAATTTAGGATGGAGGAGAATACGGGAAAGGCAATTTTCCAACCGCAAGAAGCACTGAGAATCACGAGCGAAATCCTCTCCGCCCTCAGTGAAATACATGCTCAGCATATTCTGCATAGAGATCTCAAACCTGAGAATATCATGCTGGATGCAAGCACCTCCCCGGCACGCGCCAAGATCCTTGATTTCGGTATTGTCCGTATACTCGATGAGATCTCCGAACAGCTTACCGCTGTCGGCACAACGTTGGGGACAGTCGATTATATCAGCCCGGATCTGATAAACGCTGACGATAATATAGACCATAGAAGTGACCTCTATTCTCTGGGCGTAATGCTCTATGAGCTACTTACGGGAGAACTACCGTATGCGGTAACCACCGGCATTGAAGTACTTACCCAGGACGCCCCGCCCCTCTCTGCGGAACTGATACCGGATGCCGAGTTGAGAATCATGCTGGACAATCTTCTAAAAAATGCCATGCAGAAAGATCCGCAAGAACGCTTCCAGACCGCGCAGGCATTTATGAACGACGTAGATAAGATCCGTCTTTATCTGGCTCCGACACCTGCTCCAGCCATAGAAACCATCAATCATACCGCAAAAAAGCTAGACTCTCCCCTTCCAGCGGCTACAGCTGAGACTGCGCCACAATCTGTACATGTTGCTACTGCTAAGAATTATCCAAAACCGAAAAAAAAATCTAGCCTTACCCCCATCCTGCTTATTCTTCTCGCCGTATGCCTACTTGGCGCAGGCCTCATCGGTTATAATTATATTTCAAGCCCTACCCCGAAAACCGCTTCAGCCCAGACACCTGAACCAGAGCCGAAAAGAACTACGCTCCGAGTTGAGAAGACAAAGTTGGAAAAACCAGGTATAAAGCATGATACACTCGGTATTGAATTTACCCAAACCGGTGGGGGCGAGTTTTCACCAAAAAATATTTCAGAATTACAAGGAAAGAACGTTATACTCGACACCTTTGCTATCTCAACCCATGAAGTCAGCTGGCTGTTCTACCTTGAATATTTCCCGCAAGCCAAGTCAAAGATGCCGATCACCGCATCAAGAACCGATGCCGTCTCCGGAATTAACTGGTGGGAAGCAGTAGAATTTTGCAAACTTCTTTCAACCAAAACCGGAAAAACCTACCGTCTACCGACCGAGGCAGAGTGGGAGTACGCCCTCTCCTGTGCCGGGAATGATACTACAAAGCAACCACAATATGACTCTGTCAACAACTGGGGAATCGCCCGCGACAGTCTGCTTGTCGGCGAATGGTGTCTGGATTCATATACTCCCGAACATACCTTATCAACCCTCAAGAACCCTGTAAACCTGGAAGAATCAAAGTACCGGGTGGTCAGAAAAGGAGTTGCAAGTAATAAGGACAGGGCGTATCAGGCTGCCGATGTCCACTCTGACAAGATCGGCTTCAGACTGGTAACGACCGACTGAAGCGCTGCACTCATACCTGCTACGCTACCACCGACCAACCTCAAATCTCGTCAAATACTATCACTTCTACAAGGCAGAATCCCATCTGCCCACCCCTCTGCATTCTCTGCAGAGTATACTTGCCATACTATTCTAACAACTTGTTGGATTATGTATCAAAGGTTTCAATACAGGTCTACCTCGTAGACCTGTCATACATACAGAAAGGGTCAAGAAATGCAGACACAAGTTGTTTCAATACAGGTCTACCTCGTAGACCTGTCATACAGTTGGGGGTTCAACCCCTTATACATCAATAACTTAAAATGCTATTTTGCGGATAAAATGGCTCCGACCCCATACACTCTGCATAATCGCTACAAAAACTCCCAGCAAATAATATAACTCCTTATATATCAACGCTTGCGGATAAATCTTCATGCCCCGGCAGCAAAAAATATAACTGCTGTATTAACAATCAGTTATAAATATAAGCATATTCCCGGCAGCAAATCCACGATCCGCAGAACCAACATCAACCAGATTGTCAAAGAACAACCCTAATCTAACCTTTTCAAAGTTATCAGACATAGCGAATAATATCTTCAAACAAGCCCCACGCTTACGTAATACGCTTTGCGAAAATTGTCTATCGGACACCAGCTGATCAAACACACAGCGTTTGCCGGGATACAAGGTGAGTAACCCCGAAAAAAGCAGGACCCCTCAGCATCCAAATAGCTCAAACCCGCTGCCTGCCTTTGAACGCATACTCGAGTGAACTCGGCGCCGTCGCCTCCAGATCGGTACCGGACGCCAGACCACGCGCCAGCCTGGTTATAGTTACCTCTTTATCCAACCCGCTGATAAGCTCTATAAGATATGCCGCGGTAATATCCCCCTCAGTGGTCGGGTTGAGTGCAAGTATCACCTCCCTAACCTCTGGCTCTGCTACCCGTGCTATTAACTCCTGTATCCGCAACTGCTCCGGGCCTACCCCCGAGCTCGGCTCAAGCCGACCCTGGAGTACATGGTATTCGCCATTATACCCACCACACTTCTCCAGAGCTATAATATCGCGCGGTAACTCGACCACACAGATAAGCCCGTTATCCCGTTTATAATCGCTACAGATATGGCAGAGTTCATGCTCCGCTACATTAAAGCAGCGTTTACAAGCACGGATATTCTTCTTCACATCACGTATCGCAATTGCCAGCGACATCGCTTCATCACGGGCTGAAGCAAGTATATAAAAGGCCATGCGCTCCGCACTGCGCGCCCCGATTCCGGGAAGCTCGGCAAACCGCTCAATTAAATTCTGAATCGAATCTGGATATAGCTTTGCCATACCATCCTTTATCATTATAATTATATTTATAGAATACACTTTTATTATACCCAAGTATAGCCGGGGTGCAAACAGATGCAGCAAGAAAAAATACTTCTCTTCGGTGGCACAGCCGAAACCTACTCTCTTTGTGAACAACTCTTGAACTTAGGGTATAACGTAACCCTCTCCACTATCTCAGACGACTCACATCTCTTACCGGAGAACCAACCTATAACCCGTAAAATCGGCAGAATGGATCAATCTGAAATCACCAGTTATTTATGCACTACAAATTTCAAGGCGGTTATCTGCGCAGTTCATCCCTACGCCAAACAAGCCAGAGAAAATATCATCGCTGCCTGCCGTGACTCCTTTACTCTATTGTATATTTACCTGCGGAATAATTCCAGTCTGGAAGACTACGCCCAACGCGTAGAGATCATACCGGCTCCAAACCATCAGCAAGCCGCAGCGATAGCCAATAGCTTACCCGGCAACATCCTGCTCACTACCGGTTCGAATAACCTCAAACCCTATATGCAGCAGATAACTGATAGCAAAAACCGTCTCTACGCCAGAGCTCTCAACTGTCCAAGCTCAGAGCAAGCGCTACACGCTGCCGGCATTACCCCCGAGCACATGATTCTAGCCCGCGGCCCTTTTTCAACTGCCGACAACCTTGAACTGATCAAACGCTTCAGCATCAAAATACTCATTACCAAGGATGGCGGCAGCGAAGGCGGCACCCCAGCCAAACTCGAAGCGGCGGCGCAGACCTCCTGCAAAGTCATACTGATTGGACGCCCCGCCCCACCCGAAGATTATTATACCGATATCGCATCACTAATAAAAAAATTAAAAAAATCTTGACAAATCCAGATAGTTGCCTAAAATAGAAACTATCTGATTAAAGAAATTTTATTTCATAGTAGGAGGTCAGAAACAATACCATGAATGCTATAGAGAACAAGGCCAAGATTTTCAAGGCACTGGCTCATCCCAGCCGGATTTATATTGTCGAAGAATTAATCAAAGGCGAACGCTGCATCTGTGAATTTGCAGATTTTCTCCATGTAGACAAATCAACCGTCTCCAAGCATTTCGCCATACTCAAGGAAGCTGGCATAATTAATACTGAAAAACAGGGCACCTCGGTCATCTGTTCACTCCGTATGTCCTGTATCAAGAACTTTTTTCGTTGCGCTGAAGAGCTCTGTAAGTAAGAATTTTTTTAATGCTATTGTTGCCTACTTTGGCAACAATGAAACTAACTCAACCACAATTATAAATCTATATTAAATTTACAGTCAAAGGAATTGCCATGAATACCATACTAGGAATCTTTACCCTCCTTGCAGATAAGATAGTCTATGGAGTTCTGGGACTAAATAGCAAGAGTAGACTGGCAGAGAGCCTGCATTTCTTTATTGAGGATGTGACAAAAATTCTCGTACTTGTAGTCATCCTTATCTACCTGATCGGCCTGCTGCGCGCCAGTATGAATATGGAACGGATCAGGGACTATCTCAAAGGGCAACACAAGTTTGTCGGCTATCTCCTCGCTGCCATATTCGGAGCGGTCACCCCTTTCTGCAGTTGCAGCAGTATCCCTTTATTCCTCGCCTTCACCTCGGCCAGAATACCGATAGGCATTACCATGTCCTTTCTCATTACCTCACCGATAATCAATGAGGTCGCAGTACTCCTCTTGGGGACACTCCTCGGCTGGAAGTTTACCTTGGCCTATATTATCATCGGTCTACTGGCCGGAATCATCGGCGGCTACTTCTTCGACCTGATCAAAGCCGAACGCTACCTTACTCCTCTCGGGAATAAATCACTGACAATGGCTGAAAGAAATGCAGCGCAAGAAGCCGACTGCGGCTGTAAAGACGGCTGCACCGTACAACCGCAAAAGACCAAAGCCGTATCCTGGAGAAAACGCCATGAATTTGCCAAATCCGAGGTTAGAGAGATTGTCGGCAGAATCTGGAAATATGTAATCCTCGGTATTGCCGTAGGTGCGATCTTCCACGGCTTTGTACCAGCGGCGTGGGTACAGACACACCTCGGCGCCAACAACTGGTGGAGTGTACCGCTAGCCAGTATCATCGGCATCCCACTCTACTCCAACGCAACCGGAGTTATTCCCATTGCCGAATCCATGCTGCTCAAAGGCGTACCTATCGGCACCACGCTCTGCTTTATGATGAGTGTCGTCGGGACAAGCTTCCCCGAGTTCATCCTGCTCAAACAGGTCATGCGCCCCAGATTACTGCTCATCTTCTTCCTGCTGCTGCTGACAATTTTTACGCTGGTGGGCTGGATATTCAATTTTAGCGCGCCCTTGCTCAGTATCAATATCTGACCACTATTTTATACATAATACCTTAAATAAAATCGCTTACACTACCCAACCACTATATGGAGATAATTATGAAAATCAAAATTCTCGGTACAGGCTGCGCCAAATGTGCAAATTTAACCCGCCTAACCCAGGAAGTAGCAGACAAACTGGCTCTGGATTATACTCTGGAGAAGGTTACGGATCTGGAGAAGATTATGGAATATTCTGTTATGTCCACCCCAGCGCTGGTTATCGCTGAAGAGGTTGTGCATTCCGGTTCGGTACCGTCTGCAAGCGTACTAACCGAATATCTGAGCCGATAAGCTAATTCCACTTAAAATATCCTGTAACAAATAATTTTCCATCTAAGCACTACTACTTTTTAACTCAAACTATATGCAAACAGGTAATTACCTGATATTAGCCAGTTTACCTGTTTGCAATCTAAACATACAACCAGCCGTATACCAGTATCAACACTATACATTTGAAGCTTGAAATAAAATAAATTCAAGCTATAATACAAATACAGAATTACTCAAATATCAGCTTCTATTTACACTCTTATAATATTAGGATAGAACATCATGCTCTCTATTGGAGTCGTACTCTTTGACGGGTTTGAACTACTCGATGTATTTGGCCCTTTAGAAATGCTGAGTATGTTCCCAAATGTTTTTTCCATATTTCTAATAGCACAAGAACATAAAATAATCAGCAGTCGGCAAGGGCCAAAATCCTTGTGTGATTATACTTTCAATGATGAGACTAATTTCGATGTTATCTTTGTCCCCGGAGGAATCGGTACCCGGCGCGAAGTAAATAATACAGTAATGACAGATTGGCTTTTAGAAAAATCCTCTACAGCCACATATGTTATGTCTGTATGTACAGGGAGTGCCTTATTGGCAAAAGCCGGTGTCTTAAATGGTGTAAAAGCGACTACCAATAAACGCGCTTACGACTGGGTTGTAACCCAAGGTAAGGATGTTTTATGGCAACCCGTGGCTCGCTGGGTAGAAGACCAGAATTGTTTTACCTCATCGGGGATCTCCGCTGGGATCGATATGTCTCTGGCATTTATTGAGAAGATCATAGACCGAAAAGCCAGTGAGAAAGCCGCACTTGATGCCGAGTATATTTGGAATGACAACCCTAATTCTGATCCTTTTTCAAGATAGCTATTAGTAACTATATTTACGCTTAAAGGCTTAACTGAATATTCATATATAAACACTTCCGACAGCCCAAATATGCTATGCTCCGGTATAGCATATAATAATCTCCAAAGTTAAAACTTATCCCTACTACCACCTCTCACCCGCCAAAAATTATCCTGACAAAAACTCAAACCACAATCTTTAGCAAAGGTAGAACCTACTTTTCAGACATACAATAGTAAATACCATTATTTTCATGCTATTTATTCTGAAGAGGAGATAACTTAAATGCAAACTAACCTGATCTTTATTGGTCACATCGCTACCCCGTATAACAGCTTGGAAGAGTGCCCGTCAAATATTGACTTTAATGGCCCTCCCTGCAAATTGATTATTAAAGACGAATTTCTAGAAGGGTTAACCGGTCTGGAACCTGGACAAAACATTCTAATACTCTACTGGTTAGATGGAGCAGACCGCACCCTCCTTACTCCTGTCAAAAAAGGCGATGAGAATAAAGGCAAAAAAGGCACTTTTGCTAAGCGTGCTCCCCACCGTCCAAACCCTATTGCAGTAGCCGTAACCCCGATTATTTCACTCAGCGCCAATGAGATTACCGTCAAAGGGCTTGATTGCCTCAATGGCACAAAACTACTCGATATCAAACCTGCCATCAAGCTGGAAAACTGCTGAGCTGTTTTACCCATACCCCACTCTCAACCATACTAGCCACAGCTAACCTAGATATAAGGTTAGCTGCGTGCTAAATCATAATTACTCTTACAAACATACTTAACAGTTTTATATATATACGCCTCGGTATAAATGAAAATCATACTTACTTAGGTCTAAAGCGGTTGGTAACCGGTAGGCGCCTATCTTTACCGAAAGCCTTGGGCGTCACTCTCGGCCCGATCACACTCTGGCGTCGCTTAAATTCCGCACGATCGGTAAGAGAAATTATCTTTTTTACTATCTCCGGGTCATGCCCTTTAGCCACAATCTCCGGATAGGTCATATCCTGCTCGACATATAACTCCAAAATCGGATCTAGAACTGGATAATCCGGCAGCGATTGCCTATCCTCCTGATCCGACCTGAGTTCTGCAGACGGCACCCGCTCAATCGTCGATACCGGAATAACCTCACGTCCATGGAGTTTATTCACATAATAGGATATACCCCAGACATCGGTCTTGAGTACATCTTTGATCGCCGCATACCCACCTGCCATATCCCCATAGAGTGTACCATATCCCACCGCACTCTCACTTTTATTTGAAGTATTGAGAAGTAATAATCCAAACTTATTCGATATGGCCATTACATATACCGCCCGTATCCGTGCCTGCAAATTCTGCGCAGTTATATCCTCAGGATCACTTCCCGGCTCAGCGGTAGTAAAGATATCAGCCAACATTGCTTCAAACTCTTTGAAAGGACGTTCAATAGCCAGTGACTCAAAACGAATCCCCAGGTTCTCGGCTAGAATTCTGGCATCGTCTTTGGTCTCTCCCGAAGAGTAACGGCTCGGCATGGTCACACCAAAGACATTCTCTTTGCCCAGTGCATCAACCGCAATCGCCGCAGTCAAGGCAGAGTCAATCCCGCCAGACAGACCAATAATTACCCCTTTAAAACCGTTCTTACGCACATAGTCACCTACCCCCAGAACCAAAGCCCCGTATACATCTGCATACTTATCCCTGACCACGACCGGCGAAAGCGTAATTTCTGGTTTTTCCTCCTGATTCGGCGCAATCTCAATAGTCTCAACCTCACGCGTAGAAGCTTTGAATTTATTCTTCAACCCCCCAGTAGTATCATAGTACAGAATATCTTCGGTAAATGCCGGCAACTTGGCAAGTATCTCCCCCGTCGGTGACATCACAAAACTTGCTCCGTCAAATACCAATTCATCCTGCCCACCTACCAGATTACAATAAAGTAAATAGGTATTCTGACGTTTACAGATATTGCTGAAGACCTTGATCCGTGATTCTTCCTTCTGCTTATGATACGGACTTGCTGACAAGCAGGCTATAATCCCTGCTCCATTCTCGGTCTCGTCCTTGATTGGCCCTGATTCTTCCCAAGCATCCTCACACACCACAACCCCACAGATCTCCTCACCTATCTGCAAATTAAGTCCGACATTCCCTTCATCAAAATATCTTTTCTCATCAAACACCGCATAATTTGGGAGCAAACATTTATGATATTCATGAACCAATACCCCATTACGCATCAGCCCGGCAGTATTTTTAGGACGCTGCCCAACTTTTAGCGATGGATACCCAACCAGCGCCGTCCCCGCTATCTTGGCCGACAACTCAGTAACAATCTTCCTGGTTTCTGCAATAAACCCGGGTTTAAGCAGCAGATCTTCAGGCGGATATCCGGTAAGCGTCATCTCCGGAAAGATCACCAAATCCGGTGCATACTCTTGAACTCTGACCATCGTATCCAGAATTTTCTGTGCATTGCCTTCAAGATCACCTACCGTTGTGTTAATTTGTGCAAGAGCGTAGCGAACCATTTTTTATGCCTTTTCTAATAAAAACCAGAGTAATTAATTTATACTATTATATCAATATGCAGTACAAGGTCAATAATATGACAGCCACCTCCTTTGGGAGGTGGCTGAAAAATTACTCCATTATAAATTCAACCTCAACGTTCTTCAAGCGGCTTGAAAGCAGTTTCAAAACCTCCGGTATACATCGCCCGCGGACGGAAGATACGATTATTATCCATATACTCATATATCCTAGCGGTCCACCCGGCGGTACGCGCTACAGCGAATACCGGAGTAAACATCGCCTGCGGTATACCCAAACAGCCATAGACAATACCTGAGAAATAGTCAACATTGGGGAAGATCCCTTTTTCCTTACCCAAAGACTCGGTCACCTCTTTCTCGAGTGACCTGGCAATATTCAGATAAGTCTTAGCTTCGCTATTCTCCCGGGTGAGATACTCAGCAAGCGGAGCCAGAATTCTAGCTCTAGGATCATAGGCCTTGTATACTCTATGCCCAAATCCCATTATCTTTTTCTTCGCCTCTCGGCTCTCTCTATACCATTCCTTAACCCTATCTTCCGAACCAATCTCCTTGAGCATTTTAAGCACCTGTTCATTTGCACCACCGTGGAGCGGCCCGTTCAACGCACCGATCCCAGCTCCGACAGAAAAATAAATATCTGAGAGAGTTGAGGCCACAACCATTGACGCAAATGTACTTGCATTCATACCGTGGTCTGCATGAAGAATAAGTGCAACATCCATTATCCTCTCTTCCATAGCTGTCGGGATCTCACCGGTTATCATATAGAGTAAATTCGCCGCATACGAGAGGTCATCCCGCCATTCAATTGGCATATGACCCTGGCGAATCCGTGATATCGCCGCCGCCAGAGTAGACATCGCCCCTACCAGATGGATACACGACTCAATACCTCTACCATCATCCATAGTCTCACGCGCCTTTCTCGGCTTATGTCCCGGAGCAGACCTCTTCTTAAACTCATATATCGCCTTCTCCTCACCGCGCGGCAAATCTTCCTGCGGAATTGCATCAGCATCAGTATCTATCAGTTCCTCGATATCATCATCATCCGGATCCAGATCGCGCCAATTCAAACGCTGCCTCAGCATATTTACCCCGATACGCAACGCCGCCATAGGATTCATATCCTGAATAGGGAAACCCATCATCAGCCGGAGAGTATTAGGGATATGTCTAGATTCCGCCAATTGCTTATTAAATACTTCAAGTTCACTCTTATTCGGCAATACCCCATATAACAATAGATATGAGACCTCTTCATAATTTGAGTAGGCGCAGAGATCAAAAATATTATACCCACGATATACCAACCAGCCTTTGCGCCCGTTTACATACCCAATTTTAGTCTCGCAAGCAATCGCACCTTCCAGACCTGGCCCAACCGTGGACTGTACCGGCCATTTCACCGGCTGAGTCAACTCTGGTTCCGGCTCACTGTCTGTCTCTTTGAATGCCAGCTCCTTGGCTTGCAAAATTAGATCTGTAATCTCCTTTGTTTCTTCCTGTAAAGCACTGATTGCCATCTTATATTTCTCCTTTTTATATAAGTGTAATTGCCAACCCATCAAAATTACAGGGACTCGCAACTACTCAATATTTTAACTCATTAACCGCCACTATTCTTATTGCCAGACTCTGCCAGCTATTGCAATTCACCTAATAAATCCATAATCATACCGGAGTACCCCCTAGAGTTCGGATACCCATCCATCACCTGATATAATTTTACCTTAATTACAGACCACCCCTAACCCTCTTCACAGATCAAAGAAATAATTGTGATGAGATTATAGAAAAGAGTATTCAGATACCCGTGGAAAAAGCTAAATGACAAGCATTTTTTATCAATACTAGACGCATTTTTTTCACCACCAGTAAAACAATTGCTGTAACCTGATCTTACCTGAATACACATTCCCAAAGCACTATTAGTATAATAGTATTGGGCGAATTACTTACTCATAAGCAATTACAGAATAATTATAGCATAAAATACAAATATGTCAAGAATTTTAATTGAATGACCAGTCCGGCTGATACTTACGAGTGACATTACGCAGATAAGTTGTTATCTCACGAGAATTATTGAGCTTCATAACATCATCCACAATCTTTTGCGCTTCCTCCATGGTAATTGATCTGATCAATTTCTTAACCTCTGGAATAAGTGGCGGACTGACAGAGAAATGTGTAAGTCCCATACCGAGCAAGAGGAAGGTAAATGATGGATCACCAGCAATCTCACCGCAGACACTCACTGGTCGATCATGCTCAGCCCCACACTTGATAACATTGTGAATCAATTTTAGTACCGCAGGATTTGTCGGGCTATAAATATTTGCCACATGCTCATTGGTACGATCAACCGCAATTGTATACTGGGTCAAATCATTGGTGCCAATACTGAAAAAATCACAAATATCTATGTAATTTTCTATATCTATAGCAACTGAAGGCACTTCAACCATTATACCTACAGGCATATTCGGATCAAAATCAATACCCTCTTCATCCAATATCTCCTGCTCTTTTCTTACTAATTGCAGAACATACTCGACCTCTTCCCGACAACTGATCATAGGCACCATCAGGTTGACCTTACCCAAGGCGCTCGCCCGACAAATAGCGCGAATCTGCGAGCGGAATAACTTTGGGTGCCGCGCACAATACCGTATCGCTCTACAGCCCAGCGCGGGATTACGTTCATTGAGCAATGCCTTATCCTCACTGCCAATATTCTTTTCCAGATGGAAGAATTTATCAGCTCCAAGATCAAGGGTGCGAATAGTAACCTTCTGCTCCGACATATGCTCTACCGCCTGAGTATAAGCATCCATATGCGCTTCTTCGTCCGGCACCGAATCAGAATTTAAATATAAAAACTCCGTTCTATACAGCCCAATACCCTCACCCCCGGTTCGAGCCACAGCATCTATCTCGCTAGGGAATTCCAGATTGGCACTTACCCGAACCAATTTACCGTCGATGGTCTGTGCTGGCAGGTCTTTTTCGCCTATCAGCGCTTCTTCAAATACATGAAAATCACTCGCCAATGCCTCATAGGTCTCAAGCGTCCCGGCATCGGGATTGACAATTACCAACCCTCTGTTCCCATCAACAATCAGAGTATCACCACTCGACACATCGCTGGTAACCGTCTCCAAACCAACCACCGCCGGCAATTCCCGAGAACGAGCGATAATCGCCGTATGCCCCGTCATGCCTCCTACATCTGTACAGAAGCCGATAACATGCTCACGATCCATGGATGCGGTCTGAGTCGGAGTAAGATCATGAGAAATTACAATAACTTGCCGATCTAATTGTTTGAGATCTTCCTTACGCTCACCCAGAAGGGCGCGCAGCAAGCGGCGTTCAATATCATGCAGATCGCTGATACGCTGAGCCAGATAATCATCGTCAATTTTAGAGAAAGCTTTCTCGTACTTACGCAAAGATCTGCTGACCGCGTATTCTGCTGAAAATCTATTCTTACTGATCCTATTAAGCACCTCCTGATGCAGCGATGCATCATCGAGGATCAAAATATGTGCATCAAAGATCGGCACCGCTTCCGATCCGATCTCATCCGATCTGATCTTCTCCTGTAGATCACGGATATCCTCTTTGGCATTCTCTACCGCAGCATGAAAACGGCTAAACTCATCATCAATTTCAGCAACCGAGATAAACCTGCGGGGAATTACCGACTCCTCATTGCCGAGTACAAACGCCTCACCAATTGCAAACCCTGGAGATACTGGAATACCCTTTAATACTTCCATAATCAGATCTTTCTACACGCCGTTACCGAGAGTATCGGTTATGATTTCATACATACAACCTTTATGAGCATATAATACTGAGATTTTCTTAATATTATAAAGATAGTTTTAATTGTTGTCAACAACCAATTATAACCCAATCAATTATCTAATCCAATATGTATTTTCTTGGTATTTTCCAGCAACAGCAATATCGTTAAAAATATGAATAACCAGTAGCAGACATACTCATTTTCTGTATACTTACTAAGAATCTTTTTAAAATCCATTAATATTTTTAATCAGACTTATTGCATATAAGCAACAGGAAAAACCATTGAACCATTTATCTTTACTACCCAAACATATTGCAATTATAATGGATGGTAATGGCCGCTGGGCAGAAGAACGGGGAAAGAGCCGAGCTGAAGGGCATGCCCAGGGAGTCAATGCTCTCAGAAGCACCTTGAAGCTTTGCCGAGAATTCGGCATAGATTATCTTACCGTCTACGCTTTCTCAACCGAAAACTGGAAACGACCTCAGGCAGAGGTTGAAGCGCTGATGTCCCTCCTGCTCGAGTATCTTAAAATTGAGACCGAGGCCCTCTATCAGGAAAAGGTTCAGCTCAGAGTTATCGGCAATATGGCATTACTACCAGAACCTATACAACAAGCTCTGCGCACCTCAATCAAGCGACTCGCAATTGCCGAACATAAACAGGTTCTTACCCTAGCACTGAGCTATGGCGGGCGTGATGAGATTGTCAGAGCCACCAAGGCCATAAGTATGGATGTCTTGACCGGCAAATTGATCCCGGATGAGATCACCGAAGATCTCTTCACCTCCTATTTGGATAATGCAGATATCCCAGATCCAGATCTATTGATAAGAACTGCCGGAGAATTACGGCTATCAAATTTCCTGCTCTGGCAATTAAGTTATGCAGAGTTATATGCGACCGATGTCTACTGGCCGGATTTTTCCCGGGACGAATTACAGAAAGCTCTTACAAATTACCAAGGGCGTATCCGCAAATTCGGCAACATCCAGAAGAATACTTAATCGAACTAATAATTAATTGGAGTAAAATACATATGTTGGGAATGCGTTTAATACTTGGAGTGCCACTCTTCTTTTTAATGATAGGTTTCATCTGGCTGGACGCCAGAAACGGCAGTGCTTGGGCCTTGAGTATCTTTCAAGCCTTCTTCTGTAGTTGGGCTGTTGCCGAATACTACCGGCTGGTACGCTTACAAGGGCATAAACCGTTTACTCTGCTCGGTATTGTCGGCTGCTTCCTGCTCTACCTAACCCAGCAACTTACTACTCTGTATCCACCCCCCAACGGTATTATTGGCTATGACTGGCTATTATTCACCGTAATCATAATTGCAACTTTATTATATCAACCGATCTTCCGTTGCACCGAACAGGCTATAGGCAATATCGCCACTACGATTTTCGGCATAACCTACTTCTGGGTACTTCTCTCTTTTCTCGGACGCATGCGCTATCTTGAACTTAAACACGGCTGGGAATATGATGGCTTGGAGTTTGTCTTCATCTTCTTTTGCGGCAGCAAAATTTGTGATATCTTCGGTCTACTGGTAGGCAAGAGATTCGGTTATCATAAACTCTGGCCATCGATCTCACCCAAGAAGAGCTGGGAGGGTTTTATCGGCGGCATGCTGGCAAGTGTCGGGCTTATTGCGCTGGTAATCTATTTCCACCCAGAGTCGGCTATGGCCAGTATTGGCTGGATCAGAGCTCTACCCTTAGGCATTATTCTGGCAACTCTCGGACTTATGGGTGACTTGGTAGAATCCTCGCTCAAACGTGAAGCTCAGATTAAGGATACCGGTGGCTCGCTCCCCGGATACGGCGGAGTTATGGATCTACTCGACAGTCTGGTACTCAATGCCCCAATTACTTATATCTACCTGATCTGGATATGTGGCGCCAAGCCAGCCGTATTTTAAAAGCTCAGTGTATTTCGTCAAACCTGGTACTACATCTTATTATTAAAGAGCGGAAGGGTCAGAGTAAACCTGATGCTCTTACCATCGGTGAGATTCTCTGCCGACATCTTACCGCCATGGGCTTTGATAATATCCAGACTTATCGAAAGTCCCAGACCTGTACCCTCTTCTTTGGTAGTATAGAATGAATTCCAGATCTTCTCAAGTAACTCTTGCGGAATATGCCCTCCGTCATTTTCAAGAGTGATAATCGCCTCATGACCTTCACGCTTGGACGCAATAAGGATATTACCCATAAACTTACCGCCGGTCTTGGCATAAATTGCTTCCGTTGCATTGACAATAATATTGACAATAACCTGATCAATCTGATGAGCAATACCCTTGACCAGCAGCGGATCTTTGGTCAACTCAAGCTTGACATTGACGATATTCTTCAGCTTTGCCTGAGTTATATCGAGTGAATTTTTAATAGCTTCATTGAGTGAATACTCAGTAAGCTCTTCTACTGCATCTTTACGGTAAAAACGCTTCAGATTACTGATAATCTTATTTATACGCCCTACATTATTTTTGAGAGACTCTATCATCAACGGATATTCTTCCAGCATATAATTAAAGAATTCTTTTCCCGCTGATTCCTGCATAACTGCCGACTGCACCAATGGTTCCAGTTTCCCCCAATACTGCGCAAATATCTGATTGGTCGAAGATATTACCGAGAGCGGATTATTAATCTCATGCACAATACTGCTGGCCATTGTACCGATAGTAACCAACCTGTCGGCATGCACCAACTGCTCAGCCCGCTGCTTGGCCAAATTCTCCATGGAATTGGCATACTCAGTCAGACGTTCCCGGTACTGCATCGTTCGTTTTGCTACATTTAAGCGGCTGTGTAACACCGCACTATTCACCGGTTTACTCATAAAATCATCGGCGCCGGACTCCAAGGCTTCAACAATATCTTCGTTAGAATCCTTGCTGGTAAGAATAATTATATATACAGTATTATTACTGTCTTCTTTGAGTTTTCTACAAGTTTCGATACCGTTCATAATCGGCATCATCCAGTCCAAGATTGCAATTGAAGGAGAATCCTGACCGGACAACAACTTATACGCATCCTCGCCATTCTCCGCTTCAAGTATATCATATCCCCATTTCTTCAACTGCTGACGCAGAATAATCCGCGTCATTTTATCATCCTCTGCAATCAAGACTTTTCTCATTATATGTATACCTTCTATTTATAAACTCCTTATATCATATCATATACCCATTTTTTTGCCAGCGCCTACTTACATAATTTCTACAAATAGCCTTATTAATTTTCTTATCCAGCCGCAGCCCTCGCCTCCACCCTACTTTCTCAATTATTATACTATTGCACAAAGCTATTATTGCGGTTATAATAAATAAATATATCATCAGCTTATAATCGTCTATAAGCTTCAGTTTCAAATACCCCAAGAATTGAGGCAGTAAATGAAATACGAATGCGTTATTGGTCTAGAGGTTCACGTTCAATTACTCACCAACACCAAGATGTTCTGCTCCTGCAGAAATCAGTTCTCACATGAACCGAATACAAATGTCTGTCCGGTATGTCTGGGACAACCCGGAAGTCTGCCGGTAATCAATAAACATGCATTCGAACTAGGTATTAAAGGCGGCTTGGCGCTAGGCTGCAAGATCCCTGAACTTACCAAATTCGACCGTAAGCATTATTATTACCCGGATCTACCTAAAAACATCCAGATAAGCCAGTATGACATGCCCGTAAGTATCGACGGCGTGATTGAAGTAGAAGTAGACGGTAAAGCTAGTCGAATCGGAATTACCCGAGCCCACCTCGAAGAAGATGCCGGAAAACTTATCCATTCAGGAAGTACTTCCAATGTCGATCTCAACCGTACCGGCACCCCACTGCTGGAGATCGTCTCAGAACCAGATATTCGCTCCGCTCAGGAAGCCAGAGCCTATCTTGAACAGATCAAACTACTTATGCAGTATGCCGAGATATCAGACTGCAATATGGAGGAAGGCTCTCTCCGCTGTGACGCCAATATCTCTATTCGTGAATTTGGTTGCCCGGAATTCGGAATCAAGAATGAGATCAAGAATATGAACTCCTTCAGAGGGGTGGAGAATGCACTGGAACTCGTTATCAAGGAACTCACCCGGCAGAAGGATGCTGGTGAACGCATCGAGCAGGTCACCTGGGGTTATAATCTGGAGAAGCAACGCATCTTCAAGATGCGAGTCAAGGAGGATGCCAATGATTACCGTTACTTCCCTGAACCAGATCTACCCCCAATCACAGTCGAACGCGAATGGGTCGAAATGCTCCGCCGCACCCTCCCGGAACTGCCGATGCCAAAAAAACAACGATTTATCAGCGATTACAACCTCAATGAGTATGAGGCCAACCTGCTGATTCAGGATCGTGAACTTGCCAATTACTTCGAAGGTGTAGCCATGGCCAGTAACGCCAACAAGGAAGCTGCCAACTGGATAATCAACGAGGTCTCACGCACCCTCAATGAATCAGCTATTGCTATCAGCAACTTTCCGGTCAGCGCCGAAGCGCTGGCAGATATTATCACCCTCGTCGGCAACAATAAGATCAATATGCCGACAGCTAAGAAGATTTTTGCCGATATCGTAGCCGGTGATAAGCGTATGCCAAGCACTATTGTTGAAGAAGATAGCCTGGGTCAGGTCTCAGATACCGGCGCTATCTCGGAGATACTGGAGACGATTATCGCTGCAAATCCCGCTGCTGCCGCAGAGGTAAGTAACGGCAAAGTTCAGGGAGCGATGTGGTTTGTGGGTCAGATCATGCAGGCAATGAAGGGCAAAGCGGATCCACAAGCAGTCACCCCGCTTATCGCCGAACGCTTCGGTTTTGATCCTACGCTTCTACAGCAAAAGAAAAAGAAGAAAAAGAAATCCTGAATCCACTTTGCGCTTCCGGCTTTTATAGTTTTTACTAAAATCCATAGTACTGTTAACATTAATTGTTAGCCCACAGAGTTAAGGCGACCTCTATTAATTGTTTATGCTGAATTAACCGGGTCAGGTTTTTTTAGTTGGAACTATTACTGAGTAAAAAGCTTGAAAATATGCATAAACATCTCATACTGTTAGTTATAATTCTCTGCTTTTACCCCTCCTACAGCGGTAGTGCTGACGATCAGCCCAGCGAACAGGGCTTACCCGGTATAGAATTTCTTCCACCACAGAATAGCTTAGCTACGGTACGCTCAGAGCCGACTCCCAGCTCAACCCCATTATCTACAGGCGAATCTACCCTGCAACTCAGACCAATTCCCGCTTACATCAATAAAAAAGGCTATGGTGTCCTCGAAGGAATTATCTATCCCCCAGGGCAGCAGTACACGGGCAAACTCCCCGTAGCTATAGAGACCCTGCATGATCCCCGTACCGGGATCTTCCTTACCCAGCCCCCGATCGGTTTCATTCTCTATCGCTCCGCGGCAGATGCAGCTGTATTCGATCATATTCTGATCGATTCCAACCTCAATGACACCCTTGCCGATGAAGAACCATTATCCATCCCCGACATTACCCGCAAGACCCCGCTACAACTGTATTTCTCAGATAAACCCACAATCTTTGATCTTCAGTTCAGCTCCAAAGGGCTCAAACTCTATCCCAAGTACTGGCGCGAAGGTAAAATTACCCTCAACGGTCAAATATACAACGCCGCTATTTTCAAGAGTACCTACGGCACAGACTACACCTACGGTACGATTCTGCTGATTGATTTCGATAATGACGGCCGCTATACCCCTTCACCCTATGAACTGCTTACCGAGGCCTTCCTGCTCCAGCCCCAACTCGTACTCAAGGATAGTTTCTATACTTCTGCCATTACCCCTGACGGAAGTTCACTGACTCTGCACAAGCTTGAAAGTGCTTACGGCCAGATCACCTTCACCCTACCCGCTGGCTCAGATAAACTGGAGTCCAGTTACAAATTCTCCTTCCTCCCTCAAGGCGGGAGCGGCAGAGATATTCTCAAAGTCGCCCTCAAACAACTCCCTATTACCCTACCCCAAGGTAAATACAGTATAATCGAAGGGTTGGTATATGGTGCAGACTTCAGGGTGTTACTCAAATTTGCCTGCCCGGAATTTACTATTCTCAAAAATAAAAGATTGAAGTTAAAACTCAATAGCGCTAGAATGGAAGCGCTGGCACGGCAGGTAGAGGATAAGCTGATAGCCGCTCAGAAGACCTACGGCCCGCGAGATATATATTTTAATCTAGTCGGCCCGGCAGATATCAATGATCCAGGGCCGGAATTATTGGTCTATAACACCAATAACCCTGCAGAGATTTTTTTTGAAGATAAATTGGAGTATGGTTGAGGCGGCGTATGTGGATATTCGGCGAATATCCTACCCAGTATGCACGGTAAAAACATTACCGTCAGAATAATACAGCATACCGCCCTTTTCGGCGATCTGACCGCTAAAACCAGCCTCGATATTGTGGATTGGAATAAAACACAGGCGACAGAATAATATGGCATTCACCAAAATTAATATCAAACGCGACCGTGAACTTCTGGGTTTCCAAACCCAAAAGCAATATCATTTACCCAAATTTATCAAGATCTTGGGCGCAGCTCTAATCGTCTTTCTTCTCGCTACCGGAATCGGCGAACTCCTCGGTAGAGAATTACAACAACACCAAAGCTACTCAACTTTTATAAATTTTCAAACTCTCTTTACCACACATAATATCCCCGAGTCTCTCGATATCCTTAAAAAGATGAAACGTCAAGCGCCTAATAGCCCAGAGACAACCATCCTCTACGCCCAGGCCTGTCAGTATGCCGCAACCATTATGCCCTACCCTGGAAAATGGCTGCAGGAGAGTCTGCTCCAACTCAGGCTATTGAATCGAGACAACATAACCTCACCGGAAATTCACGCCCAATTACTAATTAGCGAGGCAAGTGTACTGCTTGACTTAAAACGAGATACCGAAGCACTGACCACTATCAGAAAGCTGAATAACCACCTAAGCCAAGAACAGCTACTCCAGGCCAATCCCGCACAAGTTGAAGGCGGAACTACATATTATAATACCTACGCCTATATTCTGGCAACTACCACCGATCCCAAACTCAAAGATCCAAAACTTGCTCTGGAACTGATCAAAAAAGTAGTTATCGAACCAGGAGGCAATTCCCCAGCATACCTTGATACTCTGGCCGAGGCAAATTTCATCAATAATAAAATTACAGCAGCAATCCAGGCACAACGCCTGGCACTAGCGCAATGCGACTACCCTTCGCTCTGGATACTTACCGAACATTTCCAAGAATTTAATAAATAAACCGGACATAATCTACACCTTCTACCTCGAATTACCTCTGACCTAACAGCATACATAAAATCAAACTAGCTAAATATTCAAACTGTAATAACTGGGAATACTCTCCACGTCTCCCAGCAATGCTAAAACCTTCACTAATTACGCCCAGTAAAACCAGGATAATTATTAATAAAATACAAATAATACTTGACGTGACAGTTATAAACAACTAATATTATTAGTGATCGCTAATAATATTATCTCTACCTTATTTTTATTGCCCTTGATCAGAGGAGAAAACTATGAGTTGCAATCAGCGTGAACTGGCAAAGAGTTATGTTGGAAGTATTACTTGTTGTGAATGTGGAACTATATCCGTACACTGCGGCAATGTCTCATTCAGACTACCCAAACAGTTATTCACTATCTTTACCAATATGGTAGATGATGCCCATGCCAAGTTTGCAGCCCAAGAGTTACTCAATAAACCGCAATAATTTTTGTCTAAATATTTATCCACAATAATTAATGTTTATTCTTAAGAAAGGAAGAAAATGAAAGTCGGAATTTATTACGGAAGTACTACTGGAGTAACTGAGGGCATTGCCAATGATATTGCGGCGGCACTCAATAACCCTGAGACTGTAGTCAAGAGTATTGCCCAGGCAGATAAGGAAGAGATCAATGAACAGGAATTGTTAATCCTCGGTTCTTCGACCTGGGGCTGCGGCGAGCTTCAAGACGACTGGGAATCAGGAATTGAACTTATCAAGAATACCAACCTGGCTGGCAAGCGTATAGCTCTATTCGGAGTCGGCGATCAAAACGGCTGGTCTGATACCTTTGTCGATGCAATGGGGTTAATCTATACCGCCATCGCCGATTCTGGCGCAACTTTTATTGGCTCTTGGCCTACCGACGGCTACGATTTTGTTGAATCCAAATCCGTTATCGACGGGAAATTCGTCGGGCTGGCACTGGATGAAACCAATCAAGCCGCCGATACCGCTACACGAATCAGTACCTGGGTCGCTTCCTTAAATTAAAAAGCTCTCCTCTACCCTCAGAACATACCCATTATTCCAAAAAAACCTACACACTAAGTTACATCCTAAGCAATGGGTATGTTCATTTATAACCAAATCAATTATCAAGTCCTACCTAATAGATTTACCAACGTAACCACACTATCTACAAATCACACTTACAAAATTGTCAATCAAATATACAATTTTGTCCAAGAACTCTTGTCGCAAGTCAGATATCTTGATCATATTCCTGCCTATAACCATATTTTAGCTTATTTTCAGCATTTTATGAAGCATTACCAAAAATAATATATTATGGCACTATTATTGTTTATTATGATTATATGACTAATACAGGAGAAAAATATGAACACTCGCATAATCCGTTGTATACTTATTCTACTACTCTTTCCTCTTACCATATTTGCCCAAGATACAGACGGGGTGTATATCGCCTCTGCCGCCGGTTATAAAGAACCGATGAGTGAAATTATTGAATTATATAATCAGGATCACCCGGTAAAAATTCTCCCGGTTTACGGCAATATGCAGGTAATAATCACTTATATAAAAAAAACAAACCGGGTATCACTGATTGTCGGCGACAAACGCTTTATCAATAAATCCGGCATTACCTTGCAAAATAGAATTAAACTCGGTAACGGTAAGCTTGTCCTAGTTTATCAAGATAAATTCAAACTGACCAGTATTCAAGAACTCTCCGACCCCAAGATTACCCGGATAGGTATACCCGACCCGAAAAAAACCATCTATGGTCGCGCCGGAGTTGAATTACTCAAAGCACTCAATCTGTATGATAAAATAAAAGATAAATTTATCATTCTTAAGACTGTACCTCAAGTAAGCCTGTATCTACTCTCTGGCAGTATTGATGTAGGACTCATAAATGTTACCGATTATATCAAAATAAAGAATGACACCCTTAAAAGTTTAGATACCGATTCGAAGCTCTACACCCCGATTGAGATTGAAGCGGGGCTAGTAGATTCTTCCGCACAGGACTTCTTTGAATATCTACAGTCTCCCCCAGCGCAAGCCATATTTAGCAAATATGGTTTATAGCGAAATTAATAACTATGAACCTGCATCTGCTGGATTCACTTGCCGTAACCTGTAAAATTGTTCTGGTAATAGCAGTCCCCCTGTTAGTTACCGCAATTTTGCTTACCTATCTCAGTCTAATAAATAATAAGTATATCGATTGGTTAATCGATATACTTATCAATATTCCAATTATTTTTCCACCGATAGGCATAGGTTTTATTTTGGTCTTCTTATTGAGCAAAAATGGTTACCTCGGCAAGATTCTAGGTGTCGATATTGTCTTCACCTTTACCGGTATCTGCATCGCCGCTTATATTACCGGTATCCCGTTTATTACCCGTAGCATAATGGCGGGAAAAAATAGTACTATTAACGAATTATGTGAAGCAGCTTATACCTTAGGGCAGAGCCGGATACGCACCTTCTTGCTGATTGTTCTGCCTCTACTTAAAAACAGTGTTATTCAAGGTCTTATTTTAGCTATCGGACGAATAATGGGAGAGGTGGGAATTACCTTGATGATTGGAGGTAATATCAACGGCAGCACCACAACCATCTCTCTGGACATATATAATGCCGTCCTCGACGGTGAAAATGATAAAGCTTTGATGCTATCAGGTATTTTATTTGTATTTTCCCTATTTTTATTCTATATTTTAAGGTATATCGGCAATAAAACTCAAAACACATTATGAAAGAGGTCAACAAATGGATATTTTCAATACACTAAAAGTCGCTCTGCGTGAGGTGGCAATTTCTCGAGGAATTCTAGAGAGTCGTATAGAGGTTGAGTGTAAGGCACTATCGGCAAGAGAAGCTATTGGCGACACAGAGCATGATGATTACCCAATTCACAAGGGTAAAGAGGTAATGGTCGAAGCCACCTTTGCCGGAGCCAAAGGGCAGGCATTTACCGACCAATTTGAACAGGCTTCATATTCAGTAGCTGAGCTTATCGACCTGGAGCTCATTGATAATAAGAGCCGAGCCAGCTTTATCTCCGGGATAAATGCAATCTGGAAACATCTAGGCAAAGCCGAAAAAACCGTACACTGCCGGAATGAAGAACCGGTAGAATGTGCCAAAGAACTCCCCAAGCATTATGACTGCACCAAGAAGACACTACTGGTTGGTCTCCAACCCAGATTTTTAGAAGTTTTAGCCACCAGAGGTGAAGTACGAGCACTCGATCTTGATCCGGATAATATCGGCAAAGTCATCGCCGGAGTGACGATTGAAGACGGCGCAAACTTTCTGGACGCCCAGTCGTGGTGTGAGCAAATATTCGCCACCGGTTCGACTCTCTGCAACGCAAGTACGCAGGGGATCCTTGAATGTGGCAAGCCCATAACCTTCTTCGGAGTCACCATCGCCGCCGCCGCCGACATCCTCGGCCTTGATACCTATTGCGTCTGTGGACATTGATATCCTAAAATTTATTACTCTTTATTTATACCATTATACCGGTAAATTTTAGTTTGTTATATATTTATCCAATCTAATCTTACAGACTACGATAATCTATACTCTTACTCAAAAGAAATATTCTGGCAAGCCCAAGTTGTATTAACAAGTCTTGCCAGAATTAATTCATATTTACAATTATAATTACAATTTATAATACTTCATTATTTCATTGCTTAAGATTACTATTTGGCATTATCCCGGCGCATTCTCTCAATCTCATATATCACCTTCATATGTTCACTTATCATCTTTACTTTTAACATTTCATCGCGCATATTATCTTCTAAAGTATCTGCACGCTTATTCATCTCATCGCTAAATGAATTATAACCGGCAGCTTGAATATTATCCAGAATATCCGAATCAAGCCTTGATCTGCTCTCTTCAACCCTCTCCTTCTCAATAATCCTTAATGCTTTATCCAACTTCTCTGGAGCAAAGTCAAAAGGATATTTACCCATCAACTTTATTATTCTTTCTTCAGGCATTATGCTCCCATTTTACACAACGGCAAACTCATCATCTGCAAACATGGCAAAAAGAAATTTCTGTGCATTCTCCAACGACATATTTTTTCCTCCTTGTGTACACTACTAACATTTGAATTATAAATTTACCCTGCCTACGGATACCCGAAAAGTTGAAAACAAGCTTTTTCCGCATCACCTACTTAAACCCGAGAAAAACTGCATACTGATATAAACCGCTTTTAGTCAATTCTTCATCCAGCCGCAGCGCTTCATCAAGTATAGCTGAAGTCTCGGGAATATTCGGAATAATCCTGTTTAACCCAAAATGATAAATTACGCCACCTGTCGGTATAAGTATACCCTCAGGAAAATACTGTTGCACTGCCGGAATAATATTCTCACTATCGGCACCTTCAGATGGATCAGCCCGCAGCATAGTTATTAAAAGCGGCGGCAACAATTCCCTCCTGATACTATGAGAATCCAGCATAAAGATCTCTTCAGACAATGAATTTCTAAATCTATTTACTGCATCAATCTCTGCTTGTGAAAATTGCTGATGATTTTTCCCCACATATTCATTCATAAAAAAACAACCACCAGGGCGTAAACTATCATAGCTTAATTTGACTGCAGTAAAAACATCAAGCATATGGTGAAGTGAATTATCCCAATTTATAAAATCATAATACTCTTTTTTGACCTGGGCAAAATAATCTGAAGAATAAACCCGAACTCGATCCGCCAAATTCTCCCTTAGTGCATTAGCCCGAATACTTTCTGCCGCTACCTCTGAAATTTCAAATAAATCAAAATTTTCGACAATACCCTGCCGTATAAGGCTAAATTCCTTCATGCCATTACCGCAACCGATAGATAACCCCCTTGTATATGGAATTTTCCCTCTGCCGTCAGCCTTCAAAAGCTCGATCAATCCCTGATTATGCCCCACAAGCGGCCGCTCACAGACCAGACGATTGATATAGCGTATAATAGTTGGAGAATCCCACCAGTGCAATCTTGTTTCGAATTCTACTCTATGCACACTCGTACTCTCCCAAAACTTACAGATTTTAGTACGCAGCTTAGCATCAAAAAACAGATAATATTTGATCAATAATTTCCGAATAAACTGTATTCTAAAAATCGCATGCAACCCTTTTTTTACTTCAAATTTTAGCATACTCCGTATTTGTTTTATCAACATCTTTCGCCTTTGGCCTTAATTTATAAGTACTACCCAATACTGATTATATTTTATATATAATATAAAAACAAGAATTACTTTCCCGATCTTGTTGCCCAACAATAAACACCTGATTTTCAGCTAAATACTCCTAAATTTGCATAAAAAAACAGCTCACACTTCTTCATGCTTGATTGTTTAGCTGAATAACCACAACATCATGAACCAAAATCCTTAAAGCCAAATACCTCTTCAGACCATTTTCTTGACCAGTCCCCCAACGGCTTGATTATCTCAACCAGCTGCCTACCCCTCTCGGTCAACTGATATCCTTCCAGAATTCGTTCAACAATTTCTGTTTTTCGCAATTCTTTTAAACGACTATTCAATATTGTTGGCGAAATTGACTCACACTTATCCTGTAACTTCCTGAAGGTATGCGGACCATCCTGTAACTGCCAGATCACACCGAGTGCCCAGGTCTTGCCGAGTAAATCAAATACAGCCATAATCGGTACACCGGTCTTAGATCCTCGCACCGGCTTCCCTGGAGTTGGAATTGACAAAACTTCCCCTTTCAAAATACCAACGTCTACAGAAAAAACTCCGGTGCCCGGCGTTGACTACAATTAGTATACAACCGCTGTGCCGCCGCCTGAACCGGACTCTCTTTGATTGTTCGCGCATTCTGCGGACAACTCTTGATACAGGCACAACAGGTTATACATTTTTCTATACTGATGCTTGCTGGCGCCTCTGCCGCAATAGCGCCGGTCGGACAGAGGCTTGCACACTTACCACAGTAGTTACAATCAGCCGTAATCTCTATGAAATCAACATCCCATAATTTAGTAACACCATTATACGGATAACTCCCTGCCACCTCTACTTCGCTTATCTCCTCAGCTGAAGAGAGAGTAGATAGCTTCTCTCTAACCCCTTCTGCGAATTCAAAGCAAAGCTGAAGATCATCCTCATCCGGTCTACCCTGCGCCGTCGGCAGAGCCTCACATGAAAACGAGTGTTCTCCGATAAACGCAGCTGCAGCAAGAGGACGACAACCACAACCAACCATGATGTCCTGTAACTCACGGAGTGCGTTATCATATGCCCGGTTGCCATAAACCGCAATACAGATCACCGGCGTATTAGCAGCTTCTATAGCAGACAACCATGTATGAATAATATCCGGCACTCTGCCCATATACACCGGAACTCCAACCAGCAATAAATCAGTGTCAGAAAATGACACGCTATTTTCTCGTGCAGTAGGCCTGGTTATATCAAGTGAATTAATAACGTAATCCCCAAGATGAGAAGCGATACCTTCGACTACCTTTCTGGTTGTCCCAGTAGGCGAAAAAAATACTGTGTTGATTGTTTTTATTATCATAATTTTACTCCTATCCTAATAAATTTAATACAAATACCGTAGCTTGCTACTAATATTGTAGCTTAAAACTATTCAGAGTCAAGCTAATATTAAAATTAAGGTTCATGACAAGATAACTTAACAAAAGTAAACCTTAAGTTATTATGTCATAATGGTTAACAAGTGCAAAAAAAACATTCAAAAATTTCTGAGGTTCAATTTCGAGAAATTGTAAAGCTACTTTGTTCTCACCCTAAAAAAGCCACAAAAATAGCTACAATCACAGCGCTATCAAGGAATACTATCAGCTCCATTATTAATGGAATTAGAAAGAGAATTTCTTGATACGGTGAAAATGAATTTTCTAAAGGATATAATTATATCAATGTCAATGGCAATAAAAATTTTTGAGCTATAGCTAAAACCAAATTGAGCAAATATCATGGTATTAGTAAACAGACTTTTTACTTACATTTAAAAGAATGAGACTTTCATTTTAATAACCGAGATCAAGATATCTATAAATTAATGTTGAAAATTTTAAGAAAGAGTTCATTATAGATATTAGGGAAGTTAAGTTCCATTGAACCATAATTAAAATACAGTAGATTGCATACAAAAATAAATAATAATTTGACTAAACGCAAATCAACTTGTATGATGAGTATATATCATATAAGTTGGAACTGGAGGAATATGAAAAGAATAAGGCTATCAGAACAAGTAATTGATGAAATTGAAAAAATGATCCTTAAAGAAAACTTTAAGGATGGAGATAAATTTTACTCTGAAAATGAGCTTACAAATAAATTAGATGTTAGTCGAACTTCAGTCCGTGAAGCAATAAGAATTCTTGAGATATCTGGGAAACTCAAGGTATACCAGGGCAAAGGGATATTTATACGTAATCCCTTAGAGAAGGGTATAAATGAATTTGCAAATTGGCTAAAAAACAATGAATCTTCTCTATCGGAACACTTTGAATTACGTTTAATAATTGAAACAAAAGCAGCTGCATATTCAGCAAAAAACATACAAGATACTGAGATTGCAAAGCTCAAAGAAAATCTAGAACAATTTAAAGAATGTGCGAAGCTTGGAAAACTTGAGTGCTTAATAAACCTTGATAGAGAGTTTCACCATATATTAGCAAAATCAACAAAGAACAGAACCTATTATACTTTGATGAAAGCTATGACTAACACGTTACAGGAAGGCTGGGTATCGAGTTTAAGTATTCCAAATAGAAGTACTAAAACTATCAAGGAGCATCAAAAAATTTACTCCGCTATAAGCTCTCATGATCCAAAAAAAGCAGAAAAAGCGATGACAGAGCATCTTGAAAAGGCGCTAGAGGACATAGTTTCATACTTAGCCAATAATTAATTATAAATGAAATATTAAGGACAAAGATGACCATTAAAATAACCACCCTTGTTGAAAATAAAAAAGGCGAACATCTTGGATTGCGCAATGAACATGGATTATCATTTTATATTGAAAAAAGCGGCATGAACTATATATTTGACACTGGTGAGTCTGATGCTTTCATTTATAATGCATTCAAACTTGGGATAAACCCATTTGCTGTTGACAAAATAATATTAAGCCATGGCCATTATGACCACAGTGGCGGAGTGAGGTATTTTTTAAACAAAAAGGATTCTATACAAAACATTGAATTTGTATTACACAAAAAATTTTTTGACCTCAAATACGCTATCAATGGCACACAAACAGAATTCTTAGGGAATAATTTTACTGAGGCAGACATAATTAAAAACAACTGCACTATAAATTACATATCACAAGATATAGAAAAAATTGGTGATGGCATATATATTATTAGTAATTTTATACGTAACAGTTCTGAAGAGATAATTAAGCCTCGCTTCAAATTACTAAAAGATAATGAACTTGTGCCGGATGATTTTAATGACGAAATAATGCTTGCGGTAGAATCACCCAAAGGCTGGATTTTAATTGTCGGATGTGCGCATCCAGGTATTATGAATATGATCCACACATTTCAAGAACGCCTTGCAGGTCAATTATACGCAGTATTAGGGGGTACGCATTTAGTTGAAGCAAACGATTCATGCCTTGTCTCAACAACTAAGTTTTTTAATGACCTCAGCTGCAATATCATTGGTGTATCACATTGCACAGGTAGCATTGCAGAAGACCACTTAGCGACTAACCCACGATTTTTCCATAATTCTACTGGTAGTTGTATTATAGTCAAATAAGAGTCATACTTTTTGTACCGTTCTAGTATGCAGATACAGTCTATATTAGTTATTCGTAAGGCTTCATAATAGGGCTCCGCTCTCTGATTTCAACAACACTCTATAAACGCACTTAATCAATGTGGCTTACTGCCACTAGAAGTGCACACATACTTAGAGTGAATATGCTGTTTTACTTTCAAGCGGAAGTTCTAATTGAAGTCAAATTTTAATCCATAGAAGGAGACAAAAAATGACAAGTGCGTTGGGGTTATTTGGAATTATTTTTGTGGCCATAGTTGGAATGATAATACTCATTTCAAAATACAAATGGCACCCATTTATTGTGCTGCTTCTTGCAGCATACTTTGTGGGGACTTTTTCTGGCTTGCCAGTAGAAAAGACCATTGACACAATTAAGAAAGGCTTTGGAGGAATTTTAGGTAATATTGGTATAGTTATTATTGCTGGTACAATAATAGGAACCATCCTAGAAAAAACTGGCGCAGCTTTAACCATGGCAAATTCTATTCTTGCTTTAGTTGGCAAGAAACGTGCTCCATTAACAATGAGCCTTACAGGATATGTTACAAGTATTCCAGTATTTTGTGATTCAGGTTTTGTCGTTCTTTCACCAATCAACCGTGCACTTGCAGAGAAATCTGGAATCTCTCTTGCAGTGATGGCTACAGCTTTAAGTTCAGGCTTATATGCGACTCACTGTCTTGTTCCTCCAACTCCAGGGCCAATCATTGTGGCTGGCACCCTTCACGCTGACCTAGGTCTTGTTATCCTTACTGGTCTTCTAGTCTCAATTCCAGTAATGCTAGCGGGTCTTCTCTACGCTACAAAGATTGCCTCACGTTACCATATAGATGCTAACCCTGAGATAGATCTTGAGACACTTTTACAAAAATATGGAAAGCTTCCTAATGCAGTACATAGTTTTTCACCAATTGTTCTACCAATTATTCTTATTGCTTTCAAATCAATTGCTGATTTCCCATCACAAGTTTTCGGTACAGGAACATTAAAAGATATTTGTGATTTTGTAGGTAATCCTGTTACAGCTCTACTTTTAGGTGTATTTTTAGCCTTAACTCTTATTCCTAAGAGTGAGAAGAAAGAAAGCCTAAACTGGATTTCAGAAGGTATTAAACATTCTGCATCAATTCTAGCTATTACTGGTGCTGGTGGTGCATTTGGTTTGATTCTACGTGAGTTACCTTTAGCAGATGCATTGAGTAAATCTTTGCTGCATTTAAATCTTGGATTATTAATTCCATTTATCATTGCAATGCTACTAAAGACAGCGATGGGTGCTTCAACAGTAGCAATGATTATCACATCTGCAATGATCGCTCCACTACTTGCGCAAATGGGACTAACTTCCGAGATGGCCAAGGTATTAGTCGTTCTAGCAATTGGCGCTGGCTCAATGACAGTATCACATGCTAATGACAGCTACTTCTGGGTTGTTTCTCAGTTTTCAGATATGAATACATCGACTGCGTACAAATGTCAAACCGGTGTAACCTTTGTTCAAGGTATAGTAGCAATGGTTATTATTCAGATTATCGCTACAATTATCCTATAATTCAAAAATATATTTTTGAAAGAGCAGATAAAAGGTGAATTCAAGTTCCAAGTGCAACACTTGAGTAAAAGCCCAAATATAGTATTCAAGCGGGCTGGATAAAAATAAACAAGTGTTGCACTTAAAGCGCGAACCCAAGCTTTAATATTGTATTTACTCTTTTTATTTATAAATTCAAGGCAGAAATAACATGCATTCAATAAAGCTATTTTTTTATAATCGTTTTGCATTCAATGCATTAGTTAGTGAAGAATACTTCAAGGCGATTAAGTACTTTACAAAAATTAAAAAAATCAACCCTAAACAAAAAGGCATAAACTATAACTTAGGTTTATGCTACTTGGGTAATAAAGACTTTGCTAATTCTGAAGCCTCACTACTTTCTACTCTTGATATAGAGAGCGGTAATACCGAGTTATATAAGACTCTTGGAGATTTGTATTATCTATGGGATAAGCAAGACCAAGCATTAACATATTACTGTGAGTATAGAGAGCGCACGAACCCAAAGGTTATTGGAAATTGGCTAAAAGCCAGAATAGCTTTACTAAAAGCCTCAAATGACATGACTCAAATTCATATTGCAAATCAGTCTCTTGAAGATGGAATAATATGTATGAAACAGAAATCCTACAAAAAAGCCGAGCAAGCCTTTAACACGGCGACAACAATAGATCCAAGTAATTATCAAGCATTCAATAATCTTGGGGTATTAATGTTACGCCAATATAGCAATCTCGAAAAGGCTCTATACTATTTCAACAAGGCAACATATCTCAATCAGTCGCCAATATATCGAGCAAATTTAATCCGAATCAAAAAACAAATCCAAGAAACAATTTAACAGTGATAAGTAAAGTGGTCTAATCTGTCAAGACAAAATATTAAGTTATTTAAGGTGGAAACAAATCTTGCAGTAATGAAGTGTGTGATTCATAGACATCCTTTCACTTTTTAAATGCATGTTTTTTTAGTAAACTAATTCTTAATTTGAGGTCGAATACGCTGAGTAATTTTCAAATCATTAGTTTGCCACCCGTTTATAGCCATAGTTTGCTGCACTTCGTTATATACCTGTTGACCTGATTTCCCAATGATTGAAATTATTAATGCGACATCCTGTTGAGTTGTAATTTCTGAGCCATTACGTTGAGTGGCAGTAATTTGAACTCCCCAGCGCTCCCCTTGCAGTCCTCTAGGAATTTCTCTCCTATACACTTTTACAGGTGACCACTTAAATCCATGAGCAATTCTATATTCTTCATAACGTTCTTTCAAATCTTTTAGCTTTGGGTCTGGTGGGATTTGACTTGTAAATTTGTCCTCGTCGTCTAACACTCCCAAACTAGCATCAACATTAACTTGACAATACGCAGCTCCAGCTGCAGGATTAACAGGTGGATTATATACCAAGGTCATTAAAAATTCACATTGAACCTTTCCTTCTTCAGTTTTAATACAATCAGTAATAGGAAAACTATCTAACCTAAACACTTTATTTTTCATATTAAACGTTGGCTGAAAAACCAATGTCGCACAATGTGGTTGACAATTTATAATGTCGGTAATATCATTTGGGACACCGAATCCTGTATATTTTAATGAATCCGGATCTACTTTTCCATTTTTTAAAGCTGCCGAGTGAATCAATAGTGCCTTTGCTAATAACAATGAAGAGTTTTCATTTATTGTACTTTCTAAATTTGCAAGAAGTGTCGATATTAGAGGTGCAGAATAACTTGTTCCTATATCTTCAAAAAGTGAATTGTTGTGCCCAAAAGATCTTATGCCAATTCCTCGGCAATCTCCAGTTTGGTCACAGTTCCCACCATAGTGAACAATTTCAGGCTTTGGTAAATGTGCTGTTCCTGGTCCACATCTAGAAAATGGCGATGGCTCATTAACCCCCGATAAAGCATGTGTATTCGTTTCATGTGCTATAGAGCCTACACTTAATGCATATACGCTTTCAGCAGGAGGTAACAATCTATCAAAATGTTCTCCCTTTGGAGGCCATTGCCTTAGTTTATTATAATTGCCTATACTATTAACAATTATGACACTATATTTTTTTTGAATTGAATCTAAAGCTTGAGAGAAAGATGAAAAACATATAGTACAAGCCTCTTTCCCCGTTGAGTTTGCTGACAAGTTCCAAACTTTTACATTAGGATATTTCTTGATACCATTTTCAATTATCTCTATAAGGTCATCTTCAAAAATTTTTGTGCTGGCTTTAGGAATGGCGACAATATCAACAATCTTTGATTGAGCAGATGGAAACCTTGAATCATCTTTATTTAATGATCGAGCGTTGCATATTAATCCTGAAACAAAAGTTCCATGAAAATTATCTTGATCAATAGCAGGAGTGTAATCCTCATACCTGTCTACGATCCAATGCTGCAGCAAAGTATTATTTCTATCTGTCCCCGAATCAATTACTCCAACCACAGGATATTCTACACCCTTCTCGGGCAATGGAAAATTAATATTAGTATCTGTCAACGGAATATTTTGAGATTTTAAATTAAAATCCGAAAGAGGAGAAACCGCTTGCACACCTACATGATCAAGTAAGGCATCTATTAGCATATCTTGGGTTCAAGTTCTAAGTGCAACACTTAAAACTTTCAACCAGCCCGTTTGTATATCTCAAGCGGGCTTTTAAATTCTAGGATTTACTATCTCTCATGAAAGTATATATCAGTTAATTGTTAACGATAAAAAAGTGGTGGAAAGCTATATCTGCATCTAAGAATTAATGGCAGACGTAAGCAGAAGAGAAGGTGCAAAAATACTGATAATAGAGGACGAATCAAGAATGCAGTCAGCATTGATAAGCGTCCAATTGCCATAGAAAGGCGCAAACGTATAGGCGATTGGGAAGCTGATCTTATGAGTGGAGCAAATCATAAAGGATACCTTGTTACTTTGCTTGAGCGTAAAAGCGGTTTGCTAAGGCTGGGCTACGTTAAAAATAAGAGCAGTGATCTTGTGAAAGCTGAAATCATCCACTTGTTTAAAGATTATAACGTTTATACAATATCTTATGATAATGGTAAAGAATTTGCAGATCACTACGGTGTGAATGCAGTTTTAGACAGTAAGAGTTACTTCTGCCATCCGTACAGTGCCTGGGAGCGTGGCAGCAATGAGAATGTAAATGGGTTACTAAGGCAGTATTTCCCAAAAGATATGGAACTGTTGAATGTATCACAAGAAGAGCTGACAGCAGTAGAAGATAAGGTTAACAGTCGACCAAGAAAGAGACTGGGGTTTAAGAGTCCGCTTGAGGTATACAAACGGGCTGGTTGAAAATTTCAAGTGTTGCACTTAGAACTTGAATCCAAGTATATTTTTAAATCAATAAAATATAAGTAATATTTACTTGACCCTTTTGTAAAAAAACAGTATATTGACTCGTAATTCAACCTCAAACCCCAGAAAGAATATAAAAATCATGAACAAATCTGAAAACAATGAGTATATTTCATCCACTAATGTCCCCCTTGGAACTATTATTTCATCGCTACTCACTGAAGAAAACATGAAACGAGTCAACTCCGGCTGGGTCTTATGTGACGGCAGAGAGCTTAAAGGAAGTCAGTATGACGAATACATTAAATTCTTTTCTAAATATACCCCAAAGCTTAATGGTAGAGTACTAGTTGGCTCAGGAACGGCTGATTCAGGGATAAATTATGGTATAACCAATATTGGCGGAGAAGAAACACACTACCTGAGCGTTGAAGAAATGCCTAAACATTCTCATACCATAAATGATGGCGATTTTGGAATTCATAACAACTCATTTGAAGGCAATCATGATGGTGACAAGCCTTTTGAAACTAGGAGTACATTTCCCAAGAATGGAACAGATGCAACCGGTGGCAATGATCCCCATAACAATATGCAGCCGTATTATGTTGTCTATTATTACATTTATACCGGCTATACCGGCAATTAATTTGCTTCCTCTTATTAATCTTGGTTCATGACAAGATAACTTCGCTTAATCTCCTATAAAGGGTTCTTACGAATTATCTTCAAAACCAGTTTATACAAATCATCATCTCGATGATTAAAACGAAATTCGCACTCTTTTAAGTGCAAGTAAAAAGTCTTTTTGCTAATACCACGATACTTACTTAATCTGGTTTTAGCTATAGACCAAAAGTTTTCAATACCATTAATATGATTTTTGCCTTTTGCAAATTCACTATTAGAGTGTCTTATTATGTGATGCTTCTTGTAGCCGAAGTTCACAAGACCATCATAAGTTTTAAAACCGTCGGTATATACTTCAGAGCCCATACCGACTTTAGACTTGATTATAGGTATTAAAACCGATGCAGAGCAATTTGTAACTACTTGCGTATACACTTTGCCCTGGCGCTTGATCAAGCCGAATACTAAATGTTTTCCGTGTGCTCCTCGTCCCCGTTTACCACGAACTCGTCGAGCGCCAAAGTAGCTTTCATCAATTTCTATTTCACCATTTTAAAATGGAGACTGATCTTCACAGTATTCAGAAATTCTTTTTCTAATTCCATTAATAATGGAGTTAATAGTATTTCTTGATAATCCTGTAATACTAGCTTTTTTTTGTGGCTTCAATATCGAGAATAAATAGTCTTACTATCTCTCGAAATTTAGCCTCAGAAATTTTTGAACGTTTTTTGTACTTGTTAACCATTATGACATAATAACTTAAGCATTATTTTTGTCAAGTTATCTTATCATGAACCTTAATCTTTAATGGAGCGAATATGTTTAAACCAAAGGACTCAAATTCTTTTACTAAATCATATGACCTATCAGATAGTAATGGAATTATCGGCAGATTAACCGGCGAATTTCAAGTTACCCATATCGATGATATCCAACTCAATGATTTTTCATCTGTAAAAAAATCTGCCAGCCGGAGCTATCTCATACACTGCTCTCAGAAAATAATTATCAGCGGCACCAATCAGAATTGCATCAATCCTACAAAGCGAATGTCTGAATACACCGACTACCCCGCACTGCTCCTGACCTCTCTGAGCATAAGCAGCCCATCAGCTTCTTTAAGAGATAATCTCCGCCTGCTCGATTACTCTCCCAAAACCGTCAATACCCAGTTAGAGACCTCTGGCACATCAGGAAACTCTACCGACTCTTCCGCTTCCCGCAGTTCTAGTAAAACCACCGGTTCTTCAACCTCCGAGACCAACAGTTTTGGCTGCACAGTATCGTTAGATGGTGGCTCGGCAAACTACGAACACTCCTCTACCACCACCCACGACCAATCCGCCACCACCGGCACCGAAGACAGGCAAAGCCATGGAACCAATGCCTCGGAATCAACTTCTATGAGTATAAAAGACTGGGGTGCCTACGGTTATGTCGATACGACCAAGTTAAATCCTGTATGGCTATTCGGGCAGGAATATCCCTGGAATACGATAATCTGCCGCAAGACCGACGCCCCGAATGGAGACGGCAAAGGATACTGTCAGTTACAGATTCCCCCAGACATGAAGACATATTTACATGACGGCGATTTTCTATTCCCTCCTAGTCAGCTCTCTTTATTCGGCGTAAACTTTTCCATGAAAGCTGTCTGGCTGGTTACTCTGGATAATTCCTCAGCAGATACGGTTGACATTAATTATGACATACTGCTTTCACGCGCTTCGCATTCTCTGGACGGTTCGGATGTCAAGGTCTCCTTGCAGCGACAGGCCACATCCATCTCCCCGAATACCCCGGAGACAATCAACCTGCCTCTAATGTCAATTGAAGCAATCGGGAATATCAACAAGCAAGCTATACTAGGTTTTATACAGTCAAAATTTATTGTTCCCCCCGCCCCGGTCACTAACGGCAAAGCGACCAACTTCAAGATCATCTCGTCCTCCAACAACCTCTATGTTCTTGACACCAAGTCCTATCCGGCTGATTCTGATAACGGTGTCGGTTTTTCTGTCGCGCAATCCTGTTTAACCGCGAGATTTTCCCAGAAATGCCCTTCATTACAGATTACGACATACTTCAAAGTTATTGATACCAGCCACGACTATAATCTGTATATAAAGCACTGGCTCGGCCTCGGTTCTCCCGACATCAAGCTTACCCTTATTTTCAATCAGGATACAACCAACCCTCTAGTCAAATATGTAGTCGCTGAAGAATCCGCAGGTGCAGAGAAGAATTTACTGACAATTGCCCTACGTGACCTCAACTATGCTTCAACCGATTTCCATGATTATCTCCAAATGGGGCTAAACTCGATAGAGATCAATATAGAACCCGTCTCACTCGATAATATCGAAAATTGCTGTTATCAGATTAAAGCCCTATCTATCGAGCCAAACTAATACGGTATATAGCACTTAGTCAATAAGTATCGCCCCTAATAAACAATCGCTACCGGAGAAAAAAAATGTCCGCCAAAGTAATAACGAAGAAAGCCAAAAAGTCTAAGCACAAGCCACCTTCGGCAACACTTGCACCATCAGCTAGACAACAGAGAAAAAATCGTGAAAATGATTTAATAATTTTGGAAACAAATACTGACCGGCGAAACCTCTTTAAATCTCGACTTGCCCCCAGTAGGATAAAATTAGCCAATGGCGATACAATCACACCTGATCAGTTTAGAGACCCGTCATGCCAAACTAGCGAAAATTACACCCTTCCTGCTAAAGGTTCTGCTTGGTTTCCACAAGGTAAGAAGTATAAATGTGGCAATCATGAAATATGCGAATCATCTCAGTGCAACACCTTAAGCGGGAACAAAGTTGCCGTTGCGATAGGGGAAGCTGCTCGCATATCCACAGCCTTCGCCTTATTACGCGAAAAACCTGGGGATGATTCTTCTCCAGAATCCATTGTTCACTCCGGTATGATGGTACTTGGCTCAAAATCTACTAAAGGTCAACCAGCAGCACATAAGATCTTCCATGACTTCCCTGCAAAATTAATAAAGAGAACCGATCCCTATATCGCATCCTATGAAGCAATAATGACCGCTCTCAATGGACTGACCAGAGGACGCTATATACGCGGCGATTCTACTCTTACCGGCTCAATGAACGTCTTAGGATTTTACTTTGAACCTCCCGACACTAAACGTGGTCAGGACGATGGCTATGGGAGTGATACTGGACGTGGTCAATATGTAAAAAGGTTTGAAATCGGGATAAACCAGCTAAAAAACACTGCACATCAAATTGTCGAACAACGCCTGTCAAAAAAACCCAATGACCATTATTTTGTAGAAGTTGCAAAAATGTTTGCTCAGAATTACAAAAAAGAATCAGCTACTATAAAACACTCACTTGGGAAAAATATACAGGCTTATTTAAAAAAAACCTCTCCAGCTGTTAAGACATCCCTATCCCAGCCTAGAAGAACCCCTTCGCCCCTCAGAAAAAGAGGTGCAATGAAGGAAAAAGGGTTTGATAGTAATTTTAAGCTACCCAATTTCAAACCATCAGATAAGCCTGAAACGATAGCTCGCACACTGACAAATTTTGCATTTCAAAATTTTCAAACCCGCCAATAACCTTTACCTTTCTATGTGTAAAATCCACCACTACTAATTTCTATTCATAAAACCGTAAACCACCTGTATAGCCGATGATTTACGGTTTAAATCTCTAACCCGGCACTCAACTTACTAAAAAATACTCAAGCCTGTGCGCACACAAGCTTGAGCACTATTTTTGGGTTGTTATGAATCTTCTTCCTGCGACAGTCAATATATGACAATAACGCTTATCGCCGCTGGAGTACCGCGCGATAGAAATCAGTTCAACAGATTTTCTGGGTAGTGTTAAGAAAGTTTCGCAAATTAGTTTTCAGAGATAAAAGAAAGTCAAAGCTATTACCCCTATAGGGGTAATACGGTAAAAGTTTACACTACCCCCTTAGTTACCTGCTATTCTGAGCTGGCGCAAGAATAGCAGGTAACCGAGATCTGTTCGGCTAAGCCTCACAGACTTGGCTCAGCATATTCGACTTCGTAACCCCATTAAAAAAAGCATCCGACCTTAATGGGTGGATGCGGTTCTAAGTATAATAATTATACTTTAAAGGACGACCTACTCTGACTGCGGGCATCCTGACCTTGCCCTACGGGTGAGACTCGCTAGTGCTCGCTCATCTACCTTGTACGATTTAATATCGCGACGACCTACTTTGACTGCGGGCATCCTGCCCTTGCCTACGGGTGAGACTCGCTAGCGCTCGCTCATCTACCCTTCGCCATTCTCCCGAGGGTCTACTCACTACCAGCTCGTCGACCTCGTCTCAATAATTCCGTCTCAGCATCCCATTAAAAAAAAGCATCCTACCCTGATGGGTGGATGCTGATTCCAGACACTCATAAAATATTATCGCGACGACCTACTTGGATTCGGTCATCCATGACCTCACCTTCGCTTTGCTCAGGCTGCGCTCACTAAAGTTCGCTTGTCGTCACGTGCGCATCCTGCGCCGTTCTCCCGAGGGTCTACTCGCTACCAGCTCGTCGACCTCGTCTCAGTAATTCCGTCACAACATCCCATTTTAAAAAAGCATCCAACCCTGATGGGTGGATGCTTTTATTAATAAGATTCCGGCGACGACCTACTTTCCCGAGACAGTATCATCGGCGCAGAAGAGCTTAGCTACTGTGTTCGGAATGGGAACAGGCGTATCCTCTTCGCTATAATCGCCGGAAAACCGACTAGCGCAAAGTAACTGAATATTGTACATTGTCTGTAAATATGCAGTACTGGCTAAAAAATCAAATCGAGTAAAGGGTAAAACTAAAATTTATATCAGTTGAGTTTTTGTTAAACAAACATCCTTATGCGGTCTTCATTGTGCTTGCTTATTATTACCACTCTCTTAAATGTGAATTCAAAAGAGTTGTAATCAAGCCGATCGACTGATTAGTACCGGTTAGCTGAGGATATCACTACCCTTACACATCCGGCCTATCGAACTCATAGTCTATAAGTTGTCTCATGGGATGACTAATCTCAGAGCTGGCTTCACGCTTAGATGCTTTCAGCGTTTATCCGTTCCATACGTAGCTACTCTGCAATGCACCTGGCGGTACAACAGAAACACCAGAGGTATGTCCAACTAAGTCCTCTCGTACTAAAGTTAGTTCTCTTCAATCATCCTACGCCCACAGCAGATAGGGACCGACCTGGCTCACGCCGGTCTGAACCCAGCTCGCGTACCGTTTTAATTGGCGGACAGCCAAACCCTTGGGACCTACTGCAGCCCCAGGATACGATGAGCCGACATCGAGGTGCCAAACCTCCCCGTCGCTGTGAACGCTTGGGAGAGATCAGCCTGTTATCCCCGGAGTACCTTTTATCTGATGAGCCACGACCCTTCCACTCAGGATCGCGGGGTCACTATGTCCTGCTTTCGCACCTGCTCGAGATATCTCTCTCGCAGTCAAGCTCCCTTGTGCCATTACACTCTGCGTACGGTTGCCAACCGTACTGAGGGAACCTTTGAACTCCTCCGTTACTCTTTGGGAGGAGACCGCCCCAGTCAAACTACCCAACTAGCACTGTTCCCAGCCCTGATTCAAGGGTCCAGGTTAGATAACTCATGAAGAAAGAGTGGTATTTCACCAACGACTCCACAGGGTCTAGCGACCCTGTATCACAGTCTCCCACCTATCCTACACAAACTACATAAATTACCAATACTAGCCTATAGTAAAGGTTCACGGGGTCTTTCCGTCTTGCTGCGGGTAAGTCGCATCTTCACGACTCCTACAATTTCACCGAGTCTGCAGTTGAGACAGTGCCCAAGTCGTTACGCCATTCATGCACGTCGGAACTTACCCGACAAGGAACTTCGCTACCTTAGGACCGTCATAGTTACGGCCGCCATTCACTGGGGCTTCAGTTCGTAGCTCTCACCACTTACCTTAACCTTCCAGCATCGGGCAGGCGTCAGTCTGTATACATCCACTTGCGTGTTAGCACAGACCTGTGTTTTTGGTAAACAGTCGCTCGGGCCTCTTTGCTGTGGCTCTCAGCAGCTTACGGAGTAAATCCTTCACCGCCAAAAGCGATCCTTATCCCTAAGTTACGGATCCATTTTGCCGAGTTCCTTAACTACAGTTCTCTCGCGCGCCTGAGGATACTCTCCTCACCCACCTGTGTCGGTTTTCGGTACGGGCTCTATTTACAATTTACGAAACTTTTCTTGGAAGCATGGCATCAGCGGCTTATACAGCATACGCTCTTGGCATCCGGTCTCAGCCTGATGGGAAAAGCATTTAACTCGTCCCGGCCTACGCCGTTACATGGTCCAGCCAGCGGATCCACCCGCAATTAGCCTTCTCCGTCCTTCCGTAAACTAACGTAAATAGTGGGGCAGGAATATTAACCTGCTGTCCAGTCGACTACGCCTTTCGGCCTCGTCTTAGGTCCCGCCTAACCCTGGGAGGAATGGCCTTGCCCAGGAAACCTCGGGTTTGCGGCGAAGGGGATTCTCACCCCTTTTATCGTTACTTATACCGGCATTATCACTACTATACTGTCCAGCACTCCTTACGGTGTACCTTCAATCCGTATAGTACGCTCCCCTACCACTTGAAATAACACGCATGTTAAATCAAATCCGCATCTTCGGCATTATGCTTGAGTCCCGCTAATTTTCGGCGCAGAAATGCTCGACTGGTAAGCTATTACGCACTTTTTAAATGGTGGCTGCTTCTAAGCCAACATCCCAGCTGTCTTAGCATCTCTACTTCCTTTTTCCACTTAGCATAATTTGGGGGCCTTAGATGGCGGTCTGGGCTCTTTCCCTCTCGACTATGGAGCTTGTCCCCCATAGTCTGACTGCCGAGATAGTTTCATTGGTATTCGGAGTTTGATTGGAGTTGGTAGGATGGTGGTCCCCCGCATCCATTCGGTACTCTACCCCCAATGAATAGTTACTCGACGCTATACCTCAATATATTTCGGGGAGAACGAGATATCTCCGAGTTTGATTAGACTTTCACTCCTATCCCAACCTCATCCCCTAATTTTTCAGCATTAGTGGGTTCGGTCCTCCACGAGATTTTACTCTCGCTTCAACCTGGACTGGGATAGATCACTACGGTTTCGCGTCTGCTACATACGACTAGGTCGCGCTATTAACACTCGCTTTCGCTGCGCCTGCGCATCAAAGATGCTTAAGCTCGCCATATACAGCAACTCGCCGGTTCATCATACAAAAGGCACGCCGTCAGCCTGACAAGTCATAGGCCTTCGACTGCTTGTAGGTATACGGTTTCAGGTACTTTGAACTCTCCTTATCGGAGTACTTTTCATCTTTCAGTCACCCTACTATGCGCTATCGGTCGGTAGTAAGTATTTAGCCTTACGAGGTGGTCCTCGCAAATTCCAACGGGGTTTCCCGTGCCCCGCCGTACTTGGGTGTTCTCTACGCCAATCTCAGATTTCAAATACAGGACTGTCACCTTCTGTGGTTGGGGTTTCCACCCCATTCTTTTATCATCAATTGATACGCATGCTTATTCAGGTTCAGCATGAAAATCCCACGACCCCACATACACAACGCCCTGTGCTTACATGTATATGGTTTGGGCTGTTACCGTTTCGCTCGCCGCTACTCAGGTAATCGTTGTTACTTTCTGTTCCTCAAGGTACTTAGATGTTTCAGTTCCCTTGGTTCCCACAGCATACCTATGTGTTCAGTATACTGCTATTCGAAGATCTCCGGATCAAAGTCTGCTTACGACTCCCCGAAGCTTATCGCAGTTAAGCCACGTTCTTCATCGGCTACTACCGCCTAGACATCCGCCGTACACCCTTAGTATCTTGATTACAACTCTTCTAAACTCACAAGAGCTGTTAAATCAAACACGATAAATATGTCATACAGAATAATTCTGTAATCTTTTTCCGCAAATAAATATAGAGTATACTACCTCTACACCTATCTATTTTGTTAAGGATGTAAAACTGTTTAACTTATACACTCAACTATCAACTCTTATGGTAATATTGCAGCATTTATTACTATCGCTCGGACCGTAATCCAAGCATTGCTATTATATCAACATAGGATTGTATATAAATTATACTTTTACGTCTTTACTCGATTATCAAAGATCAATCAGAGGAAACTTGGCCTCTAAAAAAACTCACTCGTACTATGCAAGATAAAAATGGTGGGCTTGGATGGATTCGAACCATCGGCCTCATCCTTATCAGGGATGCGCTCTAACCAACTGAGCTACAAGCCCGTCCGGTTTTACGGACCAACACTTTTCGCAATGCGATTACTCGAACTCAATTGCTAGCGCAAACTCACCGAAGCAATTAACTCAACCCAGTGGTAACCACCAGTAGCTTTGGTGGAGGTGCACGGGTTCGAACCGAGGACCTCCTGCTTGCAAAGCAGGCGCTCTCCCAACTGAGCTACACCCCCATCAGTTCCGACCACATTAATTCTTGCAGTACTCTAATATCAAAAAATGAATAGCCCACGCGCTTCTAATACTTGGCTGATCTTCTGCTGTTTATGCTCCCGTGGGACAGTTATAATAAATTACAACTGCTATCCCGGGCTACAACCACAACAGCTAAGTTGTCCTTAGAAAGGAGGTGATCCAGCCGCAGGTTCCCCTACGGCTACCTTGTTACGACTTAGTCCCCCTCACCAGTCTTGCCTTCGGCCGGACAATTGTCGCCGGACTTCGGGCACTACCAGCTTGGGTGGCTTGACGGGCGGTGTGTACAAGGCTCAGGAACTGATTCACCGCGGCATAGCTGATCCGCGATTACTAGCGATTCCAACTTCATAGAGGCGAATTGCAGCCTCTAATCCGAACTGGGGCTGGCTTTGAAGATTTGCTCCACCTCGCGGTATTGCTTCTCTCTGTACCAGCCATTGTAGCACGTTTGTAGCCCTGGACGTAAGGGCCATGATGACTTGACGTCGTCCCCACCTTCCTCCGGTTTAACACCGGCAGTCTCATAAGAGTGCCCAGCATGACCTGGTAGCAACATATGATAGGGGTTTCGCTCGTTAAGGGACTTAACCCGACGCCTCACGGCACGAGCTGACGACAGCCATGCAGCACCTGTGTTAGTTACACCAAAAAGGCAATCCTTCTGCTTTCACAGAATTAATTCTAACATGTCAAGTCCAGGTAAGGTTCTTCGCGTTGCTTCGAATTAAACAACATGCTCCACCGCTTGTGTGAGCCCCCGTCAATTCCTTTGAGTTTTAACCTTGCGATCATACTCCCCAGGCGGGATACTTAACGCATTTGCTACCACAACTAGAGAATCAGCTCTCCAATCGTGCAGTATCCATCGTTTACGGCTAGGACTACCAGGGTATCTAATCCTGTTCGCTCCCCTAGCTTTCGTCTCTCAGCGTCAGTTGTGACCCAGTAAGCTGCCTTCGCCTTTGGCGTTCTCCCAGATATCTACGCATTCCACCGCTACACCTGGAATTCCACTTACCCCTTTCACACTCAAGTCGTGCAGTATTGGTGGCAGTTCCCCGGTTGAGCCGAGGTATTTCACCACCAACTTACAAAACCGCCTACAGACCCTTTATGCCCAGTGATTCCGAACAACGCTCGCACATTTCGTATTACCGCGGCTGCTGGCACGAAATTAGCCTGTGCTTCCTCTGGTTCTGATCAGTACTACCGGTATTAACGATAGTAGTTTTCTAAAACCTGACAGCAGTTTACAACCCAAGGGCCTTCATCCTGCACGCGGCGTCGCACCGTCACGGTTTCCCGCATTGGCGAATGATTCAGCACTGCTGCCTCCCGTAGGAGTCTGGACCGTGTCTCAGTTCCAGTGTGTCCGTTCACCCTCTCAGGCCGGATACCCATCAAAGTCTTGGTGAGCCGTTACCTCACCAACAAACTAATAGGACGCAATCCCATCCTCGAGTGGCAGGCCCGAAGGTCCCCACCTTTTACCGCAAACCCATGCGAGTTCGCAGTCTTATCTGGTATTATCCATCCTTTCGGATGGCTATCCCTGTCTCGAGGGCAGGTTGATTACGCGTTACTCACCCGTCCGCCACTGTACTCATCGCCCGAAGGCAACTTTCCCGTTCGACTTGCATGTATCAACCACGCCGCCAGCGTTCGTTCTGAGCCAGGATCAAACCCTTCAATTGAAAAGTTTATATCAACACCGGTCGGCTAGACCAGTGTTACTGGCAATTTATTGTTTAGAGAGTAGTTATCTCTACTCTATGTCTTTGTTAAAACACTCAAATTAATTGAGTAGCTTCATCAAGCATTAACAAGAACGTATGGCTATTCATTTATATTTCAAAGATCACTCGCCTGAAACTTAGCAGGACTTAAATTTTATTATATAATGTATAGCATGACTCGTAACAAAACCCAAACCACGACCACACCAAACATTAACATCTTTCAAAAAAGGAGAGAAAAAAAACCGCCAATCTCGATCTCCTCGAAAAAGGCCGCCTCTCAGACACAGACCAGGCACCAAAACCTAAACCCGGACTCACATCCGTCACTCTCAAATTGCTTTAACAATTATAAGAATCAATCTCGCATTGTCAAGCACTTTTTTATTTTTTTTATTTACTTTTTTCGCAGCAGCTTATGCCGCAATCTCTTTTTCAATCTTAACACAAAACTAAAACCAAAACAAGAGGTAAAATTTATTTTTTTCGCCAGCCTCAGAATCACTATCCACACCGTTATAAACACGGCACCAGGCCTCTTTTGCTCAGGGGAAAAACCAGACTCCCTCATGAGCGGACTAACAAATATACAGAAACTTCCGCGCTTGTCAATCACTATTTTTATTTTTTTTAAAGAGCCAAGCAGCAGCGCCAAAAAGCATTAATAATAAGTCAGCCGGTCAAACTACCTCAACCCAACCATAAACTTAATATAAGATACTTAAAAGCGCAGACGACCAATAATTTGATGAACTCAAGCTTAGCATCACTTCCCAGGATCTAGTGTCGAGCCCCCAAGTGGTCAACCGCTTACCCTCAAGGTGAGATAGAATACTACGAATTCCCGCCACAAATACAAGCATAATCTAAATATTTTTTTAATATTATCCTAACTATAATATAACTACTTATAAATCAAGATATTACAATGTAGATATATTTACTTGCTTTCACCTCATTCCTACTGCTTTATAAGCATTACCTGCTAATTAAATTTATTTTTCCTTCTCATATGCCGTATTAACTCACCCTATTTAATTAACACATTGCTTATTACTACTCCTAGGAGGAGCATAAATCATCCTATCAAACTTGCATTTTTATTAACTAATAAAGCGTTTTATAGTATCAGCTTTATTATTATAAGGCGGATCTAATAGCTTTGTCTCCATCCAAGTCATCTTTTCATAAATTGATTTCTGATTAGAGAATGAATATAACCCTGATTCTCCCCGGTAACGTCCAAAGCCACTCTGACCTACTCCCCCAAATGGCAGATTTCTATTCAAATAATGCTGTATAGAGATATTAACCCCAACCGCTCCAGATGTAGTATGTGCAATTATCCTTTCAATCGTACTCTGATCTTTTGAGTATATATATAGTGCAAGCGGCTTGGGTCGCTTATTAATATTGGTTATCTCCACATCCAAATCAGAATACTCAATTATAGGAATTAACGGCCCAAATATTTCATCCTGCATGATTTCAGAATCCCATTTTACATTATCAATAAGCGTCGGTTCAATCTTCAGCCTTTCTTGATCCGTTCCCCCTCCTGAAATTATATCGTTCTTGGATATTCTAGCTAATATCCTAGACAACCGAGCAAAATGTTTTTCATTGATGATTTTAGAATAATCCACTGACAACAATGCTCCCTCCGGATAGAAATCTTCAAAGTTCTTCTGCATTTCTCTTATCAATTCCTGCTTAATATTCTTATGTACCAATAGATAATCCGGCGAAGTACAGACCTGCCCGGCTATCATATGCTTTGCCTGGCATATCCTTTTAGCGCTAATCTTTATATTCGCTGTTTCATCAACAATACATGGAGACTTTCCGCCAAGCTCCAGAATCACCGGAGTTAACTGTTTTGCTGCAGCCTGATAGACTATACCCCCAACCTGCGTCCCGCCTGTATAACAAATCAAATCAAACTTGCATTCCAGTAACGCTGTAACCTGCTCAATACCTCCTGCAACAACAGTGCAATACTCTGGGGCAAACACAGTGCTTATTATTTTGACAATAACCTTAGACGATGCCGGAGCCAATTCTGACGGTTTGAGTACACAACAATTACCCGCCCCCAGCGCTGCGATCAGCGGCAAAAAAGTTACGTTAAAAGGCGCATTCCATGAACCGATAATCAATGCCACGCCTAAAGGCTCATATAAATATTTGCTTTTCCCCGGCTGTAGCAGAAACGGGGTCTTTACTCTTACCGGCTTCAACCACCCCTTTAAATTTTTGATAAAATGCTTAATCTCATCTATGATGAATAATATTCTGCCATACCCCTCATACTCGCCCGAGACTCCGAAATCCTGTTCTATTGCTTCTACAATATCTTTTCTATGTAACAGAATTGCTGCTTTCAATAGCTTGAGTTGTTTAATTCTAAACTTAATATCCTCGGTCTCACCAGTACTATAATATTTTCTCTGCTTTTTAATTAACTCCAGACTCGAATGCGTCATACAATTATCCATGCGTTAATTCTCCCTATGCTTCTGACGATATATCAATAATGATAGAATAAATCCTAACCCAATTAATGCTACAGCTACTGCATTCAAGAGTAACGGTGGCTTAGCCGGAGTATGTTCGGTAACACTGACTATCCGCAGCAGAATATTGAGCCATTCACTTATACCAACAATAAATACACCAACATAACTCCATAAGCTATTATCTCTGATAGCTACCACCAAGAGAAAGATCATAGCAATACCGGCGGTAATAAAACCTGCCGCTGCCGAACGTTCAAAATTAAGTATCATCCATTGCGCACTACTGCTAAGTTCCTGCCACGACATACCAAAAGCTGCAAGATGATATGATACCCCCTCAGAAATAGTTGAATATATTACTCCAAGAATCAAGCCCCCAAGTATTACCACTCCATAACTACAAATCATCAAAATTTTAATGAATTTCATGTATTACCTCCTATATTCGTATTATAATTCTAATTTGGAATTCTATTCCAAATAACCTTAAAAAAATAGTTCACCGCCACAATCCTCTTTCATAAATTCCAACATGTTCAATTATTATTTCTTTAAGAGCTATATTATCAGGCTCAATATTCTCTACTAAATATGTATTTATTATACCGAGAATAGATGAAAAATAGGTAAATATTACCCTATCCACTTCAATATCCTGAATAATATGCTGTGCAATACCTCTATGCATCACCTCACGTACTGGAATCATCGCCCGTTCTTTTTCTTTATACTTCTGCTCTAATAGATACAGCGGTATCTTTGATAATGCCACATGATTAGAATCCAGAAAAAACAGCGCTGTATAATATGGGTTATATTTCTCATAAAACTCGAATATTTCAAGAGTAAAATCATATAAAGGATGTTTCAAATTGATTTTTTCAATATCTATCGCATTGATATGATCTGCTAAAATCACCATAGCCTCAAGGTAGATATAACCATAAATCTCCTCTTTACTCGCGAAAATACTATATATTGCACTCTGACCATACTCGACAGCCTTACAAATATCGCTTACTGAAACATTATTAAAGCCATGCTCAAAGAACAACTCTTTACTCTTATTAATAATGAGCTGCTTACGCTCTGCTAACTCACGCTCTTTTCTCTCTCTTGTTCCCATATCACCTCAAACTATAAATCTATATTGGAATATGATTCCAATATAGCATTATCTTTTACTTATGTCAAAATAATTTTATATTATTTTGGATTATCTCACTACTAACCAGAGTAATATATTACTTAAATATCAATTTAAATACAAGAAAATGCTTATTATTCCCTGAGCTTACCGCATATACCCCTTGCTAAACATAAACATTACTATTACTATAGTATTTTTATATTTATACACTTACCTAATTTTTAATCTTATCACTCAATCAAATCCAACATAGATTATAAAAACCTGGTTGGTTTACGGAGATAATATTGGCGACTCTGATTAACAATGGAGTAGAATTATACTACGAAACCCAGGGCTCAGGGAAACCGCTTGTCCTTCTTTCCGGCCTTGCTACCGACTCGCAAAGTTGGTTGGGCTGCCTCAACACCTTGAGTAAAGATCATCAAACTATAATTCTAGATAATCGCGGCTGTGGACGTTCCCAGCCTCAAGACGCCCAGACAAGTATATCCCTTATGGCTGCCGACGTAATTGCTCTGCTCAACCATTTAAATCTTGAACAAGCTCATATTCTTGGTAATTCAATGGGTGGATTTATCGCGCTGGAGCTAGCAATTACCTACCCCGAAAGAGTTAGCAAACTGATACTCGAAGCCTCTGCCAGTAAGAACACCACAGAGAACAATATTCGCTTCGACAGCTGGGCTCAGAGTATGGAAGAAGAAGGCGATAAGCTTGAGTGGTATCGTGAAGCCTTCTATTGGTTGTTTCACCACAAGATATTCAATAATACCAAGAGCCTCGAAGCCAAACTCACCTTCGCCTCCCGCTATCCCTACCAGCAAACAGCAAGCGCATTCCGTAAACAACTTGAAGCAGTAAAGAGATTCGATGCCAGAGAGCGACTTGCAGATATATCTGCCGAGACCTTGATCTTATGCGGCGCTGAAGATCTGCTCTTCAGTATCGATTACTGCCAGCAGAGCCTAGCCGGCATCCCCAACGCCAAAACTGTTATAATCCATAACGCCGCCCACGCTATTCATGTTGATAATCCCCACGCTTTTCTTACCGAGGTAGGACAATTCCTCACAACCCCTTAAAATTCTTAGTATTATATGCAGAAGGACACGTTATCAGTTGAATAACGTGCCCTTCTGCATTTTGGTTATTGCTTTGGTTTGGTTTATTCTGATGATTTGATAGCACCTATAACACTCTTTGTACGCCTATTCTTCGACCAGATATCATAGACTACAGCCAGTGCAATAATCGCACCGCGAATTATCTGCTGAATATATGAATTAATATTGGCCAGATTCATAATATTATTAAGAAAACCTACAATAAAAGCACCTGCCACTGTTCCACCGGCTGTACCTATACCCCCTGAGAAGCTGGTTCCGCCGATAATTGAAGAAGTTAACGCCTGAAATTCAAAGTTGATCGCACCATTGGGTAGACCTGCATTGACTCTCGCCATAAACAAGACCCCAGCAATCCCTACAAAAACCCCATTCACTACAAATGCCATAATCTTATTATAATCTACATTAATACCTGAAGCATTAGCCGCCTCTTCATTACCACCAATTGCATATAGTGAACGCCCAAAGCAGGTATGACTGAGAATATACCAGGTTACTATCAAAATCGCTATCAAAAATAGTATCGGTATCGGTACTCCCATAAACGACCCCTGCCCCAATACTTTATAACCGCCTATCTGATAAATATTCTGCCCGTTTGTATAAAATAGCGCTGCCCCACGTGCCATCGCCAACATCGACAGAGTCGCAATAAATGGCGGTGCTTTGAGCTTGGTAATCAATATCGCATTAATTATATTACAAATAACTGCTACCGCTACTGCAACCAAAATCGCTACTGCCATGGATTCAGTACTCTTGTACGCAGAGACAGACAATACGCCTGAAAGCGCAAGTACCGATCCAGAAGACAAATCCAGCATACCACAGATAATTAATATTGTCTCACCGAACGCCAGAATTGTTGTCACCGATATCTGCCTGGAGACATTGGCCAAATTTCGCGGTGACAAAAAATTAATATTCCACACCGCACATAATATTATCAATACCACCAGAATCAGATATATACTATAACGCTTAGTTATAGTCGACCATATCCCGGAAACACTCCCTGAGTTACTCACAATTATATCGCCTCCTGTTTTTCAAAGCCTGTCGCAAATTTCATAATAGCTTCTTGAGAAAATTGTTCTCTCTGCAGCTCCCCTGTTATCTCACCCTTGGCCATAACATACATCCGGTCACACATCCCAATTAATTCAGGAAGTTCGGATGAAATCATTATAATCGTCTTCCCAGACTGTACCAATGAGTTCATCAGCTTATAAATTTCATACTTCGCTCCAACGTCAATACCTCTAGTAGGCTCATCCAGAATCAAAATATCTGGATTACAGACCATCCACTTTGCCAACACTACCTTCTGCTGATTACCCCCACTGAGCGCCTGAATTGTGGTCTCATACGAAGGTGTCTTAACATCCATATTCTTACACATTCTCTGAGTAACCGAGTTTTCTTTCTTGCTATTAAGCCTACCTCCATAAAAGAATTCCTTGAGATTGGCTAAAGTTGTATTCTCCCGCACACTACGTATCGGAATAATACCATATCTTCTTCGATCTTCTGAGAGCATAGCCAGACCATTCTTGATTGCCTCGCGCACATTCTTAATTTTAACAGGCCTACCATTGATCTTTACCTCTCCATAACTAATCTCATCAAGGCCAAATAATGCCCGCATCACCTCGGTTCTTCCAGCTCCCATCAACCCCGCAAAGCCGATAATTTCACCGCGGTACAAATCAAAATTCACATTTTTAAATACTCCAAGCGACGTAAGATTTTTAACTTCAAGCACCTTCTCCCCGCGGGTGACATTTTCTTTTGGAAACTCATCCGAAAGCTCTCTACCTACCATCAGTTTAATAACAGTATTAATATCGATATCATCTTTATTTCGCGTTTCAACTACAGTACCATCACGTAGTACGGTTATCTCATCAGCAATTCTAAATATCTCATCCATTTTATGTGAGATATAAATAATACTCGTCCCACGTGCTTTGAGCTGCGCAATCTTTTCAAATAATCTCTCAGTCTCTTTATAGGTAATTGCCGAAGTCGGCTCATCCATTATTATTATGCTTGCATCATAGGATATTGCTTTTATTATCTCCAACATCTGTATATCAGATACTGAAAGCTCACAGAGTCTGGTAGTCGGGCTATAACTTAGCCCTTCATCTGCAAGTAACTGTATAGTCTTCGTCCTAATAGCTTTCCAATCAACTGTGCCGAATTTAGTTCGAGGCAGATTCCCCACAAATAAATTCTCTTCAATACTCATCTCAGGAATATAATTTAACTCCTGAAAGATCATCGATACACCGAGCTCTCTGGCATGCTGTGGATTCTTTACTTCCACCTTCTGCCCATTAATATATACGCTGCCTTTATCTGCGGTATATATCCCATTGATAATCTTCATCAATGTAGACTTACCTGCGCCATTCTCTCCACACAGAACATGTACCGTCCCAGATTTTACCGAAAAATTGATATTATCCAGAGCTTTTACCCCTGGAAATGACTTCTCAATACCCTCTACTTTCAACCGTATATTTTCATTCATTCTTACACTCATATTAAAAACAATAGCTTCTTTCCAACATCAGGCTATTGTTGCATATACCTCACGAAATTCATGTTATTCCCAAATTTAGCTTAGAAAAGTCTGAGCAGATTTCAAATATCTGCTCAGACTTTACTACTCAACTAATTGTTACTGTAATGCTCCAGCCTTCTTATGCATCTGGATATATTGATCTACATTATCTTTAGTTACCAGTGGGTTACCGATATCAACATTGATAACCTTCTCTTCCCCTTTGAACAGTTTATCAAGAGTCGAGAGAATAAGCCCTGCAAGATCATAAGCACTCTGTAGACAGGTAGAAGTCATATAACCATCCTTGATCAGCAAGCATGCCTCGGCTGTACCGTCAACACCATATGCCAGAGTTTCTTTGAATTTTGGATTATTCTTAATAACTTCAATCGCACCTGCACACATATTGTCATTCATTGAGATAATAGCATCAATCTGATCATTGGATTGTACCCAGTCTTCCATAAGGCTCATTGCTTCATCCTTATTCCAGTTGGCGATCTGTTCTCCAACAATTTCCACATCCGGTCTCTTATCGAAAAATTCCTTCTGCCAGCTGAGTCTTCTCTGATCTGCGTGAAAGTTTCCTGGAGGGCCTTTCAACACAACAACTTTTGCATTCTGTGGAACTTGTTTGACTGCGGCGCGAGCATTTACTGCAGCCTGTTCATAAGGATCAGCATCCACAGATGAAGCACCGTCGATACCATCAATTCGCGCATTGGTAGTCAGACAGATAATACCTTCCTTGACCACTGATTCCGCATAAGGTCTCTGCGATTCACCATTATTCGGCTGAATGACAATAGCATCAAAACCATTGGTTATGGCATTTTCGATCAATGAATTCTCGGTATAGTCATCTGCCTGACCATCAAAGAGAGTTACCTCAATATCAGGATATTTTCCAGCCTCTTCCTTGATTGCATTGGCCAGCCAAGCGGCAAAAGAATCGCCTTGCGCGCGTGCAATATATGCCACCCGCTTGGGACCGGCAAATGCTGAACTAGCACATAGCGTTAGCAACAAACAAATCATCAGTAAACGTTTCATCAAATTTCCTCCAATATAAAACACAAACTATAGTGCTATCACCTATAATAGCATACACTTAACAACACAAAACTACACTCAGTTTACAAATTGATCATCACCTTAATATCATTGGGCTGAGGGTTTGCCGCATAATCAAAAGCCTCAATACTATCTTCAAAATTAAATTCTTTGGTAATCAGTTTCGCAAAAGGAAAACCACTTGCAGAGATCATATTTATAGCTTTTTTATAGACATTGACATACCTAAAGATCGTCTCAATGCGTATCTCCTTTGCCTGGAGGGCAACAACATCTATATTTACCTCACTTACAGGCATACCAGTCAATACCAACACCCCATTTGGACAAAGCAGAGGCAATACTTCCTTGAAATCCTTGATAAACCCGGAGGACTCAAATACTGCGTCTACACCCCAGCCATCCGATTCCGCCTGAACAATTTCTGACAATTCAGCAAGTGAACAACAATGTCCTTGCATGCCCATAATTTCCAGGCTATTTATATAATCAATCTTCTCCTGCTTGATATCTACCAGATGAATCTTACTATAACCGCCGGCTTTAAGCGCCACCGCCGTACAGATCCCGATTGTACCCGCACCAATCACCACCGCCGTGCTTCCAGCGCTGAGTCCGGCTTTATTCATTGCATGTACCCCTACCGCAAAAGGTTCCACAAACGCGCCCTCTGCATACGAGACATTATCCGGTAATTTATAGGTAAATGCCGCCGGATGAACTACCTTCTCCCGCAGACAGCCATGATACGGCGGAGTTGCCCAGAAACGTACCCCTGGATCAAGATTATACATTCCGAGCAAAGTTGTTGAATGTTCAGGAGTAGGTATCCCCGGCTCCATACAGACTCTGTCACCGGGCTTCAAGTGCTTGACCTTGCTTCCAACCTTTATAACTTCTCCTGCAGCCTCATGTCCCAGAATCATTGGCTCAGTAACCACAAAATCACCGATTCGCCCATGTTTGTAATAATGGACATCACTACCGCAAATTCCCACCGCTTTTACCGCTATCTCTACATCATTTTCGCCCAACGGCTCCTCTATTTCAACATCGCGAATAGCTAATTCATTGGTCTTTTCTAAAACTAGTGCTTTCATACTTTCAACTCCAATTTTCAAGAATACGTTTGCGCAAACGTTAAAATTACTCTTTATTAGTACCATACCCTACATATTTACATTTGTCAAATAAGTATTTATTTATTTATTACTTGAGCTTATCCCCATTATTTTTTAATCATAATTAAAAAAATCTTACTTATTGTATATATCTCGCAGTTTGGTATATTAAACTAGATAAGCCGCTAAATTGTTGCATATAATATTGCATGTGTTATAGTAAGTATTATAAATAATTGGTCTGCTCTGGCGTCAAGACTCAGTTACTACTTAACAAGTAAAGGGAGCATAATGGCAAAGAGGCGTTCAACCATAAAAGATGTAGCTACTAAAGCAGGGGTCTCTGCTACTACTGTATCTCATGTATTGAATGAGACCAGATATGTTTCGCCTACAATAACCGAGAATGTACTGCAAGCTGTAAAAGAATTGAATTACAAACCTAATTATATCGCTCGGAGTCTGCGTGGCGCCGCTACCAGAGCCATCGGCGTTATTATCGCCGATATACGTGAAGAATTTTTTGGCGAGATTGTCAAAGCCATCGAAAAATACTGTAATAAAAAAGACTATATCGTCTATCTCTGCGACTCCGAAGATAAAATCGAAAAAGAGACCAAGTATATTCAGTCACTCATCGCCAAAGATGTTGACGGTATTATTCTTTCGCCGATATACTCCAATACCAAAATACCCTCACTTATTGATACCGATATGCCACTGGTACAGATCGACCGCTACTCCACTAATATTGATTCTTGCTTTATTGGTATCGACAATAAGAAATCGGCCTTCAATGCAACAAATTATCTTATTGAAAACGGCTCTAAAAATATTCTCTTTATCGGTTATAACGATAATGTCTACACCCAGAAACTCAGGCGCGAAGGTTTTCTTGAAGCTGTAAATCAGAGTAATATTGAATTGAAGTATAATATCGCCTCGCTCGACTATATGGATAACTACTCTTTATACTCCGAACTTGGCAATTATTTAGAACGCTATCAAGGCTTCGATACTGTATTCTGTACTACCGGCAAACTCTGCTACAATCTACTCCGCGCCGCCATGCGTAAAGATCTTCTCGACTCACAAGAAGTAAGAGTCCTTACTTATGACAACTCAAAATGGCTGGACCTGCTCAAGTACCCGGTCATTTCCATCAAACAGCCGACAGAACAGATCGGAATTATTGCTGCGGAAAAACTGATAGAACAACTGGAAGCAGAAGGCAAAATCACACCTGAAAGCGTTCATTTAAACACACAATTACTAGTGCGTTAAGACTTGAGCTTAAGAAATTTTAGCTCTGAAATTAATGATCAATTACCCGCTGCCTATACCATTACTCAGAGCAATATTCTATCCCTCAGTCTTCAGCATTTCTAAAAACTAAATTCAAATTTTAGCATTATACTCTTTAGCTTTTAGTGAGTAATACGCTACCGGTATTACCAGCAAAGTAAATAACGTTGAAGCCAACAGACCAAATATCAACGCCCAGGCCAGACCTGAAAAAACCGGATCATAGATAATCGGCACCGCGCCAATACCGGTTGTCAGAGCAGTCAGAATTATTGGACGCATCCTGACCACCCCGCTCTCAAGAATTGCGTCTTTAAGCGTCTTTCCCGCACTCAAGGCATCCTGAATAAACTCGATCAGTACCAGCGAATTACGAATAACGATGCCGCCAAGGGCAATCATACCGATCATGCTGGTCGCAGTAAAGAAGGTCGGATCCAGATATCCGCCCGGCTGAGCGGTAAAGACATTCAGAATAAAGAAACCAGGGAGTATTCCCAGTACTGTCAGCGGAATAGCCAGCATAATAAGTAACGGCATAAAGAAGGATCCAGTATTCACCGTTAGAATAATATAAATTCCCAGTAAGGCTACAACATAAGCCAGCCCCATATCCCTGAAGACATCCAGAGTAATCTTCCACTCGCCCTCACCATCCCATTTCACCTGTATATCTGGGGGCAAAGCCATAGAACTCAGCTTGCTCTGTAAATCCAGGATTGCTTCTGCCGGCGCTCTACCTGCCATCTCCGCCGTAATATAAACCACATCCTGCATATTCTTGCGATATATAGTACGAGAACCCAGCCCGTAACTAATATCTATCAATTCACCAAGCGGAATCAAAGTATTATTACGAGTACGTATCGGGGTATTCTCCAACTCCAGAGTTGTAGACTTATCCTCCTCAGCCAACCCAACCCTGATCTCTAGTGGCGAACGTTCACCATTGATATGCAATGTCGCCGGAGCCGAACCCTGCATCGCTATCGCAATAGCCTGCAGAATACTCTGCGTATTAATACCATGCAACGCTGCCTTGTCCTTATCCACAGTAATATGCGCTTCCTGTGGATTTTGATTATCCATCACTATAACATCTGATACCGCCTCTTCACTGCGCATAATCTCAGCCACGCGTTCCGCCGCAGAGAGTAATTCAGAATAAGTGGTATCCTCTTCGCCGTAGACCTCAGCAACAATGGTGGAGAGTACCGGCGGACCCGGCGGCACCTCGACCAGCTGCATATCCGCTCCATATTTCTGCGCTATCTTCTCCAACCCCTTACGCATCGTCAGCAGAATACTATGGCTCTGCATCTCCCGCTCTTCCTTCTCCGCCAGAATCACCTGAATATCCGCGATATTACCCCCTTGGCGCAGATAATAATGCCGTACCATACTATTAAAGTCCATGGGCGAGCCAATCCCGACATAATTTACGATACTCTCAACCTCGGTAAAATCCTTGAGATAATCCTGAAACTCCAAAACTACTCGCTGTGTCGTTTCAAGTGTAGTCCCCTCAGGCATATCAAGCAATACCTGAAATTCATTTTTGTTATCAAAGGGCAGAAGTTTGAGCGGCACAAATCTCAGCACCGCCAGCGAACAAGAAGCAATAAGTAGAAGGATAATTGTCAGATACATCAATTTTCGATTCCTGCCGCTATCAAGAAAAGGTAGGAGTATACCGCTATATATCCTCTGAAACCTGCTCTTCTTTTTCGGAGCGTCACCACTACCAAGCTCAGTTATCTGCTTGCTATTACGGAGTAACTTAAGGGTTAACCAGGGCACAATAGTCAGAGCACAAACAGTCGAAAAGGTAACCGTTACCGGTACATTCAAGGCCATCGGCGCCATATACGGCCCCATCATACCGGTAATAAACGCCAGCGGAGCGAAACAGACTATTATCGCCAGTGTCGACATAATCACCGGCGAGAAGACCTCACGCAGACCGCTGATTGTAGCTCGTAGCGGATTATCGGGTCTAAGCAGCATATGCCGCTGCACATTCTCTACATTGGTGATAGGATCATCTACAACCAACCCTAAAGAGAGAATCAGCGCAAAGAGTGTTACTCTATTTATCGAGTATCCTAGCATCATATTGACAAATAACGCCAATGAGAAGGATATCGGCACCGCCAACGCCACCACCAGCGACTCCCGTCTTCCCAGGCTGAATGATAAAAGTATCACCACCGAAATAATAGCAAAGACCAATGAACTGAGGAGTGAATTGACCTTTACCTGCGTGGTCTGTCCATAATTCCGGGTTATCTCCACACTAATATCATTCGGCAGAAATTCGGTATCAAAGCGTGAGATCGCATCGATGATATCATCCGCCACCACCACCGCATTACTCCCCTTACGCTTGGCGAAAGCCAACGTAACCGCACTTAAATCCTTCCCCTTGAGGTCTGATGCAATGTTCGGATTATGCTGCGTAAAATAAATAGAGGTATAATTATCCGGGCTCTGACTTCCATCACTGATATCAGCCACATCCTTGAGATATACGACCCCTGAATCATCGGCAAAGACCACCAGATCCTCCACCTCCTCGAGTGAATGCAGGAATGAATCCGCTCCCAGGAAGATAGCCTGATTATTCTGAGTAAACTGGTCAGCACGTACTGCCGCATCAGCTCCGCTCAGCGCAGAGGTTATATCGTTGAGATCTACACCGAATCCTTCCATACGCTGAGGATCAATATCCACACGGATACAGCGTTCGCTCCCGCCAATTATATAACTACGTGAGATATTCTCCAACCCCGAGAGACGTGCTTGCAATTCCTCAGCTATTCGGCGTAATTCAAAATCTGTATATTTTTCCGAATACAAAGTCGCATTCACAATCGGTACATCATCAATCTCCACCGGTTTTATCAGCCAATTATCGACTATCGACGGCGCCCGATCAAGATTCATCATTATCTTATTATGCAACTTGAGCAACGAATCTTCGCGGTCTTCTCCTACAAAGAACCGTACCGTCACCACCGCTGACTCATCTTGAGTCATGGAATACACATACTCAACCCCATCTATCTCCCAGAGTATCTGCTCCAGCGGATATGTCGCCAAAGTCTTTATCTCTTCAGGGCTCGCTCCCTTGGCACTGATATAAATATCTGCCATCGGTACCACAATCTGCGGCTCTTCTTCTTTAGGTGTAAATATTACTGCTGCCGCTCCCAGACAGAGTGAGATTATTATCAGCATCGGTGTCAACGGCGAGGTCAAGAAAAACTTGAAAAACTTACCAAGCCCCGATTCATTCTCATTGATATCCATAGTTATTACCTTAAATCTGTTATATCGGCTAAATACATTTCAAAACACTAATACACGATGGTATCCCCACTCTTCAACCCCGACACAATCTCGACTTTTGAACCCTTCAGTTTACCGGTTTTGACAAAGACCTTCTGTACGTTCTGATCTTGCAGTACCTCAACATACTGTAACTGCCCGATAACCGTTACCGCTTCCCGCGGTATCAGGATCGCTTCTACCGTATCCAGCGGTATCAGCAGCCTCCCGAACATCCCCGGAAAGACCCCGGGTACCGCCGGTAATGATACTTTGACTTGAAATGATCTGGTTTTAGCATCAGCGTAAGGTTCTACCTCTTCGACAATACCCCTGAGTAGCGTATTATTCGCCCCCACCATAACCTCCAGCGGCTTACCAATCTCAACCTTCCCGATAAGACTCTCCCTGACTCCAGCTTCAAGTCTCAGGTTCGCCCCAGTCTGCAGAGTCAATAGAGTAACATTCGGTGTCGCCAGATCTCCCGGATCAACCTCCCGCTTGGTAACTACTCCCGCACTGAACGCCCGAATTTCCGCATACTCAACATAAATCTCGGCTTCTGTGACGACCTGCTCTGCCTGGCGCAATCCCGCCTTGGCTGAGGCCAGCCTCTCCTTCAATATCCCTGTTTGTGCTTTGAGCTTCAAGTATCTGGTCTTGGCCTGATCAAATTCCTTACGGCTATGTATCCCTTCCTTGAAGAGCTTTACCGAGCGATTATACTCCGACTCTGCCTGCGCAAACTCCGCCTGCACCTCTTCACTACCTCTCAGCGCCTGCTCAACCCCACGTTTAGCTATTGCCAACCCCTCACGTGCCTGCTCCAAACGACTCACCACCTCGCGATTATCCAGTTTTATCAACAATTCACCCGGCCCGACTTTATCACCCGGAGCAACCAGCACCTCAATCACCTTGGCACTAATCTGTGAATGTATATTTGATTCCGTCAAAGGACGTATAGTCCCCATCGCGGCATATATCTCAGTCAAAGGTGTGGTCTCTACTACCAGTTTTGTCAGACCGCCACTAGCTTCAGCCGCCCCAGCTTCGGGCAATCTTAACGCCATGATCATCAACATCCAGAACACCACGCTGCATAACCACAACCATCTTGCATTATTCTTACTACGGCAGAAATTATCCATCTCCCACCTCCTTATATTATATTGCTGTCAATGCTTGTATATTACTCATATTATTATAAGTCATATTGAGCTTATTTCTATATAAAACGACTCAAATTTTAATATCTATTTTTCAACCAAGAGTCTTAAGCGCAAAATAATATATATCCCGAATTACAGCTTGAATACTCTGCTCAATTTACTATACTTGCAGTATACATTATCCTATATACTTGTTATTAGCCTAGTTAAAGAGGAATTATATGAGTAATCACTCTCCCCAGAATGTTCTTATTACCGGCGGCGCCGGTTTTATCGGCTGCAACCTGATACGTCATTTTCTACAGAACTGCCCGTATATTGCACATATCTTTAACCTTGACGCACTTACCTATGCCGGCAGTCTGAGCAACCTCACCGATATCGCCACCAATTATCCCGAACGCTATACTTTTATCCACGGTAATATCTGTAATAGTGAACTACTTCAAACTCTCTTTGCCGACTATAATATCGATACCGTTATCCACCTCGCTGCAGAGAGTCATGTCGACCGCAGCATTGACGGCCCACGTGATTTTTTAGATACCAATATCATCGGTACTTATGAACTGCTCCAGGCAGCAAGAACCGCATGGAAAGAACGCAGCGATGTCCGTTTTCATCATGTCAGTACCGATGAAGTCTACGGCTCTCTCGGAAAAACCGGACTCTTCAGTGAGGAGAGTAGGTACGACCCTTCCAGCCCTTACAGCAGTTCCAAAGCGGCCAGTGATCACCTGGTACGCGCCTGGCACCGCACCTACGGTCTACCGGCGACCATCTCCAACTGCTCGAACAACTACGGCGCTTATCAATTCCCTGAAAAGCTGATTCCACTGATAATCCAAAAAGCTCTCGACACCGAGCCGCTACCGGTATATGGCAAGGGCGAGAATATCCGCGACTGGCTCTATGTCATAGATCACTGCCGCGCTATTGAGACTATTATCCGCCGAGGCGAACCCGGCAGAACCTATAATGTCGGTGGTAATAATGAATGGAAGAACATCAACCTGGTAGAACTCATCTGTGATATCCTCCAAGAACTCAGACCTCCAGCAGAGATCAAGCACTACCGCGAACTCATCACCTTCGTCAGCGACCGTCCTGGCCACGACCTCCGTTACGCTATCGACTCTACCCGCATCCGTAATGAACTTGGCTGGGAACCATCCCTTGAGTTCGCCGATGGACTACGTCAAACTATAGAGTGGTATCTGGCAAATCCCGCATGGTCTACAGCTATAATCAACGAAAAGTACTCCGGCCAGAGACTTGGTAAATAATAAAAGGACAAAGATGCTTACAGGAAAAGAAGTAATAGAGACCGAAATCCGCGCTCTCACCCATATGAAAGAACTCCTTGATGAACGCTTCGAGCAAGCCGTTGCCTATATTCTGGCGCACCGTAATTCCCGGGTCATCACCAGCGGCATCGGTAAGGCCGGACTCATCGCCAACAAGGTTGCCGCTACCCTCGCCAGTACCGGTACACCCTCCTTCTTCATGCACCCGAGTGACGCTCTGCACGGCGATCTCGGCATGACCCAGGAAGGTGATATCATTCTCCTCTTCAGTAATTCCGGCGAATCAGAAGAGATCTCAACCTTGATCCCGCACTTGAAACGGCTCCATATCTATATCATCGGTATCACCTCCAGTCCACGAAGTACTCTCGGTATTCAAGCCGACATCACCCTCGAACTCGGCAGCACCAAGGAGGCCTGTCCACACGGCCTCGCCCCAACCGCGAGTACCACCAATATGCTAGCAATGGGCGATGCTCTGGCCATCTCTCTGATGAAGCGCAAAGAATTCACCGTCTCGGATTACGCCCGTTACCACCCCGGTGGCGCACTCGGCAAAAAATCACTACTCGTAAGAGAATTGATGCGTCCAGAATCTACCATCGCCACCGTAGTCGCTTCAGCCAGTATTCTTACAGCTCTCAAAGCTATCGACAAGAGCCATGCCGGCTCGGTAATGATAATTGACGAAGAAAAAAAATTGCTCGGTATCTTCACAGACGGCGACCTGCGCCGCCTCCTCCTCAAGAAGACTACCGATCTCAACGCGAGTATCAACCTCTACATGATCAGTAATCCCAAGTACTGCCATGAAGATGACAGTGTTGCCGATATCCTTCCTGTCTTTAAAGAATTCCGTATCGGTGAGATACCGGTAATCAATGCTGAAGGTAAGGTCTCAGGCCTCCTCGAACTCAAGACCATCGCTATCAACAGTATTTAAATCCAGCCGGCAGTTTTTCTGCCGGCTGATTATTTTATCTATCTAACATTAAAAACATTACATTAATCCATAATACTTCATCAAACTTATCTAATATAAAAACGACTTTCAAACAACAATCCAGATTAAATTGACATCAAACGTAACAAGATATAAAATATAATAAGACAATACTTTTATAGCCCAAATGGTATTCAATTATGTTAACTACTACTCTGCGGGTATTATTCCGTCTGTTATCATATTCTATAGTTGCCATTAATCTACTCACATTCGGAATCTTCCTGTATGTGATCGCCCCTTATACTTCATACTTCTTCTTTAACGATATCCGCTTCTGGAAATATCTAAAGTACTTTCATAGATACTACCGCTATTCCCTCTCTTACCTCTGGATCACCTTGTGGCGAAAACAGGAACTACTCCCCGCCCTTCTTCCTCTGACTGCACCAGCAATGGATCACCCAGACCCCACTCTATTTCACCTAGCACCTGATTGGCCATACCCGGCAGATTCCTGCGGCACATGTAACAACTGCTGTACCTTTGTCGTAACCTGCTGCTTTCTGAACACGACCAATAATTCCTGCGTCTGTTACGGAAGTCTCTTCTGGCGCTATTTTAATTGTGGTAGATTCCCCTCCTCCCGGCAACTGCTCAAGACCTGCGACTGCCGAAAATTCATAAGCATTGACGACAACCAAACCGTAAATCCACTAACCGCCAAGCAGCCAGCAATCATAAACGAGGATCTATGAATAATATTTTACTCAAACACTTAAAATCCATCATCACCGCTATCACCCACGGAGATTATGCCAAAGGCAAGACCCTTGATCACCTGGCAGAAAGTACAGAATTGGAACAAGAAGAGAGAGAGGTTATCGAATCTCTCGGACTGATGTCTATCAAACTGGAAGCGCGTGAATTCGCTCTGGAAGAAGCTGTCAAAAATTTAGAGACCCAAAACACCAATTTATTGCTTGAAAAGAGAAAGAACGCCTTCTTCTCCACTATCTTCGTCTCTTTATTCCTCTCCGTCTCACTCTATGTCTTTCTGATTTTTCTATTGCATAGACTCAGTTATCAACATGAGGATTCAGCCAGATTTGTCGAGGTTATATTTTTAATCGTCTGTATCATCATTATCTGGAAGAGTAAATTCCCATTTTCTGCTTTTGGCGTAACTCTCAAAGGAACAGTAGACTCCATCCGCCTTATGTTGCCAAGTACAGTTGCTATCTGTATCGCTCTTGTCGCGCTCAAAGGGTTCTTTATTATGGCTGGAATCTTCAATCACGAAGACGAATTCTTTATCTGGCGTAATTTCGATATCCAATTCGCCATCTACTTGCCAGTAGCTATAGTCCAAGAATTTTTAGCCAGAGGTGTCATCCAGACTGCCCTTGTCTCGGTACTTGCTGGAAAAAGAGCTCCATTCTGGGCGATCCTCACTGCCTCCGTCCTGTTCGGACTAGTACATATCCAACTATCCGTAAGCATAGCTTTCGCCTCTTTTGTATGTGGATTATACTGGGGCTGGCTATACAACCGAAGGAACTGCCTGGTAGGGGTAAGCCTCTCTCATTTCCTAATCGGCAACACCGCTTATGTCCTCGGTTTCTGGGACTACTTGCATATTATTTAGAAAGATTTCCAATGAGCAGTACTCTCCTATTCTCCGATCTAAAACGACTCATGCTCTCACTGGCTATCTGGTGCTCTACCCTCCTGCTAACGCTGACGTTATTCCTGCTCATGCTCCTGGTCACCGCCCTAACCTTCCCTTTAGACCCAAAGCACCAACTCCAACACTCCTTGTGCTATCTCTGGTCAGACGCCCTTATCGCCTTGAATCCCTACTGGCATATTACTGTTCACGGGCGTAAAAATATCAATCCCGGTCACATCTATGTTATAGTAGCCAATCATCAATCCTTGCTGGATATTGTTATGCTCTTCCAACTACGTATACAGTTCAAATGGATCGCCAAGGATTCGCTCTTCCGTATCCCCGTGCTGGGTTGGTGTTTGTCGCTTGCCCGGCATGTCTGTATCAAACGCGGAAGTCTCTCCAGTATTCGCCGTCTCAACCGTCAAGCCTCCGACTGGTTAGATGCAGGAATATCGATGATGTACTTCCCGGAAGGAACCCGCAGCAGCAGTGGTAAAGTACTGAAATTCCATAACGGTGCCTTCAAGCTGGCGCTCAAAAAACAGGTACCAATCTTACCCGTCGCCATTCAAGGCACAGCCACAGCCATGCCCAAACATGGATTCATCTTCAATCCCGGCGGCGCTATCAGTATCAACGTACTCCCACCCCTTGAATACACAGACTTTACCATAGGTAATTTAGAAACCCTCAAACACACCGTTAAAGACCAAATTACTCAGGCACTCTTAAAGACTTGATTCCAGCCAAACCACAATTTGCCACCCATAACCTGTAACTTAAGATAAGTTAGATTTCTTGGAGACTTCTCTCCCCAGACCTCAGAGCAAAGGCTACTCGCCCTTACCACCCCGCATATTAGCAGACAAATATTACTACTAATTCATCTATTTTTCCCCGTACCTTTATTCATCAAAAACAGCAGATATTACACTAATTCCTATTTTTCCCCGTACCTCATCAAAAAAGCGGCGCTTTGCACCGGAGCCTCAATTTACATAGATAATTTATTCAATATCTATTAATTATATGAATTAATTATTCTATCAATAATATCACCATATTTGACCACCACTCCAACAAAGACCACACTCACCATACTCATGAGTTTGATCAGAATGTTCAAGCTTGGTCCAGAAGTATCTTTGAATGGATCACCAACGGTATCACCTACCACTCCAGCCTTATGTGCTTCAGATCCCTTACCACTGATAATATTGCCTTCAGCGTCTTTTTCTATTGGTTGTTTCTCGATATGCTTCTTCGCGTTATCCCAAGCACCACCGGAATTATTAAGCATACAAGCAAGGGTAAAGCCAGCGGTCAAGCCGCCCACAAGCAGACCGATCACCCCACTCACCCCGAGTATAATACCGACAACTACCGGTACCGCAATCGCCAAAATAGACGGTACGAGCATCTCGCGCTGCGCCCCCTTGGTAGAGATCTCCACACACCGCGCATAATCCGGTTTAGCCGTCTTATCCATAATGCCCACAATCTCTTTGAACTGACGACGCACCTCTTCAACCATAGCACCCGCTGCCCGACCTACCGCCTTCATGGTCATCGCACAGAATACAAACGCCATCATCGCCCCAAGGAAAATTCCGCACAACAGCTTTGGATTCATTACATCCAGGCTATAAGCCTGAACAAAATCGGCAACCCCAGCTTCAGCAATCTTAACCACTGTCACCGATTCCGCCACCTTCTGCGGTACCTCTTCAACATAGAACATTATATTATTAATCAAATGGCTACCAGTATCATCAGCCAAATACCTGATCCAGACCCTTACCTCTTCAAGATACGCCGCTAACAGCGCCATAGCAGTCAAGGCTGCAGAACCGATCGCAAAACCCTTACCGATCGCTGCCGTAGTATTACCCAGCATATCCAGCGCATCAGTCTTCTGACGTACTGATGGATCCAGCTCACTCATCTCTGCGTTACCACCCGCATTATCCGCGATCGGACCATAAGCATCTGTCGCCAGTGAAAAGCCAAGTGTTGCCAGCATACCTACTGCCGCAAACCCAACCCCATACAGACCGATACTAAAATCTTCGAAACCACCGGCAAAACCAAAGGCACAGAGGATACCAACCACAATAGTCACTACCGGCCAGCCTGTAGAATACATACCTACAGCGATACCATCAATAATCGCAGTAGCCGGTCCCATCTTTGCCTGCTCAGCAATACCTTTAGTCGGTTTGTACTCATCAGAAGTATAATACTCGGTAAGCAAACCGATAATACAACCCGCCACCAACCCTGAACAGATCGAACCGAAGATACCGTATGAAATAATATCAAATACCAGAGGAGTAAGGAGTAGCGCGACAACTGCAATCGCCCCGGTAGTAAACCAGAGTGGCCTGATCAACGCCTTCATCAACGTCTTCATATCCGCTTTCTCATCACATCGTACCATTAAACAACCGATGATAGAGAGCAGAATTCCAACCCCGGCAATAATCATCGGTGCCAGCACTGCCTTCGAACCCAGACTCGGTATCGCCGCACCCAGCGCACAGGTTGCCAGAATAGACCCACAATATGACTCATACAGGTCAGCACCCATACCTGCCACATCCCCAACATTATCCCCAACATTATCCGCAATAGTCGCTGGATTACGTGGATCATCCTCAGGAATACCTGCTTCCACCTTACCTACCAGGTCAGCACCTACATCAGCCGCCTTGGTATAGATTCCGCCGCCTACACGCGCAAACAGCGCCTGAGTTGAAGCACCCATACCAAAGGTAAGCATTGTAGTAGTAATACTGATATACTTCTCAGCCTCCATAGTTTCAGGCTGTACCAACCAGATATCACCCACAATATGGCCGAAACCCTGCGCCATGTTTACAGATGTATATACAAAATTATCGAGTACATAATACCAAGCACAGATATCAAGCAGACCAAATCCAACTACAATCAGACCCATAACCGCTCCAGATCTGAAAGCAATTTTAAGCCCTCTATCCAGGCTTTCCTTCGCTCCTTGCGCCGTACGCCCAGAAGCATTTGTCGCAGTCTTCATCCCAAGAAAACCGCACAATCCTGAGAAGAATCCACCGGTCAAAAATGCTACCGGCACAAACGGATTCTGCACCCCGATAATAGCCAGAAAAGCAAAGATAATAAATAACACCACAAATACCTTGCCTACAACCTTGTATTGCGCATAAAGATATGCATATGCCCCTTCACGCACATGCTGCGCAATCTCCTTCATAGTCGCATTACCCTCACTCTGCCCGATTACCCACTTGTAAAATCCTATCGCAAAGATCAGGGATAATACTGCAGAGATGGGAGCAATCCACCATAATAATTCTGGACTCATAACTCCAATTCCTTTCTTCAAAATACAGTACAAACAAAATTATTCCAAAATCATCATATATATAAAAAACCAACAATATTCTAATAACTTGCTACTTACTTCTTCATATTATTTACTCACAAAAAAAAGGGTTGGGACTATAAAATTAGTCTCAACCCTTTAACTAAATAGAAAATAAATGCATATGCTCGCAAACAGCATGCATTTCTAGAATGTTATCACTTATAGCTGTATTAAAAAAAACTTTCTCCGCCATTATACATACTATAATATCCAAGAAGCCCCAGCATACAAGTCAAAACATAATACTTTATAAATATTCTTAAAATATTTTCCAGGCCCAGAATTTTCTATTCAACTTCTTGATATCATCAACAATTACATATAATGCTGGTACTAAGATCAAGGCAATAAAAGTTGCAAAGAGAATTCCATACCCAAGGGACAATGCCATAGGTATCATAAACTTCGCTTGCCGGCTCTTTTCAAATATCATCGGTGCCAATCCCCCAAAGGTAGTCAGACTGGTAAGCATAATCGGTCTAAACCGCCGTATACCGGCTCGAAATACCGCCAACCCCGGACTTAATTTCTGCTTAATCATGTTATTAGCAAAATCCACCATCACCAAAGAATCATTCACCACCACGCCAGAAAGCGCAACAATCCCCATAAAACTCGGTAGAGAAAGAGAATCATACCCCATAATAATATGCCCTAAAGCCGCCCCTACCACGCCAAAAGGAATAGAAACCATTATTATCACCGGCTGCAAGTAACTATTGAACGGAATAGCCAGAACCGCATATACTACAAACAGAGCGATAATCGCCCCATACCCCAGAGCGCTCATACTCTCTTGCATATCCTGCCGTTCACCTGCAATACTCGCTTGCAAGCCTGGATATTCATTGCTGAGTTCTTCCATAAACCCACCCTGCAAGATATCTGTTACTATCATTCCAGCTTTTGAACGATCCGCAATATCGGCGGCAACCCTTACCTGTCTTCTACCATCAATACGATTGATCGAACTTGCAGCTACTTCATGTTTGATCTCTACCGCCTCTAACAGAGGCATCTCCGCTCCAGTTGCCGAACGTAAAATTAATTCTTCAAGATTATACTCTGAACGCCGCTGCGTCTGAGGCAGTCTTACCATAACTTTGACTTCATCACGCCCGCGCTGCTGGCGCAATGCTTCTGCCCCGTAAAAATGCGCCCGAATCTGCCCAGCTATATAATCAGGCGTAAATCCCAAAGCCTTGGCCGCAGGGGTAATACTAAAATCCAACTCCGTTTTACCCTGACTAAAACCGGTATCAATATCACTCACCCCGTCATACTCCCCAAGTTTTGCCGCCAGCTTATCAGCAGCTTCCTGTAGAACAGCAGTATCAGAATGCGCTAAAGCAATACTGATCGGATCACCTCCGGACGGCCCACCCGGATCATCAAGAAAAACCATCCTCTCAGCATTCACAATCTCACCAATCTCCTCTCGCCAGAGATTTTTAAATTCTGTAGTCGAGATATCCCTCGCATCTGTCGTTACCAGTAATACCTCAACATTGGTTGTATGCCCGCCGGAGAGCGCTGTCGCTCCACCTCGACGCCTACCCGCACTTCCAATACCCGAATAAATACCGAGTATCAAATCTTTGCCGGTTCTTTGTTTATACTCATCCCCAAGTTTCTGCGCCGCCTGAACCAGTCTATCATGTACTTTCTTGGTCTCCAATGGGGATGTCCCATACGGCAGATCAATCGTGGCCTGCGCCACATCTGAGGCTACCGACGGAAAAAAGATCAAAGACAAATGCCCGCCCGCAACATACGCCCCGAAAATAATCAAAATAGCCAAAAACACTACAAGTGTAAGGTAGCGCTGCTTAATTGCCCCACGCAACAGCGGTTTATAATACTTCTTCACAAAGAATTTCAAGCGCTGACCAAACCAATTTTCAATCCGATTTAATTTACTCCAGATATCCCCTTCAACACTCACCTTCTGATGTGCTAAGTGTGCCGGTAAAATATACAGAGCTTCAAATAAAGAGATAACAAATACCGAGATCACTACAATCGGTATCACCTTGAAGATCTTTCCCATAATACCTGGAACAAACAAGAGAGGCGCAAAAGCAACAATATTGGTTAAAATTGAAAATACTACCGGTACCGCTACCTGTTTAGCTCCAATAATTGATGATTCAATAAAACCGATCCCACGTTCTCGCATCTCAAATACATTCTCACCGACTACAATCGCATCATCAACAACCATACCCAAAGATGTAATAAATGCGAATAATGATATCATATTTATCGAAACGCCCATTGACGGAAGAAATACAAATGACCCCAGAAATGAAATTGGTATGCCCATCATAACCCAGAACGCCAAGCGTACCTGTAAAAAACACCCCAAAAGAATCATAACGAGTACCAAACCCATCCAGATATTCTTTGACAACAGATCTATACGCTCACCGAGATCTATGGATCTATCCTGCCAGATAGTCAGAGTTATACCTTCTGGTAATGTCGGTTGTACCCTATCTAATACCTTACGCACCGCTTTTGATACCGACTTGGGTGTCTGTTCACCAACTCTATATACTTTCAATCTTACCGCATGTTCTCCATTGAAATAATCATCTTTATCACTCTCTTCAAAACCATCGGTAATTGTCGCAATCTCTCCCAGAGAGACCTCAACCCCTTCAGCCGTATTTAAAATAGGTACCGAGTAATACTCGCTACCATACTCACGTTTCTGATCAACTTTCAGCAGTATCTCCCCACCTTTACTCTTTATGCTCCCTCCACCCATTTCCAAGGAATTTACTTTGATCAAATTTGCGATATTACTGACTGTAAGATTATATCTACGCAATTCTTCACTCGGCACTTCTACCGCAATCTCCGGATCTCTAACCCCAGCTAGATCAATATTAGTAACCTCATCCTCCAACAAGATTAAATCCCGCAACCGTTCCGCTATCTCTTTTAATACCTGCATACTGTAATCACCAGAGATAATCAGACTGAGTACCGAGTGTTTATTCTCAGCCAGACTCACCACTGGTTTTTCAGCCTCCTCCGGGAGTGAAGTTATACGGTCAATCGTGTTTTTAATATCCTGATATACCTTTATATCATTAGCGCCTATCGAGAGATCGACCGAGATTGCCGCCATATTCTCACTAGCCTGAGATCTTATCTCATCAATACCCTCAATATCCTTTATTTTTTCTTCAATTACAACGACAATCCCTTTCTCCACCTCCTCTGGAGTAGCTCCGGGATAGGCTACAGTTATTGAGACCACATCCAGATCGAATTCCGGGAATATTTCTTGTTTAATATTGCTCATCCCGATTGCCCCACCAATCAGCAGCACCAGCATTATGAGATTAGCCGTTACCGGATGTGAAACCATCCAGGCAATGGTACCTTTAGACTCCAAAGGAGATAACTTTTTACTCATTAATATCCCCCTTGTCCATTTCAGACACTAACAAATTCATGCCTGCTACTGGAACAAAATTATTTGAGGTAATTACTTTATCACCTTGATTTAATCCTGCAGTAATATAGACCTTATCCTTATCTCGCCATATTATCTCCACTTGCTTCAATACCAGTTTACTATCTTTACCCACTACCCAAACAATGTCTCCCGCACGCAGGTACTCTCTAGGTAAAGCCAACAAATTATCCAGTCTTTTACCCTCTATCTCTACCTCAACATAAGAGTTTAACAGCAACATCTCATCCATATTATTACTCTCCAAGCCTAATGGATCATCGACTTCGATAAGAATTTTCGCCATCCGCCCCAGTGTATCTAAGCTTCCAAAAAGCCTGATTACCTTGCCTGTCTTGACTGTTTCTTTCCCATTTGCCCCTTTATAAATTATCTTAGCTGTAGAGCCAGTCTGCGAATTTACGCCCGGAATATTAATATAATATACCTTGCTCACCGGCAGAGTTACCTCTACCCAGTACGAGGCAGTCCCTACAGCTTCAGCAATAACCGATAATCTGGTTACATAATTCCCTAGCTCAATATTTTCTGACCCTACAATTATAGAAAAAGGCGCTATTATATCGGTTCTTTCCAAATCCTTTTCAGCCTGTTCCAGAAGCTTTTCCGCTGCATTCAAATTTGCCTCTGCCGCTTCAATATGCGGTACACGCATCCGCAGTTGGCGGGCTTGTTGCGAAGTAGAGAGCTTGGACATATCCTCCATAACCTTTGCCGAGCGCGCTTCTCCCTCTTCAACCAAGAGATCTTTCTTGGCTGTTGCAAGATTGGCTTTGGCCTGCTCTAGAGCAATCTCATAGTCTGTCTTTTCTATCTTGACTATAGTCTCACCCTTACGAATAAAACCGCCGGGAATTAGCTTGTCATTTATCCATTCAACCCTCCCACCCACTTCAGAGATGATACTCAGCTCTTGCATAGGCTGTACCACACCCATTGCTTCAACCAAAATATTATTACTGACCGGATTAACTTCAATTACACTTACCTTTGAAGGTAATAAATTAATATCCCGCCGTTTAGGTTCGGGTTTAGTCTGAATAAAGATATAAGATACTACTCCGGCAACAACCAGAACTAGCAGTATTTTGATTACTTGGCTTGAAAAATTACTACCTTTTTCTTTTGTAAACATATTTTATTCCCATTATTTACTTTTTTCGTATACACTTTATAATTAAGCAATATATATGATAATGAATTTAATCGAATGATAGTAACTATATTTTTTTAAAAAGGTTAATAATTGTGCGCTTAGATACCGAATTACTTGCTCCTGCCGGTAGTAAAGAATCACTGCAAGCTGCTCTTGACAATGGAGCCGATGCCGTATATTTTGGACTTCAAAGTCTCAATGCCAGACAAGGAGCTGAGAACTTCAAACTGGAAGAACTAGAGGCTACTGTCGAATATATTCATAAGCATAATGCCAGAGCCTTTCTAACCCTCAATATTGATCTTACCACACGGGATATTGGTAAAGCCGCCAAAATCCTTACTGTTGCCGATCATGCCGGTGTAGATGCTGTACTCTTTACCGACCCGGCAATATTACTGTTAAAACCGCATTTCCCTCATATTGAATTCCATTTCAGTACCCAAGCCTCAATTACCACCTCTGAAGGGGTCAAGGCAGCAAAGGATCTAGGTATCGCCAGAGTTGTATTGGCTCGTGAAATGTCGGCTGAAGAGATACAAACAGTCTGCAACATAAAAGGAGTAGAGGTGGAGGTCTTTACTCAGGGCGCACTCTGTATGTGCATTTCCGGAAGATGCCTACTCAGTAGCTGGGGTGGTGGCAAGAGTGGCAACCGTGGCGCTTGTACTAGCCCCTGCCGAGTAAACTGGCGTATTAGTAATAACTGTTCTGAAGATATTCTCTCCACTCAGGATCTCAGTCTGATAGAAAAACTCCCTGAGCTGATCAAGAACGGTGTAGCCTGCCTCAAGATAGAAGGAAGATTAAAAAATGCAACCTGGGTAGGTAAGGCAGTCAAACTTTATCGCGACGTACTTGACGGCAAAGAACATTATAAAAAAGCAGATACTTTACCTCTAGGTGAATATACTGGTAGAAGCATGACCGACGGCTATTATACCAATCAACGCCATACTATCTTCGGCTCTGGAGGCCGGATTGCCAAGAAAAAGCAATCAAGCTCTTATGAGGCTTCAACCCCTACAACCCAAACAGAAACCATAACAGCTATTCATACAGATTCATCCTCCGCTCTTCCAGACTCTTTTGACCTGAGTATTATGAGTTATAATCAAACTCTAGAATGTGAAATAGACTTCAATAACCAGAAAGAAGCCTGGACCTTGCCCAAGACTATAATCAAACATGCCAGCAGAGGTCTTACTATTTCAGATGCTGCCGGTTGGCTGGGTCAACTTACTATTCAGGATACAACCATGAATAAATTTATCACCGATAATCCTAATTTCATGGTCAGTAAAAAAGCTGTCAATAAGATTGCCGACAGAATTTCAGCCACTATCCACCGAATCAAAAAGCAAAAGACTCAAAAAGCCGATACCAAGATCACCCTTACCGACAAGGTCAGAGCTCTTACCAAATTCAAAGACGCTAACCCCGAGAATAAATTTACCCTTATTGACAAACCCAATACCATGCGTATACATATTTCTCAAGCTGAAGAAATATTGGCAGTGATCAAACCTGAACGTATTATAATCGAAGAAACACAGGATCGCGATATTGCACATCTACTCAATCTTACCGCTAATTCCGAATTAATTATTGCCTTGCCAACCGTATTCTTTGAATATGAAATAAAAAGCATCAAAAAACTTTGTAATGCCTGTAAAGATTTAAAAGTAAAAGTTGAAGTAAATGGCTGGGATAGCTGGAAGATAGCTCGAGATATTGGTGTAGAATTTACCGGTGGAATCGGGATCGCCGTACTCAATCCACTAGCTGCTGAATCTTTACAAGAATTAGGTTTTAAATCCGTTGCCTTCAGTTTGGAAGCAGGTGAAAAACAATTGATCGACCTGGCCAGATCCTGTCCTATAGAGTCTATGCTCACTACTTTTTCCCGCCCCATACTTGCCCATACACGCGCAGATTTTACTGATAAAATCGACGAAACAAGTATATTGCGTGATTCCAGAAATATCTCCCTCAATGTACACTTCCGCAACGATATTACCGAATTCCGCAGCACCAAACCTTTCTCTATCGGCGGAATCGCTAGTCCCGAGATACGAGTTCGTTGGCTATGTGTAGATCTTATAAACTCACCCAATCCGCTGCAAGAATGGAAAAACGCTCATAAGTTGAAGAATAAAAATCTCTTCAACTTTGATAAAGGCTTATTCTGATTCTTGGGTCTCAATTTTCTTCTTTTTTTTACCTTCAAGTTTGTCCAGATAAATATACATCACCGGAGTCAAAAAGAGCGTCACAAACTGTGAGAAGATAAGCCCACCTACAATAATCAATCCCAAAGGCTGACGTGCCTGCGCCCCGGCTCCTAGACCAAGTGCAATAGGTAGCGCCCCCATGCTGGCTGCAAAAGTAGTCATCATAATCGGTCTAAAACGAATCAACGCTCCTTGATATACCGCTTCGTACGGTGAAAGTCCTTCACGCTCTTTTTGAATAGCGAAATTTACAATCATTATCGCATTCTTCATCACAATACCAATAAGCAGCATCAAACCAACAAAACCGAAGAGATCAAGATCCTTATGAAAAATAAGGAGCATCAACAAACCGCCAAATACTGCAGACGGTAAACCAGAAATAATCGTAAGCGGATGACAAAAATCTTCATACAAAATACCCAGAATAATATAAATAATAAAGATACAAAGCAACATCAAGAGCCCAAGATCAATAATCGACTTTTCAAACTCACTAGCCATACCGTAAAAACCGCCATTTATAGTCTCCGGCAAGACCTTGGCGGCGGCAGCCCGCACCGCCCGGGTAGCATCAAGCAGGCTGTAACCCGGGGTGATATTAAAGCTGATCGTCACCGATGGCAACTGTTGTGAATGATTGACTGTTAAATATCCCACATCCTCTTCATAAGACGCAAAACTATCCAAACGCACCATCTTTCCAGTTGTACTCGACTTGATATAGAGTTTACTCAAATCATTTTTTTCATCTCGGGACTCTGGGAGTAACTCTATCAATACTTTATAAATATCCGCATTATCATAAATCCAGACCAAGCGTTTACCAGAATATGCATTTTGCAGAGCGCGCTGAATATCATTTACCGTCAAACCAAATGATCCAGCTTTATCTCTATCAATGTTAATATTAATCTGCGGTGAACTCGCCATCAAATTACTGTTGACACCCTGGAGTTCCTTCATTCCCATCATTTCTTCAGTCAACATTTGAGAATATTTGGCAAGTTCCTGAATATCAAGACTCTGCAGAGTATACTGATACTTACTCTTGGTCTGCCTCCCGCCAAGTGGTATCATCGGCGGATTGCTTACAAATACCCAGAGTCCAGGCGCATCACTCAAAGCTATCTGCAATTCGTTGGCAACCTCTTCTGCAGTCGCTTTTCGTTCTTTACCGTAAGGTTTGAGCTTCATCCCAAAGAAGGAGTTATTGGGCGCAGGATAACCGGTAACCGTAAGTGTCTTCTCAACGTTCTTATTACCCGCAATCAATGGATGCAGAGCCATAGACTGCTTAGCAATCTCCTTCGCGCTGACACCTTCTCTGCCGAGGGCAAAAGCTTGAAGAAAACCAAGATCACCCTCCGGTTCAAAACCTTTGGGTATCTTCTGTAGAATTAAAAGTGAACCTCCAAGCATCAAAATACCGATAATCAATACTACCCACTTATGCTTGAGTGCTCGCTGCAAGCCCCAGTTATAACCTTTACTCAAATATTTAAAGATTATCCCCTCTTTTGCCAATTTGGTCTCATTCCGTAAAAGCCTACTGCAGAGCATCGGTGTAATTGTAAGAGTAATCAAACCAGAGAGAAATACTGTCGCACAGATAGTCACTGCAAATTCATTGAGAATTCTACCAATTATTCCACTCATAAACAATATTGGAATAAATACTACTATCAACGACATACTCATCGAAATAATAGTAAAACCAATCTCTCTAGATGCGTCTATTGCTGCCTGTACCGGGGTCTTACCCATCCGCAGATGACGAATAATATTCTCCAGAATAACAATTGCGTCATCCACTACAAAACCAATCGCCAGAGTCAAAGCCAGAAGTGAGAGCATATCCAGAGTAAAATTAAAGAACAACATCACGATAAAGGTTGAAACCAAAGCTAGCGGAATAGCAATACCGGTAATCAACATACCGAGCAAATTACGCAAGAACATAAAGATAACTAATACCACCAGAATTATTGCTAGAACCAAGGTAAATTTAACATCATCTATCGAAGCAATAACCGGAATGGATTGATTATAAAAAATCTCCATCTCTACCCCACCCGGAATATGCTGCTTAATCTGATCATACTTGTTAAAAAAGCGATTCACCACATCAATTGTATTCGCCCCACGCTGCTTCTTGACCGCAACACATATTGCATCCTTACCGTTTATCTTTACCTTGACATCCTCATCGACAATACTATTAATAACCTTACCCAGATCTTTGATATAAATCGGCTCTTCATTGATATACTTAACAATAACCTCACCATACTCTGCCGCACAGAAGAGCTGACCATTTGTCTTGAGCAAAGGTGACAGAAACTCACCTTTAAGCGAGCCCACAGGAAGGTTCACACTGGCATTCTTAACCGCATCAGCCACCTCTTCAATACTTATACCCAGATACGCCAGCTTTTGCGGATCAAGCTGCACTCTAACCGCATATTCAGAAGATCCATAAATTATCACATCTCCAACCCCTTCAATCATCGAAACATTATCCGAAAGGGAATTATTCGCCACATTATAAACATCAGACATTCGCAGAGTATCGGAAGAGAGACTGATCCAAAGGATTGGCTGTTCGGTGGGATTGGTCTTGGTATAACTCGGTGGCGAATCAAGTGTCGGCAGATACTGTTGCGCTCTGCTGATAGCTGCCTGTACATCCATAGCGGCAAAATCAATATCTTTTTTTAGGTCAAATACCAGAGTAACAGTAGTCGTCCCCATACTGCTCGAACTAGTCATAGATTGCAGTCCGCTGATGTCGGCAAACTGTTTCTCTAAAGGTGTCGCCACATTACTCGCCATTACTTCAGCACTGGCTCCTGAGAGGTTGGCAGTAACGTTTATCACCGGGAACTCGATAGAAGGCAAAAAACTTACTGAAATAATCTTATAAGCTATTATTCCAAGTCCCAATATCCCTATCATTACCAGAGTGGCCATCTTCGGCCTCTTTATAAATAATTCGCTTATCTTCATATTCTTCCTATTTCTGTTCTTTATCAGAAATAATCTTGACCTTGGCCCCCGGATAAAGCTTGAACAATCCTTCAATCGCCACCTGCTCTTCAGCTTTGAGTCCTTCAAGTATTATCGCTTGATTACCAACTACCCAACCAACTTTTACCGGCCTAGGCTGGGCTGTATCTTTATCTATAACATATACCATCTTTGAATCATCGGTACTATTAATCAAAGCTCTAGCCGGAATTACAATAGAATCCGGACGAGTTGTTAACGTTATTACCGCAGTAACAAATTCTCCCGGCCACAGAAGAAAATCCTTGTTCTTTAAGATTCCCTGTACTTCAAACATACCTGAATTATAATCTATCTGATTTCCCAGATAATTCAGTGTTCCTTCAAGACTAACACTCTCATCAGTAGAACTTGTTACCTTAATATTTAGCGGTGCCTTACTCTGATATTTTTTAATTCTTCTGAGTTCTTTTGTCGGCAAGGAGAAGATTACCTTCAGATTTTCAATATCATTAAGAATTATCAACACATCGGTATAAGAAGTAATTAAATTACCTTCATTAATAAGTTTACGCCCCAACATCCCCGATATCGGCGCCCGTATTTTACAATATTCAAGATTCTGCTTAGCTGTTTGCAGAGCTGCTTGTGCCGAATTTACACTCGCCAGAGTCTCTTTCTCAGAGGCAATCTTCTGATCCATCTTTTCTTTAGCAATTACCTCTTTACTATAAAGCTTCCTAGCAATACCGGCCATTTCCTTACTCTCCTCCGAACTGGCAATCGCTTTATTCAGATCTGCTTCCGCCTGATTTACCGCTAGTTCAAACGGCACAGTATCTATTTCAAAGAGTTGATCACCCTCTTTGACTATTGCTCCATCCTCAATCAGTACTTTATTAAGTTTACCATCTATTCGCGATTTAATATTAATAACCGCCAAAGACTCAATATGCCCCGAACCCGCAACCGTAACCGGCACATCTTTTTTCTCCGCCTGCGCAATTCTAATCGGCATCGCCGGAATCTCTACTGCTACTGCAAATTGTTTTACGCCGATAAGACCCATAATTGACAGAATAAGACAATAGCTATATACTAATCTTGTAGCATACTTAGTCATTTTATCTCCTGATATTTTCCACACTTTGGTGACAAGCCTATTAAAAAATATTACAGCACAGCAATATATTTTTGTCAATTTAATTAATTACTTTTCTTAAATTATAATAAAATTTACGGTACAATTTTTCAATTATACCGTAAGCAATACCAACAAAATATTAAGGATATAATCATTATATCTCTATCAACAACTCTTTTATCGCCGCCAGAACTTGTCGCATATCCTCATCGGTACCGATAGAAATACGCAATGAATTATCGAGTCGCGGCTTATTCCAATAACGTACCAAAATTTTACGCTCTTTCAAACGGTGATAGAGCTTTCCAGCTACACCTTCAGAGAATTCGGCAAGTACAAAATTCGCTCGCGAAGGTAATACGCGTTTGGCACACTCAGCTAGCTCTGCAGCAAACCATTCTCGAGTTTTAATAATCTTTTCGCAATTAGCTCTAAGCCTATCCTGATCTAATAATGCTGCTGTAGCCGCAGCCTGCGGGATAAGACCAAGATTATAATAATCGCGCACCTTATGCAACTCCGCCAGTAAATTACTGCCAGCTATTCCTACCCCTACCCTCAAACCTGCCAGGCTATAACTCTTGGAAAGCGTTCTAGTAACTAGTAAATTTTCATACTTTGATATCAGGCCGATAGCCGAGTTTGCATTATTATCAAAATCCGCATATGCCTCATCAATCACTACCAACGCCCCTTCCGCCGCCTGAATTATCTGTTCGATCACCTCCAGATTATAAGCAATACTACTAGGCGCGCCGGGATTTGGAAAAAACACTACCTTGGCTCCTGAAAAATCCAGCTTTTCTGGCAGAGAATAATCATCTGCAAACGGTATCTCAATACACCTGCCCCCCTGGACATTTACCAATGTCTTATAAAATGAGAATGTAGGATAGAAAGTATAAACTTTATCCCCCTCATTCACGCATGCTTGACAGATTATCCGCAACATCTCATCCGAACTATTGGTAAGCATCACCTCATCTGGTTCTACCGCATACACCTTGGCGGCTGCCTTTCGTGCATCTATACTTGAACTCTCTGGGTAAAAATTTAATGCACCAATCATATTTATAATGGCTTCATGTACCGCTTTAGAAGTGGAATATGGATTTTCGTTCGCGTTAAGAATAATATAACCATCACCACTAGCTTTTTCACCGGGAATATATGATGACATCTGCTTGACAGCTTCTCTTAAATACTGCATATTATTTTTCTCACAATTCTTTAAATTATAAATAGAAATAATTGACTATTGTATAGTAAAAACGTACCTTATAATGTATTATAATATTCTGATTGTCATTTTAAATACATTATCTTTTTTTCAATTGTATTTGAGTTAAAATTATGCCCAATATTATCTGCCCTCATTGTGGTGAAGTCCAACTCCGAAGTGGTCTGCACATCGGCGATAATATCTGTTGCGAAATCTGTCAAAAATGGTTTATCAACGGCGCCGCTTCTTATGAAGAAACCGCCAATAATATTGAGGAAGAGGTTATACTTGAAGACTCATCTGTAACTGGTCAACGCCTGCTCAAAGAAGTTCGCGAAGTTCTGGATAAAATCCCCATAATTAATAAATATCACCCCGGCCAGATAATTGGTAAGGGTGGAATGGGTACCGTACTCCACGTTTACGATCAATATATCAGGCGTGAAGTCGCTATTAAAATCATGCAGGATAGCTTTGGTGATGAGGAGAAAGCCCGTTTTCTTGAGGAAGCTCAAATTACCGGTCAGCTTGAACATCCTAATATCGTTCCCGTACACGATCTAGGCTTTACCCCTGACGGCAAACTCTTCTTTTTAATGAAACTCGTCAAAGGCCGAAGCCTTGAACAAGTACTTGATTCGATTAAGGCCAATGACGGCGCAACCCGGTCATCATATCCCTTACCTCGATTACTCCAGGTTCTAGAGAATGTCTGTAGTGCCGTGGCTTATGCTCATTCTCGCGGGGTTATTCATCGTGATTTAAAACCGGCAAATATTATGCTCGGTGATTTTGGTGAAGTACTTCTAATGGATTGGGGGCTAGCCAAATCCGGTAATGTGCGCAACCGCAGATCTCCGGTAGACTACCTCAATAATCAGAACAATCCTTTATTCAGCCGGGGTAATTATAAAGCAAATATGAAAGCGGCAATACATGACATCAAAGAGGTAAATCTCTCTGAAGCGGTCAATATTATGCGTAAAGACTCCAATATCTGGGGTACACGCAAGGGTACAGTCGCCGGTACTCCTGCTTATATGTCACCGGAACAAGCCAGGGGAGATTTAAATCAGTTGGATGAACGGAGTGATATTTATTCGCTCGGCGCAATCCTCTACGAAATCCTCACCGGCACACCGCCAATACTCGGTTCTAAAGAATTTGAAATTGTCGATTCCGTTATCGCCGGTAATATTCAGTCCCCAGCCTTACGGGCGCCCAATCGTAATATCCCGTCGGAACTCTCTAAAATCACCATGCGCGCTCTCGCGACTGCTGCTGACGAACGTTATCAGAGTGTTATAGATTTCCAGCATGATCTCAGAAACTTTTTAGAAGGCCTAACAGTATATAAGAGCGAAGAAAATTTCTGGCGAACTATTTTTAGACTCAGCCATCAGCATATCTTTACCAGTTCACTGATTGTTCTTATTGTACTTACTTTAATTAGTGGTATTATCTTTGAAACCTTTTCTAAAGATAGGCTTGAAAATGAGATTATTCTCCATCAAGAAAAACTTGAACAACAGAAGGAGAATAACAAACTCCGAGCCAAACAATGCCTCAACACTGCCAATTCTTATGTTGAAAATGCACAATTAACCAGTGCCAAGATGCTACTGGATATGGCACTTGAATTCAATCCAAAATTACGTGATGCCAGGTTTTTACGGGCTGAAATATTATATTCTGAGAGGAAGTATGGTGAAGCAGTAAAAGATCTTGAATATATCCTTCAAGACAATCCTTCAGATATTGAAGCCACTGAGAAGATTCAACAATGCAAGAAAGCCATCAAAGTTATTCAAGAAGAGAATATTCTTGATTTCGATACTACCTTGCCTGATCTTGAAAATTAACTGTTAGTTCAACCCCCGGCATAGGTTTTCTGTTATTTAACTTATATAATTAATCTAGCCCTGTATTATCTCTATTATTATAAAATTGTTTATTTGATAATGCACTATTATCTTAGATCTTATTATATACTATTAACCAGCAAATATATCTATTCATATTTCCGTAATATGAATCTACAACGAAAGGATAATTATGTGTACAATTCTCGGTATCCCTGATCTCTGGGTTTCATTATCAATTATTTTATCTTTACTGACCATGATATTTTGCGCGATCTATGGTATCATCGGCTGGAATAAAGGAGATGATTCCGAGACCAACGCTGAAACTAAGCAATGGGTTGAAGAAGAAGACAAAATTGACGAAGAATTTTAACTATTGACTATATTCCTAGTAAGGGTTTTATTATGACATTATTAATAATCTTAGTATCGGTTTATCTGTTCTTTATCGGTTACCTCGGTTACAGAGGTTGGAAAGGAACAAAGACCGCGGCAGACTATATGATTGCCGGAGGCAATACCCATCCTGTAGTTATGGCACTCAGTTATGGCGCAACATTCATCTCAACCTCTGCTATTATTGGTTTTGGCGGAGCGGCGGCGATCTTTGGCATGGGTCTGCAGTGGTTGAGCTTTCTCAATATTTTTGTCGGCATATTGGTAGCGTTTATCTTCTTTGGTTCGCGCACCAGAGCCATCGGACATCACCTTCAGGCGCACACCTTTCCAGAACTTCTGGGTAAGCGTTTTCAATCAAAGAGCCTCCAAGTTTTTGCCGGTTTTGTCATTTTAATATTTATGCCAGTATACACTGGAGCCGTATTGATGGGAGCGACATATATCATCAGTGCCAAGCTTGCTATATCCTACGAAGTTGCACTCTTCTTCTTTTCGATCATTGTAGCCATATATGTAATCATGGGCGGGCTTAAAGGAGTTATGTACTCTGATGCTATGCAAGGTGCTCTAATGTTCTGTGGCCTTCTTCTTTTATTATTTCTCAGCTATTATAAATTAGGTGGCATAACCGCTGCTCACGAACGACTGACTGCCCTAGCGCCAATTGCCATCAAAGCCTTCGGCAAAGCAGGACACAATGGTTGGACAGCAATGCCAAGCTTTGGCTCGGCATTTTGGTGGATAATGGTAACTCAAGTTATCCTGGGTGTAGGTATCGGGGTGCTGGTTCAACCCCAGCTAACCGTACGATTCATGACCGTTAAGAGTAAAAAAGAACTCAACCGTGCGGTATTTGTCGGTGCTGTATTCATTTTTATCGCAGTCGGTGTCTCTTTTATGATTGGCCCGCTCTCGAATGTCTTTTTTATGGAAGTACCACCGATCGGAGCAAAAGAAGCGATCGGTCAGATTTCAATCGCTGCCGCTGGTGGCAAGACCGGACAGATTATCCCGCTCTTTATGGATAAGTTCATGCCTTCATGGCTCTCCGATGTCTTCTTTGTAACTCTGATTGCTGCTGCCATGAGTACTGTAAGTAGTCAATTCCATGCCATGGGAACCGCAGCAAGTAGAGATATCTATGAGGTTATCTCTCCGAACAAAAGCGAGAGAGGTTCAATTATCTCGACCCGAATAGGTATCTTTCTAACCTTTATTTGGAGTGTATTTCTGGCTGAAGCTCTACCTCAAATCTTTTCGGCCAAAGGAGAAGCAATTATCGCTCGCGGTACCGCGGTCTTCTTCGGACTCTGTGCGGCTTCTTTCTTGCCACTATTTATCGGAGGTCTCTATTCACGCTCTATTACCAAAGCCGGTGCACTCTGGGGTTGCGGTATTGGCTTTATCTCTACCGCTTTCTGGTTACTATTTGTTAAGAATAAAGAAGCACAAATCTTTGAAATTTGTCGTATATTTACCGGTAAAGATTCTCTAGCCGCTGATCTTCAACCTTATATGCCTTCCTGGGTAATTATCGGCGAAGTAGATCCTATTGTTATTGCTCTACCTATTGCTATTATCGTCACAGTATTGGTCAGTATGTTTACTAAAAAGTTCAGCAATAAACATCTCGATAATTGTTTTTCTGTTTTTAATAAATAAATTATAATTATGCAGGCTGAAATTAAATCAGCCTGCAATTATTTTGGAGAATATACATGACCATGCAAGCAGCAATTAATTTTATCAAAAGAGCAAGAATTGATGATGAATTACGTACCGAACTCAATCTTGCTGAGAATAATACTATACGAGAGGAGATACTGGTAAAACATAATCTATCTTTTAATTACGCAGAATTTGAAGATGCTTATAATAGTATGCTTGCTGCATGCCAATATGAAGATGCAGCTATGGACTTAAAAGAATTCAAGCTCTGGTGGGATTATCTATTAAGTACCTGATTGAATTTGAATATTACGCATAAAACCTTTAGTCTAAGCCTGAAAATCACTTAAATGATTTTCAGGCTTAATTAACACCAATAATTTAATCCTCAAGTAATAATTATATTATTAACTAAATTTTAGTTTAATCATCAATTATTCCGTTATATAGTCGACATGCAATATTATCGGAAAATTCCGCATATATCTTCTCCACCTCCTGAGGGGTTGCTGCCCGCAAATTTATATAATTTTTACCTTGAGTATGGGTATTACCGGTATAACGCAGATAATACGCAGCAATCTCATTTTTTAAGGTTACCGATCCATACTTCTTTATATCAAAAGCATTCCCCTCTAGCAAAACATTGAGTACTCCAAGGCGTAAATTCGGCTCTAGCGCCAAAATTATTCCACCAACTTCAACCTCCTCTTCCGGCTCAACTTTGGCTTTATTATAATTACCGCCATACGACGAAGTTATTGCATTAAAGCGCTTACTCGCTGCCACCGCACTCTTGATCTGCGGCTGCGCATGTCGCTTCTCTGCCGCTCGTAACTCTGCTCGCGACTCTATCTCCTCAACCGATAGCTCCAGCTCTCGCAACAAATTCTGTACAATAATATAAATATCATCCTGCTCATTAATAACTGTTCGCCATCTACCTTTATCTAGTGGCGTAACTTTTCGCTTCATTGCCCGTAATTTTACCAACAGTGGCCCACCTTTACCCTTGGCAAAACCTAGTATCAAAGCTCCTTCCAATCTTCCAACATAGTTTATTCCTACACTCTGCGCTAGCAACCGCAGACGTTGATCTGCAAATAATTGCTCTACATACTCAGGTAATAAACCATACTTATCCTCAGCAAAACAACGAATCTCAGCTAATTCTGCCTCACTGCTGACTGTTGAAAGTTTTCGGTAAAAATCTACTCGTTGCATATCCGAAGCAATATACTCTGTCGGAATATAAGCAATACTTCCTAATTCCAGTTCTACCGGTTCAATCTCTTCATACTTCTCACCCTTGAGTTCAGCTACTGACTTTTCCAGTAACCGACAATAAAGTTCAAAGCCGATAAGATGAATATGCCCAGACTGCTCTGAACCTAAGATATTTCCCGCTCCCCGTATCTCTAAATCACGCATAGCCAATCTAAAACCTGAACCAAGATCAGAGTACTCTTGCAGTGCCTGAAGTCGATGTTGCGCCACCGGATTTATCGGCCGTTTTGCCGGGATAAGAAAATAAGCATAAGCTTTATTTCGGTATCTCCCCACTCGTCCCCGGAGCTGATGTAATTCACCAAGCCCAAAGTGATCGGCATTATTGACAAATAAAGTATTTACCGAAGGGATATCCACACCCGACTCTATTATTGTAGTACAAACCAGCACATCTATTTTTTTATTTAGAAATTGATTCATAACATAGAACAACTGTTTTTCAGACATCTGACCATGACCCACGCCAAATCTTGCTTCAGGTATCAATTCACCCAGCTCCCGCGCAACCTTGTTGATATTTCCTACCCGGTTATGCAGAAAGAAAACCTGACCGCCTCGGGATATCTCCCGTAATACTGCCCGTCGAATTACCTCATTGTCATAACGCAAAACTTCGGTACGAATCGCCTGACGCTCTGTCGGCGCCGTAGTCAGACTAGAAATATCCCGCAAGCCAAGCATAGCCATATTCAAGGTTCGCGGTATAGGTGTAGCACTCATGCTCAATACGTCTACACTCACACGCATCTCTTTGAGCCGTTCTTTCTGCTCTACCCCGAATCTCTGCTCTTCATCAATAATAACCAACCCAAGATCCTTGAATATCACATCTTGCGAAAGTATGCGATGAGTACCAATGACAATATCCACCTTACCCTGTTTAAGCCTATCAATAATATCTCTAGATTCTGAACCGGTACGAAAACGAGAGAGACATGCGATATGTACTGGATAATCAGTCATTCTCTCCCGAAATGATCTTGCATGCTGTTCTGCTAATATTGTTGTAGGCACTAATACCGCAACCTGTTTATTATTATTGACCACTTTGAATGCAGCACGTATCGCCACCTCTGTCTTACCAAAGCCCACATCTCCACAGAGCAATCTATCCATAGCTTTGACACTCTCCTGATCTTGCTTAATCTCTTCAATAGCTGTAAGTTGATCCGGAGTTTCAGCATAAATAAAAGCATTATCAAACTCCAATTCAAGATCATCTGCTTTAGCAAAGGCAATACCCGGAAGTGACTCTCTTGCCGCCTGTAGACGTAATAAATCCGATGCTATACTTTTTGTAGCCGCTTCTGCTGCATTCTTCTTCTTCTGCCAGGAAGAGCTTCCCAACTTAGATAATGTCGGCTTTCCACCACCGCCGCCGATATACCTCTGGACCAGATCCACATGCGACATCGGCACATATACTCTAGCATCTTCGGCAAATCGAAGACTCAGATAATCTGCTTGCGTGCCATTATTATCTATCGTCTCAACCCCATCATAATAAGCAATACCATGGGTTAAATGTACCACATAATCACCCGGACGCAGATCATTAAAACTTGCAATCGGCATACTCTTTACTTGTTTACGAACAGCTCTACGCAGTTGTTTTCTACCGAGTATCTGCTGATCTGTAGTTATTACCCGCTTCTTCTCGGTCAGAAAGAAACCTGTACTGACCGTACCGATTCTCAAATCGATTTTACTGGCCAGCCCCTGCCCTTTCTCGAGTAATAATTCATTCAGCCTGGATTTTTCCGCTGCATTATTACAATATACCTCTACCGTATTTCCAGCTTCAATCAGAAGAGATAATTCCCCAAAAGCATGTTCAAAACCTCCATTCAATCTCTCAAGTGATTGTACCTGCAAATTATAGTCTATCGTCGGTTCTCTATCTTCAACCGCAAAAAAAGATTCATTAGAACTAATAGAAGAAATACTGATCATTCTCCTGGATAATATCTTTTCAAGTAAATCTGTGAATTTAAAGAGCCGACCTGACTTATCATAACTAGAATAATATAATTCGCCATCATACTCTAATTTACTTGGATGAACCGCCACAATACAGGCCGTCTCAGATAAATACTCTAAAATACTAAAACGTTCCTGATGCTGATATGCTTTACTGAATGCATCACGATTGATATCAACCAGAACCACTCTCTCGGAAATTGGTTTCTCGCTGCGCTGCGACAGAATATCATAATAACGAATACTATCAATTTCATCGCCAAAAAAATCAATACGTAATGGCTTAGCTGCAAAAAACGGAAATACATCTACTATCCCGCCTCTACGGGAGAACTGCCCTGGAATCTCCACATCAATTACTTGGTCAAAACCTGCATCCAACAAATGCGCTAATAAGCCCTCAGGCGAAATTTCCATACCTGGATTGATTGCAAACTCTCCAGTATGTAATAATTCAACCGAGAGAACCGGCTGTAAAAGAGCTGCAACCGACACAATAATAATTGCTGCGGTATGGCTTTCCAGGATTTTTAAAGCCTGTACTCTTTCCTGAGCGATACCGATATCTATACTCGCTGCTCTATCCGGTAAGAGATCCCAGGGAGGCATGATATACCCCTTACCCCCAAAATTCTCGATATCTGCAAGTAAATCTTCAGCGGTTTCAGGTTCAGGTACTATAACTAAAATCGTCTCTTCACTCTTAAATATTAATTCATTGAGAAAGAGTGCAAGTGAGCTGCCATATAAACCATTGAGTCTGACCTTAGCCTGAGCAAGGTTAGTAATAACAGCATCTAATTCGGTAAAGATCGGATTATTATTCATAATTGACTATTGTAAAGAATTATAGAGAATAAACAATATTCTATGAAAGGTTTATTATGGCTGAAATCATACTTATAAGTGGTGGTTGCAGAAGTGGCAAGAGTAGATATGCTGAAGAATTAACGCAACAATCAGGCAGTAAGATACTCTACATTGCAACAGCTCCGGTTTTTGATCTGGAGATGCAGAAACGGGTTGAGCTACACCAGCAAGCACGTGCTGGTAAAGGTTGGGATACTATTGAAGAAGAACTAGACTTAAATACTATCTTTAAAAATAATATCAATTATAATGGAATACTTGTAGACTGCCTTACCTTATGGATCAACAACTTAATGTATCACTATGAAAAACAAGATATTACTATAAATGAAGCTATTATTACTGACAAAGTAAGGGAATTTCTTACCACTTTAAACTATCTCAATTTACGTGTAGTCCTGGTTATCAATGAAGTTGGTATGGGTGTAGTACCAGAAAATCCCCTTACCCGACTCTTTAGAGATCTTTCTGGAAGATGTTCACAACTTATTGCCCAAGCAGCAGACCAGGTATATTTTATGAGTTGTGGGATTCCCTTAAAATTAAAGTAGTATAACGATTAAAAGATAAAACTCTTGCGCTGGTTTTTATTATTAAGTATCATTAGATTAAAACTATATATATTCATTTTTATTATCCCATCCCTGTTTTCTAGGAGAATAACTTGAAATACGCATTGATAAGTGATGTTCATGCAAACCTAGAAGCGCTTGAAGCAGTGATGTCCGAGATCGAATCAATGAAAATTGAACATATTCTCTGCCTCGGTGATGCTATCGGTTATGGAGCAAACCCGGAAGAATGTGCGCAAATAATCCGTGAAAAATGCGATATTTGTTTAATGGGCAATCATGAAGCCGCTGTGATCGGTAATCTTGATATCAGTTATTTTACGCAATATGCCAAGGATGCAGCGCTCTGGACACGTAATCATATCTCTGAAAGTACCCTGCGCTGGGCAAATAACCTTCCCCTTATCAGTAATATATATAACTTTACTCTTATTCATGGCTCACTTTATCAACCTGAAATGTTCAATTATGTTCAAACAATTGCCGATGCCGAATTTAATTTTAAAGTAATGGAAACGGATATCCTCTTCCTTGGTCATAGTCACCAGCCACTTGCCTTCTTCAATACAGAACCGATGACCTATACTCTTGGCCCAGAAATTGAATTAGATAATTCTGATAAAGTAATCGTAAATATTGGTTCGGTCGGACAACCCCGGGATGAAAATCCGTTATCATGTTTTGCCGTTTATGATAGTGAAGAAAATATTGTAGAACTTATCCGTGTTGAATATGATCATACCAAAACCGCCAATAAAATCTTAGCTGCCGGTCTCCCCGAAGCCTTAGCCATTCGCCTATCTATAGGCAGATAGACTTTTAATCTGCTAATTCTTCTATCAATTCATGCAGTTCTATCCATTCCAGCTCTAATATTTCTTTATTATTTTGCCATTCCTGAATCTTCTGCGCATATTCTGCCGCTTTCTGCCAATCATCAATTTCAGGCAATTTCTCTGAAATCTTAATTATCTGTTGATCTATTTTTTCTATTTGACGCTCAATCGTACTTATCTTTTTTTCTGTCTCAAACCGTTCTCGTCCAATAGTTTTAGTCTTAGCTTTTCCCAATTTTGAGCCACTTTTTAATACTTCTTGCGTATCAACCTGATCCGCTTCCTGCTCAAGCTTCTCAAGATAAGCTGAATATCCCCCCTTGATCCGAAATACTCTACCATTTGAAACTTCAACAACCGCTGTTGCCACCTTTTCGGTAAAGCTCCGCTGATGACTAACAAATATAACTGTGCCATTATATTCATTGAGTGCCGAAGCCAGTGCCTCAGACGTTTCTACATCAAGATGATTTGACGGCTCATCAAGTATCAAAACATTAGCACCGGACAAAAATAATGAAGCAAGCGAAAGTCTTGCTCGTTCACCTCCACTAAGTACCTTGATTTTTTTATCAACCTCATTGCCAGTAAATAAAAATCCTGCGGCAATATCGAGTACTCGTTTATCACTCTCTATTCCCTGTGCTTGATTAATAAGATATTCCCGAATACTCTGCTCTTCTGGCAGACTGGAATATACATGTTGTGCATAAACTCCATAACTCACGCCATAACCCCATTTAATCTCTCCAGCCAGTTCCGGTATTGCTCCGCTTAGAGTTTTTATCAATGTTGTCTTTCCCTGACCATTATCCCCACAGACCGCTATTTTTTCCCCTGGTTCAATCTCTAAAGATATTTTATTAGCGATTGTTAACTCATCATAACCAATAGTTAAATTTATAACCTCAAGTACAATTTTACGTTGTGGCTGTACTAGCGGTAATTTAATATTAGCCAATGCTTCATGTGCGGCAACTTCAGCTAATTCAATTCGATCAAGTTGTTTCTGTTTACTCCGAGCCTGTGAAGCTGTATTAGCTCCAGCTTTATTCTTTTCAATAAAGCTTTGAAGTTGTTTAATTTTAGCAGCTTTTGTTAAGTTTGTCCGTTTATCATGCTCAATCTGCTCTTTACGCTTCTCTAAAAATTCATCTACCTTGCATGGCATGTTTATTATCTTTCCATGAGCAAGTTCTAATGTATGACTACAAGTCGATTGCAGAAAAACTCTATCATGCGAGATAATCAGCGCCCCACCCTGAAAATTCTGTAAAAAATGCTCTAATAATAATTGCGTACGCAAATCTAAAAAATTAGTCGGTTCATCCAAAATTAAAAAATTAGGCTCATGTAGCATCAATGCCGCCAATTTTAATCTGGTTCTCCAACCCCCTGACAGTTGATTTACTGTTGTATTTATAGTTGCTGCTTGGATCAAAAATTTATTGGCAATCTGCGCACACTTCCAATCTGGCATATTGGAATCACGCATTAAAAAATCAAGCGCAGTCTCATTCTCTAAAAATCCTTCATGCTGTTTCAAATAGCCCAAGCGCAATGAGTTATGCCTATATACTTCACCATAATCAGGTAGTTCTTCACCTTCAATTATTCTACATAAAGTTGATTTACCTGTACCATTTCGCCCAATAAATCCAATCACCTTATCATCAGTAAAAGAAGCATTTATTCTATCAAATAATACCTTACCACCGAGAGTAAGTTCCAAATCCCTTAATTCCAATACTTGTCCCATATATCAACCTCAACACCTACTATAATAATACTCAATGATAATTTTGATTCTATTAATAATAAATGGGTACACCAAAAAGTGTACCCATAAATACAATTAATAATTCACTCTTTATACTTGAAAATTAACTAGCTGAGCAAAAGAATTTGCTTCCAATGCTGCACCGCCTACAAGTGCGCCATCAACATCTGGACAAGCCATTAATTCTTTTACATTTCCAGGTTTTACTGAACCGCCATATTGTATTCTTAATTCAGAAGCAACAGTTTGATCAAACATATCAGCTACTACCGAACGAATAAAAGCATGAACATCCTGAGCCTGCTGCGGTGTAGCAACCTTACCTGTACCAATAGCCCAAACTGGTTCATAAGCAATAACAATATTCTCCATATCACTATTACTCAAACCTTCCAAACCGCCAATTGTCTGAGTTTTAACGACATCATTGGTTGTACCGTTTTCGCGCTCTTCAAGAAGTTCACCAACGCAAACAATAACTTGTAACCCAGCTGCAAGAGCTGCTTTAACCTTTTTATTTACTGTTTCATCTGTTTCACCGAAAAACTGACGTCTTTCAGAATGACCAACAATTACAAATGAACAACCTGCATCTTTAATCATTGATGGAGCAACCTCACCGGTAAAAGCACCAGATTCTTCCCAGTAACAATCTTCCGCGCCACTCTTAATAGTTGTTCCTGCACAAGCTTGTGAAAGAGCAGATAAACAAGTAAATGGAGCACCAATACCAATTTCTACATCTGTCGCATTAGCAACATCTTTTTTTAACTCTTCGACAAATGCCACTGCTTCAGAGATTGTTTTATTTAGCTTCCAGTTACCGCAAATATAAGGTGTACGCATCACTTTCTCCTGATAAATTTTTTATACTTTTATAAAAACGACAAAAACGAATAAATTTTTAGCGAAATACTATTATATCTATAGATAAACTAATTGTCCAGATTCTAACATAAAATAAGCAAAAATAATATAAAAAAATAAAGGAAAGTAATTGACATGACTTGCTAAACACGTATACTGATTATTCGCTTAAATGAGAGCGGGGAGATACCCGAGTGGCCAAAGGGGACAGACTGTAAATCTGTTGGCAATGCCTTCGAAAGTTCGAATCTTTCTCTCCCCACCATATTAACCTCTAACTTTACAGTTAGGGGTTTTTTATGTTATCCAAAAGATAACCCCAGCATTAAATATACTGGGGTTATCTCAATCATAAATTTCAATATAATTTAGGCTGATATGCCGTAAGCTATGCGTGCAGCCTGCTGTTGAATAGCTAATTTTGCAGTGGAAATATTGTTAGTACTTGACGTTGCTGTGGTATTATCTGCTTCCTTAGGTATTTCAATCAATCCTGAATCCACAACCTTCTCTGTACTCTCACCAGTTATAGCTTCAGCAACTACTTCTTCTGCAATATTTGAATTAGCATCCTCTATATTCTTTTCACTAATTGATGTTTCAGAATTACCAGCTAAATCCGTTATTTCATCTTCCTCAACTTCTTCTGAATTCTCAGATTCGCTATTGATTTCTTGTCTAGCTTTCATCATCTGTTGAACTGCTGCAGATGCTACTTTTCGATCTTGAGTAGATGGTTCTGCAGGAGCTAAAGCTGCTGCTTTTACCTGTTGCATTTTCTGAATAGTCTCCTCCGGTGTAGATGCTGGAGAAGTATCTATTGAAACCTCCCCACCTACTGCATACTTTGTACCATCCGGACCCTGTTGATATTCATATGATGCCCCACCCATAGCTAATGAACCCGCAGCTGCTAAATGTGCTTGCTCATGAGTTTTTACCTCTTTATCTCTAGCTTTTAGTTTAGCAACTTCATTAATTTCTTCTTCTGATAAATCTGAATTTATCTCAGAATTATTTTTAGATTCATTTTTTTCTACTTCTATATTCTGTTGCTTAGTTGTTTCTTCTTCCTCATTTACTTCTGAATCATTATTAACCTTAGAAGTATCCGACAACTGATTCATCATAGATTTATTTCGTAATTCATTAGAATTTAATCCATATGCATCATTCGAATTAACTTCTTTTTTGCCTTGTAATATTATTTCATCTTGAGAATAAGATTTAGAATTATTATTAAATTGATCATCATTAGTATTTACAGATTTGCGTTTTATACGCTCAATCTGTTGCACAGGAGTTACATCTGATGTTGATGCAATAATTTGTGAATTTGAGCTTAAAGCAGAAAAGCTACTTATAGCTGAAATCATCGATAATACTCCATCCTTGGAAATTAAATCACTAACGCTACAATTCTATATCTATTTACGACTTAATTCACAAAATCTTTAATATTATTTTATAATATTATAAATTTTATTATTTATATCTTTAGATACATTTCTTGTATTATTATTATTATTATGGTTCATGACAAGAAAAATAGCGTAAATTAATTCTAATAGTCTCTATTCAAAAAAGTTACAAGAATTATTATGTTTTATAATTTTTATCTATTAATCAATTAGTTTTTTTTGTATATTTTATTGAAACCATACGTTTTCTTAAATATTATAACTTACTATTCACAAAACACTTAAATAATCGTTTGCGCAAGTGTGATCGAACGCACAGCGTTTACGAGGGGTGCAGAGGTCTTGATGCTTGTAAAGGGTACGAGAAGCCCCTTAAAAAAAAGTATTTCTTGGTCTTGAACCAATATTATTTATAATATCTATGACTCATGATAAGACAAATATTTGGAATTATTATTAATAGCTTATATTTATAAGAATTATTATGTTTTGTAATTTTTATCTATTAATCAATTAGTTTTCTTTGCATATTTTATTAAAACTATACGTTTTATTAAATATTATAATTTATTATTACAAAGCACTTAAATACTTTCTCACATAAATATGATCAAACATACATAGTTATGAGGGGTGCAGGGGGTCTTGATGCCTGTAAAAGGCGCGAGAAGCCACAGGCAAAAGAGTGAATTTTCTTGTCATGAACCTATTTATTATTTAATGACATTATACATAAAGGATTATTATGAAAATTATTGAGCAATCAGTAAAACTTGAATGGATCACCCCCGACGCTTTAAAAATAATTGAAGCTGCAGGCAGAATATGCTATAAATCAGAGAATAATATAACAGACAATTCTGCATCAAATTTTGTTAATAAAATAATCAATAGTGGACATGAAGCCGTTATAGAACACGCATCTGCTTCCTTTAGAATTTTTACTGATAGAGGAATTACTCATGAAATAGTAAGGCATAGAATTGCTAGTTTCTGTCAAGAATCTACCAGATATTGCAATTACGCTAATGATAAATTTGATAATGAAATATCTGTAATTGAACCCCCTGAGATGAATACTCAATCCAGACAAATTTGGATTGAAGCTTGTAACCATGCAGAAAAGAATTATTTTAGTCTACTCAATTCCGGTGCATCTCCACAAATTGCCCGTTCTGTGTTACCAACTTGCTTAAAATCAGAGATTATTATGACTTGTAATTTCAGAGAATGGAGACATTTCCTAAAACTACGTTTGGCTAAAGGGGCTCATCCCCAAATTGTTATTATCGCCCAGATGATCAAAGATATTCTAATCAACCATTATCCAGAGATTTTTTCCGATATTTAAAGATATAACCTTAAGAAAGCGATAAATGAATATTTTAGATTTATCCGCACATTCTCTAAGAATTGGTAACGAAATTACTCAACAATTAGTTTGTAATAGTTCAATACGTATTGAGCAGATTATTTCTACTGATTGCGCTTCACCAACTGACTTTTGGTATGATCAAACTGAAAATGAATGGCTTACTATTCTCCAGGGTTATGGTATTATCGAATATACTGATAATTCATGGATTAAATTAAATATTGGAGACACGTTAGTAATACCAGCACATACCAAACATCGAGTAAAAAAGACAGCAAACCCAACTATTTGGCTTGCTGTCTTTTATAAGTAATACTATTCAATATACTCAATTATAATCCATTATGACTTGGCTAAAGCAACAATCTTCTGCATTGCTTCTTCCAGCACAGTATCCGGATAAGTAAGAGAAATACGGTAAAATCCTTCACCATACTCCCCAAAAGCTCTTCCTGGCGTTACTACAACCCCTGTTTTATCCAGTAAATCTGTAGCAAATGCTTCACTACTACCATTATATTTCTCCGGTACTGGAGCCCAAATATAAATTGTCGCCTCAGGTGCTGGCACCGGCCATCCCGCTTCTTCAAGATACCGCAACACCATATCACGACGATTTTTATATACTGAATTCACCTGCTCAAAGATATCTTCTGCATTATTCAGAGCAACTGCCGCAGCCGATTGAACTGCACGTAAAGTACCATTATCAATATTATCTTTAGTAAGCTTTAAAGCTTTTACCGCTTCTGCACAACCTACTAAACAACCTACTCTCCAGCCTGTCATATTGAATGCTTTGGATAATGAGAAAAATTCTACTGCAACCTCATCTGCTCCCTCAACCTCTAAAATAGACGGAGCTTTATAACCATCATAAGTATTTTCAGAATATGCGCTATCATGAGCAATAAGAATATTATTCTCTCTACCAAAATCAATTGCAGTCTTAAAGAAATCGAGATCTGCTATAGCCGATGTAGGATTATTCGGATAATTCAACCAAAGTATCTTTGCAAGCCTCTTTACCTCTGCTGGTATAGCTTTAAAATCCGGCTTAAAATTATTTTTTGCTAAAAGGGGCATGCGATAAGTTGTACCTGCTGCAAATACATGTCCTATATTATAAGTTGGATAACCCGGGCAAGGAGCAATACCAATATCTCCAGGATTCATCATACCCAAACATAATTTAACAATTGCATCCTTACTTCCCATAGTAGCAACAATTTGATCATCTTCCAATATAACATTATAACGACGTTTATAAAAAGATTTTATTGCTTTAGGAAGAGCTATTACCGGTGCATCACAACCATATCTATCTTTATTGATATCAAGTTTATCTTGTGCAGCTCTAATCAATTCTTCTACTACAATATCTGGTGTTGGTTTATCTGGATCACCAATACCCAGTGTAATAACCTTATCGCCCTTGGCTTTTTTTTCTGCAATTGCTGCTCGTAATTTTGCAAAAGGATAAGGTGGAAGTTGTGATAGTCTGTTTGCAAGTTCGATTTTCATATAATCTCTCTTTCCTTATAATGTTATAACGTTAAGATACTTATCAACTCTATTAAATCTTCACGTGTTTTTATATTATTTAGCATATTACGAAAATTTTTCGCCCCAATTATACCTTTACTATAAAATGCTCCTAGTTTTCTACTTTGCCGAATAGCTCTTTCTTCTCCGACTATTTTTACTAATAGATCATAATGCTCAAGTATAATGCTTGCTAATTCAAATTTATCCGGTCCCTGCCAAATTTCACCGGTTAATTCTGCTTTTATCTTAGAAAATACCCATGGACTTCCCATACAAGCTCTGCCAACCATTATACCTGCACAACCTGTTCGATCAAACATTTCTTTTGCGGTTAAGCCATCACAGACATCACCATTACCTATTATTGGAATTTTAACCGCTTCTACTATCTCTTGTATTTTTTCATAACGAACAGAATGTGAATAACGTTCTCCTGCATGTCTGCCATGAACCGTAATTAAATCTACACCCGCATCTTCTGCTAGCTTTGCTATTTCAACTCCATTATAATTTTTATCATTGAGACCAACACGGATTTTAATCGTTACCGGAATATTTGTCACTCCTCGTTTCATAGCTTTTATCAATTTTGCAATCAATTTTGGATCTTCCATTAATTTAGATCCTGCTCCGGCTGCACGGACTTTTCTTACTGGGCAACCACAGTTTAAATCAACTACATCTGCTCCTCTTGCTTCGACTACGCCGGCAGCATATTCAATTGCATCTTCTTCACACCCCCATAACTGATAAGCTACTGGACCTTCTGATTCTGATTTGATCAAATATTGTTCTTGCTTTTTGTTCTTTTCCAATACAGCTCTAGCGCTGATCATTTCCGTTGCCAATAATCCAGGACGCCCTAAACGCCAGGTAAGAATTCTAAATGGCATAGAAGAATATCCGGCAAGTGGTGCTTGCCAGATATTATTTTCTACATATAAATTTTTTATTTTTAATGATTTTAAATATTTTGACATGAATTAAGGTAATCTTAGATTATAAATACTTATTTTTCTATCCAGAGTTGGTCTACTTACTTGGAGTAAATCTGCAGCTCGTTTTTTATTTCCTTTAGTATAATTCAAAACATATTGAATATGTCTCTTCTCAATTACTGCTAAATTTAACATTTCTTCAGGATTTTCAATTGTTTCACTCTCTGTAGGTACTTCTACTCTCATACCAAGATCTTCCAACCAGAGTAATTCTGTCTTAGCTACAGTTACACCACGTTTAATAAGACTTTTTAATTCTCTAATATTACCCGGAAAATCATAACGCATAAGATAATCTAGAGCAATTTGACTAATATCTTTTATATTTTTATTAAATTTATTATTACAATCTTCTATATGATAATTAATTAATGATTGAATATCTTCTCGACGCTGGCGCAATGGTGGAATATTAATAGCAATTTCATTCAAGCGATAATATAAATCTTCTCTAAATTTTCCCTCTGTTACTAATGTTGAAATATTTTTCGAAGTCAAAGCAACAATTCTTATATCTGTAGAAATTGTTCCTTCACCGCCACATCTTTCAAATTCATTATATTCAATAGCGCGAAGTAATTTTGCTTGTACCTCTGTTGGAAGTTCACCAATTTCTTCTATTATTAAAGTTCCCTTATCTGCTTGTTCAAATTTTCCTCGTCTAGTCTTTTCAGCACCATGAAACGCACCTTGATCATAACCAAATAACTCACTCTCAATTATTTTTGGAGGAGTTGCTGAACAAGACATAGTAATTAAATTATTTTGACTTCTTTCACTTGCTAAATGTATCGCTTGTGATAATAATTTTTTACCAACGCCACTTTCACCACTAATAAGAATACTGGCTGTTGTTTTACTTGCTGCTTTTGCTAATTCTATACATTTATTCATTTCATCATTATTAGAGATAAATTCATCTAATAATATATTTGTTCGATCTAAATTTGTCATGAATTATTCCTAAAATATACTATAATGTTTAATATATCAAATTTTTACAATATAATATTATAGTAATAAGAATATAATGAAAATTTGATAATTTTCAAGTTTTTTCTTGTCGATATTATATAAATAATTATACTTGTTGTACATTTCTTAACAAATAATTAAATTTTAGATAATACTATGGCTATTTTATATTTAATCGCAACCCCAATTGGTAATATTGAAGATATTTCTTTACGCGCTTTACGTATATTTCGTAATATTCAATATCTTGCTTGTGAAGATACAAGAATAACTCGTAAGATCTTTTCAAAATACAATATCCCTTTACCTTCACTTTTTTTTTCATATCACGAACACAACGAACTACAAGCTGGCAATAAAATTATTCAATTACTCAAAGATGATAATGATGTTGCTCTTTGTTCAGATTGCGGTTGTCCATTAATCAGTGATCCTGGTTATAAATTAGTATCACAAGTTCTTGAAATGGATTATAAAGTAGAAGTTATCCCAGGACCATGCGCTATTGAAACTGCTTTACTCAGTTCTGGGATGCCTACATCAAGCTTTACTTTTTTAGGATTTACCCCTCCTAAATCTGGCAAACGTCAAAATTTCTTTTTAAAAGAAGTAGATTCTACGCATACTTTAGTATTTTATGAATCACCTTATAGAGTTAGTAAATTTTTAAATGATGCAAAAGAAGTTTTTGGTAATAGATTAATAGCTGTTTGCATAGAACTTACAAAAAAATTTCAATCTATTCATAAAGGCTGGTTATATGATATTGCTGATGAATTTGCTAATAAAAAAATAAAAGGTGAAGTTGTAATCATAATTGCTGGTAACAATGTTAAATTTGCCCATAATATTGAATAATTTACTATTCTTCATGTAGTACTTTTAAAATTTCTTCTTCTGAATATAACCTACCAATTCCTATACCTGGACAATTATAGGGATTACTATTCCAAACTTCTTCTGTTGTAATAATTTCTGGCCACCAAGGGAATGTTCTACATTGAGTTGGCCTATCAAAATAATATTTACATTTACCATCTTCCTGCATAAAAATACAATCCCCACGATAATTATCGATTAATGACAGTTTTCCATGAACACTACGTACAAATTTTTTAAAAAACTGTTCTAATGATATATTCATTCTTTGAGCAAATATTAGCGCTTCTTCCTTACTTATCCAAACATAACCCCCAGGACCTGTACAACACTTCCCACAACCTTGACAACTAAATCTTAAGCCATCCACAAACCAATTTATATAACTCATTTTTTTATCTCTTATATATAATCTTATAGATTATTCGAATTCATCTGTTTCATTTTTATGCTCAGATTCTATTGTTCCATCTAAACTAAAAATATCTACCATATCTTTTTCTATATCACTATCTTTGTTTTTTAGCTTATTGCGAATATTTACTATAATACAATAAATCATAAAACTATTAAACCCAACAAATAATACTATTATTGGATATTCAGAAAAAATTATAATCACCAATATCATAATCAACAATAACCAGTATTTATTTGTTTTGCCAAGTAAGATATTAGGAGCATGAATAAATCTAAAAGGCGAAACCATCAACAAACCAATTATAATGGTATAAATACTTATTAAATATATAGCTACCTTGTCTTTTCCATAGAAATTTAAAAATGTATTAGCCAAATAATTACTATATAAATCCGACCAAATTCCAAGGCAATATGATTTACTAAATAAAATAGTACTAACTATAGATCCTGCCGCTGCTGGACTCGGTAAACCCGAAAAGAAATTTTTCGCTGTTGTTGAAGCATTAAGATTATATATAGCCAATCTCAACACCCCGCAAATGGCATATATCACCCCCGCTAAAAGCGCCAAGCTCCACCATTTATTTTCCATTCTTACTGTGCTTATCCATAGAGTAGAAAGAACAATAGCTGGTGCTATTCCAAAAGTACAAACATCCGCTAAACTATCCAGCTCCGCACCAAATTTACTTTCACTATGTGTCATTCGCGCAACACGCCCATCAAGCATATCAAAAATCATACCGCCGAAAATTAACATACATGCATATTTATAATATAAATCTGAAATATCTCCTGTTTTATTATATTTTAAAAATAATGATTCCATACATAAAATAATACTTAGAACACCACAAGAAAAATTACAAATAGTAAGAATACTTGGTAATATTGATATTGTACGCATAGTTATTATCCATATTAAAAATTAAGAATTATAGAATTTTCATTTTCTTAATTTCTATAATAAATTTTTGACTAAAAATTCACAAAATTGATTTATAGATATAATAATTTTTGTTATTAAAATTTTTATGTTTTTTTACACAAATTTAATATTAATTTGCCAATACTTTAATATTTATACTGTCTTTGTTTCACATGAAACATAAAGATTATATTTCCACTAATATAGTAACTCCCGCCAATACTTTTTGTCCAATATTCGTCTTAATATTTAAACATGAACTAATAGGAATATACAAATCTGTTCTTGAACCAAATTTCATCATTCCATAACGTTGACCTTGTTGTAGATTATCATTTTTATTTACATCACATACTATTCTTCGTGCAATTAAACCTACTATTTGTCGTTGTAAATATTTTTTCATTTTAGAATTAGCTGTTTCTATTCCAATATCATTATATTCATTTAAAAATAATGAATCACTACTCATAGCATTTCGAAATTCTCCTTTTTTATATTTTATATACTTTACTATACCGGGATAAGCTATTCTATTAATATGAACATCTAAAATACTTAAAAAAATACTAATTCTTAAAGCTTTTTCTCCAATAAAACCTGGATCCTCAACTTCTTCTATATGTGTTACTACCCCATCAGCAGGCGCAAACATTTTATTATTATCATATACTATTTTTCTTTCTGGATCTCTGAAAAAATACATAACAAAAATAAATTCTATAATCGGAACAACAACTAACCACACAAAACCATCCCATAATACATAATTCATTAATAAACAAAAAACTATTGTTAATAAACACATTATCATATATTTAACAATTTCTCTTTTACCATAGTTTGTAGTCATATATTTCCTCTTCATATTCTAATGTTTCACATGAAACACTATCAAATACTAAACTGTGTTTTTAATTCAGAACTATTATTTTACTCTTTTAATAATTTGGTTGCAATTAATATTATTTTCTATACGATTATAGTTGATGTTTCTTATATTTCTTGTTTGGACTGACACTTATGAATTTAAACGATTATGATTTAATTTGGAAAGATATCTATAAAAAAATAGAACAAACAATTGGATTAAATTCATACTCTATATTATTTAAAAACTTTAATATTATAAACATATATAATAATGAGATAATTATTTTTACAAATTTAATTAATATTCATTGTTTAATAGACAATAAAATAATCGCTCATATCAATAATATCATAACAAATCATATACAAATAAAAAATCTAATTATAACTTATCAAGCAAATTATATTTCTTCTCCTACTATAGATGAAAATAAGACTTTGCGGAATTTTATTGTAAATTCAGAAAATAGATTAGCTATGGCTGTAGCAAAAGAAATATGTTCAAATAAATCTCAATCAAAATATTCTCCATTTTTTATATATGCTCAAGCAGGATTAGGTAAAAGCCATTTATTAAATGGTATTGCTTTAGAATATACTCAAAAATATCCTAAACAAAACATAATATGGTATAATGGTACTACTTTTATTGATTGTATTGAACAAGCCAATAACAATCACTCTTTGACAATTTGGAAAAAATACCATACTTCTTGTTCTTTATTTATTTTTGATGATATTCAATTACTTGAAAATAACCCTCACGCCATCAATATATTTAATTCTATATTTGATATTATATATAATTGCAAACAAAATCCTCAAATTATATTAACATCGAATATACTTATAAATAATCTTGCTAAATTTCCGGAATCATTAAAAAGTAGACTACAGTGGGGAGTTAATATTATTATTCATAAACCTGACAATATAACAAAAGAAAATATAATAGAAAACCACTGCGTTAAGAATAAAATATCACTCAATTCAGAGGTTATCAAGTATATTTCAAAAAATTACAATAACAGTATTAGAGAATTAGAAGGATTAATTAATACAGCATATACACACTCAATATTACTTAATAAAACCATTAATATTGATATGATCAAAGATATTATCAATGATAAAGACAATAACAATATAAAAGACTTTCAAACAGTTACTGGAGAAGATATTATCTTTAATGTTTGTCAGTATTTCAATATTAATCATAATGAAATCAAATCAAATAATAGACAAAGACGTGTGGCTTTTCCAAGACAAGTTGGAATGTATATAACTAAAAAATTAACAAACATGTCTTTACAAGAAATTGGTCAAATTTACGGTAATAGAGATCATAGCACTGTAAAACACTCTAATGACAAAATACAACATTTGTTTAATAATGATCTAAAAACAAAACAAATAATTAATACTATTATTAATACTTTAAATAACAAAATCATCCAAAATAATACATAATTTTAATAAAATATAAGTGAAGTTTACAAGAAGTGTTGAATTTAATTATAAGTAATGCTACAATACAATTATTCAAAAATACTGTTATTAATAGTATATTTACCTTTATAAAACAGAAATACTACATATTTTTGTTTTATTATAATAACTATATAATTAATTAGGAAATAAATAATGAAATTTAATTGTTCACGATCAAAACTTGCAAATGCTTTAAATATGGTCAATAATATTATTCCTACTAGAACAACAAAACCAATTCTTCAAAATGTTCAAATTAAGGGTAAAGATAATAATATAATTACATTAACAGGTATTGATTTAGAAATTGGTATTGCCATTAATATTGAAGTAGATGAAATTATAGATCCTCAGACAATTTTAGTTTCTGCTCATATTCTTCAAGGGATTATTTCAGAAGATAAATCAGATAATTTATTTTTTGATATAAATGAAGACATGGCTATAATGACTACATTAAAAGGAGAATTTAAATTTTCGATAGCTATAGATGATGATTTTCCTAGTATTTCTAAATTAACAGAAGATAATTTATTTGAAATTCCTGGAGATGCACTTACTGATGCAATAATAAAAACGGAATTTGCTACAGCGAAAGGTGATACTAGATATGCGCTTAATGGAATATGTATGAATATATTAGGCGAAAGTATTGATTTTGTAGCTAGTGATACTCATCGTTTATCAAAAATAAATAAAAAAATAAATAACATTAATATTGATAATGGTAAACATATAATTATTACTAAAGGAATGAAAGAATTAGCTAAAATAGCTTCTGGAGAGGAAATTGTTAAAATACAAATATTTAATAATGAATTAATAGCTAAAACTTCGAATGCTATTATTGTTACTCGTTTAGTAGAAGGACAGTTTCCAAATTACAATAATGTAATACCAATAGATTCAAAAATCGAATTGGAGCTTAATCGTGAAGAAATAATCAATGGTTTAAAATTGGTAGGAAAAATGAGTAATGAAGAATCACACTCCGTAAAATTTGATGGAGCTAATAATAAATTATCTATATCTGCAACAGCTGGTAATATTGGTTCTGGTAATCAGGAATATAATGTTAATATTATTGGTGGTGAAATAAAAACTAATTTTAATTATAACTATATGATAGATGCACTTAAATCATTTAACAATTCCGAGTTAAAACTTTTTTTTAAAGATAATGATACTCCTGTTAGGATAGAAGAAGGAGATTATTTACACATTGTAATGCCTATAACAACAAAATAATATGAATAAACAATATAGTGATAAAGAATTATTGAAGGCATTACAAAATTGGCAGAAATCTATTAGTAATAAAATAGAAGAAGATAATATAAAACGAAAGATAAATAATAGTAAACAGATAAAATTTGTTTTAAGATTAATAAAAAAAGAATTAACTAAACATAAAAAAAATAGCCAGAATGATTGGAATATAATATGGCGTAAAATAGTAGGAGAAGAAATATATAATAACACAAGAGTTAAAAGATGGCATAATGGTTTTTTAGAAATACAAGTTAAAAATCCAGTATTAAGAACAGAATTAGATGTCTTTTATAAAGAAACCTTGATTTCTTCTTTGAAAGAAATAATAACAGATAAAAAAACATTACGTGGAATTAAGTTTATAAGTAATTAAAGGAAAAAACCAATGGCAAGTAAAGAATATGGTTCTGATTCAATAAAAGCATTAAAAGGATTAGAGGCTGTTCGTAAAAGACCAGGTATGTATATAGGAGACACAGGTCCAAGAGGTTTACACCATTTAATTTGGGAAGTAGTTGATAACTCTATTGATGAAGCTATGGCAGGATATGCTAAGAGTATCAATATACATATTAATGTAGATGGATCAATAACAGTATGTGATGATGGTAGAGGAATTCCTGTAGGTTGGAATAAAGAGAATAATATGAATTCACTTACTCTTGTGCTTACTGTTTTACATGCAGGAGGAAAATTTGATCATGATAATTATAAAGTATCTGGTGGATTGCATGGAGTAGGTGTTTCATGTGTTAACGCATTATCTGCATGGTTAGAGGTAGAAGTGTATAGAGATGGAAAGATTTGGTATCAAAGATTTGAAAGAGGAAATCCAGTTTGTGAAGTAGAAGAACGTGGTAATACAAAAATGCGTGGAACAAAAATAACTTTTTTTCCAGATGAAGATATTTTTAAAGAAACGATTAATTTTAAATTTGATATTGTTTCAACAAGATTAAGAGAATTAGCTTTTTTAAATAAAGGTATTCATATTGATATAGAAGATAAGCGTATAGATAATGCAAAAGAAAGTTATCAATATGAAGGTGGGCTTAGAAGTTATGTTGAATTTTTAAATGAAAATAAAACAGTTATTCATAAAGATGTAGTGTATATTGAAGGACAAAGTAATGATGAAAGTAATTTCGAAATAGAAATAGCTTTTCAATATAATGATGGTTATTCAGAAACATGTATTGGTTATACCAATAATATTACTAATCCAGGAGGAGGAACGCATTTATCTGGATTTAGAAGTGCACTTACTCGAACTATTAATAATTGGGGTAAAAAAAATAAAGTTATAAAAGATAAAGATCCTGTAATAAGTGGTGAAGATAGTAGAGAAGGTTTAGCGGCAATAGTATCAGTAAGAGTACCAGATCCGCAATTTGAAGGTCAAACTAAGGATAAATTAGGTAATCGTGAAGTAGAGGGTTTTGTTCAAAAAGTAATGAATGAAGAATTAGGAACTTATTTTGAAGAAAATCCGACAATAGCTAAAAAAATAATTAAACGTGCTGTAGATGCAGCAATTGCAAGAACAGCAGCTCGAAAAGCAAGAGATCAAGCAAGAAGAAAGAACGCATTGTCTGGAGGAGGTTTACCAGGAAAATTAGCGGATTGTATTTCTAAAGATAGAAGTTCTACAGAGATATATCTAGTGGAAGGAGATTCTGCTGGTGGATCTGCTAAGATGGGGCGTGATAGCAGGATACAAGCAATATTACCCTTAAAAGGTAAAATCTTAAATGTGGAAAAAGCTAGAATTGATAAGATGCTTGGGCATGCGGAGGTGTCGGCGATTATCACTGCTTTGGGAACAGGTATTGGAATAGAAGAATTTGATATAGAAAAATTACGTTATAATAAGTGTATTATAATGTGTGATGCAGATGTGGATGGAAGTCATATTAGAACATTATTATTAACATTTTTCTTTAGGCATATGCCACAATTAATAGAAGAAGGATATTTATATGTTGCGTGTCCTCCTCTTTACCAAGTAAAAAAAGGGAAAAATGTACAATATGTTTTATCTGATGAAGAAATGAACAATACGTTAAGTAAAATTGGTATTGAAGGAACTAGCCTTGAATTTAGAGGAGAAAAAACCTTTAAAATAGAGAATGAAGAATTAAGAGAGCTTTTAAAGGTAATTAAAAAAGTAGATGATTTAATTAGAGTACTCAATAGAAGAGGGATGAATTTACATGATGCTTTGAATCTTAGAGAAAAATATGGTAGATTTCCTAAGTATAAAGTATTACTTAATAATGAAGAAAAGTACTTTGTTTCTGATAATGAATTGAATAATTATATACATCAAGGTGAAGAGAATGGTTTAATTGAAAATATCCTTGAAGAAGACGTAACGATAACTTCAGGAGATATAACAGAAAAAACATTATTACAAACAGAATTCTTATTTGTTGATGATTTTGAAAAAACGCTAAATAAGTTAGATAAATTTAATTTTAATGCAAATCATTTCCTTCTTCCAGATGATATTACAGAAAAAGGTAAATTTGTATTAATTAATAATGAAATGGAAGAACCTTACTTAACCTTGCATGATATACTGGAAGGAATAAAATTGCTTGGAGAAAAAGGTTTAGAGATACAACGCTATAAAGGATTGGGTGAAATGGATCCTGAACAACTTTGGGAAACAACGATGGATCCAGAAAAACGTATGTTAATGAAAGTAACAATTGACGATGCAATAAAAGCAAGTCAATTATTTACTTTATTAATGGGAGAAGTTGTTGAACCACGGCGGAAATTTATCGAAAAATATGCCCTTGATGCTCAACTCGATATTTAATAGCTCTGATAAAAATAGAATTATACTATAATAAATAAGTGAAAGATAATATGAGTGATGAAATAAATGATAAAATAACTAGTGGTATTAAAAATTTATCAATTGAAGATGAATTAAAAAATAGTTATTTGACATACTCAATGAGTGTAATTGTTTCCCGTGCTTTACCTGATGTGCGTGATGGTATGAAACCTGTACATAGAAGAATATTGACGGCGATGAATGATTTACATTTATCATATAGGCATAAACATGTAAAATGTGCCAAAGTTGTGGGTCAAGTTTTAGGTAATTATCATCCACATGGAGATGCCGCTGTATATGATGCAATGGTACGTATTGCTCAAGATTTTTCCGTTAGATATCGTTTAATTGATGGTCATGGTAATTTTGGTTCTATCGATGGCGATAGTGCAGCAGCCTATAGATATACAGAATGTCGCATGCAACGTGTTTGCGATGAAATGCTGGATGATCTGGATAAAGATACAGTTGATTTTGTAGATAATTTTGATGGTACAGCTACAGAACCGACAGTTCTGCCAGCTAAATTACCCTTATTGCTATTGAATGGAGCAACAGGCATTGCTGTAGGTATGGCAACAAATATGGCTCCACATAATTTAACTGAAGTATGTAATGGTGTAATTGCTTTAATAAAAAATCCAGAAGCTACAACAAAAGAATTAATGAAATATATTAAGGGTCCGGATTTTCCTACAGGAGCTTTAATTTGCGGTAGAGATGGGATTAAAAAAGCTTATGAAACAGGTCGAGGCCGAGTGCAAATGCGGGCTAAATGCCATATTGAAACACAAAAGAATGGCAGACAATCGATTGTAGTTACTGAGATACCTTATCAAGTCAATAAACTTAGTATTATAGAAAAAATAGCAAATGTAGTAAAAGAGAATAAAATATCTGGAATTTCATCTATTGAAGATTATACCAATAAAGATGGCATCAGATTAGTAATTGATTTAAAAATGGGAGAAGATGCAAATGTAATTTTAAATCAATTATATAAGATGACTCCCCTGGATTCAGGATTTTCTATTAATAATATTGCTCTTGTCAACGGCAGACCTGAGACGCTCAATCTCAAGCAGATGCTGGAATATTATATTGAACATAGAATAGATGTAATCTGTAGACGAACAAAATACTTATTAGATAAGGCTGAAGCACGAGCACATATTGTAGCCGGATTACTTAAAGCTTTGGATAATATTGATCGAGTAATTGAGATAATTCGTAGTTCTGAAACAACAGAGGAAGCAAAAGCAGGACTTATTCAAGAATTCGGTTTATCAGATATTCAAGCACATCATATACTCGAAATGCGTTTAAGAAGATTAACCGGATTACAAAGAAAAGAACTTGAAGATGAATATGCAGCATTGATGGAAAAGATAAGAGAATATACTGCTATTCTTGGCGATAAAAATTTGGTATTAAAAATTATCGACGAAGATTGTCAGGAAATGATAGCAAAGCATGGAGATGACCGCAGAACTGAAATAGTAGCAGCAATTGAAGATATTAGTATTGAAGATATGATTGCAGATGAAGAGATGGTTGTTGTTATCTCACACGAAGGTTATATAAAAAGAATGCCGATCGATACTTACCGCAAACAAGGTAGAGGAGGAAAAGGCATAACTGGTGCTGGAAATATGAAAGAAGGGGATTTCATAGAGCATTTGTTCATAGGTTCAACTCATGATTATATTTTGGTCTTTACATCGATAGGAAAAGTATATTGGTTGAAGATATATGATATTCCACAAATGGGCAGAGCAGCTAAAGGACGAGCTATTGTAAATGTTCTTGAACTTAATAAGGGTGAATCGGTACAAACCTGTATTCCAGTTAGAGAATTTGATGATGAACATTATTTGTTATTAGCTACTAAAAAAGGAATAATTAAAAAGACCGTTCTATCTGCGTATAAACGCCCAATGAAATCAGGAATAATAGCAGTAAATCTTCGAGAAAATGATGAATTAATTGCTGCTTCAATTACCAATGGTACCAATGAATTAATGCTTGCAAGTAAAGAAGGTATGGCATGTCATTTTAATGAAGAAGATGTTCGTCCAATGGGAAGAATAGCTGCGGGTGTAACCGGTATGAAACTTGCAGAGAATGATGAATGTATAGGTTTAATGTTGGTAAATGTTGATACCACAGTAATTACTATTTCAGAAAACGGTTTAGGAAAACGTAGTTCATTTACAGATTATCGCCTTACTAAGCGTGGAGCAAAAGGCGTAACAAATATGAAAATAACCGAACGAACTGGCAAAGTAGTAAAATGCATGGCGGTAACTGAAGATGATGAACTAATGATAATTACCTCTGGTGGAATGGTTATACGTACAGCAGTCAATGGCTGTCGAGTAATTGGTAGAGCTACTTCAGGTGTAAAAATTATAGCTCTTAGTGATAATGATAAGGTTGCTACGGTAGCAAAAGTAGCAGAATCAGATAAAAATAATGATGATGACAATGGTCCGGAATTAGATCAAACAATACCTGATGATGCATTGCAAGAGATGATTGAACAAGCAGAAGAACAAGCAGAAGAAGAAGACAATAATAAGGAATAGTTAGAGATGCATCCAAGAATAGTAGTAACAGGTATCGGTATAACTTCACCTATTGGTAATAATTTGGTAGAGATGCGAGATAATTTACTAAACGGTAAGAGTAATGTAATAGAAAAAGAGATGCGCTATATTGGCAAAGTACCAATGGGTAAATGTAATTTTGATATTGTTAAATATCAGAATAAACGTGAAGCTCGACGTGGTACACGAGCTGGTGCAATAAGTATTTATTGCGCAAATGAAGCGTTAATTAATTCTAATATTAATTTTGAGCAGATTAAAAAAGAAAATATAGGAGTATATATTGGTATAACGGAACACGGAACCGTTGAAACAGAGAATGAAATAGCCAATATCAAAGAATTTGATTATAATGTTAAATATTGGACGCATCATCATAATCCAAGAACTGTAGCGAATAATCCGGCAGGTGAAGTTTGTTTAAATTTGGGTATTACCGGACCACATTGTACCCTTGGAGCAGCGTGTGCAGCAGGAAATTATGGTTTAATTCATGGCGCGCAACAATTAATTTTAAATGAATGTGATATAGCTATTTGTGGTGGTGTTTCTGAAAGTACAGAATCATTTGGAATTTTTGCAGGTTTTAAAAGTCAGAATGCATTGGCGCAATGTTCAGATCCAAATAAAGCAAGTAAGCCATTTTGTAAACATCGAAATGGTATCGTAGTTGCAGAAGGCGGGGCAATATATATATTAGAAAGACTTGAAGATGCAGTAAATCGTGGCGCAAATATTATCTGCGAACTTGCGGGATGGGCAATAAATACAGATGCTACAGATTTTGTTTTACCAAATTCACAAAGACAGGCAGAATGTATGCGTAAAGCTTTACGTCATGCTGCAATTAGCCCTGATGAAATTGATATTATCAGTACTCATGCAACTAGTACTCCTGAAGGAGATAGTAGAGAAATTGCTGCAATTCGAGAGGTTTTTGGTGAAACCCCCGAAGCATTTGTTAATAATTCTAAGAGCTTTTGGGGTCATGCCATGGGAGCTGCCGGAGCTTTAGAATTAGCTGGAAATATTCCGTCTTTTATAGATAATAAAATACATCCAACCATTAATATTCAGCAATTGGATCCTAATTGTGATTTAAATGGTAAAATTGTTATTGATACTCCTTGTGTTAAGAATGAAATAAATTATATATTAAATAATTCATTTGGTATGTTAGGAATCAATGCAGTATTAATTGTAAAAAAATTTAAACATTTATAAAATAAGGAGAGATAATGACACATGAAGAAGTACGAAAAATCGTTATAGATATTATTCAAGAAATAGCTCCAGATGAAGATTATTCCAATATTAATGATGAAGAACCATTACGTGATCAATTGGGTTTAGATTCAATGGATTTTCTTGATATAGTAATGGAATTAAGAAAACAATATAAGATTGAAGTTCCAGAAGTTGATTATTCAGAACTTGCTACAATGAAAAGCACAGTAGAATATTTATTGCCTAAATTTAATTCATAAACAAGGTATTATTAATGCGTAAATTAATTAGCGCTAAAATAATACAAGGAAAAGGCAAAGTACGAAGGTTTATATTAGCGCATTTTCGAAAACAATATGTGGAACAACAAACTCAAAAAAGACAGGGTGAATGTATACGTTGTGGTGTTTGCTGTAAATTACTGATTAATTGTATAATGCTTACTCAAGATAGTCATGGTAATTATAAATGTAAGATACATAACAGAAAACCCTCAAATTGTAATTTATTTCCTATAGATGAAAAAGATATTAAAGATAGAGATACAATACTCCCTGATGTTCCCTGTGGTTATTCATTTTTTAAGAATTGACAAGGCTTCCTGTTGTGGAAGCCTTAATTATTTATAATAGTATTAAATATGAGTATAATATTATTGTCTTAGCTTAGATGTATTACTTTTTATATACGCAATCAATTTTCTTGATATTGAATATCTGAAAAATACAATTAATAATTATAGTTAAAATAGAATATATAAAATGTTACCCGAGAATGATGGATTACAATTTTCCAGTTTTGATTTGACTGATAATCAAAAAGATGATAATCAGGAAAATTCTGCACGTAATAATTACAATCCAATTTCTCAAATAACTAAACCCGAAAATTTTGAATTTGCTTTTGAACCTGATGAAGAATTTGAGGAAGAACCAAATGAAAAACGAGTTGATAAGCTTGATAATAAGCAAAATGAAGAATTGAATATTGAATTAAATGAAAAGATTGATGATTTTATTTCAATAAATGATAGTAATCAGACGTCGGTAATTGATAGTATCAATGAGACAAATAATCAAGATTTGATTGATACTGAAGCAATAATAAATGAAACAGATAATATTGAATATATTGATTATAATCTAATTGGGATGAATGATAATTCTGAAGAAGAAGATGTTTTATTACTACTTGACGATACCGTGGATAATTATCAAGACTTAGAGTCAAATACCGGTATAGCAATACAAAATATAAATAGTAATGTAGATAATAACGAAGAAATTATATTAACGGATTTTACAAACAATTTTGATGATATAAATGAAGAAGCAAATTTTGAAACAGAAGATAATCTTACAAAAACTAATATTGAAGAAGTATTTGAACAAGTAAAATATGATAGATATAAATTTGATGTTGATACTCAAATTGAAACTAATATCGAAGATAATAATCAATATTTAAGAAATATCCCTCAAGTAATTCAAAATGAAAATTTATCTAGTAATTCCGATAATGTTAAAATACAAGAAATTAATGAAGAAGATGCAGAAGATATACTGGCTCAAGTCTTAGCTCAAGATTATACAGTACCAATAGAGGGTTTTGAAGAATTTGCAGAGAAGAAAAGATTACGCGAAGAAGCAAGCAAAGCTTTATTGGGACAGAAATATACAAATATTGATTTAGATGATGATATAGAAGAAAATTCAGAATTAGCTAGTGATATATTTGAAGAAACTGCAGAAGATGATTATGAACTTAATACTTCAAAAATTAAACAAGAAATAACAGAATCAACAAATATAGATGAAGAATTAAATATTGAACCTGACACAAAGAGTGAGTTTAATTTTCAAACAAAGTCTATGGACTTAAATAATGATGATTTTGATGAAGAATTGGATATATCTGATATAACCAATATTAATGCAGAAGAGGCTTTTTCAGTAGATTTAAATGAATTTGATTCTTTTATTAATGAAACAGATAGTCATGAAGATGAAACTCATGATATAAATGATAATGATATTAAGTTTAATTTTGAAGAGCTTGAAGTAGATGCTGAAGAATTATTTGATGAAGAGATGGAATTTAATGATAGTGATAAACACAGTATTAATAATAGTTATTTAGACGAGATTCATCAGACATTAACTGAAGATATTGATACTCATGCATTAATGGAAGATTTTATATTAGATGGGGATAATTCGGATAATGTGGAAGATGAGGAATTTAAATTTGAATCATTTTCTATTGATTTAGCAGAAGAAGATGAAGAGCAGAATTTTGAATTAAATTTAAATAATAAAGCAAATATAAATGAAGATGATTATCTTGCGGATTATGTAGATATTGATGGAATTGTTGATGAGGAGAATAAGAATAATGATGAATTTGATTTCTCTGATGTGGACTTTCTTGAAGAAGAAAGGGAGAGTAATGAAATTGATGATGAAGGATTTTCTCTGGATTTAGGTAATGGAGAGGAAGATCAAGAAGAAGATTATGACTTTGAATTTAGCGATGATATTGATTTTGCAGAATTTGATGAGGATAAGGATGATTCTTTTGAATCTGAATTTGCTGATCAAATTGTTGAAGATATAATTGATAATCAATTACAAGATGATTTTAATTTTCAAATAAAACAACAATCAATATGGAGTAAATTAAAAGTATATGGTAATAAATTTATTCAGATTATCAAAGACGTTATTTATAAATTAGGTGGTGTGAAGACAGAAATAAAGGAAGTCGGTTTTAAACCAGTAGTAATTGGCTATATTAATCAAATTCCGCAAGTTTTTACGAAAATAGTTGATAGTATTATTAAATCTCCAAAAGTAAATTCGCAAAAAACGAAAACAAATAAAAAGTCCAATAAAAATGAGCTTAATACAACTGCAGGGATTAAAAATCTTGATGATTGGGATGGTGAAGGAGAAGATGATACTTGGGGTTTAGGACCAGTAGCTCAAGTGCAGGATGAACAGATTAAAGAAAATAATCAAACAGAGAATGAGTTGGTTGAGTATAGTGATACAGATGAAGCGGATTGGGAAGAAGAAGAAGATATTAGTTTTTCAACTGCAGATATGCTGATGGAAGATGCAGAATTAGGTCTTGATGAATTTGGTAATCATGGTTCGATACAGGATGAAGAGGAAGAAGACACTACTGATTATTCGGGATTTATCGGTAAACTTAAAAAGATTAAAAAGATAACTTTAAAATGGGGGCGATTAATATATAAGTATTTAGATTCAATAATAGATTTTGAGAAAAACTGGTGGAAATTAATAGACTTTGTAGCAATAATAATTTTAATGACTGCTTTAGCAATGGTAGTTGCATATTATGTTTGGCATAAATAACAAAAATGTAATATCAATCTTTAGTTATACAATTAAGTATGAAATATCCATAATATAGAGTATTAGTATTATTATAACTCCTTATACTATAATTAATTATAGATTTTATAATAAAATGGTATAAATTTTGCATAAAAAATGATAATATTCGTTTTTATACATATAGGAGAGAAATAATAATGAAATTTTGTAGGCTTGTGAGTTGGGGAGCTTTATTAACGGTAATATTATCACTATCAACGCATGCTGCTGAGGAAGTAATCGGAACCTCTGCCGGGACTCCATATGAATATGATAGTATGTTTACGATTAATAATCTGTGGATGTTGATAGCTACATTTTTAGTATTTATGATGCATCTTGGTTTTGCAACTTTAGAGTCAGGTTTGACCAGAGCAAAAAATACAGTTAATATTCTCTTTAAAAATACAGCTATTGTTGCTATTGGGATCATAACTTATGCCATACTTGGTTTTAATTTGATGTATCCTGGCGATAGTTGGTTATGGAATGGAGTTATTGGGGCTTTTAATTTTGGCCTTAATCCAGGTGTTGATGGACAAAGCATGGCTTATGGTAACTATACATATTATTCAGATTATATATTCCAAGGAATGTTTGCGGCGACTGCAGCGACTATCGTTTCCGGAGCAGTTGCGGAGCGTGTTAAGCTTATTCCGTTTTTGATTTTTTCTGTCATTTATGTCATCCTTATTTATCCGATTGTAGGATCCTGGGGTTGGGGAGGCGGTTGGCTTACCAGTGCTCTTGAGGTTAGTTTTCATGATTTTGCCGGATCAACCTTTGTACATAGTGTAGGTGGTTGGGCAGCTTTGGCCGCTATTATTCTCTTAGGAGCGCGTTTTGGAAAGTATGGACCGGATGGTAGAGCTAGAGGTATCCCGGGTCATAGTCTTCCGTTAGCGGCAATAGGTGTTTTCTTACTCTGGTTTGGTTGGTATGGCTTTAATGGAGGATCTGTTCTTTCTGCAGATCCGAATTTGGTTTCCCATGTCTTTGTAACTACAACTTTAGGTTCTGCAGCTGGAATTATTGGAGCGATGATAATAAGTTGGTGGATCCAAAAGAAACCTGATTTATCTATGGTACTCAATGGTTCACTTGCCGGACTTGTTGCCATAACAGCCGGCGCAGATTGTGTTTCTCCGCTTGAAAGTGTGTATATTGGTTTTATTGGTGGCTGTTTGGTGGTATTTTCAGTATTCTTCTTTGATGAATTTGTAAAATTAGATGATCCGGTTGGTGCAACTTCAGTGCATCTGGCTAATGGTATCTGGGGTACTTTGGCTGTTGGTATTTGGGGAAAGTATAAACTCGATGCTGCAGGTGAGGTTATTGCTTATACTTCAAAAGGTGGAGAGCTATTGCATTATAGCTTTATGTCGCAGTTATATGGGGTAATTGCTTGTGGCGTAACTTGCTTTGTTTCTGCATTTATTATTTTGTATTTGATCAAAGTAATTTTAGGTTTGAGAGTACATCAAGAAGAGGAATTACAGGGTCTGGATATTGGCGAGCATGGTATGGAATCATATGCAGGATTCCAGATATTCTTGAATCAGTGAGGCTATGTAAATTTAATAGTATTATTTTGAATATTGCCGGGCAATTTGCCCGGCTTTTTTGATATCTTGCTTTGATATTGAGTAAGAATCTGTAAAATATGTAAACAATATAAATTCATTTTAATAGTAATTAAAGGTTTTGAGCATAATATGAATTATCAAGAGATAAAGAATAAATTTAATACCATGCCGGTATGGTTGAGATGGGTTTATTATATTGTCTTATTTGAGCTAGGATTATTGATTTGTTTTTGGTTGGAGGTGCCGTTTTTTTATAACCTGGCAAAATTACAACATGTTCATGGAATAGATCAAATTTTGCGTGTGATGAAAGAAGCAGGGTATTACTTTACTTGGATAATAATAGCTGCAGCACTGGTTTTAATAGATCTTCCTAAAAAAATGAAGTATGGTTATAAATTTTTGCGGCGTGGCTTGTTTCTGCTTACTTCGGCATTATTATCTGGTTTGATAGCGGAAATTCTAAAGATAATTATTCGGCGAGAACGACCGGAACCATTATTTTTTACAGGTGGAAATTTTCGAGATTGGGTGGGTTCTTGGTGGAAGAGCAATGATTTGGGAACTCCAAGTAGTCATGCGATGGTTGCTTTTGGGGCAGCTTGGGCTTTATGCATAATGTTTCCACAGGCTAGATTGGTCTGGATCTTTATTGGGGTTGGTTGTGCAGTGAGTAGAATGGCGCATCAGGCTCATTTACTTGGCGATGTTTATCTTGCTTGTGTACTTTCGTATATTATTACTAAGTTTTTGGCAAGAAAATTTTTGGTTGAGGATGAACAACTAGATGAAGTACATATGGAGAAATAATTAATGTTGGTAACTTTACCATTATATATTTTTAAAGAGCTGCTCAAAACATTTGGCATGTCAATATTAGTTTATTCATTTGCTTTGCTAGGAGTGACTGCCGCGCAAGCAATTCGTGAAGGTGCAACTTTATTGACGGTATTAGGCTTACTTCCAAGTATGTTTCCGTTAATAAGTCCTTTAGCGTTACCATTGGCAGTAATTACTGCTATATTGATCTGTTATGGAAGATTTTCAGCAAATAATGAATTTGTTGGTTCGCAGGCGAGTGGGATTCATCCTGTTTGGTTAGCAATACCAGCACTAACACTTGCTTTTCTTTGTTCAATTGTGACTGTATATCTTAATGCGGATGTATTGACTTCATCTGTAGGTGGTATTGAAAAAGCACTTTTAGCTGATAAGACTAAGATAATTAGTAAGCGATTAACCAAACCGGGGAGTTTTGCTTTTCCTATATCTAGTAGTGATTCATTGGCGATTTGTAGATTACCTGATATCGGTCAAGAGAATAGAATTGGTATTGATTTCACTATTTTTAAACAGGCAAAAAATGCGGAGAAATTGGGGCAATGGGATGAAAATTATCCGTATCCAGAAACAAGAATTTTGGCTAAAAATCATAAAATAACGGTAAAAGAAGATGATGAAGGTTCAATGTATATTGAGGGAGAATTTGATGATGCTGCAGAGTTTATCTTTGCAGATGATACTCTACAAATTATAGATTTTCCACATGGGAGTAAGAAATTGGTAATTCCTAAATCTGGGATTAGCTTTACCATCGATAAATCTAGGACCCAATATATGGGTATTGATAAATTAAAACTTGAAATGGATAAAACGAAAAAGGTATATTATCCGCAAATTGCGAAGATGAATCAGATTGTTAAAGAAATTACTCCGAAATTAATCAATAGTATAAAACAAAATGCAGCAGCCCTGAAAAATCAGGATCTGATAACAGTTATCAAAGCACTATATAATGATTATACAACTAATGATATTAACATGTTGATTATTAATCTTAAGAGTGCATATAGTATTATAAATGCCAATAACTATGTTATACCGGATAAACTCAAAGCTTTGATACAAGAATTTATAAGTTTACAAAATGATAATAATAAAACCAGTGCCTTTTTGCGGCAGTGCTTGGCAGAGATAAACTCTAAATTAGTAATGTCTTTTGCTTGTATCTCATTTGCGATATTAGGTATTCCTTTTGGCTTGATGGGAAAAAAGAAAAATGCCATGCTTGGGTATATTATTGGAGCTGGGTTTGCTTTTGCCTTTTATATGGTTATTACTGCTCTATACGGAGCGGTAAGGGACGGAGGGTTGCCGTGGTATGCACTCTGGTTACCGAATATTGCAGTTTTAATAATTGGTCTTATATTATGGTTTAGAAATATTCGTTTTATGGGATAGTGTTTATTAAGTTGGGAAAATATTTACATTTTGTTTTTTTAACAATATATTAATAAAGCTGATATAGGTAGTGTCCGATATTAAATACAGCAACAAGGGAGTTCTGGTTGGAGTGTGTTTTGTATCAAGGAGGATACTATGGTAACTGTATGTTGTGTATGTAACAGGCTTAAGACGGAGTCAGGCTGGAAAGACGAGGAATATGATGAAACACTTGAGGTTTCACATGGATATTGTCCTGTCTGTGCAATAAAGTTACGTATGGAGATAGAGGCTTTACGGAGTATGAAGCTTCAGGATATTGCTTGAGGTATGATATATTATTGTTATGTATTATTGAGCATACCAGAATTTCTGGTATGCTCAATGATTTAATATGTTATATAAGTGTGATTTGATAGTAAAAGTATTCACGAACCATAGGTTGATTTAATATAATTATTCCAGGTAGTAACTGCAATTGCGCGTGTATCTGGATCAGCATTAAAATTATAATTAAAATTATTCCCGGTTAATTTACTCAGAACCAAAGCAGCAATAAATCTGACTCTACTGTCAGAGTCATTGAGTACTGAAATAAGTAGTGGGGATAAGTCTTTGATCTGGATTATTAAAGCGTTATCAGAGTATTTGGGAGTCTCTACAGCAGCTTTAATAATATTAATTCCATTGATTCTAACTTTATTATCAGTTGCTTGCAGTAATTTCTTCGCTACATTCAGCCAGTCACCGCCAGTAATAAGTTGTTTAATTGCTTGATCTCGTTCTTTGGCAGACGAATTAGAGAAAAGCAGAGTAGCTTGAGCAGCAGCAGAAGTCCAAACAGTATCTTTGTTCGGAATTTTTTCGGCGATAGACGGAGTAATCTTGAGCTTTACCATATTCTCATGAACAATAAAATTTGAAAATTCAACAGAATTTTCATGAATGGTAATATCCTGTTTCTTCTGAGCAATAATAATAGGGGAAGTAATTTCAGTCAGAGTATTTTCATGTATATATGCAGTATCGGTAATAATAGTCTTTGGGTCAGCTGTTGAATTAGAGTTATTATTAACAAATTCAAGAGGTTTGAGTTCCTGATTAGTTTCAGTAATGACAATACCGTCAGAATCTACAGATGACTTGGTAGTAGTTTCATTATTAAATTCATTTTCATGGATTGGGGGAAGTGTGACACTATTTTTAAAAGAATTAAAGCGTCTCTGATACTCGATTTGTTCAGCTGTTTGTTCCTGTAAAAGTAATTCTTCTACTTGATCATTTGGGATAAATAATTCTACTTCTCCTGCTGAAGCAGAGTAATGAGTAAGAAGAACTAGAAGAAATAAGAATAGTGCTGTAATATATTTTTGCATGTAATTAACTCCTTTTATGCATTAATTTTAGAACCGGATAGTAGACGATCCCGATACTCTTTCCATTGTCTATCACTAGTTAAGAAACTGAAACGACCACGAAGTTCCAGGAATAAATCCCAGATGGAAGTATTGGCACGGCTGATTAATTTCATGCGAACAAAGGTATGAAGTAAATCGAAGATCAATACATATATAATTTCAGTAGTATCGCCTTCTTTACCTCTGGCTCGATCACTAGCTTCCTGTAAATTCTTGATACCTCTAAGCATTGCAGCCAGATCATCGAGGTATCGAGAGATTTCAGGACGTTTTAAAACAGCTGCATGATGAATCTCTTTTACAAAATCCAAAGGATTCTTTTCACCGGAACGCATGGAAGCACTGGCAATTGCTGAAGCCTTGGCAAAATCATAGCGTTCAAGAGCAGAATTGAAACTATCGGCGCCGGGAGGTGGAGCAGGTTCTAAGCTCTTTTGTCCTATTTGACTCTGTTTATCGAGAATTTTTAAAGCATCATTTTCATCCGGGGTAAGACCTGCGGCGGCAGCAATTGCAGTTCTTAAGGAAGTTGCATACATCTGTTGTTCCGGATGGAATTCAATACGATCAATTACTGATAAAGCTTCGTTTGCGGAGCTGGTACGAATATCGAGTTCACTCTCCAATCTTCGTACTAGACGGTGTAATTCATCCAAGAAGAGAGTTGAAGCGTGGCCAGCAGATTGCGCTTGCATAGCTTGTAGTTCTTTTTCGCGGTTCTCCAGAGCGCGTGCTAGACGCTGCCTCTCTTGGCGTTCAGAAGATAATTCACTATTTACTCTTTCAAGTTCAAAACGTGAACGGCGTGATTCTAGATCAGAGCCGGTCGTCTCGTTACGGGCTCTTTCTAATTCTTCTTTGAGTGAACTGACCTCACTCATAATCATGTTATTTCTAGATTCTTGTTCACGAAGTTGTAATTCAAGTGAAGCAATCTCGGTTCTATGGGCTTCTGAACCGGCAAGTTTTTCGCCTTCTACTTGGCTATACTGCTTTCTCAGAGTGCTTATTTCGCCCTGTAGGCTCTCTTTTTCACCTATTAGAACATGAACTTTCTGTTGATTGAGGGTGAGAGCATGGCGTAATTCTCTACTCTCTTGATCTGCAGTAATCCATGCAGCCTGAAAACGTCGAGCTCTCTCTGAGAGTTGCCCAAGTAATCCTGACATCTGTCCAGCAAGATTTTCAACTTCTCCAGATGAACCTGAAAGAGAAAGGCTTTCCTGGATATTACGCATTTGTTCTTCTGAGAGCTGAGGAGCAGGTGTAGGATTGATCGCACTGATTTTAGGAATAGGGGGGGGAGCATAACTTGGAGCTGTAGCTTCAGGTGAAGCAATAGCTTCTTGAATACTCTCCGGATTATAGTTATTAAGAGAGTCTGCAGATTCTTCTTCAAGTAATTCTTCTTGAAAATCTGTAATATCATCAGAATCAAGATTAAAACTATCAATATCAAGTTCCTCTTCTTCAAAACTATCATCTTCTGCAAGATCTTCGCTAGTTGGTATTGAATCGTCACTATTCAAAGCTGTTTTTGTATTATCATCCAGAGCTCCAGCGAGTAAGGCATCAATATCATCCTGTCCCATTGCTCCAAGATCTTCGGCAATATCATAACTATCAGCTGAATCTTGATCTTCAATATCATTCAATTCATCATCACTATTTAAGAGTGTATCAATATCACTTTGATCCATGACATTATTATTGGCGGTACTAAGCATATCATCAACACTGTTTTGATCAAGTAAGGAATCAGAATCATTATCTTCTATAGCATTGGAGAGTAAGGCATCAATATCGTCTTGCCCCATCGAGGTATCATCATCAGCATTATTCTGAGCGAGTAAGGCGTCAATGTCATCTTGCCCCATCGGGGTATCATCATCAGCATTATTCTGAGCGAGTAAGGCGTCAATGTCATCCTGCCCCATCGGAGTATCATCTGGAAGAATAGTATCATCTTCAGAATTATTCTGAGCAAGTAAAGCATCGATATCATCCTGTCCCATGGGTGTATCATTAGCAGTGTTTGAGGCCTCTGCAAGTAGAGCATCGATATCATTCTGTCCCATTGGACTGCCATCATTATCGTCATCACTTCCTAGAGCATCAGCAAGAAGTTTGTCGATATCTTCTTGGTCCATTTCACTCATAAAACAACCTCTTTACTTTCTTGAATTGATTATTCAGGTAATGCTTATAATTATAGATTTCACCCATATATCGTCGAGATTTCTAAATTGATTGAATGAAAAGAATAACTATCCGATATCAGTTGAAAAATTGGGGTTATATTATTGATAAAGAAAATTAGGTGAGTGATTTTCAAAATTTAGCCGGAGAGTTTAGGGGTAGTTGGTTGGTGAAGAGGATATAGACTTGTGGGTTAAGGTTTTAGGCTGAGTGGGGTTTGAGCTTTATGCGCGGAGCGATCAGCTTGATTTAACCGTTATTCTATTTACGCTTATATTCTCAGGTTTGATTTGTCTATTCATAAAACCTTCGTCATACCTTTGGAAAAGGTGTGCCAAACGTTCAGCTAAAGCCGAACGGGCTGCAAAAGCAGCCTCAGCTTTCAGGAAACTGAAGGCTGGATTAACCAAGTTTTATATCCAGATTATTCTCGATTTTATCGAGTAAAGACATTAGTTGTTTCTTTTCATCTTTACTAAAATTATTCAGTAGACAGATATTGAGGTCGTGTGAAATTTTGGTAAATTCTTTTTCAAAGGCTTCACCTTTATTCGTGAGAGTGATAAGTTTGGAACGCATATCCTGTTTATTCTCTATTAATTCAATAAATCCGTTATTGCGGAGTTTGTTTACCAGGGTGGTTACTGTTGAAGGATCTCGTTTAATTGCTTTGGCCATCTGACTCATAGTAAGCGGGCCATAATTGAATAGCCTGAAGAGGATCTCTCCATGTGAAGTTACCAGCCCTTTACAACCGAGTTGATCTAGACGTTCTTGTAAGTAACTATTGATTTTATGGCGTATACCACTAATTTTTGATGGTAGTCTCATACGGGTTATTCCATTGGTTAATAACTTACACGTTGCATAAAGTTTGTAAGTTCAGGTGTTGTTGGATTGATCAAGGCGCCGATCGGGTTATGTTCGATAATTTCACCTTGATCAAGAAAAATATAATAATCTGCAAAATGCTGGACAAAGGCGATTTCATGAGTTACAAATATAAAGTCCTTGCCGCTATTTTTTAAAGTTTCAATTGATTTGAGTACCTCATGAGTCAGTATTGGATCGAGTGAGGCGGTTGGTTCATCGAGGAGCAGTATATCAGGATCGGTAGAGAGCGCACGAGCGATTGAGGCACGTTGCAATTGTCCCCCAGATACATGCCGGGGTAATTTATCGGCTTGCTCGGTAAGTTGCAGCGATTCGAGAAGATCGTTAGCACGTTGATCGGCGAATTCTGGAGTTTCATGGCGGCATTTTTCCAGAATAAGGGTTATATTTTCTTTCAGGGACAGATGCGGAAATAGATTATGATCCTGAAAGACAAAGCCAATATGTTGCTGGTATTGGCGCAAGGTACTCTGATTTATCTCGAGACGGTTTATTGAGATACTGCCGGAAGCAGGGTATTCAATTCCAGCTAAAAGGCGTAATAAGGTTGATTTGCCACAGCCGCTGGCACCAATTATAGCTATAGAATTACAATTATTAAGTTCAATATTGAGATTTTTCAATACTTGTAATCGGTTATAATACATATTCAGGTCATTAATTTGCAGAATCATAAAGCATACCTTTTTTCGATATACTTAGTCAAGATAGTAAGCGGTAAAGTTAATAGTAAATATGCACCCCAAAGGACGAGATAACCTTCGGTATAGGCAAAGGTATCGGATTGGATATTCTTGATATAATAGTAAATTTCTGGTACGGCGGTAAGGGAGAGTAGTGAACTGCCTTTGATGGTATATGAAAAATTATTCATGAGCGGTGGCATAAGTAAGCGGATAACCTGTGGTAGAATAATATAGCGGTAACGTTGATAAGGCGTAAAACCATACAAATTCATAATAATATACTGTTGTTTATCAATGCTATCGATAACGCTTTTAAGCATATTGGCCATATACGGTCCGATATAACAAGTCAGGGCGATTACTCCCAGAGAGTAATTATTGTTAATACTAAATGCCTTACCTAAGAAGAAGGTTGTGATTACAATTAGAACAACCAGGGGTGTACCCATCATCAATTCGATAAAGATATTAGCAAGACTCTTGAGGAAATATATCCTACTCTCTCTGGTTATATATAGTATAAAACCGAGAATTAATCCAAAGATTAATGAGTATAAACTGATTATAATGGTATTGATTATTCCAAGCCATAAGAGATTGTTATAGTGAAATACCCGGGCAATATTAAAATTCTCTGTGGGAACTCTGATAATTACATATATTATCAGGCATATAAAGAATAAACAAGCCAGCAGAAATGAAAACATCTCTTGGGGATATGATCTTTGTGTATTATTTTGCATCAATATAAAAATCCAATCCCAGGTTATTATTTTGATAAAAATCTTGGATGATCGGGTTATATTTGGTTGCAAGCTTTGAGTATAACCCGTCTTTCTTGGACATTGATTCTATAAATTCATTGGCTTTGGTAATTAGCTTTGTATTACCTTCACGCACTGCCATACAGATTGGCGAGACCTCTATCGGGTTCCAGAAAATTTCCGTGGTTTCAGGGTAGTTTCTATTGGCATGCACAACCACATCAGAGCCAAAAATAAGCATATCGGCTTTATTCTGTGAAATATCCATTACCGCACTGCCTTTATCATTATATAATTTGACCTCAAATCCGTGTGTCTGGGGGATTATGGATGAAGTTTGACCAATCATACCGCTAAAACGGGTGTTTTTGAGTTTCCAGAGATCATCACTGGTTGTCTGACGAGTGATATTGTTCTTTCGGGCATAATCCTTATTCATCAAACCGATCATTTTAAAGTAAAAATATGGTTTGGAAAAATCAACTTTTTTATCTCTTTCTTCGGTATAACTCATTGAAGCTATGGCTATATCTATGCTTCTGGTCTCAAGAGCCGGGATAAGCGTAGAAAAATCCATATTGATAATTTCCAGTTTTAGTCCGAGATAATCAGCTAATCCCTGGGCAACATCGACACTGATACCACTTGGATTACTCTCTTGGTCAAAGGTTTCAAACGGAGGATATTTTAAATCCATTCCAACTTTGAGAATACCTGGCTCTACAGTCAGGCTAGAGTTATTCTGCTGGGGAAAGAAATTAAGAATAATAATAATAGCTGCGATCAAAATGACAGCGATTAACAGAAATTTTCGCATAATTCTATCTCCCTAAAAAAAGTTGGATAACCAACTATCAGTCTAAAGTGATAATATTAATCTGTCAAGGTAAAAGATAAAGCGTAGGCAAAGAAAGAGAGACCTTGACTCAAGGTCTCTTAAATAATAACAAATATGGTTATGGCTGTAAATTAACTTTGTTGCTTATTTGTCTTTATCCATCGTAGATAAACCGCGTTATTCTCGGTTGGTTCAGGGATGGTAAGTTTCATCCCGCTGCGTAGTTGGCTCGGTTTTACCAGTGTTTTATTATTCTGAAGAATGATTCTCCACTTATTTCCGTCACCATATACCTTCTGGGCAATACCGAATAACGTATCACCTTGTCTTACAGTATAACGTTTAATCTTGATATTTTGTGATTTAACAGAGGTATCTACCATAGTTCTGGTTTGAGCAATTGCCATAGCCGTCTGTATATTGGGGTCAGCGGGTTTTTTCATATTATTAGCTAGAGTTGGCTTCATGGTATTTTTTTTGGTGGTCTGTGGAAGTCTTACAGGTTCAAGCTTGAGGGCAACCTCATCGTTGACTCCAATATAGAGTAAGGCTTTTTTACGCTCCTGATTGAGAGCTATGCGCTCTTCTGCTTTTTCCACGATAAAACCTGCTTGATGGTATTTTCCAGCTTGGGAGAATAGTAAGAATAAAAACAGTACAGCCACTATCATAGTAATAACTGTCCCTAAGCGTGGTTGAATGGTCTTTGACATAGTATAAATTCCTGTGTATTGGTGATAACGATACACAGGCTTATCGGCAAGATCAGGAGTATGACATTACTGATATCAGTGACTTTCCGGTATTAGTGGAAAAGTCGAAACTATTAGTTATTGATTAGTAATGGGGCTTGATCATAGAGAAAATCTGTAAAATCCGTAAATGAAGTAAAGATATAATCAGGATTGGCTGCTTCAAGGGCTAGAATATCCGCAGTGCTGGCCCAGGCCGCAGCGATAACGGTTATACCACAATTCTTTGAAGCAATTACATCACTTACAGCATCACCAATATATACTGTCTCTGAGCGCTTGAGACTATGTTTATGTATTAATTTGTTGATGCAATTATCCTTTATCTCTCCGGTGGGGGAACCGGGATAGATATCTTTAAAATACTGTTTAATACCGTATTTTTCAAGCGTAATATTAGCAGTAATTATGCTTTTACCGGTTACCATGGTAATGAAGTGACCGTTTTCCTCTAGAGTAGCAAGTAGCTCAGAAACACCAGGAAAAACAGTTGTCTTCTGTTCCAGTAGGTCTGTATAACAGGTAATAAAAGATTGTATGCCCTCTTCAGCATGCTCTGGTACAAGAGTATTGATAATACCTTCTTCAGAGATGCCGAAATATCTGGTAATTTCAGTAGCGGGGAGTTTCTGGTTGAGATAAGGTTCAATGCTGAGTTGGAAAGCTTTGAGGCATAGTGGTAAGGTATCGCCGAGCGTGCCATCTAGATCAAATATTAGATTCTTCATATTTATATCCTATTTATCTTCGGCTTCAGATCTCTCTGCAACCTGGGCGTAACGTATTTTAAGGTCATCAATAGCGGCATTGAGGTAGGTTGATTCTTCAGCTGTAAGATTACCCTTGGTCTTCTCTTTGAGTAATACAAGAAGATCGACAGAGTACTTGGCATTTGGCAGATCAATACCGGTAGTATTGGTCATAGGGTTTTCAAGCATTCCGAGGTGCATCAACGTCTGAGCGGCCAAACCGGAAGCGAATTGTAAGAATGTAGCTTTGATTTCTTGGTCTTTCATATAATACCTTCAATGCAATCATTATAGTGAGTTGAGTCGTAGTAGTTCCTGGATAATAATCTTTGCTGTATCACGTTTATTATTAGCTGTTAATTCTATAATTTTACTATCTTTTGTTATGATTTTAATAGTAGAGTATTTTTTTTCAAATGCTGCTGTAGAATTTATAACTATTAAATCGAGATTCTTGGTCTTGAGTTTTTTAAGTCCTTCCTCAGTGTTGATAGAAGTATTCAAAGAGAATCCGGCAATTTTCTTGGCAGGACGAGTGGGTCTGTCTTTGAGTTCAAGTAGAATATCTTTGGTCCGTTTTAACTTCAGGATAAATTCATGATTAGTATCTTCGATGTCTGATTTTTTCAGTTTTGAAGAGCTTGGAGATATGGGGGTAAAATCTGCAACGGCAGCACTCATAATAAGATATGAACATTGATCGAAGAGAGCGGTTACAGCGTAAAAGAGTTCTTCAGCATTGCGGATTCTAACTAGTGGAATATTATCCGGCGGTAAGAGATGAGTAGGGCCGAGTATGAGTATGGGTGAGAGATGCAGTTCATTTGCTGCTATTGCACTCTCAATACCCATCTTGCCGCTGGAATGGTTGGTGATAAAACGTACGGGATCAATATCTTCACAGGTTGGCCCGCCGGTAATAAGAATGAGTTCTCCGCTCTTGTTTCTGGCTTGGTTGAGAGCTTGTTCGATCTGTGGAAGTAAGTGTGAGGTCATGATATGTTTGTAATTATTCGGTTAAATTATTGATATTGGCCAGACCGTTGAGAGCTATCTGATTGTCTGGGTCATATTTAAGTGAGGCGGTGTATGCTTGCTTGGCTTGATCATATTTCTCCAGTTTCAGTAGAGCAAATCCTGCACCGCGAAGGGCAATTGCTAGATTATGCTGTTCTGTAGGGTATTTTTGAGCCAATTCAGCAGCTTTTTGGTAACTCTTGAGTGATTCCTGATAATAATTGAGGCGGTTGTTGATGTAACCTTGTTCACAGAGAGCAGTACTTGAGTATGGGGCTAATTTTAGAAGATTGTCCAAGGTGGCAAGAGCCGCTTCTAGATCATTCTCAGTTACGGCAATAAATGCCTTGAGAAAAAGAACTTTCTGAAGCTCCCAACTGGTACGACGTATTTTTTTATCCGGGTTGGCAGTAATAAAATCAGTATACTGAGCATCGGAAGATACACTGATATAAATAATATCATTCTCTTTAAGGAGTTCTTCGAATTTACCGAGTACCTTGATTACTCTTTCCTTGGCGGTGAGCAATTCACCGGCTGCAACCATTTTGCTGATTTCATCTACTTCCTCTTCAAATTCAGACCCTATTCCGGCACTCTCTACTACTATATCTTTTACTGTTGTTGTAGTAGTGTCATCTGCTGTATAGGCATGAAATGAGATAAGACTATAGAAAAGAAAGAAACAAATAGTTTGATATAATCTGTGAATATTTAGTTGCATGCAGTCAACCTAGTATATAATAATATAGTATCATGAGTTAATAGTAATTACAATTTGATTTAATTATAAATTATAGGGTTTTTTTACTTTAAAACAAATAGATAGTATATAAAATATGTAATGGTGTGTTTGTTACTAACTGCTTATTAGAAAAAAAGTTATAGTTATTGAGGCATAGTTGATTATGTTGCTAAATATAAAATATTATAACTGGTGGTTTTTGAGTGCAATAATGATAATTATTGCGCAGTACCCGGTAATGGCAGAAGAGCGAGAATTTGGTATGCAGCATACTGAGACTATGTTTATGGGTAGTAGTTTTTATGAGATTATTCTAATAGCTCTTATTTTTTTGGCATTGTTGGTTATAATTATTTTGAGTGTGTTATTTATTAAATGTAAAAACAAAATCTATAAGCTAGAGCAGGAAGAAGTTACAACAGGAGTTGTGAGCAGCGGTATTGCAAAAAATATCTTTGCTGCGGATAATGCGCAAATTATAGGTTATGATACAGTAGAAAAGCGTTATTTTGATGAAACGGTAATATATCAATATCTAGGATATTCTGAAACTAAGGTAAAAGAGTTGTCAGGTAAACTGGGTTCAATAGTCTTTGCAGAGGATTTTTTAGTATTTAAAGAGTATACGCAACGGGTTATTCAAGGGGATGTTGGCAGTATTTATCCGTTAAAGATACGTGTCTATAGAGATAATGGATTACTAGCATATCTTTATTTGCTAGGTAATATCAAAGAACAGCAGCAGAATAAAATTTACTATGGAGTGGTAATAGACAACAATGATGCTGAGCCTAAGCAACAGAAGAGTCATAATCAGGAAGAGTTTTTAAAGTTGTTGTTGGGCGAATACGGGGTAAGTGCCTGGGAGTGGTCTCGAGAAGAAGAAGCGTTGATTTATCATTATTTCCCAGAGAATGAGAATTTTCTTCCGTTTGTGGAACAGGTGTGTAATAAAGTCGATGAGCGTTTTGTGGCAAGCATCTTTAATTATATTGAATATGTTCATCCTGAGGATTTGGATAATCTCAAGAGATTTGTGCATAATAGTTTTTTACGGAAGAAAAACAATAACGATCAAGTTATTCATAATCAGCATCGGATAATAATTGCTGGGATAACTTATACTATTTATATCTGTGGGAAAATTGTTGAATATGATGCTGAAGGTTATGTAAGTAAGATCATAGGTATAGCGCATAATATTACTGAAAGAATCAATGAAGAAGCACGTAAGGCAGATGCTAAGAGATTGGAAGCGATAGGTTCATTGGCCAGTGGTGTGGCGCTTGATTTTAATAATCAGCTCAATGGTATACTTGGATTTGTCGATTTACTTGAGCGCAATGAAGAATTGCAAGGTAATGATACGGTGCAAAAGCACTTGCAGATTATTAAAAGTTGTGCAGAGAAGTGTGAAGAATTAATAACTCAGCTTTTGGCTTTTGCTCGCAAAAGTAAAGAAAAATATGAAATCTTCGAATTGGATGCGGTACTTCGGAGCTTGGTCAAGATGTTACAGCGGAGTATAGACCGGAGTATAGATATAGAGTTAAGACTTGATGCGGGTTATACGGCGGTAGAGGGTGACTATAGTCAATTAGAGACAGCTTTACTCAATATTATGCTTAATTCTTGTGAGGCGATGCAAAATGGAGGAAAGATCACAATTGAGACAGATAATTTGCTGGATAATTATCTTGGAAAAATACCGGCTTTTAATAATCTCAAGAATAGAGACATAGTAATTTTAAAGATAAAAGATACCGGTCAAGGTATGGATTCAGAGGTATTGGCTAAGATTTTTGAACCATTCTTTACAACCAAGGATATTGGCAAAGCTTCAGGGATGGGTCTCTCTGTGGTCTTTGGTATTATTAAGAATTATGGGGGGGAGATTGCTGTTGATAGTCGGGTAGGAATCGGGACTACAGTCTATATCGGTTTACCGCTCAAGAAGGGTAATACAATCGATAAGTGTATCAATAAAACAGAAATTTATAATATTGATTATAATAAAAAATTATTCGGGAAGGTTATGGTAATTGATGATGAAGCATCGGTACGGGCTTTACTCAAGAATTATCTTGATAGTTTTGGTTGTGAGGTGATACTTGCGGAGAATGGTCTGGAAGCAGTAAGAAAGTACAAAACAATGCATCAAGATATATCGTTGGTGGTGAGTGATATCTCAATGCCCAAGTTGGATGGTTCCAAGACCTTTGCTGCACTTAAACGAATTAATAGCGAGGTCAAGGTTATCTTTATTACCGGTTATGCTGAGGATAATGAAAAGGTAGTGGCTATGTTGGAGAATGGCGCAATAGCATTACTCAAGAAGCCGCTTAATCGCGATAAGTTTTATAATAGTATTAGAAGTGCTCTTGGTCAATAAAGCTAAAAATTTAAACTAATTGTTAGCTAAGTGTTTGTTTATTATGGAGAAGATATGAATTCATTATGGAATGATAGAGAGGGTGAGTTCAACCCGGTCAGTGCGAGTGATTATTTACCGGTTAAAAAACTCAGGGAGTTACAATTACAAAGGTTGAAAGCGGTAATTAAGTGGGCTTATGCTAGAGTTGAATTATTTCGCAAGCGTTGTGATGAAAGAAATTTGATCCCTGAGTCGGTGCAGAGTCTCGCAGATTTGAGCAAGTTTCCATTTACGGTCAAGACCGATCTGCGTGATACGTATCCCTTTGGCTTATTTGCCAGCGAGATGACAGATATTGTGCGTCTGCATGCATCGAGTGGAACAACGGGTAAACCTATTGTCGTTGCTTATACCAATGAGGATATCAAAGTCTGGGCGACAGTTATGGCGCGAACCTTTGCTTGTGCCGGAGTACATAAAGGTGATGTAATTCAGAATGCCTATGGCTATGGACTCTTTACCGGGGGTCTGGGAGCGCATTATGGGGCGGAAGAACTTGGAGCTACGGTTATTCCGATATCCGGGGGTAATACCGAACGTCAGATAATGCTGATGCATGATTTTAAATCTAATGCCATATGCTCTACGCCTAGTTATTTTTTACATATTATAGAACAAGCGCCGAAATTAGGTATTGATATCCGGGATCTACCGATACGGGTAGGTTTTTTTGGGGCAGAGCCGTGGACAGATGAGATGGGAAAATATGTAGAAAAAATGGCCGGAATCAAGGCGATTGATATTTATGGGTTATCTGAAATTATCGGACCGGGTGTCGCTTCAATGTGTTTGGAGCAGGAAGGGTTGCATATCTTTGAAGATCATTTTTATCCTGAAATTATTGATCCGGATACCGGTGAGGTCTTGGAAGACGGGCAGGAAGGGGAGTTGGTTTTAACTACTCTTTCAAAACGGGCTATGCCGATGATCCGTTATCGTACTCGGGATATCACCTCTATTATTACTGAAAAGTGCGCTTGTGGGCGAACTATAAGAAGAATGCAGCGTATCGGTAGAAGAAGTGATGACATGTTTATTATCAGGGGGGTCAATGTATTTCCATCTCAGATTGAAGCAGGCTTGTTAACAGTAGAAGAGACAGTACCGCATTATCAGATTATTTTGACGCGTGAAGGAGGTTTGGATCAGATTACGGTTGAGGTGGAGTTAACTCCAGAAGCGTTTACGGATAAGGTTTCAGATTTGGAACGACTCCATAAAAAGGTGGCAACGGCAATTGAAAATATTATTAATATTCGTGTAACTGTACATCTGGTAGAACCAAATACTATTGCTCGTAGTCAGGGTAAGGCGAAAAGACTTATTGATCGCAGGCAGGAAAAGTAAGTTTATTAAAACTATTAATAGAGGAGTCAGACATGAAAATCAAGCAAGTATCTATTTTTTTAGAGAATAAACCAGGGCATTTGAATCATGCGTGCGAGGTTGTCGCTGATGCAGGAATTAATCTTATTACTCTATCGTTATCAGATACCGAACAATTCGGGATTTTGCGTATTATTGTTAAAGAGTGGGAAGAAGCGGAAAGAATACTGCTGGCAGCAGGGTTTGTGGTAAAGGTAACCGATGTAATTGCTGCAGAGGTTGAAGATAAGCCTGGAGGTTTACAAAAAATTCTCAGCGTAATTGAGAATTCAGAGATTAATATAGAGTATATGTATGCCTTTACAGTAAAGCGGAATAATAAGGCGGTAATGATGCTGAGATTTGATGATGCAGATCAGGCACTCCAGGTATTAGAGGCTGGTGGCATAAACATAATAGGGGTTGACGAATTATTTGCGGAATAATCAGTGTATAAATTGTAGTTGATTAGTTTGATAATAGTATTGGTTAGAGATACAGAAAGTGCGGCAAAATGAGTTGTGATATAGATGATAAGATTTGGGACGAAAATGAATGTTTACCAAGAGAACAGTTGCGTGAACTGCAATTAAAGCGTTTGCAGGAATCAATTGCCCGGGCAAAAAAAGTACCGTTATATAAGGAGCGTTTGCGAGATATTGCCCCGGAAGATATAAAGGAGTTGAATGATCTGAAACGCTTACCGATTACCACTAAAGAAGATCTCAGGGGAAACTATCCTTTGAATATGCTCGCGGTTGACCGTGCAGAGATATCCCGGATCCATGGTTCTTCCGGGACTACCGGCAAACCAACCTTTGTCGCCTATACTGAGAATGACGTACTTATGTGGGCAAATCTCTGTGCGAGATTTCTTACCGCTGGTGGCTTGCGTTCGCATCATCTGGCGCATATTGCTTTTGGTTTAGGCTTATTTACCGGCGGTTTTGGCTTGCATTTTGGTATCAATACGGTAGGGGCAGGGATTATACCGGTATCGGCGGGTAATACTAAGCGCCAGGTAATGCTCCTCAACGATCTGGCTCCTGAAGCTCTTATCTGTACCCCGAGCTATGCGTTGAATATTGCTGAAGTAGCACGTGAATTAGGATATGATTCTGCGGAGTTGCCGCTCAAATATGGCTATTTTGGCGGGGAGATGTGGACTGATGATATGTGTAAAAAGATAGAAGAAGAGCTTGGTATATTCGCTACCAATAATTATGGTTTGTCGGAAATTATCGGACCAGGTGTAAGCGGAGATTGTAAATATAGAAACGGTATGCATATCCAAGAGGATCATTTTTTGGTTGAATGTTTAGATCCAGATACCTTAGAAGAAGTTGAGGAAGGGGAGAAAGGGGAACTGGTCTTTACCTCACTTACTAAAGAGGCGATGCCGATAATACGTTATCGCACTAGAGATATCTCTTCACTCAATTATGCGCCTTGTGCTTGTGGGCGTACAGGGGTGCGTATGAGTCGAGTACTCGGTCGGAGTGATGACATGTTGATTATCAGGGGAGTAAATGTTTTTCCTTCGCAGATTGAAGAGGCTTTACTCAAGGTAGAGGGTACTTCAGCTCATTATCTAATCATTGTTGATAGACCGGATAATTTGGATCGGGTTACACTTCAGGTAGAGATGTTGCCGCAGACCTTTTCGGATAAGATGACCGATCTGCAGAAATTGTGTAACAATATAAAACAAGAGGTTCAGACGATTACGCAGATAGGAGTAAAGGTGGAGTTGGTTGCGCCACAGACTTTGGAACGTTCAAGCGGTAAAGCGGTAAGAGTTATTGATAAGCGAAAATAACCGGATATATTTTGAAATAAAACTCTCATCAAGGGTAACTACTTTATAGATTGATATTAATTTGTCATTTTATAATGGTTTAGGTGGAGAAAAGAATGAAGAATATATTATTGGTTGCGCTTATTTGTACAGTTATGGTTGCTGCTGGGTGCCAGAGCAATTCTTCTGAGAAAGAAAAGACTGAAAAAAAGGAGACTCCAGAAGTAGTAACTATTGAAAATATTGCTACTCTTGATTTTTCAGAGGTAGACATTAATGAAGATGGTCGGTTTACTTATGATGAGTTTGATAAGTTAACCCAGAATAATGGAAGTGCGGAAGGTAATACCGTTTATGCAGAGTATGATGTAGATGGTGATGGTATTATTTCTCAGGAAGAATTCGAAGAGACGAAGTAATTTTTACACAATTAATGTTATTAACAATGGACGAGTTTGATGCTCGTCCATTGTGTTGTTATACAGTTTACGCTTTGATAATATGAGCTTTAGTAGTAGGAATATTTGCCATACAATTACGGGTATCGATTATTAATGAAGAGTTAGCCGCCAGGAGATGATAGTTGATACAGGTATGAGCTGTAGAGATAATTACAGCATCGGTAGTCTGTAAGAAGCTCTGAGTAAGCTCGGTAGAGGTGAGTTTGAAATTATATTTACGGGTCTGCTTTAGCACAGGGATATATGGATCATGATAGAAGATATTGGCTCCGAGATCTTGCAGGAGTTCTATTAAACGCAGACTTGGACTCTCTCTGTCATCATCAATATCATTCTTATAAGCAATGCCGATAATCAGTATATTGCTGCCATTGATACTCTTTTTAAAGGTATTGAGGGCATTATTGGTTTTATGGATAACATATTCTGGCATGGCGCTATTAATCTCTCCAGCCAGTTCGATAAAGCGGGTATTGATACCAAATTCTTTGGCTTTCCAGGTGAGATAGTACGGATCAATAGGAATACAGTGACCCCCGAGACCGGGGCCGGGATAAAAAGGCATATAGCCAAAGGGTTTGGTTGAAGCGGCGGCAATTACATCCCAGATATCGATATTCATCTTATCAAATATTATCTTCATCTCATTTACCAAGGCAATATTAACCGATCTGAAGATATTCTCAAGTAGTTTTGTAGCTTCTGCAATATCAACACTATTTACCGAATGTACGGAATTAATAACTTGTTTATACATGGTACTGGCTATCTTATTGCAATTATCCGTGTAGCCGCCGACAATTTTGGTGATAGTCTTGGTAGAGAAATTCTTGTTGCCGGGGTCTTCGCGTTCTGGCGAAAAGGCTAAAAAGAAATCCTGACCGGCCTTTAAGCCGGATTCTTCCAGTATAGGTTTGACTAAAGTGGAGGTCGTGCCGGGATAAGTTGTACTTTCTAGAACGACTAATTGATTCTCCTGAAGGTATTGTTTGATAGTTATGGCAGTAGATTCGATATACTGCATATCCGGTTCTTTATAAGGATTAAGCGGGGTAGGAACACAGATAATAATACAATCAACAATAGCCAGTACAGAAAAATCAGAGGTGGCATAACTCTTTGGGCAATTTTTAATGCAGGCAATATCAGTATTTGAAATATGTTTGATATAAGATTCGCCATTATTAATTTTTTCAACCTTGGTATTATCCAGATCAAAACCGATGACTGGAAAACCAGCTTTGGCAAATTCGATAGCTAGAGGCAAACCGACATAGCCCATACCAATAATGCCGATGGTTGCTGTTTTGCCGGTTAATTTGCCGAGTAAAATATCAGTATTATGTTGTGTGGTCATATTTATTTTCCGTAATAATCTCTATACCATTCAATAAAACAATCTATTCCAGTTTGAACACTGGTTTGAGGTTTATATTCAAAATCCGTTACTAGATCTTCTACATCGGCGATAGTTGCAGGGACATCGCCAGCTTGCATTGGCAGCAGATTCATAACCGCATTGATACCTAGTTTATGCTCTATAGCTTGGATAAAGTCGATCAGTTCTACCGGGTTATTATTGCCAATATTATAGATACGGTAAGGCGCGAGGCTGCTTGCGGGATTAGGATTGAGTCCATCCCAGTCCGGATTAGGTTGAGCCGGATTTGCCGAGACTCTGACAATGCCTTCAACAATATCGTCAATATAAGTAAAATCACGCTTCATTTTACCGAAATTATAGACATCAATACTCTTGCCTTCGAGGATGGCTTTGGTAAAGATAAATAAAGCCATATCCGGTCTTCCCCAAGGTCCGTAAACGGTGAAAAAACGCAAGCCTGTGGTTGGTAGTCCGTATAAATGTGAATAGCTATGGGCGAATAATTCATTGGCTTTCTTGGTTGCGGCATATAGCGATAATGGATGATTTACGCTTTTATGCGTGGAGAATGGCATACAGGTATTTGCCCCATATACCGAACTGGATGAAGCATAGGTCAGATGTTCAACTTGATGATGTCTGGCATTCTCCAGAATATGGGTAAATCCGACTATATTTGCTTCAATATATGCGTAGGGATTTTGAATGGAATAACGCACTCCGGCTTGGGCTGCAAGGTGGATTATGCTGGCGATACTATGTTTTTTAAAGATGTTTGAAACAGCAGCAAGTTCTTTTAAGTCAAGCTTATAAAAGGTAAAATTTGAGTATGATTCCAGGATTCTGAGCCTTGATTCTTTTAGTTTTGGGTCGTAATAATCATTGATTGAATCTATACCAATAATATGTTGATTTGTTTCAAGTAATTTCCTTGCAGTATGAAATCCAATAAAACCTGCAACACCAGTGATCAGTATTTCCATATAATATCCTATAAAGCTATTTACCACAGCATTTCTTGTATTTTAAACCACTTCCACAACTACATAAATCATTGGGCTTGAGTTTGGGCGCTGGAGAGTTTGAAGATGGACTATTTTGAGATGTAGCCTCAGGGAGCGCCGCACTAGCGTGTGATTTTGCCGCGTAAGCGGCAAGCATTTGTTTATAGATACGATCCATATCACGACAATAACTGGCGGTATCGAGAAATGCCGGATTTGCTTGCATCTTCTCTTGAATAATAGTAGATAGTCTCTGCCGATAAACAGGATCCTGAGCCAACTTGACCGCAATGGCCAGGTATTCTGTTTCATTCTGAGCAATCAGTTCGTTTAGACCAATATCTTCTAGCATGCCGCTGCCCTGCCCTCCACGTACACTCTCTGTGCGCATACAGATCATCGGGATTGCAGTATAGAGCGGATCGAGTAGTGAGGTCGCTCCAGAATAAGGGAATGAGTCAAGATAAATATCGCAAAGTCCTACCGCTTGGCGGACATCTTCCCGGGTAGGGAGAGGTTTTAGAATGATCAAGCGTGATGCTTCAATATTATGTTCAGTAAATTGCTGATGAATCTCTGTATTAAATTCATTTACCGGATATTTGTCGGTCCAGGCTGGCCCAAAGGGATAAGTGACCAGATATGAGTTGGGTACTGCCTCAAGAAGTTTTGCCCAGAATTCTCTGAGTTCCCAGGTGAATTTGTAGAAGTTTGCACCAGTAACAAAGGCAATAGAATTTTCAGGTATGCCTAGATTTTCGCGGGTTAAAGCAAGGGTTGCCGGTTTGACGATAGTATTGCCTTCAAAGCAAATACTGGAGTTCTTGGTCAAGATCAGTTGTTCGGTAAAGTCCTTGGCTTGCAGGGAGAAGTAGCTACTGGTAATAAAGTAATCAATATTCTCTATGCCAGTAGTACAAGGATTACAGAAGTGAACAGCCTGTATTCGCGCCAGTCGATGCGTAGAGATAAGTGCGTTATGATTAGCAAGTGCAGTAATATTGGTGCCGATCAGGAGTATATCCAGATCTGCCTCGCGAATCTGGGATACAGAATGCGGTATCTGAGTCGGAGAGATCTCGATGATCTGGTCATAACAGTCTCGGTACTGGAGTTCCTGCTGCGAATGGGTTATTTTAAGTACAAAAGCGAAAATTTCGTATTCTGTTTTATCGAGATGGGTAAAGGCCGGCAGAGTGGCATAGGTCTCTGTGTGTTCACTGAAAGCCTGAAGGAGTATACCGAGGCGTATCTTTCTGTTTTCATTGCGTGGTGCAAAGGTGTAATCAACTTGAGCGTTATTGCGTAATAATAATTCTCGCATCATTTTGGCTGAAAGTGTCATGAGTTCTTTGAGACCACCTTGAGCACAGTATACAGTGATCTTGCGCAGTGTATTAAAGGCATTCATGATTAACTCTGATGCGCTTTCTGGCTTGGTTTCAACAGCATGTTGCAGATATCCGAGGTAGGCGGTCATATTTCGATATGTAGTCTCAGTAAAACCGGCTCCGGCGGGGAGTTCCTTGAAAGTGAAGATGTATTGTGAGAGCAGATTATGTACTTCCCGGGGTTGATTATAGATATTTAGCTCTACCGGTAATTCTTCTGCCGGAATAAGGACGATACTCAGAAGAAGAGCTTGTAAAAAATCCTGGGTTTCTGGGGATTTGGTAGTAAGAGCCTGCAGGCATTTTTGTTTTAAATTCAATTCTTCAGCAGTGAGGTTTCGGTGCGGCAGTAGGGTTTGGTTCAGCCAGTTACTGATTTCGGTGGAAAAAGAAGTAGCAGTTTGAATCATGCTATCATGATTAGTATTTAAAAGGGTATTGAGGTAACGCGTACGTAGCGGATGGTTACCGGGAATAGAAATGCTGGTGTTGGTGTGCTCAGGTATTTTTTGTATTGGTTGAGCGGCAATGTGTGTATAAAAATCAATAATATTACCAGCGACCAGGGGCTCATTAAGATTTTCTTCGATAATCTTGCGACAGTTATTACGTATTTCAGCGTTATTTTTGGCGGTATGGAGCCCCCAGAGAAGCGCATCTTTAAATTCTGCAGTTGAGAATGGCGCGGCTAGATAGCCATTGACTTTGTTCTCAATCAGGTATGGCATCCCGCCTACAGTAAAACCGATAATCGGTGTACCGCAAGCTAGCGATTCACACTTCAGATAAGAGAATGATTCGATTAAAGAAGGTATCGCGGTAAAATCAGCAGCAGAGTAGGCCAGCGACATCTCTTCAGCAGAATTCAAGACACCGAGTTCAATTATGCGGTAAGGGGTGTTTATATTTTGCAGGTTACCTGCTCCGAATACAACCAAAACAAAATTATCTGGATGAATAGTATTTGCGGCGCAGAGTTCGTTCAAACAGTTTAGTAATGTCTTTAAATTCTTTACCGGGCGTAAAAGAGAATCGGCGCCAAAGAGTATTATCGCTTTGTCGGCGGGTAATTTTAATTGGGTTCTGGCTTGTTCTTGATTGACGGGTTTGAATTTATTAATATCAAAAATATTTGGGATAACCCGAGACTCCATACCCTGCATGAGCAGACTTTTTTGAGCGCAATTTTCCAGCCAATGCGAAGGGGCGGTAAAGCTGATATTGAGATTATTATAAGCTTCTAATTTGATATTATGACTGGTCTGAGTCATCTCGCAGTAATCTGCCGCTCCCATCTGGGGGCAGCCTTTGCAACCTGTAATATAATTATTACAATCAAAGGCATGATGGCAGCCGCCGGTGAATTGATACATGTCGTGCAGGGTCCAGACAATATGTTTGCCAGCGAAGGCTTTCGGCGCATTTTGATAATCAAAGAAACCGTCAATCCAGTGTACATTAATAATATCCGCTTGCTGAATGAATGGAGCAAGCTCCGTGTAATTGACGATAGATTCGGTGGTTGTGAACATCTCAAGATTATTACGTTGTGGATAATTGTTGAGACGTTGTTGAATTATATTGAAGGCGTAAAAGAGTTGTGCGCTCGGTTTACTCCGGTCTAAATTTGGTATATGCTGTTCTATCTCGGCTATGTGCGGTGTATTGGTCTGCTTATCCAGTACTAACATGACGGAATCCGCTCCTTGCCGGAGTATAGCTTCGTGGAGTCTTCTGGCTGCGCCCCCTGCACCGCCGGAATCCTTCGAAGAGATAATCAGAACCTTGAGACCGCCGTTATTCTGGAATATCTTGGGGTAATTAGCGGCTTGAGCTTCGGCTTGTTGCGCTCTGGCTGCTGCTGCTTGCGCTTTTTGCTGCTCAAGAGCCGCCTTAAAATTATCAATAAAGAAGACCTTACGGTAGGTGTAGTCGTCTGCGTCTTTATTATAAACGATATACGGCGGATGCTTGAGGGGGAAAGACAGTTCATTACACTTAAGAGATTTTAGAAATTGTGGTTCTTCCTTGATATGAGTGGAATCGTCTCCGTAACCGATATGTTTGGAGAGATTGGTATTTGGAGTGCAGGTAAGGCCGGAGTTGACCAGAACCGTGATAGTCCAGATATATGCCCAACTGTCTACTGCGGAGTTGATCGCTCGCATCAGGTTGTATTGCCACATAAAATTGGCAAGTTCATTGTGGGTAAAGCCAGGAAGATTTCCAATCTTGATATCATTGAGAATTCTTGGGATCAGCTTCTCAGTTTGACGGTATTTTTTCCAGGCACTGCGCCAACTGGCCCAACCGTGGCAGTGATTGATCTGTGAGAAGTAATATGAATATTCACCTCTTCGCTGATTGTCCTGATGATTCTGGGCGGTAATAGCCATTATTCGGGAATCATCGCGATAGTAATTCAATAATTCATAGGCAAAAGGGAAGAATGAGTCCGAGACCACGACATCATCTTCAATGACTATTCCTTCCGCTTCATTCTCAAAGAACCAGTCGATAGCGCTTGAATTGCCGCGTCTGCAACCGAGGTTTTCTTCGCGGAACAGAGTTTTAACCTCACACTCCCAGTCTATGTTATTGATAACATAGTCTCTGGTCTCCTGAACCTTTTCGACTTCTCCCGCTCTGTCCCGCCTTGGGCCGTCACCGGAGATATACAATCTTGCCGGTCTGGCGCGGCGGATTTGGGCAAAACTGCCTTTGGTCTCTTCGAGTCTTTTGAAGGTAATTAACAGTACTGCGATATCGAGTGACGAGGCGTTATCGGTTACGGAGTTTCCACCGCTCGGTTGCTGACCTGGACTGTTATTCTCAGTTGGTATGGGCATTTGAAACTCCTTGCATGAAATTTATCTGCTTCTTTGCATATCGGTAGCCATAACTAGAATCAGCATTACCAATAAGATTACGGTCTTGGCCTGGATCTCACTCCCGGTAAAGTCGGTGATAATGGCAGAGACCAGGACGGTAATTATACCGCCAAGGAAGGCGCCGATAACATCAAACCTGCCGCCGGAGAACTTATTTCCGCCGATAATGGCACCGAGTATTACTGCAGGCAGCCAGGAAAAGAGCGGGAAGCTGAAGGTAGCGATCGAATCTCCTGGTATATCGACTAGAAAGATACCGGCCATTCCAGCTAACAGACCGCTGAGAGTATAAGCCATAATAATACTACAGTCTGAATTTATCCCGGCTTCGGCTGCGGCTGCGGCTGAGGAGCCGGTAGCGCGGAGATTTTTGCCGAATTTACTGCTTGCGATAAGCAGGGTGAGTACACCTAGAACCCCGGCACCTATATATAAGAAGGTATTATTAATCTCATATATATTACGTAAAGATAGAAAATCATTGATACTCTGAGAGGTATTATTGAAGATTAGGTATACCAGATATAAAAGAATAAGGGGGACAGCAAAGCTGCCGATATATGGCGGGATATATTTACGGGTTAGAATTTTGCCGGTAATCAGGCCGGTAATGCCTGAACCGAGAATACCTAGACCCAAGCAGATCTCTGTGGTATAAGCTCCTGGGGTATCTCCGCTTATCTGGGTATATAGCAGCTTGGCAATAGTAAAACTAAGTAGACAGTTTATCGGTAAGCCAAGATCAATGACTCTTCCGGCCATAACGGTAGCGCTGGCTATGGCGAGCAGGCCGATGGCGATAGCGGTATTGACCATACCTTCTGGAACTACGGAAAAATAGGTATAAGCTGCGAAAACAATAATAAGTAAGACGATTTTGTGTGTAATATACCATCCCATAGAATTAGAGGATAGAGAACGCTTCGAGTTTTCCACTTGTGACATATTTATAAATCTCCTCATCTGTCCAGTTGTCGGTTGATCTTGCGGCTGAAAGCTCACCATTATGAATGATCGCTATAGTGTCACTGATTCCCTTGAGTTCTTCAAGCGCAGGACTGAATAGAATAATTGCGCGGTTTTGCAGTTTGAGTTCGGTGATCAGTCGGTAAAAATTAGTTCGTTCCTTATTATTCAGGCCATATGCCGGATCAATAAGTACCAAAACACTTCCAGAGAGTGTACGTAATTTGATACTCCGGGTATCATAATCCATACTGCTATTTCGCCTGCCATTGAAGATAGATATTCCAGCTCGGTGGATTGTCTTGGGTGAAGCTTTTTTTATCTGGATATTACGCTTATTGATAGATAATACTCCGCCGCTGGAATTGAATTGACCGGAAAGAATAGCGATTAATTCTTCTGCCCCTGAGCCATTGAGTCCGAATATGCCACAAATCTCCTTTTCACGGATATTGATAGAAGCGTCACGCAGAGTCTGTCCTTTGAGTCCCAGCGATTCCATAATAATATTATTACTGCGTGACAGCGAACGTTCAGGGAAGATACTGCCGGTATCATCCTGGCACATAGCTTGTGTTATATCCTGGCTATTACCGCTGCATTTACTGATGCAGCCGTCTTTGAGCAGGTAATAATTATCAACAAAATTAAAGGCTTCATTGATAGCCGGGGTAAAGATTATGGTTTTGCCATTATTCTTCAAGTTACGAATTATAGAGAAGTACCGATCTCTGTCTTGCTGGCAGAAGGCAGCGTCTATTTGGTCAAAGAGATATAATTCAGCCTGGCTCAGAGTTGCTCTAGCAAGTAATAATAGACGTGTCTGCGCCGGATTCAAAGCGGAACAGAGCGTATTGAGCGGCAGATCTTGGAGTCCGGTCTGCTTGAGACTTGAGAGTATGGCGTCTTTTTTGGGACTGGATTTTAATCCCAAGGTAAGATGTTCATTTATAGTTAGATCAGGGGCTAAAGGTGATGCTTCACTGATAAATATGACCTTTTGTTTCAATGCTGCGGCAATATTCTCTGGAGCGTATAGCTTGTCTTTGAGGGTAATGGTACCGCTGGTCTGTGGTTCACATCCGGCGAGTATCCTGAGGAGTACTCCCTGGCCATTGCCACTCAATCCGAGTAAGGCAGTAATACTGCCGGCTTCAATTTTAAAATCCAGGTTATATAGAATACTCCTGGTTTCCGAGTCTTTATTCAGTTGATTGATGGTAATAAGGTTGCTCATATCATTCCCTATATTTTGCAGATAGATATCTGGTACTAACGGTCTGCAGTATAACCTAATTCGACAGCTCGTTGTTTATATTCATCAGCTTTCTGCTGATCCAGCTCAACCCCGGTGCCATTGGCATACATGAGTGATAGACGTATAAAGGCACGGGGTACATCATGCTCAGCTGCTCGCTCATACCATTCTTTCGCCAACTCTAAATTGGTGTCAATGCCCCAGCCGTTCTGGTACATCATGCCTAGATTGAGCATGGCGTTTCCATAGCCACCTTCTGCTGCTTTGGTATACCACTCGAGAGAGGCTTGAGGATCTTTTTCGACGCCTTTAGCAAAACCATAACATACGCCAAGGCTATTCATGGAAGCGAGATTACCTACTTCGGCAGCTTTTTTATAGAATTCAACAGCGGAAGAATAGTCTTTCTTACCGTAATAATAGACATTGGCAATATTATTCCAGGCATAAGATTTGACTTCAGTATCAGCGTCTTCTGAATCCAAAACCTTCATGTAGTCATTCAGAGCCAGGTCAAATTTACCAAGTCCGGCATTGGTATCGGCTCGGTTGATACGGAGTCGAGGATTATCAGGATCGAGATCAATACCACTGCTGTAAGCTTGAATAGCTTTATCAAATTGCTGCAGCGAGCGCAGACGGTTACCTTCATTCAATAGCATTGTTGCCTGTTGCTCCATCTCGGTTTGTGGATTTACCTCGGTCTGCGGCTGTTCCGGAATCTCTACTTCAGGTTCTTTGGGTTTGAGTACGATTGTCTGTTGTAAGAGCCTGATAGCATCAGGATTGGCAGTATAGCCGTCTATTTTAAGTGCCTCATTGAACATGGCTTCGGCCACTTCAAATTGTTTGAGTTCTAATTGGCGTTTGCCTTCACGTAATAAGGCTTCAAATTCAGCTCTTTTTCTGATTGCTTCTAAATCAGCATCAGCCGGGATAAGTCCGTTTTGGAGTATGTCTTCATTAATATCGCCGGTCTGTGGTAAAGGCTTGTTCTGAGCTTGAGCCGCAGTTCTCAGTCCAGAGAGTGCTTCTGGATCATTGCTGAAATCCTGGAGGCTGAGAATAATTCTGAAGGTCTCTTCTGCTCTTGGCCAGTCCTCTGCGTCTAGAGCTGCGCGGCCTTGATTCATCAGGGCATTATATTTATCCCGAGCTTCTGAAGAGATTGCTTGTCGTGTTTTAAATTCCTCGATTTGCTTGAGTCCGGCGAGGGCTACGGGATCTTTCTCATACCCGGGTATTTTGAGAGCCAGTTCGTAACTGTTTTTTGCTCCTTCAAGGTTATTACTGGTAATTTGTAATTCACCGCTTTGGATTAATTTATCGTAGATAGGCTTGTTTTTTGCCTGTTTGGCAGCAATAGCTTCCGGGCTATTGTCATGCTCAAGCTTCATTTTTTCAGCCGATATCAATAAGGCGGAAGCTACGGGGTCTTCTTCGAATCCTTTCATCTGTAGTGCAATCTCCAGCATTTGTATGGCGGCAGCATAATTACCATTGGCAAGAAATTGCTTTGACTGGGCTATAGCCATATTATAACTGGCAATATCGCGTTCATCGGTATTGACTCCTAATTCAGTCAGTTCTTCTTCAATTACTGGAGTATTGGCTTTTTCAGCAATAGCCAGACCGATTTGGGCTAGAGTATCATCATCATCTGGGTTATAGTCTATGGCTGATTGGAAGAGATATATCGCTTGCGGCCATTGTGCTTCCTTGAGTAAGGATGTGGCATTACTGATAATTGCCGCATAATCCGAGTGTATAAAGTTATTCGGAGTATCTGCGCTCTCCTTTTCGTTGATAGCTGCCTGTAACCCTGCATGAGCGTCTCCTTGATCGGGTGAATCCGGAAGCGCTAGAGCTAGACGAAAAGCCTGTTCGGCAAGTAACCATTTCTGATTGGACAGATATTTCTCAGCAAGATTTATCAGTTTGACGTATTCCTTACCGAATCTGCTGGTATCAATATCGACAGGCTTTGTCTCCGTTTGTTGGATTACCTCAGTTTCAACTACGTCCTCTACTTCTTCAGTATTTAATTTTGCGAGTAAATCACTTGAGTCATTTACGGTAGGTTTTTGGGGTTCTGCTATAGTATTATCCTTGGTCTCGAGTGAAGCGAGAATATCATCAAGTTCGCTGCTCTCTTCTTTAACCGCGGGTTGTGGCGTCGGGGTCAGTTCTTCCAGTTCTTTTGCTAGATCTGCTACAGACTCTCCAGCCAGAAGATCGTCATCCAGTTCTTCTATGTTCTTGTTATCTGCAGTCTCGGCGAGGGCTTTATTCTTCCTGTTAGTCTGGAGTTCTCTGATTTCAAGTATCCGTTGTTCGATTTCTGCAGAATTTTCCTGGGTATTGAATTTATCAGCAATCAAGTATAATCTCTCAGCAGATTCATAATCTGCAGCTCTATTGAGTTCGTCTCCGAGATTGTAGAAGACGGTATATTGCTTGGCGAGTTCTTCCTCAGGCAGATTGGTCGGCAGGTAGTTGATAGGTAACGGAAGGGTAATTTTCGGTTTACTAACAATATACTCGGTCTCACGGTTGGTATCACCGTTATATTTTGCGGAGTATTCTCTGACTAGATCCCGGTCACGCTCTACCCCTCTGCCGCGTCTATACATTTCGGCAAGCTGTCCCCAGGCTATTGGTAAAGTGTTATTCTGGGCAGCACGCTCAAAGTAGCCAAAGGCGGTTGTGTAATTTCTTTTGACCCCGTTACCTTTATAATAAGCCATACCGAGGTTGAATGCTCCTTCAGGGAGTCCGGCTTCGGCAGCGGTTTCAAACAGGCTTAGCGCTTTTGCATAATCTTTATCAACTCCTCTGCCGTACATATACATATAACCAAGGTTATTGCTGGCGATCGGATCATTGAGAGGGATGCTCTTTTCAAAGTACTCCTGAGCCAGATCATTGTCGCTGGCAATACCGGAATTCTTTGCAGAATCTTCTGTCTCCAGATAGATCCAACCGAGCGTATTATTACCGAATATTTTTGTTTCATTGTCTTCAGCAGTGGAGATTATCGCTTTGAAAGCATCGGCTGCTGCCGGATAATCTTCGGCTTTATAAAAGGTGATTGCTCGACCGAGAATGGCTGGTGGATAGTCTGGTCTTACTTGTAACGCTTCGTCAAAATTTTCAAAAGCTTTCTGGGTCTCGTCGGCTTCCAGATAAGCGCTGCCGCGGAGAGTATAGGTATCAATTTGATCAGGAGCGATTACGATAGCTCTGCCGAAATCACGAGCGGCTGCAATGGCATCATGGCTGAGCAGCTTTTCTCTTCCTGAATCAAGATATTGATTATATTCTTTGGCTTTACTGATTATCTGATTCGACTCTTCGGCAAAGCTGATCCCTTGTTTAGCTGCTACAGCATTGTCAAAGCCGGGTATCAATAATGCATCACGGAAGGCTTTGGCTGCTGCCGGATAGTCTTGACGAGTAATACTCTCCGCTCCAGTGAGTAAGAGTTGATCATATTGGGCGCGGTTTGTCGCAAGGCGGCCATTTTCAATTGCGCGTTTGCGCCCAGCAACTGCTTCTTCAGCATTACTGTATCCTTCGACTTGTAGGGCATTGTTGAAAGCATCTTCTGCTTCTGACCACATTCTGGCTTGCAGGAAGGTATTACCGTTATTGATAAAGCGATTGTATTCATTCTGCAGAGCATTTGTTCGGGCTTCTGCCAGTCGCTGTAGTTCAATCTTTTTATTGCTTAGAGCATTTTCTCTGCCTTTACGAGCATTCTGATCTTCGGTGTATCCAGGTACTTCCAGCGCCATATTATAAGCGACGACAGCTTCATCCCAGCGTCTTTGCGCAAATAACTTGTCTCCTTCACTTATAGCCGCAGTGTACTCGGCGTGGTGTTTACGCTCTTCTTCTTCTTTGCGGGCTGTTTCTTCGGCAATTCTTCTGAGGGTGTCCTGGACAAGCTGCCTTCCATTTAGGGCATCGGTATTATCTTCATAGCCGGGAATACTCAAAGCCCAGGAGTACGCGAGTTCAGCCTCAGTATATTCACCTGCTGCCAGATGATTTTCTCCTTCGGCCAGGGCATTATTAAAACGAGTATGACGGATATCATCAAGTAACTGCGTGGCTATTAGTTCAGAATTGAAGCCGGGAATAGTCTTGGCCTGGAGGATAATTGCTTCTGCTTCTTCCAGTTTGTTCTCAAGCAGGAGTTGCTTTGCCTGGTCTATACTGGAGGTAAATCGTATCTCGGCTTCCTGTTTTTTCTCGGCAGTCTGCAATAGATCCTGAGCTTCGACGGTGTTTTTGAGATCATGAGCTTTACTATATGCAATAATGGCTGTTTCATACTCATTGTTGAGCATGGCTTGATTACCCTGATCAAGTGCTTGCTGATAATCTGTATCTAATTTACGTTGTTGTTCTTCTTGGAGACGCTGTTGCCGGAGCTGTTCTTCTTCGGCTTTTTTGGCTGCTAATGCTCTCTCTGCAGCTAGAGCTTTTTCTGCAGCAATCTCTTCTGGGGTTGGGCCGGTATTCTGTGTAGTAGTTTCGTCAGCCTTGTCTGCTACCTCTGGTTCTTCAGTTTTTGTAGAGTTGTTATCTTCAGCTGCGGGAGGGGTGATTGGCTCAGTCGTAGCGGGTTTGCTGGCGAAGAAGTAATATCCGATACCACCGGCAATAAGCAGGATGCAAGCGCTGATCAGGAGTTTGGTCCAAATTTGTGAGCCGGTTTTGTTCATGTCAGCTGAGATTTCATTGATATCGGTTATTTTTGGCTCAAATATGGGTTGTGGTAGATCTGCTTCGGTCAGGGTGCGTTCAGATTTATACTCGGGTTTTTCTTCACTTAAATTTTGGTTTGTTATAGACTCTTCTTCCTCTGGAGTATTTGGATTTTGGCTGGAATTCGTCTTGCTTGCACTCTTGAGTATCTCCTCTTCGGTAATATTTGGTTCGGGTTTGAAATTCTTCCCGCCTTTGAGTATTGCTAGAGCCGCAGGTTCCTGGCCATCCCGGCAGGCTTCGAGATCGGTGATTAATTCTGCAACATTATTGTATCTTTTATCTGGATTTTTATGGGTTGCTTTGATAATTACAGACTTTATATTGACTGGAATGTTGATAAAGTCATCATTGCTTAATGGATCTTCACCGGCTTTGCAAGCTTGAATAATATCAAAGAGTGTGCGGGAGTTCTTCCAGGGATACTTCCCTGAAAGATAAAAGTATAATATACTACCAAGGGCGTAGATATCCTCGTTTTCTGAGTGTTCTTCCGTGGTTGTGCTTTGCAGGAGAATCTCCGGAGGAATAAAAGCAAATAAAGGTTTGAATTCACTGCCACCACCGGTATTCAACGCTTGGTTGATATCAGGTATAATTCCGCAGGCGAGTAGCTTAATCTGACAGATACCAGTGGCTTGAGGCAGGGCAAATATATTATCTGGGCAGATATTGTGGTGTATGATATTATTACTGTGCAGTGAGGCTACAGCTCTGGAGACTTGTATTACCAGGTTGATCTTGCCTTCCTGGGTAAATGTCTCAAAGAGTTTTTCAGTTGCAAGCTGCTTGGCAAGAGATTCAGTAGCAGCGTAAGCACTATTCCCTTCCATGCCGGAAGCGTAAATAGTGATTAGATTTGGATGTTGGGTGTAAAGGAAGAGATTCTGCTTTTGTTCAAAAAAATCTGTCTCAAAATTGCTAGTGGATTTTATAAATGTTGCTGATTTTGGTGGCAATTCTATATTTTGGGTCTCGAGAATGGTTCTGATAGTCTGATTATCCAGGTTTTTCTCTCCGAGTTTTTGTGCAAATTTTTCAGCTTCTTCTGCTCGTTTATCTAGAGTCAGGCCGCTTACCTGGGTATAGGCATATAGCATATCATAGTCGAATTTGTCTAGGTTGATCTCAGCTTTATATACGGTGAATAAAGCATTCTCTGTAATAGTACCAGTTTTGGTATATACACTGTCAATGGGTTCTTTTGAAGCCATTGTGACCTCCTGTTTAAACTATTATAAACCTATATTATTTAGAGGAATAAAACTTGTTTAGTCTCTAAATTATAAATAAAAAATCTTCGCAATAATAGAACATATCACTGCGATTATTATATAAGAAAACCTATTTATATTAATTATCAAATTTAATGAAGAATTTTCCATAATATTATCAACTTTAATTGAAATTATTATATAGCTCTGCACGCTTTAATCAATTAATATCATAAATATATCTATATTAATTAATTTTTTAAGCTTTATGGGTCGATAGAATATTTTGAGTATGGATTGTTAAATGGAGAAATAATAATGAAAAAGGTTATATTTCTTGTTTGTTGGAGTTTGACTCTGCTTATTGCCGGTTGTGAAGCTGAGAGTCTGAATACTGGTAATGCAGAACCTGAGATTATTTATGATCAGGAGGTCTTCAGTATAGTTGAGGAACCGCGTAGAGCTGAAGTAGCCAGAAGATTTAATCCTGGAGCTCAGAAGATTGTGATTAATAATGACTTACATGTTTATCGGTATTGGGGTGGCGGTAGCGGTGAATCAGGATTTTTCTTTGCAAAAAAGATGTTTACGGAACGTGCTAAAGCCAAAAGAGCTTTGGCGTTGCCGGAGCGCAATACCGCTTTGAATGTTACTCAGTATAAGATACCTGCGGGAACAACTCTGATATATGGCAATGCGGCTAATATGGCTGGAGAAGATGGGTATGATATGGAGGCTACCGGGGGAGCAGAGCTGTATTATCTACCGAATCCACGTTTTGCCGAGAAGGAATTGGTAGGGAAGTTGGAGTTTACCCATCATGAGCAGACTATGGATGAATTGGAAGAGGTAGAGGCGATAACTGTTGAATAACGGATACGGTGATAATAACTGATTCTGAAGTGATTTGAAGTCCGATAATCAAACTTTTTGGAAAAGATTAAAAGTAATTAGTGGATGCGGGTAAGTGAATATTGTGAACTGTCCGATAAGTTTTATTTATCCACTGATTTAAGTATTGATGAGGTAGCAGATTGATGAAAATAGGAAGAAAGTATACAGCGGCAATTGCTAAATGTGCTGCTAGTTGTCCGGGGAGGCGTAGTCCTTGGCAGGCTGCATTAGGAATGGAGTATGCATGTCCTCTGGGAGTGGCGTTCTGTGGGGTATGGGATGCGGATAATATTATAGTTAAACATCGGCATGAAATTGCCAGCAGGGCTGCAAAGCATGAAGGAGCGGCTTAGTTGTATTAAGAATTCGAAGTTTAGACTATTAATAATATTAAAATATTACTTATTAATAATTTTGGAGATAATTATGATCAATAGAATAATCGGGGTATTATTGTTCTGTGTTTTGCTGCTTGCTCCGGGGTATGCGGGAGTAGTCGTTGAGGGTGAAGCTCTGGGGATTGAGCCGATCAAGACGGTAGAGTATAGTCCAGAGCAGAATGCCTTTGTTATCAATGGAGGAAAGATACTTAAGAGTCCGGTTGAGTCTGATATTCTTATTGAGATTATTGCTGCAGTAAATCTAGATGAACGTATAGGGGTATCGGTAACTCTCAGTGATGAATTGATTGTTTACGGTAAACTTCATAAACGTTCAGCGGCGGCGGGTATGCTTGAAGAGGCAGATAATTTTATGCGTTCGGTAGTATTTGCCGAATCTTCAAGGTTGAGGAAATATACTTTACCGCAGAATTATAAACCAGTGCAGGTTGCATCCAGAGAGAGATCAAGCGTTATTTATCTGGAGTTGTCGGATTTTGAGTATAGTGATACCGGATCTGCTTATGTTCCGGGGAATTTTCAAGCCGAAGTAATGCTGATACCGATGGCGACGTATACTGCTCCAGATGGCGGTTATCTTCCTGATTATGATGCTCTGGAGAAAGGTATTTATCAGCAAGAGGATAAAGCCAATGCGGATCATATTAATATGTATAAGAATGAGTATCTTCAGCTTTCTCCTATGCGTGAGGCAATAAAGGTGGGAAGAGCTTCGGCGATTGTGCGTCGGTTGCGCGATAGCGGTATTAATATGGATGAATTGAGCCGTTCAATAATTGAGGGTAAGGGTATTACCCTTGTCGGTAAAGAGGGTGTTACCAGTGATGAACCAAAAGTAGTAAAGATGGAGCTGCTTACTGACGTCTCAGAGCCGGTGGAGGCGGTAGAGGAGATTAGTGATTTTGAGTTGGAGGATATTGCAGAGGTAGCCTTCAATGATGAAAAGACTGAATCATTGGTGGAGGTGGCGCCTGAGAGTGGGAAAGACTATACCGAGAGTATTCGTCAGGTTTTTTTGATTGATAAGATTATCGGTAATACCAATAAGGTGAAATTGAGCAGGAAGAGCGTCAATGATGGTAGCTATGTGGCTTATCGGACAAGATATCTGGATGAGATCAAGAATTCGGAGAATATTGATCTCTCTAAAACACCTGTAGAGTTTCAACAGGCTTTTAATAAGCATATTAAGGCCTGGGAAGAGACACTTGCTTGGCTTAAAAATATAAAGGTAGAAGAGGGTGAGGCAGGCTTTTCCGCTTTTTATGAGGAGCATGGAAGATTCAGAAAAGAACTTAAAGATACTTATAATAAATGTAAGCTCATCGCTGCTGAGTATCAGGTCGAAAACTAATAAAAATATAACAAAAAATAACGCATAACCTATTGCAAATACACGTCATTTATCTATACTAATTAGTCACCTTAAATGGCGGGAGTAGCTCAGTTGGTTAGAGCGTCAGATTGTGGCTCTGAAGGTCGCCGATTCGAATTCGGTTTCTCGCCCCAAATTATAAGCCTTGTTTACTCCGGTAAATGAGGCTTTTTTGTTATGTTCTTTTCAACTTTTATAATTCAATGTCTTCTTCTTGGTTGTGCAGGGAAATATAGTATGAATAAAGCGGAGAGAGTACATTAACTTGCAAATAAGCCTTGATTTTGTAAGGGTTTTGAGTATTTTTAGAGGTATAGAGTATTTAGTATTTGCTCATATATATATATATTTATTTAACTTCGTTGGTACGGTATTTTTGTCGTTTATTTTTAAAAATAAACGGATAGTATGAAGGAGAAAAGGTATGGCAGCGCTATCCGAAGAAGTAAAGAAGGTATGGGATGAGCGGGAAGGGCCGGTAGTATTGACCACGGTAAATTCAGAAAATATTCCTAATAGTATTTATGCGACTTGTGTGGGTCTGTTTGCAGGTAAGCCGGTGGTTGCGGATAATTACTTTGCCAAGACCAGGGAGAATATTCAGAATGGGAGCAGCGGGGTGATCCTCTTTATCAATAAGGAGAATAAGGCTTATCAGCTTAAGGGTACTCTGGAGTATCATACCTCTGGGGAGGTGTTTGAGAGTATGAAGGAGTGGAATCCTGAGAAGCATCCGGGGCATGCGGCGGTGTTGCTGGAGATTGAAGAGATCTACTCTGGGGCGGAGAAGATTTTATAATATAATATGGGTTTAGTGTGTTTTATGGTTTAGGTTATTGATACAACTTTCTAGAATTGATAAATTAGAACATAAAAATTTCTCTGGGTGTTTATTGAACAAAGAGATATATTCCTGATAAGTGGGTTTATAACCATATATTTTTGGTGTCAGCAGGTTTAGAAGATCATCCAGGTTATATTCATATTGTTGGAAAAGGTTCTTATATTTGAAGACTAATTTTACAGCCCAGTCATGTAGGCCAAAGATGACATAGAGTGAGATTAATTTACAGATAGTAGAAAAATCAGGATTATTGAATTGTTCGGGAGTATCTGTTGCGGTTAGATTACGCAGATAGATACCATCGCATTGTAGAGGTATGCCTCTGGTTGTCTGGGCATAGATATCATACTCGAAGGTGGCGGGTAATTCTCTGAGGGAATAGAGACTGGGAGGAGAGAATTTACAAGGGATAAATCCTTGAGCCTGTAAATGGAGGTCAATACTCGAGAATGAACTTAATTCTTGATTACCAGAGTTTAAAAAATTCATTTCAACCTGTACACCAAGGGCTTGTTTGAGGGTTTCAGTACCTGAGCGTAGGACATCGATGTCATAACCATCGGTATCGATCTTGATGAAGTCTGCCAGCCCAGAGGTGTGTCTCTTTACAAAAACATCTAGTGATATTCTGGATACGGTTTGAGGGGGGACTCGTTCTAATTTAGTATTATCGGCAACATGCTGTGTATTATTATTAAGCTCTGTTGCTTGGCCGGCACTGAGCATATTATATTTGAGACCCTGTTTATTCAGTAATTGATGAATATTGGCAGCATTGTTTGTGCCAATGAAATAATTATAGTATTTAATATTGGATGCTTTTGTAGCGGCCTGAAGTCGTTGAATCTCTTCACTTACCGGATCTATGCCGGAGATGCTAATATCTGATTCAGGGAAGTTATGCCATAATTTATCTATACCAGAGCTACAGCCGATATCTAGAAATATCAATGGATTCTGGGTGAAGGCTGGGGTAAGTTGCGAGATTATCTCGGTTGAATAACAGATATCTTCGGCATAGACCCTTCTGAGTAACCAGAATAATGCGGCGTGGTCATTCTTTAATAAATACGGGATGATACGCTTGCGTGTTACTCTCGCATGTAGAATATGCTGCATAATAGTCTGTCTGAGAAATTTTATGATATTTATAATTGCTCTCCCGGAATAACTTCCTTAATTAATTGATAAATACTCTCATGAGAGATGGTAAACCCAAGGAGTTTTTTGCTAATGTCAGAGATTTGCTCAGGAGAAAAATCCTGTCGTAGTTTCCTGATAATAAACCTTTTGACATATTCGTCAAGCTTTTTCGTTCTGGGTATTGCTCTGCATTTCATCGCTTTTCTTTGAGCCTGCTTGTTTCTATATCCACGTCTACCACTATTGCGCTGTATTTCTCTGCTTATGGTGCACCTGTATACTCCAACAAACTCTAGCTATGTAAGAATAGGTTTTATTCTCTTGCAATAACACTTTGATAACTGTACGATCTTCATAAGTAAGGTGGTGGTATTTCTTTTTCATATGCTCTCCTTGAGTGATAGAAATAGAAGGTTTTGGCGAACTATATATCGACCACCTTACTATTTCTTCTTTCACTCAAGTGTTGCACTTGGAATTTGAATCCACCAGGGATGAATTTAAGGACTTTTCTATTTATTATGTATAATGCTATTCGTAATGAGACCACATACGTAAAACCTTAATAATCTTGTCATTTTCAAGAACTTGATATACAAGTCTATGCTGAATATTAATACGTCTGGAATATAGCCCTGATAGATTGCCAAGCAGCTTCTCATAAGGAGGATATGAATTAAAAGGGGTTTTTTTCAGAACATCAAGTAATTTCAACGTATTGTTTTTAAGACCAGCTGAAGAGAGTTTTTTTGCATCTTTTTGAGCTTGCTTGGTAAATACAATTCGATAACTCACCAATCCAGTTCCTCAAGTGGCTGGCAATCCTCAATAGGTATCTCTTTCCCCTTGAGCAAGCTTTCAGTCATATCAGGAATAGACTGTAAATAAAGAGTCTCCTGAATGGCTAAATAGTCATCCTCGCTAATTAGAACACCAGAATTGCGCTTGCCTGTAATTACTACTGGGTCATGGGTTTCGGCGACGGTGTCAATAAGTTTGTAAAGCTCTTTCCGAGCTGTAGTGACTGTAATGCTTGGCATTTTGTCAATCCTTTGAATATAACTAATACGTACGCTATAGTGTACGATATATTTTAGAATTAGTCAAGTAATTTTATTTTAATAGCATTCTGATCATTTGCGCTTTTTCATCATCTGATAGAGGAAGCTTGCTTATTTCCAGAACAGCCTCAGCAACAGCGTTATTGCTTTGGTGTTTATCAGCTGGATTTTGGTCATTTTGGACACGATTTAGGCATGATTTGGTCACTTTGCTGTTGGTGTTATCTTGTAACTTATTGTCGTTATTGCTGGTTGTGCTGTTTTGTCGGAAGATTGTGGCTCTGAAGGTCGCCGATTCGAATTCGGTTTCTCGCCCCAAATTATAAGCCTTGTTTACTCCGGTAAATGAGGCTTTTTTGTTATGTTCTTTTCAACTTTTATCGTTCAATGTCTTCTTCTTGGTTGTGCAGGGAAATATAGTATGAATAAAGCGGAGAGAGTATATTAACTTGCAAATAAGCCTTGATTTTGTAAGGGTTTTGAGTATTTTTAGAGGTATAGAGTATTTAGTATTTGCTCATATATATGTGTGTGTATAGCTTATCTGATTAGGTTATAATTATTATTGTCCTTATTTGAAGATAATAGGATTGCAGGAAGGAGAGAAGTTATGGCAGCGCTAACCGAAGAAGTAAAGAAGGTATGGGATGAGCGGGAAGGGCCGGTAGTATTGACCACGGTAAATTCAGAAAATATTCCTAATAGTATTTATGCGACTTGTGTGGGTCTGTTTGCAGGTAAGCCGGTGGTTGCGGATAATTACTTTGCCAAGACCAGGGAGAATATTCAGAATGGGAGCAGCGGGGTGATCCTCTTTATTAATAAGGAGAATAAGGCTTATCAGCTCAAGGGTACTCTGGAGTATCATACCTCTGGGGAGGTGTTTGAGAGTATGAAGGAGTGGAATCCTGAGAAGCATCCGGGGCATGCGGCGGTGTTGCTGGAGATTGAAGAGATCTACTCTGGGGCGGAGAAGATTTTATAAAAAAGATAAATTGGTTTATCTTAAAATTTGGTTCAAGGGAAGTTGAGTTCCCTTGAACCAAAAAATATCTGAAATTAAAATAGAGACTTGTTGGTAGAGATTAGCCTGGTCTCCGTAAAGAATAGAGTCAGAAATATGAAGATTAGGCAAATTTAAACATTTATTTCTTATCAAGCTAATTTTGTTTTTGCGCAATCCATGATCTTGTGGTATATGGTATTTCAATTTTATCAACTCCAAGACTAGCAAGATAGCTCTGAATATTTTCGATAATTTTGTCAAAATTGGATCCTGCTTGTCGGTGAAGGGTGCCATGAGAACGCCAGGCTTCAACTGCCTTTTCTACCTCTTGGGTATGGATTACAGTGCCTGTGTGTTCTTGGATATTGTGGAATAATCCTGATGCGGCAATTACTTTGCTTTGATCTTCACGCCTAGTACCGTAAGTATAATCTTCGATATAGCTTTTGATAATACTTTCAATCTCTTGTTGAATAGGGTCATCAAGTTGGCGGTGATTCCACATACAGGTAAACCATTTACCGGGTTTTAAGATTCTATATACTTCATTTAGCGCTTTAGCACGATCACAGACATTGAAAGATGAGCCAAAGGATGCAAAATCATAGGCTTCAGATTCTCTGCCTGTCTCTTCTCCGGTACCTTCAAACCAGTGTATATTTGGCATAGATTCTGTACGTTTGATACCATTGGCGCGCATGGCGTCGTTGGGCTCTATCGCATCAACATTATAGCCTTTGAGGCCAAGTGGAATGGTGAGGTGGGCGACACCGGCACCTATATCACATACTTTATCACCTTCTTTTAACCCTGCAATTATAAAGAGTTTTTCCAGTAAAGCTGCAGCATAATTCGGACGTTCCAGATAGGCATTGGCTAAAGCCGTATAATCCCATTCGGTCTTCATATTTTGATGTCTCCTTGGTTAATTTTGGAATATTAGCATTTTAATGAGTTGTGAAAATATAGTAATGGTTGATAAAATTTTACTATTTTCTGGTTAGTTATTAATAATCAGTATACATATTAATAATGCTGTTTTCTACAATATTTTATAATAACATAATAATGATATGATTTATATATTTCATGACTGTAATCATGCTTATGCTTGGGTAATGGAATAAAGTTAAATTATATTGAGCGTAAGTAAATGTGTTTATAAAATAAAATAAATCTTGCAATATATATAATAAATATAGAAAAAATATGGTATGTTTTATAAATTATATAATATATAGAGTTAGACTTTGCTTAAACAATAAGATTAAATTACTCATGGAAAGAGATATAAGCATTAGATATGGAAGATAATAAGCAACGAAATATTGCGGCTGTAATTTGGTTTACAGGGATTTCAGGCTCTGGCAAGACCACCTTGGCGGTAAGACTCTTTGAGGAATTATCCCGGCAGGGACTTCAGTGTGATCTGCTTGATGGTGATGTGGTGCGTGACTTTTTTGAAGGGGATTTAGGATATTCACGCCAAGAGCGCATAGCGGTGACCAAGAGGATTGCTTTTGCGGCAGAAAGATTGTCGCAAAACGGGATATTTACCATTGTGGCCAATATTAGTCCATACTTTGAAATAAGGGATTTTCTACGGGTAAAGATTAGCAATTATCATCAGATTTATTGCAAGGCGTCATTGGCAAAGGTCTCTGAACGTGATGTGCAGGGGCATTATGCACGGTATCAGACAGGGGAACTTAAGAACTTTATTGGCCTTGATGATGTCTATGAAGAGCCAAGGGAAGCAGATGTGACTGTCTATACCGATACCGAAACGGTTGATGAGTCACTGACAAAGATAATTGAATATCTAAAGTTGAATAGTAATATTACTTTTGCTAAAGGGTAGAGTAAAATGAGTAATGGAAAGAAACCTGGATTTTCTACCAAAGCAAAAACATTGGCAGAGCTTATGGAGTATGAGTTCAGTTTTATAATTCCGCCTTTACTGTATTTTACCGTTGCTGAATGGGAGTTGTCTGGGGAGACTATCGTCAGTAGGATTAATAAAACCTTTGATAAACCGGTAGCTGTCAGAAGTTCTGCTGCGGCTGAGGATACGGGTGCCGAGTCATTAGCGGGGGCTTTTACTTCGATTCTACATGTTGATCCGAAGGATAGTGTTGCAGTAAAGAGTGCTGTGGTTGAGGTTAAGGATTCATACGGGCAGAATATAAATCCAGAGCAAGATCATATTCTGGTACAGGAAATGGCAGAAAATATAACGCTTAGCGGCGTGGTTATGACCAAGACCTTGGATACAGGAGCACCGTATTATGTCATAAATTATGATGATGAGAGTGGTAGAACCGATACTATTACCAGTGGTACTGGCGAGAACAAAACAATTTTAGTCTATCATAAGACCAAGGATGAATATTTCTCTTCAAAGAGGCTGCGTAAGATTGTGCAATTTGTGGCGGAGCTGGAGAATCATTTTATTGGGGCAAATCTTGATATCGAATTTGGGGTGGATAATGCTAATAATATACTCCTGTTTCAAGTTCGTCCTATTGCTGCAGCGAAGAACTGGCGTAAGGATCTGGTCAATAAAGTGAGGCATGCAGGCGGAGAGGCCTTGCTCTCCGAGCAGGAATCAAGCCAACATCATAAACATCTGGAACATATAAATAAGTTCTTTACTGATTATAGTAAGCCTGTACGAGATATCTATGGAAGAAGAACGATTCTGAGTAATATGGGGGATTGGAATCCGGCGGAGATGATTGGGGCGGATCCCTCTCCACTAGCGGCATCGCTATATAGATATCTTATTACTTCTGAGGCGTGGAGTATTGCAAGAAAGAAGCTAGGGTATAGAATTCTGCCTAAATCGGATTTGATGATACTCCTTAGTGGTTCACCCTATATTGATTTACGGATGAGCTTTAATTCATTTCTGCCACACAATCTTACTTCGTCAGTCGGCGAGAAGATTGTAAATGCCTGGCTGGATAGAGTAGATGAAAAACCGAATCTTCATGATAAAATAGAGTTTGAAGTGGCACAGACAATATTTGACTTTGATTTTGAAGAGGTCTTCAAATCGCGTTATAATAATTGCTTGAACTCAGAAGAATTTATGGAATTTACCGCCCGATTACATTCTCTGACCCTAAAGGCAGTTAGTATTGCGGAAGATAGTTCGATTAAACAGGCGTTATACGAGATTGAATGGTTGGGGGCAAGGCAGCAGCCGGAATATCTTACGCCGCCTAAAGATAATCCCGTACACCTTGCTTCCTGGTTGAAAATTGTTCTTTCCGACTGTATACGTTACGGGACTCTGCCCTTCTCTATACTCGCTAGACACGGGTTTATTGCTGAGGCTTTGATGCGTTCGGCAATACGCATGGGGACGATTAGTGTGGAACGAGTAAACCTCTTTAAAGAATCGCTCTCCACGGTACTCGGAGACCTATCTAAAGATTGTTATTCTTTGAAAAATGGTGATATTACGCAAGAAAATTTTATTCAGAGATATGGCCATCTTAGGCCGGGTACTTATGATATAATGTCTAAGACCTATCGGGAGATGCCGGAGTTAATCTCACAAAACTTTCCGCTAGTCAAAAGCGAAAATAATATTTTTAGTCTTTCGGCTAAAGAAGAGAAACAGCTAGATAAGCTTTTTTCTTCAGTTCAATTCAAAGAGATTACAGCGCAATCATTCCTTACTTATTTTAAATTTGCAATTCAAGCCAGGGAATATGGTAAGTTTATCTTCAGTAAAAGCCTCTCAGCAGTTCTAGACGGGATTGTATATTGGGGTAATTACTGGGGATTGAGCCGGGAGGATTTGGCTTATCTGCGGATTGAGGATATATTGGCTACAGCGTATACCTCGTCGCAGGATCTCTTTTCACGTTCGCTCAGTCGCCAAGTAGAGTATGCTAAAATTGAGCGGGATTTTAACCGTAAAATAAAATTGGGAGGAGTAATTAGACATGAGGGGGATTTGTATATTGTGCCTCTGCAGTCTGCTGAACCTAATTTTATTGGGAGTAAACGGGTTGAGGCTGAGTGTCAGATACTACATGGAGTGAGTGGAACTCAGACTTTGGCAGGAAAGATTGTCTGTATCGAGAGTGCGGATCCGGGGTATGACTTTATCTTCGGTAAGGGGATTAAGGGATTGATTACTCAGTATGGCGGGGCGAATTCACATATGGCGATACGTTCGTCAGAGCTGGGACTTCCTGCAGCTATAGGCTGTGGGGAGAATATCTTCTCTTCACTTGAGACGGGACGTAGAGTCGGTCTGTACTGTGATGAAAAGACGATACGTTTATTATAGTATAGTATTTATTTAAATATCAAAGTTGAATAGGTTTTTTGTAAATATACCAAAGGAAAAGTCAGGAATTAGGAAAAATAATGGAACCAGCGCAAGTAATATTCTTATCTGTGGATGAGTTGTTAACAAAGTTAGATGATGATTCAAAGTATATTCTATATAATCCGGATTTGGGGACGTCTACCTCCGCTGAGATAAGGGCTTTTGTACTACTCTCACAAGAAATTGAGAAAAAGGGGGTTAAATCCATTTTCTGGATAGAAGAACGTTATATGAATAAAGAGAATTTGTGCCAGCTTCTTAGTTCGGATAAAATACCCAATTGTGACGCTTTATGGCTTATTTCTGATTCTTTGAATGAAGATCTCAGATCTAAAATCTCTTTTATTTTTACTTCACAAGAGTATAAATGCAGAGAAAATTTTAAAAATATCAGACTTGCATCTTTTCGGCATTATTCAGGAATTGTATATAAAGGCGATACCCGAACTTATTCTGAGTTTGTTGATAAATATAATTCTGGTAAGCTTGAAGAGGTGTTTGAGGGTAAATTTGGAGATATTCATCCATGTATGTTGGCGCCGGCATATTTTTTTGTATCGAGTTCAACGGGCTTGTTAACCAATTATCTGACTATGAAAAGGATTGCGGGGTTAAAACCCAGTTATTTAGGAAATATGCGAGGATATTTGGATGTAGGTTATTTACGAGTTGAAGCATATAATGCGGCGAGAAATTCGAAACCTGAAAAAACTGTAATTCTACTTATGCCAGTGTATATAAATTGCGGGAGTCAGCTGGATTATTATTCTAATCTTGAAGCTTTAAGTTTGAATTTTCCTGATTGTGAGATATGGTTTAGACCAGCTCCAAATGATAGTAGATTAGGGAGAATGAATGATGTCTTTGAAAAATGTAAAAAATTATCGAATGTCTATATAAATGATTTTATCCTATATGGGGATCTGGTTGATATATATAAAAAAGTAACGGTTCTGATATCGGATTATTCAAGTAGTATGACAACTTTTTTAATTACTACCGGTAGACCGTGTATACAGATTATGACTCCAAAGGTTCAGCAGGAAATTATTGGTTGCTTCAATGTTCATTCAATCTCTGAATTAGTCGATATGACAAAGATTGCTATCACTGATCCTGAAATAGTCGGACAACAACAACAGGCAGAGTTGTTGCAATATTTTAGTCCGAATGGAGATTTAATTGAATATATCTCAGCAAATTTTAATAAGATGCTTCGAGGGGAAGCATTACCTAATTCATTCAGTTATAATTTGGGAATGGAAGGTAGGTTTAATTCATTCGATGATTATTTTGAGTTTATAAAGATTAATTTTAGGTGTCAAGAATCATCTGGAAATTCTTCTTCTAATCCAATTAGTTATTATGGACCGCAAGTAAGTAATCTTCTGGATATTATTGAATTAATGTTGCAGCGTCAAAATCTTGTTCTACCGGATAATATGGATCTTTCTCAGTGTGTAATGGAGATCTTCAAATATTTTATTGATAATGTAATCAATAAAATAGAGCAGAATAAGGTCTCACCATTCTTTATTATTCGTAGATTTATTGAGATATATGAAAGTAGTTATCCGTCTAATATCGTTGAAGATGATAGAATGCAGCGAACTGATAATTTGCTTAAATATATTTTCTCAACAATAAATATTATGGAATTTGATATTCAACTGGATTTTTATAATTATTGTAGAAAACTAATTAATTATATCCAAATAATCAAATATGTAATACTTGGTTTTATCAATATTTGCAAAGTAGCTTGGTTAATTGGATGCCCGCAGACAATACCTTTGCGGTTTGTTATAAGGTTTATACAATACGGGCGTTATCTTGGATGGGTGATAAAGAGGGTATGCTTAGGGAATATACTCTTTTGCTTCAGATGAATGTAGGTATGGCACTTAGGCCTCATTGGTTTGACGGTAAATGGGAGAGCTCTGAGTTAGATGTAATTATTGGCGGACTGCTCAATCATTCAGCAAAATGGCAACTCAAAGAGTATCAATTATTTTCGCAAATCTTATTGAATATTGTCAGTAATAAAAGAGATACGGAGCAGTTGAGTGAGTTATTAGCTGGGCTGATTCAAAATCATAATGATTTATTGAATTAAATTTAAACCTGAGTATAGTATAATATCTGTAGTGGTAGATAAATGGAAGATATCATTTGTTGTCTTCTAAATTATTATTTTAGATGTATTTTTTATCTTTAGCAGGGCTGATATTTTCAAATCTTCATGCCGTAAAAATGATGTTTACTTCTGTTTATTTCTAAATATTATATTTTTGCTGACGATTATAGTTTACTTAATAATACTATTTTTAATATTAAATTTAAACTATAGTTTAAAATAATAGAGGAGTTGGTATGAATTTTTTAGTTGTTGTGCCATATTTGATAAATGAAGGTGCGACAGGGTATGAAATGCCTATGGGGATATTATATATTTCCAGTTCTCTTAAGAGAGAGGGCTTTAAGATATTCACCATTAATATGAATCATCATAAACAACCTTATGCAGCATTACAAGAGAAAATACGCAGTGATAAGATTGATGTTATAATGACAGGAGGAACGTCGCCATGTTTCTCATTCTTGAGGTGTATATTTGATAAAGCTAAAGCAGCAAATCCAAATATAATTACAATCTGTGGAGGTGGAATAATATCGGGTGATGCAGTATCGACAATGAAAGCATTTGCAGATATTGATTTTGGAGTAATTGGTGAAGGCGAGGTTACTATCTGTAAGCTTGCCGAAGCATTAGAGAATAAGTCAAATATTGCCGAAGTACAGGGTATTATCTATAAAGATGGTAATGATTATATAATTACTGAGCCAAGAGAAGAAGTTAAGGATATTGATACATTTCCTTCTCCTGATTATGAAGGTTTTGAATACGGGAAGTTTCTAGATAAATTTACAGCTGTTATTTATAATGACCGTATGAGTATACATGATATAGAGTCGAAGTTTGGTGCTATAAATTATACTCGTGGGGCAACTATTATTGGCAGTAGATCCTGCCCATTTAGTTGTACCTTTTGCTTTCATACCTCAGGGAAACGTTTTAGACAACATTCACTGGATTATATCTTTAATGAGCTTGAATACCTTATTAATACCTATGCTATTGGTTGGGTAAGCTTTGAAGAAGAGCTCTTTGCATCGTCATTTAAAAGAGTGGAAGAATTCTGTAGAAGAATTAAGAAGTATAATATTCCTTGGAAGGTTAGTATGAAGGTAAGCCATATGTCAGAAGATATGGTGAGAATTATGGCAGATGCTGGATGTGTAAATATGCTGATTGGTATTGAAAGTCCAAATAAGACAATCTTAAAAAGTATGCGCAAAAAAATAACACTTGAACAAATTGAAAGCGCACTTCGTCTTATGGCGAAATATAATCTAGGGAAGAGTTATGGTAATTTACTCTTTGGGGATATTGCAGAAACCCTTGAAATTGCGGAAGAATCATTAAAATGGTGGCGGGAGCATTGGGAACATGAGATGTATTTGAATGTTATTCAAGTACTCCCGGGTTCATATTTGTATAAGTATGCGCTTGAGAATAATATTATTACTGATCCGGTGCAATTCTTAATTGATGGCTGTCCGTATGTCAACGTATCTAAAATGTCTGATTTAGAAATGGAGTATTTAAAGAATAAAATATTATGCCTTAAGAAATTTGAAACTAGGGCAACTATTATTATTCAAGAATCTGATTATAATTCTAAGACGCATACATATAATTTTGATTGGGAATGCCTTTTATGCGGACATAAACAGAAAGAAAATGATAGAAATCTCTTTCAAGCTGCTAAAATATCATGCCAGAATTGTCATAAAGATTATATACCGGTTATGCCGCAAAAAATGGTCGATATTATTGAGAATAATATTGAGAAATATATTCAAGAGACGGATAATAGTGTTGGAGTATGGGGGTTAAATATATCGACATACTTTTTGTTTAAACGTTCAAAACTTGCTCAGAATAAGCAGGTGTTTTTAATTGATGATAATAAGGAATATCATAATTTAAAGATTTTTGGGAAAAAGGTATATCCCTCAGAAGAGATCATAAATATAAATCTTAATAGTATAATCATAACAGCAACAAATTATTATAATCCAATTAAAGAAAGAGCTAAAAAATTACTTGGAGATGATGTTGACATTAAGATTATTTATGATTTTACGGAGGATTTTTGATGCAATAATGCAATTTAGACATAATGACTATATATCATTATGTGTAGGTCTGTGATGGTAAGTTTGTGGATATTTCTTGTTACTATTCATCCAATATATTAACGCTTTTAAACTCATCTGCAAAGTCATGGATAATTTTAAAATCAATTTCTCGTTTGAGAATATTCTGGGCTTTTATTTTAAATTTATCAATATGATTTGTCCCGGTTACTATCAAGGTATCAATATTTAATTCCTGCATCATACTTGAAGGATTTATCTTTTTATTGAATATTCCTATTCCATCTAGTTGTTTATCATCATCAATCAAAAATAGATTGTCTAGTTGAGTCAAGTTTGATTCTTTTAACAAATAATATGTAAAAAGATTTATTCCCCATAAACCTAAATTGTGATTTGTTTCTTTAATATAATTTATAATATTTTTTTCAATATTTGCTGCCAGTATTCTGGGTATAACCGGAATATAATCAATAATGCAGTCTTGACAAGAGACCTTTTTGACTTTATATAGATCATGTTCGTAGCTAATGTACTTGCGTTTACATATTTTGCAGGTCCATTCAAAATCTGCTTTGTTCGTCTGTTTGTTATAATCCAATAGTTCTGGATAAACCGTAGCTCTTTTCTCATATCGGGTAAGATAAGTAATGGTATTCTTTAAATCATTGATTTTTGCAGATGAGAGTTTACTAATGTTGATATGTGGACAGCCGTCAAGTAAGAATGTACTGGATCAGTAATAAGGTTGTTCTCTAGAGCGTATTTGTAAATATAAGATCCGGGATAAACCTGAATCATTAATAATGAGATTTCAATTTGCCATTTTTCTCGCCACCAGTCGATAGAATTTTGAATAGTCTCTTCAGTCTCATAAATATCTCCAAAAAGTAGGTTGCCAGTGGCTTTACCCAGTTTATATTTTTTGACCAAGCTGAGACCATTCTCAATTTGTTCGCGGGTTATCCGTTTATTCATTCCTTCTAAGATACTATTATTGATATTTTCGATACCAAATACTATGTGTATACAGCCAGATTCTTTCATGGTTTTAATAAGATCTTCGGTAATATTGTTGGCACGGAGGTTTACTCTCCAAGGCATATTGTACGGTTTAATTCTTTTGCAAAAATCTTTGACTCGTTGTGCGGATGAAGCGAATAATTCATCCTGAAAGAAGACTAAATTAATACCATATTTTTCAATAAGAAAATCCAATTCCTTAAAGATATAATCTATAATGGTCTAATAAAACTGGACAGTTGAATAAGGTGGATTTTTCCGATAGTATTAATAGAGAAAGGAATTATCCATGAGAAAGAGTTTTACGGCTGATTTTAAAGCAAAAGTTGCTTTGCAAGCGATTAAAGGTGATCGGTCTCTTGCAGAGCTGGCTGCAAAATTTGAGGTTCACCCCAACCAGATTAGGCAATGGAAGAAATCCATGCTTGAGGGACTTCCCGATATTTTCTCAGATAAGCGTAAGAAAAAAGTTGTTAAAGATGAAGATGAAAAGGCAAAACTGTATGAGCAAATTGGTCGTTTGAAAATCGAGAACGACTGGCTTAAAAAAAAATCTGACGAGCTCCTCGGTTGAGGAAAAACGCAACATGATTGAACCAAATAAATCAAAGTTGTCTGTCTCCAGGCAATGCGAACTCTTAGAAATCTCTCGCTCAGCCTATTATTATAAATCACAAGCTGAGAATAAGCAGGATTTTGAAATTAAGAAGGTAATTGATGATCTCTTTATCAAGCATCCTTTTAAAGGTTCTCGCACAATCACTGAAGACTTGAGAAGGGTTGGTTTTAAAATTGGACGGCATAAAGTCAGACGCTTGATGCGGGAGATGGGCTTACAGGCGATATACCCTAAGAAACGTTTCACTGCTAAAAATCAAGAGCATAAAGTATATCCGTATCTGCTACGTGATATGAAAATCAATGAAGCTGATCAGGTCTGGGTGAGCGATATAACCTATATTCCACTCCGCCACGGCAATGCATATCTTACTGCTGTAATGGACTGGTATAGTCGCTATGTGATTTCTTGGGAACTTTCTATGGCAATGGACAGCAGCTTCTGTGTAAGCGCACTGAAGAATGCTCTTGAAGAGTCAAAGCCATTGGTTTTCAATACAGATCAGGGCAGCCAATATACGAGCAATGACTTTACTGAAGTGCTGAAAGAGAATAGGATCTGGATAAGCATGTCCGGCAAGGGCAGAGCGTTTGATAATATAATGATCGAACGGCTCTGGCGTACAGTGAAGTATGAAGAAGTCTATTTGACTGAGTATAAGAACTATTTTGCAGCGTATGATGCGTTAGATAAATATTTTGAGTATTACAACAATGAAAGAAGGCATTCCAGTCTGAGTAAGCGTACACCGCGCGAAGTATATTTTAGTAATAGAAATAAGAAAATTGATGTGGCGTAGAAGTCGCTGCCCTTGCAGTAATTCCGCTCCGGGCTACGCCCTGCGCTCCATTACTGCAAGATTTAGTTTCCACCTTAAACAACCTGATTTATTGTCTTGACAAATTAGACCACATTAATCAAGGGAATGCTGACGGTATTTCTGCCCAGATGTGTGAAAACAAAAGGTGCAGCTGAAGGGGCATGATCTGCTACCGGCAATGACACCCTTTTTAATAGAAATATCCTGAGTAAAAATGGATTGTAAAGTTGGAATATCAACATGTAGTTCTTCGAAATTACTTGAACAATACTGGTTTATGTACTTTTTATATTCAAAACCGTCGTAATCGGGAAAAGGAAGTTCATCTATATTTTTGATCTCTTCTCGCGGCTGAGTCTGAATATATTTCATATCATGTTTATAGATTATTCCAGAAATATTATCGATGTTAGCACCGGTCTCTAAGGCATGTGCGAGCTCACAAACTGTGATTTCACCTTCTCCGATTATTCCAAAATCAAGATCATTGAAAGCTTGCATTGCGGCTTGTGGGTCACCGGAAATAATACCACCTCCACAGATAGTAATGATATCTGGATTAACTGCTTTTGCTTGGTTAAAGGTGTGGCGTAGAATGGAAAAATTTACGGAAAGTCCGCCGGTCAGTATTACATCAATATTATTATTTGCTATCTTTTTCTGCAGTTCGGAGTATGGTTCGGCATAGTGATTTAAATTCAAAGTAAAGACATTAAAACCAGCGGTTTTTAATGAACTTGATATACACATGACTCCGAGTGGAATCATATATTCTGGTTTTCTTAGTTTACCAGGGGCTATTATATAGGGTGGATTCAAATTCCAAGTGCAACACTTGAGTTAAAATAGAAAATAGTAAGGTGGTCGATATATAGTTCGCCAAAACCTTCTATTTCTATCACTCAAGGAGAGCATATGAAAAAGAAATACCACCACCTTACTTATGAAGATCGTACAGTTATCAAAGTGTTATTGCAAGAGAATAAAACCTATTCTTACATAGCTAGAGTTGTTGGAGTGCACAGGTGCACCATAAGCAGAGAAATACAGCGCAATAGTGGTAGACGTGGATATAGAAACAAGCAGGCTCAAAGAAAAGCGATGAAACGCAGAGCAATACCCAGAATGAAAAAGCTTGACGAATATGTCAAAAGATTTATTATCAGGAAACTGCGACAGGATTTTTCTCCTGAGCAAATCTCTGGCATTAGCAAGAAACTCTTTGGGTTTACCATCTCTCATGAGAGTATTTATCAATTAATTGTTGAGGACAAAAAGCATGGCGGAAAACTATATATGCACCTTAGAATTAATGGCAAGCGTAAACAGAAGAGACGGTGCAGAAGTACTGATAATAGAGGAAGAATCAAGAATGCGATCAGTATAGACAAACGCCCTGGAGCCATCGAGAGACGCAAGAGAATAGGTGACTGGGAAGCAGATCTAGTAAGTGGGGCAAATCATAAAGGATACCTTGTAACATTGCTTGAGCGCAAGAGTGGTTTATTAAGGCTTGGGTTCGTTAGAAATAAAAGCAGTGAACTTGTGAAGGCTGAAATAATTCGCTTACTGAGAAGCTTTAGAGTTTGCACGATTACTTATGATAATGGTAAGGAATTTGCAGGTCATGGTGATGTGAATGAAGTGTTAAAGTGTAAGAGTTATTTCTGTAATCCGTACAGTGCCTGGGAGCGTGGTAGCAACGAGAATACAAACGGTTTACTAAGGCAGTATTTCCCTAAAGATCGAGAGCTACTGAATGTAACTCAAAAAAGACTCGAAGCAATAGAGAAATTGGTTAACAGTCGACCAAGAAAGAGACTGGGATTTAAAAGCCCGCTTGAGGTATACAAACGGGCTTCGTAAAAAGTGCAAGTGTTGCACTTAGAATTTGAATCCAAGTAGGGCATAACTATCAAAAAATTCATAATATAACCTTTCATGCTCTATTTTATCAGTATTATAGCCTAAAGGCTAAGAATGTATTTTGGGATCGTATTGTACGCCAGGTAAGACTCGTTTTACCATAGTATCCGGCGTGGTGTAACTATGAGAGAAGCAGTAATCACATAAAGCAAGGGGCTTGGTGCAATGTAGATAAGTGTTAATAGCAATTTTTACCTCTTTCTCGGATTTACCTTCTCTGAGCATCTTCATAAAATCAAGCCTGTCACCTTCAGGACCTTCAATATCTGGGAAATCTGTGAAGCCCATCTCTCTGAAGATTGTGGTTTTTAGACATTTATGCAAGCCTAGATCATAGTGGATTACTGGGTCGAGCTTGGCTTGGCAGTTATCAAAGACTATCTGATTCTCTTCAGGGGTTCTATTATACTTTTTTGGTTTTACCGCTTCAAACCAGGTATTGATTAAAGGATAATGCCAGACTTGATGCTCACGCAGAGATTTCATAAAATTTGCCTGTCGTTCTTTTAAATGAGGATAATCTGAAATCTTTATATAAAATTTTTCGTGCGGTAGTATTTTTATATCTTCACTTTTCAGCTTTACTTTACCGCAAGTGGTAATTGTACAGAGTTTGATTTTATTTCCGATATAAGGGCGTACTAGTTCAACGTATTTTGGCCAATTCGGGTCAATGAAAAATTCACCGCCGCAGAGTTCGAACTGATATATTTCGTCTACCAGATTCATAAATTGGTCAAAAATTTCTTTTTGCCTGGAATAATCAAAATGATGTGGATTGATAATATATGGTTGATATTGCTGGCAGTTGAGGCATTTTTGTGCACATACATTGGTGTTGTTTATGCCGGTACTGGGGATATAAACATAATCTTCAGGGAAGTCTCGGTAATAATTTATATGTACTTCTCTACTACGTTCAAATGAGCATCTGGTTATATTGATTATGAAATTTTCAGTATCCTGAGTAAAATCTATATCCTCAGCATCGAGTAATACTAGCCCGAGGTGCCACTTATTATTGGCATTACCTAAGTTTTCAATCTTTGAGCTGAGTATATCATAATTATCAAAGGTTATGATAAATTCGGCATCGGGATAACGTAGAAATATGTCTTCAAGGCAGTATACTGGTTTTCCAGATACATATTTATTCTTCAAGGATCCGTCATCGCACATGGCTTCAATATTGATATTATTCTTCAGGCATGCATTCAATATTGCAGTGCCAGCTTTGGCGGCAGGGTAGATGATCAGTGGATGTTTAGATTGCTTTAGGGTTGAAATAAGGTTATTCTTTATTACTGTTTCATAGTCTCTCATCTTATACCTCGTTGTTGTTAACAAACACGGTTGTCAATTAATAAATGTTTGGGTTTCAGGTAAAGCTTATTTCAGTCGAGCGTGAAATAAATACTCTATTCCAACCAAGGTATTCAAGCATTACTTCTTTCGATACTTGACTTGAATGTTGCTCTGAGCCCATATTGTAGATACAGTCTTCAAGGACGCATATAAAGTTCTTTGTACGGTAATAATGTGAGTATAGTCCGTTAGCATTTGAGTTGACACCCCTGAAAGCATTGATACCTATTGGCCTGTTCATTAGACATTGTCGCAACCCACCACCAACAAAGATAAGAATATCACGTTGTTCCTTCCATAAGATATAGCGTAATTCTTCAAATGATTGTGCAACATATTCGCTAGCTAATGGCTGTACACTTTTATGTATATCCCAATTGATTGCGGAATTCAAGTGTTGGGTGTAAGTTTCGGTAATTCGGTTATGATAATCTTTGAGTAAATTTTGGACATTATTATGTAGAGAGGTTTGTTGTGGCCAATTCATATATTCAGGGGATGAGCTGTTATCAGCACAGAAATCCGATTTGACTCTATCTCTGATATCATGATATTGTTGATATTTTTCGACAATGGGGAAATTTGGCGCATGTACAACCGTAACTGCATTCTTGCGGCATTTATCAAGAAAGGCACTTATACTCTTTGTAGTTGAATCTGCAGAAGTAAGGTCGCTATCATCACCTTTACCAATAACATCAACTAGTATCAAGGCGACTCTGGTTTTAGCTTCGGTAATGCTGTCAGAGGCTTTTTTGAGTATGCTCTGTGTAATCATATCAACCTGGGACTCAATTTTGAAATCAGTACAAGGTGTTTGAAAGTAAAAACTAAATGGGAGGGTTATCTGTCCATTTAGTTGTTTATTGCGGTTAATTGTATCCATGCAAAGCCTCTCAATTACCAGGGCAAAAATGATCTGTTATAGTTTTAAAATGTTGGTACCAATCTTCATAGGTAAAATCATTTACCGGATTCCGTGATTTATAATCTACGGTAATATTCTCTTGATCTTTAGTATTATTAATGATATTACGGACAGCAGCTAGAGCGGGGTAATGAAGATCGTTGACTGTAGAGAGTAATTTTAGAGAGTCGTTACGTTTACCGGTACATAAGAGAATAATAGCTAAATAGGCTATGTCTACGGGATCATACATATATTTAAATTGGTATTGTTTATCGATATGTATAATATTATTTATTAGATAATTATATGCATTCCCAAGATTTCCAGAGAAGATACTTACTATTGACATTCCGAGGCGGGCAAGCGGTTCGTAATTAATGTATGATAAGACATCATTAAAATACTTGGCTGCATCGTTAATTTGATTCTTGCGAAGTAAGGCAAAACCTTGAATATTCTTTTCTTTTAGGGTGTTTTGTCCACAGGGGATCTCAGGTATCACTGGATTGTTTTTAGTTGTAGTGGTAAAATTAAAATAATCTGTCTGAATTAATTGTTCGTTTGGATTGAGTGCAGTATAAGCTTTATACCAAAGGTCAATCATACGGTATATATTATATTTTTCGAATAAATCCTGCATATGAGATTTGCCGGCTTGGGTAATTTTCAGCAATTCGTCTTCATTAGAGTATAGGTATTCGAGTTTATCAAGAACATTGTTTTCATCAACGAAGACACAATTTACCAGATCTTTGAAACCGATTGCTTCAAGAACTGGGGTACGCTCAGTTGCTAGACAGGTGCCAGCAAGGGTAATTTCAAAGTGTTTATTGAGAAATACATTGACCTCTGCGCCACAAGTAAGAGATATTTTACAACGATTGAGCATGGCATAATAATCTCCACCTTGAACTGCAGAACCTTTTACCGCTTGTGAAGGTCTGACCCCGCAGAAAAACGGTATTTTGTTAATAAGCTTCTTAGTTATAGCTTTGCGCCAGGGATAATGATTATTATTATCGTTGAAAAAACCTGTCCCAAATAAGCCTAGGGGTATGATTTTATTCTCAATATTTATGGGATAATCTGTATATAAAAATTCTTTAAGCTTTGCTGGTAATAATGCGCAAAAAATTGGTAGCTCAGAATTTTCAAAAAGACATTCGCCCGGTACGGCGTATCTGTAAAAAGCTGCAGCACAATTTAGTTTATTAAGTATTCTATAGTTTGAATAGAGGGTGGGGCTGTACAGGTCTGAAAATAAAAAGCCGAGTCTAGGGATTTCGGGATAAGCTGAATAATTCTGGGGAAGAGGTAATTTATAACCTCCTTTTTCACAAGAAACCTCTGGTAAAGAGTTAATTACAATTAAATCTGGTTTAATTCGTTCTATTTCTGCGGCAAGATCATGTTCATATGAGCAACGGAACCATTTAGTGACAGGCTTTTCACCTGTAGGAAATTGCCCATTTCGCTCATTTTCAGAGAAACTATCTTGGGGTTGAGGTACTACTTGGAGCACGGTTGAAAGTGTAGTATTTTTCAATTAATATTATCCTTTCGCCAGAAAATAGTTGTAGCAAGCTCCTTGAGTACGGCTGAACATTCAATACAGCCTTGGGCTTCTGCAAGATATAAAAGCTTGAGGCTCTTTTGATATGCTGTATCACGTCCGACCATTCTGCGTATACAGATATCGATTAATTTATGGCTCTGTTTTGTGTTTAAAAAGTAATTTACAATTTCTATAAGGTCGCTTTCGATGAGTCTATCAGGGAAGGTGGTAAGGGTAAGGAGGAGCCAAGGTTCAATTGGTCCTTCAAGAATTTTACGTTTTGAATCAAGATATTCAAAAATCAATTCCTTTTCCTTATAGTCACCGCTTATACGGAGTTCCTCATACAGTATGCTTGAGGCAATAATAAAATCCTCCCTGTTCAGATGCTCAAGCATCTTGATTACATAGGGGAGATCTCTGGTGACAGCTAGGCCGAAGGTAAAGATCAATGCAAGCATATAGGCAGGAAGGTCTGAGGTATCTTCACAAAGACGTTTTTGCCAGTATAACGCCGGGTTTATTCCGCCTGGTTGTTTTTCAAAAATCAGGCTGTAGCAGTTGTTGCCGTTGATTGCTGGTAACTTGGACAGTCGTCTTAGCCAGTAGGCAGCAATTCTGTAATCGGGCTCTACCCCTAGACCGCGGGCAAACATATCGGCCAGATTTACCATGGCATCACCATTCTCAAGATCAAGAGCTAAACGATGATATACTCTGAGTGCGTTATGGTATTCTTTATTAATATAATAATTATCACCTACGGCAAAGACAGCTTCTGTAGATTTTGCGAAGTCTTCTGGCGTGAGATTATATACACCTTCAAGGGTTGGGGTCAATTTTGGCAGAGTTGTTAGATCCGCTATTTCTTCATTATTATGTCGCCAGAGTATCTGGTTATGTTTGAGAACAAATTGACTGTTACCAATATGGCGGCAGCGACAACGGCCAAAAGCTAAATCTAGGTTTTGCTTGGCTTCTTCTCCGTTTCTAATCGTCTGGCGGTTATTACCATTATAGTTGTAAGTGTGGTTTTGATGTAAGGCGGATATTTCGTCTGCTGCTTCAATAACCGGTATCTGTTGTTGTAGTGCGTCCCAGCAGAGCCAGTTATCCCAGACCAGTCTGCCTAGGGCAAATGGTGGTATATCAGTAAACATGCCTCTTCTGAAGACAAAGAAATCAATACCGCGTTTGCCGTGGCCTCGGCTATCGGTCTGACTACGTCTCTCAAGCTCTTCAAGTTGGGCTGTGATATCTTTGTAAGTCGATTCAGGATTAAGAACTTCATATACATCCATATCGTGGCGCTCACCAATCATCAGGAAATCTCCTGGGTTATGGTTGAGAATCTGGCGTATATTCTCTACAAATGCAGGAAATAGAATAATATCAGAATTGATATAGACGATTATTGCATTGGAACTCAGGTTTTGACCCTCAGTAAAGAGTGAGGGTATAAGCGGGGTGCCGTATTGATTGACTTCAATCTCAGGGATATGTTTAAGACCAAATTCTGCCGCTACCTCTTTACAGCCCTCTTCCTCTCCCAGCATGATTATTTCCGGGCAAGGCTCTAGGTTCTTCCAGCTTATGATTGCGTTTCGTTGCATCTGTTTATATTCATTAATAAAGGCTTTGGGGCAGAAAAGAATGGTAAAGCCAAGTCGCTCATTAGCGGTATGCTCGGGGAGTATCTTACTGGCCAAGCCCCAGTCTTGATCATTAAAATGGGTAATTTCTCCGGCATAATGCATCTGCCAGGCGAGCTGGCGCATGTTCTCCATCTCTTGCATGCCGGATTTATTATATTTCTTCTGAAATGAGCCGTCTTTACTTGATTCCGGGGTAAAGCCTGAACCATGTTCGATATGAAAAGTAATCATATGATCCGGGAGTGTTATTTCCTCAATACCGGCGAGTTTTACTTTGTACTCGAACATTGAATCGATATGCATGGAATAGGTTTCGAATTCTGCGTATCCGCGGAGCATGAACCAGCTATCTCTATCTAAAAGCTGGAAATCGCCACTAGCGTTGGTATAGACCATACCGAGATGTTTATCAAATGAACGATCTGAAGTTAGAAGACTTTCGGGAAGATATATTCGGTTTAAAGAGGTTTGATTAATATTATCATAAGAATGTGATTTAAAATTTTTACGAATGGTTATTTCTGCTGCTTGGTGTAGAATTTCGGCAGTATCAGTTACTTCATCTATATTTTTAATTTGAATATCATGCCGGTTAGCGCGATATAGTTTCTTGGGAACAAGCTTTTTTTGTGCAAGATATTCCATTAATGAATTGGAAAAGAGAATATCAATATTGGTGCAGAGGATAAAGGGGGCGCTGGCTCTACGCACTCCGACATTCTTGGCGAGCATCTGAAATAACGGAAGAATTTCAGCATATTGATACTTCAGGTGTAGATTGTTTGGAACCTCTATATAGCGAATATTTAAAAAAACATTGACAGGAAGTTGTGGTAGAACCTCTCGCAGGCGTTCTTTACCGGCTGGAGGATTCCACTCGACAATTATTAGTTCCAAGGGAAGCTTGTATATTGTGCTTTGGAGATCAAGATTCTGTAAAAAAAGACGTACACGGTGGAGAAGATCTCCGCCGTGATTATCATTACGTGCAGTTACTACAATGCTCAAATATGGTTCAAATTTATTACTCATACATAGTGTTCCTGTAGCTATTGATTATTCTCTGAGTTTACTCAGTTCAAACCAGTTGAATTCATTATTGAATTTTCCAAAGTTTCGTGACCAGTTCAAGGTAAATTTATTGCCGAACAGATCTTGTATCTTGTCGTCGTCATACCACTCTGCCCATGGAGTACGTTCGCCGTCTGTTCTTCTACCAAATTCGGCGAAATCCTTTGACTCGCAGTACTCATATCTGCCTTTAGGATAAGCGAGAAAACAGAATTTACCGCCTACTTTAAGGTACTTTATAAGTGCTGAGATCTCTTTTTGGGCAAGACTGAAGGGTATGTGATGGAGTGAGCCTATGGCAAGCATGGCATCATATTTATGGGTTAATGAAAAATTCTCAACATTATCAATATAATAAAAATCAGCAGTGATATTCTTAATTAAGCAGATTCGTTTGAGTAACTCTTGATTATCTTGTACAATATCGGCAAATGTTACCTCTGCACCATGTTCAGCAAAGAAAATTCCATCTATTCCAATCCCTGAGCCAATATCCAAGATTCTTTTGCCGGCAAACTGGTATTTATAAATATCATGACACCAGCCTCTAATATCCTGTTTGCAAATGTCTTGGCTACAGAGATTCCAGTATTCCATGAGCTCAGTGTCTGTTTTCTTGATAAGATCAGAGGAAAAAGTTCGTTTGCCGAGTTGGGTTGGAACTTCACTCCATTTTTCTCGGTTTTGATCAATTATATTATTACAGTCTTGATTTTTCATTTTTATTTCAATTTATCCTGAATGTGTTCGATCTGGTATTGCTGAATTAGATATAAGGGCTTATCCTTAATATTGGGAGTCGATTTTACTTAATTTGTAAGTTTTTCAATTTTATTTTGCTGAGATTAATTAATTATGATTTATGCTGCGTCGTTGATTTATAAAATATGATAAGTTATTTTCTACCTTTTAGATCTGTTAAAAAATTACATCTTTGACAGATATTGGGTAATTTTGATCCATGGAAAAGTGCTTTACGTAGGGCTTGATGAGCTTCACTGTTCCATATGTCCATAAAGGTTTTATTCTTGAGATTATAGGATATCGCTTCAAATCCAGGTAGTTGTTCCTGATAATTACAGACCGGTTGAATATTTGAAAGACATGGATCGACAAGATTTCTAAATGGATAAATACATGGATGTGGAAAAATTGCAGGATCAGCCTCTGACCAGAATGGGTTATCCTCACCTCCAATTTTCTTGCCGTCTGTGTCTATAATTCTGAAATCATCAATTTTATGATATTCAGCTTTATCAGAGATTAAGTGTTTCTCTTGGGAAAAGTCTTTAGAGTTATCCCAGAGTTCTGGCTCGGCATATACATTCAGCTTTGTTGCTTTGAGAGCGGTTATTGCCTGTTGTCGCAGGTTCTCAAAATCGGGGTGCAGAAATGGTGGTAATGTGTGATATTCCGGATTTAATCTGGGCTTGACAATATTGGTATCATTAGGAGTAGCAAGGGTGCGGAACCATATCTTGGTGAAGCCCAATTCCTCGGCTATGCGTAAAAACTCTGGAATTTCGTCGATGTTATGTTTAAGGACGACATATGTGGCGTAGAGGTGCAGTTTGCCATGTTTTTTATTATGCTTGATAGCGTTGAGGTTCTTGATGTTGCTGATAACTGTATCAAACATCTCAGGTTTGGTTCCCATAACCTGAGCATAGGTCTCGGCGGTGCCAGCGTTGATACTGAAATTAAGAGAATTTACGGTATCCAGGATTAAATCATATTTATCTTCGAGGAGAGTTCCATTTGTTACTACATAGATATAACATCTGGGATCGGTCATATCATTCATGGTTCGGAGAATATTAGCGACGTCCGGGTGCAGAAAAGGTTCCCCAGAAGGATTAATTCCGGCAAGTTTTGTGTATTTGAAGGCTTCGGTATAATTCTCACGTAATTCTTCTACAGTCATATACCGAGGTTTGACTCCGCGCCAGTAGCTACAGAAGACACACTTAATATTACAAACATCAATCATAGGAATAGAGATATCAAGCGGATATGATTCGAGTTTGGCGATACCGTTACTGCGCTCCCAGACATTCAAGGCTATATTTTTAAGCCAGGGATCGTTAGCAAAAGTGTCATAAATATCATCTTTAGAGAATTTATCCAGAATATGGGCGATATTTATCTCTATATCTCCACGTTTTGTTGCTTCTATGAGCTGCTGGTTGATCATAAAATTCTTCCTTTAATATCTATTATCAGAAAACAAATAGCATGTCGCTAGAGTTTGTCTGGTTTAATAATTGCTGATAGTGATTATTCCATATAATAGCAGATTATCTAAGTCAATTCATCAAAAGACAGATGATTTATCAGGAAGTAATGAGTCATATATTATTGCTGAAAAATAGTCGTATTTTCAGCAATAATAATGGAATAATTAATTTTTATGGGGTAATGCTCTAAATTTGTTCAATAGCGGAATTCTGTTTTTCACAGACTCCGGTCAAAGATTCTTCTACTTGCTGCAGAATCCAGTTGTAGGTTAAGCGAATGCCGTCTTTGAGTTTGCGGGTTGGACGCCAGCCCAATTTCTTATAAATGAGGTTATTATCTGAGCAACGGCCACGTACTCCGAGCGGGCCGTCGATATGATTGAGGCTGAGCTTCTTGCCGGCCGCTTCCATAGCAATCTCGGCTAACTGATTTATCGTTACCATTTCATCTGAACCAATATTGATCGGGCCGTTGAAGTCAGACTCCATCAGCCGTTCCACACCTTCAAGACATTCGTCGATATAGAGGAAGCTTCGGGTCTGCATGCCATCTCCCCAGATCTCAATCTCGCCACCGTTCTCTGCTTGAGCTACCTTACGGCAGATAGCTGCCGGAGCTTTCTCACGTCCTCCATCCCAGGTGCCGTTTGGACCGAATACATTATGAAAACGAGCCACCTTGGCGTTAATACCAAAATTTCTGGCGTAAGCGAAGAATAATCTCTCACTGAAGAGCTTCTCCCAACCGTATTCACTGTCAGGGGCTGCTGGGTAGGCCGAGTCTTCAACACAGACAGGATTGAGCGGGTCTTGTTGGTTGCGTTCAGGATAAACACAGGCGGAAGAAGAGTAAAAAATCTTCTTGATTTTGTGTATGCGTGCACCCTCTAGGGTATTGAGATTTATTGTTGCCGAGTTGTGCATGATAACGGCATCATTGTTGCCAGTAAAGATATAACCGGCTCCACCCATATCGGCGGCGAGTTGATAAGCTTCATCTATACCTTCACATACTTCAATGGCAAGCTTAGGATCACGGAGATCAGCTTTGATAAACTCGTCTGCAGGCAGGTTGCTGAATTCGTGTTCTTTAATATCGACGCCACGCACCCAATGCCCCTGCTTTTTGAGCTTGTGAATCAGATGACCACCTATAAAACCCCCAGCACCATTGACTAGAATTCTTTTTCTTCGCATAATATACTCACTCTATACAATTGTTAACATTTACTTATTATTATATGATTAAAAAATTATAATTTCATCTATAGTCAAGTCAAGGCTAATCCAACTTTAGCCTGTAATTCTTCCCAGTTCTTAGGTAGAAACAGCTCTGGATTTTCTGTAAACATAGTCATGTACTCTTTATATGTCAGCTTCTTGCCAAATATTCTGGGAACCAGAAGATCAAGGAGTAAATCAGGATTGAGGTCGAGATTTACCAGTCTCTCTCTGTATTTTATAATTGTCTTTGCAGCCCAGTCATGATAACCCTGAAGCACATAAAAACAGAGTAGTTTAATCAATGACTTATCAGTTATAACATTTTTGGGACTGTGTATATAATCCTGCATATATATTGCATTGGTACAGAGGGTCATACCACGCATAGTTCTGGCAAAAATATTGTATTCAAATATATCAGGCAACTCACTCAAAGAATAATTTGCCGGAGAACACAACCCGAAAAAAGTATAGCCGGCATTCTGCAAAAATGCATGAATATTTCCAAAACCATTATGTAATTTGCCGCCAATACCTGACATCGAGGTTTCAATGCATATACATAAAAGTTCGCCAGTGTTTATAAGTTCAGTGGCAGAATGTAATACCTCAATGTCAAATCCATCTGTGTCTGATTTGAGGTAGTCTACTTCACGTATATTGTTATCTCGCAAAAAGCAGTCTAAAGTTATGCGTTTAGCTGAAGGATTATTCATACTGCCAAGCTTGATATTTCTGGGAGTATGATCATTTTTAGTTGAATTTCTAATTGCTGCTATCCCAGAGGTCTCTTGTATATCTACTATCCCTGCAAACTCGGTATATCTTGAGTTGGTTTGCTTGAGCGGATGATCGTTATTTAAGCCGATATAATAATGATGGTAATTGACATTATTATAAATTTCTGTACGGTTGAGTTTATCAACTTCGCTCTTAAGCGGGTCAAAACCATGTGCAATCAGGGTATCATTACTGAATACCCGCCACATATTATGAATACCGCCACTACAGCCAACATCGATAAGTACAACAGGATTATTTTGGAGTATCTCATGCTGGCAGAGGTGCTCGATAAGCTCGGTTGTGTACTCTGTCGGTAAATCACAGTGGCTATAAGCGGTCATCTATATTAACTATCCTTTCAGATTCCAATACCAAGTGGAGAATACGTAAATCCTTCCGGACGTGAATCCTTGAAGAGCCGCCAGCAATCGATAATCTTGGCTTTGGGAGCAAGCTGCCGCATTCTTTGCCAGTCTATCTCCGGCATAGCATTGGCGGCGAAGACCAGTACTGCAGCTCCTTCGGCACACTTGTAGATATCTGTTGTCAATTCAATAGTATCAGGACTTATTTGCGTCGCTTGCTCTGTTGCTAATTCGTCCCAGCCTGAGACGGTATAACCATTATTGTCGAGCTTGAGCAGGATATCCATGCCCTGTGATCGTTCAATCAAAGGCGTTTCCAGTTTATATGCCAGCCCAAATACCGCAATTTTGGCTTTGGCCGGAATCTCAGCAGTTGTCAGCTTATAAACCCGTTCTACAACATTATTATTGATATCGACAACGTTTTTACCGAGCATATTCCTGGAATCCAGGCCTATCTTCTCGCCAAGTGCGATCATTGCTTCATTATCTCTGGGGAAACAAGGTCCACCAAAGCCTAGGCCGCCCTTGATATACTTCTTGCCGACACGGCTATCAGAACCGACCGCATCTGCAACTACATCGACATCCGCACCCGGGAGGTTTTCACACAGGTGTGCCAGGGCATTGGCAAAGCTGATCTTGGTTGTAACATAACAATTGATTGAGAGTTTTGTTATCTCTGCATTCAATAATGACATTTCTTTGATTATGGGTTGATTATCGGTAAACTGATTGTAGACTTTAGAGCAAAATTCTGCCGACCTTTGGTCACTGGCACCGATTAAAACTATGTCGGGATTGAGAAAGTTTCTAATAACTGAGCCGATTGCGATAAACTCAGGGTTATAGATTAAGCCGAAGTCTATTCCACATTTTTTGCCGGTTAATCTCTCTAAAAGGGGGATAAAAACATTATTTGAGGTTCCAGGCATGACTGTGGAGACAACATCTATTATATGGAATTCGCTCTTGGCTTTGATAACCGGGGCGATCTCCTCAAGTACTGCAATAACATAATCATTGATAAACATTCCATCTTCACCGCTTGGTGTAGGGACGATAATCAAAGTCATTTCGCTGTTTATAACTGCCGATTCAATGTTTTCAGCGATGCTGAGATGGTTACAGGCTTTCTCCATATATTCTGCAATTAATGGTTCGATAATTGGAGCGGTGCCGCTGCGTATTTTATCACAAAAATCCGGGTTTTTGTCGTATCCCAGGACATTAATGCCTTTGCTGGCAATGCAGCAAGCCGTGCATAGACCGAGTTTTCCCAATCCAATAACTGAGATATTCGACATCCTGAACCTTTCTTTGTCTAGCTGTAGCTGATTGAAGAGTAATATTCATTATAAGTTATGATTTATTTCTTTTACATTAATAATAATATATATAATTGTTGTTTGAAAAAGTATATTTATTAAATTTTCTGCCTTATAAGGAAAAAATACCTTTAAGGGCAATATCTTATAATAATAATCTGTAATTTAATTTGAATTTATAGAAGTACTGTGCTAATAATCCAAATAATTTGGATTATTAGCACAAGTAATTATATTGTCGTATATTCTGAATTTGACTTTACTATTAATAATAATCAAACTGGAAATTTTTGTCAGAGTATAGGGAATTGTTGCGGTAATTGTATATGAGGATTAGGATAAGTCAGCCAATAACTTAATTGTGGACTGGTATTATTGGTGTAAGTGATATAAAAAACCTGTAACCCTATTGTTATTAAGAGTTACAGGTTATAAAAGTGGTCGGGTCGACTGGATTTGAACCAGCGATCTCTTGTCCCCCAGACAAGCACTCTAGCCAAGCTGAGCCACGACCCGAAGCAAAAAAAATGTATGGCTAATTATTATAGCCAATTTCATTTTGAATTCAATGGCCTCTTTGGCGACGGAGTATACGAGCGAGTTCTTCATCGGCAATTGCCTTCTCATCTTGGTTGATCTTACGGAAGAAGGAGGCGCGTTGGAGGTAGAGCAGAGGCTCTGCCGGGAGTAGATCTATCGCTTTGGTATAATACTTGAGTGCACCTTCAAAATCCTTATTGTCTTCTTTTAACTCTGCAATGCGTAGTAATGGTTCAAAATCATCAGGAACAATATCGAGAACCTTGCGATAAAATTCTATCGCGGCATCGGTATCGTTGATTCTTTGAAACAGGTCGCCTTTGAGCAGGAGCAGGTCGGTATCAAGCTCGTCACGTTTTTCTATTATTTGGTCTAGAATATGGAGTGCTTCAGCAATATCGCCGGTAGCCGCAACTGCATTTACCCAACTGGTGAGTGTGCCTATGTCATCAGGAATTATCCGGGCGGCGGTAGCGTAGTCACTGATGGCGCCGTCTTTGTCTCCTTTTATTTGTCTGATAGAAGCTCGGGTAATAAAGGCTTCAGGTAGACCGGAATCCAGTCTGATAGCATGATTGATATCACTCTCGGCTTTGTCTATCATCCCTAGATCAAAGAATAGTGCACCGCGTCCGGCATAGACATCCGGATTGTGCGGAGAGATCTCAGCAGCAGTATTGAAGCTTTCAATAGCTTGGTTGCGTTTGCCGATAGCCAGATAGGCCTCGGCAAGATTGATATAGACATTGGCATCATTGAATCCCTGATTTATCGCTTTGAGATAATATTTGATAGCCTTTTTAATCTTACTGCAGTGCCAGTAACATTCACCCATATTGAAGAATAAAATGGAGTCGCTGACCTTATTGGCAATACATTTTTTATATTCGGATAAGGCGTCTTCATATCGTCCAAGCCGTTGCAGAAGGTTGGCTTTGGCATTGATAGGGTCGTCGTTGCCGGGGAGTAGACGAACTGCGCGCGAAAACTCGGCCAGGGCTTCAGCTATCTTATTCCTGCGTGAATAGATAAGACCGCGATAATAATAGAGCCAGCCATTATTGGGGAATGATTTTAAGGTATTGGAAAATATTCTTTCTGCCTGATTAAGATCATTATTATTGAAGAGGGCGGTACCCAGAGCCAGATTATTATCAAGCGAATTAGGATCAAGTTTGAGAGCTTCTTGATAAGCGGATATAGCATTTTTATATGATTCAAGCTCAAGGTAGATATCTCCCATGATCAGGTGCGGTCTAGACCAGGATGCATCTAATTTTATCGCTTCCGCAATCATCTCCAAAGCTTCGGTATAATGCTTGTTCTGTAAGAGTATCTGTGCAGATAGAATAAAGGCTTCGGGATTTGACGGATCGACCTTGATGGCTTCCTTTAAATCGAGGAAGGCATTGGAGAGATTGCCTTCTTTGCGGTAAAACTCGGCTCTGCTCAAATATACTTCAGCTTCTTGCGGCGCAATCATCACTGCGTGATTGAAAGCGTCCAGAGCATGGGTTGTAAGCCCTTCTGCTTGAAAATACTCACCGCGTGATAGATAGAAATTCATATCATGATTAGGTTCAAATGTAGACAAGGTAATTCCTTTATGCTAAATGTTGTCTAAAGATATTACAACATTATAATGCCATTGAAATTACAGGAGTTATTACTCCATATAATATTACAATAAAATACATATAAGTGGTGTTAGCTAAATGTACACTTTTTTATGTATTTTGACATTTAGATCATAATTTAAATCCTAAGCTATAATCGTAATAGGTCAAGAATAAAAACCCACACTTCCGGTATTGGCTGTGTCGGGTAATAGTTATTAAATTATCGATTAATAGTTCCTTTTGAAATTACAGACTTTAGAGATTGAGTTGGGTATAGAGGAATTATTAAAGATTATTAAATATTCATTAAAGGTTGGTTACTATTCTGGTCGATGTGGTATGCGACAGTATGGTCTGGGTAAAGAATAAATTGCCGGAAGTTATTTCCGTTGACCGGTTTTGCAGTATTTAGCTATGGCGTCAGGTTGGGTAGAGCATATTTTTACGATAGGTGTTGATAATATAAATATATATAAACAAAGATGTTATAATTTAATATAACTTATCTGGCAGGTTTTGAAATAGCTGGCAATTATTGGAACATTCTTTGTTCCAGTGCTAATGCGCAGTCATAACCTCGGGAGGGTTTGGGCTTTGCTTGGTGATTATATTTGAATAAAGAACAGATTATTTGAATGCACTATATTTAGGTTCTTCTATTCCTTTCGTAATTGAAAAGAAGGAATAAAACCTAAAAGCGCTCAGGGAAGAACGAGCATAGACAATTTACAGTGCTATTCATGGATGAATACTTTTTGGAGGAAGAACTATGGCTATTTCTGGTGGTCTGATTGTTACTAATAATCTAAGTGCACTCAATACTCAGAGGACACTCAATAAGAATAATTTTCTGATGTCCAAGAGTTTGGAAAAACTCTCTTCCGGATATCGCATCAATACCGCCGCCGACGACCCTTCGGGTTTGATCATCAGTGAACAACTTAGAACTCAAATAGCCGGTCTCTCTAGAGCTACCCAGAACTCTCAGGAAGCATGTAATGTATTGGGAATCGCCGAGGGTGCGCTCATTGAGATGAATAATATTCTTACTAAGATGCGTTCGCTGGCTATTCACGCTGCCAATAATGGTGTTACTGCTCCAGATCAGGTTAGAGCTGATCAGGCTGAAGTAGATTCTGGTATTCAGACCTTAGATAGAATTTCAAGCACAACTAGATATTCTGATCAGTTCCTGTTGAATGGTTCAAAGGGGCTGGTTTACGATTGTACTACTACAGTCGACAGTACTATGGATATGCCGCTGCTCGATACCAATAATTCAAGGCTTGATCAGGTCTTCAAACGTGACGGTTCAGCCCTTACTATTGGGTTTTCTGGGCTTGACGATCCGACCAATCAGACTCAGGCGGTCTGGGAGACCCAGGCGCGTCGCGCTTATATCGAAGCTGACGCAGCTTTGAATATTGATACTGATATCAGAAACGGTAATTTGACTGCGGATCAGTCGTTTATTCTGACCGGTACTCAGGGTTCACGTCAGTTTGCCTTTGCCAACGGTACACATATCGGTACCGTTGTTGATTCAATCAATAATGTATCGGACAGCCTTGGGGTTGGTGCTACCATGACCTTTCAGAGTACAGTAACTGGGGTCAATGTCGATACCAGCGGTTCATTCAGTTTTACATCCCTTACCGCTAGAGCTTCCGGGGATCTCTGTATCTATAATCTAGATTCGGATATGGAAGCCAAAGAGGCAAACGGGGTCTATAGCTATACCCAAGGGGTTACCTCTGTTACCTTCACCGGTAGTTCGTTAGATTTGCCGCTTCCTGATGATTCTTCATTGGTACCGGGCAAGACACTCGACGGGGACGGTAGAATGTACCTCAGGTGGCTCAGTGATTCAGAGTATATCGCGTATAAAGATAAATCGATGACTATGGAGGTTGGTAGAGGGACATCCGGCGACGAGATGAGTTCTACCAATAATTCAGGTATTGACGGCGCTCGCTTGCTGATTGAGACCGATCCTACCAGTGGTGTGCCGGCTCAGGACGATATTACGATACTCCAGTTTGGTCAACAATTTGAAATGCAGAACGATAATGTCTATCTCAATGAAGGTCTGCAGTATGAACGCAATGCCATGAATCTGGATCAGATGGATTCAATCGTGGATAATCTGGGTCTATGTGCAGGTACAGGTTCGTCTTTCGGCGGTGCGAGTGCTTTCTCCGGGGTGCGCCTGGGTGAGAATACAGATAATAATGGCAAGATGTATTTTAAGATGGAGACCGGCGATCCTGATGAGACATTTGTAACGATAAGCGTCTATAAAAGTCCAGAGATGAATGAAGAAGATCTGGTCGCCAGAGGTGCGGGAAATATACCGGCTACTACCGGTTCATCTGCAACCCATGCTGATATTCCTATCTTCGGTGTGGGCATGGATGGGGGAACCGGTGAGAACTCAGGAATATACGGCACCATTGCTTTTGAAGGCGGTCTGACAAGTGTACCGAATACTGGAACTGATTATACCGGTTCAATCGAATTTACCGACCTTGGAATGAGGCTTTATACTGAGGATTATGGTTCACAGGAATATCTGCGGATTCAGAATTTGGAGGGTGAACTCTGGAGTGAGTATAAAAATCCAGAGAGTAAGACTATGGAGACGATTGATGTCGGGCAGACAATTCAGCAGTATGGAAGTGATGCTCAGATTACCGTCAATGGTCAGATGATCTCCACTCAGGGATTAACTGCTAATGTGACTACACCGAATTACTCCGGGCAGTTTACTTTTAATCAGGGTGAGCTTGGCTTGACTACTATTGCGCAGGTGGGTCAGGATATCGGGGCGTTGATGAGCCGGAATAGTTCATTACAGGCGGTCTCATCTACCAGTTCGGCAACGATCGACGATCCGTCAGATCCGGCATATCTTACCTGGTGTACCAATGCTCGCCACTCTACTTCAGAGACTATGAGTGATTTTATTGGGGGTATGCAGTATCAGCTTGGTGAAGGTTCGGGGGATCAGGAACGGACAGTCTATGCGATACCAGGGATGACCGCGGCCGAGATCGGCAAGGTGGTGGTAAACGGTGAACAGTACTGTCTGCAAGATGTACTAGCCGGGGGTAAGGCCAGTCTGCAGAATGATCCGATAACCGCGATGAAGGTGGTAATGCAGGCGGTAAATGATGTCTCCGAACTTAGAGCTCGCCTCGGTGCTTTCCAGAAGAATATGCTTCAGACCAATATTAACTCGCTGGAGGTAACGGTAGAGAACATTACCAAGACCGAGAGTGCGATACGTGATACCAATATGGCTACAGAGTCGACAGAGTTTACCAAAAATCAGATATTGCTTCAGGCTGGTACTTCTATGCTGGCACAGGCAAACCAGATTAATCAGAATGTACTTCAGCTTCTAGGATAAGTCAGGGAATGACGCTAATTTATTAAGGAGAATAAGATGCGAGGCATATATGTCAATAACAATTTAAATGCTCTGGGGACACAGAGAATTCTGGGGAATAATAATAGTTACCTCTCCAGCAGTCTGGAAAAGCTTTCTTCCGGGTACAGGATCAACACCGCGGCGGACGATCCTTCAGGACTTGATATCAGTGAGCAGTTACGCAGTCAGAACTCCGGTATGGCCAGGGCAATTCAAAATTCACAGGAAGCCTGCAATGTAATCGGGATCGCCGAAGGAGCGATGATTGAGATTACCAATATTCTTACTAAGATGCGTCAACTGGCGATACACGCGGCCAATGAGGGCGCTACCTCACCAGATCAGGTCAGTGCGGATCAAGCCGAGGTAGATTCGGGCATTCAGACCTGTGACCGAATATCCGATACGACCAGATTCTCTGATCAGTTTCTGCTCAATGGCTCAAAGGGTTTGATCTACAGTACTCAGACCATTGTCAATGATCCTATGGATAATCCACTGATTGATATTGATAACACCAGGATGGATCAGGTATTTAAGAAGGAAAATTCTTCACTGACGATTAATTTTACCGGGATAATGGATCCGAATAATCAGGATCAGGCGGTGGCTAGTCGTCAGGCTACCAGAGCAATTATTGAGGCCGATGCGACAGTGGCGAGCCAGTATGGAGAGTGGGCGGCCGATATTAATAATGGCGTTCTTACCGCTGATCAGCAGTTTATAATTACCGGTCAGGCTGGGTCAAGATCATTCGGTTTTAATAACGGTACACATCTGGGAACAGTGGTGGACTCTATCAACAATACCAAGGATAGTGTCGGCGTTGGCGCAACCCTTATCTTTGACAGATCGGTTACCGGGATCAACCTCGATCAGGATTATTCCTATAATCCAGCGGCGTCAGAGGTGCGCGAGAGTGGTGAGGTCGCGGTCTATAATATGGATAATCACGGGGCTTCGGTTACCTCTGGAGTCAACTCTGTATCCTTTGATACTACTCAGACTCAGTATCAGCCCAATGTGCTGGTACCGGGCAAGAATCTCTCGGCCGACGGCCGAATGTATCTGCGCTGGACCTCAGCGACAGAGTATATTGCCTATAAAGACGCAGATTATAATATGGAGGTAGGGCGTGGGACTTCGGGTGGAGTGATGACCTCTTCGAATGATTCCGATATTTCGCTGGCATATGTAACCTTGACCGCTGCTGCCGATACTGCGGCCAATGATACCAGTGTCGTCCAGTTTGGCCAGGTTTTTGAGATGCATCAGGCAACCAGCGGCAGTTTTGCTGCAAATGGCATGAATCTTGATGAGATGTCACCATTGGTCAATGATTTTGGTTTGCAGTTTGCTACCGGGGCGAGCGGGGCATGTAGCTGTATGAGTGGTATCAGGCTCGGCGAGAATACCGATGTCAACGGTAAGCTCTACTACAAGACCGAATATGACAGTACTACCGGTATTGTAAGTATGAGTGCGTATAATGATCCATCGATGCTGGCTGAGAATCTGGTGGCCGCGGGTGAGACCGATATTGGAACTCCACCGACAGGTGATCCGTATGAAGTCAGACTGATTGAGCAGGACGGAGACGATGATGGCGAGAAGTCAGGGGTCTACGGGACTATGGTCTTTGACGGTTCTACTCCGGCGTCGACAATTGCTACTGGGTCTTTGGAATTTGACAATCTTGGTATGCGTCTTTATTCGGTAAATTATGGTTCAGAGGCCAATATTCGGGTGCAGAATGTTCAGGGTAATCTCTGGGGGCAGTATAAGAGTCCGGATAGCCTGGTTCTGCAGAAGATAGATGAAGGGGTGACGATTCAGGAGAATGGTAATAATGCGCAGATTACGGTAAACGGGGCGCTTATCTCTACCGAAGGGTTGACCGCGAGTGTGGCAAGTCAGAGCTTTGCCGGGGATTTGGCTTTTAATGCTGGTGAACTTGGCATGACAACTATTGCTCAGGTCGGGCAGGATGTCGGGGCGTTGATGTCACGCGGGGGGTCTTTACAGGCGGTTGAGTCTACCGTCGGTATGAATGATCCGACCGATCCGGCATATACCACCTGGTGTACCAATGCCCGCCATTCGACTGCCGAGGTTCTCTCTGACTTTGTCGGAGGAATGCAGTATCAGCTTGGAGAAGGGGATAGCGATGTTGAGCGGACAGTCTACAGTATACCGGGCATGTCTTCATCCAATATCGGTAAGGTGGTGATTGACGGTACTCTCTATACCTTGCAGGATGTACTCTCCGGAGGTGCGGCAAGTCTGGCTAATGATCCGGTAAAGGCGATGAAGATTATCGCTCAAGCGCTGGATGATGTAATCGATACTCGTTCCCGACTCGGTGCTTTCCAGAAGGATATGCTTCAGACCAATATCAACTCACTCGAGATTACCGTGGAGAATATCACCAAGACCGAGGCGTATATCCGTGATACCAACATGGCTTATGAATCAACCGAGTTTACCAAGAATCAGATTTTGGTGGATGCCGGTACCTCAATGCTGGCGCAGGCGAATAAATTGCCGCAGAATGTTCTCCAGCTTTTAGGAAGTTAAATATAATATTTTTACAACTACCTCTAACGTATATTAGTAGAGAGGTATAACCCTGTTGCCCAATACTCACAGTAATAAACCACGCCCTGCCAGGCGTGGTTTAGGTATTTAAGATAAGAATTAATGAAATATAGGTATTTTTGGGTTTAAGTTTTCAGTATTGACTAATTACATATCTGGCCTAGGCTCATCTCCATCGCCAATTGAATCGTCATCGCTTACAGTTTCAACTCCAGACTCAGTGCTAACGGTTGATGCAGAAGATTCACTTTCAGACTCGTATGCAGTTTCAACTCCAGACTCAGTGCTAACGGTTGATGCAGAAGATTCATTTTCAAAATCATCGGGATAATATTCGTCTTCAGGTTCTAAAGATTCTACTGTGTCAGAAGATTGGTTGAATAAAGAAGATGGGAAATTGGTAGTACCTACAGTAGGTTCTGCTTCTGTCGCTAACTCAATGCTTTCACTGGTTTGTACATTTGCTATAGGACTGATAATTTCAGAGTCTTCAGCAGCGCTTTCAATAATGCCTTCACTAGCACCTTCAGCAGCACCTTCAGTTATACCTTCAGCAGCAATACCACCGCCGACAAATTCGCCGCCGAAGAGGCTGGAGGCTACTACCGCAGTTACAGCTACACCCACGCCAAATCCGATGCCGACATTTCGCTCATATTTTTGCCATGAAATGCTATTGCCGGTGGTGGTCGCACTGGTGATAAATCCGGCAGCAGCTCCTGCAGCAAAACCGACGGCAATAGCCGGGGCGAGTGGAGTGGCTACTACCGCTGCGGCTACCAGCGCGGCGTCAATCAACCAGGAGGTATCACGAGATGACCAGTGGCCGGTTGGATCCTGGTAATTAATCGGATTATTGAGCTCAAAAGCAAAACGGTTCCAGGCCAGAGGATGGAGGTAGTTGTGGGTGCCAAGAGTCGAGTCCGGGGTAAGGAAGGTACCGGTGAGCGGGTTATAGTAGCGGGCGCCAAAATAATATAGGCCGGTGGCAGTATCCAAGAATCGGCTCTCATATTTGGGTAGAGTTGGTGAACCTGCCAGGGATTTATAATTGCCAAATGCATCATAGCAACTGTCGCTGAGCAATTCTCCGTCTTCCGCGAAGAGGTGGGTGATATTGCCTTTGTGATTGTGGCGGAAGTAATTGATCTCGTTGTTTGAGCCGGTCGTCTTGATTGCTGCGGTCAGTCCTGATTTATCCGAGATATACTTATTGATCTCGGTAGTGGTAGCATCTGTAGGCGATTTTCTGATAAAGTAATCTGCGCTCAGATATAGAATACTGCTACCATCAGCCAGGGTCTCTTTGAGGCGTTGTCCTTTCTCGTCGTAGCTATAGCGGCGTAAGAGGTCGTTGTTGTCTGTTACTTTGAATAGATTCCCAGCACCATCATATTCAAAAGTTTGCGTGAGATTATCTTTGGTGATCTTCTGTGTTCTGCCGCAAGGATCCTGAGTAGCGGAGTAGATCTCTTGCTCTGTAGATTTCATGCTTATGGGGAAATGGGCATTATAGGTATAGGTGTAATTGCCCTTTTGGATAATATTACCGGCTTTATTATAGTTATAATCTATAGCTTTAGAAGAGAATACAGGTATTGTCGCCCGGGTCAGTCGTTTGTCGCGATAAGTGAAGGCGTCGGTACTCTGTTTCAGCTCATCCTGCACATGTTGCAGTTGATTCAAGAAATCGTAGGTATAGGAGTACTGCAGTATGGTTGCTGGTTGGGTCTTGTGAGTAGTAATTTGTTCGGCATATAGTTGGTTCCCCGGATTATAGACATAGTTGAAGGTCAGGATCGGGGCTTGAGTTGACAGAATGGTTTTGGCGGTAAATTTTCCGCCCGGAGAGTACAGATTATCGGGATACTGGATTTCTAGATCACTACTTGACTGACTGATTAATCCGGATACTCCATATTTACGCTGCAGTCTGCTGCTATCGGGGTAGATCCGGCTTAGAAGGCGTCCGCGGGGATCATAGGAGTTTTGAAAGACGTATTGTTCGGCTGAGGCGGGGAATTCAATTGTCTTAGCAGTAAGATTGCCGTAGGGGTCGTATGCAAAATGCTTGCTGAAACTGTCTTGAGGATCCTGAGGAGCAGCACTGACTGAAGCAAGCTTGCTTTTGCCGTTTTGGGCATTGTCATATTCATAGCTGATTCGGCTCTGGTCAGAAAAGGTCTTGGTCGTTAAACGTCCAAGTCCGTCATAGGCAAAAATCGTCTGGGCATTGGCGGCGTCTGTCCGGCTAATTATCTTTCCGGTGATGGCGTCGTATTTATAAGTGAAGGCATGAATTGCGGTATCTCCGGTGGTATTCTGATCAGGATTGTCTTGGGATATTTTACGATTTAAGGAATCATAGCTGAATGTATTGCTTATCCCTATAGAATCAGTAGCGCAGATCATCCGCCCCAGTGGGTCGAAGTTATAATTCATCTTAGAGTCTTCGGCATCCTGGGTAGTAGCAGAGATAACTTGGGGCTTTCCATCAAAGTAGTGGTGAGTCAGGGTCTGCGTGTACTGCTCTGCTTTGCCGGAGGCTTGAGTTATTACAGTCTGTCCAGCTTCAAGGTATTCATAGGTACATATGGTCTTTTCAGCACCCGCAGCGCCTGTCGGCTTGGTGATACTGGTGACGCGGTTGAGGGTATCGTAGGTATATTCAATATAGCGTGCGGCAGAAAAATCATTCAGATCGGATGAGAAGAAGGGCAGGCTTTTCTGTGAAAGTTTGCCTGTAGAATTATATATATAATTAACTAGTGCAAATTTAGCAGTTTCTCCGGTTTCACGCGCTGCAAGGCATCTTCTACCAAGTCCATCGACGTATGCGCTCTTCCAGGAGAAGAAACGGTTTTGAGCACTGGGGAATTCCTGGAGGGTATTTACTCTTTGGTATATGTTACCGGAGTTGTCGGCAAGATAAGCAGTGGTCTGCAGCGTCAATACTTTGAACGAGGAGAAGGTGGTGTCGCCGGTTACTAAAGGTGTAACTTGATTGTTATCCTGTTGCGTACAATTATCTGGGATAGGGCCTTGTTTGGTGATGACCCGGCCGAAACCATCCAGGGTGGTAATCCAGCCGTAACCGTTTGCGTCCTGATGAGCGACGTTGGTTCCAAAACGTGGATCATAGCCATAATAATAGACTAGTGGTTCGGTGGATGGTGCAGAGACAGTCTTACGGGATAAATACTGGTTATATCTGGTTTCATACGCATACTCAGTAACGAGATTGCCGGGGCGGGTCTTGGTGAGCCGGTTGCCATAGCGGTCATAAGTATAGTCGGTCTTGATAAAACACTTGTTGCCGCTATCCCACATTGCATGGCTGGCGCAGGTATATGTTTGTGGGTTATAGGTGTATGTCAATAGATGAAAATCACCGGCTGCAAACTCGGTTATATCCTGATCATTGGGGTTGGAGGTCTTTTTAGAGTATAAACAACGGCCGAGAACCCAGTTGTCAGCACTGGTATCATTCTGAAACTGAGAGTAGGCATAAGTGACTTCGGTATCGGTGCAGGGTGTTACTGCAGGAAATGCTCCGATAGAGTTTAAGGAGTCAGGATTAATTGGTTTGATATATCCCCACCAGATATGCTGGGATCTATTGCCATAGGTGTCGTAAGCATAGGACTCGGCCAATAGATAATCGAATTTACTCTCAAGGTATGTATAATGGTATCTCAGTTTTCCCGTTACTCTGACCTCGGTAAGGGTCTGGGCAGGGGTTGGGGAGTCTGGCTTATGCGATTGGTAAAAGTAGAATGAAGATTTGAGCAGATCATAGGAGGCTGGCGCTTTAGTCTCTTTGTCGGTAGCTGTTTGAACTTTACGGAATATCTGCCTGGAGGCAATAGTTGAGGTGAAGGGGAAACCCTGATTATAAGTGGTCAATACCTTCTTGCCGTTTTTTGGGTTATACAGAGAAACGGTTTCAAAACCAAGCCAACCGCGACCAGTTAGGTCGATAAGACCGTTGCAGTATTTTAATTCATACCTCCGGGAATAATTGAAACGATTTCTTTGCTGGTTATTGCTTATGCTGTAACTTGCAACTACATATATGGCTTGTCCTAAAACCTCCTGTAAAGGGAACTGTGTGGGTGAGAGGCGGCAGGGGTAGCGCAGAGCCGGCGAGGTCTGAACAGGTTTGGCGGCAGTTGTGGAGTAAACATCGGTATTGGAGAGCGGTTGATACTCAATTGAGATAGTATTTCCCAATTGATCGGTCAAGCTGCTGAGCAGGTCGGGGTATTTAGTGCCGGAGAGTAGCGGCCAGACGCAACTGAAACTCTGTTCATCTATAAATTGATAAAGAAGGTCTGCCTTTCCGTTGCCGGTACAATCACCAATACTGAAAGTTAATTTGGGAAATTTATTCTGGGTATGGATATCGGTTGTATGTTTAAATGCTCCGGTGGAGGTGGCACTGAATACAGATAGATTTAGAGTTGAAGAATTCTCATCTCTCCAGCAGGAGAGGATATTGGTTGAGGAACCGCCATAAAGCCCAAGGGGAAGGAAGCTATCGGCGTTGATAAGAATATCAGGAAAAACCGCTGGGGTTAATGCGGTGAAAGTACCATCGGCTTTCGATAAAAATGATTGCAGGGTGAGTCCGCTGGAAGAGTTTTGAGTTATCTGCACCAGATCCATCAGGCCGTCGCCATTTACATCTGCCGGGAAAATGGCAATTTGATTTTCACTTGAAACGTTCAAGGTGGTATCAACAGTTTGAGAGAAAATTTGCAGGCCTGCAGTAGTGTCTCTGGTTATAAAAGAGGTAGTATGCAGGATGTCTTCACTCTTTCATAGAAGCACCATATCCATTATTCCATCCTGATTTACATCTATAGCCCAGAGATAATCTGAATTAGTAGGGCAGGTGTATTGAGTATTGACGGTCTGGAGCAATTTGAATGAACCGTCTGCTGCGCAATAATCTGATTGAAATATATTGAATGAAAGTAAGGATGCGCCTGAGGAAGAGTTGCTATAGGCTTGAACGATGTCAGTACGCCCATCACCGTCGATATCGATGGCATAGAATTGCAGGAGATCCTCTCGTTGCCACGGTATATTGGTCTTGCTGGTTGCGGGTGAGTCAGCGAAACCCTGGCCGATAGAGAAATAGACATCGAACATCAGGGATTGGGTAGCGCTATCTTCATAGGCTATCACCAGGTCATTTTTGCCGGTACCCGAGACATCTGCAGCAAGGATTTGATAGCCGTCTGTATACTCGCTCAAGCGAATATCCTGTTGCCGAGTATAATTGATATCTTCTTGCGTCCCTGCTGCCATATAGCTTATAGCGTGTAGGCAATTAGCTTTATCAATATAAATTTGAACAATATCGGTAATGCCGTCTCCGTTGATATCCAGAGGAATACTCTGTTTCAGGGACTCTGTATTCTGTAATACCGAGATGGCGGTACTGGTTTCAATGGTTGGAGATGGTATATCTTGCCAGGCCAGTTCAAGTGCAGGCAGAGCATTACCACTGCCGTCATATTCGGTTATTGAACTGAGACGGCTTTGTCCGGTAGCGCTACTCTCTTCATATTGCAGCAGGTATTTACGGATAAGCGTGTTTTCTTCCAGAGTAACCGAGATCTGGGTCAGCAGAAAACTTGTTTTTATACAGTTTCCGCTTAAATAGGTGATTAGCGGATCCTGGATTCTGCGGGTATAGGAGAAAGCGATTTTAATGCTGCCATAAGTGATCTGCTCAAGATAAAAGTCCTCACTGGGATCTGTGTCTGAAGTACCTTCTGGTGTAGTAGTATAGGAGTAGGATATGGTATTGCCGGTTAAATCCTCAATACTTGAGAGCGCCCAGACTCTCACATATTTTTTATCATTGGTTAGAATTCGGCTATCCGGAGTAGACCCGTAATAGTGTTTTTCGCCATTTTTCAGATAGACGATAAAGCCATCCTGAGGGGTATTGCCCGCGACAATCTTTGTCCAATGATGAATTTCAGTATAGTATATGGTATTTGCCTGGCCATACTCACCTGAGATATTTATAAGGCGTTGACCGTCCAGGCAGAGACGATCATCTTTGTCATAATTTACCCCTCCGCGAAAGCCGTCTATGGCATAAATTGCTTTGCTACGGGTTATAACCGATATACCTTCCAGGTTCCAGCCAATACCGCAGAAGCCGTTGCTCCTCTGGTTGGAATATGCGAGACTAATTCGGGGTTGCAGTCCGCCTCTCCCCGGTGGTGTCTTTATGGGCAAGGTGTACCGAGCCTGGCCACTGTTATTGACGTGAAATTTGCCTTGAGGCATGGAATATGGTGAAACAGTATTTTGTGAGTGCATAATAATCTCCAAGTTGAAGAAGTTCTCCAGTTATATATTATTACAAAATTCAGATTTGATATCGAAGTAGGTAACTGAGGTTTTTGTATAGCCTGAATCGGTGACAGTATAGCCGATTGATGAGTTGGTAAGAGTCCAAACACTTGCACTAAACTTGGAGCCGGAACTATGATCATCCCAGACTTTGCTAGATGTGGTGATTTGTTCTACAAGGTCATCGCGGACGCACCTTAAATTTGAGTATTGGCTTTGATTTAGGGTAGCCATGGGATTATTTACATCTACTTTGGTGAAATCTGAGACTGCAATGACACCGACAGGGGTATAGCCTTGTGGGGCTTTTAGAGTGTAAATGCCTAGATTGCAGTATTTTTTACCATTGCCTTTGCACGCCCATACCAGACCCAGTCCGGTAGGTTTTATCAGGCAAGGTCTTTCGGGATCATCGTTTACGGGTTGAAATACTTTTATAGGGTTTGCAGAAGAGTAGGAAGAAGAGGCAGACATTCCGACCCAGAACCAGTCAGCGGCAACGGGTGGGATATAAAAAGAAACGTTCTCTTTTGCTCCTGAATCATTATCACTTACCTTGGGGAATTTTTTTGTGTCGTAATTGTTTGGGTTTCTGTTGTCGGCATTTTTTGGGTCATAGCCATGATCCAAATTATTGAAGTTTGAGACGGTTTGTGACTTGAGAAAAGATTGACCTGCTGTAGTGTTCATAAAATTCTCCTCTTGAAATATGTAGTTAAAGTCTGCTTTAATGAGTATAATGTAAAAATATATTATGTTTTAGTTGTACAAATTTCAATATAATTATAATAATAGTTTGGCAATGCGATTGTTTTGAGGTGCTGTGTGTATGGTTTCACTATCCTGAGATATTATATAGTACTTGTTTATCAGGATTGCAAATTTGCGGTAATGTGTAATATTTTAAAGTTAGGGTAATTCGCTGGAATTTATCCTTGATATTGAGTTTGGTATAATTTATTATGCGGTATTTTAAATAAAAATTTGACTTGGGTCAGGATTTGTTTTGAGTCAGTCTGGGGCGGGCTTGGGGTTATTATATTGTTAGTGCTTATAATTTAAGGTAATTTTAATGTTGACTGGGATTTATTTTGAACATGACGCAGACGGTTTCAGTCTATTTACAATGAATGCGGGGAAATGGAGTGATTTTGACCCGATATTGTTTGAGCTTAAGGTTGGGTGAGAAGTTATAATTTTCTTAGGTATGAGTCATTATGTTGATAATATTTCGGGTCAAATTTGGGTGAAAATATATAAGAAAATATCTTTGACAATGGGGTAATCCGGGTGTATAACACAAAAAGTTGACTTGAGTCAGTTTTATTTGTTTTTGGTGATTATATTATAAGGATTACGCTGATGAGTTTTGAAAAAGGTAAAGTATGTCCATGGTGGTTGTATCCGCTGGTGGATAATCCAATTAGGCGCTGGTTTAATTCTGCAGATTCAGTACTTGGAGAGTATTTGCAGGAGGGTATGAGCTTTCTCGATCTGGGTTGTGGTGGTGGTAGATATGCTATTGGTGGGGCGCGGCTGGTTGGTGCACAAGGCAGGGTAGTAGCGCTGGATATTCAGCAGCAGATGCTGGATATGGTGGAACAGAAGGTTGCGGCTGAGGGGTTGGCTGGGGTTGTCGAGATGCATCTGGCTGAGCAGGATAGTCTCAATCTCGAGAAAGAATTTGACTTTATTTTAGCAATGTGTATGGTACATGAGACCCCGGATTATACCGAGTTCTTCCGTCAGGTTAAGGCAATTTTGAAGTTGAAGGGCAGAATGCTGGTGGTTGAGCCGATATTTCATGTTTCGCAGAAAACAATTCAGATTGAAGTAGAGGCTGCAACGAGCGTGGGGCTCAAATATGTTGAAGAGAAGAAGGTCAATATGTTTTTACGGGGATATTTGCTGGAAAGGTCAGAGCCATAGCTAGATATAAGAAGGGCGAGAAGGTACGGCTTAGAATCAAGGAGGTAGCGCGAGCGTGCTTTCTCAAGGGTGGCTTTGAGCAGGTGAGGTTGATTGATATCGCCGAGATCTGTGGTATTACCAAGGGTACGGTGCTGTACCACTTTGGGAGTAAGGATGAGTTGTTCTATGAGATAATTCATGATTATGTCTCGGGTGAGCTTGAACGTTTGATTGCGGAACTTGAGGGTATGCCGGCTGATAAAGCTATGCATTATATTCTTACGATATTATTTACCAAGAGAAAATCAGTGGAACTGCAGAGACTTATTGCTGATGAGGAGCTATTCGCCAAAAGCCATGAGGTAATGGATGAGGTGCGGCGGGAGATAATCTATCCGGTTCTACAGGGGTTGGTAGCTCAGGGCAAGGCAGAAGGACTATTTGATATAGTCGAACCGGAGATGGGTTTTACTATCCTCGGCTATGGCTTTGAAGGTTTTATTCATAACAATTTTCGCAAGTTCAAGGATAAAGAGTTTTATCGGCGATTTCTCCGGATTGCAGAGCAAATCTGTGAGGCAACGCTTAGACCAACACGGATAAAATTTATATTTGATCAGGGAATAGATGATGAACAGTAAGAGTCTGCGTCAAAGGATTAGGTTGTTGTTATTGATGTTGAGCTTGGCTTTATTTCCGGTGACGATATTTTATCTTTCTCCGGCTCTGCCGTTTCGCGCAGGTAGAGCAGGGATAATAAGTGGCAGCCTGGTGGTACTTGGTATCTTATTTGTTGCAGCCTTATTCTGCGGCAGATTCTGGTGCGGCTGGTTCTGCCCGGTCGGAGGGGCGCAGAACATCTGTGCGTTGATTCAGCCTAAAGCCCTGAAGCCGCGCTGGATACGCTTTATCAAGTACCCGCTCTTTATCATCTGGATTCTGGCGCTTAGCTTGTTGCTCTATTCTGCCGGGCAGATGCTTAGCGTTGATTTCTTCTATAGTACGGAGAATGGCGTAAGTATTGCCAGACCCTGGCAGTATATAATCTATTACTCGGCGCTGGGGGTATTCTGTGGGCTCTCGCTGCTTTTAGGGCGCGGTGCGAGTTGTAATGCTGTTTGTATGCTGGCCGCCGCAATGTCAATAGGGCAGAAGTTATCGATGCTGGTCGGGTTGCCGCGGGTACGTCTTATGGCTGATTCCTCAGAATGTATTGATTGCAAACAATGTGATGCAATCTGTGTAAATTCGGTAGAGGTGAGCCGGGAGGTGGGGCAAGGGGAGATAACGAGTGTGGAGTGCAAAAAGTGTCTGGCGTGTGTTGATGTCTGTCCCAAATCTTGTATTCGGGTGGAGTTTAAAGCCGGGAGGTAGGTTATGAAGGGCTGATCAAGGCTTTAACTTCCGAATATATCGAAGAAGATAAGTTTGACCTCTTCGGCGATGAGTTTACCGAGTTTGATCTGATCTTCGGCTTCAAGATGAATGCCGTCGCGATTGCTGCTCTGTATATGTTTGTCGGTATTGACGGTAAAGACTGGGGTGTCGTTGAAGAATTCGACTATTTCGCGCCCCAGCGAGTGCGATTTCTCTTTGGCACCGCGGAAGGACTCTTTGATCTCATTGTTGGTGGTTTCGGCAAGAGGAGGGGGAGCTATAATCAGGATCAGTGGGTGTTTACTCTGAAATGATTCATGCGTAGTAACAATCTCGGTAAGTCTGGCCAGACCTTCGGTAATAGCCGAAATTGAGGCTTGGTAGCAGTCTTTGAGGTCGTTGGTGCCGAGCATGATAATGATCATATCCAATGGAGCGTGGGTAGTAAGGATGGAGTTCAGAACTCTGCTCCCGTTTCTGCCCGGTACCTCGGGATCATCAAATACTGTGGTTCTGCCGCAGTGACCTTCTTCTATAATATTATATCCATTGCCAAGAACCTGTTGCATGACGGCTGACCAGCGTACAGTACGGTCATAACGATTGATTCCATCCGGGCAGTAACCCCAGGTGTTGGAATCGCCAAAGCACAGGATCTTTCTCTGCATTTTTCTGTACCTTATAATTAAAAATAGTAATCATACCCAAGTATATTATATATAATATGCTTTAAGTATAGAATATTATTGGTAAAATGTATAGTTTTTTTTTGGGTAATGAGTAGTATTTGCTTATTAAAAATTAGCAAATTAATCTGTTCCTGCTAGTTGTTGAAGTGAAAAAAATGAGGAGAGAGGAATGTGCGGAGTGGGAGTTGGGATAATGCTGGTATTATTTCTGGTCTTATTTTCTACTTCGGCGTTTGCCGGAGTTTCGACAAGATTTGGGGTGATTACTGATATTCATCATAGTGATAAAGAGGGTGATCCAACTCGAATATACCTGGCAAGTACAGCCAAGCTGGCGAAGTTTGTACGTGCAATGATTGAGGCAGATGCGGATTTTATTATTGAGCTGGGGGATTTGGTGGATGCACTTGAGGCGGATGGAGAAAAGGGAGCGCTGGTAAATCTGCGCGAGGTGGAGAGTATTTTTAAGAATTACCCGGGGCCGAGTTATCATGTACTAGGAAATCATGAATTTGAGAATCTTACGCGCCGAGAGTTTCTGGAGAATATTGACAATAGCGGGATAGAGCCGGGAAGGAGTTATTATTCCTTTGAGTGTAAGGGTATTCACTATATCGTTGTAGACGCGGATTATACGGTAGCTGAGCCGCATCGGCCTTTTGGCTTGGATACTGCGGATAACCCGTATTGGACCTGGAGGGATGCCTGGATGCCCGAGGCGGAGTTGAGTTGGCTGAAAGCTGATCTTGCCCAGAATAAGCTGCCGGTAATAGTCTTTACCCATCAACTTTTGCACCGGGAGAAGACGGAAGATCATACCCTTAAAAATGCTGATGTAGTACGGAGTATACTTGAGAGTGACGGGAAGGTTATTGCGGTATTTTCCGGACATGATCATGCCGGGGATATGGCGGAGATCAATGGTATAAACTACTTTGTCCTCAGGGGTAATGTCGGGTTATTTAGGGATTGGAATGAATTCAGCTGTACCGGAGGGTCTGATTCGGTATATGATAATCAGTTTGCTTTGATTGAGGTCGAAGAGGATCTTTACGGAGAGTACCGCATATCGGTAAAAGGGAGCGGTTATCAGTACTCGACGACGGTTGTAGTCCGCAAAGACTGGGAATAAGCCGCAAATATGTAATTATTAGAGGTTGCCTATAGTTGGTCGGCTATTTGGCAAAAGTATCGACCCATTCTGGTATATTGAGTGCGTCCATAACTATTTCGGTGGATAATGCAGCCAGAATCATCCCCATTATTTTTACCAGGATTGTAGCCCCGTTATTCCCGATTAGCTTCATGATTGGAGTTGCTAGAAGCATAAAGAGATAGGTGATACCAAGGATTACTAGTAGAATTATAGCCGTGCAGATCTGGGTTGATATACTGAATACGTGATTATCTGTGAGTATGATTGCCGCCATGATCGCACCGGGGGTGGCGATTGAAGGTATAGCAAGAGGAAATACGGCAATGTCATGGTTTGCCTCTTTATTCGGTTTATCTTCGGTATTATTTTTAAAGATCATCTGTAAGGCGAATAAGAAGAGGATAATTCCTCCGCTGAATTGAAGCGATATCAATTGAATTCCCATGTAGGAGAGGAGTAACTGACCGAAGATGATACTGCAGATGAGGATTGCCCCAGAGTAGAGTATGGCTTTTAGCGCAGTGCTCTTGCGGTGCTCCGGGGTAAAATATACCGTAACGGAAGCGAAGAGAGCCAGGGTGCCTACAGGGTCGATAGTCGCCCAGAGGAACATAAAATCTTTGATTAGTTTGTCGGTAAATTCCGAATCCATCTCTCTCTCCTTAAATATGCGGTAGGTTTTTAATGGTCTGTGAAACTGGCGCATAATTTAATATAGTAATCTTAGTATTATTTTTGTCAAGATATCTCGGTATGAGATGGGTGCTACCGCTCTGGGGGAATATCCGTTAAAAGAAAGTTATTAAGGGTTGTGAAAAGTTTGAATAATACTATATTTAATGGTGTTTACCGGGTCTTGAAATACTGATTATCAAAGGTGCTTGAGGTTATGGTTAGAAATATTCAATTGCAGAATACCTTCTCCGGTCCACTCGATCTACTGTTGTATCTGGTGCGTCGGGATGAAATTGATATCCATGATATTCCGATTGGACATGTAACCAGGGAGTATCTCAATGAACTCAAGAAAATGGAAGTGATTGATGTGGATGCGGGTGGCGAATTTCTCGCTATGGCTTCAATGCTCACTGAGATCAAAGGACGGATGCTGCTGCCTGAGGTAGAAAATGAGGATGAGGATGAGGATGAGATATATGATCCGCGTCAAGGTCTGGTGGAGGCGTTGCTGGAGTATAAGAAATTCAAGGAGGTAGCTGCTGAACTCGAGGCTATGTCCTGTGCGTTTGACTCACGTTACTCCAGGGTAGTAAAGGAGCCGGAGTATACAGAGGTAGTGCGGGAGAAAGCAGAAGAGATGGGGGCGCTTGACCTTTTGGCTGCCTTTCAGCGGATTGCGCGCAGAATGCTCAATGAACGTGCACCGCGGGAGATTGTGAGTGAAGAGGTGCCGACGGAGGTGCGTATTACTCAGATAGAAGAACTGCTTACGCAGCGTTCACGGGTTAGCTTCAGCAGTATTCTCTCCGATTCCCCGAGTGAGGATGAGATGGTTGGTTTCTTTATTGCGATGCTCGAACTAATTAGAATGAAGAAAATAGTGGCACAGCAGGCGGTGGATTTCTCTGAGATTTACTTTATTGCTGCTTCTGCGGTTGAAAGCTATGACCAGGAACAAGCTGCAACAGAGTCGGAAGTGGCAGTATTGGACACAAAAGATATAACAGTAGTGGCTGGTTTCCGGCGCAGGTCTGAATTTGTGCTGAGCAGTCCTTTCAGCTATACACCGCCACAGCAGTGGGCAGTGGGGGCGGAAGAGAATATTATTGGTAATCGATATGACCCTCTCTGCAGGCGTTGTAAGCGGAATGTGCAATCTAGGCCGGGTTTGCAGCGTTCGTTCCGCCTGAAGCTGGTGCTTAACTTACATACTAGATTAAGATCACAGGCGTCACCGGGGGTAGAGATTGTTCAGCCTAACGTGAATGAAAACGTAGAGGTGATACCTGTGTTTGCGCCAGTAATACCCATTGTCGCTGAAGGTTTACTTAGAGCGGGCAGTAAGCATAAACACAGGTCTGGGTTATCCAGTATATTTGCGCTACCCGGTAGTTTACAGGGGACTGTAGCTGGGCGGGTTCAAGCGGAGCGCGCTTGTAAATCTGGAAGATTTGATTTTTTTGCTTTGATTTCAGAACCGAAGAGCGTAAATGGGTTGTCGCAGTCGTATAATAGTCTGGAATTTTTACGGCTTACCCCAGCCAGGCCTTTAGCAAAAAATATTGCGAAGCGTGGAATAGCTATGACTGAGGAGGAGGTTTCGGCAGGCAAGAACAGGGTGGAGAGCAGTTTCGTAGCTTCTCTGGGGAAGTCTTCGGTTATGGCTACTGCTGCACTTGGGGCTGAATGCAGGTATAGACGTGGGTTTGGTTTATCCAGCTTGTTTGCGCTGGCAAAGAGTTCGGCGGTATCTGTGGCTGGGCGGGTTCAAGCGGAGCGCGCTTGTAAATCTGGAAGATTTGATTTTTTTGCTTTGATTCCAGAACCGAAGAGCGTAAACGGGTTGTCGCAGTCGTATAATAGTCTGGAATTTTTACGGCTTACTCCAGCCAGGCCTTTAGCAAAAAATATTGCGAAGCGTGGAATAGCTATGATTGAGGAAGAGGTTTCGGCAGGCAAGAACAGGGTGGAGAGCAGTTTCGTAGCTTCTCTGGGGAAGTCTTCGGTTATGGCTACTGCTGCACTTGGGGCTGAATGCAGGTATAGACGTGGGTTTGGTTTATCCAGCTTGTTTGCGCTGGCAAAGAGTTCGGCGGTATCTGTGGCTGGGCGGGTTCAAGCGGAGCGCGCTTGTAAATCTGGAAGATTTGATTTTTTTGCTTTGGTTCCAGAACCAAAGAGCGTAAATGGGTTGTCGCAATCATATAATAGTCTGGAATTTTTACGGCTTACCGCAGCCAGGCCTTTAGCAAAATATGCTGCGAAGCGTGGAATAGCTATGACTGAGGAGGAGGTTTCGGCAGGCAAGAACAGAGTGGAGATTAAGCAAAAGCAAGTTACAGAGGTTGAGGTGGCCGCTTATGTTGGTATGGGTTTGCCGGTAAAGCTTGCAGCTCTTTTCCCTCTTCAGGCACAGCCGGATATGCAGCCGTCTCAAGCTTGTGCATCTACTCTGGATTTTATGGGGCCGCTCGCGGGGCATAAGTTATTACGCCTAAAGGCAGGAATGAAGAGAAATTTCTTAAAGCTGTAGTCTTGTTCGGTCGAGACTACAGAAACAATAATTCTTGGTGATTGTTTCTGTTATAAAAATATCGTTTGAACAGAAATAATTTTAAAGGCAGGCGGAGTGATATTTTCACTGTGCTATGCTGTGCTTGCGGGTTGAATATGCTAAAGTTGCTCAAGTTTTATGTAGTATTTTTATATTTTATATTTTATGCGGCGAAGCTGAATCTTCTTTATACAAGAAGGAAATGTACGCTTTTCTTTATAATTATATTACGCATATTACGCACGCGGTCGGCACGTTATGCCTCTAGTGATATAGATCTCGGTACCCAAAAGGGTGAGGATAAAATTTTTCAGGAGCGACTATTTATTCTTCTGGGGTTGCCTCGGTCGAGGCGATCAGGTAACCGCGGGGTAGAATGATATTAAAGGTGGCGCCGGTACTGTCTTTGGAGGAGACACTGATACTGCCGCGGTGATCCTCAATGATACGTTTGACAATGCCGAGTCCCAGACCTGTGCCTTTCTCTTTGGTGGTATAAAAAACTTCGAATATCTTCTCTTCATTTGCGGGGTCAATTCCAATGCCATTATCTTCTATCTCAATACGTATATTCTTATTCTCTTCAAAAGTGGAGAGTTTGATCCTGCCATCGAAGTCATCATCGGTCTCTCGTCGCTGATCGATAGCTTCATTGGCATTACGCAGGATATTGAGGATTACATGGGTAAATTGGTTTTGATCAATAACTACCGGGTACATGTCCGGCGCCAGGTGAGTCTCTAGCTCGACGCAGTTTTCGTCCATCTCTGGTTGTACAAATTCACAGAGCTCTCTAAGGTAGCGGTTGAGATCCAGGGGTTCGGTCTCCATTCTGGGCGGACGGGCAAAATTCAGGAACATCTCTAAAGTCTTGGTAAGAGCCTTTACCTCTTCATAGATGCGTTGACTCCGGCGGATAAACTTCTTCGAGACGGTATCGGGAAGGGTAGAGGCGTCTTCGGCCAGTAATTGCGCATTGAGCTGGATCGCATTCAGCGGTGTACGTACTTCATGTACTAAGCCTGCCGCTAAAGCTCCAACATAGGCCAGGCGTTGATTTCGGATCTCTTCTTCGTTCTTCTTTTTTCTAAAATTATTGGTCATGGTTTTATAGTCTGCAATCAATATTCGCGACGTTGTGAATAGTTTTTATATCCGAGTTTTAGTCTATGCTTAGCCACGGTGCGGCGCTTGATAATAATGCCTTCTTTTTCCAACAGAGTCTGGATTTGATCGTCTTTGAGTGGTTTCTTTTTATCTTCATCATCAATCAGTTCTTTGACGCGGTTGCGTATTTGAATATTACTATAACCGCCTTCTGGTACAAAGTCTGTTCCTTCTAAATTATTTAAAAGTGTAGATGCTTTTGGTTTTTTTGTTGCTGGAGTTGATGATCTGGTGAAGAATTCTCGCAGCGGTTTGAGACCGATTGGGGTCTGGGCGTACTTGTCTCTGGCGGAGCGGCTGACTGTACCGATATCAATATCGAGGTATTCTGCTACCTCTTTCATCATTAGTGGAGCCGGGGCGGGTATGCGCCCTGCCAAGTAGTCTTTTTGGCGGGCAACAATTTCTCGCGTTACCCGGGTAATTGTGAGTTCACGTTGTTGCACCGCTCTGACAATATCAAAGGCCGACTGGAAGCGTTCTCGAAATATCTTATTCTGTCCTGAGACTTTGAGGGATTTTTGTAGTAGTTCGAAGTCAGCTTTTTTTTCCGGGTCGTTCATAATTGCTTGGCGTATGATCTCGCCTCTACCGCTGTTATCATAAAGAGCGAGGAAGGTCTCGGAGATCTCTGGAGTCGGGCCAGTTGGGAGGCGTAATTCCCAGACCATACCGTCGTATTCATAGAGGCTTAACTCAGTATGAGCATCGTGCAGCCGGGCTTTGGCGGCTCTTACCAGATATTCATCCTTCTCACTGTGATTATTCATCTCGGCTTTTCGCAGATCACGTTCTAATTCTATGATTTTTTCTTTGGCATGCTGAATAGCTTCGGGTTTGCTCTCTATTAAATCTATTATGATATCCGGGCGTATCGCTTTGGCGCCCTCTTCGCTAAAATCTGTAATTGGGTAGGGCGAGAGCTTTTTTATTAAATTTGTAGCCTCTTTGACCTCGTCTATAGTCGTGTGCATATTCTTGGCGATAAGTGGTAGCTTGTTGGCTGCCAAGTCATTCAGATGCTTCTCCACAATCTGACTGGCAAGGAAATTTGCCGGGTCGTCAATGGTGTCGAGCTGTAATATAAGGCATTCCTGAATATTACGCGCTGCCGTGCCAGCCGGTGAAAGGTGTTGCACTTCATCGAGGACATTTTCAAATTCTTCTTCACTTACCACAGGATTTAGTGAGGAGAAGTCTAACTCAGAGAAGGGGGTGGTTAGATAACCGGATTGATCAAGTGAGGCGATGATGCATTCAGCAATCATGAGTTCACGTTTGCTGAGATCGAGCAGGTGCGCCTGGTTGAGCAGAGATTCGATATATGATTCACCATGATTCTCAGTATTGGCGATAAGATCAAACTGCTCATCATCATCTTCATAACTCCGCTTGGGCATGGTGTCATCATAGATCTCGCTCCAATTATAATCGATATCATCTCGGTGTCGAAAGTCGGAGAGGTCAAAAGAAAGGCCGTCGCGGAATTCAGCATCATCATCGGAGTCAGCGGTATTATCTTTATCCTCGTATGAAAAGGAATCAGCTTCTGAGTTATCTGAGTCTTTCAGTTCACTCAATTCTAGAGCTGGATTCTCCAGGAGTTCATGCTGAATCTTCTGTTCCAATTCCAAGAGTGGCATCTGCAGCATCTCCATAGATTGGATCATCTGTGGAGTCATGATCATTTCCTGGCGTTGTGCCAGTTGCATATTCAAGCCATGATACATCTCTGGAGACATTGTTAATCCCTATAGTTGAATGCGACAACAAAATTCGTACCAACAATACCGTATTATACCTAATATTGTGAAAAAAGCAATTAATCGTTGAAAATTAATCGCTTTTATCACAATGTGATTACAGTAATTAAAGGATATTTGTTAGTCAAATTTTATAATTAAAATAATTGTAATAATTAATATATATTCTTAAAAAAATAATTTATTATTAATATAATAAGCATATTTTAGTTATTTTTTGAAATTTAGCTACATTTTTGAATTTTAAAGTATCAATTTTTTTATTGTTCATCTATAATATAAGAAAATGCTATAAACGCGTCAGATGTTGGAAATTGCGTGAAATTGTTATATTGGGCAGAAAATACACTTGTTTTATATTTTACTATTCAATATTTTGGGCGAATTGTGTGCAAGTAAATAACAATAAGGAGAATGAAATGTGTAATAAAGTTATTATGCTGCTGTTATTCTTGATGCTAGTAGGTTTACCGGTTATGGCTGAAGATATTCAGTCGGTACAGATGCAAGAGGCTATTGAGCAGATGCGTAGCGAGATGCAGGATACCATCAGCAAAATGCAACAAGAGATGGATGCAAAAGTAAATAAGATGCAGCAGGAGATGTATGCCATGGAGGCATCAATATCTCAGGAGCGTCGGCAATATAATGATGATGTCAGGGCGCTTGAGGTTGAACTGGATGATGAGCGGGAGTTAATGCGTGATGCTGCCGGAGGAGCGCCTGATGCTCTACGGAGTACCAAAAAGAACGCCAAGGTACGGATCGGTGGAGTCCTCAAAGTTCGTTATTATGCAAATTTTGATCCTAATTATTCTCAGCAGGGTCAGTCACAGCCTAGTGGCGGTGAGTATGCAAGCAGACTTGGTTGGCGTATGGATAAAGCTTCATTGACCTTTGACATAGATATTAATGAGGATGTGAGTGCATTTGTCGATGTGCGGCCGAATAGATTTGATAAGGCGTATATTCAATGGAATAACATAGGTGGTTCAAATCTAGGTTCACAGATAGGGCTGATCGGGATTCCCGGGGGTATGTATTCGTTTAAACCAGATGTCTGGGCACGGGTATTTATTACTAATCCTATCGTCAAGGAATTCTCTTTAGGGTTCATGGTTACCAGAGGGGATGCGGCAAATAATCCGGGTGATGATATCAAACGCATGGGCTGGAAGTTTTACTATGACTTCTTTGATAAACAGTTGCGCTTAACCGGTACGGTATTTTCACCTACCAAATTGGGGCAGGCCGGAGAATTGCTTGGAGGTTTTAGTTATAATAATACGTCAACTATTCTTGAGCCAAACGGTGATCCCAGGAGTAATGGATTTATGGATAACAGTCTGAGCCTGGAGTATAGACCGGGATTTGTCGAAGGACTGCTCTTAACTGCGTCATATCTGGGTATGACCGACCTGGGGCAGGGAACATATAACGTTGCGGGTCGGCGTGGCGCTTCTTTCAATCCGATGTTTGACCTCGGTGTGGCTTACTGGACTGATAAGTATGGTGTTTATCTGGAGACCGCTTATAACCTCAATCCGGGTTATTACTCCGATACTTATAACTATAGTGTTTCTTTAGGAACAGATTATAAAATTACGGAAAAATTCAGTGTAGGATTGGGCGTAGGTTATGCCTATATGAATTCTAGTAATGACCTCTTTAAGTCTACACTGGAGCCATATTCATATCCTTATCTTCCTAATTTTTCTTCATCTGTTGTTAGAATCCGAGCGGCGGCGCGGTATGATTTTGCCAACGGTATCTGGATGAAAGTAGAGTATGGAAACCTTATCTCAACCGCTAGCGGTATGCGGGATAGCTCTACTAAAGATTCAAATCATTTCTGCTTTGAAACCGGGTTAGCTTTTTAGATCAGTGTAAGATAGGTTTAGGTCAAGTTATGTACGAATGAGGACTTGCTTTTATGTTATAGTGCAAACCAAAAGTTTTATTAGTATAAATATGTTTTATGGTTGTAATTTTCAAACGCTGCAATATAATAACCAGCAGGTTATGAGTTTTTGTCATTAACTAGATTTTACTAAATCAGAAGATTAAGATTTCATTGAACTTTGAATTTTGTTATAATAAATGAGAAGTGGGTGAGAAATTATCTGTTGATATTGATAATTACTTGGCCGTACAGGGGCGGGTTGGCAAGTAGAGTTTAATATTATATAGCAATTCTAATTAATATAAAGTAATAAATGATTTCAAGGGTTGAAAGGTTCATTATGAGATTTTATCAGATTGTGCTGTTCGCATGCTTTTCTGTGGCGCCTTTTGTGTCAAAATCCTATGCTGTCGATATGCAGTCGGAAGATATGCAGCAGGCTATTATGCAGATGCGCAGTGAAATGCAGGCCACTATCGACAAGATGCAGCAGGAGATGGATGAAAAAGTCAATAAGATGCAGCGTAAGATGGAGACGATGGAAGCATCAATCTCACAAGAACGCCAAGAATATAATGATAGTGTTCGGGCGATGGAGAGCGAGCTTAAGAGTGAGCGTGAATTGATGCGTGATGCTGCTGGAGGAGCGCCTGATGCCTTGCGGAGTACCAATAAGAGTGCTACCGTAAGAATTGGTGGTGAATTGGCGATTCGCTATTATGCAAACTTTGATGATAATTATCACCAGCAGGGTCAGCCGCAGCCTAGTGGCGGTGAGTATGCAACTCGGCTGGGCTGGACAATGGATACGGCTTCCATTACCTTTGATGTCGATTTTAATGAAGATGTGAGCATGTTTATCGATGTGCGGCCGAATTACTTTGATAAAGCCTATATTCAATGGAATAATATCGGTGGCTCAGGGCTTGGTTCGCAGATTGGTCTTATCGGCATTCCGGGCGGTATGTATTCAAGTTCGACAGATATGTGGAGTAGGGTGTTTATAACCGATCCGGTAGTAAAGGATTTTTCACAAGCATTTATCGTACAGAATGGAGATGCGGCTAAGAATCCGGGTGATGATATCAAGCGCATGGGCTTAAAGTTGTATTATGAACTCTTCAATGAGCAGTTATTGATTACGGGTACGGTCTTCTCACCGACAGATCTTGGAGAGGCGGGAGATTTGCTTAATGGTTTTGATTATGATGATCCGGCAACTATTCTGACGCCTAGTGGTGACCCGAGAAATAACGGCTTTGTTAATAACGGGTTGAGCTTTGAATTTAGACCTGGGGCAATTGAAGGGCTGCTACTCTCCGCTACTTATGTTGGAGTAGCGGACTTTGGTCAAGGAACTTATACTGTAGAGAATAGGCGTGGAGCTTCATTCAATCCTATGTTTGATCTTGGTGTCGCCTATCTGACTGATACTTATGGGGTTTATTTTGAGACGGCGTATAATCTCAATACGAAATACTATTCTGATACCTATAACTATAGCTTTTCGCTCGGTGCTGATTATAAGCTCTTTGAACGCTTTAAAATTGGCGGTGGTGTAGGATACGGATATATGGAGTCTAGCAATGACCTCTTCAAAGCGGCAGTTGAACCAAATTCATACCCTAATTTACCGAATTTTGCTTCATCTACAGTCAGATTGCGTCTGGCTGCGCGGTATGACTTCGCTAACGGTATCTGGATGAAAGCAGAGTATGGGCATCTAATCTCAACAGCTCAAGGAATGAATGATAATTCTACTAAGAGTGCAGATCATTTCTGTTTTGAAACTGGATTGGATTTTTAGGTGTAATTGATCTTTATTAACGAAATTGAGCTAGGGTTCAAAAGGATACTTCTTTTGAACCCTTTTTTATTGGGGTAATAAACTTTTTGCCATTGTATTTTCCATTATTCCGGTTAAAATAATAGCCTATTATGCCGTTAGTTATATGATTTTGCATGATTTTTCTGATTTAGATAAAATTGGGAGTCTATACAAAAAAAGGTGAAAAAAATGAGTAGTGATATTAGTGATAAGGATAATACTCTTTCCAAAGCTTTGGCCAATACTAGGATCTCTGGATTGAAGTTGGTCAATAAAGGAAAAGTACGGGATATTTATGATCTTGATGATAAACTGTTGATTATTACTACTGACAGAATAAGTGCTTTTGACGTCGTGTTGGATCCGGCAATTGCGGATAAAGGCAGAGCGCTTACGCAGATAAGTCTATTCTGGTTTGAGTTGCTCAAGGATGTAATAGATAATCACCTTATTTCAGACTCGGTAGAGAATTTGAATTTCTCTGATGAGTTTAAAGAGATATTGCGCGGCAGGACAATGATTGTGAAGAAGGCAAAACCTCTTACAGTTGAGTGTATTGTTCGTGGTTATTTGGTTGGTAGTGGTTGGAAAGAATATCAACAGAGCGGTACTGTATGTGGTATAAAACTGCCGGAGGGGCTTGAGCAGGCTGCAAAACTTCCTGAACCGATATTTACTCCTTCAACTAAAGCTGAACTCGGTAGACATGATGAAAATATCAGTTTTGCTGAGATGGAGAAAATACTTGGGGCTGACATTGCCAAACAAGTGCGTGATGCATCAATAGCTCTGTATAAGAAAGCTGCTGATTATGCTTTGGAAAAAGGTATTATTATCGCTGATACTAAATTTGAATTCGGTATATATGATGATAAGCTGATACTTATTGATGAAGTCTTGACGCCAGATAGTTCACGTTTTTGGCCGGCTGAGACCTATAAGACCGGGGAGAATCCGCCCTCTTTTGATAAACAATTTGTGCGTGATTGGCTTGAACAGACCGATTGGGATAAGAACTATCCGGCGCCACCTCTTCCAGCTGAAGTTGTGCAGAACACACGCCAAAAATATATTGATGCTTATGAGATAATAAGCGGGAAAGAGTGGGAGTTTTAGTCTGCATGATGGATTTGATTCGACGTAGGGCAACAATATTTATCGAGTATGCAGTCTTTATGGCGGTTGCGGGTATCCTTCGATTCTTACCGATATTTATTGGCGTTTGGGTGGGAATGGTTATTGCTAGATTGTTTTGCTTGTTGAGCAGAAGATCGACAAAATATATTAAAGCACAGATGCAGGAATGCTTTGGCGAGAGATATACTGATAAGGAGTATGATCGCCTGGTGGGCAAATTTTATATGCATTTTGGGACATTACTTGCGGAAGCGGTTCGGGTAAAAATTCTAAACAAGGATAATGTTGATGAGATTGTTGATTGGGATGATCTGAAAGAACTGAATGATGAGCTGAGTGCAAAGTATAATAGAGGTGTGTTGTTTGCTACAGGTCATATCGGGAATTGGGAGTTTACCGGCTCGGCAGGTGCGATGAAAGGTATACTGGCGGGCTCTATCGCCAGACCTCTGGATAATCCGTTGATTGATCGGAAAATTAAAGAGGTGCGAGAGTCTTCCGGGCAGGAGATCTGGGATAAAGAAGGAGCTATTCTTAAACTGATCAAAGCTATTAAGAGGCGGAAATCGGTAGGGATACTTATCGATCAGGATGCCGGAGAGCAAGGTTTGCGCGTACCGTTTTTAGGAAGGGCGGCGAGTACGAATACGGCGGTGAGTGAGCTGGCTATACGCCTTGGGGCGCCAATAGTGCCGAGCGCGATAATTAGAGTCGGGAATAAGCCGCTGCGGTTCAAAGTGGTGCATGGAGAGCCGATTATCCCTGAGAATAAAGATTATTCGCAGGAAGCTGTCTATAAAATTACGGAGAAGGTTAATAACGAGCTTTCAAGAATAATAAGTGATAATCCTGAACAATGGTTGTGGATTCATAGAAGGTGGAAGACACCCAATCCTAGTGACAGAAGGCGTTATAAACGATATGAGTGAGCGAGTGTTCCATGATTGGTTGAGTAAGAGGCTGGCCAGGTGTAATGACACGGTTATTACTGGTGCGGGTCATGATGACTGTGGGCATGTTAATGTTAGTGAGTTACAGGCTCTTGCTTTCAGTACCGATACCATAGTTGAAGGGACACACTTTGATGCGGAGGCGGATCCGTTACATATCGGCTATAAGGCGGTTGCGGCAGCACTCTCAGATCTGGCGGCGAGTGGCTGTAGGCCGCTCTGGGGGCTGGTAGCGCTCAATATGCGCCGGGGTCTTGGGGATAGGTGGGCAATGCGCTTGATGGAAGGGATTGTGTCTTGCGCGCAGAAGTATAGTTTGAGCATTATTGGTGGGGATACAACCAGTGCGTATGGGCCGACTTCGGTAAATATCACGGTGGGTGGGAGCCCGTATGGGTCGGCGGCTATTCTGCGTTCCGGGGTTGAACTTGGAGATCTGTTAATTGTCACCGGGGAATTGGGAGGGTCGATTCTGGGGCGGCATATGCATCCTGTGCCGAGGTTTGAAGAGATTGAGTGCCTGGTCAAACTGGTAACGGTGAAGTCATGTATGGATATTACCGATGGACTGACTATGGATCTGGCGCGGATGCTGGCGGTAAGTAATCTTGGGGCAATTCTGGAAGAGTCAGAGATCCCAATTGCGGAAGCGGCTTTTGAGTTATCCCGGGATAGCGGTAAGACACCGATGGAGCATGCGCTCAGCGATGGGGAAGATTTTGAGTTGTTATTCTCAGTTTCAGAAAATTCTTGGGAAAGACTCAAAGTTGAATGGCCAAAGACCGGGATCAAGACCAGTCTTTCCTGTATCGGCAGGGTGGAGAGTAATCAAGGTTTGCGCGTGGCGACAGGTGACGGGACGTTGCGGATGTTGGATAATGCTGGGTATGAGCATAATTTCTAGTGAGACGGTGAGGATTTAAGCAGAGAGTATGCTGGGAGTATTTGTGATTTGTTTTAGGGCTTTGTGATGAGTATTTTTGAGTATAAGGTTATTACCCGAAGTCCTGAGGAGACGCAGGAGCTGGGCGTGAGGATAGGGATGAGCTGCCGGGGTGGTGAAGTCTTTCTGCTCAGTGGTGATCTGGGAGCGGGAAAGACCTGCTTTACTCAGGGATTTGCCAGGGGCTTGGGGGTAGAGGATGAGGTTACCAGTCCGACCTTTGTATTGCATGTGCAGTATCAGGGCAGGGAGCTGGAGCTTAATCATTTTGATGCGTATCGGCTGGCTGAGGCTGTGAGTATTGGTGAACTCGGTTTTGAAGATTATTTTGGTTATGAGCAGGGGGTTGCCATTGTTGAGTGGCCAGAGGTTATAGAGGGTGTTTTGCCGCGCCGGGGAGCGATCTCTGTGGAGATCAGTAGCCTGGGTGAGTTTATGCGGGAGTTTGCGTTTAGAGTTGATGATAGGAGCGGTTTGGCGGTGATTGAGTATCTCAGTCTGAGTTATTGAGGTAGTGATTTATAATATTAATTCTGTTGTTTAACTTTTTTTTAAAGGCACAAAAGGGCTATTTGCCCTTTGTGCCTTTAAACATTATATATTGATCTTCTATAAAAGGTAATAAAAGAGGGTTACTTGTTATCTGGGTTGCCGACGCCGAGTGAGGTGACGATGGCGCGGTAGTTTTGCACCTTGGGAGCGATAAGCTTGGCTTGATCGGCTTTGATCTTCTGGATCTGGGTAAGGTAGCTGTCGAATTTCTCCTGGTCGGCAGGGTCGGTGAAGGTAACTTTGCCGTTTTCCGCCGTCCAAGAGCCGTCTTTGGCACTCAGGAGCTTGATAATTAGTTCGGCCTGATCCAGAACCATGAGATCGCCGGAGGAGGTCAGATTGATAGCGTCCAGGCCGTTCTTCATACCGAGCAGGATCCAGGTCTGAGTATCGTCGGAGAGGTCGGTTTTACTCATATCCTGCTGAATGCTCTGAAACAGGGCGGCGGTATGGTCATAATAATCGCGGATGGCCTGGCGCATTTGAGTAAGAATCTTGGTGGATTCCTTGAGGTCGGCATCATTCTTAATACGGTTGAAGTTGAGAAGAACCGGGGCGCCGGCAGCATTCTTCTGAGCGATGACCTCGGTACTGAGTCTGGAGTTACCGTCGATGAGAGCCTGGCCGATCTGTTTGACACTCTGTTTCTGGGCGTCGGTGATGTCGGCAGTCTCAAGGTTGAAGACTGGGATCGATCTAGTCTTGGGTTCAGGCGTTACAGAATCTGTAGTGCCCTTGTGAGCAGCCGTAGGCTCGGTCTGGGTAGATTCGTTCGAGCCAGGCAGGAAGAAGAGGACAGAGACGGCGACAGCGATGACGGCGATGAGGATAAAGATCACGAGTTGTTTGAAGGATATGTTCATACGAAGCTTTCTATGATATATTTATATGTAATACAAATTAGAAATAAGTAAGTGCTAGTAATTACTAGTACTAATTATAAGAATTTTAGCAGGTAAATACAATATTAAGCTGAGATTTTATGAAGCTAGCAGAGAAGAGAGAGGGTGGCAGGAGGAAATGGGTGCAAGCATTTGTAGCAGATGTGTATAAGATTGACACTGGAAGTATATGGATAAATGAAAATGAATAATAGGGTGAAGGTGAAAGCAGAATATTAGTGAAAAATAAAAAAAATTAAAAAAATCCGAGGGAAGAATAAGCACGAACTAATTGGGCATTTTAAGCATAGCTGGGACGAAAAAAGGAGTAAGGAAGTTAGAGGATAGCTAGAAAGATTAAAGTTGTAAGTGACTGTATTGGAATAGTTTAAGTATAAATATTCGCAAAATTATAATTATGAAGTGCTAATTTAAAATTGAATTAAGCATGGTGCAGAATAATACATAGGGTGAGATAGCTACATAAAATAGTTGAGAAGAGGGTATTTCTGCCGAAAAAAACAGGGTTGAATTGAAAAAAACAATTGAAAATATGTAAGTATAAATTATAATAGGAAATAGTATGAAGTCATATTGTTGAAGTATGTCTTGGCATAATGAGTGCTAAAAAAATGAGGTTATATGCAGCAGCTAATTAGGTAATGTCTTGGCTGAAAGTTGTTTATGCGTTTTTTAGAGTATTTCGGTTTGTGCTGATTTTTGAGGTTGGGATGGAGCAAATACGGCGTTTTGTCGGTGCTCTTTGCTGGCGGGTTAAAAGAGTTTGCAGGTAAGAGCTAAGGAAAATTGCTGATCTTGACGATATTTTTATAGAGTATTTTGTGAAAATATGGTGGTTTGGGCAGAGGTGAAGTAGGTTTCCGTGGTCTTGAGGCGGTGTTTCTGGAGACAAGGTGGGGTTGGCCTGAGGTTGTGGCGGCTCTGAGCCGGGTTGATGGTTGGGTCTGGTTTGAGGCGGTGTCTGGTCGGTCTTACTTGTGGTAATAAGATAGATAGAGAATATTTTAAGTTTTGTTTTTAATAGTACTTTGATGTTATTTTGATCTGCTGTGATGTTGGGTGGCTGAAGTCCGGTGAGTGCCGGAGGAGGCTACGGGCAGAGCGGTAAGGGAAAAGGAGAAAAGAAAATGGGGAACAAATTGTTTGGGAAAGGGAGGAAGTCGCTATTCACGCTAGCACTGGTGGCGCTTCTGACTGCTCTCATGGGGACGAACGCGTACGCGGCAGATATTGACATTGGTACAGGTGGTAATACATCTGTCACTAGTGCTAATAATACTCAGACTGTTGCGTTTACTGATGGTACGGATGGTGTGTTGACGGCTACTACTGATACAACAGCGCTAGGGACTTTGAATGTTGCGGATAATACAACCGGTCAAATCACTAGCGATCAAACTCTGTCATTTACGTCAACAACGTTGGCAGGTGGAACTAGTTCTATATTAAAAATAAATTCAACAGCCAATTCAGTTACACTTGGTAATATTACAGCGTCAGATGTTAATTCAGTAATTGAGCTTATGTTTGGCGCGACAACCGCACAAGGCGGAGATGCTACTAATCTTGGCATAACAGCTGCTACAGGTTCAAGTCTTACTTCTAGTGCCGCACTTACAGCAAATACACTCGGTGTTACTGGGACTGTTGGTGTTGATGGTACAACAGGTGGTGTTACAATTGAAGGTACAACAACATTAGCAAGTGGCGCAGCTCTTACTACAACAGGTACAGTCGATTTGAGTGCTGTAGATGTTACTGCAGGTGCATCAACTCTTGCAATTAATGGCGCAACAACGGCTGAAACAGGTGGCAGTAATCTTGGCATAACAGCTGCTACAGGTTCAAGTCTTACTTCTAGTGCCGCACTTACAGCAAATACACTCGGTGTTACTGGGACTGTTGGTGTTGATGGTACAACAGGTGGTGTTACAATTGAAGGTACAACAACATTAGCAAGTGGCGCAGCTCTTACTACAACAGGTACAGTCGATTTGAGTGCTGTAGATGTTACTGCAGGTGCATCAACTCTTGCAATTAATGGCGCAACAACGGCTGAAACAGGTGGCAGTAATCTTGGCATAACAGCTGCTACAGGTTCAAGTCTTACTTCTAGTGCCGCACTTACAGCAAATACACTCGGTGTTACTGGGACTGTTGGTGTTGATGGTACAACAGGTGGTGTTACAATTGAAGGTACAACAACATTAGCAAGTGGCGCAGCTCTTACTACAACAGGTACAGTCGATTTGAGTGCTGTAGATGTTACTGCAGGTGCATCAACTCTTGCAATTAATGGCGCAACAACGGCTGAAACAGGTGGCAGTAATCTTGGCATAACAGCTGCTACAGGTTCAAGTCTTACTTCTAGTGCCGCACTTACAGCAAATACACTCGGTGTTACTGGGACTGTTGGTGTTGATGGTACAACAGGTGGTGTTACAATTGAAGGTACAACAACATTAGCAAGTGGCGCAGCTCTTACTACAACAGGTACAGTCGATTTGAGTGCTGTAGATGTTACTGCAGGTGCATCAACTCTTGCAATTAATGGCGCAACAACGGCTGAAACAGGTGGCAGTAATCTTGGCATAACAGCTGCTACAGGTTCAAGTCTTACTTCTAGTGCCGCACTTACAGCAAATACACTCGGTGTTACTGGGACTGTTGGTGTTGATGGTACAACAGGTGGTGTTACAATTGAAGGTACAACAACATTAGCAAGTGGCGCAGCTCTTACTACAACAGGTACAGTCGATTTGAGTGCTGTAGATGTTACTGCAGGTGCATCAACTCTTGCAATTAATGGCGCAACAACGGCTGAAACAGGTGGCAGTAATCTTGGCATAACAGCTGCTACAGGTTCAAGTCTTACTTCTAGTGCCGCACTTACAGCAAATACACTCGGTGTTACTGGGACTGTTGGTGTTGATGGTACAACAGGTGGTGTTACAATTGAAGGTACAACAACATTAGCAAGTGGCGCAGCTCTTACTACAACAGGTACAGTCGATTTGAGTGCTGTAGATGTTACTGCAGGTGCATCAACTCTTGCAATTAATGGCGCAACAACGGCTGAAACAGGTGGCAGTAATCTTGGCATAACAGCTGCTACAGGTTCAAGTCTTACTTCTAGTGCCGCACTTACAGCAAATACACTCGGTGTTACTGGGACTGTTGGTGTTGATGGTACAACAGGTGGTGTTACAATTGAAGGTACAACAACATTAGCAAGTGGCGCAGCTCTTACTACAACAGGTACAGTCGATTTGAGTGCTGTAGATGTTACTGCAGGTGCATCAACTCTTGCAATTAATGGCGCAACAACGGCTGAAACAGGTGGCAGTAATCTTGGCATAACAGCTGCTACAGGTTCAAGTCTTACTTCTAGTGCCGCACTTACAGCAAATACACTCGGTGTTACTGGGACTGTTGGTGTTGATGGTACAACAGGTGGTGTTACAATTGAAGGTACAACAACATTAGCAAGTGGCGCAGCTCTTACTACAACAGGTACAGTCGATTTGAGTGCTGTAGATGTTACTGCAGGTGCATCAACTCTTGCAATTAATGGCGCAACAACGGCTGAAACAGGTGGCAGTAATCTTGGCATAACAGCTGCTACAGGTTCAAGTCTTACTTCTAGTGCCGCACTTACAGCAAATACACTCGGTGTTACTGGGACTGTTGGTGTTGATGGTACAACAGGTGGTGTTACAATTGAAGGTACAACAACATTAGCAAGTGGCGCAGCTCTTACTACAACAGGTACAGTCGATTTGAGTGCTGTAGATGTTACTGCAGGTGCATCAACTCTTGCAATTAATGGCGCAACAACGGCTGAAACAGGTGGCAGTAATCTTGGCATAACAGCTGCTACAGGTTCAAGTCTTACTTCTAGTGCCGCACTTACAGCAAATACACTCGGTGTTACTGGGACTGTTGGTGTTGATGGTACAACAGGTGGTGTTACAATTGAAGGTACAACAACATTAGCAAGTGGCGCAGCTCTTACTACAACAGGTACAGTCGATTTGAGTGCTGTAGATGTTACTGCAGGTGCATCAACTCTTGCAATTAATGGCGCAACAACGGCTGAAACAGGTGGCAGTAATCTTGGCATAACAGCTGCTACAGGTTCAAGTCTTACTTCTAGTGCCGCACTTACAGCAAATACACTCGGTGTTACTGGGACTGTTGGTGTTGATGGTACAACAGGTGGTGTTACAATTGAAGGTACAACAACATTAGCAAGTGGCGCAGTTCTTACTACAACAGGTACAGTCGATTTGAGTGCTGTAGATGTTACTGCAGGTGCATCAACTCTTGCAATTAATGGCGCAACAACGGCTGAAACAGGTGGCAGTAATCTTGGCATAACAGCTGCTACAGGTTCAAGTCTTACTTCTAGTGCCGCACTTACAGCAAATACACTCGGTGTTACTGGGACTGTTGGTGTTGATGGTACAACAGGTGGTGTTACAATTGAAGGTACAACAACATTAGCAAGTGGCGCAGCTCTTACTACAACAGGTACAGTCGATTTGAGTGCTGTGACTGCTGGTGCAGGTAGTGGTTTGACCGTTGATACTGGTACTAATTTTACAGTTACTAGTTTTGATATCAGTGCTGATGATGGTACTGGTGTGACTATAACAAATAGTACTCCGGGCACACCTGCGGCATTGGATCTGGGTGAGATTACAACTGAGACAAGTTCTGCAACAAACGATAAGTTGATTATCGCTGCGGGTACGGTCGCAGGTCAGACTGCAGTTGGATCTGATGAGTTGGATCTACAGGTAAACAGCGGAGCGATTTATTCTTCATCAGCTGCTTCTGCTCTAGAGACTGTAGCCCTGGCAGGTACGCTGAATGTTGCAAGTGGTACTACTACAATTGCAGTACTCAATGTTGCTAATACGGCTACAGGCGCGGTTCTGGATGTAACTACTGGTGGAGCTGTAGATGTTACAGCGACAACAGTGGGAACAGGTGCCCTTGCGCCAAAAGATTCTTGGGCAGGTGGCGCGGCTCTGACTGTGTCTGCTGATTCTGCTGATTCTACATTATCTGGGATGAATGTTGACCTTGGAACCTTGTCACTGGGTAATGGTACTTTGACTCTGGATGACAGCAATGGTACTGCAGATACTCTGTATATTGGAGCTGGAAGTTTAACCTTGGTTGGTTCAAGTCTGCTTACTGGTGCTGATACAGATGTGGTACATGATTTGGTGCTTAGTAATGCCACTATAAGCTTTGGTGCGAATAAGCTATACTACTATAGTGATAAAGTAGCGGTGGTTGACACTAATGGTGATGCTATCACTTCAACAGATATAATTGATCTTGCGGGTTCGAGCGTAGTTACTGATACTACAACAATCAATGATGGTACTACTCATACCTATAGTGGAATTGATTATGGTCAAGGTGATGGAAAGACCTTTACTGTGACAGCAGCGAATACAATTGCGGCGGTATCGGGCAATTCTTCACTTACTAATAATACATTGACAATTTCAACCGGCGGTAAGTTCACCCAGCTTGATGGTGCTAGTGCGGCTGCAGATTTTACTAGTACAGGAACAGTGAACCTGGATGCTGGTACTCTTGAATTTTCAAATACTGGAACCAATACTATTGGCACTCTGGCTGTTGCTGCGAATGGTGGTACCTTGACCGGTAACAGTGTTACTGCAACTACAACTACTATTGCAGATAATGGTACTCTGACTGCGAGTGCAAGTTCTGGACAGACCGCAGCTCTGGGTGATGTTACTGCGGGTGTTGCGACAGGGGTTACAGCTTCTGGAGATGGTGCAGTAAGTGCTGGTACTCTGACTCTAGGTGGAGGTCTATTTACCGCCACTAACAGTGGTCAGGGAACTCTGGCGCTGGGTAGTATTACAGCGGGAGCTGCCAGCAATGCGTTGACAACTGCTGGTACTGTGACTGCTACTGCTCTGGATATTAATAATGCCCTGACTCTGACTTCAGATGGTGGCTTTGCAACATCTGCCACAGATCTGGGTGCAAACCTGACTACAGTTACAGGTGCAGTTAACTTGGGTACCCTGGTTGTGAGTGCTAACTCAGAGATTGCTGCAGGTGCTGGAGTTACTGCCACAACTACTGATCTGACAGACAAGACCTTGACAACATCTGGAACCGGTACAGTGGCTCTTGGTGCTGTAGATTCTGATACTAGCGGTGCTGGAATTGTAGTGAGTGGAGTTCAGACTGTAAGTTTGAGCGGTGGCGATGCGGCTAATCTGACTATTCAAAATACTGGAATTGCTTCTACTATAGCTGCCAGTGACACATTGAATATTCATCTTTTAGACGTGGACGCTGCAACTACCCTTGATTCTACAAGTGGAGCAATTACTGCAGCGAACACAAATATGGGCGCTAATGTGACGACTGCAGGCAGCAATGGAGTTAATCTTGGTGCATTGACAGTCAGTGCTAATTCTGAACTGGCTGCTGGTGGTGCGGTAACTGCGACAACTACTGATATTGCAGATACCTTTACCCTGACTACATCGGGTGCTGGTGATGTGGCGCTGGGCGCGGTTACTGATAGTAGTACAAGTGGAAACAATACTGGTATTGCAACTTCAGGAACCGGGGCAGTGAGTGCAACTTCACTGGCTCTGGGTGCTGGTACATTGACTGCAACCAATGGTGGCGGTACACTGGCACTGGGTAATATCACTACTACCGCTGATACTGGGGCGTTGATTACAGCTACAGGTGCGGTGACTGCTGGCAGCATGACTATCAGCAATGATACTACGCTGACATCAGGAGCTGGATTTACTGCTACTTCGACCTCTGTTTCAGATGGCAATGATCTGACTCTGGCTGGTGCGGGTGGTGTTGCTCTGGGTGATACTACAATTACCGGATCGTCAAGCGGGGCAAGTATTGTTGTAGGATCGGCTGGAACCAATACTATCGGAGCGTTGACTCTGGCTGGTACTGGAGCTGATAAGGCGACTCTCGATGTGAATGTGGCTACTACAGCAAGTTCTGTAACCCTGGCAGCTGGTAAGACAGGTACAATTGATACAACAGGCGCGGCAACATTTACTGCTACTACAAGTACAACACTGGGACAGAACGCAACTCTGACTCTTAAGGATGCAGATGCTGGGGCTAACATTAGTCTTGGAGCGTTGACTATGAGCGGCTCTACAGTTGATCTGCAATTAGCAACCGCCGCCAGTGAGTTTGAAGTCAATGTTGCGTCTCTGACAACTTCAGGAAATGATTCAATATTTAAATCAAATTCAAATGGAACAGTTGCAAGTGAGGTTGTAGTTGCTTCTGGTGAACTTGATCTTGGTTCGACTTTGATTTATAATTCATCACAGGTTAAATTTGTGGCTACTACTGGTGGTGCAGCGTTGACCAACGACAAGTTGCTGGATATAAATGGTGCGGCAGATGATACCGTTAATGCTGATACACCTGTATCAACAAATACTGCGGTTAATGCATTGACAGTTAATAATAATGCAACGCTTACAGTCAGTGGTACTGCTGGTGCGAATACTACCTTTGTAAGTACTGGTGCAAGTGGTAACACTACAATTGCTGCTGGAAGTACTTTAGCTGTAGATGATGGTGCTACCTATGTCCAAATGGGTGGAAATAACTTTACTGCAACTGGAACAGTTCAATTGGCTGGTGGAGTACTTACTCTGGAGAATACAGGGGCTAATAGTGCAGCAGCTCTTAATGTAACCGATGATTCAACTTTGAATGGTACTGGTACTACTCTGACAGCAAATAGTGTTACTATCAGTAGTGGTAGTACATTGAATGTATCCAGCGGTTTGATTCTGGGAGTAGGCGCTACAGACCTCGGTGCGGGTACAATTGCAGTTGGTACTACTACTGCAGATGAAACTGCCACTTTGACCTTAGGGGCAAATACAGCTGTTGGTGGTTTGGGTGTAGGTACTGGTCAGAATGCAACACTTGCCGGTGGTAATACCTTGACTGTAGCTGATGGTGCTAGCATTGAGGGTCACATGGATCTTACTGGTGGAACTAATCTTACTATAACCAGTGGAGCTTTCAAGGTAGCATCAAGTACGCTCAATATCGGTAATGGTTCAACTGTTACTATCGGTACTAACGCATATATTGCAGATTCAGATACAGCTGGTGATTCTCACTTCACTGTAATTTCAAATGGTGCAGATAATACAGCAACTGTGGACAACCAAAGTACTCAAGCTGCCAATGATCTGAATTGGCTGGAGGTTAAGACAACTGCTACAGGCTTCGCAGCAACTCTTAACTTTGACAATATCTCTGCTAATGCTGCTGTAGTAACTTTGGGAACAGTGGATGTTACCAGTTTTGCAACTGCTGCCACAGATAATGCAACTTTGAACCTGCAGAATACCGGTACAGGATCGCAGACTATTACTATCGGTACTCTGAATATCACCGATACCGCAAGTAGTATGGCTAAGGTTGATGTACAGAATGATGTAGCGACAACTATTACAACACTCAACTTCGCAGGTGGTACAGATGGTACATTCGATAATGGTTCTACAGGTGACGTTACCATTACCAATGTTAATGTTAATGCGACAAATGCTAGTACAGCTGTAACTGGTATCATTGATACAACTGTGGCAACTACAACTGCACTTACCAATGTTACTCTTACAGGTGATGGCGCTAATGACGCAGCATTGACTCTTACCGATACAGGTGTGGTTGCCGATGTAGTAAATATCGGTACTTTGACACTTGCCGGTGCTGGAAACGTCGATGATGCAACTCTGACTATCGCTGCTGCTGCAAGTGATGTAAATATCGCTAATATTCAGGTGGATACAGGTAAGTATGGTACAATTACTAATGGTGGTGTGGATGATAACTTTGTAAACGCTACGATTAATGGTACTCTTTCAATGACCAACGCCTTTACTATCGGTGATGGAACAAGTGGTAGATTTACAGTAGGCAACGGCGGTACTCTGCTTAGCGCTGGTATGGTTACTACTGCAGCTGGTGGTGAGCTCTATATTACTGCTGGTGGTACTGCGACAGTTACTAGTATGACTACTACAGGTGGTAAGCTTCTTCTCGATCTGGGTACAAGTGCTGGTACAGCCGGAGTAGAGAATGATACTACCAAGTACGCAACTATTACTTCTACCGGTTATGTAACAACTAAGACTGGTACTAACTATGATGAAGTATTTGCCGTAAATGGTGTATCTGGTACTACTTATGATGACGTCTTTATTACTACTGATCTTACAGGTGCAACAGCAGGAGATACCTTGAGTACAACTGACAGATATCGTACATATGTCTTGGGTGCAGATGTTAGTGATATTGTTGTCGGTACTAATACCTCTGCTATCAACTCTGCGGTTAAGGATAATGGTGGTACAGCTGAGGCATCTACAGCGGCTCAGTACTTGATTTCAAATGAAGCCAGCTTTGATGCAACCGGACAGGCTTATGTTACACAGATGAGTCAGCTGGCTGCGCCACAGTTTGCTCGTGCGGCTGAAGAGACTATCGGTGAAGAGGCTACTACTCAGACTGCACAGAACGCGTTGATGGGTATCTCTGCTTCTACCACAGCGGTATCTAACCAGATGACCAGCTTCCGTTCCGGTAACATAGCTGCAGGTATGGCTTCATCCTTCAACTCCGGCGGGGCAACAGCGGCTCTGAGCGACATGGCTGATGCTGAGACTCTGGCTGAGGCATACGAAGCAGGCTTCACCTCTGGCTCTGACTGCGCAGTATACAAGAAGGTTCAGGTCTGGGCTAACGGCTTCGGCGGCTTCGGCGAACAGGGAACCGACGGAACTATGATCGGTTACGACTTCTGGAACATCGGTACTATGGTTGGTCTGGACTACGCGTTCGCTAAGGAACTCCGTGTAGGTGCGCTCTTCGGTTACAGCTACAACAAGACCGACGTGAACTGGAACAGTGGTGATTCAACAGATAACCTTCTCCGTTTCGGTGCTTATGCATCGTACAACTGGGACAACTTCTTTGTTGATCTTTCACCAACCATGGGTGTGCATATTCTTGAGTCTAACCGTAATATCTGGAATGGTGCTACCGCTAAGGGCGACAGAACCGGTGTTGACTTCAATATCTCTGGTACAGTTGGTTACACCTTCAACCTGCCGGCAGACATTCAGTTGACTCCTAGCTACAGCCTGGGTTACACTCTGTTCTATGATCCAGAATTCACTGAGACCGGTGCTGGTGCGGCTAATGTCAAGTACAACAGCTTCACTTCTAACTCCCTCTTGCAGGATCTGGGAGTAAGACTTGGTAAGCTGATCCGTACTTCTGACGATCTGGCCTTCCTGCCTGAGGTTTGGGGTGGTTGGGAAGTTGAGTACCTGAACACTGGTGGTACCCGTAATACAACTACTACAGCGTCAATCGGTTCACAGACTTACGGCACAACTATGAACGGCATGGCAACTAACCGCGCATACTGGGGTCTGGGTCTGACCGCTCTTATCAAGGACAATGTATCTGTCTTCGGACGTTACGATCAGAAGATCTGGGATAAGGGTTACAATGTCGGCTTCACTGCAGGGGTAAAGGTAAGCTTCTAAGTGTAGGTTGATAGTTGTGATGGCGAAGTATATGAATCAAACTAGTAGAGCAGTAAGCTTTTTGCTGCTCTACTGTTACAAAAAATTGGAAGGAAGAATTGTAAAATGTAAGTTCTCTTTTCCATTTTCCCGCACAGGGTTGAATCGTATTCACCCTGTGTTTTCTTTAACTCAATGAATATTGATAGAAGGTGATGTATTATGAAGAAGATTGCGTTGATGATTGTCTGTGTAATTGCTTTTGCTGCTCCGGTATTTGCCGATGATTCTACAGATGCGCTCAAGGTTTACAAGGATTACCTTACTGCGACTACCGAGAAGAACCTCGGCAAGGTTATGAGTCTGCTCGATGAGACTTCTCCTGATTATAAAATGCAGCTCAAGGGTGTGGCTGAGTCGATGCTGAACAGTGGTCTGGAGTACAAGATTACTTCGGCTAAACTTGTCGGTAAGACAGGAGATTATATTGTACTTCGCGTAGTACAGGAGAATATTCCACCTGCCTCAAATACAGATGCTAAGGCAGTTGAAGTCGATGCACTTCAGATCTTCAAGAAGGGCAGTGATGGTGAGTGGAAGTTTAGAAATTCGCAGATTCTGGCAGTTGAGGTTAAGGAATAGGTGGGTTTTGTGGTTTTGAAGTAAGAATTTTATAAGGCATATACAGCCAGCAACATTGTTGCTGGCTGGTTTATTCATATTCCGCAAAAGTTTTACGTGTTGTCAATTATATTATGAGGTATATATCATGGAGAAGATCAAGGTAGGGGTGAGCCGATGTCTGCTGGGGGAGAAGGTGCGGTATGACGGGCAGCATAAGCACGACCGCTATATTACCGGGACGCTGGGAAGATTCTTTGAGTGGGTCGGGTACTGCCCGGAGGCGGAGTCAGGACTCAGTACTCCGCGTCCGGCGATGCGCCTGGTCGGTACAGTTGCTAAGCATAAATTACTGACGGTCAATACCGGTGAGGACAAGACCGGGGTGCTCACAGCTTGGATAGATAAGACAATACCGCGTATCGCCGGGGAGGAACTCTGCGGCTACATCTTCAAGTCAAAGTCTCCGAGCTCGGGGATGAAGGGGGTCAAGATCTACAGCGCCGAGGGTGGGGTAGTGGGGACGGGGAGTGGACTCTTTGCCGCGCGCTTTATGCAGGAGTATCCACTCATCCCGGTGATTGATGAAGGGCGGCTTCATGATGTCGGCTTGCGCGAGAATTTTCTAGAGCATGTATTTGTCTACTGGCGTTGGCAGCGTCTGTGTGCCGGGGGCATGACGCTAGCGGGACTACAGAAATTTCACCAGCAGCATAAGTATATATTGATGAGTCATGCACCGGAGGGGCTCAAAGGTATGGGGCGGCTGGTGGCAGGAGCGTCGCAGGAGAATCTGGCTGAAGTTGCTCAGGAGTATCTGTACCTGCTTACCGGGGTGATGCGTGAGCAGACGAGCAACAAGAAGCAGCGGAATGTGCTTGAGCACATTCTAGGGTATTTCAAGCATGAGCTGACTGCAGCAGAGAAGGGGGAGATGCTGGAGATTATCGAGAAGTATTATATGGAGTTGATCCCGTTGATTGTACCGGTGACTATGCTCGCGCATTATATCCGTAAATATAATAAGGAGTATCTGGCGGATCAGTATTATATAAATGCGCTCCCGGCTGAGTTGATGCTGCGTAGTTATGTGTGAGACTAGATAAGTAAAACTATAGTGGAGATTATTAACTTAACCTGAGGATTAGCCGGAGGTATTGAGAATTCGGAAAAAATTGATGGATTTACGGTTGACTTTGGGGGAGGAATGCGTATAGTTTAGGAACTTATAATTCTGTAGAGAGTTATAAGGGTTGATGTTTACCCTGAGAAGGGCGATTAGCTCAGTTGGCTAGAGCACCAGCTCGACAAGCTGGGGGTCACTGGTTCGAGTCCAGTATCGCCCACCAACTATTATCCGTACCGGGGTTGCTTGTTCCGCGCCAGAAGTGAATATGCTAGGCGGTTGACGGCGGAATAGCAGCAGATTGAGCAGGTTGTCGGGAATATGGCCGGAATATCTGCAGAGTAGAAAAAATGGTATTACCAGCGCGGACTAGGTCTCGGGAAGATTATTGCCGGGATAATAGAGGCCGGGCTCTGACCTTATGAGGGAGCGTCCTTCCTGCATAGGGATGTATAGAGAATCCTATAGTATTTTGGATTTGGAACAATGGCGGTCAAGTATCGCCAGTTAAATAGTAAGGCTGACTGCTTGTCTGTCTTGCTAGAGAGAAAAGGGCGCAAAAATTCAACTCAAGATTGCAGAAATACTATGCTTGTCGACTCAAGCATGGTTTGTTTGCTTCATTTCTTCGGTTGCGTCTTTGCGCAAAATCCTCTTAAAATATTTGTTGACTTTGGTTATGCTCCGCGCTTTGATGTGGTTCTGCCTGGTCTTTTGGGTTGTTTTGTCTGTCGGCTATCCGACTAGAAAGACTACTATGGTTACTATAACTCTGCCTGATGGAAGTAAGAAGGAATTCGAGAGTGCGGTATCGGTAATGGATATCGCCAAGAGTATCGGTTCGGGTCTGGCTAAGGCGACTCTGGCTGGTATGGTAAACGGAGTATTGGTAGACACGACATATGTAGTCGCTAGCGATAGTGAGGTTTCGCTGGTAACCCCGGAGGATGCGGCTGGACTCAAGCTTATGCGCCACTCTGCTGCGCATGTGATGGCAGAGGCGATAGCCAGGGTTTACCCCGGGACAAAGTTCGCTTACGGTCCGGCTATCGACGATGGTTTTTATTATGATGTTGATTCTCCAGAGCCGATATCGGCCGACGACCTCAAGGCGATCGAGAAGGAGATGAAGCGGATTGTCAAGAAGAATGCCAGATTTGAGCGGCATGAATTAAGCCGTGAAGAGGCTGAGGCAAAGTACGCTGCTGATGAATATAAATTGGACAATATCGCTGCCGCCAAAGGCGATACTATCTCTTTCTATTCACAAGGTGAATTTGAAGATCTCTGTCTGGGGCCGCATGTGCCGTCGGCGGGTAAGATCGGTAATTTTAAGCTGATGAGTATTGCCGGGGCGTACTGGCATGGAGACTCCAGTAAACAGCAGTTGACCCGGGTATACGGTACAACCTTTGCAACTAAAGAAGAGCTGGCGGAGCATCTGCACCGGATTGAAGAGGCTAAGAAACGCGATCACCGGGTGATTGGTAAGCAGATGGGGCTGTTTGAATTTCATCCAAAAGAGGCGCAGGGAATGGCGTTTTGGCGCACAAATGGGGTGATTCTCTATCGTGAATTAGAAAACTACCTGCGCAGTATCGGTGAAGAGAACGGTTTTGAAGAGTTCAGAACTCCGCAGATTATGAATCGTGAACTCTGGGAGATCTCTGGTCACTGGCAGAATTATGCGGATAAGAATTATACCTGTGAAAAAGACGGGCGTGAGTATGCGGTGAAGCCGATGAACTGCCCTGGGGCTTTGATCCTCTATAAGTCAGAGTTGTATAGCCATAACGATCTGCCGCTACGTTGGGCTGAGTTTGGGCATGTACACCGGTATGAGGGTAGTGGCGAGATTCATGGTCTGGTACGGGTACGCGGTTTTACCCAGGATGATGCGCATGTCTTCTGTACACCCGAGCAGCTTCAGGATGAGATTAAGAGCTGTATCGAACTGATCTTTGAAGTATATAGAACTACCGGACTCAACTTTGACCATATTGAACTATCGACCAAGCCGGAGAAGTCTATCGGCTCGCCGGAGATGTGGGAGAAGGCTGAGACTGCGCTGGCCGGTGCGCTCAAGGAACTGGGTATTGACTTTGTCTTAAATCCCGGTGACGGGGCTTTTTATGGCCCGAAGATTGATTTCCACCTCAAGGACGCGATCGGCCGAAGTTGGCAGATGGGTACGATTCAGGTGGATTTCTCGCTGCCTGAGAGGTTTGATATTACTTATGTAGCCGCTGATTCCAGTAAGAAGCGTCCGGTGATGATACATCGGGCAATATCTGGCTCGCTGGAGAGATTTATCGGAGTGCTTACTGAACATTATGCTGGCGATTTTCCGCTCTGGCTTGCTCCGGAGCAGGTACGGGTACTCAGCGTAGTCGATGCGTATAATGACTATGCCAGGGAGGTGGTTGCCAAGCTTAAAAAGCGTGGCATCAGGGCTAAAGCCGATACTAGAAGCAGTAAGATCGGTGCCAAGATTCGCGAAGGTGAATTGGCTAAAGTACAGTATCTGGCGATTGTTGGGGCGAATGAGGCTGAGGCTGGAAGTGTTTCAGTACGGCGGCGCAAAGTGGGCGATCTGGGAGCAATGAGTTTGGATGAATTTGCTGCTAAGCTGGTAGAGGAGATTGTGACCAAGGCTTTGCCGCCAGAAGCTGAATAGTATTATAAATAATAGTTGTTGGCTGTAGATGTGGTATAAGGAAAATACTTGAGACTTAAATTATTGCGGAGGATTCAATATTAGCAAGAAAAAGGCAATGCGTCTTAATGATGCAATCAAGGGTGTTGAAGAAGTTAGACTTATCGATGAAGATGGTGAGATGGTAGGTGTTGTGCCGTTGGCTAAAGCATTGGATATTGCGGCTTCATCAGATCTTGATCTCTGTGAGATCTCACCCAATGCAAACCCTCCTGTCTGTCGGGTGATGGATTATGGTAAGTTTCTATATCAGCAGAAGAAAAAAGAACATGATAACCAGAAGAAATCACAAGCGCATGAGCTCAAGCAGATTCGTATCAAGAGCTTCAGGATTGATGGGCATGATATCGAGATCAAGCTCAAGGCTGCTCGAAAGTTTATTGAGGCTGAGCATAGGGTTTTGATAACTCTGATGTTTAGAGCTCGTGAGAATGATCATCCAGAATTAGGGCGCGATATTTTGCTGGAGAAATTTGCCAAACCGCTTGAAGATGTGGCTACCGTAGTGGCGACTCCACGGAAAGAGGGCAGAAGAATGACTATGACCCTGGCGCCGGTGGCTAATGTTTTGAAGATTGTCAAGCAGCGTAAGGACGAGGAAGCCAGAAAAGCCAAAAAGCTGGAAGAAGATAGCGAGTAACGATATTCCATAAGAGAATTTAGAGTATGATTGGTGGTCTTGCTGCTAAGTGAAAGACCATTGAGCCTTATTATCATTTAATATAAGTAATGAATTCGATTTTGGCGGCGGCTTGTTGCTGCCGCAGCTTTAGCCGAGATACCGGGATAATATTATAATTTCCTGGAAGTAAAGCGCTTACATAATTTTATCATCTAGTAATATAGGAGAAATAATATGCCAAAACAAAAACCTAGTAAAGGCTTGATCAGTCGCGTGCGTGTTACGAAGAATGGCAAGGTTGTAAGTAAGTCATGTGGTAGTGTGCACCGTCGGGTAATTAAGAGTCCAAAACGTCGTCGTCGTCTACGCAAGATTCGTCCAATTCATCCGACTGCAGCCAAGCAGATCAAGAAGTTGATCTGTGTCTGAGTCTAGGCTGCTCAGTGAATTTGCAATGTAATTATTTAATTAATTTTAGAATAAGGAGTAAACGATGCCACGTACAACATATGGTGTAGCACGTCATAGAAAGAAAAAGAGATTATTCAAAAAAGCCAAGGGTATGCAGGGTGGTAGAAGCAAGCTTTATCGTACAGCCAAGCATGCTGTGCTGAAGGCTGAAGTATATGCTACCAGAGACCGTCGGAAGCGTAAGGGCGAATTCAGAAGACTCTGGATTACCCGTATCAGCGGTGCTCTATCTGCATATGAAGGAATCAATTATTCACGATTTATCAGCGGTCTCAATAAGGCTAATATTGCTCTTGACCGCAAGACCTTGTCGGAACTGGCGATTCATAACCCAGAGGCTTTTGGTCAGGTAGTTGAAAAAGCAAAGGCGGCTCTGTAACGAGGGCATTCAGCGTTTGTGCTTAATTTGGTCTGTTGAGACCTATTCCGAGGTCGATATCTGTCTGCATGAGAATGCAGGTGGATATCGACCTCGTTGCGTATACTGGTATTATTATCGTATAATATTGGCTCTTCATTTCTGTAAGCACAAGGATGGGATCTTGAACATCTGAAGAGGTTAAAACTTGAAGAATAAAAGTTGTAAGCAGGTATACGCTCGCGCAGAAAAGAATTTGTAGAAATTAATAGTTATTTTGCTATAATTGTACAGGATAAATAATTTTTGTACTTAATATAAATTGTGGAAAGGTTGGAAATGAGTCTGTTTGAAACTCTGAATGAATTAAAACTGGAGGCAGAGAAGGCAATTAAGAGTGCTGCGGATGGTACTGCTCTGGAAGAGGCCAGAATAAAGTATCTCGGCAGATCCGGGGCGCTCAAGGATATAATGACTAGAATTAAAGAGGTTGCCAAGGAAGAGAAAGGGGCGTTCGGCAAGGCGATGAATGATGCCAAGAATGAGCTTACTGAAATTCTTCAGACGCAGAAGGATATTCTCGGCGGAGTAGGTACCGGAAGGGTCAAACCTCTATATGACCCCACACTCGCAGGGGTTACGCGTAAATTGGGGACGCTCCATCCTTTGCGTCAGACCCGGGATAAAATTGCCAATATCTTTGAACGTCTGGGCTTCTCGATAGAGGATGGACCGGAGATTGAAGATGATTTTCATAACTTCGAAGCGCTCAATATTCCAGAAGATCACCCGGCGCGGGATGATGCCGAGACCTTTGGATTGGAGGCGGGAGGCTTGCTGCGTTCGCAGACTTCAAGTGTGCAGATTCGGACGATGCGCAAGATCAAACCACCGGTGCGGATCATCGCTCCGGGCAGAGTTTATCGGCCGGATACCGTCGATGCAACCCATCACTATGCCTTTCATCAGCTTGAAGGGTTGGCTGTCGATACCAATATAACCTTTGCCGATTTGAAGGCTATGCTCAGAATGTTTGCTAAGGAGATGTTTGGCGAGCAGACCCAGATCAGGCTGCGTCCCAGTTTCTTTCCGTTTACCGAGCCCAGTGCTGAGGTGGATGTGACCTGTATCTTCTGTAAGGGCAAGGGCTGTCGGGTCTGTAAAGGTGCAGGCTGGATAGAGGTACTCGGTTGCGGGATGGTAGATCCGAATGTCTTTGAAACGGTGGGTTATGATTCAGAGAAGTATACTGGCTTCGCTTTCGGTATCGGTATCGAACGGGTTACCATGCTAACTATGGGTGTAGGCGATATCAGGAGATTCCTGGAGTGTGATTTGAGGTTCTTGAATCAGTTCTAAGGGGAGTGAACCTATAAGTCTGCGTTATTACTATTAGCTATTAAGATGGAGTCGATATACGATGAATGTTTCATATAATTGGATAAATGAATTGATAGACAGCGGGTTGACCGCTGAAGAGATGGCGGAAGCACTTACTACTGCCGGTTGTGCGGTGGAGGAGATGCATAAACTGCCGAGTGGAGATACGCAGCTGGTAGCAGAGATTACCAGTAACAGGCCGGACTGGCTCTGTCACTACGGAATTGCCAGAGAAGTGGCGGCGATTACTGGCAAGGAAGTGGCCTTTCCGGATATTGTGTGTGAGGCGACGGGAGAGGATATTACTAAATCTGTAGATGTAAGTGTGGAGGTGCCGCAGTGGTGTCCGCGCTATACCGCCAGGTTGATCAAGGGGGTAACGGTTAAGGAATCACCTGACTGGCTCAAGGCTAAGATTGAGGCTGTCGGTCTGCGCCCGATAAATAATATTGTGGATATTACTAATTTTATCCTTTATGAGATGAATCAGCCGCTGCATGCGTTTGATTTTGATCTTCTCAGCGCTGGCGAGATAGTAGTACGCAAGGGTAAAAAAGGCGAGGTCTTGACCTCAATTGACGGTAGTAAGTGTGCAATTGATAGCTCTATGCTGGTGATAGCTGATAGCAAGAAGCCTAAGGCTATTGCCGGAGTGATGGGAGGGGTGGACTCTGAGGTATCTTCCAAGACGGTCAATATTCTCCTTGAGTCCGCATGTTTTGAACCGACTCAGGTACGTAGAACCAGTAGAGCGCTCAAGCTCTTCAGTGATAGTTCTTATCGCTATGAACGGGGTATTGACATTGGGGCGGTGGAGCGCGCCAGTGCCAGAGCGTGCCAGTTGATACTCGAACTTGCCGGGGGTGAGCTGGCTGCAGGCATTATCGATACTGCGTCTGGCGCGGGTCAGCGGGCAGAGGTGCAGATGCGTTATAAGCGCTGTACACGGGTACTCGGGCATGAGTTTTCCCGTGAGCAGATACGTAAGGTCTTTGTTGGTCTGGGGCTGGAGGTGATTGCAGATAATGCGGAAGTGATAACGGTCTCGGTACCGACATTCAGACGGGATCTGACCAGGGAGATTGACCTGATAGAGGAGGTGGCGCGTCTGAGTGGTTATGAGAATATCCCTGATAAGATAACCATGTTACTCCATAGGTCACATGAGACCGAGATGGTGAGTGGAGAGCGCCTGACCCGTATGGCCTTGGCCAATCTTGGGTATAGTGAGTGTGTTACCGATCCGTTTGTACCTCAGCAGTGGCAGCAGGAAGGCAAGGCGCCGAAGATTGTCAATCCTGTAGATAGTGGTAGACCGGTGATGCGGTTGAGCCTTGTACCCTCGTTACTCGAGGTAAATAAGGTGAACCGAGCGGTCGGTGATCTGCAGTTATTCGAGATAAACCGGATTTATACTGAGAATGTCAGGGCGGAGAAGTATCGCTTGGCGCTGTTGGATAGAGCTGGGGTCGAGTATGTACGCGGCGCTTTGGAGCAGGTGCTTTCAGCTTTACGGGTGGAGCAGGTGGAGTTGAGCATTAAGCTGGAGGATAATGTTTTCTGTAAGCCGCGCGAAGCGATAGGGATTTATCTGAATCAGGAGTATATCGGGTTTGCCGGGATTGTCAGCGATGAATTGCTTGCCAGGCATGATCTTTCCGCAGAGGCGGCAGTACTTGAAGTTGATTTCCAAAAGCTGGTCGAGCTTCCACGCAGTGATAGAGTTTATCGGGAATTGCCACGTTTTCCCGGTATCAGGCGTGATATTGCCTTGGTTGTCCCTGAAGAGATTACCTGGCTGGATATTGAAGGCAAGATTAAGGAGATCGGATTACCTGAAGATCTCAAGGTTGAGAGTGTCTACCGCGGCAAGGGGCTGGCGGAGAATGAGAAGAGCGTAGCGTTCTCCTTTATGTACAGAAACGCTGAGCGTTCACTTACTGATACCGAGGCCAATATCGAGTGTGATAAATTGGTCAAGCATCTAATCGCGAGTATTGGTGGTGCGAGATTACGCTGATAACTTAGCAATAGTGTATACCGGGGTATAAGACAGAGGATAGAATGCTTTATACCCCGCTTAGTTTATTCTACCCTTATTCATTGATGAAAGAATAATATGCCATACTTGCCCGGTTATATCAGGTATCTAGTAGTTATGTCAGTACTATTCTTATTGTTCACTGGTAAAATGTTTGCAGGTGAAAAAGCCGGTTGGGAAGAATTACTGCAGAATAATCCCCAGGCAGCCGAGGAGGTTTTTGTGCAGGCGCTTGCCGGTACAGATAAAAATCTTGAGGATTATGAGGGGCTGTATCAGGCCGAGCTGATGCAGGGGAAGTTTGCCGAGGCGTATCAAACCTCGAAAAAGCAGGCGGCGTCATTGACTGGGAATGCCTTACAGGGGTTGTTGCTCTTGCGCCTGGGGTTGGAGGCGGATAGAACAGGCAAGGTGGGGGATTATTACCGCTTTGTGGAAGAATTGCATATTGCCGGGGGATTGGACGGGTATACCCAAACTGTGGCGGCACTTATAATAAATAAAGCTTATATACGCAAGAATAGATTTGACGAGGCTCGAGCGGTACTCAAGGATTCTAGCCGTCTTACTCGGGTAAGTCGGGTTGAAGGCCCGATATATATTCCTGAAAAGTATGGGCTTGAATACCGCCCAGAAGCGGAGAATGATTTATTGCAGAGTACGGCATTTGCCGTCAATAATCTCAAAGTCGACCCTGCAGGAAAGTTGGAACTGCTAGATATTCTGCCGGGTGACGGCCGGACGGGGGTGGCTTATGTCTTTATAACTTTGGAGGCGGACGAGGCCAAAGAAGCAGTTTTGGATCTGGTTTCAAGCTCTATCTGTAAGGCCTGGATTGATGGCTTGCCGATTTATTCGCCGGTTCTCTATAAAACCGGATTTGTCGGGGCGCGTAACAGCCGAATAATACAGTTGCATAAAGGGAACAATCTGATTCTCGTCAAAGCCTTTAGGAATGATACTCTACAGATTGGTTTGCGTGAGGTCGATTCCGGAGGGAGGTTGGAAGGGGTAAAGGTAAAGGATTTTTCTGAGGATGAGTGGAGTGACTTTAGGATTGCGGATTACAGCGGCAGGATATTTTCACGCCCGTATATGTTGCCGTTTACCCCGGAGCTAGGGGGGAAACAGGGTCTGGCCGGGGACTTGTGGGCAAATTTTTATTATGTTTATACGCATAATTATGGACAGGGCATAGAACTCAATAATGATCTGCTCGAGCGTTATCCTGACAGTGCGTTTATCCAGCATCTGCTCGGAGTATTCTATAGTGCGTATTATAATGTCTATGAGAGTAAGGCGCGGAGTCTGCTGATGTGTGAGAATTATATGCGGCGGTCTTTGGAGTTATATCCGGAGTATATTCTGCCGAAGGTAGTCTTGAGTCAAATTCTGCAGGCGAGCCAGCAGGAGACTTCGGCTTTGAAGATGCTCAAAGAAATTGTGGCGCAGAATTCTGAATTGCCCTGGGTCTACCGGGCGCTGGCAGATCTGTACGCCAAGGAGGGTTGGATAGCGTTGGCGGACAAGGTAGTGGAGGAGTACTATAAGCTTTATCCGGAGAATGCGGCGGATGTGATCAGCATTTATCTGGATTTGAATGAATATAATAAAGCAGTGCAGTTGTTGCAGGAGAATGCCGGGGAGGAACAGATGCCGTTGCTGCAGCGGTATAATTTACTGCTGCGGTTGAATAATCTGAGTGCCGCGGAGGAGGCGATTAAGAGTTGGTACCAGAGTAATCCGCAGGAGCGGAATAAATACCTTGCAGCGTTGATTGATATTGACCAGCGGCGGGGAGCGTATTCCGCGGTGGATAGGCATTTACGCCAGAGCCTCCAGAAGAATCCGCATAATCCCCAGGTCATGGAAGCTCTTGGGGCGAATAGGATTCGTATGGATAACCTGTCAGCAGGTGTGGACTGGTTTGCAGCGGCGCATGCGGCAAGTATGATCTATAAGCCGAGCCTGCCGAATATTGTAAGGCGTATAGAGGTGGATGCGCGTGGTGAGTTTGAGCTTCTGGATTACGATATACCGCTTTCGAGTTTGGATTATTCCGGTGTAACCAAGGCGGAGCATGAGCGAGCGAGTTATGCAAATTTGATAAATCTGAAGGTGGTTAGGGTCTTCGCAGATTTGAGCAGTGTGGGCTATGTACACAAGGCTTTCAAGATACTCGATAACCAGGGGATTAGTCAACTCGCAGAGCTCAATGTAGGTAAGGGCGAGGTAATCGAGTGCAGGACGATATCTGAGCAGGGGGTTGAGTATATCCCTGAATCGGCGGAGAATGTCTCGCTGGATAAGGCGATAAGCATGTATAACGTCTCTGTCGGTTCGGTTATCGAATATAGTAAGAGGGTGAGTGTGGCTGCGCAACCGAAACTGGTAGACAACTTTGAATTTGAGAGTTTCGATAATCCGGTTCTGCGCTCGAAGTATGTATTGATTATTCCAAAATCTTTGTTAAACGGATTGAGTATCAAGGGTACGGCTCCCGCGGTGAGTAAGCAGGGGGAGGATCTGGTTCTGGTCTGGGAGGCTGAGGCCAGATCAGGGGTTGAGCCAGAGGACTTTATGCCCAAACCTGAGGCGGTACTGGAGAATGTCGGAGTGGAGATTTACTCGGGAAAACCCGAAGCCCCTGGGCTTATTGCATTTAATGTACCGCAATTGACTACAAATGCGCTTGCGACTACTGCTAAATTGATTTGTCAAAAAGCAGATACTACCCGGGAAAAGGTGGCGGCGATCTATACCTGGATAGCAGATAATATCAAGAGTAACGGCGAAGCGCTCAGCGCGCGGGATGCGTATCTGTTACGGGCAGGTAATGCTGGCGCCAGATTAAAGCTGATGCAGGCAATGCTGGCGGCGGTGGATGTTGTGGCGTATCCACTGCTCAGTAATATTCCGTTTTCTATTGCCGGTAGACTCAGCGGTGAGGAGCGGGTCAACAGCATTGCTGATTTTACGCTGCCGCAACTCTTGCGGGTGGAGAATGAGAATAAACAACAAGCTGATATCTGGGTGCGTATTGCAGACGATATGCGTGAAAGCCGAGCTGCTGATATCGGTACTCTCAATCAGGGTGCACTGGCGCTGGAGAATTCGCCATTTGGTGTAAGGCTCGGGGTAGTGCGGGATAGTACTCTGGAGGGTGTGCGGGTTATCTCTCCGGAGATTAATCTGAAGAGTGACGGAAGTGCCGAGGTGAGCGGAGGGGTGGAGTTCTTCGGAAGTTCTGCGGCTAAACCGAGGTCGGTATTTTATAATTCGGTGCATGCCAGTCAGTACGCGGCGCAGGTTGCAGCCAGGCTGTTTCCGGGAATAGTGAGTACAGAGTACTCCTATCCTACACCGCAGGAGCTGGAATCCGGTACTGCGAACTGGTATGAACCTTTTATTCTGACCTGCAGCGGCCGGGTGATAAATTATTGTACGCGCAAGGGTAGTGAACTCTATTTCAACCCTTTCCGCGAACATGATTTTGTGAAGAATCTTATGGTTAAGGAGCCACGGGTGCAGCCGATTGTAATTCCGATGGATGTGCAGCACTCCAGCAGTAAGCGCTTTACTATTCCTCAGGGGTATGTGTATAAGAATGTGCCGCTGGACAGGGTGATCAAGTCTAGTTTTGGTCTCTTTATTCTGGATTATAATGTCGACGGTAGAGAGTTGGTCGTGAGCGGTTCCATATTGCTTCCGGTGCAGGAGATTGCACCGGAAGATACCAGATTGTACAATGAGTTTTTGAATGAGATAAAGGAGGTTTCGGCCAAGGGAATTACCCTCAGTAAGCTGGATTCAGAGTATGGGGTGGAGGTATTTACTGAAGGTGTTGTCGCTCCGGTTGAGTCTGGCAGATTTTATGTAAAACATCTGCCTGAAAGTGTAGAGAAAGGGGCGGAATGAAGATTGTGGTGCGTACTCCTAATTGGCTTGGTGATTGTATCATGGCTTTACCGGTCTTCAGAGAGTTGCGCCGGAAGTTTCCGGATAGTGAGATCGTGGCTGCTTGCCGGAAGAATGTGGCAGATTGTTTTATTGCTTCACGTTACGTTGACCGGGTGATAGCGGCTCCGGGCAAGGGGGCAGGTTTTTCAGAGTATCTGGGGAGTATTCGCGGGCTGCGGGCTGAGTCTTTTGATATAGGTGTGCTGACCACTAACAGTTTTGCGACGGCGCTCTGGTTATTTCTGGGGGGGGTAAAACGGCGGATTGGGTTTGCCCGAGACGGTAGAAGGATTTTGCTGACTGATGCCTTTACGCCGACTCTGGAGATTCTGGCCGCACATCAGGGTGAGTATTATCTGCATGTTCTTCAGGCTCTAGGTATAACTGCGGAATTGGGTCTTCCTGAACTTGAGTTGTCTGCGCGCAGCCTGCAGGAGGCGGAGCAGGTGCTGGCCGGAATTTCACTACGGGGTAAGGAGTATGCAGTAATTGCGCCGCTCAGTGCTTTCGGCGGAGTAAAGGATTGGGGTAATGAAAAATATGGCGAGGTTGCTGGCAGATTAGCGGCAGAGTTTGGCCTGGAGGTATTGCTGACCGGTACTGCGCAGCAGGCAGAGGTTATTGGCGGTATTGTTTCCGGGCGGGAGAGAGTACATAATATGGCGGGTCGATTATCTTTGTCAGGCTTTATGGCTCTGCTCAAAGGCGCAAAGCTGTATATCGGTGGTGACTCGGGTGGGGCGCATACAGCCGCGGCACTCGGGGTACCGACTATAACTATCTTCGGCATAACCGAGCCCTCCCGTACTAAAGCTATCGGTAAAGCAGTCGTTGTCGTCGGGGAGGGGGGAGTATGTACCCCGGATCTAAAAGATCCTGCGGTGCAGCGGGCAGCGCGGGAGGCGCTTGACGCTATAACTCCTGAACTAATTATCCAGCGAGCACGGGAACTTCTTGAATTTACAGCAGAGAGAGGTACTGATGAAGCTAAGAATTGCGACTAGAGGATCAGAATTGGCGCTGGTGCAGAGCAGATGGGTGGCGGCGAAATTATCTGAGCAGGGTATTGCCAGTGAACTTGTGATTATTAAGACCCGGGGCGATGTACTCTTGGATAAGCCGCTTCATGAATTGGGAGGCAAAGGACTCTTTACCAAGGAGGTGGATAGAGCTGTACTTGAGGGTAGAGCCGATCTTTCGGTACATAGCTTCAAAGATATGCCAGTTGAAGATGAGCCGGGGTTGAAACTTGGGGCAATTCCGGAGCGCGAGAGTGTGCGGGATGTGCTGGTAAGTAATGCGTCGGGGGGTAACTGTGTGGGTTGTGGTTCACTCCGGCGCAGGGCTCAGCTCATCAGGCTTGGACTCGGCTATGAATTTGTGGAGGTACGGGGTAATATACATACCAGACTGGAGAAGATGCAGCGGCATAACTGGGCGGGGCTGGTCGTGGCGGAAGCGGCCTTGAAACGTTTGGGTCTGGATAAAAGCTATGAGTATGAGTATTTGGAGATTCTTCCGGCGGCCGGTCAGGGTGCGCTAGGGCTGAGAATTCGGGATAATGATCCAGCGGTTGCAGCTATTGTTGGAGCGTTGAACTCAGAGGCTACAGCTATTGCGGCTACGGCGGAGGCAGAATTTCTCAAGCGGCTGGGTGGGGGCTGCCATATACCGGCAGGTATTTATTCGGAGTTGGATGGAACAGAGATTTATCTCAAAGCCGGGGTCTTTTCGCCTACCGGTGAGGCCGGGGTGATACGTGAGAGGCGGGGAGATTTATCTCGGGCTTTTGAGTTTAGTCGGGAGTTGGCAGAAGAAATTCTCTGTTTTGGCGGTGAGCAGATTCTTGACATAAGAGGTGAAGAAGAGTAGAGTATGAGTATTAGTGTATAATAATATTAAGGACAGGATATGAAGAATTTTGTAAAATTGACAATTATTCTTGGATTTGTAGCTGCGATCGCTTCAGGGGCACTCGCTCTCACTTATGCTCAAACCAAACCGGCGATCTCGGCTGCCGAACTCAAAGAAGAAAAGGATGCACTCAAGACGGTGTTCTTTACCGGCTTTGAAAAGGTTGAGCCGGTCGATGACGGTACTTCCAAGTATTATAAGGTATATATGAAGGGTGATTCCGAGGATAAGCCGTCGTACTATGCGGTAACCGGTCAGGGTATCGGTTACAATAAATCATCTCCGATAGAACTGTTGGTGGGTTTTACCAATCCTGAGAAGTCCGGGGTTAAACTCCCTGACGGTACAGAGGTGACCAAGAAGGGTTATGTTTGTGTAGGCTGGAAGGTGATCAAGAGTCAGGAGACACCGGGGCTGGGGGAGAATGCGAAGAATACTAAACCGGCATTTACCTGGCTGGGAAAATTAATGGGCAAGCCTAATGATACTAGCCCGGATAAGCGCACAGATTTTCAGAAGCAGTTTGAGAATAAAAAGCCGGAGGATATGGTTGCCAAGAAGAATATTCAGGTAATGACGGGGGCTACTTATAGTACTATCGGAATTATCGATGCGGTTAAGGATGCAGAGAAGGGTCTGGATAAGTCGTTGCACAGTAAAAAATAGTATTCAAGGGTATATGTAGCTGCTGTTGAAAAAGCAATAACTTTAGGTTATTGCTTTTTTTTTATAGATATTTGACGACTATTAATTTTAAGCATAGTGAGTAATAATTTTGAACCAGCCTAATCGCTTGAATTACCTTTACGCCAGCTTGTCTGCTGGACACGGGCTGAATCATTTTTTTGGGGGGCTCAGCTTGAAGGTCAGCTGGGAGTTGAGGAGTGCTTCACGCAGGTACTTATAAGAGATTTGATTGTTCATAGCCTTATAGAGCAGTTTTTTTTGCCGAAGATTATGGATATATTCTGCGGCGCCACCGTCAAGGTAAAGGTTTTTCTCCTGGGGGATATAATCCTCGGCTTCGACCCGGATATTTGCTGTTGCCGGAAGCTGGATAGTGAGCGGCTGCTGAGAAAGCACTACTTTGTTTATAATAATTCCGAAGTTTTCAATAATCAGTTCGGCAGTGAGGGGCTGACCTGTCTGAGCAGAGAGTACATTGACCTTGCAACTGGCTAGCGCAGGAGTTGGAGACTGGGTATTCTGGTCAATAATATAAATTGGGTTGGTGAGAGCGTGGTATTTACCGGTTGTGGAGGTATAGCGTAACTGTATCCAGCCAGGTTGGTTGAGCATTACTTTTATGGTGGTGAGAATATTCTTTGATTTCTCAGCTCCGACTTTCTTACCGACTATCTTACCATTGTAAATCAGTTCGACGGTTTTGATATAATCATCGGGGCTGGAGGAAGAGAAGGCTTCAATATAGATATTGCGATAATGGTCAGAAGTAAAGCCTAGATCGCCGATCTTGAGTGAGTGGCCGTTGATCCACTCGGTATTGTCCAAACCGGTCTGGTGCGGTTGAGCCTTTGAGCCGATGCTCTCGACAAACAATCGGATAAAAGGACCGTTGGAGAGAATACTCTGACCATTTTTCAGTGCAGTATGGATGAGCTTTTGTGAATATTCTTTTCTGGGGACTTTTACATACATCTTGAGTGATGGATAATCGGCGTTGCGTAGAAGATTGTTTCCTCCTAGATAAATAGCGGGAATGCGGTATCCCTGGTTGAGCAGAACATACCAGAGTTTGAGTGAGGCGGAGAAATCAGCGAGGATAAAGAGGTTGTATAAGGGTCCGGTGATAGTATCAAAGATGAATTCAGCGGCGGGGCCGCTGAGCGGCTTGGAGGTAGTATTATAATAGATTAGAGGGCTTAGGGCGGTAAGGTTGTTATTGTCTTGCAGTCTGGCCAGTAGTTTGAAGATGGGGGTTGTGATTATCTCCGGGCTGGTTGTCGGGAGTTGCGAATTTGTAGCCGGATAGGTCAGTAATTCCCCGCCGGTCTTATGGAGATATGATCTGGCCGGGAAGAGTGTAGTCTGAGTTTTCTGATGATTAGCGGTGTATATTCTGGATGTGGGCTGGAGCGTAGGTAGTGTGGTGAAGATACCTCTAAGTCTGCGTGCGGCACCTCGCTGCTCCAAGCTAGACGCAGAGACTGTGGCTTGAGGGTTGGAGAAGGTATCAAGCATGATCCAGCCTATCGGCTCTACCCTGATAAAGGGTTTGAGTTCGATTATTTGGCTTTGATCCTTGTCGGCAGGCAGAGTGAAAGATAGCCTTTGAGGTGAGATTCGTGATCCGGCATCGATGATGGCAGAGTATTTACCTGCGGGAAGGGAGAGGCTCAGCTTTTGGTTGAGGATATGGGTCTGAAGCTTCCGGGTCTGACTGCTGGTAAGGTGGAGCAGGGCGGAAGGTTCTGTTTCTCCCGGGGATTTCAGGATAAATGTATACTGATAGGTTTCTTGCTGATTCTCTTCCTCCAGAGGTATACGGAGATTATCTATCTCTTCTGAGTACGCGGTAGAGATAGTAAGTAGGAGAAAAAGCAGGGTGATAATAGCCCCAGAGTATGGCTTGGGCATCAGGCTCCAGTCTGCAACAAAGAGAATAAGGTTAATTCAGATTAAGTTGATTATACAGTATAGCTGAGATTATTCAAGAATAACCATATTGGGTTGAGCATAAACGACTTGAAATAATTGTAATAATAATTATACTCAATAATTGAGAGTATGGACATGAATACTTGCTGTAAGGCTAAAGGGGGATGGTATGCGTCTTAATAGTTTTTTCCTGTTGATTATCGCTATAATAATGGGTTCTTCCTGTGTTGCCGCTCCGAAGAATACTCAACCTTTAGTAAGGCTCGAACCCTTGAGCCAGAAGGTGGTAATAAATGTTGAGCAGATGAATCTAAATAAATTACTCAATGTAATCAGGACAAATACCGAGAGTAACATAATTCTTGCTCCTGAATTCTCGGGTGTACATAATCTTGAGACTATTATCGCCCTGCCCAAAGGTATGATAACTCTTAGGGAGCTACTTGATGTAATCTGTATTCAACTTGAGGGTAAATGGCTGGTAACCGGTGCTAATGGTGATATCGTAATCAATCCGCTTAAGCGGGAGATACTCGAAGATACCGAGTATGATGATGGTAGCGCTGGAGTTGGTCGCTATACTGTAGATTATGCCGGCAAGACATTGCACCGGGTTCTGGTTGATCTGCATAAACGTAGTGGTGTCAAGATCATAATGTATGGTAAGGTCGGGAATATTAAAATTGAAATTATGATGGCGGATGCAACGCTGGAAGAGATATTGGCTCATATCGCTGATGTCTATAACCTGCGCTTGAGTTATACTGCAGATGGAGCCTACCGTATTGGACGGAGATAAGCTGAAGAAAAATTTTCTGTAACTTCGTAATGAATGTGAGTACGGATATGATCGAGTGTATAACTGATATTGGCAGTACCTGCGATCTAATAAATAAGCCTCTGGTCGTAATTGATTTACACCAGACAGTCAGGTATCTAAATACAACGGCTGAGAAGTATTTTTCAGTTATTAGCGAGACGGTCAGTGGCCGGGATTATTCCGAGGTCATCAAGGTGTTCGAACTCTCCGGGCTAACCCGTGCCGAACTCTTTGACCCTGCTGGTAAGCCATATGTAGATGGTACGGCACTTCTTTTCAAGCAGAATGAATTCAAAATTTTTCTGCGGTACAAGTCCAAAGCGCTAGAGAATAACCATAAGGATAAAGGTTGGATCTTTATTTTTGAGGATATTACGCTGGAAGAAGAGTTGAAACAACAGCTCAAATATAAACGGCGGCTTGAGGTTCTTGGCGATCTCTCTATTGGAGTAGCGCATGATATCAATAATGCTCTTAGTTGTATTGTCGGCTGTGCGGAAATTCTCGGACAGGAATTGGCGGTTGATCAGCGTAAGAGTAAACTCGTTCAGACTATAATCTCATCAACTAGTGAAGCAGCTGAGTTCAGTAGGAAGTTGCTAAAGTTTTCTGTCCCGCCCGAGCCTATCTTTGAACTGGTAAATATCCATGCTTTTCTTACCGAGATGCTGCAAATTCTCGGTAATAATCTGGAGGGTAGAATAGTATTTGAGAGTAAGTTTATCGAGAAAGAAGTGGTAATTTATGTCGATAGAGCGGAATTGGAAATAGTACTCTTTAATATTACTCTAAACTTGCAGGAAGTACTCAGAACTGGGGGGCTGATTACGGTAGAGACCGCTATTGTCAGTAATCTTGAGCGGTCGTTGGCTATCACCGGTTTTGATCTTGAAATCAGGAATTATCTCCAGATAACCTTGAACAGTGAGGAAATAGATCTTATCGCCAGTGATAGGGTAGAGGATGAGGAGCTGGATATAGCTCAGAAGTTAGGGGTGGTAAATGAGGGGCAGAGCCTGGCTTCAGCATACAATATAATGAAGCATCTTAAAGGGGCAATACAGATAATTGCCGATGCTGCGGGGAGAGTCAGCTATCAAATTTATCTGCCGCTAGCTAGGGAGAATCTGGAGAGTAAAGAACTGCTTGAAGCCGAGGCCACAATTGCTAGAGTCTGCCAGGAATATGAGGAGAGTAAAGCGGTGGTACTCCTCGTCGATGATAATGAGATGGTGCGTTTGTCAATTCGTGAATTGCTGCAAGGGCTGAGCTGTGAGGTTATTGAGGCGGGGAATGGGCAGGAAGGGGTGGACATCTTCAAAGCCAACCTAGGCAAGATTGATCTTATTATACTCGATATAGTTATGCCGGAGAAGGATGGTCAGGAGGCCTTGCTGGAGATCCGGGCGCTGGATAGCAAGGTGGAGATAGTTATGACCTCCGGCTATGCCAGTCAATTATCCCAGAATGTCTTGAGTGAACTGGGCGCTGATGAATATCTGCAAAAACCCTTCAATATCAATGAGATTAAAAGAATTGTCAATAATATCGGTAGAGAACGGGGTGGCGGTTCAGGCCTTGGCTTAGCCGGAATTGATAATCCGCTAATTAGTGGAGGCTCTTCCTTTGAGGGAGAAGGTAAAACTGAGGTGGTTGAAATCTTGGTTATTGAAAATAACGAGAATATTCGAGAACTTATGCATGAGATCCTCAGTGAATCCGGATTCAGTGTGGTAGCTTATGAGAATACCGAGAAGGCCAAAGCAGCTATCCGCGCGGGCAGGTATTTTTCAATCTCGATTATTGATATTGATGTGAGCAGTATCGAGGATAAAGAGCTCTTCTCATTGATAAGGAATCAAGAGAATAATCTTCCGCATTATATAATTGCTACTTCGAGTATGGATGTGCAGCAGCTTGCGTTGCGTGCACTCAAGCTGGGAGTTGATGACTTTATTCTCAAGCCGTTTTCAATCAATTTTCTCAAAATACGTCTGGAGGTGGCTAAGAAATATATCGATAATGAGCTGACCAAGAATAGCATTCAATCACGCTTAAAAGAGAGTGAGGAGAGGATGTCTCTGGCGATAGCCGGTGCGGGTATTGGTATGTGGGACTGGAGAATCTTTGAGAAGGAGTTCTTTGCCAGCGAGAAGTGCAAAGAGTTATTCGGTTATGTAGACGGTTCCAATATCGGCGTGTTGGATTATCTTAATTCAATCACCGTCGAGGAGGATAAGTCTATAGTAACTCAGATATTCTCCAAGTATCTGCAGGATCCTGACGGCATGTTTGATATAGAGTTTCGCATTCAGCACCCGCAGAAGGGTGAGATCTGGATAATGGCTGTTGCCAAGCTCTTTGATGATGCAAAAAATGGTAAACCCAAGCGCCTCATTGGTATTACTATGGATATTACCGAGCAGAAGCACGAAGAACATTATTTGCGGGAAGAAAGTCTGCGACTGGAGGAGATGGTAGTGCAGAGGACTACAGAGCTCCTTAAGAGTAATGAAAAACTTTCGCGGGAGATCGAAGCGAGAGAGGTGGCTGAGAGGAAGAACTTTGAACAGCAGCTCAAGCTTATGGATGCCGATAAGCTAGCATCTTTAGGGATTCTGGTGGCAGGTATCGGGCATGAGATTAATAATCCTATTCAGTTTATTATGTTCAATCTGCCATTTATGAAGAATGCGTGGGAGTCGGCGCTGCCGGTACTTGATGCGTATTATCAGGATCATCCGGAATTCGAACTCAGAGGTGTGCCCTATCTGCTGGCTCGGGAGAGAATCCCTAATATGTCCAAAGATGTAATTGATGGGGCAGAACGGATAAGTAGCATTGTCAAAGAGCTCAGAGAATATTCCAGAAAGAGCCGTGATGAAGACTTCAATGCTGAGGATATAGTCGAGGTTGTGCTTTCGGCTAAATCCATGTTTGCCAAATTTATGGGTAGGCAGGATAGTGAGGTTGAATTCAAGGCACCCAGTGAACATATTATTCTTCCGCTCAACCGAACCAGGATACAGCAGGTTATTATCAATCTATTGCAGAATGCCTATCTGGCAATTGAGGATACGCAGCGCAAGGAGATCGGGATTAAGCTGGATTATGCAGAGGCTGGCGGTTTTATTGAGATTGAGGTAAGTGACAGCGGTATAGGCGTCAAACCTGAGGATATGAAGCATCTGACCGATCCGTTTTATACTACTAGATCGAGTGATGGCGGAACCGGGTTGGGTCTGGCGATGTGTAAGAAGATTGTCTATGATCATGGCGGTGAGTTAAAATTTGAATCAGAGTTTGGGGTGGGAACCAGGGTAAAGGTTTTGCTGCCTTTGACCAGGGGTGACAGTAAGGGTAGTCTACGGTTATAGCGGCTTCTTGTAGTGATTTAGTGCAGACTGGTTTTGAGATGAATAAGATTGAAAAGATTGAGAATTTACTCTGTTTGGCTCTGACCAAGGATATCGGTACGATAACGGTGAATCGGTTATTAAGCCACTTTGGCTCGAGTGATAATATTCTTGGAGCTTCTGAAGAAGAGCTGCGTAAGGTTAAAGGGCTCCGGAGTAATCAGCTGCAGGCGGTACTCAGTGCGGTAAAGGTCGATCCGCGACCGGAGCTTGATCTTGCTGCTGATAATGGGGTAAAGATTATAGCGTATGATGATCCGTTGTTTCCCAAGTCCTTGCTCTATTCACCGGATCCGCCGTATATGCTCTATATCAAGGGTGAACTTAAACCCGGGGATATTAAGGCGGTCGGTATTGTAGGAACTCGGCATGCCAGTAGATACGGTAGGGAGCAGGCAGAGAGGTTTGGCAGAGATCTGGCGCAGGCAGGATATACGGTTGTGAGTGGCTTGGCGCGGGGAATAGATACCCTGGCGCATCGGGGTGCGCTCCTTGCTGGCGGGCGGACGATTGCTGTGATTGGTTCGGGGCTACTCCATGTATATCCTCCGGAGAATAGGGATCTCTTTACGGAGATTGCCAGTTCGGCAGCGGTAATCAGTGAATTTTCGATGGATACTTCGCCTTCGCGTAATACCTTTCCCAGGCGTAATCGGATTATTGCGGGGATGTCACTCGGTGTGCTGGTGGTTGAAGCACCACTTAGAAGCGGAGCTTTGATCACCGCCAGGCAGACTCTACAAATGGGGCGTGAGGTATTTGCCTTGCCGGGTATGGTCGATCAAGAGCAGAGCCAGGGGTGTCATAAATTGATCAGGGATGGGGCTATCCTTACTACCAGTGTGCGTGATATTATTGCCGAAATCGGTGATGGTAAGGAGGCACAGAGCCAGGGGGAGATGGAGATATCGCCAAGTGTGGGTGCGGGCAGAGCTGAGGGCGATGAGATAAATACCAAGGAAGAGAGAATTCTTGCAGCTATGGGTGGAGATAATTTTCACATCGATGAATTATGTGCTGAACTTAAAATGAGCGTGGCTGAAGTCTCATCGACGTTGATGATTATGGAGCTTCGAGGGCTGGTGGTAAGTGAACCTGGAGGCTTTTATAGAAAGATATAGGTAATGGGTTATGGATAAGAGTAGAGCATTCAATCTGGTTGTGGTCGTATTGTCTCTGTTAAGCGTTGTAAGTATGCTTATCGGCTGTAGTGATGGGGTGGTTTCGACTGAGGGGCAGGACAAAGAGAGTACGGCTAAGATTGATAAAAAGAATATTCCTTTCTTCAAGAAGTCACTGGAGTCGATCTCTATCATTGAGAAACAGACAGATCTTTTACTCCCGCTTGCGCGGAAAATGCCCCCGCCCAAAAGTAATGAGTGGCGTTCGTTCTGGCCTGAAACCGAGCAATCGCCGCAGCAGTATGTTCTGGATATGCCCTCGTTGGTTACTCCTAGATTGAATACACTCTATGTAAAACCGCTCGGCTTCTTTACAGTAGAGGATTATCAGATACTGGATAAGATTGTGGAATTTCTGGGTATTAATTTCCAGACTCGGGTAGTAGTACTGGATAAGGAGGTTACCGAATTGCCGCCAGCAGCTAAGCGTACGAATGAATATGGCGAAGAGCAGTTGAGTTCGGTGTATATTACTGATGTATTGCTCAAGGAAGAGATGCCGGAGGACGCCTGGGGCGTGTTGGCGGTGACTCCGAATGATATCTTTCGGGCGGACGGGATAGACAAACTCTATGGGGATACCCTCCGTTATGGACGCAGAGGGGTTATTTCGCTGTATCGGTTGCAGGAGAACGGGAGCACCTCGCTACTGCTCTCGCTCAAAGGCGCTTCGCATGAGGCGACCCATCTGCTTTCGGTACCGCATTGTGTTAAATACAGGTGTAATATGAATGGACGGATTACGCTGGAGGAGTTTAGGGAAGCGCCTTTACATTACTGCCCTGATTGTCTCTGCAAGCTGCTCTTTGCCACCGGAGCCGATATTAACAAGCGCTTTACCGAACTTATGGAATTCTGCAAAGAAAATGATCTGGGAGAGGAGCTTGACTATTATTCCAGGGCGTATAGTATTATTAATGATCAAACATTATATCAAAAACCAGAATAGAATAAGGAATAAATATGACGCAAGAGAAGAGAATTCTTACCGGGGACAGGCCTACGGGTAAACTGCATCTGGGACATTATGTCGGCTCACTCCAGAAACGTGTGGAGTTACAACATGAGTATGATACAAATCTAATAATTGCCGATCTGCATATGTTGACTACCAAACCCAGTTCTGAAGCAATCCTGGCGATTGCGGATAATGCCCGGGCGGTGGTTGCGGATTATCTGGCAGCAGGTATTGATCCCGCTAAGGTGAATATCTATCTGCAGTCTGCGATACCGGAGGTATGTGAGATAAATCTAATATTTGAGATGCTGGTGACGGTCAATCGGCTGCAGCGGGTGCCATCGCTCAAGGATATGGCCAAGGCTGCCAATATGAGCGACGAGGAGATGCCGCTGGGACTGCTTGGATATCCGGTTTTGCAGGCGGCAGATATCCTTGGTCCGCGGGCGCATCTGGTGCCGGTGGGTAAGGACAATGAGAGCCATGTTGAGGTGACTCGGGAGATTGCCAGGCGTTTCAATAATCTCTATGGTGAAGTTTTCCCAGAGCCGGAACCGTTGATTGGGGATGTGCCGACATTGGTGGGAACAGACGGTAATGCCAAGATGAGCAAGTCACTGGGAAATTGCATTTATCTCTCGGATGATGCGCAGACTGTCTGTAAGAAGGTAAAGAAGATGTATACCGATCCGAAGCGGATAAGTGCTGATGTCCCGGGAACGGTAGAGGGCAACCCGGTGTTTATTTATCATGATGTTTTTAATCCGCATAAGGAGCAGGTAGCGGAGTTCAAACAGCGGTATCGCGAGGGTCGGATTGGTGATGTCGAGGTCAAAGAGGCACTTGCCGAGACGATCAATAATTTCCTTGCTCCTATGCGGGAGCGGTACCAGGAGATTGCTGAGGATAACGGCTTAATTGATCAAATAATTATCGACGGCACAGAGAAGGTGCGTACTTATTTTGTTGAGACCCTGCGGGAGATGAAGAAGGCCATGGGGCTGCGGTCGGTAATGAATTCGATCTCGCGCAAGGCCGAGAATAGGCGTAAACGACTGGCTAAACAGTAAGTTGTATGTTTTATATTTTGTCGCCAGTTATATTAAGCAGCCCTCTGGATTAGCTGGAGAGCTGCTTAAAAATAAATCTATTGGCGCATGCATGCCGGCAGGCCACCATTATTCTTATGATGTTTGATGCATTCGCAGCAGACACCTTTGCGAGGGCAGTCTGCGGTGCAGTTGCATTCCTGTAGATTTGTCTCCTGGTTGGGGCAATTTGAGTTACTCATTATTCTTTCCTTATAGAACAATAACAATTATTAAACATCTGACAAACACCTGTCCTGCAATTTTTAGTATATAGTTGTTGTCAAAATATCAACAAAAATGTTAAAAAAGCAAAAAAAAAAAAATTGACTATTGCATGTCTTTGTGAAATGCTGTAGAATAATAAAAGAGTGAGACGAAAATCCCCCCCCTTCGTCTCCTTTTCCCCCCCCGACCCCCGGAAATACCGGGGGTTTCCCATTTTATAGACATGCTTACAACTACATAAGTAATAATAAGTTATAATAATTCTTACTTAACTGGTTATTTAGTTCACTGCTAATAAACCGTAATTCTGTAAAAAAGTATTCCCTAAAAAATAATTACTCGCATAATAGAAGTTATATTTTCGATGAAAATTGAGTAGCTTCGTGACTGGATATACAATCTATATAAATATTTGAGGATGATGATGATAATAACCAATGTGCGTTCAATCAAGATATATTTCTGGCAGGTTTTGTTACTGCTGTTTCTTTTTGTCGGGATTGAGGTATCTAGAGCCGATGAGGCTATTGCGCTCAAAAAGGGGTGGGAGCTGTATATCAATACGGGGGATACGGCTCAAGCGCAGGAGATATTTAAGAATGCGTATCACGATTATCCAGAGAGCATGCAGGCTGCGAGCAGCTATTCCCAGATTTTGATTCAGCTTGGAAATTATAAAGAGGCGGCAGCGGTATTGATTGCCGCCTTTAAAGTATGTGAGTGGGATATGTGGTGTGAACCGGCGTTAGCTGATCTGGAGTCGGTAATGGATTATCTGGATTCAACGGATAAGTTGATCGGCGTATTAAAGGGGCGTCTGGAGAACAAGGATATCTCCTGGATTGAACAGAGCCTCCTGACGGATCTGCTGGCCAGGCTGTATCTGGACGCTGAAGATTATGGCCAGGCTGAAGAGATTTACCGGCAGAATGGATATATTGGTGAGTGGTTGGTGTTGGGCCCTTTCAGCAATCGTAATCAGCAGGATTTTTTACTCTCTACTGAGGTGGAAGCTGGGATTGCGGAGCTGGATATAGCTGCGAAGTATCAAGGGCGTGGACGAATAATTGACTGGCAACCGGTAGCGGTACCGGAGAACGGCAGATTCAACCTGGGTATGGTGCTGTACCCCAGTACCGAGAGTATGGGCTATGTCCTCGGTTATTTAGAGGTAGAAGAGGATACCAGGGCGGTGTTGGCGGTTGAGCAGTCTGGCGCGTCGGCGCTGTGGCTCAACGGTGAGTTGAAGTATGTGGATACGGTATATGTCCAGAATGATTCTGCTCTGCAGCGGCTGATAGCTGTGGAGTTGAAAAAGGGGGTGAACCAATTGGTCTTCAAACTCGCTGCGGGTAAAGATGTTCTGCCGAACATACGGTTGCGAGTGGTTTACGGGGATGTCTCGTTATTGAATAAAGCAGGATCTGCCAGGCTGGTTAGCGAGCAGAGTAAATTATTTCATTATGGGGTAAGTGCGGAATTATATAAGGCATATGCCGCTTCGAAGAATGTGATAAAGGGTGCAGGAAATATGCCGGCGGTGGCTCAAGGTAATTCCTGGGGAACCTCTGGGGCTCTCTGGGGGGCGTTGGAGGATTTTGAGGCGATTGTAAGTGATAAGACTCAGGAGGGTTTTTATGTATATCCTCTGGCTTTGATGAATATGGGGTATCTGGTTGAGCAATACGGCTTCGACAGTAGTGAGAGGGGGCGCGAGAGGAATTATGATTCGCAGCTGATCGCGAAGTATCCGCATTGTCCGTTATTTCTAAATTCCGCTGCTTATGTGCAGATCGGTGATAATACTTGCAAAGAGCTTCTGGAGAGGGCGATCAAGATAAGCCCGCTTGAGATAACGGCGCGTGAAGGTTTGATGCATTTGGAGCTGAAGACAGGATTTTTTAATAAAGCTTATAAGAGTGCGCAAGCACTTGAACGTGAGTATGGGGCGAGCTTCAGTACCAGTCGGGTATTTGCCAATATTGCTGAGCGGAACGGCTGGAATCCGGAGGCTTCGCTCTACTATGCCGCGGCACTCAACTCGTTGTATGGCTCTGGTTGGCTCTATGCCCGTAGGGCAGCGGTGGCGGGTTCACTTACGGAAGCTATTGAGATTCTCCAGAATGGACGTAAACGGGTATTTGATGTTGATCTGGCTGAAGCTCTGGGGAGTTGGCTCTATCAGAGTACCGAGTTTGAGGCGGCGGAGAAGGTGTACCGGAACCTGCTCCGGCTGGAGAAGTATTCTGAGAATTATTGGGATGCGTTATCTGCATGTCTGGTAGCAAGGGGAGAGTATGCCACTGCGGTCAGTGTACTCCAGGATGGACTTGAGTGGATGCCGCAGAGTCCATTTCTGCGCGATAAGATTGGTCGGCTCCTGTTGCGGGAGGGTAAGCAGGAAGCAGGACTGAGTTATCTAAAAGAAGCAAGCGCAATTCAGAGTGATAATCCGGAAATAGCGGCTTATATAGCTGAATTGAGTAGTGAGGACAATAACTTTTATGCGGGGCAGGAACTCGACTATGCTTTACTTGCCGGCAAGGATATTGCGGCGCATGATTATCCGCAGTTTGACCGGGTCTGCCTGCTTGATCAGCATTATGTAGTGGTGACTGAGAATGGGGCGGTCAAGGAGATGGTGCGCCGGGTGACCAAGGTGCTGCGGGAGTCTGGAGTAGCGGAAGCCTCGGTTGAAGGTATTTTCTACGACAGCAGCAGGCAGAAGGTTGATATCAAGCATGCACGGGTGATTCAGCCCGGCGGTGAGATAAATGCGAATCCGGTGATTGAGGACGGCAGGTATAATACAGGTTACGATCAGGGAGGTATATATGGTGCGGCTCAGATTAAGAGTATCAAACTGAATAATGTAAAAGAGGGATCGATAGTGGATATAATGTATACTATCGAGGATACAGATGCCAATATCTATCATGATGAATTTTCAGATATCTGTTATACTGGGGATATTGAACCAACCCTAAAATTTATCTATACGGTACAGGTGCCGACAAAGATGCAAGCCAAGTATTATGTTTACAATACTACGCAGAAGGCTGAATATAGAGATTTGGAGAATGGTCAGGTTGAGATCAAGCTTGAACTGGAGAATATCCCAGGGGTGGAGGTTGAACCACTTATGCCCCCGGTGGCCGAGATCAAGCCGTTTATTGTTGTCAGTACCTTCAAGGGTTGGCAGGATCTGGCACGCTGGGCTGACGGATTATTTGCCCCGGCTATTATTCTCCCTGATGATATTGTGGCCAAAGTTGAAGCTTTGGTTGCCGGAGCCAAGACTAGAGAGGAGAAGATTGCGGCGATCTATAATTATGTGACCAAGAATATTCGTTATGTCTCGATCTCTTACGGTAGGTTTGGTTATGCGCCGCATAAAGCTGAGAGAACATACCGTTCCGGGTATGGGGACTGTAAGGATACGGCGGTACTCCTAAGTGCAATGCTCAGGGCGGTGGGCATTGAGGCGTATCCGACCTTGATTCGGACACGGGATAATGGGAAGTTGCCAGAGAAGCTTGCTAGCCCGGAATTCTTCAATCACTCGATAGCTTATGTTCCGGCGACCAAGGATTCGCCCAAGCATTATTGGCTCGACGGTACGACTGATTTCTTTCTGCTGGGTATGATCCCGGCGATGGATAGAGGTACGGAGTCACTGATAATCAAGGACGGAGGTGGTCTGGTAGAGGTGGATAAACTTGAACCCGGGCAAGAGATGCAGACCTCGGAGTTTAATCTCAATCTCAAGCATGATGGTAGTGGCAGGGTATCTGGTCGTGAGATCTATCACGGACGTTCTTGGGCGAATATGAAGCAGGTATTTGAGAAGCCGGAAGCATTTTTCAATATGCTCCGTGGTTTCTTCAACCAGCGTTTTGCTGAGACAAAGATAGAGAAGCTGGATTATAAACTTGAGGATAATAAATCGGTGGGTTGGTTTGATTATGCAATCAGCTCGCAGAAAATTGCGCAGACAGATGGGAATTCCCTCAAGCTGCTTCCTTGGGTCTTTCCCTTGAATATCGAGGGGATTGCTGTACTCAAAGAGCGCAAGTATGACTTGGTGGTCGGCTCGCCACAGATATTTGAGGTGGTTGCAAATATTGAGCTGGAGGATGGTTTGGAGCCTATGGCTGAGCTTGCTGATATAGATGAAGAGATAGAGGCGATAGCCTATAAACGCAGCTTTACGCTTACCGCTACCGGTATTAAAGTTGTTACAAGAATTGTACTCAAGAAGAGCCTGGTAAAGCAGGAGAGTTATGCTGAATTCAGAGATTTTATCAATATGATTATGGCTAGAACGCGGGAGTGGTTATTCTTGAAGAAGTAAGGTCTTTTTCGGAAATTACTCTAGGGAATTAGAGTATCGCTAATTTATTATTTTTTTGGAAATAAATAAGTAGAAAATTACTTTATGTCTTTTATGGTAGGGGTAAATCGATATAATTTTATCTGTATTTCTCTGGTTTTTTCTCCCACAATGAGTCGGGAAGAGAGGATGACATATGCAATATAATGAATATGGTTCTACAGGGTGTATGGTTTCGACGGTTGGTTTTGGCGGGATGCGCTTCGATGTCAAGAATCAGTCTGATGCAGAGTGTGCGCAACTCTTAGAGTATGCATACGATAAGGGTATCAATTATTTTGATACGGCTCCGAACTACTGTGAAGACCGGAGCCAGACGATATTCGGGATCGGGTTGAAGAATTTACCCAGAGATAAGGTGTATGTTACCTCCAAGATAATGCCTGCGCAGGCTCCGACTGCTGAAGCCGGGGTTGAGGCGGTAAAGAAATCACTCAAAACCATGGGGCTTGATTATATTGATTTTTTCCATGTCTGGTGTCTGCGGGAGATGGAGCATTATCATGCTGCGGTGAAGCCTGGGGCTTTGTATGAGGGGCTGCTCAAGTGCCAGGAGGAAGGTCTGGTGCGTCATATACCCTTTTCTTCGCATCAGAGCGGGGATGAGATCAGGGAGATAGTCGAGACCAAAAAATTTGCCGGCGTACTGCTGGGAGCGAATATTCTCAACTTCCCTTATCGTTGGGACGGAGTTGAAGCGGCGTATAAAGCTAAATGTGGGGTGGTAGCGATGAATCCACTTGCTGGTGGGGCGATTCCTACCCATGAGCAAGAACTGGCGTTCTTAGCTAAAGACGGTCTGAGTGTTACCGAGTCAGCACTCCGTTTTATGATTTGTTGTCCAGAGATAACCGTGACCCTCAATGGTTTTACGACACGTGAGCATATCGATATAGCTTGCAAAATTGCTGATACCGGTAAAGCCTTTACTAAGGCTGAAATTGAAGATATCAAAATGCAGATCGGTAAAAGCATGAACACGGTATGTACCGGCTGTGGTTATTGTAAGAAGTGTCCGCAGGGTATTGATGTGCCGAGTTTTATGCAGGTATATAACGAATATCACCTCTTTGGTAAGAGCGATGCCGAGATGGTCGGGGTTATGGATTTTGAGACTAATTGGGGGCGTCTGGTAGGTTCACGTGCTACCGCGGAGGATTGCGTGGCGTGCGGCGTGTGTGAGAATGAGTGTACGCAGCATCTACCGATTATCGAAAGACTTAAAAAATTCTCAGAATGGAAGAGCAGGTAATACAGTTGTAGGTTTATATATAGCTTATTAGGAGAGTATGATGGCAGTACCGTTGTTGGATTTGAAGAGGCAGTATAAAGACTTTCAGGTCGAAGTCGAAAAAGAGTTGGTTGAGGTAGCGCGTAGTGGTTATTATATCGGTGGCCCGAAGCTTATCGGCTTTGAGGAGAGTGCGGCAGAGTATTGTCAGTGTAAGCATGCGTTCGGGGTGTCGTCTGGAACCGATGCACTCTTGGTATCGCTGATGGCGCTCGGGGTATCTGCCGGGGATGAAGTAATAACAACTACATTTTCATTCTTTGCGACAATCGGAGTGATTGCGCGTCTGGGAGCCAAGCCGGTACTCTGTGATATCGACCCCGATACCTTTAATATTGATCCGGCTGCAATAGAAGCCCGGATTTCAGCCAAGACCAAGGCGATAATTGTGGTGCATCTGTATGGACAGTGTGCGGAAATGGATGCGATAATGGCAATTGCGGCTAAGCATCAGATTGCAGTGGTCGAGGACGCAGCACAGTCTATCGGCGCAGAATATAAAGGTAAGCGCGCCGGTTCCTTCGGTGCGTTCGGCTGTTATTCATTCTTTCCAAGTAAGAACCTTGGCGCTTTCGGTGACGGCGGGCTGGTTACTACCAATGATGATGCACTTGCCCAGAAGATACGTTTACTCCGGAATCACGGGATGGAACCGAAATATTATCATAAGCTGATTGGCGGTAATTTTAGAATGGACGCAATTCAGGCGGCGATTCTGAGTATCAAGCTCAAGTATCTGGATAACTGGAGTGCGGGAAGAGCGGAGAATGCGGCACATTATGCAAAACTATTTACTGAAGCCGGGCTTACCGAGAAGGTTAAACTCCCGGTTGCCAGAGAGAGTAGGCATATCTATAATCAGTTTACGGTTCTGGTTGAACAGCGGGATGAACTCTTCAAGGATCTACAGGAGAAGAAGATAGGGTGTGATATGTATTATCCGGTATCTTTCCACGAGCAGGAGTGTTTTGCCTATCTGGGTTATAAGCAGGGTGATTTCCCGGTTGCTGAATCGGTAGAGAAAAGGTGTATATCCTTGCCAATATTTACCGAGCTTACCGAGGGTGAGTTGGTAGAAGTGGTTGAGGCCATAAGGGATTTTTATGCCTAAGTCTGGTTGAAGTTCGACTCGGGCGAGAAGAGGATAATTATCGTTGAGGGTTTAGAGTATATTCTTAAGCGCGGGTGTAGGTTTGAGCATCAAGTTTGTGCGGTGAAAATCAGAAAGGGCTCTGGCTCTTTCTGATTTCTTTATATAATTATATAATTGAAGTGTTGGTCAATTATAATTCAGAGTCTAGATGAATGAGATACGGAGGATTAGATGCATACGAGTCTTATTGCTGAGTATAGAGACAGATATCTGCTGACTCCAGAGCCGTCGGTGTGTGGTATCATTGATTTTCATATGCATGTCTGTAACGGTGTAGAGGATGATATTTATGTGAGAATAGCCCGTGAATATGGGGTAGTTGGAGCGTGTGCGATGCTGCATCAGGCTACTCCAAAGCAGATTCTGGGTAAGTATTCGGGATTCTTTTCTCCTATAACGTGGTTGCGGATGCCGTCTGCCACTGCGGGTCGGGAGTGGCTTGCAGCTGAGGTTAAGAGAATTACCCGGGCTGCAGAGCAAGGAGCAGTGGCACTCAAACTCAGAAGTACCTGTAAGGAAGGCAGGCCTAGTGTCTGGATAGATCATCCGTATATACTGGAGGTGTTGGCGGAAGCGGCCAGGCTAGGCTTATTTGTCTATATCCATATTGCTGAGCCTTCGTGCTGGTGGCCGCAAAGATTTGACCCTGCGGTTGTAGGTGCTAAGATTGAGTATCTCCGCCCGGTAGAGACAATTCTGAAGCGTTGCCCTGAACTACAGGTGGTGGGAGCACATCTGGGCGGTTATCCAGAGGAGCTTGAGCGTCTGGATAGCATGCTTGGTACATACTCTAATTACTCGCTGGATTTGAGTGCGACAAAGTGGATAGTGCGTGAGCTTGGCAGAGATGTAGCGAAGAGTCGGGACTTTATCGAGAGGAATCAAGAGCGTTTATATTTCGGTAGTGATTTGGTGAGTTTTCTCAGTGAGGGGCAGGAGGATTATTTTAGGTCGCGTCTGGCAGTGTTGCGGCATTTGTTTGAGCAGGAGTCGGTTATACCCTCAATGATAATTGATCCTGATGCCCTAGCCCCGGATTATCCGGCAGGTCCCGAGGTGAGAGGTTTGGGGCTGGATGAGAAGATACTATGTAAGATTTATCGCGATAACGCTCTGAAAATCCTGGGGCGTGGGATAGTTGAAGAGTTATAAGAAATTCGGATATCCTTTTTTTTCTTTCGGGGTTATCCGCCCCGTACTTCGGCAAACGCTGTGCGTTTGATCACAATTGCTGTCTGGCTGACAAATTTTTTGAAAATATGGAGTTTGTTCTAAGGTACTATTTGCTATGCCTAAATTTTTGGTTAGTCATGAAAATCATCGATATAATTTTCATGGTTAGAGAAAAAAGGATAAATCAGCCAGCAACATAGTTACTGGCTGAGTTGCTGATTTTGTGAGATTTTTTTTAGCAGGTTAGCTTTAGAGAGCAGCCAGTGCTGCAGCATAATCTGGTTCTTGTGCAATCTCTGGAACCAGCTCCGAGTAGATTATCTTGCCAGCTTCATCGATGAGAATTACTGCTCTAGTGAGCAAGCCTTCTAGTGGACCATCGGTAATAGTGAGTCCGTAGACATTGCCGAAAGCATGGCTGCGAAAATCAGAGAGGGTGATAACATTTTCTAATCCTTCCGCACCGCAGAATCTACTTTGGGCAAAGGGTAGATCCTTGGAAATACAGAGAACTACTGTATTATTCAGTTTGGAGGCCTCGGCATTGAACTTGCGTACAGAGGCGGCGCAGACATCGGTATCAATACTCGGGAATATATTGAGAATGACCTTTTTACCTGAATAATCGCTCAGACCTATGGCCTCTAGCTCACCGGATACTAGGGTGAAATCAGGGGCGTTTGAGCCATTTGTGGGCAATTCCCCGATCAGATTGCATGGATTACCTTTCAATGTTACTGTAGCCATAGTCGAACTCCTTATTATCTACTATTAAAAAATAGATGCCTGTTCTTGCTAAAACAGTTTATCTTTACTTATTATCATCGTGAAGAGTTTTTTTTCAACATCTTCTAAAATATAAGAAATATTTATTTTACTGCTTGGAGTCTCAATAATTTTCGGGAGTATTTTCCAGAAGCTCATCCGACCATTTATCCTGGGATAATTCTTGATTCAACTCAATAATATTGCCATCCGGGTCACTTAAATGGGCACAGCGGATACCCCATCCCGGCATGTCTTTGGGGGAATTGATGAATTTTGCCCCGGCGGCGCTGAGTCGCTGATAGTCGGCATCGATATCATCCGATTCAAAACAGATTACCTGCTGTGGAGTAGGCGTAGTTGGCGATTCGCTGATACCCAGATCCGCCAGCATAAGAGATTTGGAGAATATTGAAAGTGCGGTTGCGGAACCGGTAGCGAATGAGGCATAGACATCCCCTAATTTACCCCAGGTGGTTTCAAGTTGCAGTACTTCTGAGTAGAAGGTGAAGCAGGCATCAAAGTCAGTGACGAGTAAGCGGATTGAGTTTAGTTTCATTCGGTTCTCCTTGGATGGTAAGATGATAAAAGGATTTTAATCGGTTTCTGCAAAGCAGGTGATGTATGGTGGTTATAGTATACTTATAGTAGTTTCCTCTGGAAATTCCCGGAATGAGTGTGTGCGAGTATGTTGTCTGAGAAAAGAGCTTGGAGGCGGAAGTTGATCTCATCAGCGGTATAGTTGCGATTGATAAAGTCTGCCTGGAGGTAGCGGGGACTTTTTAGTCCAGATGTGTTGAGCCGTCCGGATAGAGAGAAGGCTTGATTATTTAGGAGTATACTTCGGCAGCCATGCTTTTTTAAAGTGAAGCTGTTTCCTCTTCTATCCTTCCAGATTCTATGATTGTTAATCTCCCGGCAGTCCTCCGGGCAGCCTCCCTGAAAACTGCTGTAACTGCAAGCTTCACCGATAAAGAGGGGTGTATCCTGATAGACCGGGAGGCAGAGACGTTCACCGGCGAGTTGGATAAGGCGCTGCAGATTCTCCAGTTCGTCCTCGACTGAGAGTGTGGACCAAGATAGGCCTAGTGCTAGCTGCTCGGCAATGCTGCACCGGTTGAGAGTATAGAGGCTGGAGGCGCCGGCGATATCGGTTATGCCGAATTCTGTAAGGAGTTGTAGCCCCCAGAGATTGTTGATTTGCCAGGAGAAAAAACCGGATTTGAGCATGGTGCTTACAGTTTCGGCAATATTTCTAAGTCGGGAGTTTCTACAGATTGTCGGTAGGGCGAGACGGAATCTGGAGTCTTTAAAGACGGTCTGTATCTGCTGGAGTTCGTCCAGCAGTAATGAGGTCTGAGTGTTCTCATTGAGTTCAATTATTACCTCCGTGATCTGGGAGGCAAGCCCCGGATCGACATGGTAGAGAGAGATTGGGGTATCGGTCTTGAGTAGCCAGTGGGTGGGGTAGTCTGCTTCTGCCGCTTTTTCCGGCTCGCTACAGATCTCTGCATAGAGGGTTAGAGTAGTTTTGTCCAGGTAAGTATGTAATTCATTCTCCAGCGCCGCATAGAGTTCACGGCGTAGTTGATTGAGGATTGAAGCAGGGATGAAGCGTGTATGATCACCCTTCAGTTCAAGGTTGCTAAGGGTGAAGGGGGTTGCGCCGGTCTTATTGAATATCTTATGGGCTGCATCCCGGCTCTGCTCCGGTCGCTGTGCGGTCTCAAAGTCGGAAGCGGCGGTATATTCCAGTCTTTGGGAGAGGCTCTGCTTGAGTCTTTGATCCTGCTTAATCGTGGCTTGGAGTATAAGAGTATTTGTATTCACGGATAGTTCTATAGTTATGGGGTAGCTCTGTCGGTGTTCGCCAGCTTTGGGAGTATGCCACTTGAGCTCACGCTTGACCCTTTGTGCTGAAGCGAGGTAGACCGGAGAGCCCAGCGGTAGAACAGGGTGATCGGCAGGCAGGGCAATAGCGGCGGTCTCACCCTTGTTGATAGTGAATAACGCTCTGCCAAGCTGATTATTATTGAGGCTGTATAGTTCATTTACCGGGAAGCCGTAGGGGCGTTCAGTTCCGGGGATGTCTACCTGGATGCCGTCATGCTTTTCAAAATCTTCAAGGGTCGTAAAGACAAGGTGTTCGTCTCTGCCCCGCTTTTGAATCGCTGCGACCCTGCCGATCTCGGCTCCTCTATGCCCAACGGCGGCGGTATCAATACTATTGCTTCTGCCAGTGGGATCGGTTTCGCCAGCGGCAAAGAAACTGGTACTCTCTCTGCTGAAGATTGTTTTGAGATCCCGGGTGTTTGCTTCTATTTCGGCTGTCGAACTGGTATGGTCGAGAATGCCCCGGTAAAGCCTGACTACGGCAGCGACATACAAGGCGCTCTTCTTTCTTCCTTCCAGCTTGAGGGAGTCGACCCCGCTCTGGAGTAGTTTGTCTATGCTGTGGGTCAGAGAGAGATCACGTAAGGAGAAGGCGTGTCCGCTGAGACCGAGTTCGGGGCAGGAGAATATCTCGCGGCAGGAGTAGGCGCAGCGCCCGCGATTGGCACTCCGCCCGGTCTGCATGGATGAATACATGCAGAGACCGCTATAGCTGTAACAGAGAGCGCCGTGGATAAATGCCTCGGTCTCTAAACCGGGTATGGCTGCGATTTCGCCGGTCTCCTGGATACTGAGTTCACGAGCCAGGGTGACCCGTTTTACGCCGAGTTTGAGCAGGTATTCGGCTCCTAGGTGATTGTGAATCGCCAGCTGGGTGCTGGCATGGAGGTTGAGGGTTGGGAAATACTCGCGGATGATGCGCAGTACTCCCAGATCCTGTACGATAACTGCGTCAGCCTCAGCTTGTTCCAGATGCTGGATTAGGGGTAGCAGGACTTCGAGTTCATTATCTTTGATCAGGGTATTGAGAGTGACATATACCTTGCAGCCGAGTGTATGGGCGTAACCGGTAATATCATAGAACTCATCCAGAGTGAAGTTGATGGCTTCAGCTCTGGCTGAGAAGGAGGGTAAACCCAGGTAGATGGCATCAGCACCATACTCCAGAGCTGCATAGGCCGCCTCGATAGAACCAGCGGGTGCGAGTAGTTCAATTGATCTGTTCACATTTTGCCCTCTCTTGACCATGAATTGCACGTTGAGGGTAAGTATAACCGATTAGCGGCAAAAGGTAAAGTACAGACTAGGAACTGATCAATTATTTCCCTGACCCGCAAGGAGTGCGATATTGATATGGAACTTCTTGATCTTATATCTGACCATTCTCGCGGTGATACCCAGATCACGTGCGGCTGCGGAGACATTGCCGGAGGTTGCCTTTAGGGCGTCGGTAATCATATCTTTCTCCAGTTGTTCAACCCGCTTTTTGAGATTGCCCTCAGTGGATAGCGCTGAGTCGGTACGGCGCTCCGGCATAGCCAGAGTCGGCGGAAGGTCACCGCCTTGAATAACTCCGTCGGCACTGAGCAGTATCCCATGCTGAATACAGTTTTCCAATTCCCGGATATTGCCCGGCCAGTGATAGTTGGTCAGTAATTCGATGGCGGTACTGCTTATTCGGTTTATCGTCTTATTCATACTCTTGGCATATTTTTCGATAAAGTGATTGGCCAGCGGTAGAATATCGGTCTTCCGTTCACGTAGAGGCGGAATATAGATGGGGAAGACATTTATGCGGTAATAGAGATCTTCCCGGAACTGATCCTGCTCAACCGCTTCTTCCAGATTTCTATTGGTCGCGCAGATAAAGCGTACATTGGCTTTCTTTACGGTATTACTCCCGACTACCGAGTATTCACGTTCTTGCAGGAGACGGAGTAATTTTACCTGAGTAGTGATGGAAAATTCGCCAATCTCGTCGAGAAAGATGGTTCCGCCATCCGCCTCTTCAATCCGACCCTTACGTGTCTGCATCGCTCCGGTAAACGCTCCTTTCTCGTGTCCGAACAGTTCACTTTCAAGCAGGCTCTCGCTCAGTGCGGCACAGTTTACCTTGACAAAGGCCTCATTGCGCCGGGTGCTGGCATAATGAATAGTAGATGCTACCAGTTCTTTACCGGTTCCGGATTCTCCTCGAATCAGAGCTGTCGTATCGGCGCGGCTGACCTGTGCAATTTTGGCATAGACATCACGCATGCCGGTGGAGTTGCCGATCATGTTCGGTAGTTGCAGATCGCCCATCATGCTGTGTAGTCTGAGGTTCTCTTGAATCAGAGCTTTGTTATGCAGATTTGAGATCCGTCTGAGACGGACATCATGGGCAATCAGGTTGCCAACAACTAAGAAGAAATACTTGGCGTCATTGAGATTTCCACTCGCTTCTGAGAAGGGGCAGTCCGGGTCTTCAAGAGGGATGTCTGCAGCTAGAGCACCTACAGTATTGCCCCCGGCTTTTATCGGAGCACAGACAAAGGCATAAAGCCGGGTGTCGGTGCCGCGGCGGGCATGGATTCTGCTTTGAAATGCCGGCTCGTCGGCAATTCGAGGGACAAGTATCGGTTCCTTGGTCTCCAGAACCTGGCCGATAATTCCTTCTCCCCTGCGGTATTTCTTATTCTCCCGGTCGATGTGCGGATCTTCGCCGGTATGCCCCTCAACAACCAGGGATTCACCACCCGCAGCAGTAAGCAGTAGGGTTACCCGGCAGACCTTTACCTTGCTTTCAAGTGTCTCGACCAGCTTTGTCAGTCTCTCATCCTCATTGGTATTGTAACTCAAGGATTCTGATATCTCGATTAATGCGCCAAATTCGGTCTCATACATTTTTTTGATCCTATTATCGCAAAAAAGTCTGGGTATTGTCTATAAATGGACAGAAACCCAACAATAATGTTTCAAAAAGTGTGCCAAAAATGTAATAATGCGCTGGGAATAATGGCTGTCTGAATATTATCCTAAATATATAGTAATTTTATACTTAATATTTTTTAATTATACTCTGCTAGCAACATTTCAGTTAATAATCAATAGCATAAGCCTACAAAAATGTATCTTATTGTAGGGGTATTATGGTTAATTTTGACAATATTGTCATTATTGCTAGGATGTAATTTGATAATTTACTATTGAGTGAGTATTCATTTGTCTCTGTAATAGGGTTGATTAGGCTTTGGTCTTGGCGAGTATTTTTTAGTCAAGGAGCGGATTATTTGTTACTGCGCAGGTCATATTGAGATAGATGTCAGGAGAATTGACCGCGGAGCATATAGCGCTTTTTGCCGAATCCAGGAGTTTTGTCGACTGTAAAGCCTACCTGGCTTAGACCTTCACGCACCGCTCGGGCGCAGGAGTAGGTGGCGCAGGTAGTAATCTGCGGGATGCTGCAGGTTGCCATCGAATTGAAGATAATAGTAGACCACATCTGAGGATTCTTGGCTGGGGCAAAGCCGTCGAGATACCAAGCGTCTACCTGCTGCCGGAGCTGGGGTATTCTAGCATTGACATCGCCTATGATAAGTCTGATGCTGGTATTGCAGGAATTCAGCTGGAGCTCGATATCGCTCTGCGGAGTAGCGGTATACTCCTTAAAAAAAAGATCGGAGTAGGGTTTGAGGTCGGGGTAGTTCTGGTGTACCTGTTGCAGCAGGGCTGGAGGCAGGGGGAGGGCTTCAAAGCCGATATATTCCAGTCTGCTTTCAGGGGCGGATTCGTTACTCCAGAATTGCAAGGTTTTGAGCAGATTCAGGCCTGTTCCGAAGCCGAGCTCGGCTATAGTAAAGGTTTGAGCCTCTTTGAAACGTCCGGGTAGATTATTGCCGTGTATAAAGACATGCTCGGATTCTGCTTCAGCTCCAGCGGTAGTGGCATAGGTATCATTATAGCGGCTGGAGCATAATTGCTTAGCAGAATTGAAATAGACTGTATTATAGGCTTCAGGCATCGCTTAATTCAACTCCCAGTGCTCGGAGGTAAGCGCTTTGGGTTACCTCTATGCCGGTCCAGGCTTCAAAGCTGATACGGGCTTGGAGGGCGAGCATGGGCAGGCCATCGATAAATTTAACTCCGGCTCGGGCGGCGTAGCATTCCCAGAATGAGTTCTCTCTGCCATAGTTGATATCGACTATGCATTCAAGCGCAGGCAGTTTGAGGCAGGAGACAATCTCGCTTAGTTCTGGAGATTCTGCTGGGGTGCTTACGGCGGTAGCGTTGGTAAGGATAGCGATCTCACGCGGTAGATTATTGATCTGATCTATGGTAGTAGATTCTACGGCAAACTCGCTGGCTAGAGTCTGAGCCCGGGTGAGGTTCCGCCCGGCAATAGTGATCGATCTGGCTCCGGCCTGTTTCAGACCGATTATCAGCCCTCTGGCCGCTCCGCCGTTTCCGACAATGCAGACATCCTTTCCCGCGGGGTCTAGGTGATTGAGTTTCAGGGCATCGAGATAACCGCCAATATCAGAGTTGTCGCCGATAAGCTTGTCGCCTCGGCGGATGATAGTGTTTACTGCACCGGCGGCTCTGGCATTGTCACTGATTGCGTCGAGGTACTGGCCTACCTGTTCCTTATAGGGGATGGTGACATTGGCGCCGGCAAGATTGAGGGCTCTGAAACCAGCCATGGCCTGAGCTAGATCAGTCGGAGCTATCTCCAGAGCGATATAGGTATATTCTGTTTCCAGCCCCAAGCCTTTGATTACGGCGTTGTGCATACGCGGAGAGGCAGATTTATGGGCGCGATGATCACTGAGCAGGGCGAGTATGTGCATAAGTATATCTTTCTATTCTTCAGGGTTGGTTTTGGGCATAGAGTCGAGCCAGTCGTTGATTGCCTCGTTGTCTATGGCGAACAGCGGGTGCGGAAGTTCGGGTTGTTCCTTGAGCTGTTTGGGACTCTGATAAAATTCTTCAAGGGTCTCGTTCTGTGTAGTATACGTGAATTCATTGGCTTCTATTCTGCCTTTGATCATGCCTGAATAGTTGGTTGGCTGGGGTTTATAGTTTTTTATTTCGGTTGTAATGTATTGTACTGTAATCAGCATGATTACGGTGATTACCAGAGCAATGAGTGCTGGGAGCAGGTTTTGCTTTTTTGATCTCATGTATTTTTGTTCCTGGTAGCTTGGAAAAAGCTGTGCGCTTGCTCAGCCGGTGTCCGGCAGACAATTTTCATGGTTCAATAATAAGGTAAATCAGCCAGTAGCAAAGCTACTGGCTAAGGCTGCTTCTGCAGCCCGTCCATTTGCATGGACGTTTGGCACACCTTTTTCAAAGGTGTGTCTCAATTACTGCATGCAGTAATTGAGAATCTAATCATAAATAGCCGACAATAAAACTCTCGTAATCGCTCCGCGCAAAGCTACGATTTTAACAAATCATTATGTTTACCCCAAAGGCCAACACTTTAGAGCAAACAAAACCCCCTAATTACCAAAAGCCTGGTCTGCAACAAGCCCGAAATCTTAATTCGCAAACCAATATACTTAAACCAATCAGTAAAAAAATTCTCGCAATTCATTTTTCGAGGTTACTCACCCTGTATTCTGGCAAATGCTGTGCGTTTGCTCAGCCGGTGTCCGGCAGATAATTTTCATGTAAACGTGATTTGAGAGCTTATAGGTATTAATAATTTGAAACCAACTATATAACTATATTATAAAGATCTGAAATCTTGGTGCAAGCGGAAAACTACTGAGTCTGCAGTATCAAAGCAGGCTCAGTAGCATCTTCAATAGCTTAATGTGGATGGTGGATATAGACAAAGAGGCAGATATAGCCGGTTGCCAGCAGGAGTGAACCTAGAGCGGTCGGCAGCCCCCATTTAAGGTATCTGCCCCAGCTTATCTCCTGATTGTTGCGTTCGGCGATATTGATAACTACCAGATTGGCCGCAGCTCCGACCGGGGTGAGGTTGCCGCCGAAGCAGGCACCCAGAGCCAGAGCCCAGTACATTGCTTCCGCTTCAACTGGAATAGCTCCGGTATGGCTTAGACCATAGAAATTCTCAGCCAGACTCTCGATAATCGGCAGTGCTGCAAGGGTAAAGCTGACGTTATTCATAATACCGGCGAGAATACCGCTGAGCCAGAGTACGACTATCGGTGCAATGTAGGCAATTGCTTCGGGGTTGCCGATAAACTGGGCGAGTTTCGAACCGAGAAAGTTCAGAATGCCGATCTCGCTTGCGCCCTTTACCACCACAAACAGGCCAATAAAGAAGAAGAGGGTATTCCATTCGACCTTGGCCAGCGCTTCCTCGACATCGGCGCGGGTGGCGATAAGCATTAGAGCGGCTCCGCCCATGGCGACTACCCCAGGCTCTACATGAATGAGGCTATGCAGCATAAATCCGGTGAGGGTAATAACCATGATGGTCAGCCCGGTCCACATGAGGCGGTGATTCGAGATAGCGGCGAGTTCATCAAGCTCCATAATCCGGGCGCGTTCTTCAGCGGTAACATTCATATTGCCCCGTAGCAGCAGGGAGACAATGCCGACAAAGACAATCATGACTATAATTACAACCGGTGACATTACCTTCATAAAGGAGACAAAATCAAAATTTACGTCCTTGGTATAGGCGAATATTTTGCTGGCAGTACTGCCGACGAGGATGTTGGGAGGATCACCGATCAGTGTGGCGGTACCGCCGAGATTTGAAGCCATAATCTCTGGAATAAGGAAGGGCAGGGGGTTGAGTTTGAGCTCGGCTGCGACCAGCAGGGTTACCGGGGCCATCAGCAGAACCGTAGTTACATTGTCCAGAAAAGCTGAGAGTACAGCCGTGGCTATAAGCAGTAGGGCAAGAATGGGTATGGGTTTCCCTTTACCCAATTTGGCGCATTTGATGGCAACGTATTGGAATACTCCACTGTCTCGGAGGGCATTGACAATGACCATCATCCCGGCGAGCAGGAAGATTACATCAAAATCTGCATGCTGATTCCAGGCGCTGAACTGGCTGTGTCCGGTATTCTGGCCATGTTCCTTGAGTACGGTCAGAAGCATAAGGACTGCACCGGCAAGGGCGGAAGCGGTTTTGTCGACCTTGATCTTCTTCTCAAAGGCGATTGCCAGATAGGTGAGAACGAATATAACGGTTCCAAGTATAATCATGATAAACCTGCTGTGCGTTGCTGCTTGAATAGAATAAAAGAATGCTAGATAACAGTGATGGTAAAACAAGAAAGGGTAAGGGGATTAGACCCTTACCACCTTGTGAATGAAATCTAGCTGGGTAATTGTGCCCAGTAGTTTCTTGCCTTCAAGAACTACCCCGAATTCATCATGCCCTTCAACAAGTTTTCCTGCAACCTGGATCATCGGGGTATCGGGCTGAAAGGCTGGGGTATCGGTCTTGAGAATCTCCTTCACCGACATTGATTGCTCCTTCTTCAAGAGATCCTGGAAGGGCTCGAAGGTCTTGAGAAAGCTGAGGTTGTCCATCATCAGTAAATAGTCGGGGATACCTACCTTGAGCAGACGCTCAGTAGTGACGGTACCGAGAAAGTTGCCGCTATCATCGGTGACACAGATATCGGCGACATTATCACTGACGAATTTATCTGCTGCTTCACGCAGAGTCGCATCTCTGTCGAGGCAGCTGAATTCTGTGTTCATGATATCCCGGGCGGTAACGATATCGCCTACCTGTTCATCATTCGCTTTGATATACTCAAGTAACGTTGATGGGCTCTTCTGAGTCAGGATCTTATCCATTCCGCCCGGTTTGGCGATCAGTCGGGTAAGTGCGGCCATGACTCGGAGGTAGAGATTGCTCTTGCCCTCGGGTACCAGATAAAAAACGATGAGTTTGACCGGCTCACTCTGACCTTCGGCGGCTAGACCCTGAGGGAAGCAGCCGATAACTACGTAGAAGTCATTCAAGAATGCTTCACGTATGTGGGGGAAGGCCAGGCCGGGGACAATTATGGTGCTGCCGAGTTGTTCGCGGGCGGCGAGGGCTGCGGTAATGGCGGTTCGTTGGTGTTCGGTATGGGTGGTAAAGAGATCTACCAGGAGGTTTTTGCCTTCTTCGAAGTTCTTGGCTTCGGCATTGGTGAGAATCAGTTCACTGCTGATAAAGTTTGAGAGTTGCATAGTAAATTCCTTATTTAATACACTCTGTTTGCAGTAAAAGCTTCTGAAATGTGGCTTTTGCCTTTACTGTGCTGCCGGTTTCGGCAATTTGTAGGATTATAATTTAACAAACACACATACAAAAAAGAGTTATTTATGTACCAGTAAATGACAATTTTCTCAGATATGTTAATAAATGTCAAATAATAAACCAATAACTTTAAAATAATATCAGCTAGTTGCGGCGTAATGCATATAATTAATCTAGGCTCATTGAAGCGCGTATAGCTGCGAGAAGGTCTTCGCGTTCATCAAGGTCGAATGAAGCCGGGGTCTCTTTTTCCAGGAGTTCCGGCGGAATCTCGCCGATAAAGCGGCTGGCTTCTCTGGGTGTGTGTTTGCCGCGTTGGAGCTGGTTGAGACAACGGCTGATAGTAAGCTCTACCCGAGCCCGGGTGATACCGACGTAGAATAAGCGACGCTCCTCATCTATGGTATTTTCTTCTTCAGCACTCCGGTGCGGGAGTATTCCATCCTCAACCCTGGCAATATAGACGTTGCGGTACTCAAGCCCTTTGGCTGAGTGGATGGTGATAATCTTGACGGTATCTTCGGGCTTATCCCGTTTCTCTGATTTTTTCTCTTTCCAGGAGAGGGTCGCTTCTTGCAGAAATTCGCCGAGGCTGCTCTCGGCACTGCTGTTACGCAGACTCTCACCGACATCGTTGGCCGCTTCCAGGCGCGAAGCCCGTTGCAGGGGGTCGTCGTAGAGGTGTTCGACTTCTTCGACGTAATCGGTGTCTTTGATGATCATTTCGACAATATTACTGACGCCATGGGTATTGAGCTCGTTACGCCATTTTGTTAGCATCTGCTCCAGTTCCTGGCAGGCCAAGGCCGCTTTTGCCGGGATGCCGTCGATATTCCCGGCTTCACTGAGGATGCTGCTGATACTCCGGTGCTTCTGTCGGGCATGAGCGATAAGTTTTTCAATACTCTTCTCGCCGATACCGCGAGCCGGAACATTTATGATGCGCATTAGAGCCCCGTCAGCATCGGGGTTTTCGATCACGGTGAGGAAGGAGAGGATATCTCTGACCTCTTTCATGTCGAAGAAGGACTGTCCGCCGATAACTTCATAAGGGATTCTGGCATTGGCAAGTTCGCCCTCAAAGGTGCGTGTCAGTGCGTTTGCCCGGACAATAATGGCAAAGCTGGAAGGGGTGATATTATCCTCGGTGATTTTGTCTTTGATCTCCTTGACGATAAACTCCGCTTCATGCTGCTGGTCATGACATTCGATATAGCGTACTTTGCTGCCCAGTCCGAGATTTGACCAGAGTTCTTTCTCGTGTCGGTTGGTGTTATTCTTGATGACCGCATTAGCGGTCTGGAGTATGGCATTGGTAGAGCGGTAATTCTCTTCGAGGTAAATAACCTTTGCTCCGTGAAAGGTATGATGAAAAGTGAGTATGTTCTCGGGTACTGCGCCCCGCCAGGAGTATATGGATTGGTCGTCATCGCCAACCACGCAGATATTCTTCCATCTCTGTGCCAGTATGCGAATAAGTTCATACTGTATACTGCTGGTATCTTGGAATTCATCGACCATAATATATCTGCAACGGTTCTGCCAGTATTCCTGTGGCTCCGGGTGTTGGTGCAGGAGTTCGAGTGCTTTGACCAGTAGGTCGTCAAAATCCATAGCGTTACGGAAACGTAATTGATCCTGGTATTTGCGGTATACACTTGCCAGGCTTATCTGCCAGTCATCAATAGCCCGTAAGGCAAATTCCTGATGGCTCAGGCCTTTACTCTTGAGCTTGCTGATCTCTGAGAGCATCTCTTCAGGACGTAATTTTGAGCAGCCGACGACATGTTTGGCGGCTTTTCTAATTATCCCATATTGCTCGCTTTGATCGGCAATGGAGAAGTATTTTTTATATCCGAGCAGTTCGGCATCGCGGCGTATAATCTGTAGCGCTAGGCTGTGGAAGGTACTGGCTATCATCTTCTTGAGGTCGATATTGCGCGGCAGATTTTTGCGTAGTCTGGATTTGAGTTCGCCGGCTGCTTTATTGGTAAAGGTGACGGCGAGGATATTGTAGGGGTCGGTGCCGGAGCGGATAATATTGGCAATGCGGGCGATAACAGTATGGGTTTTACCGGTACCAGCGCCGGCAAGAGCCAGCACTGGACCTTCAGTGGTCTCAGCTACCGCTCTCTGTTTGGGGTTTAAGTTTTTTAATATATCTGGCATATCTATCTCAGCATACTGGGACACGTGTCAACGTGTCCCAGTATTTAACATTATATAAAATTGAAGGTTATTCCTGGGTACTTTGCGGTGGCGCCTTTTGTGGGGTAGCTTTTTTACGTCGATTCCTTCTATTCTTATTATTACGCTTTCTAGGTTTCTTACTGTTATCTGTTTTTCTTTCAACAGGGGACTCGGAAGCGTTTGTCATGTCTGATTCTTTAGTATTATCATCTCTGCTCTCTTTGGCAGTATTTTCCTGAGTGCCGGCGGGTCTGGGTTTTTTGCGTCTTCTGCGTTTCTTCTTTTTGACACTTTTGGCGTTATCCTCTTCCGGGATGATCAGTACCGGTTTCTTTTTCGGAGCCTTATCATGCCCGGCTTTATCGGGATTTTCGTTATCATAATCCGGCTCGAGAAATTTAGCGACCAGTGAGGAGTCAGCTTGGAAGGTTATGGAGTAGTCATTGAGTGCTTCATCCCAGAGGCCGCACTCAATACCTCGAGCATGAATTGCCGCAAGTGCTGAGAGTGAGCGAGCCAGAATGGCATTATCCCACGGGGTAGATTCGATAAAATTATAGATATAGTCCCGGTGCTCTTTGAGCAGAGCTGTATCACTAGAGAACATGAAGATATATATTGCCAGAACGGTATCGGCAATACTCTCTTCTTCGGCATTAATGCGGCATTGAGCCGGGGTTGGTTCGGCTTCTGCTGCGGCGTATAGACGCCAGTCTGGATCGAATCTTATCTCTAAGAGTTCTTTGTCTAATTCTATGTAGGGTTTAAAATAAGTCACTGCTTGTAGAGCCACTTGGTTAATGAGTTTGTCAATAATTGCTTTCAATGATTCTTCAGGGTTATCGGCTTTACCGATAATGTGTAGTGAAAGCTGGATTACAAGTAGATCTTCCAGCTCAATCTTGGCAGGCAGGGTGAAAGCAGTGAGGAGGCCGGGGAGATCGTTTATCTCTGTTAGCAACTTTGGTTCGCCGAGTATCTGACTGCAGGCGCTTATAATTGCGGCCAGTTTTAGTCGGGTCAGAATATCGGTAGTAGCCGGTTCTGAAGAATCTGCAGCAAAGCTATACTCTGTCTCCTGGAGTTTTTTTATCCAACGTGAAGTGATATTACGGATCTTCTGCTGGCTTTCCGGGGCAACGGTCGAGGTGGTGGCGGTACGCCAGGCCGCAAAGATCCAGAGCAGGGCGGTATTGAGGGTAGACTCGGGATAGAAATACCTGCCGTCTCCAGTAAGTCCTCTAATTATAGTATTCTTCGGGGCAACGGTGGCCAGCCTGATCGTGCCGCCGATAAGACGGTCGAAAATTATCTCATTATGCTCGGTACTGAAGCCTATCTCCAGTCTGGAGGTGAGGCCGTCAAAGAGTAGGGTATTATTTAAAATACAGTCGTACATGCCGGTTCCCTTGCCGGTATTGTCGGGGAGATTCTCGCAGACCTCGTTGGCTCGGGGGAGGGTCTGTAATGGAAAATTTCCATTATAGGCCGGGTAGTCATAACAGAGTCCGAGTTTTCTATAGACAAATTCAGTGGAGAGTTTGTCTATAATCTTGTTTATGGTGTTGTTGAGTAATTCTGCCAAACCATACTCCTAATCTTTAGCCTTTATAACTATTTATAATATTGCCTAATAATTATATATTAACTTAAAAGCAAAACAACACCATAATAGGAATAACTTGTTCAGTTATAAATATTACGACGCTGTGCGCAAAATCTTCGGTTAAACCATGTAACTCACGTAATTTGTTTCCCTTATCTTATATATTTAGGTGCTAATAGGTTATTCGGTAGCGGCGTTATTGTCTTTGAGCATTATCTCTTTGGCAGCGGGACTGAAGAGCCGATTCTGTATCTGCAGCACTTGGGAGTAGAGCGCAGACGGATAGAGTGCAGGGGCGATATCTGCATCAAAGGTAATGTACAGGGCATTTCTTGAATCTAGCAGAGTCTGATTGAGATCATTACGCATAACACTCAGAGGGATATTGATGCTGCCGGTTTTGAGAGCGAGCGGGGTGATGATTATTGATTCGGTCTCGATCTTGCCGTTATACATTGGTGAATTCCATTTGATCTTCTTTGGGAGAATTACCGGAATTCTATAGGCATTGGGCAGAGCTATTAGAATATTGATCTTGGTCTTGATATAGTCCTGGATATAGAGTGGATTACTCCGACTGTCTGAGCGCAGGTTGAAGATCCTGCCCAGAGTTTTGGGCAGATCGAAGTAGGCATACTCATTATCGCGCACGCCGAACTTTGGAATCTTGGCCGAATAGGATATTTTGCCGGGGTATGCTTCGAAGTCTATGACGAGTTCGCTGCAAGCTGTAGCGGCCTGAGAGAGGGTTGAGAGTTCTTCCTGGAAGAAGATCTTCTTCTCCTCGGGGGTCATATGGCTGAACATCTTGTGGTTGGCTTCATACAGGCTGCCGTAGAATTCTTTGGTTACTTCTATTACCGCATCTGCATTGTTGTTCAGGTCGACAGAGTAGAAGTAGTTTGACCGCGGCATAAATGATTCATAGACCTTGATCTCTTCGAACTGGTTATTTGCGAGATTCAGGGCTATACTGCCGACGTTCGGGGTGGTGCCGAGTTGAGCATATTCGGTAGTGTCGTTGAGCCAGATGGGTACGCCGCTATGTTCGAGTTTGACCAGAACTTCCTGCAACAGCTTGTTCTGCGGATTCTCTAGAATTGGGGTCTTGAGCCCTTCTGCAGCGCAGTAAGGGGTGGTGATATAATACTCCGGTTTTTCACCGATTGCCTGGAGCATAGTATAGAAGAGGATGGCTCTATCGGTGGTGTTGCCATAACCCTCCTTGAGTGTAGTATCGGCTGGTGAGATAATACTCAGGGGGAGTTCGCAGAAACTCGGACCGACAAGTTTTATATTGGTATAAATATAATCCCGGATGATGCTGATTTTCTTAATTGGATCATTGACGCTGCCGGTTATTTTTTGTGCCAGCGCTACAGCTTCTGTTTGCTCTTGGCTCGCTTGAGTAAAGGCGTTGCGGATAGCGTTGTTATACTCAGACCATTCCCCGGTCGAGACCGCAACGGTCGGCAGGAAGGAACTGCTTGGCGGGAGAAATAGTTCACGTTTGATCGGAGTGTTACTCATGCTCCAACTGAAAATGCTCTTCTGGCGGTCATATTCGGTCTGTGGTCCGTTCCACATCGACTGGACATTGAGTTCATCAAGGCCTTTGATGGTAATGCTCTTGGTCAATGGGTTGAAAGATCCGAAGAGTTCGAGCATACTAAAGAAGGGATGATTCTTATAGCTATATTTGATCTTGTATTCGATAGTACTGCCAATTTCAACATTGGGTAGAGAGGCGATTAGGGTCTTACCGCCGGGGTAGCGTGGCGCCTGCCCGTTCCAACTCTGATCCATCAGGTTTATCTCTTCCGGGCTGATGGTCTGCATCTTGCCGTCTGCTGAGGTGACACTGGCGGAGAGTATGGCTACATCCTCCCATATCGGGTTATAGTCGATGATAATCTCTGAATTGTCTTTCTTGCCGGCATAGTTCAGGATACGCTTTTTGGTCTCGGTGGTAACCTCCCAGTCGTTCTTGGTCAGTACTTTACAGTCAATATTCTGCACGACAGCGACGTCGTAATTCTCTACCTGTTGCTCAACTGCCGGAGTTGTCTGGGCAATAGCGAGTACCGGCATCTTCCGGTTATTATACTCTATAGCGCTCAGCGCCTTCTTTAGTTCACTATACTCTTCCGGGGAGAATTGGATGGCGTTGAGGAGGAAGCTGTTGCTACCGATGATATTGCCTTTAACCTGAGCGAGTGATCTAGTCCAGGATATTTGCTCGGATTTTACGGGGCTGTATACCGGCAGCGAGATAATCTTCTTGATACCAGGTTCAATTGATATCTTGACATTTTCTTTGACCCCTGAGGTAAAATTGAGGATGAAAGGAAAACGGCGGCTCTCCAGATCTGCATCAATAAAGATATTATTTACCAGGCCTAGAATCTTACTGAGAAAGGGGGCCGGCATGAGCGCTAGACCATTGTCTTCGGCGAGTATATTGGTAGTAGTATAATCAATCTGTACGGTCATATTCTCTGAGGTGTCCTGCAGATCTTTGGGCAGGATTTTGCACTCGGTAACCCTGCCGCCTCCGTAAACCTTACTGATATAGCTCTCGAATAATCTTTCACGTTCCTCAGGATTGATGCGGGCAAAATAGCCTCTGAAGGCATTGTCATTGATCCCTTCAAAGCGAATCTTGCTGGTTGCGGTCAGGATGCCGTCTTTGTTAAGGCTGCCAGAGGTGTCGATGCTTATAAGATTCTTACTGGCTGGAGAGATTTCAGAGGTATGGAGTGTCTCGCCTTCCGGGGTGGCGACCAGGTAGCTCTTGTCATTGAGGTAGGCCGGGAGGAAGGACTGGGTATTCTCATCGGTGGGATCCATAAGAATATACTTGCCGTCGAGCTTTGCTGCAGTAATGGCATGGTTGAAATAATTATTCGGTACTTCGATATCCTTCTTATCGCCATTGTGGATCAGCACAGGGTAGCTTTCGATACCGGCTTCACGGAGCATGGCGACAAGTAGAGCCGCTTTGTCCCGGCAGACACCGTATTTGGCCTGGAAGGTCTGGCTGACCGGGTGCGGTTCGTAGCCCGGAGAAACCGTTTCGGTGGTAATACCCATATAGCGTATATTCTGGGAAACATACTTGAAAATATGGGTAAGCTTCTCTTGAGGTGTCGTCGCTCCAGCAGTAAGCTGCTCTACTTCTTTTTTTATCGCCGGGTTGACTGCAGCCAGAGCCGGCTTAGCCAGGTCCCAGTACCATCTGGAGATACTCTCCCAATCTGGAGCGGTACTGACCAGCAGGCGCTGGGTGCAGGTGTATAGTGCCGGCATATTTGGCTCGGGAACGGCGCGCGGGATATTCTTGATCTCCCATTGATAATAAATCTGTCCGTCTTTTTCGCCCTGAGTTGCCAAGACCGTATCTTTGAGTCGGTCTAAAATTTCAATTTTCTTCAAAGGAAAAGTTGCAGGCCCTTCAATGCAAATGCTCTCGTGAATAATGGGGTTGATCCCTTCCAACGAGAAGATGTCGGTAAAGATACCTCTGGCTCGGGGCTGAACTATATTGTCGTACATCTTGTAGTGAAGAATATCTCCAACCTCTAATCCTTTGGCGTAGACCGATATTTTTTTGTCGTTGGGGTTGAAAATATTGGCAGACATGCTCGAATTTTCAGTAGATATCGAGCTGTTTTTGGCAATATCGATGGTCTTTACCGTACCGTCAGGTTTGATTATCTCAATCAGGTCTATACGGCAGTCTTCATCGTTTTGATACGGTACAGTGTAATAACTGGAGATACTTCGGTAGTCCTCACGCCCCTTCTTGGTGAGGATCTTGATATATGCCTCCTGCCACTGGGTATAGGTGCTGTCCTCACGGTAGATTATTTTGGTGGTTTGATCCAGCAGTACTGCATTGGCATCAGGATATTTATTGAGGTCTACCTCTTGGGAGATTGCAGAAATATCAGCTGTTAGTTCGGCGTACTGCAGGTTAGAAGCTGTTTCGGAGGCATAAACGGCGGCCGAAGTGAAGAGAGTCAGGAGTAGAATTAATAATAAGGAGGTAATATTGATTCTGTGTTTATTCATTATATAATGTCTTTCTGCTATTTTATAGTAATATTTCCTGCATATAATAATGAGCAGGATTGGTAGAAAAATAATATGTTGCTTTGGCAGATATGTGTAAAGTATAGCTTGGCCGATTATTACTCTATAATTGTACAAAATTATGTGAAAAAAGACAGATTGGTTTGGAAAAATGCTGAAAAACTTTGAAAATATTCCGGTTGAGCTTCCCATGTTGTCTATACTCAAGAGAATGGGGTATAATCGGCATCTGACAGGGATCTCACCAGAACATGCTAAAAAGATAAATCATTATATTGAAGAATGTTATAAGATATGTGCTCCGGCTGGGAGGTATGATCGGATCGGTATCCTCAGTAATGACGGGGTAGAGGTGCGACTGGAGAGTGGGGATTGTATTGCTTCGGTCTCGGTGGCAAAGTTGCTTGAGGGTTCTTCGGAGGTGGTTATACTCGGAGCGCGAATAAGTTCTGAGGTGCTTAAGAGCATTGACGAGTTTGTCCGGGAAAAGAACGGGGTGGCGGCACTGATCTATGACGCGGTCGCTTCTGAGGTAGTGGACGACTGCCTCGGCTGGATGATAAAACGCCTGGGGACAGATCTTTCACGTCTAGGTTTACGGCCGACCTCAAGACGTTTTTCCGCCGGCTACGGGGACTTTCCCCTGGAGAATCAAGCTATTTTCTATCGGCTTTTGCGGCTTTCGGAGCTTGGAGTTGAGCTTACAGAGAAGTATATCTTTGTGCCGGAGAAGACGGTAACTGCAATTTGTGGATTGGAGTAGGGATGCGGGTACTGGCGATAGAACCGTATTATGGGGGGAGCCACCGGGCTTTTCTCGACGGGTGGGCGGCTCACTCCAAGCTGGAGTTTGATTTGATAAGCTTTCCGCCGTATAAGTGGAAGTGGCGAATGCGCCATTCGGCAGTGTCGGCGGCGTTGAGAGTTCGGGAATTGCTAAATGCAGGTAAGAGTTGGGATGTCATTTTTGCCAGCGATATGTTGGGCCTGGCAGAATTTCTGGGTCTGGCTCCGGCAGAACTTGCGGCTCTTCCCCGAATACTGTATTTTCATGAGAATCAGTTGCAATATCCGGATAGCTGCAAGCAGGAGCGGGATATGCACTTTGCGTATATGAATTTTACTTCGGCGTTAGCCGCGACTCAGGTCTGGTTCAATACCGGGTGGCACCGGGATGTTTTCCTTGCTGCGTGCAGATCATTTTTAGATAGGATGCCTGACTATCAGCATGGGGCAGAGATCGCTAAAATTGCGGATAAATCCCGGATATTTCCTCAAGGGATATATAAGTCTAAAATTGACATCAAAAATAATATTAAGTTTCCTGCGCTAAGATTGGTCTGGGCGGCGCGGTGGGAGCATGACAAGAATCCGGAGGATCTGTATGCTTTGCTCTGCCTCTTGCGTGAGCGAAAATTTGAATTTCGCGTAAATATTATTGGTGAGTCATTCTCGAATGTACCCAAGGTCTTTGCACGTATCCAGAGAGAGTTCGGAGGCTTTATTGATAACTTTGGCTATCAGCAGAGTCGAGAGGAGTATTTGCGGGTTCTGTCAGAATCTGACATCATTATTAGCACGGCTGTTCATGAGTTTTTCGGGATAAGTGTGATTGAAGGGTGCGCGGCAGGGTTGATACCTTTGGTTCCGCGGCGCCTGGCCTATCCGGAGGTCTTGGGAGGGGTTGAAGAGTTCTTGTATGAGCAGACATCTGAGGCGTTGGCCGGGAGGGTGCTTGAACTTGCTGCCCAGCGGGGTGGTAGGGAGTGGCAGAGGCTCAGAGTGCAGGCGCAGGAGCTGGCTGCCAGGTATTATTGGGAAAGAGTTGCTCCAGAGATGGATCTGGGCGTGAGGGGATTGGTATAATGGAAAAGGTAGTTCTGGCGCTGGGATCGAATCTGGGTGATCGCCGTAGTTTTCTGGAGTCGGCAATTGTGCGGCTGGAGGAGTCGGTGGTGGTTGATGCGGTCTCCTCCTGGTGGGAGAATAGAGCGGTAGGGGGTCCGGCGGGGCAGGGGGATTTTCTCAATGGGGCCTTGCTGGGGCGAACGGAACTTGAGCCGCAAGCTTTACTGACTTTTATCAAAGATATCGAGGTAGAACTGGGACGCGATCTTGGAGCTGAGCATTGGAGTGCGCGGGTTATCGATATTGATATTATCTTCTATGGTGACCGGCATATTGCTTCAGAGAGGTTGACGGTGCCGCATCCGCGGATGCAAGAGAGGGATTTTGTGCTTATTCCGCTTGAGGAGATTTGTTCGGATTATATGCATCCGGTCTTGAAACAGGAGGTTGGACAATTATTGTCTGCTCTCGATACGGCATAATAGTTGACACTTTTTTTTTACGTATTATAATTTAAGTATATTTGCTCTATTTTGGGCGAAGTCATGAGTAAAGCTCCTCTTCTTGCAAAAGGATTATCATGTATATTGAAGCGAGTCCGTCAGGAAAGTTTAAAAAACCCAGCTTGTTCAAGTCGGTTGCGCCGAGTACGATTGTAATTTTTGGGGCTTCGGGAGATCTCTGTCGGCGTAAAATTATGCCGGCGCTCTTCCATTTGCAGGCTTTGGGGGAGCTCGGCAAAGGTTCGCGAATAATTGGTTTTGCCCGCAGAGAACTGGATAGGGGGGAATTCACCCAGCTTATCCATGAAAGCCTCAAAGAATTTTCACCGGTCTTCAGTGAGGACTTGTGGGCGAGCTTCAGCAGTATGTTGGAGTATATCAGCGGGGAGTACAGTTCTGTCGACTCCTTCAAGCGACTGAGTCAACTCCTCGATAAGGGGCAGGCAGGCGGTGGCAGGCTCTTCTATCTTGCAACCCCTCCCGGGGTATTCAGAACTGTGGTTGATTCACTCCATGCCGCCGGATTGCTCGGTAAGGAGCAGGCGGCTGCGAATTCAAGGATAATTGTTGAGAAGCCATTTGGTGTCGATCTTGAGTCGGCGATGGAACTCAATACTTTTCTGCATACGAAGCTTGACGAGGAGCAGATATATCGGATAGATCATTATCTGGGTAAGAATACAGTGCAGAATCTCTTATTTTTCAGATTTGCCAATGCTATCTTTGAGCCGCTCTGGAGCCGGGATCAGATCTCGCATGTGACGATAACCTCTACCGAATCTATCGGGGTCGAGGAACGAGGCGGATTTTACGAAGGGGCAGGGGTTATTCGAGATTTTGTCCAGAATCATCTGCTCCAGCTCTTGTCTTTGATTGCCATGGAGCAGCCGGTGCGTTTCAGTGCCGAGGATATCCGGAGTGAGAAGGTCAAGGTATTGCGCTCTATACGCCAGCTTGAAAGTGAATATTATCCGGTAATCCTAGGGCAGTATGCAGGATATCGCGGGAGTAAAGGGGTGGCGGTGGACTCGATTGTGCCAACCTTTGCGGCGATGCGGGTGATGGTTGATAACTGGCGCTGGCAGGGGGTGCCATTTTATATTATCGCCGGTAAGGCGCTGGAGTCGCGCAGAACTGAGTGCTGTATTCATTTCAAACGGGTTCCGACCTGTATCTTCAGTGATGAGTTTGCCTGCGCCAATTTAAAATCCAATACCCTGACCTTCGGTATTCAGCCGCAGGAGGAGATCAAGCTGGAATTTGTCTGTAAGAGTCCGGGGGAGAAGGTTGAGGCAGCGCCGGTCATAATGGATTTCAATTATGAACGCTCTTTCGATCGGAAGCCACTGAGCGCTTATGAGCGGTTGATTCTCGATGCACTCAAGGGCGATGCAACTCTCTTTGCGCGTGAAGACGAGACCGAGGCGGCGTGGCGTTATATTACCCCGCTGCTCAAAGCGCTGGCAGGGGTGAAACCGGAGATCTATGCTCAAGGCTCGGCCGGGCCGGATATAACAAGTCTGTATAATCATCGTTTCTGAGAGATTAGGCGTCTCTGTAACTTTATTTTGCAGCAAGCTATTACCTAGATAATGTTATTCTCGGCTCATTTTACTAAAAGGCACATTTATTTCATGGGGATTTCATCCCCAAACCCCTGAACAGGGGATTACTCATCCCCTGTACCCCGAGGTGCGCAGCCGCACAGGCATTTGCGCAAGCGGTTAGCTTTACGAATCCTTAATTAATTAGTATAGCGTAAATTTAATAATCTCTTTCTATTCCAATATGGGGAAAAATAGAAAATAATTACACTCTTGTGTAATAAAAATATGGTATGAATTATCGGTTTAATCATAAATTACCGGTTATTTGAAGGTTTGATTTATTAGGTTAAATGGTAAAAGGTATAAGCTTAAGGCGGTCAGCCCTTTTTTATGTTTTGAATACGTCAGCCTGCGGCTGAGAGTTTAAGCGTAGATAAACACTAGGAATAATCACAGGCATTAGGCCTTTACAAGTAGAATGATTGTGTTTATACTGAAATTACCGAAGATATGATCTGAAGGGGATTATTTGCGGCAATCTCTCTTCTGGTTCAATAACTTTTTTAAGTGGGAGACAGGGGTAACACAGATGTGTCGGTCTGGATAGACGGGGCGCAGTATATGTTGCCAGTAATGCTTAATAATTTATAACTCTCTATTAATAATACTGTTAGGAGTGTTGATGAGCGCTAATGTTATTGCTAAAATAGATAAGCAGTTAGAAGAACTCAACCCGGAGTCTCTGCGTTATCAGGTACTCGTGTCACTGCGTAAATTTCGTTCTTCCTGGGTTGAACTCGGAAAGTATCTGACCGATATTGCGTATGGTGGTGACTATAAAGAATGGGGTTATGATGATTTTGAGGTATACTGCGCCAGTGAGCTAGGGTTGAAGAAGCCGACAGTCAAGAAGTTGATGGTCAGTTATAATTATATGAAGAGTTATGAACCGGATAGGCTGCGGGATAATACGGTGCAGGAGCGTGGGTACGATGTGCCGGATTATCAGACAGTAGAACTCCTTAAAAAGGCGCGAGAGCGGGAAGATATAGATGAAGAGGAGAAGGAAGAGCTCCACCGCATGGCCTTTGAGGAGAATACCGATGAGGGGATTCTGCGTAAAGAGATACGTGAGCGGATGCGCCCGGCAGATCCTGAGGATATAGATCGTGCCAACTTCAACCGTAGACGCGAAATAGACGGACTGCTCCGCATTGCGCGTAATCTGCGGCAAAGGCTGGCGGAAGCACGGAGTGTACCGGAGGGGGTCAAGAACCGGATTGAGGAGGCGCTGTTGGAGCTTGAGGCTCTGGATTAGGGTGTGAGCGTTGCATTACTGTATTAGCTCATAGCTTGATCGTCTTTCAATTGGTATCGGGCTTTATTCTCGTTAGTTTTGTCGGAATAAAATAGTATGCTGACAAAGTATCGTGTTTCCCATCTTTTTGTTATTGACGGATTGAGAGCTATTGCGGTTCTGTCTGTATTAGTCTTTCATGCTCAGGCGAGTCCGTTACTTAGAGGTGGATTTACCGGGGTTGATATCTTCTTGGTCATCTCAGGATATGTTATCAGCAGGTCTCTGTATCATAGAACTACAACAAATTTTCTAGCATATTTATCTGAGTTTTACAAGAGACGAATAAAACGAATATTACCGGCGCTCCTGGTCTGTCTGCTGGTTACGCTATTCCTTGCAACTCTCTTTATCCCTTCTTCGTGGTTGAGCAGTACGATCGATGATACTGGATTGGCAGCATTCTGGGGAGTGAGTAATTTTTCACTTGTATTCAATAATGACGGGTATTTTTCTCCCAAAGTTGAATATATCCCATTTTTACATACCTGGTCACTTGCGGTGGAAGAACAGTTTTATCTGATCTTTCCCTTGTTATTTTATTTCTGGCTCAATGCTCAGCGTAAGAATAATACCGGAAGAGTATTAACCTGGCTGGTATTGCTTCTACCGAGTATCGGTTCGTTTGCCTGGGCAATCTATGAGACAACAGCTTTTCCAGAGCGGGCATTCTATCTGCTTCCGAGCAGATTCTGGGAGCTGGCGGCAGGTGCGTTACTCTTTCAACTCCATACCCGTGGTATTTTTATACCTAAAAGTAAACAGTTTACTGGAATATACAGTGTTATCGGTTTGATTCTGATCGGTGCGGGATTGCTCTACGCGGATAGATTGTTGTTTCCATTTCCGTATGCGGTTCTACCAGTGAGTGGCACACTCTTAATGTTATCAACCGCTGTATGTCGTTATGAAGATAATACTGTGGTTCAGAGGGCACTCTCATCGGGTGTATTGCGATATATTGGGAATATCTCATATTCTTTATATCTTTGGCATTGGCCGGTAGCGGTCTTGTTGCGGTGGACTGTAGGGATGGAGTCGGTGACGAGTCTGTGGGTGTACTATACTTTAGCGTTTGTGCTGGCTATGCTTTCATACCATCTTCTGGAAAAGCCGATCAAAGAGAGTAAATATTTGTCTGCGGCAAAAAATTGGCAGATAATTATCGGAGGCTTCGCGGCAATTATGCTTGCGTTCTTTGGGGCGGGAGAGATTATTGACTCAAAGGATATTTTTAGTTTGAGTGTTACCAAGGATAGTTATATCTGGAGATCGGGAAAGTATAAAAGAGACAGGGTCGGGGTAGTTGCTGAGGATTATCCTAATATTAAGCATAAGAAAATATTTGTATTAGGGGATTCGCATACGGCGGCATATAGAACTATGTTCAATATCACTGCTGCAAAGCTTGGTATTGAAGTATATGAGTATGAAACGGGGGGGTGTGCGGTTGCCGGGCTGCTCCAGGCGAATACAAATATACCCGGATTTACAGAGTTTTATACTAATTCATATGAGATGATAAAAAATACGGCGCAGCCTGGGGATATCGTTTTTCTGGCCTCACTGCGAATGCCGGAAATTAACGGTGAAGATGATGATAGTGCAGTCTTGGAAGAGTATTATAGTCAGGAAGAAGAAAACAACAGGATAGTAGCAAGAAATGATGCAGATCGGATAATAGGCGACTTTGAAGATTTGGGGGTGTATGTCCTTATTGATGCCCCGAAACCGGTTCTAAGATCGGCTCCATATCGTTGTGCGGATTGGTTTAATCGGAGTAATCCGTCAGGAAGACTCGGTATGAGTGTGCAGCGAAGTTATCTGGAAAAACTCCGACAGCCGGTTCTTGAGTCATTAACTATGTTAAGAGAAAAGCACAAATATCTTCATGTTTGGGATCCCTTTCCGGTTTTGTGTACTGGGGTGGAATTCAATGCTTTTGATGAAAGCGGCTTGCCGGTATTTTTTGATAGTGATCATTTGAGTGCGCATGGCAATCGTTTGCTTGTTGCTTCCTTTATTAAAAAAGTACTTGAAATCTGGGCACAAAACTAAGATGCAGGTTTAGTCTGGGTAGTAGTCGGTATTAATATGTCTGAATACTTATAAATATGCTCAACTTTCAACGGAATATGGATAAAAATAAGGGATTTATAGAATTTTGTCTTGATCTTGAAGGGATTTTGCGTTTAATTAATATTTAATCTACCGGAAGGGGTGTTCCCTGTCGGTAGATTCTTTTTCCATGTTCTCAAGTGGTTGGCTCATACTGTAGTGTAGATAATTCTACCGCGGCCATACAGCAGGGGCTTTGAGAGGGTGGAGGTAGAGAAGGCGCTGATAATCGGTTTTTGCCTGAGGACTATCTAACCTCAATGTTAATAATCGGTTATAAGTTTGTTTGCTCTGCTTTTATTTGATTATGTATATTTTATTTATTATTAAGAAATATCTAGGAGATTATACTCAAATGGGGCGTTTTACCAAACCAAGAGCAAAGGTCTGCCGTAGACTGGGACAGGTTGTCTTCAATAACGGCAATGTAGAAAAAGCTTATCTTAAGCGTGAAACTATCGGATTTGGCCGCAGAAAACAGTCAGAATACAGTATACGTCTGACCGAGAAGCAGAAGATTATGCATTATTACGGTATGCGTGAGAAGCAGATGGGGAAGATGTATGACCAGGCGCGTCGTATCAAGGGCGATACCGGTCGTAACTTCCTTATGCTCTGTGAAAGAAGGCTGGATAATGCCCTCTTCTCAGGCGGTTTTGCTACCAGTCGTGCGGCTGCAAGGCAGCTTATCTCACATGGCAATGTTACCCTCAATGGTAAGAAGTGTGATGTGCCTTCAGCCTTTATCAATGTTGGTGATACTATCGGCGTGAAGGACAAGGCTGGCATTCAGAAGTTGGTTGATATCGCGGTTGAAGTTCGTTCTGGTTATAATACGCCAGAGTGGCTTGCTGCTGATAATAAGATTCGTGAGATTCGTATCCTGCGTCTGCCGATTCGTGAAGATGTAATGCTTCCGGTAAATGAGCAGCTCGTTGTCGAGTTCTACAGCCGTTAATAAGTACTTGGCTGTCAGTAGCGATACAATTTTGAAGCGTATATATCCGCAATGGGGTCTATACGCTTTTTTTGTCGGTAGCAACAAAGTTGCTGACGGCATTCTTTGTATTATCAAAATAGGAATTCTCAAGTAGATTATTTTCATGGTATGTGAAAGAATATAATATATATTCATTATTCCAAAGTTTTACCATGGTATAAGTATTTGGTATTATATAGTCTTACTCATATTCATCGAAGAAATGGTCGGCGAGGAAGATAGCGGCACCGGTAATGCAGGATTTATTGCCTAGAGTGGAGTAGGCAATTTTGGGGCTAAGTGATAATGTGGCGATGAGTCGGCTGTTCAGATGCTCTTTGAGTGCCTGGTCGAAGTAACCCGAACCTGAAGCATACGGCCCGTGGAAGACAATAAGTTCCGGGTTAACTGTAAGGATCAAGTTTGAGATGCCGTAAGCAAACCATCTGGCAACCTCATTGACTACTGCCCGGGCAAGTTCTTCTCCATTATCAGCAGCTTCGAACAAGGCGGGAATATTGATTTTTCCAGAATTTCCATTTATTTGCAGCTTTGCCTTACCAGTATAGTTCTGAGATAATTCCTGATATATTCTGGCAACTCCGTTGCAGGAGACCTTATTCTCCAGGCAGCCGAAGCCGCCGCAGTAACACCTTTGCGTATCGTTGGGATCAATCAGCATATGCCCTATTTCACCGGCAATGCAGTCATTACCGTAACTTATGCGGTTATCATTAATAATCCCGGCAACAACACCGTCATCTGCACCTAGGACGATAAAGTTGTCATGCTGGCGGCCAAAGCCGAATTTCTGCTCGGCATAACTCTGAAAACGAATCTCATTATCGATAAAGCAGGGGATATTTACGCCGAATTCATCGAGAAGGAGTTTCTTGAGGTTTATGTTTCTTCCCATCTGTTCACAGTGCGGAGCGATGAGGAATTCTCCAGTGCGAATATTGGTTATTCCGGGAACCCCTATGGCCATGGCGTAAACCCGGTCTATGCCGATATTGAGCTTGGTAAGTAGGGACTTAATATCGGTGATAATTCCATTTACAAAATTATGAAAGGACAGATCGTGGGTAATATTGGTCTTTATCTCGGCTAGAGTTTCACCGCTGAGGTCGGAGATTACGGTATGGAAGACCTCGGGCTGAGCATAACAGATGGCAAAGACTTTGAATTTTGTATCCATCGAATAGAGAACCGGGCGTTTGCCACCTTCCAGAGTTGATTCGCCCTTGCCTTGATTGTAGACCAGACCCTGCCGGATAAATTTCTGAATAGATCTTGAGACACTGGTGCGGCTTATACCGGTGATGGCGGTGATGTCCTTTACTGAGATTTCAAGGTTTTTTCTAAGAACATTGAGAACCTGTTTTCTATTATATCTCTTGATGTTCTTTGAGTTTAGTTCTGACATTATATAACTCCGGAAGCAGCTTGGACGATATCGATAAATTTATTCTATATAACTATCTAGTGCAGGTCAATATACTTATAAGATATAATATTACTTGTGTTCAAGATAATAGGTTATATTTGAAAAGGAGTATTGATAACCGGAGTTGCATCGTCAGGTGAGAATGAGGAAAAACAAGCTAAAACTGACTATAGTTGCTCAATCATTCTGACTTAAACGCCTCTTTTAATTTCTTTCCCAGAGTCAGCTGACGATAAGGCTTGTTGATAAATGCAAAAGCACCATTATTGATAAAATCTGTGCTGGTGTCGCTCTTGGAAAAACCGGATGCGATAATTACTTTTACCTTGGGGTTGATTCTAATCAGTTCTTGCAGGCATTCCATTCCGCCCATTATCGGCATGACTACATCAAGAAGAACGACTGATATCTCGCTCTGGCGTTCCTTATAGAGCTCTATACCCTCACGTCCGTTCTCGGCAGTGATTACAGCATAACCCAGATCCTCAATTAATGCCGTACCCATACTGCGTATTATTGCTTCATCATCGATGAGTAATACCAGGCCGCTGCCGGAGTAGTCGGAACTCAGGCCATGGGTAGGAATGTCGTCTAACTCCAGTTCGCAGTTTAATGGCAGGTAAATCTTGAATTCGGAGCCGCGTCCGAGTTCACTGTAAACATTGATTACCCCGCCGTGGGAGGTGATAATGCCGTGGATAATCGATAATCCCAAGCCGGTTCCTTTTCCGCCTTTGGTGGTGAAGAAAGGATCAAATATGTGCTCGAGGGTCTTGCCGTTCATACCTAATCCATTATCTATGATCTTGATAATAATGAAGTTGCCGGGTTCTATATCATAATTGTTGGTCTTGCAGAATAAGGGGCTGAGCTCGGTAAGTTCGGTGGTGATCTTGATCTCTCCACTCTCCGGTATTGCATCTCTAGCATTGATGCCGAGGTTGATAATGACCGATTCCAGCTGGGCTGGATCGCCGATAATTGTATCTACCTTGGCTGCGAATTCCCGGATAATGGTTATCTGTTTATCAATACTGCGTTCGAGCAGAGTAATGGCCGAATTAATTATCCGGTGTACGCTAATAGGGGTAGATATGTCCTTTCCCTTGCGGGCAAAGGATAATAACTGGCTGGTAAGTCTGGCGGCATTCTCACTGGTATTGATAATACTGCTGCAGTAGTTCTCCAGCTTCTCATTACCTTTGAGCTCTCCGTTTAAGAGTTCGGCAAAGCCGATAATACCTCCCAGCATATTATTGAAATCATGAGCTATGCCTCCTGCCAGTTGGCCGACAGCATCAAGTTTCTGGGAATGGTATAACTGATGGGTGAGAATTTTGTGTTCGGTGATATCTTTGGTTAGGCCGATCAGTTTTTCAACATTGCCTTCAGCATTGATTATTGGGGTGGCAGCAGCGTCAAAGAATAATGGTTGCTGATTCTGTTGATTTATTACTTCGTGGATAGATCTGAAGGGTTGATTATTCTCAATCGCTTCATTTAATTCGTCATAAGTATTATCGGTGGCGGTATCAAAATACTTGGTAATCAAGAGTTTGCCGTCGATAATACCCTCTTCTACCTCTGTGATACCGTAGAGGCTGACAATATCCTTGGATATCCAGAAGGTGTCATCTTTGACATTGTATTCCCAGTAGGCAATCTTTGAAAGCCGGAGGACGCTGAGCATTACCTCGTGATTCTGCCTGATCTTCTCTGCTTGTTTGTCCTCCAAGGTAAGATTTTTAAAGGTTACTACCGTACCGGTAATGTTCTTGTTTGAGATGATGGGAGCGACGATACCAGATATATGATATTCGGTATTATCCCGGCATAATAGCATTGTACTCCGGCTAAGAGGTATAGGTCTGGCTTCGCTAAGGGCTGTATGGAGTGGATGCGGGGTATAGCTACCCAGCATAGAGTCGTATAAGCGGAAGATCTTTGGCAAAGGCTGGTTGCTGGCATCATCTTTCTGCCAGCCGGTAAGTTTGCTGGCTTCTTGATTGATTCGGGTAATATTACCTTGCTTGTCGGTTACTATTACTCCTTCGCCGATACACATCAGGGTCGTTTTGAGATCTTTCTCCTGCATCTTGATTGTCAGGTAGGTGCCGTTTATCTCGGAGTACATAAGGTGGATGCTCTTGGCTAGTTTGACATACTCTTCTGCCCATTTGTGGCTGATATCCTGATACTCGCCTTGAGCAATTTTTTGAATATTGGAGATAATATAGGTCAAAGGGTGAATCAGCCAGGTAATAAAAATGTAGCAGATTAACATGGACGGAATAATTAGAAAGGCATTATGGAGCATACTTGAATATATTTTGGAGGCGAGCTCTTGTCTGTATAAGGTACTGTCCAGAGCGGCGGCAAAGAGATAAGTGCGTCCGTGAGAATCTTTAAACGGAATAATCAAACTCTCTAACTCTCCCCAGTCGTCGCTGATCAATAGACGCCTACTTGTACCACTTTGGATAATCTCTCTATATAATTGCGCTGAGGCAGGTGATTCGAAGAACTTGGCTTGTTTATGATTCGCGGTGATTTTGTCGGGCGAGGTGGTGGTGGTAAAGACTACTGTATCGTTAATGTCCAGTATGCTCCAGATAAATTTCAGATCCAGATCAAGGCATATCTGGTTGAATTTATCCACTATTTTAGCATATTCTTCAGTACTGAGCGAGTCCTTGTCCAGCAGTGAGTCATGAAAGTCTTTACCAATAAAATTGTGGGCTAATTGTATAACAGTATTTAGCTTGGTATTGATTGTCTCTTCATAATTAATGTTTGCTTGCTGGTAATCCTGTACCAGGGCGAGCAGTGAAGTGATAGCGGTTATTACTAAGACAAGTAGAAGGATCAGAGTCTTTATTTTTATCTTTGAAATATTCACAATAAAACCTCATTATACTAGATTAGCATCAATATTATAACATGGATATTATGTTTTGGTTGCATAAATTGTTAGATATTAAATATATTAATTACCAGAGCAGACCTTGAAATGCAAGGGGTGGATGGATATTATTATAACTGTTTTTAATGCAATGAGTTAGTGGTAGGGATGGAAGTATCTATGTCGCTGGAACTGAAGAGTAATATCCAATTTTTAAAAGGGGTCGGCCCGGCTCGGGCTGAGGACTTCTTTCGCCTTGGTATAAGTACACTCAAAGATTTGCTGTATACATTCCCTCGTGATATTTCGGATAGGTCGAATATATCGACAATTGAGGAGATAGAAACGAGTGGCGAAAAGGTTATTATGGGGACGGTGGAGCGAGTCTCAGAGCATAGACCCAGGGGTAGAATCAAGCATATTTTAAAGGCAAGGATCAATGACGGAACCGGGTATGCTGAGGCGGTCTGGTTCAACGCGCAGTGGGTGCGGGAGAAGATAGAGGGTAAGACGCTTATTGTTTACGGTAAATTTGAGCGTGAAGGCAGAACCCTCAAGATCAGCCATCCTCAGTATGAGATTGTACCGGAAGATGGGGTATTTACTCAGGAACTGCTCAGCGTAGGCAGAATGGTTCCGTTATATCCCTGTACTGGAAAGTTGACTCAGACTATCTGGCGACGGGTTATGGATATGGCTCTGAAAGCCGGCATAGGGCTGTTAGCTGAACTGTATACCGAGGATTATCTGCGCAGCCACGATCTTATGGCGAGAGCTGAGGCGGTTAGAAATATGCACTTTCCGGATTCGGATGAGGCGAGGAAAGAGGCTGTACGGCGTCTGGCTTATGATGAGGCGATGCTGATGCAGTTGGTAATTCTGCTCAGGCGAGAAGGGTTTGAGATGGCATATCCCGGCAGGAGTTTCAGTTATTCCAGGGTACTGAGTGAGAGAATCAGGAGGTTGTTCCCATTCAGACTTACTCCGGCTCAGGATAAGGTTATTGGCGAGATTGTCGCAGATATGCAGAGTTCTAAACCGATGCACAGGTTGGTGCAGGGTGATGTCGGCAGCGGTAAGACGGCGGTTGCTTTCGTTGCCATGTTGGTGGCGGTTGCGGGGAAGGCTCAGGTCGCCATGATGGCTCCTACGGCGCTATTGGCACGGCAGCATTTTCAGACGATCATCGGTTTTCTGCAGAGCAGTGAGCGCTCCAGCGTACGGGTCAAGCTATTGACCAGTGGAATTACCAAGCGTGAGCGTGACTTGCTCAAGACCGAACTGGCTTGTGGGGGAATCGATATCCTTATTGCTACTCACTCGGTTATTCAGGAAGATGTTGAATTTAAAAATTTGGGGCTGGTGGTTATCGATGAACAGCATAAATTTGGCGTAGAGCAGCGTCAGAGTCTGGTGAGTAAAGGGATTAGGCCTGATACTATGGTGCTGACGGCGACACCGATTCCAAGAAGTCTGGCACTGACGGTGTATGGCGATCTTGATGTCAGTGTAATTGACGGTCTGCCCCCGGGGCGAAAGCCGGTAAAGACCCAACTCTATCCTAGCAGCAGCCAACAGCAGGTTTGGAGTTTTGTGCGTAAGGAACTGGGGCTGGGCAGGCAGGCATATATCGTGAGTCCGTTACTTGAGGAGAATGAAGAGAGCGATCTGGTGTCTGCAAAAGAGGCGTATGAAGATCTGGCGCATGGTGAATTCTCCGATTATGCTGTAGGTCTGATGCATGGGAAGATGAAGCGGCAGGAGCAGCTGGCATTGATGGATAAGTTTCGTAGCAATGAGATCAATATCCTTATAAGTACGGTGGTGATTGAGGTTGGAGTAGATGTCAAGAATGCCAATACCATGGTTGTATTGCATGCCAATAGATTTGGCCTGGCTCAATTGCATCAGTTGCGCGGCAGAGTTGGACGCGGGTCGGAACAGGGGTATTTCATTATGCTCTCGGATGCAAAGCACCAGAGTGCGAGTGAGCGTCTGGCGGTTCTGGTAAATACGTCTGATGGCTTTGTTATTGCGCAGGAGGATCTGCGTTTGCGTGGACCGGGGGAATTTCTCGGGGTACGGCAGCATGGATTACCGGAACTAAAAGTTCTGGATATTGTTGAAGATTTTGCGATGATTAAAGAGACTAAAGAAGAGGCGAAAGGCTTGCGCGCGGAGATTGCGGCAGGACGGTTGCCGGGGCTGACCCAGGAGCTTGAGGAAGCATTACAGAGGTATGGTGGAGGAGCAGGATAATGCAGAGAATGGTTGAATGGTTGTTGCTGGTAGTGCTGATAAGCGTTGTCTTTGGGTGTGGCAGCAGTGATGCTGTCTTGACAGTGCAAGATCAAGAGGAGGTGCGGGGCGCAGCTTCGGGGTATTCCTGGATGACTATGCTGTTGCCTTGGCGCGGTGAACTCAAGGGCGGGCTCTTCAGTAAGGAGCACTCAAAAGAGTCGGAAGAACCGGCGGTTGATATCAGTAGCAGTAGTGGTTACACGCTATATCTTGCTCTGGGATCCGCTGAGTACCGGGTGTATAATGTGGTAGAGATTAGTAGTACGGGGGAGATGACCGCGGCGTATAAGGATCCGAATAATTACCGGTATTATCAGAAGAAAGATAAGCTCAGTCCGCAGCAGTTGGCCGACCTGAGGGAGGTCCTCATCCAGAATAAGGCTGGAGCAATGCTGGCGAGTTCGGTCAATGATGAGGCTGCGGGAGGGGTTCAGGGCGGGTTTACTCTCAAGGTACATAATAGAACTCGTCGGAGCTACTTCTCTAATTCCTGGCCCAAACAGTTCCAGCGGATTATGGATTATGTCAATGATGAGATTCTGTGTTTTGATCCGCAGAAGGCAGATAACGGTTTTGTCGAGGTGCGGGAGAGTATTATTACCGCCGATCCGGAAGCGACATTGGCGATTAGAGGATTACTCAAGGGAAGGTAATAGAGGGTGAGAATTGCAAGAAGATAGGGAAATAGCTTTGGGGGCAGAGTCTATTGCTAAAGGGCTTGAATTGAAGGTCGGGCAGGTAGAGGCGGTACTTGGTCTGCTACGTGAGGGATCTACCCTGCCTTTTATTGCCCGCTACCGGAAAGAGATTACCGGTGGTTTGGATGAAGTACAGATTCAGCAGATAAGTCAATTGGCTAAAACTTATGCTGAGTTCAATCAGCGTCGTGAATATATACTGAGGTCGCTACGTGAGCGGGAGTTACTTACTGCTGAATTAGAAGCGGAGCTGGCGCAGGCTGAAGATCTGGCTGTGCTGGAGGATATCTTTCTGCCGTTCAAACCTAAACGGCGTACGCGGGCAACTGTTGCCAGAGAACGGGGGCTTGAGCCGCTGGCGTTGGAGCTACTCGCGCAGCAACAAGTGAAGAGTATTGAGCAATTGGCGGGGCGGTTTGTAAATAGTGAAGCAGGGGTAGAGAAGGTGGAGGATGCCCTTGCCGGAGCTGGAGACATTATTGCTGAGATAATAAGTGAAGACAGCGTTATACGGGGTAGATTACGGAGTGTCTTTGCTGATTCTGCTGTGCTGACCAGTTCGGTAGTGAAAAAATATAAGGATAAGGCGGAAAAGTATAAGGATTATTTTGACTGGTCTGAACCGGCAAAACGGGCACCGTCACATCGGTTATTAGCAATATACCGGGGGGAACGGGAGGGTTTACTCCGGGTCAGAGTAAGAATCGACTTGGAACGGGCGTTACAGATAATCTCTACTCTGCGGCTTAGGAAGAATTGTCAGTATAAAGACTACTTGAGTATAACTTTTGCCGATGCTTATTCTCGGCTTATCGAACCATCACTGGAGAACGAACTCAAGGCAGACTTAAAAGAAGAGGCGGATAAGGAGGCGGTGACGGTATTTGCTCAGAATTTGCGGGAGCTTCTACTAGCGGCGCCTTTGGGGAGTAAACGGGTGTTGGCGATTGATCCGGGTATTAGAACTGGCTGTAAAGTTGTAATGCTCAGTGAACGAGGTGAACTGCTGGATAATATGGTTATCTACCCTGACCGTAAACCTGAGTCTGCGGCTGCGAAGCTCAGGTCATGGGTAGAACGGTATGCACCGGCGGCGGTGGCGGTCGGTAACGGCACATATGGGCGTGAGGCCGAGAAGTTTGTGCGTGGGCTCAAACTGGAAGGTGTTGAGGTGGTGTTGGTGAGTGAGAGCGGGGCTTCGATTTATTCGGCTTCGGAGGTGGCGAGGGCAGAGTTTCCAGATTATGATCTGACGGTTAGAGGAGCGGTATCGATAGGGCGTAGACTTATGGATCCGCTGGCGGAATTGGTCAAGCTGGAACCGAAGACTATCGGGGTCGGGCAGTATCAGCATGATGTCGATCAGAGATTACTCCAGGAGGGGTTGGATTCGGTAGTAATGAGCTGTGTAAATGCGGTTGGGGTCGAACTCAATACCGCGAGTAAACAGCTCTTAACCTATGTCTCCGGCCTTGGGGAGAAGCTTGCGGCCAATATTATCGCGTATCGCCAGCAGCAGGGAAATTTTAAATCACGGGCAGAGCTACTCAAGGTGCCACGCTTGGGGGTGAAGGCATTTGAGCAGGCGGCCGGTTTTATCCGGGTGAGTAATAGCGCTAATCCACTCGACGCCAGTGCGGTGCATCCAGAGTCATACCCGGTAGTGGAGCAGATGGCGGCGGAGCATAAGACAACGGTAAGTAGACTGCTTGCCGATGCCGAGTTGCGAGGCAGGATTGATATTAATGCCTATGTATCCTCTACCATCGGTTTGCCGACACTCAGGGATATTATGGCTGAGTTGACCCGACCCGGACGTGATCCACGCGAAAAGTTTGTGGCATTTGCTTTTGATAGCAAGGTTGAGTCTATCGCTGATCTACAGGAGGGGATGTTGTTGCCTGGGATAGTTACCAATGTGACCAAGTTTGGAGCTTTTGTCGATATTGGAGTGCATCAGGACGGTCTGGTGCATATCAGTCAGCTTGCTGACAAGTATGTGCGGGATCCGGCAGAGGTGGTGCGAGTTCAGCAGCAGGTCAGAGTCCGGGTGCTGGAGGTTGACCCGAAGCGTAAACGCATCGCACTTTCAATGAAAGGATAAGATAACCGCTATATTAAACAGCCGTATAGCCTATAAGCTATGGCGTTGTGCAGAATAGGGTTTTTTTCAGTGTCGGTTAGTAAAAATACAATAATTATTGTAGAGTCTAAGGTTGTTTGCTGTTGTAGGGTGTGACGCTTATAAGTTTGATGCAGGGGTATTAGTAAAGCTTGTTGCCGGGTATTTTGCCAGCAACAAGCTTTAAATTTTTAGCTCTTAGCTCTAGGTGTTAGATCAAGTTTGGGTTAATGTAAATCTAATCTAGTCTAGTGCTTCTAGAGATTTCTTAGGGTTCTGAATCAGATTGCAGGTTACTTTGATCTTGATTTGGAGTATACATCGAAGGCTACCGCAAAGAGCAGAACAAAACCTTTGATCGCCTGCTGCCAGTCAATTGAAACGCCCAAGATCGACATACCGTTATTCAGCACACCCATAAGCAGACCACCGATTATCGCACCTACAACCGTACCAATACCGCCGGTAGTCGAAGCACCACCGATAAAACATGCTCCAATGGCGTCAAGCTCGAAGCCGAAACCTGCTTTCGGGGTAGCGGAACCAAGTCTGCCTGTGAAGACAATACCGGCAATACCAGACATCATACCCATATTTGCGTAAACCCAGAAGAGTACCTTCTTAGTGTTTACACCACTGAGTTCGGCAGCTTTCGGGTTACCACCATAGGCATAAATATGGCGCCCGGCAATGGTCTTCTGGGTGATAAAGGTGTAGATGATGACCAGTAGGATAACCAGAATCAATACCGCAGGAATGCCTTTATACAGAGCCAATGAATAGGTAAAGGCGTTGATAACTACACATACGGCAATAATTTTAATCGCAAAGGTTGTAGTACTGGATACTTCAAAGTTATATTTCTTCTTATTATTTCGGTCTAGTATTTCACCAATTATAAATATGATTGAACCTACGATACCCAATAATACAGCCAGTATGTTTATATGATCATAGCCACTAAAATCAGGTAGGAATCCGGCAGAGATAAAGCTGTATGTTTCTGGAAGCGGAGCAATACTCTTACCGTTTAAGATGACCATGGTCAGGCCGCGGAAGATAAGCATACCTGCAAGGGTTGTAATAAATGCCGGGATTCCGACATAGGCGATCCAGAAACCTTGCCAGGCACCGATAACTAAGCCGATAGCAAGTCCAGCAAGTATGGCTAGCCAGACGGGTAAGCCCCAGGTTACGACCATGATCGCCGTTATCGCTCCCACTAAACCTACGATTGACCCGATTGCTAGATCGACATTACCGCAGGTCAGGATACAGAGTAACATACCTGTAGCAAGTATCAAGACATATGCATTCTGTTGAATCAAATTTGAAATATTGATAGGCTTCAGTAAGATACCTTCAGTTAAAAATTGAAATAGAACGACCACAAATACCAAGGCAATAAGCATTGCGTATTGCCTGATATTTCCTTTGAATAATTTACTAACCCTTTTCATGAAACCTCCTTATTGCTTTCCATGATGCAATGCATAATACTTTCCTGACAAGCTTCTTCCGAAGTCATCTCACCGACAATTCTTCCCTCATTCATAATATATATTCTATCGCACATGCCAAGAATTTCCGGTAATTCTGATGAAATCATTAGTACACATTTTCCCTGCCCAGCAAGCTCGTTAATAATTGTATATATTTCATATTTAGCCCCGACATCAATACCTCGAGTCGGCTCATCCAGGATTAAGACATCTGGATCAGCATAAATCCATTTACTGAAAACAACTTTTTGCTGATTTCCTCCTGAAAGATTTCCAACTTTCTGTAAAATATTTGGAGTCTTTATATTCAATTTTGTCCGATACTCTTCAGCAACTACAATCTCTTTATTGGCATCAACAACAAGATTTTTTTCGAGTTTTTTAAGGGAAGCAAGACTGATATTGCGTTTAACATCGTCATTTAAAATAAGTCCTGCATGCTTTCGGTCTTCGGTTGCGTAAACTACTCCATTGCGAATCGCTTCTGGAATATTCTTTAATGATAACTCTTGACCATTCTTTAACAATCTACCAGAAATGTTGTGCCCATAAGCTTTCCCAAAGATACTCATTGCTAGCTCGGTGCGTCCGGCGCCCATAAGCCCGGAAATCCCTACAACCTCTCCCCGTCTGAGTTTTATATCGATATTCTTTAAGGTTTGTTTTGAGTTATTGAGTGGGTCAAACGCATTCCATTCTTTAACTTCAAAGAAAACTTCACCAATTGTATGTTCGCGCTTGGGGAATCTGTTGGTCAGTTCACGACCTACCATGCCTTTGATAATTCGTTGTTCGGTTATCTCGTCTTGGCCTTTTACCAGTGTCTCGATAGTCATACCATCGCGAATAATAGTTATCTCATCGGCTACTGCGGTTACTTCATTGAGTTTATGCGAGATAATAATACTGGTTATACCGTGATTCTTTAAGTCTACAAGTAAATCAAGAAGGTGCTCAGAATCATGTTCATTCAAGGCGGCAGTCGGCTCATCGAGAATCAGCAATTTCACATCTTTAGAAAGTGCTTTGATAATCTCCACTAACTGCTGCTTGCCCATACCTATGTCTTTTACCAGGGTATTGGGGTTTTCATGGAGTTCCACTTTTTTGAACATTTCAATCGTTTTCAGCTTTGTCTTATCCCAATCAATAATCCCGTTTTTTGCCTGTTCATTACCTAGAAAAACATTTTCGGCTATCGATAGAGTTGGAATTAAAGCTAATTCCTGGTGAATAATTGCAATCCCCTTGGCTTCACTCGCTTTAATATCGCTGAATTTGCAGACCTCTCCCTCAAAAATAATATCACCTTCATAGCTGCCGTGTGCGTAAATGCCACTCAGAACCTTCATCAGTGTGGATTTGCCAGCACCGTTTTCCCCAACTAATGCATGGATGTGATCTCTCTTTACTTTGAAGTTAACCTCGCTCAAAGCTTTTACCCCTGGGAATGTCTTGGTGATATCTTTCATTTCAAGGATATAATCTATCATGTTGTTACTCCTGCTATTTCATTTTTTTATTATGAGGGATCTCTAATAATTGTAAATATAATACAATCACTAGAGATCCCTGAGTGTGTTTAAATCATTTTTGTTTATTTCAAATCATCTTCGGTCAAGTAACCTGAACCGATAATGAGTTCTTCGATATCATCATTATAAATGATATATGGTTCGCAGAGGAATGAAGGAACAATTTTTACATTATTATTGTAAGTCTTGGTGTCATTGATCTCTGGCTGGAAGCCCTTGAGCACTGAGTCAACCATGTTTGCTGCAACCTTGGCAAGTACTCGGGTGTCCTTGAAGATAGTTGCGTACTGTTCGCCCATTCTGATCAGCTTGACTGATGCAGCTTCAGCATCCTGACCAGAAACGATTGGAAATTCACCGCTATCTACAGTATAACCACCTGATTTCAAAGCTGAAATAATACCAACTGAGATACCATCATATGGAGAGAGTACACCCTGAACCTTGGTCTTACCATCAGAGTAGTTTGCAGTAAGCAGAGCGTCCATACGCTGCTGAGCAACAGCACCGTCCCAACGCAGAGTTGCAGCCTGGTCAAAGTCTGTCTGACCAGAAACAACCTTGATTTCACCACTGTCGATCAATGGCTGAAGTACACTCATAGCACCGGCCCAGAAGTATCCAGAGTTGGTGTCGTCTGGTGAACCGCCAAAGAGTTCGATATTGTAAGGTGGTTTGAATCTTTCCTTGAGACCGGTAACCAGAGACTTGGCCTGTTGAACACCAACCAGGAAATTGTCAAATGTTGCGTAATAACTTACAGCATCAGTGTTTACAAGAAGCCTGTCATAAGAAATAACCTTGATGCCGTCTTTTGCTGCCTGATCAAGAGTTGAAGATAGAGTTGAACCATCGATAGCGGCAACAACGAGGACATCAACGCCTTTAACAATCATATTCTCAATCTGTGACTTCTGGGTTGGAATATCATCTTCAGCATACTGCAGGTCGACCTTATAGCCTCTTTCTTCTAGGATGTCCTTCATTGCCTGGCCATCTTTGATCCACCTTTCACTAGATTTTGTAGGCATTGCAATGCCTACATAACCTTGCCCAGCTTGTGATTCATTGATTCCAAAACCGCTAGCCAATGAGATCATCGCCAAGACGAGAAAATAAATAAAACCTTTTTTCATTTGCTGTCTCCCTATTTCGACAAACTTACCATAAAATATTGTATGCTTTCAAGCATTACAAAATACTAACCACACAAATAACCTATTACTACCCAATAACAACCACAGAGGAAAACTCGTATTAATTGAGTCGTTACACTTCATCTCTTCGAAAATTAACTCTGTTTGAAAATTTTTTCGATGAACGTTTATTTATTAATGTTCTACTGCATATTATCACAAGTGAAACCTTATGCAACTTTTTTATGTTTTGAATTGTTATTTTTTCTTTTGTTTTGTTATTTTAATATGGTATAGTTGCTAAATATCTGTTTGAATTGTATAATGTTACCAGTAAATTTCGCTAAAACTAAGAAAACGTAATTTAAAACTAAGAAAACGTAATTAAGGTGGTTTTTTATGTTTGCAACAGAACGAAGACGAATAATCAAAGAATATTTGATTGAAAATACACGGGTTTCGGTGGTAAAACTCAGTACTCTCTTCAGTGTTTCAGAGGTAACAATTCGTAAAGATCTGGAAGTATTGGAGAGTGAAGGTTTTTTACAGCGGATTCATGGTGGAGCAATACTCTGTGAAACCGAGGGCGAGCTTGTCCCGCCGACGATCAATGTAAGCGATAAAAAGACCTTGCAGGAGCAGATGTATATTGCTGATGTTGCCTATGACTTTATCGCTGACGGCGAGACCATTATGATAACTGCAGGGGCAACAAACAGGCTGATTGCTAAGAAACTGAGTACGCGGCAGAATCTCACCATTCTGACTAATGATATTTTTGTGGCCTTTGAATTCTCTAAGTCATTTACCAACAGGCTGATTCTGCTCGGTGGAACATTATATGAAAATGCCCTGTATGGACAGCTGACTCAGAATAACCTTGAGTCTTTCCATATCAATCATGCTTTTATTGAAATTGATGCCATTTCAATTGAAAATGGTATTAGCGTATCGTCGGTTGACAAAGCTTCTTTTATTCAGCAGGCCTTTACGCGCACGAAGATAACAACAATTGTCTGTCTGCCCGATAATTTTGGTACCGTTTCCCTATTCAAAGTTTGCGATTTGAATTTTCCAGATAAGATCTTGACCAGTCAAACCTTGGAAGACAAGTTTAAAAAACAGATATTTGAGCAGGACGTCCAGCTTTATACATCAATGAGTTTATATGAAGAATAGTAATGTGGAATCTGGAGATTCTTTAATGTCAACTCCGTTACTCAAATTTGAAGACATTTCGAAAAGTACAGACAATTTTGAATTAAATGATATAGCCCTGGATTTGTACCCCGGTGAGGTACATGTTTTGATGGGGGAGAACGGCTCGGGAAAGAGTCTGCTGATGCAGATAGCCTGTGGAGGAATTGAAGCGGATTCCGGCAGCATACTATATAAAGGCCAGAGGATAGCGGATAAAGCGCAAATTACCCAGCTATCAGTGGATTCGTTGTATTTACGGCAGGATTCAAGCATCTTGAAGATGTTGTCTATCCCTGAAAATCTTTTTTTTGAAAAGATGCCGTATAAAATTAGATTATTAAATAGTATTGACTATGAAAAATTAAACTCAATGTGCCTGGAGCTTATTGCTGAGTTTAATCTGCCCTTTACAATTTACGACAATATTAGTGATTTAGGATTTGCTCAAAAGCAGATTATAAAAATCTGCCGGGCATATTTATCCAATGCTTCTATAATAATTCTTGATGATCTTTTTTCCGGGTTATTAGAGTCGGAAAAGGAAATACTCTATGTAATCCTCGATAGATTGAAGAGTAGAGGCGCAGGTATTTTTTATATCACGCATAATCTCAATGAAGTAATGGAGATCGGGGATAGAGTGACGATTATCAAAGACGGGAGGTTGCGCGGAACCCTCGAGGTAAAGACCTCAAGTGAGCAGGATATAATAAATCTGTTGAGTGCGAAATACCGGATGAACAGTTATCCCAAGTTGCAGGTGCCTATTGGTAAGACTGTACTTGCAGTCGAGAATCTTAATAGTATTGGAGTGCTTAAAGATATTAATCTGGAATTAAAGAAGGGTGAGATCCTTGGGGTCACCGGTCTTGCCGGATCTGGGCGGACGCTGCTGGCGAATTGTCTTTTTGGTTTTGCTCCGTATACTGCCAGCAGTTTTGAAATAAATGGTAAGCAGGTATCGATATCATCGCCGCATGAAGCAATAAAAAATGGCATCGCATTGGTTCCGGAAGATAGGGCAAGGTTATCAATGTTTCGGTATCTGGATATTTTTGAGAATGTGGCGTTTTCATCAATGAAAAGGTTTACCAATTTCTTCTCGATTAATTCCATGTATTTAAGGCAGTCGGTCAATGATTATATTGCAACCTTTAATATTCCCTCTATGACTCCTGATGCAAGTATTTTTGATTACAGCAGCGGTAATCAGCAAAAGGCGGTTATTGCAAAGTGGATTATGGGGAGAGAAAAGATCTTTATCTTTGATGAGCCGACACGGGATATAGATATTGCCAGTAAAATAGATATTTATAACTCTATCTGTAATCTTGTACAAAAAGGGGTGTCTATAATAATAATGTCGTCAGATATAGATGAAATAATGGGTGTATGTGATAGGGTGGCGGTATTGGCAAATAACTCGCTTGTGTGTAATGAGAAAATTGAAAATATTACCAAGAAGGATATTATCAAGCTTTCGCTCGATAGTTCTACGGATAATGCTTGATCAGTCTTCATTTGTATTTGTTTCAAGTATCTTGTATTGACTGTCTTGCGAGTAGCTAATTTGTGTCCTTGTTGATTCTAGAAAGAGCTTTGTTGTCTTAGTGTGGAGATACGCGTTTTGTCATGTCTTTAATCAGATTTTGTCAGTAGTATTAGCACTGGTTTTTTTATTATGTGATGAATCTATGGCTTTAAGCCCTCAAGCAGTAGCTCAAGCATTTTCCAGCCATCTTGTTTTATGGAAAAACTGTCTGGGTCAAAGAGCCATGAGCTAATAAGTCCGTCAAGCATGGCCCAGGTTGCTAATGCGGCTTTTTGGGGATTGATGCTGGAATTGATGGCGCCGCTTTTTTTCAGAGCTTTGAAATCCTTTGTCAAACTGTGGCTTAACCAGCGACTCTCCTGCAGATATTTTTGTTGTAAAGGTTTTAGTTCTTCTGTCCATTCAGTGCGGTAATAGATTAATTCGTGAAATTTCCTGAATTGAGTGTTATCTTCAAATACGCTCAGATATTGTCGGGCTAATTTAAGGATATCGCTAAGTGATTTTGCGCGTTGTGAAAGGAGTGATTGTAAATCCATTCCCGCTTGCTTGTCCATCTCTTCGGCAAGTGCAAGAAATATGTCAGCTTTATTTTTAAAATGCCAATAGATAGCGCCACGCGTTACTTGTGCGCGCTCGGCTATTTTGTTCAGGGTTGTATTAGCAAATCCATGCTCATAAAACTCATTTAGTGCTGCGTGGAGCAGTTGTTTTTTCGTTTGTTCGGCTTCTTCTTTGGTTCTTCGGGGCATGGTAATTTCCTCTCAAGTCTGTTTAGGGTCGTTATGGGGTTCTGGAGTTAGTAACAGGTAGGAGCAGGGGATTATAATCAGGCACATGCCGGTTGAGACGATTTCACCGCAGATTATTGCTAGGCAAAGCGGCTTCCAGCCTGGATCAGAGATGGCGAGGGGGATTAATCCGGCTATGGTGGTAACTGTTGTGCATATAATTGGGCGCAAACGATTCGCCGTGCCTGAGGCTGCTGCCTTATAGACAGGCATGCCTTGCTGTAGATAATGGTTCATGGTGTCAACTAGTACAATTGCGTCATTTACGTTGATACCGATAAGTGATACAATACCAATAGCTGCGGTAAATGACAGTGGTAAACCGAGTAGTCTGAATCCCCAGAAGACACCGGTTAGACCGAATATTACTGATAATAAGATTAACCCAGGCTGGCGCAGGGAGTTGAATAAGAGCGCAAGTATGGCATAGACGAGAAATAACGATAGTAAGAATATGCGCCCGACTGAGGCGTAGGTTTCTTGCGCTTGTTCCGCTTCGCCAGCGAAAATATATGTGGTACCGGCCGGCCAGGCTAATTTCATTCTATCTAGTGCAGGACTGAGTTGCTGCAAAACTTCATTTAAAGTCACTCCGTCAACCTTGGCCTTGAGCGTTACGCTTGGTTGACCATTGTAATGAATTAACGCTTTTGGGCTTTCTGTTATCTTGAAATCGGCTAAAGCATCAAGTGGAATCGCTTCCCCGTCGTAACGTATAATGCTGATAAAGGCCAATTGTTCTGGTGAAACCGGTCCGGCATAGGCCTCTTTACGTCCGAGCCAGTTACTGCCTAAGAAAATATCAAGGTCGTGGTCACGCTTATCTTTGTGTAATTTGCCGACTTTGTTGTAACCGGAAAATGGCCGTATCTGATTTACCATCTCTCTTTCGCTAATCTCATGAAGAAGCAAGTTGTTACGTTGTGGTATGTAACAGCCCGCCGTTCTAATTTGCCCAAGACTATTACGTATATCGGTGATTCCAGGAATTTTGTGTAATAAATCTTCTATATTATAGGCAATATTCCGAAGCGAAAGTAAGTTTGTTCCGGTAATTTCAATCTGAATTGGATCATCCGCAGTACTGCCACCTATTTCCGGGGTGATTCTTAGGCTGGTTCCCGGTAACGTATCAAGTATCTTCTGGATCTCTTGACGTAAGGCTGGGACATATTCGTATGTTAGTTTGTCTCGTTCATGCTCAGGCTGCATAAGACAGGAGAAGCCTATAAAATTTGGTGAGGAATTTTCGCATAGCATTTCACTGATGGTTGCTGTTGAATATGAATCATGTGCGCCGGTTACCCGGACAATACTTTGGAAAATAGGGAATTTCTGGAGTACGCAGCTTATTCTTCCAGAAACAACTTCTGCTTCATCCAAGGTTGTACCCGTGGGCATTTCTAAGGTAATACCCAGGGTGCGACCGTCTTCTTTAGGATATAATATTTGTGGTAGTGAATATAGTATTATTATGCCTGCTGCAAATAGCGTAAGGATAAGTATTATTAGCTTAATAGCGTAAGTTTTTGAGTGCAAGATATACTTTTTAAGAAATTCAGTCAGACTTTTTTCTAGGCGCTGCGTGATTTGATCTATTCTTCCGAGGCTATTTGAGGATGATGGTTGAACTCCAGGTTTCAGCAGAATACGTGATAGCGGGATTGAGATGACAATTGAGAATATATAACTGAGTATTAAGCAGATCGTAGCGGTTATTGGAATGATGCGGATAAATTTGCCGTCAATACCGCCTATGGCCGCTATTGGCAGCATGACGAGGATAGTGGTACACGAACCAGACAGCGAGGGTATGGCGAAATGCTTAAGGGTGTTCCATGCTGCTTGCTCGAATGTTTGTCGGTGTATATAAGTATATTCGTGCATCCCTTCCATGATTAAAATAAAATCATCAACGAGTAGACCTAAGGCAAGGATTATCCCTATAATGACGAATTGATTGAATGTATAACCGAGAAACCATAGAATGCCGATTGCGCAGAGAATTGTTAGTGGGATACAGCAAGCTGCAATCAATGCTTCTTTCCAGGTCAGCATAAACATAAGTACAATGAAAACTATTAACATCGCTTGCCAGCCGCTGGAGAATGATTTGGTCAACTGTTCAGCGATTACTGCGGAGTCATCAGCTAGTAATAGATATTGTAATTTTTCTGGCCAGTCGGTCTGCTTCTGCATAGTTGCAAAGGTAGTTTTAACCGTATTGACAAGTTTGCACGTATCCTTGCCGGGCATTTTGTATAATGATAAGACTACGGCAGGATGAAATTCTCCGCCGTGATAATTGACTGCAGTACGTGTTATCTCCTTTGACAGTTGGAGGGAGATATCTGCAACAGCGTGTAATGGAAGTGGGTTCCCATTTTGGGTAATTTGTATTGGTAAGTCGCCGATGTCGGTTAGATTTGTGAATGACCCTTGCAGTTTGAGATCCCTGGGTTCTGCTGGTTGATTATATTGGCCTAATGGGAAGTCTTGATTATGATCATGAATGATTGATTCTACCTTACTCGCAGATACTCCATGCAGGGCTAGTCGTTCAGGATAAAGATCTATACGGACACATTGTTCTCTATTGCCTGCGCTAAGTACTTTTTTAATTCCGGATATTTGTTCTAATTTGCGTTTTATATCTTTTGCTGTCCGGTTGATATCATATTCATTTAAATCTCCATATAGTGCGTATATGGAGATGGGCAGGTCACGTACTGAGATCTGCTCAATAGTCGAACGTTCAGCATCTTTGGGAAAGAGCCCTTGTGCTTGGGCGACACAATCTCTCAGCGTCTGCATGGATTCAACTAGTGGGGAGTTCGCGGTGAATTCAACGGCGATAAAGCTTATGGCGTCGGTAGAACTGCTACGGTAACGGCGTAAATGCTTTAAGCCACGGAGCTCTTGTTCCAGAGGCTTGGTTATTTCTTTTTCAATCTGGGAAGCATTTGCACCGTTCCATTTTGTTACGATTAGAGCTTGAGGAATTGCAATATCGGGTAGGTCTTCTTTAGTCATCTCGGAGTAACCCCAAAAGCCGAAATAAATTGCCGACAGTATCCAGATTATTGCGGGTACGGTATTGCTAAAGAGCCAATGAAACCATCGTGGTGGGGCACATGTTTCTTCAGGAAAAGGTAATGGATGTCGGTGGTTATTCATGGAGTGCTTTCATTAATAATCATTACCGATATACCGTTGCGCAGGCGCTCTTTACCTTTGGTCGCGATGCGAGCATCCATGGCAATTCCAGCAAGGACTTGAATCCAGTTGTCATCAGCTATACCGAGCGTCGGAAATATCTTCTGTGTTTTACCAGAGTCAGCAATCACAAAGCAGTAGGGCAAACCGTCTTCATACAATAATGAACTCCGTGGGAGTACGGAGGCAGTGTCAAGGTGCTTGGTGTCAATAGCTATGGCTACATTTTCTCCGTCAAAGATGGTTGCGCCTTTGGGAGTGCAGTGTATGCGCACTTGAACCATCTTAGTTTTGGTTGATAATATTGGAGAAATGGAAGTGACATAACCGTCAAATATTACTGGTTGATGACGGTTCATCAGTTTTATTGTGGCTTTGGCTCCTGGGTGAATCTGCTCAGCCTTATGTACGGAAAGCTCGGATATTACTTCATATGCTGAAGGATCAATAAGAGTAATTTGAGTTGAATGAACTGGTTTCGCTTCGGTGGTAATACCAATCTCTTCAGGCTGGATATAAGCTCCTAATTGAACTTTGAAATCTGCAATGATACCGCTGAACGGAGCCCTGAGGACGCAGCGTTCCAGATTTAAACGAGCTTGACTAACTTTTTGTGTATATATCCTTACTTGATTGTTAAGTGTGTTTTTATGCTCTGTCGCTTCGTCAAGATTAGCCAGAGCAATATTCAAATTGTGTTTTGCTTCATCCAGAGTGCGTTTTGAATTTATGTGATTCTGGTGCAACTGTTGCAAACGCTGGAAGGTTATCTGCGTATAATTTAATTCACTCTGTGCTCTTTTGATAGCATTTTCGCTTTCCTTTAACTCACCTTTGGCTCTGTATAATTCTGCTTGCGCTTGTTCAAGCAAGCTCACTTGCTCTCTAGCATCAAGAGCAGCTAGTAACTGGCCTGGTTCTTCATTATGTGGGCCTTGTACTGCTTTGCCGGGAGTGAGTAGATTGCCTGCTTCATCAAGGCCTATTTTGGCTATTTTACCGGAAATTTCAAATTGGAGCGAGACATGGCGAATAGACTGTATGCTGCCTCGGCAGTATGTTTGCTGGGTGATGGAACGTCTTTGTATCTTGGTGTATTCAACCTGGTGACACTTTTCCTGGATCATTGTTTTGGGTCTAGATTTTTGCGTATTCCAAGTTAGGATATATCCAATAAAAAGAATAAGGCAGATTGCTCCTAAAAACCACCAGTTGTGTTTGAAAATCGTGAGTTTCATAGCGCACCTTTACATGCATTAGTGTATGTAAATTGGATTATACATTCATTGGCGTATGTAAGCAAGTGTTTTTATATATTTTATATAGTGTTTTTTATCGGCAATTGACAGCAAGATTATAAGGGGGCAATTATAGTAGTTGTGAAGGAGGATATTGCGGTTGTAGTTTTATTAAGTTTGATATTAATATACGGATTGCAAACTGAGTTTCTGGTAGATAGTAATTTGTCGCTAGATTCTGGTGAATTGGGTGATAGCTTGTTTGAATGAATTTTCACCTTGGGTGCTGTGGGGGGGGAGGAGAGATGCGGGTTGAGCTGATCTTCAGTATTTGTAAATAAAAAATATGAGTTAAATGATAATGGTAATTTACCGAAGATATTGCTAGGGGGTTTGGAGAGTTAGGATATAATAAGTCGTAAATATGTCGGTATTAGAGGTTACCTGGAGATCTTAGATTGGTGCTAGATAATACTGATATTGGGAAATGACTAGGTAATGAGAGATGGAGTTTTTAAAAGATGGTCGGGGAGACAGGATTTGAACCTGCGGCCTGCTGCTCCCAAAGCAGCCGCGCTAGCCAAGCTGCGCCACTCCCCGAGTCTTGTGTAATCACTGATGTGTAACTTGTGAGATAATAATTTAGTTAAAAAGCAGAATAAATCAAGATGTTTTTTTAAGAAATTATTAGATATTCGTTATCTCAGGTGATTAACCAAGGTTTTTTACCGCTGATTATGGCTTCTTTTTAGTTCTATAATTATAATAAAAAATAGGTTGTTTTTAGATTTATGCCTGATTTCAATAGGTGTATACTATTTAATATATTGATCATTTGGAGTAAAAGTGTATTATAGTATTTAGGTGATTAGCGGGAAATATTAATTATAAGCGCTGGAGGGCTGTAACGTAATTATTGATAGCAATACTATATGTAGATTATTGACTATCGATAAGAAGGAATTTTATGAAAGATACTAAGACATTTTCTGTATTGATTGCAGATGATTCAACCTTTATTCAGCAGTATCTCTATCAGATCTTTGCCGAGAGTAACTTTATTGTTAAAGGATTGGCAAATTCTGGTCTGGATGCGGTAGAAAAGTATCGTATGCTTGATCCTGATGTGGTGATTATGGATGAGAACATGCCGGGTATGGATGGTATAAAAGCGATGCAGAAGATTATGGAGTATGACTATGATGCCGAGATCGTATTGATTACGGGATTCTCGGAAATAGATCCCGGCAAGGCTTATACCAGCGGCGCCTCCGCTTTCTTTACCAAGCCTATCGAGGATCGAGAGTTGTTCATCCAGGTATGTAAGGATCTAGCCAAGAAAAAAATCGATAATAAAAGGAAGAAGAGTGGTATTAAATAGTATTCCTGAGTTACTCCTACCAGCAGGTACTCCTCAAAAACTCAAGGCGGCGATAGATTATGGCGCTGATGCGGTATATGCCGGTGTTGCCGGATTCTCAATGCGTCCTGATGGGGCGGCGTTGACGATCGAGCAGTTTTCAGAAGCCGCTACGTATGTGCATGCGCGTGGTAAACGGATATATGCGGCGCTCAATATAATGGCTTTTAATTCTGACCTTGCAGAGATAAGAGGGTGGCTTCGAGCTATGCGTGCGATACAGCTTGATGCGCTTATCGTTGGTGATGCCGGGGTATTCAGGCTGGCGCGGGAAGAGAGGCCGGATCTGCCTATACATATTTCGACCCAGCTGGGCGTTGCCAATGCTGAAAGCGCGTGTTTCTGGCGTGACGGGGGGGCAGAGAGGGTGATCCTGGCGCGTGAGGCGACCCTCAAGGATGCGGCAGAGATTCGTGAGCAGGCTGGGATAGAGGTAGAGGTATTTGTGCATGGAGCGATGTGTGTGGCGGTGTCGGGAAGATGTCTGCTCTCAGCGTTTATGACCGGAAAGAGTGGCTCGCGGGGGCAGTGCAAACATGCTTGTCGTTGGGAGTATCAATTGGTCGAAGAAATTCGCCCGCATGAAAGTATACCAATTTATGAGACCGGTAGAGAGACGGTGATGCTGGGGAGTAAGGATCTCTGCCTTATCGAGCATATTCCGGAGTTGGTAGCGAGTGGAGTCACGTCAATAAAGGTTGAAGGTAGGATGAAGAGTGAGTATTATGTCGCGGTTGTGGCGCGGGTATACCGAGATGCACTCGATGCTTATGCCAGAGATCCAGAGAATTTCTGTTTTCAAGAGAGGTGGCTGAAGGAGTTGGATGCAGTAAGTCATAGACCGTATGATACTGGATTTGCCTTTGGTTATACTGAGGACGATCCGGCACGCCTGCAGGCGGAAAATGTCTATTCTATGACCCGGGAACTCGCTGGTATCGTTGAGGAGGACGGTAAGATATTTGTGAAGAATCCTTTTCGATCCGGTGATACTCTGGAATGGATTGCCCCCGGTTGGCGAGAAGGTGAGATCATTATCAAGGAGGTTACCTCACTCACCGGCGCTAGTTGGGAGTGTGCCCGTCCGGCTGAGTATGCTCTGATAAACTTTGAAGGTGCGCCGCCGCCTGCGGGGGCGATGCTTAGAAGCATTAAAGGTAAGGAGTTTATCCGCGGACGCGGGAAGAAAGAGGCATAATGATCCTGAATCTGCAGGATCATTATGCCTCTTAGCAATACAGTTATTTTATACTCAGGCTTCTGAGAATTCATCTTTGCCTACGCCGCAGACAGGGCAGACAAAATCATCGGGAAGATCTGCAAATGCTGTTCCTGGAGCTATGCCGTCATCAGGTAGGCCGGCTTCAGGGTCGTACTCCCAGCCACATACATTACATACATATTTTTGCATAATACACCATCCTTTACTCAAATATGACTCAATAATAGGGTTTAATCAAACTTACACTATGTAAGGGTATTGCATGACTATGTGTATAACTTCTTTCGTGCGTCGTGTAGAAAACGGATATGGCTGATCTCTTCGCCAATTATAATATCAATTTTATGATTAATATCCTGATTGCCGTAGACCTTTTCGATAGAAGAGTAGAAGATGATTGAATCTTTCTCTCGGTCAAGAGCGAAGCGGAAGATATTGTTCAGACCTTGGGGGCTGTTGTCGGCGAGCTCTTCAGGGGTTGCGGCTTGATTGAAGATGTCTCCACCGAGTACCGCCTGCAGATAGAGTGCTGCTTCGTTGTGGAGATCAATTATTTGTTCAAACTCCGTCTTGTCGACCCCGTCGAGAAGGCGTTGAAAACTCTGGTAATGTGTTTTCTCCCATTCTGCCAGTTCGGTAAAGAGCTTCTTGGCATCTGGGTCGGTAGTAAGTTCTGCAGCTTTATTGTAGAAAGCTTGGCCTTCAAGTTCGATATTGGTCGCAATCTTGATCAGTTCTTCTAAATTGATGGTTTCGTTCATGGTCTAAACCTCCTGAAAAATTAAAATTACTCTGCTGCAAGCTCCAGTGCCTTGGCGGCAAGTTCTTTACCGCAGTCACGGCACTTGTTCAGTACTTCGGGGGTTGGGCGCCATTTGCAGGTTAGGGGTTCTGAGATTTCGGTGATCTTCATCTTCTTCAGATACTCAGAGACATCGGCCGCACCGCTCTTGCCCCAGCCGAAGGAACCAAAAGCAACTCCTGTCTTGCCTACCTGTCTCTGCCCCATAAGATAGGTAAGCGCAGAGGCTACATCCGGCATCAGGGTCATATTCAGCGTTGAAGAACCGACAGCGATACAGGCGGCATCTAGGCAATCGGTAGCGATGCGAGTGTTGCCGGTGCTGCGGATCCGGGTAAAGACGACCTCAACGCCGTCCTGGATTGCGCCTTCATAGATGGCGGCAGCCATTTGCGCGGTACTCTCCCACATGCTGTCATAAAGGATTACGACCTTGGCTTTGACCTTGGAAGCGCCCCATTTCTGGTAAGCTTGGATAATTCGGTCAACATGGCTGCGCCAGATAACCCCATGACTCGGTGCGATCATTTGAATATCAAAAGCGTTGGCGGCTTGGAGGGTCTTGAGAACCTGGGGACTGTAAGGCATGACGATGTTGGCATAATAGGTCTTGGCTTCTTCCATTACCTCTTCGATATTAACTTCATCATCGAAGCGGGCGGATGAGGAGTAGTGCTGACCGAATCCGTCCATCGAGAAGAGCAGCTTTTCTTCCGGGATATAGCTCATTAGCGAGTCTGGCCAGTGTACCATTCGGGTTTCGAGGAAGGTCAAAGTCCGCTTGCCAAGGCTGAGAGTATCGCCGGTCTTGACTACTTCAAAGTTCCAGTCGCTGGTATCGTAATAACCGCCTAGACTATCCAACGCTTTTTCGCTACAGACTACTTTGGCTTCGGGGCAGAGACTTAGCAGTGTTGGGAGTGCGCCTGAGTGATCTGGTTCGGCATGATGGCAGATAATGTAATCTATGCTCTTCAGTTCTGTAAGTTCGGCAAGATTATCCAGAAGGTTCTGGGTGTATGGAGCCTTGACCGCATCAATCAGAGCAGTCTTTTCGTCTTGAATAAGGTAGGCATTATAGGTTGCGCCGCGGGTGGTATTATAGCTATGGAAATCACGGACATTCCAGTCTACAAAGCCAACCCAGTAAATATTATTGAGTATTTCTGTGTGCATAAAAATCTCCTGTCTATGCTTATTTTTCGTCATATTTTATATACTTACAAAGTTAATATGTATTATAAGTGTTAAACTTGGGGCTGTAAATTATAAATAGGATATAATTAAAAATTTATTTTTATAATTATGCTTAAAATTAATAAAAAACTGCACGCTCGTTGTTGAGCGTGCAGTGAATCTGGGTTATCTAGCGTAACACAAGAGATGGATTAGGGTTTCATCTTGGCCAGCAGATCTTTGAGATGTGAGATCTTCTTGGGTAGTTTCGGATCATTCTGGTCTTTGGCTGCTGCAGCCTGGTAGAGATTCAAAGATTTCTGCAGTTCACCCTGGAGTTCGTGCAGCAGCTTCTGTTGTTCATCACCGGAGGCTTCACTCGCCTGCTTGAGCAGTTCCATCGCTTTATTATAGGATTTATCACCTGCCTGAATAAGTGCGGATACCGCTAAGTCCGTATCTGCAGGATTGAGTATATCCTCGCCGGTTATAAGTTTTGTTGCCTTATCCTTTACAATGTTACCAATAGTTGTGCTGTCATGTATCAGTTTGTCTTTGGCCTGCTCTAGATCCCAGTCACGGTCGAGCAGATTGCTCAGGTACATGCCGCCTAGGAATATTATTACTGTATAAAAACAGAATAGTAGACAACCACCGCAGCCACAACCACTTCGTTTGGTATTTTCCGGCATCTCCAAGCCTTTCTAGTTAAATGAATATGTGTAATTTTGCTGCTTATAAAATACCCTGTATCAATTCTTACTGCTGGCAAGGTAGTCCTTGATAGCCTGGGTGATAGTCTTTAAAGTCTGCTGACGTTGGGCATCATCGTTGCGTAGTAAGGTGATTCTGAAGCCTTTGAGATGAGTGTGAAACCCGGAGAGCGGGGTGACACAGATGCCGGTAGAGCCCATCAGGTAGTAGACAAAGCGCTTGTCATTGCTGACCCCTGCGGAGAGTTTCTCCACCAGCTCTTTGGTCTCTTTATTCTTGATGGGCAGGGTCTGGGTATCATTGAGAGCATCATCATCAAAGACTACGCAGAAGTAGAAGGCACCCCCGGGAAGGTTGACCTTGATGCCTGCGATATCCTTGAAGGCCTGGTAAGCTTCGTGCGCTCTCTCCTGGAACATCTTGGCGCGTTGTCTGAGGTGTTCCGGATACTTCTCATTGCCTATTACCAGCGGGATGGAGAGTTGCGGTAGAGTGGTTGAGCAGACCTCCATCATCTTGGCATTGCCCAGAGCTTTGACATAATCGGAAAAATACTGGCTCTTGTCGCGGTTGAGAACCTCAATCCAGCCACAGCGTGCGCCCGGCCATGGGTATTCCTTACTGATACCTCTGAGTACGATTGCGGGAACATCCTGGATTACTTCACTCAGATGAATGGTTTCCTCGAAGCTGATATGGGCGTAGATCTCATCACAGATAAGCATCAGGCCATATTTCTGGGCAATAGCAACAATCTCTTCAAGCTCTTCTCGGGTATAGACCATACCGGTAGGGTTGTCCGGGTTTACCAGAGCGATACCAACAATCTGGTCATTATACCTTACTGACATGATCAGTTCGTCGAGATTGGGGCGCCAATTATTCTTCGGGTCTAGAGGGAAGGTAATATTGGAGTAACGGCCACGCTTGCTCTCATTGGAGATATGGGTAGAGTAACTGGGGCTGGGCATGATTACCCGTGCATCCTTGCGGATGAGGTCGTAGATCTTATCTACAGCATCGGCAATACCGTTTACGAAGATGATATCATTGGCCGTAATCTGGGCGCCACCGCGCTTGTTCACTTCATTGGCGAGGAATTCACGTGATTCGAGTACACCGAAGCTATGGCAGTATGCCCAGGCTCTGTCCTCCTCGGTAAGTCCTCTGACAATATCTTTGATCCAGGGGGCAACCTTCTCACCCATCTCTATCGGATCTCCGATGTTCTCCCAAATAATCTTTACGCCGGTGTTGCGAATTTTGTGAGCATCTTCGACAATATGGCGTATCTCGTACTCAAGGTGTACGGCACCTTCATGCACAATATCGGTCTTCATGGTCAACTGCTTTCTGTAATAAAAAAAAAATGCTTGCTAAACTGCACTCTGAAACCTCTGTCTGCCTGGAAATATAGTTTGAGCTATTTGGCAAGAGAGAAAATGGTCGATGGAATGCAGGATACCTGCCTATTGTATTTAATTATTCTTGAGATTTCAAGCAAGATACACATTTGACAGCTTTTTTTTATTGGTTATAATGCTTTTAGTATATTTTTCCGGTTTTAAAACAAGCATAATTCTACGAATAAGTGAAAACTATGAATAATATCGCCTATAAGACCTTGTATAAATCGGTTGGTATGCCTGAATGGAGATTGATCGTGGCTGAGGGGCGCCGGGCATTTCATCACAGACTTCTGACCAAGCCGCTCTTCTATCCCGCACTTACCTATGAATATGCCTGCAAGCTGGCTCGTGAGTGGAATGCTATCGACCATATGTCGGAGTATACCGGGCTGGTGCTGGGTTTCAATGTCGAGCCGGATTTTCTCTGCGAGTATCAGCAGAAGCTGGAGTCTGCAGCCGAGCCGGGTGAACTCTGGGTAGATGTGGAGAGCTTATGTCGACTCAATAAGTTGATTCAGGGTCGGATAACGGTGTATGAAGTATATTATGGGGCAAGATATACAGGGATCAAGTATACACCTCAGGATCTCAATGAAGAAGCGTTTTTGGCCTGAGGGTTGTAGGGTATTGCTAGCCGGGGAAGGCGACTATTATGAAGTTAATCAAGATGCAGCTCCATGTAAAGATATCGGTACTCTTTGCCGTATTGATGCTGGTGATATCTGTGATTCTCATCTACACCAGTTATTTGCATCTGACTCGGGTTATCAAGCATGTGAATGCAATTGTTTTTGACCGTATTCTTGATGATACCGCCGCTTGTCTGGAGACGGATTTTCGTAAGATATCCTCGGAATTGGAGATTCTGGCTGAGACGATTGTGACTGAGCCGGAGCGTAACGAGGATTTTGCGCAGAAACTGACCCTGCTCCGGGTATCTCTGGATAATAATCCCAGTGTCAATGCGGTATATGTGGGTTATACCAACGGCGGACTCTTGCTGCTACGGAGGTTGGACAGTTTTGCCGGTTATGAAGATTATTGGCCGCCGGCAAACGCATATTATGCGGCGACAATCGTTGGTGAAGGGGGAGAGAATAGCCGGGCAGAGTTGATTTTTTATGATCGCGCGTTCAAAGAATTGAAGCGAGCTTATAATAATCGCTACGGCTATGATGCCAGAACCAGAATCTGGTTCAAGGAAGCGAATGCTTCGGATGAGGTGATTATCACTCCGCCTTATATCTTCTTTTCGACAAAGGCTATCGGCATAACCATGGCGTGCGCTGATGAAGTGACGGGCAATGTGGTCGGTTTTGATTATACCATGGATTCACTGTTAGCTATGATTAACCGGTATTCTCAATCTATGGATACGCGTACTATACTGATTAATAATAATGGGCAGGTGCTTACCTCTAATTATCAACATAAGGCGATCTTCAAGAAGAATGATAGCTATGAAATCGTAACGGTGGATAATATTGTTGATCCGGTAATCAATGATTACGCCAAGAGCGAAAATACTAAGGGTGCGGATGTCGAGTTTGTCTCTGCAGGTGAACTCTGGCGGGGCAAGAAGAAGGAGTTCTCCTTGCAGGATGAGGGGCAGAACAGCTATACTGTGTTGACGGTTACGCCCGAGAGTACCTTGATGCTCAAAGCTTCAGAGTATAAACATGAACTGATTTTTGCAGGCATACTGATAATTTTGGTGATACTCCCGGTTGTTTGGTTGGTGGCGGTGCTGATTGCCAGACCTCTTATCTATCTCTCTGAGCAGCTCAACAAAATCAAGAACTTTGATTTTAAAAGTTCTATCAATACTGAATCCTCGGTGGTGGAGATTGATAATCTGATCAAGTCTTCTCAGACTATGATCAGTACGATCAAAAAATTCCAGACCATCGCTGAGACCATTACCAAGCAAAAAGAGTATGACGTATTGCTCAATACAATTTTGAGCGAGTCTACAGCTATCGTTAACGGTAAAGGGGCGGCGGTATATCTCTTTGATAACCTGGAGCAGGAGCTGGAACTGGCTGCTCTTTATCTTGCCGGTAAAGGAGAGGCTCTTCAAAAACAGGTACTTGAGAAGGTTAGAGCTAATGGGGTTATTGCAAAAGAGGCTTTTGAAAAATACCTGGGTAAGGATACTGACTTTTATTATGAAAAACCCGGTGAGACCCTCTTCGATAAGGAGGTCTTGCTCTGGCCGGGGCTACTCGCAGAGACAGAACTCTCGCTGGCTACGGTATTGCTCAAGGATACGGATGGGCACATGATGGGGTATATTATCTTTGCGCATGAGGAAAAAGACTATCAGACCGAGGGTTATAAGAGTGAATTGGCGTTTATCAAAGCGTTATCCGGATTTGTCTCGGCAGCTATCGAAGGTCAGCTGCTGATCAAGAAGCGGGAGGAATTACTCCAGAGTCTGATAATGCTTATTGCTGATGCGATAGATGCCAAGTCCCCGTATACCGGTAAGCATTGTCATCGGGTGCCGATCATAACCAAGATGCTAGTACAGGAAGCTTGTGATTCGCAGGCTGAGGCATATGCCGAGTATAATCTTAATGCTGATGAGTGGGAAGAGATACGGATTGCTTCCTGGTTGCATGACTGCGGCAAGGTTATAACCCCAGTGGATATCGTGGATAAAGCGACCAAGTTGGAGTGTATCTATAACCGGATACATGAGATTCGGATGCGTTTTGAATTGCTCAAGAGTTATGCGGATACCGAGTACTGGCAGGGGGTGTATGAGGGTGGAGATGTAGAGGTGCTTGGGTGTAAGCGGGAAGAGCGTAAGCGGGAGTTGGACGAAGAGTTTGAGTTTGTTGCGGGGTGTAATGTCGGCGGTGAGTTTATGTCTGAGCCGCAGCTAGAGCGCTTGCAGGAGATAGGCAGCAGAACCTGGTTGCGAACTCTGGATAATACTCTGGGGCTATCTGAGATAGAGTTGAAACAGTATTGGGAACTGGCTGAGAAGTCGGAATTGCCGGTTGTGGAGCGGTTGCTCGCTGATAAGCCGGAGCAGGTTGTACCCAAGCTTGTTCGAGACTTTGAGGCAGATAATCCCTGGGGCTTTACCATGCAGGAGCCGGAAAACGCCAGTAATCACGGAGAGCTGTATAATCTCTCTATCCGTAAAGGTACTTTGAGCTGTGAGAACAGATATATTATCAACGCGCATATGGTGCATACGATCAAGATGCTCTCCGCTCTGCCGTTTCCGAAACATATGCAGAATATTGTGGAGATTGCCGGGAGCCATCACGAGCAGATCGTAGGGGGAGGGTACCCTAGGGGTATACCGGCCAAGGAGTTACCGTTGGCGGCGCGGGCAATAGCTATTGCCGATATCTTTGAAGCCCTTACTTCTTCGGATCGACCGTATAAAAAGACTAAAACTCTCAGCCAGGCACTCAAGATTATGAAGTATATGGTTGCGGACGGGCACATCGATAAGGGATTATTTGAGCTCTTTATCACCTCGGGTCGAGCTGAAGAGTATGCCCGTAAATATCTGCTAGAAGAACAGCAGGATGCCATCAATATTGCTGAATTGTTGGATTAAAATATGCTAAATGGTGTTTTCTTCTTACGATAATGTATTGACTTGTCTGGGAATATGCATACAGTTTAGTCGCGGGTAATTGAGGTTATCCTTTTTTTAATCCATTGTTTAGGAGATGAAAGTGTCAAAGAATGTTGCTGTAGTAGGCGTAACTGGTGTAGTGGGGCAGGAGATGCTCCGTTGTCTAGAGGAGAGGGATTTTCCAGTAGGAGAACTTAGAGTTATGGCTTCTAGCCGCTCTGCTGGTAAAAAAACGAAATTTAAAGGCGAAGAACTCACCATTATCGAGGCTACTACCGAGGCATTCTCTGGTATCGATATAGCTCTGATGGCGGTAGAGTCGGATCAGAGTAAGGAGTTCTCACCGGCTGCGGTTGCGGCAGGGGCTGTGGTTGTCGATAATTCTTCGGCATATAGAATGGATCCAGAGTGTCCGCTGGTAGTACCTGAGGTCAATCCAGAAGCGGCGAAGAATGCACCGAAAGGGATTATCGCCAACCCTAACTGTTCGACTATTATTATGAATGTGCCAGTATACCCGCTGCATAAGGTCAATCCGGTTAAGCGGATAGTGGTATCTACCTATCAGGCTGCTTCAGGGGCCGGCCGGCCGGCGATGGATGAGCTTGAAGCTACTACTAGAGCCTGGGCAAATGGTGAGGCGATTGAACCCAAGGTATTTCCGTATCAGTTGGCGATGAATCTCTTCTGCCATAATTCGCCGATAGGTGATAATGGTTATAACCAGGAAGAGATGAAGATGGTCAATGAGACTCGGAAGATCTTCGGCTGTCCGGAGATTCTGGTAGGTGTGACCTGTGTCAGAGTACCGGTAATGCGGGCGCATTGTGAGTCGATCAATATTGAATTTGAGAATCCAATTACCGAACAGGAGGTGGTCGAGATTCTGCAGAGTGCTCCTGGGGTCAAGATTCTGGATGACCGGGCGGCAAATCGTTCTCCGCAGCCGCTTGATGCTACTGGTCAGGGTGATATTATTGTAGGGAGAATTCGTCAGGATATTTCTCAGCCAAAGGGTAACGGTATCGAGATGTTTGTGGCGGGAGACCAGATCCTCAAAGGTGCGGCACTCAATGCGGTACAGGTTGCAGAGTTGCTTATCTAGAATTTTCAGTCAAATCAATAAAATCATCTGCATGATTTTCAAGTTAAGTCAAAGTGCAAATCAGCCAGCAACTCTGTTGCTGGCTGTGCCTTTTTCTGTAGTCTCGAGCAGCAGTGTAACTGCTATTTGTTATACCTGCATTTAGCTATGGTTATTCTTTGAACCAGATATAATCATTCTCAATTTGTTTGAGATTCTGTGCCAGCTTGAAGTAATCCTGCCAATCGTCTAGAGATATAATCTGTGGCAGGAAGTTATACTTGCGCTCAAGAATGATGCGTTTGTTATCCTGAGAAAAATTGAGGGAGTAATAGCCGAATTTTGAGCGGATAACTACATTCTCCGGTAATTTACTGACTCTGGCGCCAACTGGAAGGTTATAAATATAACGGTCGTTTGCCGCGAGGAATTTATTCTGATGATAAGGGGTTCGACGTTCATTGGCGTCTTTAGTGGGGAGTAACTCAATTGTGGGTAGCGCCAGAGGCACAGCGAATTCACCGTTGATATTCTCCTTGAGAAAATCATCAATGCTGGCTTGATAATTGAAAGTAAGTCCTGTACCAGCTACTTCAAGATTCGGGAGTTTAAAGTCGGTGATACTGATACCTAAGAGCGAATTTGCGAGAATAGTTTCAAAGACCCCGAGGCGCAGATCAGAGTTTAAATTTATCAGGTTTTCCTTATACTCCCAGGCGCGGGTACCGTAATAGTTTATCTCTCCAGTGATAATTGTGGGTGCGGTAGTAGCGAGTTGATAGTTACGTTCACGCTTTATGGTATAGCTATGCTCCAGAGCTGGGGGTAAGGTTATGAATTCACAGTTGTCAAGGCCTAGAGTCAGACCGGTACCACCGGCCAGATCTTCACCAATCTCACCGGCACCGCCGTAACGGGCGCGTGTATCCAGCCAGAGATATTCGTTGTTATCACTCTCCGCACGAATGAGGTAGTCGATAAAGCTATTTGTTGCCGGGAGTTTCCATATGGGATCGTAGATAATATTAGCTGGAGGACGAACTGCGACAAGTTCGGCTTTGATGCCGCAGCTTCGGAGCATGGCCAGGAGCAGGTGGTTCTTATTCCCGGTTTTTTGCAGAAAGATGTGACTTGCCGGGGTTGTAGAATGGTTAGGGGTGATCTCGGCATTGACATACGAATATAGAGCGGTAATTTTATCTTTGAGGGTGGGGCAGTTGGCGGTCAATGCCGCGGCTTGTTGGTGTATGGCCTGGGTGGGATTGGTCTGGCCAAGATAGGAGCTCAGCAAACGGTAGTGGATATCTTCCCAATCCTGTTTGGAAGCGACGGCAACATAAGGCAGGGTTGAGCTGATGGCGGGAGAACCTTCTTCATGGATAGCTTCCGGCATATCCGTACCGGTAAAGATGTAGTCTGTAGAACCGTCGTCATTCTCAATGATGTCAAGTTTTACTTTATCGCCGAGGTTCCTGCTGGCATAGGCAAAATCAACGCCTTTTGGGACGCGGATAATATACTGGGAGAAGAGGAATGATTCCTGATTACTCGGGCTGCGAAAATACCATTTTGGGAAGCGTAGGCAGCGATCTGCCGGGGTTGTATGCTCATCAAGATAGGTATGTTCAATCATTGCGCCTGGGGTTACTGCCGGCATGGTGATATTTGGGGCATTTTTATTTAGGATGTTGGGTTCTAACGAGATTCCGTGTTCTGGCAGGAGTGTACGCGCCTGGAGCAGTTCGCCATAGGTATCGACTATTGCCGCCTGATTTACCCCGCGCTCGGTGAGTACCACTTGCAGTTCATGCGTATAGTTTGAGTAGCCGCCACCGGGGTAGATTTGTAACACTGTTTGATCGATGAGTCGGGCGGTGCTGCCGATATACGCAGTATGCTTTTTGCTGAATTCGTCGATCTTAGCTTTGGTATCAAGGGTATAATTCTTCCAGAAACGGTAATCCTTGCCATCAAGCTCGGCAATCAGTCGGCGTAAGGTATAATTACCGCCGTCGAGTTCGAGACTTTCCTGATATTTAGTAAGCGCTGCGGAGTAAGCTTTGGAGCAATATAGGATATCGCCCTCGGCTTTGAGGATCTCAGGATCTTTGCCGACCGCTTGCAGGCTCTCTGCGAGTGTAGTTATAGCATCCTGGTAATTCCCGGAACGAGCTAGTATCTCGGCTTTGAGCAGGAGGATATCCCGTCTCTGGCGGTAATATGAGGGTAGCATCTCAATAAGTTTGAGGGCTTGCTCGGTATCACCGGCTAGGAAATATGATTTTAGAGTGTCGGTGGCGATGGTGAGATTGGCCTGATCCTGGGTGAAGGCTTTTTCCAGAGAATCTGCGGCCTGTTTGATCTGTCCGCTACTGTTGAAATAAATACCGTTGAGTAGCGAGGCGATATAGCTTTGGGGGTAGAGTCTTTCCAGCTGCGGGAGCCAGTCGTGTATTTCAGGATTCCAGGAGTTATTGATTGCCATACGCAAGCGCAGGGTGTGAACGATAAGGGCTGTCGGGTTGAGCTCAAGGGCGCGCTGGTAGTAGGCGTTCGCCTGATTGATGCGGTTATTCTGACGTTCATGATCGCCGAGGATGATCAGGGCGCTTATGGCTTGGGGTTCGAGTTCCAGCGTCTTGAGGGCTTCGCGCCGGATAATCGAGCTGCGCAGCGGGCCGGGGAGGATAGCGCTCGCCTGAGCGGCGCAGGTGGCGTAATGGAGATGGAGAACTGGATCTTCAGGATCGGCTGCGATAGCTTCTTCCCAGAGTTGTAAAGCTTGATCATATTGTTGCAGATATTGGTAGAAGAGGGCTTTTTCAGCAGGTGTATAGTCGTCGATAAGTGGTTGTTCTACTTTCTGCCATTCTTCTTTACCGAAGCTATTCTTGCCGTGGAGCTCTTTGAGGTCATATCTTATATTCTCTATAGGCTTGAAATCTGCATCCAGAAGTCTGAAGATCTCCGGTGAGTCGAAATTTCTGGTGCTGAGTTTGACTAGGAGGCGGTGCCAGCCGGCAGGGAGCGGGGTGGGGCTGCGAAAGAGGCAGTTGATACCGGGGGCGGTCTCGGTATAGTCTGTACCTCCGGCGGCGATGCCGTCAACCCAGAAGGAGAATACACCGCTCCCTTCTTTCTCCAGGATAATACGCTGCGGGGCATCCAGTTTGAACTGGGTATAAAGATATAATACTCCGTGTTGTGGGGTCATCCATTTATATGGGATAAAATTATTGAGGCAGATATTCTCGCCCAGCAGGCGCCAGGTAACGTCTTTGCCCAGACCCGGCATAAAAATAGAGAAGTCTATTCCGCGTTCCGGGGGGAAGACCTGATAAAAGGAGGCGGTATCATGTTCGCCAAAGGCGCCGGCGATGCGCCAGGAAGGGATTATCCCATTCTCTGCTCTAAGGTTTGATGCCTGATATTCTTTGCCCGCAGCGGCGTAGTTACGTGCCAGCAACTCTTTTACCAGGTAACGACATAGCGGCGGGAGGTCGGTAACGCCAGCAAGATTGAGGAGCCTACGGTTGCCGAGAGAGTTGTCGGTAAGGAATTGTCTATTGATCTTTTCGGCGATAAGCAGCGGCAGGTAGGCGGCGGCAGGGTCATTTGCGGCCAGGGTTAGACAGCGGTCAAATAAAGCGGTATAATTGCCGTCAAGAAATTCAGTGGCTGCAGGGGTAGTGCTGGTAGTATCGGCATCTGCCGAGCCGCTAAGGAGTAAATGAGCAATAAAAAGAATTAGGATGTATACTCTGAATTTGTGCATTATTATCTCTCAGTATTCAGGATTCAGGCGTCTAAAAGTTTTTTCAGGTTATGGTGCCGCCGGCGACTACGGTGTCGTCGGTATGATATAAGACCAGATGCTGACCCGGGGTTGGGGCGAACAGCTCTTGGGTAAATGTAACGCTGATATTATCCTGCTCAAGCCGGGTTATACTGCATTCGGTAAGTCTTCCGGCGGAACGGATCTTACCGCGGAGGGTACTTCCGGGAAAGATCTTATCCGGTTGATGGATGCTGATGAGTTTGGCATTTAGTCCCTGTTTATAGGCATCCCGGCGCGTACCTATCATCACTTCATTGGTCTCGGGAATTACCCTGAGCGCATAACTCGGTTCAGGCCCGAAAGATATCCCGAGTTTGCGCTGACCCACGGTGTAATGTTTGATACCTTTGTGTCTGCCAATGACTTTAAAGTTGGTGTCGATGAAATTACCCTCGATGTCTGTTTCATTACTGGAGAAGGCCTGGCGGTAATCGCCGCCGTCGGCAAAGCAGAGTTCCATGCTCTCGGCCTTCTCGGCGACACTCAGCCCGGCTCTGCGGGCTAAGGCTCTGGTTTCGTCTTTGTTCATATCCCCCAGCGGCAGATAAAAATGTTGCAGGCGGTCTGCAGGTATCCCGTAAATGAAGTAACTCTGATCCTTGTCGTTATCATTGCCGCGGGCGAGTAATGCTCTGCCAGCGTTCCGTATAACCCTGGCGTAATGGCCGGTCGCAAGATTATTTATTCCCAGTTCTTGTTCAATAACGTTCCAGACAAGGGTAAATTTGAGGCGCCGGTTGCAGTCACAACAGGGATTGGGAGTACGCCCCCGGCGGTATTCGGCTTCGAAGCGGTCGATTACTTCATGCTGGAAGGTGGTGCTGAGATCTATCTGGTAGAGCGGAACCTGCAGTTTTTTTGCAGTCTCGGTGACCCCCTGGCATTCAACACTCCCGCCGCCGCAGGCAAGCGGAATACGCATGTTTACCCCGACAACCTCCCAGCCCTCATCCAGCAGCTTGAGGGCGGTGACACTGCTGTCTACCCCGCCGCTCATGAGTACGGCGATACGCCTGGGTGCAGCGAGTGAGGGTTGATCCGTAGACTCGGGTTGGAAGATGAGTCGCAGGTCTTTAAGCGTCATATTGCTCCTTGAGTCCGGCGAAGAGTTCATCTTCTTCAAGCAGGGAATAAAAATAATTTCTTTCAATCTCATTCATGTTATCGATCAGCTCCTGGGCGGCCGAGGTCTCATGCTTGAGGTGCAGGAGAGCTACCGAGTATGGCTTGATGGCGGCGTCTGGAGTCGCTTCTTTGGGGCCGATCTGATACATCGGAGACCAGCGGTGTGGGCGTTTATTGAGCTTGACTCTAGCGGCATCCAATTCTATCCAAGCGTTGGCGGCAGCCTCGGCATAAGCGCTATCACCTGCTCGCAGACCAATTCGCAACTGGCTCAGGCGGTATTCGGCATACTCCGGTTCCAGTGATATCGCCTGTGCAATCGCGCTCTTTGCTTCGTCCACTTTCTGCTGCAGAATCAGCGCCTCGGAGAGTTCGGCAAAACCTTCGGCTTCATTCGGTTCCAGCGCGGTATACTCTTTGAAGTAATTGCTCGCCTGGGCATAAGCGCCAGCGAGCATATAGATTCTGGCAATTTTGTAGGTAAGTTCCGGTTTTTTAGCCGTAGCGGTCTGGAGTGCTGTTAGGCACTCCTTTAATCTGGTATCTCTAAACTTCGGGTCGGAGGTAAGACGTTGGTATTCGTCTGCTTCCTTCAGCCCGGATTTCCAGATAGTGCTTATGATCTTCATGCCGATAAGAAGTACGGCAATGATAATAATAATTGTTAGATCCATATATTTATTCTCTCTTTGGTAACAGGTGTTCAGTCAGCTGTGCCGGCAATCTCAATGATTGTCTCCACCAGCGCTTCAATTGTCGCTTCTTTGGCTTCGGCGCTGACCGGGATAGAGCATTCACAGAGTGTCTCGGAGGTAATTGGGCCGATACTGATGAATTTAGGCTGGACATCCTTTGCTAGAATCTCTGGTATTCCGCTGCCCGACATCTCCAGAAAGTTCCGTACTGTAGCTGAAGAAGCAAAGGTGGCGATATCATATTCGCCGTGCTCAAGTATCTGCTGGTGCTCAGGGCTGAGTGGGGCTTTACCCACGCGGTAGGCGGTGATATCATCTACCTCGCAGCCAAGGTCGTGCAGTTCTTCTCGGAGCATGGCTCTGGCGTTGGAGGCTCTGAACATAATGATCTTCAGCTTGGAGATATCCCGGGAGATGAGTGCTTGCAGGAGTGCTTCGCCGGTGAAGACCTCTGGCACGAGGTCGGCGCGTATCCCATATTTGAGGAGTGCTTCGGCGGTAGCCGAGCCGATGGCGGCGACCTCCTTGCCAACAAAGATCCGGGTGTCAAGCCCGAGGAGTTTGATGCGTTCGAAGGTATGTTCCACGCTGTTGACACTGGTGAAGATCGCCCATTCATGCTTGTTGGCAACCAGCATGGCGATACCTCTGGTCAATTCATCACAGTCTTTGAGCAGATCGTTAAGATCAGGAAAATCCAGAGCCATAGGTTTGTCCTGGATCATTGAGAGCAGGGTTGGATTGGTCTGGCGCATATAGGCTATCTTGACTATGCCGTTGGTGATTGCCTGTTCGGTCTGGGTGGAAGCGTGGTACTCCATCGGGATTATCTTCAGCGCCGGGATCTCGATAACGGTGGCGCCGTAGGCTCGGAGCCGGTCACTGAGCTGGCTTGCCTGTTCCCGGGCGCGGGTGACCAGGATTCGCTTGCCAAAGAGGGGGGCATGCTCAAACCAGGCGATATCCTGGCGCAGATTTACTACTTTGCCGATGATGATCATGGCCGGCGGGGTCATCCCGGCGGCTTCTACCTTATCGCTGATATCCTCAAGCGTTCCGGTCAGGGTTTTCTGGGCGCAACTGGTCCCTCGGTAGACAACTGCTACCTGCTCATTCGGTTCTCTGCCACCCTGGATCAAGCGCTTGCAGATAGAGTCGAGATTCTTCATGCCCATATACACGCAGATGGTGCCACCGGTACGGGCGAGAGCTTTCCAGTCGGTCTGGGGTTCGTCTTTGTCCGGGGTCTCATGGCCGGTAACGAAGGTGACCATGGTCGCCAGGGCACGATGTGTAACCGGAATACCGGCATAGGCGGCTGCGGCGATGCCGGAGCTGATACCGGGTATAATTTCAAAGCGTAGACCGGCTTCCTGCAAAGCGAGCGCTTCTTCACCTCCACGCCCGAAGACAAAGGGGTCTCCCCCTTTGAGCCGGGTAACTATCTCGCCGGCAGCTACCGACTTGATAAGTCTGGAATTGATCGCAGCTTGAGGCATTGCATGCTGGCCAGCTGATTTGCCGACATAGATCAGCTTGGCCGAAGTCGGGGCAAAGTTGAGCACTTCCTGAGAAGCGAGGTAGTCATAGTAGACAACAGTAGATTTTTTCAGGCACTCTGCAGCTTTGAGAGTCAATAGTCCTGGATCACCAGGACCGGCACCGACAAGGTAACATATGCCATTATTTGATTTTTGATTATTCATAATACTATAAGGATATGTTTTTTTACTCTGCAAATCAAGTTGTAAGCTATTGATAAATATAGAATACTATGGTATAACTGCAACTGAATGCTGTAGCCAGGGGCTTATCGAATAATATATGAAAGAGGGAAGGTGGTTGGTATGGTTGTAGGGGTTGAAAGTAGTGCGGAATTATTCTCTCAAGCCGGGAATTTGATGCCGGGAGGAGTAAATTCTCCGGTGCGAGCTTTCAATGCGGTGGGGGCTGAACCGGTATATATTGAGCATGCGAGCGGTTCTAAGCTCTATTCGGTTGAGGGGCGGGAATATATAGATTATATGATGAGCTGGGGGCCGCTTATTTTGGGGCATGCAAATATGGAGATAACCAGCGCCATAACCGAGGCTGCGGTCAAGGGAACCAGTTTTGGCGCTAATCATAAGAATGAAGTAGTACTGGCAGAGTTGATAAGCCAGAGTATGCCGGTAGTTGAGATGCTCCGCCTGGTAAATTCGGGTACGGAGGCGACAATGTCGGCTCTGCGTCTGGCGCGAGCGGCGACCGGCCGGGAGAAGGTAATCAAATTCAAAGGTTGTTATCATGGGCATGCGGATTCATTCCTTATCAGTGCGGGCAGTGGGGCGTTGACTCAGGGCAGCCCGTCAAGTCCGGGGGTTACCCGTGGTGCTGCCGGGGATACCATGCTGGCGGATTATAATAGTATTGCAAGTGTTAAAGAGTGTTTTGAACTGAATTTGGGTGAAATAGCGGCGGTTATAGTCGAGCCGGTTGCCGGAAATATGGGGCTTATCCCCCCGGTGGAGGGCTTTCTTGCCGGACTTCGGCAGGAGTGTGATAAGTATGGGGCGCTACTGATCTTTGATGAGGTGATTACCGGATTCAGACTCGGGCTCGGCGGTGCGGCCGAGATGTATGGGGTGACTCCGGATCTTACTACTCTCGGGAAGATTATCGGTGGAGGGCTGCCGGTAGGGGCATATGGCGGTAGGCGTGAATTGATGGAGCAGATCAGTCCGCTGGGTCAGGTGTATCAGGCAGGTACCTTATCGGGTAATCCGCTGGCCTGTGCTGCTGGAGTACGGATGCTGGAGATACTCAGGCGTGACAAGCCATATCCAGAATTGGCCAAGATGTGTCAGGCGCTAACTGCGATTATGGAGGAGAATATCGCTGAGGCCGGGATAAAGGCCTGTATCAACCGGGTCGGCAGTGCGTTTACCCTGTTCTTTGGGGTTGAGTCGGTGACTAGCTATGACGCGGCGATGTCTGCCGATACGGCGATGTTCGGTACGTACTTTAGGGGTATGCTGGAGCGGGGCATATATCTGCCGCCGGCGCAGTATGAGGCGAACTTCATCTCTACGGCGCATAGCATCGATGATTTTGAGGCGACATTGTTGGCGCAGAAAGAGGTCTTTGCGGCTTTGGCATAGCTATTTAAGATTATCTTATGCCGGTAATTGCTTGATTTTATCAGTTGAATTAGTATATAGTGTTTCAGGTGTGCTGTGGTGGTGAACCTGGATTATAGAGAGAAAGGATGAGTAATGAGTGAGATTTATCTCGGTAGAATTGTGGCTATCGGTATGACTGCTGCAGGCAAGCTTGCAGCTATGTACAGGGTCTCTTCCAGGAGTTTTCCCAATCGCAGAGCTCAGGTAACGCAGGATTATGTGAGTATTGTGCCGAAAGAGGGGCATGAAGGCGATATCTTTAAAAATCCGTATATTGCGTATAACTGTGCGGCTATTGTCGGCGATATCGCAGTGGTGAGTAACGGCAGTCAGACCGATCCGATTGTGGATAAGCTCCGCAGCGGGATGAATATCCGGGATGCGCTTATTTACTCACTGGCGGTGATGGACTATGAAAAAGACGATTACAACACGCCGCGCATTGTGGCGGTGGTTGAGAAGGGGTCTGACCGGGGTTGGCTGGGGATTATCCGTAAGGACGGTATGGATGTGCGTGAATTTACCCTGGAACCAGGTCAGTGCTTGTATGTCTCGACCTATGAGCGTAATGTCCCGAACCGGCATAACCGTAGTGAATTTACCGCGAATACGGCTGAAGAAGCTTGTGCTTTTGCCCTGGGTGAGTGTGAGTTTGCTAACTTTACCAATCCGGTGACAGCGGTCTGTATTGTTGAGGGTGAGAGCGGTTTTGAGCTTGCGACAAAGGATAAAGAGTAGTAGTATAAAAGTATTGCTTTTTCTGAGTATGATTATTGATAGAGAAGGGGATAACGGAGTATATATGGCTGAAAAGAAGATTGGTATTATCATGGGTAGTGATTCGGATCTGCCCAAGCTGGAAGGGGCGATAGTAACGCTCAAGGAATTTGGTGTGGAATTCGAGGTCAAGGTGGCGAGTGCGCATCGGACGCCGGCTCAAGTTCTGGAGTGGACAACCACGGCAGAGGAACGGGGCATTGAGGTTATCATCGCAGCAGCCGGAGGGGCGGCGCATCTGGCAGGGGTAATCGCCGGCCATACCGTATTACCCGTAATTGGTGTACCGATCGCTGGAACCGCGTTGTCTGGATTTGATAGTCTGCTCTCGATGGTGCAGATGCCAGCAGGCATACCGGTGGCGACAGTGGCGGTAGGCAGCGCCGGAGGGACAAATGCAGCGTTACTGGCGCTACAGATACTGGCGGGGAAATACGCAGATATCAAGGAGAAGCTGCTCAAGCATCGCGAAGATATGAAGCAGAAGGTGGTAGCCAAGGATGCCGCCCTGCAGCGTAAGCTTGCTGAAATGTAACTGTCTTAATCTGAAAATAGTGCTGATTATTATGGCTTTTAGTCCTCGGTAATTTGGTATAAACACAACTTTATTTTTACTGTCATTTCTCTCTCTCTCAAACGGTGGTCAAAGTAAATAGTGGGTATGCTCAATTCCGGGGGCTTTTTTTTTATTGTAGAATAAGTATGTTGTAGAGAAATATATGGATGCGAATACCCGTAAGGATTATCTGGAGCTGGTAGAGACGCTGAAACGGCATAATCAGCTCTATTATAATGAGGCAGCGCCGGAGATAGCGGATCGTGAATATGATGCGCTGCTGGAGCGGTTGTTGGAGCTGGAGCAGGAGTATCCCGAGCTAGTTACTCCTGACTCTCCGTCTCAGAAGGTCGGCGCCGAGGTGGCTGCTGGTGCGGGAGGGCTGGTTCGGCATAATCCGAAGATGATGAGTATCTCCAATTGCTATGATGAGGCGGGAATTCAGAAGTTTGTTAAGCGCTGTGAGTCACTTGCCGGGAGTGAACTGGCCTATATGACCGAGATGAAGATAGATGGTCTGGCGTTATCGTTGATTTATGAGAATGGAAAATTGGTTCGGGGAGCGACCAGAGGGAATGGGCTGATTGGAGAGGATGTGACGGCGGTGCTGGAGTATGTGGAGCTGCCCCGGGAGCTTGGGGTGCATCCGGATTTAGCGCCAGACGGCGGTTTGTTTGCAGGTGAGGAGTCGGCTGCCGCTGCGGTGCCGGCCAGGCTTGAGGTGCGGGGTGAGGTCTATATGCCGCGCCTGGCTTTCAAGGAGATAGTCAGTCTGCAGGAGCAGCGCGGTGATGAAAGAATCTTTGCCAATCCGCGTAACGCCGCTGCCGGAGCGCTCAAGACCAAGATGCTCTCGGCGCAGGAATTGAAGCGGAAGACAGTTGCGGAGCAGCAGCGATATCAGGAGAAGCTTGAGCAGATCAAAAGGTCAAAATTAAGCTTATGGGCGTACTCGACACCTTCGCCGGAGGTTCTGGGGGTTCAGACACAGGCGGGAGCACTGGCAGAGCTCGAGAAACTGGGGTTTGCCGTTAACCCCCTGCGCCGGGTATGTAAGAACTATAGCGAGGTAATTGCCCGCAAGGATGAGCTTGAGCAGTTGCGGCGGGATTTGAGTTATGATACCGATGGTATGGTGATCAAGGTCGATGATCTGCAGATGCAGGAGCGTCTGGGAGAGGATGCTAAGAGTCCGAATTGGGCGATTGCCTTTAAGTTTGAACCGGAGCAGGAAGAGACGCGGATTATAGATATCCGTCTCCAGGTCGGAAAATTTGGAACACTTACGCCGGTTGCTGATTTGGAACCGGTATTTGTCTCCGGTTCGACGGTGTCACATGCCACGCTGCATAACCTGGATAATATTCGGCAGAAGGATATCCGCATCGGTGACCGGGTGCTTATCGAGAAGGCGGGAGAGATTATTCCTCAGGTAGCCAGGAGTCTGCATACTGCGCGGACGGGGGAAGAGATAGAGTTTGAGATGCCTGCGACCTGCCCCGCTTGCGGGAGTGAGGTAGCGCAGGCAGAGGGTAAAGTGGCGTATTATTGCCAGAATATATCCTGTCCGGCGCAGCTCAGAGCGCGGCTTTTGCACTTTGTCTCACGGGCGGCGATGGATATAGAGGGTTTTGGGCCGGCGGTTATTGACAGTCTGCTTGAGCGTGGGAAGCTACATGATGTGGCTGATATTTATGCTCTGAGCTTTGCGGATTTGCGTGAACTCTGGGAGGATACCGAACGCAAGAAGTTGCTCGAGAATTTGAGCCGAAACGGGAAGACGGGGAATACTAATGCGCTTGAAGGCTGTGAACTCCAGGAATTACGGAGTATGTGGAATGCACAATTAGTGGCGGCGGGGAGAAAAGAGTATGTGCCGCCGGAGTATAAGAATGCCGAGAATATGTTAGCGGCGATTGAGGCGTCTAAGGCTAGGGGGTTGGAACGGCTTCTGGCGGCTTTGGCAATTGAGCAGCTTGGGGAGACGGCGGCCAGAATAATTGCTGGTCATTTCACGAGTCTGGCTAGACTTTATACTGCAGACGCGACTGAAATTGCCGGACTCAGCGCAGGCGAGACCTTCTCTTATCGCACGCTTGGCACTAAGGCGGCGAAACAGTTGTATGGCATGCTTAGAATCGAGAGTGCCCGAGAATTGCTGATCAAGCCTGGGCAGACGCTGGAGAAAAAATTGGAACGTCTTAATCTCTCCGGCTTTGGGGTGAAGAAGCGTGAGGCGGTGGCTAAGGCTTTTGCCGGTGATGTGACTAAGCTGTTGGCTGCCAGTGAATCTGATCTCGCGGGAGTTGAACTTGGAACTTCGGATGTGAAGCGGACTCTGGGTGAGGTGGTGGCAAGGTCGTTGGTGGCTTTTCTGCAGAATAAAGCTAACCGGTTGATTTTGGAGCGTCTTATGCAGGCGGGAGTGAGTACTGAGAGTGAGACAGCAGGTGTGGCGGGTACGCCAATTTTGAGTGGGAAATCCTTTGTGATCACCGGTACGCTGCCGGGTATGGGGCGGAGTGAAGCAAAGAGTCTAATTGAGGCGGCAGGGGGCAGAGTTGCCAGCGCAGTCTCAAAGTCTACAGATTATCTGGTTGCCGGAGATAAGGCAGGATCAAAGTTGAGCAAAGCTGAGAGTCTGGGCGTGCAGATAATCGATGTTAAGCAGTTACTAGTTTTATGTGCCGGGGAAATCAAATAAAAATTATCTGTCTCTAGCTGTATAGTGTATAATGCAGGTATAAGGAGGCTTTATGCAGGATGGAGAACTCCATACAAGCAGGGTGGCGAGAGTTATAAACTCGGTGCGAGTTTGGTGGTGGTTCTGTGGCTGGTGCGTTCTGTTTTTGACCCTGGCGCATGTTAGCTCGGTTGCTGAAGAGATCTCGGCGGACGCAGCGAGTAAGAATATTCTGGTAGTGGATTCAGCGCATCTGGGGGACAGTTTTGATGATAATGATCTTGATCAGCTAATAGCCGAACTTAGAAAATTCAACCATAATATTGAAATAACGATTATTACTCTGGACTCCAAGCGTATTACGAGTGAGGAGTACCGCCTGGAGCGGCTTAATATGCTGCTCTCACAGTACCCGTGCGGGTACTTTGATCTGATAATCTCCAAAGGGAACAGTGCGTTACATACTATCTATGAACTTGGAGCCGCCCCGCTCGGGAATTCACCGGTAATTATCTATGATGCTAATAATTTTGACAAGCTAAAATATGCTAATCTCAGTGGTATAGAGAGCAAACCCTTGATTAGGGCTAACCTTGAGTTGGCTCTGAGCCTCTTCCCGGAGCTGGAGTATGTAGCGGTTATTACGGATAATTCTGAGCAGGGCGCTGCAACTAGAAGAATTATCAAAGAGGAGATGCGCAAGTATACCAGGCTCTCGGCAATCTATCTCAATGAAGACCGGGTAAGTGATGCAGAATTTTTAGGTAGGATTGAATCTCTTCCGAATAATTGTTGTGTCTTTATTGATTCATGGGGGATCGGAGCTGCAGGGCAGGAGCAGAAACTCAAGCTGCTTGACAAGGTTTTAAGCGATTACAGCATACCGGTGTTTACCAATAAACGGGCGTTTATCAAGCTTGGAGCTCTGGGTGGGGTGATTCCAGATGTAGCGGAAATATATCGGATAATCAGTAATTATATCGCTCCTGATATTCTTTCTGGTAAATTGCAGGCTTCTGATATTAGTATTAGTATTTTAAATAGCAATTCTACGGTAATGAATTGGAAGGTCATGCAGCATTTTGCGGCTGATTATGCTGTACTGGGGGCTAATGTTCAATTCTGCTGCAAGCCGGAGACCTTGGCGCAGGGCAAATTGTTTGGAGCGCGTAAGCTCCGAGTACTCTATACCGAGGAGTCGCCCTGGGTACAACGGACAGCTGAGGGCAAGCTTGCTGGAGCGCTGATCGATATTTGGCGAATTCTAGCCCATAATAGCGGTATAGATATTGAATTTCAGGCTTTGGATAGTTATGATAAGGGTGGCGCCGAAGAAGGGGTGTTTTATCCCGTAGTGGGTGGCAGGAGTGAGGTAGTCACGACCGAAAGACAGATGTATGGCGCGGATAAGATATCTCCATTCTTGGTTACAACGGCTTCAATGTATGTCTTGCGCGATGACCTTCCACAGTATGAATGGCGTGGTTATAGTAATAAACGGGTAGCGCTAGTCAAGAACTGTTCTTTTCGTGATTTTTTAACCCAGATGATACCCGGGGTTACTCTGGTGATCTATAAGAACCGGCAGGGTTTACTTGAAAGCTTGGATAGTGGTGATTTTGATGCTTTCTTTATGGAGGATATGGTTGCAGCGCAGATGCTCAGTGGTCTCAGTACTACTCAACGGTTCAAAAAGAACAGGTTCTGTGAGACCAAGATAAAATTAGCTCCGGCACTATTCAGCAATGACGATTTGGATAAACAACAAGTCGCTGAAATTGAATTTTTGAATGCAGAGATAAATAAGCTCGGTTTTGAAAATCTCTATAATGTATTTGCTTATTATAATAAATTTCAGAGCCGGATATATCCTATCTTTACCCCGGAAGAATTGACCTGGATTCGTAAACATAGAAAGTTGATTATAGGTTGTGCTGGTAATTACGGCTTACTTCAGAATTGGAATAATAATGGGGTGGTAGAAGGGTTGTTGCCCGATATTCTCCGGAGTATCATATTACCTGTCGAGCTTACACCTGAATTTGTTGAGGTCCCGCCGGGGAGTAGCGAGCAGGAGCTTGTGCAGACGTATGGAGTGGAAGCTCTCAGTTTTTCCATGGGGCAAGAGAGCGGGGTGAGCAAGAGTACTCTGCCTTATCTTAAAATACCGGTAATGGCGGTTAGCAGGGAGAGTACCGACTATCCTGGAGACGGCAAGAGCAATATCGGCGTACCGGCAGGTTACGGGAGTCTTTATCGCTATTTGCAGTTGAAGTACAAGCATAGCCAGGTAATACTGGTTGATACGCCTCAGCAAGCTTTGAAGCAGGTGCAGGCTGGTAGTCTGGATATTGCTTTTATCTCAGAGTTGAATGGGGAGTCTTATCGGATTAATCCGAAGTATGCCAAGCTGGTGTATAACTTGCAGTATGATTGCTTTTTACACTTTTCTCTGGGTATTTTATCTGCTGAGGACAGTGCAATCAGTAGTAGTATTATAAATAAGTGTATATTAGTCATGCCGCGCGCAGATATCTCGGCATTACTTGAGAAATACTATTGTGTGCAGAGATCACCGCTTCCGCTTGGTAAAGTTTTGGTTATGGTTGGTCCATGGGCTCTGGGTATTCTTACTATTCTTCTGGCTCTCTGGGTCTATACAACCAGAAAAGCCTATCTCAAGCTGCATATCTCTGAGAAGCATCTTTTAGAGGAGAGAGCCTGGCTCAAGGCGACAATGCACTCTATCGGTGACGGGGTGATCGCTACAGATATTTCGGGCCGAATAGTGCAGTTGAATCTGGCAGCGGAAGAACTGCTTCAGTGTAGTGAGAAGAATGCCCTTGGCCATCAGACACAGGATATCTTTAAATTTTTCAATGCAGCCAAAATGCAGGAGATAGAGAATCCGGTCATTATCGCGCTAAATGAGAAGAAGACGGTAGATATTCAGCATAATCTGCTATTGGTCGAGCAACGGCAGAACCAGATACCAGTAACTGCTATAACCACGCCTATTCTTAATACCTCGACTGCCGAGATTCTCGGGGCGGTAATTGTGCTCAAGGATATCAGTTCTGAAGCTGCTTATCGCAAGCAGTTGACCCAGACCAAGACGATACTTGGCAATGTAATTAAATTGGCCGGAGTATCATATTTTGTCTATAATCTCAAGACTAAAAAGGTGGTTATTGGTGGGGGCAGGAAAGAGACACACCTCTTTATTGATAAGGATTTTAATCTGCGTGATATTATTGTAGATATTGTGGAGGAGGATTTTGCAGAGCTTAATGAGCTGTGGGAGCGCTTACTCGGGCGCCAGGTAAATTACTTTAGGGTTAGCTATAAATCCAGTGATGATGGGGTAATACGTTATAACCGGGTGGATATATCTGCTGAATTGGATGCGCAGAATGAACTTACGAGTGTGCTCGGGGTTAGGATTGATGTTACCGATATTGTCCAGGCAGAAAACGTAGCACGGGAACGGCTGGAACAGGCATATGATCTGGCAAAGCTGCTGTATTACGAGTACCAGCCCAAGACTGGGGAGATGATCTGTGATAAACTCAGTGCGGAGCTCTTTATGCTTGATGTTTTCGGGAGTGGTTCCGTCACTATTCAGGAGTTGATGGTAAATGTAGTCAAGGAGGATAGAGAGAGGCTGGAGGCATATCAGGAGCGGGTTAGAAGTGAACAACTCGCTAAATTTGCGATAGAGCTACGTATAGAAAAAGCTGGAGAGGCGAAGATAGTTGAGGTATTTGCCAACAATAAATTTTCTGAGGCTGGAGAATGGATAGGCAGCACCGGATGTATTCTTGATATTACCGAATTAAACTATGTGCAGAAGGAGCTCAAAGCCAGTGAAGAGCAGAAAAAGCTGATCTTGGGTAGTATTCAGGAGTCGGTGGTATATATCAATAAGGATCTGGAGATAATCTGGGCGAATGAATCGACTTATAAGATATTTGATTGCAGCGAATTGGTTCCCTTATCGAAGGAGTATAATTATATCGTTTACGGTAGCGCTAAACCGGATGTTACCAGTAATACAGTGGAGGTAATACAGGGTTTGTCGGAGGAGTTTACCGAATCACTGAGCTATAACGGCAAGGAACTCTATGTATCGCTCAATCCAATCAGGGATGAGCAGCAGCAGGTAACCTCTCTGGTAAAGACCTTTGCTGATGTCTCTGAGTTCAGGGATATTCAGCTCAGTCTCAAGGAGGCGTATGAACGAGCGGAGATGGCAAACAAGGCCAAGAGCACCTTCCTCTCGACGATTACGCATGAGATACGTACACCCCTCAATGCGATAATTGGTTTTAGTGGGTTATTGCAGTATGAGAAGCTTGACGCTAAGTCGGCATCTTATGCCGGATCGATTCATACCGCTGCAATCGGACTTCTCAGTCTGATCAATAATGTTCTGGATTTTTCAAGAATGGAGGCTGATAAGCTTACGCTGAGCCTTGCGCCGCTCAATCTGAGTGAGTTGCTGGAGGAGATGAGGGCAATGTTTGAGGTCAAGGCCAGGATAAAGAATTTGACTCTGGATATCAAGGAATATTCGAGCAACCTGGCTCTCATTCTGGATAAAGTAAGAGTGCGCCAAGTGCTTATCAATGTTATCGGCAATGCGGTTAAGTTTACCAGTACTGGCAGTATTGAGGTGAGCACAGCCTATAAACAGTATAGTACTAAAACCGCTGGCGAACTCCGCATAGCGGTAAAAGATAGTGGTATTGGTATCCCCAAGCAGGCTCAAAGCCGGGTATTTGAATCTTTTGAGCAGCATGAAAGCAGTAGTACCCGTAGATATGAGGGGACAGGGTTGGGGCTGAGTATATCCAAAAGGCTGGTAGAGCTTATGGATGGGGAGATACGCTTGAAAAGCGTGGTGGGTGAGGGCAGTGAATTTATTATTGTGTTGAATAATGTAGAGTATACTACTATGCGTAGAGACGAAAAATCTTCGTCTACGGTTGGAAGTATTAATACCTTTGATAAGCAGAGTGTCCTTTTGGTCAGTAATAATCAGAATGATCTGACTATAATTGCAAGTATGCTTACAACCATGGGGCTCAGGGTTGAGACGACTAGTTTTGTGGGGGATGCTTTAGAGCTGCTCGTGGAAGAGGATTTTTCTCTGGTACTGACCAGCGTCCTGCTAGTGGAGGAGCGCGATATGGTGTCCTATGGCAAGATGCTGGAGAGTGTGCGGAAAAAGAATATTGCGATAATAGCTTTGACCGGCTACTCCGAGCCGGATGAGCACTTCGATACTTCATTGTATAATGCGATAATTATCAAACCGATTACCCTGGAGGCATTTTCAGAGGTTATCGGGAAATTTATTGTACCGCGTGAGAGTTTTACGGATAATACAGAGACAGTAAGTATTGTGCGCGAGAGTAGGGTTGACGATCTGGCAACTTCGGTTCGGAAGAAGGTTCTGGAGGAGTTTGGTTCGGTGTTCGCCGCAATGTCTCATGGAATTGTGATTGATGATGCGCAACGGGTGGCGCAGAGGTTACTGGAATTTGCCGAAGAAGAAGAGGATGAGACTCTGATTAATATTGCAAATAGGTTGCAGCGGAATGTTGCGACATTCAAGCTTCCGGATATTATGTATATTGTAAAGCAGTTTTTAAAAGATGAGGTTTGAAATGAAATGCCCAGTATTTGAGACTATTCGTGGTAATAATACCAAAATTAAGCTTCTTATTGTCGATGATAAAACAGATAATATCGAGGTTGCGGCCTCGATTCTGGCACCAGATGGTTTTACCCTGCTTTATGCAGAATCAGGCGTGGAATGCTTGAGTATTGCCGAGAGTGAGCAGCCGGATATTATCCTTCTCGATATTATGATGCCGGAAATGGACGGTATTGAGACCTGTAAACGGTTGAAGGCAAATGTTGCTACAATGCATATAGCGGTTATCTTCCTTACGGCAAAGATTGATGATGAAACCTTGCAGCAAGGCTTTGCGGCCGGCGGCTATGACTATATCTCTAAACCTTTTTCACCTACGGTATTACTCTCCAGAGTCTATAATCAGTTGCGGATAATCTATAAACAGGAGGCGCTTACCCGGGCGCAGGAGAGGTTGGCCAAAGCGGAAAAGAATCAACTGCTCGGTCTGTTGGCCGGGGGTATAGCTCATGATTTTAACAATCAGCTCAATGGGATTATGGGGTTTGCGGATCTGATAAAAGATCGTACTATCGATGCTGGCATTATGAGCCTGGCTGATCTGATTACCGAGTGTGGCGAGCGTTGTGCGATTCTGATCAGCAATCTGCTGGCCTTTGCCGGTAAAGGCAAATATCAGGTAAGCAGAATAAATATACTAGAGATTATACAAGCGGCAAAGAATAATGTTCTGGAGAAATACCCGTATATCGAGGTTATCGTTAATATTGCAGTTGTAGAGCCGATTATTGTCGGTGATTATAGCCAGATCGAGAGTGTGGTGAATACGGTGGTGATGAATGCAGTGGAGGCAATGAGTAAACAGGAACACGGGGAGCTGATCTTTGATATCGCCAGTTCGGCTGATACTGAAATAGAGAGTGGGTTCAAACTCAATAAACTCAAGGGTAGTGGTTATGTTCAGATTAGAGTCTCTGATAATGGAGTGGGGATTCCGCAGGAGAATATTGATCGGGTATTCGAGCCTTTCTTTACTACCAAGGATTTAAGCTTGGGGGGCGGTATGAGTTTGGCTGCTGCTTACGGAATTGTGGAGAATCATGGAGGAGAGATTAACATCCGTAGTAGTGAAGGGGAGGGTACGGTTGTAACTATTCTTTTGCCAGTAGAGGCTGGTCCGGTTGATTATAGCGATACTGGTGAAGGTCTTGCCGGTTCAATGGATGAGGATTATGATTATATTCTGGTAATTGATGATAACAAGATGAGCCGGATCCTGCTTGAGGATATAATTCCAGCTCAGTCATATCGAGTGCTCACCGCCAGTAATGGTATGCAAGGATTGGAGCTATTCGCCAGATTCAAGAGTAAGATACGCTTGGTCTTTCTTGATTATATTATGCCTCAGATGTCGGGTGATGAGGTACTCAAGAGGATTATGGAGTTGGATCCGGACGCAGTTGTATATATTGTCTCTGGTTATAAGTCGGAGCAGAGCATTGCCGATCTACTTGCTTTGGGAGCCAAGGGCTTTATCAAGAAGCCCTTTAAATGCCGGGATATTATCGAGGTGATTTAATTGATGCGTAAAAACATGTTAGTTATATAACTCCAGGTTAAGCTGTAAAAATATAGTTACAAAGATTAAATATCATGTGGGCTACGGCTTACTTAGGGAGGATTATTTAGTATTTGGTCTGGAGAAAAGAGAATGAATTGCCGGAAGTTTTCTCCGTAGAGGTTGGGTAGGTTGCGCAGGGTGGGAGGTGGAGTTGCTTTAAAATTTCTGGTAGGATCAGTTATGACCAGATAATAAAATAGTATGGCGGCATATAATGTCTTTTATACTTTGAAGTTATAGTTTGTATGGTATTTGACGAGTAAATTTGTTGACGTTAAGCGCTTTACACTTTCTCAATGATTACGGGAGTGTAGAGCTTTTTTTTTATTGGTATAGTAATTGTATTATTACTCAAACAGTTATTACTCAGGTTTAAGGGGAAGAATATGATTACCAGTTTGGTTGAGGGTGAGAATAGGCAGACATACTATACCGGTTCTTCAAGTATTGGTTCGGCTGAAGGAGCGGTATTTCTGGATACCTTCAGTAAGTCTCTAGAGAACGGTGGTAGTGGGAGTAGTATTGCTAGTGCACGGAGCATGATAGCGCTCAATGTCTATACCGCTAGCGGGGAATCGGTGGCTTTCTCAATTGACAGCACTAATTTTATTAATGATCCGGCTGATCCGCGGGCGGATAAATATTTTGATGATTATGAGAATGTGATAAATGCGGTCAAGACCGAGTATGAGCGGCTCAAAGACGCTGGCTTTACCTCTGTAGAGATAAGTGACAGTGAGATTGAAGAGATGGCGAAGGTATTTGCTCGGGTCTCGGCCTTTTCACAGTATAATCAGCAGGATTATTATGGAGAGAATAATCTGGGAAGATATGAACTCTCGACCGGGATGGTTGTAGATATGGTGCATCAGGAGTATGTTATCAGCTCTGAATATTACCAGGATAACGGTGGCAGTATTCCCGATCACTGGACAGAGAATAACCCTGTGTCCTCTTTGCCGGGACTTGGTGATTTTGCCAATAACGGTTTTGACAGTATTATAAAGTTGCCTGAGGGTTCGAATGTGGATGACCCCGATGGCACGGATGGCACAGATGGTACGGATGGTACGGATGGTACGGATGGTACGGATGGTACAGAACCTGAGTATTATATTGAGGATGATCAAGTAATTCAGGCCTTATTTACTATTCTTACTGAAAATACTACTGGATTGACATATGGCTCGGCTGGGGAGACAGATTTTAAAGATCTGGTTATTGACTTTAATAATGTAATTGGAAATCTGAATACGGTGGCTCAGAAGAAGGAGTATTATGATCAGGTTATGCCGTATATTGCCGAATTGACCGATCTTTTGGAAGAGCCGACGACAGCGGTAAAGATATTCAATTCTATCAATGTGATCTTCGATGCGACCTTTACCAACGAGAATTATAGTATTATTGACTCTGGTAGCACAGAGATAAATAATGAGTTGCGGGATATGCGGGGACAGATAGATTGTTATCTGGAGAAGATGAAAGCGCTCAAGTCAGAGATGGATGTATATAATGAAGAGAATCCGCTCGAGGCCGGGAGTACCGAGGTAGATCCGATCTGGGAGGAAAAGCTTGAACGTATGCACCAGTATGTCGAGGATTTTTTTGGTAGCTTTGCTCCTATAGGAGCAGAAGATTTTATTGCGTCGAAACTAGTTGAGAGTGAGGATGATAGCGACGATACTGACAATAGCGGCCCTGATGAAGGGCTTATCGGCTCGGTACACCAGTTGATTCAGGATAATCCTGATGGGATTGCTCTGGACTCGAGCGCGCAGAGCAAGGTGTATAGTTCGGTTCGGGAGTTTGCGAGTACAATTCATGAGCTGGAAGCTGCAGCTTATGGCCCGGAAAAACTCAAAGAAGAATTTGATACTGCTCTGCCGTATCTGAATAAAGCGATAAGTCTGCTCAATGATACCGAGGCAGCTCAGAAGTATCTGGAGATAATCAATGACACCTTTAAAAGTGTATTTTTAGAGAGTAACGGGAGTATTCCTGAGAGTTATGACGATGAGTTTCGCAGCGAAATTACTGCTCAGCGTGGCGGCATGAAGCTGGCGCTGGATAGTATTGATTATTATAATAACCGTATTGATACCGCTCTTGCAAATAATGAACCAGCGAGCGTAATTGCGACATATACCAGTAAGGTTAAGGAAGGTATAACTAGTTTTATTACGGCTACGGGGGTGGATAGTTATGAGACCGCATTGAGCAAGTATGCTCAGGAACAGGAGAATAATTCTGCTGAGTAGAAGAAATGACTGGTAGTCGGTCGCTATTGGATTATAATTAATAGCTGTAGTAGATTATAGTTGAATTGAACCTCTTCGGGGGTTCAATTAATTTTTATGAGGAGAGAATAAGATGGTGGAGAAGATAAGATGGGGTATTATTGCTCCGGGCGGGATTGCTGAGAAATTTGCCACCGGTATTACTGCAGCGGCCAATGGTGAATTGTATGGGGTCTGTTCGCGTAGCTTGGAGCGGGCGCAGAGTTTTATGCAGAAGTTTGGCGGTGAACAAGCGTATGCGTCGGAGGCAGAGATAGCAGCTGACCCGAATATCGATATAATCTATGTTGCTAATCCACATCCGTATCACTTGGAGTCGGCACTTATCTGCCTCAATGCCGGTAAAGCGGTACTCTGCGAGAAACCTATGACTGTCAATGCTGAGAGCACACGTAAGCTGGTGCGTGCGGCGCGAGAGAATGGGGTGTTTCTGATGGAGGCGATGTGGAGCCGTTTCTTGCCTACTCTTACTGCCTTGCGCGATATTCTGCAACGGGGGATACTCGGCGAGGTGCGGATGGTAAGTGCGAACTTCGGCTTCAGGATGGAGGGGTTGGAGCCGAGCCATCGTCTTCTGGCTCCGGAACTTGCCGGGGGAGCGCTCTTGGATGTGGGTATATATCCGTTGGCGTTCTGTTCTATGGTACTCGGCAGGCCTGAGTGTATCCAGAGCTCGGCATATCTTGGCAGTACGGGAGTGGATGAGCAGTTTTCGGCAGTATTTGAGTATGGTAATGGGGTATTGGCGAATGTCAGTGGCGCGGTTCAGACGCAAACCAATCAGGAAGCTTGGATCTATGGAACTAAGGGGGCGGTCAAACTCGAATCTCCATGGTGGTGCGGGAGTAGGCTCCGTCTGTTTAGAGTTGATCCGGCTGCAGATAATCTTGCCCCAGGCAATGTTGGGGAAGAGGAGATAATTGATCTGCCATTTGAGTCAAACGGTTATAACTGTGAGGCAGAGGCGGTTGCTGAGTCATTACTCAAGGGTGAAACGGAATCAGCAGTTATGCCGCTGGATGAGTCTATCGAACTGGCTGAGACCATGGATATTATGCGGCAAGCTTGGGGATTGGTATATCCTTGTGAACGCTGAAGTTGTGATTATATGCCCTAGCAACTTGTACCGAATAGATTAAAGATATAGTTGACAAGTGTAATAAAATGTGATATAGTATAGTAGATAGGATCGGTCTATAGTCAGATAATTGTCTGGCTATAGGGAATTTGGCTAGGTATTGAAATTCTGGGGGATATGCCGAGCTGAGGCTGTACCGAAGTATTATTTTATTATGCAGATCTAAGGATAGATCTGCGAATACTATGGAGGGTTATATCATGTTGAATGGTATTGGTTCGAGTGGTGTCGGTAGCATTCTCAATAATCTCAATAAATCTTCTGAAAAATCAAGCAAGGCGATGAGCAATATCTCCTCCGGGGTGCGGATCAATACCGCTAAGGATGATCCGGCGGGTATGGTTATATCTACTCAGATGTACAGCCAGTTGACCGGTATGGCCAGAGCTTATCAGAATACGCAGGAAGCGTATAATATGTTCTCTATAGCTGAGGGCGGTTTGAGCGGCATTTCAGCAATGCTCTCGCAGATGAAGAACTTGACCGTGGCGGCTGGTAATACCGGGGTGAGCGGCGAGGGGCAGATTGGAGCGCTTCAGGAACAGATGAACGGCTTGCTTTCATCGGTAAATACGGTCGCCTCTACGACTAATTATGGCAGTAAGAGCCTACTCAATGGTACGCAGTCTTTACCGCCGGATACAATAGCGGTGAGTTCTGGTGATCCGGCGAATATTCTCGATTTGCAGGCTTCCGATATCGAACTTACTACTGCGGCGAGCGGGCAGAGTAACGTGGCTGTGAGTTACAGCGGGGATGTGGCGGATCAGGCAGAGAAAGCGGTGCTGGAGACAAGTTTCGGTGGCGGTAGTACGACTTTGACCGCTGATCAGGCGTTTACCCTTACCGGAGCTGACGGCTCGTATGACTTCAGCTTTGCGGCTGGTACGTCTATCGACGATATGGTTGCGGCGATCAATGAACAGACTGAGGCGACCGGGGTTGAGGCGGTAGCGACAGATGCGGCTTCCGAGGTGCGTCTGGTATCAGCGGAGTATGGCAGCGCGGCGAGCGTGGCGGTTGAGCAGGTTGCTGGTGACGCCTTTGCTGCAGCAGGCAGCAGTGCCAGCGATACCGGGCAGGATCTGACAGTGACCGTTGACGGTGAAGAGTTTACCGGCGATGGACTTAGTGTGAGTGTGGAGACGGCGAATATCTCCGGAACACTCGAGTTCAACCCGACTGCGGACGGGGCGGCGGAGACCGGGGTTGCGCAGAGCGGGTATAGCGCGGACAGTCTGGTTGACGCTACAACTTCTAGGCGAATTACGCTGGAAGAGGCTGGCGGCGGTGTGCAACTGCAGCTTGGAGGCGGGGCTGAGGGGAGTGAGCGGGATAGTATCAACCTCCCGGACGCGACTCTGGCAAACCTGGGAAGAGTAACGGTAGACGGCGAGGAGTATTCTTTACAGGATCTCTTCTCCGGCGGAAGTGCGGCGCTAGCGACAAATCCGGATATTGCGCAACAAGTGGTTGAACAGGCGATCCAGGATGTTGCAGGTATGCGCGCTGATCTCGGAGCTTATCAGAGTAATGCCCTTTCTGCTACAGCCAATAGTTTGGAGGTGGCTATGGAGAATATTACTGCGGCCAACAGTGCAATTTCCGATACTGATATTGCCAGGAGTGTGACCGAGATGACAACGGCGCAGATTAGAGAACAGGCAGGAATCTTTGGGGTGCAGCAGGTAAACGAGATGAATGCGCTCCGGCTCTCGCTTTTGCCGTAAATTTTATCAATAATTTTTTGTGATGTATAACGGGGAACTCGATTCCCCGTTTTTTTTGCTTGCAACGTGGTCGGAGCAGCGGCTGGTGAGCATACTTGAGTGAAAGTTTACCCAAGCTGGGCGTTTGTATGGTATATTTAGATCAAGTTAATCATTTCATATAGGTTAAATCCCGAATAACATAGTGGTGCTGCAGATGAGTCAGAGGCTTAGAGCAAGGCGCCGGGTAGGGATACTATAGGAAAAGTACATTAAACCATCATTTTAGGTGATGGTAGAGGTTGAGAGAGAAATAACAAAAATATTAGCTTTTTGGCGAAAATAATGGTAGTAGCTATGGTAAAAAGAAGTTTTGGCTGAACGAATTTTTTAAAAAAGTTACGCCAGTTAACTTATTTGCGCCAAGTAGCTTAGAGTGATTACGTAGACTTGAGGTGAGAGCGCTGCCTAAAAATTTTGTTGACATTACGCTAAAAGGCGTGTATAATGCTTTTATTAAGTCGATAGGCGACTTATTTGGGGATAATACAGGAGGAGGTTATGGTTGAGAACAAGTATGCCGGGGGTTGGAATTTTACTTTTGACAAGAGTTTACAAGGGGGAGCAGAGGAAAACGAGCGAGAGCAGGGCTTTTCGCAGGGGGGATTTGATTTTGAGTCTACTGGGGAGGGAGGGCTGGGAGAGAGTATACTTGGGGGGCAGGAGTCTGCCAAGACCGGGAAGCAGTCAGATTTATTTGAGTTGAATTATGGTTCGGTACTTACTCCGAATCCGGCTTCCGATGGCGAAATTTTTTATCCAGATTTGTTTTACCGTGATCATATAAAGGTCAACATGACACCTGCGGTACCATCATTACAGCTTAGGGATTCGGCGGCGCACCGGCGAGCGGCTGATGTACTCAACCGTCAATACTTTCCAGGGATATTTGCCAAACCTGAGGAAATTTCGAAGGATTACGGTTTTCCTATGCCAAAGCAATCGGTTGAGCGTTCACCAAGATCGCGAAAAGAAAAAACTGAAAATAGGGTACAGGCTGAGCTGGGGGTAATGGATGGAAATGACTCTGCTGCCACAGATGTTAAGTATGGTTCTGGTTATACTGCAGCGGTGACTGATTTACCGGAAGGAATACCAGAAAGTACTTCTGATACGGTGAGACAACAAACTACGTTATCTGGTGAAAATAAGAATGAGGGAAAAAGTTTAGATGATCGCGATAGTGGGGTATATCTAGAGATTCCAGATTTCAAGGAATCAGATAAAACTCGCAAAATTTATTTTAATTCAAGTCAAAAGGAGCAATATCAATTTCATCAGCAAATGGAAAATTTGAATCAAAAAATAGAGAATAAAGAATCTCTGACTTCTCAAGATATAAAAAATTATGAGCAACTCAAAGCCTATACTCGGTCATATAATGTAAATAACTCTATTTCGTTTAATCAAGTACATAATGAAACAAAATATTTAGCAAATGTATTAAAATTACTAATTGAAAATAAGAAATATCAGGAGAGGCTATTATCTCTCAATACTAATAATGATGATGATAATAAATTATATCAAAATTTGATAACTTTGGAGGTAGCGAATATAGCTGAAATCAAAGAATATACTAAAAATAATCATGTACATATGAGTGATTTAAAAAAATTGGCAGGGACTTGGTTTCCAGAGGTAACTGCAAGTATGGATCTTGATGATGCAATAAATAGTAAAATACTATTTGATAAATGTCTGGTCATTAGAATTAATGCCGAGAGCGATCCTAATAGTATTAATTTTAAGCGTTTTATAGGTATTAATAATGTCTTTGAGCCAATCTATGATGATCTTGAAAAAAGATATAGTAATGAAAATAGTGATTCTCTTGTGTGTAATAATCAAAGTATCAATATAGAATTAATTGTAATTTCGCATATGGTAGAAGATAGTGCTTGGCGGCTGAGATATCCATATCATTATGAATTAAAACGAGAAATTTGTGATAAATTTGCAAATAGCGATGATTATCCTGAACTTGCTGAAAAAGTTAGATTAATAGGGAGACTTCCTTTAGAGGAGAGGAAAAAAGCGCTAATAAATATGGTACGTTCTGAAATAAATAATTTTGTGGATAATATGCAGGATGATGTAAGGGGGGCAGAATGTAAGCAAAGTTTTGACAATAAAATTACTGAAGAGGCGAGCAAGCAAGTTGAGCCACGCTCAAATAAAATTAAAAAGCTTGACCCAGAACAAACTATTGCTGGTATGTTAGAGTCTCTCAAAAACTATGGTCAGCCAGTATTTTCAAGTGTTGATGCAGATGGCGTAAGTACCTATAGTGAGTCTGAGGCTACAATTCATAAATTTAAAAAGATGCTTTCGAATAATAGTGTTATGTCTGAAGATGAAATTGAGAAAGACTTAACAAGTAACTTCTATTTATATAAAGATCCTAAATTAGATACTGATAAACATGAGGTACTTATACGTCTTCAGGAGCAATATCCTGAGGAATTTGAGATAATATATAAGTATTATAATGACCGAAATAATGAAGTATTTGCTCTAGGGATATCATATCTTATAGCTCTGAATAAAGTGAGAGAAAGTAATAATTTTGAGATTAGCGTTGTAAAATTCAGAGTCATACCTAAAGAAGAGAAAAGAATATTGGACTTGATTATTGCTGGTGACTCGGATACTATCAATCAGTTTAGACAAGATTTTGATAAAGGCAAGAGTTATGAAGAAAATCTGCGCATACTCCAACGTAATGCCAGAGAAAAGCTGCCGAAGGTGGAATTTGAGATGCGTGCGGCTGAGAATGCCATAGAACATATAAGAAAAGATAATTTAATTCAGTACATCAATACCGGGTTTTTTATTGCTGGGTTTAAGATGCTGGATATGCTGGGGAGTGAGGACGCACAGAGGATAGTAGCTGAGCTTAATCTGGGGTCGGAGAATGCGATAAAGACCATGGATAGCGGAACTGCGCGCTTTGTTGCGCGGTTTCTCAAGGATAATGCGGTGGATATTGTACTGCTCGCTGCGGCCTGCGCTACCGGGGGGACTGCGCTCGCGCCGGCGATATCACGTCTTTCGACTACGCTTGGGGTGGCAGGCAATATTCAGCAGATTCAGGATAAGTATAGGCAGCTTAAACGGGAGGGTGCTACTGATGATGAATTAGTGTTTGGAGTGATAGGAGAGATTGCTCGGATGCAGGTTAAGGAATATGGATTTTCAAAAGGAAGTGATAGGGTAAAGCCTATGCTAAAAAAAGGCTTGGGCGAGAAAGGTGGAGAAGCTGTTACAGAAATTGGGATATCTGCTTTAAATAGTGGCTTTAATCAATATATGAATAAACAAGAAACTGATAAATCAGATGTAGAGTATGATGAAGATTTTATTGATTTTATACGAGAAAAAGTATTGCGGCAGAGCAAAAAGAATGTTACTTCAAAACTTGAAGAAGCAGATATAAGAGAATTTAAAAGAGCAATAAAAGAGAGTAAGAGTAAGTAAACACCATTAGACTTAGTTATCCGAACCTTCTGATTATTTGTACTAGCCACTACTTTATCTGACAGACACATAATAATTATCTCACAACTTCAGCAATGACTTCTTCGACTTGGACTGTCCGTCCGATGATGTCCAGTTGCTTATCCTTGGCTAAGGCTTTTGATTCTGCAAAAGTCTGTGCTGGAGTCTTGCCATAACACCTTGCTCCACTATGTGGACGCTCCTCATTATAATACTTCAGCCAAACATCGAGATCCTTCTGAAGCTCTTCAAGAGTATTATATACTTTTTTACGAAAAGCAACATTATAAAATTCATCCTTCATAGTTTTGTGTAAGCGTTCACAGATACCATTGGTCTGTGGACTTCTTACTTTGGTTTTGGTGTGATCAATATCTTCAATAGTTAAGTATAGCTGATATTCATGATGCTCACGCTTACCGCAGTATTCAGTTCCTCGATCAGTTAAGATTCGAAGCAGTGGAACTTCTTCTTTTTCAAAGAATGGTATAACTCTATCATTAAGTATATCAGCTGCAACCAAAGCATTCTTCCTGTCATATAGTTTAGCAAAAGCAACTCTGGAATATGTATCTATAAATGTCTGTTGGTAGATTCGTCCAATACCTTTTATTGTTCCTAAATAATAAGTGTCCTGAGCTCCAAGATATCCTGGGTGCTCAGTCTCAATCTGACCTCTGGCTTTATCTTCTTCCTTCTTCTTTTCCATTGCTGCAAGCTGCGATTCAGTCAGAATTAATCCTTCTTGCGCAACTTTGGCTTCCAGAGCTGTAAGACGCTTTTTGAAGGTCTCCAGATCATGTCTGAGCCATACAGATCTTACACCTCCGGGAGAGACAAACATCCCCTTTTTTCTAAGTTCGTTAGATACTCTCTGCTGTCCGAGAGCCGGATTGTCCAGCGCAATCGCCACAATTTGCTTTTCAATATCAGGATCAATTCTGTTCTTTGGCTGAGGTTTGCCTTTACGGTTTATATCAGCGAGGGCAAATTCACCGCCCTGATCATAAAGCTGCTTAAATCTGTAAAAACTGTCACGTGAGAAACCCATGACATTGCAGGCTTGAGATACATTTCCAAGTTGTCTTGCGAGTTCCAATACACCTAATTTGTTTTTGATCACTTTCTGTTCCATATTCATCTGGCATTCCTTTCGATTTTCAAGCTTGTTATTTGTTCCGTTCGGACTCTGTCCTCACTTCACAAACAACAAGCTTAATACTCTATTTCTATCGACAAATGTCAGATAAAGTCTTAACTAATACAGATTATTTAGAGAGTTCGGATAATCTTTTTATTGAATGGCTCTCTCCTTGGGCAGCAGCTTTACGATAATATTCTTTGGCTTGCTCTAAATCTATTTTTGTCCCTTCGCCTTTTTCATAGAACAATCCCAGCATTGCATAGGATTCGCGATCACCTAAATCTGCACCTCTCTTGTAATAACTTAAAGCTTGCTCAAGATCTTTGGTTACATAAAAACCATTCTGATACATCCAGCCCAAGCCAAAATATGCATCTGAATATCCTCCTTTTGATGCTAATTTAAACCAGTTGTATGCTTTTTTATAGTCTTGTTCTACATATATTCCATAGAAATATATATATCCTAATAAATTTTGAGCTATTGGATTATTATTTTCTGCAGCTTGTTTTAACCAGTAATACCCTTTTACCTGATCAACTGTTACATTAATAAATTTATTTTCAAGATTAAGATAATATTTACCTAGTTGCAACCAGATGTCGGGGTTATTAACTTGTGTAGCTGCTAGTTCGAACCATTTTTGTGATTCTTTATAATCTACTTCGGTTCCTACACCATCACGGTACATAATACCAAGGAATGCTTGAGCATCAGTATTATTTTGCCTAGCTGCTTGTTCAAACCATTTTAAAGCAATTTTGTAGTCTGGTGTTATTCCATTGCCGTCTTTATATATTATGCCTAAGAATGTTTGAGCGGTTGCATTGCCTTGTTCGGCTGCATGTTCAAATAAAAGTCGGGCTTGGTTGTAATCCTGTTTAATCCCTTCACCGTTATAGTACATCATACCCAGCATTGCCTGGGATAGTGCATCACCTTGTTCGGATGCAAGTTTGAGCCATTTCAACGCTTCTGGATAATTTTGTTTTTTATTATAATATACTCCTAAGTAGCACTGGGATTTGCTATCACCGGCATCGGCTTTTGTTAGGTAGAGTTCGAGTATGCTCTTGTTATCTAGATCGAATATATTAACTTCGGCAAGTGTTTTAATAATTTTGGATAATTTCTGGGCTTTTTGGTCACCGTTCTTGGCGAGTTCGTCATTCTTTTGTATAATCTCAGCCAGAAAGTTAGTGTTGTTATTATCACTACGGTTGTCTGCAACGATGGCATAGATGATTATGCCAATTAGAAGCAGGAAGCTGGCTATAATGATTTTGAGTTGCATGGTTATGTCCTTGTTATTAATCTTAGTGTATCATGCGTTGATAACTGAGGTTCGTGGCGCGCGGGCGCTAGAAACGTTATTAATTATACATTATACACACGTCTGAATGTGTAGCAATAATAATTTTGGTAGTTGGGGCGTAGTGAGGGTTGTATTTTTGATAGTTGGGTTTAAGATGCTGGATATGCTGGGGAGTGAGGATGCGGAATGGCATCTCCTTTTGTTGCTCGCTTTTTAATAGTGGTTAGGGTCTCATGGCAATTATTGATACTGTCAGAATTAACCTGACTTCCTGACCAGACGGTATAACCGATTAATCCAATCAGAAGCAGAAAACAGGCTATGGCGATTTTGAGTTGCATGGTTATATCCTTGTTATTAATCTTAGTGTATCATGCGTTGTTAACTGAGTTTCGTGGCGCTCGGGCGCTAGAAACGTTATTAATTATACATTATACAAACGTCTGAATGTGTAGCAATAATAATTTTGGTAGTTGGGGCGTAGTGAGGGTCGCTTTTTGATAGCTGGGTTTAAGATGCTGGATATGCTGGGGAGTGAGGACGCACAGAGGATAGTCGCTGAGCTTAATCTGGGGTCGGAGAATGCGATAAAGACCATGGATAGCGGAACTGCGCGTTTTGTTGCGCGGTTTCTCAAGGATAATGCGGTGGATATTGTACTGCTCGCTGCGGCTTGCGCTACCGGGGGGACTGCGCTCGCGCCGGCGATATCACGTCTTTCGACTACGCTTGGAGTAGCAGGCAATATTCAGCAGATTCAGGATAAGTATAGGCAGCTTAAACGGGAGGGTGCTACTGAGGAAGAGATTATAGCTAGCTTGGCTAGAGAGGTTGCCTTAATTAAAGTCAATGGATTTACTACTTCGATAGTCGGTGGTGGTATGCAAAGAGTTGTTGAACCGGTTGCAGGTACAAGAGGAGCAAAACTAATGGGTGATTTGGGAGTAAAAGTTGGTGCTAGTTATCCTGAGCACCGAAAAAAAGAAGATTTAAATAATACGAATAATAAATAATTTTATTTCATTCTTTGGAACTCTCTAAGCTATTAGAGAGTTCCGCTAAATTTTTTATTGAATTTTCATTACCACGCTCAGCTCCTTTTTTATAATATTCGAGGGCTTTTGGGATATCTTTGTCAACTCCAAGACCTTTCTCAAAAATATAGCCAAGTAAAGAATATGCTGTTTCATTACCTTGGGTAATGCTCTTTTCATAATAGTCTACAGCTTTTTGGATATTCTTTTTAACATAAAACCCATTGTCATACATCCAACCAAGGTTGAGAGTAGCTTCGGAATAATTTTTCTCGGCAGATAAGGTAAACCAGTGATACGCTTCTTCATAATTCTGCTCAATGTACATTCCGTTTAGGCAAATTAAACCCATTACACATTGTGCTTCAGTATCTCCGTTTTCTGCGGCTTTGTTTAACCAATAATACCCTTTTTTCTGATCAACTTTGACTCCGGTAAAGTCATCATTAAAATTAAAATAAAGCATCCCAAGTTCTCCCCATACTGTAGTATTATCTATATGTTTAGCTGCTAATTCAAACCATTTTTGTGTTTCAGCATAATCAATCTTGACTCCATCACCATCTCGATACATGAATCCAAGCATTGCTTGTGCTTCTGCATTTCCCTGGTTGGCGGACAACTCTAACCATTTTAGTGCTTTTTTATAATCCTGTTCTACTCCTATACCTTCAGAGTACATAATCCCCAGGCCCGACTGGGAATCTGCATTCCCTTGCTCTGCAGCGAATTTGAACCATTTTAAAGCTTGTTCGTAATTCTGTTCTACTCCTTTTCCATTGTAATACATAAGGCCAAGTAATGCCTGTGTGTCAATATTTCCCTGCTCTGCAGCAAGCTTGAGCCACTTGAAAGCTTGCTTATAATTCTGTTGAATTTCTTCACCTGAATAATACATAGAACCGAGTAATGCTTGTGCTCCAACATTTCCTTGTTCAGCTGACAACTCTAACCATTTTAGTGCTTCGGGATAATCGTGCATCTGATGATACAGCACTCCTAATTGAAACTGTTGTTCAGGATTAGTATGATCAGAGTTTTGTAATAGTGCTTTAGTTAATGGTTGTTTATCTATGTCTTCCCATAATCTCTGTCCAGAGGCAACCTCTAATAGTTGATTCAGAATATCTGCCTCAGTATTGCCTCTTTGCGCTAACTCTGTACTATTTGCCATATATTTTAATAGGCTGCTGTCACTGCCGTCTCCAATCTTCTTACGCATGAAGTTAAGCGTCGCTTGCGCAATGGCATCTCCTTCTATTGCCCGCTTTTTAATAGTGGTTAGGGTCTCATGGCAATTATTGATACTGTCAGAATTAACCTGACTTCCTGACCAGACTGCGTAGATGATTATGCCAATTAGAAGCAGGAAGCTGGCTATGATGATTTTGAGTTGCATGGTTATGTCCTTGTTATTAATCTTAGTGTATCATGCGTTGTTAACTGAGTTTCGTGGCGCTCGGGCGCTAGAAACGTTATTAATTATACATTATACAAACGTCTGAATGTGTAGCAATAATAATTTTGGTAGTTGGGGCGTAGTGAGGGTCGCTTTTTGAGTGCAGGGTTTAAGATGCTGGATATGCTGGGGAGTGAGGACGCACAGAGGATAGTAGCTGAGCTTAATCTGGGGTCGGAGAATGCGATAAAGACCATGGATAGCGGAACTGCGCGTTTTGTTGCGCGGTTTCTCAAGGATAATGCGGTGGATATTGTACTGCTCGCTGCGGCTTGCGCTACCGGGGGGACTGCGCTCGCGCCGGCGATATCACGTCTTTCGACTACGCTTGGGGTGGCAGGCAGTATTCAGCAGATTCAGGATAAGTATAGGCAGCTTAAACGGGAGGGTGCTACTGAGGAAGAGATTGTAGCTAGCTTGGCTAGAGAGGTTGCCTTAATTAAAGTCAATGAATTTACTACTTCGATAATCGGTGATGGTATACAGGCTGGAGCTAAACCTGTTCTTGGTGAAAGGGGTGCAAAAGGCTTAAGTGAATTAGGAGCTAAAGGTTTGGCTAGTTATCCTGAGCATCAAAAGAAAGAAAACGAGTGATGATGTAAAATAATTTATTCAGCGGAACTCTCTGTATTTGCAGAGAGTTCCACTAACTTATTAATAGAATATTCATCTCCTAAAGCAGCTCCTTTTTTGTAGTATTCGATGGCTTTTTTTGTGTCCTTTTTAACACCTATACCTTCTTCGTAAATGCTAGCAACATGAGGACATGCAAATTTACTACCTTGGGCAATACTTCTTTTATAGTAAATTAACGCTTGTGGAATATCTTTTTTAACATAGAAGCCATTTTCATACATACGGCCAAGGTATAGAGTTGCAGCTGAAAAATTTTTCTCAGCAGATAAGGTAAACCAGTAATATGCTTCTTTGTAATTTTGATCAACTCCCTGACCATCATAATACATAATTCCTAGTGTTGCCTGCGCCTGTGCATTTCCTTGCTCAGCTGCTAATTTATACATTTGATATGCTTTGGTATAATCTTGTTTGGTACCTTCTCCACTATAATACATATTACCAAGCATTGTTTGTGCCCCAGAGTTTTTTTGTTTTGCCGCCAATTTACACCATTCAATGGCTTTGTGGTAATCCTTATCAACTCCCTGACCCGCATAGTACATTATACCTATCATTAATTGGGCATCAGCATTTTCTTGCTCAGCTGCCAATTTATACCAATTTAATGCTATCTTAAAATTTAGTTTAACTGTCCCATTGTAATGCATATTGCCAAGCATTGTTTGTGCCATAGGATTTTTTTGCTCTGCTGCCAGTTCAAACCATTTCAACGCCTTCTTATAATCATGCTCTACTCCCATACCTTTATAATACATAATTCCCAGCCCTAACTGAGAATCTACATTTCCTTGCGCTGCGGCGAGCTTGAGCCATTTGAAAGCTTGCTTATAATTCTGTGGTATTTCTTCACCTGATAAATGCAGAGAGCCGAGTAATGCCTGTGCTCCAACATTTCCTTGTTCAGCTGACAACTCCAACCATTTCAGCGCTTCGGGATAGTTATGTATATCGTGATAATATGAGCCGAGCGCGGCCTGTGCGCGTGAATCACCTTTTTCTGCTGATTTTTGGTAGAGTTTGAGCATCAAGGGCTTGTCTTCTTCTTTCCAGCCATCTTCTCTTTGCAGTAATTTTACATATCCCGGGATGTCTTGCATCAGCTTCTGATCTTCTGTTGACAGCTCTCCGTCTGCGGTAAGTAACTCACGAAATGCATCGGTAGCTTTTTCGGCATCACTACGGTTATCTGCAACAATGGCGTAGATGATTAATCCAATTAGAAGCAGGAAGCTGGCTATGATGATTTTGAGTTGCATGGTTATGTCCTTGTTATTAATCTTAGTGTATCATGCGTTGATAACTGAGGTTCGTGGCGCGCGGGCGCTAGAAACGTTATTAATTATACATTATACACACGTCGTAATATGTAGCAATAATAATTTTGCTACTTTGGGCGTAGTGAGGGTCGCTTTTTGAGTGCAGGGTTTAAGATGCTGGATATGCTGGGGAGTGAGGACGCACAGAGGATAGTCGCTGAGCTTAATCTGGGGTCGGAGAATGCGATAAAGACCATGGATAGCGGAACTGCGCGTTTTGTTGCGCGGTTTCTCAAGGATAATGCGGTGGATATTGTACTGCTCGCTGCGGCCTGCGCTACCGGGGGGACTGCGCTTGCGCCGGCGATATCACGTCTTTCGACTACGCTTGGAGTAGCAGGCAATATTCAGCAGATTCAGGATAAGTATAGGCAGGGTGGATTCAAATTCCAAGTGCAACACTTGAGTTAAAATAGAAAATAGTAAGGTGGTCGATATATAGTTCGCCAAAACCTTCTATTTCTATCACTCAAGGAGAGCATATGAAAAAGAAATACCACCACCTTACTTATGAAGATCGTACAGTTATCAAAGTGTTATTGCAAGAGAATAAAACCTATTCTTACATAGCTAGAGTTGTTGGAGTGCACAGGTGCACTATAAGCAGAGAAATACAGCGTAATAGTGGTGGACGTGGATATAGAAACAAGCAGGCTCAAAGAAAAGCGATGAAACGCAGAGCAATACCCAGAATGAAAAAGCTTGACGAATATGTCAAAAGATTTATTATCAGGAAACTGCGACAGGATTTTTCTCCTGAGCAAATCTCTGGCATTAGCAAGAAACTCCTTGGGTTTACCATCTCTCATGAGAGTATTTATCAATTAATTTTTGAGGACAAAAAGCATGGCGGAAAACTATATATGCACCTTAGAATTAATGGCAAGCGTAAACAGAAGAGACGGTGCAGAGGTACTGATAATAGAGGAAGAATCAAGAATGCGATCAGTATAGACAAACGCCCTGGAGCCATCGAGAGACGCAAGAGAATAGGTGACTGGGAAGCAGATCTAGTAAGTGGGGCAAATCATAAAGGATACCTTGTAACATTGCTTGAGCGCAAGAGTGGTTTATTAAGGCTTGGGTTCGTTAGAAATAAAAGCAGTGAACTTGTGAAGGCTGAAATAATTCGCTTACTGAGAAGCTTTAGAGTTTGCACGATTACTTATGATAATGGTAAGGAATTTGCAGGTCATGGTGATGTGAATGAAGTGTTAAAGTGTAAGAGTTATTTCTGTCATCCGTACAGTGCCTGGGAGCGTGGTAGCAACGAGAATACAAACGGTTTACTAAGGCAGTATTTCCCTAAAGATCGAGAGCTACTGAATGTAACTCAAAAAAGACTCGAAGCAATAGAGAAATTGGTTAACAGTCGACCAAGAAAGAGACTGGGATTTAAAAGCCCGCTTGAGGTATACAAACGGGCTTCGTAAAAAGTGCAAGTGTTGCACTTAGAATTTGAATCCAAGCAGCTTAAACGGGAGGGTGCTACTGAGGAAGAGATTATAGCTAGCTTGGCTAAAGAGGTTGCTTGGATTAAAGCCAATGAATTTGCATTCTCAAAGGTAAATGAAGTAACTGGAGAGGCACTGGGTTCTGGAATAAAAATGGGCTATGGTAGCGGTAAAAATCATATGATTAAAGAAAATAAAAAATATAAATAATCCTTATTTGTCTAGGCTCTCAGTATCAGTAGAGAGCCTAGACAAAGCATTTATTGCATCTTGTTCGCCCAAAGCTGCTCCCTTTTGATAATATTCTTTAGCCTTAGGTATATCTTTTTCTACTTCAGTGCCTTTTTCATATATTGTTCCTATCATATAGTATGCACTATAATCTCCAAATTTTGCACTCATTTTATAGTATTCCAGCGCTTTTGAGATATTCTTTTCAACATAATAACCATTTTGATACATATATCCTAAGTCAATGTAAGCTTTATGACACCCACTGTTTTCAGCTAATTTATACCATTTATATGCTTCTTTATAATTTTTTTCTACATATATACCAACAAAATTAATGACTCCTAAGTAATTTTGAGCTTCAGCATTGCCACTGTCAGCAGCTTTTTTTAGCCAGTAGTATCCTTTCTCATAATCTGTCTCTACTTCGAGAAAAAAATTGTCAGAATTAAAGTAATATGCACCAAGTTGAGCCCAGAGCTCCGGTGTATCCAATTGGGTGGCTGCCAATTCAAGCCATTTCTGTGATTCAGCATAATCAATCTTAACCCCATTTCCATCACGATACATAACCCCAAGCATTGCCTGTGCATTTGGATCGCCTTGCTCGGCTGCATGTTCATAAAATTGTAGTGCTTGCTTATAATTCTGTTGAATTTCTTCACCTGAATAATACATAGAACCGAGTAATGCTTGTGCTCCAACATTTCCTTGTTCAGCTGACAACTCTAACCATTTTAGTGCTTCGGGATAATCGTGCATCTGATGATACAGCACTCCTAATTGAAACTGTTGTTCAGGATTAGTATGATCAGAGTTTTGTAATAGTGCTTTAGTTAATGGTTGTTTATCTATGTCTTCCCATAATCTCTGTCCAGAGGCAACCTCTAATAGTTGATTCAGAATATCTGCCTCAGTATTACCTCTTTGTGCTAACTCTGTACTATTTGCCATATATTTTAATAGGCTGCTGTCACTGCCGTCTCCAATCTTCTTACGCATGAAGTTAAGCGTCGCTTGCGCAATGGCATCTCCTTCTGTTGCTCGCTTTTTAATAGTGGTTAGGGTCTCATGGCAATTATTGATACTGTCAGAATTAACCTGACTTCCTGACCAGACTGCATAGATGATTATGCCAATTAGAAGCAGGAAGCTGGCTATGATGATTTTGAGTTGCATGGTTATGTCCTTGTTATTAATCTTAGTGTATCATGCGTTGTTAACTGAGTTTCGTGGCGAGCGGGCGCTAGAAACGTTATTAATTATACATTATACAAACGTCTGAATGTGTAGCAATAATAATTTTGGTAGTTGGGGCGTAGTGAGGGTTGTTTTTTGAGTGCAGGGTTTAAGATGCTGGATATGCTGGGGAGTTAGGATGCAAATAAATTAGTTGATGGGCTTAATCGTTTTTTTTTGGGGGAGGTAGCGGACGATACAGGTGAGTATGAAAATTGCGTTGGCAATTTTCGTAGTATGGCGGTAAGTTTTAGGCATGGTGATAGTATCTTTGATAACACCTCATGCTTTCGAATTATTCTTTGCGAAATTAGCTCTGTGCGGGCTGCGCACCGAGGTTGTAAGAGCGAGTAGTCCTTACTTAGGGATTTGGGGCAGACAGCCTCCAAGGCAGAGACTGGTTTGATTTTAACGTGCATGCTTGCGGAGTGAGTTTGTGGCTTGGCTTGGGCGGAGGGCAGCAGTAGGGTGGAGCCTTCTGGAGCGGGTAGAGTGAGTAGGGAGGGGGCGAAAATTTGCTTAACTCAAGATACAAATATTATACTAACTTTACAGAGTAAAAAAAAATAATATACTTTTTTAGGTTAAGGGGAGTTGGGAGATAGTGGCTATCGTTTGTGGGCAGAAGCTGATTTATTTAATAGTACTTAATACAAATCCAAGCTGAATTTTTTTACTGTTGGCGAAGGAGAAAAGATGAGTCATAAGACGGTTCAGGAGTATATCGATGAAAAGCCCAATTGGGTAGATGGAACTCAGGCGCCATTTGCTCCGATGACCAATATGCAGTGGAAGATATGGTGGCTCGCGACGGCTGGTAAATTCTTTGAAGGCTGGGTGATCTTCATGACCGGGGTGGCTATACCCTTGATAGTCGAAGAATTCAATCTCTATGACAATACCTTTGCTCGGGGTGCGATCGGGGCGGCACCGTTATTTGGGATTTTGGTGGGGGCGAGTGTGCTGGGTAATCTCTCGGATCACTTTGGACGCAAGCGACTCTTTATTATTGAGATGATAATCTTCTCGATTTTTCTGGTACTCCTGGCGTTTAGTCCAAACTATATCTTTCTCTTGATCTTTCTCTTTGGCCTGGGGACGGCACTTGGGTGTGATTACCCTACGGCGCATATGGTTATCTCTGAGAGTATTCCCAGCAGTAACCGGGGAAGGCTGGTGCTGGGGGCTTTTGCCTTTCAGGCGATCGGGGCGTTAGTCGGCACGGCGGTGGCGCTCTTTATACTCTGTCTCTCGCTGAAGATCGGTGCCTGGCGCTGGATGTATGTGAGTGCGATTATTCCGGCGATTCTGGTAACTTTCGGGCGGTTCTTTATCACTGATAGCCCACATTGGCTGGTGGTGCATGGGCATAAGAAGAAGGCGGGGCATGTGCTGCTCAAGTTACTCAACCGGAGTCCGAAGTATCCGTCGAAGGTACACTTTACCGATATGGAGGATGAGGTAATTAAGCATAGTAAATTGGGGGGAGATAAGGGCTATTCCGCTTTATTCAAGAAGAAAGCGCTGCGGGCGACTATACTCGCGTCGATTCCCTGGTTCTTACAAGATCTGGGTACATACGGAATCGGTATCTTTACCCCGGTTATCCTTGCTTCTACCGTCGGCGAGAAGAGTAAGCATGTTGCTCATAACATTCTGGGTCTGATTCATAATGATATGATTGCGGCCAAAGGCGCGGCATTTATTGATATCTTCCTGATTATTGGTATTGTGATTGCAATGCTCTTTTCCGACAAAATTGGTAGAATAAAACTCCAGGTTTTCGGTTTTATCGGCAATGCGGTGGGGCTGTTTCTGGCGGCACTGTCATTGAATTTTGACGGTTCGGTCAAAATATTCTTGATCTTCGGGGGGTTTATGCTCTTCAGCTTTATGAATAATCTTGGGCCGAATTCTCAGACCTATCTTATTGCTGGTGAGGTCTTTCCGACCCGGGTACGGGGTAAAGGGGCGGGATTTGCAGCTTCTTTTGCCAAGATTGGTGCGGTACTTACCGCCTTCTTCTTCCCGGTTCTGCTCAAGGATATAGGTACCCAGCATCTGCTTATGATTTTGATCGGTACCTCTATTGTCGGTGCAGTGATAACCTGGATCTTCCGTATTGAGACCCGTGGGGTAAATCTGGAGAGTATCGATTATTAGCAGTAGATAATTAATGTCCCAGATCAGAGAAAACTGTAATAATGTGTATTTTTTTATAAAAAAAGTTTGCAATTAATCATATTCTAATAACAATAAAATATTAGCCTAATAAAACAAGAGTATATTTGCCTAACTTTTTGTATCATATGTCAGGATTATTGGCTTTAAACAGGGTTTTGTTTGTTGATTGTTGGGGAATGTGTTATGAAGATAAAAGCAAAATTATGTCTGATCTTTGGGGTTATTCTGGTTGTTGTGCTTGCAGCTTCGGTATTGTATGGGTTGTATAGTGTTACTTCGATCTCAATAAATAACTCGAGTGATCTGTTGGAGGTGAGAGCGAATCTGAAGACCAAGGCGCTCAATCAGAAGTTGGCGACAATCTTCGGTATTTTGCAGGCGGTAGGGGGAGAGGTGGCGGTTACGGGAGTTAATGAACTGGATGGAGATAAGGTAACCGAGTCACTAAAACATCTGAGAAGTCAGCTGAGTGCAGTCGAATCCTTTCTGGGGGTTGAGGATGGAGATTCATATACCCATGATCTAGGCTATGTTGAAGGCTTTAATGCTAAAGAACTGGCTCGCGAGTGGTATCTCTCAGTATTCAGGGATAAGAAGAAATATTTTATTGGTAAACCTTATATGAGTGCTACCACCAAGAAGTATGTGATGCCGGCAGGGGTGCAGGTTGTACGTGATGGTAAGATAGTAGCGGCACTCTGTGTCGATATGGAGATGTGGGACATTACCGGGTTTATAACCAATATTTCAGACAATAAGGATTTTTACCTTACCAATGAAGAGGGGATTATATTTGCTGCCAAGGATCAGGAAGAGATAGGAAAGAGTTTATTCGAGATATTTCCAGAGTTTAAAGAGTATAATGCTGAGAAGTCGGCGGATTTTGATTTTGACTGGGGAAAAGAAGATACGCAGAGGTATAAGATGGTAGTAAAATCGCTCGATATGCTGGATTGGCACTTCTGGCAGTATGAGCCGTATGCGGAAATTTATCATGAGTCTACCCAATATCTGTATAAGTCTATCATCTTCTTTGTGGTGGTGATTATTGTCGCACTGATTATTATCTTCTTTGTAGCGGGACTCATCTCAAAACCGATAGTCGCGATGAGTGATCTGCTTATGAAGTTTGCCCAGACCGGTAATATCGAGGTACAGGAAGATAATTTATGGTCGGGGCGTAAAGATGAGATCGGGCTGATGGAGCAGGCTTTCGCTTCAATGCTGGGTGTGCTCCAGGAAAAGTCGGTAACGGCAAAGGAGATTGCTTCAGGTAATCTCCAGGTAGAGGTGGCAGTTCTCTCGCCTGATGATAATCTCGGTCTGGCTTTCTCGCAGATGGTAAATGATTTGAACTCAATTCTCAATCAGGTCAATGTGGCGGTTAATCAGGTGACCGAGGCTTCGGCTCAGATAACTATGGGCTCTAGTATTCTCTCTGAAGGTGCGAGTCGGCAAGCGTCATCGCTAGAAGAGATCACCTCTTCTATGACTGAACTCAATAATCAGACCTCGGCCAACGCGGAAAATGCGGGAGTGGCCAGCCAGATTGCTTCTGCTACTGCTGATGCAGCCAAGGATGGGCAGAAACGCATGCAACAGCTTACCGATGCGATGAATGAAATCAATAGGAACGCGGATGAGACCCAGAAGGTAATCAAGACGATTGATGATATTGCCTTTCAGACAAATTTGCTGGCGCTCAATGCTGCGGTTGAGGCGGCACGGGCAGGGGTGCATGGTAAAGGTTTTGCCGTGGTGGCAGAAGAGGTGCGAAATCTTGCTGCCCGTTCGGCCAAGGCGGCGGCGGAGACAGCCGATCTTATCCATAATAGCAATAGCAAGATTGATGAAGGGGTGGAGATATCCGAACTTACCGCAGAGTCTTTGAGTAAGATTGCGGAAAATGTACTCAAGACCCTCAGTACTATTCAGGAGATCAACGCTGCTTCGGGTGAGCAGGCAGAGGGTATTTCACAGATAAGTATTGGTCTTGAACAGATTGATGAGGTTACGCAGAAGAATACCGCCAGTGCTGAAGAGACAGCGAGTGCCAGTGAAGAGATGACTGCGCAGGCAGTAACCCTGCAGAAGCTGGTAAGGCACTTTAAACTGAAGGGAATTCGTCAACCTATTACGCCTAAACCGCATGCACCGCAACTGAAGGCGCGAAGAGTTGCTCCGCCCAAGAAGTTGATCTCTAACGCTGGCTGGGGCGAGGCAACCAGCGTAAAGAATAATGCTGAGGTTGTGAATCCCAAGGATCAGATTCTTCTGGATGATTCTGAATTTGGCAAATATTGATGCTGGATTATGAACCTGATTCTGAGTGCGGGGAGAGATTCCCCGCATTCTTTTTTTATGGGTATGGATAATCCGTGAATGTCTAAAGAAAATTGGCAGAGTGGAATTTTACAGTGTCGCTTTTTGAAAAAAAGTTTATAATGAGCTTTATCTTGTTACATAGTATTGGCAAGATAAAGCTATAAGGTCTGTAGTCAACGGTGAAATCATGCTTGGTGGTTGTTGGTATTTGCTGATCTGCTTAGAAGCATTGAGGTTATATTCTTTATTAGAATATTATTCTTAGAATGTTAACTGTAATTATCTACTTTGTTTTTACTCTTGCCTGAAAGGGGTTATAATGAAGACCAAAGTACAAAGAATGCTGCTCTCAATAGTTATATTTTGCTTGTTTGCATGTGTGTCTTTTAGTGGTGAGTTACAGCAGAATGCCAATACGGTATTGCTGGTTTCACCAGATTATTTTGGGTTCAATGCCGAGACGGCAGAGAGTAATTCCTTTCAGAATAAGGATAACGGTTCGGATTCGCAAGCAGCCGCACTCGTCGAGTCTAAAAAGATGGTTGCTGACTTAAATGCGGCTGGGGTCAAGACCATCGTTCTACCCAGTCGGACAGATATTGCTACTCCGGACGCGGTATTCCCTAATAACTGGTTTTCTGTGCATTCTACCGCGGATGGCAAGCGTACACTTGTGTTATATCCTATGCTGGCGCCCAATCGCAGGGCAGAAAGGCAGGTTGAGCTCCTTATCACTAAATTGGAATCTGCAGGGTTTGATGTCTCAGCTACGGTTGATCTTAGCGGTTGGGAGGAGAAGGGGAAGTATCTTGAAGGGACAGGCAGCCTGGTGTTGGATCGGGTCAATGGGGTTGCTTTTGCAGTATTGTCTCCACGAACCGATCCGGATGTCCTTGATGATTTTGAAGAACAGCTCGATTATACAACGGTACGCTTTCATAGTGTGGATAAAAATGGTAAACCGGTATATCATACAAATGTGGTGATGAGTATGGCTCAGGAATTTGCGGTAATCTGCCTTGAATCAATAGAGGATCAGACTGAGCGTAATAATCTGGTTGCAGTACTGAAAAAGCTGGGTAAGGAGATTGTTCCGATAAGTTTGGAGCAGATGTATCACATGTGTGGTAATGTCATTGAGCTGGAAGCAGAGGATGGGGGCAAGGTGCTGCTTATGTCTGAGACCGCATTTAATAATTTTACGCCTGAGCAGAAGTCGGTTTTTGAGAAATATTGTACAATTTTGCCGGTGAGTATTCCGACAATTGAGCGAATTGGTGGAGGCAGTGCCAGGTGCATGGTGGGAGAGGTCTTTTAAAGCCACGCCTAGGATAGTCTGAGCCTTTCAGCTTTTTCACAGTATCGTATCTGTTTTAATTATATTTGAGTATTATGGTGTGAGTGCTGCGCTGTATCTTTTATCAGCATTATTGCGGTATATTTAGTTGAGATGGGGACAGAGCAGTTGCAGGTCAGAGTATGCGATTATTCTTGAGGAAGCCTTTGATCTCTCGCTTATTCTGTTTGCAAAATTCACTTGCCGGGGCTTTGGCGCATTCTCTGCACTTGAGGTCATACGGGGAATTGACTGTACCGCAGGCACTGCAGGTATAATGAGTTCGAGCTTGCCGGAGCCACTCCGTAACCCCTATTCGGTTGATTTGCTCGAGGTCGCGGAAGATATCATTGCGGTGCGGACACTCTGCCTTAAAAGCTTGGAGTTCACTACAGGGGTACTCCGGGCATTCGCCACAGAACTCTACTCCGTGGGCGGCGGCGCAACTGGGGAATTTGCAGTCGGTGCGGATTTTGGGGATTTTTGCCGATCTGCAGCCGAGGCAAGAGGTCTCCTCTGCGGTCAGCCCGTACTGTGCGGCATGTCGTTTGAGGCGAGCCGGGTCTTCGGTAGTGCCGATGTATACTGAGCAGGCTCCGCAGTAGAGACCGCATACCGAGGCTAGAGTCTTGTCTGGATCTTTCTCTTGGAGCATTATTTTCCTTTAGAATTTTGAGTAATACGCTTAGTGTACAGATTATGCGTTATTAGGCCAGTTATTAAATTATTTTAAGCGAAAAGGCGGTATACAAGCTTTAGCCACGGCGTTGTAACAGGAGTATGAGGCGCGAGTATTCGAGAAAATCTGTGAGTGCTTCAGGCATAGGGTTAATTAGAGTAACAATCTGCTCGCTATCCAGAGTGAGATCGATACAGATATGGAGGATATGGGTGCTCGTGTTCTGGCGGATAAGCTCCAGTAACCAGGATTTGAACTTGGGGTTTCCGCCGAGAATGAGGATTGATTCTTCGTGGTTCAGGGCTTGCGGAGCAATATCCGGGGTGTTGGCGTGGGCAGAGATTATCCGGGTAGTGTTCTGTTTGAGCCCGAAGCGGGAGAGCGCTACCTGGATTGAACTGATCCCGGGGATCAGTTCGCAGCTTTCAATCCCGAAATGTTTGACTATATTCTCGGCCAAGCTGAAGTAAGTTGTATCGCCGCTGACTAGGACGCCGATGCTGCCGGGGGTCGATTCGAGTAAGTTGAGAAGTGCAGGAGTACCGGTGAAGGGTATTTTTTGTCCGGAAAAGTCGGGGAAGAGGTCGAGCAGACGGGTGGCGCCGACGAGTATCGGCATACTGCGGGCACGTTTGCTGGCGATAGGGGTGAGGTAATCTGCGCTGCCCGGGCCGCAGCCGATAATGCTTATTCTCTTCTTTTCCATGTCTGCATTATTCCTGAATTGCCGAGTTCATGTTGCTGCATATCGATTAGTACTATCTGAATATCGCTAATATCTGTCTGAATACGTACGGCCTGTGCAATACTTTGAGCTAATTGCTCAGCTAATCTGTTCTTCTCTGGTGTTTGCAATTCTGCGAATAGCCCTTCTACAGTTGGTGTCTCTTCTGAGGTATGGATATCCAGCCTAGCTGCAAAACGCTTTACTATAGGTAGTGCTGAAGGGGAGGAGCGTGAATGAGTATTGAAGTAGCCGTCGATAAATTTAGCCAGTTTACCTGGGTGAGAGAGGAGTAGTAACGCCTCAATACCCTTTGTCTGCGCGTGCTCAAGGGCGGTCTTCCACTCATTGCTGACCTCGATAATAGCGTCTTCGGTATGCTTAAAGAGTTTTGTCGCGGCTTTTCTGCCGTAGTGTCCGGCGACAAAAATAAGTTCCTTGTGCCCTTGCGCGGTAGCAACATCAATGCTTAATTTGACCGAATCCTGAATTGCTTTGTGGGAGAAGGGGCGAACAATGCCTGAGGTGCCGATGATGGAGATGCCGCCGATAATACCGAGCCGGGGATTGAAGGTGTGCTTGGCCAGCTCTTCTCCGCCGGCAACACTGATGGTGACATCAACGCCTTTGTCGGTATAACTTCTGATTGTCCGGGTCATCATCTGGCGGGGGACAGGGTTGATTGCTGCTTCACCTATCGGAATCTGCAGGCCTCTTTTGGTGACGGTACCGACTCCTTCTCCTGCGATAAAATTGATCTTTCCGCTATTGTTTAGCTTGACTGTAGCACTGATCAGAGCGCCATTGGTAATATCAGGGTCGTCACCGGCATCCTTCTTGATGGTGGCGGTAGCGGAATCATGCTGGAGGATGACCTCTTCAAGGGGAAGAATAGCGGTAGCGGTAGACGGGAGTATTATTTCAATATAATCATGTTGGTGGTTATTGAGGAGTAAATCAAGTGCGGCAGCGGTTGCGGCGGTTGCGCAACTCCCTGTAGTGAACCCGGTTCTGAGAGATTTGGTATTTTCCGGCAGCATAATCTATATTATTATGATAAAGAATGTTTATGCAATAAAAAAGCGGAATAATCCTTGGTTGACATTTAGCAAACTATAACTATGATTATTGGGTATTATTTATTCAAGGGGTGTTGACGATTTGGAAAATGACCTTACTTGAAGTTAATATTATAGTTGTACTTGACTTGAATAATAAAATGGATGAGTATTTTTTAAGATAAATATGGGAGATATGTAAGGATGGCACTGAGTATTGGGATTGTCGGCTTGCCAAATATTGGTAAATCTACACTGTTTAACGCGTTGACCAGGGAGCAGAATGCGGAGTCTGCGAATTACCCTTTCTGTACCATTGAACCAAACAAAGCGATAGTGCCGGTGCCTGATGTCAGAATGGATAAATTATCCGAGATTGTCAAGCCGCAACGTATCCAAGCCGCAACGGTGGAGTTTGTGGATATCGCGGGATTGGTACGCGGTGCAAGTCAGGGAGAGGGCTTGGGTAATCAGTTTCTAGGTAACATTCGCGAGACCAGTGCGATTCTTCAGGTGGTGCGTTGTTTTGATGATGCAGATGTAATCCATGTTGATGGCTCGGTTGATCCGATCCGGGATATCGAAGTTATCGAGCTGGAGTTGATTATTGCCGATACGCAGCAGCTTGAGAAGAAGATTGAGACTCTGGCCAAGAAGGCACGTGCGGACAAGACTGCCAAGCCCTTGCTTGAGTTGGCCGAAAAGCTGCAGCACCATCTGGAGACGGGGAGCCCGGCGCATTCATTTGAAGAGAGAGAGAAGGATATCGCGCAGGCTTTTTATAACGAAATGCGCTTCCTCAGCGCCAAGAAGGTTATTTACTGTTGCAATGTGGATGAGGCCGGGGTGGGGGTTGATAATGAGTATGTGCAGGCGGTAAGGAAGTATGCTGCGGAGCGAGGTTGTGATGTGGTCAAGATCTGTGCCAAGATGGAGGAGGAACTCGGAGCACTTGAGGCGGATGAGTGCGAGGAGTATCTGAAAGAGTATGGCATTACCGAGAGCGGCCTCAATCAGGTAATTCATACCGGGTATCACACGTTGGGCTTGATAAGCTATTTTACCGCCGGGGTCAAGGAGGTGCGTGCCTGGACGATTGAACGGGGCTGGAAGGCGCCCAAGGCGGCATCGGTAATTCATACTGATTTTGAGAAGGGTTTTATCCGGGCGGAAGTAATAGCATATCAAGATTTTATTGCTAATAATGGTGAGGCTGGAGCCAAAGCTGCCGGGTTGATGCGGGTTGAAGGCAAGGATTATGTGGTTGCGGATGGTGATGTGATGCATTTCAGGTTCAATGTATAGTCTGCGCTGGATTTAGTTTTTACTGAAATTGCTGATTATTGAATAATTGCTGAAAAACGTTGTTCTGTAGCAGTGGTAGAGGAGTTTCTACGACTCCGCGCGGGTAATAAGATATACAAAAAGAAAATGGTGGTGGTTTACTACTTGATGCTGATAATTATTGATGGTTATACGCAAGGGGTATGAGATGTCTTTTTATGATTATTCTGCAGTGAAGATTGATGGTGAAACGGTCGCGATGGAGGAGTATCGGGATAAGGTTGTCCTGGTGGTAAATACGGCGAGTCGCTGCGGTTTTACCTCGCAGTATGCTGGGCTGCAGGCGCTTTACACTGAGTACCAGCAGCGGGGTCTGGAGATTTTGGCCTTTCCGTGTAATCAGTTCGCTCGACAGGAACCAGCGTCCAATCCGGAGATTGCCGCTTTTTGCAGTTCTACTTTCAAAATTAGTTTTACCTTGTTTGAGAAGGTCGAGGTCAACGGTGACAAGACGCATCCGCTATTCAGATTTTTGAAGCAGGAGATTCCGGGATTACTGGGGGCTGGCATAAAATGGAACTTTACCAAATTTTTAGTAGATAGGGAGGGTAGAGTTCGGGCGCGGTTTGCGCCGCATGTCAAGCCGGAAAAACTGCGGAGTGACATAGAGAAGTTATTGTAATCTCGGGCGGGTATGCGGTGACGCTTTGCCGTCAAGGTAGTAGAGATTAACAGAATAGTATTGAAAATAAAATCCGGGTGTGCCTTTATCCGGAGAGAATAAGATTAGGAGATTAATCTGAGAGCGTATACTCCGGCCTGCGCTGCTGGTGTATTTTCTTAGAGTTGTATTGCCATGCCGATAGATCCAGCCAAACCCTTTGACCTGAAGTATGAGGCTACACCGACATACTCTGAGATACGCCTTGATCAATTTGTCAAGGCGATGGTTCCGTCGATGTCTAGAAATAAGATTCAAAAATATATCAAGAATAAGCAAGTCTCCGTGAATGGTCAGCCGCAGCGCTCGAACTGGATTGTACGCCTGGGGGATATGGTAATTCTGCACTGTAAAGAACCTGAAGGTGCGGCGGAAGCGGGGAAGAATATCCAACTCGATATAATCTATGAAGATGAGGATATTGTGGCGGTGAATAAACAGCCGGATTTGGTGGTGCATCCGGTAGCACTCCATAGGCATGATACTCTGCTCAATGCCATGTACTGGCGGTATAAGGATATCCTGCCGGAAGATCAGGATATAAGCCTGGGTAACCGTCTGGATAAGCATACCAGTGGGGTGATTCTGGTTGCCAAGAATACCCATGCCAAGAGGGTCTTGCAGGATCAGTTTGAAAATCGTAAAACCAGAAAGATATACAATGCAATATGTTCTGGGTTGGTCGAGCCGGATACGGGGGAGGTGGATAAGCCTCTGGGGCCGGGCGAGGGGTTGCACCGAACCTTTATCGTGATACGTTATGATGAGCTGGGCAAGCCTTCAAATACCTTCTTCAAGGTACTCAAACGCTATGAGCCGAGAACCGGTGATGCCGGGTTTACGCTGGTGCGGCTCGAGCCTCATACCGGTCGGCAGCACCAGCTCCGGGTGCATATGGCGGACTTGGGGCATCCGCTGATCTGTGATGACCGCTACGGCTCGGCCGAACCGGTGACTGTCTGTGATCAAGCGGGTCGAGAGGCGAGTATCGCTAGATATGCGTTACATGCCTGTGAACTTACCTTTACTCATCCGAATGGTTCTGAGATGACCCTCAACGCCCCGCTGGCACCTGATATGCAGGAATTTCTTGGGGTACTGGATAATCGCTAATTTTGTTCTCTTCCTGTGCTTTATCTTGAAATTTTTATTTGAAATCTGTATCATTGATAATCTAGGGATTGCTCTGTTTTAGCTTGATAAGTTATTAAGGATACAATATGACTGCTGGTGATAATAGTATGGAGGTGGCAAAGGTTCTTGCGGTCTTTCTTAAGAAAGAGTTGATTCTCTATCGAGAAGTTTATGAACTATCTTTGAAGCAGAAAGAACTTATCGCCAATCAAGATACAGAAAAGCTGCTGTCGGTAATTGATGAGAAGCAGATGCGGATCAATAAAATCAATGGTATAGAGCAGGAGGCGGTACCCTACAAACAGGCTCGTGACCGAAAATTGGAGAGTTGGGATGCCGGGGTGAGGGCTGTAGTTGATCCATACATAATTGAGCTGCGTGAGATACTTGGTAAAATTGTTGCGGTAGAAGAGGAGTGTCGGCAAGCTGCAGAAGAGGTGACCCGTTCTAGTTCGGCGCAGGTAGTCAAGATTCAGAAGGGTAAGGCGATGCTCAGTGCGTACGGTAAGAGCGTAAAGATGCCAAAGTTGAAGCTTCCAAGGTTCAAAGATAAAAAAGGGTGATTGTTAGCTGTCTGTGGAGTGCAGTCTGACGGCAGGGGTGGTAACTTCGGGCTTGGGGAAAGAATGAGTTATGACCGATAATACGTTGGATCCGGGAGCGGGGCAGGGAGGGAATAGCCTTGATCCTGCCGAGTTGATCAAGATAATCAAGGCCTATGATGAAGCGACCCTGGGTTTGCAGAAGACCCATGAAAACCTCAAGCGGCAGGTAGAACACCTTACCGGGGAGTTGAGTAGGAAGAATAAGGAACTCACCTCTTCGCTTGAAGAGGTGAGTGCTTTGAAGAATTATCTTGCCAATATCCTAGAGTCTATTACCGACGGGGTAATTGCGATAAATCCCGAGCGGGAAGTGATGGCGTTTAATCAGTCTGCGGCTGAGATTGTTCTCTCTATAGCCGGTGATCAAATGGGACTTCCCATACGTGAGGTGCTCAGTGAATCATCGAGAGAACTGGGGCGTATTCTGGAGCGGTCACTCTCTGAAGAGAAGGGCTTTACCAATATTGAGGTAATGGTAAATACCGATCAGCAGCATATCCTCTCAGTATCAGCCAGTCCTATCCGCAATAGCCGAGGAGAGATTCTCGGTGCTGTGCAGTCATTCCGTGATCTTACCGATATCAAAAAACTTGAAGAGAAGGTTACTCGTCAGGATCGTCTGGCCGCGCTGGGGGAGATGGCGGCTGGAGTGGCGCATGAGATCCGTAATCCGCTCGGAGGAATTGAACTATATGCTTCTACCCTTAAGAAGAGGTTTGATCCTGAATCCAAGGAAGCCGGTATCGCTGACAAGATTATCGCTGCCTCCAATGCACTCAATCGGATTGTTACCGATATGTTGACCTTTACCCGCGGTAGAGCACCAAGCAAGAAGCCGACAACCTTTGAGCGAGTCTGCCATCTGGCACTGGATATGGCGGCGCGTGAACTTGAGAAGAAGCAGATAGAGGTGGTGGAACGGCATGCCCTCTGTAAAGAGAAGTTCAATGTCGATTCAGATCAGATTGCGCAGGCGTTCTTGAATGTTATACTCAATGCGGTGCAATTTATGCCTGAAGGCGAAAAACTTGTGATTGCGTCCTATGTGGAAGTGGGGGCGCGTCAGAAACGGGTGATCGTTGAATTTGAAGATGGCGGGAGCGGGATTGAGCCGAGTAAGCTGGGTAAGTTGTTCGATCCGTTCTATACCAGCAGGAAGGATGGCACCGGACTTGGGCTGGCGATCGTGCATAAGATTGTACAGGATCATGGGGGGACGATAATCGCGGAGAATAGACCGCCTCGAGGCGCTTGCTTTATCTTTTCGTTTCCGGTGGCAGAGATGAATAACTAAGGCTTATTTTACTAAGCAGTACTTGTATTTCATGAGGATTTTCTCCCCAAACCCCTGAACAGGAGGTTACTTATCCCCAGTATCCTGAGGTGCGCAGCCGCACAGGCATTGGCGCAAGCGCTTAGCTGAAGGAACTATCAATTAATCAATACAGCGTAAATTATATATTCTTTTTCTATTACAGTATGAAATAAAACTAAGAATAATTACACTCGTTTCTAATAAGATATTATATGAATTGTCAGGTTAATCATAAATTACCGGTTATTTGCGGATTCAAATTATTACGCTAATGGCAAGAGGTACTGCTTAATGTGAGCAGGCATAATTAAAAGACTTCAGCGTTTATTGATATCATCCTGAAAGATGGAGCGTAACTGCAGCCAGCGTTCTTGCTGTTCTTGCTCAGTCTCAATAGACTTATCAAGCTTGGGCGTAGGGTTTGTAGATTGGGTAAAGTAGTGCAGCCGGAGATAGACCGTGGCGGTTAGCAGGAAGAGAAAGAGAATGACCGCGACCCGGCGCAGTAGCTTGACACCTTGTTTGAACCGCTCTTTGCAGGCGGTATCGTAGAAACTAGACTGTAGAAACCAGACCCTCTCGGCAATTCCGTAGTGATGCCAACTCTTTTCATTTCTGATATTGCCGCAGGCGAGTCCAATTCGCTCCAAGCCTCGGCTGAGCGGACGGTAGTCACCGAGTAATTCAGCGGAGAATAAATCTGCTTCGCGTTCAAAACGTCGGCTGAACCAAGCGAAGATGAAACGGATATACAGAAAGAAGAGGCCGATTAAGGCGATAATGGTATGTATGCTGTTCTGCAGGAAGAGGTAGACAAATGGTTCGATAGTGGTGATCAGGGAGATACTCATCAGGAGATAGAAGAGAATATGCTTCTGCTTGAGGTGACCGAGCTCATGCCCGACTACTCCTAGAATCTCCTCTTCTTCCAGCCGGTTGATAAGACCGTGGCTGAGAAAGAGGTACTGAAAGGGGGGGAGAAAACCGACCATTGCCGCATTGGGGATGGACTTTCCACCAAGGCTCCAGAGGTAGATACCGTTTACTTTGACCCCGGCACGGGTGGTTATGCGGGTTATCTGAGTAATAAGTTGTTGATCTTCAAGTTTAGTGCAACCCCAGAATTTGCGGAGAAAGATTGGGAATAGCCAACTTACTACGATGAAAAGCAGGGTGGTGTATAGTTCGAGTTCACCGGGTGAGAGCGGATTGGCCTTGCTGTTGAGGTATTCGGTGAGGAGTATACCGGGAAGCCAGATACCGAGGATAAAGAAGCTATAACGAAATTTGTGCAGGAAGTATGAGCGGTAGCTCCAGCTTCCGGATGCGGTGCGCTGGTGAATCTGATACCAGGGTAACCAGAGAAAGAGGGTAATAAAAATATAGATTAGCATGCCGGTTATATTCTGGAGGATATAATTGCCACTCAAGCCGGGCAGAATATAACTATAAAGATTATATACTTGGAATATGTCGAGCAAAGCGATAGTAATACCGCAGCCCAGAGCTTTATTGGCTATCTCACAGATTTTTATAAGTTTTCTACTCGGCGCAGAAAAAAGGCTCCGGCGGCGTTTGAGGGCGAGTACCTCGAGTTGTACAAGGAGTAGACAGATAATTGCCCCGATCAGAATTGCCAGGAGTGAAACAGCCGGATCCGGTAAGGTTGGACTCTGGGTGATACTGGCCAGATAGAGGATTATGGCAATAGTTTCAAACGGTATCAGCACTTAGTCTCTTTCCTCTTCAATTTCCAGTGGCAGGGTAAAGAAGAATTGGGTGCCGACTCCGAGCTTGCTGGTAAGACCAATATTGCCTCGGTGTCCTTGTTCAATAATCATCTTGCATATGGGCATACCTAGACCGGTACCGCGAGAATGGTGGGCCAGAGATTCTATCTGTTCGAATCTAGAGAAGACCCGGTTCAAATCTTCAGGGGCAATGCCGATGCCGGTATCGGTAATGGTGATTTTGGCAAATTTTTCATTGTCAATAAATTCGGTCATTAAGGCAAGGGTGATTTTACCGCCTTTCGGAGTAAATTTTATGGCATTGGAGATGATGTTGAGCAGTACCTGGGTTATGCGGTCGATATCACAGTAGGCACTTATCGGTTTGCCGTTATAGGTGAAGATAAGGCTGACCTCGGCTTTCTGGGCAGATACCTTGCTGTAGGTTATTGAAGACTGGATAACATCCTCAAGATTACAGGTGATATATTGATACTCCATCTTTCCCGACTCCATCTTGGTCAGATCGAGGACATCGTTTATCAGGCGGGTCAGGCGCTCACCCTCATTATAAATTACCTCCAGATATTCTTTTCTCTCTTCTTCCTCGGTAATCATTCCTTCAATCATCAGTGCTTCGGTATAGGCTAGAATTGAGGTTAGAGGTGTGCGCAACTCGTGGCTGACCAATGAAAGAAAGTCATTCTTCATCATGTCTACTTCGCGCATTTTTGAGAGTTCTAAAGTAGCGCTTAGATCTCGGCAGAGAATTACCAGACCTTCTGCGTCTCGGGAACTGCTGATGCGCATGGCACTGGCAGTGACCCCTATGGTAATCGCATTATCCAAGAGGACCATGGATAATTCGGGTTCTACGCTATTCATAGCTATGATCGCCGAGTTGATAATCTTGATAAAATCTTTTGAGAGCGCTGAGTTATAGTCTTTGTTAATAATATCGGAGCGGTCAAGACCAAACATCATCTCCAGGGTTCCGTTTACCAGAATAATCTTGCCTGTGCTGTCCAGAGCCAGTATGCCATGCCCTACACTCTCGACAATATCGGTAAGCTGTGAGCGACTGTTTTCAACTTTACGCCGGAGATAATAATATTCGATGCGGGTGGAGACAATCTGCCCGAGGAGCATAAGGATGGTAGAAAGACCACGGGTATAATTGTCTGCATCAAAGTCGATCCAGAGTACAATTACTCCAATGCCGCCTGAACTGCCGATAAGCGGGAGGTAGAGTACATCATGGGAGGAGGCCGTCTCGCTCTTTTCAATGATACTTATCTCTCCATTCTCCAGAACCCAGTCGATAATCGAGCTGTCGACACTGATATCATCTGGAGCGAAGGTGCTCATCAATCTAAGTTTCTTGCCTTCAACGAGATAGGCTTGAAAATAGATGAACGGAATGATTTTATCGATGTTTATCTCAAAGAGGTCAAGAATGTCACTCAATCCCAGAGAATCTGTAGCGTCTTGAAGACTCTTCTCAAAATCGATAAAGATCTTGAGAAAATACTCGCATTCTTTGTTGAAGATAAGATTCATACAGCCTCTCTTCTTAATCAGAGCCACAAAAAATTAATTACTATGAATGAGATCGAGAAAATCCTGAGCACGTTTGAGTTCTTCGATTACTTTACCGATTATCGCGTCAATCTTGTCTAAATTCAGCTGATACTTTTGCAGAATTTTCATGTCAAACGGCGTCACCAGATCGATAGGTTCAAAGTTGATGCCGAGTGACTTGGTAATAACGCTACCTATGTGTACAGAGGCTACCGCCTCGAAGTCGCTGTTGGCCAAGGTTGGGGTCTGGTAATAACGGATGCTGGAACAGAGAACCTTCGGCAGATCCCATTTTTCAGTAGCCCACTCGCCCGCTTGCATATGAGAAAACCCGAGTATCTGCTTCTCAATATCTATAATTTTATCGGTGCTTTCGTGGCGTTTGGCCAGCACACTCCGAAATTCCTGAGGAAATACCTGATCCAGGATCAAGGTGCCGAGTGAATGAATGAGCCCGGCGACAAAGATGTCATCGGGAATGATATTGGAATCTACCTCTTTGATTACTTCCTGTGCGGCAATGGCTGTTGTCAGTGAGTAGGTCCAGAAATCAGGAATGTTCAGCAGATTAGAGTCTCGATCCTTGGTCATATCAAAGAGCGAGGCTGCCATTACAATGTTCTTGACTTTATTGAATCCAATAATTACCACCGCATGCTGGATGGTCTTGATCTTCCCTGGAAATCCGTAAAACGCTGAATTGACGAGTTTCAAGACCTTGGTGGTAAGAGCTTGGTCTTTGTGAATGATGTTGCTGACATCATTGGCGCTGGTCATAGGATTATTTGCCACCCGGAGTATCTCTGTGGCGACGCTGGGGAGAGTCGGCATATCCGGGGTATTCTCTATTTTTTCGCGAGCTTCAATTGAGTTCATTACCATAATTAATAAGATCCTGGAAGTATACCGATGCCGTTATTATTATTATTGACTAAATGCTTGAGGAGTATCTTGCGGTAGCCTTTATAGAAGTTGGTCTCGTCAATATTTGCAAAGCGTTGATCAAGCTTGGCTTTGATTTCAGCGATAAGTTCTACGTCGGCGGTAGGTTCAGAATTTGTCAGAGACTTAGTCATACTGCTGACGGTTATTTCAGAGGTCTCTGGTTCTTCTTCAGTTGATTCAATAAAAATTTCGGTTATCTCCCAGAGGGGTAGGCGTCTGATCGCTACTGGGCTCAGACGTGAGCCAGCATGGATCAGTATCCGACCGTTGATATCGACAATATCCTGTACTGTAACCATCCCGGCTTCTGCTTCATTTACGGGAATTCTACGCATGGGCATAATTGCAACTCCTAGAACCTGAAAAAGTACTGTGAGTGTAATAGTAAGATATAATGTCATTTTCGTCAAGAATTAATGCTTTGGATATCGTTGATATTGAAAAATTAACCTTAAAAAAATGGTTTATTCGCCCCAATTGAGTTTTCTGCGAAGTGTATCATAGCGGCTTTCCTGGCTATAGGTGACGATGAGAGCGGGTGAATCAGAACATCTTACCTGCACGATGTCGGCCTCAGTAAGGCGCATGGAATTGATGCCATCACAACTGATGGAGGCTGGTCCGGAGATGCTGAGTTCTTCATGGCGGCTGAGAACCAGTGGACGGTTGGTCAGCCTATGGGCGCAGACGGGGACTAGAAGCATGCTCTTTAAAGTGGGGTTCATTATTGGCCCGCCTGCAGATAGCGCGTAGGCGGTAGATCCGGTGGCGGTTGCGACTACCAGACCATCGCCGGAAATGCTGGTTAGGTGCTGCTGATCTACCGCTATATTCAGGGTGCAGATCCGTCCGCAATTAAGCGAGAAGAAGGATATTTCGTTGAGCGCTAACTGGGTAAAAATTGTCTTCTGGTTACGCAGAACCTTTATTTGCAGGCGCATCCGCTCAGAGATATTTACTGAGCCAGCAAGATATTTCTCCAGCATCTTCTCCAGCTCTTCAGGATTGATCTCGGCAAGAAAGCCGAGTTTGCCGAGATTTACAGTGATAACCGGTATCTGTTCGGTACCGAAGCGTCTGATCGCGTTGAGTACGGTGCCGTCGCCACCGAAGATAATGGCGAAGTCCGCGTTGAAGCGGGTAAGGTCTTCATCAAAGGAGGAGACCTCGGCAATTATATCGCATTTGCCATTCAGAAATTTTTCGGCTCTGTTTACTAGCTCTGAGGTGCCGTATTTTTCTGGGTTGCTGATCAGTAGAACTCGTTGCATGGTTCTGACTCCCTGGTTGCTATTGTTAGATAGTCACTGCTTCAGCAGAGAAAATATCTTAGTATCAACTGTGCTTTTACCGCTTTTCAGTGCCGACAGAGCAATAAGATTTTCTTTCTTGGTGGCAGTCTGCCTCAAAATCCTTCTCGCCTGGGCTACTCGTCCTTATAATCCAGGTGCGCTGCCCGCATTGGGCAAGTTTCGCAAAGCGATTACGGAGGGGTGTAGGTAAGGAAAATAAAATTTCAACTAGGCAATATTATATTTATTAGCATTTCTTAGTATTAACTATATATAAATATCTTTGTCGGTATTATGGTAATATCCATTATGTTTGCTCTAAAATTATAATTGGTTATTACTGAAAAAGCAATAACAGATTGTTATTGCTTTTCTTAATATGCTTCTTGACTTTTGGCGCTAGTAGAACTCTAAAGATTGCTCAGGTGGAAGTTTGCTTGCTAATTCTTATAGTAATAATAGCACTTGCGTGAAGCTGAAAATTAGGCTCCGCGGAGAATTTGTTTTAACTCAGGTAATAACGCTGGTGCGGCGATTATAGTGTCCCATCTGCAGCTGGCGCTATCGGTCTCAAAGGCATCGACGATAGCCCCGGCTTCCTGGGCAATTATACCCCCGGCAGCAATATCCCAGGAATGTACGCCTCCTTCAAAGAAACCGGTAGCCCGGCCACAGGCGACATTGGCAATATCATAGGCGGCGGCTCCAAGACAGCGGATCTTTCGTACCTGAGCTGCGATAGAGCTGCCTCCGCCGAACATTCGGTCATAACTATCTTGTGACGCACCATAACCGGTACAGAGGAGAGCTTCTTGCAGTTTGGTCTCGGTGGAGGCGTGGATTGGCCGGTCGTTGAGGTATGCACCCTTGCCGGCTTCAGCATAGATAAATTCCTGAGTCGGTGCGGCATAGATAGCGGCGCATACCGGCTCTCCCAGATCTTTGAAGGTTCTGGGGTAATTGATAGGCTCGGCGGGAGCTTTGAAGCAGGCGATACTGGTGCAGAAATATGGTAGACCATAGAAGAAGTTGACTGTACCATCAAGGGGATCGATAATCCAATGGTATGCCCCTCCGTTATCAATACTACCACCCTCTTCTCCGAGTATGGAGTGGTCGGGGTGGGCGGAGAGGATTACATCGATAATGGCCTTTTCCGAGAGTTTATCGACTTCGAGTTTGATATCGTTCTTGAGCTTTGCATCCACATTAAGGGTTTTTCCATAATTGTCCATATGGATTTTGCCGGCGGCAAGGGCTGCGGCTTTGGCTATTTCTAACATATTATCTTCCTTATTTCAAAAATCTATCAAAAAACATTTATAAGTGTATTATTCTGGTTTATTATCATCTTTGGCTGGGCTGAGCGTAGTCAGTATCGCTGGGAAGAAGAGTACACTGCTCAGCAGTACGGTGAAGAGAGCAATTACCGAGAGTAGACCGAGCTGGGCGATGCTGTCCAGTCCCTGAAATTTTGCCCAGTAGAGGCTGCCAAATCCAACCATACTGGTCAGGGCGGTAATGGCCAGAGCTCTACCGGTATCGACGATCATCGGCCTTACCTCTCGTTTATCCTCAAAGTAACGGTTGACCAGATGAATTCCATTGTCGACCCCGACGCCGATAATAATCGGTATTGTGAGTACATTGACAAAATTAAGATCAATAATATGACCCAGCCCACAGAGGTTGCCGAGGATATTGAGAATTGCCATGATTCCGAAGAGCAGGAGTAGACCCATGGCTACCGGGAGGAAGCAGTAGAAAGTGCGTGATATATGTTTATGCAGAACCGCTCCCGCGATGAAGAGTATGCTCAGCAGAGTCAGCGGTATCCAGAAATACTGGTTCAATCCAGGGAATTCACTGTAGAGCCGGCTGCGTAAAAGCATGATGAGAAGTAACGGCAGGGTGCAGAGAGTGGCCTGCGTCAGCCGCGGGTGGTAGAAGAGATTGACCACGCCAAAGCAGATAGCGACAATCCAGATCGAAATGATGAGAAAATCTTCTTTGACAATCTCGGCCAGAATCGATGTAGCGACAGAGGCTCCGGTAAGGGTCGCACTGAAATCGGTGAGATTGGATTTGGCCTGGAACTGTGCCGGATCCAACTCGAGTATGTCTGCCACCTGATTCAGCCAGTCTTGAGTTATCTTGGGTTCGCCATCGGAGACGCCTTCGGGGATTGGCGGATGGATCGAAGCTTTGACCGCGTATCCGCCTTCAAAGACGGTGATGGATTTTACCCGTTCCCGTGGATGCTGCCCCGGAGGATTGAGTCCTGCCACCTCTTTCTTACTAAGAAGTGCTCCGGCCGGATAACGCTCGGTATTATCCTCGAACTGGGTTGCAGCCTTGGCCAGGGTGACCGGGTACTTACTTGGCATATCGCCTTCATCTATATAGTAGGTCTTCTGACGCCTGGCGACAAAGGTATTGATCAGGCGTGAGATCTTGGTACCGCTGAAATCAGCTGGCAGGATGATATCCTCGTCTTCGACCAACTGCTGATGCTGGCGGAGAAGATTGAAGTTGAAGTTAAAGTAGTCCTGATCCATTCCGGCTTCTTCCAGGGCGTTGGCGAAATTTTCCAGGGCTGCAGGAAAGTCTATCTCGGCAATAAGCTTGAGGCGTTGGCGCTGGGTAGCAGGAGAGGGCAGATACCGGGTAACGCTCTCATAACCGTTGATTAATCCTTGTTTTTCAAGTACCTTGAACTTGTCTTCATACTCTGACATCTTCTGCAGTGCTTCCTCTTCGCTGCTGCCGATGACCATAAAGGTTAGTTTGTTCGGGTTGCGGCTGGAGAATGATTCGGCAATCTCACCATTGATTTCAAAGGCGCGGTCTTTAGGGCGGAGTGCAGACATGCTGGCATTGAAGCTGATACTTCCGGGGATGAGGATGGAGATGATCGAGATTATGCAGAGGATGATCGCCCAGAGAAAGACACTCCGGCGCCGGGTCTGAACCAGCCGGGCAACATAGGGTAGAAAGAAGGCGCTGGGTCGGTAGTTTCGTTGCTTATCCTCTTTGATGCGGCTACGCAATGTAATCAGTGCCGGCATGACCAGCATCATGGTTGGGGCGGAGAGAAAGATACCGATGCCGCCCAGGGCACCAAACTCCGAGAGCTGGGTAAAGCGGGTGACATTGAGCGAGAAGAAGGCCAGGCAGGTAGTGACCATACCGACAATAATGCCCCAGCCGGTATGGCAGGTGGCAATCTTGAATGCTTCCTCCAAGGCGATACCCTTGGCTCGCTCTTCGCTATAGCGGTTGTAAATATGGACGGCGTAGTCGATACCCAGGCCGATGAGTACGGCGGCAAAGGCGCAGGAGATAATATTGAGTTGGCCAAAGATAATCCAGCCGATTCCCGCGGTCCAACAGATAATCATTATAAGCGGGATACCAATATAGAGCAGGACTCCGTAACGTCTGAAACAGTAGCCAAAGAAGGCGAGGACACACAAGCCGCTGATAATGAGGGTGCCGATCATTACTCCGTTTATCTTCTGACCATAGGTTCGGGCAATCTGGTAACCACCGCCGAACTCGAGATAAAACGCTTTGAGTGCAGCCGGAGGTAGGCCGGAATCGGTATAGGGCTTGATCAAGTTTTGAAATGAGTGGTTAATCAGAGTTCTGCCGGCGTAGAGGAGCGCTGAACGTTCGGTAATCTCCGGGGGATAATTATAGGTCTGCAGCCGGTTGATCTCGGTAGTGGCGAGCGCGAGATATTTCTCCTTAGTCTGCTTGTCAAACCCTTTGTAGCTATCACGGTTGCGTAGTGCACTATTGAGACCTTTGAGAGCTGCTTTAATCTGGATATTCAGCTTCTGCGGGTCGGTTTTATTATCTGCGTGCGCCAGGGATTCGCAACTCTTTTGGGCGCTGGGGGGTATGGCGGCAAATAGTTCTTTATATCCGGGGTGATCCGGGGAATTAGCCAGAGTAAGTAAGGTTTGAAAAAACTTGGGCCAGTCATTACTGTCTTCGGGGGTAAGTTCGGCTGTACCAATAATTATATCGAAGGTTGTGTTCTCAATCTCGCGCATGATTCGTCCAGAAAACGGGATGCTCTGCGCGGCATATAACGGCTCGATAACGAGCAGGAGCAGCTCTTGATTCGGGCTGAGGATATAGCCTTTGTTATTATCGAAAAAATGTGGTGCAAATTCAGCTTCTTCCGGGGTCAAGCGATTGGCGGCATAGAGGGATTCAAAGCTGGATTTAAAGATAGTGCCTAGTCCCAGGGTATTGATGATGATCTGTTCCTGCAGCTCGTCTGAGACGGTGTCCTGCGCCAGTTTTCTAGCGGTAGAATTTACAGATTTTATGATGTTGTTTTTGCTTAGCTTCTGTTTTATTGCCTCAATATCAGCTTTAGGTAGGAGCAGCATGCCATGCTTGGGTAGCTCGACATAGAGCAGCTGCGACTTCTCCTCTTCGGTAAGCAGGCGGGAAAAAGAGGAGCGAATGTCGTTGTTCAGCTTGAGTCTTTGTGCTATCTTGTCACTCAATCCTCCGGTTATACTTAGAGCTTGCGGATTATCCTGATTGAGTCGGAATACAACTATTGCTTCATCGGCGGTGCCGAAATCGGTAATGGCGCGGGTGAAGGCACGGGAGGCAGGGATATCCTGAGGTAGCATTCGAGAAATGTTGAAGGCATTGGTATAACCGGTTCGCAGTATGGGAACAAATGCCAGTACAGTCAGTATGAGTGCGCTTAGCAGTACTATCTTCGGGTAGTTGCAGGAAATATGCGCCACCAGTTCCAGGAGGCGCTCTCTAAGTTGTTTCTTCTCCGTCATGGTTGTTCTTATCTTTTTCTAGGTTCTGGATGTCGGTGATTTGAAAATTGCAAAGTGGGCAGATTCCGCCGCTGCTGACCGCATTCTTCTTGTCCGACCAGTAGTCGAAGGTCTCACCGCATTGCGGGCAGAAGAGCCCATAAGCTCTGGCCAGCGCTTTGCGTGATCTCTGTGAGAGTAGCATTACTCCGATAGCGAGAATCAGCCCTATACCTTGAGTAATATAGTTATTGATGCTCACTTGGAGAAAATACTTGGTGATTAACTCTGGCATGAAGAATGTTGTCGCTGCAAGTATGCCAATAAAGAAAAAGCGTATCTGCCAGCGGGAAGAGTAAGCTTTCTCTCTTTTTTTGTACTCTGCTGCAGAAATTGGATATCGATCTATTTTGGGAAATTTCTGGTTAATCAAGGGTAACTGCCGCCTCCACCGCTGGTCTCTGAGAATAAATAGGAATTAATCATACTGCGCATCGCTATCGACATCTACTTGAGCCAGGGTGCGTTGCTGTACACTATCCATATCCAGATCATCAATTACCCAGAGTTCGTCGGTCTCTGCGTTATCGACATTGGAGCGATAGCGTCTGAGGGTTATCTTGACATAGCGGTTTTTCTGTGGCCAGTCGAGGGTGAACTGCATGGGGAAGTACTTGCCTGTGCCGATCTCCTTACCGGCCAGGGTGGTCTCTCCGGTCATCAACTGCTCAAATTTAGAGTAGGTCTCGACAAAGTATAACTGATTGTTAGAAGTGTAATGCTCGACCTTATGCAGAACCTGACGTCTGCCGTCGACATAAACCCGCACATACTCTTGTCCTTTTGTATGCATCTCCTCCAGGATTAAATTTTCATTCATCAGTCCGGCTGAGTCGCGGCCGACGACTCGCCAACGCTTATCAAGGAGATCTTCATTGGCATGGAGTATACGGTTGATAATGGCTTTGGGGGAGAAATTTACCCCACCACTCTGGAGATTGGCAACATTGCCAGTGTATAATACATTACGTAGCGGTACATAGAAGGCCACTTGCTCCCCTTGCATCAGCATGTCGAAGGCGACAATCTCATCGGCAAGCTTGGTCGCCTTTATGCGCAGTGAACTGGGATCTTCGGCAATCATTTCAATCTTGGTGCTGAGGGAGAAGTCGCTCGGTTGATCGACAATTTTCATCTCGCCACCGGCAATAATATTGTCTATGTCTACCCGGTTTTCGACAGTATTATTGATAAGGTCGGTGGCGGCGATACTTACGGTATTGCTGGTGGCAGCGCAGCCGGAAATAACTAGTATTGATATAATTGGCAGTAAAGCCAGGGTAATTATTTTCTTTAGCATGTTCGTATTCTTCCGTTTAGGCCTATAGGCTAAGCTGGGTTCAATTCATTATATATTATCAGAAAATAAATCCGCTACAATACATTTTTGCTATTTATAAAAAAACCCTTGCCGTAAAGGCAAGGGCGTGAAAAGAAAGTAGATTCCTTTTTCAGATGTCGAATTGATTCAGCTTACCGGAATTTTACACATGAATGAATACGGCTCTTCACTCATGAATTTCTCACGGTCGATCTTCATCTTGGATAGACGGCGCTCGTGAACCCGACGAATCTCTTCCATCTGGCGCTGTTCGCGGATCTCGCCAAGACGCTTTTCATCGAGTTCTTCCATCATGTCCCAAAAATCTTCGCCTACGGCAAGCTGGTCCCAATTGACCCACCTGTCTCTGGAGTCCATAATTATTAATCTCCATAATAAAAAGTACCGTCTTAATACAAAAAAACTCCTCCTACTGATTTTAAAAGGTGATCAGTAGCATTAGCTAATACTGTATTAAAAGAAAAAAATAACAAACACAATTGAGTTGTATTTGTTGTTAAAAAAATAATTAACTCACATATATATGTAATAATATGCCATAAATCCTGCGAAAGTGTTAGTGAAAAATTAGATTTTTATGTTTTTTTTTTAGGAATGCTGTGTAAAGTGCTATAGTATAGGTTGTTGTGTGATTTAACTTTTTTTGTAGATTGTTGGCTGGACGTATTTATAGTTGTGTTTTATACCACTCAAACCTTCAGAATGTCCGATAAAAAGATACCCGCCGGGTTTGAGAAATTGGTAAAACTTGTTTACCAGGTGTTCCTGAGTATCCTTGGTAAAATAGATCATTACATTTCTACAGAAGATAAAGTCAAACTTGCCTTTGAATGGGAATTCATCAATAAGATTTAGATATCTGAATTCTATCAGATCGCGCAAGGTTTCTTTGGCTTTGTACAAGTTCTTGGTTCGTGAATATTTAAAATACTTCGAGAGGAGAGTATACGGTATACCTTCCATCTGTTTTTTTGAGTAAATGCCCTTTTCGCCAGTTTTGATAACATTGGTGTCGATGTCTGTGGCCAGGAGGCGGGCATTCCAATTATGCAGGTCGGGGATGCTTTCCCGTAAGACAATGGCTATAGTATATACCTCGGCGCCAACACTGCAACCAGCACTCCAGCCTCGTAATTGATAATCGTTGGCCTTGCCGACTTTTACCATCAGTTCGGGAATAAGCTGACGTTGGATAAAATCAAAATGGGATGATTCTCTGAAAAATGAGGTCAGGTTGGTTGAGATCGCATTCATTAGTTCGCTGAGAGCCTCACCGGTGGTGTCGTCTTTGAGGTAGTTCAAATACTCGGAGAATCCAGAAAACTCATGTCTACGGATTACTTTGCTCAATCTGGTATTTACTAACTCGAATTTGTTCTGAGTAAGATTTATACCACAACTGGCGTGGACAAATTCTGATATCTGTTTGAAGATTCTGGGTGTAAGGTCGCTCTTCTGCATAGGAGATCCCGTATTTTTATGGCTTTTAAGTCATTAAATGCTGGATTATCAGCAAGCTTTGTGATATTATCACTTTCCTCGGATAAATCTGCGTTGATTATAAAATTAGTTGGGTTTTTTTGCAATATATTTAAGCTCTATTTACGATAAAAAACTGACGTTTATAGAAACTGGAGTTTTGGCTTAGAAAGGTTTTGCTGATAATAAGATGTTGAGATTCTGGATAGTAGTTGCTCTGACTATAATTGCTGATCTGGTGAGTAAGTGGTATGTGTTCTCTGAGCTGCTTGCTATCCCGACCCAGAGGTTGGTGATTATCAATAGATGGTTTTCATTGAATTTACATATTAATAAAGGGGCGGTATGGGGACTAGGCGGGGGAAGTCCGATCTTGCTGATTGCCATCACTGCGGTTATAATTCCTATTGTAATATATCTGGCTTATTCTTCACAGAAGCATAGCCGGTCATTTTTGCCCTTACTCGGTTTTGGGTTGCTCTTAGGAGGAGCACTTGGTAATCTTTATGATAGAGTCTTTGTTGAGATGAAACTCAATGGTTATACGGAGAGCTACCAGGGGGTGAGGGATTTTATCGATGTGCAGATCCCTGGAGTCTATAACTGGCCGGTCTTTAATGTCGCTGATATTGCCATAGTTGCGGGAGTGGCGATCTTTGTCTTGTGGAGTCTATTTGGGGCAAAGCGAGCCTAAACTGAAAGTGGTTTGTTTGATTATCTAAAAAAGTGGATCTGTTCAGAACCACTTTTCTTTGTATAATATTCTTATTATAATATTATATTGCATATCGAAATATTTCAGTGTTTGGGTTTTAACGTGTTGGTAAACGCATAACTTAAGGAGAAGGGTCATGAATTGGAATTTTGAATATTTTATACCGACTAGAATAATCTTTGGTGCTGGTAAACTCAAGCAACTGGCAACAGAGAAGTTACCGGGAAAGAAGGCATTTATTGTAATCAGTTCGGGAAAATCCATGCGGTCTAATGGTTATCTGGATCAGGTAATCGGTTATCTCAAGGATAACGGGGTGGAGTCGGTAGTCTATGACAAGATTCTGCCTAATCCAATTCTTGAGCATGTTACCGAGGGTGCAGAGTTAATAAAGGAAAATGGCTGCGATTTTATCGTTGGACTTGGTGGCGGAAGTTCGATTGATTGCGCCAAGAGTATGGCGATTATGGCGACAAATCCTGGAAATTACTGGGATTATATCCCTACCGGTAGCGGTAAGGGGCAGCCGCTGGTGAATCCGGCGTTACCCCTGGTTGCGATACCTACTACCGCTGGAACCGGAACCGAGGCAGATCCTTGGACAGTTATTACTAATACTCAGACCAATGAGAAGACCGGCTTCGGGGTGATACCAGATACTTTTCCGGTACTCTCTATTGTCGATCCCGAATTGATGCTGACTGTACCGCCACGTCTGACCGCTTTTCAGGGGATTGATGCGTTCTGCCACTCTATCGAGGGTTATATTGCCAAGGTCGGTCAGCCGGCGAGTGATGTCTTTGCGCTTTCAAGCGTAAAACTTATTGCCGAGTATCTGCCGACTGTTGTCAAGGACGGCTCTGATATAGAAGGGCGCTCAGCCATTGCCTGGGCAAGTACGCAGGCGGGGCTGGTTGAGTCTACATCAAGCTGTACCTCTGAGCATTCCATTGAGCATGCGCTGAGTGCGTATCATCCAGAATTGCCGCATGGTGCTGGGTTGGCGTGTCTGCTGGTACCGTATCATACGGTTATGATAGAGAAGTGGCCGGATCAGCGTTATGTTGATATGGCGCTGGCTATGGGTTATCCAGCTGAGAAGCCTGAGGACTTTGTCGAGGCGCTCAAGAAATTGCTGGTTGCTGTAGGTTTGGGTGAACTCTCGCTCACGGAATACGGAATTGATAGTTCTGAAGCAGAGAAGATCGCGGAGAATGCGTTCTATGCGATGGGGCCGCTCTTTGGAGTAGATCCGGGCAAACTGGAGAAAGAGGATGTAGTGCGAATCGTTGAGATGTGCTTTGCCTAAAGGGATGGAGCGATAAAAATAATAGCGAGGATTTTTCGTTATCGACTATTAGCATTATTTTGAGTATACTTGGGTCTGCATGGAGTTTTTCATGCAGACTTTTTACTTGTAACGGGTAGAGAAGAATGAATATAAGCGAAAGATTGAAGACAAGTGTGGGACGGTTAGAGTTTGCCAACCCGATCTTTACTGCGTCTGGAACTTACGGCAGCGGTAAGGAGTACGCAGATTTTATCGATATCGGGAGGCTGGGGGCGGTGGTGACCAAGAGCGTCACGCCCAGAGCGACGGTCGGTAATCCTCCACCTCGGGTGGTCGAGACTCCGTCGGGGATGCTCAATGCGATTGGCTTGCAGAATGGAGGGGTTGAGGAGTTTAAGGCCAAGCTTCTGCCGCCGTTGCTTGAGGCTAATCGGCAGATTGTGGTAAATGTGGCGGGAAAGAGTGAGGATGATTACCTCTATGTGGTCGAAGCGCTGAACGGGTGTGGCATCTCGGCACTGGAGATAAATATATCCTGCCCCAACGTCAAGGAGGGCGGAATGGCTTTTGGGGTGTGTGGGAAGAGCTCGGCGTTATTGGTAGAGAAGCTCAAAGGCGTTACCGAGCTGCCGCTGTGGGTCAAGCTTTCGCCGAATGTTACCGATATCGCGGCTATCGCTCGGGAGATTGAGGCGGCCGGGGCTGAGGCGCTGGTGGTGAGTAATACCTTTCTTGGAATGGCGATAGATATTGAGAAGCGGCGGCCGATTTTGGCCAATGTTACTGGCGGTCTATCCGGACCGGCGATCCATCCGTTGGCTCTGCGTTGTGTCTATCAGGTGGCTGCAGCGGTTGAGTGCCCGGTGATCGCGTGTGGCGGTATTGCCGGGATACGTGAAGTTGTGGCGTTTCTGCTGGCCGGGGCGGTGGCCTGTGAAGTCGGGATGATGAATTTTCCCGAACCGGGAATAACGGTCAGGTTAATAGAGGAGTTGGGAGTGTGGCTGGAGGAGCATGATACTACAGTCGAGGAGATTATCGATAAGCTGGAGCGGTAGGAATCTCTTGGAAGATTTGTAGGTTTGTGGCAGGGTGCGGTGCATCCTGTCATTTTTATTTGCCATAATATTGCGTATCATGTATTGTCGATAGCTATGCTGTTACGTGAGCGTGGTGTGGCTTAATTTAAGCTGAATATAGATTGCAGCAAATAATTTCATAGGTAAATAATGGAGACTATGGGGGACACAATTTTATCAGCGGTCAGAGGGATGATGTCACTGAATACTCGGTACATATCGGCGTGGAAGCGGTAATACCTCTGATTTTTTCTTGCGGCGGCACGGATGATATTGGCGGCATGTATGTATGTCTATTGCATGTCTATTGGCGAAAATATTGGATCGATGGGCTGGGGTTTGTGCTTGCCAGGCGGGGTGGGGTGTGGTAGAATAAAGGCTGTTTGATGAATACAGATAGTGGGAATAAAGATAATGAAAAACGGTACAGGTAAGATAGTCGGTATTATTGCAGGGGCGCTGGTTTTGGGGTTTATTATCTGGTTGTCGATTCAGAATCGGAGTAGGATGCAGCTGGAGGAGCGGTTGAGACGGGAGTCGGCGGAGGGTAGCACTGGGAATAAGACCTCAGGCAGTTTGAGAGATTCAATGTTTGCTCTGCGTCGAGAAGTTCCGGATATAAAATTGAGCGATCAGCAAATTGAAGGCATATTGGATGATATCAATAAGCAGGCAGCTGCGGGTGACCCTAAATCCTTAGTTATGGTAGGCTACGGGGCGTTGATGGAGGGTAATTATCCGGAGGCAGAGAGGTGCTTTATCTTGGCGGCGGATAAAGGAAATACGGCAGCGGCAGCACTTTTAGGGACGGAGTATGCGAAGGGCGAGGCATTTTCGCAGGATTATACCAAGGCGGCAAAGTATCTGACGCAGGCGGCAGAGGTAGGGAATGCAAAAGGGGTTTTTGGTCTGGGGTTATTATACTTTGAGGGTAGGGGTGTGGCGGTGGATAAAAAACGTGCATTTGAGTTGGTCAAGCAGGCAGCAGAGAGCGGGAATGCGGAAGCAGAGAATTTTTTGGGTTGGTTTTATAATAATCATCCTGAAGTAGTGGAGAAAGATTATAAGGAGGCGATTAAGTGGTATAAATTAGCGGCCGAGCAGGGCAATGCTATCGCTCAGGGCAATCTTGGTTATATGTATATGGAGGGAGAAGGAGTTGATCGTAATTATATAGAAGCAGTGAAATGGTACAAGCAGGCAGCGGAGGGCGGAAATGCAGAAGCAGGGAATATATTGGGTAACTTATATTGTAATCAACCTGATATAGTGGAGCAAGATTATGCGGAAGCAGTTAAATGGTATAAGTTGGCAGCAGAGCAGGGAGATAGTGCAGCACAGGTTAATTTAGGAGTGATGTATTATGAAGGTACTGGGGTAGAGCAGAATTATAGTGAAGCATGGAAGTGGCTGGAAATGGCAGCTGAGCAGGGTGATGATGATGCGCAGAATAATCTTGGTTATATGTATGAAAAAGGAAAGGGGGTTGATCAGGATTATGTTGAAGCAATGAAATGGTATAAGGTGGCCGCGGAACAAGGAAATGCTTCAGCACAGAATAATCTTGGACATATGTATTATGATGGAGAAGGAGTTGAGCAGGATTATGCAGAAGCTGCTAAGTGGTATAAGCTGGCAGCTGAGCGGGGAAATGCTATAGCTCAGAATAATCTTGGTTATATGTATAAGGAAGGAGAAGGAGTTGAGCAGGATTATGCAGAAGCTGTAAGATGGTTTAGATTGGCAGCGGAAAAGAAAAATATAGCTGCTCAAGTTAATCTTGGTTATATGTATGAAAAAGGGAAAGGGGTTGATCAGGATTATGTGGAAGCTGCGAAATGGTACAAACTGTCGGCTGAGCAAGGAAATACTTCAGCTCAGAAGAATCTGGGTTATTTATATCAGGAAGGAATGGGTGTTGATCAGGATTATGTGGAAGCTGCGAAATGGTACAAACTGTCAGCTGAGCAAGGAAATACTTCAGCTCAGAAGAATCTGGGTTATTTATATCATGAAGGAATGGGCGTTGAGCAGAATCTTGCGCAAGCAGTGAGATGGTATAAGCTGGCTGCTGAGCAAGGGGATGAGGATGCAATTAGGCGACTTGAAGAAATTTCAACAGAAAAGTCTGAGGATTAATTATAATGGAAGTATTAATGAAATTGGTGATCTGAGTAAGATTATCTCTAGTATACCGGTTTAGCTGGTATACTGGAGATAATAGATTTATGGTTTTTTATTGTTATCAGAACTATTTGTTCTCTTCTTGTGATAGATATAATGATTCTTGATCAGAAAAACTTTTTACTGCTTTTAGAGTATCTGACATCGTGCCATAAGCTTTAATGTTATTACTGATATGCGAACCTAATGGTGTGCCGCCATAGTTTTCGACGCCGTACCAGAAGAGACGGTTAAAGCGGTCGGCGTCAGTGAGGGAGTCATCTTCCTTGAGCTTTGTCCACTTTGTTTTAAAGTCGGTGACAGTGGATAAGCCACCGTAGGCAGCAAGTGAATAGGAAACCAGAGGGGTACCTTCGGTGAAGGCTGAGATGACAAGGATAGCCAGAGCGGCGGTATAATCCTTGATGGCGTTGCCGCCCCACTTACCGAAGGGGCTAGCGTTGTACTTATATGTCTATTGGCGAAAATATTGGATTGGCGGGTTGGAGTTTGTGCTTGCCAGGCGGGGTGGGGTGTGGTAGAATAAGTGCAGTTTAATGAATACAGATAGTGGGGATAAAAATAATGAGAAACGGTACAGGTAAGATAGTCGGTATTATTGCAGGGGCGCTGGTTTTGGGGTTTATTATCTGGTTGTCGATTCAGAATCGGAGTAGGATGCAGCTGGAGGAGCGGCTGAGACGGGAGTCGGTGGAGGGTAGCACTGGGAATAAGACCTCAGTTAGTTTGAGAGATTCAATGTTTGCTCTGCGTCGAGAAGTTCCCGATATAAAATTGAGCGATCAGCAAATTGAAGGCATATTGGATGATATCAATAAGCAGGCAGCTGCGGGTTACCCTAAATCCTTAGTTATGGTAGGTTACGGGGCGTTGATGGAGGGTAATTATCCGGAGGCAGAGAGGTGCTTTATCCTGGCGGCGGATAAAGGGAATACGATAGCGGCAGCGCTTTTAGGGACGGAGTATGCGAAGGGCGAGGCATTTTCGCAGGATTATACCAAGGCGATAAAATATCTGACGCAGGCGGCGGAAGCAGGGAGTGCGGACGCGGCTCTTGGTCTGGCCTTCATATATTTAGAGGGTACTGGCGTAGAGGTGGATAATGAGCGGGCATTTGAGTTATTAAAACAGGCGGCAGAGGGTGGGGATATGGAGGCTGGGAATATATTGGGTAATTTTTATTGTAGCCGATCTGATATAGTGAAGCAAGATTATCAGGAGGCGGTTAAGTGGTATAAACTTGCGGCGGAGCAGGGGAATAGTGATATGCAGACATGCTTAGGAGCTATTTATATTAGAGGCAACGGAATTGAGGCTAATTATCAAGAAGCAAAAAAATGGTTGGAATTAGCTGCATATCAGGATAGTATTAATGCACAGGTCATGTTGGGGGGAATTTACTATGGTGAGGATGACTATGATAAAGCATATTTTTGGTTAAAGCAGGCTGCTGACAGAGGAAGTCTTGATGCTCATGCACTCTTGGCAAAGATGTATATGTATGGGCAGGGAGTAATGCAGGATACGGATAAAGGTTATAAAATGATGAATAAGATTGCTGAGCAAGGCCTACTTGAGGCTCAGATTTTTCTGGGAGATATCTATAAGACTGGATCGGGAAGGGATGTGGATATAGAAAAAGCAAAGAAGTGGTATAAGCTTGCAGCAGAGCAGGGGGATGAGTATGCATTATCATGTTATAATGAGCTTGGAGCAAATAGTAATGAATAGAGTAAATTCTGGCCTTTGAAATTTTAATACAATAGCCTGCCAAATGGCAGGCTATTGTATTTGTTAGAAATAGTATTGATCTTCGCGTTTGTTATTTTCTTTTAATCCAGATTTTGTGGTAAGTTTAGTTATTCCTTCAGATAAATTTTTAATCTTTTCACTAACTTTGTATTTACCCATAAAATTTTTGACTTGAGCACCACCTGCTTTGCCGAGCTGATCGATGGCTTCGTTTTTGATGCCGAAGATGGTTAATTGTAGTACACGGTCGGAATCGGTGAGGGAGTCATCTTCCTGGAGCCTTATCCACTCGGCGCGGAGGGCGGATATTTTGGACATGCCACCGTAGATCTTGATTAAGGCGTTCGGGAGGGCGGCGCCACCGCTGAAGACAGAGACTGCGAGTAGACCGATGGCGACGGTATAATTCTTGATGAAGTTGCCGCCCCATTCGCCGAAGGGGCTAGCGCCGTATTTGTTGGCGAGCTCAGCGGCGGCGCTGGTTATTTGTTTGTCGTAAAGGGCTTTATCGCTGATGGTTCCAGTAATATTATAGTAGACATCGAGTAGTGCAGCGTCTAAGTTATGAAATTTGTCATACCCGAGCATGATGTCGCTGAAGCCTCGGTACATATCGGCTTTGTATTTATAAAATTTATGATTCTTTTCGGCGGCGGCACGGATGATATTGGCGGCATGTATGTATGTCTATTGCATGTCTATTGGCGAAAATATTGGATCGGCGGGTTGGGGTTTGTACTTGCCAGGCGGGGTGGGGTGTGGTAGAATAAAGGCTGTTTGATGAATACAGATAGTGGGAATAAAGATAATGAAAAACGGTACAGGTAAGATAGTCGGTATTATTGCAGGGGCGCTGGTTTTGGGGTTTATTATCTGGTTGTCGATTCAGAATCGGAGTAGGATGCAGCTGGAGGAGCGGTTGAGACGGGAGTCGGTGGCGGGTAGCACTGGGAATAAGACCTCAGGTAGTTTGAGAGATTCAATGTTTGCTCTGCGTCGAGAAGTTCCGGATATAAAATTGAGCGATCAACAAATTGACGGTATATTGGATGATATCAATAAGCAGGCAGCTGCGGGTTACCCTAAATCCTTAGTTATGGTAGGTTACGGGGCGTTGATGGATGGTAATTATTCGGAGGCAGAGAGGTGCTTTATCCTAGCGGCGGATAAAGGGAATACGATAGCTGCAGTGTTTCTAGGGGAGCTGTATATGAAAGGTGAGGCTCTTTCGCAGGATTATACCAAGGCGGCAAAGTATTTGACTCAGGCGGCGGAGGCAGGGAATGCAAAAGGGGTTTTTGGTCTGGGGTTATTATACTTTGAGGGTAGGGGTGTGGCGGTGGATAAAAAACGTGCATTTGAGTTGGTAAAGCAGGCAGCAGAGAGCGGGAATGCGGAAGCAGAGAATTTTTTGGGTTGGTTTTATAATAATCATCCTGAAGTAGTGGAGCAAGATTATAAGGAGGCGGTTAAGTGGTATAAATTAGCGGCAGAGCAAGGCAATGCTATCGCTCAGGGCAATCTTGGTTATATGTATATGGAGGGAGAAGGAGTTGATCGTAATTATATAGAAGCAGTGAAATGGTACAAGCAGGCAGCGGAGGGCGGAAATGCAGAAGTAGGGAATATATTGGGTAACTTGTATTGTAATCAACCTGATATAGTGGAGCAAGATTATGCGGAAGCAGTTAAATGGTATAAATTGGCAGCAGAGCAGGGAGATAGTGCAGCGCAGGTTAATTTAGGAGTGATGTATTATGAAGGTACTGGGGTAGAGCAGGATTATAGTGAAGCATGGAAGTGGCTGGAAATGGCAGCGGAGCAGGGTGATGATGATGCAAAAATTATGCTTGCAGTTTTTTATCAAGGTGGATTGGGAGTAGAGCAGGATTATAACCAAGCTTATAAATATTTGCTTGACCCGGTAAGGGCAAATAATAGTGATGCACAATGTATGTTGGCTGGATTGTATTATAATGGTCACGGAGTAGAAGAGGATTGTAATAAAGCATTTGAATTGGCTTTAAAGTCTGCTGAGAGTGGAAACCCTAGTGGTGAATTTATGTTAGCTAATATTTATGAGATTGGTGGTGGAGATATAAAGCCGGATCTGAAAAAGGCGGAAAACTGGTATAGAAGGTCGGCGGAGCAGGGCAACGCAGAAGCAAAGAAGAGGCTGGAAAAATTATTGAGTGCTAGATCTGAGAAAATAAATGATAATTGATTATTGTAGTTGAAGAAGGGGTAAGATTATCTCCAGTATACCGGTTTAGCTGGTATACTGGAGATAATAGATTTATGGTTTTTTATTATTATCAAGATCATTCATTTTTATATTATCTATTTTAGACTCCTTTGTTGTAAAAAAAGCAGCACTTTTTTTAATTGTGTTTTGAACACTTAGTTTTGTACCATGAGCTTGAGAAGAATTACTGATATGCGAACCTAATGGTGTGCCGCCATAGTTTTCTACGCCGTACCAGAAGAGACGGTTAAAGCGGTCGGCGTCGGTGAGCGAGTCATCTTCCTTGAGCTTTGTCCACTTTGTTTTAAAGTCGGTGACAGTGGATAAGCCACCGTAGGCAGCAAGTGAATAGGAAACCAGAGGGGTACCTTCGGTGAAGGCTGAGATGACAAGGATAGCCAGAGCGGCAGTATAATCTTTGATGGCGTTGCCGCCCCACTCACCGAAGGGGCTAGCGTTGTACTTATATGTCTATTGGCGAAAATATTGGATTGGCGGGTTGGAGTTTGTGCTTGCCAGGCGGGGTGGGGTGTGGTAGAATAAGTGCAGTTTAATGAATACAGATAGTGGGGATAAAAATAATGAGAAACGGTACAGGTAAGATAGTCGGTATTATTGCAGGGGCGCTGGTTTTGGGGTTTATTATCTGGTTGTCGATTCAGAATCGGAGTAGGATGCAGCTGGAGGAGCGGTTGAGACGGGAGTCGGTGGCGGGTAGTGAGAGTACTGAGGGTAGTGTGAAGCAGGAGATTATTTTTCAGAGCCGGAAGGTGGTGAACGAAGGGTATACAGAGGCGCAGGCTGAGGGTTTATTAGATATGATCAATAAGCGGGCGGCGGCTGGTGATTCTGAGTCGCTGCTTATGCTAGGTCTTGGAGCATTGATGGATGGTAATTACTTAGAGGCTAAGGAGTGTTTGACGCAGGTGGCAGAGAAGGGGGATATGGTAGCGCAGGTTGCTCTTGGCTATATGTATGGAGAGGGTAAGGGTGTAGAACAGGATTATACCAAGGCGGCAAAGTATCTGACGCAGGCGGCGGAGGCAGGGAGTGCGGAAGCGGCTCTTGGTCTGGCCTTCATATATTTAGAGGGTACTGGCGTAGAGGTGGATAAAGAGCGGGCAATTGAGTTATTAAAGCAGGCGGCAGAGGGTGGTGATATGGAGGCTGGGAATATATTGGGTAACTTTTATTATAGCTATCCTGATATAGTGGAGCAAGATTATAAGGAGGCGGTTAAGTGGTATAAACTGGCGGCGGAGCAGGGGAATACTATAGCTCAGGTTAATCTAGGTTTTATGTATAGAGGATGGCAGGGTGTTGAGCAAGATTACGCAGAAGCAGTTAAATGGTTTATGCTGGCGGCTGATCAAGGAAATGCTACAGCACAGAATAGTCTTGGTCATATGTATGATAAAGGGAAAGGGGTTGATCAGGATTATGTGGAAGCAATGAAATGGTATAAGTTGGCGGCGGAGCAGGGAAATAGTGCAGCGCAGAATAATCTTGGTTATATGTATAAGGTCGGAGAAGGAGTAGAGCAGGATTATGCGGAAGCTGTAAGATGGTTTAGATTGGCAGCAGAAAAGAATAATGTAGCTGCTCAAGTTAATCTTGGTTATATGTATGATGAAGGGAAAGGGGTTGATCAGGATTATGTGGAAGCAATGAAATGGTATAAGCTGGCGGTTGATCAAGGAAATGCTACAGCACAGAATAATCTTGGTAATATGTATGATGAAGGGAAAGGGGTTGATCAGGATTATATGGAAGCAATGAAATGGTATAAGTTGGCAGCGGAACAGGGAAATAGTGAAGCGCAGAATAATCTTGGTTTTATGTATTATGATGGAAAAGGAGTTGAGCAGGATTATGCGGAAGCTGTGAGATGGTTTAGATTGGCAGCGGAAAAGAAAAGTGTAGCTGCGCAGATTAATCTTGGTTATATGTATGATGAAGGAATAGGAGTAGAGCTAGATGATGCAGAAGCAATAAAGTGGTATATACTTGCGGCTGATCAGGGAAATGCTATAGCTCAGGATAATCTTGGTTATATGTATAGGGATGGAGAAGGAGTTGAACGTAATTATACAGAAGCAGTAAAGTGGTATACTTTGGCTGCTGAGCAGGGGAATGCTGATGCGCAGTTAGCACTTGCGAAGATATATGAAAAGGGTGGTGAGGGTTTTGAACCAGATTTGACGCAAGCGAAATACTGGTATGGTTTTGCTGCAGCGCAGGGGGATGAGTATGCATTATCATGTTATAATGAGCTTGGAGCAAATAGTAATGAATAGAGTAAATTCTGGCCTTTGAAATTTTAATACAATAGCCTGCCAAATGGCAGGCTATTGTATTTGTTAGAAATAGTATTGATCTTCGCGTTTGTTATTTTCTTTTAATCCATGTTTTGTAATAATTCCAGTTGTTCCTTCAATCATTTCTTGATTTACTTTATTAGGTATATATCTACTTACAGTATTTTTGACGTGAGCTCCTCCTCTCTTACTGATTAAATTGATGCATCCGTTTTCTACGCCGTACCAGAAGAGACGGTTAAAGCGGTCGGCGTCGGTGAGCGAGTCATCTTCCTTGAGCTTTGTCCACTTTGTTTTAAAGTCGGTGACAGTGGATAAGCCACCGTAGGCAGCAAGTGAATAGGAAACCAGAGGGGTACCTTCGGTGAAGGCTGAGATGACAAGGATAGCCAGAGCGGCGGTATAATCCTTGATGGCGTTGCCGCCCCACTCACCGAAGGGGCTAGCGCCGTATTTGTTGGCAAGCTCAGCGGCAGCGTTGAGAATATCTCTGTCTCTGCGGGCTTGGTCGCTGAAAGCGCCAGCAATATTACTATAAACATTGAAGGGGATGGCATCGAAGTTATGGAATTTGTCATATCCGAGCATGATGTCGCTGAAGTCCAGGTAAACATCGGCTTGGAAGCGATAATTCCTCTGATTCTTTCGTGCAGCGGCGCGGATGACCTCGGCGGCATGTTTATCGAAGTTAGCGTCGGCGTTGGTGCCAAAGTCATCCTTGAGCAATTGGTAGGTTTCGGGGTAGTTACGAATAATTTCAGCGTCTGACATTTGGAGTATGGCTTCATACTCGGCGGCGGCGGCATTAATAGTCTCGATTCGGTCTATGAATGGGGCGAGCTTTTGGCGGTGATTGGTGATATCTTCATAGGTCTGGTATAAGGCGCAGGTCAGGGTGAGGGTATTAGCATCAATACTTCCATCCTTAGGTGCCAGTGTCTTGGAAATTTCCGGATGCCGGGTGAGTAGTGGGTCAACAGCTTCAAAAGTACCTAAACCGGAGGAGAAGGCTCCTAGATTACTGTTGAGTAAGTCTTTGATTTTCTCCGGGTTTTCATAAGAGTATTTGATTAGTATTTCCAGGGCTTCAGCTTGAAACCGTTCTAGTATCTGTTCTGCGGAGAGATGTTGATATTGTGGGTTATTTATGATATCAGTATATGCTTTCATTAATGAAGCCCCGGTATATTTAGCGGACGCTGCATCCTGGGCGGCAATTTTGATGTCTGCTGCTTTGGCGGATTTAGTCTCAATATGTTCTGTGAATGGTTTGAATATATATTGACGACCGTACGATATTGAATTCAGTGGGAGTGCATTATAGATATTCTCGTGGACAATATTGGCGAGGTCTTGCTCACTGAGCTGGTAATAAGCAGTTGGATTCTGCGTGAATTGTTGGTGAATATCATCTTCAATTTTGTTGGTATCAATTCTGCTGAAGATAATATCCTCACTTTCTGCGGTTGCATCAGCGATAGTCGCTACGGAATTAAGCAGCATCGTGTGGGCCCGGTTTAAGCTGTTTGCGTGGTTGAACTCTGGATGTTTGCTAAACGACTGCGAAGCAAAGTACTCGTCGCATACTTCACGCTCGGCGAGATACGGCTTGTTTTGTTCGCGGATCAGGGCATTATTAGCATTTCGCTTTATAGCGTCATTTTTGAGTGTTACGAGTTGGTTATAATAGAATGCATCATCGGTATATGGGTTGCTGGTCTCGGGATGAACTTCGGGAAGACTGTTTTCAGTTCCGAGGATATTATTGATTTTGCGGAGTTGTTTTTTATACTGGATTTTGAAGGTTCCTGGTATATGTTGTATTTCAATAACTGGCATATCGATCAGCTCTGAATTAGTATTAATCAAGGTACGCTTAGAGGGTGTGGGAGTCTGGGTGCCGGTGGTGGCGGTGGCAGACTCGGTAGTATTGTTGGATAATGGTATAGCGCCGGCTCCGGCTGTAGATTTGGCAGCAGGTGCGGCGGCGACTCCGGCAGCGGTGGGCAGCGGCTGGGGATTTGCTTTCCGGTTGGCGGCAGCGGTATTCTTCTGCGCGTAGGCAGCGAGATGATTATCTATACCGTTACGTTCGATGTTGGCGGTAGCCGCTTGTATACGTTCACGGTATTCTTCCGGGATCATGTACGGGAGGTCGCGGGCTATCTGTGCGATCTTTGGTAAGGCGTCACGTCGCGCCAGATTTGGATAGAAGTCGAAAGTTTCGTTAAAGGTATTGACAAGATTATGGGCAAACTCGGAGGAGTCGTGTTTGAGCCACTCCCAGGTTTCGGGAGCAATAGCACCGGCGTAGCCTTTGCTGAGTTTGTCAAATACGCTCTTGTCGGGATGGGCAGAGGTGGACGGCGCCGGAGGAATATCCGGCGTGAGGATACTCTCATTGAAATTTTCAGGTTCGTCGGTGTCAGTGGTATTGGTGTGATAGTCATTCTTGAACAGTTCAGATCGGTACATTAATTTCCCCCTTTTTTTGTTTATGGTCATTGATGAATCCGTCCGGGTTTATTGGCCCGGGGCGGGATGAATGTATGCTTGCCGGCGGCGGTGACTACCGGAGAAGTTTATGCAATATTAAGAGTGTACGTTAATAGGCTTAAAAAGTCAAGTAAAAAATAACGCCTTTAAGCGGATTTATTTATTTTATGCGCCTTTAGGCTGGTTTTTTAGAGTCGGCGGAAGGATGAGTAGAGAGAGAAATTTGAAAAAAGTTGTGAAGAGGGGCGGGGAAAAGGGCAAAAAAAACTCTGAACCCTGGGAACAGGGTACAGAGCTACAGGTATTGGAGGTGGCGATCGGATTTGAACCGATGCATGATGGTTTTGCAAACCATTGCCTTACCACTTGGCTACGCCACCGTCTAGAAATGAAGATTCTAGTGAATTATCCGGCTTAATCAAGGGTTAAAACATTTTTTTTAGCGCATTTTGGTATAAATTGCTTATCTGAGGGTGCGCGCTAAGTTTTGTTGCTGGGTGTGAGGTGATTAAGGGGTGGGTATCTGGGCTGGGCGATAAGAGTGGAAGAGAAAACGGGCAAGGGAGATCTCCCTTGCCCGCCGTATGATAAAAACAGGTTGGTTAATTACCTTTACGCAGCTTCTTCAACTGGCGCATAGCTCCGGGATAGTCGTGGAACTCGTCGTCGACCTTGATCAGAGGCAGGGTACCCAGGTAGGTATGCGCCGCCATAGCTTCGACCGAACCGTCCTCTCTCCAGCCTTCATGGTGCTCGATATGGTATGAAAGGTTGTGCTCCTTATATTCAAATCCCATCATCTTGATCTTGCTCTTCGCTGCTTCACACTTGCCGCACCCCGGTTTTGAATAAACTTGAATTACCATTGTTTGCTTCCCCCTAATAAGTAAAAAATCTTATGTAATGCCTTGCCGTATAGGCACAAAACTACCTTTTCCCTACAGTAAAGCCGGCTTTAATATTTATCAACTTTAATCGTAAACATACGGAGATAGTTGAGGTTAATACTTGTCCTGTATGCTCAATAATTTGTTCTTGTGAATGTTGAGCTGGGTGATTTTGTGGTCTCAACTATGTTCGTTATACAGATTTTTGGGTTGTAATGCAAGAGAAAAAATAACAAAATATGGTGGAATGTTTGATGTTGACACTATATATAGTATGCGGATTGTATGTCTCAATTGTCTCTATGAGCTGTAAATCCTTTTTCTACAGGGGGTAACTACGAATGTTCAAATATGCTGAGCGCTATATCTGGGAATAAAAAATTATACGAGAAAAATTGATTTTGCTATTATTAATAAAACAATGGCTTAATGGAATATGAATTTGGTTTAGCACAGAGTGAGGATAAGTTTTAGGCTGGGGTTAAGGTGCTTTTGCGCTGTTGGCGCGCGTAATGTAAGCATAAGAAAAGCAAATGTTCACTTGCTTGGTGATCTTATGCTTTAGAGTGGTATGAAAATTTTCTTGGAATATTTAATGTATTGGGTTATATCTGAGTTTGGCCGGTGATTCGAGTCCAGATCCGAGCGCTGGGGTCGAAATCAACCGTTACGTCGACTCCGAAGGCCTGGCTCAGGTTTGCGCTGGTTATGGTGCTGCGCTTCTCGCCTTGTGCCAGTACTCTACCGTCTTTAAGGATTATGGCGTGGGTGGTGGTGCGCGGGATCTCTTCGCTATGGTGGGTGACATAGAGGGTATTGACCAGTTTCATTCCTTCTACCGAGTGTATCAGATCCTCTCGGCTGCCGATATCCAGCCCGGCGCAGACCTCATCCAGAATGAGTAGCTGCGGGTTGCTGACCAGGGAGCGGGCAAGGCGTACCTTCTGTTTCTCACCTTGGGAGAGCTTGCCGAACGGGCGGTCGATAATGTGCTGGCAGTTCAGGCTGGAGAGTACCTCTGCCGCCTGGTCTAAATGATCTTTTTCGGCTTGGCGGTATAATTCATAGGTGGAATAGAGCCCGGCTACGGTAAGTTCGAGTGCGGTTGCCGCCGGCGAGAGCCATTTATCGATACTTGAGCCGACCCAGCCGATACGCTTTTTAAGTTTGGGCAGGTCACACTGGCCGAGCAGGGAGCCGAAGAGCCGGATAGAGCCGGTTGTCGGCCAGAGGTCTCCGACCACCGAGCGCAGCAGACTGGTCTTGCCGGAGCCGTTTGCCCCGCAAACGACCCAGTGTTCACTCTTTTTGACCTTCCAGTCGATGCCGGAGATGATATTGATACTGTTACGGGTTATATAAATATTCTCAGTTCTGATGATTTCGCTGTCCACTGGTGTCCAATCTGAAAGAGGTAAAAAAAATATTATTACATTACTGGAAAAAATCTGACATAATATAAAAATACAATTATAATTATAATTGCTTGATTTTGAATATTATTTATGAAAATAATCCAAAGTGAGTCGTTATGCAGAATAGTAATTACCTGGCTAGGCAGCCGGTACTGGATATAAAGCTTCGAACCTGGGGCTATGAGCTGCTCTTCAGAGCTGGAATTGAGAATTCATTTCTCAGCAAGGAGAATAACTATGATGGTGATACCGCCACCATGTCGATAATCAATGATGCACTCCTTGACAGTATCAATGATCTCTCGCAGGGAGCCAAGAGCCTGATTAATTTTACCCGGGCGTTACTCCTGGAGGATTATGCCCAGCTACTCGATAAAGAGAATGTCATAATTGAAATTCTGGAGGATGTGGTTCCGGATAAACGGGTGGTTGAATCCTGTGTCAGACTCAAAAAACTGGGGTATACGATAGCGCTCGATGATTTCTTCTTTCGGGAAGAGTATCGCGAATTGCTGGAGCTGGTCGATATTGTCAAGCTGGATTTTGTCGCTGCTGATCAGCAGGAACGGGAGTCGATTGTGGATAAGATCAAACCCTATAACGTGGTTATGCTTGCGGAGAAGGTGGAGAGTTATCAGGACTTTGTGCATGCAAAGAACATGGGGTGTGAACTCTTTCAGGGATATTTTTTCAGCAAGCCGATAATGGTGAAGCGGGATAGAATTCAGGAGTCCAAGTTTGCCAAGCTGCGTTTGATCAGCGAGGTCAATTCCAGTTCCTTTGATATTACCAAGATTGAAGCGATTATCAAGAGTGATCCCGTGCTGACTCTGCGGCTGCTCAAGTATATGAACTCCTCCTATTTTTCATTCCGCAGTGAGGTTACCAGTATTCAAAAGGCTATTATCATGCTCGGTTCCAAGCGACTCAAGCGTTGGACAACGGTAGTGGCCGCAGCGGATCTGAGCAAGGGTCTGCCCCTTGAGCTACTCAAAGAGAGTCTGTTTCGAGCCAAGTTCTGTGAATTGATCGGCGAGAGTGTGGAGAATGACGACCTGGTTGAGGAGTTCTTTATGGTGGGGCTGCTCTCTTGTGTGGATGCTTTCTTCGGTATGCCCAAAGAGGATCTACTCAGGGACCTTCCGCTCTCGGTGCGAGTAAAAAGTATACTTCTCGGTAGTGATGATCAGAGCCTTTTGTATCATTCACTGGAGATTGCCCGAGCGTTGGAATTCGGAATGTGGGATTATGTTGATAATATCTCTAAATCTGAGAATATCGGGAGTACCTTGATTAAGGGTGCTTATATTGATGCGGTCAATCAGTCTAATGAGTATATCGCTCTCATCCCTGTATCCAGTTGAAATTACATGCAGAAGCCTACCCGCAATGATATGGGTAGGCTTCTAGTTTTTTTATATTGAAAAATCAATCCCTCTCTGCCCGAAAGTAAGGCTTACTCCTGGGGTGCGGCGGCGGCTTGCTTCTGGAGATCTGCGGCTGGGCCGTATTTGGTTATGGCGAGCTTGGCCTTACCGTCTTTGGGTTTGAGTATACCAGCGACATAGACTGTCTTGTTCTGGGATTCCTGTTGAATGCGTTCCATCCCTCCCTTTTCGTTATCACTGATACCCATGATACCGTACTCCTCGGCTATCTTCTTGCCGTTGGCGTCAAGAACCAGCGGAATACCTACCATCTGCTTGCCATCCTGGGTTTCGAGGACGGTAAGGAATATGACATTTGAGTTGTCTTTGGCGTTTATCAGTACGACTCCAATGCCCTGAAGCGGGGTGTCGGGGGCTTGCTGCATGGTTTGTGCTGAGGCTGCTGGAGTTTTCTGTGCAGGTTCATCTGCAGCCTGGAGTGGCCCGGTAGTAAACATGCAAACAATTGCCAGAAGTAGTAGGGACAGGGAGATTTTGCTATTCATTATTTTTCCTTTTTTAAAATGGGTAGTGAGCAAAATACGCTCTTATATTGTTAACTATCATTGACTATCATGATTCCTTTGCAAAAAAACTTTTATAATAACGATATTGGATCGATATCTATGGTCAAGCGGAGTGAACTTGTATTCTTACCATAGAGTTCGGCAGCGGAATCCAGCATCTTGGCGATGGCTTTGTGGCTGGGGGCTTTTAATAGAATATGGTAACGGTATTCGTCCTGGAGCCTGGCGAGCGGGCAGGGGCAGGGGCCGAGGACGGCCAGCGGCGAAGGGGCGCTGGTGCGGTAACGGGTGGCGAGTTCGACGAGAAAGATCTTGAGTTCGGTCTCTTTCTTGGCTCTGCCTACTATGCGTGCGACCCGGGCGTAAGGTGGATAGTTGAGGGTTCTGCGGTATTCGAGTTCTTTTTCGGCAAAACCTTCAAAATTCTGCCCCAACGCGAATTGAATTGCATAATGTTCAGGCTGGAAAGCTTGGATTACGGCGACTCCGGGGTTCTCGGCTCTGCCGGCTCTGCCCACGACCTGGGTGATGAGCTGGAAGGTTCTTTCGGCGGCGCGGAAGTCCGGCATGTCGATAGCGCTGTCGGCGGCAAGCACTCCGACGAGGGTTACATTGGGAAAGTCGAAGCCTTTGGTGACCATCTGGGTGCCGACAAGGATATCATACTCGTAATTGGCGAAGGCGGCGAGAGCTTTGGCATGGGCATCACGTCGGTTCATGGTGTCGGAGTCCATACGGAGTACCCGTGCTTCAGGGGCAAATTTGCTCAGTATATCCTCGACCCGTTCGGTTCCGGTACCGCTGAACCGGAGGTTCTTACTGCCGCAGTGTGGGCATTCGTCGGGTGGTTGGGCGGCGAAATCACAGTAGTGGCAGCGGAGCAGGTTGGAGGCACGGTGATAGGTCAGCGAAATTTCGCAGCTATCACATTTGAGTGTCTCACCGCAACCGAGGCATCTGATGTTGGTATTGAAGCCGCGCCGGTTGAGAAAGAGAATGGCCTGCTTCTCTTGCGCCAGGCAATTGCGCAGTTCGCGCTCTAGACGTCTGGAGAACATGACTACACGTTTCTGATCGGCATACTCCTCCTTCATATCTACAATAACGGTCTGGGGTGGGTTGGCTACGCCGGGGCGTTCGGTGAGGCGCAGCATCTGGTATTTGGCGGTAGTTGCATTGCGCCAGCTTTCCAGCGACGGGGTTGCAGAGCCGAGAATTATCACTGCGTTCTCTTGCTTGGCACGCATGACCGCTAGATCACGACCGTGGTAACGGGGATCGTTCTCCTGTTTGAAGGTATGTTCATGTTCTTCGTCGACGATGATTAGTCCGAGATTGAGCAGCGGAGCGAAAATGGCGGAGCGGGCGCCTACGACCACCTTTACCTCTCCCCGGCGCAGTCGCCTCCAGGCTTCAGCACGTTCGCCGTCAGACATGTGTGAGTGCATGGCGACTACATCGCCGGCTCTGTCCTTGAATCGGCCGAGAGTCTGCGGCGTGAGGCTGATTTCCGGAACCAGTACCAGGACGCTGTAGCCTTGCTCCAGGGCGTGGGACATACAGCGCAGATATACCTCGGTCTTGCCGCTGCCGGTGATGCCGTAGAGTAGGAAGGGGGTAAATTTTTGGCTGTCCAGAGCGGTATTAATTCGGTTAATGGCCTGGCTCTGTTCGAGGTTGAGGATAATATCGCGGGCTTGTAGGGTAAGGCTGATCCGTTCGCGGTCAACCAGTTCTTCGCGGATTTCTACTAATCCCTTCTTCTCCAGGCTTCTGAGGGTTTGATGGCTGGATTCGGTGGCACTGATGAGGTGTGTTGCCAGCATCTCTCTGTCCCCGGCATGTTCAATAAGATAGCTGAGGATTGCTGCTTGTTTTGCTGCCTTCTTGGGTAAGAAGGCTATCTCTACTTTTATCTCTTCTTCTGGCTTGGTAAGTTTAGCATAGAGGGCGGTCTCGGCTCTCTGCCCTTTACGTACCGCCGAGGGAACGGCGGCGGCGAGCATCATACCCCAGCCGCTATAGTAGTAGCCTGCAGCCCAGCGGGTAAGTTCAAGTAGACCTTCAAGTACTATCTCCCCTTCCGGTCCGGCTGAAATGATATCTTTGCATTTGGCCGGGTCTATCGGGCACTCTTCGGTGAGCTCGACACAGAAGCCGCGAATTCTCCGATAGCCGAAGGGGGCAATAACCCGGCTGCCGGGTTTGAGCTTGTCTCTGAGCTTCTCTGGTATCGAGTAGTGGTATACCTGGGTGAGCGGTGCTTCTACCGCAATGGCTGCATACATCTATCGAGCTCTTTCTCTACAGTTAAAAATTATGGATTATTATCCGTATTATACGGAAAGAGGGATAAGGGGGTAAGGAGTATTCTGAAAACAAAGCAGGTATTGTTTCTGGGAGTATGCGTTTGGGTATGGGGTTGGTTGGGTGTCTTCGTTATTTTGCGGCTGCTATGGCTGATAATCCGGCAAGAGGGCAAGGAATAGAGAGAAAATTTGCTTTATCAGTGGAGTTGGCGGGATGAAATGACCGATAAACTACTAGTGTTATCTCGGCTTGAGAGTTGGAGGTAATGGCCGATAAGTATGTAAGTGGAGATATTATTTATCTATAATATATTGCTCTGGAGTGAGTTATGAGAAAAAAAGTAGTGATTTGGGTAGAGCTGGTAACGGTGTTACTTACGCTGGTGACTAGCGGCTGTGAGTTTTCATTGGGTTCGGGGAGTAATGGTAAGACTGATAATGTCAATGTCTATGCGCCGGTGGCCAATGGGGATATGCAGATGCAGCGTGATGCAGTGCCGGTTCAGGTGAAGGCTGAGCAGGGTATACACTATGATCCGCGGCAGTGGGTAGCCAATGTGTATAATCCTAATCAGATCGGTAACTTGCTGACCAATTCCGGCCAGACCGGGATGACGCAGCAGACCTTTACTGAGTCCGGCGGCGATCTCCAGGTAAATGTATCTCCTGACGGCAAGGTGATGGCGTACTCCAGTACCCGGTTCTCTCGTACTCCGCAGATCTGTCTACAAGGGGTGAGTGCCAAAGCAGTACAGCTGATGACCCAGGATAATATGAGTGATATGATGCCGGCGTTCAGCCCGGACGGTAAGTTTATTGTCTGGGCGAGTGATCGCTACGGTAACTGGGATATTTTGCTGCAGAAGTCTGACGCCAGACCAGACAGTAAACCGCGGCAGATTACCCGCTCTACCGATGATGATATTCATCCGTCATGGAGTCCGGACAGCAGATTTATCGCTTTCTCCCGCTTCAACTCCATGGACGGGAATTGGCAGATCTGGGTGATTGATACCAAGAATGACACTATAAGCTATCTTACCGAGGGGTTATTCCCCAGATTCAAGCCGAGCGTGGATGAGTCGGGGGACGGTCGGCCGCTCTATACTTTAGTCTATCAGCGTAACCGCAAGCGCGATATTCCGCTCTACAGTATTTGGACCAATACCTTTACCGCTGAAGAGAACGGCTCGATCGAGGCGGTGCGAGCTCCGATGGAGATTATTGCCAACGATAAATGGGCGGCGATAACCCCGTGCTGGAGCCCTAATGGGGATTATATCGCCTTTGCGACCGTCGGGAAGAGTGCGCTGGCGCAGTGGCAGGCGCGGATGTACAAGCCTGATGACATCTGGGTGGTCAGAACTGACGGTACCGATCTGACGCAGATTACCAGTCATAGTGCTCCGGACTGGAATCCGTACTGGGCCAAGGATGTGAATAATCCGAACGACCCTAACGGCAGAATCTTCTTCACCAGTGACCGTACGGGTAACGCCAATATCTGGAGTGTCAAGCCGATCATCGCGGGTATGGTGGCTATGGTGGGCGAGTAGGCTGGAACGAGTATTGTGTGTTATGAAAAATACTTGCAGAAATGAGTAATGATAAAGGTAGATAGAATGAAGAAGCGGTCTCAGGGCATTAGAATTTTCTCGGCATTGTTACTCGCGGTCATGGTTTTTATGGCAACCGGTTGTCAGCGGGAGGTTCAGAACTCGGCGCGGAAGATGGCGAGAGCGGTTCACGGCGGCAAGACCGATGCTTACGAAGAGTTTACCGGTGATCCGGTGGCGATTGCGACTACCAAGTCGGTGGCCTTTATCCCCTTTGATTATCTCGGTGGCACCGAGGGCTTTGATACTATGGGGTTTACTACCCGCTTTGCCGCACAGATGGCAACACGCGGGGCGGTGAAGGTGGTATTTCCGCGAGAAGCAATGAAGTTGGTGGAGATGGAGAACCGCAAGGTAAATCAACATAATCGCATACTCTCCGAGATGGTGATGATGGGAACCGATCTAAACAGCTTGCCTCGGGATGAACGAACCAAGGCTAAGAAGTTAAATCCGGTTATCAGCCTTGATGATGCGGTAAAGATCGGCAGATTGCTCAAGGTTGACGCAGTGGTTACCGGGATAGTCAGTGAGTGGGATCCGTATATGCGTCCGCGCATGTGTGTTACCGTCAAGATGATTGCGACCGGGAATTCAGATACTGCGGCGCAAGCTCTGGCGCAGATGACCCAATGGGGCGTGCCGCGGCAGGCGAGTACCGAGCGGGGTATAGTCTGGTATATGCAGCAGAATTTTGATACTCGGGACGCAGATATCGGCAGAAACATCTGGGCGTTCGGCCTGCTCAAGCATACCGAGTACAGTGCTTCGGATATCAGTTCGTACCTCAGATCAATGTCGCGGTTCTATGATTATGTCGGGGCTTCACTTACCAAGTCTATATTGGCTACCCGCGATCAGGTAATTGAAGAGGCGGAAAAACGGGCACTGGCTGAAGCGGAGAAGGTCAAGCTGGCTCAGGCCGGGGTGCGTAACAAACTTCGAGCCCTTACCGATCCTTACTATCAGGTTCCAGATGCTCAGGCGGTGATGAATCAGACTCAGGCCGATACCCGGAATATGACCTGGAGACCAGATATCTATAATTTGCAGCACCAGGATAAAAAACGCTTGATTAACACCTACGTTGACCCTAAACTTGTACAGGAGCAGTTGGCTGAAGTTGAATAGTTAATTCAAGAATAACAGGTTGGGTAATTGTGAAAATATCTAAAGATAATTATCTGTATTATACCGCTCTGCTGGTCTGGGCGGTATTTTCTATTGGCATACTCGTGTACTTTACCTTCAATGTGGGTAATACGGTGTTTACCCTCTTCTACCGGGTGGGTTCCACTTGGAACAACCGGGGGGGGATATATAGCGGGGAGTGCGTAACCTATTCGTACTGGCCGGGATTTGCTCTTATTCTAGCGTTACTGGCGAAGCTGCCCTATACGCTGGGTTCGCTGCTCTGGTCTATACTTAATATAGGAACGATATTTCTGGCGCTGCTGCTGCTGGGCAGGGCGGTATTTGAGCAGTCTTTGAACCGGATAGGGGCGCTGTTGTTGTTGGCGCTGCCGTTAGTGTGGGAGGGCATTTTCAATCAGCAGAGTAATTCTCTGGTGGCGGGAATTGCCTTGCTGGGAGCGTTGGCTCTTTACCGGGAGCGCTACTTTGTGGCTTCACTCCTGCTGTTATTTGCGAGTGTCAGTAAAATTGCTCCGGCTGCTTTTGCTCTGCTCTTTCTAGTAATGTATCCCTGGAAACTCTGGTGGCGCTATGTGCTGGCTCTTGTTATAATTCTGGCGTTGCCGTTTATCTTCGCGGGTGCCGACTATGTCATGGCGCAGCATCTGTCCTGGGTGGATTTTCTTCAGGCTGAGACCAATGAACGCTGGGCGTATAGGGATTTTTTTGTCCTGTATGAGGTGATAGTAAAGGGGAAAATGACGACCAATCTGATGCCGGATTTCCCGCAGTGGTATCGCGGGGTGCAGCTCTTGGGAGCGGCTATTCTCTGTGGGGTATGCCTCTGGATCCGGTATATTCAGCATCTGAACCGCAAGGCGATCCTGCTGGCGGTCGTTATGTCCGGGTCGGTGTGGTGGTTGCTCTTGGGGCCGTCTACCGAGATTGCTACCTGTGTGGCTGGAGCAGGGATTGCCGGATTTGGGGTGATATTGGCGTTTATTACACGCTCCGGTCGGTGGCTGATGCTGCCGGGGTATATCTGTGTGGCGCTTGGGTCTAGCGGTGATTATGAGTGGAATATGCAGCGGCTGGTCGGTGAGGACTGGATATTTGCAACCCTGCCTTTTGGGGCGAGTCTGATGTTTATTTGGTTATGTTTCTATGCGTATAAATCCTTGGCATTGACAACTGACTTTAAAGGGATAAGATTAGAGCTAGAATCTGAGCCGCGGACGGGTGAGGATAAGAGTTAGGCCTATTCTGTAACGGGAGGTAATGCCTGTATTGCAGATAAACAAGTGAGTAATTATGGATGATATCGAGAGAATAAAAGAAGAGTTGTATGAGGACGTCTTTGAGAATGAGCTGAAGGTCTATGAGGACAGGTTGGAGCATGATCCGGGGTTTGGTATCAATGAATTGAGAAATCATCTGGAGTTTCAGTATAATCATCAGGATGAAGGATGGTGTGGACGGGGAGACCTTCAACATATCGAAGGACAAGCAAAAGTTGCAGCGCTTGAGGTATTATTAAACCGTCTGGAGAAAGAAGAAAAACAGGATTAATGACAGTTTGTGGTAAGGTGTTATGTATAAATGTTGGGTACAAGTTGAGATGAGGAGTGAAGGATGAGTAAGAAAATTTTCCTGCCAGAGAGTGAGATGATTACTCAATGGTATAATGTTGCCGGGGATATTCCAAACGGTTTGCAGCCGCCATTAGATCCGCAGACAGGCCAGCCCTGTTCGCCGGAGATGCTGTCCCCGATCTTCCCGGATCCGATTTTAGAGCAGGAGATGTCTACTCAAACCTGGATAGATATACCCGAGGAAGTAAATAATATACTCCGTATCTGGAGGCCATCACCATTGGTGCGTGCTGACAGGTTGGAGAAGGCGATCGGTACAACTGCCAAGATTTATTTCAAGAATGAGAGTGTCTCTCCGGCAGGCAGTCATAAGCCGAATTCAGCGGTGGCGCAGGCATACTACAATAAGATTTCCGGAACCAAAAAAATTACCACCGAGACCGGAGCGGGGCAGTGGGGCAGTTCACTCTCTATGGCTTGTTCTTTCTTTGATCTTGAGTGTCTGGTATATATGGTGCGCTGTTCATACGATCAGAAGCCGTTTCGCCGGAGTATGATGCAGGCCTGGAAGGGTAAGGTTATTCCTAGTCCGTCTGATACTACCGAGAGCGGAAGAGCGGTGCTTGCAGAGTTCCCAGATACACCAGGGTCGCTGGGTATTGCCATCTCAGAAGCGGTAGAGGTGGCGGTGAAGGATCCAGATGCCAAGTATGCGCTCGGTTCTGTACTCAATCATGTCTTGCTGCATCAGACGGTTATTGGTCTGGAGACCAAGAAGCAGCTCGAACTCGGGGGAGAGAGTCTGCCGGATATTGTTATCGGTTGTTGTGGGGGCGGTTCTAACTTTGGCGGCTTTGCCGTGCCTTTCCTGCGCGACAAACTCGACGGCAAGAAGGATATTCGCTTTATCGGGGTTGAACCTTCTGCTTGTCCGACCCTTACCCGCGGGCATTATGTGTATGATTACGGTGATCTGGCCGGTCTTACTCCGTTGCTCAAGATGCATACTCTCGGCTCTAAGTTTGTACCGCCTGGAATTCATGCGGGTGGTCTGCGTTATCATGGTATGTCGCCAATTGTCTCGGCACTCTTGCGTGAGGAGTTGATGGAGTCGTTATCGCTGCACCAGATCGAGTGTTTTGAGGCGGCAACTATTTTTGCTCGTTCTGAAGGTATTATTCCGGCTCCAGAGAGTTCGCATGCGATCCGTGGGACAATCATCGAAGCGCAGAAGCCGGAGAATGCAGGTAAGGTGATTATCTTCAATCTCTCCGGGCATGGCCACTTTGATATGACCAGCTATGACAAGTATTACGCTGGTGAGCTTAATGATTATGCGCTGCCTGAGGCTGAATTAGAAGCGGCACAGAAGCATCTGCCCAAGGTTGGTATATAAGCGCTTTCAGTCGCTATTATTGTAGCTTATAAATGATTGAAGGGTGAGTCTGCGGACTCACCCTTCTCTTATAGCGGTTGTTTGGAAATATCTGTTTATTATAGTAAATAATTAGTAGACTGATTCCTCTACATAGTAGTCCTTGGCGTTCTCTTTGGTGATCAATTCAGCAGCGAGAATGATCTTTGACGGGATCTTATTCTGGTAGAAACCGTTGAGACGTTCGTGGCGCAGGCCATAGACGCAGAGGCTGACCGCGGTTGCGGCCATTGAAGGTGGATAGGTAACAGTGGCTTTTACCAGTGGGTCTCCGTCCATAATCTTTTTGATGACCAGCTTGGAACCGGCACCGCCCATAATGATCTTGATATCATCACGCCCTGATTCTTCGTAGGCCTGTAGAACGCCGACAAGAACATCATCATCCTGGCAGAATACCGCATCAATATCATTATACTTCTGGAGGTAGTTTTCCATTAATTCCAGACCCTTTTGAGTTGACCAGTTGGCAGGTTGGAAGTCGAGAATCTCAATGTCCGGGTACTTGGCCATTACCTCTTTGAAGGCATCGTTACGTTCTTTATCAATAACACAGGGTATGCCGCCCATGCCGACAACCTTGCCCTTGCCGCCTAGTTCTTTTGCCATCCATTCGGCACTTACCTTGCCCAATCCCGGATTGTTACCGGCTATGTAAACATCTGCGATATCCTTGGTTAGAGCGCGGTCGATAACTACGGTATAAATGCCTGCTTTCTTGGCTTCTTCAACCACTGGAGTCAGAGGGGCTGAGTCATGGGGTAGAATAACCAGGCCGTCGATCTCCTTGGTCATCATGTCTTCAACTGTGCTTACCTGTGAGGCCGGATCGGCAGAGGTGGTGAGATAGAACTCGATGTCTGGTTCGATAGCTTCCCAGTCCTGAATAGCTTTCTTTACCCACCAGACAATACCACCTGTCCAGCCGTGGTCTGCAGTAGGTACGGATACGCCGATCTTGAGCTTGCCCTTATGCACCGCAGTTTCCGGGGTGGGGTTGGGGTTGGGAACTTCGAATGCTCCTGCCATACTAATTGAGAGAACTGCAAGTAATACTGCAAATACCAACTTTTTCATGACCTTCTCCTTCGATTTATAGAATATTATTGCCTGCCAACACATACAGGCGATACCATTGTTTGTAATTGTTTGCCTTAACTCTACATCCTAGAGGCGTATATAGTTTCTGTTTGATTTCGCTACCGGTGGAACTGTAGCTTACAAAGTTATACTGCGGAAAAAATGGCTTTATCTTTCTTTATTCATCATTACTCTTGTACTGAAGGAGTACCGCCAGGATGATAACACCACCCTTTACCGCTCCCTGTAAGTACGGTGATACCCCCACCATGTTGAGCATATTGTTGATAATACCGAGGATTATTGCGCCCATTACCGTACCCCAGATTGTGCCTTTGCCTCCGGCCATTGAGGTGCCACCGATTACTACGGCGGCGATTGCATCCAGCTCGTAGGAGAGGCCGGCATTGGAAGAGCTGATTGAATTGAGCCGGGATGAGAGCATCAGCGCGGTGATGCCGACGGTGAAACCGGTGATACAGTAGGTGAGGAACTTGATCATGTTGACTTTGATTGCAGCGTATCTGGCTACTTGCTGGTTTGAGCCGACTGCACAGACGTAACGTCCGAACTTGGTGTTATTGAGGAGTATGCTGAGTACCAGGGCGAGCAGGAGGAAGATAATAACCGGATATGAAATCAGGCCGATGTATTTTCCTAGGATTGGTATGTCACTAACTCCGGGTATACTCCTGAGTTTTCCCGAACCGATGATCTTGTATATTTCGCTGGTTGAGCGGTACTCTCCGGCATCAACAATATATAGAGCAATGGAACGGAAGATGGTCATAGTGCCGAGGGTGGCGATAAAGGGTGCGATCTTGAATTTGGTGACGATAATACCGTTTATCGCTCCTCCAGCGGTACCGATAGCTAGGGCTGCAAGTACCGCCAGTCCGAGAGCCCCCCAGGTGCCGCCGCCGGCATTGAAGGCAAAGACTGCCAGACCGCCCGTGAGGGAGGTTAATGAGCCGACCGAGAGGTCTATGCCCCGGCTGATAATGACAAAGGTCATGCCCAGAGCGATTATACCGGTATATGATACCTGTCGGAGAATATTCATGAGGTTGCCCCACTTGGTAAAGTGTTTACTCATGAAGGCGGAGATAATAAAGAGTACTACTAGCGCCAGCAGGGTCATATACTTGGTGTAATCTATTTTTCTTGAGTTTTCCATATTGCGTGTTATCCCTTTTTCAGTCCGGTTGCATAGAGCATTATTTCTTCTTCGTTACGTCTGTCCTGTGCCAGTTCTCCCTGAATACCGCCGTTACGCATTACTAGAATTTTATGGCAGAGGCCGAGGATCTCCTCCAGCTCCGAGGAGATGACTATACAGGGCAGACCGTCACGCGCCAGGCTATTGATAAATTTATAGATCTCCATCTTGGCGTTGACATCAATGCCACGTGTCGGCTCATCAAGGATGAGTATCTTCGGTGTGGTATCCATCCATTTACCCAGATATACCTTCTGCTGGTTGCCGCCACTGAGATATCTGAGTTGGGTTTTGAGCGAAGCGGCTTTGATCTTGAATTGTTCCTGATAGAAAGCCGCGCGTTCGGTTTCTGCCTTTTTATCGATAAAGAGGTTTGTGTATTTGTCCAGCGATATCAGGGTCGTATTTTGGGGCAGATCGAAGTTCATGATAATTCCCTTACCCTGTCTGTCCTCTGAGAGGTACGCTATACCTGCATCTACCGCTTCGCGCGGGTTGCGCCCAGAGATATATTCGCCGTAGAGCTTGACCGTACCCCCGGTTTTGCGGCGTAGACCCATTATGGTCTCGGCCAGTTCGGTACGCCCTGCACCCATCAGCCCGGCAATGCCGAGGATCTCACCCTTTCGTACCTTGAAGCTGATATTCTCCAGCAGTCCTTTTAGCTCCAGGTTCTCAACTTCGAAGACGACCTCATCAGCAGGCGGGTTGAACTCAGGAAAGATTTGGTTGAGCTCTCTGCCTACCATCATTCGTACCATATCATGCTCGGTGTACTCGCTGATATTGCCGAAGTGAATCTGTTCGCCATCACGTAGAACCAGTACCTTATCACATATCTCTTTGACCTCGGCAAGTTTGTGCGAGATAAAGATCATGCAGACACCCTGGCTCTGGAGTTCACGCATCAGCTTGAAGAGGAGTTCCAATTCTTCCTTGGAGAGTACGGTTGTAGGCTCGTCCAGAATGAGCAGTTTGGAGTTATGTACCAAAGCTTTGGCAATCTCAAGCATCTGTTTCTGGGCGACACTGAGTTCACGCACAGAGGTCTTGGGATCGAGGTCGGTATGGAGCCGCTGCAGAATTTCGGTTGAACGTCGCTTCATATCCCGTTTATTGAGGAGTAGACCGTTACAGCGCTCGTTACCTAAAAAGATGTTTTCAAAGACGGTGAGGGTCTCAATAAGATTGAATTCTTGCGGGATCATGGCGATGCCATGCTTCTTGGCAGCCGCGGGTTCTGGAAGTCGTACCGCGCTGCCTTCGAGGCTGATCTCGCCGCTTGTAGGCTGATAGATGCCATTGAGTATCTTCATCAGTGTGGATTTGCCAGCACCGTTCTCACCGATAAGACCGAGAATTTCACCGGGTTCGAGTGAGAAGTTTACATTATCCAGCACGCGAACTCCAGAGAATTCCTTGCTTATTGCTTTAACCTCGACTAGAGGTTGAGTCATTACTTTCTCCTTTATCAACGCAGACTACGGAGTAATGGTTGATTTGAGCCTAATTCTCCATGGCTCCGTCAAAATCCACAGTTGATGGCGAGAAGTTATTTTTCCGAACAAACTCCAGCGATTCAGCGGCACCGAATAATCTGTCCATCCCGTTATCCTCCCACTCTACCGAGAGCGGACCGGTATAGCCTGCGGCGTTTAGTTCACGTATAATGGCGTCAAAGTCGATATCGCCATGACCCAGAGAGCGGAAGTTCCAGCCGCGTCTGAGGTCGCCGAATGCTAGGTGTGAACCGAGTATGCCGCTTCTACCGTCGAGGGTAACTGCGGCATCCTTCATGTGTACGTGGTAGATCTTAGCGGCGAAATCACGGATAAAGAGCTCGGGGGTGACGCCCTGCCAAATTAGATGGCTGGGATCGAAATTCAGACCCAGAGTCTTTCGGTCGGCGAATACTTCGAATAACTTCTTGGTTGTATAATAGTCGTAGGCGATCTCGGAGGGGTGAACCTCAAGGGCGAAGAGGATTCCGAGTCTGTCGAATTCATCAAAGATAGGTGTCCAGAGTTTTTTGATCTCGTTGTAGCCCTCTTCAATCATCTCTTCGGTAGTCTGTGGGAATGAATAGAGATATTTCCAGATGGTTGAGCCGAGAAAGCCGGTAACTACCTTGCAGCCCATATTGGCGGCGCACTGCGCGGTGGCGAGCATTTCAGCGATAGCCCAATTTCTGATGGCTTCAGGTTTTCCCTGATATTCGGCAGGAGCAAAGCCGTCTAACCTGGGATCATTATAATCGCCGACACATTGACCGGCTAGATGAGCTCCAAGGGCATGACAGCAGAGGTTATGCGCGGCAAGGATTTCCTGTTTTTGTTCAATATACTCGCTATCATCAGCTCCTCGGCGTACATCCATGTGATCGCCCCAGCAGGCAATCTCCAGTCCGTCATAGCCAATTTCGCTCATGATCTTGCAGACCTCAGCAAAGCTCAAATCTGCCCACTGCCCTGTAAAAATAGTTACCGGTCTAGCCATTACTGTTCTCCTTCTCATTTATTGTACTCTTGTGCTTAATATCAACTTTGCAGTCAAAGTGTTACCCAGGCAGAGTTGTTCTGCGAACTCTCTACACACTTCTCAATAAATTCTATGCCGCGGGCTCCATCCAGCGGAGTTGGGAAGTCCAGAAGTTCCTGATGCGGAGTATCGCCGTTTTTGACGCAGATCAGAGCGTCGATAAAGGTGCTATAGATGTTGGCGAAAGCTTCGAAGTAGCCCTCAGGATGCCCGGAAGGAATACGAATAAAGGAATCCGGGTGCGGATAGAATGGGTCATGTCCGCGCGAAAGAATCTTTTTTGGCTCGCCTTTGAACGCAATTTCTAGATAATTCGGATCCTCCTGTCTCCAGCCGATGGAACCTTTTTCACCGTAAACATGGAAGTTGAGATCGTTCTCGTGTCCCCAGGCAATCTGGCTCGACCAGTACAGACCTTTGGCGCCACCCTTATAGTTGAGCATGATAGTGGCATTGTCGTCGAGTTTTCTGCCTTCAACTATTATATCAAGCCTGGCGGCGAGAGATTCTATTTCAAGCCCGGTAACATAACTGACCATGTTTTCGATGTGGCTGCCGATATCACCGACACAGCAGGAGATGCCGGCTTGAGCCGGGTCGGTACGCCAGACGGCTTGCTTATTTGCGGGATTTGTTTCGGCAAGCTCTGCCAGCCATTCCTGCGGATACTCGGCTTTGACAAAACGGATAGCTCCGATATTACCCTGGGCTATCATCTGTTTTGCCTGCTTGACTGCCGGGTAACCGGTATAGGTATAGGTGACAGCAAAGAGCAGACCCTTGCTCTTGGCGAGTTCGGAGAGCTCTACGGCCTGATTATAGTCGGTTGTAAGCGGTTTGTCGCAGACGACATGTATGCCGTGTTCTAAAAAAGTTTTGGCGATAGTAAAGTGGGAATTATTCGGGGTTACGATGCAGACGAAATCAATGCCGTCTTTGCGAGCGGCTTCGGTTGCTGCCATCTGGGTATAATCTTCATACAGCCGCTCTTCGTCGAGCAGGAGAGATTTGCCGGTTTGAAGAGTGTTTTCATATGAGCGGGAGAAGGCGCCTGCTGTCAACTTGGCCTTGTTGTCGAGGCAGATTGCCTTACGGTGTACTTCGCCAATGAGCGCCCCGGCTCCACCTCCTACCATGCCGTACCTTACAACCTCGGTTATGCCGTCACCTTTTCCAGCTTTGACCATCTTCTTCTCCTTGTAAGACTTTTGTATTCGTGTTATATTACCTGAGGGTATAACTAGTCACATAGATAAATCCGATAATTTGTTATCTGAATGTTCGTTTGCTTAAAAACAAACCCTATAATCAATCTATCATATTTTTGAGGCTTAGGCAAATGCCAAAGATTATTAACTTGTAAAATATACAAGAAAATAATGCTGAAGATACGGGAGGAATGGGGTTATTGTGCAGAAGTGGCGGGAATAAACAGGCAATTCGCGGTGTGGGTGTAACCTAAATGCTAGAAATTTGGCAGTAATAATTGATGTTTTTTTGCGGATAATTTATAAAAGTTATGACATTTTGTATTTATTGGGCTATGGAAATAATCCGGTTGTAGTTGATTATTACAAGTATTAAATATATAGCTATGAGCAAGAGATATTTATTTCTCTATTTATTCGGGGTGTTTGGGGGCATAAGGCAGAGTAGGTGTTTTGCGGCTTTATTTGGAATTTTAATTTTGGTATATTATTAATTCTGGTTATGATTATACTGTATTAAAGACATTTAGTTGAGTTTATAGATTAGTACGCAGGAGTATTTGAGAAATGTTCTGGGATATTGTCTTTATCGGTTTTGGCGGAAGCCTTGGCGCTCTCAGCCGTTTTGGCATCAGTCGGATTATTGAGAGTATATTTGGGCTGTCTGCAAGTTGGTCGGTAGTGGTTGCTAATCTGCTGGGGTGTTTTCTCTTTGGGCTCCTATTTGAACTCACTCTTAAGAGCGGTATTTTCAATACGACTTATCGCCCATTTTTGCTGACAGGATTTCTGGGTTCACTTACTACCTTCTCAACCTTTACTCATCATAATTTTCAGATGATGAAAGCCGGTGACTGGATGCTGGCCGGGATTAATATTGTCTTGCAGGTATTTGTAGGTCTACTGTTGGTCTGGGCTGGGAGTAAGGTTGTCGAAGGGGCGTAAGCGTGGGTAAGAAAATTTTGATTGCACGGTTGAGTGCGCTAGGTGATACCGTGCTGACTCTGCCGCTATTATTTACTATCCGGGGGGCTTTCCCTGACGCGTATATCGGTTGGGTTGTTGAAGAGGTGGCTTCTTCCTTGCTCAAAGATATTCCTGAGATTGACCGGCTTCATATCGTCAAGAAAGAGGATAAGTCGGTGTTCGGGTATTACTGCATCGGTAGGCAGATAAGCAAGGAAGGCTATGATTATGTGCTTGATGCACAGGGGCTGACCAAGTCGGCGCTGATCGGCTTCTTTGCCGGCATCAAGCGGCGTATCGGTTTTGTTCGGGCTCCACTCGAAGCGCGAGAACTGGCGCCGCTGCTCAATAACTGTCTAGTCTCTCCGCCGCGGGAATTGACTCATATCGCCCTCAGATCGCAGTATCTGGCGCGGGGACTGGGAATTGAGCCTCCTTATACCATAGCTAAACGCTTGCCTCTGGCTGCTCCGGCGCTACAGCGTATGCAGGAGTGGTGGGAGGAGAATAAGCTGGGGCGTAAGGTGATTGTCTTCGGGGTAGGCACCAGTTGGGTGACCAAGATCTGGCCGGTTGAGTATATGCAGACCCTCAGTTACTATGCGCGCAGCACCGGTTATAAGGTAGTAGTTACCTGGGGGCCGAGTGAGAAGCAAAGCCTGGGGCAGTGGCGCGAGATATTTGGGGAGGGAGTTCTCTGGTCACCTGAGACCAGGTCGGTATCAGAGTTGGCGGCGCTTATAAGTCTTGGGGCGTGTTATGCGGGGCCGGATAGTGCGCCTTTGCATATCGCCTGGCTGCTAGGGAAGCCGACATTCAGTTGGTTTGGTCCGAGCTGCTCGGAACGTGGCGCTCCGCCGGAAGAGTATGATTCTCATATAATTGCGCATCCGCCGACACGTGAGCGCAAGGGTGAGATGATGTGGGGACTCAAACCTGAGGTGGTGTTGCCGAAGTTTCAGGAGTGGTTGAAGCGCTGTATGCTTGATTAGATGCTTGTATAGCTGATAAATTTTAAGCTAATATTACACGGTATACAGCCCCTATTAACATTGGAGGATGCATACCGTGTGTGTTTAATAATGGTTATTATTCATCAACAACATCTATATGGTGTGTCTCTGTATCTTTGACATAACCTAAATATTCATTGATAATGGAATCTCCCGCTGCTCCGAAGGCTTTATTTAGGACTTTTTTGTAGTTGGTCTCGTCAAATTGCGACGTGATTCCCGACATGGTTACCTCGTAGTTTCCACTCTTTTGGTTGAATGACATAGAATAGTCTTCACCATTAATTTTGCCGCTGATTACTCCGCCGACAATGCTGTCAAGATTTTCCGCGTTCAGTCTTGTTTTTTTCATTTAGTTCTCCTTTTACAATTAAGTTGGTATAATGGCTATAGGTTTGCTACTATATTTTAGATGCAGATGTTGAGGTTTTGTTTTGAGAAAAAAATTTTTTTTGAATATAAAAGGTTGTGTAAATAGACAACCAGCTCAGATGAGCTGGCTGTCTAAGGTTTAATTAGTGTATATTGATTCTGTAGCCGATAAATGTTATTAGATTTTTAGAAGGCTCCAGAACCGGGGAGTGAGCCGTACTTGGAGCAGACATCTGCGACTGCCTTACACTTGCCGATACTGTACTGTCTCCAGATCATGCAAGTAGGGGTGACCAGTACCTTCTTGGTGATTTGTTGGAACTTGGCCGGAACTTCAATCTTCTCTTTACGGGCTTCTTCCTTGAGTACCATCCGGCGGATGGTCTGGAATTCAGCGGGCACGGTGCGGTAACGAATGCACTCCTCGGCGACACAGGTCTCTACCCAGATCTTCTTCTTGATTGCTGGAACGACTACCTCTTTGGTGTAGGCGGGAGTTTTGAGCTTCTTGACCATAATCTTCTTCTTGATCTCCGGAACTGTGAGCTTCTTGGTGGTTGCCGGTGTTACCAGCTCCTGAATTGCGATACAGGCATAACGGGCGGGTTTGTGTATGGCACCGATACTGCCGGCGACCTGCTCGCCCTGATTGATCTCTACATCGGTTGGTGTGGCGACCTCGCAGAGTTCGTCGCGTTCTGGTTCGATCTCCATCTTCTTCATTACGGTCTTGTACTCGGCAGGTACTGAGACCTCTTTCTCCATCTCTGGGCGAAAGATAATCTCTTCTTCACACTCTTCGTATACTGCCGGTACGGTTACATAGCGGGTAGACTCTTCCTGAATGGTGACCTCGACGCATTTGCGGGCAAATTTGGCCGGCTGGCAGTAAGGTATTTTACGCTCAGGGGCAACTTCGATCTTCTCTTCAACCCACTCGTACTTTGCAGGGATCGGCTTCATATAAAATGTAGCGCCCCCGGTCTGCACCTGTTCGGTCTCTACTTTGAATACTGCCGGTTTGGTAATGAGAGTCCAGAAATTACCGGTACATGGTTTTGGTGGTGTCTCTCCCTCGATAAAAGGAATCTCCTTGGGTATGGGATTGGTAGTGCAATCTGTACCCTGAAAGTATGATCCTTCGGCGTTGGGCGCGTCACCTGCATATGTACTCCCCGCCAGTGCGGCGAGCATGGTACATAGGCATAGTAGTTTTTTTATCTTCATTCTTCCTCCTAGTATAAACATCAGCCCCATTATTTTGAAATTTGAAAATCATAAAGTTTCAATTCAACCATATACGGTTAATTACTCATTATTAACGTCTCATTTCAAAATAATTTAGCGGTATATAAGAGAAAAAATAAATAGACCCGTAAAAATCGGGTCTATTATAAGTATTTAATATAAAATCAGTTGTGTTATTATCGGACTTTATTTGTGTGCTTCAAGCTTACGGGTGAGATCATCCTCGCTACAGGCACCGATAGAGCGCTCAACCTCTTTGCCGTCCTTGAAGATGACCAGTGTAGGGATGCTCTGTACTCCAAATTCAGAGGCGGCGGCCGAGTTTACATCCACATTGACCTTGCCGATTTTGGCGTAAGCTGTGGTCTTCTGTGCTACCTCGTCTATAATAGGGGTCATCATCTTACATGGGCCACACCACGGAGCCCAAAAATCAATCAAGACCAGACCTTCACTGGTAAAAGCTGCAAATTCACTATCATTAATTTCTTTGACATACTCACTCATATCAATCTCCTCCAAATTTGTTATGCCAGATTTTTAAGCCGACAATAAAATAAATTAAACTTTGTGTATTATTCTGCCCCTTATTCTCATATAAGTGCGGTTGAGAATATAAATAATTAATATAGCAAGTCCAAAACCTGCAACCCCTCCGCCTATAAGACCGGTACTGCTGAAGAAGGTATTGCCAATATAACCACCGCAGAACATCAGTATAAGCGGTAACATATATATTGTCAGGGCAATTATCGAGATTCGTGGCTCGTTAATCTCAACCTCGACAGTATCTCCAGCGCTTATACCGACGATGCCCTCTACCCATAGTTCGACAGCTTCTTTTCCCGCCTTACCATTGCTGCAGAGACCACATTCATGGCACGCATTGCTACCCATGCAATTTATGGGTAGAATTCTTATCTTTGCCGAATCGGCGTCCATCTGAATAATTGTAGCTTTTTTTAGCACTTGCTCAACCTCTTTCTCTTAACTACTGTCTTATTTTTTAACAATTCCTTTTTTTATGAATGAGGTTTTTTCCAAGGGCAGATTATCGGAAGTTGCAGCAGAAAGCCTAGTGCTGGGGTAAGCAGCAGCGATAATAATAAATTATTGGCTAAAATTCTGACGCTAACCCAATTCTGAATAGTAAATTGGTCGATTATGAACTTTAGAAGGTAGAGATAAAGTAGTGTCAGAGCCAGAATCAGGAGATGGAGCAAGGTGCTCTTGCTTTGAAGCGTATTACGGAAATAGGCCATCAGTAGTGCGCTCGTAGTGTAGAGAAAAGTATTGACCCCGAGATGTTCGCCGACAAAGAGGTCGCTGCAGATACCAGCAAGGAAGAAGACGAACACCGACTGTTGATTATCGGTGTGGAGCGAGCAAATAAAGGCGGTAATAAAGAGTAATTCCGGGGTATAGGTATTATCCCACTCTCCTAGAAGCTGGGCACTGCCGATGACCAATAGTATGATAAGATAACGCAGATACCTCATAGCTGTGCCTCTCTTTCTGGGAGTGTTCAGTCGAATTCGCTTATGACTACCACGCGCTCAAGGGATGGGAAGTCTGCGGAGAGCTTTACCGGAGCCTCAAGGGTGCCGGGTTCGCTCCCTTTCTGCGGATAGTCTTCGAGCACGCCGATAAGCAGACCTTCCGGAATCTTGCCGAGTGCCGATGAGGTATAGAGTTTCTCTCCGACCATTGAGGCGGTCTGACCGGTATAAAATATGGCGATGGCGCTCTCGTAGCCGAGTCCGCGCACCGAGCAGCGGTCACGACTTTTGCCGGTACGAGCCGGGATCAGCACACCGGGATTGTCGCTTCGGAGTACAATTGAGGTGTTTTGCTCGACCCTGGCCACGACCCCGGCAATGGTCTGCCCCTGAGCGATAGCAGCACCGGCAATTACTCCAGCCTGCTTGCCGCAATTGATTATCAGTTCGGGTGAGGAGTTGTTGGTGGATTCATTGATGATGCTGGCGGTGGTCAGCCTGATGCCGGGGAAGAGCTCCTTGAATTCGGTGAGTTCTCTGAGTTGTTTTTTGAGAAAAGCGATCTCGCTGTCTTTTTTATCGAGGGTTTGGCGTAGCTCGCGAAACTGGGTGGCTATGGGGACACTACTGGTATATTCGGGTTGAGCAGCGGTGAACTCTGGACTCAATTCTTTGGTCTTGCCGATTATCTTACTGTATTGGTTGAAGATAAGCAATCTGAAATCTTGGAGCAGGCTCTGCGGCAGCAGATACAGGGTTACTGCGATCAGCAGTAGCAGCAGGGTAAGAATGAAATTCATCCGCATAGGATATGCTCCAGTCAATGAGATTCAACATAGCTGGCGATTCGGTCGATTACTTCAGCCTCACTCAGCTCTGAGGTGTCGAGCAGGTAGATACCTTTGCCGGCACGGGCGAGATCCTGAGCTAGCTTCATGGGTCCGACTTTGTTGTCTGCTGCATCACGCTCTATAATACTCTGTAGTAGTTCGGCGTAATCTACTTGGTGACCACGGGCTTGAAAATCAAGTAAGCGCCGTTCTGCCCTGACCTCGGGGGCGGCAGTGAGAAATATTCTCCATCTGGCATTGGGCAGGACGACCGTCGTGATGTCCCTGCCTTCCATGACTACCTGGCGCTCGGCAGCCATCTCCTGCTGCTGCTTGACGAGCAACTCCCGGACTTCGGGAACTCTTGCGGCGTACTTGGTGATAGCGGTAATCTCCGGGGTACGGATAGCCTCGGTGATATCGGTAGCATTACTGTAGATCCTGGTTCCGCTGGAGTCGAAGTCGAGCTTTAGTTCTGCGGCGATGCTGGTCATAGCCGCTTCGGCTTCAAGTTCAATGCCTTGCCGTAGCGCCGCTAGCGCTACGGCTCTGTACATTGCTCCGGTATCTATGTAAATAAAGTCCAGACGCTGGGCAACCTGTCTGGCGATTGTGCTCTTTCCCGATCCTGCCGGACCGTCTATGCCTATGGCGGCAATCTGAGTTTGCTCGGTATCACTCATACTCTTATAGCTCTATCTTGTCGATACGGCGTTGGTGGCGTTCTTCACCGGGGAAGGGTTCGTCCAGCCAGGTCAGCATGATCTCTTCGAGGGGGTCGATTGTGGCGTGGCGACCAGACATAACCAGGATATTACTGTTGTTATGCTCACGGGCAAGAGCAGCGACCTCTTTGCTCCAGCAGAGAGCGGCACGGACGCCCTTATGCCGGTTGGCGGCGTAGGAGACACCCAGACCGGTTCCGCAGAGAAGAATTCCCTTGGTGCATTCACCACTGGCTACAGCTTCGGCCAGAGGGTGCGCAATATCTGGATAATCCATACTCGTTTCAGAGTTTACACCAAAATCCTCGACCTCATAGCCTTTTTCAAGGAGTAACTTCCGCAGGTCTTCTTTACGTGCAAAACCGCCGTGGTCTGCACCGATTGCAATCTTTTCACTCATCTCAATCCCTTTTTAATTAGAAAAATATCGTTATGCTTACAAAATAGTTCATAAGCTTATAATATTACTTCTTTATCAATATTATTCAAATACGCTTTTAGCTGCAAGGAGATGCTTGAAATATCTTTTGTTATCTATGGTCGGCTGAGAGGGGATGTTGGATATTTTCTTTCGGTAATAGTTGATAAAACCTGCTGGTATAAAATTTACGCTTGGTTATAGTATTAGATATGGATAGAGATGGATTAAAGGTAAAGAGTCTGATTGCAGAGCTGCAGGCGATTGTCGAGATGGATAATTCGCTCGGGGTTGAGTATTATAATATTCCGGGAGGAGTTGAGAATATTATCCTGCTGGGGGCTGTTGCCGATCGCGACAAGGTAAAAGACCGGCGTTTTGCTGAAGCGGTAGGGATGACTACTGCTGAGCGCGAGAGTTTAGAGACAGGAGCGGCAGGGGCTGAAGAAAATCAGGTTGAGAAAGGATTTGAGTCAGTCTCAATACCTGGCGGCAATACTGGAGTTGGCGCGCAGTTGCAGGGTGATCCCGAGAAAATCCGAGTGATTGAGGCGATAAATAAGCAGGTTGCTGCTTGTACCGGTTGTGTATTGGCGCAAGCGCGGAAGAACCCGGTGCAGAGTGAGGGGTCGGTAGCGGCACGGGTCGCTTTTGTGGCTCTGGCACCCGGGCGTGAAGAGGATAATGCAGGGCGGAATTTCTGTGGGGCGGCTGGACAGTTGATAATTGATATTATTGAAAAAGGGATGAAAATCTCCCGCCGGGAGGTTTATCTCAGTAGTATTATCAAGTGCAGACCACCGGGAAATCGTGAGCCGCTGGCTATTGAGATTGAGGCGTGCAGGCAGTATTTTGAGGCCGAGATGGCGGCAGTGCAACCGGAGGTGATAATTGCGGTCGGTGGAGCTGCAGCCAGCATACTTACCGGTGATGAGCTTCCGATAGAGCAGACACGGGGTATGTGGTATGAGTTTGCCGGTATCCCTTTGATGCCGATTTATCATCCGGCATTTTTGCTCCGGCAGCGGCGTAAGCTTGGGCATAGTAATGAGTTTGTCCGTAGAACCTGGGAGGATATTCAGCAGGTTATGCGCAGATTAAATACTGGAAAGGCTTAGTATTGAGGCAAGGAAAATCACATTAGTGATTTTCCTCTTTTGATGATGCGGATAAAGATTTTGATATTTCTATAAGCATTCTGGCTCATATAGAGTACATTCTATATTTATGATCAATTTTAATTAGCTGTATTTCCAGTTTCTTTCAGGCAGCGCAGTAGAAATTCCTCAATGCTGTATACAGGTATGGTGTTGCGTGCAGTATTGCGGATTACGGCGTAACAGCCAGCGCAAGGACAGATTATCTGCTGGCAGCCTGCAGCTTTGGCGGCGTTGACTATGTTTGCGGGCGCGCTACGGCAGCAGTCTATTGGCAGATCGGTAATTTCAAGGCCGTTTATACGGTTGAGGAAGGAGCGGTAGCGCTTTCTTTCAAGACGTCCTTGAGGATAGAGGATTTTGCCATAGACGTTACACCCGGGGAAGTAGCCGATCTTTGTCGCTGGGTGTTCCAGCTTCTGCTGTTCAAGGTTGTCTAGTAGATAATCGACAATATAACGATGATTCTCATTATCTCGGCCAAAGCTGTCAAAAGCTACCTGGGCACAGGAACTACAGCAGTAGACGAGGCGCTTCGCCCCTTTCTTTTGTGCTTCTTCAAGGTTCTTTTGCAGTAGTGCTCTTCCTCTGGCTTTATTAGCTGCAATTGTGGTTTCGCTGCTTTGTAGCACTATGGGCAGGCCGCAGCAGTTCTCTTGCGGCAGGCGCATATATTCTATCCCCAGCAGGTCGAGTAGCGCAAGGGAATCACGGATTTGAAATGGGGTGGTGAAGGGGCGGTAGCAGCCTAGTATAATGCAGTTTTCCGCTTTATCCTTGAAATTTACTATTCCGTGGGCTCCCAGTACCCCGGCAGTAAGGACACCGGTGGTAGCATGGTTGTGATTGGTATTAATATCTTGCCACTGTTCATCAATATCGCGGCCGCAGGCCAGAGCCTTGGCGGCACGTTTCCAGTCTTCAAGCATAATACTTCCTTTTATGATTAATTACTCGAGAATAGGTATAGGCTGAGATTGCCGATAATGTATAGCAGCAGTATCAGGAAGGTATCTACCCCCATGATTACCAGGTGGCGTTTACTTCGGATTACCAGCCCCATTATTACTATCGCGGTCATCAGGATAACCATTATCATGGTTACCAGCAGCGATTGGCTTATCAGATCCAGCAGTACCTTGCCCCGCAGGGCACAGTCAACGAGGAAGAGCCCGGCAATGTTGAAAATATTGCTGCCGAGGATGTTGCCTGCAGCCATATCGATCGCCCCAATACGTACTGCTGCAATACTTACCACCATCTCGGGTAGGCTTGTCGCAATAGCTAAGAAGATGGTTCCGACCATTGAGGCGCTCAAACCCAGGCCGCCGCTCTCGACCGGTGAGGCCATTCTCTCGCCGATACTCGATAACCAGACACCACTGAGGACGATGATCAGGGATAAGGTGGTAAGCCTGAGATAGAATGCGGTGCTGCTCATAACGAGAAGATTCTCTTTGGTTGCGGTCTCTACCTCCTGGTAGTCTGCCCCGTCAAGGCCATGGTCACTCTTCTCCAGCTTGCTGATGAGTTTGAGTAGCCAGACATAGGCGATAGGGATGAACAGGATATAGGTGCCGCAGTTCAGAAACGGTACAATATAGAATATCTCACTGAGTTGGTTTACGGCAAACCCGAGTATCAGCAGTCCCATCATGAATAGCGAGGCGGTAGCAGAGAGAATATGTTTGCGCGAAAGCCGGTAAAAGAGTGCATCCTTGCCATTGAGGATGTCGATGATAACAAAGATTAGAAGATTGAAGAGATTCGAGCCGATCAGGTTGCCGCTGCCGAGGTCGGCGCCTTGTTTGAGCAGGCTCAGTGCGTTCTCCGGGTCGTGGGCGGCCATAATGGTGGCATTGATGGAAGCAGAAATTGAGACGGTGAGGTCGGGCAGGCTGGTGACCAGGGCGAGAAAGATGAGGCCGACGATGCCTCCGCCTATACCCGTGCGTTCCCCCAGCGCGTCACCGTAATCTCCGAGCTTCAGGCCTGAGAAGACAATCAGCAGAGCTGCTATAATAAATACAATTATCAGGCCTGCCTGGGAGCCGCCACCTAAGAGAAAATCCATAGAAGATCCTTAAAAAAGCTGAAATATTATTGGGCAATACAAAGAGGTTTAACAGAATATGGTATCCTGTTAAACCTCAAAATTGTATAGTCTAGCAGGGCTAAAAGGGCTTACCGGGTATTCTAGTTGTCATCATCCTTGATTGCATGATATCCGTACTCAGCCCCTTTCTCAGCGTAATAAAGCGGGTTGGCAATGTTCATGGCAAAGCTGACCGCATTCCAGGCAGACTTGGCATCACTCTTAAACTCTTCCTTGTCTTCTGAGTTTATGTTTGGTGTTGAACAGCCAGGCATTGCAGCAACAATGAGCAGTGTTAGAAGTATTATTAACCAGCGAATAGTCATGGGTATCCTTTATTCCTCATCCTTTATGATTTCTGTGGAATTTTCAGCTTGTTCTTGGTCTGCGGCTTCTTTCTCCAGATCTTTATTGGATTTTGCTTCGCGCAGAAACTCGGTTGTATCTCTATTTTCGTTTTCGGCAGTAGTTGTAGCGATCTCGAACTCTTCTTCGCTAAAGTCTAGATGGCCATCTTTGACCCCGACAAGAATTTTGTGACCGGAGTTGAATCTTCGGCGTAGTATCTCTTCAGCAATAGGGTCTTCGATGTATTGACCAATCGCCCGGCGCAAGGGTCTGGCGCCAAAGTCCTGGTCATAACCCTTGTTGATGATAAAGTTCTTGGCAGGCTGGGTGAGTTCAATATCCATCTCCATATCCTGCATCCGTTTGCGAATTCCCATGATTTCGATATCGATAATACTCTCAAGATCTTTCTTCTCTAGATAACGGAAGATAACCACTTCATCGAGGCGGTTGATGAATTCAGGGCGGTAGTAATTCTCAACCGCTTCTTCGAGGGACTTTTTGAGGCGGTCATGGATCGACTCACTGCCACGTTTGCTAAAGCCGAGGTTGCCCTGATTTTTGATTAGTTCCGCACCGACATTGCTGGTCAGAATCAGAATCGTATTTCTGAAGTCTACCTTACGCCCATAGCTGTCGGTCAATTGACCTTCCTCCATTATCTGCAGGAGGATATTGAAGATATCGGTATGCGCTTTTTCCAGTTCATCAATCAGTACCACTGAGTACGGACGGCGCCGTACCTTCTCGGTAAGCTGTCCACCTTCTTCAAAGCCAACATATCCCGGAGGTGCACCTACAAGGCGGCTTACCGAATGCTTCTCCATATATTCAGACATATCGACCTGGATAAGTGCTTCCTCGTCTCCGAACATAAATTCGGCTAGAGCTTTTGCTAGCAAAGTCTTACCGACACCAGTAGGTCCGAGGAAGAGGAATGAACCCATAGGCCGGCGGGGATCTTTCATGCCGGCTCTGCCGCGGCGCAGGCAGCGCGATACCGCAGAGATGGCCTCATTCTGACTGACAACCTTCTCATGCAAAACCTTCTCCATCTCTAGAAGTCGTTCGGTCTCTTTCTCTTCCAACTGCGCGAGCGGTACCCCGGAGATAGAACTGACTACGCTGGCGACAATGTGTTCGTCGACGACTCCATGCGACTCGCCACTCTTCTCCCGCCAGCTGTCCTTGATCTCTTTCTTCTTGGTTTTGAGTTTTTCGGCTTGGTCTCGGAGTTCGGCAGCTTTTTCAAATTCCTGAGCCATTACCGCCTCGTTCTTCTCCCGCTCGAGGTTGGCGATATCCTTCTCGATCTCGGTGAGATCTGGGGGTCTGGTCATGGTGGTCAGTCTTACCCTTGAACCGGCTTCATCGATGACATCTATCGCCTTATCCGGGAGGAAACGGCCGCTGATGTATCTGTCACTGAGTTTTACCGCCTGGGTAATAGCACCGTCGGTGATTCGAACCCGGTGGTGAGCTTCATACTTGTCACGGAGGCCTTTGAGAATCTCTACCGCATGCTCGGGACTCGGAGGGTTTACCATGATGCTCTGAAAACGTCGTTCAAGTGCGGAATCCTTCTCAATGTACTTGCGGTACTCGTCGAGTGTGGTTGCGCCGACGCACTGTACTTCGCCTCTGGCCATTGCCGGTTTGAGGACATTTGATGCGTCGATTGAGCCTTCAGCGCCACCTGCACCGACAAGAGTATGCAGTTCATCAATGAAGAGAATAACATTTTTGGCTCGGCGAACCTCGGTCATAACCGCTTTGATTCGTTCTTCGAACTGGCCTCGGTACTTGGTACCGGCAACCATCATGGCTAAATCAAGGACTACAATCCTCTTGTCAAAGAGTAACTCTGGTACATTGCCGCTGACAATATTCTGCGCTAGTCCTTCAACGATTGCAGTCTTGCCGACACCGGCTTCTCCTAGAATAACCGGGTTATTCTTGCGTCTACGGGAGAGAATCTGTAGGACGCGTTCTATCTCCTTATCTCTACCGATAACCGGGTCGAGTTTGTCTTCCCGGGCGAGGGCGGTGAGATCTCGGCCGAATGAATCGAGAGCCGGGGTCGAACTCTCAGAACTGGATTTTGGTGCCTGAGTGGTCGAATGCGTGTGTTGAGTTGGTTCCGGCGGGGTGCTGCTGTGCAGGTCACTCAGAGAATTGAGATCGGTGCTGGAGTCGGCTCCCAGCAGTTCCATAACTTCAGCCCTGACATCTTCCAGACTGACATCCAGATTGAGCAGTACCTGAGCGGCCATACCCTCGCTCTCTCTGAGCAGTCCCAGAAGCAGGTGCTCGGTGCCAATATAGTTATGATCCAGGTTTCGCGCTTCCTCCATTGCCAGTTCGAGAACCTTCTTGGCCTTTGGCGTAAAGGGCAGGGAGGTGGTGAAACTCTTGGTCTCGCCGGTAGGAGTGACATATTTTTCCACTTCGAGTCTGACCTTCTCCAGGTCAACGTTTAGTATCTCCAGTACGTTGGCAGCAACACCTGAACCCTCTTTAACCAGTCCGAGGAGTATGTGCTCTGTCCCGATGAATTCGTGACCAAGTCTTTCGGCTTCTTGCCTGGCAAGATTGATTACCTTGCGCGCTCGGTCGGTAAATTTTTCAAACATATCCAAAACTTCTCCCTTTCGAGTTAAGAGTCTAGGTATCTGCTCATAAAAAAGTTTATGCAGTCACCTTTATATCTTAGTAATGTTATATTTGTAATTGATTATCATTGAATTAGCATTAATCTCCTAATTCGTTGATCCTATACCATAACTGCTATCATACTGAGATTATACAGATTTGCTTTTTTATTGCTGGATTTTTTTCAATATTTTGCGGTAAAAATTATTTTAAAGAAAAATTTACAATAAAAATGCCTGATATTAAGCTATAATTGCTATTCTTTTCGACCTGGCTCGGTCACTTAATTTACCTGTGTGTAAAGGAGTTATATGCAGAGAGGATCTTCAAAATTTGAATCTGGAGCGATTACCGAGATAATCCGGGTGGCGCTGCCGCTTATGGTTGCAAGTTCTGGAGTGGCGATAAAGATATTTACTGACAGAATCATGCTTTCACACTTTAACGGACTGGCTCTAGCTGCATCATTATCTGCAGGTGTAGTCTGGTTTACCATGTTCAGTTTTTGGCTTGGGTTTGTCAGCTATATTAGTAGTTTTGTGGCGCAGTATATTGGAGCGAATCGGCAGAAACGGGTGGGAATTGTAGTCTGGCAAGGGCTTATTCTTGCGCTCGTAGGAGGGGTCGTGGTAGGGAGCGGTTATCTCTGGGGGGAGTGGCTGTTTACGGCTCTAGGACACGCCCCGGCACAGATTGCCTTTGAGATACCATATTTCAAAATCGTCTGCTTGGGTACGGTCTTCTTCATTATGACCAATGCCTTGATGACCTTTTGGAATGGCCGAGGGCAGACCTGGATGGTTACCTTGCAGGAAATTCTGAGTACATTGGTCAATATTGCTGTCAATTATGTATTGATATTTGGGGATGACGGTCTGGAGCGATTGGGAGTGGGAAGGTGGGGTATTGCGCAAATGGGGATATCCGGAGCTGCGATTGGTACCGTTGTTTCAGCAATTTCCGGGTTTTGCTTTACTCTGATAATGTTTCTGCAGAAGAAGCACCGAAAGAAGTATAATACTCTGCCCAAGCGGTTTTTCTTCATTAGTCTCTTTAAGCGAGTCATCAAATATGGACTTCCCAGTGGGGTGCAGTTCTGCCTTGATGTGACCTCTTTCGGTGTCTTTATTCATTTGCTAGCATTGATGGGTAATAAGATAAGCATAGCGAGTACTATTGCCTTTACTTTCAATGCGGTACTATTTATTCCTGTGACCAGTGTGGGGGTTACCGCAGGCATCTTTGTCGGTCAGGGTATCGGGGCAGAGAATATCGAATTGGCCAAGCGGGCGGTAAAGAATTGCTTATTGGTGATGCTGGGATATGTTGGAGTATTGAGTATTGTATTCTTGCTCTTGCCACATGAAATAATAGGGCTATTTCCTCTGGCAGGTACGGAGAATGTGGCGGAAGTCTACCGAATAACCGAGAAGATGTTACATTATATTCTACTTTTCTTCCTCCTTGACGGATTAATGATTCTCTTTAGCGGGGCGATTAAAGGGGCGGGAGATACTAGATTCTGTATGTTTGTGGGGACGGGAATGAGCTGGCTCTTCTTTGCATTGCCGTGTTATATCGCTTATTATTATTTTGAGGCGGGAGCTTGGACACTCTGGAAAATACTCTTGGGTTACGGAATTATCGGCGGAATAGTCTTTTTCAGCCGCTATAGAAGTGGTAAGTGGCAGAAAATGCGGGTGATAGAATAGTTCTTGGGTTGCAATAATTATTGAGTGGGGTTATAATGTTTCCTTACAGATAGGATTTTGGAAATAATTACGCTAGGCGGTAGTTGAGTTATGAATATCTTTGGAAAATTTATGAACCTGAAAAGGTTGCGTGAGATCTTGGCGACCCTTGCCCGGCATGGCTTTGCTCATGTTGTGGTTCATGCCGGCCTCGACTCACTCCTGCCTTCCTCCATGCGCCTCAAAGCGGTAGCCAATTCCGATGATCTTCACGATAGCCGAGTGCATAATGCGGTGCGACTTACCATGGTAATAGAAGAATTGGGAGCGACCTTTATAAAATTCGGGCAGGTTCTGGCTACTAGACCCGATATTATGCCGCCTGAATATATTGCCGCATTCTCGCGTCTGCAGGAGAACGTTGAGCCACTCGATTTTTCCAAGATTCGTTGGGTTATTGAGGAGAGTCTGCGCCAGCCTTGCAACGAGATATTCGCCTCTATCGATGAAGTAGCACTTGCCAGCGGGAGTATCGGGCAGGTGCATAGAGCGGTGCTACGCAGCGGGGAGAAGGTGGTTATCAAGGTCAAACGCCCGGGAACCGATGAGATTGTCAAGGATGATCTGGCGTTACTCAAGTATCTTGCCGGAGTTTTGGTCAAGCATTTCCCGGAGACTTCTACGCTTCGCCCGGAAATGATTGTGGATGAATTTGCTCAGTGCATGCAGCGTGAGCTTGATTTTGTGACCGAAGGGGCATTTACGGAACGCTTTATCGAGCAGTTTCGTGAAGATAAAGATGTTATTGCGCCACGAGTCTTCTGGGATTATGTGAGTCATGATACTTTGGTTTTAGAGGAGATTGAGGGTGAATCCCTCTCCAGCAAAATTCCGGCTCTGCATAGCGAGGCTGAGAATGTGGCACAGAAGTTGACCGATTGTTTTATGCGCCAGTACTTCAAGTACGGTTTGTTTCACTCAGATCCGCATCCGGGAAATATCTTTATACTCACTGATAAACGAATTGCCATAATTGATTATGGGCAGGTAGGACAGATACCCGATGATATGAAGAAGCAGTTTATTATCATGCTTATTGCGCTCAGTCGGGGTGATATAGATGTAGTGGCGGATTTCTTCTCGACTGTCGGAGTGGTATCGGAGCATACGAATCTTCGGGATTTCAGAAATGAGTTTTCCACATTTATAACCCGGTATTACGGTCTGCCGATGGATAAGATAGATATCGGGCAGGCAATAAATGAGGCAATCGCTATCGCCAGGCGGAACGGGCTGATACTGCCCAGAGACTTTGTCCTCCTGGCCAAGAGCTTTATAACTATACAGGGGGTTATCAGGAAGGTCTGCCCGAACTATAACTTTACCAAAGCGATAAAGCCGTTTCTCAAGAAGACGGTTCCGGAGTTCTTTGATCCCAAGGATATGGCTTGGTCATTCGGGTTCTATCTTTATCGACTCTTCAATCTGTTGAAACGTACTCCTGAGGATCTACGCGATCTTATGAGCAAGGCCAGAGCCGGTAAGACCAGGATTATCTTTCATCATGAAGGTTTGGAGGATGTGAGTTCGCAGGTAGAACGGGCTAGTAACCGGATAACCCTCGGACTCTTAATAAGTGCGATTTTACTGGGGAGTTCGATTGTTTTGGCGTCGGGTTCAGAGCTGGTAAATAGTGTGGAGATACCTTTTTTAACCGGTGTGCCGATATCTGCGGTGATTGCCAGCGCCGGATATCTTGCGGCTCTCTGTTTGGGATTCTGGCTGGCCTGGGCGATCCTCAAAGGGAAACGCTTGTAGTCTGAGCAGTCTGGGCGTGAATTTATAAGTAATGCCGGCACGGATTGTTAGTTAAAGTGCTGGTGTGTGGCGCAGATATGGCTCAGGTTTATGTATGCGGGCAATGAGCGCAATTAGAGTTGATAATGAAAGGGAAATATGAGTAGGTTACATTTTGAATTGCCGTGTGGGGCAGCCGGTGATATGTTGCTTGGTGCCTTGATTGATTGTGGGGCGGATGAGAAGTATATTATTGATACTCTTACAAAATTGAATATTGAGGACTGGAGTCTTGAACTTACGGATGTAGTTCGGTCTGGAATAACTGCTAAGAAGGTTGTAATTACCGATAAATCGGATGGTGCCGATGGTGTTGGATTGGAGCCGAGTCATAGCCACGGGCATGAACATAGTCACAGTGGTGAACACAGCCACGGGCACGAGCATAGTCACAGTCACAGTGGTGAACACAGCCACGGGCATGAGCATAGTCACAGTGGTGAACATAGCCACGGGCACGAGCATAGTCACAGTCATAGTGGTGAACACAGCCACGGGCATGAGCATAGTCATAGTCACAGTGGTGAACACAGCCACGGGCATGAGCATGGTCACAGTCATAGTGGTGAACATAGCCACGGGCATTCGGCGCATCGGCATCTTGGTGATATGCTCAAGGTCTTGGATAATCCTGTTTTGAGTAAATCGGTTCAGCAGAAGGCGGCGGCAATCTTCAATCTTATCGCTGAGGTAGAGGGTGAGGTGCATGGTCTGGCCAAGGAGAAGGTGCATTTTCATGAGGTAAGCGGGGTTGATACCCTGTTGGATGTCATCGGTACTCTGCTGGCGCTTGAGAATATTGGAGTTGAGCATATTACCGCAAGTGAGGTGGCTGTAGGTAGCGGGACGGTGAAGTGTGCGCATGGTATCATGCCGGTACCGGCTCCGGCTACGATGAAGATAATTCAGAAGCGGGCAATACCGATTTATGCGGGGAGTGTTGAGAGTGAGTTATTGACTCCTACAGGTGCAGCAATACTTGGGGTATTATGTGAGGAGTTTGGTAAATTTTCTGGTGGTAGGGTAGTTAGTGTGGGGTATGGGGCTGGGGATAAGGATTTTTCTAAAGTTGCCAATGCGGTACGGGCGGTATGTTATACCCGGGATACCTCGACGGCGATAGTCAATGATCGGATTATTGAGATTAGATTTGCAGTGGATGACATTACCGGCGAGGAGCTTGGGCTTCTCCAGGAGAATCTGTATGGGGTTGGGGTTCTTGAGAGTTATGCGCTGCCAGCAATAATGAAGAAGTCACGTGGGGGGTATGAGGTGGTGGTACTCTTGCGCATTGCCGACAGACCCCGGGTTGAGCAGGTAATATTCAGCAGTGGGGTGACGCTGGGCATCAGGCTACGTGAAGTAGGGCGGAGTATACTGGAACGGGTGATTGAAGAAGTAAAGATTCAGGGGCACTCGGTGAGAGTCAAACTTGGAATGTATAAAGGTAGAATTGTTTCAGCAAAAGCGGAATTTGATGATTGTAAAAAAGTTGCCGAGGCAACTGGTATGGGGTTGGGCGAAGTCCGGCGGTCTGTGGCTAGGTTCTTCAATCAGGATGAATCCAGATAAGTTACCGTGGTTTTGCAGGGCGCGGGAAGTCTTCTGCAAAACCACGATTTGTTGAACTCACGTGAACCTGAGTTTACTTGGGTTTTAACTCTTACAGGTCATTTTTTTTAGACCAAGAAATTTGCGCATTTCATTTTCTTGTTTTTCCAAATCCGCAGACATTTGTTTTGCCTCTGCCGTCAAGTTTGTGTTGGGTTTAACGCGCATGGTATAACCAACATTCAAGCCAAGGTTATTTAGATGGTATTTGGCTATTGCCGGGTATGCCGGCCCTTCAATTGCGCAGGCCTTGCTCAGCCATTCTTGTAGTGTTGCAGCTTTTCCCGGCTCGGTGGTGAAGTTGTTATACATCCACTTGTAAATGTCGATATGGAAATTGCACATTACCCCGTTGAAACCGCTATAACCGATTTTCAGAGAGTTCAGTATGGTCTGGGTATTTGCATTGAAGAGCTTTAGGGGGGTACCTCTGACCAGGTCTATTCTCTTCTGTTGAATATCTGCATTACAACTGACATCTTTGAAGAATTTTATACGGCCGCTCTTTGCACACCAGTCAATTTCGTCCTCGCTTAGCAAGCGTCGATACGGAAAGGGGCATTCATAAATGCCAAAATCAATATCAGGAATTTCGTTGAGAATTCTCTCAGTGTTCTTTAATAATTCTGTGCTTCCCTGGTTGTTGATATCAAGTCTGTTGGTTACCAGTACAATGCTGTGTACACCGGTAGCGGCGACGGCTTTTAATTCTTCGAGTTGAGCAGTAATGGTCTCGGAGGTGTGTCCGGAGGCTATGACTTGGATTTTTTCTCCTACCTCAGCGAGAACAGATTTTGCTAGTAGTACTTTTTCCTGGGTATTTAAAGCAAACATCTCACTCGATTGGCAGACTGTAAAAATGCCGTCGGCACCATATTCCAGTAAATGCCTGGCCACTCTCTTATTTGCCGAAATATCCAGATTATTATGGTCATCAAAAATTGTTATCATTGTTGGCCAGACACCGTTATTAAAAATCATATAATTACCATCCATTCTATCAGTTCAGTAAATTCAAAGGTTCTTTTCTATTAAAGATATCAATAATTGCTTTGGTTGTGGTCTTTCCGGTTTCAGCATAAACTTTACTTGATTCCCCAGCAGCATGTGGGGTTACAACAATGTTGTCAAGCTGAAATAACGGGTTATCTTTTTGTGTTGGTTCGGAGTTGAATACGTCGATTGCCGCCGCAGTTAATTTACCGCTTTTGAGCGCATTATAAAGAGCGATCTCGTCAATAATGTCACCCCTTGAGGTATTGATAAGATATGCCCCATCCTTCATCATGGCGATGGTTTGTTTATTAATTAACTGTCTGGTTTCCGGTAGACTCGGTATGTGAATCGAGATAAGGTCGCTCTGACGGAGTAATTGCTCAAAACTGACAATTGTCACCTTGAGCTTGTGGGCTGCTTCTAGATCTGGGCTTATATCATAGGCCAGAATTTCAGGATTGAAAGGTAGTAGTTTTTCGATGGTAAATCGGCTAATCTCTCCAAAGCCCAGCATCCCTATGCGCATGGTATCGAGTTCCATAAATACTTCCCGGCGCCATTCTCCATTTTTGGTAGTTTTATTGAGCATGGGAATATCACGAATAGTAGAGAGCATCAAGGTCAGGGCGTGTTCTGAGACAGAATTTGAGTTGATGCCTTTACAATTGCATACTTTTATTCCGTGTTTACTTGCGGCTTGTAAATCAATATTGTCTACACCTACACCGAAGCGAGCGATTCCCTTTAATTTTGGCGCAAATTTAAAGATCTCCTCATTCCAGATGTCCAGTCCAGCAATTACCCCATCAATATCACCAATGACTTTCCGCAGTTCTTCAAAGGTATATGGCCTCCCTTTGACGTTCTCAATAATCTCGCAGTTATTTGCAAGAAGATATTGATAACCTTCACTACACAGTTTTGAAAAATTTGTAGCTGTTACTAAGACTTTCATTTACACCCCTTATAATATAAAATGCTTGTAATTTGTGTTTCCACAGACATCTTTATCCCCGATTTTCAGCAGATCTTTTTCAATATGCAGTACTCTGTAATAATGGTTAAGCAGATATGCTGTGTAGCCATTAGTATAATAAACTTACTTGATAAGATTGAATAGACGCGGTAGAAAGAGTATGACATTAGGGAAACATGTAACGAATAACAATGATATAAATAATGGAATCAACCATGGCGAGGTATATTTTACAATATTGCCGAATGGTTTTCCTGTAACTCCTGAAAGCATGAATAAAGATTGTCCTATAGGTGGAGTCATTAAGCCAATCATCAGGTTCAGAACAACAATGACCCCTAGATGTACATCATTGATGCCAATTTCTCGGGTAATTGGCAGTAGCATGGGTACCATCAGTAGGATTACTGGAGTTGAGTCTAGAATCATACCGAAAAAGATTAGCAGGACATTGATCATCAAGAGTACTACTAATTGATTGTGAGAGATATATAGAATAAATTCCAGGAGAATTCTGTCCAGTCTCTCAAATTGTAAGACCCAGCCAAAGAGCGCAGCAGAAGAGATTATGGTGAGTGCCGGAACGACACCGGTTACTGTAAGGCGCATAATTTTCGGTATTTCGGTTATTCGCATCTCACGGTATACCAGTAATATCACCAATAAAACATATATTATGCTTACGAGTGCAGCTTCGGTAGGGGTAAAATATCCGCTCCAGATTCCTCCCATTATTACCACCGGCATTAATAGGGCCAATATGGTTTTTCGTACCATAATAAAGCACTCTTTAAAGGTAGCTTTTTTATGAACCGGATACTTTTTTCTTTTGGCAATTAGAAAAATTGTTATGCAGAGAACCACAACCATAATCGCTCCGGGGATAATGCCTGCAGAGAATAACGCACCTACCGAAACACTTGCTGCTGAACCGTAGATAACCATCGGTATACTCGGAGGGACAATCGGCCCCATGGTGGAAGAGGCGGCGGTTACGCCGATTACCATATTGTCGTCATAATTCTCATCTTTCATTGCCTTCATCTCTACTTGTCCAAGACCTCCGATGTCAGCCAAGGCTGAACCGGACATGCCTGAGAATAAAAAGCTTGAAATAACATTTACATAGGCCAGGCCGCCTGGAAGATGTCCGCATAGCGAGCGGCAGAAGCTGAAGATTCTAGTGGTTATTCCGCCATTATTCATTATAATGCCGGCCATCATGAACATGGGGATAGCCAGTAAGACAAAATTATCCAGGCTCGCAAACATTTTTTGCATTATCATCATGTCATTAATCATGCCACTTATGAGGCAGTAGCTTAAACCGCTGCAGAGTAGAGCCAGGTATGTCGGGGCACCGAGCAACAGGAGTACTACAAAGCTTACTATATATATAATCAATTCAAAATTCATAGTTATACTTTCAGTGTCAGAGACAACTGCTAACATGAAATCCAGAACATAGTATTAATAAAAAAATTATAAAGACTATCTTGCCGCTTTATGTTAACAGAGCGCGAATGTGGAGGATGATTTTTTCTAGAACCCTGATTATCATCAGTGCTCCACATAGAGGTAGAATTAGAACAACATAAGACTTGCTTATATTCAAAGCATACGTTCGGGAAATACTTGAGTAATCTACATATTCGATGCCTTTAATCAATATCCAGAGAAATACAAGTAGGGTTAAAATATCTATAAAAAATTCTATTACGACCTGAGCCTTTGCGGGTAGCTTGGTTACAAACCAATCTATTCTGATATGCTTACTGTATTTTGTCGCATATGATAGTCCCAGAAAGACCATCCACACAAAAGAGTATCTGGAAATTTCTTCTGTAAAGCTCAGCGGGCTCTTAAAAAAAAGCCTCAAGATTATTTGCACAGTTATATTCAATAAGAATATGCAGAGGAAAAGAATCATCAGATATACTTCAAAATTATTCCATAATAGATGAAATTTTTTTTTCATAAATCATTCTCAATATTTTAAGGTTAATAGCGGGAAGCAAAGATTTTATAGCTAATTCATAAAGTTGCTGTTAGTATGAGTGACAGATTAGTCCTGGAGGGTGAAACGTAAGCAGTATCATCCTTGTTTGTTTCTTTTAATTAAGGGAGGTCTCAACTATATTTTGATTTCAGACATCCCTTAACTAAAAGTGTTATAAAAATTATGCATGCTTTGTAAATTAGCAGATTTACAACTAGTTAGTAATTCAAATACTCTCTGATATCCAGAATAATCGGGGCATACTTTTTATTTGACATATATTTTGTGTCGATCATTTTTGCGGCATTGGCATAGAAGGCATCCATATCTAAATCTTTTTTACTAAACATCTTCATGCCAGCATTTTTACAGGTTTCTTGGGCATCTGCATAGTATTTTTCCATGTCAGTGTTGTATTGATCGAAACAATACTTCTTAAATAGATCATTGAAAATTACCTTTTCTTTGGCAGAAAGACTGTTCCAGGCATCACTACTGAGAAAGAAGGCACTCAGAGTGTAGCCATGTTGCGTATCATAAAAATGATCTTGTACTTCATATAATTTTGAATTGTAGACATTGGCAATACCATTATCCTGACCTTGTACTACGCCGGTTTGCAGAGCCATGTATAGTTCAGGATAAGAGATCGGTACAGGCGTAGCACCAAGAGCAGATATGACATCTTGCCAGACCTGTGCGGTCATTGAACGTACTAGAATTCCTTTTAAATCTTCTGGGTTTTTAACCTCAATGCCCTTGGTGGTCAGGGCTCTTGAACCATTCAAAGAATCACCGATAAAATGCAGATTGGTCATCTTTTCAAATTTCTTCCATAATTCTTGCTGCTTGGGGCTCTCGGTAAGATATTTATGAGCATCAGCATAAGATTGAAATAAATAAGGCAAAGCAAAAACTCCAAATTCTTCCATAAAAGAAGGGAGGCCTGCGGTAACATTTCCAAAGAAACCCTGGATAGTATTGGTTCTGGTGAGCTCTAGTAATTCTTCTTCACTGCCCAGCGAGTTACTGAAATAGACATCAATTTTGATCTTTCCATCAGTCGCCTTTTCGAAATTTCTGGCTAGATTCATTAAGGCTATCGACTGTGGATGCCTGTCATCTACACCATTACAAAAACGCCAGTTTTCCGTAGCATTAGCAGTGACTCCCATAACTAACGACATAAGTAACCCAATAAAAGTCATAAACAATACTTTCATCATATCATTTCCTTTTTAATTGACTCCACATCAAAACACACCCAAACTCAATAAGCACGGAGAAAGGTGCTTACCAAATTACACACAACTAGATCACACAACCCCACAACAGGCTGTTATTATTAGAAAATTATGTTGTCTTAATTTTAAGGTATAGTGTAGATATTAACTAGTATGGCTTTACTTCGTGCTTAACTGTAAAACTGTGCCCACCATTCAGTCAGGTGTTTTTCTATCCTGCGCCGAGATTTTGGGAAATTTTGCTCAGTAATACTGTCAAGTAGTTTCATATGTTCGTTATATGCGGTTTGAGAATTTTTACGCAAAGTAAATGACATACTTCGAGATTCTCTTATTGCTTCGACCAGCAGACTGTATATTTTGCTCAGGACTTTGTTGCCGCTGGCAGTAATGATAATGCTGTGAAATTCCTCATCTAGTTGTACCATAGCCGGTACATTATAATCTTTGATTGCCTGATTAAATTTCTGGCAATTATCCTGCAGTAGTTTGATGTCGTGATCGGTTCTATGTTCACATGCAAGTTTGACAGCAAGAATTTCGTTATGCAATCTGACCTCGAAAAGTTCTGAAAGTTGGGGAGAATGCTCTACAAACCACTCTTTGACTATTTCAAGGTTATCTGGAGTTAAATTTTTGATAAAAGCACCGCGACCAGGGAGAATTTCAAGATACTTCATAGTCTGCAATACCCGTAGCGCTTCCCTTACGGTGGAGCGCCCGACATTGAGCATCTTGCCAATAGCCTGTTCGGGAAGAAACTTGTCTCCTTCATTATACTCACCGGAGAGGATCATCTTCTTTAATTCTTCAACAACCTGATCGGTTACAGATTTATTTCTTATCATTTAAACCCTATCTTTTGTCTGATTGTATAATGTCAGCATATCAGACAATTTTCTTTATGCAACTTTTTTTTGCATTTTTATTCCAGATTAAACTCGGCGGCTTATGCTGGAAATTTGTGATTTTGTTAGTATGTTTCAAGACATGAAAGTACTCTTGGTAGCAAGAAAGTTCTGGTTTACTTTGTGGTTTCAAGCTCATATGTATCCTACGCATATGCTGGGTTTGATCAGTAAGTGTCTGGCAGATAATCTGTGTAAAATGTTTGTAAAAAGTAATTCGATATAAAGTGGGTATAAGTGAAATTATCCGTTATGTAAGGGAAATTGCTTACGCAATTTTTGGTATTATGATAATAAGCTGAATCAGTCAGTAATAGTGTTGTGGGCTGAATTATCAGTTTTTACTCAGAAATATTATTTTTTTTTAAAGAAGTATTGTGCGCGGCCGATCAGTAGGGTGAATTGGTTTTATTATTGTATCTGAAATTATTATGGAGTAGTATGCCTATGGTGTGAAAATTCTGTTCTACTGTCTGCCAACAGCAAAAACAGGATAGCGGCTTGCATAAGATCTGCCAATCTGTGTAAGTGACACGGTGTGAGTTCAGCCGTTTTAAGTATTGTGGACTCGTGGTGACTCGGACGTTACCGACAATCTAATCAGCCAATTTTAGGTTTCAAGGAGGAAATCACCATGGCTATGATCGTTGCCCATAATTTGAATGCTTTCAGCACTCAACGTAATCTTGACATCAACAATAACAGCATGAGCGTCTCACTCGAACGCTTATCAACCGGCTATAGAATCAATACAGCTAAAGACGACCCGTCAGGGCTCGTTATCTCTGAACAACTACGCGCACAGACAAATGGTCTTGAGAGAGCAGTACAGAATACTCAGGAAGCCAATAATGTACTCGGTATTGCCGAGGGTGCTCTCAGTGAGATGAGTAATATTCTCAATAAGATGAAGCAACTGGCGGTGCATGCGGCCAATAACGGAGTTACCGCGCCTGAGCAGGTTAATGCCGATCAAGCTGAGATCGACAGCTCTATCCAAACTCTTGACCGTATCGCCAGAACCACCAAATTCTCTGATCAATTCCTGCTCAATGGAGGTAAGCAGCTGAGCTTCGACAGCTCGGTAATGGTTACCGATTCTAATGATCATCGGCTTCTGGATACCAATCTCACCAATATCAAGCAGATCTTCAAACGCGATAATTTTAAGTTGAATATCAATTTTTCCGGAGTGGATCTGGAGAATGGCGTGGCTTCACCCAATGGTAACCAGGCGCAGAAGGGTTACTTTGAAGTTACGCCTAACGCCTCGCCTTCAACCGAGGTGGTGCCGGCGGCTGTAGGTGATCCAGAGAATTCAAACTATACTCTCAGCAAGGATCAGGCATTTATCCTAACTGGTAATAAAGGTAGTCGCAGCATGGCTTTCTCCAAGGGTATCCACTTTGGGGAGATTGTAAGCTCAATAAATTCTGTAGTTGATTCCACCGGAGTTGAGGCAACCCTTATCTTTGATAATAGCACTACCGCAGTGGATGTAAGCTCTACGGCGACAATGGAGATCAATGCTACTACTGCACATGTGTCTGGTACCGCAGATGTCTTTAACCGGACAAAACTCGGTGAAATTACCTCTTCGGGGATTACCGCAATTGCAGTCAGTGATCCTACCGCTATTGAGCCAGGAGTAAACTGTGACGGCTATGGCAGAGTTTACGCCAAGATGGTGAATAATACTACTATCAAGATCTATAAAGATGAAGCAATGACCATGGAATTGGCCAAGGCTGATACCGGATCAACTCCGCTCAATATTATTCCACTCAATAATTCAGGATTAGTAGATCTCAATCTTACCCTTTCAAACATGACTGCAGGGATGACTTCGACTATTCAACTCGCATATATGCAGGAAGATCAGGATACGCTTACCGACGGCGTTGACTTCTCTATGCTGGAGAATGCGGCTTCTACCGATGGGTCTACCTCTCTCTTTGTACAGAGCGGTTCTTATCTCAGTGGTATTGATCTTGGTAATAATACCTCAGATACCGGAAAGATTTACCTTAAGGTGCATCTAGATAGTGATGCCAGTACTACCGACGGCGATGCGACTCAGATCTTTGTCTATAAGGACGAGAGAATGCGCGATGAAGATTTAGTCGCGATGAGCGATCAGTACAGCATGACCGCCGGGGGGGCGGTAAGGGTTTACGGGGTGCAGGTTGGTAGCGGTGGGGCGACTTCCGGTCTTTACGGAACCTTTAATTTCAATACTATCGCTACCGATATGGATTTTACTACAGTCGTCAATACGGAGAATCTTGGAGTGCGTCTGTCTTCGCAAGATTATGGTTCTACCGAGTTTGTCAAGATTGAGCAGAGTGAAGGAGCATTATTTACTTATTATACCAAGCTGGACGGCGCAAATCTGTTGGATGCAGGGCTATCTGGAGCCGAACGTAGTGATTATGGTGCGGACGCGGTAGTAGCGGTCAATGGTCAGGAAATTATCCTTGATGGTATCGAGGGCTCTATGGCCAACCTAGATGCGGCGGCTGATCTGGTCTTTAATCAGGGTACGCTCGGTTGTACTACCATTGCTGCTGTGGGTTATGATATCGGCGCTTTCGGTTCACGGGCAGGAAGGATGTATGATGCGAATGATAATTTTGTCAACCATGCGCTAAAGAGTACTACTGAGACCCTTGGTGATTGGACTGGTGGTATGCAGTTCCAGCTCGGTGAAGGTGCAGGGGATCAGGAACGTACAGTATTTTCGCTCCAGGATATGACTGCAGTGCAGTTGGGAAAAGTTCTCTTTACCGATGCTTTTACCGAGGGGTCAGCAGTTATGTCAGAGCGTTATCTGACCGTGACCGATATGTTGGCCGGTGGACTTGCCAGCCTGGCAGAAGATCCGATCAAAGCGATGGCGATTGTCGATCAGGCGATAAGTGATGTCTCTGATCTGCGCGCTGATATCGGTGCTTTTCAGGCCAATATGCTTGAGACCAATGCGAATAGTCTCTCTGTGGCGGTGGAGAATATTACCAAGACCGAGAGCTATATACGTGATGCGGATATGGCGTACGAATCAACTCAGTTTGCGAAGAATCAGGTTATGGTACAGGCAGGTACATCTATGCTGGCGCAGGCTAATACCTTGTCACAGAATGTACTCTCACTTCTTCAGTAAGTCTTTAAAAAAGTAAGGTAATTGCATTTAGGATAAAGATTAATTGCTCCGGAGGTGAGCAATGGGCAACAGGGGTTTCTGCTTTGGCAGAAGCGGAAACCCTTTTATCTTTCCTGGGTGCACTTGTGAAATTTATTATTTGGGGTTGTAAGTAAATTATAGTATAATATAGTATAAAGATATTACCTCGCAATGGGGTAATGGGCAACGGGAGGCGGATTCTTGGCAGAGGATCCGTCTCTTTTTTAGTGTAGAATTTAACTGTGATCGAGGTCTTTAGGGCATGTCGAAACGAAATATCTCATTTTTGATCAGTTCAATATCAAAATCTGCAGCCAGCATACAGATTGATTCATCGTTTCTGATGAGATCACTAAAATCTGGATGTGGATGGTCACAGAGAAAAATACCGAAGTATTCCGGAGAGTCCTTGATAAGTTGAACAATTTTTCGGTAATCGCTATTGGCATTATCCTTGATACGATGGAGCAGAACAATGTTCTTGCCATTATACTCAAAGAGTGAGAACTTAATGCTGCTATAATCATCTATTTCAATTAAATTAGTTATTCCGATTTCACGTAGACGTTTTTTTAGACGCATTCTTTGGATAGGGTGCTCTTCAAGGATGCATAAGTGGAATTGCAGGTCGGTGATCATGGATTTGAATTTGTGATCAATATTGATCAGACTATTTTTGGAAAATTTATTGAGATTGGCTGAGCAGTAGCTGGGGTTTTCTGCATTATTATTGGGCTTATTCAGCTCCGGGCTGAATGATTTATTCCGTTGCGTAAGGTTGTCGGTAAAGAACTGCTTGTTCTGCAGATTTTCGGTAATACAGATAGGACCGGTGAGTTCATGCGTAAATTCTTTATAACATGATTGAGTGGATATCGTAACATCGGAGTAGAGCTTGGTTTTGATAATAACCTTATTTATGGGGTATTCTCCGTTGTTGTGCTGAATAATCATTTGATTGCTTAGAGCTTTGAGGTACTCGCGTTTATAGCTTTTGAAAGTGTTGTAGGCATCTTTTACCCGTTGTTTGGCAGCACTGGTTAGACGATCATAGTAAAACTGGTCTCCAAGGTTGGTTCCGAATTGGGCGATAAGGTTTTCGATATTGTTGTCAAGTTTGAGGAGCTTCTCGGTGATATCCTTGCATTTATAGTTTATTCCAGCCTCAATACTCGTTGGACAGCCGGTGACTGAGCCGATGGTGATGGCCTGAATGCCTTTTAAGGCGGTTATAATACCGCCGCGAATCTTGTTGGTAGTTATGGTGCCGAGGCAACGAACGGTAGAGTTGATGATGCCTTTGGTGACATTGAGATCCTGATTTACCTGAACATTGGCGTGATTAATAAAGCGCAAGGTGGCAGTACCGTCACAACGTACCAGTCCGCTGTCGTGCCCGTTGACTCCGCCATGAACCAGAAGATCCTTCTTGGTATAGATATTGGCACTGCCGATATTGCCCCGTACCTCCAGACTCTCAGCTTCTACGCTAAAGCCGTCGAGAATTGAACCATCGATAAATACATGACCATCAAATTTGATATTACCGGTTTCGAAGCAGACATCACCATTGATCTCATAGTAGGGGGATACAAAGATTTTATTGTTTTCGAGTATTGGGCGGCCTTCTTTGCTGGCGATGATGCTGATGCCGTCTTTGGCGAGTTCTACCCCTTCGCCGAGGGTTACTCTGGTGGGTTTGCCGTTTTTGGCTTTGAGTACCTTTCCGGTGATAGAAAAACCGTCGCAGCCTTGTGTAGGGGGAATAATTGAGCCAATCTTCTCTCCGGTCTTTATTTCGGCTATGCACATCGCTTGCTTGTAATCGATCTTTCCAGAAAAGTCGCTGGTGTCAACGGCTATAAATTGGCTCTTGCCGGAGACATCGATATCGAAGATAATCTTGCCGTTTTTGCCGTTTTGGGGCTCCTTGCCTTTGGCAATGATATATTTTTTGTCTTCCTTGAGTTTTGGAAGATCAGCAAACGCTTTGAGTATGACATTTTTGAGGAGGCCTTTTTTGATCATATTCTCTTCTAAGCTGTTGAGCAGGGATTTGATATCAGTTATGGAATGCTCAAGTTTCTTAGTAGGAGATAGTACGGCATACATTTGACTACGATCGATTGATAGCTTGAAACCATTCATATGCCACTCCGCTAAACTTTTTTAGTGAAATTGTAAACCTTTTTATGATTCATAGTTATCGATAATTTGAAGTTAAGGTAAGTTATATCGTATTTCGTAAAAGTTAGGGAAATAATAGAGAATTGTTAGTTATTTGTTAGGATTTTAGACTGGCTTAATAATTTTAGCAAAATTGTCTAGTAATATTTTTTTATCAAATTGAAATAATTTTTTTTGATTTTGAAATTATTGAAATTATTCGGAGAGAAAACGTTGGAATACAGTTTAAGTAAATTTTTTTATCATTAATTTATCTGTTATTGATGCTAGATAAATTGTGCTGATAAAATCTTCTATTTCTGCTTAAAAATTATTATTTTTACCAATATATTTGTTAAATTCAAAATAAATGTGATAAGCGGTTGGTATTAGATGATGAAAGTTAATAAATGACACGTTATCACTGACTTGTAACGAGTCACTTATTAGCTTGAATATTGAGAATAACGACTTATTTTAATTCAGTTATGCTGAGATGATCCATATCTGAGAATACCTGATTCTCGCCACCCATGCCCCAGCAGAAGGTGTAGGCGCTGGTGCCGGCTCCAGCGTGTATGGACCAGAGTGGGGATAGTACTGCTTCGTTATTGCGCATAATAACATGACGAGTGTTATCCGGCTCGCCAAGGTAGTGGAAAACTACTCCGTCTTCTGGAAGTTTAAGATAGAGATATACCTCAGTGCGGCGTTGGTGGGTATGGCAAGGCATAGTATTTCAAACACTGCCTTCAGCGAGGACGGTCATGCCCATGACCAGTTGGCAGCTCTTGGCTCCTTCTGGGTGAATATACTTATAGATGGTTCGGACATTACTATCTTTCTGTGAGCCTAGGTTGACTGCCTCTGTATCTTCTCTTTTGATCAGGATGGTAGGGTATTCGGTATGAGCGGGATAACTCAGGATATGGAATACAGCTGGAGTTGTCGCGTCAGAGCTGCTCAGCTTAATTTCCTTGCTCCCTTTACCGACATAGAGGCAGTCATACTTATCCATGGGGTAGGCGGTGCCGTCAACGGTTACCGCTCCGGCTGCTCCAATATTGAGGATACCAATCTCGCGCCTTTGGGCAAAATAATCTGCTGCCAGTTGTTTGCCGCCGACGAGTTCAAGAGGGCTGTCAGTAGGGACTGCTCCACCCACTATTGAGCGCTCGTACTCACAATAGTTCAGGACTATCTCTCTGGATTTGAACATATCGGCAAGCAAGAATTCGTCTCTGAGTTCTTGTTGCGTCATATTCCGGTAACGTATGTTGTCTGTGGTATAACGGGTATGCATGCTTTTCTCCTTTTAAATATATATGCAAAAATTTATCTGGTTCTGTATAATGCTCTTAATATAGAGTTGTTACTAGTTATTATGGAAATGATCTGGTAGCTTCATGGAAGCGCGGGGATTGGTGGTCCCATGTAGTATCAAGCTTAGTGAGGAGTCTCGGCATATGGGAGATGAGACAAAGTATATTATTCCAAATTTGAAGACGTCTTGTCAAATAATCGAGTTTATTTCGGATAATGACCGGGGTTTTACTATCTCTGAAATAGCTAAGGAACTCTCAATTCCCCGTACTCGGTCATGCGGATTCTCAAGACTCTGGAGTCTGAAGATTTTGTAGCGCAGAAGGGGAGTGAGTATCATCTGAGTAAGAAATTGGTACGAATTGCGCTGGTTACTCTGGGTAAGACCAGTCTACGCAAGATTGCTTCACCTTACTTGAAGGAATTGTCCGAGTTGACTCGGGAGACGGCACATATCGCTGTGCTCTCGGGAGATAGATCGCTATTGATAGATGTCTGTGATAGCCCTAACCCGCTCTGTGTGGCTTCGCGGAGTGGCTCCTTGGTAGATCTGTATTACAGCTTTACGGGAAAAGTCTTTTTAGCTTATGCAATCAGTGATGTTGCGGCTTTATATAAGGGGAAAGACTTAAAGCGTTATACCAAGAATACCTCGGTTACTCTAGCTGAGGTTCTGGCTGATATCGAGCAGACTCGGCGTACTGGCTACGGCTTTGACGATGAAGAGTTTCGAGAAGGGGTAAGATGTTTGGCGGCACCGATATTCGCTGGTGAACAGGAAGTAGTCGGCGCGGTTGGGATAACTGCGGGAAGCGAGGCTTTGGCGGTTGAGAAGCGGGAAATAATAGCCCGGCATGTTAAGGAGGTTGCCCGGAAGATAGGCCGGGAGTATGAGCTGTACACCTGATATGGATTGATGTCGTATATTATAAATATAATATATATATAATAGTCTCGATTTATTTGAGTCTTTGTTATTATTTTTTGCGGTATTTTTTTATATATATTTTTATTGAGAATTGGGATTTATTCCTGATTCTCACTTTTTTTCGGGGATAAAGTAGTATTAAGCAGTTTTAGTGGCTGTAATTTCTTGCTTACAAAATTGTCAGAAAATACAGAAGAATTTACAGTTATGTACTGATACTGTTTTACCAATATTGAGAATATTAGTAAAAAATATGAGAAAAAATTTTATGCGTATTGCTGACAAGGTGTTACGCTGATGACCGTTAAGAGAGATAATTGTTGGTATAGTTTTTGACACTTAGTGTATAATATTATTATTTTCGACATTATTGAAATATTAGACCAAAGGAAGACTAGAATGAGTGATGATATTAAGAATAAATTCAGTATATTTGATCCTGTTGTTGCCTATGAACACAGGGAGTTTTATGAACAAATTGTTAATGAACTCAATGTTATTCTGCCGGTCTGCAATCAGGGTAAGTGTCTGGCAGTTGAGATTGGTCGGAATATCGCTGAACAGGAGACCATCAAGGAGTTGATGGAGCGGGTGGAACGCTTTCGGGGTGAGTTGCTGGAAGGGACAAAGAATCTCTTTGCGCAGTTTTATCAGTCCAAAGATGCTTTTCATAAAATGATTCAGTCGACGGTGGCGTATGTAAAAATAAATCTTATGGATAGAAATCTGTTGGAGAGAAGTTGTGATGTACGCTGGTGGGCCTTGGAGATAGCATTTTGTAAATGTATCGAACAGTTTAATAAAGATAGAAAAAATTTGCAGGAATTAAAGGTGCTGGTTGAGACCCTGAAGACGGATCTTGAGCAGGAATCAAGGAGCCTACTCCGTAACCCGGAGTATTCAGATGCCTTCAGGTTGGAGCGAATTACCGTAATTGATAATAAGTTGGTGGCAATCGCGGAATTATCCGGTTTTATCGCGGATCTAAGAATTCTCTTTGATGTAGAAGCGTATGCCAGTTTTATGGAGTGCAGTAAGCAGGTTTCTGCGCTCTTCTCTGAGGATGAGAGTGAATGTAGGATTCGGGATATTATGGATAATTTAGCCGCTGATATTAAGTTGTTGCATGCTGAGATCGCGTACGCCAATGAGCGGCTGGAGACCATCAATAATTCTTACACATTATACCGTGATCTGGTGATCTGTGATGATCAGGGAAATATCATCGCTACCTCAAACCCAAAGCGTCGGAGCAAGGTTCAGGGTATGAATGTCGCGACTGAAAGCTGGTTTGTCCAGGCACTGGAGACCAAGGATGGAACAGAGTATTATGCACGTGATTTTGCGCCGTCAGTGGTTGAAGAGAAGGAATCACTGGTATACTCAACTGCGGTTCGTTTGAACGGTCAGGAGAACAATGCCGTAATAGGAGCGATGGGTATTTTCTTTGATTTTCAGGATGAAGCGAGGATAATCCTGGAAGACTATATGCCGAAGAATACTGAAGGAATGATTGCTGAGGGTTGGTGCAGCTTTTTCAGTAACCGCAAAGGTTTGGTTATTGCCAGCAGTGATGAGAATAACTATGAAGTAGGGGTCAAGCCCCATATCCCAAGTTCACATCTGGTACTTGAGCCAGGACAGACAACCAGAAGTTATGGTTATTATAACGGGCAGGATGCGGCTCTTTTTACCGCCAAGACCGATGGCTATCTTGATTATGCCGGGCTGGGTTGGAATTCGCATCTAATACTACCACGCAAGTCAATCTTTTGCCGTAGCAGTAGTAATATGGTTGGTGATGTAGAGGTGAAGGCGTTACTCAACTCTTGCATTATTCCGAAAATAAATAAGAAGACCTACATCAATGTTGAACATGATAAGCGCGCCCTTCAGCTTATTTCTACAAACGGGATGCTATTCGCCGCCGAATTGGGAGCCAGCGGTCAGGCTTTGAGTCCTATCTTTGAACAGATTACTAAGACGGGGGATTTTGCAACCAGTTGTATGGAGGATCTGCTGCAGGAGATGGCTCTCGATGAATTGACTCTCAACTTCCAAACTTTGCAGCTATTCAGTAAGCAGGCGATAGATCTTATTGATAGGAATCTCTTCGAACGTTCGGCTGATATTCGCTGGTGGTCTACCGATAAGTATCTGATTGATGCGCTGGCTGAGCCTGCAGAGCAGAGCGCTAAGGAAGCGGGGCAGCGGCTGAAGGTGATCAATGGTAGCTATACGATGTATCGAAATCTGGTCTTGGTGGATTCTTCAGGTTCAATTATTGCCTGCTCAAGTCCGGCGCTTTTAGGTGGTATACGGCAGCTCAATGTCTCGGCGCATGGATGGTTTGAGAAGGGGATGCAGACTCAGGACAATACTGAATACGCGGTGGCAGATGTTCAGGATTCAGAGCTTGAGCCGACAAAGAGTCGGAGCCTGGTTTATTCATCAGGGGTGCGTGTGAGTGCAGATAGTACGGAAGCAATCGGTGTGCTGGGAATTCTCTTTGACTGGGATACCGAGGCGGGGATGATGCTCCAGAAGTGCCTGCCCCGCAACAGTGAGGGGGGAACGATTAAAGGCAGCGTGGCGTTTTATACCAATAAGAATGGGGAGATTATCGAGAGTACGGATCAAGAGGCTTTTGCGGTTGGGCAGCGGCATGAGGTTATTGCCAGTATTTGCAGTAAACTCGGGGTCGGGCAGTCAAATTCAGCGATAGTGGATATCGATTCGAAGCAGTTTATTATTGGTTCGACCAAGACCAAAGGATACCGTGAATATTCCGGGCTGGAGTGGAGCGCACATGTCTTACGCCCGTTTTAGGGGGTGGCGGTAGCATTGATGGCTGATAAAAAAAATAGAATTGGAGATAAAAATGACAGAGAATATGTTGGATGAAGAGTTGGTAGATAGCTTTAGAGTAGAAGCTCAAGAACACTTAGAAGCTATGGAATCAGAATTGTTCACTCTGGAAAAGGTTGAAGAACCAGGTAGTGATAAGAGTAGGGTTCTTGAAAGTCTGAATTCGGCTTTTCGCGCTGCACATTCGATGAAGGGTGCTGCTGTTTTTCTCGGCTTTAATAATGTAACGGCAGTGACCCATGCAATGGAGAATATTTTGGGGCATCTCCGGGATTCGGAGCAAAGCCCAGGGGTTGAATGCGCAAATATTCTGTTTGATTCCCTTGATGTGTTGCGGAAGTTATTTGATACTTTGGAGAATTCTGACAATCTGGATGTATCTGCAATGATAACACGCCTGAATAATTTTGTGAATGGTGCTGAGTGTGTGCAAGCACCGGTTGGGAGTAAAATTGTTACTGAGGCTGAATTAGTAAATCCGAAAGGTAATTCTGGTGTGCCGGGGATGCATTGCTATAGGGTTGTTTCCAGTGATAAGCGAGTGGCAAAGGAGATCAAGCTTCTGGGTGATGTTATTGCCGCCAATAGGCTTGAAGGAAGTAGCTTTGAGGTAATTATCAATACGGCTCTGGAGCAGGATTTATTCCGCATGGCTTTGAGTCATACCGAGTTTTCTCTCGAGTTATGTGACGTAGAGAGCGAAGACTCCTTGGCGCTTGATGAGATGGAGGTATGTTGTGAGGTTGAACAGGTTGCGGTAGTCGAGAAAGAAATCGACGTCGAGAGTAGTGGTCTGGATAGATTTGAGGCTGAGAAAAAGGTAGATATGGTCAGGCAGAAAGTAGAGCCGATGGTCATGCCGAAAAACAGAGATGTCAAGAAGATAGAGGAGAATACGGTAAAGACTCCTGAAACCAGTGTCAGAGTTCCGGTGTCGCTACTTGGTGAGCTAATGTCACTGGCGGGTGAACTGGTGCTTATCCGCAATCAACACTTGAGATGGGCAAGTGAGTTCGGTGATGCCAAGGCTAAGGATATATCATCACGCTTGGATACGATTACTACAGAACTTCAAACCTCAATTATCCGTACTCGGATGCAGCCGTTGGATAAGGTTCTTTCTCGGCTGCCGCGAATTGTACGCGATATCTCCCAGGCACTGGATAAAAAGATCAAGCTGGATATTACCGGAAGGGAAGTTGAGGTCGATAAGACAATACTTGAGACTATTGTCGATCCGCTTACGCATATCCTGCGTAATTGTTGTGATCATGGTATTGAATTACCTGCGGACAGGATCATTGCGGGTAAATATGATACTGGACATATTCGGGTGGCGGCGCAACAGGAGAGCGGGCATATTTTGATCTCTGTGAGTGATGACGGTAAGGGAATTGACCCTGAAAGAATCGCTGAGAGTGCACTGAAGAAGGGGATGATTACCGAACTTGAACTCTCCAAAATGAGTAAACAGGATAAGGTAAATCTTATAGTCCTCCCCGGCTTCTCCACCGCTGAATCTATCAGTAATATCTCGGGTAGAGGCGTGGGGATGGATGTAGTGAAATCCTCTATTGAAAAGATCGGCGGCAGCTTTGAAATTATCTCGGAATTGGGGAAGGGGACTACCTTCAAGCTTACGCTCCCGCTTACTCTGGCGATTATCCAGAGTCTGGTGATTTCTGATGGCGGTTATAAGTATCTTATACCGCGGGTAAATCTTGAAGAAGTAATTAGTATTGTTGGCAGGAATATTCAGAGTCGAATCAAGGCGGTAAACGGGCAGGAGGTGCTGAACTATCATAATAGTCTGCTCCAGCTTGTACGTTTGAATAAAGTCTTTGAAACTAGTGTGCCTTTCGACTCGAAGAAGCGAGAAGAAGTCAGTATAGAGTATCAGAATTATTATTATGAATGCGCGAAGAATAGCGATCTGGTTGATTCAATGGTGCTGGATATTGCCGTGGTGCGGGTGGGGCAGAAGCGTTTTGGGTTGATCATTGACCGGGCGCTGGAGACGGAGGAAATTGTGGTCAAGCCGATGCATCCGGCGCAGAGTAATATTAAGATCTTCCTTGGGTCGACGATTATGGGGGATGGTTCGGTATCTTTGATCCTTGATGTTGAAGGTATAGCTCAGCATGCGTTGCAGGATATTCGTTATGTTGAGAAGGAGCATGAGGTTGATCAGACTATTATTCATACCGAATCCATGCAGAAGGTTCTTACCTTCTCTGCCGCCTCTAATGAACGCTTTGCCCTGGCGTTGTCATTCATTAGAAGAATTTATACTATTCATTCCTCTGATATAAAGGAGCTCGGGGGCAATGAGTTTGTAATAATCGGGGATAAGTCCATCAATCTGGCACGCTTGAGCAAAGTGTTCGGGTATAATGCATTGGATCATGAAGGTGAGTTGTATCTGATTATGCCGCGTTTTGGCAGTTATAGCTGTGGCATTATCGCTACCGAGATATTCGGTATCTCTGATGTTAATATAGACTTTGGCAGCTCTTTAATCAAGAAGAATGGTATCCTGGGGACGACGATGGTCGCGGAGAACCTGATAATCTTTCCGGATATTTATTATGTATGCGAAACCGCAATGGGCGCGGATACGCAGGTACTTACTTTTTGCCGCGAAAAGAGCCAGGATCAGCCCAAACGTATACTCATTGCCGAGGATACGCCGTTTTTCAGGCAGCTGGTCAAGAATTACCTCAGTACCGAGTCTATGATAGTCGATATGGCGGTAAATGGTAAGGAAGCTTTGGAGATGCTCTGTAGTAATAATTACGATCTTCTGCTCTCTGATATTGAGATGCCGGTAATGGACGGTATCGAGCTTATTCAGGAGGTAAGGAGTAATGAGCGACTGAAGAATATTCCGGCCATTTCTTTGACCTCGCTGAATACTGATGAAGATAGAGAGCGCTGCCTGGGAGCAGGTTATGATAAGTATTTGGCTAAACTCAACCGCGAGGAGTTTCATGAGTCGATTAAATCTATCTTCCAGATGAATTGAATGCAGGAGAGGAAATCAGGGAATGAAAAAGAATGAAGTTATAGCGCATAATTATTACTTTTTCTGCTCTGGGGGCAGGAAGTGGGGCATAGATATAAGCGCTATTCGCGAGGTAGGCGAATTGGAGGATACATTATGCAAGGTGCCGCATGCGCAGCATTCGGTAATGGGGTATCTGAATGTCAGGGGGAGTATTATCCAACTGGTATCCTTTAAAAGCCTACTCTCCGGGAAGAAGGAAGAGGAGGTCGCGGGAGGATTGGTGCTATATCTGAAGGAACAGGTTAGTGCTGCGATAGGGCTGTACATCGACAAGGCTTGCGAGATTCTGGCGATCAGTGATAAGGCGATAGAAAGCTGGGAGCCACAGAAGACAAATGGTTCTATTGAATTTGATATGGCAGAATTTCTGACCAACAGTGTTTACCGTAGCTCTGAGGAGGTGGTTCCGCTAATTGATCCGCAACGCATTGAGCGTGCACTCCATAGTCATGAGTTGGATAATAAATAACTTTTTTTGTATTTAGAGTAGATTTATAGTCAACTTATTTCCGATAAGTTATACGAAGATAATTGAAAGCTATCGTTGAGTATAACTTTGGATATAAGGGGACATTATGAATATTAAAAAGGTAGCAGTATGTGCATTGGCTCTAGCTATGTTGGTGAGCGCTGGGTGTAAAGATGACAGCTCGGAAGTTGTGTGTGAGAATGGTAAGTGTCTGCCACGAAGCGGTAGAAAACAGGTGGTGGAAGTAGATATTCCTGAGTCTATGGTCAAGAATTCACAACTCTCACAGATGGATGAACCGGTCAATCAGCATTTTGATCCTATTCATGAAAGTGTAATAGCGGACGATGATATTATGACGCTTGCCGGAGCTCCTGGACGCTTCAATGATGTCTCGCTTGAGTCGGTTGAAATTCCTGGAGTAGGTCATTCTGAAGCTGCGATATCAGGTGATTCTGGGTATCTTGTCGATGAGTATCAGGATAACCTCTGGCCGGGCGGGGTAGAGCAGAGTGCGGAGTTAGATTTTGCTGAATTTTAATTGATAGTTATTTTCGTATTTTTCTTTCAGCCTGCAGATTTTCTGCAGGCTGAAAGTTATTAATTGTAGTATTTTCTAAGTCTGGGGTTGGTCTGTTTTACTTCGTGTGCGCTAATGGCTGAACCATGGCCGGGGTAGATAAGGGTATGGTCTGGAATGCTAGCAAGAATGGCTCTGCAATCTGCAATCATTGCCGCCAGATTGCTGCCCGGGACGTCATGCCGACCTATGTCTTCTGCGGTGAGTAGGTCGCCACAGAAGAGGCTGTTTGCCGACTCCAGCCAGTAGCAGAGGTGTCCGTGGCTGTGACCGGTACTGTGTAGCGCTTGCAGAGTTAGCGCGCCTTCAGTAATTATGTCATTAGGCTTGATTAAAAAATCTGGTCTTTGGGTAAGTTCGTAATCAAGCTGCAGCAGGAACTGGCATAGGTTGTGTTTCTTATTGCTGGCGAGTCGGATGCATTCGGCGTGAGCGGCTAATTTTGCTCGAGGCAGGGCTGCAAGGACTTCGTTGGTGGCTCCGGAATGGTCGTAGTGATTATGGGTGAGTAGAACAAGGATGTTTGGAGCCTTTGCGGCTTCTGCAATTATTTTCTCTGGATCGCCTCCGGGATCAATAATGATAAGATTGTTAGTGGAGCTGATAAAGAAGGTGTTTACCTCCAGTTCTCCGGTGACAATACAATCGATAGTAAGTTGCTCGGCAGTGGTTATGGTTCTACTCATATCTGGGTTAACTCCTGTCGGGTTTGGGTGAGAGGACTCTGTAGATTCTCCTTGTGCTTACAATAATATTAATCTGTATTTATTTCGTCAGCAAACTATATGATTTTGTTGGTTAATGTCAAATATGTTTTATGCTATAATTATGTTGCTGGCTGGTTCCTGGAGGTGATTAAAGAGTATTTGCGTAATACTATTGTCGGTAAATTAGTGTTAAAATGTTGGCAAATAATGATATTGAGGGTTGCTTGGTAGTATTTTAGTAAAGTTATTTTTGTGCTATAATTTATATTCTGTCTTCGTCAAGTTTATTTTTAGATCGGCGAAAACAGAACATTTTTTTAAAAAATAGTTAGAGGAAGGGGTTGTTCTGACGCTCATCTTCAACGGTTGTTTCAGGGCCGTGTCCGGGATAGATGACTGTGTCTGTCGGCAGGGTGTCGAGTAGGCGGCGGCAGTTGGTGATCAGTTCGGTGCTGTTGCCGCCGGGGAGGTCGCTTCTGCCGATACTGCGTTTGAATATGGCATCACCGCTGAAGAGAACTTTGAGGGTTGGGAGGTAGAAGCAGAGGTGGCCGGGGCTGTGGCCGGGGATATGCAGGGCAGTCAGTTCGATGCCGGCCCAGTCTATCTTTTCTCCGTCGCTGAGAGTTCGGGTTGGGGCAACGGCGGAGTACGGCAGTCCTAGAAGGGTGCTGAGGTTGAGTTCGGGATCAGCTGCGCGGCGGGCGCACTCGGCGTGAGCGTAGTAACCTGTGCCCTTGGGCAGGGTCTCAAGGAGTTCATTGAGAGCGCCGAGGTGGTCACTGTGGGCGTGCGTGAGGAGGATCAGGGTCTGTTTACTGGTATCCAACTCTGCCTTGATCTCTGGAGCGTTGCCTCCGGGATCGATAATTATATTACCTTGATCTGAACTAAGAATATAGGTATTTACTCCAAGCGCTCCGGTTTGGAGGGAGCTTAATTGGATGTTGTTGGCATTGTCCATGTTGTGCTTTCTATTTCAGAAAATTAATTACAAGTTGTCTGCTAGCGGGTAGAGATTCGGCAATTTTCTCTGCGTATAGAATTTATCCAAGCTTTACCCAATAAAAGTCAGGATAAATGATACGCTAAAAAAAAACGGATGCAACTAAAATCGGTATGGAAGAGGGGGGGATATTCCATATAATATATTCTGGTTAGTGTGGTATTTCAGGTGATATTAGTGGTTAATTGGAGTCTGATGTGGATAGTTCGATAACAGGATTGAGTAAGAAGAGTAAGATTGGGGTGACCTTTATTGAGGTTACCGAGACGGTAAAGGCTTTAGAACGGCGGCATCTTTCAGGGCCTGCGGCTTCGCTGGTTCTGGCTCATGGCGTGGCGGCGGTGGCAGTGATGGCCAGTAATATCGCGGGCAAGGATGAGAAGGTGAGTATGCAGCTTATTACCGAGGAGTCGGTGCAGGGAGGCTTATTTGAAGCTTCTGCTGCGGGTGGACTCAGAGGTTATACCAATATTAAGATTCTGGGTGAGCTGGACGGTAACGCAGATTTGAGCATTGAAGATGTTCTTAGCGCTGAAGGGCGTTTCTGTATTCTACAGGCGAATGCGAGTAAGATTATTTCAAATTCGGTCTATACGCTCAACCCGGCGAGTATCCGTGCGGCGTTGGCTCGCTATTATAACGAGACCTTGCAGCGCCCGACAGCGGCGGAGATCTATGCTGAACTCAAGGATGGTTATATCAATAAGGTGGTGGCGGTGATCGCGGAGAAGATGCCGGATGCTACTTCGGAGGACTTTCTGCCGGTACTGGAGAGCTTTGAGAATAAAGAGGTGCTGGATTTTCTTGCTGGTGGCTCTGACTGGGAGAGGCTGAAAGAGGTATTGAAACTCCCGGATCTGGAGATAACCGGGGTTGGGGAGTACCGCTTCGCCTGTGAGTGTTCGCGGGAGAAGGTGGTGCGCATGCTTGAGTCGCTCGATAAGCTTGAACTGCAGGAGATTGCTGCTGCGGGTCAGGGGCAGGAGGTGATCTGCCACTTTTGTGGGGAGGGGTATAGAATATCTGACAACGAAGTAAAAGGAATGCTCTGAATGTTCAAATCGTTTCCTCTGGTCAGAGCCGGATGCTATTGCGGTACCCGCTGGCTGATCAATAAGATTACCGGGAGTGAGCGTCTCCCCAGAAAGGGCTCGGTGATTATTACTCCCAATCACTCCAGTCTGATTGATGGGGTGATCATTACCGCTCTTTTTAATATTTTGCGGCTGTCACCCTGCCATACAATTGTGCAGCAAGAGTCGTTCAAGGATGATTTCTTCGGCTATCTTCTCCGTTGCGCTAAGTGTATACCCGTAGACCGGCAGTCAAAGGAGAGTATTGCCGAGATGTTTGGTCTGGCTCTGGCTTATCTGGATAAAGGGGAGCGGGTGATGATATTCCCGGAGGGGCACCTTAATAACGGAGAAACGCTCCGGCTGCCTCGTCCCGGAGCGGCTTTGCTTGCACTCGAAAGTGGGGCGCCTGTACTCCCGGTCGGTATCAGGGGGACGCGAAATATCTACAGGTTGGGTGAAAAATTTAATTATCTGGCTAGAGCGCAGCTGCATTACGGTAAACTGATCGATACTACCGGACTCAGCAGATTATATCATCAAGCACGAGCAGAGGAGAGGAAGCGTCTGATCGAAGATCTCTCACTTCGGATAATGCTGCAGATCTCCGAATTATCGGGTATACGGATCCATAAACATCTACAGCGGCAGTTGCAGGAGCGGGAGTCGTCAGGGGGGTGGGAACGGTAGGACTCAGTTGTTGGTCATATTTCTTTCCTGAATTGCAGCCTCAAGTTCCTGATGATAACGTTTGATGTATATTTCATTCATTTTGAGATCATTAGCGATAAGCCGACGCTCTCGAAGCCAGTGGCAGAAGGCGATGGGGGCGATTATCAGCGTACACATGGTGCCGGTGAAAATACCGGCAAGCAGCATAATCGGCAGGAAGATTATCCGTACGTAGTTATTCATAAGTCTTATCCTTCTAGGTTAATATGTAAACTCTCAGAAGAGGGTCTTTATTCCGCCTGTAACCACCGCGTGGCCAAACCACTCTTCACGCCTGCCGAGTTCGAGGCTCCCGTATTCGCCGTCAAAACCGAGAGGAACAAAGGCATAATCTCCGGCAAAGATAGTAGCGATGGCCGCAAGGGTGGTTGGTTCGATCTTCCCTGACAACTTCTTTTCAATATCCTGATATTCACTTGTCCAGAGCGCTTCCTCGGTACCGACAATATCAATAATGCTGGAAAATTCCTTGAGTACCCTTTTGGAGGAGGAATTTTTGACTCCGAAACCTGCTGCTATTACCTCGGTTAGGGGGATGAGGGTGAGATACTTTTGCCGGGGAGTTACGCTCTGCAGGTCACGGGGCTCTCCTTGCAGTCGACTCAGTTCCAGCGCGCGCGCGAGTACCCCTTTGATCAGGGGCTTGGAGCAGATCGGGCAGAGTTCCGGGGCCGTATCCGGTGAGAAGTAACAGTATTCGTTGTTCTTATGCCCTCTCTTGCCGCCTCTATGCCCGGTAAGAAAGTAACGCCCTTCGGCAGGGGTGAACTCGGCGGTATAGATGACGCGCTGCTCACGGATGGCCGCAGTAAGCCCCTGATAACTTATCTCGTTGACATCATAGGCGGTATACTCTCTTCCGACGCGGTTGAGGGCTGCGCTGTGGCAGTCTGAGTTGGAGATCAGGGTGCGGTTATCAAGCTCGGGGATGAGGGCGAGAATCTCTGGATCGGCAGAGAGTCCGGTCTCTACGCCGTATATCATCTGGGCAAAGTCGCCGTAAAATTCTTTCAGATAGGTGATTGGTCGCTCTGAGCCGTATACTCCCTGCGGGGTGAGCACATGGGCTGGGATTATCATAATCTCCTCGGAGATTATCAGCAGAGAGAAGAGTCTTGCCGAGACCTCGGTATTACTCTCGCACTTGATAAAGGGACGCCCCATATTGATCTTGACCCCCCAGCTCTTGAGGAGTTTCATTGCTTTCTCGGTGGTGTCGAAGTCGGGGAAGAGGAGGATGGTGTGTACGGTCTTACGCCCACCTCCTGGAGCAGGGGCGGTAAAGATTACCTCGGTCTGGAGCAGGAATCTGGCGTTAGCACTCTCGGGAATGGTGTATAGACCGCTCTCGGCTGCGGTGAGGTTGCGCTGGAGGAATCTGTTCCATTCTGGCTGGAGGCAGTCGCCAGTGCCGAAGACATCAATACCCTTGACACTCATAGTCTCGGCCAGGCCGCTCAGGGAGATCGCGCCTACGCCTCCGGCGTGACCGGAATGGCTATGCAGATCTGCGGTAAGTTTCATCGCGGTACGGACTCCTCTAAGATTTAGGTCGTATAATTATTAGAATAAATACTTGGATTAAGCTAATATTATACGGATTAATTTTGTCGTTACGAGTAAAATACCAGGCCTTTTTGGGATAAGGGCTATTTCCGGCTGATAACCACTTGTTTTAGTTACGGTTGCCGCCGAAGATCCGCAGGGCAAAGTAGAGCATCTGCCCCAGCGCGGCGATAGTTGCAGCGACATAGGTCATGGCGGCGGCATTGAGGACGTCATTGACGCCTTCGATCTCGCGGGAGTCACTCAGTACGCCATTGAAAGCGAGAGCCTCTTTGGCGCGTGCGGAAGCGTTGATCTCTACCGGCAGGGTTATGAGTTGGAAGAGGACGACAAAGCCGAAGAGGATAACCCCGATCTTGGCTAGACCGAATAAATGGAATATTAGACCGGCCATAATGACAATCCAGGAGAGGCGGCTGCCGATAGTTGCGGCAGGAACGAGCAAACTACGCAGGCCGAGTAATGCGTAATGCTGAGCATGCTGCAGAGCGTGGCCGGCTTCATGGCAGGCGATGCCGACCGAGGCGACACTGCTGCTGCGGTAGACTTCTGGTGAGAGGCGGAGGGTCTTGCTGGTTGGATCATAGTGGTCGCTGAGCCAGCCCTGTACCATCTCTATCCTGACATCATTGATGCCTTTACGCTGGAGCATGTCTCTGGCCGCTTCCGCGCCGCTCATGCCGCGGCGGGTGGCGACCTTGCTCCACTTGTTATAGGCGCCTTTGACGCGCATCTGCGCCCAGAGTGAGAGGAGGATTGTCGGTATCATGATCAGCAGATATAGCGGATCGAAGAGGGCATACATTCCCATTGGTGTCTCCTTATTGTTAATAATATGGTATTATATTTTAAAATATCGTTAGAGGCGCTTCTGTGCCGCTCGCGCGTGTAATCGTATACAGTGTTTGCATGCGAAAAATATATTTGTTCCTTCATTATAATATGTTTTATTTTACAAGCAAACCTTCTTTGAAGGTTGTAAGTTTTATCTTAGAAGCCGTGAGTGCGTCCTTAACTGCAGGATCGGTCAAGGCTTCAAGCTCGGCCTGGCGCGATTCGGTTATCCAGGAGGTGCCGAGTTCTGAAGTGAGTTGGGGTTTGGGGATGATAAATCCCGGATGGGTCATGAGCTCTGATGTTCCGGGCGGGAGGTTTGAGAACAGAGCCAGCAGGTAGGATTTATCTATTCTGCCGATATGGGTCTGCCCGAAGAAGAAGTCAGGCATTACTCCGTCTAACTTACGGTGAAACAATGTGTTATAGATTCGAAGATGGAGTGAGCGCCAGAGATTGCGGTAGCCGGCAAAGGGGAGATTCTCCATGACCCAGAATAAGGGTTCGTGGTAGCAGCGGATAGCTAGCTTGTACTCTTTGGCAAGACGAATACCGATAGTATAGAGATCTTGCCAGATGCCGTGATGCTTCTCAAAATCCAGATGATCCGGTCTGACTCCACTGTCTAGAATCCGTTCAATCTGAGCCCGGTATTCAATCTCAGCAGCTATTTGGTAGTCCGGGTTGGCACTCCGTTGACCGATATGAAAGATATTATCGATAAATTTGCCGCCAGGGTTGAGCAGTGGCAAAACGGTGTCTTCGGTACTCAGCGGTAGGCCGCGGATCAGATTGAGATGTACCCCGATACCCAGCCCCGGGTTGCGCAGGGCAACCTGTACTCCGGCGTCGAATCCGGGCATATTGGCCATCAGGCTGGCTGAACTGACAACTCCGGTTTGGAAGCTCTGCTCTATCCCCAGACTCACCTCTGGGGTGAGTCCGAGGTCGTCAGCATTGATAATGAGTCTGCGCTCTGTCATTCCGGCACTACGAGCCAGCGATCCATTTGAAGACATCATTGAAGGTAACGTAGATCATCAGTGAGAAGAGACAGATTGCTCCAAAATACTGGGAAGCAATTTTTATTCGGTCGCTCGGTGGTCTGCGGGTGATCCATTCATAGATAATAAAGACCAGATGTCCTCCGTCGAGGACAGGGAAGGGCAGGAGATTGACCACTGCCAGGTTTATGCTGAGTAACGCCAGTAGTGAGATGATCTTCATGAATCCGTCGTTACCTTCAGCCGCACTCTTCATTATACGGAGTATGCCGATAGGTCCGGAGATGGCATCGGTAGAGATATCATGTACGATCAGGCGGTGGAGCAACTGGTATATTGTCTTGGACATGTCGATTGATTTGGCTGCGGCCAAGGCTGCGGCTTTGCTGATACTCTTCACCGGTTGTTTGACGCTGGCGATATTCAGGCCGAAGGGTAGATAGCCGGCGATATCGGCTGTTACCTGGTCTTGAAGTTTGGCTCTGGGAGTCGAGAAAATCTCGGTTTTAGGCTGGTTATCGGTTCTGTCCAACCAACTTACCGCGGTCTGGCTCAGATCCGGGCTGAGGACAATACTGGTGATGGTCGAACCCGGAGTAAGGAACTTGCTTGCTGGACTATCCTTGATTACGCGTTGTACCTTGGGCAGAGGGGACATAATTATGCCTATCTGGGCGGTGGCAGTGTCCAGTGATATCGCGGGCTTGATTTCAATACCTTGCCTTCTGGTGGTGTTGACAATAAGGGGAGCGGTTGATTCCAAAGCAACAAGCTCTTTTACCCCCTTTGTTTCAGAAACCTTTTTACCATTGATGCTGGTGATGATGTCACCCTCTTGGAGTGGTGAGTCTTGCAGCAGTACCTTGGTGACCTGCTGACCGTCGACTCCTACTCCGAGCAGGCTGTCTGCCTCCCGGCTGATACTGGTGTCCCAGCCCATAAATACGGGCGTGATATTGGCGGAATACTCTTTGTCGTTACGGGTGTAGCCGACTTTTACGGGGAGGAAGGCTTGTGAGGCTACAGCTTTGATAAAGCTTGAAGAACTTAGCAAGGGGTAGTCCTCACCTCCGACCTCAATCGAGGTTATGATATCACCGGCTTGCAGTCCGGCGCGGTCGGCGGGTGAATCTGCTATGACATTATTGATATTTATCGCTATTCGGTAACCGAAGTCGTAAGTACCGGTCGCGAGGACAGGCAGATTGAGGGTGAGATCTTGGTCATCACGCTTGAGTTCCAGCTCGACAGCCTTCCCCGGGTTTTTCTCGACTATATCATAAATCTTGTAGCCACTTGTAAGCAAAGGATTTAGTTCTTCACCATTTATTCGCGTGATCTGGTCGTTGTCCTGGAACTTGTCGGCATACTGCTGATAATTGAAAGGGAGTTCGGCAATATCTACACTTACCGTGGTATTGATTGCCGGCATCAGGCCGATCTGATTCAAGCCGTCGGGACCTTTGTTGCCCATTACCCGACGGTGGATGATCTCACCGCCGCGGTCAATCTTGAGATCGAAGACCTCGCCCGGATTCATTACCAGCGTCTCCTTGACCTTGGTGAAATCCGGCATATCTACGCCATTGATCTGTAGAATTTTGTCTCCAGAGTGGATATCGGCTCTGGCGGCCGGGGTATTCTCCAGCACAATACCAGCAACTGCGGGGCTGGTTGGCACTCCCTGCATATAGCCATACATCAGGAGCAGGAAACCGAAGACCATATTCATAATTACGCCGCCGCTGACTATCAACGCCCGTGCCCAGAGGGGTTTGGCATTGTAGTCATAATTCTTGTAACCTTGGGCGGCATTGCGTTTTTGCTCTCGGGGGTCGTCGGATTGTCCGGTGAGTTTGCAATAACCGCCGAGTGGCAGAATGCCGATGCCGTAGACGCAGCCTTTGTATTCTTTGGAGATGCAGAGGCCGTAGATATCAAAACCGATAAAGAACCTCTCGGGTCTTACGCCGACTAGTATGGCAGCAAAAAAGTGGCCGAGTTCGTGGATGAAAATTAGAATTGCAAAGGCAAAAATAACAACGGGTATACTCCATAAGGAGTTGAATATTTCTGACATTTATAGTTTCTCCTGGTTATTTTAATTTAATATTAGTTTAGTAATTAGTGTTATCTTAAAAACACAGAAGATATTATATGGATTGTCAGGTTTTTAGCAAAGGGTAATTCCAACTCATGAACCGGTTTACAAAACGGGTGGGGCGTAAAGCGCTATGGTTATAGGGGGGGGCAGTGAGGTTGAGGCTAGTGCAATTACCGGTATGTAACCTTTGCCCGGGTGGGTAGAAACCGGGCTAAAGGTATATTCAGTCGCCGTATTCAAGGCGTTCGGCAAGAAATTTCGGCAGGGTGGAGTTCAGAATTTTATTGGCGGTCTCTTGCCAGTCATAGGCTACACGTCGGTATTCGATAGATTCACCGTCGAATAGTACCCAAGCGGCGCGGTTATCACCGTCACGGGGTTGACCGACAGAGCCGGTGGAGATATAGGCTTTCTGCCCGGTAAGGTTGAAGTCCATCCTTGGCTGCGGACCGTCATCATGTGGGAATATATATCCCATCTCGGTGCCGAGAAAGGTACGGTGGTTATGCCCGACAAAGCAGTGATCAATATTGACAAAGTCATTGCGCAGGGTATTGACCAATTGGTAGAACATCCAGGGGCTGTCCGCCTCTCTGACATACTCGTTGATAGGATCGCGAATGCTCCCGTGTACATAACAGACCCTCCCTTCAAGGTAGTGATCGGGGAGGTTTGAGAGGTAGGCGAGAATATCCGGGGCGTTCAGCCTAGAGGCAGTCCAGTCTAGAGCCTTGGCCGCGAGCGGGGTAAAATTAGCCGGACCCTGCAGGATTGCTTGCTCGTGGTTGCCCATTAGGATAATGTCACAGTTGTTTCGGAGGAGTTTGAGACATTCACGAGGGTTGGGGCCGTAACCGATGCAGTCTCCAAGGCAGATAATTCTATCCGCCTTGGAGGCTCTGATATCTTGAAGTACGGCATTGAGTGCTTCTAAATTACTGTGAATATCCGAGATGATAGCGGTGTACATCCTCTCCCCTTTGTTGTTTGATTATTTTTCAAATATAGCCTGGTGCAGGTGTGATACCGCCTTGTCAGCATCCTTTGCATCAATGAGCAGAGCGATATTGATTTCGTTTGCGCCCTGGGATATCATACGGATATTGATCCCTGCTTCAGCTATGGCGCTCGTTACCTTGGCTGCGACCCCCGGAGTACCAGCCATATTTTCACCGACGATACAGACAATAGCCTTCTCATCTTCGATAATTACATCGCCATACTTGCTGAGGCGTTCTTCCACCCCGGTGAGATCGGCATCGGCAGGGGTGCTCAGACTGATAGAGATCTCGGAGGTGGCGATCATATGAATATCAATCTTATTCTGCGAGAATACCTCGAAGACTTTGGCCATAAAGCCATAGGTGCCGAGCATTCGGGAAGAGGTTATTGTAACCATCTTGATGTGCTTGTGGTGGGCGATACTCTTGGCGACAGCACCGGTTCTCTTCAAGTTTGAAACAATAAGTGTACCGGGAGCTGAGACTTTGTGGGTATTGAGTACGCGCACAGGAATATTGTGCTTCTTCGCCGGAATCATGGTTGCCGGATGCAGCACCTTGGCGCCGTACCAGGAGAGCTCTGAAGCCTCAAGGAATGAGAGCTCAGGGATAGTCTCTGCACCTGGAGCAACCTTTGGATCGGCGGTCATGACTCCGTCGACATCTGTCCAAATCTGAACCTCTTCAGCATTGAGCGCCGCGCCGAAGATTGTGGCTGAGAAATCCGAACCTCCACGTCCGAGTGTTGCGATATGACCTTCCGGGCTGAGACCCATAAATCCGGTAGTGATGATGATCTTATCGCCTACGGCTTCGACATTCTGCTTGACCTGTGGGTATGAACGCTCATCAGGCTCGGCACTGCCGTAGTTAGCGTCGGTAAGTAGGCCGAGATCCATCGCGGAGATGGCCACTGCCTCAGCGTCAAACTCTCGGTTTATAACCTCGGCTACCACCCGGTGAGACATGCGTTCACCAAAGCTCATCAAGAGATCAAAGGTACGCTCGGAGAGTTCACCGATCATCTTGATACCGGTAAGGAGATCAGAGTAACGCTTGAGCAGATCATCAACCAGGGTGATAGGTAGATTCAGATCAGTGCAAATCTGATGCTGGAGGTTGATGACCGCTTCCGGATTGTCATTGCCGGCAAGGGCTTCGCTGCCGGAGCGGATAATCGTATCTGTCATGCGGCAGGTTGGGCTGTTGTGGGCTGAGACCACGACGAATGGTTTTTTATCTTTGCGCTCGGTAATGATTCTGCAGGTTTCACGGATACTCTCAGCAGTGCCGACACTTGTCCCCCCAAACTTCATAACTATCATAACAAATACTCCATCCTTTCTTCATATACCTCTGTTAGCGTTATTCCGGCATTATAAGTAAATTATGCCGGGTGATTACTATGATTCCCATGCCAATTGGCATATCTTCCTTCCTTCCACATCTCTAGCTCTCCACCTCTAAGTAGATGCTTGCTGACAATACCGAGAATTGCTTCCGTATCCTTTATGGCATCATCTATATTGTCATTTATTACCAGATAATCGTAGTTGGTGATCTTCTTGATCTCATATTTGGCAATGGCCAGCCGTTCTTTGATCGCCGTGGCGTCCTCAGTGCCCCGTCCGCTCAGCCGTTCTTTGAGGCTTGACTCAGTTGGGGGGAGGATAAAGATGGTGACTGCAGTGGGAAATTCCTTTTTGATCGCTGTTGCACCGTTGACATCTATTACCAGCAGAACCGTCTTGCCTTCGCCTATCAGTTCGTCCAGTTCCCTACGCGGTGTACCGTAGAAATTATTATTGAACTCATTGTACTCAATAAATTTTCCGGCATCTAGATCGTTACTGAACTCCTCCTTACTCATGAAGATATAGTCTATGCCGTGTTTCTCACCGGCGCGAGGAGTACGCGTGGTTGCCGTGACAGCTCGGGTAATATTCTCGGAATTAGCGATCAGGCTCTCGGCAATAGTACTCTTGCCGCTGCCAGCAGGCCCGGATATTACTGCGAGTACGCCACGCTTAGTCATTTTGTGCTCCTTTCTGCAGGGTTAGGTAAAATAAAACCAGAGTATAGGGAGTAAACAGCAGATTGTACCTGCTAAAAAAAATTTAACAAAAACCCGGTATAACTCCTGCCTCTTCTTGTTTAAAAATGCTTCCACTAATGCGCCTTCCTTTACACCTCCATTACAAAAAAATATCAGGGATATCAGAAAGCAAAAATAAAAGAAGACTAGGCCGGGGATAAAACACAAGGAGATAATAATACTCAGCAACATTGGGTTTACTCCAGATTAGCCGCTTGTTCTTTTATCTTTTCAACCGCCATCTTCGCTTCTACGGCAAAACTGGTGATCCCTTTGTCGTTGGCTTTGCTGGCTGTAGTATTTATCTCTCTAAGCATCTCCTGAGCGATAAAATCAATACGTTTGCCTATCTCACCACCTTTAGTAAGCGTATTGCGGAATTGGCCGAGGTGCGACTTCAGCCTGTCCATCTCCTCGTTTATATCGACTTTATCCGCAAAGAAGGTAATCTCACGCTCTAAAGCCTGTTCGTCACAGGGGCGGATGCTCTCCAGTTCATTCAACCTGGTCTTCAGGCGCTCCATCTGCCGCGCTACTACCGCTGGAGCGATCTTGATGGCTTCATTGCGGAAAGTCTCTACCGGCTCCACCAAATCGAGCAGGCGGCGGGCGGTAATCTCTCCCTCGGTCTGGCGCATACCCATGAGTTCTGTGAGTGCCAACTGGGCGCAATTTAGAATTGAGTTCCATTCTTCCTCGCTGATGCCGTCAGTATTGCGGTTATCAAAGATGCCGGGTATTAGGAGTATATCCTTGGCGCTGAGATCCTGCTTGATACCTAGCTTGGCAGCAATATTATTGATGGCGGTGATGGTACTGGTGGCAATAGATTCGATCTCCAGAGTGTTCTCAATAATTGCTTCGCGGCATAGCGAAATATTGATATCGACAGATCCGCGGTGTAACTTGGTACCGATGAGGTCTCTGAGCTCCTTCTCATAAGTTCCCAACGAGGGACGGCTGCGGACATTTATCTTGAGCCCGCGATTATTTACCGATTTTATCTCAAACCGGATCATGGTGGTGTCTAGGGTGAATGAACTTGCACCGAATCCTGTCATGCTGTGTATTGGTTTGTCAAACACGTTTATTCCTTCTTCAAATAGTTGAGTTGTCTGGACGCATAGTATGTATGCTTCATTATTGTTTAATAAAATATTACTATAAAAATGAGATTTTTAGAAGTTCTAAAAATCTCCGACAGGTAGATAATGTGGATATTTGTTAGTTCTATTGTTCTCCTGCATCCTGTTCGCCTTGAGCTTCTGTGTCTTCATTTTGTTCACCTTCAGCAGAGTCAGATTCTGTTTCTGCGCCCTTCAACTCTTCGAGTGTTGGCAGATATTGTAGTACCTTGACACCCTTGGGCGGCTTACAGATTGAGGCTACCTTACGGCAGGTGATCTCATGGAACTCGGCCTTACGCAGCGCTTCCAGAACCTTCTTCGGTAGCATAGGCGCCACCTTGAGCGCAGCATCTCGGGCTGGTTCATACTCAATCCAGAAGATCTCTTCATTTATCTCATCACCGGTGGCAGAGGCTTCTTCAATGACGTTGCTGAGCCAGGTGATCAAGCCTTTGAACTGCTCTATCTGCTGGGTGCTGATCTTACCTGTCTGCATACCTTTGTCAAGGGTATTTTTGTAGGCCTGCCTGGTCTTCATCGCGGTTGAGAAAATACTGCGGACATAAGTAAAGGCGGTATCCATTTCACCCAGTTTGAGATTGAGGTTGAGCAAGAGGAACATCAGCGTGATCTCCTTCTTGGTATTGTCCTCCTTGCCAGCATGATCCAGCACAATAGTATACTGTTCGATGGATTTCTTGATCGCCTCTTCTTCGGTTATGGGGAGACCTTCCCAGCTCTGTTGCTGGACTTTGAGGAAGTCTTCAAGGGATAAATAACCGTCGGGGATATCTGTAGAGGTAGCGTTGAGTGCTTTACGCTCACGGTAAAGCCAGGCGAGGCGAAGGAAGAATTTTGCCAGCTTTCCCGGCATGCGGTTATTAGGAGAGAGGAAACCTTCTTGAACATAACAGGCAAGCAGATGGGTGAGGATAGCTGCACCGTTGGATATTGGGATCTCTGAAAGTGCGGTGGCTTGTTTACCAATCTTGGAGAAAAGGCTCTCAGACTTCTCAGATTCTTTGATAAGTTTGAAGCTCATAAGCTCCAGCTTGCCCTTCCAGATCGTATCAATATTGCCCCGGAAGACCTGATTCTCATCGGAAAAATGGCAGTGCGGGCAGTGCCAGATAAAGAAGTTCTCAGGCTTGATTGCTGAGAACTCTTCATTAGTCCATCTGTAGGTTAGCACATGATGATCTTTTTCAATGTCAATAGGCTGATAGAGCTTGCTCTTGACATATACCTGTGTGCTTTCCTGCTCGCATACCGGGCAGATAACCTTTACCTCTACATAAGGGTTGACTCGTCTTTGGGGTGTCTCTGGTTGTTGGTCTTTACTCATCTCACTGTCTTGGTTATTGGTTTAAAATAAATCGTCAGCAACTCCAACGGCCAAGTCTGGTGGGATAATGGTTAAAGTCCATGTATCAGTAACTTGTTACTGCTTTGCCGGATTGTCGTCGGAGGTCGATTCTGACTTCTCTGTATCTACTTGCGGCTTATTCTCAGTTTCATTTGATTTTTCTGAGATTTCTGGTGTCTTAGCTGTAGCTTCTTTAACTTTCTGAGCTGTATCTTCTGCCGCTTGCTTGGTGTCAGCGGCGGCAGAGCTGGCGGTATCTGCCGCTTTCTGTGCTGCTTCTTTAGCCGATTCTTCAACGTTTTTTACAGCTTTTTCGGTGCTACCGGCTGCGGCAGCAGCGGTATCTGCCGCTTTCTGCGCTGCTTCTTTGGCTGATTCTTCAACGCTTTTTACTGCTTTCTCAGTGCTACCGGCAGCGGCAGCAGCGGTATCTGCCGCTTTCTGTGCTGCGTCTTTGGCAGATTCTTCAACGCTTTTTACTGCTTTCTCGGTGCTACCGGCTGCGGCGTCAGCTGTGTCTTTAGCTTTCTGTGCTGCTTCTTTAGCCGATTCTTCAACGTTTTTTACAGCTTTTTCGGTGCTACCGGCTGCGGCAGCAGCGGTGTCTTTAGCTTTCTGTGCGGCTTCTTTGGCTGATTCTTCAACGGTTTTTACTGCTTTCTCGGTGCTACCGGCTACGGCAGCAGCGGTATCTGCCGCTTTCTGTGCTGCTTCTTTGGCCGATTCTTCAACGTTTTTTACTGCTTTCTCGGTGCTACCGGCTGCGGCGTTAGCGGTGTCTTTAGCTTTCTGTGCGGCTTCTTTGGCCTTTTCAGATACGTCGGCAGCATCTTTCTTGATGGTTTCGACTGCTTTGGTTGCGCGCTCTTCAATCTTATCTTTGGTTGTAGAGGTCTTATCTGTTGCAGCATCAATCTTTTGCTCGGTATTTTCTTCAAGTTCTTTTTTCTTGGTATCAAGCTCTTTTTCTTGCTGTTTTATCTCTTTTTCAGCTTCAGTTTTCTCTGCTTCAACCTCTTGCAGGGCTTTCTTGGCTATCTCTTCTTCAGCTGCAAGCTTCTCTGCGGCTTCTTTATCCGCGGCTTCAGCCTCCAGCTCAGCCTTTTTTACATCTTCAAGGACACTGCTCTCGGCTTTGGCTGCGGCTTCTTTGGCTTTGAGCATGGCTTCTGCTTGTTTCTTACCAACATCTTCAGCAAATTTTTCACGGTCGACAGAGTATCCCCCTGAAATATCGGCTTCGTTCTGGCTGGTGATATAGTAGTTTGTGCCTAGCATTACGATTACAAATAAGAGAAAAATATATATAGTCCAGCGGCGCAGAGGATTCTTGGCTCCCATAACACTATCGGTTGCAGCACCGCCCATTCCTGCAAGACCACCACCTTTACCCTCTTGGAGCAGGATTATTGAAATAACCAAAAATGCGAGAATAAAGAATATAAAACCGAGAACATATCCCACGTGTACTTCCTCCTGATAGCAATATTATGTAAATATATAGAATAATCTTAATAAATAAAAAACCTCTGCCTTTAATTAATAAAGGAAGAGCAAAGATCTTCAGAGTTACTTGTACATTAATTTGAAGCTTTATATTATTTTATATAAAAAATCAATCCGTGCAAGTAAAAATAGAAGAGTCTTTGTAAGCTCAGATATTATAGGTATTATTGCAACTAACACAAGGCTAATGTTTTACGAATAATAATAATTATTATAATTAAAATATTAGAATAAAATCCAATAATAGTTGATCAAATTCTACTCAGAGTTATAATTAATACTCTGCTGTTGAACTGCTGTTCGTATGGTGCTGCTGCTGATAATTTGCAACGGCGATAAATCAATAATTTTAAGGTAATTGTGTAATGGATAAGAAAACAAAGGTGTTGCTCCTTGGTGCTACTGGATCTATTGGCAGGAGTACACTTGAAGTTTTGCGTGCTTATCCAGACAACTTCGAACTTGTAGGAGTGGTTGCGGGGTCGAACTGGCAGAAGCTTGCTGAGATTGCCGCGGAGTTCGGGGTGGGGGCGGCAGCGATAAATAATCAGAGTTGTGAAGCGTCTCTACGCAGTGTGCTGCCTTCTCAGTGTAAGTTATTTTCTGGGGTTGAGGGAGTAATAGAGTTGGTCAAGTCTGTAACCGCCGATATCTGCGTGAGTGCGATTGTCGGTTCTGACGGGCTGTTGCCGACCATAACCGCTCTTGAGCAAGGGATGGATATAGCTTTGGCCAATAAGGAGTCGCTGGTCGCTGCCGGTGATCTGCTGATAAAGATGGCTGAAGAGCAGGCTGTACGTATCATTCCGATAGACTCGGAGCATAGCGGTATATTCCAGTCTCTGCAAGCTGGGCGCGCTTCTGAAATCGAACGTATAATTATTACGGCGTCAGGTGGGGCATTTCGTGATGCGAGTCGCAAGGAGCTGGAGCATGCTACGGTTGAGCAGGCTCTGCGGCATCCTACCTGGAGTATGGGCAAGAAGATAACCATAGACTGCGCAACTTTGGCCAATAAAGGGCTGGAGGTGATAGAGGCGTACTGGCTCTTCGGAGTGAGTTATGACTCTATTGAGGTTCTGGTGCATCGCGAGTCGATTGTTCATGCGCTGGTGGAGTTTTGCGATGGGAGTATTATGGCGCAGATGGCTACAGCAGATATGTCTTTACCTATTCTTTATGCTCTGAATTTTCCGCAACGGCAGAGCTTTTCAACTCCACGGGTTGATTTTGCTAGTATCGGGAGATTGAGTTTTGAACTTCCCGCGACCGAACTATTTCCAATGCTTGAGTTGGCTTATGCTGCTGGTAGGCAGGGAGCACTCGCACCAGCAGCCTATTCTGCGGCCAACGAAGAGGCGGTAAGGCTATTTCTCCAGGGTAAGCTCGGCTTTATGCAGATACCGCGCAGCGTAGAATATGCGCTCCGCCGGATTAATACCAATCTACATGTGACCCTCAATAATATTCTGAGTGTTGAGGAGGAGGCGCATGCTTATGTAAAGGACTTTGTCGGCAGTATTGTCTGCTGAGATCTGGTTATACGCTCAGGGTTGTACCTGCTCTAGGGTAGGCAGGTTTGTGCAGAATTAGATGCTGGTTATGGATTGTGCAAAGTTGCTTAGACCTTTCAAATCAAATATCATCCTTCAATTCATAATTTATTAAGTCGTTCTGTATGGCTTCTGCTGCAAGTAGCTTTTTTACTTGCGCTTGAATTACGCTACAGGTGTGAATAAATACTTCTGAGGGAGGAGAGTTTTATTGTGACTCCTTTTTAATACTATGCTAGAATAAAAATGTATACGAAGTTTAGCAATTTGCTTTTGGAGTGTTGTTTGGAAATACGTAGTCGGTTATTTTTATTGGGAGGTAGTAGATTATGGATCTAATAGGAAGCAAGACAGCTGTAAATTTGATGACGGCTTTTTCAGGTGAATCGCAGGCAAGAAATAGATATACCTACTTTGCTGCTGTCGCTAAGAAGGAAGGCTACAGGCAAATCTCTGAGATCTTTGAGGAGACTGCAAATCAGGAGCGTGAGCATGCAAAGAGGCTTTTTAAATTTATGACCGGTGGCTCTTCTGAAATAGTAAGCGGAGCGGATTTTCCGTTTGGAGTGATCGCTGAGACGGAAGCCAATCTTCGAGCTTCTGCGGCGGGAGAGCATTATGAGTGGGAGGAGATGTACCCAGGGTTTGCGGAAATTGCCAGCGAGGAAGGTTTTAAGGAGATCGCTGCAGTCTTCAATGCAATTGCTGTCGCTGAAAAGCAGCATGAGCATAGGTATTTGGCTCTTGCTGATAATGTTAAGGATGGTTTGGTCTTTAGTAAACCGGAGCCGATTGTCTGGCGTTGTCTGAATTGCGGTTATCTTCATGAAGGTTCAGAGGCACCTAAGGCCTGTCCCGCGTGTGCGCATCCGACTGCGCATTTTGAAGTTTTTTATGAAAATTATTAAGATTAATCGCTGTTTGATTTATGGAGAATAAGATGGCTGAATTTAAAGGTATATATAAATGTGAACTCTGTGGGAATATTGTTGAGGTGGAGCATGCAGGTGCTGGCGTTCTGGTTTGCTGCGGGCAGAATATGAACTTTATGGAAGAGAAGACCGCTGATAGTGCTACTGAGAAGCATGTACCGATTGTGGAGGTAGATGGGGATGAGGTAAAGGTAACTGTTGGCTCAACACTTCATCCGATGACTGATGAGCATTATATTGAATGGATTGAGATTTTATATGGTGATAAGAGTCAGATTCAACATCTCAAGCCTGGGTCTGAACCTATTGCTACCTTCCATATCTGTTCTGCTTGCTGCTCTGGCGATTGTAAGATTCTGGCGCGTGAGTATTGTAATGTGCATGGACATTGGAGCACTAAGTAATTTAGATTAACGCTTTACAGTAGGGTTGTTAGCTATCCGGTGAATCCAGTTTCTGGATTCACCGGATTTATTTATATCCATTATTCTTGGTTTATTTTCGTTGGAGCAGGAGCAGGGTCTCCCAGTGCCTGGTCTGAGGGAACATGTCATAGAGAGTACACTCTTCAACAGAGTACTCCTCCTTGAGGATCTCAAGGTCGCTCATGAGGGTCAGGGGATTACAGGACATGTAGCTGATAAAGTCTGGAGTAAGTTTGAGAATAGCCCTTGCGGCTTTTTCACCCAGTCCGACCCGTGGGGGATTTACCACGATATGAGGGAGTCGGCACTCCAAGTCTCTGAGATAGTGGAGAGCATCGGCTTCGATCAGTTCGACATTGCTGATAGCATTATATTTGAGATTGGCGGCGGCGATGGTAAGATTGTCCTTAACATTCTCGACAGCGACGACATGTTCAACTTTATCCGCTAGAAGTTGAGCAATTATCCCGGTTCCGGAGTAGGTGTCGATGACAAATTCGGGAGCGGTTCTGCCGACCTGATCTCTGATTCTGGCGTATGCCATCTCAGCTACGTCAGGATTAGCTTGGAAGAAGGTGTTTGGAGCGATAAAGAAACTCTTGCTCAGATACTCCTCTCTGATGTACTCCGCACCCCAGTGTTGAATTGATTCGCCAAAGGACATATCTGAAAGACTTTCTTGGAGTAGCCAGTGTACAGAACTGGCAAGACCATTAGCGATAATAGTATGGGCGATCTCTGCGATTTCTTTGCTGTTTTCCCGGCTCTTGGTGACTAGTGAGAGCATTGTCTCGCCAAGTCTGGTGCGCCGGATTACAAAGTAACGGAGAAATCCTTGGTGGTTCAGGTAGTTGTAGCTGAGTAGTTCCTGCTCTCGGGCTAGAGCTCGAGCTTGGATGAAGGTGTTGAAGGTGGTGTTGCCAAGTAGTGGGCACTCTTCGAGTTCTATTACCCATTTATGGGAGTTGCGTTTGCGTAGTCCACCTTTGTTGAAGGCGAAAACATAGTCCATTCTTTGGCGGTAGCCGAGGGCTTTGGGACTCTGCACAAGCTCAATATTTGTGGTATCGATGAGAGTTGAGAGTCCTTTGCTGGCTATCAGCTCGATGAGGGCAGAGCGCTTGGCTGCGGCTTGATCTAGGTAGGGGATATCTTGAAATTCACAGCCTCCGCACTCACCAAAGTGTTGGCAGGCGGGTTCAATGGGTGTGGCATCTGCCATCTGCTGTTCAAGGAGGAATTTGAGTTGTTGCTTGGGTTTTAATTTTTTTTGCGGTCGCATCGGGTTGTCCTGTTCTTGCCGTGGCTTGATAATTACTCGGAAGGGATCCGGAAGGGGGTATTATAGATAAAAACGGCTGAAGATAAATATGTTATACTAAAATATCCTTTACCGCCTGGATAAGTTTGCTCGCTGAGTATGGCTTCTGGAGGAAGCATTTGATCTTGCCTTCCAATAGTAAGTTGTCAATTGCAGGAGATTGATCCATACCCGAGGATAGAATGATTTGTACGTCAGGATTTAGCTTATTGAGGTGTTCTACCGCCTCCTCACCCCCTATGATCGGCATTACTAGATCTATAATTACCACGTCTATGATGTGGCTCTTCTCCAGGTACATCTTGAGTGCTTCTTCTCCATTACTGGCAATCAGTACATTGTATCCGGCTTCTTGCAGGATGGATTTGCCGAGTGATCTGGCAAGCCGTTGATCGTCTGCTAAAAGTATAGTGGATTTTGATTGTGGTTCAGAGTTAGTGGAATTGTTTTGTACTCGGTTATTAAGTGGGAGATAGATAATAAAGGTGCTGCCCTTTCCGAGCTCGCTGGTCAATTCCAGAGCTCCATTATGTGCAATAACTGTGCCCATAACTGCAGGCAGACCCAGACCGGTACCTTTGCCGAATTCCTTGGTGGTAAAGAATGGCTCGAAGATTTTTTCCAGGTTTGCTGGTGTAATACCGCAACCAGTATCCTTAATGCTTAGAGAGATATAAGCCCCAGGTTTGATATTGAAGCTTGATTGATTGCAATACTCTTGAGAAAGGATTATGTTCTCAGTGATTATACTCAGTGTGCCTTCGCCGTCTATGGCATCTCTAGCATTGATACCCAGATTTATAAGGCTGTTCTGTATTTGTGCAGCATCGCCGAGTATCATATAATCTTTGGCTTGGAGTCTGGTGTCCAGAATAATGTTGTCTAGCAGGCTATGCTGGAGGATCGAATTGGTCTTGACAATACACTCGTGTAGATCAACATTACTCCGAGAGATAGTATCTTTGCGAGAATAAGCAAGTAATTGACTGGTCAGTTCTGCGGCGCGTTCAGAGGTATCCAGAATGTGCTCGGCATAATTATTGACGGTCGCATTTTCCGTGTTAGAGCAGATGAGATCGGCAAAGCCCATTATACCACTGAGCAAGTTGTTAAAATCATGGGCGATACTACCGGCAAGCTTGCCGATAGCTTCTAGTTTTCGGGCTTGTCTGAGATTTTGTTCAAGCTCTACTTGTTCGGTGACATCGTAGAGCACGAGTACGGCTCCTAGTAATTTATTATTAATGTCCCGTACTGCCATGGCGGTCAGGGTAAGGTGACGTTTGGTGTCGGTGTCATCAATATAAATGCACTGTTCTCTATTACTAGAGTTGACTTGCTGGTTGATGATTTTCAGAATGGGATTTTCGATAATAAATAAGGTGTCTGGGTCAAAGAACTCCATGATATCAGAGACATGCTGTCCGGCCAATTCATCTCTGGTTTTATTCATGATGTTCTGAGCAACAGAGTTTATTCGCGATATTATACCTTCGCTATCGGTTATAATCAGACCGTTGATGGTAGATTCAAAGACAACTCCGAGAATTTCCTGGCTCATACTGAGCGCACTCTCTTTGCGTACTCTTGAGGTAACATCCTGTATGGTTCCGTTGATAATTTGATCGGATGTGTCTGCCTGGTCTACTGTACTGAGCCGTATCTGATAGTATCTTTCGTCCAGTTCTCCCTGAAATTTGAAGGGGATGTCATTGCATAAAGTCTTGCCTGGTTCTGCCTGGGTTAATAGCTGCAAGAAAGTGTGTTTAATGCTAAGCGCTTTATGTGGGTTTAGAGAGTTGAAGATCTTGGGTAGTTCAACTTCTGCTGTTTCTGGGTTGTCTAGTTTCAGGAGACGCCAGAATTCGGCAGAGCCGTTCAGCCGTTGCGTAACGCTATTGAGCTGGAAAGCACCTATTTTGCCCAAGCTTTCGGTGATTAATAGCTGTTTTTGATTCTGCCGTATGGTGTTCTGGGTCTGCTGTTTTTTGATATTCTCTTGATTCTGAAGGATTTTGCTATAGGCCAATTCGGAGAGCTGTTCACTGATTATGTTGATGGCTTTGCAGATATTGTTGAATTCCTGGGGACTCAGCAGTGGTATTTGCTTAAAATTATTACTGAATTCATGGAGATCTAGACCCAGTTTGCGGGCGTATTCAAGTTGTTCTGGGGAGAGTTCGCGATTATAGCGGATATGTCCGATGAGCCAATTGGCGATACGTTTTTTACCGACCCAGATCGAGGTACAACCATTGATAAGTTCTCCGCTGGCGCATTCCATGATCTGGTAATTTCCATACTCTGGTTTGAAACGCATATCAGAGAGATAGCAGCGTTTCATGCCTTCTTCGGTGTGCCTGATTTGAGCGCACAAAGGCGTCAAGCTTGAACTTCTGGTTATGAGGTTCCCGTTGGTATCGGAAAATACCGATGAGATGCCGGTCAGTAGTTCGATAGAATCCTGAAGTCTCTGGAGTTTGTCTATATCGAAGATATCAGAAAGGGTATAATTAGTAGGATCAATTTCTTGACCGGTAAAACAGTTTAAATTTTCGGTATTATTTATCTGAAAAGAAGTGCTGGGTTTAGCGGTGGGGTTTACCTGATGGATAATTGCAAGATGTTGTAGCCTGCCCTCAGTATCGCTACAAATGGGGATAGTTGTAAGTGTTACATCAATATACATATAGTCTTTGGTGAGGATTTTAAGCTGTAGAGACTTGGTATCTGGAATAGCCCTATGTTCTTTAATTGTTTGGAGAAAAGTTGTTGCCAGTTGTTGGTCGTCCGGGTGTATCAGTTGTTTCCAAGTTTCAAGGGTATACTCAAACTCTTCTGGTTTGTAACCGATTTGGGTGTAGCAGCCGGATGATACGCTAGGTTCTCCGGAGTCAAGTTCCCAGTCCCAGCAGCCTTCATGTATATTTTTCAGGATAGCTGCGAGCATGATCTTGTCGTTAACAGGTTGTGGGGCTGGTGCAAGGATTTTTTTTTGCAGATGTTTAATATAAAGTATGAAAGCAATTATGAGCGCAATTATAAGTATAAAGGTTATTCCCAGCCAGATCAGGCAGTAGTTGTGGTTAGTTGTGTCCGCAGCGCTGGAGGGCGCTTGGACTTCGTTTTTTTGAGCGTTCCCTTCTCTATGTGTAGTGGTATATTTTGTGAATGACTCGTTATTGCTAAAATTGTTATAAACCGGTTTTAAGCCCAAGTCATCTGTGGCGAGTATAGGGTTGAGAAAAAAAAGGCTGCTTATTACTACGTTCAGCAGTAATATCAGTGGATAATTATACTTATATTTGTTTTTGACAGGGGGGTGACCCATAATCATTATACACTATCAACGGCTCTAAGTAATAACACAACAAGAGCAACTATAAAATATCCCATAAACCTATAATGATTATATACTAAATTTTAAAAATGCAAAGAATTAAATGCAGCTATAGCTTCGTCATTGATATTGAATATCTTGAAGATATAGCTATTCATTTTTTTTAAAGTCTTTGTCTGTTTCATAGTATCCTTACTGTCTTTATTTTTTTTAGTAATTTTTGCTAATTCGGTATAGAATTCTTCCAGCTTATTCTGTTGCTTGGGTTTGGGAATGATGATCGGCAGTTGCTGAATATCGGATTTGGTCAGATATATACTGCGTAGTCCTTCTGCGGGTAGACGGCAACGCTGAAAATAGAAATTGGCATAGCGTGAGTTCAGAATGCAGGCAAGGCTGGGGCAAGACAAACCTTTGGCTGTCTGGATTGCATAGAGTTCGCTGGAAAAAATTTCCTGACTGGTATCTACTGCAGCGGCAAAAGGGTTGAGGGTTCGCTTGAGCAGAATCTTCTCTTCTACGGCGTATTCACTCTCTTTGGGGGTATGTCGGATCAGGTGCTTACGGATTAGGATATATTCACGCTCTTTGCCGACATAGAATGGGGCTACTGCTTCATTGACGATTATCGGTGTCCACTCGGATCCAGGGCTGGAGAGTCGCCTGGCTTTGGGGTCACTTACCGAGGCACCAATAAAGATTTCTGACACGTCTCCAAGCAGTCTTCCTTCTTCTTTGATCTTCTCGATACTCTTCTGGATTACCTCTGGGATAGGGTTGTTATCGATGTCGGTCTTGGGTACGCCTTCATTGAGGATAGTCTCTGCCTTGGCTAGAAGGCTGGCAAGTTTGAAGGGCTTACTCATACAATCATCGGCACCAATCCTGAACATCTCATCAATCTCGGCAACACTTGATTTGTTAATGACTACAAGAATTGGGATTTGTTGATATTTTTTGGTATTCTTCAAGGCCTTGATAAAAGATTTGAGGATATTTTCGTTGTGATTGATCTCAATTATCAGTAGTGAAACTTCATTATGCTGAACGAGATCTTTAAGGCTCAAAGGATCTGAAGCGACCAGGCAGTTATAGCCGCGATTATACAGACCAAAACTGATTTTGTCGGAAATAGCTGGGGAGAACATTCCAAGTAGTATTTTTGGCATATATATTCTCCCCGCAATGAGTTAAAGTTGTTCAACCGTGAGATTGGGTTTATTTATAAACATCTTTTGGATCGAAAACCATGTTTCCTTCTTCAATTATCTTACCTTCATCGGTGATTTTCCAAGAAAAACAACTCTTGTTGCCGGTATGACAAGCTCCGCCGTTCTGCTTGATTTTAAAGAGTATAACATCCTTGTCGCAATCAACAAAGATCTCTTTTACTTCCTGGGTGTGTCCGGAAGTTTCGCCTTTTACCCAGTATTTCTGGCGACTTCTGCTCCAGTATGAACATAACTTTTTCTCAAAGGTCTCTTTCAGGCTGTCTTTATTCATGTAGGCAACCATAAGAACTTCACCAGTCTCATAGTCCTGAGTAATGGCAGGGATAAGACCTTTTTCATCAAATTTTAATTCATCTATAAAAGATAAATCCATAGATACTCCTTTTTACTATTACTTATATACGATTATACGAGAGGAATTATTCACAATAATTATACTAAAATTCAAAATCTATGACCAGATATAATTTGAAATTATCTTGAAAAGCCTGGAAAAAGGGATTTGATAAAAGAAATGATTGAACAGCAAATTCTTGTAATTTGTCAATTATAACCGTATAATTTCTGGTGCAAGTGTATTTTGGGTGTTGAGTTTTGAAAAAGGGGTAGATATACACATGGCTGGAAAGGTCTTTACCAGGAGAAGGTTGGTGCTAATCCTGATGTTGCTGATTATTACCGCAGGGGTTGGCGGAATCTGCAGTGTGGTATACGGGGTGATTTCAAGTGAAAAAATAGAGGAGAAAAAGGCTGCACAGACAGAGATAGAGCGGGTATTAAGTGGAGCGAGGGTGCTTACTGAGGAGTATGTGGCACGGCTTAAACAGCAACGGCAGAAGGAGGAGCAGAGTTTGAAACGGCATACCGAGACACTGCTCGCGGATATGCAGGTATTTCTCCAAGCGGCAATTATCAAACGTGAGGCCGATGCGGCTCAGTCTAGTCTGGAAGATATTAAAAAGAAGCGTGAGGAACTCGCGGCTTTTGCCCTCAAACGTTTAAGCTCGATGACCAAGGAGATGCTGCGTATAAAGCAGGATGTTACCCGAATGCAGCTCAACCTTGACGATATGATTGCTGAGGCGCAGAGTAACCTTGATACTCCGAATCCGTTACTTGAAAATAATGTCGACAACGCCAAAGAATTGCCGAATCTTCTGGCTCGAATAAAAAGTACTAATATTGAGAATAGTCGTAATTTTCAGGAGCGCGGGAGTATAAATGTTAAGAATGAGGTTAGTAAACTCAAGGAGTTGAGGAGATTTCTCAAGGATGAACAGATTCAAAGTGTTACTGACCCGGTACAGCTATTTACGGAGTTGAGCCCGGATATTGCCAATTTTTTGCCTATGGGTGCTGTATTTACAATTGCAGAGGCTGGCGGCAAAATTCTCTTCAGCCTTGGCGGGGAGTCTATGCTTTCGGCGAATTTAACGACTGAGGCGACCAGAAGTATGATTCTACAGCTCGAGCCGAAACGTTATCAATTGATTCTTACCCTCAGCTTGAAGAATAACGATATGGCGGCAGAACCTTCGCTTGTAGAGTTGGCCGGAATTCTGGAGGCCTATATAACCCGCACGCTGGGGGATGGGGCGTACAGTGGGTATATATTTGGGGAGAATCATGAATTGGTGCGTGCTTTCCCTCAGAGTGACGGGGTGAAGACAAGCATACCACTTGACGGCTGGAATGAAATAGTGGCGGCAAACATTTCGACATATTATGCCGAGGCTGGTATAACAGCGGGTGGCCTTGAATTATCTCTGGGACTCTGCTATGAACTCAAACATGTGAGTATTGCAGAGCGTTTACAGAGTTTGATCGAGGAGAATCCGCTGAATTCGCTTATTCTCGCGGTATTGGTGTTGCTGACCGTTAGTTCGGTGGTTATTATTGGTTTTTTGAGCTGGCGCAGTAGCGGAAAGAGGTCGGAGAAGGGTGGGGCGCGAAGCGCTAGTGCGCTAGATATACGCAGCATTAAGCCGGAATTAGGAAGTCTTGTGCGCCTGCAGCAGTTGAATCGCGGGCATACAGTCGGGGGGAGCAGAATTCTCGATTATAGCAGAAATGATGCATTAAAAGAGTTGGTTATCCGGGTGCGAGGCGCAGGAGGTGAGAATGCACCCCAGCAGGGTAAGGCGGGGCAAATCAAGGCGCATAAGGCTGGATTAAGAGAGTATATGAAATAGGGGTGCGTAAGTTTATGTATGAAAAGCATTGGGGGCTGGTAGACAAACCGTTTCGTAATACCCCGGATCCAAATTATTTTTATTTTTCGTCACAGCATGAAGAGGCTTTGACCCGGATGCTTTACTGTATTCTTGAAGGGCAGGGAGGGATGATGCTCTCCGGGGAGGTGGGCAGTGGTAAGACGCTTCTCTCGCGCATCTTGATTGATGAATTGAATCCAGAGCGATTCGAGTGTGCAAGTATTGTCCATTCTAATCTTGATGCGACAGAACTTCTTTGTGATATACTCCGGCAGTTTGGTTGTGATGCTCGGGGATTGGATAAACCCAAGATGCTGGGGTTACTTGCCGATTGCTTTCGGGAGCATCAGCGAGTCGGACGTTCGACTATTATTATTATCGATGAGGCGCAGATTACTCTTGATGCAGTAACCCTTGAGGAGATGCGTCTGCTGATGAATTTTCAGCAGGACAGGAAGTTTGCGGTGACGCTCCTTCTCCTTGGCCAACCCGAGATGCGTGAACGGGTACGTCAGTCCCAGCAGTTTTTGCAGCGGCTCAGTGTGCGTTTCCATCTTGAGGCGCTCAGCCATAGTGATGCGATTAAATATATCCGGCATCGTCTGGCGGTGGCAGGGGGTAAAGAAGAGATCTTTACTTCTGAGGCGGAGGAACTGATAGCTACGGCTGCAAATGGTGTGCCGCGGTTGATAAACGGTATTGCGGATATGTCATTGCTTGCGGGGTACGGCAAGCGGGCGCCTCTTGTTGATAAAGAGGTGGTAAAAGCAGCCCTGATCGATATGAACAAATAGGTTTATTCTGTATTCTGCTCGCGCGGCTCTTTTTTTTCTTCATCTGAGCTACGGGTGTGTGTGCTATACTTGATTCTATTTTCGAACCGGTCATAGGCTTTTACTATCTCAGCTACCAGGCGATGACGGACAATATCAGAGTTTTTGAGGTTGATTATCGCTACTCCTTTTATCTCATGTAGAATACTGGTGGCGTGGAGCAGGCCGCAACTCTGAGGCTTGGTCAGATCTATCTGCGTAGTGTCTCCGGTGACGACACACTTTGAATTCTTGCCGATCCTGGTCAGCAGCATCTTCATCTGGCTGGGAACTGTATTCTGGGCTTCATCTAAAATGACAAAGGCGTTGTTGAGAGTCCGCCCGCGCATAAAGGCCAGTGGGGCTATCTCGATAATTCCGGTATCTAGATAATGCGCCATCTGCCGCCGACCAAGCATGTCGGACAAGGCGTCATAGATAGGGCGCAGATAGGGATCGACCTTCTCCTTCAGATCTCCGGGGAGAAATCCCAGATTCTCTCCAGCCTCGACTGCCGGACGAGTTAGGATGATACGCTGCACTTCATCACGGCGTAAAGCTTCTATGGCGCAGGCAGTGGCGAGAAAGGTCTTGCCGGTACCGGCAGGACCCAAAGCAAATACCAGACCATGATTGCGGATAGCCTTGATGTACTCCTGCTGCCCTTCGGTCTTGGCCTCAATAATGCTCCTCTCGGTGCGAATGCTCAGAGAAGAGTTGCGCCCGGGGGTGTCTTCAAGGACGACCTCAAGCAGGCGCTCGATATCATTTTGTCCGCCCTCAATCTTACGGATTATTTTATAGAGAATGTTGGCTACCTGATTTACCGTCTCTGTCTGCCCGTCTAACAGGATTACTTCCCCGCGGGTAATGATCTTGATGGGGAAGGTCTCGCGGAGCAGACGGAGGTTTTTATCATTTTGACCAAAGAGGAGTTGTTGCTCTTCAGTGTGGTAGGGTAGGTCAATCTCTTTACGCATATGGGGTAGTCCTGCTGAGCTGAATACTGTTCGTGCTGCTTAGATAAGTTTGATCTTGGTAAGTTCGGTCTGCAGGCTTTCGGCGGTAACTGGCTTGATCAGATAGCCTTCGCAGCCTTTGTTGAAGGATGAAAAAACGTCCTCTCCCGAATCTTTGACGGTAACCATGAGGATCTTGGACTCCAGATCATTCTTATAGGCCTTGGTGTTGGTCTCCCACTCTCGGATTCTTTCCACCACTTCACGTCCATCGGTGCCGCCAAGATCAATGTCCATGGTTATCAGGGAGTATGGTGCCCCTTCGTCATGTGCGGCAACAAACATCGCAAAAGCTAGCTCGCCATTGGGTACAGTATCAACATCACCGTAAGCGGCGAGTAAGGATTTGAGCTGAACGCGATTGATATAGTTGTCGTCTACAGTAAGAATACGCATTTACTTCTCCTTTTCAGAAATATTATAGTTTTTGCCGTGTATTAAATCTAGAGTAATTCTATGAATTATTCTGCTGTTTGCTGATATATTCTTTGACCTCAATAAAGGTGTTTTTGATATCGCCGATGAGGTTGTTGGCTTCTTCAAGATTGGCTTTTTCCGAATTTTTCTCTAGTATGCCGGCGATCCTAGATAATTTTTTGGCGGTGACACTTGCGGCTCCACCCTTTAGCTTGTGGGCGTTACTGCGTAACATCTCTGAATCCTCATTATGCAGGGACTGCTCAAGCTGGGGGATAATCGTTGTCTCCAGTGAATCGATAAAATTATTCAAAGCCATATTGAATACCATCTTATTGTTGCCGAATAATTTATAGGCCTCCGCAAAATCAATGGGAGGTTCTGCCCGGGGTTGGGGCTTCTGATAACTGGTGGTGTCTGGGGTGAGTACATTGTCACTGGTGAAGCTGTTGTCTTCGGATTTTTCTTCGGCCTGGGCAGAGATTGATACCGGCGAGATCTTGCAACTGCGGGGTAGCCATTTGAGTAACGAAGCGGCGAGTTCGTCAATGTGCGTGGGCTTGTTGAGAATTCCGTTCATGCCAACTGCCTTACAGACATTACGGATATCCTTGTCGGCATTCGCTGTCAGCGCAATGATCGGTACCTTCTCATAGTGCGGGTAGTCGATGCGTATTCTGCGTGCGGCTTCGATACCGCCCATCTCCGGCATCTGTAGATCCATAAATACGAGGTCGAAGAATATGCGTTTGCAGTCTTCTACCGCAATTCTGCCATTACCGGCAATGAGTACATTGAGTCCGAGGTATTCAAGTTGGCTGCGAATTAATTCTTGATTGACCTCATAGTCTTCAGCAACCAGGACGGTGCCGGTGAATTTGTTGGCATTGTCGCTTGGGGTTGAGTTGCTATCGGTGCTTATCTTGATCAGATCATTATCAGAGATATTGGTGTTGAGTGAGAGCGTAAACCAGAAGGTGCTGCCTTTGCCCAGTTCACTCTCCAGACACATCTCTCCGCCCATGAGTGTGACTAGTTTTTTGGAGATAGTAGTGCCGAGTCCGGTGCCTCCATATTTGCGGGTAGTACTCCCGTCCGCTTGGGAGAACTGATCAAAGATGGTCTTCTGTTTCTCTTTGGGTATGCCGATACCAGTATCAATTACGGAAAAATAGACGTCGGTATGATCACTGGTGCTGCTGCTGACCGCGGTCTTGATGCGAATGGATCCTTTTTCTGTAAACTTGATAGCATTACTGAGTAGATTTACCAGAACTTGTCTGAACCGTAGAGGATCGAAGATGACATACTTTGGGGTGTCAGGGCTGATCTCCAAGGTCATGGTAATATTCTTTTTGCTGGCTGATTCGCGGTATGGATCCACAGTCTCGGCAAGGCATTTATGCAGGTCAAAGGGAATGTACTCCAGATCAAGTTTGTCTGCTTCGATCTTAGCATTATCCAGAAGGTCGTTGAGTAGTAACAGCAGATGATCCGATTCACTTAGAATAGTCTTGACATTTTTCGTAAAAGGTGCGTTGGGATATTCTAGAATAATCTTCTCGGAAAAGCCGATAATTGCATTGAGTGGGGTACGTATTTCATGTGAAATATTTGCCAGAAATTCATCTTTTGCCTTGCTCAGCGATACCGCTTCTTCGCGCGAAGACTTTAGCTTCTCTTCATATCTATTGCGCAGGAGAATCTCCTGTTTCATTCGCTTCTGGTATTGGAGGCGTTTCTCCAGATTTCTTACCATGTCATTGAAGGATTTGATCAGCAGTCCAAGTTCACCCTGACGCTGTGCGGCGACTCGATGCTCTAAGACGCCGCCTTGAATATAGAATATTATCTTGATTATTTCGCTTATGGGTTTGGAAATATACCTGTATAAGCTGGCGGTAGCGATGATGGCCAGAATAATAAGGATAATAACTGGGAGCAGGGTATGGCTGAGAGCATAGGTGAAGAATGAGAGCTGTTGGGGTAGTGTCACGGAGGTGACGAGTATGAGGTTGGTTGGGATCTTGCCGATAGTCAGTGGGTGGAAGAAACTACGCTTGCTAAGATCTGTGTCCATGGCGGTATAGTTGATAAAACCGGATTCTTCGGCATGCAGTTTGTCGATAATTACCGGGTTCTTCACCTCGGTTACGGGATTATCCAGCTGGTTTGTGGCAATGACCTGGCCTCTGTTGCTCAGGATGTCTATGTCGATTTCAGCCAGAGCGGTAGACGCAGCTGGCGATTTATCCATGAATTTCGGATTGAGTAAGACGAGCAGATAATATCCGTTTTCAGATAGTGGGGTCAGCAGTGGAATTACTAGCTCGGTCTGGGTCTTGTGAGCGGTAATTTTCTGCAGATAATTTTTGAGGTGTCTCTTGATATTGATATTGGAGAAGATCTTAAGATTGTCGGCATACGGACTTTCAAGGGTATGCTCTGGGGTGATTAAAGCCAGCCCAATAATATTGTTATCCAGATCTGCCCAGGCTTTGAAGTTTTTGTGTAGTCTTTCTGCCGAGTCGGTGGTTGGGTTTATGGCGGCGGCAAGAGATTCGATTCTCTGTTTGTAGTTTTGCAGAAAACTCTGAATCCAGAAGTCTGAAGTTTCCGCGATGTTTTGCAGCTGTGTCGATATATACTGCTCGGAGGAAGTAGAATAAGTTATAAAGTCGTGTGTTATCTCGATACAAAAGGGAATTGCGGCTACAAGTAAGAAGGTTACTAGCAGTATATAGAGTAATGGTTTAGGTTGCTTCATGGTGACAATCTCTTCCTCACATAGCAATCATAAGGTATAGTCAGAAGAATACTATTGGCAAGCAATTCTGCTGCAGACCGCCTGGATCACTTCACGCATGCGTGATGAGGCTTGTTCCGCCGCAGTGACAATATCCTCCAGTGTAGCTTTGGCCATATCATCTGGATCGTTGACATTGGTTATGGCTGAAAGTCCAAACAGTCTGACCCCGGACTGTACCGCGGTAATAGCCTCCAGAACCGTAGACATGCCTATGGCCTGGGCTCCGAAATTTCTGTACATCCTGGTCTCTGCCGGGGTTTCCAGTGACGGCCCTTTTACGGCGACATAGACGCCTTTATGCAGTTTAGTACCGGATTTGTCGGCAAATTCATCGGCGAAGCCGATTAGCTCTTTATCCCAAACTTGGCTCATATCCGGGAACCTGTCACCCCAACTTTCCTGATGCGCCCCGATCAGAGGATTGGCTCCGGTGGCATTGATATGATCGGTAATGATCATGATGTCGCCGGCCTTGTAGGTAAGATCCAGCCCCCCGGCAGCATTGGTCAGAATGAGGGTTTGCATACCAGCGCTACTGAGAGCGCGGATAGGTAGCGCTATCTCCCAGGGGCTATACCCTTCATAAAGATGGAAACGCCCCTGAAGAATAAATACCGGTACTCCATTCAAGCTACCCCAAGAGAGTACGCCCATATGTGAGTCGACTGTCGAGACGGGAAAGAGTAATTCTTCATAACCGATACTGCCGGCTATCTCAATATCCCCTATCAGTTCACCCAGTCCGGTACCGGCTATGATACCGATATGCGGTAGTGTGCCGATATTCTGCTTTATTCTGTTGACCGCTTCGTCCAATCTATTCTGGTATTCTTCAAGCTGCATTATTCAACCTTCTTTGCTCAGTATATTATTATATCAGTACATTATTCAATATTAATATTTTTATTCTCACACCTGAGTATTATAGAGTAAAAATAAATTAATGTAAATTTAAAAAAACTCTGAGTAAAAAAATGATTTAAAATTAAAGTCGGCCTAGTCTTTTTTCAGGCAGATGTCGAAGAAGTATAAAGTTAATTAAAAAAAATGAAATATCGTCGGTTTTTGTGGAAATTACTTAGTATGCTGGAGTATTCTTACCGAGGTAACAAAATTGCTTATGCAAGTTATGGCGGCGGGAGTAGGGTTGTGCTTTTGCTCCATGATATTGGCGGCTCAAGCCTGGATTTTATTGAGTTGGCCGCTTCGTTGCAGCGCAATAACCTGCGGCTTATTGCGGTAGATCTCTGCGGGCATGGCGAGAGTTATCTGCCTCGGAGTACGGTATCACTGCGGACAATGGCCAGGGAGATTGTCAATCTGCTTAGGGATTGCTATCTCGGTAAGGTCGATGCGGTTGCCTGTGGGGTAGGGGGAGCAGTCTTGCTTGAGGCCATGAGGTTACAGCCGGAGGCGTTTGGAACTGTAGTCTTGCTGGATACCTTTATCTGCCAAGAGGCCTGGCAGGTTTGTGCGGAACGACCGCGTCCAACCGGCAACACTGAGCGTGAGGTGAGCTTTCGTAATACCTTCAAACGTTGGATATCGGCGCATCGAGATGATTTCTTTATCTTTTGCGAGGAGTTTGACGGCAGAGCTATTCTGGAGCAACTGAAGAACAGATGTTTATTTGTCTATGGCGGACGGGGACGATCTGAGGTAATTACAGCCGACAGGCTACAGCTGTCCGGATATGCCAGTATTAGTTTTAGGCTCATTCCTGATGCAGACAGGTGGATGCTGCAGAGGCATTACCGGGAGGTATTGGGGATAATAGAGGATTTTCTCTTCGGCAGTGACAATGCCTCCGGGAAGGGGCAGGATTCGGGGGAGAATCCGGACGAGCCGGGAATTAATCTTAATAATTTGATGTATTTGCGTTAGCGAAAAATGATATTTATGTTAGAATGCAGGTGTTGATCTTAATTCTGTTGCAGAAGAATGAGTAAAAGTGTAATCTTGAATATAATGAGCTTTTGTTTCTGGATGAGTTAGGTATGGCGTTTTATAAGGGAAGGTTAAGGTAATGAATAAGACTGTAGCAGTTATTCTTGGCGGAGGGAAGGGAACAAGATTGTTCCCGTTAACAAAAGAGCGTAGTAAACCGGCGGTGCCTATCGGTGGTAAATATAGGCTTATAGATGTACCGATCTCAAACTGTATTAATTCGCATATAATGCAAATATATGTGTTGACAATGTATCAGTCGGCAAGTTTGAATCAGCATATCTCTACAGCCTATAGATTTGATGCTTTCTCCGGAGGTTATGTTGATATCCTCGCCGCAGAGCTGACCAATACCGGCGGAAACTGGTTCCAGGGTACAGCGGACGCGGTTAGACAGAGCTGGAGGCACATTACGGATAAGACCCGTCCGAGCAATATTCTCGTACTCTCCGGAGATCATCTGTATAAGATGGATTATCGGGATTTCTTCCAAGTTCATGCCGAGGCGGAAGCAGATTTTTCAATTGCGGTGCAGCCGGTGACCAGACAGGAAGCGCCGGAACTAGGGCTTTTGAAGACCGATGAGACCGGCAGGATTATTCAATTTGCCGAGAAGCCCAAGAGCGATGAAGAATTGGATGCGATGATGGTCGATACTACAACCTTTGGCCTTGCTGAACATGAGGCGCGGGAGAGACCATTCCTGGCGAGTATGGGTATCTATCTGGCCAAGACAGAGGCGATGGATGAGATGCTGCACCGGGATGATTCGCAGACAGATTTCGGTAAGCACATTATTCCTCAGGCTATTGAAGAGCGTAAAGTGCAGGCGTTCTGCTTCAATGATTACTGGGCCGATATAGGTACTGTCGGCGCTTTCTATGAAGCCAATATTGATCTGGTGCAGACTCTACCGAAATTCAATCTCTTCGATACCGTTATGCCACTCTATACTCATCAGCGGTTCCTCCCGGGGGCAAAACTCAACCAAGCTTCAGTTGAAGGAGCACTACTCAGTGACGGTACAATTGTTGACGGGGGTATGGTGCGTGGTTCACTGGTAGGTTTGCGCACCAGGATACAACCGGGAGCAACTATCGAATCTTCATATGTTATGGGGGCGGATTTCTATCAGGATCAGGATCACTGTAAAGGTAAACCGTTTATCGGTATTGGTTCGGGGGCATATATAAAAAGGGCTATAATTGACAAGAATAGTTCGATCGGTCATGGAGCACAACTGGTCAATCGGGAGAATATCGAATACTATGATGATCCGGAGGAACGTTTCTGTGTTCGTGATGGAATTATCATTGTCAGTAAGGGGGCGATTATCCCTGACGGCTTTGTCTTTTAAGCCAACTAATACTTTACTGTTGTTGCATGTTCTGAGTATAGATCCGGCGTTGAGCTGGGTCTATACTTTTTTTGTTGCCAACCGAAGCTTTTGACACTCAAGGGCAGATGCGCTTAGTAGTTGCAGGGAAACAGAGCCGCTTATGGCAATTACTCAGTTGAAACGGCTGAGGATAAAGAGCCGAAACATATCGCGGGCAATACCGATGAAATGGCGGGTGCGTATTTTACTGCCTTCGATATCAACCCAGGTATTCAAGGGTTGCTCAACGACTAGTTTGTAGATTACTTTCGGATCCTTGAAGTGCTGCTGGAGGCGGATCAGGAGCTCAATATCGAAACACCAGCCGGTACTTAAGGGGGCAGCGAATGCAATCTCGGCAAACTCGCGGGTAAAGAGTTTGGCACCACACTGGGTGTCATAGATTGCTACTTGGAGGATAGTGCAGGCAAGGGTGGCAAAGACTCTGCCGATATAGTGTCTGCTGCGCTTGCGGCTAATATTCTTTCCCAGGGTCTTGATACGTGATCCCATCACCAGCATGGCCTGAGGGTTTGTAGAAAATTTACCCACCATGCCGGTTAGTTCGCTGAAAGGGGTGGCCAGATCTGCATCCCAGTAGCCAAAGAGCTCGGCGTTACTCGCTTTGAGTCCGTAATTTATACCGGCTCGGACACTCCCGGCTTTACCGATATTACTGGGATTGGTAATGAGATGAACCCGCGTCTGGTGACTCAGATTGGTCTTGATGAGTTCTGCGGTGCCATCGCTACTGCCGTCATCGACAAAGCAGAGTTCGAGCCAGTCCCACTCGGTAAGAACTGCAGCAAAAGCTTCGATCTGGAGGCGTTTTTCCTCATTATAGCAGGGAATTACCAGGAATACTTTGGGAAAATTTGCGGACATGGGGCGTTACCTGCTTTCTTGAGTTGTGGTGGTATATCCGGTGTTAGCGGCATAAATGCAGTATATATTCAGCGCTATCAGAGAGAAAAAGGTGACGGGGGTGGACTCTACCCAGAGCATTGGGACAAATAGTCCATAGACTATGGCCCAGGCCAGAATACTCAGGATACTGGCGCGTTTTAAGGCATACATTCCACTGAGCATAAATCCGGGTAGGGCAAAAAGCATGATATGAACCTCGGAGTGAGGATGGATGAGTAGAATAGAGGTAGTGAAAACACTCAACATCAACGCATCTGCGCTAACTTTTTGCTGGGGCGTTTTCCAACTTTTTCGACGTAAGAAGAAGTCGATGCCGCAGAGGAGCAGGAGTGTTAATAGTATGCAGCTAGCTTTGACAATTCGACTCTCCAAAGTAGGGATAAACCAGATGCAGGTGCGGTAGAGGGTGGTGAAGAATTCCAGAAACTGGTAATTGCTGCTGGAGCGGGCGGTGAAGACGGTGAAGAAGTCTGAGTAGATAGTTATGCCGTTGCAATATAGTAGCGGGAGCGCTAAAAAGAAGAGTGTAGCCAGAATACTGCTGCCGATTATCTTCCATTCGCGGCGGAAGAAGAGGAAGGGGATAAAGATGAGGGGAAAGAATTTGAGCGTGATGCCGAAACCGAGAAGAATACCGGCGAGGTATGGACGCTTCTGTAGAAAGCAATACATAAAGCCGACAATACTCAATAAGAGCAGGGTATTTGATTGACCATGGACATAATTGTTCTGGATCGGTTCGAAGAGGAGAGCGGTAATACCGACTGTGACCGGGAATCTCCAGCCCTGTGGGGGTGCCAGCCCGGCAAGGAGAGCAATTCTATAGAGCAGGTAGACGCTTATAATCAGGCTGAGAGTAATAACTGTGTACCAGACAAGATTCTTGGCGGCTATTGAGAGTGGGGTGAGTGGTGCTAGGAGTGTGGCCAGGGTCGGAAGATAGCAGTAGAGTGAGCCTGGGAATACGGCATCGGATTCCAATGCCTCTGTATAAATGTAATAGGGTGATCTGCCTGAATATAAGGCTTTACCAGAGTCAAAGAAGATGCTGCTATCACTTATGGGACGGGTGTTGTTCAGTCCGTTACTGCTCCAGAGTCTAGTGTGTGTGAAGTATATAAGCATGAAGATGCAGAGTACAACTCCAGCGATATTGGCAGCTCGCCTTGTCCATAACCAGATCATTATACCCCTTTATCCCTTTGCCAGTAAGTTATCCTAGTCTTTCTTAAAGGTTGAAGTCGTTACTTATAATAACATTTTGGCACGATTCGCGGTAAAATACAGGAATCGCAGATAGTATTATAAGTGATAATAGTGAAATATGTATTATCCGGGAGTATACTAGTTGAGTCAATACGTTTGCGTTACTATATATAATTCTCCTTGCTTTATCCTTGATAGGTAAGAACCGGATTGCGTGCGGCTCGGGTCTCATCGAGACGGCTCACCGGGGTGTTCTCCGGAGCGTTCTTGAGCTTCTCTGGATTGTTACAGCCTTCTGTTGCTATATCTGTCATTAGCGCGATAAACTCATTGAGAATACGGAGTGGCTCGGTCTCGGTAGGTTCGATCATTATAGCTTCTGGGACGATGAGCGGGAAGTAGATGGTTGGTGGGTGGATACCGCGCTCAATCAAGCCTTTGGCGATATCAAGGGTGTGTACGCCATTCTCTAGAAGTTTTGGTGAAGGCGTTGCGATAAACTCATGCATACAGCTGCGGTCAAATGGGGTTGGGAACAAGTCTTTCAGCTTGACGCGCAGGTAGTTGGCGGCAAGCACCGAGTACCTGGCGACATCACGCAGACCCTCGTTGCCGAGGCTGCGGATATAGGCGTAAGCTTTGAGGCAGACCCCGATATTTCCGTAAAAGCTCGATACTCTGCCGATACTTTGGGGGAAGTCGTTTGACCAGACAAATTCAATCTCTGGGGATTCGATTGCGGCTCTGATAATACGGGGTATGGGCAGGAATGGTACCAGGCGTTCACTGACTCCGACCGGACCAGATCCGGGGCCGCCACCGCCGTGCGGAGTGCTGAAGGTCTTGTGCAGGTTGAGATGGATGACATCAAAACCCATGTCTCCGGGGCGGCAGATACCGCAGATTGCATTGAGATTGGCACCGTCATAATAGAGCAGCCCACCAGCATTATGTACAATCTCTGAAATCTCCAATATCTTACTCTCAAAGATACCCAGAGTATTGGGGTTGGTAAGCATTATGCCGGCTACATCGTCACCCATCTTGGCTTTGAGATCTGCAATATCGATTTCTCCCGCGTCATTGCTGGCGACAGAGCGCACTTGAAAACCTGCAATAACCGCACTCGCCGGATTGGTGCCGTGGGCGGAATCAGGTATGAGAACGTATTTACGTTGTTCTGCTTCACCCCGGCTCTTATGATAGGCGCGGATCATACTCATGCCGACAAACTCACCGTGGGCTCCGGCCATCGGGGCGAGGGTAAACTCCTGCATTCCACAGAGGTTTTGCAAATCTTTCTGAAGCCTATAGAGCAGGCGCATGGTACCCTGAGCGCGAAAAAACTCAACGTATGGATGTAGACCGGTGAATCCCTCAAGAGCCGCTACCTTTTCATTGATCTTGGGGTTGTACTTCATGGTACATGACCCCAATGGGTAGAAGTTCTTGTCAACCGAGTGGTTACGCTCGGCAAGAGCGATAAAATGTCTGGTCACCTCGAGCTCAGATAATTCAGGCAGTTCTGCAGCTTCTTCACGTTGGAGATTCCCCAGGAGGCTAGTCAGTGGCTTTGCGGGAAGATCGAGCGCGGGTAGCTGGTAGGTATGACGATTTTCAGTACTCTTTTCATAGATTAGCTGCATATATATACCTTATTACAAAGTTTGTAGAGGATTTTATAAATTTGTAATTGTTACTGTCATCCCTTATTCTATAGCATAAAAATAGGAAAAATACAAGTCTAAACCGGGCATTTGGCAGGGAATACTCAATTATATACTTTTTTTATTAATCCTCTTGACTCATTTTATCTGCGCTCTATAATATTCTAACATAACGCTTGAGAAAAATATGAGCGTTTGTTTATTATTTTAAACATCGCGGGGTGGAGCAGTCTGGTAGCTCGTCGGGCTCATAACCCGGAGGCCGTAGGTTCAAATCCTGCCCCCGCTACCAAATATTATGCAAGCTTACTGGTTTACCAGTAAGCTTTTTTTTTGAGGTAGGATTTAGCAAGATCGTACAATAATCTTAGCTTCTTTGGTGTTATTCTCTATTGTGTAGATATACGGTTGCAATGTTATATTAAAAGGAGAGAATAATGAATATGGAAAATAATGGTGCTTTGTTGGCAGCGTTGGAGACTGGGCGGTTGGTAACTCTCGGTGGAGTAAAGACTTTTGCCGACGAGGAGTGGGTGGCACATCCGAAGTTCGTAGGGGTTCGGCTCAAGACTTTGGTGAGTTGGGAAGAGAGTGGTCAGGCACTGCAGGCATTGTTGGTCGGGGTTGACGCTGGATGTGAGCTGGCGACGCATGTACATGCCGCTGAGTGGGAGCTGCATGAGGTAATCAGGGGTGAGGGTGAGGCGAGTCTGGGTGGGGATACGGTGGTATACCAGCCTGGGGTTATGGCGTTGATACCCAGCGGGGTCGAGCATAGTGTCAGAGCCGGGACGCAGGGGTTGACTCTGCTGGCAAAGTTCTTTAAAGCTCGGGATTAGGGCGTATCTATGCTCTCCTCCGTGCTGCTAGTGGATAGATAATATAAAGATAGAGGGCGGAGTGAGGAAGAGTCGGATTACGGAGTGTAAACTAGCCGGTAGTGCCCAGAGCAAGGCGATACTGGCAGAGAATATCTGCCATGATTTTTCGCGTCACTCACATGGATCGTGGGTTATTGGGGCAATGCTTCGTGGTTCCAGAATAATGATAATAGATGATTTCAAGGAGATATACAGCCGGGCAGAGGTCTTTCTGCTCCGGCCATTGCAGCAGCATCACTGTATCTCGGCATTCTCCGGCGGGTATGATTATCTGGCGCTCTCTCTGCTGCCTGAGGTGTTGCGTGCAACCCCTACCGAGAATATGATAACGGTTGTCCAAAGTTTATTTTCCGAGGCGTTTGCGCTGCTAATTCAAGACAGGTATCCTGCTGCCTTGCTAACGGAAGTGCAGGCCAAGGTGGCGAGGCTCAGGGTTGACTGGGATGCGCAGCAGGAAATAGCGGATTTGTCACTGCCGATTCGGTTGGGCATAGAGTTTATACAAAGACATTATGCATTGAAGATTACGCTGGAGGATATTGCGGAATACGCTGGGGTGAACAAGTATTATTATCAGCGGCTCTTTGTGCACGAGTTTGGAATGAGCCCGGCGGCATATATCGATAAGCTCAGGGTGGCCTCAGCATTGGCTGCAATCAATGCCGGGGCCAGTCCAAGTATTGCGGCTTTAGACGCAGGGTTTGCCGATCAGAGCCATTTATGCCGGGTGGTCAAGAAGGTTACGGGGGTTACGGTGCGGAATTTCAGGCAGGAATGAGCCTGGGGTGAGTGAAGCAGGGGTGAGCTGGTCAAGAGTTGTGCCTGAATCAGCGTTGATGCTTGGAGAGGAATAGGCGCAGAATACAGATAATAAGGATAATACTCCCGAGTATGAGTAGGTACATAGTAATTCCCTTTAAATTTGTGTATTACTCGACTTTGATATCGACCGCCTTCTCCGGGCAGATAACACTGCAGTCACCACAGGCGTCACAGCGCTGATTGAGAATTTGGTAGCCTTTAGCGCCTTTGGTTATAGCGTTGAAGAGGCAGTGGTCGGCACAGGCGCCGCAGTTGCTGCATCTTTCTTGGTTGATCTGGAGTCCGCGTAGCGGTGCTTCCAAGCCGTTGAAACTGAAGTAGGTGCGTTCAAGTTTGCGGTCGCTGAATTCTTCTTCAAAATCATAATTGAAGATTTCACCAAAGCCTTTGTGTAGAACAAAGGTGCGCATAGTCCGGTATTTCTCCATATCCTCGACCGCAGGGGTGAAGAGGGGGTCTTTCTTGGCTTTCTTGCGTAGTGCATCAGGGCTGACAGTCTTGACTTCACCGGTTATGCGTATACTGTAGTTGCCCTCAACCGGTGGGGGCAGTTCGTTATCCTCCTCATAGCCATAGTCGGCAAAGAGTCCGCAGACCGAGACGGTTTTGTGTGTGATTAGCTGATGGTAGAAGGGTTTGGTGTTCATGGTCTTGAAGTATAGACCCTCCTGGTCATAGGCGAAGAAGTGGGCTATCCTGGTGGCGGGAAAATTACCGTCTATGGTCGCAAAGGTCAGAAAACCGATATAATCGCAGGCGTGGAATATCTCTTTAAGTGTCATATTGTCTCCAGTGGGCAAGGCCGTTAGTTCCAGTATATCTCGCGTGAATCAAATACGGGGCCGTCTTGACAGACACGTTTGTAGACAAAACCTTCCGCAGTCTCGGGAGCGTTTATCCTGATGGCGCAGCCCATGCAGGCGCCGAAACCGCAGGCCATACGTTCTTCAAAACTGAGTTCGGCGGTAAAACTTTCTGCTGCCGCGAGTTCGGCCAGCCCCTGGAGCATGGGGACAGGCCCGCAGGAGAATAAGCGGATATCGTCAGTTCGTTCTGTGATTTCTGGCAAAATACTCCGTACTCCTTCGACCGTGTTTCCCTTGATACCTTCGCTCCCGTCGTCGGTGGTGATTACCAGTCTTTCGGAGAGGTAGTTGAGACTCTCTGCTTCGAGTAGGCTACAGGCTGAACGGGCACCAATTACAGTGTAAGTCGGGATGTTTCGAGCCTGAAGTTCGGTAGCGAGTAGCACCAGACTCGGCGTTCCGCAGCCGCCGCCGACGAGGACGGCGCAACTCTTGCTCTGGGGCAGAGTAAAGCCTGTACCCAGAGGAGCAATTACTGAGAGCTCGGTACCAGGATTTAGAGAACTCAGCTTTTTCGTGCCGGAGCCGACCAGCTGGTAGGTAAAGGCAAATTCATTTCTGTCTGAATGCGAAGGGGCGAAGGGGCGCCTGAGCGTGTGGCCTGGCACACTAAGCTGGAAGAACTCGCCAGGAGCAAATAATACGCCTTTTGACTCCAGTGTCATTTTATAGAAGTTATCCGCAACCGCGGTATTATGCAGTATCTTGGCGGTAAAGTCTTGTTTTTTCATGTCTATGTTTCCTTGTCACTATAGCTTGAATACGCTTGTTAGGGTGTTATTCGAGGCTTTGTAGTAAATTTAAAAGTTCAGGATCTTGGAGATCAGCTTCGCTTGTGTAGTTCAGGCAGGGAGCGTTGGTCTTACGATCCAGTTCGAGCTGATTGTTGCCGTCGCGCAGGAACGGCCAGAGTGAGCAGTTCAAGGGCTTGACCTTGAAGGGATTCTCGCCACGCTGGAGAGCCAGAGTATGGAGGGCGCACCAGGCATTACCGTCTGCGTCTTCCCAATTGAAGATACACAATCCATTCTCACGTTTTTTAATAAATATCTCACACGGGGTGATCTGAAAGGGTGAACTTTCGGTCTCCAGCCAAGGGCAGAGCGGGTAAAGCTCTGCCAGCAAATTGTAGATACGGGTTCGCTCTTCCAGGGTGATGGCGATATCAAAGATGGCGCAGCAAACTCTGCCTCGGCACAGCGCTGGGTCACACCGGTAACTACAGCCTTGCAACTCCTCAGCCGATAGGGTAAAGGCTCCGAATTTGAGTAATTCCGCCATATTAGTTGCCCTCAACCCCGCGCTCTCGGGGCATATCGTCCCAGGATAGTTCGGTTATATAGGTAAAACCGGGTTTGGCAATACGTATAAAATTATCACCTTCTAGAACTTGCATTAGGTATTCATTGAGTTTCTTACCGGCAGGAGTGAGCTTGTGGGTAACGCTTTGAACCCTGGCGGTTAGTTCAATATTTTCATGGTATTCGTTGAGGCAGCATTTGAATCTGAGCTCTTCCCCGGCGCTGAACTCTGCATCGGCGGTTATGCTGACAAACCGGTTCCCCGATTCCATTGCTATCTCGCTAAGCATATAAAAATCAGTAGAAATTTCATCAGTTTTGGTAATAATACGTACCGGGATGTTGCTCTTCAGTCGGTTTTCGCTGGTCTTGATGGCACGGATAGAGTAGGTGTGCTGGGGTTCGGATTTGCCTTTGAAGTGTACGGCGGGTAACTCTACGGCGCTGACTCTTTCGGCAACTCGGCTATAGGTCTCCTTGCTGCACATTACCTGGGTCTTGCCGGCTCTGGCTTCAATACGTGCGGCAAGATTAACATTGTCGCCGATAAGAGTAAATTCAATTTTATCGTCAGAACCGATATTGCCGGCGACAAAATCTCCGGTGTTGATGCCTATACCCATGTAGATGGTTACGATATTCTCCGCTTTTAAATCGATATTGAAGGGGTAGAGCTCGCACTGCATCTGGATGCCGGTGAGAATGGCGTGAAACTCGTCGTGTGGGTCATGCTTGGGTACGGACCAGAAGGCCATGATCGCGTCTCCGCCGAATTTATCGACATTTCCCTTGTTCTTATAGATTAAACCCTGCATTACCGTAAAGTAGCGGTTGAGGTTGGCGACGACCTCGCGCGCTTCCATCTTCTCGCTCATAGCCGTAAAGCCGATGATATCGGAGAAGAATACGGTTCCCTCATACTCTTTGCCGCCGAGTTCGGTATTGATATCGCCACTGAGCATCATCTCTACCATATTTGGGGAGAAGTAACGCTGCAGGTTGGCGCGTTGCGCCGATTCAGTCTCTATCTCCCGCGCCAGGGAGATATTCTTGACCGCTATGGCAATTTGGCCACTGATGCCGGTAAGGATCTGCAGGTCGGTCTCGTCGAATTCTTCGACATTACTCGCGCTCTCTACCTGGATGATACCGAGAACCTCTGCGCCATTGATAACCAGCGGAGAGCAGATAAGTGATTCGATAGACAATTCGGCAATAGACATGGCTTCGCTGAAACGTTCGTCCTCGGCGGTATTATTGGAGAGGATGGAACGGAGCTCCTGAGTACAGGTGTTGAGTACGGTGGTGGAGATCTTGAGGTTTTTGAGGTCGATCTGTTGCTTGCTCCGGCTCCTGGCAGCTACCGGACGGAAGACCTCGGCTTCTTTCAGGAGAATAAAGGAGCGCTCGGCTTTGGGAAAGATGCTGAAGACGGTATCGATTACCTTGGTCATCAGCTCTTCCAGCTTCATGATATTACCAATAGCTTCGGCGATAATACACATTGCCTCCATGCGTTTGAGGGCTTTGGCCATGGTTTCGGAGTCATGAGCATCGGCAGGGGTGAGTTGCGCCAGGCTTATTGAGGCATCAAGGGTTGCGCTGAGCTCGTGTGCAGAGGTGTCGAATAACAGCCCGGTATCGCTATAGGGCATAAATTCCGAATCAGCTATTTCGTCTTTCGCATTCTCAATACCGCTGATAACGATACTGCTCTGTCCGATCATGATGGTGTCGCCAGCTTCAAGTCTTTGCGGAACATTACTCAGTAACTTACTGTTGTTTACCAGGGTACCATTGGCCGAACCGATATCCTCTATATAGTATTCTGATCCCTTATTGAATATTCTGGCATGATGACGGCTGGAGCGGGCATCATTGAGCCGGATCGAGTTACTCTCACTCCTGCCGATAGTGTATTCGGCAGCGAGCAGTTCGATAATCTCCTGACTGCTATCTATGTTCTTTATCTCTATCTTGGCCATTAGCTTCTACTCTCTCGCAAAGGGCGGTTAAAATAACTGTCGCATCAGGTCTGACATATTTTCCTTGAAAATAATGCTCTCGACATTCTCATTGATAGATTGCTGGCGAAAGTACTCGACAAAATCAAGAAACATTTTGTAGACAGCACTGGTGTTCTTTGACTCAAGTTTTGTGCCGAGATTCTCTTCCAGTACTTGGAGCATCTTCTCCAGTACCTCAAGGTTCCCCTTCTTAATACCTGCTGCCTGGAGCAGGGTATTGACCACGGTGTGATAACTCTGTTCTAGTTTCTCAGCTTTGACTATGGCCTTATTGGAATCACTCTTCATCTTCTCGCTGAGTGTGACTAATTTTTTATTGTTATCTGCAAGTCGCGAGACCAGGGCTTCAAGAATGGTCATGCAGATAGTCGGATTACTTCGTAAGACCTTGCTTTTGTCTTGCTTCGGCAGGCGCAGTACCGAGGTGCTGCCTTTGGCTATTACCGTTGCACTCCGGGGCTCACCGGTGAGAAAGGACATCTCTCCTACCGGCATTCCTTGATCTGAAATATTAGCAACACTTACGCCGTTGATGTTGACCGAGAGTATACCTGTGACCAGAATGAAACAATCCTGATTGCTGGTATCGCCCTCTTCCATCAGTATTTCACCATCACTCAGTTCAATGTTCAAACGTTCTTTGTTGGCGTTATGCTGCTTGTATTCGGTAATATTCCTGATGAGCTGGGCTTCCATACGGTTGGAGGCCTGATCCATACGTACTGAGACGGGGATGCTCATGGCTATATCATGATAGAAATCAATGATGGTCTTGTTGATGGTGGTACCGGCTTGGAGTATGGGGTGGCGATTCCAGAAGGCTGCCTTCTTCAGGGTAAAGCCGTTGCAGAAAGCCAGTGGTAGCTTGGTGAAGTTTGTGGGACGCCGGTTGATGTTGATTGAACTCATACTCTGAGATTACCCCTTTTAAAGTATTTTCTTGGGAGTGTGCGCAGAACCATATATAGTATAGTCGATATAAGCCTGGGGAGAAATATTTTTTTCTGTTTTTTTCGATTTTTGCAATTGAAGAGGTTATACTTTCATTATAATTAACTGTAGTATTAAATCGGGAATAGAGGAGATTGGTTATCAAGATTAAATTCAGAGGGGTTCGGGGTAGCTATCCTGTTGCAGGTGAAGAGTTTGCCAGATATGGCTGGGCCAGTACCTGCTGTGAGGTGCTGGTGGATAAGCGGTTATTGATATTTGATGCAGGATCCGGGATAATTCCCTTAGGTCAAGAACTGCTGCAGCATAAGATCCCCGCCTGCTCCTTATACTATACGCATTTTCATGTGGATCATTGTTTTGGCATGAACTTCTTTCAGCCTTTATTCAGGAAGAATACCGAGATAGCTATAATCGGCCCGGTGCAAGGTAAGGGGAGCCTCAAACGAAATCTTGAGTTTATTACCGATGAGTTGATTCATCCGGTGGGAATTGCTGAGTTCCCTTGTAAGAAGCATTTTGTGGATATTAGAGGCGGTGAGATATTGGGGTATAAGCCAGGTGAAGTTGCGCCGGAAGTGATCACTCCCGAACAATTAGGGCAGGATAGGCTGGTAGTAAAGACCTTGTTCAATGCGGCGCATTCACAGCTGGGGGTTATTAATTACCGCGTAGAGCATGCGGGCAGGGCTTTTGTCTTTGCTACCGATATCGAAGGCGATCCGAGTTTGGGTTACAATAAGGCGTTGGCGGAATTTGCGGCGGGAGCCGATCTCTTGGCAATGGACGGGCAGTATTCTGAAACAGAGTATGTCTCGCGGCAGGGCTGGGGGCATTCGACATTCGCTATGGCCTGTAGAACTGCGGCGGAGGCGGGAGTCGGAAAGCTGGCGATTATACATCATGATCCGGCTCACGACGATGAATTTCTGGATAGGGTGGAGGCTGAACTGCAGAATGCGTCATGCCCAGTGATCCTGGCGCGTGAAGGCGGGGTCGAGGAATTGTAAGTTGCGACTGGTTGCGGCATTGATGCTGATAGCTTGACCGGTTGCCTTGAATTTCCCGGAGATAATTTGCATATGGCTCAGTACCCCCTGGGGGTGATGAAGAATTCTCCGTCCAGGCAGCTTGTAGAGTTGCCGATAATAAGTATGCTCTTCATACTGACCCTGGCTGTTGGCAGCGCTCCAAGGGTTGTAATCTCGACAAATTCATCCTCTTGACCGAGAGCGGTGGCTATACCGACCGGGGTGGTATCCGCTAGGTATTCGCGGGCAATGCTACAGAGCTTAGTAAAGGGTTCGGTTCGGGTATTGCTCTTGGGGTTGTAGATGGCAAGAGCAAAATCACCGGCGAGTGCGGCGTGGAGGCGTTTTTCGATAACTTCCCAAGTTACCAGGAGATTGCTCAGGCTGATGGTGGCGTAATCAAGCATCAGTGGGGCGCCGAGCTTGGCAGCGGCGGTACAGGCAGCGGTAACCCCGGGAATAATCTCTAGCGGAAAGGTGTATCCTCGCTGGTTACGCAGTTGAATTGCCAGACCCGCCATGCCGTATATCCCGGCGTCGCCTGAACTGACCAGACCTACGCTGTGACCATTCTGGGCAAGTTCGATAGCTTCGAGAACTCGCTCGCGTTCTTGCTTCATCCCCGAAGTATACTGCTCCTTGCCGCTGAGCAGATCGGCAATACGCTCAAGGTAGGGGGCGTAACCGACAATATACTCGCAGTCAAGTATCGCACTCTCTGCCCGTTTGGTGCGATCCTCCTTGGAGCCGGGGCCGAAACCGATTACTCGCAGCACTCCCTGGCAAGCGCAACCGTTACGCCGTTCCTGGCTATTCTTTTCAGTATTAATTTTGTTCTCCTTCCTGAGAGAAGGGCGCAGGGTTCCGCTACCGCTGCGACACCGATACTCTCTCTGACAAATTCTGAACTGTCAACATCATAACAGGTATTATTAATATCACTACTCTTGATTATACGTAACGGGATATCCAGTTGTGCAGCAGCGTCGAGTATACCTGCTTCGGTAGCTTTTACATCAATGGTTGCAAGGTAGCGGAGATCGTCGGTGGTTATGCCGGCTTTGGCTACTGCCGCAAAAATAAGTTCTAGTATCGCTGACTTCGGGGTATTCTTTTTGCAGCCGATTCCGAGGGTGTACTCTTTGAGTACCTCGGTGGTGGTGGTTATTACCGGTTCGGCTCCGGTGATATTGCTCAGGCGTAGACTGAGGGCATTTGCGCCACCCTCATGACCGCTGAGCAGGCTGATAGCGTATCTGCCGAGTACATCCATGACCACCACGGCGGGGTCGGTATACTTGCTGGTGATGAGTGGAGCCAGGGCGCGGTTTACTACGCCGGTAGGCATAATATAGATAAGCGAGCGGTATTCGCTGAAGATCTCCGCGGATAAAGTGATTACCCGCTCAAACTTCTTGGCCTTTAGGCCGGGGATATCGACTATACTATGGACAAAGAGATCACCACCCATGTGAGCAGTGATCTCTCTGGCTAAGATTGTTCCCTGGTTGCACAGGGTAATTATAGCGATATCATTCATGATTAAAGATTTTTCAGACCATTGATCACAATTTCGGTAATCTCATCTATCTTCTTGGTGCCGTCGACACAGACAAACTTGGGAGCGGCCGGATCGCCAGCAGTAATAAGCTTATTATAGAAGTCGCTTACCGCTGCGGTCTGAGCGTGGTAGGCTTCTAGCCGTTTGCGGATAGTCTCTTCCTTGTCGTCGTCACGTTGGATAAGCTCTTCGCCGGTGATATCGTCTTTGCCTGAGACCTGTGGTGGGTTGAATTCTATATGATAAGTCCTGCCTGAGGCGACATGGATGCGTCTGCCAGAGAGACGACGTACCAGGACGTCATCAGGGACGGTGATGTCGATAATCCCATCAATTCTGATACTGGCATTCTTTACGGCTTCAGCCTGTACTACGGTTCGGGGAAAACCGTCGAAGAGGAAACCATTCTGGCAATCGTCTTCTTGTATGCGCTCTTGCACCAGGCCGATAATAATGTCATCATTTACCAGCCCTCCCTGATCCATTATCTCTTTGGCGGCCAGCCCGAGTTCGGTGCCGGCTTTTATTGCACCTCTGAGCATGTCTCCGGTAGAGATTTGAGGAATATTGAAGGTCTCGGTGATGTATTTTGCCTGGGTGCCTTTGCCTGCTCCCGGAGGGCCTAGGATAATTAGATTCATGTGTCTTCCTCTTTTCTTTTTAAATAAGATTTAAACAATAAATTTAAAATATTATCCCAATAATACCATTGATGTAAATACTAAAGTAGATTTTTATTCGGTAATTTTGTATAATAAAGTATGGCGAATTGGTGATGTTTTACTAATTGTACTGAAGTTGTCTGGGGCAGGGTATTCAAGGAAGGATAGCATGCTGGAGCAGAGCGATATTGAGAAGATTATACCACATCGGGAGCCATTCTTACTCTTAGACAGGGTGATAGAGATTGATGCAGATAGGTTGCGGGCTGAATTTACAGTTGATAGCTCGGGACAGCTTTTTAGCAGTATTTTTCCCGGGCATTATCCGGGGAATCCGGTGACTCCGGGGGTGATACTCTGTGAAATAATCTTTCAGGCTGGGGCGGTACTGATGGGTAAGCGGATAGAGGCTGAGGCGGGAAGTTTGACCGGCAGTCCGGTAGTGACCCGGATACGGGACGCACGCTTCAAACATATGGTTAAACCGGGGGATAAACTCGATATCGAAGTTGAATTTGAAGATCAGGTTTCTACCGCCTATTATCTTAAAGGCTGTATTAAGGTTGACGGGCAGTTGGCGGTGCGGGCAGCATTTACCTGTGCACTTGTAAATAATTAATTGGTTAGGGATGATTTTTTCGGAGGTTTTTATGCTTGATGTACTACCGAAGGTGCGTGAAGAGATTGATGCTTTCCCTTATGTGGGAGAGCAGAGTATGGTTGAGTTGAATGATTTTGAGGAGTCGGTATATATTCTCTATGATAGTGCCGGGTTGAGTGAAGCGCAACTTATGGTGGGGGAGAGTTCGATCTTCTTTATCGCCAGAATGGACGGGGAGCATTCACTCCTTGATCTGCGGGAGGAGTATGAACGTGAACTGGGTCTGGAGGTAAGTACTGAGGATATAGAGGGTATTGTCCAGGAATTGGATGCTGCACGATTTCTTGATAATAGCAATTTTGCAGATTTACACCGGAACCTGGAGCATGAGTTTATAAATAATCCGGTGCGCCAGTCGGCTTGTGCAGGGAGTGTCTACTCCGATGACCCGGAGGTGCTCCAGGATGAACTGGATATACTGATTAAGAATGCGCCCAAGCCTGAAGAAGAGGGGCGGGTAGGTAATGTGATGCGCAGAGCCCCGCAGGGAGTGATCGCGCCGCATATGGATTTTCTCCGTGCTGCGAAATGCTATGGACAGGTTTACCGCGAGCTGAGCGAACATTATAACCAACCGGAGGTGGTGATCGTCCTGGGTACAGCCCATGGACGAATGAACCGGCGGTTTGCTATTTGCGATAAGGGGTTTGCCACAACCAGCGGGGTGGTGCCGTGTCACGGAGAGGTTGTTAGGCGAGTGTTGGCTGAAACCGCGGACATCGCGGACTTTAAAGAGGATATTTTCTTTCACCGGAGTGAGCATTCCATTGAATTGCAGGCGGTATGGCTGGAACATATCTGGGCTGGAGTAGAAATCTTGCCGATACTTGTTGGCGAGATGGATGAGTTTATTCGGGAACCGCAAAAGGTAAAAGATGACAGGGAGATTGCCGGAATGCTGGCTGCACTTGAAGGTATCAGGCAAGACTATAAAGTGACTCTGCTAGCTAGCGCGGATCTGTCGCATATTGGTAGAAGATTCGGCGATGAACGTGATCTTGACAAGGGCTTTATTACTGAGACCGAGCTGGCGGATAGAGATTATCTGCGTCATGTGCTCAAAGGTGACGGTATCGGTGCGCTTCAGAGTCTGGCTGACCATGGAGATCGCTATCATATCTGCGGAACCGGGTGTATATTCATGCTCAATGCGTTGTTGCCGCAGTTGCGCGGGCAGTTGCTTGGATACTATCAGGCGGTATCGGAAGAGTTGGAGCAGGCTGTTGGTTGTGCGGGAGTGATCTTTGAATGATTGCGGAAGTTTTTCGTTAAGGTTAATATGATAAGGGGAATCACATTAGTGATTTCCCTTATCATTTGATAATTAAGTTGTCTATACTGGGGGTACAGAAGCTATTGAACCCGGTACTTCAATACGATGCCTTAAGACTTAAAAGTAGACGTCACGCTGATCTTGGTTCTTGATGGCGTTCAGGCGCTTGATGACAGTGTCTTTCATCTCGGAGTTGTCCATACTGTTCAGTTCTTCGGTTATTAGTCTATCGGCGGCTTCGGCGGTCTCAGGACTGCCGTAGTCACAGATGTATTCTTCAAGGGTGCAGAGCGCATTCGGGGTGCAGAAGCGTTTGATGAAACCGGGAACTGCAAATTCCATGAAGTGCTCACCTGTGCGCCCCAGACGGTAGCAAGAGGTGCAGAAACTTGGGATATAGTTGTTATCAAGAAGCTCCTTGATTACCGTGTCGAGGCTGCGAATATCGCCGAGGGTGAACTGCTCCTTTTCCATTACCTGGGAATCACCGACCTCGGTATAACCGCCGATCTCAATTCGGCTGCCGGCATCAATCTGGGAGACCCCGAATCCGGTAGCTATGCGGCGCATATCGCTCGATTCACGGGCGGTGCAGATAAGCCCGGTATAAGGTACGGCAAGGCGGAGGGTAGCGATGAGTTTGATAAATTCAGCATCGCTGACAAAGGATGAATCCTCTATTTTGACCCCACAGGCCGGGCGCATACGAGGAAAACTGATAGTATGCGGTCCGACGCCGAATTTCTGGTTGAGGTGCACTGCATGGCTGACCAGACCGAGGACTTCAAATTTCCAGTTATACAGGCCGAAGAGAGCACCGATACCGACATCGTCGATACCGGCTTCCATCGCCCGATCCAGGCCGTCCAGACGCCAGTGGTAATCGCCTTTGCGGGTACTCATTGGGTGGCAGTCGGCATAGGTCTGCTTGTGATAGGTTTCCTGGAAGATCTGATAAGTGCCGATACCGGCATTTTTAACCGTCTTATAGCCGGCAATATCCAGAGGTGCGGCATTGATATTTACCCGTCTTATCTCTCCGTGCGGGTCGCTCTTGGTCTCGTAGACGGTGCGGACGGTGGATGCGATAAACTCAGCATCGTAGTCAGGATGTTCGCCGTAGACCAGTATCAGGCGCTTATGCCCTTGTTTCTCCAGCGCAATAACCTGCTCCCGGATCTCTTCATGGCTGAGGGTGCGTCGGTTTACATCCGGGTTTGAACACTTGAAACCGCAGTACGAGCAGTCATTGATGCACATATTGCCAATATACAGCGGCGCGAATAATACTATCCGGTTGCCGTAGACATTCTCTTTGAGCGTCTTGGCGGCTGAGAACATAATCTCTGTTCCTTCTGCATCGGCAGATAGGAGGGCAGCGGTCTCTTCTACCGTCAGTGCTTCCTTGGCTATACTCTTGTCGACAATATCCTGAATATATTTATTGTCTGCCGGTTGTTGACCGGCAAACTTTTCAAGTTGTTCATCGTCGATGAAATCCCGGGGATTTTTGCTTAATTTCATGGAAGGCATACTCATTATTGCCCCTTTCGTACCTGTGTATTTTAATCAAATGTCTATAAAGATATACCATTATCTATCATATTATAGCAGGTTTCTTTCGCTTAAGCCATAGATTTTTAAATACTACTACTGCTATTTTCTGCATAACCCTATGGAAGGTAGAGGTATGTAGAAAATAGCAGGAATGTTTGATTGTTTGTAACCTGTTTGCCTGCTTGATGTTGCTAATATGAGTGGGCTATTGTAGTTCAGGTTTTGTTGGTATAGGTAAGGTATTGAAGCTATTGCGGGTTTGTGCCTCTTCTGAGATGAGCTCAGGATTGAGCTTGAACCGGTTTACCAGTTCGTTGAGCAGATTTGATTGGCTGGACATGAGATCAGATACTTCGGCCGCTTTGCGGGCTTGCTCGGTATTTATATGAATTGCCTTATCGATATTGGATACTCCTGTGCTGATTTTGGAGATACTATTTGCCTGTTCGGCGGTTGATGATGAGATGTTACTTACTAGTGCCGCTATCTGCTCTAGTCCCTGGGTGATACTCTCGAAGGAGGCAGCAGAATCTTGGGCTATGGCCGCACTATTCTCAATCTTATTGTGAGTCTGGGTAATTAGTTTGTCGGTATCCTGAGCTGCTTTGGCGCTACGTGAGGCTAAGCTGCGTACCTCTTCAGCGACAACGGCGAAGCCTTTGCCGTGTTTGCCAGCACGCGCCGCTTCAACTGCTGCATTGAGGGCGAGAAGGTTGGTTTGAAAAGCAATGCCTTCGATGGTCTTGATTATCGTGATTATTGCCGTAGATGAGGCTTTGAGTTCGCTTATCGATTCCAGCATTTTATTTATGTTTTTGTTCCCTGTTGTCGTCGTAAGGCTTATTTCTTTAGTTAGCTGATCGGCTTTGGTAGTGTTATCTGCGGTATTTTGAGTCTGTTTACTTATGATTTTTATTGACTGAGTGACCTTCTCGGAGTTGTTTGCGCTCAAGTTGGCACTGGTTGACAGCTGGTGGCTGCCAGCTTCAATATGTTCCGACAGGGAGTATATTTGTTCTGAGATCGCGTTGACCGAGTAGAGCATGGAGTTTACATCATGGATCAGAATCTGAACCGCACTTCCCAGTTCGTCCTTGGGCGATTTAGCTTTAGTGCTAACCTGCCAATCGCCGCTTGCCAGGCGCTTGCAGATACAGGCGAGGTTCTGGTAATCACTGATGATAGTGCAGATGGAGGTGGAGAGGCGTCCGACTTCATCATTCTTTTTATCCTTTTTGAGTTCGCATTCGCTGAGATCGCCTTCGTTAGCCAGTAACTGGAGTCTGTCGGTAGCGTAGGATATGGGGCGGAATATACTCCGAGAAATAAAGAGTATGGCGAAAAAGGAGAAGACAATGGCGATTCCGCTGATGATAGCTCCGCGGGTGACAAAGAGTGAGGCTGTATCTTGAGTTATACGGAAAATACTCTCGGATAATTTGTTGGCAAGAAGGGAACTGCTCTGTTTGATGAAGGCGCTGCTCGTCTTGATCGCCTCTGTCTGCTCCTGGAGCGAGGCGTCGACCCAGAGTAGGGTTGTGCTGCCGATAATTTCCTGAGCATCTTCATCGGTGATGGGGAGCGTGACTCTGGTTACGGATTCTTGTGCAAGTAAGGCCTCTGCAAGTTCACCAATGTCGGTAGGCGGGGCGGTGAGTAAGGAGTTGATTACCCTGCTCTCTTGATTGGTAAATTCGGTAATAATCTCATCATCCTCATTGCTTACAAAACAGAGGATGATGTCTTCATCTTTGCAGATCTGCTGGCAATAGGCATTGAGAATCTCAAAGTCGAAGTTTTCGATAGGCTCCTTGGCGAGGCGGCTAAGAAGTGTACCCATGGCTTCCACCCGATTTGTCAGGCGTTTGCGTGCAGCCTGGGTCTGAGAGGTAACAAATTCATGGTATATCTTATCTTGCTCGCTGAGCATTAATTCTGTGCTGTTGTTTACCTCTTGCTGCAGAACCTCGGTAGAGTCGAGTTGGGTGTAACATATGACTCCGAGGATGATCAGCATAGAAATTATAAAGATACTGATAACACTGAGAATAAGCTTGGTCTGTAATAACATGATTCTTGCCCTGAGTAGGTTTTAGCTTGAATAGATCAATAGATTGAAGTCTGGATTATCTTGCTTCTACCGCATCAATGTCGACAAAGTTCTTGGCGGTAATCTTTCTGCCTTGTTCGCTGGTGACGAAGTCGACAAAGTCTGTGACTGCTGTAGATCCTTTGGGATTGTATATCAGGTGGTAGGTTACCGCCATGGGGTATTCGCCTGAACGTACGGTATCAATATTTGGAGAAATTCCATTGATCTTCAGGGCGGTGCCGCATTTGTCTTGATAAGAATTCAAACCCATAAAGGTTATGGCTCCCGGGGTTGCTCTGACAAAATTTCCAAGTTTGTCAGGTGAGTCGAGAATAGTTGCTTGCTTGGAAAAATCGGCTTTGAGATTTGGAGTTGGGTTGGGCGTGCCGGTTATCGCACCAGAGGGGGATACATATTTCTGTAGAACGCACTCTTTGAAAACGGTATTATTACCGGTTTCAACCTTCTGCGTATCCATATAGCCAATTGTGATCGGCAGGTTGTTGCCACCGAATTCCGACCAGTTACTGGCTTTGCCGGTAAAAATTTTGCTGAGATCTATCAGTGATAATTCAGTTATCCCGGTATCGGGGTTGGCAATGATGATTAGCGGATCCTTGGCAAAGGCGATGCACTTCCAGTCTTTGGTTTTGGCGGTGTTAAGTTTGAATTTTTTGATCAGAGAACCGGCAGGCTTGCAGGTGAAGGCAAAATCGGTCTTGCCTTCGGCAAACAGGATAAGCCCCTTCTTGTTTCCGGTCCTGCTGGGTTTTATTCTGGCTGCCGGGTAATTACTGCAGAGTTCATCCATGAGGATAGCCTCGGTCTTACAACCTGCGGCTTTGAGTTTTTTCTCAGCGCCAAAGGTATTCAGACTCAGCATAAGGGTGAGGAGTATAGTGAAATAGATAGTTTTTTTCATCAGTCTCTCTCCTTGTTTAAAACCGGGGGTAGTAGTGTTAGAATTATGTGAGGTTTGGCTCACTCTATGCTTATTAACCCATATCTATGTTGGTTTGTCAAGGATAATAGATGGGTTTAAAACTGTTTTATTGCTTATATGTTTAGTATTATGTGTATGCTACTTTATAGGTGTCATTCAGGCCTATGGCGGGATTTTGGGGGATGACTCAAAATTGATGTCATAAAGTTGGAAATTGATGGTTAATTATAGTGCGGTCTTGCGGCAGAATTTATGTAAGTACTGGTAATAGCGCTTCTTTTGAATTCTAATGTTTTTGGCACTGTCTTTGTATTACTTGAAATTATGATTGAACAGATTAACTTGAGAGGCGGTTTAAGCAAATATTATTAGGAGAGTATGATGAAGAATGCAGGGAAGGTGGTAGAGCTTGAGACTACCGAGGCTAGTAAGGCCAAGGCTCTGCAACGGGCTATGGAGAGTATTCATAAACAATTTGGTTGTGAAGCACTACGTAAGCTGGGCTCGGCAGAGATAATAGCGTGTGCGGCGATAAGCACGGGGAGTATGGCGCTGGATGCGGCTACGGGGATAGGGGGTATTCCGCGTGGGCGTATAGTCGAGTTTTACGGGCCGGAAGCATCGGGCAAGACGACTCTGGCTTTGCAGGTTATTGCGTCGGCGCAGAGTACAGGTGGAGTGGCGGCATTTATCGATGCTGAGCATGCTCTGGATCCGGGGTATGCACGTAGTCTGGGGATCAAGCTTGATGAACTCCTGATGAGTCAGCCGGATTCTGGAGAGCAGGCGCTGGAGATTACAGAATTGTTGACCAGGTCATCCGGGGTGGATCTTATTGTAATAGATTCGGTGGCGGCGCTTACACCGCAGGCAGAGATAGACGGACAGATGGGGGATGCCCACGTCGGTCTGCAGGCACGGCTGATGAGCCAGGCATTACGCAAGCTAACCGGAGTAGCGCAGAAGACCGGCACCACGATTATCTTTATAAATCAGATACGTATGAAGATCGGGGTTATGTTTGGGTCACCGGAGACGACGACCGGCGGGAACGCGCTCAAGTTTTACGCTTCATTGCGTTTGGATATTCGCAGGTGTGGTTCGGTCAAGAGAGAGGATGAAGTGATTGGAAATGAAGTGAAGGTCAAGGTGGTCAAGAATAAACTGGCAGCACCGTTTAAAACAGTTAACTTTGAGATTCTCTTTGGAACGGGGATAAATCGGGAAGGAGAGATTGTCGATCTTGGTGTGGCACTGGGCATCTTGAGTAAGAGCGGGTCGTGGATCAGCTTTGGCAAGACCAGGCTTGGGCAGGGTAGAGAGAAGGTGGCGGCGTTGATACGAGCTGACAGGGAGTTGAGGAATGAATTGGAGATCCGACTCAAGCAGGAATTATCTGTTGAAGACTTGCATAGCGATTTGTCGTTATCAAAAAAACAGGATAAGGATAACGGTAGTGCAGCTTGAGGGCTAGTGGTGGACATGAGTTTTTTTGCTAGGACCTGCCCAATAACAGATTACTCCAGAGCTACCCCAACAATACTCTGGAGTAATCTCTCTGTTTGCGGTCGCGAATATGAAGATTTTTTTTTGGGTAGTTGTATTATTTGTGGATTAAACAAATTTAGTTATTGACTTGAGGTTGGAATATGGTTATATACATGAAGGGGATAGTTGTTAGTTATGCCAAAAAAGTATATTCAAGGTATTTATTAATCAGGGAATAATCATGAACAAGGTTTATTTGCAGAATTGGCTGAAACGTGAGAGCATCACTGCTGCTGATGCGGTGGTGGTAGCGTCAACTACTACGTGGTCAATGATAAATAATAAATGTTTATCTCCGTGATTATCTGAAGAGTGTCTTATTTTGTATTGACCGTTTCGGAGATCCGGAACGGTCTTTTTTATTTGGAGAAAAAAATATGTCGGTTGCAGTTGAGATGGAGACTCCGGGAGGTGTGCGGCAGCTTCTGGGAATTGCTCTGCCAATGGTTGTGTCCAGTGCGTGTGATACGCTGATGATGTTTATTGACAGGTTGTTTCTAGCAAAACTGGGTGCGGAATATATGAGTGCGGCGCTGGGTGGTGGGGTGTGTTGTTTTATGTTTATGACCTTCTTTGTAGGGGTGACCGGTTATTCCAATGCTCTGGTTGCGCAGCATCTGGGGGCAGGTATCAAGGAGAAGTGCTCGCTGGTGACGACTCAGGCTCTATTGATAAGTCTGGCTGCTTTTCCATTGATCTTGGCTTGTATTCCGTTGGGAAAATTGATATTTGAGGTCAGTGGAATTGCGCCGGAGCAGATGCAGCCGCAGTATGAGTATTTTTCAATCGTTATGTTCAGTACTATATTTGGCTTACTACGTAATACATATAGCGCTTTCTTCAGCGGTATTGGTAAGACCAAGGTGGTAATGATTGCAGCGGGGATCTCAATGCTAGTAAATGTTGTGGTCAATTATCTGTTGATCTTTGGTAATCTTGGTTTTCCGGCAATGGGTATAGGCGGGGCGGCAATCGGGACTATAATAGGTAGTGCGATCGGTGTAGGAGTGTTGGCGTTGGTGTATTACGGGCAGAAGAATCGGTTGGAATTCAAGGTTATGGAAAACTGCTATTTTGCCTGGGGTATGCTGAAACAGTTGTTGCGTCTGGGTAGTTCTTTGGGCGTTGAGATGTTGCTTAATGTGATGGCGTTCAACCTGATGGTACTGGCTTTTCATGCGTATGGGGTAGATATAGCAGCAGCGGTGACGATCGCCTTTAACTGGGATATGGTGGCCTTTATTCCTATGATTGGTGTTGAGGTGGGCGTGACAAGTCTGGTGGGGAGATTTATGGGATCGGGTGAGCCGAATATGGCGCATAAGGTAATGAAGTCAGGGTTGAAGGTTGTGGGTATTTACAGCCTAGTTATTATGCTGGGGCTACTTCTCTTTGCTGAACCTTTAGTCATGATCTTTCAAGCAGAGGGAAGTGCTGTTTTTCTTGAGGTTACTGCGCCAATAGCTATCTATATGACCAAGCTTATAAGCGTATATATCTTTTCGTTAGCTGTCATCGTAGTCTTTGCCGGGGTACTGCGGGGAGCTGGAGACACCTTTTGGACGATGCTTATCTCGGTATTTGGACATTGGGTCATGTCAGTGGTTATTCTCTTGATGTCACGGGTCTTTGTGACTAGCCCAGAGCATACCTGGATAGGCATGATATGCATAGTTCTGCTGATGGCGGTAATGTTCTTTTGGCGTTATCAACAAGGCCATTGGCGTAAACTCAGGATTGTGCATGTTGAGCCGGCTATATCAGAGGTGCAGAATGATGCGCAAATCAATATGTAGCTGGTACTGGAAAATTGTAACAGGATCTTCTTTTTGGGGGCTGTCTGCCCCCAAACCCCCAGAGTAAGAGCTTCTCTCCCTTATAATCTCGATCTACAGCCCGCACAAGGCTAATTTTGCCAAGAGTGGTTCGGGAGTGTCGGGTTTGGTTTAAGGTGTTATCAGTTATGTCTGGGGACTTCCGTCATATCAGAAAATTGCTCGAAGCGATATACAGGTCGCCAAGCAGGCGAGCAACGACTGATAGTGTAATCATAGTAAACTGTGATTTAGGTATCAGAATGATAATGTAGAAATTACTCAGTGATGATAACGTCGATCTCTTCGACCGGAACGTGGAGCTTGCCGTTTTTGATAGAGCAGGATACATAGAAAGAGCCGTCAGCCTCGGTATCAATGAGTAGACCGCCGATACGAACCTTTCTACCAGGCTCGAGCTTGCCGGAGAGAATCAGCTCTGATTTTTCACGGATACCGGATTCTTTCAGAGCTTGAGCCAGAGCTTTCTTGCTCTTGACCCTTACTGTCTCTCTGCCTTTACCTTGCAAATTTTTATTCTCGCCCTTTTTAAAGACATCAATAGCTACAGTACCCTGAGTATTGAGCATTGAGGCGATCATTACCTTTGAGTCTTTGACATCCTGGGTGGTGAGTTTGGACGGGATATAACCCTCAGGTTTTTCAGGATAGTTCTGAATAGCGCCGGTTCTGAAGGCTTTTTCCGCAGCGTTATGCGGATCAAGGCGCTTGGCATTAAGAGTTACGCGGCTTTTGTACTGTTCCGCGATTGATTTTGCCGCTTTCGTCTCGGCTTTGACTGCTTCGAGATACTCGCTGCGGGCAGCAATGCTGCTGGGTACGATCTTTTCATTGACGCGCCTCAAGGCTTTGGGGCCTTCACGCAGGAAATCAGCATATACGCCACTTACCCGTGATTCAGCAATGATATCACGTTCTGGGAGCTCAGAATCAGTAGTATTAAGATGATTGATACGACTCTTGCTTTTGAAGACTTTCGGGGTCTTTATCTGCGCTTTTTTCTGCGTAGCATGCCGATATTCTGGAGCGTTGCCGGTAGACTCCGGAGTAAACCGGGGCGTCGAGCATTTGTTGGAACGGGCAATAAAGATATAACGTCCGTTGGCTGAGCGAACCCCGATCTCAGCGGTGAACTTACCACCGCCACTTGTTTCAAGATTTATATAACATCTGCGGCGGAGGATATCTATCGGGTATTCGAGCGTGCGTTGCGAGGTCTTCCATTCCGCATTGCCGACAGCTACATTCTGATAGAGTCTGAGGACAAATTCTGCTTTTTCGCCTCTGAGCAAAAGATCCTGGCAATTACGTTGGATATTATTGGGGACGTTCCACTGGACGGCGAGGCGATTGGTATCGAGTTTCTGCAGCCAAACCTGTGATTTCTTGGAGGTGATAAGATCGAGCGGGGTGTTGTCGACAGCGCTCAGTTCACGGAGTACTCTTTTCTTGGCAATTTTCTTTTCGGGGCGAGGCTGCTTGTCGGTATTCTCTGCCTGGCGGTTGCGCGGCGTTTTGAGGTTTGTACTGCTGGCAAGGATATTCCTTTGAGTTGAATTTGGCTTCTTGATGGCTCCATCACAAAGAATATAGATATCCCGGCTCAGAGCTGAGTCGGGTGTATCTGTCATAAGGGGGCTCTCAGAGATTGCTCTCCGGTTAACCGGTGTTTCTAATCTAGAAAGGCTTGTGATATTACTCATGGGTTAAAGAAACCTTTGAACTAAAGAGTTGGATGATCATCTCCCGGCATATGGTGTACCCACTCCAACCGGCAGTCCTCACATTTTAATGAGTTTTTGACACTATAATAACTGGTATACCCCGTGGCGGTATCGCTCTTGGCAATTGTCATGTCGTCATGGATGTGGGCGTGATTGTAACATAATGCTCGACCACAGGCGGCGCATACACCTCTTGCTTCGGCATCACAGAACCAGCATTTCATAATCGGAACTCCTTCGTCAAAATTAATGTATATATTACTATACATGTATCTAATTATAGCAGTAAAAGTGAAAACTACATGTTAAAATTCATTTTTTTTTAATATTATTTTATAATTATCAATGTTTAATTTGTCGATATAGAGGTATAATTGTATCTAATGAGCTTTCTCTTTCGTTGTTTTGATATTTTTCCGCTTAAGGTTGGAAGTTTTTTCATGGGATTTTCGGGATATTGTTACATAATATACATAGGAAAAAATATACAGTAGGAAAAAATTACGGGGAAAGTTATACTGGAGTATGATCAGGCCGGGCAGGGAGTTTGTCTGTAGCTTGCCGGTGATAGAATAGAATCTCAGGAGTTGAAAATTATGCGTTTCTTTTCAAAGATGTTAGCTATTGGAGCGATCGTAAGTTTTGTTGCAGGCTCTGGCTGGAGTGCAGATGATGATTTGTTGCTGCCGCCTCCTCCGCCAGTGGATGGGGGACTAGAGTTACCGCCACCGCCACCACCACCAGCGGTCGGAGGGGCTACTCAGGTCGATATCGAAGCAGGTACCACAGAGCTCTTGCTCTCCGCACCGGAACCGGTTGCTACCCCGAGTCAGGGGTCGGAGTTGACGCTGCCAGTGATTACGGAAGAGACTACGGTAAGCCAGGAGGTTGATACTCTGCCTGCAGTTGATTTTCAACCGGAGGCGAGTATTCAGCAGAGTGTGGATCTCGGCGGTGTACCGGGGAAGATTACCGGTGGCCGGGTGAATATCCGTGCTGGTCAAAGTACCAAGTATGAGATTGTTTTGACTGCTGATATCGATACGCCGGTGACGGTATATGAGAAGGTGGGGGATTGGGTGAAGATCGCTTATCCTGCTTCTGAGTACTGTTATATTAATTCTAGATATATCAGTGGCGATATACCTGCGGATATTCCTGAGCAGGGGCTGGTACGTGAGGTGCGGGGAAATAATGTAAATCTTCGCGCTAGACCTTGGCCGGGGAGTACGGTTGTGGGGCAGGTAAATGCCGGAGAGTCGGTTTTTATTACTGGCGTCAGAGGACAGTGGGTGCGGATTCGCCCTCCTGCCAGTGCCAAAGCCTGGGTGTTCAGTAAATATGTTAGTTATGCAGATGGGGTAAGAGAGACCGCTGCACCGGTGGTCAAGGACGGTCAGGAGCCAATGGATGAATTTGGCAATAAGATTAAAATGGCGGCAGATGAGATTGTGGCGCAGAGTAAGGATAACCCAATAATTCAGAAGATCAAAGCCAAGGCCGAGGCGGAGAAGAATGCTCGTGCCGCGCGCAGACAGGCGGTTAATAATATTTTACTCAGTGTTGATGATCAGTTGCAGCGTATTGATCGCGAGGCTGCCAGAGCTAAAGAACAAGCTTATAAGCGCAGTGAGGAGAATAAGAAATACGAAGCGGCCTATAGAGCTGAAGTGGCGAAGAATTATCGTCCGGGTCCGCCGCCGGGAAGTATGGGCTATGATGCTACCGGCTGGGTAGAGTATATCGGTTATCTTAACAACCGTACGGCGGGTTATCGTCTGGTAAAAGGTGGGGAAACTATATATCTGCTTCGGTCGGTTTATTATGATCTCGATGACTTTGTCGGTAAGCATGTACGGGTAAGCGGAGAGATACTGGATGATACCGCTTCCAATAGCAACATCCTGGATGTTAAGAAGCTGGGGCTTTATAACGGTACGTATATCGCGCCGAATACCCGGGTGCAGCAGGAGAATATGGTTCAAGGCAACTTGAGTGAACGGGTTACTATCGTGGAAGAAGATGGCTTTGCACCGATGATTATTGATGAAGAAGAGGTGCGTAGCACTCCGGGGCAGGTCGGTGATTCATATGATATTACCGGTTTGGTTATCGATGCAGAGTAGGCTATAAGGGTTATTATAAATTAGGGTCGCAGCCGGTAGTGGTTGCGACCTCTTTTTTTATATTTTATTCGGACTCGGTTCTTTCGTTTTCGGCTTGCTTCTCTTGTTGGAGCCGGATGAGGGGATGGGTAAGCAATTTTGTGAGAAATTGCTGTGGGGTCTTGGGGCGCTTTTCTCGATCTTTGCTGAGTAACCAGGTTATAAGCTGGGCGGTTGCCGGGGTGATGCGTGGGTCAATGGCGGTAACCGACTCCGGGGCTTCGTCAATATGTTTCTTTAAGATAATATCTGGAGATTCACCGGTAAAGGGGGGGCGTCCCACTAGCAGGCGAAACCAGATAGCTCCAAGTGCGTACAGGTCTGAACGAATATCGATATTCAGTTCGTTGGCAGCTTGTTCGGGGGAGATATATTCCGGATGCGTTTGGTAGCGTTGGAATTCATCTGCGTAGGCTATATCTTTGGCGATACCGAGATCGGTGAGTTTGATCAAGCCGGAGTTTGTCAGGAAAATATTGGCTGGTTTCAGGTCGCGGTGTACTAAGCCGTGAGCCAGGACAACATCCAGAGCTTGCGAGATGCTCTCAATAATCTTGAGGGTGTCGAACTCTCTGAGCCGACTGTTCTGGAGCCGTTGTAGTTTCTCTTGTAGTGACTCTCCCCGGAGATACTCGCTGACAAAGTACAGGATCTCGCCGCTGCGCCCTACGTCTAGCCCTCTGGCAATATTGGCATGCTTGATATGAGCTATCTGTCTGGCCTCATTGAAGAAACGTTCGTTGGAACCTTCATGCTGTACAGGGTTGGCTTTGAGAGTCTTGATAATGACATCGCGCTCAAGACGATTGTCGCGGGCGAAGAAGGTGCCATATCCCATGTCTCCGCTGAGGCAGTTTATGATCTGATAGCCGCTGAATGGCTGTGGCCAGAGCTGTTTCTGCTCCGCGGGGGAATCGGTTCTTGCCGGGGTTTGATCTTGATCAATATTCATTATATTAAGATTTATTATTGCTTATTAAAAATATAGTGATTAACGGTATAATAATAATTAGAATAAAGTAGCCAGATGGTACTATTGGACATCGAATAAGTATATGGAATTGACGTAATGATATAAAGAGGAAATTATGGATTATAATACCCTTAGACGAAAAACCCGGGAGGTCGCGGTAGGTAAGGTGGTGATTGGGGGGACGGCGCCAGTAAGCATTCAAACAATGACCTCGGCTAAAGCCGGTGACCTTGCTGGTACGCTTGAGCAGATAGATGCTGCGCTGGAGGCTGGTTGTGATATAGTTCGGGTGGCGGTGCCGACGCTCAAGGATATAGCCTATTTTGCAGCGGTATGTGCAGAGAGTCGGTTGCCGGTGGTAGCCGATATCCACTTTGACGGGCGGATTGCCCTTGCGGCAATCGAGGCCGGTGCGGCCAAGCTCAGGATTAATCCGGGAAATATGGGTGATTGGGAATTGATTTACCGGGTGCTGGCTGCGGCCAAGGATGCTGGTATTCCCATACGGATTGGAGTAAATGGCGGTTCGATCAAACATAATGATAAGGCGGCGGTGGAGGATCTGGAAGAGTTGGTGGTTGCGGAAGCCTTGGGCTATGCCCAGCGTTTTGCCGAGCATGGTTTTGAAGATATTGTGATTTCTGCCAAGATATCAGAGCCGTTGGCTACTATCCGGGTGAACCGCAAAATTGCAGCAGCTTGCGAGTATCCACTGCATATCGGAGTTACCGAGGCCGGGTTGGAGGAGGATGCTATGCTCAAGAGTGCGGTGGGAGTAGGTTCTTTACTGGCGGATGGCATAGGCGATACTATTCGCCTTTCATTTACCGCAGAGCCGGTGCGGGAGGTGTTGGCGGCGAAAAGATTGCTCAAAGCGGCAGGTCTACTCCGAGCTGGGGTGGAGATAATCTCCTGTCCTACCTGTGGGCGCTGCCGCGTAGAGGATATGCCGTCGTTGGTCAGGCTGGTGCGCGAGCGCGTGGCTCATATTAAAAAACCGCTGAAGCTGGCGGTTATGGGGTGTGAGGTAAATGGTCCGGGGGAGGCGGCAGAAGCAGATCTCGGTATTGCCGGATGTGGTAGCGGGATGCTGCTCTTTGCCAGAGGGCAAAAACTGGGGAATTTTAAACGTGAAGAAGCTTTGAAAACGCTTTTGGAATTAGTGGAGAAGGATTGAATGCGGGTTGCAGGCGGTGCTCCGAGCAGGGGATCACATCTGTTGTTGTTGCTTTCCGTATTCTGTTCCGGAGCTTATATTCTCTTACGGGCAATTACGGCTGGACTTGTGGTATTCAATCCGCAGGCGGTCTTTACCGATGGCATAGCTCTGGTTGGAGTGCTTGCCGCTGTTACCAGTATGCTGCTTAGCAATGGTCTGTTGCTCCCCAAACGCCTGGTTGTCCTGGCTATTTCGCTGCTGGCCGTGGGATGTATAGCTGCTTTATTCAGAGCCGGGGAGGAGGGATATTTTTATCCGGCGTTCAATCTCTTTGCGGACTGGGTCGCGGATTTGCTGATCTTTATCGCTATAGTTCTTACCGCCAGGATGAAGAGCGTCTTTAGATTTTATGCTGCGTCTATTGGCGGGGCGACAGCGATCGTGGGGGTTTATGCACTATATCAGCGTCTCTTTGCGCTGGAATATCTCCGTGATATTGCGGTTAACTCCAGCGCGTTTAAAGAGAATATACGCGCGCTCGGTGAGGTGGCGGCGCAGGCGTTTATCAAGCGTATGGAGGAGGGTTGGGTTGGCGGAGGGCTGGGGAGCAACCTTGCCCTGGCTGCTTTTGCCTTACTCTTTATATTTTTCTTCTTTGGGGTACGAGTCGGGAATAAACGAGGGTTTGTTCTTGATGGTGCAATGTTCATGGGTTTGGTGTGTGTGGTTATCTCCGGGAGCATGCTAGGGATACTTGTTGCTAAGATTTGCGAGATAATCCTGTTGCGGCGGGTGGTCAAGTATCCTGCCGGCAAGGGGCGCGATCTTCTGCTGGCTTGTGGCGGGGTCGGAGTGCTGAGCCTGTTTGGAGTTATGTTGACACTTGGTGTCTGGCTGCTTGCAGGTAATATTGCGGCGCAACTGGTGCTGGCTGTTTTGTGGTATATTGAGATTGAGCTGCTCCGTTTACGTTATAGTTCGGGTCAGAACAAGCCTGCAGAGTATTTGGTCGGGATACTTATGCTGGTCTTCTTGCTCGTGCTTATGTGTATGTTCTGGTTGCTGCCGGGTAATAATGAATTGGGATATTTGCGCGAGTTGTACCGGTATAAACTGTCGGCTTACACCGGAGCAATTCAGGCTGGAATAGCGGCATTTCAGCAGTCTCCAGTATTGGGCTGGGGGCTGGATAATTTTTCTGAAGTCCGTTCTCTATTTGTTTTGCCCGGTGCTAGTGCTCAGGGGCGCGTGGGGAATCTCTATGTACAGTTGCTTGCTGACGGTGGAATATTGCTTTTGCTGGGAGTACTGGCGGGTAGTGGTCTGTTGCTCTTTGGCGGTGATGTTGAGCGCAGAGCCTATAAGGATATCGCGGTAGAGCCGGATTTTTTATATAGAGCTGGAAATTATCTGGTTGCGGGTTGTTTTGTTCTGACCTATGGCCTGGTGTTTCTGGGATTCTTCGATCATATGGGTCTGGAGTATCTCTTACGGGAGCTATTTTCGACTCCGGACAGTTTTATTGCTAGGGGGCTTTCTACCTTTCCGCTCTTTATTAATCTATTGGTGGTACTGCTATTACTGCCACTCGCAGGTATTCTAGGGTTTAAAATGGTCTGGTTGCTGAGCCGGGATTTGGAATTTGCGTTTACCGCTATGGCTCTTAGGGTATCACTTCTGGCATTTCTGGTATTCAGTCTCGGCTTTGATTCATTGTATCATCCGACTCTCAGCGGTTTCTTTATGGTCGGAATGGGGCTCTTGGTGGCGCGGCAACAGATTTGGGGACGGTTAAACCTCAAGCCTATCAAGGCCAAGATAATAGCGTATATGGTAGTAATACTGGGTCTGGCCTGGGGGGCTTGGGGGGTCTGGGCTGGATTTGTCTGTGCCAGTAGCGAGCGTTTGACCAGCTTGGCGGCGCTCAGGGCTGAAAAGAGCGAGGATTTGCAGCAGGCTATCGCTGCGTATACCCTGGCGCTCAAGCTTGCTGAGGGGAATGCGGATTATTATGTGGGTCGGGCGGTGCTCCAGATGCGCCTGGTTGCGGATAATGCTGGTATTCCTACTGCTGAAGAATTGGCGGCGGTTACTGCTGCAATTGAGCAGGCCATGACGCTTAGGCCATATTCAAGTCAGTACCGGATAACTCTGGCGCAGATTCTGGGGCGTTATGCTCCGCTGGCCGAGCAGCAGAGAGTGCAGGAGCTTTTCCAGTCCGCCCATAAGCTCTATCCGTCAAATCCTCGGTATGCGTATTATTATGCAAAGTATCTCCAAGAGATCGGGGCGCAAGAAGCGGCACGGGAGTGGGCGCGTAAAGCGATAGAATTGAACTCAAGGCATTTCAGAGATCTGGCGTTAAGCCTCGGAAGATATGAACTGTATAGTGCGCGCGGTATTGCTAGTAGTGCAGAATAAGATATAAAAAATCCGGCTACAGTCAGTACTGTAGCCGGAACTATAATATAAAGACTATACTCGTATAGCGTCTTATTATGCTTCATCAAGGGCGGCAACACCTGGAAGTACCTTACCTTCAAGGAATTCTAAGCTGGCGCCACCACCGGTAGAGATATGAGTCATCTTGTCGGCAAGACCTGATTTTTTGACCGCACTTACAGAGTCGCCGCCACCGATGATACTTACACAATCGGTATTCTCGGCAACTGCGTCAGCAATAGCAAAGGTACCTGTTGCAAATGCTGGCTTTTCAAATACCCCCATAGGACCGTTCCAGACCACGGTCTTGGCTTTGTCTACAGCCTCTTTGAAGATAGCTACAGACTTTGGACCGATATCCAGCCCCATCATGTCAGCAGGAATAGAATCAAAGGTTCCGTCCGGCTCGTCTACACCAAATTCCTTGGCGCATACATGATCAACAGGGAGCAGAACATCTACACCCTTCTCTTTACCCTTCTCAATGATTGAGGTGGCAACATCCAGCTTGTCATCCTCGACCATAGAGATGCCGACGCTCTCGCCCTTGGCCTTGAGCATAGTATAGGCCATAGCGCCGCCGATGATGATAGTGTCTACCTTCTCCATGAGATTGTCGATAACCATGATCTTATCTGATACCTTGGCACCGCCGAGTATGGCTACAAATGGGCGCTCGGGAGCAGCAAGGGTATCGCCGAAGTACTTGACTTCCTTCTCCATGAGATAGCCGGCGACACAGGGGGAGAGATACTTGGTAACACCCTGAGTAGAGGCGTGAGCGCGGTGCGCTGTGCCGAAAGCATCATTGACATATACTTCGCCGAGTGAGGCAAGATCTTTGACAAAGGTGTCAATAGCTGCTTTGGTGGCATCATCCTGAGCGTCATACTTGTTGAGGAGCTCTTCTTCTTTATGGAAGCGGACATTCTCCAATAGAATAACTTCACCATCTTTCATCTCAGCTACCATCTTTTCAACCGCATCACCTACACAGTCTGGAGCAAGGGTTACAGGTTGGCCGAGAAGCTCGGCAAGTTTCATTGCCGCTGGTTTTAGCGAGAATTCTGGCTTTGCTTCTCCGTCTGGACGACCACAGTGGCTGGCTAGAATGAGTTTGCCGCCCTTGGCGATAACCTCTTTGATTGAGGGAAGTGCTGCAACGATACGGGTGTCGTCAGTGACCACGCCGTCCTTGAGTGGTACATTGAAGTCAACACGCATCAGAACCTTTTTGCCTGCAACCTCGATGTCTTTGATAGTTTTCTTGGCCATTTTTTTCTCCTAATTAGGTAATTAACGTAGCGTATATTAAGTTTTGGTGCAATCTCATATATTCTATTGAAGTGAATAAGGTAATCAGTAATATTTTAACGATATTTGCGACAAGTCAAGATAATTTTACTTACATAATCCTGGTTTTTTTCGATTAATTATACTTATTAGTTATTATAGCTGTATAATTTGTGCGTGTGGCACTGAGGAATTACTGAATGAGTGAGTTATATATTATTCCAAGTTTTTTTGCAATATTAAAACTATAGATTGTTGAGAAGGCGTTTCTGCGCCGTTTGCGCCAAGAGCCTTGGTTTATAACCGAGAGCTTGGGTTCGCAACCGAGTGCCGCGGTTGGCAATGTGTAATATAATTATAAAAATTTAGGTTGCTGCTTCAGCAGCGAAGATTGAAGGATAGATAATAGAGTATGGCTAACGCCGGATTAAGATATGCGGGAGAATAAAATACAAGGTGTCTGATTCCGAATATGTTACCAGGCTGGCACCGAGCCCTACCGGGGCTCTGCACCTAGGTAATGCTAGAACATTTTTGCTGAATTGGCTTAGAGCCAGGAGTAAGGGTGGGCGTATTCTGTTGCGCTTGGAGGATCTGGATCATCCGCGGGTGAAGCCGGAGCAGGTGGAGCAGGTATATGCCGATTTGCGCTGGCTTGGGCTTGATTGGGAGGGTGAGGCTATGGTGCAGAGCCAGAGACTGGGGGTATATCAGGCAGAGTTTACCAGACTTCTGACACAGCATAAACTCTATCCCTGCTCCTGCAGTAGGGCCGATATTCAGGCGGCACAGTCTGCACCCAATCTCGGAGAGGACATGGTCTATCCCAATACCTGCAGGGGCAGAGGCGGTTCTGCTGCTGCTGTGGTAAATACTAGCGGCAACCGCGCTTGGAGATTCAATCTGGGTGTAACCAGGCAGGTTGAGTATAATGATGTTTTTTTGGGGGCTCAGGAGGTTGATTTGAGCCGGAGTAGTGGTGATTTTGTGGTGGCACGTGAGGAGGAGGGGATTATCAAGGTCGCTTACCAGCTTGCTTGTGTTGTCGATGATCATGCTACCGGGATTACCGAGGTGGTGCGGGCTGATGACCTGGTAAATAGTACCTTTCGGCAACTTGAACTGGCACGGGCGCTCGGTTATACCTCACCGGAGTATTTGCATCTGCCGTTGGTTGTCGGAGCTGATGGCAGAAGGCTGGCAAAACGCCACGGGGATAGTAGAATAAGTGTCTTGCGCCGTAAAGGGGTGAGTCCTGAGCATCTGCTTGGCTGGCTGGGGGAGAGTTGTGGGTTGTGCACGCGTACCGAAGCGGTCTCGTTGGAGTTACTGCTTGAGCGCTTTGCACTTGAGCGTATTCCCAAAAACAGGGTGGTAGTTACCGTAGAGGATCTGAAGTATTTGGGATTTTAGGATATTGTGCTAAAGACGGGACAAATGAGAGCGGTAATGATTAAATATTCTGGCTTTTAGGATATTTTGTAGAATGCCTTGTAGCGGCGCAAAGGCGCAGGATTATTAATAAAGTATTTATTTGCCCCTAATAATTGACTAACTTGTTTCTAGATAATTTTATTGCTAAAATAGCAGTATAGAAAGTGCTGGTTTGTTGGGATGTTTTGATAGCTTGCGCCGAGGCAGAGGATGAGGCTGCGCAGGCTATTTACGGGTATTTTTTTTTGGGAAATTAAATTTAGAGATGGGACGACATGGCTAAGTACAATATCCTTATGGTGGAAGATGACGAGAACATTCAGGAATTGGTTGCATATAATTTGCGAAAAGCGGGATGGATGGTTGATGCTGTAGGCAATGGTGAGGAAGGGCTGGAGATGGCTCTCAAGCAGACGCCAGATATTATTCTTCTCGATCTTATGTTGCCGGGTATGGATGGTCTGGAGGTCTGCAGGCGGATTAAAGCCAAGAATCCTGAGATTCCAATTATCATGCTTACCGCCAAAGGCGAGGAGACCGATATTATTGTCGGTTTGGAGATGGGGGCGGATGATTATATTGTCAAGCCTTTCAGTCCCAAGGTCTTGATCGCTAGGGTTAAAGCTGTGCTCCGTCGCGGTGAAATGGTCGAGGAGATCGACAGTGGCAAGATTATAGTCCGGGGTGAACTCTCTATCCATCCGCAGAAGCATCAGGTGATGATCAATGATAAGAAGATAGATCTTACCGATACCGAATACCGTCTTATCCGCTATTTATCCGAAAGACCGGGGTGGGTATTTACCCGTAATCAGATAATTGATACGGTCAGGGGCGAGGATGCGGTAGTCACCGACAGGGCGGTCGATGTACAGATTGTCGGGCTCAGAAAGAAGCTGGGCAGTGCCGGAGCGCTTATTGAGACCGTAAGAGGGGTGGGTTATCGTTTTCGGGAGGATTCATGAAAACGAAGCGATTCTTCTGGGTAATGTTGATCCCTTTTATCTTTGTGCTCTTGATTGTTGGGGTGGTAGGGTCGGTTTTTATTGTCAATAAGTTTGATAAAGACTATCTTGCGGATAAAAAACAAGAGCTTACACGGATGGCTGATCTGGTTGTAATAAGTTATCAGTTATTTGCCAAAAATAAGAAGTTGTCGGAGCTGGATGCAATATTCAGAAAATTCGCTCTCGAAGAGGGGGTGGATATTTCGGTAATCACTACCGCCGGTGATACGGTCTTTGATAGCAGTAATGTGAAAAATGTGCTGGATAATTACGACAGAAAAGAAGATCTTCGCTCGGCTCTTTACGGTGTACCAGCTTCAGATCTGCATTTCAGTGAGATATTTAGTCTTCATGTCTTCTCAGTGGCTCAGCCTATACTCATAGATAATATGGTAGTCGGGGCGGTACAGGTACGCTGCCAACTCAAAAAGATGGATGAGCGGAATAATGCCTTTATCTTCGAGATGATAAAGATTGGATTGATCGCAATCCTGAGTGGGGGTGTTATCTCTTATTTGTTTTCGCGCAGTATCTCCCTTTCGCTTGAGCGCATGCGTCAGGGGGCTGAGCGCTTGGGCAGAAATGAGTATGGCAGGAAGATAGAAGACTCCAATATAACCGAGGTTAGTCGGACGATACAGGCGCTTAATCATCTATCCTATGAGGTATATGAACGTATATCGGCGCTGGATAAAGAGCGTACGGAAAAAAATCTGGTTCTGGAGAGTATGACCGAAGGCGTGATTGCTCTCAATAATGAAGCGTACATTATGTATGCCAATACCGCTGCGGAGCGTATCTTTGATACCAAGGATAGTATCAAGTCGGGTAGCCTGCTGCATGCTAATATCCGGGTGCCGACGGTCTGTAGGATTGTGGATGACTGTCTGGAAGGTAAGGGGCAGCAGCAGGAGTTGATGCTGGAGCTGATGCCGTCAGAGAAAAATGTATTGATGAAGGTCGTGTTTCTCAAAGATGCTGCCGGATTGCTTCTAGTATTTCATGATATTACTCAGGTTTTGCGGCTTGAACGAACCCGGCAGGATTTCGTGGCCAATGTCTCGCATGAACTCCGTACTCCGATTACCTCGATCGTAGGCTTTGTCGAGACCCTTATTGATGGTGCAGTTGAGGATGAACAGAGTGCCAAACGTTTTCTCAGCATCATCGCAGAGCAATCCAAGCGGATGGCGCAGATAATTGATGATCTGCTTATTCTTTCACGGCTGGATAGCGGTAAGGAGATGGCCAAGGAGCGGCTACCGTTGGGAATGATAATTTCGGGTTCCATTGCGTTGACCAGTGAGTATTTTATCAAGAAGAATGTAAAGGTAAATTATTCGTATAAGGGAGATGCTGAGGTGTTCTGCCATCCGCACCTTCTAGAGCAGGCGATAATCAACCTCTTGACCAATGCGGCTAGATATAGTGAGAAGAATAGTCAGATCTGGATTGAGGTGGATTTTACCACTACTTTTGTGCATATCTCGGTAAAGGATAGAGGTATTGGTATTGCGGTGGAGTTTCAGGAGAGAATATTTGAACGCTTTTACCGAACCGATAAAGCGCGGAGCCGCGCGGAAGGTGGTACGGGGCTGGGTTTGTCTATTGTCAAGCATATCGCTATGCTCCATGGCGGTAGAGTCGAACTTGAGAGTGAGGTTGGGGTTGGATCGACCTTTACTCTCTGCATACCATATAATAATTGAGATTCAATCAATTTAATTCTCATATTTGTCGATAACTAAAGAAAGCTTGGAAGTCTGAGCTTTCTCTAGTTTTTATACTCTTAATTCAGGCGGAAGTATGTATCAGTATATTACTGCAATTCTCGCTGCTGTCTCAGGCCTGCAAGAGGTGTCCGGCATCAAGAGTGTAGGTAGATTCAAGGCACTCAAGCCGTGTCTGGAGCAGGAGAACATGAGCTGGGCGAATTGCCTTCTTAACGGTCTGCTGTTGACCTCCGGTCTGCTGCTCTCAAGTCTCATTTTCGATTCATGCTTTGGTTTTGGGTTTTATCAGGAACCCTTGCGAATTGCCTTTATCGCTGGGGTGGCTCTCCTTGTGCTTGGAGTTCTAGGGCTAAAATATGTGGTTCTTAAGGGTAGGTATGACTCGTTGTATAGAGAGCAGAAGACCTTGGCCAGAGATAAAAAACTCCTGCAACAACGGGTAAACGACCTGGCTACACATTCGGCTATTGCTCGTGTTGCCGCTAGCAGTAAGAGCTTTGGCTGCTTTATGCACAGCATTACCGAGCTGCTACATAAGGACGAGGAGTTGCGTGAACTTACCGTCTTTACTACGCGTGCTGGCATTGTCAGTCCCTTTACCTATTATAAAAATACGGATAAATTCGAACTCTGTCTTACCTTTGCTGAGAGCAAGCTTCAGGGATGCCTTGGTCAGCAGGGAAATATGTTGTATTATAATCCTGAGTTATTTAGTTATGCTGGACTTACTCTGGAGTATGCGGGAGGGAATATAATTGTTGAAGGTGGTCTGCTCTTTGCAGGATGTAATGTCGGCAGGCTGCGGGTTGTGACTCCTGATTTGGAGCAGGACAGTGGAAGATCTCTGCAAGAGGTGGAGGAGGCATTGGTGAACGCTGCTCTTGTAACGGTGAATATCGGCTGTAGCGGGATATCTAGAGCCTTGAATTATAGTCTGCCGGTTCTCTGCGAAGCCTCGGCTTCTACCGGAACCTTGATGCTCAGACTTGAGACTGCGGATATGGTGGTGGGGTTGCTCAAGGTGGAGTTTGAGACCAATTCGCCAGGGTCAATTTATGCTCAGAAGCGTTTGCTGCTCAATGCTTCAAGCCATATCGCCAAGGCACTGTATAATCATAATCTTTATGAGTTGTCGGTGCGCGACGGACTTACAGGCTTATTCAACAAACGTTATCTCGAGAAGGTGCTGGCAGACTGGGAGCGGGATTATCGTTTAGGTTTGGGAGCATTCGCCTTTATCCTTGTAGATATTGATCACTTCAAGAAGGTGAATGATACCTGGGGGCATAGGGTTGGGGATATGGTTTTACGTAGAGTGGCGGGAATTATTATGGCTAGTGTGCGTGATAGCGATATTGTCTGCAGGTTCGGCGGCGAAGAGATTGCCCTTATCCTCAAAGGCAGTGATCTTGCTGGTGCTGAGCGACTCGCTGAAAGAATACGCCAGAAGATTGCAGGTGAGGTCTTCTCTGCTGGTATAGGTGATACCTTCTTGATAACCGCGAGTTTTGGGGTGGCTGAGATGGAAGCTGAATTTGCTACGGTTGATCTTCTGGTTGAGGCCGCCGATCAGGCGTTGTATCGAGCCAAGGCAGGTGGTAGAAATGCGGTAGAGAGTGTACAGAGCTTGGAGTTTAGCGAAAAAGCCTGTTGAATCTATACTGTTGATAATAATGATAATTTCGCCGTGGGTTTTGGTGGTTTAAAGTATAGGTGCAGTGGGTGGAGATGGAGTTGGAGTAAAAAAAAGTGCATAATTGTCGGGTACCTCCGGCTAAAACGTAAAGATATTGACATTTCAGGGTGTGTATTTATAATTAATTGGGATGAGACTGGATAAATGGAAGAAACAAAGATGGTAACAACCCTGAAAGTTAGTGACAAGTATTCGGCGATCTCTGGTATTCAGGCAGAAGAATTCAGGGATGAGCTTACTGCTATCCAGGATGATTTTGATGATGATCTCCTGATTGATCTTGGTGGTATCGATAATCTGAGTTCTATAGGGATCAGTGCAATTCTACTGATGCACAGTTATTTGCAGAAGCACGGTAGAAAGTTATTGGTGACCAATATCAACGAGAAGAATTATAAAATATTCGAAATGTTGAATATGACCGATATCTTAGGATAAATCTGGTCATTAGAGTTTTGATTTGTACTCCTTCGCAAATAATATTATGCCATTGGCGATATTCTCGGCAAGCCGCTGCCTGTAAGCGGGATCAAGTAGTTTTTGGCGGCTTTGCGGATGGGTGAGAAATCCTGTCTCAATAAGAATTGCCGGGCCGAAAAAGCTCTCCCGCAGTACGGAAAAATTCTCCTGTTTTACCCCTCTATCCATCTCCTTGAGATTTGTAATGAGATTACTCTGCACAAATTCTGCGAGTACCTTGCTCTGATCCCGATTTTGATGGCTGATTTTCTCGGCTGCCAGCAGTTCAAGATCAGGCTCCAATCTGCCAGATACGGTGTTGAAGTCATAAGCGCTAGATACCCAGATGGCGCGTTGATTATCCGAGATATTCGAGGTTAAGTAGAAAGTTTCGATGCCTTGAGCTTGAGGAGAGCTGGCGGCATTGGCATGTATTGAGACGAATATTGCACCGGGATGACGGTTGGCTATCTTGCTCCGCTGGTCGAGGGTAATGAAGTAGTCGCCGTCACGGGTCAGTTCTGAGTAGATGTTAGCGGCTGAGAGGAGGCGTTGGGTGCGCCTGGCAATATCCAGAACGACATCCTTTTCTACTGCTTTACCCGATATTGCCCCAGTGTCTTCACCTCCATGCCCTGGGTCGAGGAGGATAAAGACGTCACTGACAATCTCGTTTTTAACCGCCTTGAATGATTCCGGTAAACATTGCAGTAAAGAGAGTGGGATAAATAGTTCGCCATCGGCGACAAATGGAGCCTCGGGGATCTTGATCGTCTCCATATTATATCGTACATATTTCAGATGCGGGAAGAGCGTAAGCTTGACTCCGGGTCTCTTAAAGAGATAGCCCCCGGCAGAATTCTCAACGCTAAGGTCGTTCTCTGTACTGAACTGTTGCATGGAGATTATGGCATTGGTCTGTGGCGTAGTATCTAGCAATTCTCTATCCGAGCTACAACCAGATAGAGCAAGAGGAAGCAATAGCAATAAGGCGATGATAAAGATTCTGTACATGATTGAATAGCTATACTTTCGAATTATCTAAGGTCTTGGGGGCAGTTCTTGACACCGCAGGGCAGGTCGCAGTTATGCATGTAGCGCTGGTAGGAAAATACCGACCAGCGGTACATATATATACTTGCAGGCATATACTCTGCGTGTGTTCGTTCCTCAAAGTTTGAGAGGAGGCGTTTGCCATCAAAGTAGAAGCCGAGTTTCTTGAAGAGTGAGAAATCCTGAGCAGTCTTGACCGACTCTCCAACCAGCTTGATAGTCTGGCTGAGTCCGCCGCAACCCTTGCTGAGCAGGATACCAAGGACACTGCGTTTGGCTATGGTCAAGGACTCTGCCCAAGTATTGAGTTGGCTGAAATCTGCTCTGATTTGGGAGAGTCTGTCGGTGTTCTGGATGGAATTTATCGTGGTGCCAAGCTCTGCGGTCGCTTTGGAGATGGTGCCTATACCGGAATTGATCTTATTCAGCGGGTAGTCCCTGGCTAGGTCGCCGATACAACAATTTGCTTGTTCTTTGAGGCGGGTGAAGCTGTTTGTAGCCTTCTCTACCTTGGTAAGGAGTTGGCTCTTCTCCTGCTTTAATTCTTCCAGTGACCGGGTCAGCTTGGGGAGATTATCCAGAGTCGTATTGTACTCCGCTATGACCTTTGAATCCTTGCCGAAGAGTCGGGAAAAGCTGTTTGTGAGCACTGTAGTGATATTCTTCATATCGCTAAAGACCGTGCCGATACCATCAATGCTGATAAAGTTGAGGCCTTTGAGCACCGGGGAATTAGCTTGATCCTGGGTATGCTTGAGCATTGTCGTATCGGTGCCGAGAATGAGGTTCATATAAGTATCGCCACTCACTGTCGTCGCCGCTATGGTGAGTTTGCTGTTTGTAGGAATATTCTTTGATGTGGAGATCTTGCACTCCACTCTGATATTCATCTCAGGATCAAGCTTGATAGAAATTACCCGTCCGATCTTCACTCCACCGAATTTTACCGATGCACCCGCCTGTAGAGCGCCGATATTGGTGAAGTAGGCAGTAATAAAATAGTCGTTTTGGGTGTCTGCCAGATCATCACGGGTGGTCAGCACCAGCGCAGTAGCAAACAGCCCCAGGAATATTATGGTAATACTCCCTATTATCAGGTTTAGCGTTCTCTGGGGGTGTTCATTTGCCGACATGAATCTTCTTAGTTGCCTCCATAAGCTGGGAGCATATTGTTTGCTGCCGAGTCGCGGGTGGTATAGCTTTGATATTTGACAATACGGGTGGATGGGGTGACTGTAGTGAAGCTTGGATTGCGTTCCATTATGCTGTTGTTGACTCTCTTCTGGTATGCCATCCATTCTTTCCATTTGGTAGCCATCTCGGCTGCATCGCTGAATTTGTGGTTCTTCTCCCAAATAGCGAAGATCTTGTCGGCGGCTAGCTTGTCCGCGAGTAGATCGGTGAGGCCGATGGTGGCAAGGGAGCGGGCTGCCTTCTGTACCTGGCTGATTGTATTCATCAGTTCGTTGCCCGCCTGTTCATCGCTGAGAATTCGGAGGATACCGGTATGAGGATTTATACTGCCGGTAATGTTGGCGAGGTTACCGGTGGTATCGCTGATATTGGTAAGCGTAGTGGTAATCTTATCCCGATTTTGCGCCAGAGATTCGGTGAGTTCACTGATACTGTCTATCGTCTGGTTTATCTGCGCTACCTTCTCAGGTTGACCGATAGTCTTGTTGACAAAGGTGTCTATTGTCTTCATGGTGCCGGAAGCGGATTCGGTAATGTTAATAATGTTCTCCACCGCAACTCCAACACTCTTCATCTCGCCGCGGAGTGATTCGAGTAGCAGTTGCGCCTGGTGGGTCGCTTTGTTTACATTGCCCATGGTATCTTCGATATTTGTCTGGAACTTCTCGTTACCGATGACTTTGTTGATATTGCGTACCATACTCTCTACTTCGGTGCCGATACTCTGAATCTGCCCGAGCAATTCGGCCATGCTGGCCTGGGTCACACCTTTGATGACCTGGGCATTCTCTACATTGGCGGCCTTTTTGATGTAGGTTGTGGATTTTCCTCGGGTAAGGTCGAGGAAGGAGTCGCCAACCAGACCGGCGGTGGCAATTGAGGCTTCGGTATCCGAGCGCAGGTTGTATTTGGTCTCGATTCCGGCTACTACCTGGATAGAGTCCTTGGCGATAGAGATGCTGTCTACCCGACCGATATTGACCCCGCCAAGCTTTACCGGAGCGCCTTTCTTCAGATCACCAATATTATCAATATGGACGACTATCTTGTAAGTGTTTTCCAGAAAAGAGGCTCCTCCGGTCATAAACAGTATCATCCCCATGGTTACGATTATACCAAGGAAGACGAAGGTACCCAAAATAAGTTCCAGATTTTTCGATTCTCGCTTCACTTGACTGCTCCCTAACTGTATTTGTCGATTGAATAGCGGTTATAATTAGCGGTGGCGCACGTCTGGTTGGGTGTTTATGCGGATTCAACAACCAGATTTACTGAACAGTACCGAGCTCTATTCAGAAGAAATTTATTTTACTGCATGGATCGGGCCTTGCGCTTCACCCCGGACAAACTGCCTGATCATCAGTTCGTTCTCGCTCATGTCGGAGGTATCGGCTCTCTTCTCAATATTAATAAAATACTCAGGAGTACCTTCTCCGACAATCTTACCACCGTTGAGCATAATGATGCGGTCGGAAGTCTTGAAGGCGACCTTCATGTCATGGGTGACGATAATACTTGTAAGATTTTTGCTGCTGAGCTGCTTGCGGGTAGAGATAATAAGCTCGGAGACCGCATCACTCATTATCGGATCCAGACCCGTTGTCGGTTCATCATAGAGTATTACCTCCGGTTCCTCGGCCAGAGCGCGAGCTAGGGCAATACGTTTGCGTTGACCCCCAGAGACCATTGAAGGCATCTTGCCGGGCATATCCGGGAAGCGGCTCTTGCCTAGACCCACCTGATAGAGCTTCTCTTCGATAATTTTGGTGAGTTCCTCCAGGGAGGTGATTCCTCTGAGCCTGGCGGGGAAGGCGATGTTCTGGCCGATAGTCATGCTGTCAAAGAGAGCGCCACTCTGAAAGAGCATGGAGAAACTCTGGCGCATTTCATTGAGTTCGAGTTCGTCCATCTTGCTGATCTCTCTGCCGCAATAGTAACACTCTCCGCTATCAGGCTTGAGCAGCCCTATCAGTAGTCTGAGGGTGACACTCTTGCCGACACCAGATTGACCGATTATACTCAGCGTTTCACCGCGTTTGATCTTGAGTGAAATACCATTGAGTACCTTCAGCTTGCCAAAGGCTTTGTAGGCGTCCTGGATGACTAGGAACTCTTCTGTCTCGCTCTGCATGTTCTCGCTTTCGTAATACCAGGATCCTTAGTAAAAAAGTGAAAAAATCATCGTTAGCAGAAGATTGAGCATAAGTATGGCGATACATGTCTGCACGTTCGATGAAGTTGTAGCTTTACCTACACCCTCGGCTCCGCCGCGGGTAGTTATACCTTTGTGGCAGCAGATAAGGGACATTACACAGCCAAAAGCCGCAGCCTTGCTCAGACCTTGGGCAAAATCGAGCGGCTTCAGGAATTCCTTGGTGTGTACCCACATATCATGAGCATTTACCCCAAAGCCATATATACAGAGGCTGTATCCGGCAAAAATGCCGATAAGTATCGCAAATGCGGTCAGTGCTGGGGTTAGAATGGTGGCCATTATTACCCGGGGTGCGACAAGGTAGCTCCGTGGGTTGACCCCCATGGTTTTGAGTGCATCAATCTGCTCGGTGACTGCCATCGTCCCAAGCTCAGCTGTCATTGCCGAACCGACACGCCCGGCAAGCATCACTCCCGAGAGTACCGGACCAAGCTGGAGTACCAGGGAGTTGGTAACCAGTGGGCCTATCCAACTGGTTACCCCGAGACGGGATAGTTGACCATAGGACTCATAGGCTATAACCATGCCGACAAAGGCGCCGGTGGTCAGAATAACCGGGGTACTCTCCACACCAATAAAATAGCCCTGTTTGATAAGCTCTCTAAAGGGCGGGCGTGAGCGTCGCAGGGAGCGGATGACTTTCAGCAGCAAGACCACAATATTACCAATATCACACAGGAAGGTTATGATGAAATTCCCGGTTTTTTCGATAAATCCCAGCATCTGAATAGGTTCGCTTTCTCAGTCTTTAGTAGGCATAAATAATAATATATTAAATACAAATAAGTCTGTTTTGCAATCATAAAGTAATAACTTTTATGAACAAATTTGTTTACCTGTCATCACACCAGTAGCCGATGGCTTGTAAGGCGGCACGTATTGTGATGCAGGAGCGGGACTGGTTTAAAGTATATAGGTGTATCCCTGGAGCTCCTTTGGAGAGTAGGTCTGCACACTGCGCCGCGCAGTAAGCCAGGCCTATCTCTTCAATATATTTGGGGTCACTCTCACGCAGGAGTGGTTTTGTCAGCCGCTCGGGGATGCTGCAGGCGCAGAGTTCCTTGAATTTGCTTAGCTGTTCAACCCTGGTAATCGGCATGATTCCGGGGATTATCGGGATGCGGATTCCAGCGCGCCTGGCTCTGAAGACATAATCATAATAGAGATTGTTGTCGAAGAAGAGCTGGGTAATGATAAAGTCGGCACCAGCATCAACCTTGGCTTTGAGAAAGTCGATATCGCTCTGGAGGCTCTCGGCCTCGGGGTGTATCTCCGGAAAACCGGCGACGCCGATAGTGAATTCTGTTAGTTCGTCTGCGATTTTGACTATATCAATGGCATGTTCCGGGCCGCCAGTAACCAGTTGCCACGGTGAGTCGGCCTTGGGCAGATCCCCACGCAGAGCGAGGATATTGGTAATGCCGTTATCCTGGTAACGCTGCAGCATCTCTTTGATGTCGGCATGGCTGTGACCGACACAGGTAAGATGGGGCATAACCTCCAGTTGGTAATTGTTGGCAATATCCAGGACGATCCGTTCGGTCTTCTCCCGGGTACTGCCTCCGGCACCGTAAGTGACCGAGACAAAGTCGGGGCTGAGTTTGGAGAGATTGTCTAGAGTCTCTTTGAGCTGCTCTTCCCCTTTGTCGGTCTTGGGCGGAAAGAACTCGAAACTGAATACCTTTAGTCCATTATATAGACGTTCTTTTATTTTATTGTAGATCATGTGTATACTTGCCTTCTATTGATAAAGAATGATATACTGGTGTGCTCAGTCTGAATCTGCGGGTTTACTCCCAGAACCGACAAATTCGCTGATGCTCTTGAAGAAATCCTTCTCAAAGAAATCACCCATCTTTTCATTATAGAAAGATTTGGCAGCAGATTCAATAGATTCTTCCCGTGTATCAATTGGAGGGAGCAGCTTGTCGCGAAGATAGTTCCCTGCTGTGCTGAGTTTTTCGGTTATTGCATATTCGTCGTTTTTGGAGATTACCCATTCGCTTGCATGGTAAAAGCGGCTGAAGCAGACAGAGTCTTCGACCAGTTCGGGTTCACCATATTGGGCGAGTAGATAGATGATGATACAACCGAGAACTGCTCCTTTGAATAGCCCGAATAGACCGCCGAATAACCAGCTGCCGCCTGAGCTATCCTCGGTTGAACCGGTATGAAAGAAGATGCCCAGAACAAATTTGCAGAGAAAACCCAGAACGAGAAATAGAATTACCGGGGCGAGTATGACCGAGAGTTCCGGACTCTGGATGAGCCCCTCAAGTTTATAGGCTGCCAAGGGATAGAATAGCCAGGTTCCGCCAGCGGCAAGAATAATTGAGATAAGATTGCTGAGCTGGCTACCGAATCCGGCAAAAGCCCCGGCAATTGTTAAACCTCCGATTATTACCAGCATTGCCAAGTCTAATAAGTGCATTTTGTCGTCAATCCAGTCAGGTGTAGGGTAAATATAAGTAAAGTTCAAGGCTACACTATACTTACGTTAATCTTTGGAGTTGTTTTAAGTTTTCTAGATAATTAAATTAGAAAAATTTGACTGGTCAGGAACAGATGTTGGAGATATTGAGAGGAAGGTCTGGCTCCTGCACTCTGTAGAAGGCAGGAGCCGGGGTTGAATTCTGGTTAGGCGTCTTGGAGGGTGCTGCTCAGTAATTCACTGGAGATGCGCACACATTCTTTGCAACTGATGATGCCGGCGCGGCGGATCTCTGAGCATTTTGTCGAGCCGGTCTGCTCGGCAAAAGCAGAAATGATATGATCCCTGGCATCAGCGGTCTCTGCAAGCTGTACCGCTGCATACAGTGCACCGCACATGTTGTCTGTCGCTCTGCCACCACCGAAGGCACGAAACTCAGTTATCATCTCTTCGCTGACATCAAAATCATCCTGATGCCCTTTGAGTATGCTCTGAGCACAGTTCAGTCTCTCGGTAGTATAGATTTCAAAGGCTGTCTTTTTTTGCATAAGAATACTTTCTAGATTAACCGGTCAAAATGGTCTATTAAGTGAAACGTGTAGGCCTGGTAACAACCAAGCCTACACCAAAAAATATTTTATTGCAACCTTAGGCTGCTTATTGATTAGAACTAGTTCCCATCTCAATGTCGACCTCTTCTTCGACAATAATCTCGGAAGAACTTCTACGCCTGCTGGCAGGGATCGGACAGGAATTGGCTGTCGGGGTGTTGTCGCCGCGATACTTGAGAACCCAGACCAGTCTCTCTGGTTTGATTACCCGCATTCGGGTGACGGTCTCATATTTTGGCGGAATCTCGACGCGCTTTCTGCCTTCTGATTTTACCATTACCTTGCGTTCAACACTCTTGTATTTTGGCGGAATGGTCTCGTAGCGGTATTTTGCCGGGGTGACCATTACCTGTCTGCTGACCGTTTCAGTCTGAGCGGGAATCTGTACTTTCTCGACTCGAGCCGGGCTGACAACCTTGCGTACGCGCATAATCTTCTTCTGTGAAGGGACTATCTTGGTGTCGGTACGGGCCGGGGTGACAAGGCGTTTCTTGGTAATAGTATCGTACTCTGCCGGGATTGTACGCGAGGAGTAGCAGTCAATCTTGCTGCCGTCTTCGTCACACCCTGGAACCTCTTCACGTACGGTAGTTGCCGGCTTGACCAGAATCTTCTCGGTATAGGTCTCGTACTGGGCAGGAATGAATACCTGTTCGGTGCGTTCGGGCATGATCTCTACCTCTTCCTCGACCCAGCGATATTGGGCGGGAACAGTCTTGTACTCTATACTTTCAGGGTGAATTACCTTCTCTTCGGTTACGGTTCGATATTGTGGAGGAGAGACCAGGACTGCCTTTTTTTGTTCCGGCTCAACCATAATCTGCTCCATCTTTGATTCGTAGATCGGTGGGACTGACTCATAGTACCAGGAGCCTTCACGAACTAAAACTTTTTCATTGATAGTCTGTAGTACAGCCTTGCGCTTCTCCAAACACCAAGCGTATTTTGGTGCCGGTTGCGGAGCTGGTTGACCTTCGACAAACGGGATCTCATCCCCGACTTGATAATCTGCGGCAGAGGCTATATATGCTGTAGCTATGATAGCGCAGACGATAACTAGTAGTTTATTGTTTTTCATTAACTTCCCCTTTATTGATAACTTTAGGTCTTACTCAGTTCACTGCGTGAGCAAACCCTCCTCTCTTTTACTTAGTTAATACCAAATTGTATTGTAGCTTTTTTTCATGATATGTCAGCACTTTTATTGAAAAGATTGTCAATTTTTTCCAGAAGTTTATAGTATGGTGTGGCAATGTAAAAAGGGGTTACTGGGCGGTCTCTGATCTTTTTAGATTTACCAGGGAGCAGTCGGTATGGTTGCGGATGCAGATGTCACGGATAAAATTGCGGTCGGTCTGGGTCTGGAGCCCGGTTGTGAACCGGCGGTACTCCTCGGGGGTAGCCTGGATAAATTTCACTCCGCCGTCTTCGAACAGGATATTGCCGCCGCTATTGAAGTTGCCTGGCTGATCCCAGGCGATAATGGTATTTGCCGCCGGGAACATGCTGTAATCAGGGATAAAGCCATAATCGGAAGTAAATCCTTCCTGGCTGATAATCTTGTCTTCAGCTTCTTTGTCAAGGGTGCTTTTAAGAAAGATACGCTTATTGGGAATAAGGCTGTAGTTGTCGGTGTTTGCATTGAAATTAGTAGTGGTGTCTGTGGTCTGCTCGCTATTCTGCTGGTATTGATTGGTGCTGCTGCCGGGATTGGGTTTGGAGTTATAATATGTAGTTGTATATTGATAGAGATCGGATAATGCTTGTGGAGGTCTGCCGAAATAGGCTTCAGATTTAAATTTTTTGAGTGCTTGTGAGATAAATTTGAGCTTCTTCTGAGTCTCCTTAATATCCTGTTCAGAATCTGTATGCGAATTCAAAATGTAATAACCGGCAATAGCTCCCAGAGCAAGCAGAGTCATGGCTCCTACGAGAATAATGATTTTAGTTTTTGGCATCATTTATACTGACCTCGGGGTACCGGAGTAAGTTTTTGTCAGGCTGTCAATTATATTATTTGATAAATTTAAATAAAAATTACAAATTTGCAGGTTTGCGACTTGTGCGTTCAACACCTTTAAAGTTAATATGTTAAGGATTTTTGGGACGAGATTCCAGACTCTTTTTAGAAAAATTTTATTGACGAAATTAGCTCATGGATTAATATATAGACGAAAATGGAGGTGTTTTTTTATTATTTTTATTCTTGAAAGAGGTTCTGCTTGTTTTAGGCTTATTGCTGACTATTAAGATATATTTGGGGTTTTATCTTCTGGTATTGGTAATAGTTCTACAATTTATTCTGCTTTTGGCTATAATGACCGCTACTGGGAAGGCAGTAGGTGGTTAGTGTATGGATATACTTGTTATTGAAGTCTTACCCTGGTTTTTGGGTTGGTGCAAGTTCTGGTTCGTTTGAGTAGCGGGAATTGAGCGTTTTTCGCTTTTTGGCTTGATTTCAATCATTTAATCATATACTAATCGAGTTTTCGGGAATTGTTTTGTATAATGATTGCAGGTTTTTGGTTAGAGAATACAAATAATAATGAAAGAGGAATATAATGGGGATGGATTCGACTCTGAATGCTGTCTGTGGACTGCTGAATCAGAGAGATGTTGAATTGCAGATGGCGGCGATTCGTGTACTTGGGGCGATCAAAACCGATGAAGTCTCGATAATCAGTCAATTAGGCGAGTTGCTTATTAGTTCTGGTAATCCTCATGTTAGAAGAGCGGTTTTAGCCGCTTTTACCGATAATCCCCAGGAAAAGACCCTGAAGTATCTGGTTGAAAATCTTGAAAAGGATGAAGCAACTCAGGAATTGACTCTGAATGTAATTGTCAATATTGGTAATCCGGCAGTAAAGTATATTGATAGTTATTTTACTAAGATGCCTGAAGCTGTGCAGCGAAATATTATTACGGCAATTCCTAGGATTCGTACCCCCAAAGCCTATATGCTATTGATTGAGAGCTTCTTCTGTGGGGATAATGAATGCCTGCGTAATGCAGTACATACGCTCAGGGAGGTTATTGGAGAGTATAATACCAAGGAGCTCGGTAAACTCAGAGATAAATTGGTAGATTCCCTGCATGATCCGCGGGTCGAGGAGAATCAAGCGGCACTCTCGGCACTGATTATTGCTCTGGGGATTATCGGGCAGGTTCAGGTAAAACCACGTTTACTACCTTATCTTGACAGTAAATACCCTGTGCAGATTCGTCGGCATACGCTGATGAGCCTGGCGCGTTTTGAGTATGTCGGTACCAGGCATCAGGATGTCTTTGAAGCGGTATTGCCGATACTCTCGGAGGATAATTATGATGAGCTGGTACGGCACGCCGTAGTCGTACTCTCCAAACTCAAGCCCAAGCGCTCAGATAATCAGAAGATCAGGCAACTCCTAGAGAATAAGCATGTGGGGGTGAAGATCTATGCGGTAAATGCGCTGGGTAGTCTAGACTCTATAACCAATGCCGAGGCGTTATTAGGATTGCTCGGCGCTAAGAATATGAAGCTGCGGGCGGCTGCCAGTGAGGTTTTGCGGAAAATGCCCTCGGCTGTGGTGGTTATCCTCAGGCATATTGACCAGGTCAAGAATAAGTCTGAAGCCTTTGAGATGGTGAGTATTTTAGAGAGCCATGACAATCGGATTAAATCCGATAAGGCCAAGGAGATGATTGATAGAATGCTTGAGCTGTATTTTAAAGGTGATGAGCATTATCAATTATATAAGACAGCGTTGTTACACCTTCGCGGTGATATACTCCAGAAGGAGTTGGTGGCGGTGGCTGATAGTGCTCGCGAAGCCAAGGATTGGGAGAAGGTGCGTGATACCCTCAAGATTCTTGATCATACCGATCTGCTTACTTCGGAGATAAGGTACATTCTGGCTACAGCCAAACTCAAAACCAGCAAGAAGGATATCGCAAGATCTTTCAGGCAGTCTGATTATTGTCTAGATCACTTTCTGCAGTTACTCAAGGAGCAGGGCGCAAAGTTGTTAAAGCGGGATTTGGTTGCTGATAAGTGCTTATTAGTAGAAGATTTATATTATATTGGGTATCATTTTTCAGAACAGCATAATGAAGAGCGAAGATTTGGGCTGGAGATTCTCAGGTTTGTCGCTACGAAGAAGAAGAATAAGAAAGTTCAGCAATTAGCCAAGGACAAGCTCAGGCTGGAGGGGCATTGAGAAGTATGAAAGTAAGAGTTTGGGCGGTGAATCTAGGTGAGCGGGAATTTAGAAAGAGGCGGTATTTTGAGAAAACCTATTAAGATAGCGGTCCTGCTCTCCGGGAGTGGGAGTACGCTTGAGAATTTGTTCGAGAAGATTGAGAGCGGTTTTCTTGAGGCGACAATTGATATTGTTATTTCCTCCAAGATTGATGCATATGGCTTGCAGCGGGCAGAGCAACACGGGGTTGAAACTGCAGTTGTTGAATCAAAGAAGTTTTATTCCGGGCGTACCCCTGACTGGGAGGGCATGTCGGCAGCTATTAGTGCTCTGCTCTTGCCCAGGAAGGTTGATCTGGTCTGTCTCTGTGGCTTTATGTGCTTTTATCAGGTGCCGGAGGAGCTTAGCGGCCGGGTAATGAATGTGCATCCGGCTCTAATCCCGTCGTTCTGCGGTAAAGGCATGTATGGTTCAAATGTGCATGAGGCGGTGAAACGAGCAGGGGTCAAACTCTCGGGGTGTACAGTGCATTTTGTTAATAATCAATATGATGCGGGACCAATTATTATTCAACGGAGTTGTCCGGTATATGATACCGATTCTGTTAGCGATATCGCCAGCAGGGTTATGGAGCAGGAAAGAATTGCCTACCCAGAGGCGGTGCGCCTCTTTGCGCAGGGACGGCTCAGAATCAACGAGGGTATTGTTGAAATAAGGGATTGAGCTTGGAATCTCCAGAGAATATGGTTATATTCTCAATATGATGAATATTTTGTTGCTTAGATAAATTTCTGCGGTATAGTACTGATAGAGAGTGAGAGTAAGGGAGAAGGCATAATACTGGAATAAGGAGGGGGAGATGGGCTATTCAGAGGCGCAGCAGCAGGAGATGTTGAGGATCGTTTCCGCTACTTTAAAATCTGCTTTGCGCGGCAAGGAGTGGGTGTCGGATAAACCTGACGTAGAAGGGTTGGATACTAAGTCGGGCTGCTTTGTTACTCTGAAAAAAGCTGGTCGACTCCGGGGGTGTATCGGTTGTTTTGTCTCTGATCAACCACTTTATAAAACTCTGGGAGTCTATGCTCGAGCTTCTCTCCTGGACGATCCGCGATTTGCTGGCAGTCGACTGACACTTGAAGACCTATCCGCTATTGAGATTGACATCTCGGTATTATCCCCCTTAAAACCTTGTTCTGATCCTGAGAATATCCGTCTGGGTATAGATGGTATTTATGTAATCAGTAGTATGGGGAGCGGTTGTTTTCTACCGCAGGTGGCGACTGAGACCGGTTGGAATGTTGAAGAGTTTTGGGGAAACTGCTGTAGTCATAAGGCTGGACTTACTTATAATGCCTGGCGTGATAGCGGGGTGGAGCTCTATACCTTTGAGGCAGAAGTGATTGCCGGGGATTATCAGAAGTGAGTTTGCGCTGATGTTACTGCTTTTGATTAGTGGCGAGGCAAGAGGTTAGCGACCGAGTTTCAAACGCATTCCAGATTGATCATCGAGTACAGGATGTGATGAAATCTTGGATATGGTGGTCTCAATATCATATTCTACCCGGCGCCATTCGACATGCCCGCGTCGAAGTACAGCATAACAGGAACGGCTATCATAATCACGCGGTTGCCCTACGCTGCCGACATTGATTATGGCCTTTTTTGCTGTGAGATTATAGCTCAAATCGGAGAGATCTTCTATCATAAGATAGCTGTCATTATCATCTTCAATTACCCCGGGGAAATGGGTATGACCGACAAAGGCATAATCTCCGGTCATTGCCGAGAAGATACTGTCGAGTTTGAATGGATCCATCTCTGGATCGGACGGGAGTACATACTCGGTTATCGGCTGGCGCGGTGAGCCGTGCATGAATTCATATTTTCCCAGTTCGTACAGAGGAATGAGGGAATTTAAAAAACGCCAACGCCTGATGACATTGTCATCAGGGTTGGTATATGATTTCGGGTTCATCATGCTGCGGACATAATCAACAGCATTCTTGGCGATATAGTTAAAACCCTCTGCTGAATTCAGAACTGCATAGTCGTGGTTGCCACAGATATTTATGGTAGCATGGATCTGCAGAATATCTATACAGGCTTCGGCATCTGCACCGTACCCGACGCAGTCACCGAGATTGATTATGGTCTCAATATCTTGAGAACGAATATCATTGAGCACTGCGGTCAAAGCTTCAAGGTTACCGTGCACATCTGAAATTATGGCAATAGGTTTTGCTTCACTCATTTATACAAATATCCTGAGAGTATATTCGGTAAACAATAACAAGTAGAGCCAGGTATATTTCAGATGGAGCTCTGGTGTTTTTGGTTAAATGTCTCAAACCGCAACAACTTCGGTTATCTCGGGGATTGCCTCTTTGATACGTACTTCTACACCTTGCTTGAGGGTGATTGCGGCATGTGGGCAGCCGCTACATGCACCCTGGAGGCGTACTTGAACAATACTCCCTTCGAGCCCTATGAACTCTATGTCACCGCCATCTGCTTGTAATGCCGGGCGAATCTCTTCTATAACTGCCTTTACCTTTTCTTCCATTTTTTGGACTCCTTGTTTCAAAAAAAATATTGCATTGTTTAAAATAATGCTTAAATCTAATAAAAATCAAGTGCTCACTTCTTTACCTTAACCGAAGCAGTAAAATATAGCTAGTCAAGAGTGTTATTTTGCTGCTTGTTAGTGTGAAGACGAAATTTTGTATATATACAATAACAATCTTAAATTTTTGCTTCTTCTCTCTGCTGCAACGGATTTCTGACAGTCAGTGGATTGACAAATCTGCAAAATGTGGTTGCCTCACAATATAACATGTTATTGCAGGCTGCTATTTCCTTCTTGCGCGGGGTTATTTCCACCAGTACATCTACCTCTTCATTTTTTTCGCTACAGTACATTTTTTCTTGTATTATCATTTATAGTATATCCTTGGATAAAATATTACTGAGTGTAATCCTTCTATAATTTTCGATTATTATTGATTGATTATACAGATTCTTTCTCCTGGCAACAATACTTATTTTTTAATGTTTTAGAGGGCGATAATAGGAATATGAGTTATAATGCAGGATTAATCTCTAAAGGTCGATTCAAGCTCAGTGGGGTATAATAGTTCTATTAATTCTTTGGTATTAATGAATTTACCTGAAAAAGCGGTTGAGTCGGTCATAATTATAGACTCAATCTGGTCAAGATTGTATACGGCTTCGCCTTTAGGAAATAACCCTATCTTGAGTCGCTGATCATCGAAGCGATTAATAATTCTACCCCAGATATGTTCACCATTGTTCAACTGCATGATAACGCTGGGGTTATGAATTCCATTGTCTTTATCCGGGTTATATGTAGTTACGGGAAGGTTGTAGGCGGCTACCTCTTTGGGTAGTAAGTCTGTTTCTTTGTGCTTGTTGAGGCGCAGGATGATTAGGGTTGCTGCCAGCAGACCAAGAAGCATAAGAGTGATAGCTGTATATATCCAGAATGAGTTGTTGCGATTTAGTATGGGAGCCTGGAATCTGTAGTGCTGATAAGGAGTTATCACGCGTTTTGGCGTAGTTGTTTTCCCTTTGGCTGCAGTATGATACTGCGCAGGGGAGGCGGTTGCCAGTCGCTCTAGCAGCGGATGCTGGCAGGTATGGAGGAGATCCTCCGCGAGTTCGGTAATGTTTTGGTAGCGGAAGACCGGATTGTGATGGATCATCTTTTCGACAATTTTTGAGAGTTGTTTGGGAACCTTGGAATTTATCCGTCGCAAAGCCGGAGGTCGGTAGCTGCAGTGGGCTCTGATAGTCTGTATGGCGCTCTCGCGGGTAAAGGGATTCTCGCCGCTGAGCATCTCATAGAGTACTACCCCGAGCGAGTAGATATCTGAGTAAAATCCGGCCTCAAAGCCTTCGATCTGCTCGGGAGTGATGTAGTCGGGAGTACCGAGGATGGAGCCGACTGAAGTAAGCCTTGAGTCGCCAGCCGATTTGGAGAGACCGAAATCCACTAGTACGGCTCTGCCGTCACTATTTTCTATCATAATGTTTGCAGGTTTGATGTCCCGGTGAATTATACCGCTGTCATGGACTTTGCGTAGGGCTGCCATAATTTCAATGATGATGCGCAACGCTTCGTTCGGGTTAAGAACACAGCTCGGATCACTTATGATGTCGCTGAGCGTTCTGCCTTCAATATACTCCATGGCAAAGTAATGGTGATTGTCTTCGGTGCCGACATCGTAGACATGCATTAAATTCGGATGGTGGAGTGAGGCTAGAATCTCGGCTTCACGTTCGAAGCGTTCGACACTCTCCAGATCATAATCATGCTGAGAGTTCATGACTTTGATGGCTACGGTTCGATTTAGCCGTTTGTCTCTGGCTTTGTAAACCGATCCCATGCCGCCTCCACCGAGTTGGCTTACTAGTTCGAATCTGCCGATTGTCGAGCCAGGTACTATACTCATATGTAAAATCCGAAAAAACATTTAAATGGTAAAAACAATAATACTGTAATCATATTATAACATTTATCTTGGTCAAGTATAGCGTATTTACTATATTTTATCGATCAAACTAATGGTCGCTTAGGGCTATACTGAAAAATTGTAACTGCAACTTAAACCGGAATTTATCAATATTTTCTTGACCTTTTAGGAGCTTCATTTATGATAAAATCTTATAACTGCATATGAGCAAGTGTGTTGCCAATCATGGGGTTTATTGGGACTTGGGGTAGGATGCTGTTTCAATATACTTGTTTTTTGGGAAAAGAATATTTTTAGAAGATGGAGAAGGGGGTAGCACCTGTGACAAAGAATGATATGGTTCTACGAATCGCAAAAGAGATGGATATGCGCCAGACAGATATTAAGCGTATCGTGCAGATGACTCTTGATGGCATTGTCGATGTACTAGAGAGTGAAAGTAGGCTGGAGCTGCGTAATTTTGGTGTGTTTGAGGTTCGCACTAGAAAACCGCGTAAGGCCAGAAACCCTCGTACCGGTGATGAAGTTATGGTTCCTGAGAGAAAGGTGGTTACTTTCAAGCCAGGGAAGATGATGGAAGAACGTGTCCAGTCTACCAAGGGTGTGGAAGAGTAATAGTTTGTTGGTTTGGGGTTATTTCCAGTAATGCGAATTGTGGGTAGCTTTACGGAATTGCTGTTTTGTGCTGAAGCCGGGTATTTGTTACCCGGCTTTATTCTGGTATTGCTTGACATTATGCTGTAAAAAGTTCATAATTGTGTTGATGTCAATGATTAGAAAAAGGTTGGAAAATGGTCAGAATGCTTAGGGTCTGCTTATGCCTGTTGTTTATAGGGGTAACACTTGCAGGCTGTACACAAAAAAAATCTGATAAAATTAGTGAGGCGTATGAAAAATATCATCCAACCTATGGCTATAGAAATGAACTCCCAGAAAAAAATCTTGAGGTAACTGCTGAAGGAGAGAGTCTCTGGCAGCGTCCACCAGAGCGAGTCGCGGTTTATAAGACTCCGGACGGCCCCGAGACCGGGAGTTATCCGCGGGCTCCGGTAGATCAAAGCTATCTAGGTTATAAAGAGGGCGATGATGTTCTGCTGGAGCAGGAGATGTGGCATAAGAACTCGAATTTGACTACTCAAGATCCGGTTCGGCAGCTACCTGAATATCTTCAGGGGAACTATGGCTCGACCAAGTATTGAGTAAAATTTTGCAGGTGATTAGACAGAGTTTATAATAAATATAGGAATAAAGAGTAGGATATATATGGTAAAAAAGATTAAGCTGGTCGGGGCTACCGGTTATGGTGGCTTGGGGCTGATAGAGCTGGTGCAGAAGCATCCGGAATTTGAAATTAGCTGTGCAATTGCAACTCAGGATGTAGGTAAGCGGATTTCTGAGGTCTGGCCGTATCTGGAAGGATTCTGCGATCTGCCGATAGTGGCGCCGGCTAGTGCCGAAGCCGAAGCTGCCGAGGCCGACGTGGTCGTCTTTTCCACCCCGGATGGAGTTGGCCAACTCGGGGCGGGAGTGGAACTGCAGCGGGGACGCAAGGTGCTGGATTATTCTGGAGATTTCCGTTTTAACTCAATAGAGTTCTACCAGGAGTATGCCACCAGGATAAATAAGGATCCCGAGCATAAGGCTGCCGACCTGTTGCCGCGTAGCGTATATGGGCTTACCGAGCTGCACCGTGAAGAAATAGCGCAGGCGGAGCTTGTGGGTAATCCAGGGTGTTTTGCCGTAAGTTGTATACTTGGACTTTCAGCCGCACTCAAATATGATCTTATAGAGACCAGGGGTATCTGCTGTGACGCTAAGAGCGGTATCTCCGGGGCTGGTAAGAAACCGGCTCCGGGATTTCATTATCCCGAGCGCTATGATAATATGAATGCGTACCGGCTTACCGGGCATCAGCATGTGCTGGAGATTGAACGAGAACTGTCGGCGCTAGGAAGTAACGAGGTTAGTGTGACCTTTACGCCGCAGGTGGTGCCGATGTCCAGAGGTATAATGTCTTGCGTGTACGGGGTGCTGAAGGCTGGGGTGACGCAGGAGGATGTATTTGGCGCTTATCAGCAGCTGTTTGCGGCTGAGCCGTTTGTCATGGTCAAAGAATTTTCTTATCCGGCTTCTACCGGAGTTGTCCGGGGTAGTAACCGATGCTTGCTTACGGTTGCCTGTGATGAGCGAACCGGGATGTTCCGGGTGATCAGCCATATTGATAATCTGCTCAAAGGGCAGGCGGGAAGTGCTATGCAGAATCTTAATGTCATGTTTGGCTTTGACGAGACGCTGGGGTTGAACAGCCCAGGGGCGCATCCGTAGTCGTGTGGGTATACGGGTAGGGATGGGAGTGTTTCTCAGCTTGCTGTGGCTGTATGCTATCTTCTTTGTTGGTGTTTTATGAAAAAGGGGCAGCGAATATGTGTGGAATAGTAGGATATTTGGGGTCGGGTAATGCTATAGCGGCTGTAGTCGCCGGACTCAAGAGCCTTGAATATAGAGGTTATGACTCTGCCGGGTGCGCTTGGCGAGAGGAGAGTGGGCTAAAGGTTGTCAAGACCAAAGGACGGGTAGTCGATTTGGAGGCAGAGTTGCCGGCAGGTGCCATAAGTAGCGAGGCTATTGGGCATACGCGCTGGGCTACTCATGGGGCGCCGCTGGATTGTAATGCGCATCCGCACGTCAGCGTCGACAGAGATATTGTCCTGGTGCATAATGGTATTATTGATAATTATCTCGAACTTAGAGCTGAGCTAATTAGCCAGGGCTTTGCCGAGGAGAATTTTACCTCTGATACAGATTCTGAGGTGATCGTACAGTTGATAGCTTCGGTCTATGCAGGTGATCTGCTGGCAGCGGTAGAGTTGATTCTGCCCAAGCTGGATGGCGCTTACGCTCTTGCTGTGATGGCGGCGGCAGAACCGGGAAAGATAATCGCAGCCCGAAAAGGCAGCCCGCTTGCTATAGGTATCGGTGAGGCTGAGGTAGTTCTGGGATCTGACGCGGTGCCGATACTGCCACATACCAATAAAGTTATCTTTCTTGATGATAATCAGGTGGCTATCTGTACGTGTAACGATGTCATATTGCGGCAGGATGGCGTTGAGGTGCAGAAGGAGATTACCGAGGTTGATTGGAGCCCGGAGGCAGCGCAGAAGGGCGGGTATAAGCACTTTATGCTCAAGGAGATCTTTGAGCAGCCGCAGGTTATGACCGATCTGATTCGGCAGAAGATTGAACTCTCGCATGGCGTAGAGCAGGCGCCGGTCTTTCATCTGGAGGATATGGCAATACCAGATGCATACTTCAAGGGTGTGGCGCGGATAGTGCTGGTTGCGCAAGGTACAGCCTACCATGCCGGGATGATAGGGCGAAATCTGATTGAACGTACGGCTCGTATACCCAGTTATGCTGAATATGCGGCGGATTTTCATTATCGCGATCCGATCCTTGATCCTTCGGTTTTAGTTATTGCTATTACCCAGTCTGGTGAGACGATGGATACGCTCCATGCGGTACGGAGTGCCAGAGCCAAGAACTGCAAGGTGATTAGTATCGTCAATACGGTTGGTTCGACTATCGCCCGCGAGTCCGATGGGGTCTTCTATATGCATTGTGGTCCTGAAATCGGGGTGGCTAGCACCAAGGCTTTTACTTCAATGATTGCAAGTCTGTACATTCTCTCGCTCAAGATTGCGCAGGTACGGGGAACAATTGAAACCTCAGATTTGATACGCCGAACCAAGGATCTGCTCCAGGTTGGGCCGAGAGTGGAGGCGGTTCTCTCGACGGCGAATTACATCAAACATATTGCGCTGAAGTATAAAGATACAACTAATTTTCTCTTTCTCGGCCGCGGAACCGGTTGGCCTATCGCTATGGAGGGGGCGCTCAAGCTCAAAGAGGTAAGTTATATTCATGCTGAAGGCTATGATGCAGCCGAGATGAAGCATGGCCCGATAGCGTTGATCGATGAGAACATGCCGTGTCTCTTTATTGCTTTAAAAGGGCGCAGGTATGACAAGGTAATCAGTAATATTCAGGAGGTCAAGGCTAGAGGCGGACGGGTTATTGCGATTGCCAGTCATGATGATAACTCAATTGCTGATATGGTGGATGATGTGATTTATGTCAGAGCGGAGAGTGGAATTATGAATAGTATAGTCTGCTCGGTGCCGCTACAGTTACTGGCATATTATATTGCTGAAGCACGGGGGTGTGATGTTGATAAGCCCAAGAATCTAGCTAAGAGTGTGACTGTCGAATAGTAATAATATTTGATGTTTTTTGTTGCAAGGTATAGCCTGAAGACGGGCTATACCTTTTTTTCTGGCATTTTTGCTGCGGCTGGCACTGATAAAAGTCGATAGCAGTAGTGGAAGTTGGATTAATTGCCGGTCAATATGAATGGAGAAAATACAATGTCAGACTTTGATGAATTGAAGATAAGTGAACTCTGGATTAAAGGGCGTGAGCTGGGGGCGAGTATTATCAGCTTTGATACGGTTCTGTGTGGCGGAGATGAAGAGTTGTATGAGCAGACCCAGCAGATGCTCAAGTATGTAATCTCGGCGTATGTTGAGGGAGGATTGCTTGAGAAGAAGAGGTTGTTTACGCTGGCGGTGGAGGAGTGTAGGGGGATTATGGCATTTTTGAATGTTTGGGCCAAGGATAATTATAACAGCTTTGATATTGTGGCGCCAATTATCTTTCAGCTCAATGATTATGTAGATATTATCAGTATCGAGATTAAGAGGGCTGAGCGTTTATCTGCGTAATTTGAGTTTGATAGTTTTAAGTATTTAAGAATATTAAGGGAAATCACGGAGGTGATTTTCCTTTGCTTTTTGGTATGAATAACCCAGCCAGCGACTATGTTGCGGGCAGGGGCTGCTTCCGCAGTCAGATAATAACTCCAGCCAATAAACTAAAAACTTAAAAGTAGTGGCAAAATAAAAAGAGAAAAGGTTAAAGAAAATTCTCAACTTTTACCGATAACATAGGTAAAGATAATGAATATTAGATTTACCAGAGTTTCAGAAGGAGAAGATATGGAGCTTACTCAACACTTATACCTCAAAGTTGGTTCAGACATTCGCGGACCAGTGCCAGTAAATGTACTGCAAAATATGTGCAGAAAGCGTGAATTGGATAGCTCGGCAATGTTCTCTGTCGATGGAAATAAGTGGTTGTCGATAAGTAAATTGTTTACGGCGAAGCCGACTCAGCAGTCAAAGGGGAGAACGGGTGGTGGCGGAACTCAGCAATCTGAGCCTAGAGGGGATAGCCCTAGAGTTGCACCTGCAGTCGGAAAATTGAGTGAGATCCCAGAGCTCTTGAAACGAACCGATAGGGCTGCGCAGATATTAAATTCAAATTTTGCCATTATTACTTATTTGGTATTTGCGGTTTCCAGTATTGCTCTGTCGATGTCTGTCTGCCTGGCTTTGCGCTGGATTATACCAGGTTTCAGCCCGTATCTGCATATTGGCATGGCGGTAATACCGGCAATTCTGGGGGCTGGGGTTCTGGCGCATAGTTTTGGTAATGTGTATATCGGTTTTCTGACCAAGCTCTCGGCCAAGGAGCGCTATTCTTTGGCTATTCATCTGCCGTGGGAGAACTCTTCTGCAGATTGGCCATTGTCCCTGAAGAAGTGGTTATATTGTAGTGATTGGCTGGTGGACAATAATTCGGGCGAGCTTATGCCGTATGTTCGGGTCTTTGTTACTGGAAAAGCACCTGATACGATTACTGAAGAGGTCGAACTCTGGCAGAATATTCTCCAGGGTAATAAGAAGATTGCGGATAATAATATCGGGCACTCGGTGCGTGAACTTGCTTGTCTGGAGCGCTTGCCGGCCTGGACTGCTGAGATTACTCCGGGAATGAATCTGGCAGAACTGGAGAAAGCACTTGGTGAGGCAGGTAGAAGGTGGGCGCTTAGTCTGCTCAAGCGAGCAGGAAGCAAGCGGGCAGATCTGAGTGTCGCTGCCGAACGCCGAGATACCGAGGCGGTAATCTTTGAATTCTTCTGTTCAAAACTGTCTGGAGGACGGGAGTGTTTGATGGTGCTAATTAGCCCTAATTGGAGCAGATGCGGGGAAGAAGGTGAGCAGAAGGCGTTTAAGAGGGGCAGTGCGGCTTGATTATGCATTATCTGTCGCAGAAAATTATAACTTAATCCGGACTCTGGCAAAATATAATTTTGCAGAGTCCTTGAATTTACCCGAATTGATCTGTATTATAAGTAACATGAAAGACTTAATAGCCAGGTGCTAATATGATGAATTCTAATGGCAAAAGTGAATTTGTCGCCTTTCCAGACGGTTTTGTCTGGGGGTGTGCGACCAGTCCAACACAAATTGAAGGCGAAACCGTCAATGAATGGGATGACTTTGTGGCCAAAGACGGCACCAGAGCTGATGATGCAAGTAAGCACTGGCAACGTTATAAGTATGATTTCAATTGCCTGGCCTCAATGAATCTCAATGCATATAGAATGGGTTTTGATTGGGCAAGGCTCCAGCCTGGTCCAAAAGAACCGCTCGAACGCGATATAAAACTCCGTTATATGGAGATGCTTGCAGAACTCCGAAGTCTGGGTATTGAGCCATATTTAACCTTATTTCATCATGCCTGTCCTAAATGGTTCCGAGATATGGGGGGGTGGTTGAATCCGGATAGCCCAGAGCTCTTTGCTGATTTTGTCCGCCGTGTAGTCATCCTTACAGATAATGAAGTCAAGTATTGGCTGCCGATCAACGAGCCGAATTGTTACGCTTTTCTGGCGTATCTTGCAGGCGTCTTCCCTCCACGTAAACGTGCAAGATTATCCAGTTATAACCAAGTTCTAAATAATATGCGCAAAGCGCATGCACTGGCATATCATGAGATTAAACACTATTGTTCTGAGGCTTATGTCGGCACTAGTATGCTGGTCAAGGATATCCAACCGTCGCGTCGTTGGCATTTTGTGGATACAATTAGCTCAGCAATGGCACAGCGAATATTCGGAATCGCCAATCTTAAAGAGTTCGTCAATTATCAGGGTGAATTGGTGGCGGATTTTATCGGGGTTAATTTCCATGGGCGAATTAGGACGCGAGGTTTTGCTGCTTTATCCCCGATCTTTATGAAGAAAGCGGTGTTGCAGAAGCATAATGTGGATTGCGATGATATGTGGGAGCAGGATTCATCTTGGATTCCGAGTACCTTGAGCCAGATATATAATGAGTATAAGCTGCCGATATATGTTACTGGACATGGGGTGGCGACCGAGGATGAAGGGCTCAGGGTCAGGCAGATTAAGGCGCATCTCATAGCATTTAGGAATGCTATCAAGCTAGGGGTCGATCTGCGCGGGTATTTTTATTGGTCACTCCTTGATAATTTTGAATGGGGTGACGGACTTTCACGACATTTTGGGCTGGTATCGGTAGCTTTTGATGACCCTACACGTAGACGTGATATCAGACGCAGCGGATGCGTGTACGGCGAGATTGCCAGACGTAACGGCTTTGATAATTAGGGGCTGAATCGGGGCTGGTGGTGTTCGTGTATTTCGCTTTGAGGCTAACAATATCCTGAAAGTTAGCTGTTTTCAACATCTTCAATCTGTCCCTGCAAAGTTATATTGCCACATTTGCTGCAGCAATACGCCTGTACCTCTATTGCCGAATCCTTCCAGACTGCAAATTTACTCTTTTGGGGTTTGAAGACGAGCTCGCCGAGGGCAGAAAGACTCCCCTTTATTAGTTCGGTATTACCGCAGATATGACAAGTAGCAGGGTCTTCTGAGATATAGCCCTTACTTGCAACCCTTTCAACAACCTTATCCAGATCTTCTTCTTTAAACCTGGTACTCTTGCCTACCTTGTAATAGGTGATCTTGCCGCTACGCATCCAACGGAACATGGTCTGTTCGCTGATATCCAGATATTGACAGGCTTCGGAGATAGTCAGCCACTTAGTTGCAGGGGTGATCTTATTTTGATCAGAGTCCGGCATCGGTGCTCCTTGTGAGTTGTATTGTAATATCGCGCATACGGCCGGTTTGAAGAGCCGCCTTCGGTTATTGTATATGATTATAGTATAATTTCCCTGTATTTTTTATCAAGTTAAAATATAGTTTGTGAGAGTTTGTAAGGATATTTGTTAATGAAACGCTAATAAATGTCAGGATTAAAGCTAAAAAAATAGTAAAATAATGATTATGTTATTGGTGAAAATTGAATAACTTGATAGAATTATGGGTACGATAAGTTAGAAAGAAGAGTTATGTTTGCAATGAAAGATGGTCAATGAATAAAAGAGAAAAGAAGTACCTTGGGGTTGGTTCGCCGATAGTGGATATCCTGGCGCAGGTCGATGATGATTTTATTCAGAGTATTTCTGGTGAGAAAGGCGGTATGGAACTTGTAACCGGGGATGAGATGAAGGGGATTATCGACAGACTCGAGGTACATACCGTGAGAGCTTGCGGCGGTTCGGTAGGTAATACTACATTCGCGGTCGCACGTCTGGGTGCTGACGCCGCTTTTCTGGGGCAACTGGGCAATGATGCAGATGGTGAGTACTACGCTAAGGCTTTTTTAGCTGAGGGTGGTGATGATTCGAAATTTAAGTTTTGCGATGAGGTGTATACTGCACGTTGTCTGAGTATGGTTACTCCTGATTCTGAGCGGACGATGCGAACCGATCTCGGGGCGGCTGCCTTGCTCTCCCCTGATTCTATAGTTGCTGAAGATTTTACTGATATCGACTTTGTCAATGTCGAGGGCTATCTCCTCTTTAATTTCGCGTTGACGGAGAAGGTGCTTAGAACTGCCAAGGGCGCTGGGTGTGAGGTAAGCCTTGATTTGGGCTCATTCGAGGTGGTAACTGCTGCAGGCAAGGAGCTTGAGGGCTTATTGGCGCAGTATGTAGATTATGTCTTTGCCAATGAGGATGAAGCTAGAGCTTTTACCGGTAGTGACGATCCACTGGTGGCGCTTGAGAAGTTGGGTGGACTCTGCTCGGTAGCTATTGTAAAACTTGGATCGGCTGGGGCATGGTACTGTCATAATCAGGGAGAAGCGCAGTTTATACCCCCATTTACCGCACCTAAAGTTTTAGATACTACAGGTGCTGGTGATTACTTTGCCGCTGGGTTTATTTGGGGGATACTCCAGGGCTTGCCCCTTGCAGAATCTGGCAGAATTGGTTCCCGGCTGGGCTCTGAAGTTGTTCAACATATTGGGGCTGAATTACCGGCGAAAGTTTGGGACGATATTTTGCAAGAGTTGGGCTAGACCCTAGCTGGCGCGTGAAAGCGAAGTAGCGGGTTCTTCTCGGTTTTTCCTGGTAGAATATATGCTTAATATAGTTGAGTGAGTGGGAATCTATGGAGCAGATAGAAGAGTATAGGGCTTTTGAGAAGGTGTTTGTCAAGAGTATCTCTGAGATAGAGGTATTTATACCCAATGTGCATGAAGGTCTCAGTAGGCAGCAGCTTATTTCTATGGTAAAACGCTTCTCATATATCAATAGTGAAGCGGTTAAAATTGATTTCAAGTTTGTTGTAGATACGACCAGTATAATTGTTGAATTTCTCGCCAATAATGAGGATTTTGATAGTGGGTTAAATTCTATCGGGCATATTATTCTCGATACGCTAAGGTTGGGAGTATCACTCGCTATAAGTAGAATCGAAGGTAAGGCCGTTCCTCGTGATTATGAGGATATGCTATTGGACGGACTTAAAAGCTTGCTTATACAGCATAATGAGGACGGACCGCCGGATGAGTTCTATAAACAATGGGTTTTGGTCGTGGATGATGAGCTTATTATCCGCACATATATTGAGGACATTCTCTTCAATGAAGGGTATCTGGTTCTTGGGGCAAGCAATGGCCAGGAGGCTATTACGGCGCTGAGTGCCGGAGCCTTTGATATTGTCTTTACCGATATCAATATGCCGAAAGTAAGCGGGCTGGAGTTGTTGGAATATATCCGGGCGCATAAAATAAGTGTTGATGTAATCGTGGTAACCGGGTATGCCTCAGTAAAATCAGCCTCTCAAGCGATCCATCATGGAGCGTATGATTATATAACCAAACCTTTCAATAATAATGACGAGATAATCAATGCTGCAGACAGAGCTATGCAGCACCGGCTCTTGGTAAAAAAGAATGAGAATCTGGTGCAGAGTATGCGGGAGAATAATCTCAAGCTTTCGCGTTATGCTGCAGGCTTGGAAGAGGCGCTCAACACCCTTGAAGAGAAGAATAACGCTTTGATAAAAGCTGAGCGGATGGCAACGCTTGGGGTACTTGTTGCCGGGTTGGCACATGAGATTAATAATCCTACAACCTTTATTCGCGGCAATATTCAGACTCTCAGTAAGTTTTGGGATATTATTGTAACCGCGTTGGCGGCGAGTAATTATGATACCAATGCTGATAAACTCGACTTTATACTCAAAGAGACACCGGTTCTGCTCAAAGATATGATGGTTGGTACCGATAGAATAGCGAAAATAACCGATGGACTCAGAGTCTTTGCCCGGGTAGATGATGGCCTGGGGAAGATGGAGATGTGTCCGATCGCCGACATTATTGATGGCGCGGTGGCTATCGTGGCGAATCGCTTGAAGAAAGGGGTTATCTTTGATAAATCGGTAGAGGCGGTAGCAAAGATTATGGCTTCGGCGCAGCAGATGATACAGGTGCTGGTAAATCTATTATTAAATGCTATTGATGCGGTTGCTGATCAAGCGGTAAAACTGGTTACGATCCGGGCATATGAAGAGGATAAAAATGTCTGTATTGAGGTGATCGATAATGGGGTGGGTATTCCCAAAGAGGTTCAGGACAAGATTTTTGATCCGTTCTTCACAACTAAACCGGTAGACAAGGGTACCGGTTTGGGACTCAGCCTCTCGGAGGGTATTGTCTCGGTTCATGGGGGTGAACTCAAGCTTGTGGAGTCGGGGGCAGAAGGCTCAATCTTTGCTATTACTCTTCCTAGAATTGAGCATAAATACCCAGATAAAGATCTCTCGAAGGTCTTCTTGCTCAGTGAACCTTCAAATGTATATCGTTCGTTTGAAGCAGGAATAAAGGCTGCGCGGTGTTGTGAGATGTTCTCCCTTGAATCTTCCAGTGCTGAAGAGGCTATCGTGGAGAAGGTAGGTGCGTTCGAGCCGGATGTGATTGTTATCGATGTACGGAGGGTAGTAAGTGATAATGGGGAGGTACTGCGAAAGATGCTTGACACGCAAGTTAAGAGTGTTAAAACCCTGGGAATTGCCGATGGGCGGGTGGATAATATTGATGAGAGCAGTCTGTATGCTTACGGTTTTGACAGTATAATAATCCTACCGTGTAATTTGCGAAAAGTTCTGGTCACCTTGGAAGAACTATTATAATATACTTGAACAATTATGATATCTTTGGTATATTCAAATGCAGTATTTTCTATTTATTTAAATAAAAATATTGCCTTAGGAGAAAACAATGGACATGGCAGGAGAACACCTTGGGCATTCTAAGGTAAAGATCCTAATAGTTGATGATGAAGTAGATATTACCACTACTTTAAAGCGATATCTGGTCTTTGAAGGCTTTGATGTCGATGTCACTAATGATCCATATTCTGCATTAAAAATGGTGCATGATAATAATTATCTGATGGTTATCTCCGATATCTCTATGCCGGGTATGAATGGTATTGAATTATTACGCAGAATAAAAGAATACAACGGTATGATTCAGGTTGTGATGATAACTGGATATGTTACTCTGGATAATATTCTTAATTGCCTGCGTCTGGGGGCAGATGACTGCTTTTTAAAGCCGATACGAGATCTTGATGAATTGAAAAAAGCGGTAAATGAATGTACCACAAAATTAAATAAATGGAAGCGACTGATGTCGGATATTGCCCACAATAAATCAGGTTATGGGGTGTGATGCAGGACGAAAATGAGATAGATCAGGATTTGTTCAACGAGTTTCTTGCTGAGAGTAGCGATGCTTTGCTCGCGCTTGATGAACTATTTGTGCAGATTGAAAAAAATCCAGATGACCTGGGGGTGGTGGATGAGATATTTAGACCGGTACATTCAATCAAGGGTAATTCGTCATTCTTTGGGTTGCTCAATGTAAAGAAATTCTCCCATTCCTTTGAAAGTCTGCTCCAGGAGATACGTTCGGGTAAGAGGCGGGTTACCAAAGAGATAATCGATGTCTTCCTGGAAGGCGGGGACTGTCTGCGTGCGATGATCGACAGAGCCAGTCCGAGTGCTGACAGTTCACAACTGACAGAGAGGGAGCAGGAGACGCTTGCGCGGATTGAAACGCTTATCGGCGGAGAGGTCGATGATACAGCGGTAAAGGTTCTTGAGGCAAAGAAAAAGTTATCACATATATTGACTCTGGGCATTAGTAGTGAGATTAAACCCTTGCTCATTGAAGTGGATAAACTCCTGGAAGAGGTGACACATTCAATGGCAGCTGCGGCCACCAATATCGGTGGTGGGGTGTATCTGCTGAGTGGTATAGATGTAACCCCTCAGGTTGAGACTATTGCTGAGTTTGTTAAGAATTTGGCTGAAAATTCTGAGGATAATGAGAAGTCCCAGACCTTTATCGATGCAATTAATATTCTGGAGAATAAAGCTATTGAGGTGGATTCCACCAGCGCAGTATCGCATTTAAACTCTATGAAGAGTGATTATTTGACAATCTCGGAAGCGGGAATTGGTTTTGACGAGGTTATGGGGTCGCTGATTATTGAGCGCTTTGAAGGGGCGATGAAGTCTATTACTTTGCAGCAGGGGCAGCAAACTGCTGACTCTGAACAATCTGGGCAGCCAGGCAGTCAGGAAGAGGAGCTTGTGGTCTCCGCGGGTGAGGCGCCTCTGCCTGTAGAAGATAAGAAGTCTGGCAAGAAGGTCAAAGAGACCGGCGGGAAGACGCTACGCGTAGAGGAGGATAAGGTAGATAACTTTATGTCCTTTGTTGGGGAGTTGATTATTGCCAGTGAGGTGTTTGCCTATTTACAGCAGAAGCTTGAAGCTTTTCCGAATGTTCGCTCAATCTCACAGGAATTCAAGAATGCCAACATATCGTTCAATGAACTCTCGAATAACCTGCAAAAGAGCCTTATGTCGGTTCGGAGATTGCCGTTAAAGACAGTATTGCAGCGCCTACCGCGGATAATTCGGGAGATTGCGGCGCAGACCGATAAGCAGGTCAATCTTGAGATTAATGGAGAGGATACCAGTGTTGATAAATCGTTGATCGAGGGGCTTGAGGATCCACTGGTGCATATGGTGCGAAATTCTGTGGATCATGGAATTGAGACGGTACAGGAAAGAGAGGCGGTTGGTAAGAATCCGGTCGGGAAGGTGGTAATAAATGCTTTTTCTACTGAGGAGATTTTTACCCTGTCAATTACCGATGACGGGGCGGGGATAGATCTGGAAAAGGTAAAGCAGAAAGCGGTGGAGAAGGGAATAATCTCTGAAGAGAAGGCGCGGACTATGCCGGATGCGGAAGCAGGTAGGCTTATTTTTGGTGCCGGGGTATCGACAGCCAAGAAGGTGACGGAGATCTCTGGGCGTGGAGTTGGGATGGATGTGGTCAGAACCAATATTGAAAAGCTTGGCGGGGAGATAGCGGTAGAGACTGAGCTGGGGTTTGGCAGTACCTTTACCATAACGCTGCCTATGACGGTTACGCTTATGGTCGTGGATGGACTCGTGGCCAAGGTTGGGGACGGTAGCTTTATTCTGCCTATAACCGACGTGCGTGAGGCTGTACGCCCATCTAAGGAGTCTATGGTTCTGGTTACCGGTAGGGGTGAGATGCTCAATGTGCGCGGAGAGCTGTACAAGCTTATCAGACTGTATGAAGTGCTGAACATTGATGCCAAGTGTAAGAGTACGGCATCAGCAACGGTTATTCTGGTTGAGTTTCAGGATGAAGTCTGTGGGGTAATGGTCGACGAGGTTATTGGGCAGCAGTCGGTCGTACTCAAAGATCTTGGAAAGAAGTTTGAGCTGCTTGATGTTATCAAGGGCGGAGCGGTAATGGGTGATGGCAGTATCGGTCTGGTGCTGGATATTGAGGGAGTATTTGTGCAGGCTCGTAAGTAGTAAGCCGTAGATGTTTTATTTGGTTAAGTATGGATTTTAGGGTATAGCCTTTTGGGTTATACCCTATTTTGTTTATAACGCATAATTGTCAATTATTGAGTAAGAAGTGTAATTTTGACTGTAGTGTCTAGGTTGTTTGTCTCGTTAATTTAAGAATTATAAGTATACTTTGTGTTGTTATTTTGCATAAGAAGTTAAAATTTAAGTATTTGCATATCCTAATAGTTTTGTAATAACCAATTATTCTTTTTAGTGTAATTATATATTGATAAATATGTTATATATTTTGCAGCTCATTCCTGCTTGAACTATACTCTCAACTTATACCGTAAAGAAAATGAGTAATAATTATAATACATATGCCTAACTCAGGTCTAATGTTTTGTCGCTATACTTTGCGCATTAATTATATCTTAGTAGACGATTTTGTTAGTGTGGAGAGAAGTATGGATTATGGCAAGTGTCTGGCAATTGGAGCCTCTATGGGAGGGCCGAAGGTTTTGCGGGAGATTCTCCCGGAAATTTGTAGTTGTAATGATTGCCCAATATTTATCACCCAGCATATTGTGTTGAAGTCTGTCGAGTGTTTCAGAAATTCACTGGTAGCCTTTGTCGGTGATTATAATGTAAGGGTGGGTGAATCTCTTGATCCGGTGGAGGCGAAGACGGTATATATCTATCCGGGATTCGGCCATATGAGGGTGATGGAGAAGGGAGGAGAGATAATGTTGAATATATTTGAGAATGGTAGAATGATAAATTCTATTGATGCTCTCTTTACTTCTATCGCTGAGGTTTATCGTGAGAATAGCACTGCACTGGTACTTACGGGAATGGGGATAGATGGCGTAACGGGTGCGGCTGCAATAAAAGATAATGGGGGTGAGGTAATTGTTCAGGATAAAGCTAGCTCGTTGGTTTGGTCTATGCCCAGTGCGGTTGCCGGGCGGGGGCTAGCGGACAGGGTATTGTCAATAGATAGTATTGTTAAGCATGTATCTTCGGTTAGATATTGAGGAGAGTGGTATGGATATTGTCTTCGTTGATGATGGTGAGTCGAATAGGGCGCTCATTGCTCGGAGTATTTATGAGCATCTTAAAACTAAAATTGGGAAGAAGCGGTTGCCTGATGCCAGAGTTGCAACTCTGGCAAAACTCAAGAGTCTGCATACCAAGGGGCAGAAAGCACTCAAGGAGTTTGGAATAGCCACCGGGTTTTGTACCCGTAATGAGGTGGAGCGGTTGGGTGAATTAAAGGTTAGCAAACACTCCAAGGTTATACTCCTCGGTCAGGATAATGATAAAAAGAGTGTAAAAAAACTGGTCAAGGATTTTGAGTGTTGGCCTATCGATAATCCACTGCAGGAATGTGAGAATGAGATTAAATTACGTTTTTTTAGACGAGTTCGTGATCAGTTGTGGGTGAGAGTAGAGAATCTAATTGGAGAATTTGAATAAAAGGAGAGTTTTAATGACTCTTAGTAAAAAGACAGTATTGACATACCTGCTTATTGCAATGATACCTATGGTAATTGTGGGGCTGGTGATCTGGAGTCTGAGTTCAAATAGTTTCAATGAGCTTGGTGAGTATGCCAAGAACGGCTTCAAGGATGCAGCAGTTGAGAAGGTAAATTCAATTAGGAAGATGAAAGAGGAGCAGATTATAAGCTTCTTTGATGCCCGCAAGAGTGATCTCAAGGTGCTCTCTCAGGAGATTGGTTCGCTCATGGAATTACCGGTTATGAAGAATAATGGTGACCCGCTTACCAAGCGCCAGTTGCGTATTGAAATGTCGTTCTATTCGGGTATGTTTGAGAATTTTTGCCGGGAGTATGGTTATACAAATCTCTATCTCTTTGCACCTTCGGGTTATTGCTTTTACGCGGTTAAAAAAAATGATATTGTAAAGGATAAGCTCCTTGAGGGTGAATATAAGGATACCTCCCTGGCTCAAGCCCTGGTGAAGACCCAAGAAACACAGAACTTTGTCTTTAGTGATTATGCTCCATTTGTGCTGGATAATAATGTGCCTTATTCATTTATGGTGATGCCGATCAAAGTTAAAGATAATACTATTATGTATATTGCCTTGCAGCTCGGGTCGAGCCTGGTTAATTCTATGATGGCCAAGGGAGGAGACATCAAGCAGGGTACTGAGTCTTACCTTGTAGGGGTGGATGGTTATATGCGTTCTGATACTTTGCTTGATCCTGAGAAATTTGGGGTTTTGCCATCTTATAATAATGATCAGAAGATAGCCAACATCGGTTCAATACTGGAGCAGGGTGATAGTGGGGGTGGTGTTGCTGAGAATTACTCAGGAGTGAAGGTTATTACTTCGTATGCGCTTATCGATATCTTCGGTAATAAATGGGTGGTTATAAGTGATGAGAATTATGCCAAAGCAATGTCGGCATTGGTTAAGATGGACAATTATATCGGTACAACCAGTTCTGATGTGAGAAATTCATCGGTATTAATCGTAATTGTAATTTCGGTCTCGGTTATGGTGCTCGCCTTCTTTTTGAGTAGAGCTCTGGTCAAGCCGATAAAGTTTACCAGTTCGATGTTGAATGTTTTGGCGGAAAGAGTTGAGAGTCTCTCGGAGGTTATGAGTAAGCACCTGGCAGTTGGTGACTGGGATATCAAGGTAAGTGATTTTCGAATTGAGGATAAAGCGCTGGCATTACTCGAACAGACCTGTAAACGCAGTGATGAACTCGGGGCGATGGGAGATTCGCAGCGACGCATAATTGGGGCTATTCATGATAATATTAATGCGGTAAACAGTATAATTGATAATATAACTATTGCTCTCTTGCAGGTACGCTCGACCAGTGATCAGGTGGCAATCGGCGCCGGGCAGTTGACTGAATCCAGCTCTGTGCTCTCTGATGGAGCGACGGAGCAGGCAAAGAGTATGTCACAGGTATCTGAATCAATTGATAATATAACTCAACAGAATAATCAGAGTGTCAAGCAGACTGAACAGGGGCTTATGATCGCTCAGATGACAGCTGATAAGACCCGTATCGGCAATGAAAAGGTTAACGAACTGACCGAGGCGATTAAGTCAATTGAGGATAGATCCAAGGAGATACGGGTGGTGACCAAACTTATCGAGGATATTGCCTTTCAGACAAATCTGCTTGCGCTCAATGCCGCGGTTGAGGCAGCGCGTGCCGGAGTGCATGGAAAAGGTTTTGCCGTTGTCGCAGAAGAGGTTAGAACTCTTGCCAAGCGGAGTGCTGATGCGGTGCAGAAGACAGTGGGCATGATCAATAATTCTGAGAGAGCGGTGAAGTCAGGAGTAGAGATTGCTGATGAGGTGGTCAGCACCTTTGCTGGTATCTCAACTGATATCGAGGAAATTAGCGTTATTATTGAAAATATTTTCAATAAAGCCAATTTGGAGAATGACTCTCTCAGTGAATCGGCCAATGCTCTGACCTCTATTAATAATGTGACTCAGACCAATACTGCCGGGGCAGAAGAGACTGCTGCAGCTGCTGCAGAGATGCAGGTGACCGTCGATATGCTCAACGAAATTTTGGCAGAGTTCAAACTCAATGAGAATATTTTATGTGAGAGCAACATTAATATTCTTACGGCGGGGAATCAGGCTAAAAGCAAGTTAAGAAATAATTTGGGTACTGAGTACGGGGGTGAAACAGAAGATGATTTTGAGGATTCTGAGTATGACGCTATGTTGGCGATTACTCATTCTGGACAGAATGATGTGAGTGGTGAAACAGCATAGCTATTGGCTGGTTATATGTAGCTATTAAATTCAGAGACTGGGTTTATTCCCAGTCTCTGAATTTAATAGCATTAACTGCACGTTGTACTTTTAGAGTAGTTTTAGCGCGGGGCCTTTGGGCGTATCCATTACTTCAAAACCCAGGGCTGTAATCTGGTCTCGAACTGCATCGGCACCGGCGTAGTCTTTGGCTGCTTTTAGAGCTGTACGTTCGCTAAGCAGGGCGAGTACCTCAGCTGGTACTTCGAGGTCGGTTTTTCCGGAGACGTGCAGTAGTAGTCTGAGACCGAGAACTTTGTCCATCTCGATAATGGTACGTGCGGCATCATCCTTCTTTACTTTGTTGTCTTTGAGCAGGGTCCAGAGAGTGGCGATGCCTTTGGGAGTATCCAGGTCATTAAGAATGTGTTCTCTGAAGGTTGAGATATACGACTCAATTATATTGCCCTGGCTCAAATCACTCTCTGTCAGGAAGTCACGGATCCGGCTCAGGGCGGTTGCTGCCCCGTCCAGAGCTTCCCAGGTGAACTTGAGCGGTCCACGGTAGTGAGCGGTAAGCATAAGATAACGGAATGCCATTGGATCGTAACCGTGTGCCAAGATATTGTCTAAGAGTAATGTGCCGCCAGCAGATTTTGACATCTTCTCACTATCCCCGAAACTCAGCCAGCCTGCATGTACCCAGAATTTGGCAAAGGTCTTTCCGGTAACCGATTCCGATTGGATAATCTCATTGGTATGGTGAACCGGGATGTGGTCGATACCTCCGGTATGGATATCAAAGGTTTCACCAAGATACTTCATCGACATCGCACTACATTCAAGATGCCAGCCGGGAAAACCTACACCCCATGGGGATTCCCACTCCATTTGGCGCTTGGTACCGGTGGGAGAGAATTTCCAGAGTGAGAAGTCATAGCTGGAGCGTTTTTCTCCAGTGCCGACTCGGGAGTATTCCTCAGAAGCTTGAATGCGCATATTGCTCAGATCGGTAATAGGGTTAAACTTGGTGGTATCAAAGTAAATGCCGTCGGCATTCCGGTAGGTAAGCCCTTTGTCTTCCATCTTCTGGATCATGGCTATCTGTTCGGCAATGTGATCGGTTGCTCGGCAGACAATATCCGGGGGTAGAATATTCAAGCCGGCGCAGTCTTCGAAGAATTTGGCTTTGAAGATCTCGGTCATGGCCCAGGCGTCGCGACCTGTAGCGCGAGCAGCCCGTTCGATCTTGTCTTCACCGGCGTCGGCGTCGTCAGTAAGATGTCCGACATCGGTAACATTCATGGCATGCAATACTCTGAAGCCGGCGAATTGGAGTGAACGTTTGAGCAGGTCAGAGAAGGTATAGGTTCGAAGGTTGCCGATGTGCTGGTAGGAGTAGACGGTAGGACCGCAACTGTACATTCGCACTCTATTATTCTCAAGGGGTGTGAATGGTTCCACTGACTTGGTGATACTATTATAAAGCTTCATCGGACTGGCTCTCCTCTAGATAATTCTTAGGTATATTCTCTTGGAATAGCTTGTTTGTACTGCGTATTAGAAAAATTCTTATTTTGCTTTTTTATAATAAAATGTTAGGTTTTTTCTTGTGCTATATTTATAATAAGTTATCATTAAATTGCAGATAATGGATGCAATTTATCTATGCTTTAGCACAATTTATAGTGAAATTAATAATGGTTTTACGCTAAATTAAGTTATATAAATATTAAAAATTATACCATTATTTATCTGACAGGTAAAGAAGATGTCGAAAAAATATACAATTCTGATAATCGACGATCTGAGTTCGAGTGTCAAGATGATTGAGGGCTTTTTGCGTGAGTATAATATTATCTCTGCCAAATCAGGGGTAGAAGGTTTGCTCTTGGCTCAAGAGCATCATCCAGATCTTATACTCCTTGATGTAATAATGCCGAAAATGTCTGGTTTTGAGGTATGCGAGATACTTAAAAATGATGAAGAACTGAAGGATATTCCGGTGATCTTTCTTACCACTTGCAATCGCCGGTATGATATCGATAAGAGTTTTGATATCGGAGCTTTCGATTATATTACCAAACCGATAAGCGGTAAGGCATTGCGGGCAAAAATACATGCCGTGTTCTCTATTCTGGATCGCATAAAACTACGCAAAATTGAAGAATATGATAGGAAAAGTGAGGCTAATGATATCTTTGTAAAAGGAATGTCGCATAACTTTAATAATATGTTCGGTGGCATAATCGGGATGGCACAGCTGCTGGAAAATCTCCAAGTTGATGAGCCCAAGGTCAAGCGCTATGCACGAATGATACGTATAACCTCGGAAAATGGCGCTAAGTTGGTATCCCAGTTACTCGAATTTTCGCAGAGAAGTGATTTTGTCTTTGAGCGGGTGAATATTGCCAGAGTGCTGGAGCGGGCTATCAACTTTATAACCGAAGTGAATCCAAAGATAGAGATAAAAACCCTGTATGCGGCCAATCGGAATATGGTGATTGGTGATGCGGAGAAGCTCTTTCATGTCTTTAGGAATCTCTTGGTTAATGCCAATGAAGCAATGGAGGATAATCCAGAGTTAATTATTCGAACCAAGAATCAGGTACTCAAGGATGTCCAGGTGAGCAAGTATGGGATTTCTCCCGGGGAGTATCTAAAAATCTCTGTTCAAGATAATGGCTACGGAATCAGTGAAGAAATTATGGGTAAGATTTATGAGCCCTTCTTCTCTACCTCAGACTTGAGTGAGGCTAAAGGTTTGGGGTTGGCTGAGGCTAGAGGAATAATCCAGGGGCATCACGGGAGTATTTATCATGTGAATAGAGCTGAGGGAGGAGCAGAGTTTAACATATTTTTACCACTGGGCAAGCCGTTGAAATCAGCGCTTCGCTCTGATTCAATCAAGGAAGCATTGGTGCCTCTGGGTAAGATTTTGCTTGTTGATGATGAAGATATCAGTCTGCTCTTTGCCCAGGAGATGCTCCGTAAGTCAGGGTATCGGGTAGAAACTGCGGTCAATGGCGAAGAGGCGCTCAAGTTGTATAAGGAAAATGGTGGTGAATTTGACTTGGTGTTGACCGATATTATTATGCCAGTAATGAATGGAATTGAGTTGGCTGAAGGTTTGAAGGAGATTGACGCTAATGTTAAAATAATCTTTATGACCGGGCATTCGATAGACCTTGAAGGGAAGAATGTTGATTTTGTCAAAGCGGTGATGAAGAAACCGTTTCGAGGGGCGGAGATCATCAATGTCATCAATAATGTTCTGAATTCTTGATTATGTTGTAGTCTTCCTGCATAAGAGTAGTCTCGCTATTTTTGCTGCGGCCTTTTAAAAAATAGTGGCTGCGCCGGGTAAAAAGTTCGATAAATTATAAGGTAGTGACTGGAACTTGCGGTAGAAGTTGTACCGCTATTCATGGTTGTTGGTCTTGATTTGCCGAGTATTATTATTTATAATCTATTGAACTTGGCACTTTTATATGTTTATTGGAGGTTTGACCTGTAATGTCGAATAAAATAAAGGTTAGCGCTGGGGTTATGTGGCTGCTAATGTTGATGGTAGCTCTCTGTTCAGGATGTTCAGCGGTGAATGGGCCGAGGTATTGGTGGGATGATCAGACTGATGAAAAGCTGCCCAATGATTATATGCTGCCGGAGTCTCCCCCAGAGTATCCGGTGCCTACCGATCCGCCACCCTTTGTACCCAAGGATTTGCCAGAAAATGAAGTAGAGTTGGCTACCGAACAGGAGAAGGCTCAGATAGAGTTGGGAATCCCGCGCAGTGGTGTGCCTGATCCGCTGGAGGACAGGGTCTATGTTCCGGCTGAGAAGTATGTCTCAACGGATGAGATTGTTGATACTGAGGAAGCTGAGCTTGATTATGTAGAGGAAGGGGTGCAGGAGGATACTGAGAGCTTTGCTGAGGCTGAAGCCGAAGATGCCGGCCAGCTCGACTTTGCTGAAGAGGATGCTGCGGTCAATGACTCGCAAGAGGCCAAAGACTTTATGGAGGAGATGGATGAGGATTATAACTTCACCACTGCCGATGACCCTGAAGGCATAGATTATAACTATGGCAATGACCCTACCCCGGCTGATCCATTATATGAGAAGGAAGAGGTCGTTACCGATACTGCAGATAAGATCAGTGATCTGGATGAAGAGATTCTTCCGCCGCTGGAACCGGGTATTGGTGAAGATATTGGCCCTAATGGACTGGAGCGGTAACCGCTAGGGTCAATTGAGATTGAAGCTTTAAGAGGCTACAGCGTTGTTGCTGTAGCCTCTGTTATCTTACAGTATATTCTTGGTAGTCGTGCCTCAAGTCAGGTTATGGTAGGGGGGGGAGTTCAGGCTTGCGGTGGAGTAAGATTAGCGCTAAGCTCTCTGATTACGCCAGAGCGATCATTGTGTATGCGTTCGATCAGTGCGGCTGAGGCTGCGGTTTCGGAGTCGTACTTGGCGCCCCAGACTACCATTTCAAGCATGGTGGGGAGGAGGTCAAGGCCTTTGGGGGTCAGGTAGTAGAGGTAAACCTTGTTATTCTCCGGCGAAACTTGTTTGCTGAGGATGCCATTTTTTTCAAGAATCTGCAAACGATTGGCAAGGATATTTGTCGCAATATTCTCCGGCGATTTGCTGAACTCCCCGAAGGTCTTTTTCTTGCTGACCACTATATCTCTGATGATCAAGAGAGTCCATTTATCACCGAATATCTCCAAGGCATAGTTGAGTGGGCAATGTGAGCGGTTTGTTTTCATGAAGCTAATATAAATTAATTGCTTGCAAAATGCAAGAGAATAGTATAGAATATCATTACTTGCAAAATGCAAGTAATGAGCTAGTGACTCTACGTAAAGTGGATAATTAACAGGGAGAAAAAATGTCAGAATCAGTAATTGCGGGCGATAATTTCAGTGCTCTGGATTTGGGTGCGTTTTCAGAGTTGGAGCGTTATGTCTTCAAACACGAGTCGTTACCGATAGAAGCACAGGGGAAGGTCTTTCTCAATCAGTGGCTGGGGCTTACAAGCATTGAATTGTCGGTCAATAAGTTGCCGCCGCAGGTGTCGATGCCGTTTTATCATAAGCATAGACGTAATGAAGAGACTTATGTCTTTGTAAAAGGGCGGGGAGAGTTTCAGATTGACAATGAGATTCTCCAGGTAAGGGAGGGGACGGTTATTCGGGTAGCTCCGGAAGGGGTGCGTTGCTGGCGGAATAACTCAACTGAGCCGTTGTATTATATAGTTATTCAAGCGCCGGAGGGCGGTTATCCGGTAGCAGATACTACGACCAAGGATGGTTTGGGGGTTGAGAAAGAGGTGGTTTGGCCGGAGTAAGTCGGAAAAGCTGTGGGGGTTAACGATAGTGATGTATGATTTAGTAATTATACATGAGACTTTGCCGATTTTTCGGCGGAGCCTCATGTCTTAGTTGGTGATTGCATGTAGGTAAACCGCTGCTTGAGGTGGTTGCTGCGGAGAAATGACTGCCGGATATTATGTCGTGTTGTGTTACTGGTTACGCGACTACAATAGTGGCAGAAAAGAGATTAAGCAAGAGGGGCAGCGTTGACAAAGTCGATAAAGCGTGTGAAAAGATTTGTCCGGTATTTCCCTTGGTGAATTAGGCAGTAAAAATAGCGCTCAAGGTTGAGAAAAGGGGTCTTTAGTTCTACTACCGCGCCCAGCTTGAGCAGATCGGCCACCGCGCGTTGTGATAAGCAGCTGATACCAATATTATTTCTTACCGCATGTTTGATCGCTTCAGTGTGGCCGAATTCAAAGCCAATCTTCAGTCTTTCAACCTTTCCTAAAATGGCTTTTTCAAAAATCTCGCGGGTTCCCGACCCTGGTTCACGCAGTATCCATCTCGCTGCGCTCAAATCGGTCAGCTGTAAACGTCGCTTTTTGGCTAGCGGGTGCTCAGGTGCTGCAAATACAATCAGCCGATCCTGTTTCCAGGGGATGGTCTCTAGCTGCGGATGATGGCACAATCCTTCAATATAGCCGACATCAATATTGAACTCTAAAAGAGAGCGAATAATCTGATCGGTATTCCCTACCTCAAGGTTTAATTCAACTGCCGGATACTCTTGAGAAAACGCTCCGATATATGAGGTCAACAGATAATTGCCGATAGTGGAGCTTGCTCCTATCTTGATTTGTCCGCTAAGTGAGGACTCTTTTTCTGTAAACATCGTCTCTATTTCAGTGGCTCGGGCGAGCAGTTCTGCTGCTTGGGGCAACATAGCGCGCCCGGATTCATTCAGAATCAGTATCCTGCCTCTGCGGTTGAAGAGCAGTTGCCCCAGTTGATTTTCAAGCTCTGCCAGTGCCATGCTCGCTGCTGACTGGGAGAGAAATAATTCTTCCGCGGCGCGGCTGACATTTCCCTGCTTGGCAATTTCCCTAAATATCTCAAGTTGGCGTAAGGTAATATTCATCGATACCCTCATATAAAAAATACTGATAGTTACTATCGTTTTAATATATTGGATTTATTATAAAAATGCAAGTACAATCAAGCTACAAAGCAACAAGCTTGTCAGTGGTAACGTTACGGTAAATGAATTTTATATTTATATCTCAATATTTAAAAGGAAATACAAATGAAAAAATATCTTCCAGGATTGCTCATAACGGTAGTAATTGCGATAGTGGCACAATTGCTCAGCAGGTATCTGCAGGTAATCGGGGCGATATCATTGGCAATTATTTTAGGGATAGTTGTGGGAAATCTCTATAAGTTTGAGGGGACATTTGGTAAAGGGATACAGTTTGCCGAGAAAAATCTGCTCCTTTATGCCATTGTCCTAATGGGTTTTAATCTCAAGTTGTTGGAGCTAAAACAAATGGGAAGTAGTGTCTTTCTAATTGTTTTGCCGACTATGGCTATTACCTTTGGATCAGCATTAGTGTTTGCCAGATTGCTGGGATTTTCACAAGCATATGGGTTGCTTATGGGGGCGGGAAACGCGGTTTGCGGTTCATCTGCGATTGCCGCTGTAGCGCCGGTTACTACTGCCGATGAAGAGGAGATAGGTGTGTCTATCGGTATTGTGAATCTGCTGGGCACCGGGGGAATGTTTCTCTTGCCGCTACTTGCTGGTATCTTGCAGCTCTCACAAATACAGAGTTCATATTTGATTGGAGGGGTATTGCAGGCTATTGGACAGGTTGTTGCCGCCGGGTTTTCACTGAGTGATCAGATTGGTGATTCTGCAACCTTGATAAAAATGCTACGGGTGTTGATGATCGGTCCAGTGGTAATGTTGGTCTCATTTTTTAATCAAAATAAGGGGTCAGGCGGCAAGAAGAAGTTTATTCCTACTTATATTATAGGATTTCTAATTTGCAGTGTTATTGGTAGCTTATTACCTGGAGATACTCTGGTGATTCCGCATTTACGCCAATTAGCAAAATTGTTGCTTATTGTAGCCATGGCGGGAGTAGGCCTGAAGATACGTTTTTCTAGCCTGTTGGTACATGGCCCTAAAGCCTTGCTGTTTGGGGGATTGATTAATGCAGTACAGATTCTGTATATTCTAGGAATTTTGTTGATATTTATGTAATTATAATGTTTGCAGGTTTGGGGTATAAAGAATAAAGTTAGGAGGCGACTTCTACCCGGAAACTTATAGCAGGAGCTTCTGCTACAGGAGTGAAACAGGCTCTGCCGTTATCTCGGCAGAGCCTGCATTATGTCTGGTCGGGGAGACAGGATTTGAACCTGCGACCTGCTACCCCCGAAGCAGCCGCGCTACCAAGCTGCGCTACTCCCCGAATTGTATATTTTAATTGTATTTACTTTAGCAATAATCGGGTACAAAGCAAGGGGTAAGGGTAATTAGTTGGAAAATAGCTGGAAAAATCTGCAAAATTATGTGGCTTGCTGGAAGATACTATAGATATTCAATGTAATATCGGGTATAATGGGTTATTCGCAACAGAGTTAATTAATTTTGTTTTATAACTTTTTTTTATGGAAGAGATAGTTTTTTTACGGTATACTAAGGATGCTTTAAGTATATGTAGCTGTCTGATCAGGTTTATACCTGAACAGTGTTATTGGTCTAATATAGCTAGAGTAGTTGTAATCTATGTTTTGTACAGATCTAGATGTGTTCTACGCTGATGATTTGTGTGTTAATATGCAGTTGTAATTATTGTTTTAAGGAGGTTCTCGTGGCTACTGGTACGGTTAAATGGTTTAGTAATCAAAAGGGATATGGCTTTATAACACCTGATGATGGAGGAGATGATCTTTTTGTACATTTTTCAAATATAATCTCAGATGGGTATAAATCCTTGAAGGATGACCAGAAGGTTATGTTTGTCCCTGGGGAAGGGAAGAAGGGGCCTGAAGCGACCGAGGTACAGATCGCAGAGTAAGGCTGCTTAGTAGTGTGGTAAGATAATACCGGATCGAACTCTATACTGAGTCCGTTCCGGTATTTTTATTGCGAAGTAGTAATTATCTGTTTATTGCTTGTTGCGTAGCTCAGTGTAGAACATATTGGCGCTGGCGCCACCGAATGAGATTCCCAGAGCTATGGCTTCGGCGATCTCGTCTTGGCTTGCGCCCAGACTCATTGCAGCCTGATTGTGCTGCAGGACGCACTCTGCACATTTGTGGGAGACCGAGAGGGCGAGAGCTATGAGCTTCTTGTTCTTGGCATCAATCTTTCCGGCATTATTGACTGCCTGCATATAATCGGCAAAATTTAAGCCGGCTGCCGCTGGGGGTAGAGAGGAACTTTGAGCAGGAGAGGATGCTGAGCAGCATGAGGATTCAGCCGGGAGCTGAGGCTCTGGGCAGCAAGAAGATTCGGTAGCCCCTGTGCAGCAGGAAGCAGTCGCGTCAGAGGGGGCTGAAGAGGAACAACATGTACTCTTGGACTGGGCTGAATTGGAGGTTGAGCAGCAGCAATCGGTATTGTTAACAGCTTTGGAGCTAGCGGTTGCCGCCGGGCGTGGGGTTTTGCTCAGGCCTTTGGATCCGATCAGGCGGATAATGCCGGTAGTAGAATTGGCAATGACCCGGCCGACCCGGCAGGCGATGATACCGCTGTCAGCTAGGAAGTCAAGGTATGCGCCAGCACTGGCGGCAGGGAGCGCTACCAGCAGACCGCCGCTAGTCTCGGGAGAGAAGAGGATATTCTGCTCGGTCTCGGTGAGTTCTCCATAATCAATATACTCTTCCGAGGCTTCACGGTTGCGCTCTACCGCGCCGGGGAAGGCGTCTAGCCTGGCCAGAGCTTCTACTGCGGAGAATAGCGGTACGCTGGAAAAATCTAATTCGATCTCTTTCTTGCTACCGCTAGCCATCTCGGCAAGATGCCCTAGTAAACTGAAGCCGGTGACATCGGTTGCGGCGTTGGCGTTGAATTGCTTCATAGCCTTACCCGCAAGTTTATTGAGCGTGGTCATGGAGGTGATGACCTCATTCAGTTCGCAGTCGCTGACTTTGTTGATCTGCTTGCCGAATAATACAATCCCTCCGCCTATAGGCTTGGTGAGAATGAGTTCGTCACCGATTTGTGCGGTGGAGTTGGCAATAATACGGTCTTTGGCGATACTGCCGAGGATGGCGTAACCGCATTTGACCTCGGTATCGTTGATGCTGTGTCCGCCGATTACCGCGACTTCGGCTTCTGCGAGTTTGTCGGCGCCCCCTTGCAGCATGGCACGCATGGCCTCTTCCGGGAGGCTGTAGATAGGAAACCCGACGATTGAGAGAGCGGTCTCGGCTTTACCACCCATGGCATAGATATCGCTGAGACTGTTGGCGGCGGCAATCATGCCGAAGGTGTACGGATCATCTACCGACGGGGCGAAGACATCTACGGTCATAACGCTGGCGTGGTTGCTGCCATCAATAGTGATAACTCCTGCGTCATCACTGCTTTCACTGCCAATGAGTACGCGCTCGTCCTTGAAACCGAGGAGGTTATTGATGACGGTCTGGAGGTATTTCTTCGGGACCTTTGAGGCGCAGCCGACGGCTCTGACGTGTTCGGTAAGGCGTATTTCGCCCTTTATTATCTCTTCACGTTCACCAGCACATTCACAGATATTCTTCTCCTTGAAGATCGGGCAGGGGCAGTCTTTCTGGGGATCGCAGACGCAATGTCCGAGTTGGATAGATCTGGCCATGATACGTTTACGTTTATTTAGCGCGATTGCATCCATATGTTTCTCCTTGTGTCGATAGGTAGATGTTGCTAAAAAGAAATTTTGAATATTGTTGACTGATACTTATTGCTTATTGAGTATAAAGTACTGTAGTGCCAGCTCGTAGGATTGGGAGCCAAAGCCGCAGATCACCCCGTGGCAGGCAGGGGAGATGCAGGAGTGGTGTCTGAAGCTCTCACGGGTGTGGAGGTTGCTCAGGTGTACCTCGATAGTCGGAAGTTCTACACCCTTTATGGCGTCATGTAGAGCTATGCTGGTATGAGTATAGGCGGCGGCATTGATTATTATCCCGTCATGATGGTTGAATTTTGCCTGGTGGATGTTATTGATCAGTTCCCCTTCGAGGTTTGACTGGAAAAATTCTACCTCTATCCCGGCGGCGGTAGCCAATTCCTGTAGTCGGCCATTGATATCACTGAGGGTCTGGTAGCCATAGACCTCAGGTTCTCGGGTGCCGAGCAGATTGAGATTTGGGCCATTGATTATTGAAATCTTCATTATTGACTCCTTATTTGTTTATATGGAATATACTGGGTATGAGTATGTATTATACGTTTGAAGAGGTTGTATGCCAATTGTTTTTAGTAAATATAGCTATACGCCAGAACTTTGAAGCTCTGGCGTATAGCAGGTGTGTGTGCCTGAAAAGTAGGATAAACTGGGCTAGAGGGTGACCCCGGATTTGAAGATTGCAATATCGCGGTAATTATTTATTTCGCTCTTAGTCTGGAGCTGGTTTGATGCTGTTTTGAGAATTTGATCAAATAGGTCTCTGCCTGCTTCTTCCATACTCGTACCTTCCAGAACTACTCCGGCGTTGAAGTCTATCCAGTTGCTTTTACGCTGGGCAAGATTAGAATTGGTTGCGACCTTGAGGCAGGGGACGGGTGAGCCCAGTGGGGTGCCCCGGCCGGTGGTGAAGAGGATAAGGTGTACTCCGGCTGCGGTCAGGTTGGTCACCGCCACAATGTCATTTCCTGGGCCGTTGAGGACGCTGAGTCCTGGTTGGCTGATACGCTGACCGTAGTCGAGAACGTCAACAATAGGCGCTCTGCCCCCTTTCTGTACGCAGCCGAGTGATTTTTCCTCCAGCGTAGTGATGCCGCCTTTACGGTTTCCGGGAGAGGGATTCTCTGAGACCGGTTCTCCGTGAGCGGTAAAGTAATCTCTGAAATCATTGATAAGTTTGACCGCCTTGTCGCAGGTCTGTCGGTTCTGGCAGCGTGGCAGGAACTCTGCTTCAGCCCCGAATATCTCTGGAATCTCGGTGAGCGCGACGTAGCCTCCGGCAGCGACCAGCATCTCGGATACTACCCCGAGAAGCGGGTTGGCACTCAAACCGGAGAAGGCGTCGGATCCGCCGCACTTCAGACCGATTTTGAGTTCGCTTACCGGGATAGGCTCTCGTTGGAAATTACTCGCCTGCGCTTTGAGTTCAGTGAGTATGCTTTCGGCCTCGCTGAATTCGTCGTCTACTTCCTGAGTAATTAGATAACGTATATGTTCGCCGGGCAGGTCGGTGAGTAATTCTTTGAAGTCACTTACTTGGTTGTTCTCACAGCCCAGGCCGAGGATCAGTACCCCGGCTGCATTGGGGTGCTTGACCAGTCCGGCGAGTACGCTCTTGGTACGTTCGTGATCACCCCCGAGCTGTGAACAGCCGTAAGGATGCTCGAAAGCGTAACAACCATCTACCCCGGCGGGGAGATTCCGATTGGCGCTCTGGGCAATCTGTCTAGCGCTGGCGTTGATACAGCCGACCGTCGGGATGATCCAGATTTCATTACGGATGCCGACCTCACCGCTGGCGCGCCGGTAACCTTGGAAGGTCTTGCCTTCCAACCAGGTACTAGGTTTGATGGCAGTGGGTTTGAGTTCCGGTTCGCTGGTGAATTTACCGTTGAGGGCGGTATGGATATTATGCTCGTGTACCCAGGAACCCTGGCTGATCTCGGTTTTGGCTCTGCCGATACAAAATCCATATTTGATTATCTCAGCTTCGGGTTTGAGATCTTGCAAGGCAAATTTATGGCCGGCAGGGATGTCGTCTTGCAGGGTAAGTGTTTGCTGGTCAATTTCCAGGCTTTCACCCTGTGCTAACGTAACGATAGCTACTGCGACATTGTCGCTGGGGTGGACGCGGATGGCACGTTGGGTCTCAGACATTAGTTGAACTCCTTGATGCAGGCTCTGACCCCTTTGGTCTGGATCTTATGCAGATACGCGGTGACCTCGCTGTGCAGGGTAGGTATTTGGGTCAGATCTTCAGACCAGAATGAGCGCTTGGCCAGGATCTCTCTGGTCATCTCTTCCAGATCGGTGATTTGATAGACCTGTTCAAAGAAGGAGGTAACCTTCTCACTGTCATTGATTAGATATTCGCGGCTCTTGGTCGTACCGATGAATTCGCCGGTATCGTTACGCTTGCCGTTGTAGAAAGCGATCAGCGCGGCCAGAGAGAAGGTGAGGCGCTTGGGCGTAATTCCTTCTTCCATGATATAGCTCAGAAGCGAAGGGAGGACACGCACCTTCCACTTGGCCACCGAGTTGAGTGATATCGATAAGAGCTCGTGACGGATAAAGGGATTGGCAAAACGTTCGAGAATAACCTCGGCGTACTCCTCTTTCTCCTGCTGGGGTAACTTGAGCGTTGGGACGATCTCTTTGAGCAGCATGTCTTTGAGGAATTTGGAGAAATCCGGATCATTTAGCATTTCACCGACGGTCTCCAGCCCAGCGAGGAAGGCTCCGAGTACATTGCCGGTATGTGCGCCGTTGAGGACGGCTACCTTTCGGGTGCGGTATGGCTGCATGTCGTCGGTGAAGACGACGTTCAGACCGGCTTGAGTAAAGGGGAGTCTCTCCTGAATGCCGGCGTCGGCACCTTCGATTACCAGCAGGTGGAAGATCTCTCCGGTATCAATCAAGTTGTCCTGATAACCGAGTTCAGCAGTGAGGCTCTCTATTTCATCGCGCGGATAGCCCGGTACGATTCGGTCGACCAGGGTGCTGAGAAAGGTGTTGGCGCTCTCCAGCCACTCGGCGAAGTCGGGGTCGAGATCCCAGTACTCGGCGTATTCAAGGATATACTCCTTGAGCTTGCTGCCATTGTAGTTGATAAGCTCGCAGGGCATGATAATCATACCTTTATTTGCAGCTCCGGCAAAGTGGGTAAAGCGCCGGTAGAGCCAGGCGGTCAGCTTGGCCGGGAAGGTTTCGGGGCAGCTCTCGGGGTTGTAATCCTCTTCCTTGAACTCGATGCCGGCTTCAGTGGTATTGGAGATGATCAGCTCCATATCGGGGTTCTCTGCGGTCTGAAGATAATCCTGCCACTGGCTGTAGGGATTCAACCCGCGTGAGACCGAGGTTATTATCTTCTTCTTATTGACGGTCTGTCCCTGCTCTATTCCGCGCAGGTAGAGGGTGTAGAGTCCGTCCTGGGTATTGAGCATCTCGACCATACCGCTCGGGAGCGGTTGCACGACTACAACCTTGCCGCCGAAGAGGTTTTGTTCGTTCATCTCGTCAATCATCCAGTCGGCAAAGGCGCGCAGGAAGTTGCCTTCGCCGAATTGCAGAACCTTCTCTGGAAGGTTGTTGCCGGCTTTATTATAGTTGATCTCTAAATCATTGCTCTTGAGGAGCGCACTGCCAAGAGTGTTCATGGTCTTCTCCTTTGGGGAAATTAATATATCTGGTGAAAATATGTTATTGAGGGAAAAATTATGTAAGCTCTTACATGTATCAGTAAAAAAAATTAAAATTTTGCGATATCAAATATTGGTTGCTGATTATATCCTCCTGTAAACTTAGTATTAATTATATTTCATGGAATTGAGTTAGTCAAATAAATTTTTGTAAGCGCTTACATTTTTCATGATTTTTTGCTCGCTTTACTTCTTTGCTGTGTTATTATTAAAGATATAATATTGTAAGTTAAACGGTTTGGGTGAGTAATCGGAGCTAGGGCGGTGGCTGGGTTGAAATTGACCGGATGCTTGCTGTGGTTTATTTTGTAATGATAAATAAGATGAGTGCAGAAATTAATAATGAATATTTATGATATTGCTGAACGAGCCGGAGTCTCCATTGCCACGGTATCGAGGATACTCAATAAAAAGGGTAATGTACGCAAAGCCACTGAGGAAAAAGTGCTTTCAGTGATCAAGGAGTTGGGTTACACCCCCAATGCTTTTGCCAGGGCACTGGGGCTTAATTCGCTCAAAACGGTGGCGGTTGTCTGCTCGGATGTATCGGATATCTTCTATGCTAAGGCGGTATCGGTGATTGAGAGTGAGCTGCGCGAGAAGGGGTATGATTCGACACTGTACTGTACCGGTATGGATATCAAGGATAAGAAACGAGCGATGCAGACCTTGCTCGCTAAGAAGGCTGATGCAATGATTCTGGTGGGATCGGTCTTTCAGGAACGGGGAGATAATTCGCATATTGAAGAGGTAGCTAGGAGTATTCCGGTGGTTATTATCAATGGTGAGTTTGGTTATGATAATACCTATTCGATATACTGCGCTGAGCATAAAGCGGTGGAAGAGGTGGTCGATTTGCTCGTGGTCAAGGGCAGAAAGGAGCTTATCTATCTCTATGATATCGACTCATTCAGTGGTGACAACAAACGAAACGGGTTCATTACCGGGGTGAAGAAGTATGGGGTTAAGAATTATAAGAAGCGAATATTCAAGTGTGAACGGAATTTTCCGAGTTATCGTGAGGCGATACTAAAAGCGCTTGATTATAATTTGAAGATTGATGGGGTAGTCTGTTCTGAGGATCTTGTTGCTGTTGGGGCGATCAAAGCTCTGACCGAGAAGGGGTTTGTTGTTCCGGGGGAGGTGGCGGTTGTCGGTTGTAATAATTCGATAATCGCTGAGTGTGCTTCGCCGGCGCTGACCTCAATCGATAATAAGGTAGAAGCGCTCTGTGTGGATACGGTGCGGACTCTGCTGGATGTCTTTGCGGGTAAGGATGTCAGCCATATCAAGAAGATATACGGTAGTATTGTTCCTAGGGAGTCTTTTGTAGTCTGAATATGCCCATACACCTTATCAAGAGTATGGGCATTGTTGTTGTCAGATTTGTTTGCAGGCGGGTTAGCTCTCAAAACCAAAGTAGCCTTTGGCGTTGTTGTAGGCAATATCCTGAACCATCTTGCCAATGAGATCGTAGTCTTCAGGGATATATCCCGCTTCGATATCTGCACCGAGAATATTACAGAGAATTCTGCGGAAGTATTCGTGCCGGGTGTAACTGAGGAAGGAGCGCGAATCGGTAAGCATGCCGACGAATCTTGACAATAAGCTCAGTTGTGAGAGCGCCTCCAGCTGCCGGGTCATTCCATTCATCTGATCTAAAAACCACCAGCCGCTACCGAATTGCATCTTACCCGCTATGCTTCCATCCTGGAAATTGCCGAGCATGGTGGCCAGGAGTTCATTATCTCGAGGATTGAGATTATAGAGAATGGTTTTGGCCAGGGCATTCTCGCTATCCAGGCGATCAAGTAGTCTGGCCAGCGGCAGCGCTAGAGGTTCGTCGCCGATAGAGTCGAAGCCGGTGTCAGCTCCAAGTTGTTTGAAGAGTCTGGTATTGTTGTTGCGTTGGGCGCCGAAATGGAACTGTTGGGTCCAGTCCTTCTCATGGTCGAGAATGCCGAAGTGGTAGAGCATAGCGGATTTGAATTTCAACTGCTGTTCCAAGCTTAATTCGTTACCGGCTCGTATATGGTTGAAGATCCCGTCTATCTCGGTATCGGTATATGGTTCGGCGTAAGCGGTATTGATGCCGTGATCGGAGAGTCTGCAGCCGACTGTATGGAAGAAATCATGACGCTTGCGCAGCGCTTGCAGGTAGGTGGTGAAGTCGGTGATGGCGGTGTCGGCGGCTTGAGCTAGACTGTCGACCCAGGAATTGAAGGTTTTACTGTCTTCTACCGCCATGCCTTTGTCCGGACGCCAGGTAGGCAGGATGCTGATATTGAATGTGGTATCTGCTTTGAGCGCTAGATGTGAACTGAGCGAGTCTACCGGATCGTCGGTGGTGCAGACCAGCTCCACCTTGCTCTGTTGCATCAGGCCTCTGGCGCTGAAGTCATCATCCTGCATTCTAGCGATACCGAGATCCCATATTTCATCTGCGGTCTGCTCACAGAGCAGGGTGTCGGTGTTGAAGTAGCGTTTGAGTTCGAGGTGTGTCCAGTGGTATAAGGGATTTCTGATGGTTGCAGGCATGGTACGCGCCCACTGATCGAATTTCTCTCTATCGCTGGCATCTCCGGTACAGAAGCGTTCAGCAATACCGTTACTGCGCATGGCGCGCCATTTGTAATGATCGCTATATAACCAGACCTGTGTAAGATTCTCCCACTTGGTGTCGATTTCGATCTGGGCTGGAATTAGGTGGCAGTGATAATCGATAATCGGCATGTCTTTTGCATATTCATGATAAAGCCTGACTGCTGCGTCGTTGTTTAAACAGAAGTTGTCGTTAATGAATACCATGGTTGCTCCTCGCGGAAAAATATGTCAACGTTATCATGATACACCATTGCTTGTTGCTAGTCAAACAATAATTAATATTTGAGAAAATACTAGTTAAAATACCGGATATAGTGTAGTATATAGTCTAGCTCAAGGTAGTTCGTGATTTATAGATGTGTCAACGAGAACATATAGTGTTGGCTGTCGCAGAAGAGGAAGCTGGTTATGGCAACTTTGAAGGATATCGCAAAGATTACCGGGGTCTCGATCAAGACGGTAAGCCGGGCGGTCAATAATAGCGGGTATGTGCGAAGTGAGTTGAAAGCCAGAATCCTACAGGAAGCGGGGCGAATAGGGTATGCCTCCAATCGGGCTGCGCGTAAGTTGCGCTCACAAGAGTCTGATGAAATTTATGTGGTGAGTTGGGATATGGACGAATTATTTGTGCGCAAGTTCACTGCTTTTGAAGAGGAGATACGTAAAGCTGGGTACCAGGTGATACTGGTGAGTATGCATGAGAAGGATAGCGGGTATAAAGAGAAGATCTTGAAACAAATTATACTTGAGAAGCCTTTAGGCGTGTTACTCCTAACCGGACGGTTTAATAATATTGGTGCAACTTTACAGCAGCTCAGAACTGCCGGGATAAATTGTCTGCAATTAGATACGCAGACACCTCAGACTGAGGGTATTTATATTGATCGTGGAGCTGGGGTCTATGATGCGGTTATGATGTTGGCGGCGAGAACTTTGGGTAAGATCGGGTATTTGGGAATATCAAATAGGGAGCATGACTGGACCCGACTTGAAGGTTTTAGAAGAGCGATTGCCGAGGTCGGGAGGGAGGCGGCCGAAATCTTTCCACCGAGTATGGATTCAATCTATGAGGCCGGGTTTGCAGCCGCGGCGATGCTGGTTGAGCATAGGTTGGCTGCAGTTCAGGTTTATTCTGATCTGTTGGCTATGGGTGTACTCTATGGGTTGAGTGTACTTGGGGTTAAGGTGCCGGATGATATATTGGTGGTCGGTTTTGATGATCGGGATTATTCGGCTTATGCCTCGCCGCCGCTTACGACAATTCGTCAGCCCAATGATGAGTGCGGTGCTCTGGCAGCAAAGGTGATGCTGGAACTAATTGCTGGTAATATGGATGCAGTGAGTAAGTGTTATGTTGTTCCCACCAGGTTGGTAGAGAGAGCGTCTACTAACATTTAATAAAAATTACCTTGAAACCTCAGACCGATAAATTAAAATTATATCCTTGGGTTAGAAGGATTACTGGGATTTATGGTGCTGGGAGTGTAATGGCTAGAGTCGAACTTATCTATCAGGGATATACCCGTGAATACAATATCAATCAGGAAGTGGTGATTGGTAGGTGTGAAACGTGTGATATCAAGATACCCTCAAGTAAGGCTTCACGCCGACATTGCCGGATATTCAAAGGAACCGGCGGATTCTTTCTTGAAGATCTTGGATCGGCAAATGGCACAGTGCTCAATGGGGCGGTGATCGGAAGAAAATTACTCAAACATAATGATATTCTCGAAGTCGGCAGGGTACGACTGCGTTTTATCGATAAGACTGAGGATCCGCTCGTTGGTAAACGCCTGGGGCGGTATCAGGTAATTGAAAAGATTGGAGCAGGTTCGGAGGGGGTTGTCTACCATGCCAGGCAGATTGCACTCAATAAAGATGTGGCGCTTAAGCTCTTTTCTGCCGATTTTATCCGTCGCCAAGGGGGTAAGGAGAAGGTCAGGGAGACTATGGCGCTTGCTGCAGAATTCTCACATCCGAATGTAGTACGTATTGAAGAGTTTGGTGAGGATAAAGGCCGGGCTTTCTGTGTGATGGAGCTTATCAGTGGTGAAGGTTTATTTGCCAGGAGTATACGCAAACGGCGGATAAAAGTAGTAGACGTAGTGCGTTATGGTCTGAGCATTTCTAGTGCTTTAGTTGCGTTGCACCAGCACGGGGTGCTGCATGGGGATATCAAGCCGCAGAATATGCTGGTGGATCAGGATAATGAACTTAAATTGATTGATTTGAGTTGGGTGCGAATGCAACCGCCAGTGAGTGAGCCTGCGGAAGTGGCGGCGGCGGAGGATGAGTCTGAAGAGACCGAAGAGTCTATCTATGAGTTTGAGCAGGTCTTTGCTACACCCCAATATCTCGCCCCTGAGCTTATCAATAAGCAGCCGCGCCGGGAGCCGAGTGATATCTACGCCCTGTCGATTACCCTTTACCAGTTATTAGTTGGTGAGCTCCCTTATAAGTCAGAGCGGATAGAGGAATTACTCAAGCAGCATCTTCAAGGAAAAGTTAAGAGTCCGAATGCAATTAATAAACGAGTTCCACAGGAATTATCCGAATTAATCCTTGCCGGGATGGAGCCGAATTGTGAGCAGCGTATTCAGACTGCTCAAGAGTATTATGCTAGGCTCCAGCAGATCTCAAGCCAGTTAAAAACTTCACGGCAAAAGAATAAATCGAAGCCGATTGCCAGGGTTAGTGAGCAGCGGTCTGGGGCGCTACGTTTTGGACTTAAATATAAACTTTTAGCACTGTTGGTGCTACTGGCTCTAAGTATATCTTATGGTTTTAGAAAGTATACTGAGTATAAACAGGAGCAGGAGGTACCGCAGCAAGTTCAGCTGGAGAAGGATAATGAACTCACTACGGCAGGGGAGTATACCAAGACTGAGGCTATGCTTGAAGAGTTGGTGAACCAGAAACCTTCGGCACCGGTGGTTGAAGAGGATAAGACTTTACGTACCGAGTTTGAGTCACCCCCTGCAAGCAACGAGTTGCAGCGTTTGAAAGAGGAATTTGAGGCGGGGGAGATTAGTAAGAGTGAAGTGGTAAAGACCTTGACCGACAGTTTACGCAGTGGCGACTTTAATTCCGAGATCCGTGAGGAATATATGGCGTATTTAAAGTCAATAGACGGTGCTGTTGCTACCGGATATGTCTGGCAGAAGGAGTTGGAGCAGAGACTCGAAGCTGGAGATAAAATTGCCGCTTACGCTTATCTTGGGGAGGTTGATACCTCAAGGTTTGACCGTGATGAAATACAGGCGTATACGAGTTTGCAACTGCAACTACAAACCGAACTGGATTTAGCAGCTAGTAGCGAGTATGCGCGCGCGATAGAGTTGCTCAAGGCTTCACGGGTTGATGAAGCTGTAATCATGCTTACGGGCATGGCCGGTAAGTATCCTGAAACTTTGGGTTGGAGGCGGCGGATACTAGAATTCTTTGCTAGTAGTAATGAAAAACTTGCTGCGGAATTGATTGAAGTTTTTGCTGGTTCGCTCCAAGTTACTTCGAGATTTGAATTGGCTACTATACGTGAGAATGCGAATAGTTTAGAGGCGGCGGCCAGGGAAGAGGTTTCCGCGATTGATCTTGCCCCGGTGGCACATTTGGTGGATTATCTGACTCTGTTTCGGGAGGCGTTTATGGCCAAACTTAGCGTGGCTAGAGAGCTAACCGGTAAACGCTCTGTTGCTGAGATCTCAAGTGTTAATGGTCCTGTTCTGGTTGAGATAGGGGTTGAAGGAGAGGAGTTGGTTGCATATACCGCTGAGGGTGAGCGGGTACTGGGCTTGGAAGATATTCTCTTCAGTTCGATTGAACTCTTGCTACCAGCTTTTGAGGCTGAGCCGAAGGTTGCAGTTGGCGCCGGAATATACGCGGTAGCGCGCGGAGAGGAGAATATTGCCCGGGGGTATTTCGAGGCTGCGGCCAGTACTAAGTTGGTGGCAAGAGTATCCGGGGAATATCGAGTATTATTGCAAGGAGGAGTCATTATACCGGTAACAGGGGAGGGATTGAAAGTGGGGAGTATGCTGCTGCGCAGCAGTATAAGATTGAGCGGCTGCAGAATTCTACTCCCGTTGCGTGCGGGCAGGTTCAGGTTTAGCAGTTCACACGGGGGAGAATTGGTAGTACAGATACATGATAATGCAGCGGAGTTAGTCTTTGAGCAGAATGGTCAAGGACGGGTTCTCGGTAGAGTGCCGATTATTCTTCAAGAGGGCGGAACTCTGGAGATAAAGGGGTATTGGGATAAATTACTGCTCAGTCAGAATGATATTCTCGTCGGTAGTATCGGTTATAAGGCTATTGGCGATATAGTTGTTGCGCCAGTAGCAGGCAGTAGTGATGATGTCGCTATTGAGAAGAGTATCAGAAAGATATTGCCCTTGCACCAACCAGAATTTAATGAAAGTGCGGCTGGGGCGCTTGGCTAAAAGAGTTTTTTTGCGCCGCTCATGTTGGAAAAAATTCGCAAGGGGTTTTCGTAGAGATATTATTGTATTCAGCAAGGCTGAAGCTTCTTTGAGAAAGAAGCTTCCTCGCGCTTATTCATGGCTTTAGCCAGTTGAGTACTCCGTAGGAGAGCGAAACAAAAAACCACCCGTTTGACGGGTGGTTCCGATTTCCTTTTATATTAGATTACGCGGCAGACGGCGTAGAAGCGCCTTGTCGATACTGAAAAACCCCCGGAGGTTATGGCCTGCTTCGGGGTTTTTAATATCTAATCAAAATTGTATCAGGAGTTGTCAGTTGCCTTGAGCCAGGTTACTTGCTTATAGTAGCTTTGAGGTGGTCGATAAAGACCTGGATAATCTCTGGGTTCTGACCGAGTGGAGGGACTACAGTCGCCTTCAAGCCAAGGATAGATTTCCAGCTATCAGGTTCATCGCCCATAACGTCATTCTGAATATGATCGCCGGCAACAATCATAAATGGAATGAACTTGACCTCTTTTAAGCCGCTGGCTTTTACCGCGGCAAAAGCGGCCTCGGTGCCTACAGGGCCTTCCACCGTTGCCAGCTGTACATTCTTATAGTTGGCTTTGAGGTAATCATTGAATTTAACCAATTGATCATTGTGTGAGATATGGTGGTCATTACCGTGTCCGGCGACTATGGTATACTGCTCGGCATTGCCGAATTCTTTGGAGATTATCTTGGCTACGGTGGCGATATCTGCGTTATTACCGAGTAAGGGGCTGCTGAATTTAAGCTCCAAGCCGAAGTTTTTGTCGGCGGTGAGTTCATTGTATTCGCCGCCGGGGACTACGTGTAGTGACTGAACGTATACTTCTTTTACGCCTTTATCCGCAAGGCTTTTAAACAGCTGCTCTGGGTTTACAATCTGCTCCTGGCGCTTAAACATAGTGGTCTGACCTTCTTTTGCCAGCTTGTCGATAATAAATTGTGCAGTAAATGCCCAATGTATTTCGTACTCAGGGAAAGCTTTGCTGAAGGCGCTGTCAATCTCTTCAAAACTCTTCTGTGCCTCTGGAATGCTGGTGCCAAAAGCAATAAGCGCAATTACTGGTTTCTGGCATTCTTGACTGCCGGCGGCAAATGCAGGAAGGCTGAAAGCCACTACTGTGAGTAGGACGGTTAGAATACAACGGGTAAAAATCATACTATATCTCCTTGGTAAAAAAAGCAATGTGGTCACCTGACCTGATATTCAACCAAGAGACTCTGAAGGAAATGAAGGTAAGAAGAGAGGCAATTTATCTGCGTCTCTGTCATGTACCTGCATTCATAGACTCAGACAGAAGCCTCTGAATACTCCTTAGGTGGTATTCTGACTCGTGGATATACTTGACTGATATGCCTTCCCATTCCTAGGAACAGTGACTGTCTACTCTGATATGCAGAGCAAACCAATCAGTTAATAGCCACTTACAGCAGCGTGTCTTCTGTGACGGAATTTCACCGTACTTCCCAAGTTTATCAAGAATAAACTTATACCTAAACGGAGTATAAGTTTATTATAATAATCTGTTTTCATATGTCAAGCATTTAAGATAAGGGAATTAATTGCTCTGGGTAATGGCTTGATTGAGGCGTTTTTGCAGAGCTTGGCGTTCATCAGTATTCTCCAGTAGAATAGCCTCTTGTATATAGTGTAAGGACTCTTCTTTACGCCCTAACATATCCAGTGCTTTGGCGCATAAGGTCAGTGCTTCCGGGCTTTTGCGGTTACTCAATGTAACTCCTTCCCGGGCGACAGCCAGAGCCCGTTCTGGGATGGGCTCGAGCTTTTTAGCCGGATTCGGCAGGAGTTCATTGCCGGGCTGTAGGTAAAATTCGGCAATATCCAAACGCAGTTCTAGGCTGTTGGGCAGGCGCTTTAGAGCGTCATCAAATGCACTTACCCCCTCGTACCAGAGATCTTCCTGACGGTAGAGCAGTTTGGCGCGATTGAGCAGGGGCTTGGGCCAGTCGGGGAGTAAGGTACTTGCCTGAGTAAAGAGATCTGTGGCTTGGGCTAACTCTCCGCTGTTGACCAGAGATTCGGCGAGTTTATTGTATCTTACCGCAAGTTCGCTCCCGTTTGATTCGTCGCTGAGGGTTCGGGCTGCTTCCAGCAGTATCCAGGCGTTATTGGCGTAACGCTTTGGATCTTTGAGCATGAGGTCTGTCGCATTGAGCAGAGTATAGAGGATGCCCCGTGATTTGAGCTCGGTCGGGTAGTACTGCTTGAGATATTTCAAGGTGTTGTCGTTCTGCAGTTTGGTCAGCTGTTTGACCGCCAGGTCGGGATTGCTCTTGAGCAGGAGCAGGGCGCTTTCAACTCTGGAGAGTAGCCCATATACCGTAGTATACTTGAGGTCATGCTCGAGAACTCGGAACATAACTGTTCTTGACTCGGGGGTAGTGTTGAGTTTATGCTGCAAGGTCAGGGTATTCTCGCCTGCTGGTAGATCAATGAGGGCATAACGTCGATCCCGTCCCTTGTCCTCAAGGAAATCGTTGAATTCCTTGTGGTTAATAAGCAGTTGATCGGCATTGTCTTCAAGATAAATGACGATGTGGGTAGGGTATTCTAGTTCGAAGTTCTGCTGCAGATAGCAGGTTGTGGAACCGTCAAGTTTGAGGTGTTTGAGATTGATTATTCCTTTATTATAGTCTTGCGCGGGTAGTATTGACCAGCCTTTTTCAGGAAGTTTGGCGGCTTCTGGTTGAGATTTCTGGTTTTTGACTTCCGGTGGTGGTGTCTGCTCTAGAAAGAGTTTGAGAGTTATTGGGGTTATGCTCTTTAAAGCATTTCTATAAGCGTAATTAAAGGATTGATTGAAATAGGTATTGGCTTTGGGGTTGTCCTTCTCGGCCAAGGCGATTCCGGTCAGATACTCTACTTCTCCAGGCTCAAGGAGTCGGCTCCGGCTCTGCCTGATACTGTCGGCAAGATTATTGCAGTCATAGATAAGTGATCTTTCATTGGGGGTTAGTGTCTTGATAAAGCCGGAATACGCCAGGAGCAGAGTCGGACGGTCGGAACGTTCTTTGAGTACCTTCTGATAGAGAACTTTGGCTGCCTCTTTGTCCTTGGATTCTCCGGCCAGGCTGTCGGCAAGACGGAGGCTGCTTCTGATCATCTCCTGATTCATCCCCAGTACTGATATCTGCAGGGATTTTAAGGTGAATTCTCCGTTACTCGCGCCAATACCGATATATGAGTCGGTTGTGTCGGCGCTACTGTTTGAGATCTGGAGTTTGATAACCTCTTTGTTATCTACTTGGATGATAATTAAGCCATTCTGGAAGTCGCGGAATATGGATATGTTGTGCTCTCTCCCGGAGTTCAGGGTGAAAGAGCCGTTCTCGGTGAGTGGGGTGTTGTCGACAAGTACTTTGGCTCCCGGGGCTCCCTCTACTCCAAGTTCAATGATACGGGTATTCTCGGTAGTATTGTAGTCGGAGTTGAGACCGGAGAAGATCTCGACCTTGCCCATATTGATATCCGGCATATAAACCTTGAAGTTGACATGGAAGTTGAAGGGTAGATTTACCGGAGCTCCGAAAGCGACTGGACTCTGTGCGGTGCCGGGAGATAGCTTTAGACCGTCGGCATTCAGTTGGGCAAAATCGGGATTGTACCAGCCGAGTCGCTTCTTTCGGGACGCGGTGAGGCTGGTGGTAAGCTTAGCCTCTTGATTCATATTTATGCTGTATTCACCCCGCCAGTCACGTTTGAGCATGGCGCCGAGGATATCCTTGTCTTTGGTGATTTGAGCTTGTTGAGCTTGTGATTCCAGGAGTTGCTGGATGGTATCCTGAGCATAATTTAAGACCAGTAGTGTAAAGATACTGATAAGGATCAGGCTGCCTAGAAGGATGCTTAGACCCGGGTGGCGTAGAATTCTACGTTGCAACTTGTAGAAGAGTGTGGAGGGTCTGGCTTTGATGATATCACCGTGAAGAAAAGCGGCGCAGTCCTCTGCGAGTTCGGTTGCAGATTGATAACGTCTCTCCGGTTCTTTGAAGAGACATTTTTGAATAATGGTGTCGATGTCCTTGCTCAGGCGAGGAATGTGCTTACGGGGGGAGGGTGGATAATGATTAACAATCTGTTGCAGGAGTTCGAACTGGGTCATACCTTGAAAGGGTGGTCTGCCGGTGATCATTTCATAGAATAATGCTCCCAGCGAGTATATATCACTCAGTGGTCCGATCTGTTCGAGCTTGCCTGAAGCTTGCTCCGGAGAGATGTAGGGCAGGGTACCCATTATCGCTCCGCTCTTGGTCATCCGTCCTTCGTCAGCTTCGGCGGTTAGATTGACGGCTAGACCAAAATCTGTCAGTATTGGCTGGCCGTCTTTATCAATTATGACGTTGCCAGGCTTGATGTCGCGGTGGATTATACCTTGATTGTGAGCATAGGCGATAGATTCGGCTATGGTCTTGAGTAATTCGCAGGCTTTGTACGGCGGTAAGGGGCCGGGCTCCAGTATTCTGTCGAGGGGATGACCGTCGATAAAGTCCATGGTAAAGAAGTGCAGCCCACGGTAGACATCAAAATTATGTATGGGTACGATGTTGGGGTGTTTCAAGACGGCAGCGGCTTTGGCTTCCTGGATAAAACGTTTGATATCTTCATCACTTGCCCCGTCGGCTGATTTGAGAACTTTGAGGGCGACTATCCGTTTGAGCGTCTTGTGTTGAGCCTTGTAGACTACTCCCATTCCGCCGCGGGCTATCTCTTCAATAATTTTATAATCGCCGAAGCTCGATAAGCGGCTGGTAGTGAAGTTGCTGCTTGGCGTGGGTGCAGGGGGAGAAGTGGGGTCGGGTTTTGCTGCGTTACTAGTGGTATTAGGAGGTGACTTCTCTGTCTGGGTGTAGTTGAATTTAAGACCGCAGGCGACGCAGAATATCTCACCTTGGAGATTTCCAGTATCGAATTGATGCTTACAGTGTGGGCACCTTGTGGGCGCGGATCTGCCTTCAGCCTCAGAGTCTGAAGTATAGACCGTAGACTCGTGTGTCAAGCGTGTTATCTCCGCGCATTTGTATTCTTCAGTGATTCCATATACATCTGCAGTTGGTTGCGTAGGAAACGGAGGTCATCCTCTTCGTTGGTACCCTGGGTAATCTTATCGGGCGGGAAGGGGGTGCCGTCATTCCAGGTGATGCGGTTTCTAGAAACCTTGGTCGTCAGCCATTGGTAATAAGCCTCTTCATATTTGCTGTCACCAATAAAGTTTTCAACAATCTTTCTGATCTTGTTGAAAGGTATATTTTTGCCGCCTTTGATCGCTTCGAGAAGGAGGATATGCCAGCCCTTATCACTCTTGGTGAGGATAACATCACCCCTGGCATTGAGATCTCTAATCCCTTGTATCATCTCTTTCGGGAAGAAGTAGGTGCCGTCGGGGCGTTGGAAGGTATGATCCTGCGGCATGAAGTTGCCGGGGGTGCCGGTTACGATAAGTCCGCCGCCTTGCGCGAGTTTATCACGGCTGAATTCCTTTGCCATCTCCGGGAAGAGCTGAATGCGTTTTTCGATAGTGTTATTCTTCAACATCTCGTAGAGCATGTTGGCTTGTTTCTTACAGAGGCTTTCATTACTCTCGTCACAACTAAGAAATATCTGTCTGACTCGAACCAAGCGCTGTTCGGTGAAGACGGTTTTTTTATGCTTGAGATAAAACATCTTGACTTCTCGGGGTGAGGCTTCCAGATTTGATCTGGTGGAGTAGACTATATTACGGCGCATAATCTTGGTGCGGGCATAACGTTCGGCAATAGGTTCGTTGATTAGTCTGCCTATATTCATCCGTCTTAGCTCTTGGCCTACTTCGCTGGTGGTAATTTCAAAGTCATTCTTGGCGTCGTCATCATTCATTATCTTGTCATATTCATCCTCGGTAAGGAAGATAATGATCAACTCTTTTAAAGCATTGGTGCTGAGTGCTTCTAGTTCTGCATCATTAATACTGGTCTCATCACGACCGGGGAAATGCATTTCAAAGAGAATTTTGCCCATGGTGTCAAGTTGCGAGCGGGTAATCTTCTTGCCATTGACATTTACAAGAATTGCGTGATCAAGGATCTGGTTGTTCGCCGCCTGAATAGTTCCGTTATAGGTAGCAATTATAAGCAATATGTAAAATATAAATAGCAACCTGCTTCTCATCATAATACCTTCCTTCGCTATAATCAAGCTTTGATCAATGTAATTAATGTTGTCTAGAGTGTACCCTTACTTGATGGGATACCGGTCTCGCGGATATCATCTGTCAGTGCCTGGCGTAATGCTCTGCCACAGCCTTTGAAGATAGCTTCCAGACAGTGATGCGGGTCGGATCCGGCGAGGAGGTCTACATGCATATTGATGCCAGCATTGACGCAGAGAGCTCGGAGGAATTCTCTACCCAGACAGGTATCGAATTCACCGCATTTCTCTGCCGGTATGATGGCTCGGTATTCAAGATGGGGTCTACCGGATAAGTCCAGAACTACCCGGCAGAGCGCTTCCTCCATCGGCAGCAGCATGCTTCCGTAACGCTGTATCCCTCGTTTGTCGCCAACTGCTTGGCGCAGGCATTCTCCCAGACAGATGCCAATATCCTCTACCGTATGATGGGCGTCGACCTCGATGTCGCCTTGAGCTTGTACCTTGAGATCAAAGAGTGCATGCTTGGCTAGCAGAGTAAGCATGTGGTCAAAAAAACCGACACCAGTGCTTATTGTCAACTCTGCAGTGCCGTCGAGGTTTAACTCCATGTCGATAGTTGTCTCTGCCGTCTGGCGGGTTATTGAGGCTTTACGCATTTGCTGACTCCTGAGAATAGGGGTTGTTTTAATATTGATAATTAAAAACCGGGCATTCAACTCTATCTGTAGAGGAAGCCCGGGTTAGCGATGAAGATAATAACAGGGGTGGTGGTGGTACCAGGCTAATTTGCAACTTTCTTATCAATAATTTGAGCTCTGGCAAAGGAAGCATAATTAACAAAGGTACTCAGTCCTATATTATCACTGGCTTTTGAATTATTTATTATAATTGTATATGTCGCGATAGCTTCTTGATCCTTCCCGAGTTTTTCTTGAGCTAAACCTTTATAGAGCAAGGCTTCCTGGAGTAGATACCCGGTCTTGGAGTTTATCACTTCGTTGTAGGCTTTGACCGCCCCGTCAAAGTCTCCTAGGTTGAAGAGAACTGTACCGTAGTCAAGCTTGACTTGGTCAATAAAGGGGTGCTTGGGGTTCTTGCTGATAAAGTCTGCTCCCGCTTTTTTTGCCAGTTCGAGTTGGGTTTTGTCACTTGAGTTGCCGGCAGAATTTAAGACTAGAATATTACCATAGGGTTCAGCAGGGGTATCGGGGATTGCAGTGGTGGCCTTGGCAATGTCTGCGGCAAAATTATCGCTGAGATTTACCTGTGAGGAATAGGTCGCCTGGAGAATTTTATTCCAGGAGTCGAGCTTCTGTGCTTCTTTGTATTCACTGAAATATGAAATACCCAGAGCTACGGCCAGCAAGATTATCAGATATAAGGCGATTTTTTTGAATTTAGTAAATGCTTTGTGGGCAAATGTATCTTCAAATGCTGCTGCGCTGGCAGTATTTGGCGTAGTCTCGGAGGTATCTTTGGCCATATTGTGATCCTTTAGTTTTTAAAAATTTATTATTGTAGTTATTTTATGTATGATTAATGAAAAATTATTATAGTAAATATTACTGCTACCGCAATATCTTTATTTGCGGTAGCAGTAATATTATTACATGTCCAGCACTCCACCTTGATCCGCGCTGGTGGCATGGACGGAATAACGAGCCAGCCAACCGCGTTCGACCTTGGGGGTAAACTCTTTGAGCTGAGAGAGGCGCCGGCTGATCTCGGTTGCCGGTACTTTGAGTTCGATACTACGTTTACGGGTGTTGATATCGATGATATCGCCGTTCTGGATAATTGCTATTTCGCCCTTGGCTGCAGCTTCAGGAGATACATGTCCGATACATAGCCCTCTGGTACCGCCGCTGAAGCGGCCGTCGGTAATCAGTGCCGCCCGAATATTGGCGCCGCTAAGGGCTGCAGTGGGCGAGAGCATCTCCTGCATGCCAGGACCTCCCTTGGGGCCTTCATAGCGGATAACGACGACGTCACCGTCCTTGACCTTACCGCTAAGGATACCGTCAAGCGCTTCTTCCTGCGATTCAAAGATGACTGCCGGACCACTGAATACCTTCATGTCTTCAGCAACTCCCGCGGTCTTGACTACAGCGCCCTGACGGGCAATATTACCGAAGAGGACGGTGAGACCGCCATCTTTACTGAATGGATTCTCCTTGCTGCGGATAATGTCTCCGTCTGGTTTTGTCGCTCCACTAAGATTGTCGGCAAGGGTGCCGGTTACGGTTTTACAGTCGAGCTTTAGCGGAGTTACGCTAGAGACCTCTTGCAGGATTGCCGGGATCCCCCCCCTTTCATGGATATCTTCCATATGTACCTCAGGTCGTGAAGGGGAGACCTTGCAGATGCATGGAACCTTCTTGGAGATAGTATTGATGCGTTTTAGATCGTACTTTATACTTGCACTACTGGCCAGAGCCAGGGTATGCAGAATTGTATTTGTACTCCCGCCCATCGCCATATCGGCAATAAAGGCGTTATCAATAGAGTCTCTGGTGACGATATCAAGCGGTAAAATATGATTGTCTATACAGTTCTTGAGGGCTTTAGCAGCTTCCTTGACCAGCGCCAGACGTTTGGGATTGGGTTTGGTCTTGGTCTTCTTCTTGTCTGCCCAGACCTCGGCGGTAATAGTGCCATTGCCTTTGAGTGCTAGACCTATTACCTCTCCCAGGCAGTTCATTGAGTTGGCGGTAAACATACCAGAGCAGGAACCGCAGCCCGGGCAAGACTTCATGGCCAGGCGTTCCAGAGCGGCGTCACTCATCTTGCCGACAGAATTTTTGCCGATGCCTTCAAATACGGTAATAAGGTCTCCGCCGTCTTTACCTGCGAGCATCGGACCACCTGAGACATAGACCGCAGGGATATTCATGCGTACCATGGCGTTGTACATGCCAGGGACAATCTTGTCACAGTTGCCAATGCCGATCCAGCCGTCACAGGGATGAGCTGTGAGTATGGTCTCTATCTGGTCGGTGATCAGTTCACGTGAAGCCAGTGAGTACTTCATGCCGAAGTGGCCCATAGCAATCCCGTCACATACCGCCCCGCCGATATTGGCCTTCCATACATTGTAGCCTAGGCTCTTCAACTGCTTTTCGAGAATCGCTTCAAGTTCACGTAAGTGGGCATGTCCAGGGATCTGGTTGGTGTATGAATTGACTATCGTTACGTATGGCTTGTGGGAATCCTTGATATTTTTGATTACACCTGCGGCTTTGAGCAGGCAGGTTGCGCCGAGAAGCTTTTTATTGCCGGCAAAGATCTTACTGCCGTTATGTTGAATGTCGGTAATACCAGCATTAATGTATCCGGCTTGCTTCTTCGCAACTCTTTGGGGTGTCTTTTTCTTGGTAGTGGTGCTTCCGGTTGCACACTTTCTGGTAGCTTTCTTCTTTGCCATTACTGCTCATCCTTTCATTGAGAGACTACAGATTAATTTGGTAATTAGGAATAACCAAATATAATCATTATATATATGATGTTATGATTATAGGGATTAGAAGATAAAAAGCTATAAGCTTTAATGCGGTTATGCTATTATTTTTCGCAGGTTGTACAGTTGTTGCCGGCAGCAGAATTTATTACGAGAATGCAGAGATAATAATAGCAGATTAGGTCTGTCCCTTCGGATAGGTTTAGTGCTGGATTAGACAATGATTATTATTTTTACAACTATCAGGTGTTAAAAGCGTTAGAAAGGAATGATTGTGTTTAAAAAAAAAGTAAAAAATATGTTTTTTTAGAGCTTTTTAGTTGCTATTTACTGGTGATACAGGTAGATTTAACCTTAAATACTAATGGTTTGGGTGTTATCTAGGTTCTGTAATTTCAAATAATAAAGTGGGAGAAAAAAGATGGCTAAGAAAGTAGCAAAAAAAACTACTAAGAAAGTAGCAAAAAAAGTGACAAAGAATGTTGCAAAAACAGCTGCAAAGAAGACCGCAAAGAAGGTTACTAAAAAAACAACTGCAAAGGCAGCAGAGACTACTTCAGCTAAGGTGGCCACTGTCGTACGGGATAATACCAAGCCTCTAACCAAGACCCAGTTGATTGCTACTATCGCTGAGATGACCGAACTTGAGAAGAAGCAGGTCGCCGCGGTGATTGATTCGCTACCGGTTCTGCTTGAGAAAGAGCTTAAAAAGCCTGGAAGTTTCCAGTTGCCAGGAATTCTCAAGATTGAAAAGAAAAAGGTTCCCGCGCAAAAGGCCGTAAAGAACTGGACCAATCCCTTTACCGGTGAGGTTGGAACCAAGCCAGCCAAGCCTGCACACAATAAGATAAAGGTGCGTGCTTTGAAACGATTGAAAGATATGGCGTAGCTTTTTGGCGTGAAAAATTATAGCTTGTGGTTTTTTTAAGACTGTTTTGAGATTATCTCGAAGCAGTTTTTTTTTGTTGGTAATTATACGAGTTTTATAAACTCTCAGTATTGTCAAGATTGACTCAAGCGTACGGAGGAAGTTGTCGATAAGCTAGTGAGTATGATTTTTGCTTGTGGAGTGAACCGGGTTGAATGTGGAGAAAGAATAATGAAGAAAACCAGGCTGCTGATTGCTGTAGATAAAGGGTGTGAAGATATTATTTTGCCTGAATATAAGAGCACTGGGGCGAGTGGGATGGATGTAAGAGCGGCGGTAGAGACTATGGTTGTACTGAGTCCCGGGCAGATTAAGTTGATTCCGACAGGTTTGCGTCTGGCGGTGGCGGAAGGTTATGAGATTCAGGTTCGGCCGCGTTCAGGATTGGCCTTAAAGCATGGAATAACCGTGACTAATTCACCTGGAACTATTGATGCGGATTATCGCGGACCGGTTGGGATTATTCTGGCAAATACCTCGGCTGAAGATTTTGTAATCAAGCGTGGAGACCGGATAGCGCAGCTTGTACTGCAGGAGGTTATACGGGCGGAGATAGAGGTTGTAGATGAGCTCCCGGATACTGAGCGTGGTGCTGGTGGGTTTGGCAGTACTGGACGTGAATAATGGATGAGACAACTCTGAGTTATGGGTGGGCGGTGCTGCTGGGGGTGGTGCAGGGTTTAACCGAATTCTTGCCGGTATCAAGTAGTGCTCATCTGGCTCTGGCTGAGCATCTTGGGCATGGGGCGGTAGAGAATTTTGCGTATGATATTCTGTTGCATCTAGCTACTGTGATAGCGGTACTGGGAGCCTTTCATCAGGATATTATCGCTATTCTCAGCGAGCGTAAAAAGTGGATCGTGTTGGGGTATATTATTGTAGGTTCGCTACCGGTAGGTGTTGTCGGAATTCTGTATAAGGATAATATTGAAGCTTTGGCGCAGCGGCCGGTATTGATTTGTCTGGCGTTACTCTTGACTGCGGTGCTACTTATGCTAGCGCAGTTGCGCCCGAAGAGTGATCTTCTGCTTGAACGCGCCGGTTGGCTTAAAGCCTTTGAAATCGGCTGTTTTCAGGTGTTAGGAATGTTGCCGGGAGTAAGCCGTAGCGGGTCTACAATTGCTGGTGGAATAATACTCAACCTGGATAGGCAGGAGGCGGTGAAGTTCAGTTTCTTCCTTATGCTGCCGGCTGTGCTGGGGGCTAATCTGCTCAAGTTTATGCATGATCCGCAGGAGTTACTTACTTTGCCTTTGGGGCCGGCTTTGAGTGGCTGCCTGGTTGCGTTGGTGAGCGGCTGGATTGCGGCACGGCTGATGCTGAAGATTGTCGCGGGTACGGGGTTGAAATGGTTTGCATTATATTGCGCGGTTGTGGGTGTGATCGGGATTATCTACTTCGGGTTCTGGAGATAGAGGGGCGCTGCGAGGTGTAGTCTGTAGTATAAGGCAAGGGTTGAAAATAATATCTGTCAGTAGAAAGAGGAAATATTGATTATGGCTAAAAGTAAGGATAAGAATAAACAAATTACGAGGGAGACGGAAAAGCGAGTATCGTATACACCGTTTTTTTGTGGATTATTTTTATGTGGGCTCAGTATCTTTATGTTGCTCTCCTTTCTGACCGCCGATATTACCCTTGATCCGCTCAATGGCGGTAATTACTGCAGTACGGGTCTGGTAGGTTCATGGTTGGCGTACGGGAGTATTCTGAGCTTTGGCAAGATACCAGCTTTTATTATGGCGGGGCTGGTGTTTCTCTGGGGAGCCTATATTATGCGCCTTGGCAGTTTCTTCAGAACTTGGGTGAATGTTTTGGGTGGGATGTTGATGCTCTGTGCAGTCTCGATTCTAAGTGGTCTCCTGGGTAGTGGTGATTTCTATTCTGGGGGTCTCTTATCTGAGGTGGTCTTGCCATATGCCAATCTTTACGGTGGTGCTCTCGGGGTATTTATGATGTGTACGGTTATCTTCGTGACCGGCTTGGTTCTGGCCTTTGGTACCAAGGTTTTTGCCAGCGCCGAGTGGCTGGGAGAAGCGGTGGTGCGTTTATTCATCATTACTCTGCAGGGTGCGGCAAAGACCTGCAAGAATACTCATGAAGCTTTTTCACCGAAGTTGAAACGTGCCGTCCTTACCGCCGGTAGCGGTATGGCTGAGCCGATGCGCCAGGCTACACGGGTGGCGCGGGAGCGTTTTGTCGAGAGTGTACAGGGTGTACCTTCTAGAGTAGTCGATAATGAAGAGTCGGAAGACTCGGTAGTCGAAGATTCAGAGATAATTGAAAATAATGGCAAGGTTGTCGCTGAGCCGGGACGGCTGGATAAACGGGTGATTGTGAATCGCGAGGTTCGACCTGAGCCGGTCGATAAATTTGAATTTGAAGTCGAGGAGGCAGATCCGCTTATTGATATCGTAGACACTGAAGTCCCTGTGGAACCGGAGTCTTCTACTGAAGCTGCATTGGAAATGGTGGAGGACGCAGAGAGCAGTGAATATTCAGAAGAGAGTGATTGGGGCGAGGCGGAAGCGGAGCTTCTTTCGGCGGTGGATTTTACTGAAGAGCAAGAGGAGAATCCTTATGCTCGTCTGGCTGCGGCAGATGTGGCGAAAAAGGCTAGCGCTGAGGTAGAGGAACTGAAGCGGGTAAGTCGAGAAGCTGTCGAAGCCGTGCCGGAACATCCGTATCAGTTGCCAGCGTACGATTTGCTTGACCCGGTACCGGAACGCAAAGGGGGGAACCCCGCGGCACTGGCCAAGCGCGCCAAGGTACTGGAAAGCCTGCTCGCTGATTTCAAGATTCAAGGGCAGGTAGTCCATATTGAGCGTGGTCCGCGTATTACTCAGTTTGAGATAAGTCTGGCCCCGGGGATCAAGCTTAGCCGGGTCAGCGGCCTACAGGATAATATTGCCATGGTGCTCAAAGCTCCTAGTATACGTATAATCGCTCCTATTCCCGGTAAGGATACCATCGGTATTGAGATCCCGAATATTGATCAGGAACTGGTAACTTTGCGGGAAGTAGTGGAAGCCGTAGACCGGCAGAAGCGCAAGCAGGCGCTGCCTCTATGTCTGGCCAAGGATGTATCGGGTAAGCCGATTGTGGCGGATCTGGCCAAAATGCCGCATCTATTGATTGCTGGTGCGACTGGAAGCGGCAAGTCTGTCTGTATCAATTCGATAATAATGTCATTCCTTACCTGCCTTAGATATGATGAATGCAAACTTATTATGGTCGATCCGAAGGTGGTTGAATTGTCACGTTTTCGCGATATTCCGCACCTGATGAGTCCGGTTATTACCGATATGCAGAAGGCGGTGGGGGTGCTTGAGTGGGCCTGTCAGGAGATGGATCAGCGCTATGAAAAGCTGAGTATGGTGAGTGTGAATAATCTGGCAAAGTTCAATGCTTTATCCAGTTCTGAAATTGAGAAGAGGGTGAGTATGGTCTATGGTGAAGAGGAACTAGAACACTTCCCGCGGAAACTCCCGTATATAGTTATTATTATTGATGAGCTGGCAGATCTGATGATGGTGGCGAAGAAAGAGGTGGAGAATCATATCGCACGCCTTGCAGCGAAGAGCCGGGCTGTAGGTATACATCTGATCCTGGCGACCCAGCGTCCGTCTACCGATGTTATTACCGGTCTGATCAAAGCCAATATGCCTTCGCGTATTGCGTTTCAGGTGGCGAGTAAGATTGATAGCAGGATTATCCTTGATCAGATGGGCGCGGAGTCACTGCTCGGGCAAGGGGATATGCTGTATCTGCCGCCTGGGGTGAGTAAGGTTATGCGTTCGCAAGGGGTGTTTGTCAGCGATGAGGAGTTATTCAGGATTGTCGGTTACTGTAAGTCGCAACGTGGTCCGGAGTATCATACTGCGCTTGAGGGGCCGGTAATCGGTGGGGCGGTTGGTGAGACCGATATCAGTGAGTATGATGAGTTGTTTCTGGAAGCGGCGGAACGTATCATTGAGTCTGGGAGAGGTTCGGTCTCGCTCTTACAACGAAAACTCGGTATCGGTTATGGACGAGCCAGCCGGATAGTTGATCAGCTTGCAGAAGCTGGGATACTCGGTCCCTTCCGTGAAGGTAAGGCGCGGGAGATTATGCTAGATATGGATGAGTATTATGCAAAGTACTTCGGCGGCGGTTCGAATCTGAGGCAGGGTAAGTACCGGCAGGAAGAGGATACGCCGATCGCCGGATTGAGAGATGATGAGCGGGCGCCGTTTTAGGACGGCGTTAGAGTAGGGGTAGAGAGTAAGGCGACTGCGAGTAAGCCGCCTTACTCTTTTATTTTGGCCTCAACTATTACCGAAAATAATCTTTTTGTGAGGAATAATCGCTTAAGTTGGCGGCTTGGCGACCGATAATATTATTGGAGTTGTGCCCGGATGAAATGCTGCAGGCTAGAGCGCAGGCAGGTTTGGCGGGCGCAAGTATTTTTAAAACATAAGTTTTTAAGCGTTATTTGGCCTGTGCTGAATATGCGATGGGTTGTTTGTGGCCTAATTTGCGCTTTTTGGGTGGATGGTATAATCTGAGTGGAGGTTTGGCGGTGCCTATCTTTATTGCAAATAATCTCAACGCTCTAAATATTCAGCATGCTTTGAATGTCGATGAGAGCCGGATGAGCCAGTCGCTGGAGCGGTTGTCTACGGGGTATAAGATAAACTCCGGAAGTGATGATCCGGCTGGATTGGTGATCTCTGAGCAGCTTAGAGCGCAAAATGTTGGGCTGGAGCGAGCCTTGCAGAATACGCAAGAAGCAAATAATGTGTTAGGGATTGCTGAAGGTGCGCTCAGTGAGATGAGTGATATTCTGAAGGGTATGCGCCAGTTGGCAGTACATGCCGCCAATAACGGGGTTACTTCCCGGGAGCAGGTAGGGGCGGATCAGGCTGAAATAGATTCTGCGGTGCAGACACTCGACCGGATTGCGCGCACTACGCGTTTCTCTGATCAGACATTGCTCAACGGCAATAAAACCCTGGGGTATGACAGTACGGTAATGGTTAGTGATGCCAATGATATGAAATTAGTCAATGAAGATCTCTCCAATATTCGTCAGATTTTTAAGCGTGATGATTTTAAGCTTAATATCAGCTTCTCCGGGGTGAAAGAGAATGCACAGGGTGAGACTATTGAGAATGGCAACGAAGCGCAAAAAGGGTATTTCGAGGTATCACGGGTGCAGTCTGCGGCGACTCAAGTGGATAGTAGCGGTGCGTTGACTGCGGAGCAGGCCTTTACCCTGAGTGGTGAGAAGGGTAGTAGGTATTTGAGCTTTGCCAAGGGGGTGCATCTTGGTGAGATGGTGGAGACGATAAATTCGGTATCAAGCTCGACCGGAGTGGAGGCGACGCTGGTATTTGACAGTGATACCGTGGTCTCGGGGGTGTCCAGCAGTGATACTTCACGCAATGGCGTGGTGAATGCCGGGGCGACAGCGTCGAGCGGGACGGTGGCGCATGCGACCGGTCTTGCCGATGTCTTTAACCGAACCGAGCTGGGAAATATTACTACGGTTGGAGTTAGTGAGATTTCAGTGATCTCGAGTAATACGCTCAAACTGGGGCAGAATGTTGATGGTGAGGGCAGGGTGTACCTCAAGCTGCTGGATACGCAGTCGTATGCAATTTATAAAGATGCGGCTTTGACCATGAAGGTGGCTGAGGGGGTTGTGGACAATACCGGTGGTACGACAGTGATGGCGGTCAATAATTCGGAGTTTGACGGGGTTGAACTGACCTTCTCCGATCCAACCGGACTCCGGGCAGGTGCGACCTCGGTTTTGCAATTGGGGATTCAACTTGAGGATACCGGTATTACCAACAAGGCGATGCAGGTTCTGCCGCATGATCCGCCGACTACGGTTAATACGGCAAATGACAGTACTAATAATCCCGGGACGATCGATAGTGTGGTTGTCTCTAGTGGTAGGTTGTCGCATTCGATGGCGAATAATCAATACTATGTCTATATGAATACCTCCTCCGGGATTATGCAACTCAGGGATCAGGTTTCAGCCGGTACTTTGCTCGCAACCGGTACCAACGGCAGGTTTGATCAGGCGGCCGGAACTATCAGTGCGGATTTTTCGTATTTGGGCGATGATTTTACTTTGACGATCAGTTCGGACGCGGGAATTGCTGGTGGTGCGACCTGGGCTATGGGACTCTGTTCATTTGTTGTCGATGATGTGAGTGAGAATGACGGGGTTGATATGAGTGCGCTGGAGAATGATACCGAGGTCTCGACCAATGGTTCGTTCTTTGTTAGCTCTGGGTCGTATCTGAGTGGGGTTGCACTCGGGGAGAATACTTCGACTGGCGGCAGGGTATATGTAAAGGGCGACCTGAACGCGATCGGTGACAGTGAAATATTTATCTATAAAGATGCGCGTATGCGTGATGAAGATCTGGTTGCAGAGAGCGGGAAGGTAGATCTGGCTACAAATTCCACGGGTTCGGCGGTTCGGCTCTATGCGACGGCTGCGGGTAATGACGGAGCGACTACAGGATTGTACGGAACCTTCAACTTTAACCAGATTCTACAGGATGTGGATTTGGACGGAACACAGATAGAATTCACTAATCTGGGAATGCGCCTGGCGGCTGAGGATTACGGCGGTGCGAGTTTTGTCAAGGTTGCTCAGCAGGAAGGTGCGATCTTTTCTAGATACTGTGAAGTCGACGGGGTAGAGCTGCTTGATGCTGGTGTGGCCGGGAAGAGCTGGACCGAGTATGGGCGTGACGCTACAGTTGCGGTCAACGGGCAGGAACTAAGGCTGGACGGTATCAGCGGTACCCTCAGTACGCTCGATATTAACGCTGCGGTCGTCTTTAATGAAGGAGGACTCGGTACGACTACACTGGCGGCGGTCGGTTATAATCAGGGGGCGTGGGCAGCGAGAGCGTCGATGATCGCTAGCGAGGAGGGTAATTATCTGACCCATGCATTGCATCATACCACCGAGTCGCTTGGTGCTTGGCAGGGGGGGATGCAATTCCAACTTGGCGGCGGTGCGGGAGATCAGGAGAGGACGGTGCTTTCGCTCAAGGATATGACTGCTACCGAGCTGGGACGGGTGGAGTTCAAGGATAATTTTGGCGGTGGAGTAGATACCGGGCAGGTACTGGCGGTGAATGATCTGCTCTCCGGCGGGCTGGCCAGTCTGGCGGAAGATCCGGTAAAGGCGCTGGAGATTATCGACCAGGCGATCGAGGATGTATCCGAACTGCGTGCGAATATCGGTGCCTTCCAGGCTAATCAGCTCGAGACCAATGCGGCTAGTCTGTCTGTGGCTATCGAGAACATCACCAAGACCGAGTCATACATTCGTGATGCGGATATGGCGCAAGAATCAACTGAGTTCTCCAAGAATCAGATTATGGTTCAGGCAGGTACTTCTATGTTGGCTCAGGCTAACCAGTTGGGAAGTACCGCTCTACAGCTACTGGGATAGGTTTGTGCTTGATAAGTGGGGAGGGAGAATTTGAGAGAATTTTATCGGAAGGTTGCGGCTCAGCGTAAGCTGAGGGCAGCCTTTTTTAATTTCATACTTATACTTGGTTGTATGTTGTGAGAGAGGAAATGTGTTGTTACTTTATTGTTAATAAGTACTTATAATGTTGCGTGCATATACGCGGCGAACTGGAGCTTTCTTGCAAAAAGAATTTAGAATATAAAAAACACCTCAAGAATATCGGGTTGCGACCGATAACATAGATGGAGAATGCTCCAGAAGGTGATTACAAACATTGAGACCCGGTCTTGACTGTTGATTCTTATTTCTACCTCTGGGGCTAATAACAAACTATAAACAATTTGATTTGCATTCTGTACGGTTGCTGCATTAAATGCCTTGGGCATTGCTGGTGGCATATTGTCTAATGCTCTGATTTTGAGTCTATGATTCAAGTTGGATAAAGCGGGCAGGTATGGGAATTAGCATTACTTTGGTTGGATTATATTCTGGCTAATGAGTGTTATATACATTAATTGGTATGACTCTTGATTTGTGCTGATAGCAGGAAGGAGGCGCTGATTCAAAAAAAGGTTTGTTGTATTCGCGGTAAAGTTGTTGCTCTAATATAAAAACGGTTGTTTGGATCACGCCGGCTTGTTGCGAAGTTGATCTGTGGGGGTCAAGGACGGCTCTCATCTTTAAATTAGGATTTCAAGGAGGAAATCTACTATGCCTATGATCGTTGCTAACAATCTTAATGCACTATCTACACAAAATGCGCTCAACAAAAACAATGCACAGATGAGCACATCTCTCGAACGTCTCTCTACTGGTTATAAAATCAACAGCGGTAAGGATGACCCTTCAGGTCTGGTTATCTCTGAACAGTTGAGAGCACAGAATGTTGGTTTGGAAAGAGCGGTACAGAATACGCAGGAAGCCAATAATGTATTGGGTATTGCTGAAGGTGCTCTGAACGAGATGAACAACATTCTAAAGAAAATGCGCCAATTGGCTGTTCACTCTGCCAATAACGGTGTAACTTCTCCTGAGCAGGTCGCGGCCGACCAGGCAGAGGTCGACTCTTCAATTCAGACACTTGACCGTATTGCACGTACGACCAAGTTCTCTGATCAGTTTCTCCTGAACGGTAACAAGGAACTAGAGTATGATAGTACCGTCATGATTACCGATACCCATGATATGAAGTTGGTAAACGAGAGCCTCTCAGACATTAGACAGATCTTTAAGAAGGATGACTTCAAGCTGAATATCAGCTTCTCCGGTGTGGGGCAGAATACTTCAAGCCAGGATGTTGATAACGGTAATGAAGCGCAGAAGGGTTACTTTGAGATCTCTAAGAATGAGTCTGCGGCTACTCAGGTTATAACCAATAATGCTGACAGCACCAAGAACTATACCCTATCTGCTGATCAGTCATTTACCCTCTCAGGTAATGATGGCAGCCGTTATCTCAGCTTTGCTAAAGGCACACACCTGGGTGAGATGGTTACTTCTATCAACTCTGTATCTGACTCTACCGGTGTTGAAGCAACGCTGATCTATGACAGTAATGCGCAAGCCGAGACTCTGGGTGCGGCTACTCAGGATATTGGTTCAACTGCGCATGCTTCACAGAGCGCAGATGTCTTCAACCGGACAGAGCTCGGTGAGATTACTACAGTTGGTGTAACCAATGTATCGATTAATTCTACTGGTGTCAGCAATATTAAGGCCGGTGTCAATGTCGATGGTTATGGTCGAGCTTATCTGAAGATGATCGATGATGATTCATATGAGATCTATAAAGATTCAGCGATGACTATGAAGGTGGCTGAAGGTGATATCACCAGCGGTGATACTCAGGTGATGGCGGTCAATAACTCTAATTTTGACGGAATTGATCTGACCTTTGCGACTACCGGTATGACTGCTGGTATGACCTCTACGCTCCAGCTCGGATACTTCCAGAATGATACAGATGTATCTACTCTGGCCAATGAGACGGTCGATTTCTCAGATCTGGCTCTGGCTTCGTCTACACAGGGTTCTGCAACCACCACCCATTTTGTTAATAGTGGTTCATACCTGAGTGGTATAAAGCTTGGGGAGAATACTGACGAGACTGGTAAGATCTATGTTAAGGCTGATCTGAGTACCACTGGTAATTCAACTATCTATCTGTATAAAGATGCCCGGATGCGTGATGAAGACCTGGTTGCACAGTCTGCTGCTACCGATATTCACTCTGATAGTACTAATGGTAACGCAATTAGAGTCTATGCGGCAAATGCAGGGGGTAATGGCGCGACATCAGGTCTGTATGGTACCTTCAACTTCAACATGGCTACCGCTACACAGGACTTGAACTTTGAGACTGTGATCGGTGCGGATAATCTGGGTCTGCGTATCTCTGCAAAGGATTACGGTTCTGGTGATTTTGTCAAGGTTGATCAGGAGGAAGGAGCAATCTTCTCCAGATACAGCGAGGAGGATGGAGCGATACTGCTGGATGCCGGACTCGACGGCGAGGACTGGATTGAGTATGGACGTGATGCAACCGTTTCACTCAACGGACAGGAACTCAAACTCGACGGTATCGAAGGTACTATTACCAATCTCGATACCACCGCTAAGATTTCGTTCAATGAAGGCGGACTCGGTACTACAACCCTGGCAGCAGTGGGTTATGATATCGGAGCCATCGGTTCAAAAGCGGCTGAGATGTATAATGATGAAGATAATTATGTAACTCATGCACTCCACAGTACAACCGAGACCCTGGGCGATTGGGAAGGCGGTATGCAGTTCCAGCTGGGTGAAGGTGCCGGTGATCAGGAGAGAACCGTACTGTCCCTCAAGGATATGACTGCTACCGAGTTGGGTAAGGTGAAATTTACCGGCAGCTTCGAGACCCCACTCGAATCTGAGAAAACTCTGTCTATCAACGATATGCTCTCAGGTGGTTGGGCAAGTTTGGCGGAAGATCCGGTAAAGGCGCTGGAGATTATCGACCAGGCGATCGAGGATGTATCCGAACTGCGTGCGAATATCGGTGCCTTCCAGGCTAATCAGCTCGAGACCAATGCGGCTAGTCTCTCTGTGGCTATCGAGAATATCACCAAGACCGAGTCATACATTCGTGATGCAGATATGGCACAAGAATCAACTGAGTTCTCCAAGAATCAGATTATGGTTCAGGCAGGTACTTCTATGTTGGCTCAGGCTAACCAGCTCAGTCAGAATGCTCTTTCACTGATTGGATAGTAGGTAGCAGAGTACAGGAATAAACTTGACCAGAGTGTTGAATTATTGAGTGGTAAGATATTTTAGGCTCTGGTTGCTGGCTCAGACTGGTCGGTTCGGCTTATAGTGTATTGGCTAGGCTGACCGGTACGGGTAAGAGTAATTTGAGTCCGGCAGACATAAGTGTTGAGTTTGCCGGGCTTATTTTAATATTACTCGAGTTGCCTTGGTTGTAGTTTATTGCTGGAGGCGCAATGTAAGTATTTGCCGGGGAAGCCCGGAAATTGGCCCGTGGAGGGAACAATACAAGAGGGAGGGTGATCAATTTATTGGTCACCCTCTTTTTGGGTACTAAAAATCAGGTAAGGTGCTAAGCCAGCCCGCAATATTATTGGGGGCTGATTTTTGGATTTAAGCTGAAAGTACTAATTTGGTTGCGCTTAAGATTTTTGCTGATCTCTAAAAAAACTTCAGTGCGTTTTTAGGCTGGCTGTTAGTTAATAATAAATTTTTACTTGCTTTTGGGTTTTAAAATAGGGTATGGTTATGCTTGTGACTTATAGTCATAAATATACTTTTGGTTATAAGTGTTTTAGCTATAAGCTTAACTTAAGGGGGTTTATGAAGAATAATGTAAATCTGCTGGAGGGTTCGATACCTTCGGCTTTGATAAAGTTGCTTATCCCGCAATTGGGAGGTTTTTTTGCCGTTACCGGTTTTAATTTTGCTGACAGCTGGTTTGTCTCGCAGATGGATAATGCCCTACCTGAGCATGCCGAGAGTCTCTATCTCTCGTCGATATCGTTGACATTTCCTATTGTCTTTGGCATTGGGTCTATCGCTATCGGGCTTGGGGTTGCGGTTACGACTCTGATCTCTCGGGCTTATGGAGCTGGTAATAAAGATCTGGCAAAACGTCTGACCAGGGATGCGGTTATCCTTACCAGTCTCTTTACGCTCTTTGTTACTATTGTCGGATTATTTACGATTGATCCCTTGTTTACATTTATGGGGGCTAAACCTGAGCAGCTGCCGCTGTTGCGCGAGTATATGGGGATCTGGTATTCAGGTGCGGTATTTATGCTTATTCCGATGACCTGCAATAATGCGCTACGCGGATATGGTAATACCTTTTGGCCGGGGGTGGTGATGACTACTGGGGCACTGCTCAATGTGATCTTAGATCCGTTATTGATCTTCGGAGCCTGGAAGATACCGGCAATGGGTGTAGGTGGGGCAGCTATTGCGACGGTGATTGCACGGATTACGACCGCGGTGATATCGATATTTTTGGTGGTGAAGTGGGATCTTATTGCACTCAAGCGACCGCGTCTTGAAGAGATGCTCCAGGAATGGAAGGAGTTGCTATTCTATGCCTTGCCTGGTATTGTTGGCAAGGTATCAATGCCTCTGGGAATGCTGGGAGTAACGGTAGTTGCGGCCAGTATCGGTAAGAATGCGGTTGCTGCGCTCAATGCTGGTTCCAGAGTTGAGCAAATGGTGCTGGTTGCGGCGTTGGCACTGGCACTGGTATTGATGATCTTTATTTCACAGAATTTGGCTGCTGGGAGTAAAGAAAGGGCGAGAAAAGCTCTAAATTGGGCGTATAAATGGATAATAGTATATGCGCTGGTCTGTCTGGTTTTCTTGGTGTTGTTTTCAGAGGATATTGCGGTCTGGTTCAACAGCCTTACCGGGGTGCAGGATATGATCAAGTTCTATCTGCTGGTGGTTCCGTTGATATACCCGTTTGTAGTGTTGAGCTTGATCGTGCAGCAGGCGTTCTTTGCAATACGTAAGCCGCTCTTCTCCGGGTTTATGGATCTCTTTAGATTTGTGGTGATGATGATTCCTGCGGCGTGGATTGGTGCCTATTTGCATGGGTATATAGGGATGGTTATCGGGTTATTGTTATCCGGTTTGCTAACTTCAATAATGTCAATTGTCTGGTTTGAGTATAGTTTTAGAAGATACACTGTATAAGATCGTTAGTCAGTGAATTTAATGAGCCGCTCCTTATCTGGAGCGGCTCATTAATTATAAACTATAATCAATATCATTCTATTGCCAGTATTTGTACTGTTTCTTCCACATGTGCTCTTTCTTTTTACCCATTTTATAGCAGGATTCTTTTCGCCCGGTCATGCTCCGTTCAAAGCCACGTTTGCGATACTGGGCAATTTTGTGGGTGTCTGAGGCTGGAATGATAACCCAGTCAAAGTCACGGTTGTGGATACGGGTCATGAGTACCCATTTTTCGGGTTCAGCATCGATAATATGTCTGTTATGGCGATCAGGTTTATCCTCAACCCAGACCACCCTGCCATCAATTATTTCATAATGGCCATGATCCTTGTGGTAATTGTTTGTGTTATTGCTGGAACTACCGGTTCGTATCTTGATCAGACCATCAAAGAGGTTTATTTCATTGGCGTGCACGGCAGGGAGTAGAAAAAGTGAGAATAAAAAAAACGATAACAGGGATTTATAAGTTAAATTTAGCATTGGCATTTCCTTTACGATTTGAGAGTCAAGATTATAACTCCATTACTATGCACCAATAATTTTATCTGAATTATACAGAATATCAATTGTTTAGGGCTGGAAAATAATAATAATATAGATTGTATATTATATGAAAGATGATAGGCTGTGGATAGAGAAAGATGTATATTTGCATTGTTAATTTTATGTATTAAATGAAGACGTGTTAATATGGTACATAAATAAAGATAATGTATGATAATTTGCGAATGAGTCTTCTGGGATTTTTATGGTATTTGAGTTTGGTTGAGGGTAAACAGGGTAATGACAACAGCAAATAAACCGAATAATAATGCCTCTCCCCAACCCCCGGAGAAGAAACCTAGTACCAAGCAGCGGTTCCTGAAGGAACGGATGTTTGGGCAGATTGTACTGAAGACCAAGAAAGTAAGCCCGAAGAAGTTGAGTGATGTTATTCTCTACCAGCAGCATTTGAAGAAGCAGGGTGTTGAAAAGAAAATTGGTGAACTCTTAGTAGAGGCCAAGTGCATTACATCTAAGGAGTTGAGTGAGATCCTGAATAAGCAGCAGGCGATGGATCAGGTGCGTAAGCAGAAATTCGGGGGTAATAAAAAACCGGCGGTTAAAAAGACTAAATCTCTTAGTAGTCTGGTGCGTCGGTATAAGAAAGGGGATGTGATCTTCTGTGAAGGGGATAGCACTAATCATGATCTTTATGTTATTCAGCAGGGTGAAGTAGGGGTATATAAAAATTCAATCCATCTGGGTAAGCGCTTTGACCGGGGAGCATTTATCGGTATTACCAGTTGTTTGCTGAATACTCCGCGTGTCTCAACCGTAGTGGCGCTGAAGGATTCGGTACTCTTGAAGATTCCTGAGGGTGACGTACAGAATTTTTTTGCCAAGAATCCGCATATGGCCTTGAAGCTCTCTTCAGTTCTGGCGCAAAGAGTGGCGGATATTACGGATAAATATGTTGAGGTAATTACAGAAAGGCCTGAACTCAGTGCAAGGCTGCAGGATCCGGCGTTGATCGTCAGTGCAGAGAATGCTGCGACTGAGAAGGGTAATACCACATTTGTTGAACCGCTCTTTGCTGAAGAGCAGGTAACTGCTGTTGCAGGTAAGGTTGATAGCGTACAAAAGAAGATTGAGGCAAAGAGAAGAGTGTTGCCGGAAGTAGAAGCTCAGCCCAAGGAGCTTGACTCGGTTAAGGAGGATGATGCGAAGAGGGTTCCCAAGGCAGAAACTGAGAATGTTGAGCCAACAGTAGCAAAGGCTCCGGCTCTGCAGGGGGTAGAGAGTAGTAAGGTGAAGTCTGCTCGTCAGGTTGTAGCGGGAGCGGATAAATCTGATGTCCAAGATACAGAAGAGAGTGGGGGTGATGCTTTTGCCAGTTTTGCGGGTACCCTGGAAGATGATGTCGAAGAGGTGGCACAGTCTAAGGCTAAAGCTGATGCAGGAGGAGAGGATGACGCTGGCGGTGAGAGTATTGATGAGGAGCAAGATGAGACTGAAGAGCCGGTAAAGATAGATCCGGTGGAGGCAATTTTACAAGATCCTGATGACTCGGTTGTACTCCCGGCGCTCGAGCTCAAAGAGGTGATTGCGCAGGCGCAGCCGCTGGAGTTTTCAGAGAGTATTTGGGAGTTACTCAATGAACGGCTCCAGATGTATGTTAAGCTGGAAGAGGTTGCTGCAGAGCGTGATAAACTCGAAGCGAAGAGTAGCACTACCGATAGAGCAAGCAATGAATTATCTTCCCTGCGCCGGGAACTCAATAAGATCCCGCCGTATGAGCAACTCAAGATGAAACGGGATAAGCTGGCAGAGATGGTAGCGGCTGCCGAGGTCGAGGCTGATACTAAGCCCCAGCTTACCGCCGATGTTATCGCGGCTTATAAAATTTCGGTTGCACAGAAGGATCTACTGCTGAACTGGTATGAGAGTATGCCGTCAGTACTCAGTATCTGCTCTGAAGTAACTCAGAACCAACTTATGAATCTGGTTATGCGTAAAGTCGGGGTAAATCCTAATGAAGTTTTTGGCTGGGCGGTTTATGTGTTGGCGCTTACCGCTTATCAAGAGGAACTCAAAGAGAGGCAGAAGGAACTCAAACGGTTGATCAAGGAGATACAGGATGAGCAGGATAGCAAGAAAGGTGGGGGGCTATTCAGTATCTTTAAAAAGAAGCCTGAGGTAGATGAAGCCGAGGAAGAGGCCAAGGAACAGCAAAAGCTTGAATATGAGGCTGAAGAGCAGCTTTATCGCTTAAAATTGAGCGGGATCATGAAGGAGACCGCGGCGGTTGAGTCGATCATGGTGGATGCCTTCTGGGCAGTATATGAGGCTCTCGGTATTCGCCTGGTTAAAGGGGTGCAGAAGGATTGTGAGCGGTATGTCAGGGCTTACTTAAGATGGGGTATTCTTGGGCTTGGTTCTGATTTTATCCGGCCGGAGATTCTGGAGGAGCTTCTTGCTGAGTGTGACGGTGGTTCGAAGCTGGCTAAATTTGCAATGGAAGCGAATTATATCCTCTATGCTGATGAGGTTATCGAACTGACGGCGCAGAAGCTGTTACTGCCAAGTCCGAATGAAGACTTGGAGATGAATGAGCGTAACAGCCCGCGCTGGAAGGTTGATAGAGCCCATAGAAAGATTGTCGGGGGGGATTTTTATCTGAGCATTCTCAAGGATCTTCAGAGTAATCTGGAGGAGATCGCTGAGGAAAACAATGCCAAACGAGATAATAAAGAGAAGGAGTTGGAAGCTGTTGCTGAAGATGATCCAGATCGTAAGAGCAAGGTAAAAGCAATTAAAAAGTCCTTACAGGCATATAAGATCGCAGCGGTGAAGAGCACCAAACTGGTAGAAAAAGCTCGAGATGAGATGTCGGCAAAGATACAGCTCGATATCGATGCCGGTATCGAGGCTATGGAGGAGCTCGGTATGGAGGCTGATCCTGAAGAGCTTGCCAGGCATGAGATCACCTGTATCAGGCGTTTTTGCAGGTTGATAGCCAAACTGCAGGAGCCTTTCTTGCCGTTTACCCTCAAAGATAGATTTGATCCAGAGATGAAGACAACCAATACCCGTGCTGATATGCTAGCGGTTCTGCAGGATATTGAGGCCAAGGATCCGTTGATTTTCAAAGAGAACATGCTCTCGTCAATGAAGAAGAATAATCGGGTACAGATTCGGACTTCACCATTTATCCATCTCCTTCCAGCCAGTGGTATCATGGGTTTTTTGGTGGCGCCGCGAAGCGATACCTATAGTGGTAAACTGATGTTGCCGGGGTATTTTGAACGTTCTGGAATGCGCGAGGCGATTGCGGTTGAGACCTTCTCTGATTTTAGATACGATACCAGTAAGGAGCAGGCGGGCAATGATGTGATGAATAGTGATACCCTGGTTGCTGCATATGCCGAGGTGCGCTGGATTCTGCGGAAAAAGGATAAGGAAGTACGTCAAAAGGCTGGTATATTTACCGACGAGAATGAACGGACTAACTGGCGTCGGCATTATGCCATGTATATTAATTCTGCTGAAGATGCGGGCAAGCAGCTCTTCTTTAAATGCCCTGATCTGTATGAATTGATTATTAATAAGTTTATCGAACTACCTGAAGGTATTGAGGTGCTCAAGAGAGGTTAGGATATGGAGAAGAAGCTTCTGGAGATTTTGGGGTGTCCGCTTGATAAGTCTGAACTTGAATATAACGCTGGCATGTTGATTTGTAAGGCATGTGGGCGGCGTTATCAATTGCTAAATGGTGTGCCTGAAATGCTGGTAGCGGATTATTCTGCGGGGGACGAGGTTGAGAGTGATCGTTAGCAGGAATTTGCAGATAGAATTTAAGGGTGAAGGTGGGTAATCGCTGTCGGGCTAGGTTTGCGTAACGGTTGTCTGCTGGAGGGGAAGGATTGTGATGTTTAGGCGAAAGATAAGCGGTTTTGATGCGTCGGTGGTTGCTTTTGGCGCTTGGGCGGTCGGAGGCTGGATGTGGGGCGGAGCGGAACGGAGCGAGTCAATTCTGGCGATTAGGGCGGCTATTGAGTCGGGTATAAATCTGATTGATACCGCACCGGTGTATGGTTTTGGCGCTTCCGAGGAGATAGTGGGGGAGGCGATAAAGGATTTTAAGCGCGAAGAGGTGATAATCGCCAGTAAATGCGGAATTATCTGGCATGAGGAGCGTGGAGAATTTATCTGTGCGAGTGATGAGAAAGAGAAGAAAGCTCAGAGCAGTACTGCTGGTGCGGACAAGAAACTCTATCGTTGTCTTGCTCCAAAGATGATTCGTTGGGAGGTTGAGCAGAGCTTGCAGCGGCTTCAAATAGATTATATCGATATTTATCAGACGCACTGGCAAGAGGCGACAACGCCGATTGCCGATACTATGGGGGCTCTGCTCGAACTCAAACAAGAGGGTAAGATCAGGGCGATCGGTTGTTCCAATGCCAGCGTTCAAGAGATGCAGGAGTATTTGCGGGTCGGGCAGCTTGATGTCGATCAGGAGAAGTACAATATGCTCGATAGGGAGATGGAGCAGAAAGGCAAGAATCTGGATTTTGTCGAGGAGAATGGGCTCGCATTTCTGGCATACTCGCCGCTGGCGCAGGGTATGCTCACCGGTAAGATAGATGCCGGGAGAGTTTTTGGAGCGGGTGATCAGAGAAATCATAAACCGCGGTTTGAGGTTGAGAACCGACGGCGGGTAGCGGCTATGCTTGAAGAGTTTGTTCCGGTTGCGGATAAGCATAAGATAAGTCTGGGGCAATTGGTAATCGCCTGGACCTTCCAGCAGCAAGGGTGCAGCCATGTGCTTATCGGGGCGCGAACTCCGGAGCAGGCTCGGGAGAATGCTTTTGCCGGGGGAGTAAGCCTTTCGGCTGAAGATTTGAGGTTGATGCGTGCGGTAATTGAGAAGCATGCTCCGGGGATTGTTTAGAGATGTAGGCTTTCTTTAGAATAGCTATTGATTGAGGAGTAGCGGCGGAGGCCGCTACTCCTTGGCGTGTGTTGTAGTGGATAATATCTTTGAATAAGTCCTAAGTTTTTAAATTACGCTTGGATAGAACTGTCTGTTAAACACCGGCTGTGATCAAACGCACAGCGTTTGCTGGGGTGTAAGGGCGAATAGCCCTTACACTATTGGTTTGGGGATCTTGAGCCCATATAAGGTATAGCCAGTTTCCAAAAGAGAGACGGGCTTTACTGGAGTTGGGGGTATAGCCGGTGGTTTAAAGTGTCAAGCCTGGATGTCAAGAATATGTTTACTCGTTGCCTGGGCTTGTTTTTCTGCATTGGTTTCAGAGGTCTTGGGTTGGATTAGTTTTACGCCGACGCTGGCGGTAAAACCCAGGCCTTCCAAGCCTAGGAGTAGTGTGGTTTTATCATTCTCTAAAATTTGCACAGTATCCGGCTGTGAAGAGATGAGATTAATATTGATCATGCCCTGATAAAACTGAATATCGCCGATTATGTTGCCGAGCGCCGACATGTTCAGATCGAGAATTACGCGTTGCTGCCATTCGCCCTTTCTGCCTTTACTTTTATTGTAATGCATTGAGAGTTTGCCGTCCTCTTGCTCATTGTTGTTTTGGTTGAAGCTGAAGGGGATGCTGGTTGAAAAGTTGGCGGGATCTTGGCGCAGATTTCCAAGATTCTCGGCTTTCTGAGCGATTAGCGCGCGCCCCAATTCGCGGAGCTCGCTGCTGGCTTCGCGCAGATGTTGGAGAGTGGGATGCTTTTGTATCTCTTCACGCTCGAGTTCCTGGAGGGTACTCGCCAGAGTTCGCAGAGTGTCACGGTCTATATTCTTGAGCAATTCCTTACTGATTTCCCTGGCTTCTTCAGGATTCTTAGAGTTTAGTATCTCTTCGATACCGCTCTTGATTTTGGCTATATCGCTGTTATCCAGGGTTGTGCGATCAATCTCGACCCGTTCCCAGAATTCTGGAATAGTATTGATACCGGGGTGTGAGGTTCTCTCTCTGAGTAAGGGGATATCTTTGAGCAGTTCGCTGAGGTTCAGCGGTTGTGACTTGGTATCGTCCGGTAGTAGTTTGGCATTTAGGCGTTCAAATATAGCTTTTTCAGCAGAGGAAAATTCGAGGCTGGAGGCTGAAGACTGGAGGCTATCTTCCGGTAGGTTGCTGAGCTTGGCGAGAATAGTATCCAGAGCCGGGGCAAGTCGGCTGAGTACCGAGTCGCTTCGTAGTATCTCGTTGGTTGCGTTCTGAATCAAACCCTCGACAGTGCTGAGGCGCTCCCGGGCAGAGGTGGAGACAAAGTTGAGCAGATCGTCTGATAATTGTTGGTTATTGCCGGACTGGGTTGTTGAACCGGTAGTAGTGAGTGTTTCATCGGTATTGAGGGCTTCAATCAGAATTGGTATGCCGCGTATGGTCTCGATAGCGCGGCCTAGGTTGGGAGCGAGATTGCCGGTAGCGTTTGCGGGAGGAGTTGTTTCCGGAGTAGTCGCTTGGCTTAAGTTTGACTCAAGTGAGCTGGAGAGAGCCTGGCTCAAGGCGGAGTTTAAACGGCCGAGGCTGCTGGAAAAGAGATCCTGGGAAGTGCTTAGGCTGCTGAAACCGGAGGCTAAAGGTGGTGATAAGGGGGCATCAAGGGAGATCAGTTTTGCTCCAGCTTGGAGGAGGCTGATACGTTCCGTACCGGTCTTGCCAGCGGTAAGAGCCAGAAGCGCTTGTATGTTACTGCGGGTTAGCGGTTGGGCATTATCCAGCAGTGCTCGGGCAGCGTCGCGAGTGGCCATACTCGGGGTCATGCCGCTGCGCCTGATTAGGGCGTCGAGCTTGCTCAGATCATCCTGGGGTCTGCTCAGATTAGCGGTTGGGGGCGGATTTTGTGTAGTTGTCTCTGCACTCAGGAGTTCTTCCAGATTTCCTTGGAGGAAGACGGTGCTGCCGAGTCTGGCGGTGAGCCCGGATTGTCCGGCTGGGAGCGAATCGAGTATTTCGGCGATGGCTATGTTGTTGGTTTCCGGGAGTTCAAGGAGTGCCGGCATGGAACCGGGGTTGGTTGAACTCAAGGTATAGTTATTTGTGGCGCTCGACTGCAATAGGAGTTCTTGATTTTCCTGTAGAAATGTGGTTAGTGGTTGTAGGTCAGCGCTGAAAGGCAGGGTTACTGTCAGCTCGGAACTTATGGTGCCGGTATTACTCAGGGTCAGATTTAGGGGTAGGATAAAATCGTTGAGAGTCAGTTTGGCGGTTGCAGCCGGTGTCGCTGCAGCAGAAGTGTTTTCCTGAGCGAAGAGTCTGTTGGCTAGTGCGGTCAGGAATCGAGATAAGCCTTTGATTTCTGCGGGTTGAGTCTGGGGCGTATTTTGAACTGTTTCAGATTGAGGATTAATCTCTGAATCGGGGTTATTGAATATTTCATTGAGTAGAGTATTATTTATCCTGGTTTTGGAGGTTGGCGTTATTTCAGAATCCGTATTTATAACTTCTGCTTCGATGATGTTACCGTCGGGGAGGGTTATGCGGATAGAGGTTATTTCATTGGTCTGGCTGTCGCGGTTGATGCTTACCTCCAGTTCTGGTTGGATACTCTGAGCAGAATCAGAAACGGGAGCGTTGGCTCCTGTTTCCAGAGTGTCTTGTGTTGATTGTTCGGCGTAAGCGGCAGCAAGAGCACTGGCCGCCTCAAGGGGGATGACTAGGCGTACGGGACGGTTGAGTGTGGCCGTATCATTAGCGTTGGGGGTGGCGCTGGCGGTCTGGGTGGTTGCATCCTTAGTCAGCAGCTTGAGTTCAACCCGTCCATTACTGTTGGCGCGTACTTCCAGGTCAATCTGTTGGTTTTCCCTGAAATTCTCGGTGCTTTCTACATACATGGTTTCAGAGCCACCGAGATTTAGGATATAGCGCCCTCCGCCGAGATCCTTGCCGATACTGGCGGAGATTTTTGAGCCAATCTGGGGGTTGGTCAAGGTGCGGTTAGTACTAGGCTCTGCTTTTTTCAGAGCGTTCTGCGTGGTAAAGGCGTTGGTGTAGAGATTCATAGGCGTCCTTATTTGCTGCTATGAATATATCTTGTGATCTTTTATAATTAATTGTGATTCAAGAGCTTATTCAGTATTAATTATTCTTTTAGTTCTGGTGAATGTCAATCCTAATCTTGGAGAATTCAAAATATCCAAATAAAGTAGTATTCCCTTATATTAACGGGGCTTCATTGCTTGACTTGACTATGAATAGATATATAATTAACCTCTGTTTAATATTGTAGCAGAAAGAATTGTAGCCGGTTCTGTGTATCAGGGAGTAATAATGGCTGTAGGTAATGAGCAACGAAGAAACCTAAGACCGTATATCCTTATCTTTTGTTTTATCTGGGGATTGCTTTTGGGGTTCTTCTCGTACATATATATGAAGACAGCTGCTCAACGTCTTGAAATTATTGAGGTTGAAGAGAATAAAGAGAAGGAAAAGACCAAGGAAAAACTTCAGCAGGAAGAGATCCCGGTAGCGCAGATTGCTCCCTTTAAAAAGACCGAAGAGGTGGAAAAACCGCCGGAGGTGGCAGAGATATTGACAAAACCAGAGGTTACACTTCTTGATGAAAAGATTATTGCACCGAATTTTAGAGAGCCGCCGGTAATACCTAGCCCCAGCCTGGAAGCTTTGCCGGGACTCACCGGAGCTACTGTACGTAAGCCGTTAAGACCGCGGGAACCGGTTATGGAGTTGATTGTCGAGCCTAGTGCGAGCCAATCACCTGTGAGTCGCAAGAAGCAGAGCCCCTTTGCAGATGAGAGTGTGGTTTTTGAGGATATTGCTCCACCTGAGCTTGATGATTAGGGAGATAAAATGAAGAGATGTGCAGTCCTTTCTGTGGGACAAGAGATATTATTCGGTTATACTCTGGATACAAATGCCGCATTTTTCTGTAATGAGTTGCGAATGCTTGGGATAGAGGTAGCCCAGATGCGTACGGTAAATGACAGCCTGGAGGATATTGTCGAGGCTATTACCGTTTTGGCAGAAGCGGTGGATTATATCCTGATCAGCGGTGGACTTGGTCCGACTCCAGACGATCTGACTCGGGAAGCGATTGCCCGGGCTGCCGGGGTGGAACTTGAGCTCAATACCGAACTTTTGGAGGAGATTAGGGCGTATTTCAATACTCTGGGTATAGTTATGGGAGAGAGTAACAAGGTACAGGCGATGCTGCCGGCTTCAGGTAGTCCGTTACGCAATCGCTGTGGTACTGCCCCTGGGGTGCGCTGTGCGGTAGGTGGAGCGGTGGTATTTGCGATGCCGGGGGTGCCGAGTGAGATGAAGGCTATGTTTAGCGAGTCGGTCAAGCCTGAGCTGCAGGACGGCTCTGGGGTTACGGATTATTATCTGAAACGGCTGCATATGTGCGGTATGGGCGAGTCCTATGTTGGTGATTTTCTCCGGGAGTTGCGCGGGAAGTACCCAACGCTGGAGATAGGTACTACTGTAGATCATTATATCGTAACGGTGCGCGTGAGCGGGATGGATGCGGATTTGGCGGCGGCGGCGGTGGAGCTGGTAAAAGAGGCATTTGCTGGGCATATCTTCGGCGAGGACGGCTATACTCTGGCGGAGGCTTTGGTCGGAGGGCTGATTGCTACGGGTAAGACTCTGGCATTGGCGGAAAGCTGCACCGGCGGTATCATTGCTGCCGAGTTGGTTGGCGTCAGCGGAGCGTCCAAGGTCTTGCGGGAAGGGGTGGTATCCTATAGTAATGAGTCCAAGATCAATACCCTCGGGGTCGATCAGAGTATTATTGAAAAATATGGCGCCGTAAGCGCCAGGTGCGCCAAGGCTATGGCTGAAGGTGTGCGCCGGCGCTCCGGGGCGGACTATGCGCTCTCGGTAACCGGGATCGCCGGACCCGAAGGTGGTACTCCAGACAAGCCGGTCGGTACGGTCTTCTTTGCGGTTGCGACCGCGCAGCAGACCTTGGTATTTAACCGGATGTTCCCGCAGAGTCAGCGGAATGTAATCAGGCTCTTTACCAGTCATTATACCATGGATACGCTTCGGCGCATAATCAATGGCTTGGAGTACCATAAGGAGACAGCCCTTGAGCAATAATCCTGTATATGGTATTATCTCGGATATTCATGCAAATGAAGAGGCATTGAAGGCTGTTTTAGCCTTTGGGCGAGATAAGGGCGTACAGGAGTTTATTTGTCTGGGGGATGTGATCGGGTATGGGGTGGCGGTGAACGAGTGTGTGGAATTGATTCGGGAATACTGTAGTGTTGTAGTGCAGGGGAATCATGATGCCGATCTGATCCCGCCGCGGAATTCAAATATGGTGGGTGAGGCGGTGATAGCGCTTGATTATGCCAAAAAAGTTCTGACCCTGGATAATGCCGAGTGGTTGATGAATCTCAAACATCCGGTGGAGGTGCCGGAAGGTAAATTTGTGGCGGTACATGGTTCACTCGAGCACAGAGATAGTTATATCTTTACGCATAAGGATGTAATTATGAATTTCAATCTGCTCAAGGAACTATTTCCTCAGGATAATATAATGTTCTTTGGACACTCGCATTTGCCGATGGTGCTGGGTGAGAACAAGGCGGTGACCTCGGTAAAGGAAGATACCAGTTTTACGCTGGGCAAGGATATGTATTATCTGATCAATCCGGGGAGTGTCGGGCAGCCCAGGGATAGGGTAGCCAAGGCTAGCTTTGCCATCTATTATCCGGCTGAGAGTGTACTCAATATTTACCGGGTGGAGTATGATGTTGAAAAGGAGCAGCGCAAGATAATTGCGGCAGGACTGCCGGAGAGGAATGCCGTGCGTCTGGGGTTTGGCGCATGAGGCTGAGTGTTTTGGAGGAGAAGGCAGGCGTCTGGATTTTGGCACATGCGGCCGGGTGTTTTTCGGAGAAGATGGCAGCGGACATGCCGGAAAGAATTTGTTAGTGTTGGCATATAATAGCTATAAGGAAGTGTAATGAGTAATATAACGGTTGAAGATGTACAGAAGATAGCCCTCTTGTCACGGCTCAAGCTGACTGAGGCTGAGGTGGAGATGTTTAGAGGACAGCTCGGAGATATTATCGACTATATTGAGAAGCTCAGTGAGGTTGATATCACCGGAGTGGAGCCATTTATCAATGCCGCGAGCGAGGGAAATGTCTTTAGAAATGATGTGTTGCGGGATGAAGCCGGGAATATCAGCAATGAGCAGGCGACCCAGAATGCACCGCAGAAGGGTGACGGTTTCTTCAAGGTTCCGGCGACTATCGCGACAAATTGAGGTTAAAACGCTTATTTCAGGGAGTGAAGGGTATAAAATTGAAAGTCTATGAGTTGGGAGCGGTTGAGATACGAGAGAAGGTCGTGGCGGGAGAGCTCAAGGTAAGGGAGATTGTCGACCAGTTACTCGAACGTATTGCCGAATATGATACCGAGGTCGGAGCTTTTGTCACGGTTGATACCGAAGCTGCGCGTCTGCGGGCGGATGAGCTGGATGCCTTGGTGGCCATGGGCGAGACTACGGGTAAACTCTTGGGTGTGCCGGTGGCGATAAAGGATAATATCTGCGTTCAGGACGGGCTTACCACCTGCGGTAGTAAGATGCTCGGTAATTTTAAACCACCATATTCGGCGCGGGTGGTGCAGAGACTCCTCGCTGAAGGTGCGGTGATAATCGGTAAGACCAACCTTGATGAATTTGCCATGGGTAGTTCTACCGAGAATTCAGCACTCCAGCAGACCAGAAATCCCCGGAATACCGGGTGTGTGCCGGGCGGTTCATCGGGCGGCTCGGCAGCGGCCGTAGCGGCCGGATTTGTGCCTGTGGCGCTGGGGAGTGATACCGGCGGCTCAATCCGCCAACCTGCTTCATACTGTGGAGTAGTGGGTATGAAGCCGACATACGGGGCGGTAAGTCGGTATGGTCTGGTTGCCTTTGGTTCAAGTCTTGACCAGATAGGTCCGTTTGCCAGGAATGTGGAGGACGCTGCGCTGGTTTTGGAGGTTATTAGTGGGCCGGATGCGCAGGATTCTACCGCAGCAACCGAGAAGCTGAAGTTGAGCGGGAATTATCCCGGAGATCTTCAGGGTATGAAGATCGGTCTGCCTACCGAGTACTTCGATACCGAGGGTCTGTCGTCTCAGGTAAAGGAGGCGGTGCTGGCTGGAACCGAGCGGCTCCGCAAGGCGGGGGCGGAACTGGTTGAAATTCACTTGCCGCTTATTAAGTATGCGGTGGGTACGTATTATATAATTGCGACAGCTGAGGCGAGTTCGAATCTGTCCCGTTTTGACGGAGTACATTATGGACATCGCTGTGAGCAGCCTACTGATATCATCGATATGTATTCGCGCAGTCGTGAAGAAGGCTTCGGCGCCGAGGTAAAAAGGCGAATAATGCTGGGAAATTATGTGCTGTCTGCCGGGTATTATGATGCGTATTACCTTAGAGCGCTCAAGGTACGCCGGAAGATTGCAGATGATTTCAGCAGAGCCTTTGCGGAAGTGGATCTTATCGCTTCACCCGTGGCTCCGACTACTGCGTTTAAATTCGGTGAGAAGACAGCTGATCCGCTGGCGATGTATCTCTCGGATATTTATACGATAAGTGCCAATCTGGCAGGGATACCGGGTATCTCTGTACCGTGCGGTGTTGATGCTGAGGGGCTGCCGGTAGGTCTGCAGCTACTTACTGATAATTTCAAGGATGATCTCTTGTTCAAGGCTTCGGCAGTACTTGCCAACGTCGGAATTGGTGTAGCTTTTTAGTGAGTCTGACGTAGTAAGGAAGTTGAAACGATGCCACATAGATATGTTGTACTGCAATGGATCAATCTCAAACGTGTAATAAAAAAGCTAGCACGTTCACATATTTCGACACACGATCTGGCAATGGGTGCGGCGATAGGGTTCTTTGTCGGTATGCTGCCGATTATGGGAATTCAAATGATTGTGGCGGCGGCCATCGCAGCAATTTTCAGGGTCAGTAAGCTGGCGGCAATCCTTCCGGTATGGATATCCAATCCGTTGACCTTTATTCCGTTGTATGGCTTTAATTACTGGTTGGGGCATGTGTTGACCGGACTAGGCCCTAATCATGATGAGTATAACAAGGTGATAGCCCAGGTACATGCTCTCTCAGAGAACTCCAGTTTTTTTGAGGGAATAATCGAGAGCACAAAGCTATTTGGCAGTATGGGTAAAGAGGCGGTCTACAGTCTATGCATTGGCTCGGTGATAGTAGGACTGGTCTCGGCATTTGTCAGTTATCCGCTCTGTGTCAAATTAATTGAATTGCTCCGACATCAGCGCCATATCAGGCGTTCGCAGCGTCATAGTCGGGTGACGCAGTTGATTACTAAGGATAACTCTGAAATCATCGATGAATCTGAGGAATAATAATACTTAGTGAGAGATATAAACAGTATCAAAGCGCCAGAGCCTGAGGCTGTGGCGCTTTAAAATTAGGTTTTAATCCGGGAGCTGCTAACGCGACTAAGCGATTCGTTGTATCTGATTCTCATAAGAATCGAATTGAGCGTAAAGTTGGATTACCTTGGCCTCAAGCTGTTCGAGGTTGATAGTAGTGGAGAGTGATTTGGCGTTTCTGGCCGAACGCAGCAGGTGTGAGAGCTGATCCAAGAGCCGGGTTGCTCTCTCGGCAAATTCGGAGTAGTGTACAGAACGTTGAGCGGGATCGTAGCTCTCTATCCGTCTGAATCCGCTCTGGCAGAAGTCATTTACCTGTCGGGCATGGGTGTAGAGTGCATCTTTTAGAAAACTGATTCTGGCGGTATTCTGATTCTCATTACGCTCTGAGTCGGTTGTGTGTTGATTCATCTATCTGTAACTCCTTTTACTATAGTGTCGTGAAGAACGTGGAGGGAACTCGACGACAGGTCAAACAATCCATTTTACTCTGACTGTAAGTTTACAATATGTGTTCCAGATTATAGGGTTTATGCTTTATTTGTGTAAAATTTTACCGGGTAACGACTTGTGTATTTCTGGGGTGTTATTGCTGACATTCTAAGGAGTATTATGAGGTTGAAATTTCCTGTTGTGGTTGATTCTTCCGGCTGATTCTGCTGGATATTATGGCAAGATGGGTAGGGTATGAAAATCACTTATGTGATTTTCTAAGTTTACCGAAAGTGTTTAGGCTTTCGGGGGTGAATTTTTTGGCTGGCTGGAGTCTGGACTTTGTGCGCGGGGCGTGTTTCGGCGGATTATTTCTCGGCATTTTATGGTTATACTCTCAGTATTTGTATATTAAAGTACAAATACTGAGATTTACTTTTGGGAAAAGTAAACAAAACGCTCATGCAAATGAGCGGGCTGCAGAAGCAGACTCAAGTAGCAGTTGTACTGCTACTTGTTATACCACGTATACCGTAATTATAGCCAGTGATTATTAAGTATGAATGTGGAGAATGTAAGAATATCCACATTTTACTTTGACCTGGACGTAAATAATCTAGGTTATAACTCGCTGTGAGCCTTGAGCATCTGACAGAGTTTTTCATTGACCGGGGTTGCGATGCCGTACTTCTTGCCGAGTTCGACAATCTTGCCGTTGAGCTCTTGAATCTCGGTATTCTTGCTTTTGCCGGTATTACGTAGTGCATCCTTCAGTTTGTTCAAATCCTGTTGCATTGAGGTTACGGTATTCTCACTGTCATCGGCGACGCGCCGGAGAACCTGACGCGCAACAAAATTGGGCGCCTTGCAGAGTTTGGCTAGAGCCTCGACATTGTAACCCGGAAGCTTGATGGGGGCAATCCCCTCATGCTTCATGATGGCAAAGGTCTCTTTGAGCGCGTCGATTGCGAGGTTACCATAGAATTTGTCGGCCAAAATTTCCTTGTAGGATTTGCCCGTGATGGCATTGAGGACATTTGAGGAGATATTGAGCAGCATCTTCGACCACTTAATTCGGGTGGAATCCGGCTCGGAGTAATCGACCTGCAGGCCGCTGGCGCGGAGTGCGGTTATGGCATTCTGTGTCGCCTCTGAACTGCCGTGATAGAGGCCGATAGCAATCCCACCTTTGTCATCGCTGCACTCAATATGGCCTGGGGAGGAGAAATTAAGGTTCATGCAGATGATGCCGGCGAGCAGAGTATTCTCCGGATAGGTCTGATGAATAAGCGGTTCATTGCCGATACCGTTCTGCAAGCTCAGCAGGGTTGTGGCGGGAGTAATGATGCTGCTGAGTTCTTGGAGGGCGGCTGGAGTGTCGAAGCTCTTGACCGAGATAATGATTAGATCGAAGCTCCCCTCAAGCTCTCGGATATCCTCTACCGCGCTCAGGTGTTTACGGATATTTCGGCGTTCAACGCCTCCGAGTTTGATGGTCAGTCCTGCGCTGTTGATTGTGTCTACATGCTTCTTTCTGCCGACCAGGGTAACTTCGTTGCCCCCGAGGCTGAGATAACCGCCGACAATACTGCCGACTGCGCCGGCGCCCATGATTAGAATGCGTTGTCTGCCAGCCGGTTTTTCTGTGGAATTTTCGAAATTGCTGATCAAATCTTGTGTGGTCTGTTCCGGGGCTTCGAAGATGAGTGAATGGAGTTTGCCAGAGTATTCTTTGATGGTTATATTCTGGGAGGAGAAGAGCTCGCGGGTAAGAGAATTTTTGATAATTTTATCCTCACTGCCTAGAAGCAGGGTAGTCGGGAGGAGCTGACGGCGTCTGGTTGTGGCTTTGCAGAATTCCTGCATCTTCATGGTTTCAAAGGCGGTGCCAGCGGTAACACTCCGGTTGCGCAAGGGATCGCCGGTGATATATTCATACTTTTCTGGATCACGGGTAAAATCGTTGAGATTCAGAGGAAGGGTAAAGCTCTTGAGCAGTTGATTTCCTATAATCGCTGTGGTGATGCTCAGTAAGGTGGTAGCGGGGAGGGTGTTATTGGGGTAGATCCCGGGAGCAATCATACTCAGCGAATCGAAGAAGATGCGCCGACGCAACGCTGCATAGAGCGCAAACATTCCGCCCCAGGATAGGCCTACCAGATGAACCCGGGTGTGCGAACCCCGGAGAGAGGTGGCGATAGTGGTAAGCTGTTTGAGGATATGATTGTAGCTGGGGATGTGTCCGTGTATACCTTTACTCATACCCCAGCCGGCGCGATCATAGGCTAGTACGGAGTAACCGTGTTGAGTAAGATTTTCTGCCAGTTCGCTGAACCATTCACTATGGCTCTCAATACCGTGGAGCAGGATAACCGCTTCTGAATTTTGGTCTGAAGCAGAGGGCTTCCACTCGCGCAGAAGCAGGGTGTCACCGAGTATTCTGGTCTTTGCTATATTCATCACTTGCTCCGGAAAATTGTGGTCTTATAATTCTATTATATTTGATCTGGAATAAATTGACAACAATTAATCTCTTATTCTCGCTTGAAGACATAACGGTGGTATGCCTGGAGTATGAAAATTCCAGAAGAAATAGGTTCAGCTATTTCTATTTATTTTCTTTTCTTATATAATGGCTCTACGGCTAAATTACAATAATCTGGGAGACAGGAGATGACGATGGATGTAAACGACGTATATAATAACCCGCTGATTACCCGTTATGCGAGTACCGAGATGAGTATGCTCTTCTCACCACGTACCCGTATTGAGACCTGGAGAAGACTCTGGGTGGCTCTGGCCGAGAGTGAGAGAGAGCTTGGATTGAAAATTACTCAGACCCAGATAAATGCCATGAAGAAGGGGATCTCAAATATAGATTGGGAGGCGATCAATAAGCGGGAGAAGGAGTGTCGGCATGATGTTATGGCACATGTATACGGCTTTGGGCTGGCGGCTCCCAAAGCTGCGCCGATCATTCACCTCGGAGCCACCAGTTGTTATGTAACTGATAATGCAGATTTGATTATCTTTCGTGAAGCGCTCAAACTTATCGCCGGGAAGGTTGCTTGTGTGATTACCAGGCTGGCTGATTTTGCGAAAAAGTATAAGAAGCTCCCGACACTTGGTTTTACCCATTTTCAACCGGCGCAACCGACAACTGTGGGTAAACGGGCAACCCTCTGGGCGCAGGATTTTGTGCTTGACCTTAAGGAGCTTGAACAACGTATTGAGAATCTGCCGCTGCGCGGCGCTGTTGGAACAACCGGTACGCAGGCGAGTTATCTCGAACTATTCAGCGGTGAACATGGCAAGGTGGAGGCACTCAATACGGCGATTGCTAAGAAGATGGGCTTTAAGCAGCTCCTTGATGTCTGCGGCCAGACCTATACGCGTAAACTAGATTCACAGATACTGGCGGATCTGGCTACAGTCGCTGAGAGTGCATGTAAATTTGCCACCGATATCCGCCTGCTCGCCAGCCGTAAAGAGATTGAGGAGCCGTTTGAGAAGCAGCAGATAGGTTCTTCGGCGATGGCCTATAAGCGCAATCCGATGCGGAGTGAGCGTATTTGCAGCTTGTCGCGCTTTGTGCTGTCGATGCCGATAAATGCCTATATGACTCAGTCGACGCAATGGCTGGAGCGAACCCTTGATGATTCGGCAAATAGGCGCCTCTCTCTGCCGCAGTCCTTCCTGGCTGTCGATGCGGTACTGGAGTTGTGTGCAAATGTGGCGGACGGACTTGTAGTGTATAATAAGGTTATCGCTAAGAATATTCGGGCAGAACTGCCGTTCATGGCGACTGAGAATATTTTGATGGAAGCTGTAAAACGGGGTGGCGATCGACAGGAACTGCATGAGAAGATTCGCGTGCATTCACAGGCTGCGGCAGCAGAGGTCAAGCAGAAGGGTAAGGAGAACGACCTGATTGCGAGGCTGCTGGGAGATGAGGCGTTCGCCGCAATTGCCAAGGATCTGCCTGGTATGCTCGAACCGTCGCTTTATGTTGGGCGGTCTGCCGAACAGGTGGATGAGTTTGTCAAGAAAGTAGTAACCCCGCTTAAACGGAAGTATAGAGGGGTAAAGCTGGGCGGGGCGGTAAAGGTATAAGTATCTGTCTATGGCTGAAATCTTAGATAAGGTAAAGAAAATTGCCTTGTCAATTTTCTTGTTTAGATAAGGTGAATGTTTCAGCCCTCAGTCAAGCTGCGGGCTGAAACTATTTTTTTCGGAGCTATCTGCCCCGAGTTTCGGCAAATGCTGAGCGCTTGAGCATTATTTACGTAAGCGTAATACGAGAACTTGAACCTGCTTTATGGTGTTCTTGGCTATGCTAGAACACTTTGGTACGCCTAGAAAATCACTTAAGTGATTTATCTTGTCATGAATCATTTTTTTGCGTCAGCAAAATACTATAGACCTAGCTGGCTTGCCTCGATGAGCATATCTTTGGTTTTTCTAATAATCTTAACCCTCGAAGGCATATGGATTTGGCTCTGGCGGTTGCAAAGATTATTCCGCAGCAGTCAGTTATTTGTCGCAGCCCAGCCCGCCACAGACTTCGACGGTTCTACCAGTATCGTAGATGGCTACTTCCATGCCGTCGACCGTGGTCTGTTTTGCATATGACCAATTTATCTTGCTGCTCTCTTTTGAGATAAAGACCTCGGGGAAGCCCAGGTTCTCCGCTTCAGGGTCTATATGTCCGACAAGAAAGTCGTCTTGGGTTTTATTATTCTGGGTACTTGCCGGTTGGCTGCTGCAGCCGGTAATAACGAGTGAGATCAGTATCAGGCCTAATATTAGTGTTTTCATCTTGTCACTTCCTTCCAACATTATTTTCACACAACACATAATATAACATTATTAGTAAATGAATATTGCCGATTATTCTACAGATATGCGGTGTGAATGTATAGCAAAATTGTGGTTTAAGTTGAAGAAAAACGTTGGTGTCGGGGAATAAAATGAAAGGAAGTGTTTACAAAAGGTAAATATGAGTATGGCTGCGGTTTAGGAGGAGTGTGGGGGAAGTATGCGGTATTTTGGGATTACTTTTGTATTAATGTTTATTGTTCTGTGCTTTGCGGGGTGTAATGAGCAGGATAATGGATATGCAGTTATTGAAGAAGGTAGCGGGTATACTCGGCAGTATACTTGGGATAATAGTACTGATAGCGTTAGCGAGAGGCGACTCAAAGAGATTGCAGAGAGTAAGACACCTGGTGGCAAGCGGGAGGATGGATTACACCGGATTGATTATACTAATCCAAGTTATATTGATGTGGTGGTTTTTACTAAGCGGGCACAGGATTACTTGCGGCGTAACGGTGTGCAGCGGGCGCTGGAGGATTTTATGAATCCCAGCAGCCAGTTTGTAGCGGGTAGGATGTATGTCTTTGCCTACCGCGTTACCGGTGAGTGCCTGGCCGAGTGGGCCGAGCCGGAGCAGGTGGGGCGGATTGTGGCTACAGGATTTTTGGAGGCGGTGCAGGAAGCGGCAGAGCGCGGTGGCGGCTGGGTGAAGAATACGGCGCGGGATCCGTTGACTGGGGAGCCCGTTGAGAAGGAATCATATGTAGTGTACGCTGGTAATGAGGTTATTATTGGCGCCGGACTTTATAGGCAGGGTTTGTAACGCAGACTGTATGAACATGACCGGGTATACTGTCATTAGGGGGACAGGGGTGCTTTAGGGGGTGAAGTGCTGACGGGCGTGTTCATACAGTTATTTCTTTTGTTGCGTCGAAAAGCGTGGTTTTTGCATGAGTTATTTGTATAAAAAGAGGGTAAAGTCATTTTGCAAATAGCTATGGTCGAGGCGCATGCAGGTAGTGATTGAGCTGACTCGCTGCAGCATCTCAGCGGGATCGAAGTAGAAGGTATCCGGGGTTTTGTACGGGGCGTGGAGTGAGGTTATGGATACGGCCACTGCTTTGCCAGCGATAGCGAAGAGTTGCTTGATGAAGCCTGTAGCAAATTCGGGACTATCCGGGGTTGTCACCTGATTGAGAACTCCGATGCAACTGACGTAGTCAAAGCTTTGTCCAACCTTTTCTTCTAGAATATTAGAGACCTTGAAATTTGCTGTATATTTTGGGTGGAGTTCGCGGCAGAACTCTATCATCTCGGGATTGAGATCATAACCTGTATATTCAATATCAATATTATTATTTAAAAAATAGCTGAGCAGATCCCCGCGACCGCAGCCAACATCAAGCAGAGTTGCTCCGTCAAGCTTGCCGAGTTGGGAAAGGGCCGCAAAACGCTTTTGCTGTGACTCCTTGGTCCAGCCGACGACCTCGAAACTGTTGCCAAAGGTCTTGATCCTTTCCTGCCAAAAATTATGGAGTTCGCGTTGAGCCTTACTATTTATGTCCATCATCCTACCCTTTTTTATAGCTTTTAATCGAATTTATCTTATAATTATCTGGAGTAGAAGCTGATTGTCAATCAGTAACCTTAATTAGAGTTTCAGAAAGATTGTTAGAAAGAACTGACATGGAAGAACCTTTCTTCTCGATAATGATGCCGGCTTATAATGCTCAGAAGTATATACGCCTGGCTCTTGATAGTATTAGCCAGCAGTCTTTCGCTGATTATGAAGTTATTGTGGTTGATGACGGATCAAGTGATGCCACGGCAGCTATTGTGCAGGAGTATGCCGCTACAGATTCTCGAATCAAATTTTTTCAGAATGAAACTAATGTAGGGTGTAATGCTACTAGAATGACAGCGTTGGCAAAGATGACAGGAAAGTATGTGGCATTTCTGGATAGTGATGATATCTGGCTGCCACAGAAGTTGGAGGTTTTTTATCAAGTATTAAATAAGCGCGAAGATGGCTCTAAAGGGATCTGTGTACATTCTGACGCAGTCCTTATTGACGCGGAGGGAAATGATACAGGGCGCGGTTTTCAAGAGAAATTTAATGTTAGGAATAACCCAGTGTCTGGTAATATTCTGGACGCGATAGTATTGACTAATTGGATAAATATGTCTGCATCTGTGGTTGACCGGCAGACATTGATTACGGCAGGGGGCTTTCGTGAGTTTAATGGTAGCTGCATTGAAGATTGGGATATGTGGGTGAGGTTTGCTAATTTTGCTGAATTTGTCTTTATTCAGGATCGCTTGACGCTGTACCGGGTGCATCAGGGAGGAACCTCCTCAGAGCATAATAAGAAACAGATAGCGTGTGCGCGGGAAGAGGTCTATAAGGATATCCTTAAACTCTATCAGGAGCAATTGAGTTCGGATGTGGTGAGCAAGGTTTGCTATCAGCGGGCAGCAAATGCAGTGGTACTCGGCTTTAGCTGGTTGGCGCGTAAATACTTCTTTGAAGCCTGGGTTGGGAATAAACTGAATATTAAGGCACTAGCAAGGGCGATTACCGGTTGCTGATTTTTAGGGAGAAAGAGATGGTGCGAGGTCTGGTATTGGTAGATATTCAGAATGATTATTTCTCTGGTGGAGCCATGGCGCTGCGAGGGATGGAGAGTGCTGCTGACAATACGGTGAGAATACTGCAGCGTTTTCGTGATAACGAAGACCCGGTATTTCATATTCAGCATCTGTCTGTACGCCATGGGGCGACATTTTTTATTCCTGGGACACCGGGTTCTTTGATTTATGATTCGGTGACGCCGCAGGATTCCGAGTCGGTTATACAAAAGAACTATCCGAGTGCCTTTCAGCATACGACATTTGCTGAGCAGTTGCATGCTGCTGGGGTGAAAGAACTGGTGTTTTGCGGGGCGATGAGCCATATGTGTATTGATACTACGGTGCGGGCGGCTTTTGGCCTTGGGTATAAATCGGTGGTTATCAGTGATGCGTGCGCGACCTGTGATCTGGAGTTTCAGGGGCGAGTAGTCTCGGCCGGAGATGTACATGCGGCATTTATGGCGGCGCTGGGTATGGTCTTTGCCCGGGTTGAGAATACCAAGGAGTTTCTTGCGGATTAGGTGGGGAGTGAGCATTTTTCTATTAGTAAGGAGAGTTGTACATGAAGGTGTATTTTACCGGGGCCGGGCCGGGAAATATCGAGTATCTTACGGTAAAGGCATACAAACTGCTGGAGACGGCGGAGTGCTGTATCTGGGCCGGGAGTCTGATCAATCCGGAACTTCTTTCAATTCTACCAGAAACCTGTAACGTGTATGATTCGGCCAAGCTCTCACTGGTAGAGACCACAGAGATTATTCGCGAGTACGCAGAGCAAAATATAGATGTGGTGCGTCTGCATACGGGAGATCCTTCGCTTTACGGCGCAATAGCCGAGCAGATGCGCCAGTTGGACGAGCTTGGCATTGAGTACGAATTGATTCCGGGTATCGGTGCTTTCCAGGCAGCTGCGGCAAGTCTTTGCTGTGAACTGACCGCACCGGAGATATCCCAGTCGGTAGTTCTTACCCGCAGTAGCGGGCGTACGCCACTGCCTGCGGGACAGGAACTGGTGAACTTTGCTCAGACCGGAGCGACCCTCTGTATTTATCTTTCAGCACATAAGCCCCGGGAGATCTGTGAAAGTCTGGAGCCGTACTACGGCAAGGATTGTCCGGCGGCATTCATCTATCATGCGTCGTGGGCGGATGAGGATAAAATTGTCTCGACTTTGGGCGAACTTCCGGCGCTGGTTGAGAAGAGCGGATACGACCGTACTGCAATTATTATTGTCGGCAGGGCTATTGCCAGTCTGGGGGCTGAATCCAAGCTCTATTCGGCGCATTTTTCTCATGGGTATCGTGAAGCGCGTGAGTAAGCATAGTGTTAGTATTTTCTGATGGATATAAGATTTTAAAGGCAGCAAAGAGTATAGCGGGTAGGAGTATGTTGGTACTGCCGGGGTAGAACAGGTATAAATTATTGAGTTTGAGAATCTTAAGAATGTTGTAGCGGGAACAAGGAGTTGGGTGCTGGATAATATAGAGATTATTCGGTATATTTTGCAGATAAAATAAGGAGTGTTCTATGCCAGATTGTGTTGAGCTTGTGCCACTAGTTGATAAGATGATTGGGGTGAGTGTTCTGGTCGTCGGAGATGCAATGCTGGATCATTATATTCTGGGATCGGTTGAACGGATATCCCCGGAAGCGCCGGTACCTATTCTCAAGGTGGAAGATGAGTTCGAGCGGGTTGGTGGAGCGGCCAATGTTGCGGCTAATATTACCTCGCTCATGGGGAATGCCGATCTCTTTGCGCTCGGAGGTAAAATTGGTAAGAAGCTGGATGACGATGGAATGAAACTGGGAGAGATGTGCGCGGAGCTCGACATTCAGGCATTATTTCTGCCAGCACTACCTTGTACGGTTAAGAAGGCGCGTATGGTCGCTGCGCAGCAGCAGATGCTCAGGGTCGATTGGGAATATCCGTATAGAAATGTTGATAATAGAGAGTTGGGGTTAGGCAATAAATCCAAAAACATCAGGAGTGAGGAATTGAAGCTCTTGATGGCAAAAGCGGATATAATAGTTGTCAGTGATTATGCCAAAGGGATGGTTGATAGCGAATTGATGGCAGAACTTAGAGCATCTGGTAAACCGGTTATTGTCGATCCGCGGCCGCAGAATAAGGATCTCTATCATGGGGTGAGTCTTATTACTCCGAATCGAAAAGAGGCGACTGAAATGTTGGGGCTGCATGAGCGGTTGCCGGGTGAAGAACTCGGTAACAGGCTGGCAGAGATGCTGGATTCGGATATTCTGGTGACACTTGGTGAAGAAGGTATGTGCCTGTGTCAGCGTGGGAAGGAACCGCTCAGTATAGCTACTCGGGCGCGGGAGGTATTTGATGTTACCGGGGCGGGTGATACCGTTGTCGCTACCTTTGCGTTGGCGCTGGGAGCCGGGGGGAGCATGGAAGAGGCGGCGAAGGTTGCCAATGCTGCTGCCGGGGTTGTGGTCGGGCATGTCGGATGTGCTTCTATTGATCCGGTGGAACTCAGAGTGGCGTTGCAGGGTGGTTTGGATAATTTATAAGCGGTTGTCGGTATAAGTGCCTTGCTTGTATTATTCTTGAGTAACAAAAATAATCTTAGGAGGTAGCGGTGAGAGATAAAGGTTTTAGGGGGTTGAAACGGCTGGGGCCGGGGTTGGTGCTGGTAAGCGTTCTCTTTTCAGTAATCTGCGGTACTACTGCTTCGGGGATTGAGGTTGATTTTACCCCGGAGGAGGAAGAGATCCTGCAACAGGTCAGTGTGCTCAATAAAGCCTTTGAGATAGTTGCAAATAAGTTACGCCCAACCGTGGTGAATATTCAGGCTGAGAGCAGTGGTGTGGTTGGACATAGCCAGGGGTCGGGGGTTATAATTGATGAACGGGGATATATCCTGACCAATGCCCATGTGATTGCCGGTGCGGATACGGTGATTGTACGCCTCTTCGACGGACGCGAGATCAAGGCTGAGGTGACCGGGGAGAATCCTGAGTCTGATATTGCAGTTATCCGTATTCAGGCGCCGAATTTGGTGATTGCTAAAATGGGCGATTCCGAGAGCAGCAAGGTTGGACATTGGGTGCTGGCGATAGGGAATCCGTTTGGCTTGGAGTCAACGGTGACGGCCGGTATTATATCAGCCAAAGGGCGAACCAGTGTCGGGAGTGTGAGCATTGCGGATTTCATTCAAATTGATGCTCCAATAAATCCGGGAAACTCCGGAGGGCCGCTCGTAAACCTACGGGGTGAGGTGATAGGGATTAATTCGGTAACCAATAATAATAGTGAAGGTTTGAATTTCTCCATTCCGATAAATCTGGCGCGGACAATTATGCAGGGAATTATCTCGCATAAGAATGTGGCTACCAGTTATCTGGGTGCGGCGCTCAGACCGGTGGATAATGATATTGCTGATGCCTTTGGTTTGAGCTCGGCCAAGGGGGCGTTGGTGACCAAGGTCTTCAAAGGGACGCCGGCGTCAAAGGCGGGGCTACAGAGTGGGGATATTATCGTCAAGTATGGCACCCGGAGCATAAATGATGATCAGGAACTTAGAACCCTGGTCGCTACGACCAATCCGGATGAGATGCGCGATATTGAGTATTACCGCAAGGGAAAGCTGGAGAAGGCGCGGTTAATCATCGAGTCTCTACCTGAGGAGATCAAGGTAGGTAACCGGAGTATTGAATTACTGGAGAATCTCGGTATTGTGCAGATTGCGGCAATCACCCCGCAGATTGCTTCTGAACTGGGGTATGACGCAGATACCAAAGGGGTGATTATCGGTGCGGTGCGCCCGGACAGTCCAGCTCAGGAATTTCTCTCGGCTGGGAGTATTATCTATAAGATAGACGGGGTCGAGGTCTCTACGCCTGAACAGCTTCTGCAGCAGCTTGGCAAGGTCGGGCAGGATGGCTGTTATGATATCTCCTGGCGTTTTCGAGAGTACTATGGAACTAAGCGCATAGTCTGTAAGTAGCTGCTGCTCGTACCGACTTCGACTAACTTTTCGTCCGAATAATAGCGGGCAAACGTAAGCACACGACTTATCCCTCATCAGTTTGGAATTTAGATCAGTCGTCTTGAAGCTCTTTGGCGATAAGATCGGCATAGGTTTCACGCTCTCGGATTAAAGTGTATTGTTCTCCTTCTACTAGAATCTCAGCGGCGCGAGGGCGAGAATTGTAATTACTTGACATGCTGAAACCGTAGGCTCCGGCGGAGAATATTGCGACCAGATCGCCGCGTGCAAGCTCTGGCAGTTCGCGTTCACAGCAGAAGACATCGGACGATTCGCATATCGGACCGACTACATCCTGAGGCATGTAGATGCCTCCGCCGAGCAGTTCTGGGAATAGTTCGTGATCGGGCAGTTCTGGAGTTGAGACCGGCCAGATAAAGTGGTCTGAGTCGTACATGGCCGGGCGGATAAGATCGTTCATGCCGGTATCGAGCATGGCGAAGTGCTTTACCCCGTTACTCTTGGTGTACTGTACCTCTCCGACAAGAATTCCGGCATTTCCGACGATTGCACGTCCGGGTTCGATGATGAGCTTTAGTCCGGCCTGCTGTAGCGGCGTAGCGATAATCTCGGCGTATTTGCGGAAACTTGGAATATCTTCTTCATTATACAACAGGGCGAATCCGCCGCCGATATCGAGGTATTCCAAGGTGTCTGGGCAGGTCTGAGCGAAGTCGAGGAGGCGTTCGACAGCTTCACTGTAGGCAGTGAGTGAGTATACTGGACTTCCAAGGTGGGTGTCTATTCCTTTGAAGATGGTGTGTTTGAAATGCGAGAGCCGCGATACTAACTGCATGGCGCGGGCAAAGTCAATTCCGAATTTACTCTCCTTGGTGCCGGTTGTGGTCTTGGCATGGGTCTGGGCATCAATATCCGGGTTGATGCGGATTGATACTGGGGCGATTACTCCGAGTTCGCCGGCAATCCTGTCAATATTTGCCAGTTCCGCCTCGCTCTCGCAATTGAATAAGAGAATATTCTGCTCTAGGGCGTAGCGTATCTCGGCGTCGGTCTTGCCGACACCGGCGAAGACTACTCGGTTGGGGTCAGCCCCGGCAGCATTTACGCGGTAGAGTTCGCCGCCGGATACAATATCAAAACCAGAGCCCAGTTCGGCAAGTCGGCGTAGGATGTGAATATTTGAACAACTCTTGACCGAGAAGCAGATAGTAGTGTCTATTATTTCAGAGAAGGCCTGATAGATTGAGTTGTATCTGCTGCTCAAGGCGGATTCGGAGTAGATATATGCCGGTGTGGCGGTATGGTTGATAATTTCTTTAACCGGTACTCCTTCACAGAATAATTCTGAATCTCTGTAGGTAAAGCCAAGCATATTCTTCTCCACGCTAGTATAAAGGGGGATTTACAGGTAAATATAATTTTAATTATAAACTCTGGAAAAAAATTGTCTAGGGAAAGTTTGGTAATATAATTTGCTGGCAGGTGAAAAAGTAATTCAACCGCCACTCTGGGTGGCGGGAAGATTATCGGACTGAGCCTTGGTTAGTTGTCTGTTATTCAATCAAGATTGTGGGTGCGGCTACGGAGTCTGCTGCTCAGAACTGCAAAGCTCGAGGCAAGTTGAGCGTTTTCGAGAATTATGTCGTCATCGACGACGACAAGGGAGGGGGTGAAGTTCCAGATTGCCTTTATACCGCCACTTATAAGCAGATCGGTAATCTGTTGGGCATACTGTGGGGGCATGGTCATAACTCCAATCTGAATATTCATTCTGCGGGCAAGCTCAGGAAGTTTTTCAAGTGACATGACCTCTACGCCACGGATTTTGGTGCCGATCTTCGAACTGTCGTTGTCAAAGGCGGCGACGATGTTCAATCCATTCTTACGGAAGCCTTCGTAACCGAGAATAGCGGTTCCCAGAGCCCCCGAGCCGACCAGAAAGGCGTCCTGCGGAGCATTCCAGCCGAGGAATTCCTCAATAGCTTGAATCAGGGCAAATACCGGGTAACCCTTCTTGGGTTTGCCGACAATACCGGTCGTCGCCAGATCTTTACGTACTTGGGTCGGTACCAGATCCAGAGCCCCGGCAATCTGGGTGCAAGAGATATGTGCGTCTGCGGCTACTCTGATATTTCTAAGATACTCCAGGTACTTTGGCAGTCGGCGTAGTGTCGGCACCGGGGCTAACTTGGCGCGCTCAGAGATTGCCTTCTCATGGTAATTAGAGTTCTGTTCAGTAAACATATTTCTCTTTCTATTTGAGGACAATTTTGACTTAATCGGGAATTCTTTATTTATTATACAGTATATCGATAATAAATTCAATTATTCAGTAAAAAAATACTTAAAAAAATAATATTTGTTATGGTTGTTGTATGTTTTTTAAGATCAATAGGTTATATTGCGGTTAGATGCTTGCAGGAAATATAAGTGGGATATATTAAGTGAGTTGAGAAGGGAGGCAATATAATTAAGAGATTTTTGCGGTCGAACCGGGGTGCGCTATGCTGGTTCTGTCTGCAGCAGTATAAGCGTTGACTGGTTTTAGAATTGGTGTAGTTTGAAGGTAATGGGTTGGCGAGTATATTTAGTATTTGGCAGAGCAGTGTATAGTATGTATAATCGGAGAACGGTTGGGTTATAGGATAATAGTAGTCTGCAAAGAGGCTGATGAAGGAGGATAGATGACTAAAAATAAGTTGAAGGTTGGAGATAGGCTCTCGGGTTTTGTGGTCAGGCGGGTGTCTGCGGTGGAGGATGTTCGGGCTACAGCCATCGAACTTGAGCATGAGCAGAGTGGCGCCAAGCTCCTGCACCTGCTGAGTGCTGATTCGGAGAATCTCTTTGCAGTGGCTTTCCGTACCCCGCCGCAGAACAATACCGGTCTGCCGCATATTCTTGAGCATACCGTTCTCTGCGGTTCAGAGAAGTACCCGGTGAAGGATCCGTTTGTTGAACTCCTCAAGACTTCGTTGGCTACCTTCCTCAATGCTATGACCTATCCAGACAAGACGGTATATCCGTGTGCGAGTATGAATGAAAAAGATTTCTTCAATATCGCCGGTATTTACTGTGATGCGGCCTTTAAGCCTATTATCAGTGAGATGCATTTTAAGCAGGAGGGGCATCATTTCGATTTTAAAGAGCCGGGTAATATTGCTAGTGACTTGATAATAAAAGGTATCGTCTACAATGAGATGAAGGGGGCTTACTCTGATCTGGATGGGGTTATTGATAAGGAGGAATCGGCAAAATTATTCACCAGCAACGAGTATGGGAAGGATTATGGCGGTGATCCGGAGAGTATACCAGAGCTTACCTATCAGGAGTTTGTCAATTTTCATAAGACTTATTATCATCCGGCAAATTCATTTATCTTTATTTATGGTGATATTCCGACTGCAAAACATCTTGAATTTCTCGACAGAGAGTATCTGAGCAAGTATGAACGTATTGCTATTGATACCGCAATCGGGCGTTTGCAGCCGTGGGACGCGCCGCGTCTGGAGCGGGTGCCGTACCCAGCAAGTGCTGAGGATACACCGGAAAAGAACAGCGCGGTGACCCTTGCCTGGTCGGTTGGAGAGGTAACCCAGGCTATACGCTCACTAGCGTTTAATGTGCTTGATGATTATCTTCTGGGCAATGCAGCAGCGCCTCTACGCAAGGCTATCGTTGATTCTAAACTGGCAGAGGATCTGACCAGCTCCGGGTATGCGGACTATCAGCGGGATACCTTCTTTACCGTGGGGATAAAAGGAACCGCGGAGGATAAAGCGGAAGAGTTTTTGGAGCTGGTACTCGAGACTTGTCGCGAGCAGGTGGAAAAAGGCGTCGATAAAAAGATGATCGAGGCTGCGCTGCATCATCTGGAGATGGCTGCTCTGGATATACCGTCGCAGTACCCGCTGCGGCTGATGGATAGAGTATACCGTTCCTGGATCTATGAAGGAGACCCGGTAAGTAATCTTAAACTGAGAGAGAATTTGGAGATCTTGCGGCGCGAGTTTGAGCAGGATGAGCAGTATTTTGAGAAGCTGATTACCGAGGGTATACTCGCTAATCCGTATCGCCTGCTTATCTGCTTCTACCCGGATAGTGAGTATAACGCCAAGAAAGATAAGGACTTTGCCGTGAGAATGGCGGAACGTAAAGCTGCAATGAGTGCGGCTGAACTGGAAGCGATACGCCGGGAAGCGGCAGAATTGGAGGCGATGCAGCAGGCTCCAAATACGTCAGAGGCCTTGGCGAGTCTGCCCAAACTCCATATCGCTGATGTAGCAAAATTGCCGCCGTGTTTTGAGAGTGAGACCAGCGATAGCGGTGGGGGTAAGCTCCTAAATAATAAGATCTACACTGGGGGGATTGATTATCTCCAGCTTTCGATCAATCTGGCTGATTTTTCCGAAGAACTGCTCGAATATCTTCCAATATTTGCTGATGTTGTGACCAAAGTTGGCGCGGCAGGTATGAATTATGCCGAGTTTGCCCAGCGTGAAGCAGAGTGCTGCTCAGGGATTGCCGCAAGCATCAGTGTTACAGGCAGGATAGATTCATATGAGCAGGTCGCGCCGTACTTGAACTTTTCGGTAAAGGGCGTGGAGCGTAAGTTATCTGAGATGCTTGAAATCTTTACGCTACGACTGTGTGAGAGTGACTTCACGGATAAGGATCGCCTCAAAGATGTACTCTTGCAGTCACGGATTGGGCGTAAGACCTCTCTGGTTGCACAGGGGCATATCGTGGCTGCGGCCTATGCTGGAAAGGAGATCTCGACAAATACCAGGTTGAGTGAGAAGGTGGCGGGAATAAGCCCGATACGCCTGCTTGATAAGTTGATTGCAGATTTTGAGGCGGAGATGATTATCGGCAAGCTTGAGGCGATACGGGAGAAGCTGCTGGATAATCTCCGTTTTGATCTGAGTATTGCCGGGTCGGAGGCTTCACGCCGGAACATCCAATCCTGGTATGAGAAGCTTGCAGATAGAGTCGGAGCGAAAGGCTTTGTCCGGGGTACAGTATATAAGCCTGCCGGCGCGAAAGCTGCTGGCAGCTTGTTAGGGCTGGCGGTGCCGGCGGATGTGGCCTTCGTCGCCAGGGTTCTGCCCGGAGTGACGGTAGATTCCGAATACGCTCCGGCGTTGTCTTTACTCGCGCAGAATTTGTCTTACGGGTATCTCTGGAATGAGGTTAGAGCCAAGCGCGGCGCGTATGGCTGCCGGGCTAATTCTCAGGCATTGGCTGGAATCTTTACGCTTGCGAGCTATCGGGATCCCTGTATTCTTGAGACCCTTGGGACTTATGATAGTATTTTATCCTATATTCGGGAGGAGATGGATCTCTCGGCTGCTGGAATTGAGCAGGCAATAATCGGCAGTATTAAGAATTTTGATGTGCCGTTCAGACCGGCTGGAGTGGTGCTGACTGCGATGAATCAGTTGCGGTCGGGCTCTACCTATGAGTCGCGCCTAGAGTATCGAACCAGATTGTTAGGGTTGGATAAAGCCGCTATTATTGCAGCTGCCGAGTATGTTTTTGCCCCGGAGAAGATGGCGGCAGCACCGGTCTGTGTACTCTCCAGTAAGGAAAAGCTTGAGACGGCGGTAGCGGCTGGATTCGGGTTGAAGATCGAGGCTGTGTAAGATTTTTTTGAGTACAAGCTGACTTTCAGGGGTGGATGAGACCTAAGAGTAGGGGATTTTGCTGAGTCAATACGGGAGGAGTAGATTTTGCCTAGTATCTGTGCGCAATATCTTTGGTTTTAAGAATAATGAATCGAGTAACTCTTTTTAATATAGTGGGTAGGTATTGATTAGCGGTCAGTTGTGCTGGAGTTGCGGTGGGTGAATCTAGTATATAATTAGTTAACCTGATTAGGTTAAATTTCTCAGTTAAATAACGGGGGCAAGTTGATTCTTGCCCCCGTTATTTAATAGATTATAACTGTGTAGGTTAGGATTTATTACAATTGTAAGAATTAGGGATAATTTTATATTTATTTTATAATTCTTAGTATTTTTAGAATAATTGTAACATTTTTATCTGTCAATAGTTATAAAAAATACGAATGAGTTAGTTGTTTATTATGCGTGAAGCGAGAATTAGCAGCGTCAAGAAATTATTTGACTAAGTGTATATATACGGTAAAATTAAACCAGCACAGTACAGCACAGCACAGCACAGTATAGTTTGATGTCTTGTGTGTTGAGATATTTTGAATAGTTACAGCAGGGTAAGTGAATTAGAAAGTAATTTTATGCAGGATAAGAGTTTTTTAGAGCGGATAGATTTATTTAAAAAAGCTTCACATGAACCGAAATATAAACAAATAGTAGATGCGGTCATTGAGGGGGTGAGAAGTAATAAAGTATTCAATAGAGACAAGTTGCCGTCAATCAATGCGCTGAGTAAGTATTACTCGATATCACGGGATACGGTGCAGAAAGCGTATGATCAGCTTCGAGAGAAGGGGGTAATTGAGGCGGCGCAGGGTAAGGGCTTTACCATTTGTAATGATAGCTATAATAAGGAAATCAATGTTTTGGTGATCTTTGATGTGCTGAATGCGTATAAGGAAAAGATTTATAACGGGATAAAAGATACGCTTGATAGCTTTACAGATTCCAGTGCGAATGTGGATTTCTTTTTTCATCATTATAATGAGAACTTGATAGAGCAGTTTCTGGAGAATAATGCAGGTAAGTATGAGTACTATGTGGTAATGCTATTTGAGAATGAGAAAATTACCGAATATATCAAGAAGTTGGATCAACGCAAGCTCTTGCTAGTGGATAGGTGTATTGATTACAGTGCAGAAGGTGTGACCAGGGTTGCGCAGGATCATAATCAGGAATTGAAACGGGCTTTGACCAAGGGTTGTGAACTTATCAAGAAATACCAGGAGTTTGTACTCTGCTTTCCCGACGGTTACTTTATTCCGGAGATGATCAAGGATGCCTACAGTGAGTTTTGCCTGGAAAATGGATTTACTCCTACAATTATTGATAAATTTACCCCTGAGGATGTATACAGGCATAACGCCTACTTGGTTATTGAGGATTCAGATCTGGTGAATTGCATCAAGACGGCACGCAGTAAGGGGTTGAAGGTAGGCGTTGATGTTGGTGTGTTGTCATATAATGATACGCCTCTGAAAGAAATAATTGAGGGCGGGGTTACGGTCGTAAGTATTGATTTTTACCGTATGGGTAGACTGGTGGCGGAACAGATTGTCAAGCGAGACGTTGAATTTGAGTTGCTTCCGACAGAACTTATCGTCCGTAATACACTTTAAAATTGTTGTGTAGATAGCTGAAAAACCAATTTAGAATGTGTTAGAAGTGCTTGTTCACTTCAGGGGTGGTATTGTCAATTTTTTTAGGAACAGGGAAATATTTGTGGGTATTTAGTGTGTAGGGGTAATTAATGGTTAGTGAGAAGAGAGAGATGGCAGGCAGTTCAAAAATACAAAGAATATTGCGTTCGAAAGAATTCATGGTATTTCTGGTTTTAGTCTGTTTATTTTTGATTATGTCATTTGCAAGTGAGTATTTTCTGCGGAGCAGAAATCTGTTCAATCTGTTGCGCAATATGTCTACTATTGCAGTGGTGGGTATTGGGATGACCATGGTATTGGTCACGGCTGGGGTGGATCTGTCGGTTGGGTCGCTGGTGGCGGTAACGTCTATGCTGATTGCAAGAATTATGTGGATGGGCGTAAATCCTGTTTTCGCAATTCTAATAGGGTTCGCTTTCGGGGTATTTCTCGGGATGATCAATGGATTTCTAATTGCCAAGATAAAAGTACCGCCGTTTATTGCCACCCTGGGAATGATGAGCATTGCCAGAGGTATAACCTTTTTTCTGGCGACCGGGATTAAAGGGACGGTAGCCTGCAATATTTCGGTCGATTGCGGATTTATCAAATGGCTGGGCGGTGGTTATGTCGGTCCAGTACCGGTACCAGTGATAATTATGGTGTTGTTGGTAGTCATTTTTCAATGGTTTTTGAATAATACGATGCTGGGACGGCAGATATATGCCCTGGGCAGCAACCGTAAAGCTGCCAGGCTGGCCGGGGTGAATGTTGTCTGGGTTGAGATGTTTGTCTATATGCTTACGGGCGGTCTCTGTGTCATTGCCGGGATGATGACCGCAGGGCTGCTCTCTACTGCTGCGACCAATGCCGGGATGGGGCTCGAACTGGATGTGGTGGCGGCGGTGGTTATTGGGGGAGCGTCGTTGAGCGGCGGGAGTGGAACCATAGTTGGAGCGGTACTCGGTGCGGGAGTAATGGCGATTCTGAAAAATGCCTTTGTACTGCTACGACTGCCGACTTATATGCAGACGATAACCTTGGGGGTGGTGGTTATTCTGGGAGTAGCGGTTGATTATCTGCGCAGTCATGGCAAAGAGTAAATCTCTGTGGCAGTGAGGACTGTCGCTGAGATAACGGGTGTATGTTTGAGATAATAGTCTGTTTTAAGGAGAGAGAAATGATGTTCAAAAAGTCTGCGGTTATGCTGGTTGTGTGTCTGAGCATGCTGAGTGCTGTACTTGCCGGAGAATTGCCGGAGGCGCCAAAATTTGACAGCAAGGTTCTGGCTCCAACTGATGAAGGCAGAGTCAAACCGGTGGCGACGAAGCCTGAGAAGCCAATTAAAATTGCGGTGCTGGGATTGGAGAATAATCCGTTCTGGATTGATGTGAAGCGCGGTACGCTGGATGCTGCAGAGGAGTTGAAGGACTATGACTGCCAGGTTGACTGGATAGTACCACTCGGTGATGCGCACAATTCCAATGTGTTTGGGGTGGGTATTGAAGACAGTAAGAGTCAGGATTATGCGGCAATTGCGGTTATTGCTGGAGATAGTGGAATTGTGCCATTTATCGATAGAGCTGTCGAAGAGGGAATTCCGGTTGCGACATTCAATGTCGAAACGGTCAAACCCAATAAACGGTTATTCTTCGTTGGAGCTGATCTTTATGAACAGGGAAGGGTGGCTGCGGATAGGCTGGTTGATGTTGTCGGCAAGGAAGGTGAAGTGGCTCTGGTAACAGGTTTCTTCTCCGTAGAAGGGCATGAGATGCGACGGCAGGGTTTTATCGACCGGCTTGGCGAGATTGCACCTGGGATGAAGATTGTGTCACAGGTTGAGACCCAGGATAAGGATGATGCAGGATATCAGTATGCGCAGGACTTCTTTACCGCTTATCCAGAGCTTAGCGCTATTGTCTCATTCGCCGGAGGGAGCGTTGGGGTCGGGAAAGCTATTGAAGATCAGGGCTTGGCCGGAAAAGTTGCGTTTATCTGTTATGATTATGTCCCAGAGACTATCGAGCAGGTAAGAAAAGGAATATGTTCAGGTACTATCGGACAGAACCCTTATGCTCAGGGTCATGATCCGGCAATACGTCTGTATAATTACCTTGTTGGCGGGGTAGTCCCACCTGCCGGCAGACTCCTTACCCGCAGTGATTTTGTCACCAAGGATAATCTGGCAGAGTTTGGTTTTTAAGGTTCGTTTTGCGGCAGAGCAGTTGCAACCTGAAAGTAAAGTACAATATAAAATGGGCATCGCATAATCGCCGCAGTTGTGCGGTGTCTAATCTGATACAGGATTTTAAAGGCAGATTAAGTGCTATGTGCTGGTAAGGATTGACATGAACGAGAGAGAGTTTTTGTTTGAAGCAAGAAATATTAAAAAGAATTTTGGTGGTGTGCAGGCATTGGTGAATGTACACTTTGATATCTATCCGGGGGAGGTACATGCTCTGGTTGGAGAAAATGGAGCAGGGAAATCAACCTTTATAAATATTATCGGGGGTGTATTTGAAAGAACTGAAGGTCTGATCGAATATCAAGGGCATGACGTAAATTTTGAGACGCCACTGGAAGCGATCAGTGCTGGTATTGCCATTATACACCAGGAACTGTCGTTGATGCCGGATCTGAATATTATCGAAAATATTTATATGGGAAGAATGAAGACAGTACATGGGCGCATACTCTGGAAAGAGATGGAGAAGCTGACCCGTGAACAGTTGGCACTGATCGGACTTGATATTGATCCGTATATGAAGGTTGGCGAGTTGTCAAAATCTTATCAGCAGCTGGTGGAGATTGCCAAGGCGTTGTCGGTTGATGTCAGTATGATTATAATGGATGAGCCAAACTCATCACTTACTGAGACTGAATCAGAAAAACTCTTCAGGATAATTGAGAGGCTTAAGGCCAAGGGAGTAGCGATAATCTACGTCTCGCACAAACTTGATGAGGTGCTGCGGATTTCAGATAGAATTACTGTGTTCCGAGATGGTGCGTATGTAGATACGGTGAGTCGGGCTGAAGCGTCGATTGACGTTATAATTGGATTGATGGTGGGGCGTGATCTTGCTACGCTTGAGCAGAGAGACGGTTTTCGTGGGAGTGAGGTGGTGCTGCAGGTGAATGGCCTGAGTTCCAGTAGGTTCAGAGATATTTCCTTTGAACTCTATAAAGGAGAGATCCTGGGATTTTCCGGACTGGTCGGAGCCGGCAGAAGTGAGCTGATGAGCGCAATTTTTGGGGCGGAGAGTTACTCAAGCGGGACTATGACCTATAAAGGTAAAGAGGTTCGGTTTGGTTCGCCGTCCGCCGCGATACGGGCGGGGATCGGTATGTTGAGCGAAGACCGTAAATCCGGATCAATACTGCCGGAACTGCCGATATGGCTTAATCAGGCTATCGCGCATCTGCCGCGGTTAGGCAAAAATGGTATACTCTCATTCAAGGCTTTGAATAAGATCAATGAGTATTACCGGAGAAAAATAGACATAAAGATGCATAGCTTTTTTGATCCGATTACTAGTCTAAGCGGCGGAAATCAGCAGAAAGTAATCCTTAGTAGATGGCTGGAAATAAACCCGACGCTACTTATACTCGATGAACCGACTCATGGCGTAGATGTCGGCGCTAAGGCGGAAATTTATCAATTGATAAATTCGTTGGCGGAGCAGGGGATGAGTATTATTCTTATCTCTTCTGAAATGCCTGAAATTATTGGTATGAGTGATAGAGTGGTGGTGATGCATGAGGGAAGAATTACCGGTATTCTGGAGAGTGCTGAGATATGTGAAGAAAGGATTATGACGCTGGCTGCAGGTTATGCTGCAACCACAGCCTGAGCGTCGGGGGGTAGATAGATGACAGGAAGAGAGATATTGAAACGGGCTCTTAACCATGAAGAGGGGCCGGTGCCGGTTGATTTCGGCGCAACTATGGTGAGCGGTATGCATATAAGCTGTGTGCAGGCGTTGCGTGAGTACTATGGACTGGAGAAAATACCGGTAAAGGTGTATGAGCCGTATCAGATGCTGGGGTTTATCGATGATGACCTCAAAGAGGTTCTGGGTATAGATACCTGTGGGCTGCCAGCACCGAAGACTATGTTCGGGTTTGCCAATACCGACTGGAAGGAGTGGAGGACGCCGTGGGGGCAAGAGGTCTTGGTGGCCGGGGATTTCCAAGTTGAAGAGCAGAATGCTGAGGTGTATATCTATCCTCAGGGTGATAGAGCTGCTTTGCCGGCGGGGCGTATGCCGGAAGGGGGATATTTTTTCGATGCCATAATACGTCGTGATCCTGACTTTGATGAAGACGATTTGAAGCTGGAGGATAACGTGGAAGAATTTGGTGAGATCAGTGCTGAGGATCTAAATTATTATGCGGCTCAGGCGGCTAAATTCAGATTGCAGGATAGAGGGGTGGTTGGCGGGTTGCCGGGTACGGCTCTGGGTGACATCGCCCTTGTACCAGGGCCGTTTATGAAGAACCCTAAGGGTATACGTGATATCGCTGACTGGTATATGGCTACAGCGACGGAACAGGAATTTATCCAGGAGATTTTTCAGGTGCAGGTCGAGTATGCGCTTGAAAATTTGCCAAAATTTTATGCGGCGCTAGGCGATAGTGTTGAAGTTGTTTTTGTCTGTGGTACCGACTTCGGTACGCAGATATCAACCTTCTGTTCTGGGGATACTTACTGCAAACTCTGGATGCCGTATTACCAGCAGATCAATGCTTGGGTACATGCCAATACGCCGTGGAAGACCTTCAAACACTCCTGTGGAGCAGTAGAGGGTTTTATGGAGTATTTTATCGAGTCGGGGTTTGATATTATAAATCCGGTACAGTGCAGCGCTGTAGGTATGGATGCGCAGTTACTCAAAGACAAGTACGGACAGAGGCTGGTGTTCTGGGGGGGAGGGTGTGATACGCAGAAATTACTCCCCTTTGGCACGCCTCAGGAGGTACGGGAGCATGTACTAACGCAATGCGGAATATTCTCCCGGCAGGGCGGTTTTGTCTTCAACGCAGTGCACAATGTTCAGGCATTTACGCCTACTGAGAACTTGGTGGCTATGTTTGAGGCGGTGCAAGAATTTAACCGGGATAGAACCCCCTGAATTTAGAAAATCCGGGTATAAGAATATATATTCGTCACGGTTAAAATAAATCTGGAGGGCAGATAGCTGCGGAAACCTTGACTGCTTGGGTTCAGGAATTTAGCCGTTGCAGATCCTGGAGAAAGTCCGGGTAGGATACGGCTGCGCACTCTTCTTTATAGATCATTATCTCGGTTTCGGCCAGCACATTGGCCAGCCTGAGGGTCATTGCCATCCGGTGGTCGCCACGTGAATCAATGAACTGTTCAGGTCTTTTCAAGCTTGGTACACCGGTTATTTTTAGGCCGTCAGAGTCGGGGCTAGTGTCGGCAGTAATCTCTATTGCTGCGCCATAAGCGCCGAGTTCTTCTTTAACCGCGGTAAGTCTATCGGTCTCTTTAACCCGCAGTTCGGCTAGACCTTGATAATGCGAGGTGCCATTAGCCAGTGCTGCGGCGAGAGCGAGGATTGGTATCTCATCGACGAGTAGCGGTACTTCCTCTGGAGTTATGTTGGTAGCACTGAGTCTGCCGTTATACTTGACATTGATATCGCCCCAGGCTTCTGGCATCTTGCCGCGCTCGGTTATTTCAATTGCAGCCCCCATACGCTGTAGAACCCGGAGAAAGTGTATACGAGTCGGGTTGAGGAGGATGCCTTTGGCGGTTACGTCACTGCCTTCGATTAGAGCAGCGGCGGTGAGGAAGAAGGCGGCAGACGAAGGGTCACTCGGAACATAGAAGCTCTCCGGGAGGGTCAGCTCACTGGCGAGTACGGTGATGCCTTCTGCGGTACAGGATATATCGGCACCACAGGCTTTGAGCATCAACTCGGTGTGATTGCGGGAAGGTGTAGGTTCAATAACTCGGGTCGAACCGCTGGCATTCAGTCCGGCAAGGAGTATGGCGCTCTTGAGCTGGGCGCTGGGTATGGGGAGGGTGTACTCGATACCGTGCAGTTTGGCGGCACTGATGGCGACAGGAGGCTTGTCGGCCGATGTGGAAATATCAGCCCCCATGCTGCGTAGCGGGCTGGCTATGCGTTCCATTGGCCGCTGACTCAGATACTCGTCACCGCTGAGTCTGAATGAACCGTGGTTCAGACCACTTAGAATTCCCATCAGGAAGCGGATCGTGGTGCCGGAGTTGCCGCAGTCTATCGTAGTTAACCCTCGGTCACGGATATTGCCTTCCAGGCCTTTGATGGTGATGCGGGTATTGTCTGCAGAACGTTTTAGTTCTCCACCGAGGGTGGTAAAGGCAGCAAGGCTGGACTGGCAGTCTTCGCCGGTGGAGAAGTTGCTCACTTTACACTCGCCTTTGGCAAGAATCGCGATGAGCGCAATCCGATGGCTGATGGATTTATCGCCGATTGGGCTGAAATCACCTGTTAGGGGCACGTCTCGGTTCCTTTGATTGATAGTAGGCGAAAAGGCCTAATTAATTATGGTTCCCAGGGATAAGTTTGGTTCTGTTCAAAATTATAAATAGTCCTCGCCCCGCAGCGCACAGAAGTCACCGCACATCGAGCAGACATCCTCGGCTGCAGGCATGACGGTTAGTCTGGATTCACGCGCTTTCTTGGGATCCATTGAGAGTTCAAACATCTTCTCCCAGTCTTGAGCTTTGCGGGCACGGCTCATGGCGTCGTCCCAGTCGCGGGCTCCGGGTATGCCGTTGGCAATATCGGCGGCGTGGGCGGCGATGCGCGATGCGATCACACCTTCGTGGACATCCTGCGGGTTGGGCAGGCGTAGGTGTTCGGCTGGGGTGACATAACAGAGGAAATTGGCTCCTGCGGTAGCTGCCAGGGTGCCGCCGATGGCGCAGCCGATATGGTCGTAACCAGGGGCGACATCGGTTACCAATGGGCCGAGTACGTAGAATGGAGCCCCACCGCAAGCCTTCTTCTCCAACTCCATCTGACTCTGTATCTGGTTGAACGGTACATGCCCAGGCCCCTCAATAATAACTTGTACTCCGGCTGCTCTAGCTCTTGCGGCAAGTTCACCGAGGGTGTAGAGCTCTTCAATCTGTGCTCGGTCTCCGGCATCGGCCAGAGCTCCGGGTCTGAGTGCATCTCCCAGCGAGAGAGTGCAGTCGCGTTCGTGGCAGATGGCTATTATCTCATCAAAATGCGTATATAGCGGATTCTCGGTATTGTTGGCTACCATCCAGCGCGCCAGTAGCGAACCGCCGCGACTGACAACACCGCAGATTCGCGGATTCTGCTTGAGGTATTCTACTGCGCGAAGGGTGATACCGCAGTGGACAGTGATAAAATCTACCCCGTCGTTTACATGCAGCCTTACGGCTTCGAGCATATCTTCAGCGGTCATATCCTTGAAGACATCGCCCCGGCTTATTGCCATGTGTCCGGCTTCATACATTGGTACTGAGCCCAGCGATACCGTACAGGCTTCGCGGATAGTCTTGCGTATAGCGCGCAGGTCACCTCCGGTGGAGAGATCCATTACCGCGTCGGCGCCAGCAGCGATCGCTGCCTGCATCTTTAAAAGTTCTTCGTCGAGTTCAATACGATCCGGTGAGGTGCCGAAGTTGGCATTGACCTTGATCGTAAGCCCATCACCTACGGCGCAGGGGTTATGTAGCTCATGCCCCTCTGCCCAGGGGATTACAATTGTACCCTCGCTGATACCACGTCGAATAACCTCTATATCTACCTTTTCGGCTCTGGCTGCAGCCTCCATGCGTTTGTCGGTCTTGCCGGCTCTAGCTGTTTCAATAAGTGTCATAATTTCCCTTTATACCTCTTTTATAAATATCATTCTACCCCTACGCTTAGAACCTCCAGTCACAGAAGTCCCTGCCGGTCTTGGAGCAATGCTCACTCCAGATAGCCGGGTAGCTCATCATTATATTATCTTTTATGTCAAGATCAAGCCGATTGAGAAGTTCTTCAATCATGTCTTCAGTCTCGGCTTCTATCTCAATAAATACTCCTAATTCTGGTGTTTTATCCAGGACAATAACCATATTATCAAGCTTGAAGGTATGCCGATGCTTCTCATAGTACCAACTGACTGCGTAACCAAGACTCTCAATTATTAACTGCATCTTGCCCGCGTCTTCCACTCGAGTCTCTATCTCTCTGCGGCTTTTAAACTTACCTTCTTTCTGGCGTATTTTGGTCTTGTGAGTGAGAATGCCATATTCTGCATCGTCATGCCGGCGCAGGCGTAAAAGGCTTTCACTATTTCTCAGTTCGGAGTCTTTGTCAAAGACCCAGTTCTGCTCATAAACCTTGCCGAGGTCTGTGGCTCCAAGCAGCTCCAATTTGGCGCTGACTGCTGCCGGATCAGGCAGATGTAATTTGCATTCAATTTCAATATTCATCGCGGTAGTTTCCTACTATTTTATCAATTTTGAAATAGTTTTGAATGCTTCGCCTCCGGCTTCGGTTAAAAGTTCGAATAGGGCGCTCTCAGTGTTGCTGACGTTTATCCCGAACCGACTGAGGCGAGCCAGAGTATTGGTCTTATTGGCGATCTTTCTGCTACTTACCGCGTCGCTGAGAATATGGACCTGGGTACCGGTGGCCGCAATATCAAGTGCGGTCTGGCAGACACAGATATGAGCTTCTATACCGCAGATCACAACCTGTGAGGCCATACTGGTTGTGATGGCTTTGGCCAGTTCAGGGTTCTGCATGCAGGAGAAGGTCGTCTTCTCCAAGACAATTCTGCTGACGGGGGCTGCTTCAAGCAGACTTTCGACAGTATTGCCCAGTCCTTTGGGATATTGTTCACTGATAATTAGGGGAATATCCAGAATACCGGCTGCTTGCGCGATAATTGTCGAATATTTAAGGACTTCCTCACTATCCGCAACTACCGGCAGAAGTTTCTGCTGTACATCGATAATAAGAAAGAGGGTATCGTTTCTTCTCAAGATAGACTCGTGTCGCATTTTTTGCCTTATGCTAATAACAGTTTGAATACAGCGCCTGGTACAACCTCAACTTTTGTTATAACGGTCTATTTCATCGGGTGTTATTGACCGCTATAAACCGTGCAACTACCTAACAGTATATTCAAGACATAATAAAGAGCAACAACTTGTATATATTTTATAGTTTAAAAAAAACAATTTTTATCGAATAGTACTGTAGTTATATCTCAACTTTTACCGATAGATAGGTAGGTGGTCAATAATGCGCTATTAGGAGAAATACGATGTTGAAGAGAATGAACTATGGAGAATACGGGGTTGTTGCGTTTATGCTGGTAGCTTTGCTGGTTACAACAAGTTTTGTAACTTCAATTGAAGATAGGGCTCCCGCAGAGAGCAGCAGTATCTGGTCTAAGCCGGAGTTTGCCTTTGCCGGTAAGGGTGATTATGCCGATGGACTTGCGGCTATGCAGGGTATTGAGCTTGACTCGGGGGTTGATTATGATCTTGCGTCTCCTATGGTGGCAGGGAATTATCAGGATATTTTTCAGGGGCTGGAGAGTAATATCAGCAAGCTTGATGCGGCAATGTACAGGAGTAGTGAGATACTTCGTTCGCTCAAGACCGAGTCGGAGGAGGATCTTGATTACGGACAGGTTGTGCAGCCGCAAGAAGAGCAGATGCGAATTGAAGACTTTGCATTACAAGGATTTGAAGCTGAGTCCCAGCAGCAGGAGCAGAATATCGGCAGGGCAGAGATTGTCGGCGTAGATATCAGCCTGCCGGGAGGCTTGGGAGAAATGCAGCGGCGTAGCTGTCGACATGAGTCGGTAGATACTACAGCTATAAGTTCGGCTACGATGAAGGTTGTAGGGGTTCTGCTCAAATTTGGTATGGAAGAGAGAGCTTTGAGTATGATCGAGAGTGAAATTCTTGGAGTAGATAAGAATTAGCCGGCTTGGGTGTTGGGTATCTAGACATTTATTTGCAAGGCAGTCTGCTTTTGCAGGCTGTTTTTTATTGTATTGAGAGGCTTTTCAGGTTATTCTGGGAAAGGGGTTGTTTCTTCAGGATTTAAGCGCGATAGAGTAGGCTTGTTGCCAGTTAGTCAGAGAGTATTTGCCGCGATTATGTGTTATAAAATGATTGCATGATGTAAGCTTTTTGCAAGTGAATAATTCGACTTTGTTGTGGCATTATTCCGGGTAATAGAGTAGAATAAGTATTAGCATAGAAAATGATCATTATCATTGCAGGTAGGTTGGTAATTTACCGCGTCTACTGAAAATGAGGTGTTATTAGCTGTGTCTGGAGTATATCATATGAAGAGAAACTTACAGTATGAAATATAAAGAGAATCAATTTAGAAGGAGAGTTGGAGATATAAAAAGCGGGAATATGCCATTTTACCGAAGGAGTAACTCCTTTCGGGCAAAGTCCCGTCATTCTGATATTAATAATGCTGCACCGGTCAATATTCTGACCAGTATCAATCAGCAGGGAATTGATCTTGGCGCTAGGGGGGGGATGGGGCTTAGTCTCAAGTTCTCGTTACCGATTATAATTGTCTTCATTGGGGTTATTGCAATGTTTACTTATTTCATTGCTAAGACCTCGGCGGAAGCAATAGCCAATGAGATACTCAAGAGCGGCCTGGCTGAGGCTACAGTCCTCTCGGATGTTGGATCGATGATAATAGAGAAGTCGAACCGAACCTCCTATCTATCTGGCCCTAAAGGCGGTGATGAGCCCTGGCCGGTTGATCTGGGGTTGATCAGCAAGCAGGAATTTCTTAAACAGGCAGGAGATTTTGCTGGGCGGGAGCTGCCGGAGACGGTATCTGGGGATTTTCGCAAACGGCAGGAGACCCTCTTTGCTGCCAGAACTGGGGGGCTACTCAAACGGATAATAGCTTATCGCTCGATAGATGGTGTGCTCCATGATTCGCAGACGCTGGCTGCATATATTCTGGTAAGTAAGGATGAGGTGATTGATCTCTACACCGCTGACCCGGATAGCGCTTACCAGCTGGAGAGACCCAAGCTGCTGTTATTGGCTAGATCTGAACAGGGTTATGAGATTAAGCAGGGAGAGGAGGGAGTGCTCCCGATCGAGAAGAGTAAGTGGATAGACAAGTATGCAGATATTTCAGAGTGTACTATAGGTGACCGCAAGATTGTCTTCGGTACCAAGGAGACTCCGTGTGTGGTCTATGGGGGAGTGGTATTCTTTGCCGGGGTAGTACATATTGCTGAGAATGAGCAGGTTAAAGAGGTCAAGTCATTGGTATTTGATACCCCGATCTTTGGAAGTGGTAATAAGGAGATAGGCCGAGCCATAGTTGCTGTGCGGGCGTCGCAGATTGTTGAGCGGTTGCGCAAAATTTATATGGTATTTGCTCTGGCCGCGCTGGCAGCGATTATTCTCTCTATCGTAACCAGCTTTATTGTCGGGTCAATTGTAACCAAACCGATAAAGCTGTTGATCGCCGATATGAATCAGGTTGCCAGTGGTGATCTATACCATAAGACCAAGGCGTATTCGACCGATGAAATTGGTCTGATTGCCAGTGAATTTAACCGTATTACGCAGATCCTCAAAATGGCTCATGAGCATGAGAAGGAGACGTTGAAGATTGAGAGTGAACTCGATATGGCCGGTGAGATTCAGTTCAACCTCTTGCCTACAGAGCTGCCCAGTATTGAGAATATCGATATCTTCGCAGCTTATCAGCCGGCCAATGAGGTGGGTGGTGATTATTATGATCTGTTCCAGATAGATGAAAGTCATTACGGATTCGTGGTGGCTGATGTATCGGGAAAAGGGGTGCCGGGGAGTATGGTGATGGCCACAACGAGAACCATACTCAGGTTTGTCGCGCACCAGAATTTATCGACGGTAGATACTCTGATTAATACCAATTCGATTGTAGCTGAGGATATCAAACGAGGTATGTTTGTAACCGCCTTCTACCTGGTATATGATAGTAGAAATCAGGTTGTCGAGTGCTCTTCTGCCGGGCATAATCCGATGGCCTTGTACCGCAGTAGCGGTGAGATTGAATTGATAAACCCTAGCGGTATCGCTATGGGCTTTGATAAAGGGGCGATCTTTAGAAATACTATTAAGAGTGAGAAGATTCGTCTCGGAAGCGGAGATAGGGTAATACTTTATACCGATGGTATTATCGAAGCAATGAGTGAAGCGCGGGAAGAGTACAGCGATAAAAAATTATACTCTTTTATCAAAGAGAATAATGACCTTGGTAGTCAGGAATTTGTGCAGAAGCTTTTGCATGATATTGAGCAGCATCAAGGAAAATACATCCAGCATGATGATATTACCATATTGACCTTTAGGGTCTTGTAAGAAGGGAAGTTGTGTCAATGAGTGATAAAGATTGTATAAAGGAGATGACTTGTAAGTGTGATACCAAGCATCTTGCGGAAATACGAAATATGGTCAGAAGTGTTGCCTCTGAGTACTTCTCAGATAGAATAACGATTGGTAAAGTTATCCTTGCGGTAGATGAAGCGGTGGCAAATGTTATGGAGCATGCGTATGACGGGGAGATTGAAGAAGGTTATGTCCATGTTCTGATAAAGGTTGAAGGAAATGACTTTCAGGTAAAGGTTATTGATGAAGGGAAGAAGTTTGACTCTACTTCGATCAAGACTGGATGTATCAAAGAGGCTGTCAACCGCGGTCAGAAGACTGGCTATGGTATCTACCTTATTCGGCAGATAATGGATGAGATTCATTATAATTATGTGAAAAATGTTAAAAATGAGCTATGTATGATCAAGAAGATTGCTGGCGTTGAGAATAAAGCTGTAGGAGAGTTGGAATAATGGCAGAATTAGAGTTAGAGGTAGTGAGTAAAGATAACGGAGTAGCATTGATTCATCTCAAAGGCTTTCTGGATGCGCATACCTTCGAGAAATTGGATAATAATCTGCAAGATCTGTTCGACTCCGGTATTTATAATATAATTGTCAATTTGGGTGATGTTGAGTATATCTCTTCGGCTGGGGCAGGAGTCTTTATCGGTGCCATGGCGCAGGCGCAAGAGAATACAGGGAATATTGTTCTGGTCAATCCTACAGAGAGCGTACAGGAGGTGTTTGACCTGCTTGGATTATCACAGATCTTTACTATTCTGGAGTCAGATGCCGACGCCAAGAGGTTTTTAGCTGAATAGAATGATTTTGGGTGAAAGCTCTATGTTTATCAGGTTGCCTCTGTGGAGGCAGCCTTTTTTTTGGGTGTTTGGGGGATAAAAAAAATGACAGACTACTCCTGGGGGAGAGTAGTCTGACTCGGGAGGGTGACGTTTTAACAAGTGCATTGCACACCAGATAAAACGTCGGGTACTACATACAAGATCTATTGGTGCTGGTCACTTTTTCGTTTTTATGCAGTGATGTCCAGCGGTTTAACCTCTACCGGTGTAGCGTTTTGCTCGGCTGTATCTGCTTGAGATTCTACCCCATAGCCGTTATTGAAGTACTTATTATAAAGGTCGTCCAGAGCCTGACCTGTCTCTTCTGCACTATAATAAGTAGTTACAGATGAGTAATTCATTTCAAAGACACTGCTGTAGGCAGAGAAGTCGAATAGAGGTTCGGTTACTTCATCGCCTTCTTCACCGTCTTTTGAGCCGGTCTTTACGAAATTGTCGAGTCCGTCAAATACCAATGAATGGGTCTCGTCTACTTCTTCCTGGGTCTCGTCTGGAAGTTTACCCAGGATTCCCATTGCCTGATCGAAGCCTTTCTGGATAGCTTTACCGATAATATCGGCAAAGTTAGATCTGGCTTCTTCGGTATTACCGCTTTCTTTATACTGCTGGCTGTTGCCGAAGAATCCAAGTGAGAAGTCAAGGATTCGGTCAGCGGTAGCCTCTGGCGAGAAGTACTCTCGCAGTTGAGCAAATGGATCGGTGGCAGCTGTTTCATCACTGGCGTCCGCGCTATCAGTGCCGTTTAGGCCTGAAAGGAAGTCGAATGGGTTGAAGCTGTCCCCAAAGTTGGCGGCACTACCGATACCCATGAATTCGAATGATCCCTTCAGACTGAAGCTGGTCTCCTGCATGGTCATGCCGTTTTCACCGGCTACTGCGATCATAGAACTGTAGCTTATCTCAAAGCTGGCTGAGAAGGACATCATTGAGGTACCGGCTGTGGCTTCTGAAAGGTTGCCTAGGCCTACACCTTCAAGGAGCATCTGGTTGAGCTTGTCCTTGAATTCATCGAAGATGCTGGCGTAAGTTGTAGCTGCTTCAGCTTCTTCTTCTTCAGTCTCGGTGGTGACTACTCCTGATTCTGCGGCTTCTTCTTCTGCCTCGGTCTCATTGGTACTGTTTTCTGCAGCTGCATCAAGTGCTTCTTGTGAGATAGTCGCACTATCTGAATCTGAAGATCCGGTGTTGGTCTCACTCTTGACCAACTCTGCCTTCTTGGCCAAGAAATCTGCCAGCTTTTGCAGTTGCTTGTCCTGAGTGAAATCATAATCCTCGGCGTTTGCCGCCTTCTTCTCGGCTTTTTTCCACACACTCTCAGGTAATGAAGCAATAGTTTCTTCGCTCATACCCTTTTCTTTAAGAGCGTTGGCAAAGGCTTCACGTGCAGATACCGTCTGGGCATCTTCTTGCTCAGTCGATTCTACATTACTGGTGTTACCATTGGTAATACTGGTCTTGGCAATATTCTCCCAGTAACTACTTAATTTGTAACTTGAAAACATGCTGCTCTGGTTAATTCCGCTGAACATAGTATTCCCTCCCATGGAAACTAGAATTCACTGATAAAATACCACTAACTATCGATTCTTTTCAATTAATATTTAAATAAGTACCCCCAAGTACCTAATTTAAATTGCGTTACAGCTTTTTAAAGGCATAACTGCGGTGCTAATTTAAAGCTCAGTATGCCTCCCCATGCCAATATTTACGGTTATGGGGTAGGTGACATTAGTAAAATATTATTTTTTTAGGAAAAAAGATTCTGTGCAAGAAAAGGCTGTTTTTATTGGAAGGCTGGAAAACGAGGATCAATCCGCGGTTTTTTTAACTCTGGCTTTTGCTTACATGTATAAATTAACCTCAAAATTGTTTTTTTGTAGTGTCTTGCGTTGGCTAGAAATAAAAGCAATTTTTTGGGGTTTTAGGGGGATGGCTGGACTTTACATACATTGTGTTTATAATGATTTGAACATTAATCTGTAAATTAGGTATGTGTTGGCGTTACGAGCTGGTGGCCAAGGTAGTCAGGTTTTTTTAGGTTATAAATTTATAATTCAATGATTTTTGAAATAATGCAAAATTAACGAGATAAGAAGTTCATGAGCAAACTGGATATAAAAAAGATAAAGGAAGAGGCGCTATCCTGTTTTGGAGTGGATGCGGCGCGAATTATGCACCAAATTTCTTCACGGCGGCGGCGTCAAGGTGAGTATGATTATGCCGGGAAGATTGAACGGTCGCGCCAGTTGGTGCAGTGGCGCCGGGATAATCTGCCGGTAATAGAGTATCCCCAGGAATTGCCGATAGTAGGGTCGAAAGATATTATCAAGGAGGCGATTCAGCAGAATCAGGTAGTCATTATTGCCGGGGAGACGGGGTCGGGTAAGACGACGCAGTTGCCCAAAATCTGTCTCGAACTCGGTAGAGGGATAAAAGGATATATCGGATGTACTCAGCCGCGACGGGTGGCGGCGGTGAGTATCAGCAGTCGCGTGGCGGAGGAGCTTGGCAGTAGCCTCGGGGAAGCTGTGGGGTATCAGGTGCGTTTTGATGAACGGGTAAAGAATCGGTCATACATTAAGTTTATGACCGACGGCATACTTCTGGCTGAGACCAGAGCTGATCCAGAGTTGTTGGCTTATGATACGCTGATAATTGATGAAGCTCATGAGCGTTCACTCAACATCGATTTTATTCTAGGATACTTGAAGCGGTTGTTGCCTAGGCGTCCGGAGTTGAAGGTGATTATAAGTTCAGCAACGCTGGAAGTCGAACGTTTTTCCGAATATTTTCCGCACTCGGAGAGTATTGTCGTCGAGGGGCGTACATATCCGGTTGAGATGATATATCAGCCGATAGAGAATGAGAACGCTCTGCTTGCGGTGCAGGTGGGGAAAGCGTATGAGGCGTTGCTGCATGAGTATGGAGCAGGGGATGCGTTGGTGTTTATGAGCGGTGAGCAGGAGATACGGGAGACGGTAAACCATCTTGAACGTAAACGTCTGGCCGGGGTCGAGGTGTTGCCGCTTTACGGTAGGCTTACGCCGGCGGAGCAGCAACGGGTCTTCAAGCCGGGAGCTAAACGGAGGATTGTGGTTGCAACCAATGTGGCGGAGACCTCGGTGACGGTGCCGCGGGTCAGGTACGTAATCGATACGGGTATGGCACGGATCAAGCGTTATAACAGCAGGAGCGGGGTGGAGTCGTTACAGGTTGAGTCTATCTCCAGAGCCAGTGCGGCGCAGCGAGCCGGACGTTGTGGGCGAATAGGCCCGGGTGTCTGTGTGCGTCTGTATAGCGAGGATGATTTCGCGGAGCGGGAGGAGTTTACCGATCCTGAAATCAAGCGTTCATCACTTGCCGGGGTAATACTCCAGATGAATCTGCTTCGTCTGGGTAAGATTGAAGATTTTCCTTTTATTGAACCGCCTCCTGGCGGGCTGGTACGAGCTGGGTATAGTGAACTTGAGGAGATCGGGGCGTTGTCTGAAGCCGGGGAGATTACCCTGGAGGGTAAGCGTATTGCCCGCTTACCGATTGAGCCGCGGTTTGGCAAGATGTTGCTTACTGCGGCGAACTATGGTTGTTTGGAGAAGATGCTGACAATAGTATCCGGACTCTCGGTACAGGAGCCACGACTTCGTCCGGTGGATAAGCAGGCGGATGCGGATAGGGTGCATGGTCGGTATAAGGATAAGTTCTCTGATTTCACTTCTTGGTTGCATCTTTGGCGAGTTCTGGAGGAGGAGCGGGAGAAGGCGGGGAGTAATAATAAGTTCAATAAATTCTGTCGGGATAACTTTTTGAGTTATCTGCGTCTGCGGGAATGGTTCAGTACTCGTGAGCAGCTGGCGCAGGAGCTGAATAAATATGGAGTGCAGAAGAAAGAACCATTATATAAAGAGAAAAAGAAACTAGCTGCGCATGATATCCCGGAAGAGAACCTGCACCGGGCGCTACTCTCAGGATTGCTCAGTCGGTGCGGGCGCTATCATGAAGAGGATAAGGAGTATCGCGGCGCCAAGGAGACACGCTACTTGATCTGGCCGGGATCTGGGGTCGCCGGGGAGAAGGCGGAGTGGATTGTAGCTGCTGAGATTGTGGAGACCAGTCGGAGATTTGCGCGTACTGTAGCCAGAATCAAGCCGGAGTGGCTGGAGGATGCTGGGGCGCATCTACTCAAAAAGAGTTATTCCGAACCATTCTTTGATGAGAAGAGTGGGTGTGTACGGGCATTTATGAATGCAACGCTTTATGGCTTACCGGTGATTGAGAAGCGGCGAGTGCATTATGGGGGTATTGATCCAGTAAAGTCGCGGGAGATTTTTATCCGGGATGGGCTGGTAGGGATGAAACTGCGGAGTCGGGTACGATTTTACCGGGATAACACTCGGTTGATTCAGAGTGTGCAGGATGAGCAGGATAAGCTGAGAAATACGGATCTGCTGGTGGATGCAGAGGCATTATATGGGTTTTATGATAAGCGTCTACCGGCTAATATTTATACTGAGAAGGCTTTGCAAAAATTTTCTGAAGCTGAGAAACGGCGCCGTAGTCGTAAGCTCTTTATGCAGGAGAAGGATGTTGTCCTGGAGAACAGAGCAGGGCTCAGCAAGGAGTTGTTTCCGGATAAATTCAGAGCGGGTGGATTTGAGTTTGAGCTTACATATAAGTTTGATCCTGGAGATAAAACCGACGGGGTGAGTTGCAGAATACCGCTGGGGGTGTTGCCCAGTCTTGATGCGTCAGAGTTTGAATGGTTGATTCCGGGGCTGCTCGGGGAGAAGATTGCAGCTATGGTTCGGAGTCTGCCGCGGAGTCTACGGAGGGAGTTGCAGCCTATCGCCACCTGTGTTGAAACGCTCAATTCACGCATACAGAGAGAGAGGGGCCAGCTGGGCTTTGTGTCGACACTAATTGAGCTTATTCGTAAGGAGTTTGGGGTGCGGGTGGCAGAGTCTGATTTTCGCTTGGGAGAGTTGACCCCGTTTTTAAGGATGTACTTTATTATCGTTGATTCACAGAATAAAACTGTGGCCGCCGGTAGAGAGCTGACGGAACTGCAAGCTGAGTGCGCAGGTAAGAGTAAGAGTAATTTTGAAGCTGCTGCCAAGGATAAGTATGAGAATGTTAATGTCTGCTCCTGGGGGTTTGAATTACTTAGAAAGGTTGCGTTGCCTGGGGGGGCGGTAGGTTATCTGGGGCTTCGGGATACAATCAAGGCTGTAGCACTGGAGGTGCATTCTAGCGTGGAGAGCGCCAGGAGGGTGTCTCGGCGAGGAATATGCCGCTTGGCGGTAAATATACTCCATGTGCAGTGCCGGAAGATTATCAAGAGTTTGCCAGCGGGTAATGAGGCGTATATGTATTATGCGGCTATTGGCGGCAGTAAGGAAGGTTTGCAGGAGGATATGCTGTTGGCAGGCGTGCAATATTTGCTGGATGAACTGCAGGAACTCCCGCTGACTAGCACGGATTTTGAGAGTTTTTTGAGTCTGCTGCGCAGTCGGCTTTATGAAGTTGTCTATAAACTTGGGGTGGCAGTGGATGCGGCGATGTTGACGGTAGTGGAGTTTATGCGGGAGATTGAGCAAGAACGGCCAAAGGGACTCAAGCGAGAGGCTTTTGAGGAGATCTATGCGCAGGTCTCACGGCTGGTATATCCGGGTTTTGTGCGGGATAGTGGGGTTGTGCATACTCCAGATATTCCGCGTTATATTGAGGGGATGCGTTTGCGCGTGAAGAAGCTGGAGGGGGCGGTGCAGAAGGATCGTGTGCGCGCAGGTGAGATCAATTCGCGTTGGCAGCAGTGTCTTGAGGCTTTTGCTAAGATTCAGCGTCAGAAAGGTTATTCCAAGGCGTTGGTCGAGTATCGCTGGTTGCTGGAGGAGTATGCGGTATCGATATTTGCGCAGGAGGTTGGAACCGGGTATAAGGTCTCGCCTAAGAGGCTTGATGCGCTCTGGCGTGAGGTAGAGGTTGACCTTAGCAGTTTGTAGTACCGGTATTTTGCAGCTGAACGGGATGAGTATAATTTTTATTCTTGTCTTCAGGCGAGCGGCGGTTACAATTAGTAGTTTGGAGAGTGTTTATTTATTAGGGATTGTACAATGTCATATAAATTTGCTAGATATCTGGTTGATCTTGATCTGGGGAGTGTCCCTGAACTCTGGGCACCGGTACTTGTTATTGGCAGTGGTATTGCCGGATTATCGGCGGCTCTGGCAGCAGCGGAGTCGCGCCGGGTAGTGCTTATCTCCAAAGAGGAATTAAATGAGACCGCAACCAATTATGCGCAAGGGGGAATTGCAGCGGTACTTGCAGCCGACGACAGCTTTGATAGCCATGTTAAGGATACCCTGGCAGCCGGACAGGGGCTCTGTGAACGTGAGGCCGTTGAAGTTTTGGTGCGTGATGGGGCGGCGCGCTGTCGTGAGTTGATCGAGATGGGGATGGAGTTTGACACCGAAGACGGTGAGATCCATTTTACCATGGAGGGGGCGCATAGCTCCAGACGTATAATGCATTGTGATGGAGATGCAACCGGGCGCCAGCTCCAGAAGTTTCTGGCGGCAAGGGTTAGGGGGCATCATAATATTCAGATCTATGAGAACCATTTTGTTATTGACTTGTTGCATGAAAATAATGTCTGCTATGGGGCGTTGATTCAGGACAGTAATTATGGACGGCTCTTGAGTATCAAGTCGCATGCGACAATCCTCGCTTCTGGTGGTGGTGGGCAGGTCTTCCGGGAGACGACCAATCCCGGGTGTGCCACCGGTGACGGTATGGCGCAGGCTTTTAGAGCTGGGGCGGTACTGCGAGATATGGAGTTTGTGCAGTTTCATCCTACCACCCTGTACCTTGCCGGGGCGCCGCGATTTCTGATAAGTGAGTCGGTGCGTGGTGAGGGGGCTTATCTGATCAATCAGCATGGGCAGCGCTTCATGCAGAAGTATGATGAGCGGGCTGAACTGGCGCCGCGGGATGTCGTGAGCCAGTCAATCTTTAAGGAGCTTCATAGCCGGGATGAAGAGGTGGAGATCTATCTCGACCTACGCCACTTGGGTGAGGAGATGATCAATAATAGGTTTCCGAATATAGGTAGGATCTGCTCGATGTATGGTATCGATATCGTGCATGAGTTGATCCCGGTACGTCCGGCAGTGCATTACTTTATGGGTGGTGTAAAGACCAATCTTGAGGGTGAGACCTCGGTCGAGCGGTTGCTGGCGGCGGGTGAGGTCGCGTCAACCGGGGTGCAGGGAGCGAACCGGTTGGCATCTAACTCGCTCCTTGAGGGGCTGGTGTTCGGCTATCGCGCCGGTAAGCAGGCGGTGACCTATAGGGAGTTGGAGTATCGTCCACTCAAGGTTGAACGGGGGCTTGAGGAGGCGAGGTTGGCACCGCTCAACTTATCTGATATGCTCCAGTCCTTGAAGGCATTGACCTGGCGGCACCTCGGGGTGTTTCGTGATGAGAAGAAGCTGCATGAGGCGCGCAAGACCATCGCCTTCTGGGGGAAGTATGTATTCAGTGAGCAGTTTCAGGCGCGAGGCGGGTTTGAAGTGCAGAATATGCTGACGGTGGCCGGGCTTATCGCTTATTCAGCCTTTAGGCGTAAAGAGAGCCGTGGGGCGCATCAGCGTATTGATTTTCCAAGTGAGGATGCGGCGGCTGAGCATACTGAGCTTACGATAGAGTTGCTGGAGGAGATGGCCAGTGGTGGATGGTAAGGTATGTAATATTGCGCTACAGCTGGAGGAGATGGCGGAGAAGTATCCGCAGAAGCGGGCGGTGGTCTTTCCATTTTCGCGGGATAAGCAAGGGAATGTGGCGTATACGCACCTGACCTTTAGTGAGCTCTCGCGGCGAAGTTCGGAGTATGCGGCAGGGTTTGAGGAATACGGGGTGGGGCGCGGGGTTAAGACATTGGTCATGCTCAGACCGAGTCTGGATTTCTTTGCCGTAGTCTTTGCGTTATTTAAAGTCGGAGCGGTACCGGTGCTGATCGATCCAGGGATGGGGATAGAACGTTTACTCCACTGTATTCAGTCGGTACGCCCGGAGGCGATGATTGGAGTCGAGCTGGCGCATCTGATGCGAATACTTAAGAGAAAGTTCTTTACCTCGGTAAAATATGCGGTGACCGAGGGGCGGCGCTGGCTCTGGAACGGCAAGACTCTTGCAGAATTGAGACTTGTCGGTAGCGATTATACGGTGGCGCCGACAACGGCGGACGAGCTGGCGGCGATTCTCTTTACTACTGGCAGTACCGGTCCGGCCAAGGGCGTAGAGTATGAACACGGAATGTTTGTGGAACAGTGCCGGATTATTCGTGATACGTATAAGATTGGGGCGGAGGATATAGATCTGCCGACATTCCCACTCTTTGCGCTCTTCTCGGTGGGGCTGGGGATGACGGCGGTGATCCCGGATATGGATCCGACAGCGCCGGCCAAGGTCGAGCCGCAAAAGATTATCGAGGCGATCAATAAACAGGGGTGTACCTTCTCTTTTGGCTCTCCGGCGCTCTGGGGCAGGGTGAGTAAGTATTGCGTGGAGAATAATATTAAGCTACCGAGTATGCAGAAGGTGTTGATGGCTGGGGCACCGGTGCCCCCTGCGACCCATGAACGGCTGCTCAAGCATATTTTGTCGGCTGGAGCTGAGACTCATACCCCGTATGGGGCTACCGAGAGTCTGCCGGTGTGTGATATGCGCGGTAGTGAGGTGCTGGTGCAGACGGCGGTGGCAACAGTTGTGGGTAAGGGCTTCTGTGTGGGTAGACCGGTGGCTGGGGTGACGGTACGGGTGATACGTCTGACTGACGCGGTGATTGGGGAGTGGAGTGAGGATCTGGAACTGCCTGCAGGTGAGGTGGGAGAGATTACGGTGAAGGGTCGGAATGTGACCAAGCGTTATTTTGAGCGCCCGGAGATGACGGCAGCGGCGAAGATTAGCGAAAACGGGGTGATAGTACACCGCATCGGTGACCTTGGTTATTTTGACGTTGAAGGGCGATTGTGGTTCTGTGGGCGTAAGGCGCACCGGGTAGAGACGGCGGCGGGAATACTCTATACTGTCTGTTGTGAGGCTATATTTAATCAGCATCATAAGGTGTTCAGGAGTGCGTTGGTTGGTGTGGGTGAATGCGGCAGGCAGCGGCCGGTAATTATCATTGAACCGCTGAATGGGGTTGGCGAGAGCGAACTGGAAGGGCTAAAGCAGGAGCTTTTACGGTTGGGTGCAAGTAGTGCGGTAACCAGTGGGATTAAAGATCTTTTGTTTCATCGGGATTTTCCAGTGGATATTCGGCATAATGCCAAGATCAACCGGGAAGAGCTTACGACTTGGGCGGCGGAGAAGATTGAGGGTTGAAGGGATTAACCAGCCAGTAACAGAGTTACTGGCTGAGGCTGCAGTTCGTAGCTTGTCTATTTGTGTAAATGTAGGTGTGGTTGGTTTATGGTATTTTGGCTATGGCTAAAATTTTCCGCGAAGGTTGGGAAATCACTTGCGTGATTTCCTTTTTTGTTTGGGTAAAGGATTGGCTTAGATGGTTGGTTGAAGGCGTGGACGGTTTGGCTGGGATTGTGAGGCTGGAGACTGCCGCGAAGGTGGGAAAATTGCTGGGGCAATTTTCATGCATAGACTAAATATTGAAAATCACTTATGTGATTTTCATATTTTGCTGGAGCGATACACAGGTCGCCAAGCAGGCGACAATTTGCCTACTTTGCCCGCTGCTCGGGCGAAAAGTATGTCGAAGGTTTTATGAGCTGGCGAATAAAAGCTGAGAGTGTAATCGTAGATTGCTGAGGGGTGAGGCGTGGCTGAACGCTTGCGCGCGAGCTTTGACTTGAGTAGTTCTTTATTCTTAATCCGAAGGCGTTGGCGGTCTGGCTGGGAGGATTGTGGTTGGAGTCTTCTGCGAAGGTGGGGAAATCACTTATGTGATTTCCTGTTTCGTGAGAAGGGATTTATTCATGTTGTAATCCGAAGGTCTAGACGGTCGAGCCGAGGGAGGGACGGCTGGAGACTGCCGCGAAGGTAGGAAAATTGAGGGAGCAATTTTCAGTATGGATGATAGAGTGATACAGCCAGCAACAATGTTGCTGGCTGAGGCTGCTTCTGCAGTCCGTCCATTTGCATGGACGTTTTGTTTACTTTTTTCAAAAGTAAATTTCAGGTTTTATGAGCTGGCGAATAAAAGCTGAGAGTATAATCATCGGTGGCCAAGGGGTGAGGCTTGGCTGAGTGCTTGCGTTGAGAGCTTTGATTTTAGGTGTTTTTATGTACTTAATCCGAAGGTGTGGACGGTCTGGGTTGGAGGGTAAGGCTGGAGTCTATCGCGAAGGTGGGGAAATCACTTGTGTGATTTCCTTTGTTAATAATAATGTGGTCTAATCTGTCAAGACAAAATATCAGGTTGTTTAAGGTGGAAACCCAAACTTGCAGTAATGGAGCGCAGGGCGTAGCCCGGAGCGGAATTACTGCAAGGGCGGTAACTTCTACGCCGCATCATTACTCTTCCCTCTCTCGCTAAAATATACTTCACGCGGTGTACGCTTACTCAGACTGGAATGCCTTCTTTCATTGTTGTAATACTCAAAATATTTATCTAACGCATCATACGCTGCAAAATAGTTCTTATACTCAGTCAAATAGACTTCTTCATACTTCACTGTACGCCAGAGCCGTTCGATCATTATATTATCAAACGCTCTGCCCTTACCGGACATGCTTATCCAGATCCTGTTCTCTTTCAGCACTTCAGTAAAGTCATTGCTCGTATATTGGCTACCCTGATCTGTATTGAAAATCAATGGCTTTGACTCTTCAAGAGCATTCTTCAGTGCGCTTACACAGAAGCTGCTGTCCATTACCATAGAAAGCTCCCAAGAAATCACATAGCGACTATACCAGTCCATTACAGCTGTCAGGTATGCATTACCATGACGCAGTGGAATGTAGGTTATATCGCTCACCCAGACCTGATCTACCTTGTCTATTTCCATGTCGCGTAACAGATACGGATATACTTTATGCTCTTGATTTTTAGCAGTGAAACGTTTCTTAGGGTATATCGCCTGTAAGCCCATCTCCCGCATCAAGCGTCTGACTTTATGCCGTCCAATTTTAAAACCAAACCTTCTCAAGTCTTCAGTGATTGTGCGAGAACCTTTAAAAGGATGCTTGATAAACAAATTATCAATTACCTTCTTAATTTCAAAATCCTGCTTATTCTCAGCTTGTGATTTATAATAATAGGCTGAGCGAGAGATTTCTAAGAGTTCGCATTGCCTGGAGACAGACAACTTTGATTTATTTGGTTCAATCATGTTGCGTTTTTCCTCAACCGAGGAGCTCGTCAGATTTTTTTTAAGCCAGTCGTTCTCGATTTTCAAACGACCAATTTGCTCATACAGTTTTGCCTTTTCATCTTCATCTTTAACAACTTTTTTCTTACGCTTATCTGAGAAAATATCGGGAAGTCCCACAAGCATGGATTTCTTCCATTGCCTAATCTGGTTGGGGTGAACCTCAAATTTTGCAGCCAGCTCTGCGACAGACCGATCACCTTTAAACGCTTGCAAAGCAACTTTTGCTTTAAAATCAGCCGTAAAACTCTTTCTCATGGATAATTCCTTTCTCTATTAATACTATCGGAAAAATCCACCTTATTCAACTGTCCAGTTTTATTAGACCATTATATTGCGACTAATAACTCTCGCTAAAAAAAACTCAAATTGCATCACAAATACCAAGGATTTCAATTGAATTTAAGTTATTTCTTGCATATAATATTAATAAAATTTATGTACCAACATAGGGAAAGTTATGGTTAGTTTAGATGAATTATTATTGCAGGCAGAAGCAGCTTATAAACATAATGATTATAAGCTAGAACAGAGCTTATATGAACAAGCAATACATACACACACAAATTGCATAATCGCCTACGAACATTTAATCGAGATCAATACCAGACAACAAAAATTTTGTAAAGCTGTAGAGTATTTTACGAAAGTACACAATATTCTTGATAGTATTACTCCGGAAAAATACTTGGATTTTGCTGAATATCTTCTAAAAAACAGCGCTTTGATTGAAGTAGAGAAAGTATTATATTTGGGTATTGAGAAGAATCCCTGTGACTTACAATTATACCAAAAGCTAATTTCATATTATATCCAGACAAACCAGGTTTCAAAAGTAAACTCAGCATATATTACTTACCATGAGATCATCATGAACAAGAGCATTGCTCCTATTTCGGATAATTTCTCAGAGTTACCAGAGAATGCAAGAATAGGTTTTATCGGTAATACAGATTTAATCCTAGCTCAAATTGATCTAATTAGAGCTTTACGACCTGATATATCAGTACTTTACATCCTTCGCTTTGATATAGAGTCAGATTATGAGAAAGAATTTATTCACCTTAAGTTTAACAAATATGATAAATATATTAAGCGCATTAATACTGTTATATCATGCGGTGCGGATACTATCCACGCCATAAATATGTTGAAGACGTTCTACGACCCAATAATGGATATTCCTAATAACCTGTCACTATTCATATCACCAACTCTAAACACCCTAAAAGATGAAACAGGATATACAGATGCTGAAATTCAAACACTAGTCCGGGCAATGAAGAATTTTGAGTACTTATATTATCATAATTTCTATCATGAGCATCTCGCCGCAAACAAAGATAGAAGCATGTTTTATCTTCAAAAATTAAAATTCCAGCACTATCTCTCAGATGCTGAAAACCGACACAAAAACCTTGTATATTTTTTACACGATTATTTTACTCAAAGAGAGATAAGTTTTATCCTCATGGAGGCAGATTCTGTTTATCAAATAGAAGAACCGACAGAATCAGAGCAAGTGTTGGCTAGAGACAAAAAAAAGATGCTCATGGATTTGGATGATACTGGCCAATTATTGTATCCTCAAGCGATGCTTAACATCTATCCGCATATCCAACCAGACAAGGTAAATAAATATGCAAAAGAACTGATAAATCTTACTAAATCATGGACCGCGATAGACACAGTATGGGGAAGATCTTTATCTGATTTTAATTCTAATTTTATAAATATCAATGATGGCAGGCGCCGAGTTACTGCTACCAATAATCAAGCAACTAATAGTATATTCATTATAGGAAACTCAAGAGTATTATCACCATTTGTTGAAGATAAATTTACTATTGCCAGCAGATTTCAGGAATTGATTAATAAGATAGACATACAGAACTCCTACAAGGTAGTAAATTATGCGATAAATGGGATTAACCCTTTTGAATTAGCAATGCAGATTATGAACTTAGATATTAAGCCCAACGATATTGTAGTATTCTCCTGTTCTTACTCTCTAAATAAATTGCATACCCAGAATCATCTTCTTTCATATGATGAAATTTTTAGTACTGATGAACTTGCAAATATACTTTATTTTAAAGCACATTTAGGACGAGAAACGCGTGATAATCTTGAAGATATTATCTTTTATGATTATTGTCATTATACTCAATCAGGAAATAGAATTATCGCCGAACAGCTTTACAAGTATATTTTCACCTCCCTAGACGCTACCGGGACAAGAAGAGTAAAGCAGAATTTATCTCCCCAGAGCAATTATCAAAAGAAAATTATCACCCAATATTTTACTATTCTGCAAAACCGGAACAAACGAATCCTTACCAATAGCAGAACAGAATCAATGCAGAGTTATATCAATCTCCTGCAAGAGTTGCAAATCCCCCGTGGAATAAACGGCTCAATTGTAATGAACTGTAACCCTTTCACCTATGGTCACCTTTATTTGATTGAATATGCCGCCCAAAGGGTTGACAATCTAATTATTTTTGTGTTAGAAGAAGACCTGTCTTATTTCAAATTTAAAGATAGAATTGACCTTGTCAGAAAAGGAACAGCACACCTTGACAACGTTCATATCGTCCAAAGTGGTAACTTTGTAATTTCAACCGTAACTTTTCCAGAGTATTTCAATAAAGAATCAGTAAAAAATATTGATTTAGATGCGTCCCACGATCTAACCACATTCTGTGAATTTATAGCTCCAGCTATAAATATTACCAAGCGGTTTATTGGAATGGAGCCAAACTGCCAGGTTACAAATCAGTATAATAGTCAGATCAAACAAGTTCTGCCCAAATACGGTATCTCTGTAGATGAAATACCTCGAAAACAAATTGATGGTAATATAATCAGTGCCTCACTCGTTAGAAAGCACCTTAAAAACAAGGATTTTCAATCTATTGAAAAATTTGTTCCTAAGTCCACATTTGAGTTTCTTCTTGCTAAGTTCGCTTAAAACCTATAATCCCTATAATTCATCTGCAAGACAATTCCCCACAAATATTATAATGGTCTAAAGAAATAGGACAGTTGTTTAAGGTGGTCTAATTTTCCAGATAAAAATATGATTAATTTATGGTGGACTCTAAACAGTTAGAAATGAAGCGCAGGGCGTAGCCCGGAGCGGAATTTCTAATTGAGACATCTTTTCTATGCAACATTTATTTTTCTTCCCGCCACTTAAATATGCTTCCTACGCAAAACGTCTAGCTACGCTTAGTCTATCATCCATATAGAAAATTGCGAGAGCAATTTTCTGTATGGATGATAGGGTGATACAGCCCTCTGCAAGCTGAGGGCTGGTGCATCGCTTTGCGTAAATATGAAAATTACATAGGTGATTTTCTGAGGTTGGTGGATGTTTTCAGGCATAGCGGATAATACCTTTGAATTAGTTCCATGCTTTAGTAATACGCTGGCGAAAAACTATCGGCCGGATATCGGTTGTCGGCCGGACACCGGCTACTCAAACGCACAGCGTTTGCCGGGATACGGGGTCTTGATGCCCGCAACGGGTACGGGCAGCCCCGGAAAAAGCAGAAGTCTCCAGCCATAACCCTCCCGGCCAGACTGTCAACGCCTGCGGGCAGCGGACAAAAGTAAGCAAAATCTATTGCCTGTTTTATGCTTATATTGTAATGAGTTGGCGCTAATATGGGAGTAATAGTGTATAATCCCAAAACTCCTGAGAGTTTAGGTGTACGCTTACAGGCTGCGAATGGCAGAAAATTGCGCTAGGTTTCGCTATGCTGATGTACACTATGGCTTAATTTCGCGGCTATATTACATTATTTGCAGAATTAACTTGACTTATCTGGTATTATCCATATTTTTATTGGGATATTGTTCTGTCCACCCTTGTATTGGAAGGGTGGAATATGTATACTTGTTTGGGTGCTTACGGCGATGATTGCGGCGACGCTGATTATTGCGGTATTGATGAATTCAAAAGATGTATAATGTAATATAAGGTCTATTGTTGAATAAGGAGTAGGTAAAATGGCAGTACCACGTCATAAGTTGAGCAAGATGAAGAAGCGTCAGAGACGTTCACATCATGCAATGAGTGCGACTACTAGCGCTGAGTGTCCACGCTGTAGCTCCGCAAAGCTACCTCACAGAGTATGTGATACCTGTGGTTATTACAAGGGTGTTAAGAAGGTGGAAGTAGAAGCATTCTAAGGGTTGTAGCTGCCGCACTGTTACTTGATTTCAGTGCGGTTTTTAATAGGCATAAAATCAACTTTAATTGTAAATTGTGTGTGTTCAACTAGTAATAGTGATTATCTGATGATTGGCTGATTTAAGCCCATTCAAGTTATTAGATAGGAAGATATATGCGTCTAGCGATTGATGCAATGGGAAGCGACAACGGTTGCACCCCGATTATTCATGGAGCGGTGGACTGGATAAAGGATAATAAGGGCGTGATCCTGGTGCTGGTGGGTGATGGTGCTGCCCTGGCGGCAGAATTGAAGAAGTTCGGCTTGGATGAAACGCATGAGCAGATAGAGATTGTGCATTGCTCAGAGGTTGTGGGCATGGGCGATAAATTTGAGACGATCAAGAGGATGAAGGATAGCTCGATATCACGCTCGGTGCAGTTGGTAAAGTCTGGAGAAGCTGACGCACTTATCTCGATGGGTAATACGACGGCTACGGTAGGAGCGGCAACGCTGGGGTTGCGCCATATAAAAGGGGTGCGCCGGAGCGGTATTGCGGTGACAATTCCGAGTGGTGATTCATTCTGTATGGTCTGCGATATGGGGGCGAGTGTTAATTGTAAGCCCAAGCATTTGGCAGATTATGGGATTATGGCTTCGGTCTACTCCAGTCATGTGCTTGGAGTAAATAAACCGCGGGTAGGAATTCTGAATGTAGGTGAAGAGCGAGGCAAGGGCAATACGCTGGTAAATGAGGCCTTTGCGCTTCTGGAGAAGGCTCCGGTTAATTTTATCGGTAATGTCGAAGGGTGTGATATGTGGAACGGCACTTGTGACGTTATTGTCTGTGACGGTTTTGTCGGTAATGCGATGCTCAAGTGCGCCGAAGGGGTCGTGCGGGCGGCGGTGGGCTGGATCAAGTCATCGATAGAAACGAGCAGTCTTGCTGGTAAGATAGGGGCGTATCTCTCTAAGTCAACACTCAAAAGTGCATTTGCCAGAGGCGATGCCAGTACTTATGGAGGAATGCCGCTACTGGGAGTGAACGGGATATGTCTGATCGGGCATGGTTCTACCAAGCCGCTTGGGGTATATAATGCGCTCAAGAATGCCAGGCAGTGCGTGGAGGTGGATTTGAAGAGGCTGATCGCGGAGAATACTGCTGTGCTTCATGAACAAATAGATGGAAATGACGAATAAAAATAGGAGTAATAAATGGAATTGCCACGTTTGAGACAGGTCAAGATTGCGGGAACCGGATCGTATCTGCCGGAGAAGAGGTTGACCAATGCCGATCTTGAGAAGATTGTCGATACCAATGATGAGTGGATTGTGCAGCGTACAGGAATGAAGGAGAGGCGTGTTGTCGCAGATGATCAGGCTACAAGCGATCTCTGTATCATAGCGGCGAACCGGGCTATTGAGAATGCCGGGATGACCGCTGCTGATATTGATATGATAATTGTCGCGACGGTGACTCCAGATACTATATTCCCTTCTACCGCCTGTAGGGTGCAGCATGGTATCGGTGCCAGGCAGGTGCCGGCTTTTGATCTGGCGGCGGCGTGTAGCGGGTTTATCTATGGCTTGTCGATGGCGCGGACGCAGATTGCCAGCGGGGTGATAAATACGGCGCTGGTGATCGGTGCTGAGGTTCTGACCAGGTTTACTGATTATACCGACAGAGGAACTTGTATTCTCTTTGGTGATGGGGCGGGGGCGGCGGTTCTGACCCCGACCGATGATGATTCGATAAGTAAGATTATCGATACACATATGGCTTCCAACGGCGCTGAAGCAGATATGCTGATCCTGCCGGGTGGTGGTAGCTTGAATCCGCCGAGTCCAGAGATGCTGGAGAAACGCCTGAATTATATCGTTATTCACGGTAGAGCCGTATTCAAACAGGCGGTATCGAATATTGTGCGCCTGGTCTTCGAGTCGCTTGAGCGGTGCGGTTATGATCGTGAAGATATCGATATGATTATTCCGCATCAGATGAATGCGCGGATTATCGAGAGCGCTGCTAAACGTCTGGATATACCGCTCGATAAAATCTTTATGAATTTGGATAAGTATGGAAATACCAGTGCGGCGACTATTCCGATTGCTTTGGATGAAGCCAACCGGCAGGGGGTTATCAAGCGGGGAGATCTGTTGAGTCTGGTTACCTTCGGCGGTGGACTGACCTGGGCCAGCGCTCTGGTCAAGTGGTAGGAGTTGATTCGCCTCTAAAAATTTGACTATATTGTGGATAGTAGTTTATTAGTAGTGGGTACTTTTGCATAGGGGTTAGGTATGAATATTAGTGGATTCTTTCTATTTCCTGGTCAGGGTGCGCAGGTAATAGGCATGGCTAAGGACTGCTTTGAAGCAGGAGGGTATGCAAAGAGCTTGTTTGAAGAGGCGGATGAAGTCCTGGGATTCAGCCTTTCGGAGTTGGTCTTCAATGGGAGTGAGGAGGATCTAGCCAAGACTGAGAATTGTCAGCCGGCTTTACTTGTGGCTTCCCTGGCGCTCTTTGAGACTCTGCGTGAGCGGTGTAACGTAGAGATTACCGGTGCGGCGGGACTCTCACTCGGTGAATATACGGCTCTGGTCGCCCTTGGTGCGATAGACTTTGCGGATGCCCTTACCCTGGTGCGCAAGCGCGGACAGCTGATGGAGGCTGCAGGCGCCGGGAAGAATACCGGTATGGCTTCGATTCTGGGGCTTGAAGACGTCTTGGTGGAACGGGTATGCGAAGAAGCGGCGGAAGCTGGGATTGTGGTGCCTGCGAATTATAACTGTCCGGGGCAGCTGGTTATATCGGGTGAGAAGGCGGCGGTGGAGAAGGCGGTGGAGCTGGCGAAAGAGGCCGGTGCCAAGCGTGCCCTTCTGCTCAACGTGAGTGCTGCTTTTCATTCACCGATTATGGATTCGGCGCGCGCAGGTCTGGCGCAGGCGTTGGAAGAGGTGCCGATAAGGGAGTTTGAAGGAACTTTTATCAACAATGCCGATGCCAAGGTGCTCAATAATAATGAGGATATTCGGGAGTCGTTGGCAAGACAGTTGATCAGCCCGGTACGCTGGACTCAGAGTATGCTGCTTGCAGTGAAAACAGGGAGTCGGACATTTTATGAGTGTGGGCCGGGTCGAGTTTGTCAGGGACTTATGAAGCGAATAGACCGGGGTTGTGACGTGACCAGTGTCAATTCGTTGACGGTTATTGAGGGGTTGCAGGATCAATAATCTTGTTGGAAGAGTTGCTGTAAGTGGTTATTTGACTGCTGCGGCAGAACTTGGTGTTTGTTGGCTGTTAGCCTGGTATTGATGGTGTGTGTGTTATTTGGTAATAGATTGGAATATACTTATGAGTAAAAATGCTATTGTAACAGGTGGGGCAAGGGGGATTGGTGAAGCAATATGCAGGAAGCTTGCTGCAACTGGTAATAATATCATTATCTGGGATGTGATGGCAGAAGCTGCGCAAGAGACAGCAGAGAAACTGGCTACGGAATTCGGGGTCAAGACTCTGGGCACAGCCGTTGATGTGACTTCTGCAAGTGCGATCAGTGAGGCGGTAGATGTGGTTAAAGAAGAGTTTGGTAGTATTGATGTATTGGTGAATAATGCCGGAGTAACTCGGGATAACCTTATGCTACGGATGAAGGAAGAGGATTGGGATTTTGTGCTGAATATCAACCTTAAAGGGGTATTCCTCTGTTCGCAGGCGGTTACGAAAGTTATGGCTAAACAGAGGGCGGGTAATATTGTCAACATCGCTTCTGTGGTCGGACTTATGGGTAACCCGGGACAGGCCAATTATTCCGCTTCCAAGGGCGGGGTGATTGCTTTGACTAAGACCACGGCCAAGGAATACTCAGGTAGAGGAATCCGTTGTAATGCGGTAGCCCCAGGATATATCCGTACTCCGATGACCGAAAACCTTTCGGATAAGGCTAAGGATATGATGCTTGGTTTTATTCCACTGAAGCAGTTTGGTGAGCCGGAAGATGTGGCTAAAGCAGTGAATTTTCTAATAAGTGAGGAGGCTTCCTATATTACTGGACAGGTCTTGCAGGTGGATGGTGGCATGATTATGTAGCATTAATTACAGGTTTATATTTTGGTTTTATTTATATGCTAATAACCTGTCTGAGATGGATAAAAGATTTTAAGGTTATACTGGACTTGCTGCGTGAATTATGTATAATTCCGCATAAATATTTGGATTATTAGTTACTGACTCTCGTAACCAGTTATATTATTTAAAGGAAAGAAAATGGATAGAAAAGAAATTGAAGCGAAGGTAATTGATATTATCTGTGATCAGCTCCAGGCTGATCGTGACTCTGTTACGCTTGAAACTTCATTTGTTGATGATTTGAATGCTGATAGTCTTGATATTGCTGAGTTGACAATGGAATTCGAGGATGAGTTTGATATCGATGTGCCTGAAGATGGTGAGCCGCCTGTAACTGTCGGTGATATTGTTAACTTTATCGAGAAAGAACTGGCATAATCTGAGCGTTAGTACAGATGAATTGCTAGTACTTTCAAGGTATTTGTGCAGTTTCGGTGCATGCGCTTTTCTTATGCGCATGCACGTAGCTTAATATATTATTGATAATAGATAGATTGTTTGTTGCGGCCTTGGGATATGGCGTACCTTTTTTGTCTATCTGCTTTATATATGAAATAATAAAGATTACGAATCATGGGAAAAACTATAGAATTAAGAAGAGTGGTGGTTACTGGAGTGGGGCTGGTTACTCCTGTAGGTATCGGAACACAAGAGAGTTGGGACGCTGTGCAAAAAGGAGTTAGTGGAGCTGCTACTTTCGATGACAGTATTGATCATGCAGGTTTCAGTGTGCATTTTGGCTGCCAGGTAAAGGGTTTTAATATTGAAAAGTATATGAATCCTCGGGAAGCGAAACGAGTGGATAAATTTGTGCATTTCACTGTGGCGTCGACCCTGATGGCAAGAGATGATGCCGGGCTGGATCTGGAGAGTCTCAACCTTGAACGGTGTGGAACTGTGTTTGCAAGCGGTATTGGCGGTATTCTCTCGGTTGAAGAACAGCTTAGAAAATATCTGGTGAATTATGGTGACGGTGAAGGGGATAAACCGCGCAAGGCAGCTAAACGCATTTCGCCGTTCAGCGTGCCTCTGCTTATGGTCAATGCCGGATGTGGGCAGGTTGCGATTGAATTGGGCTTTAAAGGTATTAATTATGCACCGGTAACCGCCTGTGCTTCGGGTTCGCATGCGCTAGGTCTGGCTTTCAGGCATATTCAAGTAGGTGATGCCGATGTTATGGTGGCGGGAGGTAGTGAAGCAGGTATCGGCATTATGGGGCTGGGAGGCTTCTCTAGCATGAAAGCGCTCTCTACCAGGAATGATGATCCGGCAAGAGCCTGTCGACCATTCGATAAAGACCGTGATGGTTTTGTCATGGGGGAAGGTGCTGGTAGTCTGATTCTTGAAGAACTGGAGCATGCCAAGGCGCGTGGGGCCAGAATTTATGCCGAGGTACTCGGTTATGGATTTACCGATGATGCATCGCATATTACTGCACCGAGTGATCAGGGTGAGGGTATTGCCAGAGCTATGAATATAGCGATGGAGCAGGGCGGTATTCAGGCAAGCGATATTGATTATATCAATGCGCATGGTACCTCTACACCGCTCAATGACAAGTCTGAGATTGCTGGTATCAAGCTGGCGCTCGGTGAGGAGATAGCACGCAAGGTATCTATTAGCTCTACCAAGAGTTGTACCGGTCATATGCTTGGTGCCGCCGGCGGGGTCGAGCTTGGTTTCTGTGCGCTGGCGATTCGTGACGGGGTTGTGCCACCGACAATTAACTATGAGACACTGGATCCTGACTGTGATCTGGATGTCACGCCGAATACTGCCAAAAAGCGCGAGATTAGGTATGCCGTCTCCAATTCTCTAGGTTTTGGCGGACATAACGCCTCAATACTTATTGGTAGGTATATGGATTAGTTGGTGTTGCCGGTATAACCGTAAGCTTTTTACTCACAAGGAGTGCAGATTTGTCCTGCGCTCCTTGTGTTTTGGGTAGGATTAGGAAAAATTGGTCTCAGTCAATACCGGAAATACAGATAAAGTAAAAAAGTTTGATTTACAAGTTAGAACTTCAGGGGTATAATAATATTAGGTATTATAAAATGTTGGCGGGTAAATTTTTGGTGTTTGGGTATTTTAGGTGTGGGCATGGATGCGTTGATCAATGACGGCTTGACCGGTAACTCAGTGCTAGAGAGCAGCAAGAATGCTCAGAAACATTATGAAGATGTCTATTCGACATTCGATAGTGCTTTGTTGAGTCAGAGGATGGCCTTGACCGTCGGGGTTGAGGTTGAGATCAGTGATAAAAAGAATGATGATAGTAGAACTACCGTGGCTTCAGGTTTTACTCCGTCAAATATTACCAGCATCTCCAATGCGGCTCAGGCACGAGTGGCTCCCGATCTCAGCGGGTTGCGTACGGGGCAGGATCTGCATAATCGGCTCCAGACCGTGAGCGCTGGACTAAAGGATCTAAGGAGTAATTTGGATGAAATTACTCAGCAGATTGGACCAGGAGTAAACTATGCTGATAATACTCAGGTTCAGGATGCTATAGCTCAGATCAAGAATACGCTTGAAATTACTACCTATGCAGGTAAGCCCTTATTCTCTTCACTCCAGTCCTCCAGCAGTGATTCTGCTATCGAAATTAGTAATATCTCCGAACTTACTGAGAAGAGGTATGCAGCGATTCAATCGACTATACTGGCCAAGGCTGAGCAGGTGGTGCAGGGGGAGGATGGAATAGCCCTGACTCAAGGGACAGAGACCTTTATGCTCGCGCAGAGTGGTAGGAAGACGGTCTTCGCTTTTGCTGAAGCTACCCCACTTGAAGAGATTAATCAGCGTATCGCCGATACGACTACCAGCCCTAAGATATATCCGTTGATACATTTTGAGCAGAATGCTGCGGCGCAGAGTCGGGTAGTGACCGGTGCCGGCAAGGGGCCGGTAGACTTTGCGGGATCTATCGAAATTACCGCTCTGGACGGTGAACTCTTCTCTACGCCGCTTGAGACTTATAGTACTGAGCGTAATGGTACCTATCATCAGCGTGACGGTCGGATCGTTGAGGGTGACAAGTCGGTAATGGCGATGAGTGAACATTTGGGGGATAACCGGACGGTAGGAACAATCAACCTGGCAGACGATCATGTTGTCGATGGGCAGGATGTAGATAATATGCGCAGGAGTAATCATGCCTTGACCCGATCCGAGGCCTTCAATGAACGGCTCAGCCGGGACAGGCGGGAGGGGGATGGTTTTGCGGTGACTCCGCTTGATACTGGTGCCTCGTCGGGCAGTCTGACGGCGGGTAGTGAGCTTCGTGACAGCGCCAGAAGTACTAATTATACCGCGAATTTTACTGCAACCAGCCCCGAGGCAGCAGACGACGTAATGCTGCTGCCCAAAGAGGAAGAATCTACCCCATACGTGACCCTGCAGCAGCAGGAGGCAGGAATTACCGGTACCGACTCATTGAATCAGGTCGCTAGTAGGATGTCTGACGTAGCTGATCAGGAGCAGCCTGAGACCAGCACTCTGGGGGACTCAGGTATGTTTGCCTCTGCTACGGAGGATAACGGGGATACAGATGCAGAGAGGAATTTTGAGGGGACTGCCAATAAGACTGTTTTAACAGATCAGAAGGCGCAAGATATGCCTTATGTTAGTGCGGGTAGTGCCGGTCGAGCTGAGGCAGAGGAGGGGATTGATTCTGCAGTAGTGGCAGAGACTCAACCGCGCGGCTCAGGGCAGGTGACCTCTGCGAGCGCCGCTATTGAAGGGGATACCGTGAGTTCGGAGCTTGACAGGAATACTCTGGGTGTTCTTCAGGGCGAGGGTGTTGCGGTGAGTGCGGATCAGGAGTCACGCAGTGGTAATCCCGGCCTTACAGTTCAGGGGCAGGAGCAGAATGCGGCGAATGCGCAGAGCTCGGCCGGAAGTACGTCGGTGGGCGCGGAGTCGACTATTTCGGCGGCATCTGGCCCAGGGGCAGGGGCGGTAGTTGAGTCTGAGTCGAACGAGACTGAAGAGTCTGCCGAGTCGACGGCGGAGAATATGTTGACGCGTAAGGGGCGGTATATAGGTACCAACCCTATACATGAACTTGAGAGTATCCGAGGGACGGTAGCGGATACCCTGCTCTTTACGCTTCGGGGTGATCTGGGGGAGATGGATTATGCAGTAGCGGCCGGAGTGGCGGTAGATACCCTCTCACTGGCGATCAATACCACGACTAGTTATACCGGGGTGACAGCCAGTACTGCTAATGGCAACCTTTCACTGGCCGGGGTGAGTTCACTTTTGGATTCGACCAGAGTGGTTGTTGCGGCGGATGCTTCCGGTTTTGAGGCGGGTGATGGTAGTGCCGATGGGGGGGGAGAGAATCTGGCACAGGCTAATTCTGGCAATATGCGTCAGCGTCAGGCTGTATTGACTACTGCGGATAGTGACGCACTGGGAATAAACAGTTTTACTGATCAGGTGGATGTCTCAGGGCTCGGTAGAACCGAAGCGGTGAGCGGTAGTGTATATGATGTGTATAGTTTTGCAGAGAAGCAGACCCCGCCGGAGTTGAGCGATAATCCCCAGTTGGCGCGGCGGGTTCTCAATACTGCTTACAGGTATATTGGCGCGGTTGAGAGTAATATCGAAGCGCTCAAGAGTAATACTATGCGCGCTGCTTATGAGGCGTTGGAGCGGGTAGGTGCGAAGATCCTTGGGGGCGGGGAATCCCAGATTTCGAGCGCTGAGGAGTCAGACCGCATACTCAATAATATAGCCGTAGAGATGAATAACTCTATCAGTCTGAATGGCGGCAGGGCGTTGGAGAGCAGCCCATCGGCTTCACTTAATTTATTGAATAATATTGAGAACACCGCTGGGAAATTTACGAACAGGGGCATCTCTAGTGTGGAGAATACGCTTCTGGCGAAGCGTTTGAGTAATTATCAAGCGGCGACAGATTATGCGCTTGAAGTATATGACGAGGAGGAAGAACTTGAGTTGGAGCAGAGCGCGGAAGAAACCGAGGCGAACTCAGGAGGATATTCAGATGTGCAGAGTACGGTCGAGAGATTTGCTGAGAATATAACCGAAGCGCGGTACGGCCTGGAAATGATGCGGGAGTATTACGCGCGGGCGGTAGCGAAGAATGAGGCTGATGCTGAGGCGGCGCAGTATGCCGAGGAGCGGTACTTCGCGAATATCGAGAATGCCAAGGCAACGATACGTGAGTATGGCCGGGAATATGAAGCCGCGTTGTCATATACTGAGAGTATTGAGGAGGCGGCAAGTTCACGTATGAGTGCTGAGCGGCGCGAGCAACTTGGCGCGGCTGCTTCCAGTACTGTTGCAGGATTGGAGGCCGCTGCGGAACTGGCTGTAACCAGGGTGCCTGAGCCAGAGGGAGTTGGAGGTAATGCTGCAATTGACTCGGTTCAACCGGGATCTGGTATTGAACGGGTATTAGAGGCGGCTCGGACGGCGCAAGAGTCGGTTGCGAGTGAGCGCTTGCGCCAAGAGGCGGTGCAAGGGAAGGGGATGGTGGCAGCAGAGGTGATGGATTCATTTACCTCGCAGCAGGCGGTGGCGGTTACCGGAGCCGGGCAAGGTAGTTCGGTAGTAGCTCCAGCCTTTGAGGATGGTAAATACAGGGGTGTGGTGGCGTTGTTTGAAGACAAGATAGGTACGGCGGTAGTGCGGGGACAGGAGTATACGCTAAAATCACTTGAGGGAGGGCTCGCTGAGATGACCGAGAGTGAACCTGAGGTGGTGGCGTCAATTCTTGAGCAGGCGGCTCAGGATATGGTGGTGATAGATCAGGATATTGCGGATTTGCGTTCGCAGGAGTTGGAGCAGGAAGGTGAGGAGTTGTTAGCCGCTTTTGAGAGTTATGGTTCTGAATTGAGTGCAAATAATCCTGCGGTTGTGGCGCATGCGGCAGAAGTTCGGCGGTGAGATTGCTTTGTTATTTTATCTGTAAAAAGTGGATATGTCAGCCAGTAATAATATTGGACAAGCCTTAACTCCAGAATTGTTTCTGCATAAAATGTGATCAAATATACAGCGTTTGTCGGGGCACGGGGCGGGGAGCCCCCGAAAAAATGATTGAGAGAAAGTTCGAATAGGCTATCTAGGTCTGTAGGTCTCAAAGTTGAGGTTTTGATGAGAATTAAGGGTTTTTATGCAACGCTCTTATCCAGGCATTACCCCTCGGTTATTTACAATATAAACTCTTAGCTACTGTTCACTGGTTCACAGTGACTTCGACATACCCCTGGTAAAGGTATGTCTGGGTTCATTTTTCACCAGTTCGGAATTTGGAGGTGTCCCAATGAAAATGTCGTTTGCTTGGTTCTTGGGTATCATTTCAGCATCCATGAAAATTGCATAAACAATTTTTATGGATTGATTGGGATTACGAGTGTACCAGTTTTATCCCTTAAATTAAATCCTGGATTTCTCTAGCACCTGTATTATACCGGGCGGCCGTCTTCAAAATCATGGAGCCAGTGATAGTCGTCACGGTAGGTCTGCATGATCTCTTCCGGCTTGAACCAGAGTGCGATCTCACGTTCGGCACTCTCATCCGAGTCACTGCCGTGTATTAGATTGAATCTACAGCTCATACCCAAATCGCCGCGGATAGTACCGGGCTCGGCTTCGGCGCAGCGGGTTGCGCCGATAACTGCTCTGCAGACCTGTGGGGCGTTCATTCCTTCGATAATCATCGGTACTACCGGGCCTGAGGTGATGAATTTTATCAGGCTGGCGTAAAAGGGCTTGCCTTTATGCTCGGCGTAATGCTGTTCGGCCAGCTCCTGACTCACCATAATCATCTTCATGGCCAGGACGCTAAGACCTTTTTTCTCTAGACGGGTGATTACTTCACCGATATAACCGCGGGCGACACAGTCGGGTTTGAGAATCAAGAGGGTTGTTTTCATTGCGATCTCCTTAATTGAGTAAATGTTGGATAGTTTGTATGTGTACTATAGCATAAGAATTAAAAAACGCGAGATTTTTTCGTTAAGACATCTACGAATTACGAATCGGTGCGGAATGAGTCGTGTGCATAGCTCTTTTAAAAAGAGTAGGTTCCTGTAGCCGGAAACGAAAATATAGTATAAGTAAAAATATATGTTTACTGCTTATAAAAACAACGGTTATTTCTTTGTTTTTGGCTGAAAGCTTCGGGCATAATCAGAAAATTTATATGCAAAGAGCTTTGGGTTGAGTATAGCGGTTTTTTAATTTCTGTGCTTTCTACTCCGAGTGATTATCGAAGTATCGCCCCTCGTTTATAGCGGTGCAGACCTGATGTGACTGGGACGAATCAAGTGTTGAAGAAGTCGCATATTCGTTTCAGCAGAATATCGATACCGGTTTTTTGGGTACAGGATATCTGCACCGGTTCTGGCAGGGCATAGGTGGTCTGCAATTCTGAAAATGTTGACTGCGCCGGGAGGTCGGCTTTATTGAGAACCGGTAAGACGGCGGTTTTATTGGCTGTAGTCGCCTTGTGTAAAGCTTGTTCAGTATCAGCATCGAGCGGGCGCGAACTGTCGAGTAAGAGTAGAATAACATCGGCAGTCTCGAGTATTCTGCTTCCGCGGTCGATTGCCTCTTGCTCGGAGGCTCCAGCGGCGGCACGGAAGCCGGCGGTATCAATAATATGAGTAAAGAAGCCGCCGATATCTACGTAGTCTCTTACTGCGTCTCGGGTAGTGCCGGCGATAGTGCTGACCATTACCCGTTCATAACCGCAGAGAATATTGAGCAGCGAACTCTTGCCTGTGTTGGCGGCTCCGGCGAGGACGACGATTCGCGGGCGCATAATCTCCAAGATATTCGCGATATCTACAATAGTACCGTGTTTAAAATTATTAATGGCTTCCAGGCACTTCAGTGCCTGGGTCTCGGTCTTGGTTCTGGGGAGGAGATTCTTGAGAAGATCGAGGTTTTTATTGGTGTCTTGGGTAAACCGATTTTCAAGGCTGAGCTTGAAGCCAAGTTGTTCAAAAAATTCACGGATAGCCAGAGCTGAAGCACTCCCTCCGTGGCCGGAGATAACTCTGCAGGTAGGGCTATAGGCAGCGATGACGACCTCATCAATTACCCTGTTGTGTTTAAGATCGTGAATAAGGCCGTATTTCAGCTCTCCTTCTCGAAGTCCGAAACCACGCCTGCGGATAGAGTTTATAAGCAGGTCTACCTCTTTCAGTTCGGCAGCGGGAGCTTCTACCACTAGTAGCGAGATGCCGCCACGACCTAGATTTGTGGCAAGACTTATTGCTTTCACCTTTTTGTTCACTCTCTGTGTTTTGGTTTGCTTGGCAAGTAATTATTTTAGTATATTTTTGATATTTTGCAAGCATGAGTTTGATTAGAATTCCGATGATATCGGGGTGATGTGTGTTACTCGGGTATGAAAAATCTTGAAAAGTAGTTTTTATTCTGTTAATATTATATTTATGCATTATTATAGCTGTATAGTTGGTGTTGGGGTGTTGGTTTGATGAGTGTAAAGTGATTTGCACGCGTATTAATGTAGAAAGCACAGAATAATATATGTTTATAACAATGATTAGCTCTGAGATGAGTCCGGCTGCAAAGGTAGGTGGATTGGCTGATGTAATAAGTGCTCTTTCCAAAGAGATGGTACGGCGCGGGCATAAAGTCGAGGCGATACTACCCATGTACTCTTGTATGCGTTATGACCAGATTGAAGATTTGCGTTGTGTCTATGAAGAGCTCTGGGTGCCGCATTTTGATCAGTGGCGAACCGAGAAGGTCTTTCAAGGTGTGGTCAACGGGGTAGATACCTTCTTTATTACCTGTTCCGAGTATACGCAGCGGGATAATGTTTACGGGTATGATAATGATTTAAGCTTGTTTGCTTATTTTTCACGTGCGGCATTGGAATTTATGTATAAGACCGAACGTCACCCTGATATTATACACTGCCATGACTGGGGTGTAGGGTTGGTACCGGTGATATACTATGAGGTATATTGCAAATTGGGTTGGGATAACTCACGCGTGGTATTTACTATACATAATAATGAATGTCAGGGCTTCTGCTGGTATGCTGGGCAGCTACTTGATATGATCGGGTTGGATTATGCTGCGGTGTCCGGACCTAGTAAGCTTGCCGATCCGGGCAAGCCGGACTGTATCAACCTGATGAAGGGTGCCTTTGTGTATTCGAATTTTATAACTACCGTATCACCTACCTTCGCCGGTGAACTCAAGACCAGGGAGTTTGGTAGAGGGTTGGATCCGATACTAAATCAGTTCTCAGATAAATTCGGCGGGGTGATAAACGGTATTGACTATGAAAGCTGGAATCCTGCGACCGATAGAGCTTTGAAGTCGAATTATTCTGCGGCCAATATTGATAAAAAGTACGATAATAAGGGCGCTCTCAGGGAGTGGCTGCATTTGGCGGATGAATGGAAGCCCATCGTATCATGCGTGACCAGGTTGACCGCGCAGAAGGGTATACACCTTATAAAACATGCGATCAATTATACCTTGGCTAAGCATGGGCAGTTTATTCTCCTTGGGGATTCGCCGGATCCGAAGATCAATGATGATTTCTGGGCGCTCAAGAATAAGTTAGGAGACAATCCCCATGTACACCTCTGGTTGGGGTATCATGAGGATCTGTCGCATTTGATCTATGCGGGTAGTGATATCTTTGTTATTCCTTCGATGTTTGAGCCGTGTGGTCTGACGCAGATGATCTCACTGCGTTATGGAACTGTACCGGTTGTCCGTAAGACCGGGGGGCTGGCAGATACGGTATTTGATGTTGATCACTCCGGTAAGGGGTTGGCTAATTCTAACGGCTATGTCTTTGAAGGGGCACGCGAACATGACTTGGAGTATGGTTTGGGCAGGGCGATAGACTGCTGGTTTGATCATCCCGATACCTTCAGGAAGCTGGCGATAAACGGTATGCACTACGACTACTCTTGGAAGGGGCCGGGGAATGATTATGAGAATATCTATAACTTTGTCAAAGCCTGAAGTGAAGAATAATCGAGATGGCAGGGAATGAAGCGTAGGAGGAGTTTAGGTGAGGTGGGATGGGATAGAAATGCGTGTAGAAGGAAAGACCAAACTGATTAATGCTCATGGTTTTCATGTCAGGCCGAGCACAACCTTTGCGGCATTGGCAACCAAGTTTTCAGCTAAGATTGAGGTCTCGGCAAATGGCGCACCGCCTGTAGACGGCAAGGCGACAATAATGCTGATGACGATGGGAGCCAGCCAAGGTACTGAGATAACGGTTACAGCCGATGGTAGTGATGCGCAGGAAGCGGTGGCGGCGCTGATCGCACATATTGACGACAGCTTCGGGGGGATTGCATGAAGCGCAAGGACTCAGTAAATGCTATTGAGTTTCGTGAAGTTTCAGGTGAAATGGAGTTGCTTCTGGCGCAGAATCTCCTTGAATCCGCCTTTTCTCCCATGCAGGATCGAGAGGCAGCTGAAAAATTTATAACTGTCGCCGCCGATATTGATAAATTCTGGGTGCTGGATATTGACGGGGCGGTATCTGGTTGCCTCTCTATCAGTAAGGTTAAGCATAAGGCTGGTGTCTGGTTAGTGAATAATCTCTGTGTTGCACCGTTTTGGCGCAAAGGCGGATTGGCGCGGTTTATGCTTACAAAGTGTCTGGAGTATCTAGCCGAACAGAATTGCCGGGCGCTTATCGTTATGCTTCATCCAGAACTGGTTGCGGCTGAGAAACTCTTCCTCGGGGTACTCGAATTTACCGCCGTACGCGTAGAGGAGAATACAGGGATCTATCTGGCAACACTCAAATTTGAATAATGGTTCCGCTTTTAGATATTATCTCGGTGCGAGGTGTTGGGGTTGCTTGCTGAGGCTATGCCAGATAGTGCTTTTAGGCTTGTGAGACAATGATCGCTCCGGCGATAATCATTACTGCTCCTATCAATACGCGTATTACCTTTAGCTCTCTCCATTCGCCGAGAATCAGCATGCTTAAAATGACTGTGGTCAAGGTGTTGGTATTGAAGATAGGGGAGAGTTTACTCATCGGGGTATTGTAATTTAATACGGCATAGGAGACGCAGGCGGTAGCTATAGCCCAGCAGGAACCACTGAGAATAGCCCAGATTACTCCGCGCCAGCTGAGTATACTGGATCTTTTGAAATAAAGTACGCCGCCGCCGACTAGGGCGATTACTATACCGCCGATAAAGATGTACATCTCAGGGCCTACGCCATTTCTTGCACCTATTTTCTGGAAAATGCTGAATAACCCGAGCATTATAGCCGGCATAAGCCCACCGATGAGCAGTCCTTTTACATTATCTGTCATACTTTCTCCGCTTTAGAAGTTGTTCAACTTGGATAAATTAACATTTAGGCTTTGGAGACAATGATTGCTCCGGCAATTATCAGTATTGCGCCAATAAAGACGTTGAGGATATTTATCTGACTCCATTCACCAAGAAAGAGAATGCCGAGAATTACCGTAGTCAGAGTGTTGGTATTGAATATCGGGTTGAGTTTACTCATGGGTATATTGTACTTGAAGAGAGCATAGGCTACTCCTGCCATTGACAGCCCCCAACAAGCACTGCTGAGTATTGTCCAAAGGGTGCCGGTAACGGTGAATTCCGGCTTGTTGGCTGTAAAGAGGAGTACGCCGCCGATACAGGCGGAGACTATTCCCAGAATAATCAAAAACTCCCCTGGTCCTGCACCCTTTCGGGTGGCCATCTTCTGTAAAACCATGAAGAAACCCAGAATTATGGCCGGAGCTACTCCGCCAATAATTATACCTATAGTCGCGTCGCTCAAGGGATGACACCTTTCCGTAATTTGAGAGGGGAGTATTAACCCTCCTCTCAAGAATATAATATAAATAATATGCTTGATGTGTGAATTTAAAACTGTTATTGCGCTTATAACCCCGCTTGGGTTTGAAGGTGCTTACTCTGCTGACAGGTCTGCAGCGACAACCACCTTGGCGGGGCGAAGGACAAAATCATCAATCATATAACCGGACTGAAATACCTCTATAACTGAGTTTGGCTCGGCGCCAGGCATCGGTACCATCGTCATCGCTTCATGATATAGTGGGTTGAACTGTTTGCCCTCTGCTTCAATCTCGGTGACTCCGGCCTTTTGCAGAGATTTTTTCATGTTGTCCCTGACCAGTCTGGCGCCGTCGTGGACGACATCGTAGGAATCGTGCTTCTCTCCTTCGGTGATAGCTCGATCCAGATCATCAAAGGCGGGAAGGAAGTCTTTGAGGAAGTCGGCAAGTGCTTCCCGCTTCCACTGAGCTTTTTCCCGGGTAATGCGCTTACGGTAATTGTCGAATTCAGCAGCGGTCTTCAGCGCCAGATTCTTATAGTCGGTCTCAACCTGAGCTTCAGGCTGTATCGTAGCTTCTTGCGCTTTTGCTTCAGCTTCAAGCTCAGCTTCACTGATGACCTCGGTATCGACACTCGCTGCAGCTTCTTCTGCGATCTTTTGTGATTCGGCATAGGCATTAGCCGCCGCCTTGGCCTTGGCATTCTTGGGTTTGCTCTGCTCTTCTTCGAGGTTGATCTGAGCAGCATCTTTTCCCATATTATCCGGTTTCGGAGTGTTCTCCGGCTTGTTATCCTGGTTCTTGGTCTTTGACATTATTGGTTTTCCTTACTATTTATGCTAACAGCTTAGCTGTTGACTGTAAATTTGTTGTAGTATTTCTGGCGACTTATTCATCAGAGAAATAGTTCTTGATCGACTCCATTACACTCTTGCGTCTGGGGGTGACATTGGTATCGTCGAGTTTGGCGAGTTCCCGGTATAGCTCTTCCTGCTTGCGGCTGAGTTTCTTGGGAATCTCAACAATTATTTGGACGATCTCATCGCCATCTCCATAGCCGCGCATGCTGGGGAATCCCTGGCCGCGGAGGCGATATACCTGTCCGCTCTGAGTACCCTTGACGATCTTGACCTTGGCCTTGCCTCTGAGGGTTGGTACATCTATCTCGGCTCCGAGTGCGGCCTGGGAGACAGTTATCGGGATCTCACATACTACATCGTTGCCGTTACGGTGGAAGAATTCATCCTCGGCGACAAAGATGTAGCAGAAAAGGTCTCCCCTGGGGCCGCCATTGGTGCTGGGTTCACCCTCATCGGGTATACGCAGTCTGGTGCCGTCTTCGACTCCAGCGGGAATATTGACCTTGATGCGCACGGTTTTGGGGTTTACCCCACTCCCGCCGCAGGTCTTACAGGGGTTGTCGATTACCTGGCCTTCACCGTGGCACTTGGGGCAGGTGGTCTGTACCGAGAAGAAACCCTGCGTCTGATGTATCTGTCCGCTTCCACCGCAGGTGGGGCAGCGTTTGGGGCTGGCGCCTTCGGCGGCACCCGAACCTTTACAGCTGTCGCAGAGTTCGTTGCGGTTGAGTTCGATTGTCTTGGAACAGCCGAAAGCCGATTCCTTGAAGGTGATATTGACCCGGCACTTCAGGGAATTACCCGGGCGGATGCGTCTGCCGCCACCACCTCCACCCATCCCGCCGAAGATGCCATCAAAGACCGAACCGCCGCCACCACCGAAGATATCGGAGAAGTGTGAAAAGATGTCTTCGAAATTTGAAAATTCGGCTCCGCCACTATTGGCGCCACCCGATACCCCTTGGAAGCCGAAGCGGTCATAACGGGCTCGTTTATCATTGTCATGGAGTACTTCATAGGCCTCGGCTGCTTCTTTGAATTTCTCTTCTGCGTCTTTGTTACCTGGGTTTTTATCTGGATGGTATTTCATTGCGAGTTTACGGTATTTACGTTTGATCTCGTCCTGAGTGGCATCCTTACCTACCCCGAGAACCTCATAATAATCTCTTTTTGCCATTATTCTACCTCGTTATTTATCATGAATTATACATTAATTGTTTGGTTTAATAGCGCTTATTCCACCCACTTTTAGTCAATCTCCAGTTCGTCCGGGTTCTTGCCGTCGATAGTCTCAACTTTGAGCTCTTCGGTCTTGAACCAGCCGAGTTCACCGGATTTGTTACAACAGCAGATCATATCGAAGTAGCGTGGTCCTCCGGTTTTATTGCCCATAAAAAAGGAGGGCTTTTCGATGTGGGCGGCAAAACCGGTGCCCACAACCACAAATCGTTTTCCCGACTCTTTATGTTTGACTATGGTGGTCAATTTTATCTTCCTTATTATCTCTGTAGCAAAGAATACCGGTCAATTACTGCTGGATAAAAACTGTAATGCTGGCAGCTTTAGCTTTATTATAAATAAAAAGCCGGTAAAAAGAAGGCTTTTATTCTATCTTTACATAGCAAGAGTGCGGAGAGTACCTGCAAAGGGTAATCCCGCACTTATGCTTATATGGTTCTAGCTACCAGTTGCACGGTAGTCAGGTTAATTGCTACTGATGATATCGGCAATACGCTTGAGCATAGAGCTAGGGTCTTTGACCTTTTCACCTGCAGCAATAAGCGCGGCATCAAAGATAACCCTTATATATTTGCCGATACTCTCTTTATTGCCGCCTGCTTCCAGATCGTGTTTGAGTTTGGTGATCACCGGATGCTCAGGGTTGATCTCCAGAACGGTTTCACGTTTCATGACATCAGCTCCCATCTCCTTCATCAGCTTCTCCATCTGCGCTCCATACTGACCTTCCAGGCCGACCACACAGGCAGGGCTCTCTTTCAGACGGTTGGAGATCTTGACCTCCTTGACCTCCTCGCCCAGAGTCTCTTTGATAAATTCGATAATATCCTTGTTTTCTTTCTCTTTGAGTTCCTTCTCGGCCTCGGTCTCCTTCTCAACTTCGAGCTCGCCACGGTCGATAGCTTTCAGGTTCTTCTCCTTGTAGCTGCCCAGAGCCTGAACGACGATCTCGTCTACAGGGTCGGTAAGAACCAGAACCTCGATACCCTTGGCTTTAAATTGCTCCATATACGGTGAGTTTTCGACCATCTCCCGGCTCTCGGCGATCATATAGTAGATAGACTCTTGATCTTCAGGCATAGCCTCTATGTATTGCTCCAGGGTGATATAATCAGAACTTTCTTCAGCGTTAGTGGCGGTGCGAGTTGATTTACAGAGGATGAGATCAGCGATCTTATCTTTATTGGCATAGTCTGAAGATATGCCAGATTTTAGAATAACCCCAAACTCCTCCCAGAATTTCAGATAGCTCTCGTATTCATTGTTCAGCATATCCTTGAGGGTGGAGAAGACCTTGGAGGTGATCGCTTTCCTGATACTGGCGAGTTGTTTGTCTTCTTGGAGCATTTCACGTGAGACGTTCAGTGGTAGGTCGGAACTGTCGATTACGCCGCGGATGAATTCAAGATAATTTGGAAGCAATTTCTCGCATTCTTCAGTGATAAATACCCGGTTGACATAGAGCTGAATCCCTTTGCGGGAGTTCTGCATGAAGAAGTCGAAGGGTTTGCGCTGAGGAATAAAGAGGAGCGCCTTGAATTCCTGGGTACCTTCGGCCGAGTAATGAATTGTCTTGAGCGGCTTCTCGTAATCATGGGAGATAAGCTTGTAGAATTCGTCGTACTCTTCATCCTTGACCTCGCTCTTGGGGCGTACCCAGATAGCCTGCTGCGAGTTTAGAATATCCTCCTTGGCTTCTATCTCGGTCTTCTTCTCGCCGTCTACCTCGACCTCTTTCTCCTCGTTATAGCAGAGGATGATCGGATACTCAACAAAGTCGGAGAATTTCTTGACGATGTTACGGATCCGGAAGACTTCAAGGTATTCGCTGGCGTCTTCTTTGAGGTGGAGAATGATAGCGGTTCCGCGGCTGGTTTTTTCAATCTCCTCTATGGTAAAGGTGTCTTCGCCGGTCGAGGTCCACTTTATTCCCTGGGGCTCTTTGGCGGCGCGGGTAATTACCTCGACTTTGTCTGCGACCATGAACGAACTGTAAAAACCGACACCAAATTGACCAATAAGGTCTACAGTGTTTTCATCCTTGGCTTGTTTAAGTTTTTCAATAAAGGCTTTGGTGCCGGAGCGGGCGATAGTACCTAGATTTTCAATAAGTCCCTCTTTGGTAAGACCACAGCCATTGTCCGAGATGGTTATGGTGTTATTGTCTTTGTCTGGAACGATGGTAATTTTCCAGTCTGCATCACCCTCGGTGAGCGAGGTGTCAGTGAGGGAATCAAAACGGATCTTTGCAATAGCGTCTGAGGCGTTACTGATCAGTTCTCTGAGGAATATCTCTTTGTGAGAGTAGAGTGAATGTACAATAATATCCATTACCTGTTTGAGTTCTGCCTTGAATTCCATTTTTTCTTCTGCCACTTTTTTCTCCTTTAATCAGTATAAAACAATAGATCGAGTTATTTGTCGGGAATTTTTATAGCAATATCCATACCAGAGATGCTGCGTGGTGGCTGCTTGGCCTGCAACTCCTTGTTGAATAGTAAGATATGTCGTGTTTGGTTGAGAGCGAGAAAACTGGTTTTGTCAAATAGACAGGCTCGGCGCAGAGGAGTGACTATGTGTATTTGACAAATACTACTAGGGTGGGGCAGGAGTTGTTTGAATAATTTTGAAATATAGGGGTAATAGATATACTGGGGTAGTAATTTTATGCTTGTTAATCGTATATTCTTGGTATAGAATATTATAATGCAATATTATGGGTGTATTTGGTGTAGTGGTTTTGGGTGAAGGAGAAGTTATGGGTGGGAAGAATGTAGAGAACCAGAGGCAGTATGAGCGAGCGGATTCGTTTGTGTCGGCTACAATTCATAAGCTGCATGCTGATGAGAGCCTCAATAATGAAGCGCTGGTACTCAATATTTCGGCCGGTGGTCTGATGTTGCTGACAACTTTTCCCTTGAATAAGCATGATGTGTTTGGGATAAGTGTAGATATTGAAGGTGAACGTATAATTTATGTTGATGTCCGGGTTTGTTGGAAATTTGGAGATATGATCGGAGTGATGTTTATCGATCTGGAAGATGCCGATAAGGAGTTGTTGGAGAGTGTCATCGCGAGCGGGAAGAGTATCGGTGAGATTTAATGGAGTTCGTTGAGGGGTTTCTGGTAATAGTTGAGTAATTATTAGAATTATATTAATAAACCCCTTGTGGTCGCGAAGTTTTTGGTTATTATTTATGAACTAAGATTTAATAGATGTGCTTGGTTGAGGCTGAGCACATTATTATTATAATATATAGCTGTATGATAAAAGTGGTAATTATATAATTGAGTTTGGAAGGTGTCTCGGCGTTTGTCTCGGCTTAGATATCTTATCGTGTAAACAACGGTTCCGAATTGCGCAGAAGGGTGGTAATCATGGCAGAAGGCCTACGCGCATGTGTCTTGGCAGCAGGAAAAGGCACTCGCATGGGCGGCAGCCGACCAAAGGTGCTCTTTGAGGCGGGGGGGAAACCTCTGATTCATTGGGTGCTTTCAGCGCTCTCGGCAGCATCGGTTGGCGGCATTGTCGCTGTAGTTGGCTTCCAGAAAGAAGAGGTCATCCGAGAGTTGCCGACTGGAGTTTGCTGGGTTGAGCAGTCGCCTCAACTCGGAACCGGTCACGCTGTTATGTGTGCCCGGTTTTTGTTTGAAAAGAATGAATTTGCTCCAGAGCTTGCAGGCTCGCCGATAATTGTAGCGTGTGGCGATATGCCGTTATTAAGCAAGGAGAGTTTTGAAGCTATAGCCCGCCTCAGAGAGCAAGAGGACGCGGCTTGTGCGGTGCTGACAGTGAATATTCCGCAAGAGAGCAGCTTCGGGCGCGTTATAAGGGGTGCGGACGGTTCGGTTGAGCGAATTGTAGAGTCTAAGGATGCAACAGAGGCGGAGCTCGCGGTGCTTGAAGGTAATACCGGGGTCTTCTGTTTTCGTGATGAAGCGCTTTGGAGTGCTCTGGAGAAGGTGGGTAATGATAACGCTCAGGGCGAATATTATCTGCCGGATGTAATCAAGATATTGCTTGAACAGGGTGAGAGAGTTGTGGCGCTGAAATGCAAGGATGATATAGAGGCGTTAGGGGTTAATACACCCCAGGATTTGGAGCGGGTTGAAATAGCGCTTGCTCAGCGAGGTTGAGGTGGCTTGGACTTCTTGGTTGCGGGTTGAGTCGCTGCCTTTTGGGTTGTTGTTGTTTTAATTTTTTTGAGTATCGGAGGCTGATATGAAGATCTTTTATGGAACTAGTCACCGTGAGTTGGGTGAAGAGATCTGTAGAGCCTTGGGCATAGCGGCAGGTCTCTGCGATGTCGGGAGTTTTGCTGATGGTGAGACTAGAGTAAAGATACTCGAGGATGTCAGAGGGTTGGATTGTTTTATTGTGCAGCCTACTGGTATGCCGGTAAACGAGAATTTGATGGAGCTGCTGGTAATGGTAGATGCTCTGCGTCGGGCGTCGGCACGGAGAATAACCGCAGTGGTGCCGTATTACGGCTATGCACGTCAGGATCGTAAGCATGAGGGGCGGGTGCCGATTACCGCTAAGCTGGCTGCAAACCTGTTGACAACTGCCGGAATCAATAGAATGCTGTGTATGGATTTGCATGCTCAACAGATACAGGGATTCTTCGATATTCCACTGGATCATCTGATTACCAAGCCGGTTATTGCGAGTTATCTGCGCAAAAAGGAGCTTGATAATATCGTCATAGTTGCTCCAGACGTGGGTAGTGTAAAGATGGCGGATGGCTATGCCAATGCCTTGGGTGGTACTCTGGCGATCATTGAGAAGCGGCGTAAGAATGATGTGGAGATACAGCATGGTCATGTCATTGGCAATATCGCGCAGAAGAATGCTATCATCGTTGATGATATGATATCTACAGCCGGAAGTATGGCGAGTGCAATCGCTATCGCACGGGAAGAGGGGGCGCAGAGCGTGACGATCGCGGCTGCTCATGGTCTCTTTGTCGGTCCGGCTTGGTCGCGCCTCGGTGAGGCGGGAGCAGATGAAATAATTACGACCAATACTCTACCTCAGGATGTAGAGATGGGTGCCAGAAGTGTCAATAAATTTACCGTACTCTCGGTTGCAACGATGTTGGCCGAGGCAATTGTTAGGATTCACCATAATAAGTCGATGAGTTCGCTGTTTTGAGGCATGGGGCAGTAGAATTGTTTTTTTTTGCGTAATTCATGAATTACATAATTATTTATACAATAAAGGAGAATTATAGTGGCAGTACTCAAAGTACAGAAACGTGAAGGCACAGGAAAGTATGTTGCTTTTAATCTGCGTAAGGAAGGTAAGATTCCTGCAGTACTCTACGGTAAAGGGGCTGAGAATGTCAATCTGGCTGTGGATGAGGGTGAGTTGCAGGAGATTGTCAAGTCTGGTGAGAGGTTGGTAGACCTGGAAGTTGACGGGAAGAAACAGCAAGCTATTATCAAGGATGCGCAGCATGAGAATATCGGTGATAAGCTTATTCACGCCGATTTCCGTCTTGTCGATGCTGATACCGAGCTCCATGTTGAGGTTGAGATTGAGATTGTAGGTACTGCTGCTGGTGAAGATGTAGGTGGAGTTGTCGAAGTAGACCTGCATAATGTGCAAATCTCTTGTAAGCCGGCTGATCTCCCTGAAATAATCAAAGTTAATATCTCGGCTCTGAAGCTTGGTGACGTTTTATATGTTAAGGATCTTCCAGTGCTTGAGGGAGTTGTGTATCAGACTCCGGAGAATGTGGCTGTGGTCAGTTGTCACGGAGCTTCTGCCGGTGATGAAGATGAAGAAGCTGAGGGCGAAGCAGAAGGTGGCGAATAATAGAGCTTCTTAAGGCTTGAGCTGGCTGGGGAGCAGGTAAATGAAGTATGTGCTGGGGCTGGGTAATCCTGGTAAGGAGTATGCTTATACCCGGCATAATATTGGGTTCTTGGCTGTTGAGCAAGCAGCCGTTTTACTGCAACGGAATACCCAGACTGAAGTGGCAGATAAGGCTGAGCGATCGGGACTATGGTCCATGCTGGTTGCCGCTTTCTGCAAAAAAGCTGATCCCGGCGCGTGGCAGGTTCGAGGAAACATGCTGAGTTGCAGTCCAAGGCGGGATTTATTGTTGTTAAAGCCACTGACGTATATGAATCTCTCCGGTGAGGTCTTCAAGCATTTAACCGGAGTAGATATAGATAATTTGCTGGTTGTCGTCGATGATATATATCTGCCGCTCGGACGTTTGCGTCTACGCGATAACGGGAGCTCAGGCGGACATAACGGTTTGAAGTCGATAACCGGCGTTCTAGGTACGGAGCGTTACTCTCGACTGAGAATCGGAGTCGGGTCGAGGCATGACCAGTGCGGGAATAAGGCATTGGCTGCAGCTGGACTGGCGGATTATGTTCTTGGGCGGTTTGCCGAGGAAGAAGCTGTTTTGCTGGAGAGGGTGCTGTCTACGGGAGCGGAGGCGATACTCGATTGGTACCGGCAGGGGCTGAATTTTTCTCAGCAAAAGTATAATGGAATTGATTTGAGATTTTAAAATAATATGGAGTACAGGTATGCAGCGCATACTCGAGGCTCAATATACAAGTATGGAGGATCACAGGTGGCACAGAAACTGTATGAAGCAATGTTTGTAGTCGATAGCAATAAGGCTCGCGAAGATTACGGGCAGATTGAAGAGGTATGTCATTCTACAATTACTCGCCATGGTGGTGAGATTGTCAAGAGTATTAAATGGGATGACCGAAAGATGACCTTTGAGATGAATAAATGCAAACGCGGAACTTATATTCTGGTTCATTTCAATGTCGAGAGTACTGCGGTTGCCAAGATTGACCGTCAGATTCAGCTTAACGATCAGATTTTACGTTGTCTTATTACTGTAGATGAAGATGGTATTGAAACCGAGACCGGGGCGGCAGCGTCGGAAAAAGTCAGCGACGAGTAAGAGTAGTACAACGGTGTGAACAGACTGATCCAATTTGCTGATTTGTCAGACTCAGAGGAGATAATAATGGCTGGTTCATTTAATAAAGTAATATTGATGGGTAATTTGACAAGAGACCCAGAACTCAGATATACCCCGCAGGGTACAGCGGTTACTGATATAGGATTGGCGATCAATGATAACCGCTCGAAATCAGAGCAGCAGAGAACTACATTTGTTGATGTGACCTTCTGGGACAGGTCGGCAGAGATTGTCTGTGAATACTTGAAGAAGGGGAGTTCAATTCTGGTTGAAGGAAGACTTCAGACCGATAGTTGGGATGATCGTGATACCGGGAAGAAGGTTTATCGCCTCAAGGTTGTCGCTCAGAATTTTCAGTTTACCGGATCGCGAGCAGACGGGGGTGCGCCTGCACAATCCGGCGGTAATGCTGGCGGTGGGCAGCGAGCCGGGGGAGCAACGCCGAATAGCGGTAGAACTAATCAGTACAACGCACCACGTAGCGAAGGCTATAATGACTTTGATACAGGTGACTTTGGTAGTGCGCCTGATGATGATATACCATTTTAAGCTTTGCTTGTAGGTATAACGGATAAAGCTTGATTGGCAGTTGGAAATAAAGATTAAATTTTATTTATATATATGATTGGAGAAAAAATGGCAAGAGAAGAAAGCAAACCACAGGATCGTTTCAGTGGTAAAAATGCAACTCGTATTGATTATAAGGATATCAATACTTTGCAGAAGTATGTAAGCTCGCAGGGTAAGATCTTTGATGCAACACGTACCGGTACCAGCGCTAAAAACCAGCGCCGTCTGGCTACAGCAATCAAAAGAGCACGTTTTCTGGGTCTAATGAAGTTCAACGGATAATCACTCATAGCTCTCTAGAGATTGTATGGCGGTTGATTGGTGAGTGGCTATTAGCAATGAAGAAAGGAAAAAGCGATGAAGCTTTTACTAAAAGAATCTTTGAAAAATCTGGGTAATGCGGGTGAGGTAGTCGAAGTAAAAGATGGCTATGGGCGTAATTACTTGGTTCCGTACGGTAAGGCGGTAGAGGTAACTGAGAGTAATCTCCAGGCTATTGAGCAGGAGAAAAAACGCTTGCAGGCGGCTGAGGGAGAGAGAGTACTATCTTTCAAGGAGATAGCGGAACGTATAAACGGTGTAGATGTAACCGTTACTGAAAAAGTGAATGATGGTGAGAATCTTTACGGTGCGGTTCAGGCCAAGACAATTGTTGCGGCTTTGGCGGAGCAGGGTATTGTAATTGAGGTTGATGCTGTAAATGTTAAGACTCCAATTAAGACCCTGGGTGTACACCGGGTGCCGATCAAACTGCATACAGAGGTTGTGGCTGAGCTTAAACTCTGGGTAGTTGATGAGAATGGAAATGGCGCTACTCCAGCTCAGGATAAAGAGACTGTGGCCGCAGAAGAGGCGGTAGCTGAGGCAACTGAAGAGTAAGCTCTTGGCATAAGAGTGGTTTTAATATTAGCATAATAGGCAGAGCTTTGGCTATCTGCCTATTATTTTTTTGGGTATGCTTAATAAATATAGATATTGTTGTTTTCTGGTGTATAATAAGTCCTAGAAAATTGTTATCGGGGTAAAATTATATTGGTTAATTTTTTTGGGAAGTAGGATGTTGGAAGAAGAAATAACAGTTGAGACCAATCTCGGCAGACAGGTGCCGCATAATCTTGATGCAGAGCAGGGGGTGCTTGGTGGTTTGCTTCTGGCTCCAGAGCGCTTTGAATTAATTGAGGGGCATATTGAGCCGGAAGATTTTTTCAATAAGGGTTATGGGGCTATCTATGGGGCTATAGTTGAGCTCAATCGTACAGGTAAACCTATCGATGTGTTGCTCTTGCGCGATCTTCTGGAGAGTAGGCAGGAGTTGGGGATAGTCGGCGGAGCTGCAGGGTTGGCGGCGCTTACTGATTCGGTGCCGACAGGGGCGAATGTCGAGTATTACGCCAATATTGTGCATGAAAAGTCGCAGCAACGCAAATTGATTGCGGCGGCGACCAATATTGTTGAGATGGCAAGTGGCGCGGTGGTGCAGAGTAGTGAACTTATCGATGAGGCAGAACGGGCTATATTCGAAGTTGCCGAACGGAGTACAGGTAATGAGGCTGAAGGCATGAGTACTATCATAAAAAAAGCCTGGGCCAGAATTGAAGCCTATATGAGCTCGAAGGATACTGTGCATGGTGTTACTACTAATTTTTATGAGCTTGATCAGCTGTTGACCGGATTACATGGGGGTGAGCTTATTATTGTGGCGGGGCGTCCGAGTATGGGTAAGAGTACCTTTGCCTTGAATATCGCCAGAAAGGTCGCGGTGGAGAATAATCAGGGGGTGGCTATTTTCTCACTCGAAATGACCTCGGAAAACCTGGCGACCAATATTCTGTCGGCTCATGCTCGTATTGATGCCCAGAAAATGCGTAAGGGCGAACTGAGTAATGAAGAATTGGCGCATATTGGGCGTAGCCTTGATTCACTGGCGCAGGCTCCTATATTCATTGATGATTCGTCGGTGCTGACGGTCTCTGAGCTTCGGGGAAAATGCCGCCGCTTGAAGAAGAAAAACGACATACAGTTGGTGGTTATAGACTATCTGCAGCTGCTTAGCGGTTCGATAAAATCTCAGCAGCGCAGCCGTGAGCAGGAGGTGGCTGAGATTTCTCGAGGGTTGAAGTCACTCGCCAAAGAGCTAGACATTCCGGTTATCGCTCTTTCGCAGCTCAGCCGTAAGGCGGAAGGACGCTCTGATTCACGCCCGATGATGTCGGATCTGCGTGAATCAGGGGCAATTGAGCAGGATGCGGACGTTATTGCTCTGCTGCATCGCCCGGACTACTATAATTCTGAGGATAATCCCGGCCAGGCAGAGGTTATTATTGCGAAACAGCGAAATGGACCGACAGATACGGTAAACCTTGCTTTCATCAAGAATAAACTGATGTTTGAACCGCTCAGTATGCGGCCGGAGGAGGGGTTTAATAGAGGGTGAATAAGGCTGCAGGCGGCTTTTTTTTTGCGAATTATCCATTTGGCTTTGTGCCGACAAATTGTCAGCGATTATTCTATATGAAATAGTCGGCGAGAGGTTATAAATTATTTCATAAAGATTATCTTTTTATATTTGACTGTAATTTTAAAATGGATTATTATTGATAATAAAGTATTAGTTGAGACAGTATTATTTTGTCAGGAGCAGGGCTGTAGGCGAGTTTTTTTTCAGCTTGAGCATCCTGTCTTTTTTTTCCTGATGAAATAAAATTTAGTGATTTTGCAAAGATTAAAGTCACCGAAGGGAAGACTAATGAGTAGTGATGTTGAGCCTGTAGGTATGCCCCAGACCCGAGCCGGAAAATATCTGACATTTTATTTGGCTGATGAAGAGTATGGGATAGAGATAATGCGGGTTAGGGAGATATTTGGAATGCTCCCTATTACCATTGTTCCGCAGACCCCTGAATTTGTCAAGGGGGTGATCAATTTGCGGGGAAAGGTTATCCCGGTTATTGATCTTCGCTTGAAATTTCGTATGGATTATCGGGCGTATGATAAAGAGACTTGTATTATTGTGGTCGAAGTAGATGACGTCCATATGGGGATTGTGGTTGATACTGTCCAGGAGGTTCTGGATATTGCCAATGAAGATATTGAAGAATCGCCACATTTTGGCATCAGCGTTGATACCGAGTTTATTCTGGGAATGGGTAATAAGGATAAACGGGTGACAATTCTGCTTGATGTAGGAAGGGTGATATCCAGTGAGGATCTGGTACTGGCTACAGCCCTTGGCGGGGATGAATGATAAAGTAGTAAAGGTTATTATTTGCTGTGTATTCAGAATATTATGGTATAAGTTGCAAACTTGTATACTCGTTATAAAAGAGGAGTAGGTGATGAAATTAGGCACAAAGATTTTCATGGGATTTAGTGCAATATTAGTTATTATGATTGCACTTGGCGTAGTAATTATGGTTCAAATGAATTCTGTTGAGAAAGAGTCTACAATTCTTGCTGATGAATATGTGCCTGAATTTGCCAAAATATCGACTCTTAATCAGGGTGTTCTCAAGATGCGTATGAATGTTCTCGGGGCATCTCTCTCCAGGAATACCGAGTATGTCAATAATGCGCGGAGTGCGTATAAAGAAATAGATGTAATGATTTCGGACTTCAAGGACTTTGTTGAGAATGCCGAGGCGCTGAAGGTGGGTAAGGAGAGCGCTCTGATCATGCAGGAGAAGCTCGACGGGTATAATAACAAGTCTGAAGAGATTTATAAAACGAGTGAAGCGATGAATGTCTCGTTCCTCAAACTGGTAGAAATTGGAGGTAACTTTGTTGTCAAGAGCAGCGAGGTTCGTGAACTGCAGAGCAAGCTCTTGTCGACATTGAATAAACCTGAAGACTTGGTGGCTAGGAACAGGCTGGAGAAGAGGATCTTCCTGAATACCGATATGCTCGAGACCGGAATGTTGATACGAGTTAAGACTGTTTCGGCAATGTATTTGGGTAAACCTGAAATGCTTCAGGGTGTGGTCGAGAGTTACTTTCCACAACTTGATACTTATATGAAGTCAATAACTGAGCTCAGCCCTGGAAGTGATGAAGCAGCGTTGCTCAAGACTATGGCGAGCCTGGCAGATAGCTATAAGAAGAATATTATTGAGTACCTTACCGATTGGCGTATTTCAATTAAAGCGGTGGAGGATGCTGGAAAGCTGGGTATTGATTTTGCCAAGGTGGCAAATGATACCGCTACAGCGGCGAGAAATCACTCTTTGAGCGTTGCCAAGGATACCCAGGGGGCTCTGAGCAGCGCAATCTATATTCTGATTATCGGTCTGGTAATAGCTGTAGCGATGGGCATGATTCTGGCGATTGTGATAACTCAGGGTATAACCCGGCCGATAAATGCGATTATTGCCAGCTTGGATGAGGCGGGAAATCAGGTGGCGGCTGCAGCCAATCAGATATCATCTGCAAGCCAGAGTCTGGCAGAAGGCGCTACCGAGCAGGCTGCGTCGCTGGAGGAGAGTTCTTCTGCGCTTGAAGAGATGGCATCTATGACCAGGCAGAATGCTGACAATGCCAGCAATGCTAATCAGATGATGGTGCAGACTCAGGAACAAGTGACCAATGGTGCGGACGCGGTGGTAAATATGTCTTCGGCTATGACTGAGATCAATGATTCATCCGAGCAGACTTCACGGATTATCGGTACGATTGAGGAGATTGCTTTCCAGACGAATCTGCTGGCGCTCAATGCTGCGGTCGAAGCGGCGCGGGCTGGTGATGCGGGTAAGGGCTTTGCGGTAGTTGCAGATGAAGTACGAAATCTTGCACAGAGATCGGCTCAGGCGGCACGCGATACTGCAGAATTGATTGAGAGTACTGTTGCTAGAGTAAAAAATGGTTCAGCAATTGTTCAGGAATTACAGACAAGCTTCGGTGAGGTTGAGGGTTCAGTCAAGCATTTTGGCGGGTTGATAAATGAGATCAGTGCGGCCAGCAATGAGCAGGCGCAGGGAGTGGATCAGGTCAATACCGCGGTAGCCCAGATGGACAAGGTTACCCAGACAAATGCTGCTAATGCCGAGGAGTCTGCATCTGCTGCTGAAGAGTTGAGTGCTCAAGCTTCACAGCTGAGTTCACTTGTAGGTGAGTTGAATGTTATTGTTACTGGTCAGCAGCCGATTAGCGGTGTGTCGATGAGCAGTCCGCGTAAACCGGTGGGGATGACTCGTCTTGCGGCTCCAATGCACCATCCTGTTTTAAGTAATAAACATCTTGTTCGGCCTTCGTCTTCGGGTTCAGCAGGCGCAAACCTGGTAAAACCAAATGAGGTGATTCCGCTGGATGATGATGATGATTTTGAAGATTTTTAAGATTAATATATAGTGTTTGTTGTTTTAATGCTCCTTGTCGATTTGCGACAAGGGGCATATTTTTTTTGTTACTTTCTTTAATTGTATGACCAATGAGGCTGGTTTACTTTGTAGATCATATCCAGGGCTCTTCTGGTCTCCAGTACGTCGTGAACCCGGAAGATCTCTGCACCTTGAAGATATGTCATGACCGCCAGGGCGAGGCTGGCTTCAAGGCGTTGTTCTACCGCCAGGTTGAGCGCATGCCCGATCAGTGATTTTCGGCTAATCCCTATTAATACCCGCTGGTTCAGGCTGCCAAATATTTCTGTATGCTGTAGTAGATTGCAATTGTCTTCAAAGCGTTTACCAAAACCAAAGCCCGGATCCAGTATTACTTTGTCGCGTTCGATCCCGGCAGCTTGAGCGAGTGCCAGCTGCTGGGTGAGAAAAGTTATAACTTCAGAGGTAGGGTCGGCATATTTTGGGGAGTTCTGCATGTCACTGGGGGTACCTTGCATATGCATAATAACGACTTCTGAATTGTGCTTAGCAATAACGTCGGCCATCTTTGGATCGCCCTTGAGACCGGTTATATCATTGATGATATTGGCTCCGGCGGTGAGTACGGCTTCGGCAACTGCGGCTTTATTGGTATCGATACTCAGCGTTATCGGCGATTCACGGCGTAACGCTTCCACCACCGGCATGATTCTCTCCAGCTCTTCTTCGGGTGAGATGTAGGCGGCTCCTGGTCTGGTACTCTCTCCTCCTATATCAATGATATCAGCACCCTGAGCTATAAGTTTGTGGGCGCGGGTAAGCTGGTAGTCTATGTCCTTGTACTGGGTTGAACCGTCAGAAAATGAGTCTGGAGTTATATTGAGGATGCCCATTATGCACGGTCGTTTGAGATTATTCATGTGTCTAGCTCTCTATGTCAGGAGGGTGGTGAGTATTTTAATAATGAAAAAGATTGCGCATGACAGTATTATTATTGTCTGCAATACGTAATAATAATATAATATGGATATATTATAATGGCTTTGAGGAATAATGAAAGAGTTGGCTAACATGGATAAAAGAAAAAGCAAGATGCAGATTGTCTATGACTATTTCAAGAGTGAAATAGAGGGTGGAGCTTATCTTCCTGGGGAATTATTTCCGTCGGAGGCGCATATTGCGAGTCAATTCAATGTCTCTCGTCCGACAATTGCCAAAGCCAAGAACTTACTACGGGAACAGGGCTTTATTGCTAAAAAGAAGGGGTACGGGACAATTGTTGCCAGTAATGAGCAGTTGAATAAACGGCAGGAGCTAAAGTTTGGCGTGCTTATACCCTCGATGGGGGCTACCGGAATTTTTGAGCCCATTTGCGGGATGATTGCTGAGCGCTCAGGCGCAAACGGTTTCAAATTGGTAGTCAATGAGGAGAATCTCTCGCTGATGTGGGGACGGGGGGGAGCAACATCAGAGCATAACGGTAAAAATGCTGAGTTGCTGGCTAAGAAGTATGCCTATGAGGGGATTGACGGGATATTCTTCGTTCCTCTGGAGCTATTTGAAGAGGCTGATAAAATTAATCAGCAGGTAGTTGATATCTGTACTGAGGCGGAGATTCCGCTGGTTCTGATCGACAGTGATATGACTGATTATCCTGAGCGGAGCGAGTTTGATGTTGTGGGTATGGATCATGTGGAGGCAGGGTACTCTGTGGTTATGCACTTGCTGGAGAATGGCTGTAAAAAAATTATCTTTCTTACCGCTGAGTATGTAGCCAGAACTATTAAAAAACGTATCATCGGGGCGCGGTTGGCACTTGAGCAGGTTGGTCTACCTCGGGATGCGCTCAGTATTGTGGTTACGAAATGGGGCAAGGATCTTGAGGTGATCGATCAGATTAAGGCGATTAGCGATGCCGATTGTCTGGTCTGCTATAATGATACCCCCGCGGCGAGTCTGATACCCAAACTGATTGAGGATGGGTATGATATTCCGGGTAAGTTCAAGGTTATCGGTTTTGATGATTCCAGCTATGCCGAATTGCTGAAGATACCGCTGAGTTCTTACCGTCAGCCGTGTGAGGCGATAGCGGAGACGGCGGTCAAGATGCTTATCAGCAGGATTGAGTCGCCAGATTTTCCGCCCCGTTTGGTGTCGATCAAGGGTAGTCTGATATCCAGGGAGTCTACAGTTGGCGTAAAGTAAGGGGCGGATGGCGATAGACAGTTTGCGGCTTATTTTTCCGCTACGCCTTTGAAGAAGGTATAATTAAATACTCCTCCCGGTTCGGCAGTCCGGTATAAATCTTGAATACCTTGTGCGAAAGACTCGGGTGTTATTATCCCGCTGGAGACAGCGGTTTCCTGAATTCCTTCAATCATTGAGGTAAAGGTATTTTTGGTAAACCCTGTAATTAGTTCAGGTTTACTGTCGTCAACATAGATGTTCTTTGGTTCTACTCTGATTGCACTGAATCCGGCTTGGTGTAGCAGAGGATAGAGCTCCCGGCCGATATTGGCGTTGCCGCCTGCGCGTTTTTGCAGCTCAATCTGACAGTTTATGGCCTCATGGGCATATCGGCTATCTGGATGAAAGAAGGTCGAGCCGTGGTCGCCTTCAATAACCGTCAGTGTCCCGGAGGGTTTGAGATAATTCCGGAGTTTTTGCAGCATTGCTATGGGATTACTCAGGTGCTCCAGAACAAAGCACAAGAAGATATGGTCGAATGCTTCAGCATTATATGGCAGATTCATAATATCTGCTTGCTCAACTTGAACATTTGTAATATTATTGTCTTGTAATCTCTGCTTGGTCTCCGCTACAGAATCAGCGGAGATATCGATGGCTGTGATTTCAGCCTCGGGTGAATTTGCTGCAAGTGTCACTGTCTGTGCGCCGACCCCACATCCGGCTTCCAGAACTTTGCTCCCTTTGGCGTATCTTACTCCGGCATGCAGTATCGACTCCAAGGTCTGAGCCTGATCATGTAGCCGCTTACTCTCACGAATATTATAACCATGTACATACGTTTCCATTATTTTCTTCCTTTTGGGATATATCTTTACGGTAAATCTGTATTTTTATAATGACGTAGAATTGTTACTTGATTATACCGATAATTTGCTTGCGCACAAAATGTATAGTGAATTTTATGCCGCTGTTTTATTTCTGTTGCAGGATCGGTATGGAGGGATATGCAGCGGTGCCGTTAAAGCGGAGTAAAGCTATCTGCGTGGAGACCATGGAGGTGGTAACCTGTTGACGTGGCAAGGGTAATATTACTAAGAATTGAAGGTATACCATTTACAGGTATACCTTCTGGAGATTTTTCTGAGCTACATTCGGGATTTGTTCGGTTGGGATGTTGCCATCGCCGTGCTGACATCTTTAGGGAGTAGGAGTTTTTGATCAATCTTGAGTAGAGGATTGCCGCGTCTGTCCTGCTTCAGGTTATTCAGCTTGGAGATATAACTTACCATCTCTGGATTACTCCGGCGATACACCCTCCAGAGAACCTGGCTGAGACCTTCACCTCGCCGTACTCTTGCTTGCTTGCCGTCAAAGTACTCAATACTATCTGAGGCCATATCCGCCTGGGCTAATTCCTGTTGATACTCCTCAATACCGGCAATATCGTTGTACTGCTCTTGACTGAAGGATTCGCCTGTCGGAGTTGTTGACGCGGAATACATATCATCTTCGTAAGCAACAAGGTTGAATTGCGATTCAGCGGTAGAGGTTTCTCGGCTGGCCTGGATTATTCTTGCTGGTTGAGGCTGGGCATTCTGTGCTGCTGCCGCCTTGAGACTTGAGAGTTGGATATTCCAGCTCTCTCTGGCTACATTGAAATCATTATTGACCGACTCAAGTTTATTCTGCATGCTAGCAAGCTTCTCTTCCAGCTTGACTTTATTGGTCTCGGCAGCAGCCAGTTGGAGAGAGTATTCGCTTTTGATACTGTCTTTCTCTGCTTCAAGATTGTTCCAGCTGAGTATCGGCATCAGCACCAGCATCAGGCAGGCTACGGCTGCCAAGGTAGTAGCGTACGAGAGTCGTCTGGAGCGCTTGAGGGCAATCTCATCCAAGGTGATAGCTTTATTGTACTCTTCACTTGCCAGTTCTACCAGATCTTCCTTGTCGGCTTGGAGGTTGGGAATAGTCTCGGTCTTGAAGACATTGTTCTCGAATTCCAGTGACTTGATCTTTTCTCGTATCTTCTCCAGCCTGCGGATACGTCTGCCCTGCTTGGCGTTGGCATGTTCCAGTCTGCTAAGCTGGGCTTCGGCAGTCTCTTTGGCGGTCAGAGAGTTATCTAATTCCTGGCGCAGGGATGTGAGTAATGCAGAATTGGCCATATACTCCGAGCTCTGTGCGGCTCTAGTGTTTGCGGCTGATTCAAGCTGTTGGCGTAATTCGCAAACCTCTCGCTCCAGATTTCTGATGGTGAGAGTGGATATACTCTGTGCGTGTCTCTGCCGAGACAGGAGTTCTTCTTGAGTAAGCTCGTTGTTCTCAGCTCGCTGTTTCTCAGAGCTGTAGGCTGTGCTGAGCTCAAGGATAGTTGCATCCTTCTCTATCAGGCTGCGGCTGAGATTACTGCAGATAGAATTGGCGGTGTTTAGTTGACTGTGGAGCAGTTCAATTTCGTCACCAAATTTGAGCAGCATATTCTCTGAACGCTCGGATTCTTCACGCATGGTATTAAGCTTGACCTGGGTGCTGGCCAGGCGCGCACTATCCTCTTCGAGTTGTATTATAAAACTTTGATGAGTCTTTTTGAGTTGTTCCATCTCTCTGTCTTGAATGATCAGGCTCTCTTCTTTTCTAAGGAGTTCGGTTTCAAGCTTCTGCTTTGCTGCAAGATTGAGCTCGATACTCCCTTGGACATTCTCGGCCCATTCTCTGATCTCTTCCAGTTCCTGACTGCTAGATGTAATATTGAGTCTCCATTCCGGTTCGGCGGGGCGAGAAGTATCGAGATCAAGAATTTCCTGATCCTCTTCTATTGTCGGCTCGGGCTTGAGACTGCTGCGGCCGATATTGTCGAAGTCGATACAGTCGAACTCTTCGTAAATCTCTGCAACACTGGCGGCTTCTATAGCTTCTGGAGTTATCTCAATAATCTCGACCTCGGCATATTCTTCAACTTCCAGATCTGATAGATCGGCCTGTTCTACTTCTTCAATGTACCAGTCTTCTTCGGTTACCATATCCGTTACTGAGATTTCAGGGTATAATGGACTGATCTCGTCTTCATGTTCAATCTCACCAAAAAAGGCCAGCGAGCGGTTGAGTGCATACTCCTGCTCTTCTTCAGAGAGAGCATATTCCGGAGTAAAGGGTATAATCTTCTGATCATACTCGGCAGCTCCGCCTTCAATGACTTCGAGTTTGGGAGGAATGTATGTCGAGTCGGCTACAGCTGATTCAGCATTATCCTGTTCTTCATTCTCCAGAGCGGAGATACCACTGCGTTCATAGGCTGATTTTATCATATTCTCAGATTCAATAATGTCTGCAGCGGTGGTGCCTATATCTGCGTTGTCGATCTCTAGTGAAGCCGTAGATTCGCTCTGTTCCTCCTGCTGCTCGCAGATAAGCTCATCAAGAAGGGCTTCTGCCAGCTCCTGATCCTCTTCGTCCATAGCAATCAGCTCTATTAGCTCATCACTAAAGCCTTGTAATCTGTACTGTGCAATAATCTCTTTTGCAGACTTCATCTTGCCTCTCCAATAGTAGAAATAAATATTGTTTAGTATACTTCTGTTGATTTTATCGGAATTGTTATGAGTTCAACTACAGTCGAAATTAGAGAAAAGTGTTTTTTTATATGTTATTTAGCTCAATAATAATTTGCTTAACTTCGGAATATGGTTAAAATTATTGAGACTTATAAAGTACAATAAACTATAGAAAGAAGGTATAATGAAAGGTATTGTTCTGGCTGGAGGAGCCGGCTCCAGACTCCATCCGATAACCCTGGCGATCAGTAAGCAGCTCCTACCGATCTATGATAAGCCGATGATCTACTATCCTTTGAGTGCGCTGCTATTGGCTGGAATCAGGGAGATCCTGATTATCAGTACGCCACATGATCTGCCGATGTTTGAGCGTTTGCTCGGTAATGGTGACAGATTCGGCGTCAGGCTGGAGTATGCGGCGCAACCCAGTCCAGACGGATTGGCTCAGGCATTTATTATCGGTAGTGAGTTTATCGGTAGTGATTCTTGCTGCTTGGTATTGGGGGATAATATTTTTTATGGGCATGGTTTTACCCAGCTCTTGCAGCAGGCGGCAGAGCTTGAAGACGGGGCGGTGGTCTTTGGTTATCCGGTCAGTGACCCGGAGCGGTACGGGGTTATAGAATTTGATGCAGAGGGGAAGGCAATATCGCTTGAGGAGAAACCGGAGCGGCCAAAGAGTAAGTATGCGGTTCCGGGAATATATTTTTATGATAATAAAGTGGTTGAATATGCCAGAAACCTCAAGCCGAGCGCTAGAGGTGAGCTGGAGATAACTGATCTCAATATGCTCTATCTCCAGGCGGGTAAGCTGTCGGTGCAGCGTTTCGGCAGAGGTGTGGCTTGGCTCGATACTGGTACCAATGAGAGTCTGATGGAGGCGGGTGAATTTGTCAGGGCTATCGAGAAGCGTCAGGGTTTGAAGGTGGCGTGTCTGGAAGAGATAGCTTTTGAGTATGGTTGGCTCAGCGCAGAAAAGCTGCGTGAGGTCACGGCGGCTCACGGGAAGAGTGCATACGGGGATTATCTACGGAATCTGGTTAAGGGAATTTACGGACAGACAGGGCTATGAAGAAGTTAGAGACAAATATAGACGGTGTGTACCTGCTTGAACCGAAGGTCTTTGGTGATGCGCGGGGCTTCTTTATGGAGGTCTATTCGCGGAAGGTCTTTGCCGAATTGGGGATTGACACCGAGTTTGTTCAGGATAACCATAGCATGTCTGGCGCCGGGGTTTTGCGTGGGTTGCATTATCAGCTTGGGCGGGAGCAGGCGAAGCTGGTGCGGGTAGTCGCCGGGGCGGTGTATGATGTGGCGGTAGATATCAGGCGAGGAAGCCCAACCTTCGGCAAGTGGTTTGGTGCCGTACTCTCGGCGGAGAATAAACGGATGCTCTATATTCCTCAAGGTTTGGCTCATGGATTCTATACTCTGAATGAAGGAACGGAATTTCTCTATAAATGTTCGGACTTTTATGCGCCTGAGACCGAGCGAACCATTCTTTGGAATGATCCGAATTTGGGTGTTGACTGGGGAGTGGAGGATGAAGCGGGGTTGATACTCTCGGCCAAGGATCAGGCAGGGAAGCGCTTTGCGCAGCTTCCGGAGAGTGAATTGCCGGTTTATACCGGTAAGTAGCAGGTAAGGAAGATCGCGGGCAATTTTCTGTATTGATGAGGATATGGGAAATCACCAATGTGATTTCCCACCGTGCGCTTATTCTTTTTTATGACTATATTACGCGCACGGTGGCGCAGAAGCGCCTCCGTCGCTGCTTTAAAGCAAGTTTTTCAGCAGCGACTAGTTACTCAAAGTAATACACAATTTATTCTCAGTTTGAGCGGATTAGATCGAGCAGTTCCTCAGCACTGATGCGCCCGCCCAGATCGCTGCCTTCCAGCAGATCCTTGGCCAGAGAGCGTTTGTGCTTGTGCAGTTCGAGTATTTTCTCTTCAATTGTGCCGCTAGTTACCAGTCGGTAGATGGTTACCGGTCGGGTCTGACCTATGCGGTGGGCACGATCCGAGGCCTGATCCTCTACCGCCGGGTTCCACCAGGGATCCATATGGATAACATAGTCGGCAGCGGTCAGGTTGAGACCCTGGCCACCAGCTTTGAGGCTGATCAGGAAGAAATCGCCATCGCCATCCTGAAAATCTTCTACCAGTTGTTCACGCTTTTTGGCCGGGGTCGAGCCGTCAAGATACTGGAAGGTATAGCCTTTCTCCTGGAGATAATCCTTGATAATCTGAAGATGATCGACAAATTGGCTGAAGACCAGCGCCTTGTGATTGTTCTCGACCAGCTCTTGAGCGATTTCACCGAATTCTTTGAGCTTTGAACTCTCGATATCAGCATTCTCACGTACTAGCCGGGCATTACAGCAGGCACGGCGCAGGCGCATAATTTCGGCGAGAATCTGAATTCCGTCACGTCGGTTTCCACTCTGTTCTCGGGAATTCTCAATATCCTCCAGTGCCTTGCTACGGAGTGCTTCGTAAAAGGCGGTCTCTTCTGTTGACATCGCGATGGTCTTGGTTATCTCGGTTCGAGATGGGAGTTCATCCAGTACCTGACTCTTGTTACGCCGGAGGATAAAGGGTTTGATTAGTTTTTTCAGGCGTTCTTTGGCTTCGAGACTGTTATCCTTCTCAATAGGAATGGAAAAACGTTGGGCAAAACGCTTGTGGCTGCCGAGGAGCCCGGGGTTGATGAAGCGGAAGATATTCCATAATTCGCCGAGATGGTTCTCCAGTGGGGTGCCGGTGGTGACCATCTTGAAATCACCCTTGAGTGCCATTGCGGCTTTGGAGCGTTTGGTTGCGGCATTCTTGATCGCCTGGGCTTCATCGAGAACTATGGTGTGCCATTTCTTGTCGGTCAGTATCTCTGCCTCCTGTTGGAGCATAGCATAACTACAGACGATAAGGTCGAATTTTCCAGCATCTTCCAGCATCTTCTCCCGGTCGTCAATTCCGAAGAGTTGAGGGGAAAGGGAAGGGGTAAACTTGGTGGTTTCATTTATCCAGTTGAAACAGACCGAGGTTGGGGCGATGACCAGAGCCGGTCCTCCCCGGCCGCGAGCCGTAAGCAGCGCCAAGGTCTGAATAGTTTTGCCCAACCCCATATCATCGGCGAGGCAGGCACCTACGCGCCATTCAGCTAGAGTGGATAACCACTGGAAGCCGTCGAACTGGTAGTCTCTAAGTTCAGTCTGCAGGGTGGAGGGGACGGCAAAATTCTGTGGACTTCTGAGTTTTCCTACCTGTTTTTTCCATTCGATATCGGCCTTTAGTTCTCCTGCCTCCTCAGCTATGTCTTCCAGCGCCAGGGCGGCAAGAGGATTGATCATGATTTCATCATTTTTGATCTCGCTGAAGGCGGCAATCTCCTCTATGCGTTTACGGAAATTGTCGGTCAGAGCGAGATACTTGTCTTCACCCAAGGGGATAAAACGCCCTTTGGAGTGTCTGGACATCTCAATGAGGCGTTTCATGTCAATGACCAGATCGGCATCGACTTCAACCTTGCCGCTTACGGCGAACCAGTCGTTCTTCTTCTCAATCTTCAGGCCGAGTGAGGAGGTTGCGGATTGCCCGCGGATGCTGACCTGTCCACCGCGGGGCCATTCGATAACAATACGTTCAGCTATCTCATGCAGCTCTACCAGTAGTTCTAGGCAGTCGATGGCATCGTCTATATTCCAGATCCCATCCTCGCGATCGGTGTGCAGTAGAGTCGGGCAGAGCTTGATGATATCCTCTACCTCCTCTACCTCTTTACGCAGATTCCGAGTGGTTATTTTGCGCTTTCCGGCGAAGTCGGCGACTATGGTCTGGGCTCCGACTCCGGGGCGGTAATATCCACCCTCCTGGCCGAAGGGGCGGTAGAGGATCTCCAGGCGCAGTCCGGAACCTGCCGGCATCAGATGCAGGCGCGGACGGTTGTCGGCGAGTATGGTCTCGGATTCATTATTGGCAATCTTGAGGTCGGTCTGGACGGTGACCATGCTGCTGAGTTCTTCCACCGCACGTTGGGCAGCTTCAAAGCCTGCTTCAGGGATGAGCAGGCCGTGTTTGCCGAGGATCTTGGCCAGTCGTTGGTGGGTAGGGCTGATCTTGGTGACCTGAATGCGGGTAAAGGCATTGCGGCTTAGGGCGATGGTCATATCATCGGTAATCTCCGGTTCGAGCTTGATCTGAATATTACTTCCATTCTTGAGGGCTATCAACTCCGGTTCGGCGGCGGTGATTTCCAGACGGATATTATTCGAGCCTTCGAGAAATACCAGAGGATGGGTAACCAGTGCGGGAAGAGCTCGGTCGTAATCGAGTTCATAGCTAGGCTTTGAACCGCGGCCAACACTATAGTGCACCGGGGCGATAGCGGCGCAGATTTCCAGATCCTGAGATGTCAGGAACGGGAAGGCGTCCCGTTCCTCAAACAGCTTCTGCAGGGATATCCTCCTGCCTTTACTCCACAGTCCACTAGAGTTGAGACGTTGTTCCACCGGGTAGAGTTCGCAGATGCCTGTATTGTCGTCGAAGGTCATATTCCAAGCGAGACGGTTCTCCCCAGCGTTGTTCTCATCACTACCGATCTCGGTAGGTAATTTGAGTAGAGCCGCTAGTGGGCGCTGCCAGGGTTCCTTGGGTTTGAATAAACTGACCAGGGGGCTGGTCTTTGTGGTCTTACGGATATTGGCGAGCTTTGCCGCCCAGGTCAGGTTATTACCCTCGATGCGGGCGAGAATCTCTGCCGCTTCGGCTGCAAACCAGCTGTAACCGTTATGGCGCGCTTTTTCGAAGTACTCGGCTATCTCTTCGCCGTATTCGGCAAAGTCCAACATCCCTTCCCAGTAGAGTATGAGCCAGATAATGAGTTTGACGATAGGGTTCGGGTCGGCAGGAAGATCCGGTGGTTGAATATCCAGGCAATCTTCCTGGCGCATACAGAACCACTGAATTGCCAGTACCGCGCCGGTAAGAGCTGCGTCGGTCTTCTCGGCAAGATTTGAACAGAGATAGTAGGCCTCTGAAGTATTGCCTTCATGGATGAGCGAGAGGGCGATAAAGATACCCAACAGGGTAGGGGGATTTCCCTCCCATTGCTTCAGCGCAATGGCGAAGTTCTCCTGTGCCTGTTCGTACTTTCCGGAGATAAAGTCTGCCCAACCGCGCAGGATTATCTCTTCGTTGCCGGTAATGACCTTTAGTAGTTTTCTGGCAGCAGCAGGCCTGCCCCGGTATATCCACTGGGGAAAGAGGTATACCGAGGGAGCCGGAACCTCTGGTTTGGAACTGGCAAAGTCCTTGAGGGTATTGAAGGCTTCGTCGGCAGCTTCAAGATTGCGTACGGCGTGCGAGAGCAAGGCAACGCAGGTCTCCATCAATAAACGTGGCGGGAGGGTGACCATGAATTGCTTGTCTACCGGTTCACAGAATAGGACGAGAGGGTGGTTGTTGGCGACCTCAGCGGGAAAGAGTCTGGTTGTATGCTCCAGCATCTCATAAAAGGATTTTGAGTTCCGTTGATAGAAAGCCGATCTAAGTCGGGCGAGAGCTTGTTCGTAGGTGAAGATTTCTTTCTCAGACCAGCCGGTATTGCGCCAGAGTGTATCGCGTATGGCACCGATAAAGGTATGGAGGGTGCCGGTCTGGAGCGTTGCACGGATGATTGGCTCGCGGATAAGGGGGATGGCGCGGAGGCCGTTGGGAGTAGCCTCAATCAGTTCAAATTGTATCAGCTCTTCCAGAAGCTTGCTGGTATCGCGGGTGCTGCGCCCGCATTTGGCTGCACACCTGGCAATGTCGGAGGCAGGGGTGGGTTCGTAGATGACCGATAGCAGCTGCATCATCCATGATTGCGCTGGGAGTAGACGTCGATATATTGCAAGTAGTGATTTACGCTTTTTCTCAATTTCATTGAGGTTCTTTGCCATTGTATTGCCTGTCTCTTTACTAACTGGATATAATAAATGCGACCTTATATGATACTTGATATATGGGGGCTAGTCACTAAAAAAATCATTAAAAACAGTCTGTGTCTGATTCTGAGAGTATGGCGTAGCGCTAGTAGAGAGCGTGAGTTAGAGTATCTTGAGTAGGCGAACCTCGAAGATAACCACTGCATTCGGGCCGATTCGCCCTCCCGAGCCCTTCTCGCCCCAGCCTAGCTCCGGCGGTACATAGAGCCGGTATTTACTCCCTACCCCCATCAGCATCAGACCTTCCTGATACCCCTCGATAACCTCATTGAGGTCAAACTCCAGCGGTACCCCTTCCCGGTAGGTATCATCCAGAATCTTGCCCCCTATCAGCCAGGCGCGTTGATCTACTCGTACCCGGTCATGTGCATAAGGTTTGGAGCCGTCAACCGCTTCGAGTACGCTGTATTGCAATCCGCTGGCAGTAGTCTGTACTCCTTCCTTTTTTCGATTTTTTGTGAGGAAATTCTCACTCTGACTCCGGTTTTGACCCTTGCTGCCCCCGAGATTTTTCTTGCTTCTACTGTTACCACGTTTGCTCATTATACTGTCCTTAACCGGTATTTGTTCAAGTACTATATGAGTATTATATTTACTACGGGAGGTATTGCAATGTTTGTGAGTATAATTGTGGTTTTGTGGGGTGGGTAAAATGATAAGAAGGAAAAATGTCTTGACATAGAGTATGGTTACCATACACTATAACTATGGATAATTTACAGATTATGAGAAAATTTAAAAGAGTCGCCAGAATGTGGAATGAAATTGAAAAATTGCCACATGATTTTGATGGAACGACGGTTTATCATGCTGAAGTTTATATGCTCATGAATATAGCGCGTAATCCGCAGATAAGTGTGACCGGTCTGGCAAAAGTCTTGGAGATTACCAAAGGTAGTGTTTCAGAAGCGGTAAAGAAACTTGAAAAAAAAGGCTATATTATCAAGGCTCAGGCTCTTGATAATGCTTCAAAAATGACCCTCACGGTCTCGGCGGCAGGGATGAAAATACTGGCCTATCATCAAACAATTCATGAAAATAGCGAGAATAATTTTATGAAGTATAATGAACAGCTTGATAACGCTGAGATTGAAATTATAGTTGGTTTTTTCACAAAATTTGAGGCGTTTTTAACTGAAATAAGGGATCAGCTAAAATAAGAAAATGGAATAGGAAGATATTTTTTTAGAGGTAGTGTATGGTTACCATACGCATTATGCGCAGGAGGGTTGGATTATGTATAGTATTGGAATTGACATAGGGTATTCAGCGCTAAAGGTAGTGCTGCTTGATGAAACAGAAGAGATTATTTTTAGCAGGTATCAGCGGCATAAAGGGGCAATAAAGCCAAAATTATTAAAGATCCTGGCTGAAGTGCAGCGGAATTTCGGGTTTCGGGAAATACGCTATGGGGCGGTAACGGGGAGTGCGAGTAAATTTCTCAGTAAGCTGGGGTATATTGCCGGAATCAACGAGATCAGTGCTACTCTCAGCGGTAGTCTGAAGTTGCATCCTGAGAGTAGATCAATTATTGAAATTGGGGGAGAGAGTGCTAAATTTATCACTGATTTTGCACAAGAAAATTTGAGTGGAATAAAGCTGGCAATGAATTCCAATTGCTCATCCGGTACGGGATCATTCTTGGAGGAGCAGATGTCCAGGTTGGGTTTGGAGCTTGAGGATTACTCCAAGAATGTCGCAAACGCAGAATCAATTCCAAGAATTGCCGGGAGGTGCAGCGTATTTGCCAAGACTGATATTACTCATCATCAGCAAGAGGGAGTACCGGTTGAAGATATCCTTCTTGGTCTGGCTTATGCTGTAGTACGGAACTATAAGGCTGGCGTGGTTAAAAATGCGGTAATAAATAAACCGGTTTTATTTGTCGGTGGTGTCTCTGCCAATGAAGGTATTGCCCGGGCGCTCAAAGATATATTGGGTATTGCTGAAAATGAGCTTATGATAAGTAAATACTCCCATACTATGGCGGCACTGGGTTCGGCCGTGAATGCGTTACAGGATAAACAGCATGCTGACCTTCCCAAGCTGGTGGCGGTGTTGGAAAATACCGAGGAGAGTTATACTCAGGAGGAGGAGGCGCTTGCAAGACTATCCAGTATTGCAGTGCTTGAGAGTGCCGGTAAACACCGGTGTATTGCAGGCAATTCGGTTTCGCAAAGATATTATCTAGGGATAGATATTGGTTCGACCAGTACAAATCTGGTTCTTATTGATCAGCATAATAAAATTGCAGCGTATAAGTATCTACGAACTCTGGGAAATCCGGTAAAAGCTGTGAAGGAGGGATTGCTGGAAATCAAGGAGGGTGCATACGGTAAGGTTGAAATTGCTGGAGTTGCGACTACCGGTTCAGGCAGATATATGATTGCTGATATTCTTGGGGCAGACATTATTAAAGATGAGATTACGGCTCAGGCCAGAGCTGCAGTCGCATTTGATCCAGAGGTCGATACTATCTTTGAAATTGGGGGGCAGGATTCGAAATTTATTAGTATTAATAATGGCAAAGTAGTAGATTTTCAGATGAATAAGATATGCGCTGCAGGGACAGGATCTTTTATTGAAGAGCAATCCAAGAAGTTTGATATTCCAATCAGTGATTTCGGTAGTATTGCTTTGCAGAGTGCTAGGCCAATTAATCTTGGTGAACGCTGTACGGTCTTTATTGAGGCTAGTATCGCTTCCTGCTTGGCTAAAGGGGCAGAATTACCGGATATTGCCGCAGGTCTCTGTTACTCTATCGTGAAGAATTATCTCAATAGAGTTGTCGGGCAGAAGAAAGTGGGCAAGAAAATATTCTTCCAGGGTGGTGTGGCTTTTAATGCCGGGGTGGTAAACGCCTTTCGCCTAATGACTGGGAAAGAGATTATAATTCCGCCGTTTTTCAGTGTTACCGGAGCCTATGGCGCAGCAATACTGGCAAAGGAAAATACTGTAGGAACAACAAAATTTAAGGGCTTTAATACTATACTTGAGCAAGAAGACCGTGTCAGGGATAACAAAGCCGATCGGCAACCAAAAGAGGAGGGCTTTGATACTGAAGTAAGAGAGCTGATTTTTGAGAATTATACCGGGGAGCTTGATAAGACGAAGAAGACGATCGGCATACCTCGGGGATTATTTACTTATGGGATGTTTTCAATGTTTTATGAGGTCTTTACAACCCTTGGTTATAATGTTGTCCTGTCTGAACCTACAAATGAACAGACAATTGAACTCGGGCAGCAGTACTCGCTTGACGAGACTTGTTTCCCGGTGAAACTGATAACCGGTCATGTTATGGAACTGGTTGCAAAAGATGTTGATTATATCTTTTTTCCCGATCTGCATTCTGTTGAACACCCTGATTCTCCAAGCAGGAAGAACTATGGCTGTGCCTATATGCAATTGGCATTCAAAGTTATGAATCAGGCTGCGGGATTGGACAAGAGAGGTATCGAGTTATTGTCGCCTACCTTTGCCTTCAGCATGGGAAAAGAGTTTATGATGAAGAGCTTTTCGCAGATGGGGCGGCAGCTCAATAAGAGCCATGAAGAGACGATGAGCGCTATGCAGGCAGGGATGAAAGCTTTTCAGGGCTTTGAAGAGAGGATAAAAGAGTACAGCCTTAAAATTATGGATAATATAAAACCTGAGGAGAAGGTCTTTGTGCTTATTTCAAAAATATATGGGGTTGCCGATCCGGTGCTGAATCTGGGCATCCCGGCAAAACTCGCTGAGCTGGGGTATAAAGTACTACCATTTTACGCTCTGGCGCAAGGGGATATCTCGGCGGAATATGCCAATATGTTCTGGCCGTTCGGGCAGCATATTCTGGAGCCCGCACAGTTAATCAGGGAACATCCGAATCTGTATGCGGTATTTCTCTCACATCATGGATGCGGACCGGATTCGATACTATCCCATTATGTTAAAGAGATAATGGAAGATAAACCCTATCTGCAGATTGAGGTAGATGAACATGCTTCAGATGTTGGAGTTATTACCAGAATCGAAGCATTTATAAACAGTCTTGGTGAGAGTATGAAGATTGATAAAACAATAACTGACTATTGTGCGGAAATAGAGCATACAGCAGTATGTTTTCTTGATAAACCAGATAAAGATCTGACTGTGCTTATTCCAAACTTGTATCCTTATGCTGAGATTATTCGCAGTTTACTCGAGAGTAAAGGATATCAAGCAAAGGTACTGCCACCAACAACCAGAAGCTCGGTTGACCGGGGAAGAAGGTTTGCTATCACCGAGGAGTATTTTTCTCTTACCGCTTTGTTAGGGGATATCTTCAGGGAAGTGGAAGAATCACCGAATACTAAGGTATCTGTATTACTCGCGCAGAATGAAGGGACTGAGACCGATGGTCAATATTCCAGAATTCTACAGACTAAACTCGATGAAGCAGGATTAGCAAATGTTTCCATAGTCTCGCCATTTGCCGAAGATCTTCTGTTGGTGGAAGATGGATTGTTTATGGAGATTTTTTGGGCAATAATTGCCGGAGATCTAGTTTTGGCGGCTCCTCTGAAATCTCGGGAAAGTTATTTGGCTGAAATAAATAAGATTATCTTGGAAGGTAGACTCTCTTTACATAATCTTCTGGCTATTTCGCAGCGTATTTGCAGTGATTTAGAACGCTGTAGTTTTAAAAAGACTCTCCTAATTGTAGGAGAGGTTTATGTCCTGTATAATGACTATCTGAATAATTATCGGTTGCGTTCGTTAGAAGAACGCGGCTATAGAATTCTTTATTCAGCATTTAGTGAAGCACTATGGATGTTTTTGCAGGATTATCTTGAGCAGAATAGTCTTACAGGTAAAGCCGACATAGCTAAAAAAGTAAGTATTCTTAAACTTCAAATTGAGCGAATATCGGACTCTTTACAGGAGTTTAGTCCATTTGAGAATAATCTGGAAAACCTTATTTCCTGCGCCGATAGCAGTGTAGGTTATTATTCGGGAGCATTCGGCAGATTCAGACAGGCAAAATTGCTGACAGTAAAAAATCGAGTTGACGGCATCATTACCGCTTCTTCAATGTATGAGAATACCGGTATTGTGATGAATATACTGAGTAAAGGGTATAATATTAGCAAACCAGTGTTGAATTTGACCTTTGATGGAAACAATAATGAGAGTGATGATTTGAAAATTGAATCCTTTATTTATTATCTTTAAGCAGAATATAAAGCGGTATTGTAAAGAAGGCAGTGAAGGGTTGAAGGCGGTTGAAAGGCTGGTGGAGAGTGGTAATCCACTCTCCACCAGTTATATTGCAACTTATTCTACGTGTGCTTAACTTAGAAGGCTGCTACGGTTTTCATAACTTGTGTGGAGTGATTCGTGGGCTTCATGTGAACCGGCCTTGCCACCAAAGTAATCCTTATAGATCTCCTGAACCATGTAGTTGTCACTGGAGTTGTGCAGCTGCAGACAACGGTCGGCGTTATAGATACCCTTCATGCGCAACTCTTTGTTGCCGAGCTTGGATTTATCCAGGATAGGCTGACCGCCACCGGCAATACAGCCGCCCGGGCAGGCCATGATCTCGATAAAGTGGTAATCCTTCTCGCCACTCTTAACCATCTCACATACCTTGCGGGCATTGGCCAGGCCATGTGCGACTGCGACTCTGATAGTCATGTCACCCAGAGCGTACTCAGCTTCCTTGATACCCTCGAAGCCGCGAACCTCCTTGAACTGTACCCGGTGCATCTTCTGGCCGCGAATAATCTCTGCCGCGTAGCGCAGCGCTGCTTCCATTACCCCGCCGGTGGCACCGAAGATAACCCCAGCCCCAGTATAGAAGCCAAGAGGCATATCGAGTGAGCTAGGTTCAAGTTCATTAAACTGGATACCGCTGGCGTGGATCATTCTGCCGAGTTCCTGAGTGGTTATAACGTTGGTGATGTCCATCATGCCGTTGGTGGAGAATTTATCCAGTTTGGCCTCGAACTTCTTGGCGGTACATGGCATGATAGAGACTACGGCCAGGTTCTCAGGAGCAATATTCAGCTTGCCTGGAAGGACTTTGTGGGCGGTTGAACCAAACATCTGCTGTGGAGATTTGCATGATGAGAGGTTGGGCAGAAGTTCAGGGAAGTAAGTCTCGGTAAACTTGACCCAGCCTGGGCAGCAGCTGGTGAACATCGGTAGTTTGCCGCCGTTGGCGACACGTTCGAGGAGTTCGTTCGCTTCTTCGACAATGGTCATATCTGCAGCAAAGGTTACATCGTAGACCTGATCAAAACCGAGCATCCGCAGGGCGGTAACAATCTTGCCGGTAACATCGGTGCCTGGCTCCATTCTGAAGTATTCACCGAGACCAACACGTACTGCCGGTGCGAACGCTGCTACTACGTATTTGTTTGGATCGGCCAGCAGATCCCAGACCTCGTCACGCTGTGGATTTGTAACCAGGGCTCCGGTCGGGCAGACCGCAACACACTGACCACAGTTTACACACTCGACATCTCCAAGGTTCTTGTTGAAGGCCGGCAGAACACTGGCCTTGGCACCACGAAAAGCAAAGTCGATAGCTCCGATACCCTGTACTTCGTCACAGACACGTACACAGTCACCGCAGAGTACGCATTTGTTGGGGTTGCGGATGAGAGATGGGCTGGAGTCGTCGATTGGCTGCATATCAGCCTTATTGAGCTTCTTGAACCTGATCTCTTCAACCCCGAGCTGACGGGCAAGATTCTGTAGTGTACATTTGTTACTCCGGCTGCAGCTTGGACATTCGCGGTCATGGTTGGCCAGGAGCAACTCAAGGTTGATCTTACGCATCTGGCGAATCTCAGCGGTGTTGGTCTTGATGACCATATCCGGTTCTGGACTGGTTGAACATGAGGCCATGATACCACGACCTGCAACCTCTACCAGGCAGAGACGGCACGCACCGTAGACACTCAGGTCTGAGTGGTAGCAGAAAGTAGGAAGATCGATTCCGACTTTACGGATAATCTCGAGCAGATTGCGCTCACCCTCTATCTCGACGATTATTCCGTCGATAGTTAGTGTTTTCTTTTCAGTAGTATTCATTTTTCTTTCCTGTAGTTTATTTTAAGGGTTGCCCCTACTAGGTAAGTGAACTAAATTCCAACGATTGCGTCAAACTTACATGCACTGACACAAGCACCACACTTGATACATTTCTCAGCATCGATAACATGTGGCTCCTTTACCTTGCCACTGATAGCCCCTACCGGACACTTGCGGGCACAGGCGGTACAACCCTTACACTTCTCGGCGATGATCTCGGGATCAGCCAGATCCTTGCACTGACCGGCAGGGCATCTCTTGTCGACAACGTGAGCGAGATACTCGTCCTTGAAGTACTTGAGGGTTGAAAGGACAGGGTTTGGCGCAGTCTTACCCAGGCCACAGAGTGAGGCCTTCTGGACGGATCTGGCAAGTTGCTCCAGAACTTCCAGGGTCTCTACGGTAGCTTCACCTGAGGTGATGTCTTCAAGCATTGCCAGCATCTGTTTGGTACCTTCGCGGCAGGGTACGCACTTACCGCAGGATTCATTCTGAGTGAACTGCATGAAGAATTTGGCAACCTGTACCATACAGGTATCTTTGTTCATAACTACCAGACCACCGGAACCGACCATCGCCCCAACATCCTTGAGCGAATCGAAGTCCAGCGGTAGATCGAGCATGCCTTCGGTGAGACAGCCGCCTGAAGGACCACCGATCTGCACTGACTTGAAGCATTCACCGGTTAGGTTGCCTTCGTCGTCGGTAACACCGCCGCCAATCTCCATAACAATTTCGCGGAGTGTCGTTCCGAATGGAACTTCAATAAGACCGGTATTGGCTACGTGACCGGTAAGGGCGAAGGTCTTGGTTCCAGGTGACTTCTCGGTACCGATAGCTTTGAATGCTTCTGCTCCGTCACGGATAATGCGGCCGATTGAAGAGAGGGTCTCGACGTTGTTGATAACGGTTGGCTTTCCCCAGAGACCGCTGACAGCGGGGAATGGCGGCTTGGGTCTAGGCATACCGCGCTGACCTTCGATTGAGGCGATAAGCGCGGTCTCCTCACCACAGACAAAGGCACCAGCACCTTCCATGACGTTGAGCTTGAAGCTGAAGCCTGTGCCGAAGATGTTCTCTCCCAGCAGGCCGGCTTTCTCGGCGTCGGCTACCGCGCGGTTCATACGCTCTACGGCGAGAGGATATTCAGCACGTACATAGACGTAGCCTTCGTCTGCTTCAATCGCCTTGGCGCAGATCATCATACCTTCGATGACACTGTGTGGGTTGCCTTCGAGTACTGAGCGGTCCATGAAGGCGCCTGGGTCACCTTCGTCACCATTACAGATAACATATTTTTTATCGCTCTTGTTCGGCAAGGTGAATTTCCACTTGAGGCCGGTGGGGAAGCCACCGCCACCACGTCCGCGCATACCACTGGCGAGGACCTCGTTGCAGACCTCTTCCGGTTTCATGCTTTTGATTGCTTTCTCTGCACCCTTATAACCGCCGGTATAGATGTATTCGGTGATATCATCTGGTTCGATGCGACATTCCTTGAGTACAGTACGGCTCTGCTTAGTGTAGAATGGAATCTCGTGATCACCCTTGCAGGTCTCACCGGTCTTCGGTTTCTTATAGAGCAGACGGTCGATGACCTCATTGTTCTTGAAGGTCTTGGCAACAATCTCCGGCACGTCTTCGGGTTTGACCATGACGTAGAGAATGTCATCTGGGTCGATATGCACAAGTGGTCCTTGCTGGCAGAAGCCCTGGCAACCACTCTTTGAAATATAATTTGTATTGTCACCGCATTCATGCCTGTCAAGTTCGATTGTAACGTTCAGGTCTGCGTTTTTAAGCTCTTGGACAAGCGCATCTCTGACCTTTAGTGAACCATTTGCCACGCAGCCAGTACCAGCACAGATTACCACACGCTTGGCAATGCCATTCTTGCGCGCTTCGTATTCTTTGGCGGTCTTGTCTAGATCTATTGTCGCCATATTAACTTCCTTTCTTGTATTTATTATTTACCTTCAGCTTTTAAAATTTCATCGACAATTTCCATTGCTTTTTCCGGTTTGACCTGACCATAGACGTCTTCGTTCATCAGTAGTACCGGAGCAAGACCACAGGCGCCGAGGCAGGATACTGTCTCGACGGTAAAGAGCTGGTCATCACTGGTGTTCTTCTCGGCATTGACTCCCAACTTGCGGTATAGTGCGTCAATAATCTTGGTAGAACCCTTTACGTGACAAGCGGTTCCATCACAAACCTTGAAGACGTACTTGCCCTTTGGCTCAAGAGCGAAGTGCGCATAAAAGGTTGCAACGCCGTATACCTTTGCTGCAGGAATCTTAAGAGACTTGGCTACGTAAGCAATAGTCTCTTCTGGCAGGTAGCGGTAATGCTCCTGAATCTGCTGCAAAATAGGGATAAGCTTTGAGCCGCTGTTGCCATTCTTCTTGAGAATTTCGTCGACTGGAGCTAGATCCAATGCCTCTGCTGTCATATTTCTCTCCTTTTTCATTTAGATTGTCTGAAAGTAACATAAACTATTATATAAGTAATTTTTGAATTAATATCGTCAGGTGTTTTAGAAGGGTAACATTTTTAATAATCCAAAGAAACCAGTAAAATTTAATCAATATAAAATTATCTATACACTATTTAATCGTGTTTGTCAACTGTTATTCATGAATTTTGCTAGATTTTCCGGTTTTTAGCAAAATAAACCTATATTACTTATAAATAATTGCTAAAAGCCGTAGTTAAGTATGAAGTGTTAGCTATGGCTAAAATTTTTAGTCTCGTCTTATTTGTGGAAATTTTTATCTATTAGTTTGCGGTTTGAGTTTTTATTATTTTGGGGGATTGGGTTGACGTAGGTGATAATATAATGTAAGTTATAAATGTGCGGTATAATAAATAGATAATTAAATATTTTAAATATGGTGTAGGGCGGCAGTGACTTGACAGATATTGTATGAGGGTGGAATTATGAGTAAGACAGTCACGATCTGTATGGGCAGTTCCTGTTTTTGTCGGGGTAATGAGGAAAATCTTAAAATAATCGAAGAGTATATTGAGGAGAAAGGGATTGGAGCAGAGGTCAAGCTTATCGGCAAGCGGTGCGAGCAGTTGTGTGATAAGGGGCCGGTGATCTATATCGATGATACGCTCTATACTCAGGTTGATAAGACAAAACTGCTCGATATTCTCAATAAAGATTTGGGCACAATTGAGAGTTGAAAAAAAAACTGAAAGTACTAACATAATTTAAGGACTCAGTTAGAGTCTATAATACTGCAGAGAGTTATGTGTGGACTCTTATTCAAGGAGCGCTAATGAACCAGCAATACCCGGTATATACTGAAGATACAGAGTGTCAGGATTGTTATAAATGTCTCAGGCACTGCCCGGCAAAGGCGATAAAGGTGGAGAACGGTAAGGCGACGGTCATGCCGGAGCGGTGTATCGCTTGTGGGGTCTGTGTCGGGGTATGCCCAAACAAGGCCAAACATATCCGGGATGATCTGAGAAGAGCGGGCAGTCTCTTTACGCAGGGAGCCAAGGTAATTGCTGCGCTTGCGCCGTCCTGGGCGAGTGAATTTCCGGATTGCTCGGATTCGCAGATGATAAAGGCTTTGAAAATGCTCGGTTTCGATATGGTGAGCGAGACCGCGCTGGGGGCGCAGATGATCTCGCAGCGCCTGGCTGAAGAGTTGAGGCATTCGGATAAAAAGCTGGTGCTGTCTTCGGCTTGCCCGGCAGCGGATGCTTTTATCAGTAAATATCTCTCAGAGTTTACCGAGTGTATAACCGATGTTATCTCACCGGTGTTGGCACATTGTGAGCTCTTGAAGCAGACCTATGGGGAGGAGGTCAAGATTGTCTTCTTCAGCCCTTGTATTGCTAAAAAGAATGAAGCTGATGCCAGAGGGGATCTCTTGAATTGTTCGCTCACCTTCAAGGATCTGCATGAGTGGTTTGCCAGCAAGGGTATTGAGCCGGAGAAGATTTTGGTTAAGACTGAAGAGGAATTTGTACCGCAGAAGGCTGAAGACGGAAAGATCTACCCCGTTGAGGGCGGAATGCTAGATACCATCAAGCTTCGTGGCGGTGGTGATATACAGTATGTAACAATATCGGGTATACCAGATATTGAGCAGGCTTTGACCGGTCTGAATATCAACGATTTGAAGAAGCCGGTGTTTCTGGAGATGCTCGCCTGTAAAGGCGGTTGTATCAATGGCCCGTGTATGAGTGAGAATCGTCCGGGGCTGCTTAATATTGTGGAGACTCTGAATAAGGCGCAGCTGCCTGAGATTCCTTCGGTTGTCGGGAAGGATATCGGCGTTGACGGGGCGTATCTGAATGAGATTATCGCTAAACAGAGCTGTGGCGAGGAGCAGCTACGTGAGTCCTTACTCCGGGTAGGGAAGAGTTCTGAAGAGGATGAGTTGAACTGCGGTGGCTGTGGTTACGATACTTGCAGAGAATTTGCCAAGGCTTTGCTGGAGGGTAGAGCCGAGCCGGTAATGTGTTTGTCGTACCTGCGGAATATGGCGCAGAAGAAGGCCAATGCCATGATCAGATGTATGCCCTCGGCTGTGGTTATTGTTGATGGCGAACTCAAAGTACTCGAGAGTAACAAGCACTTTGCGTCACTTGTCGGCGGGGATGCGCTGGATATCTGGGAGGCCTCGGAGGGGATGGCGGGAGCGAATCTGCAGAAGCTGATCCCGTTTGCTCACCTCTTCAAAGAGAATCTGGATACTGGCATTGATATCCATAAAAGTTCCCTCAAAGCCTGGGATAAGATATTGGATGTATCTATTTTTACTATCGAGACAGGGCGTACGGTTGGAGCGGTGATTGCTGATGTGACCAATCCCGGGATGAGGCGGGAGCAGATTGCCGAGCGGGCGCGGATGGTGATCAAGAAGAATTTGGAGACGGTGCAGTCAATTGCGGCAAATCTCGGCGAGAATATGGCAGAGACCGAGATTCTCTTGCGTTCGCTAGCTAAGGATTATGCTGCGGAGAATGAATCTGTGATTGAGGAGGATAAAGGTGTGCAGTAGTCTTGCCGGCGACTTCTTCGTCGATATCGAGTGTGCCCAGATCAAGAAGTATTCGGAAGATGCTTTTGGGGACTGCTTTCTCTGCCGGAAGATTACCGAGGAGGATCGGACTATCGCTGTGCTCTCCGATGGGCTGGGCAGCGGGATCAAGGCCAATATCCTCTCCAATATGACCGCGCACATGGCTCTGAAGTTTATTGCCAGTGATACCGATATGATCGGGGCGATCAAGATAATGATGGAAGCCTTACCGGTCTGTAAGGTGCGTAAGGTTAGTTATGCTACTTTTACCATCGTTGATTACCGGTTTGGAGAGGTGGCGCGGATAATTGAGATGGATAATCCTAAGCTTATTCATCTGCGTGGAGCAGAGTCTGTAGGTTTTAATCGGCGAAAACTGGTCAGTTCACAGGGCAATATCAGGCGCATATATATGAGTGAGATCAGTATTGAACCTGGAGACAGGTTGCTCTTTGCTTCGGATGGGGTGACTCAGGCGGGGTTGGGTACCCCGTTCTTTCCTCTGGGGTGGCGGGAGGAAGGACTTGAGGAGCATGTGCAGAAGACTGTAATGCAGCATCCGCAGATCAGTGCGGCGGCGTTGGCAGATAATGTGGTCAAGACGGCTATCACACTGGAGAATAACAAACAGCCGTATGATGATATAAGCTGTGCGGTGATGTTCTTTAGGACTCCGCGCAAGACCCTGGTGGTTAGTGGCCCGCCGTATGACCAGGGTAATGATCGGCGTTACGCTCAGACGCTCGACTTCTTCCCGGGCAGGCAGGTGATCTGTGGCGGGACGACCTCGAATATTATTTCCCGTGAACTGGGTAGAGAGGTGCGTACCGATCTGCACTCAGGCGGTAACGGGATACCACCATTGGGGATTATGGAAGGGGTTGATCTGATAACCGAAGGAATTATCACTTTGACCTCGGTGGCGCAGTATTTGGAGTCCGGGAGTATCCCGGACGAGAAGAATAACCCGGCAGTTATGCTCTGTCATATTCTGCAGGATAGTGATATTATTGATTTTATCATCGGTACCAAGATTAATGATGCGCATCAGGATCCGCTTCTGCCCCATGATCTTGAATTGCGGCGGAGTATTATCAAGCGGATAGCCAGATCGCTGGAGGAGAAATATTTGAAGAAGGTCAATATAGGCTATATTTAGACGGTGGCGGGTATTTGATAATAGTCGGTGCTGAAAAGAATTATACAGGCAGGTTGGGTTACGGGTTCTCAGTATGTGCTTGAAGGGAGATTGCTTCCTTCGGAAAGGGGTGGATATGGGAGTGGGTGTGTTCTTTCTGTGTGTAGGATTATTGATCCTGGGGTATTTTATCTATGGAGTAATTGTTGAGAAGGTCTTTGTGATCAATACTGGCAGAGTTACTCCGGCGTATGAATTTGAAGATGATATCGATTATATCCCGCTGCCGACCTGGAAGGTCTTCATGGTGCAGCTTCTGGATATTGCCGGGGTGGGGCCGATATTCGGACCGATTCTGGGGGCGCTATATGGTCCGCAGGCTTTGATCTGGATTGTTGTCGGGTCAATATTCGCCGGGGGGGTGCATGATTTTTTCAGCGGTATGCTCTCGGTGCGGGGTAGTGGTAAGAGTATTCCCGAGGTGGTGGGGGATGCGTTGGGTATGCCGGCGCGGCAGGTGATGCGGCTCTTCTCGGTTATACTCCTAGTACTGGTAGGGGTGGTATTTGTGGTCTCGCCGGCGGCGTTACTTGAACAATTGCTCTCGGATAAGTTGGATCTACACTGGGGTAAAGAGCTCTTTGTCATCCTGATATTTGTTTATTATTTTGCCGCGACGATTCTACCCATAGACAAAATAATCGGCAGGTTTTATCCAATCTTTGGTGCATTGCTTCTTTTTATGACCTTTGCGGTAGGTTTTGCCATGGTCTTTGGCGGGGTGGATATGTTGCCAAACCTTGACTTTACTCAGAACGTCAATCCCAATAAGAGTTATGACGGCATGCAGTTGCCGGTCTGGCCGCTGCTCTTTGTAACGATCTCCTGTAGTGCGCTCAGTGGTTTTCATTCGACTCAGAGCCCGTTGATGGCTAGGTGCCTGAAGAATGAGAAACGGGGCAGGCTGGTATTTTACGGGGCGATGATTGCCGAGGGTATCATCGGGCTTATTTGGTGTACCGCCGGACTCAGCTTCTACGAGAATAGCGCCGCGCTTAATAAGGCACTGGCGGGTACGCCCTCGGCAGTGGTCAATGATGTTTCCTTCGGTCTGCTCGGTACGGTAGGTGGGGTATTGGCGGTACTCGGGGTGATTATTCTGCCGATTACCAGTGGGGATACCGCCTTCAGGAGTACCCGACTCATCCTCGCCGAAGTCTTCAAACTGAGTCAGAAACCGGCGCTCAAGCGGTTGCTCTTGGCTGTTCCTCTCTTTGTAATTGCGTATATTATCTCCAAGCTTCCTTTTGGCATGATCTGGAAGTATTTTGGCTGGAGCAATCAGACCCTTGCCTGTCTGGTACTCTGGAGTGCGGCTATCTGGCTGGGTAAGAGGGGAAAATTTCACTGGCTGGCAACGGTTCCGGCGGTATTTATGACTGCAGTAGTGGTTACTTTTATCTGCTATATGCAGATAGGTTTTCAGTTGGCTTACGGTACTTCGGTAGCGTTGGGGATTGGGGCGGCGGCGGTGGCGCTCTTCTTCTTTATTATACGAGTCAAGCCAGTTTCGGAAGCTATAGATAATTGATGTCAATTATTAATTATATTATTAAACCCTCACTACCAAAGGTAATGAGGGTTTAATAATGGTATAGCTAAGCCCTGAGCGGTTATTCCGATTCGGTGGTGGCGGTATTATCTGGTTGAGGGGCTAATTTATTATTGAGATCAATCTTGTCGTCTTGTAACATTTCGATTGCAGCAAATACTAAGCCGCCGGTTTGCAGCATGTCGCAGATTTTACCGAAGTCTTTACTGAAGAATATATTGCCGATAGGGAAGGTTCCGTAATCAAGGGTGATTAGCTCCTGCTCTGGGGTGATATAGGTGACTTGCCAGTTGTCAAAAACATACTGGTTGATAACCTTGTCAGAGGGCAGGAGGTATAACGGGAAGGCATCGGCGAGATACTGGACAAAGGCTGGAGGATTGAGCTTGGGGTTGGGGATGGGGGAGAACTGGAGTTGTCCCCCATTCTGCTCACGGAGTTTGGCTGATTCGTCGGTGGCGAAGATAATTCCGGCGATACTTGAGCCGAGGGCGACGGTATTGTTGAAGAAGTCGCTGATGCCGTCGATCTCGATATAGGCAAACTTGATCTGTTCGCCGCTGAGTCCGGTGACCTTGAGTGTTTCTGCCAGTTGCTGCTGAATTAGTTTGTTTTTATCTGAATTAAGATAGTTCTGCTTGGCCTGACGCTGAGTCAGAGTGTACTCAATAGCTGCAGGATTGAGCGCGAGGATGAAGTTGTCGTCGTCGGTTATCAGGTAACAGAAGGTAAAGGCGTTGGCCAGAGCAATACCCTTGATCGTACCGAATTTGCTGTCAAGCTCCAGGCGAGAAGCTACCTGATCTTCAAGCTTGGGCAGCAGCCGGTCGATACAGGTGTTGAGTGCCTGGGTGAGCTTGGCTTTATCCTTGACCTTGGCATTGAAGGTCAGACCGCCGAAGCCGAAGAGATCCAGACCGGTGAGGTTTGCAGTATTCTGGAGGCTTATGGTAATCTGGTCGTCTAGGTTGCCGAAGAGGTCGGTGAGCGGATTGATCCCGTATTCAGCCCTTATCTCTTCCAGCGCACTGTCGAGGTGGGTAAGGATCATTTTATGCATCTTCTCGCGCTCGGCAGCAGGAAGGGCGTTGAGCTCTGGATTCTGGCTGAGCGCGTATTTGATAGTGAAGTCAATGAGCTTGGGTATATTCATACCGGCGGTAGCGAATGAGGATGAGTCGGTAGGAACCAGTGCAAGTTGCTCCTGGTCTATCTTGGATAGCAGGCCGGAAGATATAAGCCCCATGGAATCTTTGAAGTATAGGCGCTGGACAAAGGCGGGGGCTTCGATCCTGGTGCCGAAAGCCATGGTCCTGAAGTTGTCTTCCGGGATGAGAGCTGGATCCAGATCTAGATTCAGTTGGCTGATGATGGCGAGCATAACTGTGTGCAGAGCGGGACTGGTGTAGCCGGAGAGGAGGGGATCGGAACCGATATGGGCGCTGGCCTTGAGGTACTCGGGGTTTGTCGCCAGGCTCTTTGCCGGTGGTTGGAGGACTGTATTGAGATAGGTTGTATCAGAGCACAGTACGGCGTAGAGCCGTTTGCCGACGATCTTAACCGAGACAAAGTAGACTGGGCGGTTCTTGTCGAGCGGGAAGGAGAAATTGAACTCCTTGGCCGCTGAACCTTGTTGATTGAACGGTGAGACCAGGCGCAGCGGATCGACATTCTCGGGAAATTCCGCGATAAGGAGGGCATAAGCCTGATTTCTTTCGGCGTAAATTCCCAGAGAGACATGGTTAGCAAAGGCGGTAAGGAGCTGGTCAACTTTTGCACCTTGGGTCAGCATAGAGGCGAAATTGAATACTTCGTCGAGTTTTTTGCTGGTATGGGCGAAGAACTTCTGCATCTGCGGGTGCTGGAGAATCTGGTTGAAGGCGGTTTTGTCAAAGTCCTTATTTGCCGGTTCGGTATTGTTGAACTCGATAAAGAAGCCGGTGTTCTCAGGATAGAGCTTGGCAAAGGAATCCTGTGCGAATACCGTCACGGTCAGGCTCAGGAAGAGTGAAAGTAACAGAATGAATTTTGATTTCATAGTGGTCTCCTAATTAAGGTTGATGGCAAGTATTATTGTCAATCAATTTTAAGGTTAATTTTGTTTTTGTCAATGTTGCAAGTTTACTTGTTCACGGTAAAAAATAGCGGTTGTGTGGGGAGGGTAGGATAGGCCGGAAGTTATTGGCAAGGTAAGGGAAATCATGTAGGTGATTTCCCTTGTTTGATAATACGGGTTATACAGCCAGTAATAGAATTACTGGCTGTATTAGTGTTGTAGCTGGATATGAAAATTGCGTAATCAATTTTCGGGATTCTTCCTAGGATGATATTATCAATTGTTGCTCTCCATTCTTTGCGTCTTTTTTATAAAGGACAGCTTATACGTCTTGACATATTATTTAAACAAACGAAAATTGGCGGTGTAACCTACTAACAGGAAGATAATATGGCAAAAAGACAACGCAAGGTAACCTCTAGGCAGAAGGAGAAGAGTAGTAGTGCCAAGAGTCAGGAGGAGAAGAACGTAGAGCAGATTGAGCGCAATATTCGTAATCAGCAGCTCAATGAGATTCAGGAGATCTCGGTAGTCGGGGCAAATGAGCATAATTTGCGGAATGTCTCGGTAAATATCCCGCATCATACCCTCTGTGTGGTGACCGGACTCTCCGGCTCAGGAAAGTCTTCGCTCGCCTTTGATACAATATTTGTCGAGGGGCAGCGGCGGTATATGGAGTCGTTGTCGGCGTATGCCCGGCAGTTCTTGCAGATGATGCAGAAACCCGAGGTCGAGCATATCTCCGGGCTACCGCCGACTATCGCTATCGAACAGCGCAAGGGGCAGTCCAATCCCCGTTCTACCGTGGCGACCGTTACCGAGATCTATGATTATCTCCGTCTTCTTTACGCCAGAGCAGGTGAACCCTTCTGCTATGAGTGCGGCAAGCCGATTGCCCGCCAGACCGTGCAGCAGATTGTGGATAAGATTATCGAACTCGGCAGGGGTAAACGCTGTATTCTCTACTCGCCAATTGTCAGAGGGCGTAAGGGCGAGCATCGGGGGGAGCTGCAGATGCTGGTACGCGAAGGGTATGTCCGGGCGCGAATCGATGGGGAGATGGTCGAGGTGCGCGAGGTTGAGGCGCTCAAGGGTAAGAATAAGAAACACACACTCGACGCGGTGATCGATAGATTAGCTATCTCTGAGGATAGTTCGGGGCGGCTAACCGAAGCGGTCGAGCAGGCGATAATTCTCAGTGACGGCTTGGTAATCGCCAGTGTCGAGGAGGAGAAGGGAAAATTTGTTGATACGCTCTTCAGCGAACGTTACGGCTGTGTGGATTGTAATATATCCTACCCGGAGCTCGAGCCGAGGATGTTCTCCTTCAACTCGCCGTATGGGGCGTGTCCGGAGTGTGATGGGCTTGGCACCAAGCTTGAGCTTGATCCGGAGTTGATTGTGCCTGATGAGAGTAAGTCGATAAATGAAGGAGCGGTGCAGGGCTGGCGCACCGGCGGCAAGCGGATGAGTATTCATTATTATTATCTGCTTGAAGAGTATGCGCGCAAGTATAGGGTTGATCTGGATAAGCCCTTTAACGAACTGACGGCGCGGGAGAAGAAGATATTGCTGCAGGGTGATGCGGCGCATGGCTGGGAAGGGGTGATACCAAATCTGGAGCGACGTTTTCGCAGTACCGATAGTGAGTATGTAAAGAATAAGATTCATGAATATATGTCGGTATTGCCGTGTCCGGTATGTAATGGCGCACGTCTACGCAAGGAGTCGATGTCGGTGAAGATTGCGGGCAAGACCATCTATGATCTGGTCTGCATGACCGTGGTCGAGGCGGGTAAGTTCATGGCGGAGCTGGAGCTGGGGCGGGAGGCGGGTAAGATCGCCGCGCCGATCCGTAAGGAGGTGAGTAAGCGTCTGCAGTTTATGTCGGATGTGGGGCTGGATTATCTGACCCTCAACCGGATAGCCGGTACGCTCTCCGGCGGTGAAGCGCAGCGCATACGCCTGGCCAGCCAGGTCGGGCAGGGACTCGTAGGGGTCTGCTATGTGCTGGATGAGCCGACAATCGGGTTGCACCAGCGGGATAATGACCGGTTGCTTGCGACACTCCAGAAGATGCGTGATATCGGTAATACCGTGATTGTGGTTGAGCATGATGAGGATGTTATTCGAGCTGCGGATTATTTGATCGATGTCGGTCCGGGGGCTGGGGTAAACGGGGGCAAAATTACCGCGTGCGGTACGGTCGAAGAGGTAATGCAGAATCCGAATAGCGAGACTGGGAGGTACCTGAGCGGGAAGGAGTCGATCCCGGTTCCGCCTAAACGGCGCCCGGCTGATATTAAAAAGAATAGAATCAAGCTGACCGGAGCCAGTTCGAATAATTTGCAGAGCGTTGATGCGGAATTTCCGCTCGGAACCTTTACCTGTGTCACCGGGGTCTCCGGCTCGGGCAAGAGTACCTTGATAACCCAGACCTTCTCCAAAGCGGTCAAGCGTGAACTCTACGGGAGTAAGGAGAAGCCGGGGCATTATACCAAGTTACTCGGGATTGAGAAGATCGATAAGATTATCAATATCGATCAGTCCCCGATCGGTAAGACCCCGCGCTCCAACCCGGCGACCTATACCAATGTCTTCGGCGAGATCCGAAAACTCTTTGCCCTGACTTCGGAGGCGAAGATCCGGGGTTATCAGCCGGGACGTTTTTCATTCAATGTCAAGGGTGGGCGTTGTGAGCACTGTCAGGGAGCCGGAGTAATGAAGATTGAGATGCACTTTCTTCCTGATGTCTTTGTCGAGTGTGAGCACTGCCGGGGTAAACGCTATAACCGGGAGACCCTGGAGGTGCGCTATAAAGGTAAGAATATCTATGAGGTGCTCAATATGACCATTGCCGAAGCGTATGAGTTCTTTGAGCCAGTACCGAGTATTCGCGGTACGCTGCAGACCCTGGTTGATGTCGGGCTGGATTATATTGCACTGGGGCAGTCGAGTACTACCCTCTCCGGGGGTGAGGCGCAGCGCATGAAGCTTTCGTCTGAACTAGCCAAGCGGGCAACGGGCAAGACCCTGTATATTCTCGATGAGCCGACTACGGGGCTGCATTTCTCTGATATCAAAAAACTTATCAGCGTACTCAACCGACTGGTGGATATGGGCAATACCGTCGTTGTTATCGAGCATAATCTTGATATGATAAAATCCGCTGACTGGATTATCGATATCGGACCTGAAGGCGGGGACAAGGGCGGGCAGATTATTGCTACAGGTACTCCCGAGGATATTGCCGTGAGTAAAGCAAGCTATACCGGGAAGTATCTTCGGTCATACCTGGAGTAGAACTGGAGGTGGCGGGATTACGGCTGGGTGTAAGCGCTAATAATTATCAACCTTTATAGGATTATTCTATTTGACTTTTTTTATCCGGGATTGTATGATATATGAAGTATCTGTGAAGCATACAAAATTGTGCTTAGATTATTATCATTTGGGGATATAAAATTAAGGAGATGGATATGAAGAGAGTACTTCTAGGTCTAGTATTGGCTGGCGCGGTTGTTCTGGGTGGTTGTTCTGCATGTAATACCTGTGTAAATGAAGAGCCTTGCAACAAGTGTGTTATGGATTCTCAGACACTCTGCAGCGACTGCGATGAATATATGCTTCCAGTTCCTAACATAACCGAACTCTAAGTTAGGGTGGTTAGACTGCTGTGTTGAGCCTTCCCGCTGTGGAAGGCTCTTTTTGCTTTGATGGTGGTTTGGTGAGCGGTGTAGATGAGGTGTGGTGATGAGTAGAGCAGAGGAGATACGGCGGGAGCTGGTGGCTGAAGGTAGATTTCTCAAGTATGAGAATATTATCTGGAGGGATAAGTTCGGGGCGGAGAAGGTCTGGGAGACACTTGAGCGGCGGCATGACGGGGCAGAGGCGGTAATGATAGTTCCCTGGATAGCAGAGAGCCGGGAACTGGTAATTATCAGGCAGTTCAGGCCGCCGGCGCGTGGCTATATCTATGAATTTCCAGCCGGGCTTATCGATCAAGGCGAGACTCCGGAGCAGGCGGCTGAGCGTGAACTCCGGGAGGAGACCGGATATAGCGGAACGGTGGTGAGTATTGTCCCTCCGACCTTCAATACCCCGGGGATGTCGGGGGAAGCGGTTTATGTGGCATATATGGATTTGCCGGCCGGGCAGCGCCCCGAAGTGGATTTGCAGGATAGTGAGGATATCACAACCATTGTGCTTAAACGGGAGGAGATTGAGGAGTTTATTCTGCATGAAATCGGCGAGGGAAATATCTTTGACAGCAAGGTCTTTATGTATATGTCCGGGCTGGTGACTGAGGATAAGATTAAAAACGCCGGTGGTGAATTTATGAAGGATATTCATCAGTATTAGGCCTTGGTTAGGGCGGTATGTGCAGGATGTTTGGTGCTACCCTAGTAGTTTTTTTTAGAGATAAAATCCCGTTATTTCCTAGGAAAACAGGGTAATGCTGTTGACTTAGCAGGTTTGGATGGTTATAATTCCTCAACTTAGCATAGCATATACTGGCATCGTGCATCTGCACCGATGCCGATTTTGTAATTATTATGATGTCCCAGGAAATTAAGAAATTAAAAGGTTTTATATTATTATATAAACATTTTCACTTTTTTTACTAAGGAGTTTGACCATGGCAAGAAGCCACCCACTTGAGAATATGCGCAATATTGGTATTATGGCACATATTGATGCAGGTAAGACAACTACTACTGAACGTATCCTGTACTACACCGGTAAGTCCCATAAGATTGGTGAAGTACATGATGGTGCGGCAACAATGGACTGGATGGAGCAGGAGCAGGAACGTGGTATTACCATTACCTCTGCGGCTACTACCTGTGAGTGGCGCAAACACCAGATCAATATTATTGATACTCCGGGGCACGTGGACTTTACCGTTGAGGTGGAGCGATCACTACGTATTCTTGATGGCGCTATTGGTCTGTTCTGTGCGGTTGGCGGGGTTGAACCACAGTCGGAGACAGTATGGCGTCAGGCTGAGAAGTACTCTGTACCGCGTATTGGTTTTATTAATAAAATGGATCGTCTGGGTGCAGACTTCTACCGTGTGATCGAGTCAATCGAAAAAGAATTGGGTGCCAATGCTGTACCTTTTGTTCTGCCGATCGGTGCTGAGAGCGATTTCAAGGGTATTATCGATCTGATTGAGAATCATGCTATTCTTTATGATAATGATGATGGCATGAAGTTTGAAATTGCCGAGATCCCTGAAGAATTCTTGGAAGAAGCAGATACCTGGCGGCGAAACCTGATTGAGAAGGTTTCAGAGTGTGATGAAGCCTTGCTTGAGAAATTCTGCGGTGATGAAGAGATTCTCCCTGAAGAGATTCATGCTGCTGCGCGCAAGGCAACCTTTGCGCATATGATCTGCCCGGTCTTCTGTGGCAGTGCCTTTAAGAATAAAGGTGTGCAGAGGCTTCTGGATGCGGTTATTCAGTATCTGCCAAGTCCGATTGATCTGCCTCCTATCTCCGGAACTTGTTTAGAAGGTAATGCCGAGACCCGTGTACCGAAGGATAGTGGTCGCATGTCTGCATTGGCGTTTAAGATTATGGCTGATAAGCATATTGGAAAGCTCTGCTTTGTCCGTGTCTACTCCGGTACACTCAGCGCCGGTACTTATGTACTCAACACTACTCAGGGTAAGAGACAGCGTGTTGGCCGTATCGTGAAGATGCATGCAAATAGGCAGGAACAGGTGGATAATCTGTACTCAGGTGAGATCGGTGGTATTGTCGGTTTGGCTGATACCATTACTGGTGATACACTCTGTGAAGAAGATCACCCAATTATTCTTGAAGCTATTGAATTCCCAGCACCGGTACTTTCGATTGCGGTTACACCACAGGAGAGATCTGACCGGGATAAGCTCGGTAAAGCTCTGTCCAAGCTGGCTGAAGAGGATCCAACCTTTGTGGTTAGTTCTGACCCTGAGACCGATGATACGATTATCTCGGGTATGGGTGAGCTTCATTTGGAGATTATTGCGGATCGTCTCAAACGTGAGTTCGGCGTGAATGTTGAGGTTGGAGCGCCACAGGTAGCTTACCGTGAGACTGCAACTGCAGCGGTTGAGCATAGACTTCGCTACGCCAAGCAGTCTGGTGGTCGTGGTCAGTTCGCGGAGGCGGTTATCGTGCTTGAGCCGCTTGATCCGGGAGCAGGCTTTGAATTCAAGAATGAGATTGTCGGTGGTGCTATCCCTAAAGAGTATATTCCTCCGTTTGAGAAGGGGATTATTGAGGCGATGCAGCAGGGTGCGTGGGCTGGTTATCCGGTTGTTGATATCCGTATTCGTCTGATTGATGGTAAGTATCACGATGTTGACTCAAGTGAACAGGCCTTTAAAATCTGTGGCAGCATGGCCTTTAAAGAGGCGATGATGAAGGCGAACCCAGAGCTGCTGGAGCCGATGATGAGTGTGGCTATTACTACACCTGAAGATTTTGCTGGTACTATTACCGGTAACATCTGTTCAAAGCGTGGCCGCGTAAGCGGTATGGAGCCACAGGGTAATGCACAGATAATCAAGGGCTTTGTGCCGCTGGCTAACATGTTTGGTTATGCTACAGAGCTGCGTAATGCGTCTTCTGGCCGTGCTAGCTTTACTATGCAGTTTGAGCATTATGAGGCGGTACCGTTTAGTATCGCTGAACAGGTTATCGAAGCCAAGAAGAAGCGCAATGCTGCCAAGTAATTGAGCGGTATAACTTAGTTTTGTAATTTAATAAAGAAGAGCGAACTTATGAGAGTTCGCTCTTCTTTATGTGTTGGACTGCTTTAGGTTGAATCATGATTGAATTAGTAGCTGTTTGGCCGCTGGCTTTTATTGTTATGGCTGTATTTTTTATCCGGCTATTTTTGGCGTTCATGGAGCAGATAATCGATACCGATAAAACCAAATACTAGAGAGAAGCAGATCGGAATAAGGTAGAAGGAGTAGGTTATATCGTTGTTGATGCTGCTGATAAAACCGAGTAGCCAGGTGAAGAAGCCGCAGCCGGGAATTCCGGCACAGGAGAGGAGGATGTACATCATGGTAGAGTCCTCCCGCTGCATCCGGTCTACGGCATAGGTCTGGATGCTCGGCCAGAAAGGGGCGGTGGCGATACCGGCGATAAAGAGTAGGGCAAAGAAGAGCCAGAGGTTGGTCGTCAGGGGAAAGAAGATGGTGGCGGCAATTGCCACAATTGAGGAGCAGAGGATCAAGCGGCGTAGGTGGTGCTGGCTTATCAGGTAGCCGCCGTACATTCTGCCGATAATCATCCCGCCTGCAAAAATGCCGGTACCGACGCCACCGGTCCAGGCGGCGGTGGAAAAGTTGATCTGAATATAACTGGCGCACCAGAAGGTCAGACAGAATTCACCGCCACCGGCAACAAACATGGCGGCAAAGAAGAGCCAGAAACGCCTCTTCATGAGTATGGATAATACTTGCCCAAAGACCTCGCGGCTGTGCAGGGGCTGGGGAACTTCCGGGTATTCCTTGCCTTTGCTTTGCGGCAAAAGTAGTAAGAGCGTGGGGATGAGGGCAACGAGACCGGCAGCAAAGGTAATTATACGCCAACTTACGCCGACGGTCAGTAAGATGCCGGATAGTACTACCGTTGTAAGTACGCCGATCGACCAGAAAGAGTGGGTGACATTTACATAACGTCCGGCTTCCTGAGTATGGAGATCGTTGACAAAAGGGGTGGCGAGGGCTTCGACAATACCCTCTCCGAGGCTGGCTAAAGCGACGAGCAGGAAGAGTACTCCATAGGACTCGGCAAGGGAGCAGAGCATCATTCCGATTCCCATTACCAGAGTTGAAATACCAAAGATCTTACGTTTACCGAATTTCCCGGCGAGAAAGCCGGTCAGCAACATCATAATAAATATCGGCGCGGAGTGGGCGATACCAAGAGCCCCGCCAGCGGCAAAACCACCTTCTTCAAGGCTGAATCCGAGTTCGTCTGCTAGTTGCAGGAGTACTACCGGGACAACTACTGAAGCCGCCGCGTAAGCAAATAAACTGGAAAAGGCCGCATAGTCATACCTGCCGAAGGTCATTCTTCGTGAACTTTGCATAATGTCTCCTCTGTTAGTGATGATAATGTCAGGTATTTCCGCGGTAAATACCGGTAAATTATCGTCGTAAAATGTGTGATAAGTATTTTCATTCAGTTAAAAGTAGTATATAATCTGGAGTATTGAGGTATATTCTACTCTTTGTCTTCAAGCTCAAAGTTATACTTAGCACTATACGTGATTGAGGAATAAATTAAAATGGCTGATAGTATCAAAAACATGTCCCCAAATATCATAATACCCGAAGGGGGAGTCGAAGAGATTTTACGCCTGGATATACCGGCGGCAGAGGTACTCAACGAATCCGGAATAATGCATGCAGGGTTGACACGGGTTGGCAGTGGGTATAAGGTGTCGCGATTTAACGTCTGCAAGCATTTTATTATCTTTGTGGTCGCTGGTACACTTCATTATTATAATAGCGATGATGAATTATGCAGAGCCGAAGCGGGTGAGCGGGTTATTATGCCGATATCATATCAGCAGCATTATTGGTCGGAGGGAGAACTGGTTGTATGCTGGTTCCATCTGCATTCGCTGGAACTCTGGAAGAAGATGAATTCGGCCGTTATTGCGGGAGCGAGAAGTATCTGGCTTACTGATGTGCATGACGCTGTCTGTAAATATATCCGGGAGAGTAGTAGTGAGTACCAGGATAGTTTGGAGGTGGCCGGTCATTATGCAGGACTAATCTGTAAGTATCTGGAGCGGGAGATAAACGGGGGAGAGATCAAGCTTAAAGTCACCGATCAGGAGAAGGAATTGGAGCGTCTGCTGCAGGAGGTAGAGGCGGATCTGGCGCGACATTGGAGCGTGCAGGAGCTTGCCGACATGATCTATGTCTCTACGGCGCAACTGTACCGGATGGTTCAGGTGACTTACCGGGCAAGTCCGATGCAGCTGGTGCGGGAGATGCGTCTGGCCAAGGCGAGAGAGCTACTCTGTAGTTCGGAGATGCTCCTGGGGAGTATCGCCGAGGAGGTCGGGTATGAGAGCGCTTTTGCGCTCTCGAAGGCCTTTAAAAAGCATTTCAATGTAACTCCGGCGGATGTCAAGAAGCAGAGCGGGGTTGAGAAGTAACGATCGTACACTGTGGTTGTAGGTGGGTATGGTATAATTAATATTGTTTTGAGGTACTTTAAGGAGAAGAAGATGGAGTGGTATGATTGGTTCTTTGATTGTGTGAAGAATAAGTATGCAGATTTTGAGGGGAGAGCGAGAAGGAGTGAGTACTGGTATTTTGTTCTCTGTGTGATTATTATCAATGTGATTCTGAATATTCTAGCTCTTTTACCGTTTGTCGGCTTTCTTATCTCCTTTGTTGCGATTATCGTGAGTCTGTTACTGCTGTGCCCGGGGCTTGCGGTCACTGTCCGCAGGCTGCATGACGTCGGGATGTCCGGTTGGTGGTTGCTCTTAGGTTTGATACCTTTTGTCGGTCTGATTCTTCTTATCTTTCTGGTTCGGGACAGCCAGCCGGGGTGGAACCGTTTTGGGGATAACCCGAAGTACTGAGCCTTTAGTTGAGGAAATGAAATTAATAAAATTTTGATAGTGTCAGTATCTCAGCCCTCAGCTTGCTGAGGGCTGAGATACTTCTGTAGCCCATCCATCTGCATGGATGTTTGGCACACCTTTTTCAAAGGAGTGTCGAAGACGGTGCGAGTAGGCGAGCAGCGGCTGAGAATATAATCATAGATTGCTGAGGGGTGAGGTTCCGAATATCGCTCTGCGCGTATAAAGCCCTTACTTTAGAAAATTCAAAGGACTCATCCCGAAGGCCTAGGCGGTCTAGCCGATTAGCTTTTTATCCCTCAGAGTCTGCTAACTGCTTTTGGGTCTGGATAAATTCATCCCAGCTGGAAGTGAACTGTTTGAGCAGAGCCTCTCGTTCTTCCTCACTCAGAGACGCATACTTAATGGAGTTCAGTGCCAGCTGCTTGAGTCCCCGCAGATCAAGATTCCAGGCCATACAGGCGATCCAGAAGTCGTAGCTTACTCCGACATAGCCGAATATTGCCGGATCGTCAGGGCTGAGTACCACCGGCAGCCCCAGCTCCAGAAAGGTCTTGGCCGGATGATTACGCTGATCATCGACATACTGGAGGAGTTGATTGCTGACCGGGTTGATCTCAAAGCAGATATCCTTCTCTTTAAATAATTCGATTAGACCTGGAGTCTTGATCAGAGAGATGCCGTGTCCGATACGTTTGCAATCCAGAAGATACGCGTCATAGAGATTATTATTGTACGGCAGCTCCATGGACTTTCTGCCATTAGTAATACTGTCATCACTGATATGATACTCGGTAGAGTTGATGGTGTCGTTGGCAAACCACTTTGATTCTCCATCATGGAAGTAATACTCCATTTCCGGGAAATCCTCTTTGGCCTTAAGAAATTGTTTATAAAACGCGAGGGTCTGGTAGCCGGTATCCTCTTCTCCATAGATGTCGTAACCGACCACGTAATCCGGGTACTGGCGAATATAATCGGCACAGACCTTCAACTTCTCCGCTATGAAACTCTGAAAGCCGGTGTCGCTATGTATTGGCGGAGAAGGGTGGCGTGAATTTGAGTAGATAATTTTGAAGGTAATACCGTATTTGCCGTTCTGACGGGACTCTTTACTTGCTTCGGTGCAGGCCATATTGAAAAAATCGACGGTGGTATAGCCTAGTTCTTTTACTAGTGGCGGATATGTAGCCTTCAGTTCTGCGGGAATACTGGGATTTTGCGATATTCCGCAACGAAACTCGACATGGTTGACATTGTCCTTCTCCAGCATCTCAGTTATGGCGTTGAGGTTGTAGGGATAGCAGATTTCCTCTGCTTCAAGGATATCCCAGAAACTGGCGAAGATTTGTTGAAATAGCGGCCAGTTATGGGGCGGATAATAATTGCTCTCATTGATTATCAGAAATTTGAGCAGGGCTGCGCGCAGCCTTTCCCGGTCGAACTTTACGCTCGCTAGCTTTGTCCAGTTACCTTCAGGGTTGGTCTTACTGATTTTGAATTTGCATCTGGGAGTAAGGGTGTAGTTTGAAAAATCAATGCCGCCGGTGCTGAAGTAGGCGTTGGGGGAATTGAGGTACTTATCTATCATCCAGCTGAAATTGCCCATAGCTGAAGGGTGCAGGTGCAGGATTGCGCCTTTGGGCATTGCCTGGATGAAGCGGAATAGTTCGCCGTATGCTTTATCCGAAGAGATTTTATCCCGTACCTTGAAGAAGGGCTGGGCAGGCCAGAATACTTTCTCTGGATTGTCGGTCATGTTTGAGCCAAGTTTGATATCGAGGTCGCATTGTTCGTAGACGCGTTTTTTAAGCTTGTTGAGACGCTGGTTTACCAACTCTTCGTCGCGGGAGAGCTTGAGGGAATTCTCGAAGGATTCGTTGTTGGCACGCTCTATCAGTTCGCCACGTCGTTGCAGGTAATTCTCTGCAGTCAGTTCTGTAGAAGGGGTGCCGGCAGCAGCATAAAGGCTGGTTGTCAGGAGTATTGTAAGCAGTGAGCAGCTGCGGATAAGATTTGTTTTTAGCATAGTACCTCCTTTATAACTGGGTGTAAAACAAGTGGCTGTATCGAATTAGTCTTAAGCTGAGAGTAGTAAAATGCCAGAAGAGTAGGCCGTATTACTCCTTGCTCAGGGTTGTGCAGAATTCCTGGCTGAAGAGGAGATTGGATACACCTTGAACGACATCAATCTTGCGGGAACCTTTTTCTACCATTATAGTCTTTCCGCAGTGGTTGTCCTTGGGGTTTTCTGCGGTAAGTACGTCGAGATAAATCGGAGTATACTGGTAACTGGTCAATCCTCCGGTTGCTATAAGGGTTGCCAGCGGATCGAATATCGGTACCGGGATCCCTTCACTGTGTGAACCGCTGTAGTGTTCGAGAATATTCTTTGCCAGGGTTGCTACCGCATCATATGGAGTAATCTTCTCAACAATATCCGGTAGCAGGATTACATGGTTACAGGCGTCAAGGGGGATGAGGGTAAGCGGGATATCCGAATCAAAGACTATCTTTGCGGCCAGCGGATCGATAAAGACGTTCCATTCCGCCCAGTGATTGGTGGCATAGACTTCACCTTGGTTCCATTCCTTCTTGGCATTGTTTAGCGGTGCAATATTACCGTCGACAAATACTGCTCCCGCCATGGCATAGATTTTTTCAATATTCTCTATCTTGGTTTGTGGGTAGTCACGTAACATCCGAGCAATATTGGTAAATCCTCCAAGTGAGAGTATTCTAATTGGTTTATCGGTTGTATTGAGCGTCTCAGAGAGGAATTGCCAGGCCGGACGTTTATCGATACTCATCTTCTCCGGCGGGATAAGTGAACCCAGTAAGCCCAGAATATCATTCTGGATATTTCTGAACGGCTGTGGAAAGACATGCTTGTACATCAGAGGCTCTTCCGAACCGAGGCTTACTGGTACGTCGTATCTCGCTCCTAACTCCATCAAAGTCAAAGCGATAACTCGTCCCCAACGTATGTTGGCCTCGCCGCAGCCGGTAACCGTAATGCCAGCAAGTTTGATATCCGGGCGTTTGAGTAGATAGCTGATTGACAGGATATCGTCCCAGCCTAGATCGGTATCTACAATCAGTCTTTCCGGAATCGAGCTGGCGGTAGCGACAATTGCGGCTGAAGGCTGCGCCGCCAAAACCGGGCGGATGTGGCAGGTACAGCAGATGAGCATTAAGAGTATGATAATAACAGGTTTCATAGAGTCTCCATTAAAGTTTGATATTTTAGGAAAAATTATCATGGTTTTATATATTGTTTACTATAACTAGATTTGTCGCTATAGGGTGAAGGCCAGGAAAGGGGAGAGAACCAGTGACGTGCCTAAAAATAGCAGTATTATCGGGATAAACCCTCGGTATTTACGGAGTGGTTCACAGCTGTATACTAGAATGACCGGTACAAAGCAACCGACAATGCCGAAGATTGGGCTGCAGATACTGGTAAGTGACAGTATTTGAATATCTAGAAGCGGTGAACTCCAGGCGACGAGAATCGTAAAAATGACTATGGCGCTAGAGAATAGCCTCTGCTTGCGTTTATCCTCGGATGGAGTGTATATCGTACTGATGGCAATTCCGCTACAGGCCTCGTAGAAACCGAGAAGAACACCGAGAAATGACGTGACTACGGCTGAAATTCCCAGCACTATCCCCGCCACCTGGAGTGCAACACTATGCATATGTTTGGATATTAGCACAAGGAATGAGGTGTTGGTGCGATATGCCTCACTGGCCAGAGTGTAATCCACAGACATGGTGCAGGAGAAGGCAAAGAAGAAGACTATCCCGGCGAGAATGAGAAAGGCTGTACGCATTATCTTTATACTGCGCAGGCGTCCTTCTTCGGTAGTGGCGCTCCGTGCCCGCGCGGCAATTACCATCGGGCTTAGAGATTGTATGAAGAGGATTGAGGTCATGGCGAAGGGGAGGGTTACAATTATCTCCCTGACCGTTTCCCAGAAGGGGGCAACAGGTTCAAGATTTTTAAGATCCCAGAATTGAATCATGGTGAAGCTGAGAATCAGCAATATGGAAAGGATGATGATAACCAGGAATTTTGAGATATTGAAGAGTAGCTTCTTGCTCTTGAAGGAGATGAAGACCATTACACAGACAATTATCAGGCTGTACCAGGCCTTTTCCGAGAGCAGTTCACTGGTAACCTTGTAGGTCTGGAGGTAAGCGGCACTGTCGTTGGTTATGGTTTCGCTGTATACCAGTACCCAGATAGTAAGCATAATGAAGTACAGCAGACCGATAATGATGCCCCAGGTCTTTCCCAGATAATTACGGATAATTGTAGGGTAGGCGTCACATACTGGGGATTCGGCAATGGTATTGATGAATAGTCCTTGAAAGAGATATAATCCGGGATATGCAATCAGTATCGCGACTACAAATGTCCATAGACCCACAAGGCTGGCAACAATAGGGAGGAAAACTATACCGGCTCCAATCCCCATGCCAATATTGATCGAGACCCAGCCCCAGTCTTCGGCGGTAAGTTTGATTGCCTTTAGGTCTGTCTTGAGATTATTTGAATTAACGTTTGTCATTATAGTGTTGTATTCTGAGAGCATAGCTCGATATATGGTTATTGTAAGTTATCTTGATAATGGGGTTATTTTTCTTTGGTCATAATATCCAGAATAACATCGTCGGTTTCATGCATGCCGTCCTGAGCAAGCTCACCAATGTTTTTGATGGTCTCTTCGATATTTTTGCCGATGATGCCCTCACCGTTATGGAGTACGCGGTGATAGTGTGCGAGAGTGGCGCTGTCGAATGCAGCGTATATTCCGGTTGCGATTTTCATGGCACATGACGCCTTTGCTCCATCACAGATTACCCCGGAGATATTTCCCAGAGTATTGGTGATCGCGCTGGCTACGGTCTCGACATCATCGCCATATAGAAACACAAGTGCCCCACTGGCGGCGGCAGAGGCGCACATGGCACCGCAATACGCGGAGAGCCGGCCTATTTTAGTCTTGATGTGAACGGTGGCGAGATGGGAAAAGAACAAGGCTCTAATAATATCTTCTTCACTCTTGTTGCGCAGTTTTGCAAACTTGATAAGGGGTAAGGAGGCGGTCATACCTTGGTTTCCGCTCCCGCTGGTGGTCATTACCGGCAGCGGGCAACCGCTCATACGCGCATCACTGCCGGCTGCAGCATAACTGGCGGCGCGGTTGCGCACATCATCACCGTACAGCCCGGTTTCAATATTCTCCAGAATGCACTTGCCGATATTCACCCCGTAATTACCGATAAGCCCCTCTTCGGCTATTGTCGAGTTATACTTGATTACCTTCCTTAAAAGGGAATCTATTCGGGTAATATCAATGGTTTTAGCCAGGTTGTAGATTAGTTCGATAGAGAGTATCTCTCTATCCTGAAAGGTAGTGTTGAAATCCGCCTCGCTACAGGGGCGGGTAATGAGATTCTTGCCGTCTTTGATAATCTGGGTGATATTGGTATGCAGGTGTTTGATCTCGACTATAATTTTGTCACCTTTGGCCTCAATTTCTATGCGGACGTAGAGTTTGATGTTGGTCTTCTCGTGGTGCACCGTGACCGGCACTTTCTCAAGGAAATCTCTGACTTGTGCCATTTCCGCTTCGGTTATCTCACTGATAACCATAAGATCCTTACTCGAATCCCCAGCAATGATGCCCATGGCGGCAGCGACCTCTATTCCAACCATGCCGCCGCTATTTGGCACTACGACACTCTTTACATTCTTAATAATATTTCCAGAAGCGTAAATGTCAACTTTGTCTGGAATACAACCTAGAATCTCCCGGGCTTTGGCTCCGACATAAGCGATAGCAATCGGCTCGGTACAGCCTTCTGCTGGTACTACTTCCTCCTCAAGAATAGTAAGAACCTTTTCAATTACTTCTGGGCTGATGTCTGGTGTATTCTTCAATTTGCTCTCCTGTGTATAGGTCGTTTTGCTTTACATTCATACATAATGGGTGAAGTAACTGGCGTTACTCTATTACAGCGATTGCAGTCAAGGACTTTGCTGTTTAGAAATTCTATTATTTATTTATGACTGTCGCGATCTTAGAACGTACGGGTATGTTCTTTGAGTCTACACTCGGAGTCTGTCCACGCAGATCGAACTCGAGTTTGGTCTCTGGGCGGAAGATAAGGCAGTGGGTAGAACCGCCGAAGTGGAACATCCCGAGTTCATCACCTTTATTGACATGCTGTCCTTCATAGACGGTAAACTCATTGGACGAGACCTCTTCCATGCCAATATAGAGGACTGCCATCAGACCGATGTCGGGGTTGTCCGCTTCGATGAAGGCGAGAGCGCGTGTAGCAACATGGGAAATAAATGCTTGAGATTCATTATTCGCCACCGGATCATAGCCAATCGTCGGTGACTCGGAGTAGTACGAACCTGGTATCAGGCGGGTTTTGACAATACGGCCGCTGACTGGGCTATGCCAGCGGTGATAGCTGAGCGCGCTGAGGAATGCCTGATATACGGTTGCGCCACCTTCAAACAGAACCGTCAGTGGATCCCCATCCAGCATGTGATAGAGAGAGTATGGCTCGGACTTAATCCAGAATTGATCATTTTGTTTCACATTGGTTGCAAGTTTATATGGGGCTGATTCACAGGAGTTGGCGATAATACTGTCATCATCCGGACTGGCGACAGGTCTGCTCCCCGGGCGCAGTTTGCGGGTAAAGAAATCATCCCAGGAAGTAAAGCCGTAATATGGCTGCTCTGGGTCACAGCTGAAATCCTCAACAAAGGTAGGCATGGCTTTCATTGCGTCTTGGCCGAACCACCCTGTTTTTGGATTGTCATTCAGCACATAACGTGATTCTGGAGAAGAGAGGAAGACCGCCCATTGATTGAGTATCTTTCTGATATGTTTATTTACTTTTTTATTGAGAAAGGCAGAACGTCCGGCAGGTGTTCCCATTGGCCAGTTGATGTTGCGGGCAATGGGGAAGCCGACAAAGGGGGTAGAGTCGAATTCTGGAGCTTGCTCCAGAACGTTGTTGAGAATCTGGAGGAACTGGTGATAATTGGTGATCTGCGGCTCGCCGACAGGGTTGAGCTTGAATTTAGGGGTGTCAGGGAGTTGGGAGAACATCTCGTGAAAGAGCATGAAGAGTTCTGAGTCGTTCTCTATAGCATCTTTGAATTTTTGCACGACCGGCTTGAGCGGTTTGGAAGATGCAGTTTCGTCACTGAGTTGTGCCGCAACCCAGGCATTCATCCTTTGCTGGTCTGATGGTAGCCATTTTCCTACTCTATAGGGGGGGAGTTTGTCGGTATTTTGCCCGTTTAGCGTATTGTCAGCTCCTGAAGCAGAAAGACCGAATATAAATATAACCAGTAGTAGATATTGAAGCATGTTTTTCATAATTATCTCCAAAATGTAAGGTGCTATTCATGTTGTAATGAATAACTTTGATTAACAATTAGTCGAGTTTTTTGCATCATTGGCTATTAACAGTGATAATAATGCATTGTAATTTTTTTTGCCAATAAAAAAATAATGACAGTAGTGGTATTCTGGTAGAGTTGTCTATTCTTTTTACGTTTTTGCAGAATCTGTGTTTTATAATAATGAAGCTCATGGTTTATTAGTTTATTGATTATAATATTTTTGGAGCTTCATGAGAATGAAGTGTTAAAATATTTATTTGTTGTATTGAGTGATTTGATAGTGTTTATAATTATTTAACAAAAAAAACTTGAAAAATAAGCATTTGCGTAATATAATCGTGAGTTATGAGAAAATGCAGATAAAAGTTTTGTCGTCAGATAACATAATCTGTATTGCGCATTGTCTTTGTCGATGTATACGGTGTTTTTTTTGTCTGAAGGACATGATTTAGCTGTGGTTAGTTGAAGTTATATTGTATAGGTGTAGATATATGTTGGTTCTGTGGCGAGGTAGTATAGGCTATAAATCGGTTCATGGTGCACAATGGTAAGTGATTATTAATTTTAGAGAATATTTAGTTAGAGAATATTTAGTATATATTTAGGGTTCTTGAGTGACGTTCGGTAGGGTCTGAATTGAGTTGGGATGAGGCTGTTGTTGAGACTGAGCAGAAGGAGAAACAAATGAGGGGTAAATTGGTGGGGAAGGGGAGGAAGGCACTATTCTCGCTGGTGTTGGTAGCGCTTCTGACTGTGCTCATGGGGACGCAGGCGTATGCGGCGAGAAGAAATATCTTTCATGATACTAATAGTGATATCGGGGATAATTCGGATGGTATTGCGATAAATGCTAGCAGTGGTACGGTCACTATTACAAATGGGACTGTTACTATTAGTGATTCCGGAGAAGCCGGTGCGGTGATTGCTGATAATACTAATAAAATTACTATTGGTGGTGGTGAAGGTGAAGCTATTTCTATAACGGGCGACAGCAACAATGGGGCAGGCTTGGAAGTTGGTATTTTTGGTAATGATGGTATTGAAATTAAAGATGGTGCTATTTTAACCGGTGGAGGCAATGCGGCTGGTCTGGTTATTAGTACTAATACATCTGGTAACACCACAGGGGTTGTGATCTCCGGGGGTACAATTACCCCTGACTCTGGAGATAATGCGATTTCACTTGAAGCTGATGGTGCGACTGTGACTATTCTCGGGGGAAGCCTTGAAGATAAAACAATTTATAGTAAGACTAGTTTGGGAGCTACTACTACTGTAAGGTTGGGTGCGAACATTGGTGCTAGTTCAATTACTGGTAATGATAATAAAAAGATAAATCTTGTGCTTCTGGATGATGCGGCAGCGACAACAGGCAATATACTCCTTGGAACCGGTAGCATTACCGGTGAGTATAATCTTAGTGCTGGTAGTATTTCGGCAACCTCTATTGGTACTAGCGGTACTCGTGTAGGAGATCTTACTACGATTACGGCAAACGATGGTATCTCATCAATAACGGTAATTTATGCTGGGGCGATTACTTCGGCGGGAACGATTCTTGGCGGCTCAGTAATTGATGCTACTGGTGATATATCTGTAGTAGGTGCTAGCGATGCAGAGACGATAGTTTTGACTGCGGCCACCGGTAGTATCAAGACGACAGGTGATATAATCAATACCGGAGCAAATGGTTGTGGTATGATTCATGCAGCGACTAGCTTGGAGGCAGTTAATATTGGTACGTCAGAGAAAGCGTTTGGTGATATTGAGGTGACAGACGTTCTGATAACAACAGGTGCGGTTTATGGTCATGATATATCTGCAGCTAATATTATGGTTAATTGTAATACCGGCGATACTACTGTAGTGTTGAGTGGTCATGATATTACAACCGGTAACATTTATAATTCCGCAGATACTGATAGTGGTGGTAAGATTGTTGCTACCGGTACGCTGGAAGCCGGTAATATCGGTAATTATGAAACTGCGCTTGGTGATATTGAGGTTACGGGAGATCTGACAGCAACAGGTGCGGTTTATGCAGCATCTATAGACTCATCAGGAACAGTTGATGTCGAAGGTGCTGTCAGTGTTGCTGGCGGGACAAGTGCTGCTACTGTAGTGTTGAAAGCAAGTAGTATTGATGTCGAAGGTGATATTATTAATGATGGTTTTGGCGGTTGTGGTAAGATAGAGACGACTAGTGGTAATCTTGAAGCAGCGAATATAGGTGATTCTGACGCAGCCTTTGGTGATATTGCCGTTGGAGGTACATTGACTGCTACAGGTTATGTTTATGGAGCAGCTATCAGCGTTAATGGTGGTTCTGGTGGAGCGGATGTCGTTGTGTTGTCTGCAAATAGTATAACTGCTACAGGCAATATTACTAATACTGGAACTAGTGGTTATGGTAAGATTTTAGCTACCGGTACGTTGACAGCAGGTAATATTGGTGCTTCTGATGCTGCCTTTGGTGATATCGAAGCGGATAAGATCGTAGCTACGGGTAGAATTTATGGAGCAGCTATATCTGTAAGTGGAGCAACGAGTGCTCATGAAAACGCGCTTCAGGCAGAAAGTATAACTACAAGTGGTAATATTACAAATACCGGTACAACGCTATTAGGTAAGATAAAGACGACCGGTGGTAGTCTTGTAGCAGCGAATATAGGTTCGTCAGGGAAAGCGTTTGGTGATATAGTGGTCTTTGGTGATATTAACGCTACGGGTGATATTTATGGAGCAGCGATATATGCATCCAAGGTGATTTCCGGAGGCGTTATTGGTGCAAACTCAATATCTGTAGTTGGAGAAACGAGTGCTGATATAGACGTGCTTAAAGCAGAAAGTATAACTACAAGTGGTAATATTACTAATAATGGTGGTACTGACGGTTGCGGTAAGATAAATATAACTAATGGTAAGTCTTGTAGCAGCGAATATCGGTACGTCAGCGAAAGCGTTTGGTGATATAGCGGTTACGGGTGATATCGAGGTTACGGGTAGTATTTATGGCGCAGAGATATCTGCAGCCTCTATCGATGTTTATGGAGCGATTACTGCGTCTGGAGCGGTTACCGCAAAGACCGGGGCAATTACAGCTGACTCGATTGACAGTTCTGAGAACGATAGTAATATTACAGCTAGAGGATTTATTACCACCTATAGCGGAGTGGGAGTGCTCAATGCCGGAGCCGGAGCGGTACTGGCACAGAGTGCTGATATGAATACGGATTATAATATTGATATACACGGTGCGCTTACCGCCGGTGATATTACGGGTAAGGCTATCTCTGCAGCCTCTATCAATGCGAGCGGAGCGATTACTGCGTCTGGAGCGGTTATCGCAGAAAGCGGAGCACTTACAGCTGACTCGCTTGACAGTTCTGAGAATAACAGTAATGTCACAGCTAGAGGCGATATTACCATCTCTAGCGGAGTGCTCGATGCCGGAGCCGGAGCGGTAGTGGCACAGAGTGGTGATATGAGTACTGATTATGATATCGATGTAGCCGGTGCCCTTACCGCCGGTGATATTACGGGTAAGGCTATCTCTGCAGCCTCTATCTATGTGAGCGGAGCGATAATTGCGTCTGGAGCGGTTAGCGCAGAAAGCGGAACACTTACAGCTGATTCGCTCGACAGTTCTGAGAATAATAGTAATATTACAGCTAGAGGAAATATTAGCATCCAAAACGGAGTACTCAATGCCGGAGCTGGAGCGGTATTGGCACAGAGTGCTGATACTAATACCGATTATGATATCTATGCAGCCGGTGCGCTTACCGCCGGTGATATTACCGGTAAGGATGTCTCTGCAGCCTCAATCGCTGCGAGCGGAGCGATTACTGCGTCTGGAGAGGTAGCTTCAAATACAGGAATTTCAGCGACAGCGATTAGTGCGGGTGGAGCGGTAACAGCTAGAGGAGCTATTGAAACAACTTCAGGTGACCTTGATGCTACTGGTAATGCTGTAACCGCGTATAATTTGGTTGATACGTACTATGATATCGATGTGGCTGGTGCGCTTACAGCCAGTACAGTACGTGGTGCTAATATTGAAGCTGGTTCAATTGTAGCTTCTGATGCGATAACCGCGAGCGGTACAATAGATTCTGATGCAGGAATTTCAGCGACAGCGATCAGTGCAGGTGGAGCGGTAACAGCTGATGGCGGTGCTATTACTACGACAACAGGGGCTCTTGATGCTGCTGGTAATGCTGTAACCGCGTATAATGGTACTGATACATATTATGATATTGATGTGGCCGGTGCGCTTACTGCTGGTGATATTATCGGTGCTGCAATTTCAGCTGGTGCAATTGATGCTTCTGGTAATATTACGGCGGCTTCAATATCATCTGGGGTGCTTGATACCGGCGGGGATCTGACAGTTACGGGTAATGTGACGACTACTGGTGAGCTGGATGCGGCTAATCTGGTAGTGAATGGTGATGCAGTACTGGATACAGGGGCGAATACTGCTACTATTGGTATTGCTACGACAATTGCTGATACTATGACGCTCAGTATTAACAGTACCGGAACTACGGGTCTTGGAGAAGTAAGTGTTGACTCTGGTGCGAGTGGTGCAACTCTTGAACTAACTAATAATGGTACTGTAGAACTCAGTGGAGGGGATGCAGATTACTTGACCCTGCGATCTGTAACTACTGATGGTGGTACCTTCAAGGCGACAGATACGCTTGCAGCTAAGAAACTCGATGTTGATGCTTCTACTACGCTGGATGCAACCGGCGGTACAATTACGGTTGGGGCTGCGGGTGGTGATGCGGATGTGGTTCTGGGTATTGATAAAGAGTTGATAGTCGCTAATAATGGTACATACGCTGTTACGCTCAATGATATTGCGACCTCGGTAGGAGGTACCAGTAAGCTTACAGTTGCTGGAACAACAGGTGATGCTAGTAATTTGACGATTGAAAGTGTTACAGTTACGGACTCAACTGATACTTTGGTAGTAACCAATAACGATACTAATGCCTCAAATTCATTGAGCCTTGGTGATGCGGCTCTGGCAGGTACGCTGGAGATTGCAGGTGCGGGGACGACTACCTTGGATTCAATAGTTGCCGATACCAGTATTGCCGCAGGATTGAAGGTGGCGAGTGGTTCCGCTATTACTGTGGGAAGTACCACAGTTGGAAATACTACAGATACAGGCGAGACTGCTTATAGTGGTAAAGCACAGCTGACTGTCGAAGCTAGTTCTGATGATAGCAGCAAAGGTGTGGGATCATATACTACAAATGTTGAGTTGGGGGATGTTGAACTTAAAAATGGTACCCTCAAGCTGGTAGACAGTGAGAATAGTTCGGTAATCTATGTCGGTGCAGATAGTCTTTCAATTACAGGAACCAGTCTGCTGACCGGTACGTTTATTGAAAATGAACTCAATGAGCTGGTACTCGCAGTTGATGGAAATGGTGATATTGATTTTACTGCTGAGTCGGGTATGGTGCTTTATTATAACTCAGACCGAGTGGCGTTGTATGGCTCAGACGGGGAAAGGGTTGGAGATTCTGATATTCTGGTAGCGATATCTCATCAGGATATGAAGATTACTGAGAACTTGACTGTAACTGCCAGCGATTCATACTCAGGAATTGAATATGATGGCGATGGGTATCAATTGACAGTTACCGGTAATGGGGTTACGGCTACAGTACATGGTGACTCAAACATGGCTGGCAGTACTCTTGATGTAACCAACGGCGGAAGATTTACTCAGATTAATGATGGGGATACAGGAGCGGCAACAGACTTTACCAGTACCGGTACGGTCAATCTTGATCAAGGTACACTTCACTTCTCCAATACCGGTACCAATACAATTGGGACTCTGGCTGTTGCTGCTGGTGGTGGTGTCTTGATGGGTAATGCCGTAACTGCAGGTGCTACAACCCTGGCAGATAACGCAACCTTGGATATCGATTCGAGTGGGGGTACGGTGGCGCTGGGTGCGCTAACTTCCGGTACTGCTGAATTGGCAATTGATACCAACGCAACGGTGACTGCAACTACTGTTGATGTTTTGGCTGCAGATACGCTGACTATCAGTGGGGAGGGCAGCAAGACAGTGAGTGGTGCGACGACACTCGCTGACGGGACTGCTGCTGATGCACTTACAACCCTGGCAGTGAGCGGAGATGCTACATTTGCCGCGATTAATGCTGGTGATTATGCAAAGGTGGATATTTCCGGAACGGCTGACGTGACTGCCGGGAAGCTTGGTGTGGCTGCGGCTAATGGGGCTACGCTTAGTGTGGCTAGTGGAGCAACCTTTGATAACTACAGTACAGAGGCAGATCATGCGGCTACAGACTCGAAGTCTGGAGTTGCTTCTGGTACCTTTACGGTAGCCGGGGCAGGTAAAGTGAATCTCCGTGGTTTCAATCTGGGAACCAGTAGTAGTGCGGATGGAACTCTGTCATACCAGAATACCAATGACGAGTCAGCTATCTACTGCATTACCGCGAATGGTAATGGTGGTGATGAAGTGATAATCGGTACAGACAGTTCGGTAAATGCTGATCTGCAACTCAAGAAGTTTGATGTACTGAGTGCGGCAACTATTACAGTGGCGACTGCGGAGAGTAGTCTGACCATCGAAGGGGTTACCGAGGGCGGTACTGAGAAGGGTCTGAATGTTGCGGCGAATCTTGAGATCGCTAATAGCGGTACGGTAAGTATCGAACGGGCTAATATTGACACTGATCAGACTCTGACGACTACTGGTGCTAACAATATTACGATCAAGACCCTGAAACTCGACGGTGCAATAGATAACCAGGTCGATGCCGGTTATTCAGCTGTGGAAGATGTTGATACCTATGCCGAGATTGCTGCATTAGCCGAAGCGCAGAAGATTACCAGTATGACAGCTGCAGGTACGCTGAGTAGTGATAGCGTTAATAAAGTGGCTACGGCGGTCAGTAATGCAAGTGTGGCGACAGGGAGTACACTGGTGGTTAATAACACTAACGCAAGTGGTATAAATGCAGTTGGGTTTGAGGCGCTGACGCTCTCGGGTAAGCTTGACGTCAATGAGACGGCTGGCGAGACTGTGGTAGCGGTGGATAACCTCAATGTTACTGCGGCTGCGACTGGTACTATTGATGTTGCTACCACCGGTGGTGAGGTTAAAGTTGCGACTACTACTGTCGGTCAGGGCGGTACTTTGAAGTTAACCGATGAAGATGATACCGCTAGTGTCTCGCTGGGTGCTATAACTCTCTCTGGCGCGACTCTGGATATTACCGATGCTGATGATGATAACGCGAGTATGGTCAATATTGCCAGCATTACGACGAATACCGATGTATCTACAATTGTTGCAGGAACTACTGACAATGTTGATAAATTGGCGTTCAGCGGTGATGCAACACTTACGCTCGGCACTATGCTGGTCTATGACTCCTCAGAGGTGGTATTTACCAATAGCGCGGGGCAGATTCTGGGTAATGGAAATACCGATGCAGAGAAGATTGCTGAGTTCAACAGCCGGTATACAAATCTCTATGATACCAATGGTGTGAGTGGGGATAAAAAAGAATATACCGAGGGTAAGACCGCGGTCAAGGATATGACTGTTGATAATACTACTAAGGAGACAACCATTGATAATGGTGCTGAGGTTGTGGTTACCGGTACAGCGACAGTGGGAGCAGGTGAGACGTTGAAGGTTGACGATGGCGGTAAACTGGTTGTTACTGGTACGCTTAATGGTGGATTAGGAACAGTCGACCTCGGGGGTGAACTCCAGGTTAGTAAGGATGAAGGAAATAATCTGAATATTCTCTACGTAACCAGTGATGATTCGAAGGTTACCGGTGCCGGTACGGTTACGGTAGATGATATCATATTTGAAGCTAAAAAGCTGACAGTAGGTGCAGCGGTCAAGATTGCAGGTGATGTCAGTGATGAAGAAGGAAAACTGACGTTGACTGGGGATTCTACTAATGAAGGTACGTTTGATGTCAATAATAACTCTGCAACTCTTGCTGCTTTGGAGGTTGCCAGCGGTAATGTGGCGACGGTAACGGATACTGGAGGATCAGGAACCTTTACTCTGGTTAATGGGGCTACAATTGATGGGCACCTGAATCTTGCAGGAGGGGTTAATTTTAATGTGGCGAGTGGAGCATTGAAGATCTCTGCTAATACTCTGGATATTGGTAATGGTGCGACAGTTACGGTAGGAGATAATGCCTGGATTCAAGAGCAGACCGATAGTGGCGAGAACTCACATATTACTGTCGGGGCTTATGATAATGATGGTAATTATGTGGTTACAGATGATAATGCTATCGCGAGCCTGGATAACCAATCCAATAGTAGTAGTAATCGGCTGGGTCTGCTCGATATTGGAGCGGGTATTGGTGTTGGAGGTTCGGCTTATACCGAGTTGCACCTGAAGAATGAGGGTGCTGGTGACTCACAGTTGACTATTGTAACGACCAATATCACCGGGGCTACAGCAAAAGACGCAATCCTCTCGGTTGAGAAGGCGGAGACCGCCGATAAAACCAATACCGTTACGCTGGGTACGGTCAATATGAATGGCCTTGCCGTTGCTGCAAATGGAACCTTTGTCGCGGGTAATGCTTCTATCTGGCTATATGAAGGGGTTACAGCAGGCGCGGGTAGTGTGGCACTTACGGTAAATACGCTGGAGGTCGCTGATGGTAAATTCGGTACGGTCTATAACGATGAAGAGACCAATGCCGAGGCTACAGTTGTGGTTGCTAATGTGGGTGCTGATTCTACTCTTCAGCTTGCCGCCAAGGCAGCAGACACCTTAACGGTAAATACCTTGAATCTCAATGGTACTTCAGGTAGTACCGCAACCCTGCGTATGGGGCTAGCAGGTAGTGAGTATGCTACTATTGATAGTCTGGTTGTCGCCAGTGGAAAGTATGGTACTATAGACAATTCGACAACACCGGGTACGCTGAATATCAAGAGCATGACGGTCAATGGTAACCTTGATTTGGGCAGTGCCTGGACTATGAATGCAAATGAGACAATCAATGTTGGTAATGCTGGTACCCTGGTTGCTACCGGCGGAGTCTTAAATGCAAGCGCTGCAGGAGCAAAGATTGTACTCAATCTCGGTGCTGAAGCACAGTCTGCGGGTAATTATGCGACTATTACGACCAATACGGTAAAAACGTCTAATGCCGCTGGAGTTGTCGCCGGAGATACCATTACCAATGTCTATGCCCAGAATGGTATGGCCGGTCAGACCTATACCGATGTGTTTACAGATGACCTACAGGATGCAACTGGAGGCGCAATTGAAGTGGCAGCCAAGCTTAATTCTTCAAGCGCATATAAATCCTATACTCTGGCGAATGCAGCAGGGGACGGTAAATGGAATGACATTACAGTAGCAACCAATACCTCAAGTATCGATAATGCAGTGAAGAATAACGGCGGTTCAGCAACAGCTGCAACAGCTGCGACATATCTGATTTCAAATGAAGTCAGCTTTGATTCTACAGGTCAGGCTTATGTAAATGCGATGTCTAACCTTAGTGAGCCACAGTTTGCACGGGCGGCTGAAGAGACTATCGGTGAAGAGGCTACAACTCAGACCGTGCAGAACTCGTTGATGGGTATCTCTGCTTCTACTACAGCGGTATCTAACCAGATGACCAGTTTCCGCTCTGGTAATATTGCTGCAGGTATGGCTTCATCCTTCAACTCTGCTGGCGCGACTGCGGCTCTAAGCGACATGGCTGATGCTGAGACTCTGGCTGAGGCTTATGAAGCAGGCTTCACCTCTGGGTCTGATTGTGAAGTATACAAGAAGGTTCAGGTCTGGGCCAACGGCTTCGGCGGCTTCGGCGAACAGGGAACCGACGGAACTATGATCGGTTACGACTTCTGGAACATCGGTACTATGGTTGGTCTGGATTACGCGTTCGCTAAGGAACTCCGTGTGGGTGCACTCTTCGGCTATAGCTACAACAGTACCGACGTATACTGGGGTGCAGGAGACTCAACCGATAATCTTCTGCGGTTTGGCGCTTATGCTTCGTACAACTGGGACAACTTCTTTGTTGATCTTTCACCAACCATGGGTGTACATATTCTTGAGTCCAAGCGTAACATCTGGAATGGTGCTACCGCCAAGGGCGACAGAACCGGTGTTGACTTTAATATCTCTGGTACAGTTGGTTACACCTTCAACCTGCCAGCAGACATTCAGTTGACTCCTAGCTACAGCCTCGGTTATACTCTGTTCTATGATCCAGAGTATACCGAGACCGGTGCTGGTGCGGCTAATGTCAAGTACAACAGCTTCACTTCTAACTCACTCTTGCAGGATCTGGGTGTAAGACTTGGTAAGCTGATCCGTACTTCTGACGATCTGGCCTTCCTGCCTGAGGTTTGGGGTGGTTGGGAAGTTGAGTACCTGAACACCGGTGGTACCCGTAATACAACTACTACAGCGTCAATCGGTTCACAGACTTACGGCACAACTATGAACAGCATGGCAACTAACCGCGCATACTGGGGTCTGGGTCTGACTGCTCTTATCAAGGACAATGTATCTGTCTTCGGACGTTACGATCAGAAGATCTGGGATAAGGGTTACAATGTCGGCTTCACTGCAGGGGTAAAGGTAAGCTTCTAAGTGTAGGTTGATACAGTAGTACATTGTTTGATTGTTGATTCGGGGTAGGCTTCGGTCTACCCCGGATATTTTAGAATCAGTCGGCAGTAAGGTTGAGGGCTTGTATTTTTTAGATTATAGCAGTACAAGGTAATGCGCTGATTTAGACGGAGGCGTAGCCGGCAATGATAAAGGCGATGAGAGCGATAATAGCTGCGGCAAAACCAAAATACGCTTGAGTGAGAGCATGGCGGTAATTATCGCAACCGGTGGCGGCTGAGGTCAGAATTGTGGCGTCGGAGAAGAAGCAGATATGCGAGCCCCAGGCTCCGGCCGAGACTACGGCACCAATCGCGAGTACCGGGTCTACCCCAAGATTGAGCGCGGCTGGTATAGCGATCGGTAAGGCGATGACGTACATGCCCCAGGCAAGCCCCATGATAAATTCGGTTATGCCAAAGAGGATAAAAATCGCCGCCGGGAATAGCGCGGGTGGTACATTCTCTGAAACCGCTGCCACAATATAATCGGTAAATCCGACCTCTTTATTTGCCGCCGCAAAGAGGTAGGAGAGAATTACCAGCACCAGGGGTAAGATCATGTTTTTGATACCGGCAAGCATCTTCTCGATAAATTCTTCTTCATCCATTATTCCTTGGAAGAGGTAGAAGAAGAAGGTCGCTAGGAGTGCAATAATAACTCCAAACATCAGGTCAAGATCGGTCAGAACGGAAGCTATTACTAAGACAATAATTGGAAAGAAGAAGTTGATCACTCGCGGTTTTGCAGTTATTGCAGCCGGTTCATTACCGAGAATATCGATCTTCTCCGAGCCCTCGGGTGCGAGGCGACCGGTCTCGTCAACGCGTTTGTAGGCGTCTCGCATCGCTCCGAATACCGGGATTATCCGCAGTACCACCAGTGGTACCATCAGTGCTGCTGCCCAGCAGTAAAAGTTGTAAGGGATGGTCGCGATATAGTATTCCACACCCTGATCATCCGGGGCGAGCCCTTGCTTCTCCAGGAGGGTTGCGACAAAGACCCCCCAGGTTGATATCGGAACCAGCAGGCTTATCGGGGCGGCGGTAGAGTCTACAACATAGGCTAGCATCTCACGCGGGATCTTATGCCGGTCGGTGCAGGGGCGCATCGCCATCCCGACGGTCAGGACATTCAGAAAATCATCGATAAAGATTACGATTCCGAGTATCCAGGTCCAGAGTAGGGTACTCCGTTCGGTATCCGCTCTCTTGGCCACAAAGTCACCGAAGGCTTTTACGCCCCCTGTCGCTTCAATAAGGCTTACCAGGCTTCCCATCAGCCCGCAGACGATGATAAGCCAGCCGATATCCCGACTGCTGACGGTATTTAATAACTCAGTACTCCAGTAGTGGAGAAATTGTTCTTTATAGACCAGTAGAAAGCCGAGCATGGAGGCGAGTATCAGTGACTCGACTATGCGCTTGGTCCAGAGGATATAGATAAGCAGAAAGGCGGAGGGGATCAGGGTCAGTATTCCGAATTCCTTACCGGACGGCACAAAGATAGCGATGCCGAGAAAGAAAATAACGATACCAGACCAGTGGAACAATCTGGTGCGTATGGTTTCGCGCTTGGTACTGAAGGTTCTCTTTAGTACAGCATCGGAATCTATTTTGTAATCACCCATGTCTTCTCCACGGTACCACGTTAAGATGTCAGCAAGTCTGATGATTTTATATCTCAAGCAATTACACTGAAACTAATTGTTCAATATTCAGGTAATGCTCTTGGCCCATTTAAGGCTTACCACCCGTGACATACTCAGAACCAGCTTTACAACCTCTCCACTTCCAATAGAGAGGATGAACACGCTCCCGATCGGTAATTCTAAAATATAGCCGATATATGCCAGCGGTACAGAGGTTCCCCACATACAGATAAGATCATAGATGAAGACCTGCCTGGTCTGCCCCCCTGCGCGGAGTGTGCCCATCATGTTGACCGAGTTTACGGTAGCAAAAGGGAAGATAATACAGAATAATACTAGGATTTTTATGGTCAACAATTGCACTTGCGAGGTTACACCATAAAGTTCGACGATATCATCTGCCAGCAGCGCGAGCAGGGTAGCAAATACAACGGCAAGGATAAAACTGAATATATTCAAATGTCTGGCAATCTTGTAAGCCGCACTGAATTCCTTTCTCCCCAGCTCCTGTCCGAGTATTATCCCGGTTGCACAACTGAGTGCGATAACGCCGGTATAGGCTATTCTCTCAATACTGCTGAAGATATTTACCGCTACCAGTGCTTCGTTTCCGATTCTGGCGTAAATCGCCATAAGGGTGGTCGAGCCGAGAACCCACATTAGATACGAGCCCATAACCGGGGTGCCGGTGATAAAGTACTTCTTTATAAAGTCGGTGTGTATTTTCTTGATATCAGTCAAGCCAAAGAATAAGGGATAGCGGCGTATTTTAATCAGGGTGTATAGGATAACCGATTCAATACCTCTGGCGATAATGGTTGCCAGAGCGGCGCCGTAAAGCCCCAATTGGGGAAATCCGCAGTGGCCGAAGATGAGCAGATACGTCAGGACAATATTTAGTATCAGAGATACTAGACCTGCATACATTGCTTCCCGGGTTCGGCTCATTCCGCTGAGAAGTTGCCCCAAGGTTACCGAGATGGCAATAAAGATATATGAGAAGGCTACAGTCCTGAGATAGATGCAGGCATATTCAATTACCGATTCGTCTGCGGTATAGAGGCCGATAATTTCCTGGGGAAGCAGTAGCGCTGCCCCGGTAATTAGCAGCATAAGCAGGCCGGAGAGGATAGAGCAGAGAGCGACAATCTTTTTTATACTGGGCGTATCTTTATTGCCGTGGTATTGTGCGACAAAGATAACTCCACTGTTATTTATACCAAAGAGGCAGATGAGCAAGATCAAAGTAAGCTGATTTGCTAGCCCCGCTGCAGCGAGTTGATTCTCACCGACCATACTGATAAGGAAGACATCGGTCAGATTAATCGAGGCGGTTATAAGGCCATGTATGGTAATCGGGATGGCGATGGCAAAGAGTCTTTTATATATTGTTTTCATCAATAACAGTATTCCACATAAATAAGTTTTCGCCGGAATTAGCCAAGCTTGTATTCCAGCAATTTTACTCTATCATAGAATAAGTCATAGACATAATCAAAGGTATCGATTACGCTAAAACCCTTGTTCAGGTAGACCTTGAATGCCGGGTTATTCTCATAGACGGTGAGTACAATTCTTGCGGCAGCTCTTGCTTCTGCCTGTTGGTGGATGTGGTTGAAGATCTGGTTGAAGATTCCTTTACCGCGGTAAGCTTTTTCCAGCGCTACCGTGCAGAGGAAGTAATCCTCAGGAGCCAGGTTCTTGGCGACAAAGGCATTGTAGGCGTCGTCGATATGGCGCATAGCGTCCCGGTAATAATACGGGGTGTCTATAGTATCAAAATCCTTACTCAATCCCGAGGTGACAAATCCGACAAAGTCATTATTGCTGGTGAATACACCTTGGAGCAGGTCGAGGAAGGGTTCGATATTTTGCTTCTGCTGCAGGCTGGTAAGCTCCAGATGCAGAGTGTTCTCGACTGAGCAGAATTCTAAATAACTGGTCTCAAAGATGAGCTTTGCCATTTTTCGCAGATCAGCTTGTGCCAGCGAAGATCCGGGTTTGAACTGTACAGGTACTCTTGAGACTAAAGGCCTTGTGCACTTCCGTTCTGAGTCCTTTTTCTCTGCATTACCCTGGTTTGAACCTCTTACCTCGAACCAGAAATTTCCCGCAGCGATATCCCGGCTATTCCTGGCGGCAAAGTACTTTTCAAAGAGCGAGTTTACCCGATCTACATTCTTGTCTTCGCAGAGGAAGTTATAGTAGTGGTAGAACTTGTGCTCAGATCTGAACTGGGGGGAATAGGCCATGCGCGGCACCTCGACTTGCGAGAATATCTGGGCATGTCTCTCCAGATCAAAAGGAGAATCCAGCTTCCAGCCGCAATCATTGAGGTTGTCGATACAGTAGTTGTAACTCTCCACCTCCTCCGGGGTGAGCGGAAATCTGGTGTCTGAGATAAAATCAAGAAGCAGCCGCATGCCTTTGATTCCGCAGAGCACCTCTTCCTTTTCGCCATTCCAGAGGACAGAGTATTTTTGATAAAATTCGTCATGGCTCATAAAGGTGCGGCCGATATGCTGCTTCCATCTATCATACAAGCAGCCGAATACCTCGACTTCAAAATCCTGATTCCCAGTCTCTATCTGTTCGGGGATTTTCCGGTAGTTTGCGTTCATCAACTCGTGAAATTCTTTATGGATCGGATTAGCTTTTTTCGCTACGATAAGACCGGTCTCGTCAAAGAAGAGATTGAGCCATGAGAGATAATATGCTTCAACCGCGGTTTCAGCATAATTCTCGGTGTGATGAATTAGATCCGGGACTTCGGGCTTTACCAGAAATTGGGTAACGGCCTTATACGGCAGGGTATCGCTGTCCATATAGATGCCGCCGAAATTAATCAGGATTACAAATCTGAAATAGTCAGATAGGGCAGCATAATATTTATTAGCGTGTAGTGCGGCGATAGTCTTGTAGTTAGCACTACAGAATTTTTGGGCAAGCTTTTGCAGCGAGTTGACATGCTGGGTGTAGCCGTTTATGGTGTACGAGCCTAGGGTGAATTCACTCTCGCCCCCGGTGGCTGCAAACTCCTCTGTATTGGCCATTTGTGCTTTATCCCAGACCCAGAGTATGCTCGCATAAGTGCTGTCTCCTAGGGTGTCTACCGCCATCTCCCATTGGGTTATCGCATCTCTGGTTAATTGTGGGACAGATCCTCCCATCCAGATCCGGTGAAAATACATCTCATCTTCTGCGAGCTTCTTTGTGGGCACGGCGAACAAGGAGGACAGATTTTTCAGATCTAAGTGGGAACGATTCGCAGTGATAAATTCGCGTATTTTCTGCAGTTCATCAGAGTATTGTTGCTGAATACTCTCAGAGTTGTCAGTACTCTGGCTGAAGCCCTGGATAAAGAGTGATTTTAAATTAGTTACTCTGGCTTCATACTCGGCATAAATCAGGTCGAGGGAAATATCTTTTTCTGTGATTATAGCCATACTTTATATCCGTTTATTTAAAAGTCATATTCGAATTTTTTCGATTATTTCGATTATCAGATATTTCTTATGATTCAAATACAGTATAACAGATCAATTTGTTTTTTTTAGTTAAAAAAACAATGTGCCAATTAATTATTAAGCTAGATTGAATGAAACAATTCTTGCATTCATCTCTGCTTCAATAAATGAAACCCTAATTCATGTGACAGCTTTTCTGCTGTTTCAACTCCTCGAACGGAATTTCCTGACTCATCCAGAGGAGGTGAAAACACAGCCAGAGCAAATTTTCCCGGCACAACTGCAAGGATACCGCCTCCTACCCCGCTCTTGCCTGGAACGCCGACCTTGAGGAGCCAGGGACCACTGGAATCATACAAGCCGCTTAGCAGCATCATAGAGAGAATGAATTTTACTTTTTCAGCCGAGATAATAGTTCTCTTTGAAAATGGATCTACACCGTAATTTGCAAGGGTCGACCCCATTTTGGCTAGATCTTCACAGGTTATGCCAATCGAACATGCCCGCGTATAACGTATAACGGCATCATCAGGATCTCCCAGCAGATAATCGCTTGCCTTCGCTTGCCAGGCTAGAGCCCGGTTATGCTGATTGGTAGCCAATTCCGACTCGCAGACATCATTCATCACCTTCAGCTCTCTCCCGGCGAAAGTAGAGATAAAAGCGAGAGTTTTTCCCCATTTTGCAGCGCTATTTGCTCCTTGAATATAGCTGGTGGTTATGATGGCACCGGCATTTACCAGAGGATTCTGGAGAGGAATCGCCCTAATATCCGGTGCAATTATTGAATTAAACGGTAGCCCGGTCTGGTAGGCTCCAACCTTTTTAAGGATGATATCTTCTCCAGAATCCTGTAGCGCCAGAGCAAGGGTAAAGACTTTACTGATGGATTCAATGGCAAATTCAACTGCAGTATCACCCTCTTTATAGATCTCTCCATCTACCGTTGCAATGACCATACCGAAATTATCCGGATCCGCTTGTTTTAGTGCTGGGATATAATCAGCAACCTTGCCCGCATTATTGGCCTTAACCTCGTGGTATATTTTTTTTATAACTGCAGAATAATCATAGTCGTGAGTGAAAGCTGGGCTTATTGATATTGCAATAACGGTAATAAACCATAGTCCTTTTTTCCGCAAATTTTGCATGTATAATCCTTTCTGCTTAATGAAAAATACTAGTAATGCCTACTATTAATATTAATAAGTTAACTTGGATAATAACGCAATTGAAAAAGTAAATATAAATCATCCAAGATAATCATTTAAAATAGCACAATTTATAATTTAGTTAATAAATATTGAATTAAGAATTGTATGAAATTTTAAAGAAAAACGCTAACCTTTTGATTGTCAAGGGTTAGCGTTAAGGTTCTTTGGTGGGCTCGGAGGGACTTGAACCCCCGACAAAGTGATTATGAGTCACATGTTTTTTGATATAACTGCTTGTAAAAAAATGCTTTAATATTTTGGTGTGGTTTATTTGTGGTTTATTTGAAAAGTTCTTTATTTTACCATGGTAATTTTTCAATCGCACTCTCTGCGTTGCCATGACAGTATTGCGCGTAAACCCTCAGTGTCACTTCTGGGCTACTATGCCCCATAAGACCTTGTACAGTCTTTATATCAACTCCACTCCCGATGAGATGAGTACAAAAGGTATAGCGTAATGCGTGGATATCTATTTTCTGTAAATCTAGTTCAATTTCCTCTAGCGCCTCTTTGTTCTTCTTGATTGTGGTTCTGCTCATTTTGCTACCGCAGGGTATGCCTTGACTGGCAAGTAGAACTCTTTTCATATGCCTACGCAATTCTCTGATCAAGTTGTTTGTACGAGTTCCGTTATTCTGAGTTTTGAATACTAGTCCTTTCTTGTTTTTTGTTTTTGACAGCTCTGTGACTAGGTCAGCTGAAAGCGGTATCGTTCTTTTGCCAGCCGCGGTCTTTGATTTAGCAACTCTAACTGTCTTTGAATCTAGGTCTATGTGATCCCAAGTTAATGTTGTCAGCTCGTTTCGTCTTAGGCCTGTGGATAAGAAGAATCTCCAGATTATCCTGTATGATGGTGGCGCTTCTTTAATCAATGCTTTGGCCTCGTCAACTGTAAGTGCACGTCTTAACTTGACTCTTTTGTTTGGTAGCAGCTTTATTTTGGCAATCGGATTACTCAATATTATTTCTGATTCTACACCCCAATTAAGCATGCTCTTCAAGTACTTAATGCACTTATTGGTGGTGTTGTGGCTTTGCGTATTTAACATTTCAAGCGCGATTTCGTTGATTGCTTTAGTGGTTATATCACCCACCTCAGTAGCTCCCCGAGAGGCAAGCGCTGTAATCATATTCCGGCAGTAAGTATGGTATAATCTAAGAGTATCCTTTGCTAGTGCTTTGAGATCTAAATACTTACACCAATCTTTGTATAAGTCCGATAATGAATAGTCGTTATCGGTAGCGCTACCGGTGCGGGTAACTCTATTGAGTTTGTAGAGTTCGGCATTGAGCTCCTCCGTTGCTTCAGCCTTGGTCGGGGCTTTACTTGTCCAGCGCTTGCGTTTCTGCTTGCCGTTTTCGTCATAACCCATGGTTATAGTTATTTGCCAGCTCTTGCCGCGTTTGGTGACTTTTCCTGATGCCATGATAAAATAACTCACTTTTATTTAAAATATTTTTATTACCCAAGTGTAATGATAAATAGCAATCTTCTTAAACAAAATAAAAAATTTAAAAAATCTAAAAATAAAGCGCGATTTTTAAAGCATATTGTAAGCCGTGCTAAAATGTGTGTAAAAATATTGACGTTGATTTTAATTTCAAGGTTTATATGATAGGCCACATAAGAGATTGAAAAGTATTCCGGAAAGAATGAAATTCGGTGAAAGCCAAATAAATCCTTACTTGTCTACCGGAATGGGCAGGTGGGGATTTTCTTTATACGCACTAAAGGAAAGCTGTTCACAACTGGCTACAGCTATAACAAAAGGCTAGAATGGTAGCAAAATAAGTCCAACAAAGAGAGCAAACAAAATCTAGGCTCTGTCCTACGAGCTGACAACCTAGTACCAGACCGATAAGTCTACCAAAATATGCTCTCTGTCATTCAAGTAGGCAGAAAAGACTGCGAGTTATCTGCTAATGGTTGGGTGGCTGGCTAGATAGGCTGAGAGAAATTCAGAGTGTGACTATCTAGGCTATTACTCTCATATAGACGCTATAGATATAGGTCTGGGAGTAAAGCTCGTATAATTGGTTATCGTTAATTTTAAAGTCTCGAAGTTGCAGTACTCAAGTAAAAGTGGACGCTTAATAAAGGCACTGTTTTTTTAGTTTTAATTTCGCTGTGAGCTATGACTAGCGCTTAATTTCTAGTTATTTAGAGGCACCACTAGAAGTTCCTGCTGGAATTTGGGGCAGGTTTTGCCTATGTCGGTAAATAATACAAGCTGACGGTGAGATAGTGAGTTCTGCAATGATCTGCTCTTTTATTATATCAAGCTGTATTGTTACGAGGTAATAGAACTCAAAGTAAGCGACTTCTCCCCAGAACACGCTGGAAATTGAACTTCTATATAATCACAATAGACGAACAGCTAAAATCAGACAAAGACGAACCAATCATTGGCATAATAATCTACAAGAATAAAGACAAGATTATTGCAGAATACTTCCTCAGAGACATTAATAAACCTATAGGAGCCTCAGAATATCAATTAACCAGATCCCTGCCAGACAAATTCAAACCCAGCCTACCAAGTATTGAAGAAGTAGAGGCGTAAATTATACAGGATAATGTAGAATAATGTAGAATAGTACAGGATTTATCCAATAAATACATAATATCCAGGCCACAGCCTGAGCATTGATTTTCGGCTTAAAACTTTGTAGAGTTGGTTTCACTCATACCCTTAATACAGATTAATTGTATCTTTACACTGTTGAAGAATAAAACTGCAATATGCTTGTAAATTGTTCTACCAATGACCATGATTATTTATGTGTATCCCCCAAATTACAGTTTAATGGCGACAAATTATGATTTATGCAAATATTTAGTTAATACCCCTGCAACAGCCAAACTTCAGTGGTAACAGCTTTTTTAATATTTTTTTTCTAAAAATCAAAACTATTATTTTAGCATGTTTTTATTTGAAATAATATACCGATTATCAACCTTATATGGAACTATAGATTTTCAACTACTGTATAAATGTTGACGTTAATATAGATGAAATATTGAATATATTACAACTTAAACAATTTGCAATTTAATATATAATAACAATTTATAATTAATAATTGTTATGTACAAATAGAGCCATATGAGGCATATTCTTCGTGTTTTAACAATTTTACTTTACCGTATTTGCATATATTTATTATGATTTGGTTAGTGTTATAAACAGATATCTTCATAAAAATAATAGCAAAAAGTCTTGAGCATGGTGATTACTGTATAAAATTGTTATTGAATATTATAATGGTCTAATAAAACTGGACAGTTGAATAAGGTGGATTTTTCCGATAGTATTAATAGAGAAAGGAATTATCCATGAGAAAGAGTTTTACGGCTGATTTTAAAGCAAAAGTTGCTTTGCAAGCGATTAAAGGTGATCGGTCTGTCGCAGAGCTGGCTGCAAAATTTGAGGTTCACCCCAACCAGATTAGGCAATGGAAGAAATCCATGCTTGAGGGACTTCCCGATATTTTCTCAGATAAGCGTAAGAAAAAAGTTGTTAAAGATGAAGATGAAAAGGCAAAACTGTATGAGCAAATTGGTCGTTTGAAAATCGAGAACGACTGGCTTAAAAAAAAATCTGACGAGCTCCTCGGTTGAGGAAAAACGCAACATGATTGAACCAAATAAATCAAAGTTGTCTGTCTCCAGGCAATGCGAACTCTTAGAAATCTCTCGCTCAGCCTATTATTATAAATCACAAGCTGAGAATAAGCAGGATTTTGAAATTAAGAAGGTAATTGATGATCTCTTTATCAAGCATCCTTTTAAAGGTTCTCGCACAATCACTGAAGACTTGAGAAGGGTTGGTTTTAAAATTGGACGGCATAAAGTCAGACGCTTGATGCGGGAGATGGGCTTACAGGCGATATACCCTAAGAAACGTTTCACTGCTAAAAATCAAGAGCATAAAGTATATCCGTATCTGCTACGTGATATGAAAATCAATAAAGCTGATCAGGTCTGGGTGAGCGATATAACCTATATTCCACTCCGCCACGGCAATGCATATCTTACTGCTGTAATGGACTGGTATAGTCGCTATGTGATTTCATGGGAGCTTTCTATGGTAATGGACAGCAGCTTCTGTGTAAGCGCACTGAAGAATGCTCTTGAAGAGTCAAAGCCATTGATTTTCAATACAGATCAGGGTAGCCAATATACGAGCAATGACTTTACTGAAGTGCTGAAAGAGAATAGGATCTGGATAAGCATGTCCGGTAAGGGCAGAGCGTTTGATAATATAATGATCGAACGGCTCTGGCGTACAGTGAAGTATGAAGAAGTCTATTTGACTGAGTATAAGAACTATTTTGCAGCGTATGATGCGTTAGATAAATATTTTGAGTATTACAACAATGAAAGAAGGCATTCCAGTCTGAGTAAGCGTACACCGCGTGAAGTATATTTTAGCGAGAGAGGGAAGAGTAATGATGCGGCGTAGAAGTTACCGCCCTTGCAGTAATTCTGCTCCGGGCTACGCCCTGCGCTCCATTACTGCAAGATTTAGTTTCCACCTTAAACAACCTGATTTATTGTCTTGACAGATTAGACCACTTTATATATCGAAATAATAGGTTAATAATATATAATTAGTTTTTATGTTTATGGTTCAAATGACTAGTTGGTATTACGATTAAAAATGAAAGAATATTTGTTTATTAATTATAGATTTTTGGTATTGGTATTAATTTTTTTTTGGAGGATTGGGTATTATGGGTATCGGGCACTTGATGACTATGGAGGAGAGGATAGTTTTAGATGCGGTTGTGGCTGTTGATGCGCCTGATAATGCAGAGGCTGAAGCTGGCAATGCCGGAGAAGATCATGGGGCGGCTGAGGTAAAGGAAGCTGCACCGTCTACTACTACTCCAGTTGAGAATGGAACAACTGCTGAGGCAAAGGTTGGAACAACTGCCAATACCCTCGATGCTGAGAATGAAAACACTTCAGATGCTAATATGGATAATCGTAATGGTTCTGATTCACAGGACACTTTGAGAGCTATTCTGGTCAATAAGGATTTGCAGGATTTTAATAATCTGGTTAATTCGGTAGCTGAAGATGTAATGGTTTATAGCTATGACAATGATACGGTTGACCTACAGGAGATTATTGACAGGCTGAAAGAGCAGGCTGAGGGGCAGTTGTATGACAGTATTGCGATAGCTACTGAGGGGAATGGTGAAGGCTCGTTTGCGTTGACTGAGAGTGAGAACGTGTCCTGGGACACCTTTGGTACAGGTGCGGAGCAGGATCAGCAAGAGTTCTTCGAAGCGCTGGCTGGGCTGGTTAATGACGGCGGAGAGATTGATATCATCTCATGTAATACAGCAAAAGGCGAGCATGGCACAGAGCTACTCGAAGCGATTGCCGGTGTGACTGGACTTGATATTGCTGGTTCGACTGATTTGACTGGTAATGAAACACTCGGCGGTGATTGGGTGCTTGAAAAATCTACTGATAGCAATGAAACAGATTTAGTATGTAAGTACTTTAATTCTGATATATCTGATTATTCCAGTGTTCTGATTGACCGATTTGCCGGTGGAAGTGGAACTTCTGTTGATCCATATCAGATTGAAACGTTCGCTCAGTTTATGGCTATTGAAAGTGATGGTGGCATATATCTTGATAAACACTTTATAATAACTGCTGATCTGGATGCAGGAGAGTGGTATGAAGCAAATGGTGGGTCTACCTCAATATGTAATTTCAATAATCCTTTTACAGGTACAATTGACGGGCAGGATCATTCTGTTAAAGATATTGATATAGGAACACTTGGTAATGGAGTTGATGCAGCAGGTTTAATTGGTGTTAATAAGGGTTCTATTTCTAATATTCGTCTTATTGATACAGATGGTCCGCTTAACTCTGAGGGTAGTGGATGGTGGGATGTTAGAATCTGGAATAACTTTACCGGTCCAGCCGGAGCTCTTGTCGGAATAAATGATGTCGAAGGCAGTATATTGAACTGTTTCTCTGATATGGAAGTTCACAATAATCATATGGACTGTGGTACAGGTGGGCTTGTAGGGTTAAATAGAGGGAATATAAGCAAATCAAGAGTTATCACAGAAGGCGTATATACTGAATATGGTTATGCTGGCGGATTAGTTGGTATAAATGAAGGTGGGGATATCTTCAACTGTTATTCAGAAACATATGGCTATAATGCTGAAGTTGCAACAAACCGAGGTTACGTCGGCGGACTTGTAGGAAAAAATACTGCAAATATTGCTGGAACCAAAGGCGGACATATTCAGACTTCGTATGCAAATACAACAACGCATAATTATGAAGATAATGGTGTAGGAGGATTGGTTGGAATAAATGGAAATGTTGCTTCCGGTGAGCTGGGAACTAATCCATATAATATTATTGAATACAGTTATTCAACAGGAATAATGCGATTTAGAGATAATAGTGGCGGAATTGCAGCTAAAAACTATATTGACGGTAAAATTGAGAACTGCTATACAAATGCTGAATTTAAATTTACTGATAGCAACCACATGCCGAGCGGTCTTTCATCAGGAGCTATTGTAGGAATTAATAATGAGGGCGGGATAGTAATGCACAACTATTCTGATCCTGAACATCTTAAGGGCATTTCCAATCCTGTCGGTTCTGATAAGCCAGGTCTTCCAAGTACGGTAAATGATAACAGCTCTATTTCTGACCTAGCTGTATATAATACAGCTTTGGGATGGAGTTCAGTACACTGGGATAATCTTACTGACGGGAATAATCCAACACTGAAATTTGATCCTCCAGCTACCGCTTCAGATAATTCTGCTCCTGTTTTTGATCCCAGTGTTGGGAATTCAACCCTTGATTCCGAGCTGGCCAGTAACAGTGATCCATCTGGAACAGCTGTATCTGATATTATAGTTGATGGCGCAATCACAGATGCTGATGGAGCTGTTGAGGCAATTGTTGTCTGGGGTGTTGATAATACATATGGAAAGTGGCAGTATTCCACAGACAGCGGGTCAACATGGAAGGATTTTTCTACTACAACAGGCGAGTATGCAACTCTATCAGATACAGATAGCTCAATTTTACTTGATGCAAATTCAAAAGTACGTTTTATTCCATCAGATAATACTCCGCGTACTGTATCCTTTAATTTTCTAGCATGGGATATGTCATTCGGTTCAGCAGGGGAAACTGCAGATATCTCAAATAAAGGCGAAATATACCCCTTCAGTTCTGCAGGCGGAACAGCTGCACTTACTCTGGTTGATTCTTTGAACTCTGCTCCTGTATTTAATTCTGGAGCTGGTAATTCTACACTTACATCAGAAATGTCCAGCAACAATAATCCATCAGGAACAGCGGTATCTGATATTATCGTTGACGGAGCAATCACAGATGCTGATGGAGCAGTTGAGGCAATTGCTGTCTGGGGTGTTGACAATACATATGGTAAATGGCAGTACTCTACAAATGGCGGAAGCAGCTGGAGTGATTTCACTGCTGTCACAGGTGCTTATGTGACGCTGTCTGACACCAATAGCTCCCGTCTGCTGGATTCTTCGTCAAAGATACGTTTCATTCCTACTGATAATGTGGCGAGGACGGTAAGCTTTAACTTTATCGCATGGGACAAATCTACCGGAAGCGTTGGCGGGACAGCGGACACTTCTGTAAAGGGCGGAACATCGGCTTTCAGTTCAGCAGGTACGACTGCAAGCCTTGAGCTTACGAATGAACCTAATTCCGCACCTGTACTGAATGATGCTGATGCGAGACTTACTTCACAGCAACTTGGTTCAGCTGATCCATCAGGAACAAAGGTAAGTGATATTCTTGTGGGCGGTTCAATTACAGATTCAGATGGTGCTGTTGAGGCTCTTATTGTTACTAGTGTTGATAACAGACATGGAATATGGCAGTATTCAACAGATAATGGTAGCTCCTGGAATAATTTCACTGATATACAGAATGCTGTTGTTCATCTTGATATTGCTTCTGGTACCAGTGACGCAGGAAAATCCAGATTGCTTGACGGAAACTGTAAAATCCGTTTTCTTCAGAAGAATGGAGATACATTCCTTGGAGATGTTTCCTTTACATTCCAGGCATGGGATAAGTCAGCGGGCAGCGTAGGAAGTGTTGCAGATCCTACTGTCAATGGTGGTACTACTGCTTTTAGTTCTACTGGGGATAGTGCGAATCTGACTATTACTGCAATTCCAAACAGAAATCCTGAGGTTGTCAATCCAATACCTGATCAGGATGGGGCTGACAGCTTTGACGGAGCAGGAAACATGAGCTTTACTTTTGATGCGGATGTATTCAGTGATCCAGATGGAGACAGCCTGAGCTACTCAGCAGAGCACTGGGATGTTAATAATTCCAGATGGGCAGCTCTTCCTGCATGGCTGAGCTTCAACAGTAGTACTAGAACATTCAGCGGTAACCCTTCTGCATCAGATGAAGGAAGCCTGAGGATACGTGTAACTGCAGAGGACGGCAGAAATGGGACTCAATCTGATGAATTCATTATTAATATTACCAATGCCAATGATGCTCCGACAGATCTGTCAAATGGAAATGTCAGTGTTTATGAATCTAGTTTGGAGCAAGTTGTTGCAACTCTTACTCCAATAGATGCAGATATTGGTGATCAGCATACTCAGTTTGTTTATACTCTTCTGAATAATGCAGACAAGTTTAAAATTGATGGCAATGCTCTTGTTATTCTTAGTGGAGTTCCGGTTGGTAATTATAGTATTTCGATTAAGGTTATTGATCCAAATGGAGAATTTGTGAATGACACTATTCTGGTCACAGTAAATAATCCAGTTAATGATAATCCAGTTAATGATAATCCAGTTAATGATAATCCAGTTAATGATAATCCAGTTAATGATAATCCAGTTAATGATAATCCAGTTGATGATAATCCAGTTGATGATAATCCAGTTGATGATAATCCAGTTGATGATAATCTACCAAAACCTGGAGACCCTGACTTTATTGGGCCAATAAAGTCAGGAATAGATAGTGATGGAAATTTACGTAAAGATCTTTTATATACAGACTACAATGAGAATATTCCTGATACTTGGCCTCATATGGATAAAAAATCTTACAAGGAAGTACTCTTAACTTATGAACTAAAAAACACTTTTATCGAGTATTATGATGAAGCAATAAATAGTATTGATAGCATGAACTTTCTATCCGGAGATGTTTATCAATTATTTAATACTTTAATGCCAAGCAATAAATATCATAATTTTTTATTAACACATTGGGAAGAATACACTAGTTGGCTAGACAATAATAATTTAATTAATGCTTATAATGGTCAATATATAGTTACACCTCAGACTAAAGCAGGTTTTTTAAAAGCATATTTAAAAGATCAACTTATTCAAACTAAAAATAATATTATTAATATCGATTTAAGTAAAATCGAAAACTTTGAATCTTTCTCAAATTATGAAACACGTGATCACTTGACGGATGTATTACAAATAAGTTCATCTATTGTTTCAGATATTAGTGATAATAATATACAAAATCTAAAAAACATAGCTAGTACATTAAGTTTTATTGAAATGGGATTAGATATTAGCGGCGGCCTAGCTGCAAACGGGCTCTTATTAGGATCAGTTTGGGATGAATATCAAAATCATTTAAATGATGCTATCACAAACGGTAATGTGAGTTCTGATTTAAATGATTTAATTGCTGTTTCTGATGCAGCGCTGGATATCATGGTCAAAAATAATCCGTATTTGAAGCAGGAACAACTTGCTGAACGATTAGCAAAAATAGTTGTAAAAATGGAACAAGATAATTTAAATTGGAAAGATGCTGCTGATATGTATGGTGTTGTTCTTGATGATACTACTTTGTCACAAATAGAGGCTTTGTTACCCGAAAAAATTGCTAATAAGGCAAAAATATCTGGAGTTGGTGGTATTGCATTAAAGTTAGTTGCAGGGGCTGTAACAGTAAGCAATGCATGGGAAAGGCATCAAATGAGAATGGATTCGCTCGGAAATAATAGCTCAAAACTTAGTGGCCCTGGTATTGAAAATTTTTAGTATTGATCAGTTATAATAGAATTTACAGGTGTGAAAAAGTGAAGATTAAATCCGTAATTATATGCTTATTATTTTGTGCCATTTGTGGTTGCTCGAGTAACCTCGACAACATAAGTGAACTTCGTCAGCAGAATATGACAATGGATATGGAGTTGTATAATTCCATGAAGGACAGGCTGGTGCAAGGTGTGACTCTTGAAATGGCCTGTGAGTTGGCGCTGGAGAATAATCTCGATGTTTGGCTCTCTCGTCAGGAAGCGGCGATTCAGAATGAGAATAAGACGGCGTCGCTACTAAAAATGCTGCCGCAGTTCAATACTAATCTGCACTCTACTGCTCGTGATACCTACTCGGCAAGTTCTTCGCTCGGTCTCTTCACTGGTACAGATGCTCTGGCTAATGACAATAAATATTCTTACAGTGCTCTCAAAGATGGTACTACCGGCGACTATGGCGGGCTTTGGAATATTATGGATTTCGGGGTCTCTTTCTTCCGACATCAGCAAGAGATGAAGCGTTCGGTAATTGCGATTCAGGATCTGCGCCGTACCCGTCAGCGTATTGTATTCGAGACGACTAAGGCTTATTACCGCTGTCTTGCCTTCAAGCAGCTAGCAGATATGGGGACTGAGATCGAGAACTCTATCAATGAGCAGGTGCAGAGCATAGAAGACCAGCTCGCCAAGAAGCAGATATCCGAGACCAAGGCGATAGAGCAGCGTTATCCGCTTATTGCTGAACTGAAGACGATCAATAACTATCAGGAAGATTATCAGACCGCGCGGATTGCTCTGGCACGACTGATGGGCTTGCCGGTAGATAGTGACTTCACACTTATTGACATGCCGCTGGATGCTGGTGACTTCTACTTCAATATTGAAGAACTCGAAGATCAGGCGCTTACTTCACGCCCTGAACTCTACCAGCAGGATATGGAAGAGAAGATCAGCCATGATGAAGTTAAACTTACTTTCCTTCAAATGTTGCCTACTCCAACGATGGCTTTCCGCGGAAATGCAGATGATAATCCGCTGATGTATTACAACAGCTGGACAAGCTTCGGCTTTGATCTTTCCTGGAATCTCTTTGCGCTGCCGAGTAAGTTCAAAGAAGCATCAGCGCATAAGATGCGTGCTGAATTTATAAAGAAAAAGAGAATGGCGCTGGCTGTAGCAATTCTTTCTCAGCTGCATATGGCTGCGATAGAGCATGAGTATGCGCTTGAGCAGTATGAGCTGGCAGTACGCGTGTACAACGATTGTAATGCTCTGGTAGAGAATGCTATTGAAGCCAAGGAGAAGGGTAAGGGTAAGAATAGCGAGATCGTACAGAAAGAGGTTACACGTCTGCAGAAGTATGCGGATTATATGACTACCTTTATCAAGGTTATGTCGGCGCGGGCGCGAATACTCAATGCGGTTGGGGTTGATCCGAACTTTGAGACACAGACCCTTGACCTTGGAACTCCGGTTGACCTTGATCCGACCGACGAGACTACGCCTGTAGAAGGGCATATCATTACTGCTCATGCTGATAACTCTGATATTATTGTTATAAACAACACTGAGTATGAGGATGGACTTTATATCTATGATACAGAGGGGAATCTGGTTAAAAAGAGTATTGAAGCAGATGAGGTACTGACAGAGTACTAAGGATATTATTATAAGGGTTGTATTATCATGAGTGTGTGTAAATTTTTCCCTGATTGGTTGTGCAGCATAAGCAGAAGGAGACTTCTGCTTTGTTGTGTTATTATGCTTCTTGTTTCTACGCCTATTTATGCAGATGATTTCCTCAAGAGTACGGGGATAATTGTTCCTGATATTGAGAAAGAGGTAACTGTCGTACTCAAGGCTAAAGATGAAGCAATACTCAGTTCCAGAATTTCCGGTCAGGTTATAGATGTTCCTGTGGAACTGGGCAATAAGATAAAAAAAGGGGATCTGCTCATTGCGATAAAGGATAACCAGTATATAAGTGAACTCAGAAAAGCAGGAGCTGTCTATGATGCAGCAACCAAACGCTACAATATGTCTGATGATATGATGTCATCGGGTGATCTGTCTACCTTTGATTTCGTTACTGCTGAGCGGGATATGATTGTCAGTGAGGAAGCCGTCAAGATAGCAAAAGAAGATCTTGATGCTTGCAGAATTCTTGCGCCTTATTCCGGCCGAGTTGTGGAAGTATTTGTAAAAGAGCACGAACTGGTTGAGAATCAGCAGCCGTTAATAAAAGTTGTAGATGACAAAAAACTTCTTGCTCATTTTCTAGTTCCCCATAAGCTGTTCAATCTAGTAAATGAAGGAGATGAAGTTGAGCTTACAATAACCTCTACGGATTCTATTGTAAAAGCAAAGGTCTGCAATATTGCAGCAGTCCTTGATTCGGCTAGTCGACGTTTTGACGTATATGCAGAGGTAGACAATTCATCAGATGCGCTTAGAGTTGGTATGTGCGGAAAGGTGAAGCTGGCGCAGTTCGGTAAGGGTGCAGATGTCAGCAAGTAACGGTATCTCTCAGAATGAATCACAGATGAAAGATATTGTTCTGAGGAATCTTAGTATACTCAACCAATTGACACTGGAGACATTCTCTCTGGAGTCACAAAAGAAACTTATTTTTCATATCCTGAATAAAACAGTTGTATTCTGTTCATACTCAAGGGCAATACTTTTCAAACCTGGTAGTAATAAGATTTTCGGAATATCTGGAACAAGTAAATTTGAGAAGCATTCTCAAGCAGTATATCAGTGGCAGAATATTGCAAAGAGTATTGTCGATAAAGATAAGTCTTGTATTATCTCTGAGGAGACGGTTGCTGATAAAAGCCTGTACAGTAATTATAATGAGGGTAATAATGGAACTTCTGCCTGTTGGTTGCCATTAATCTATAAAGAGCATTCATACGGGGCATTACTCCTTGAACGTTGGGACGGCAAGGAGTGGCGAGAGCCAGACCTGAAAGGGCTTGCTCCAATTACAAATGCATATGCCATTGCTCTCTCGAAGTTTATCAGTAAAAAATCATACTCAGGGAAACGAATACTTAAAACTTTTATTCTGTTTCTAATACTTGCCTGTCTGGTTGTTGGCTATAATATTCCTATCCCATACCGCATTGTAGCACCTTGTGAAGTTATTCCTGAAGATCCATACCCGATTACTGCTGAAACAAATGGGGTGATTAAAGCCGTGCTTATAAAGCCGGGTGATGACGTCTCAAAGGGGCAGCATCTTATAAGTTATGACAAGGAAGTGATAGAACAAGAACTCAAGACCTACGAACAGGAGATATATAAGACCCGTGAGGATTATAATAGAGCTGAAGTCCAATCTATAAACAACAGTATGGCAAAATCTGAGATAAACCTAATTCTCAATAAATTCGAGCAAGATAAAATTCGTTACAATATGGTGCGCAGTAAACTCAATAAAATGGATTTATACGCTCCTGATGCTGGTGTTGTGATAATGCCTGATTATGAAAAGTGGGAAGGGAAACCTGTTGTAGTAGGTGAGCGTATTATGCAGATTGCCGATCCCGACAAAACAAAACTCAGGATTGGTATTCCGGTAAATGAGAGATTGAAATTTGATGATGATCTTGAGGTTAAAATTGTTCTGAATTCAGATGCTACCAGCTCGTATAGTGCCAGATTGAGCTATGTCGATATCTACTCAACATTATCTGAGACTGGTATCTCTGAGTATTTAGCAGAAGCAGAATGGGACTCTGAGGTATCTGGGGTAAGTATTGGTATGAAGGGAACAGCTTTTATTCATGGAGATAAGATAAAATTGGGTAACTGGCTGCTCCGCCGACCTATTGCTGCTGTAAGACGCTTCTTTGGGTGGTAAGATGAGTACACTTATAAATACTCTCAATACAGACCGACCTCAGGATGAAGTACGTATTCCGCCACTCCGTAGTGATCTGATTTTTACTGAAGCACCGGATGATGATGATGGCTCGCCAGCATGGATGCTCTATGACCCGGTATCTTCCAGATTTGAAAGAGTAAATTGGGCTCATAAAGAAGTCCTGGATAGAATGAAGTTTGAGCAGCCATTCAACAGGCTATATGAATCTTTGAAAAAGTACACTACTATTGATTTAACAGAACAGGAGCTTGCGCAGGCTATCAAAGAGTTCACTGCTAAAAACTTGACTGTATCTACTCTGCATAAACCTGTTGAACAACTTGTGAATGAAGATAAACAAAGAAAAGTAAATATCTTTGTATGGCTATTTCATCACTATCTATATTTTAGAATTCCTCTTATTCATCCAGATAATTTTCTTAATTCAACCTATAGCTTTGTACGAATTCTTGCATCAAAATTTTTCATACTAGTTTATTTAACTCTAACTATAATTGGATTGTACTTTCTCTCAACCCGTTTTGATGAGTACATTCATACTTTTCCGCGATTTTATGATATTACCGGCGCAATGGTATATGGGATTGGGATTGCTTGTATAAAAGTTATTCATGAATTTTCGCATGCTTATGTTGGAAAATCGCAGGGAATTAGAGTGCCGACTATGGGAATAGCGATTATATTTTTGTTGCCAGTACCGTTCTGTGACGTTACTGATGGATGGAAACTTAAAAGCAGACGAAAACGACTTCTGATTACGGTTGCGGGTGTGTTCGCTGAACTTACTATTGCCGGGCTGTCTCTTTTCTTCTGGGGTATATCTGATAGCGGCATATGGCAGAGCCTGTTCTTTGTTCTGTCTTCTGTAAGTATTGTCGGTACCCTGCTGATAAATCTCAATCCGTGTATGCGCTATGATGGGTATTATCTTTTATCTGATCTTATGCAGATTGATAACCTTCAGCCTAGAGCTACCAGCACTACGAAGTGGTTCTACAGAAAGCACTTATTTGGTTTGAATTATAAATGTCCAGAAGAACGGCTGACAAATAGAAGGTTATTCTTAATGTTTGTTTATAGCATAAGTGCCTGGATATACCGGCTTTTCCTGTATACTTCGATTGCATTGATGGTATATTATGCCTTTGATTTTAAACTTTTTGGAGTATTTCTATTTATCCTTGAAATTGGTTTTTTCCTTATTTTACCGATTGTTAGAGAGATTATTATGGTGTTAAAAAATTTCCCCAAGTGTATCAAAAGCTGGAGATTTATTCTGCTCATTACTATATTGGGGATAATAGGATTTTGGGCAGGTTTGCCTTTGTCACATGTAGAAAAAATACCTGCTATACTAATACCTCAGCTCTCACAGACAGTTTATATCTCTCAACCAGGTGTAATAACTTATATCAATATCAAAAAAGGTGATGCCGTTAATAAAGATGATATTCTTGTTAAAACAGCCTTTGACGAACTTGATGGAGAAATATCTTTATCTATATTGAATATTGAGAAGATAAAAGAAGAAATTCAGCTCATGTCTGAAGATGAACGTTCAAAAGCTCTTTTACCACAAAAATATCAAGCGTTATCACAGAGTATGGAAGAGCTTAAAAAACAGTTGAATATTAAACAGCAGATGATAATTACTTCTCCTGTGAATGGAATAGTATACAGTTTTGACGACACGCTTCATGATGGGGTATATGTCTACCCTCAACAAGAGATAGCAAAAGTTGCTGATCCAACACAAGTTAAAATTGTTGGTTATTTGCAGGAATATAAACTCATTACTATAAAACCTGAGCAATACGGCTATTATATTTCTGATGGCAGTCATACAAAATTTAAGGTTAAAATTACGAAGATTAATAGAGTAAAGTCTGACTACCTCAAGTATCCTATTCTTTCTTCATTTTTAGGTGGTGAAATTGCAGTTATAAATGAAAAGTCTGGTAATTTTCAGATGATTGATACCTACTATGAAATTGAAGCAGATATCGTTGATAATGGGCAAAAGAACATGGAATATTGTTTTGACCAGCCTGGTTATATCTGGATCAATACTGAGAAATACTCTCTGATTGATTATGGGTATAATAAAATTCAGGCGGTTATTAATCGGGAATGGAATTTATAATTTGCACTAGCCACTATTCTATCTTTTTAATGTTAGATGGTATTACAGAACGTTGGTGTTTGAGTATTGTGGGTTTGCACGTTGAGCTGGTTATATGAATGCACGGGGAGATGTTATAATTATTCGAGGATGGTCTGAGGGGTTAGCTGCTTGAGGGTGTGTATATTGAGATGGCGGTCGGGATCTCCGTTGAGCATTGCCACATGGAATGAACCCCTTACCCGTTCAAGTATTCCGGGGTCTTGCTTAGGACCTTTTTTCCAGAGAGAGATCAGGATGCCAGAGCCAAGGACTCCGGCAAAGATCTTGCAGGATTGCTCCAGCTTATTGAACCCATCCTGAAATATTCGACCGGTTTTGGCTTCGACAAGCCAGAGGGTTATACCGTCGGTAAAGGCAAGGTCTATCTCTTGTTTTAATTCGATAGAACCGGGGGGAGTTGTCTCTCTCCAGTTGACGGTAAGCCCCAGTGCCAGATCTTTCAAAGCGCCAGAATCCAGAGAGTGCTTTAATTGATAAAAGAGATACTCTTCAAACCAGCCGCCGGCGAGCCAGTGTAGGAGGCGTTGGTATTTATCATGTATTGTGAGGGTATGGGATTCGCCGGAGAGGCAGAGGGTTAGCGTGCCAGCGGGGGATAAATCCAGGTAATCTGTTTTAGGTGAAGCGGTGTACACAGGGAAGATTTTAGCAAGTTGGTTTTGGAGTATGCTTGATGGGGAGTGGGAATTATGTAATATTCTGAAGGCTGGAGTCTTGCAGAGGCGCTTCTGAAGTCTGCTGTAGGAAGCGCGATGGGAATAAACAAAGTCGGTTATGGAAGCTGTGGCGAGGGGGGAGCGGGAGGCTGCAAGTTCATGTCCGGAGGCGGCGAAGAAGTCATTTATAGTGAGATAGGCTTGGCTGAAGGGTATGGTAGTGTGAGTATAATTCCAGCACAGTACCTGTTTAGCAGCAGTATTGAGATAAAAATAGGGTGCATTTAATTCTGTGGCGAGGCGGAGAGCGGCGAGTGACATAATTTTGGTGCCGCCAGTGATATTGAAGCCGAAGTGATACGGTTTTAGCTCAAGCAGTTTGTGGTTTAAGACTTTGATTATATCATCAAAGTCGAAGGCATTATAGAGCGGAATGGTGGTAATTGTTCCTAGAGATTTGAAGTACTTGAGATACGAACTACGCGCGGCGGTTTTTTCGGTAACCAGAATAAGATGCTGAACTGCGGGCAGTATATGCATTGCCAGCAGGTTAGGAAGATTCTGTTCACCTCCTAGATGAAACACTACGTCAAATTTATGCATAATCACTCCATATGTAGCTGGCGGTGCAGGGCTTGGGCTGCAGCTTGAAACACACCAATAACTAATACGACAGAGACAGGTTCGATATTTTAATGACAGCAGCGTGAGGGCTGATGTCATGCAGGTTTGTTGCGCCCACGGTTGGGTCAATGCTGAGTCTCAATCCGAGCCCAGGAGGGCGAAGGATAGATGAGCGAGCGTGAGCGAGACTCACCCGGAGGGCAAGGGCAGGGATGCCCGCAGTCAATACAGCAGCACTAAGACTGCTGTCATACGAGTTATAATTCAAACCTAAAAACTAGCTAAGTTTCAATCCGAGCCCAGGAGGGCGAAGGATAGATGAGCGAGCGTAAGCGAGACTCACCCGGAGGGCAAGGGCAGGGATGCCCGCAGTCAATACAGCAGCGCTAAAGCTGCTGTCATACGAGTTATAATTCAAACCTAAAAACTAGCTAAGTTTCAATCCGAGCCCAGGAGGGCGGAGGATAGATGAGCGAGCGTAAGCGAGACTCACCCGTAGGGCAAGGGCAGGGATGCCCGCAGTCAATACAGCAGCGCTAAAGCTGCTGTCATACCCAGTCTAAGTCTTTGGGAGAAATGCCAAAATGGTTTCAATACAGCAGCGCTAAAGCTGCTGTCATACAACTGATCAGCGAAGTTGACGGGATCTACGTCTGTTTCAATACAGCAGCGCTAAAGCTGCTGTCATACAAGAATAGAAAAAATAAAGAAGCAAATTTCTTAAAGTTTCAATACAGCAGCGCTAAAGCTGCTGTCATACACCTGAAGGAAGAGATAGCTCGAGTTAATTGTTTCAATACAGCAGCGCTAAAGCTGCTGTCATACAAGAATTTATGGGTGCTTGCTGGTGCGGAGAGTGCTGTTTCAATACAGCAGCGCTAAAGCTGCTGTCATACAGGTAGGGGGTTAACCCCTTATATAGCAAATAGTTAAAACGCTAATTTGCGGATCGAAGGCATATTTTGATATAATGAGTTTAATTTGCTACTAATTGTTATGGTAAATCTTGTAAGTATTTATATATCAAGGCTTGCGGATGAAAATTATTAATAAAACGATAAAAAATATAACCGACTGTAAAATAGAGGGTTATAAATATGGGATTATTCCCGAATCAAAAATTGACGATCCGCAACGAGTATGGGTTTAATTGTCAAAGAGCTGGATACATAAAGGTAACAATTCCCCCAGCTGGGCTGGGAGACATTTAGCGCTGTGTCCGGTCGAGATAGTTTTTATAGTCGGTGAATTTACCTTAGGCGCCGGAGATTCCTATGTTAGTGATAGGCACGTTTATATCTGGCTCATATAATCTAGGATAAAGTAAATATGGCGTCTAGAAATACTATCAATTCGGCAAATTTTCAGTGAAAATAAATTCTCTATAGCTTTAATATAGCAAATGTAGGGGGCTTTGTCAAAACAGAAATATGGCCTGAGAAATTTAAATTAATTGCGTCCAGCAGTGTAGTGAGTAGTTGTTTTGTCGCTTCGGCCTCTGGCTGATCTGTACAGATAACAGTAATTTTGTTGCGGAAGCTAGCCAGAGCCAGACCTCTGCGGTAGCATACTCGGTATATCTTGTCAAGGGCGAGGCGAATAAACAACCTGGTAAGGGGTTCATCCTGTAATGCTATACGCTCTTCGGCGTTACAGAGGTTTTCGGCTGGGATGATCTCGGTGAGGATACGCAGTATAAGCTCGACCAACGGATCGTTTCCATATATTGCCTCAAGTTTGTTCTTGAGCAGTATATGGGGAAACTCTACAAAGAGATTCTCAATCATTCCGGAGACAGCGTAGCGCTTGCCGGTTTTATACTGTGAGCGTAGAGTATTAAGTTCATACTCTGGGGTGAGGAAGCTCTCTTTCTTTTTGGTCTTACTTCCCAGGATGTCTTCCAATCCGCCTCTGAGCATTTCTACTGCTTCAGCACATATCACCGCGGCCAAGGGATCTAGGGTTAGCAACTTAGCGTCAGTATCGGGTATAGCTTGGGGCAGGTGCTTGTTCTTACTGCGGATTCTGAGTAAATCCATATTATTTGTAGAGAGTTCAAGATAATTTTCAAGGAGTGCTAGAAAGAGTTTACTCATATATCTGCTCTTAGTATCATGGCGGATTCTTTTGCGAAGACGTTGGGGATGCATAAGTCGTAAGTACAAGCTTTGAGTTTGCCGGGTTAGAGTAGAGGTTATCTCGGGGAAGACAAAGTACCCAAAGCCATAATTACTGTGTTTGCGGAGGTGGTAGATAGCGGCAACAGTAAGTAATTGCGCCCAGAAGGGGGCGGGAGTCCAGTCAAACTTTAAGCTGCCGATAACCCCAAAAAAGTGCTTCTTTCCATAGATCGTCAGTACTGAGATCAGATTGAGCTGTAGGCTACCGAGGCTACATTCTTGCGGGTAAGGCAGGCTATCTTCAGTAAATGTATCTTCGATAAAGCCAAGGCTCACACCTCTTAGATAGCAGCAGAAGAGGAATTTTCGCAGGCAGAGGTAAGGATAACGCTCAAAAAGTTCGCTATCGGCAAAAGCTGGAAGCTTAGCGTCAGTATCTGCTCTTGCTCTCTTCAGTATCTCATGCTTGGGGCTGCCCAAAATTAGCGGTGTCTTCAGATTTATTTGTAGGCCGGGTGTTGTTGTCAGCTCAGAGGTGATTTCAAGCATTGTTTTAACACTAGGTGTAATCTTCCGGTACGACTCAAACTCAAAGTAGCTCTGGATATTTCCGCGTTGGTCAGATTTTGTATGCTTCAGCCCAGCTTTAAGTTTATTGAAAAACTCGTCCTCATACTCTGCAGGGAGAATGATCCTGATATCTATCATATCCCCTGGTACAAGGTTGGTTCCTCCGCGTTCCAGGGGTGCAAATGCAAACCTACTATCATCCTTTACCAGTTTGTCAGCATGTCCGTTGAATAAGTGGGAGAAGAAGCCGTACCACTTGGCACCGGTATAGAAGGATTTGAGATTATATTTCTTGGTCGCCCGGAGGGTAAGGAGGAAGACCTCGGGGGAGTTTGCGAGAACAGTGGTGGAATTCATGACCAGTACCTTGAAACAAACGATTTAAGAATAATACAAATTATAACAAAAATTGGGGGAAGGGTACATCATAAAATTGGAGTATGCGGGAAAAGTTTTGGCTATGGGGAGAGGGTATGCTGGCGGCTGGTTGGGTATGGATAGATGAATGAGGGTTGGCTAGGTTTATCTGGAGGATAAAGGGAGGTAGGGGCGTAGTTCAATCCGAGCCCAGGAGGGCGAAGGATAGATGAGCGAGCGTAAGCGAGACTCACCCGGAGGGCAAGGGGGGGAGGCCGGCAGTTCAATCCGAGCCCAGGAGGGCGGAGGATAGATGAGCGAGCGTAAGCGAGACTCACCCGGAGGGCAAGGGCAGGGATGCCCGCAGTCAATACAGCAGCACTAAGACTGCTGTCATACATTAGAAAGAAAAATAATCACAAAACTTCAAAAAGTTTCAATACAGCAGCGCTAAGTCTGCTGTCATACAGGTAGGGATAACTATATTGCAGCTATGAGAGTTTCAATACAGCAGCGCTAAGTCTGCTGTCATACTTACCCCTATTGGACAGGAAAAAAGGAGAAGCAAAAAGTTTCAATACAGCAGCGCTAAGTCTGCTGTCATACAAAAGATAGCAATATTGATTTCTGGCGGTGGTAGTAAGTTTCAATACAGCAGCGCTAAGTCTGCTGTCATACAAAGAAAGGAAAAGCAGGGATGATTAGGAGAAAGTTTCAATACAGCAGCGCTAAGTCTGCTGTCATACTATGAAAGGAATATTATGAATCAGATGGAGTGGCTAGTTTCAATACAGCAGCGCTAAGTCTGCTGTCATACAATATGAAGCGGCGTGTGCAGCAGGGCGAACAGTTTCAATACAGCAGCGCTAAGTCTGCTGTCATACATGCAGAGAGGGGGGTCTGATGAAGACTCAGAAGATTGTTTCAATACAGCAGCGCTAAGTCTGCTGTCATACCATGAAAAAACGTTATTTTTTACTCCTAGTACTCGTTTCAATACAGCAGCGCTAAGTCTGCTGTCATACTTGGAGGATGATTATGCTAAGTTGTTGCAGGCAGATGTTTCAATACAGCAGCGCTAAGTCTGCTGTCATACTTATAAGGAGAATGAAATGGGTAGAAGTAATTTGTTTCAATACAGCAGCGCTAAGTCTGCTGTCATACATAAATTTATCAAGGAGAATGAAATGAAAAAGATATGTTTCAATACAGCAGCGCTAAGTCTGCTGTCATACAGTTAGGGGGTTAACCCTTTATATAGCAAGTAGTTAAAACGCTAATTTGCGGATTAGAGGCATATTTTGATATAATGTGTTTAATTTGCTACTAATTGTTATAGTGGATCTTGTAAGCCTTTATATATCAAGGCTTGCGGATGAAAATAGCGAAGAAGGGGATAAAAAATATAACCGACTGTAACATAGAGGGTTATGAATATGATCTTATTCCCGAATCAAAAGTTAGCGATCCGCAAAGAGGTGTTAGTTAGATTGTCAATGAGCAGTAGACTATCTTTAACTGAAAATTTAACAGATTGGGTAAGATTAGTCAATAAAAAAATCCGGTGCGGGTAGCGCCGGATAGTGGTGGGTGACAGAGAACGGGGTGGGAGGTCAGCGGGATTTGGGGTAGGGGGAGAGTGTGAGCGAGCCGTCGGTGGGGGAGAAGGTGGCGAGGAGCTCGGGGTATTCTGAGTACTGCGGGAGTTTTTGCGCGAGTTCCTCGGCTACTGGGGTGCAGAGGAGGGCATAGACCTTGATGGCGGCAGGGGTGGTGTGGAGCTGTTTGCCCAGGCTGGAGATACTCAGACCATCGGTGCTGGTCAGTTCGACTCCGATATTGGAGACAGGGGAGAACTGACGCCGGGAGAGGGGGACGGTATTTCCGGCTAAAGGGAGTTGATAGGTGAAGTAGTTTGAGCCGTCGGCGAGGGTGATAAGGAGTTCGATCTTTTGCTGAGCCAGGAGGCTCTGTAGCAGAGTCTGGCCGGAGAGATCCCAGTATACAGCGGGGAGGGGCGTGGGCGTGGATGTATCCGGGAGTTGCGGTTCGGGCTGCGCGGTAGAGTCGGCTGTAGGGGGCTGGGAGATACAGTAGATGATATCTGTTTGTAGGAGTTCCTGCTCTGTATGCTGGGTAAGGCTGTGGTTATAGACTCGGTCAAAGCTCTGGAGAATCTGGAGCTGGGCGAGGATATTGGGAAAGGGAAGGGGGGCGGCCGAGGTGACGGATGGCGTCTGGGCGGCGGATTGAGCGGCTTGGACGTCCTCTGAAACGTGCTCCAGATGGAGGTAGTACTGAGAGATGACGGCCTGATCGCCCGCAGTTGCGGGCGAAGCAGGGAGGAGAATCGAGAAGGAGATGAGCAGTAGAAAAAGTAGTCTTGAGTTGGACATTTTGGCTTTACCTTTGCGGTGGCTGAGGGTTGAGTTGAGGGGTGGCTGGGGGCGTCGCAGACACCAGGAGTACCTTGGAAATAAAGGGGGATAGTTTGTAACCGAGTTGCTTGGAGGCCTGGCAGATACTGTTTTCCAGGGCGATTTCCGCCTCTCCAGAGTAGCCGGGGGTCAGGCTGATGCGAACCTGGAGGGAGTCATTGAATTGTTGGGAGTTACCCTGTTGTATACCGATAATGCAGTCTGTAACCTCGTCGCTACGGATAGGCTGTAAGGTGTCGTTGCCGACATCGACAAAGATCTCATTACCGATTACAGAGAAGTTCCAGAAGATGTCAGTGGCTGGTTCTTGTTCAATGACGGTGGCGGAGAAGGAATTCAGCGCCGGGACATTAACGGCGGTAATCACAACCACAAGCATCAAGGTCAGGCAGACATCGCCGAGGGTGAAGCCCCAGTTGGCGTAGAGAGAATCTTCTTGAAGGCGTTTCATAGTTGTTCCTCCTGTTCGCTAAGTGCCTGGGATATGGGAACCGGGATGGGTTTGGAAGGGTGGTTAAGGTGGCGGTTTTCAAGGCGCAGGATTCGGTTGTCGAGCTTGGCCAGGAAGTTATGGTAGCTGGTCATAAGCTGTGCCTGTTTATCGAAGTTCTGATTGATTTTGTCAAACTGTCTGGCGATATTCTCGGAGGTGGTGATGGTCTTGAGGAGCATCTGACTCATGCTGGCGTAATATTCTTTGGCACTCGTTTGAAGATCGACAAGTTTATCGCCCATGTCGGTTGCGACGGAGGTCTGAAGGTCACGCAGCTGTGCTTCGAGTGAGTTTAACTCGTAGAAAGCGGCTTCAAGCCTGGGGGCGTGAATCTTGGTTTGTATCAGGGCGGTGAGGATAGCGATTACGGCGCCGAAGAAGGTTGTGTTGAGGGCAATCGCGGTTGCGGCCAGATACGCGGCGCTGTTGTCGATATCGCCGGCGGCAAACATGACTTTGAGGCCGATGATTGTGCCGGAGAGTCCGAAGAGGGGGGCGGCAATCTGGATGAAGCTCAGGGATTTACCGATGCGGTTTAAAGGTTGCAGGGCGGCGGCGGTGAGGCATTCAATATTGGTGGTACTTAGATGGTTGGTTTTCTGCATTGAGGCTGAGAGCTTTGAGACTACGGAATGAAGGTAGGGCTTTCGGGTGAAGAAAGGGTGGTTGAGGGCGTTATTGGTTAAGATTGCCTGGAGGTTGTCAGAGGATAGCGGCTGGATGGTACTGCTGTACTTTACGAGTAAGACGGCAGAGTAGGCCAGGCTGAGAAGCGCAAAGATACATAGAATAATATATATCACTTCAGGGATAGCTGACAGAATAGCTTCCTGATCGAGGGCGGTATTGACGAATTGTTCTAACATGAGGATCTCCTATGGTTATGGTAAAATATGAGTGTATATTGTAGATTACGCCCATATCACTGGAGTAGTCGTGCAGCTGAGTGATATGGGCGGTGTAGCAGTAGGTTACGGTTTGGCCGCGTCAGCAGTGTCGGTAGCTGGGGCTGGAGTCTGCTTTGACGCGAGGTGCTGCTTGAGACCGCGGATTATTGCCTCGATATCAAGATCCTGCATACTTGAGACGATATCAATGATCTGCTGGGACTTATCGAGTGTGTCATTGCTGATATTGAACTTCTGGGTTTGGGAGAGTTCGATAACATCAGCGGCAGTTTCTTCGAGGTCTGGCTGCGAAGCAAGGCATGGCGGAGTAGAGGACTTCTTGGAAAGAGCCAGCAGGTCGGACTCATTCTGGTTGAGCATCTCGATCAGTTCACGGCGCATCTTGACTACCTCTTCGGTGCGCTCTGCAGTATAGGCGGCAGAAGCAGTTACGATAGCGGTAAAGGTCATAACTAGCATAATGGTTAAGTGTTTAAACATAATAGACTCCTTAAAATATGGGTAAAAAAAACTAGTTCTGAGAGAGTTTATGGCGCAATTTGCGGGTTTCTTCCAGGAGGTTTGAGACTTCATCGTAGGCCTTATCCGTATTTCTCAACTCGGGGTTGGGGGTATAGACATCATCCAGGGCGTCATTGAAATTCTCTTCTACGCTGTTTATAACTTGTTTGACGGTGTGGACAATATCGGTTCTGATGTTCTCGGGGATATAGATGAAGAGTACAGCGGCCGTGAGAAGGATAAGAAATAGTTTGAGCATATTTGACTCCTATATTCATGAGTGGTAAAAGGTGGTTGACAGAAGTGCCGGGGCGCTAGATTGCAGGATAAATTATGGCTCTAGATCTGTATCTGGGTCTTTCCCGAGGAACGTTCTGATGCGGTCGCCAAGGCCGGATGCGGAATTCACTTGGTTGTTGGTTAATTCATCCAGAGTGGTCGTATTTGTCAACTCCTGATTGATGATCTCTTCAAAGCGTGTGTTGGGCTTGAACGAGATAACGGTCATGCTCTCGGTGACATTCTTCAGATTGATATAGCCGTTGGTAAGTTCCTGAAGGATATCGCCGATTTCGGCACTCTTAATCGTTTCAGCCCAACTTCTGTAGGTACTGGCGATGACGTAGGTGTTGCGCTTGAACTGGCGGATATCTACCCAGGTTGAATCCAGTTGAGTGCCGAGTTTGATGATGACACTCCCTGCGTCTTTGATTTTAGTAAGATTATCACGCAAATACTTGAGTCTGTCTCTGGCAAGATCTCCCAGGGTCATCAGCTCGTCGACATAATCTTTGAGGAGTGGATCCTTACTGGCGGCTTCTTCGAGTTTCATCACATCTCCGCCGTACTGCTCTTCGACGAGTAAGTTGACGGTCGAGGTGCTGAGGTGCAGATTCTTCTTCTCCTGTTCATACTCCTGATAGATACCGGCGATGGACTCTGGGGAGAAGAGCTCTATCCCGACGAGTTCAGCTTTGTGCTGACGTATTTTGGCGGCGAGTTCATTGGAACTGTCGGAGATATCTTTCAGTTCTTTCACCAGGGGCAGAAGGATCTTTACCATCTTGTTCTGGAGGAGCTTCTGGTCATGGGTCGTCTCGAACTCCTGCAAGATAGCGGTAATATCGGTCTCAAGCTGGGTAAATGCCTCGATACGTTGGTCATTGAGCATACTTGCCTGAGCATAAATCAGGTTCCGGTTCTGGGAGAGTTCGATAATTTCGGGAGATGCCTGTAGACCAACAAATACCTGCTGCGGCTTGGGAGTGTTTTCCGCGATTGATTCATCGGCAGCAAGGGGTTTGAGGGTGAGGGCAAGAACCAGGGACAGCAGCATGAAGAATAACTTGGATTTTGAATTCAATAAAATAGTCATAACTACTCCTTTAAATAAGTGTTGGTACCGCGTAAAAGAAATTAGGTGTTACTCATTCTCTGTTGCTTGAGGTGGGCTGGAACGGCAGAGGGGATCCTCCGGGGTGACCCTCTGTATTTTGAACTCGGTAATGCAAGCACCATACCGGTTCATGCGTTCCGGGGTCAACTCCTGGCCGCGCAGTTCCTGTGGAATATTGATAGTTAGTGCAAAATACCGACCACCTCTGCTGCAGACCTGTTCTGCCAGCTGAACAGGCAAGGTGCCGATAACAATATCTCCTTTTTTGATAATTGAAATATCCAGATGGGGCAGGATTTCGTCGACTCTGATTCCTGCACTGAGTAACCAGTCAATGGCTCCGGCATGCCTTGACACACAGTAGTACTTCATATCTCTCCTTTCAGAAATAAGGTTAATTGAATAAACTGCGCTTTTTTTGTTCTAATATATACAAGCATCTGGAGAGCTGGGGGTATGACGGAAATAATGAGAAAAAAAGTTGTGTTGAAAATGTATCTTATTGTAAAATAAGGCTTTGTAGAAAATATTATTTTGTGATTTTATTGTCGGTACAGCATATTGGTGGTTCGCGTGGGGTATGAGGATGAGTTTGGATGGAGGTATTGGGGGGGAGTTAAGGCAGAAAATAAATATCCATAATGTGGGGTTAATAATTTGCGAAAACAACATGTGTGTGGTAAAGTTAAGTTTTAATATAATTGTATAATATTTTTTGGTGTTATAGGTCTGGCTAGTAGCAGGGACCGAGAGATTGAGAATAGATCACAACGGTAGAGAGATATGAAGATGGCAAGTGCAGAGCATAAAGAACTTGTTGCGAAGCTATTAGAGGGTGATAGTAAGCTGATAACTGCGCTAAAGGATAAACTCGTGGAGCATAATAATAAGATAAATTCGCAAAAATTAAGAGTAGATAAAAATGATATTGATGACTTTATCAAATTATTTCCTAAATCGTTGACTGAACGTGAGCAAGAGAGAATTAAGAATTCTGCAAATAGTAATTATCGTATTGGAAATATCCATTCCATGATTCGTGAAAGGCATGATTATAAAGTAGCGAAGAATGGTACTCTGAAGGCGTCTGAGATGGGTGAAACGTTAACGATTCATGAGATTAATAGTGAGGTCTCTAATTATATTAATAAAATTGTTTGTAAAATAAGTAGTTGTACCCTAAAAAGAAAATTTGAGTCAAGAGTAGAAAAATATAGAGAGATCAATGGAATGCGCGCCGGCTCAGTCAAATTTAAGTATGCGTTCTTTATGACAGAGCGAGTGTTGATCTTGAGAAATTTTTTGAAATATGTTACGACTGCAAATCATGGTTGTATATTGAGATTTACCTGTTGCGCTGTAGAGGCGATGGTTATTGTTTTTCTAGAAGTTAAAAGAAGTCTGTTAGATTCAGGTACTCCTACTGAATCACATTCATTTGAAACAGCTTGGGATATGGTTAAGGTTTGGGTTGAGGATAATAAGAAATTAATAGCAGTACATGGAAATGTAATTTGTGATTATTATGATGCGACGTGCTCTAAGCATACGGAGGGAGTATTGAATAATAATGAGGAATTAGTAAAGTTAATTTATAAAGGATTTGCTAAGGTTATACCTGCTAAGAGCAATGAATTTAAAGGTGCGGCAGAAAAATTTCGTCAAAAAGTTAAAAGTGAAATATTGAGCTCTAATTCTAGTTTGGTAAGTGAGTTTTTCCCGCATTGGGAAGGTTAGTTGATAATGAGTAGCTGGGGAGGCGGGTAATGGTAGTAGACGATGAGCAGAAGCGGGGACGGGAAGAAGAGTTTGAGAGGCTTAAACAGAGTATTAAGAATACAGAAGAAGCCGGATTGGATTATCTGCGGGAGATGCTTACGGTGAAGGCGGATGATCTACTGAATAAGTGCTGGACTGAAAGTAATTCTTCAGAGATAGCAGAGCGGGTGTATGTAAAGGCTTTTGAGTCAAGCGGGCAGATGATAGAGGGATATCTACGGTATTGGGTTAGAAATCTCACGGGAATAAAGAAAAAAAACATTCTTGCTTTAGCAAGTATAAATGAATTGATCAGATATTTTAATAATGATCTGGATCGATTTTGCAGAATGCTGTCATCTCCATATTATCATTATCAGGATGAATTTAATAAAGTGCTGCCAGAGTATAAAGATAAAAAAATAGAGGAAAAATATAAAGAATCAGAGGGAGAAGAAAGTAAAAAGACGTATGAGAAGGATATTGTAAATCTGGGTGCAATCAGCGAGGAGAAGGGATTTCAGCTGCGGGATATGAAAGCGATAATTCCGGGGGAAGTCGGACTGGAAGAGATTGACGCGGAGCTACGGAGTATATATCGTGAAATCCGGGATTATTTAGAGGCGGTGATAAGTAGAATACCTACTCCGCAATTAGGAAAGAAGCTGAGGATACTAAATAGCATATTTATTGAGATTGATGCTGATGGTTGGAAGATGAATGATAATCAGAGGTATACGCTGCTGTTGGTCGAGCGTATATTTTATCTGAGAAGTATTTTTGCAGAATTTACCACCAAGGACAGCTCCAATATTCTACTGATTGCAGATAATGTTTGCCGGAAGCTGGTTCCCTGCCTGGCAGAGGCGACGGAGAAACTGGCAGCACGTGACGGGGCTGGGAATATAAGTCTGAACCTGGGTAGTACCTGGTTGAATTGTATAAAATGGTGTGAGAAGAATAAGGTTGAAATCAAGACTGACTCCGGAATTTGTTATGATTATTATGCAGAGTGGGCAGAGACGCAGCAACAAGGGATTTTAAGAGTGAATGCGCGGTTGTTTGAATTGGCGTTTAACTACAAGAAGCATAAGTTTGATTTTGCTCATTATAAGTCTAAGGCGAGGAAGCGGGTTCGCCGGGAGGCAGGTAAGAGGTATGTGTCGGCTGATGTTGATGAGTTGTTTGGTCATTGGGCGATTACGGAGAGACTGACGGGTTGATTTTTGTCATAAAGAGTGAATTTCGGCTGCCTATATAGAGTAGAGAGAATATTTACTGATAGAGGATTAAGATAAGATTGGCAACAGGATAGAAGACAATGAAGAATATTTTGGGGTTGAAGGCTAAAGCAGGAATAATTGCCGCATTGCTTGAGAATAGCGTGGAGGTGCAAAATAATAAAAACCCGTCTCCTGAAAATGTCAGGGAAATTCTGGCTAATTCGGTGCATCTTGAGTGTTTCAGTATTGCTGATATTGAGAATAAGCAAGCCGAAATTAAAAAAATTTCCGAAGATATTACTAATAAGATAGATAGTCTGGCACAGGGTGCTGTTGCTGATATTACGCAAGTTGCTGAAGATTTATCGAAGAAGATTAATGATTTGAATAGTCAGGATCTGTTCTTGATGGATACAAGCGAAGCGGTTATTACGGAAGTTCGAGATTTGTTTATGCAGGTCTTCAATATCGATCTCTGTTATAGTGCAATTTATGCTCAGGATAAAAAATATGTAGAACAGTATAAATTTCCCAATGAGTTGATAAATTGCTATGTGGATAATATTGAATTGTTCTTTGACATAATTGAGGATGTTCAGCGGCTATTTGATTGTTATGATGATGAACTTGGTTGGGAGAGGCCGGAGAAGTTGGCCGCGCTGGCGGTGCCTTGTCGTTTGCTGGAGGAGTACCGGATGGTGAGCGGGGATGGGGATATCTTTACTGAAGGAGAAGTAAAGGAGATAGTCGGGGCGATAATAGCGCTTGAAGAAGAGCAGAATGAACCTGCAGTATACTTGGGTGGGGCGTATGGTGAGAGCTATAGTGCTGGAGAAGCCAAGGATAGTGAAAAGGAAGTGATCTATCTGATTGCTAAAGATGATCAGGGTGAGATTATAGTCAAGATCAGTATTGAGCTTTATGCTGAAATGATTGTGAAGAAAGATGGTGAGAAAGATAAAGAAGTTCGTTTGAATGATAAATTTGAGGGGGATGGAACTCTCATACCAGTAATTGAAGTTGGCAAGAATAAGTTTGAAAAGTTGTGGATTGAGGGCTGTGAAAAACCATTTGATGTTGCTTTTGGGGATACGATTGTTGGTTTCAATTTTAGGGATTTGATTTCTGTACAGAAGGAAAACAAGAAGCTTTATATAAAAGATAATGTTGAAAAGAGAATTGATTTAAAAGTAAGCTGGGAGAAATTGTAATGGGTATAATTACTACTGGCAATTTCAAAGATGATCTAAATAAAATTAATATGGATAAGAATGAGGTAAAAGAACTGTTGGTTTGTAGGTTTGGTATGCTTTCACGATATATTTTCAAGACAGAGGTAATCGAGACGTATTTAGAGAAAACTAAAAATAGTGGTGTAACTGATCCTTTGAGATATAGACTGGCATGTTACATTGAGAGAATTAAAAATGGTATTCGTCCACTTGAAGACAGTGTCGGGGCAACACATAGAGCCGGGATGGCGCATGATCCGGCTTTGAGTGATAAGAGTAAAGCACGGGGAATATGCTATCCTGTATGTGTGTTTTATAAAAAAGATGTAGCTGATGGGTATTTGATTGAAAATGGTAGCGCGGAGAAGAAGCAAGGAGCTGATGCAGAGGGTAGTAAAAAGAGTAGTGAGTCTATAATTCATCCCAGTTTTAATCAGTACCTTGAGGATGCGTTCTTTCTGCCATTATGTTGGGAAGAGGGTGAACACGGGGCAAAGCTGATTCCTAAGTCGTTTAAAGATATGTCTGAGAAGATAAAAGTTGAAGTAGGTGAGAAACTTCAGATAAATACGGACAGGTGGTACCTCAAGCTGAATGCAGATTATCTGCCGGAGATTGATTTGAGTGGATTTGGTCTTACGCCGTATTCAGCCTGGGCAACTATTGCTTCGGCTCTGATAATTGCTATCAAAGGTGGGTTTACCAGGCCTACGGCAGCGGTTGTCTCGGCGGCATATAATGGGCAGTTTGTGCCGGTAGAATGGCTTAAAAAGAAACAGGATATTGCCAAAAAGTATGGGATAAAGAAGTTCTTTGTCTGTTCCAGACAGGGTCTTGAGCAAGGATTAAATCTCAATGATTTTACATTTCTGCCAAAGGCGGGATCGCTTGATCTGTATAACTCTCTCAGGCCTTATCTTGCTGAGATGCAGGTGCCTCCGTCGATCAAAGATGTAGTGGCGGAGGGGGAGAGTGCATTTGATAAGTGTCTGGAGTATGCAAGATTGCTGGATCCGGTGGGTGACCGGCAGATATTAGAGAAGTATCTCTTTGATAACATAATTGCTGAGACCGAGGAGCGGATTCGCAGCAGGAAGATATATGGAGAGGCATACCTACAGAATATAAATATTAGCCGACTGGCGTTGGTGGTCAGTTCGCCAGCGGCGGCGTTGTTTTCTATTCTCTCACTACGACCGAAGAAGGTTCTGATTATATATACGGCAAAGTACAAGCAGGAGGTGTTGACGTCTATCAGGGATAGAGAACGGATTACCTTTGAGGATTTTGAGGCCAAAGTCAAAGAATACGTATCTAATTGTGCGTTTGAGTATTTACCGCTCCAGGATATAAGGCATGGTAGCTTTAAGAGTGAGAGGGCGGTACGGGAGCGAGTGGAAGAATTTTTTGCAGGTAATGATTCTGGAGAAAAAGTTAATAAGAATAATAAACGCAATCAACATAAAAACAATAAGACTAGATTTATGAAATATGCAATTGATGTTACTGGGGGGACACGTAGGATAATTGCTCCGCTGCAACTATATGCTTATAAGCAGGGGATAAAACTATTTGCGGTAGACTCCGAGTACGAAAAAGCTGAGCGGATAATCGCAACGGAGAGGATGATGCAGCTATATCCTGAGGCTGAGGCTGAGGTGGATAAGGTGTATCTCTGTTATGATATCAAAGGGATTCAGCAGTTTATTTACTCTGTACCCAAGCTACAGTACATTATCGGTAGCAGTATTCTTATTGATCAGTTTGATAAAGATTTAGGTGATAAGTTTTTGGGAAATAGTGGCAAGTGTAAGTGCATATCTTCCGGTGGAGGCAGGGGGACAATTGAGTGTGACAGTGTTGATAGTGCGGCAGAGCTTCGTAAAAAATTAATTGATAGGGCGCATAGTGTCGGGTTGGATATATGTATTGGGGTGGCGGATAATCTAACCCAGGCGAATCTGGGTGCGGATGAACTCTATGCCTATATACCTGAGGATTTGAGCGGGGAGCCGTGCAGTGTTTCGGGGATATGGCCGGTGGGGAAAGACGGTTATAAAACCGGTGTTAATAAAATGATTGAGGATCGGCGGAATGCAGCACGGAGTAGAACCGAGCAAGGGGTCTATGACACGATGGGTGAGAGGATTATTCAGGAGATAGAGGGCTCTTTGCCTGCGAGTTTGCGGGCGGAGAAAGAGAGTGGAAAGTTTACCAAGTTTTCATTTCTTCGCGCGATTAGAGCTACTGCAGGCGATGATGATAAAACCAAGGCTGCTGCTGCGGCTGCTGATTTTTCACTGGATAAGCGGAATCGCTGGGCAATAATCGCCTTGGATGGGAATAATATTGGCGCGCAGTATAAGGAGTTCTTTCGGCAACGCCCTGGGCAGGAAGAGAGAGAATTCTGGATACAGGAGATGAGTAAAGCACTTACAGAGTGTACGCGGGGAGCATTCACTGCTGCCTTGCAAGAAGAAATTGCTGAGTGGTGGGAGGATGTCGAAGTGAGCAAGAATTTTGCTATTGAGAATTACGTCAATAAGCAAGAGCAGGAATTGGTGCTGCCTTTTCGACCGCTGGTAATTGGAGGGGATGATATTTTATGTATCTGCCATTCCAAGTATGCTTTTAGTATGGTAGAGAAGATATGCACTAAGTTTAATGAGTTGAGTATTAAGAAGGCCGAAGAGTATCGAGAAGAAATGAGGGGTAAGGTTAATTTTGGGATTTGCAAGCTCTGGCCGGCGAGTAATGACCGGTTGACTATCAGTGCCGGGGTGGTCTTCTGCAAGGTGACCTATCCGCTGCATACCGCGATACCGTATGCTGAGAGTCTGCTGGCTAGTGCCAAGGGAAGATTTGCTCAGCATACACTTGAGGGAGGAGTGGCACCTGCTGCGCTGGATTGGGAGCATATAACCGAGGGTTTTATCGATACACCAGAGGCCAGGCGGAAGCGGGAGCTTGAGTTTTTTGATCAGGATATAGAAAGGAACATGCTGCTTACGCAGAGACCGTATAGCCTAGATGAGTTTAAAGAGTTAGAGAAAAAAGTCGAAGGTTTATTCAAGGATACTAAGGGTATTTCCCGTAATATTTATCTGAGAGCCAAGGATGTGTTGACCAAACCATGGGTCAGCCGGGTGCAGTGGTATGCAGCTTTGAGTAAGAGTAAAAATGAGAGCCTTGCCAATTATTTGAAGGAGGATTATCCAGGAAGCGATTCATGCAATTTAGGTAAGGGGTGGGATTATAACGAGAAGACTGAGACTCAGTCTACCTGGTTGTTGGATGCATTGTTATTGCTGGAAGAGGAAGAACGCTTTGAATAGGGATGCCGAGATGCATATATTAAAATATAAACTTAAATTTACCAGCGATGCGGAATTGGGGACAGGGACGGGGAGTGATAATGAGGATGGTTATATCCCCCGGGATATGCATGGGGATCCATATATTCCGGCGACTCATCTCAAGGGCATTATGCGTGATGAACTTCGAAAGATATCGAGGATACGGGGCTGGAATGGTTTTGAGCAGGAGATCTTCGGCGCGGCTGATGATGTGAATAATACAACTCGGGTTAATGACGGACTGGTTTTGTTAAAGGATGCAAAGATTGATAGCAATGTAGGCGGTATTAATTCACGCTTTATTTCACGGACTGCTATTGAATATGAGACCGGTATAGCCAAGGAGCAGTCGTACCGACGAACCGAGGCGATAAATAAAGGGACGGAATTTTCGGGGACGATTTTTATAAACTCTGATAAGAAGCTTCATATTGCGGCGGTTGAATTATCGTTGCTGGCGGTTACTAATTTAGGTGGTACCAAGAGTCGGGGTAAGGGCAGTTGCGTGCTGACTATTGTGAATGATGAAGCTAAGGGGGTTGAGGCTTGTTTTAATGATGTTGCTAAAGAAAAAGATGGACAACGTTCTGCTGAAGCTGAAGGTGCTGGGAGCAAGGGTACGGATGCTGTCGCTTCTAACTTTCCTAAGGGAATTGGGGATGACGTGGTCTGGAAGAGAATTATCTTTACTCCTGAAAATCCGATCTGCTGTCCGGAGCAGCCTACGAAGACCAATGTGATCAAGAGTGGTCTGGCGATTCCCGCTAGTGCGGTACAGGGAGCGATACTGACCAAGATAAATTCATATGATTCTGCCATTGCGTCAACGTGTTTTACGAGTGAGCTTTTCCGAACCTGGCCATTGCATCCGGCGCCAGAAGGATGTGTGGAGTCGATAAGGGTGAGCCTCTCGCATAAAGTAGCGAAATTGCTCAGGTATGATACCTCTCCGGTTAAAGAGGAGTTTATTCAGGATAGTGCGATCAAGCCGTATAACTGGCGTGAGTTACCGCCAAATAGTCCGCTCAAGGCGAGTGATGGGGTGCTCTTTAGAGATAGGGGGAGAGAGGGGAAGGTTCGGCTTTGGAAGTCGTCGGCAATGCCGCGGGTTATCACGGCACACGGGGTAATATATGATAATTCTAATAGCGGTAGAAGGAATCTCTATCAGGTTGAATCTATGGCTCCGGAGAGTTCAGAAGGACAGATTGTGTGGACAGGGATAATTGCTCTACCTGAGAATGTGGCAGAATTCTTGCAAAAGAGACCCGCGAGTGAAAGGTATATAGCACTGGGGCGGAGTAGAGGGGTGCGTGGGCTGGGAGTATTCAGGTTGGAAGAGGTAGAGTCTCCAGTGCCGCAGACAGATGTTTATCAGACCATATTGATTACGCAGTCACCGATAGCACTTCCTAAGCCCAACACTGGTCAGGATGCGAATTGTGCAGCTGAACCGAAGAGTATTCAGCAGGAGTTTGCGGCGTTGATTGAAAAATGGTGTAATGATTTTAAGCTTCCGGCTCTAGAGCGCCATGGAGATGACCTTGCGTTGTGGTGTAGTGCTGGGGTGCGTTTTGGCTGGAATAGGGGAAAACCAGGGGAGGATAAAGGCAAGCGGGAGGATGCGGTGCGGGTAATTCTTCCGGGGGCGGTGTTCTGCTTGTGTGGTAGAGCAGCGAAGAAAAATCTAGAGCAGGCGTTACTGGTTGGTTTGGGAGAGGGGAGAGAACGTGGTTTCGGTTGCCTTGCCCAGCATATCGGTATAGCCGAAGAGCTTTATGAACCTGTTGGCGGGAGCGAGGATGCGAGGTTTAAGCGTGGATCTGGTGATAAGTCGGTAGATGCGACGAAACTGATTTTGGCTATTATGACAAATAACATAGAAAGACTACCTTCGCCGTCGCAGATTGGTGCATTGCAGCAGCATGTTAAACTTGACAGCGATAACAATAAGGCGGCACTTGAATATCTGAGAAAGCAGGCGGAAGATAGGATGGATTACATAAAGGATGATTGGAGAGAGTGTAAGGATAAGATAAATAAGTTGTTGAATGAGAATACACCCAGAGTTGCCTGGGAGTCTTTGCAGATGTTGCAGAATCTGATAATAGCCAAGACTAAAGATAGCTAACCTAAGGCTCAATCGCCTGGAGATAATATAATGAAAATATATGCAATAAGTATAGCTTTAAAGTTTCCTGCCGGGGTTGCGTCTACCGACAGTGAAGAGGGGAATATTTTGTTTTTGACCCAGAATGGGGCGGGTGAGTATATTATCCCCGGGACTTCGCTGGCTGGTATTCTCAGACATAGGTGGCGGCGTTATTGCGGTAAAGCAGAGAATGATACGGAGATTGTGCAGATCTTTGGCAGAGCCGCAGATGTGGTTGAAGACAACGCCGTTGAGGAAGAAGCTGGGGATAAGGTCTATTCTAGTCCGTTGTATGTGCCGGATGCGATTTTGAATATTGGTGAAGGAGAGGTGAAGCGGCATACCTATCATCGGCGAAACCGGCATACCGGTGCGGTGTTGGGCAGAGGGGTATTTACTATTGAGACATTGCCGCCGCAGACGACAACTGCTTTTACGCTCTGGCTTGAAGCGAGAGACCAAGAAATTTCAAATAAATTTATTGACTGGTTGTCCGCAGTGTTTCGGGAAGGCGTGATCTTTGGCGGTAATTCCAATAGGGGGGTAGGACTGGCGGAGCTTGAAGGCATGAACTGTACGGAATATGATTTGAGTGATAGCACTCGGCATGGAGAGTACCTGGCTGCACGGAGAGAGGTTGCAGCAGGGGAAGAACCGAAGGTTTGCTCAGGGGAGAATAATACCCAGAAGAATAGTGCAGCAGGTGAGGGAACTGCGAGTACAGAAACAGTGTCGAAGACTTTCTCGGCAACTATAACTTTGAAGATTCCACGGGGGCAGGATGTTCTGTTTGCGGAAAAAGGACATGATATAAAGATGGTGCCGATGCGGGTAACGGCAGCAGATGGGAAGGATTACTGGCGACTCCCGGGGAGCAGTCTGCATGGGCTGTTTCGTGACTGGTCTACTCGGCTTGCGGCTCGATCTGGCATAAAGGTTGCAGATTCGGCGGAGAATTATAAAGCGTATTACCGGAAAAATGAAAAGGAGAACGAATATACTTCGCACAGAATTTCCGAATTGTTCATCCCAGAAGAGAAAAAACAGGATGCTGGAAAAAGGGCAGACTATATTTCTGGTTTCTTAGTTGATGATCTCTTTGGAAGTAGCCTTAAGGCTGGGAGGATACATATAACTGATGGTTTTTCGCAGGTATCGAATAAAGAACGATCTGTTGAGTATCTTGCGGCAAGTAACATTGAAAATTGTGAAGCTGAAGTTCAAAAGCGCGATCATGTGGCTATTAACAGTATCTCAGGAGGAGTTTTTAATACAGGACCGTTTCCCAATGCGGTATTGGTGAATAATGGAAATAATTCTCCAGAGTGGCAGGTGAAGATATTGATTCAGAATCCTAAAGATATAGATGTTTGCTGGCTGGCGCACTCACTTATAGCGTTGCATATTGGCTTACTGCGGGTTGGTTCGAGTAAGAGTGCGGGCAGGTTGGAGATAGCTGGGTATGCGGTTGAATCAGGTGAGCATCGCGGATTATTCAAGAATGCATTGAAACTTGTTGACGTGGAAGGGGAAGCTAATGGCGAAAAAGAGTAATAGCGGTAGAGCTAATGGCTCACGAGTGAATAAAAAAGAGTACGATGAATATACTGACATAACGAAAAACCCGAGCGAGTATTTTAAGAATTCGGCGTTTCATAATCCGTATACTTTTTGGGATTTTCCTGAATCAAGTGAACGTGAAGAGCGTACCCTGTATTCAGCAGGGGATGTAACTGTGGGTACATTCAGTGGCATTCTTGAGTTAGAGGTGACGCTGGAGAGTCCACTTATGCTCAAAGCAGGGTATAGTAATGCTGAATGTAAGAAAATTTTGGAGGGTGGAGCGGAGAGTAACAATCAGGAGAGTAAGCATCAGACATATAACGCGCTCACTATTGAAGGAGATGTGATAGTGCCGGCGAGTTCCGTACGCGGGTCACTCCGTAACCTTATGACTTTAATTACAGATGGACCATTATTGAGGATTGATGATATAGCTTATAAGCAAGGAAGGAAATCAATTAAATGGAAGGATTTGCTTAAAAATCAGTTTAAGGATAATCGTCTATACCCTGATACTGAACGGAGTGATGGTAAAGTTCATTTAGTGACCAATCTGTTTGGGCAAGTGACGGATAAGACTGGGAGTGAGGCCGTGTCATTTGCCGGGCGGGTACGTCCGGAGAATCTGGTGTTTCCTGATACGGCAACGTTATTAAGCGATTATATAACTTTACCGGTACTCAATTCCCCCAATCCCGGGTGTATGGCATTCTACCGGAAGGCGAAAAGTGCGGATATGGTCAGTGCGAAGGATCCGCTAAAAGGGCATAAAGTCTACAGAAACAGTATGCATGCAGGTATTGATGATCCAGATGCGCCTTGGATTTATGATAATCAAGGAATGTATGAAGAGGGAGGAGAGGAGTTAAAGGATAAAGAACAGGACAATAATTTTACAGCTCAGCTTTTGTCTGAAAAAAATACAGCTAATGAACAGGTTACAGGTTCTCTCCGGCTGGCGCTAAGGGGGGTGTCTGAAAGGGAACTGGCGATTCTGTTGGCGTGTTGTAAGACGAAGTGGCGTCTAGGGGGAGGCAAGCCCTTCGGGCTTGGACTCTGTACAGTCAAACCGGTAAGACTATTGAATGAAATTGGAGAGAAAGAGGATATAGATGTATATTCTCTTGAAAAGTGCTGTAGTAATGAGGTGGCAGAAAAGCTGGAGCAAAGAATTAAAAAATGGGAGAAGACTCAAGAGCCGGTGGAAAGACTTTTATATCCCAGGGCAATGGTAAAGAAAGATAGCTCTCTTCAAAGAACTGGGTTCGTTTGGTTTGCAAAGAATACTAAGCTTAAAGAAAGTTGTGGTTTAGAGAGTACTTATGTGATTGCTGATGAAGAAGAAAAAAAGGCTGCAGTGATTCCAGGGCAGTTATTGCCGGATTTTGATGAGAGCGGGGATCAGAAGGACAAGCTCTTTGGCAATGATGTACTTTATGACGAGACAAACCGGAAACCAATAAGCATACCGGGGGTTACCACAAGAGCTGATGCTTTTAAAGAACTCAAGGATATAGAAGATAGGAATAGCCGGGAAGAGGAGTAGTTTGCTGAGTTAGTAATAAATATATAGTACGATAGATAAAAATAAATTTGTATAACATGTATAACATACAGAGGCGGAATAGGTTGTATTAGTTAAGGCTTTACCTGGCATTTATTGATAAGAGAGCACATGCTTTTTTGTAAATTATTATTTCTCTGGTCGTAGGATTCTATAAGTATTGTAAAGTTAGGAAGTTTTAATAATAATCTATGCCTTTAGTCTGAAACAGTCATCTAAAATTTCTCTTTAGCTTAAATAGTGTGCAATTCCGCTCAATATAGTACAGTTCGTATTTCGGCTCAATACAGGGAGAGAGAGCCAAAAATTAATGATAGCTAGATATGTCTATAAATTTTGGGTGACTGAGACAGAAAGCTATAAATAATATGTACAATATTATGATGTTTTAAAAGAGAGCTTTTTGTGAGTTGCCAATATATTTGTTGTCCTAGTGCTTGCTAAAATTGTCAAGTCTATATTTGTCACTGACATTATGAATTAGCTCTATAGCTATAGCAATAGTAGGGGCAAGGCGAGAGTCCAAAGATAGAGTGAACTGTAGCAAGAGATGGCGCTCAAAATTTTATCGCAAATTTTCGAGTGGGTCTCCGGGAGGGAACGTACAATCCCTCCCCCCCCCCTAAGGGGGGCAGCAAACTCGATCGACAAGCCCTCTTTTGACTACCTTTTCAAAGATCAGAGAGCTTTCTCGACTCTCAAACCCATAATCTATAGTCTATTTCTCGTTATTTAAGAGAAGACCGCTTCTCTCAACCCTCAATTTCCTGCCTTTCTGCTACTATAGCTATAGCTATTGCTATCGCTCTCAGCTCTCGTCCGTCTCTGTCTGACCCTGCCTTTTTTTTCGTCACTGTTTATTCTAGCTCTTTCTGCCTTGTTTTCATTCTTGCCTATCATTGTCCTTTCTACTCTTCTTCATTCTGGTACTCTTCCTATTTCGATCAAGGTCAACGATCGTTCTTTACTTTTTCTTGCCAGCTCTATATACTATAGCTATAGCTATTGCTATAGGGATCGCTATAGGGATCGCTATAGGGATCCCTCTCTATCTCTCTCTCCCTGTATTGAGCGGAACGACGGCGCGTACTATATTGAGCGGAATTAAGCAAGAATACAATAATTAAGCATGGGATTTATACTATGGTAAACGATAACGATTGGCGCAGTCTACCACGAAAAGGGACTGAGAAAAGAGACAAGAGGCTTGCTTGTCGAATACCAACCAGGCATCATGACTATTGGAAAAAACTTGCCGAGAGCGAGGGGCTGACCCTATCCGATTGGGCTTTTCAAGAGTTAAACAAGCTCTATCCACCCAAATAAATCTACCAGTTTCAAAAAATAAATTTATTTTTTATTTGACTATGGTGTACATAGATGATATGCTCTGAATATCAAAAGTTGATCAATAAAACTCTTTTTTATTTATCTTATCTATGTACACCATAGATAACACACCAAAGGAATTTTAATCATGAAAAACGAAATTATCGACCAGATCAGACGCGGGCAGATTACTAGTATCGATCAAATTGATCTCAAAAAGCTATGGCTTGAATGGCGTGAGTACTTTTATTGCTCTAGCTACGCCTTTGCATGCTTGCGTAAGCAGTGGGTGGACGCAAAGCAGTTTAACGATGTGACATACTTAGAGGTATAGCTTTGAGTTCCAGCTAATTGCTCGCGGTGAGTGATTAGTAGTTTTGGAGAAAGGAGGGTATCGACAAGCGAAAGCTTTATTGGATTAGCCCTGATCAATTTAAATAGCAGTAACGGGGTCATTGCGTTTGATCAGGGCACAAAAAAAAGCCTGCTGGACTAGAGCAGACTTAAACACCCAGAGTAATTTAGTTACAGCGCAAGGCTGAATTACTCTACCTAATTTAATATTACCACATTTCAACTAATTAATCAAATATTTTTTTGAGGAGATCAATATAATGACTAGTACTAATCATCGCGCTACTTACTCACCAGAGGACGACAAAATTAGAATCTATCTAGCCGAGCGTTTGAGCAAAGAGGATTGGAAGCGGTTCAAAGATGCAGGCTATTCTTGGACAATGAAACAAGAGAGCGACCTTGCCGCCACTTGGACAGCAACAAGAGAAGATTTAGCACTTGAATTCTGCGGAGAGATTGAAGATCACGACATTGATTCAAGGGCAGACCGGGCAGTAGACCGGGCAGAAAGATTTTCCGAGTACAGAAACAAGCGCGAGGATGATGCCAGAACAGAACTAAGTAATACGGTTGGTGTTATTGGTATGCAGAATGAAAAGAAGGCTAATATTATTGCTAGAAAGAGCCGCAGAGCTGCAGCAAAAGCGACAAACAACTGGGATAAGGCTGAATATTGGCAGACCAGGACAGCAGGAGTTATTGCAAATGCTTTATATCTCGAACGCTCAGACGTGAGGTATAGGCGCATTAAAAAGCTTGAAGCTGAGTTGAGAAAGAGCGAAAAAGACTTTAAGGAGCTTATACAAAAGCGAGCTTTTATAAAAAAAGCTATTAAACATCAAGACTCTAAAAGAGCTGAATTTATCTGCAATAATTTTTGGATGAAGGCCGACGGGGTATCACTGTACGACCTAATCAAGACAATATCACCACTTGAAGCAATTTCAAAGATCAAATTTTATCCGTGTACCAATGGGCATAAGTATCGCAAGCATTTAAAGCTACGTATAGCATATGAAAAACAAATGTTAGAAGCTTTAGGCGATAATTTCGAGAATAAAGCCAAAGATTATAAAGTTGGTGGAAGCTTTGGGCGTTGCATTATCTCAAAAGTAAATAAGAGCTTGGGAGCTGCTGTTGCAAGTGTTACGGTTATTGACCCTGTAAAAAAAGAAGAGCTGATAATAGCCGTTGAGCGTATTCCACACGAAGACTACAAAGCACCCACAGCAGAAAATAAGCAAATATTAAAAGCGTATAAGCTGGAAAAGAACCCACCTTTACTGAACTTGTCCATAAACGATAGCAAACAGCTGTGCAAAGGCAAAGGAGAAGTCATCGAGATGATACAGAAGGAATACACAGCTTGCACAAAAAGATATGACGGATACGGAACATATTTCGTTCTTGAGGGTGGCGGGATTACAAACTATAAGAGGACAGAAGGCAAACGGCTCTTTAAAGTTCGCGCCAGTGTCACAGGTTTTTGCTATAGAGACATAAGTATTATTCACTTGACAGATAAAGTGGTAAAGGCGATGCCAGAGGTAAGAGAATATGAAAAAGTCTAGCGGAATAATGCGTTTGCTTTCCCTTCGTGAGATAAATGATGCGAAGGGAAAGCAGTACCGGCAGGAGAGAAATAATTTTCTTAGCATTGAAAAGCCGCAGGTAATAATAGGTTTCAACCTATTTCAAACACCGCGAGCGATTGCTGCAAGAATGGTTTCAATGGCTGGGGATCTAAACAATAAAGCAATTCTTGAGCCTTCTATAGGTCTTGGTCGTATTATTGAACAAATACCGGAAGAATTTCACTCAAATATTACTGCATATGATATAAATATCGATTGCATCAAGCATATTTATAAAGCATATACTAAAGTTAATAGATTGAAAATATGTGATTTTTTAACGATTGAGCAAGGTCAATACGATCTAATAATTATGAACCCACCATTTAAACAGGGGCAGGATATAAAGCATATCTTGCACGCAGTGAAGAAGCTAAGACCTGGAGGTAAATTAATATCATTATGTTTTAATGGGGTTCGGCAAAATAAAGAGCTCAAGCCCATTTGCGATTCATGGGAGGTTTTGCCTGATGGCAGTTTTAGAGAGTCCGGGACAAATGCCAGTGTCGTATTAATAACGATAATAAAAGGATAATAAACTATGAAAGTTGAATGGGAATTAGATTTCAAAGTTACGGTTGATGGAAAAGATTATAAGCTCAGTGAGTTGCCACCATGTTTATTGGACTCTTTAGTAAACGAAGCTTTAGACGGTGGTTTACGTCCAGCAACAGGAGAGTTTGAGCATGCATGGAAATAAGGATTGGCGCAGTCTGCCAAGAAAGGGTAGACTTAAGCGTGATGCAAGCATAAAGATTAGAGTGCCTAAAATCTACCGAGAGGCGTGGCGAAATGAGGCTGGCAAAGAAAATACTAGTCTGAGCGATTGGCTCTTCAGTAACCTAAAAGAAGCGGTACCAGTTGAGGAGATAGAGAATGAAAATTAGTGAGATACTTGAGCTTTACGCTGAGGCTAAAAAGCCTGAGACCTTTCGCAAGGTCAAGACCGCAGTAGGCCGATTGATAGGTAGCGCAAGTTCTTGGCCAGAGAAAATCACTCTACTAACTGTCGAGCATAAAAGAAAAAAACTGCTGGAGGCTGGCACAAAGGGGCAGACGATCAATACCTACTGTGCTTCGCTCTCTGGTATGTGGAATTGGGCGCAGCAGAGGGGCTACATTGACCGTGCGCTGCTCAATCCCTTCAAGGCGCTGGATAACTTGCCTGGCGAGCCTGAGAAAGATATTAGAGACCTGACTGACTCAGAGGTGTCCAGACTGCTTGAGGTGAGCGAAGGTCTTAATCATCTGCGCTGGGCGCTACATATTTACACCGGACTACGCTGGAATAATATTCACAACCTGTTGTGGAGCCAGATTGATGATGGTTTTATTAAATTACCGGCAAATGTTATGAAGAGCAAACGACCCCTTAACCTGCCAATATGCGAAAACCTTAAAATAATATTATCTGAAAATAGAGAAAAGGCGGTACGTGATCGGGTATTCAAAAGAAGAAGTTATCCGACTATCCTTAAATACTTCCGTAAGGACTGCGAGAAGGCCGGTATTGAGCGCTCTGAAGAGCTTGGCTTGCACTCGCTTAGACATACCTACGCTACAAAATTATATCATCTTGGCAAGCCAATTTTAATGATATCGAGGCTACTAGATCATAGCTCGCAAAGAGTGACGGAAGATTATCTGCATATCAAGGCTGAAGAAATGACCGAGGCCATTGCAGGGCTGAGTTATTAAGGTCTAATTTTGTGGTTTATTTGTGGTTTATTTCTTTAAAAAATCTAAAAAATACTAGTAAATTTGATCATATTTAACATATTTAAAGCCGCTAAATAGTCATTTAAAAACCCTGTAAGTCCTTATATATTAGGAATTACAGGGTTTTATTTCTTTGGTGGGCTCGGAGGGACTTGAACCCCCGACAAAGTGATTATGAGTCACCTGCTCTGACCGACTGAGCTACGAGCCCGCTTTTCACGGTTAGATTAGTATTAAATATAATAGGAATTATCTCTGCTTAGTCAATATGTTAAGCTTGATTATTGGCTAAAAAAGCTATATTTTTCGTATGGGAAGTTCTGTCCTGCTTTGGACTTGACACGGTCTTTTTTGGCAAGGCGCAACTTTTATTGATGCAATCAGCGCTTTAATAGATATAATTTATGCCGTTGATTGTAGATCAGATAATTATAGTGGAGGGTATTATGGAAGATAATAATAGGGGTTCATTTGAGCATGTGTCAACGGTTATGCAGCCTTCAACACCGGTAAAGTGGACTCCTGAAGATGCCGCAAACTTTATTGCCTCGACCATCAAGGAAGCGCAGAAACCGACGATTATGGCGATAAAGAAACGGGGTGTGTCCTGGTGGATATATCTGTTGACGGTATTTATCCTTCTGGCGGCGTTGGCGGGAGTAATCTATTATTTTATGTGGTTCCGGGACGCCGAATGGAACGGCAGAGAACTGCTATGGCGTGAGCGTGAGGCTAAACTTACCAAGGATTATACTGATCTGAATACGAAATATGAGGGAATTGTCAACCGTAAGCTCGATATGGCGGTTGAGATCGCCTCGGATGCGGTGGATAATACTCAGATGAGTAAGATGCTGGAGGCGGCGCGTAAGGAGATAGGCGCGGGAGAGGCCAGTATTGAGAAGCTCTCGCTCCGTCTCAAGGATATCTCCTCGCAGAATGTGGATCTGGCGCGTGAGCGGGATGAAGCGGTAAAAGCGATGGATAAAATCAAGCAGGAACTCCAGTCCAGAAAGGATGAGATTCAGAATATTGATCAGATCAAGCTGGAGCATCAGAAAGAGATACAGAAGTTGACCAGACATCTGGAACTCTCCAAGCAGGTGAATGCCCAGCAGAAGGAGGAGATCAAGTTACTCCGAACTCGCTTGAATACTCTCCAGGATATGGTGGGTAATCTCGGCGGGGATGAGGCGAAGGTGGTTGCTCCGGCAGTGAACGAAGGGGGAACTGAGGATACGCAATGAAGATATTACTTACCAATGATGATGGTATTGCCGCTGCAGGTATGCAGTGTCTGGTCGAGACAGTTGCCGGACTTGGACATCAGATATATATTGTTGCGCCTAAGAAGAATCGCAGCGGGGTAGGACAGGCGATAACTCTGGGCAGAACCATTGAGATAACCCGGAGTGAGTTGCATTCTGAGCATGACTGCATTGAAGAGTGCTGGTCGGTTGACGGTAATCCGGCGGATGCGGTCAAGTATGCTCTGGGGAATAAGATTGTCAAGCCGGATTTGATCGTCAGCGGGATAAACTCCGGGCCGAATCTGGGCAGGAATATCTTTTATTCGGGGACGGTCGGAGCGGCGATGGAAGGGGTATTTCATGGTGTACCTTCGCTTGCGCTCTCAGTCTTTAATTGGCAGAATCCGCGTTGGGAACCGGCGGTGCACTTTGGCAGGGTGATTATTGAGCAGGTTGTGGATATGATCCAGGCAGGACTGGGTGAACTTCCGGCTTTCCTACTTAATGTGAATTTTCCTGATCTGGATATTGCGCAGGTGAAGGGAATACGCCTTACCAAGCAGGGAAGCAGCGGTTTTGTTGAAAAGTTTCATCCGTGTAAGGATGGGGTGGAGAATATGTTCTATCTTGATGGGAAGATGACCGAGCCGGATACGGATGAGTTTTCGGATCTGGTCTCGGTGAAGAATGGGTATGTATCTGCTTCCACCTTTATCCCTGATATCAATTCGCACAGAGTATTTACTGTTTTGAGCGAGCGTGAGATGTTTGTCAATCTTTGATGGTGAGCGGTTTAAAGGAGGGTGTTATGACCAGAATATATGAGGATCAATCGTATGCTATCGGCAATACGCCATTGGTGCGCTTGCGCAGGGTTGTGGGGACAGGGTGTAACGCTGAAGTTCTAGCCAAGATTGAGTCGAGAAATCCGGCATTTTCGGTAAAGTGCCGGGTGGGGGCGAACCTGATCTGGGATGCGGAGAAACAGGGAATTTTGCATGAAAATTCCGAGATTGTCGAACCTACCAGTGGCAATACCGGAATCGCTCTAGCATATGTTGCTGCGGCGCGCGGTTATAAATTGACTCTGACTATGCCGGAGAGTATGTCTGTGGAACGGCGCAAGGTACTCCAGGCGCTCGGGGCGAATATCATTCTGACCCCGGCGCAGCTCGGGATGACCGGAGCGATCAAGGAAGCAGAGGACTATGTTGCCAGTGATTCTAAGAACCGCTATATGCCGCAGCAATTCAAGAATCCGGCTAATCCTGAAATTCATGAGAAGACTACCGGCCCGGAGATCTGGAATGATACTGATGGAGGTATTGATGTGCTGGTGTCAGGGGTTGGTACGGGCGGTACGATTAGCGGAATTAGCCGGTTTATCAAGAAGCTTAAAGGCAAGCAGATACATGCAGTCGCGGTTGAACCGGAGGAATCGCCGGTTATTGCGCAGCATCTGGCTGGGGCGGAGCTTAGAACTGGGTCGCATGCGATCCAGGGTATTGGCGCGGGATTTATACCGGATAATCTCGATTTGACCCTGGTGGATAGGTGCGAGAGTGTCTCGGGGGAAGCGGCGATAACTATGGCGCGTCGACTCGCGCAGGAGGAGGGAATACTCTGTGGCATTTCTAGTGGGGCGGCGGTTGCAGTAGCGGTAAGACTTGCCTGCCTTGAGGAATTTGCCGGGAAACAATTTGTGGTTATTCTGCCCGATCTGGCGGAGCGGTATATGTCTACCCAGCTATTTGAGCGGGCTGGTGAATAGGATTTATTGTGCTTGAAAGGGATGGATCTTGATTACAAGCAGACAGAATCCGCGTATTAAGGAGTATATGCAGCTTGCCAAAAAACCTGACGTCGGTAGGACGTTGGTTGAAGGGGTGCACCTTCTACGCGAGGCGTTGGAATCCGGAGTTGAGCTCGAGTCGGTGCTGCTGGTGCCACGGCGTCTTGACTCTGAGGTTGAGCTGGCGGTGAATACGGCTAGAGCTAGAGGGGTTGAGATTGTAGAGATGAGTGAGGACTGTTTTAAAAAGTTCTCACTGCTTAAAAGTTCGGAGCGGGTTGCAATTGTATTTAGACAGAAGATGTTCGCGGCGACAGAATTATTTGCTCGCGGTAAACGCCTGGTTATTCTCGATAGGGTTCAAGATCCGGGAAATGCCGGGGCGATTGTGCGCATAGCTGAGGCGACAGGCATGGATGGGTGTGTCTTTATCGGCGGGGCATCGGTGCTCAATGGCAAATTTCTTAGAGCTAGTATGGGAGCTGCTTTTCGCGTGCCCTGTATCAATCTGGAGTATAGTGAATTCAAGGATATACTCGGGAATAATTCGGTAAGGCTGTTTGTTACCGCGCTTGAACGTACAGCTAAGAGTTTTGCTGAATTAGACTATACTCTGGGAGCCGGTGAAACGCTAGGAATTTGCTTCGGCTCAGAGGGGGGAGGGATCTCGCCTGAAATATTGGCACTGGCTACGGAGAGGGTATTTATTCCAATGGCCGGGAAGGTGGAGAGCCTCAATGTTGCGGTTGCCGCCGGTATAGTGCTGTATTATAGCTTTTTCAAGCTAAATAATTAAACCCTTTGTCAGTAAGCGACAAAGGGTTTAATATACCTGCCATTAGTTCTTACTCGATACCGATTATCACTGCAGAAGCTTTGATAATGGCGCAAGCTTCCTTACCGACCGCCAGTCCGAGTCTTTCGCTGGATTTGTTGGTAATGATCGAAGTGATTTCTTTTCCGGGTGCAATCTCAAGTATAATCTCTGAATTTACTGCACCCTTGTCGATCTCCTTGATAGTACCTTTGATGATATTTCTTGCACTCAGTTCCATAGCATTCTCCTTAATTACAAATAAGATAACTAAAAATTACCCGTATGTATAAACAGGCATAATAATAATGTCTAGTTTAAAGTTATTGGTTTTTTTTGCAACATAAAATAATTCTATATCACGTATTAAAAATATATTTTTAATCATAAGATCAAATTGAGTTTGCGTAATATTGTACAATTAGATTTTGGTTGACGAGAGTTAAACGGGTCGGTAAAAATATTTTTTATTGCTACACAACTTGAATTGACAAAAAAAAGTGGAGTGATATATTGATATAAACAGTGTATTGTTTCTATTTAGTCAATTATTGGGGAAGAAGATGCCATTATACGCAAAGCAAAACGATGACCTGGAGTATGAAGGAATTGAGGATATCTATGCCTCGGATGCATTGAAAAATGTTATGCCCAAGTATAGCTTTCCATTAAAAGAGAATGATCCGCGAGCCGCGTATCAGGCGGTACATGATGAATTGATGCTTGACGGGAATTCACGGCAGAATCTGGCGACATTTTGTCAGACCTGGTTTGAGCCGGAAGTCTATAAGCTGATGAATGAGTGTATAGATAAGAATATGATTGATAAGGACGAGTATCCGCAGACGGCTGAAATAGAGGCCAGGTGTGTCTCAATGCTTGCAGATCTCTGGAATGCGCCAGACAAGGATGCCGGGGTTGGCTGCTCGACTACGGGATCGAGTGAGGCGGCAATGCTTGGCGGCTTGACCATGAAGTGGCGCTGGCGTGAGAAGCGCAGGGCTGAGGGTAAGGATACGTCCAAGCCCAATCTGATCTGCGGGCCGGTGCAGGTCTGTTGGCATAAATTTGCCAAGTATTTTGATATCGAGTTGCGTGAGATACCTATGGAGAAGGAGCGGTTGATTATGACTCCGGAAGAGGTTATCAAACGTTGTGATGAGAATACGATCGGGGTAGTGCCTACCCTTGGGGTGACCTTTACTTGCCAGTATGAGCCGGTGAAGGAGGTTGTTATGGCTCTGGATAAGCTGCAGGAAGAGACCGGGCTGGATATTCCGGTACATGTGGATGCGGCGAGTGGTGGTTTTATTGCGCCCTTTGTCGAGCCGGAATTGGAGTGGGATTTCAGGCTAGAACGGGTCAAGTCGATAAATTCATCTGGGCATAAATTTGGATTGGCGCCGCTGGGTGTGGGCTGGGTAATGTGGCGTGAGCAGGAGGATCTTCCAGATGATCTTGTCTTTATGGTCAATTATCTTGGAGGAAATATGCCGACCTTTGCCTTTAATTTCTCCAGGCCGGGAGGGCAGGTGGTAGTACAGTACTATAATTTCTTGCGCCTAGGGCGTGAAGGGTACCGTAATATTCATCAGGAATGTTATAATGTGGCTCAGCTTACAGCAAAAAAAATCGGCGAGATGGGGCCGTTTGAGATTATCTATGACGGTAATGGCGGTGGCGGCATTCCGGCGATGAGCTGGAGTCTCAAGGAGGGGATTGATCATGGATTTACCCTTTATGACCTCTCGGATCGTCTGCGCAGTCGGGGCTGGCAGGTAGCGGCGTACTCTATGCCGCCACATCGTGAGGATCTGGTTATTATGCGTATTCTGGTACGCCATGGCGTGAGTCGGGATCTGGGTAATCTGCTGGTGGATGATATTCAGCGGTGTTTGGATTACTTTGAGAAGAATCCGGTCACGGTGCCACTGACCCAGGTAGAGGGTGGCGGTTATATCCATTAGGTGTAGGTAAGTACATTAGTTAAAGGCAGGGAAAATCATGTAGGTGATTTTCCCTGTTTGATTGTAGGCTTTAGCCAGTTGAGTACTCCGCAGGAGTGCGAAACAATAAACCACCCGCTATGCGGGTGGATAATCAAAGGTTATACAAAAATACACCTTTCCAAAATATAATAGAGTTGTTCAAGCTGCTATTAATTAGAAAGGAAAGGTGTAATGGCTAATAAGTCGAATAGTTTATCACATACAAAGTGGTTATGCAAATATCATATAGTATTCAGTCCTAAGTATAGGCGAAAGATAATATATGGTCAATATCGCGAGAGTATAAAAGAGATAATTCAACGGTTATGTAGTTATAAGGGAGTTGATATTATAGAGGGGCATATGATGAGCGATCACGTGCACCTGTTGTTAAGTATTCCACCAAAGTTCAGTGTGGCTCAATTTATGGGGTATCTTAAAGGCAAGAGTGCGCTTATGATATTCGATAAACATGCAAATTTAAAGTATAAGTTTGGGAACAGGCATTTTTGGGCAGAAGGTTATTATGTAAGTACGGTTGGTTTTAATGAAGCTACGGTGAAGAAGTATATCCGTGAGCAGGAGAGTCGAGATATAGCTTTAGATAAATTGAGTGTGAAAGAGTTTGAAGACCCTTTTAAGGGTGGCAAGTAATAACAATCCCCCTTTTAGGGGTAGCAACGAGTCAAAAGCATTAGTAGCTTGAACGAAGTGAAAGCAGAGCGTCTTGAGACGTTGCGGGTAATAAGGGCTTATAGCCCCGAGCGAACCACCCGTTTGACGGGTGGTTCCGATTTTTGTTCTAAGTATGATACAGCTAGTAATATAATTGCTGATTGAGACTGGCGGTCTAGGCTGTCTAGCGTAGACGGTGAAGCCGGAGACTGTCGCGAAGGTGGGAAAATTGCGGGAGCAATTTTTTGTATGGATGATAGATTGATACAGCCAGTAACGCAGTTACTGGCTGAGGCTGCTTCTGCAGCCCGTCCATTTGCATGGATGTTTTGTTTACTTTTTTCAAAAGTAAATCTCAGGTTTTATGAGCTGGCGAATAAAAGCTGAGAGTATAATCATCGGTAGCTGAGGGGCGAGGCATGGCTGAACGCTTTGCGTAAAGAGCTTTGATTTGAGGTTATTCTGGTACTGTATCCGAAGGCGTTGGCGGTCTGGTCGGGAGGGCTATGGCCGGAGTCTTTCGCGAAGGTAAGAAAATTGCTGGAGCAATTTTTTGTATGGATGATAGGGTGATACAGCCAGCAACAGAGTTGCTGGCTGAGGCTGCTTTGTGTAAATATGGGTGTGGATGGTTTAAGGTATTTTGTTATGGCTAAAATCTTCCGCGAAGGTTAGAAAATCACTTACGTGATTTTTATACTTAGTTGAAACGATACACAGGTCGCCAAGCAGGCGACTTTTTTCCGTGAGGACGCATGCGAACTGCGAACTGGTGAGCAGTGAGTCGTGGGTACACCTTTTTCAAAGGTATGTCGAAGACGGTGCGAGCTGGCGAGCAACGGCTGAGAGTGTAATCATCGGTAGCTGAGGGGCGAGGCTTGGCTGAACGCTTGCGTTAGAGAGCTTTGGTTTTAATCATGTATTTATTGGGTGTAGTGTTAAAAATTTACTATTAGTTATTCCAACCAGTTTTGGCTTGTAATCGGTTTTAAGCAATAATATAATTAGTAGCAATGTGTTATGTCTTTGTTGTTTGGTTTTATATGAATCTTTATTGTATGATAACTATTTTGGTAAAAACATTCAATTTGCAAGTGTAGTTAACTTTAAGGAATTATAATGGGGGCAATATTATTACCAAAACCAGTTGAGCTGGTTGCGTTAGGGGCGTATCTTAATATGCCAGCAAAAAATATTAATCAGATACTTGATGATTCAAAGAAAGAATTTGAACAGTGGTGGGATGCATTTTCTAAGACAGGTAAAGATTTTCAAAGATTATATTATCTTCATGATTTTGAGTGGGTTGAGTCACAGCTTGATCTTTCCTTGAGTCCTTTGATTATTGAACAAGAAGAAATAATATCTCTATTGAATAAAGAGAGTAATAAATTATATAAGGATAGTATTTCGTATAATGTAATATATTATTCTTGCCAAGCTTTTGTGGTTATAAAAAATGGGTTGAAGTTTGCAAAAAAGCCTTCGGTTTTGGCTTTTGTTCAGGATTATATTCTATGGAGAGCATTGTGTGAAATTTTTGATAAAATTGCTATTAATACTCAAATTATTGAAGTTGCAAAATCAAATTTTCTTTATAATTATTTTAAATCTCATTATGAAGAAACACCAAGTGTATTTGATTTTCCAGATGGATATTTTGAGGTTTATGATGAAAGAAGGATTTTTAATTCAAAAACTGGTATTAACCTTTATGCAAATAATGATTATTCCGACAAAATATACTATATTTGTGGGAAGTCTGTTGAGGAAACCGAGAGTAATTCTTTGACTGAATTACAGCAGATTTTAGAGCTTCTCGGTGAGGGTCAGACAAAGCATACACTCAATCCGCATAGGTACCGTGGGCAAGCAAATGCGGCGTGGACACTTGATTCGAGCCTGACGCGGAATAAAGAATTCGAAAAAAATGAGAGGAATATGTATTATGATGTTCGCAATGCTGTTCCGAATAGCTTTGCAACCGATCAGTCATTATTTCAGGAGCTTATTCGTTTGCAGCATTATAATTTCCCAACCCGGTTGCTTGATCTTACACGGAATCCATTGGTTGCTATTTATTTTGCGTGTTGTAATTCACAGGCAAAGAATAAAGATGGAGTTATCTTTAGATTTAGCCAGGTAGAGGACTCGGTACTGAACTTTGATGACAAATTTATTGAGTGTCTGGCTAAAAGGACAAAGTGCAGGTATAACCAAGAGGATGATTGCTGCGAGTTGCCTTGTAAAAAATGCTCTGAAGAGAATGCTTGTGAATATAAAGATACTTACTTTGAGCGTAATTGGATGATCAATGGCTATCTTGCTAATCCAAGAATTGATAATCAGCAGGGTGATTTTATCTTTATCAATAACAATTCTTCTGCAGACATATATAAATTTGTAAATCGTATTATTATAATAGAAGCAAAATTAAAGTCCAAATTATTGGAGAATTTGGCTTCCTTGAATATACACGCCGGAACGTTATTTCCAGAATTATCCACTATTAATTCTTTCCTGAAGGAGAAGTATGATCCTCAGCATGATTAAGAATCTAAGCTAAGGGGTGAGAGATTTTAATGTTGAGCTTGGGGTAGCATAACAATAGTTTACGTAAAGTTAGAAGCGAGTATGACAGGTCATACTCGCTTCTAGTTAAGGGTAGTAAATTCTAGTGTAACTCTTTGCACCGCTGGAGGCTCAGTTTACGCGTCGGTCTTGTTCTCGGTCGCGTCTTTGCTATTCTCAGCTTGAGAGTTGAGAGATTCTGGCTCTTGCGGCGTATCTGTTTGTGTTTGGGTGGCTTCGAGCGTTGAAGTCTCGGGTTGCGTCTCTCCCGGTAGTGGTGGCGGAAGTACAGATCCATCCTCGTCGGTCTCGATTACTCTCTCTGGATTGTATTTGTCACGTTTGCGTGATTCTTCACGTTCACGGCGGATATTGTCTAGAGTCTTTTCTTCAAGGAGCTGTTTGAACTCTTCTCTACCCAGCACTTCAAATTCCATCAAGGCTTCTACAACCAGTTCGACCTCTTCCCGGCTCTTCTCCAATTCTTCCAGCGCCTGATTGTAGCAGTCGGTGATCAGGGTTCTGACCTCGGTATCGATGAGTTCGGCAGTAGTCTCGGAGTATTCACGTACATCGACAAAGGAGTTTTGCGATAGGTGTTTGTCGCCATAATTGACCATGCCGAGTTTGTCTGACATACCCCATTCACAGATCATCGCCTTGGCATAAGAGGTGGCTTGCTCGATATCATTGGCTGCACCGTTACTGATATCATCAAGGAAGATCTCTTCGGCTGCTCTACCGCCGACGCGGACAATGATTTCACCAATGAGCTTGCGTTTACTTGAACTGTATTCGTCGCGTTCAGGCAGCTGCATGGTTACTCCCAGGGCTCTGCCTCGAGGGATGATGCTGACCTTGTGCAGCGGGGTGACATGCGGGAGCTTGTGCATGAGCAGTGCGTGTCCGGCTTCATGATAAGCGGTACTGCGCCGGTCGTCATCATGCATAACCCTGGTCTTCTTCTCCTTGCCGAAGCGTACCTTGTCTCTCGCCTCTTCAAAGCAGGCCATCGTAACCTTATCCAGGTCATTGAAGGCGGCGAGAAGTGCGGCTTCATTGACAATGTTTTCAAGTTCTGCACCGCTGAAGGTAGGGGTTGCCCGGGCGACTACCGAGAGATCGACATCTTTGCCGAGCTTGACATTCTTGACATGTACCTTGAGGATGGATTCACGACCTTTGATATCTGGTAGATCGACATGAATGCGTCGGTCAAAACGTCCTGGGCGCAGTAGTGCCGGATCGAGAACATCCACGCGGTTTGTAGCCGCCATGACAATTACCTTGTCGTCAGAGGTGAAGCCGTCCATCTCGACCAGGATTGCGTTCAGGGTCTGAGCTGCTTCCTGCCCCGAACCTGGTTGATCATTGGCTCTCTTTCGTCCTACTGCATCAACCTCATCAAGGAAGATGATACAAGGGCTGTTCGCTTTTGCCTGTTCAAAGAGGTCGCGAACCCGGCTGGCTCCGACTCCGACAAACATCTCGACAAAGTCTGAACCGCTGATACTGAAGAACGGTACGTCGGCTTCACCCGCAATAGCTTTGGCCAGCAAGGTCTTGCCGGTTCCCGGAGGGCCGATGAGCAGGACGCCCCGGGGGAGTCTGCCGCCGAGTCTTTCAGCGCGTTGAGGATTCTTGAGGAAGTCCACAATTTCTTTTACTTCTTCTCTGGCTTCATCAACCCCGGCAACATCGGCAAAGGTCTTGCGGTTCTTGCCGGTGTTGTCCGCACGTACAGCCCGGCTCTTGCCGAAGCTGAAGGGGTTGCCCCCTGAACCACGCATCTGCCGGGATATCAGGAGGTAGAAGAGGAAGCCGAATAATAGGATCGGCAGCAGGTAGAGTATGGTCTCGGTAAAGGCGCTGGGAGCCTGGTATTTGACCTCGATATTACCCTTCTCCAGCATCTGGTTGAAATCCAGCCCCATGGTCTCGGCCGGAGGTCCTTGAACCTTGAAACCTTTTGCAGCATTGGTGGGCAGGCCAGTTGTATTGTAGTTGCCGCTTATCTCACCGCTCTTGGTCTGGATAGTGATGGATTTGATCCGAGGATTATCGTGGTTTTCTCCGACTTGTTTGAGAAATTCGTCATAGCTGATCTCCTTTACCTTCCCGGTGATACCGTCCCAGTTGTCGAAACTGGTGAAGATGAAGAATATGGCAATAAATATAGCCACCCAGATCAGTAGCTGTTTGCTGGAGCCGCCAGGATTATTATTTGCCTTGTTGGGTTTTTTATTATTAGAACTCATCATTTCCTTTTCATCTATAGTGCTGGTAGAACGTTGATATCTGCAAAAAAACTTTTTGACTATATCTAACTGTCGATTTATCAATACAATCATTTTGTCTGGCGCATATTTCTAGTAGCGCTGACATAGAAATAGTACTAATATTTGGGAAAATTACAAGAGTTAACTTCTGGGGGTGGCCGTATATTTTAGGGTTTTTGCTCGGTAGTGACAGGTGGGGGCGAGGGAATAAAATTGTAATGAATGCCGCCAGGTTGATTACTCCGGCGGCATTGAGTTGAAATCGTGAAAAGGGTATCTACCTCAAATGACTACGCACATTATTCGTCTTCAAGTTGAGCCGCTACTTCATCACTATATTCATAATTGCAGTAGACACTCTGGACATCTTCGTGATCTTCAATCTTTTCGATGATTGTATTGATTTTACGGGCATCTTCCAGTCCAACCTCGACATTGTTATCGGCAACCAGTCTGAGTTCGCTGACCTCGGTGTTGATGCCGGCTTTCTCCAGAGCTTCGCCCACGCTGACAAAATCGCCTACGCTGGAGTAGACGGTGAAGAATTCCTCTTCGGTCTCGATATCTTCCGCACCCGCTTCCAGCGTTAGCTCCATGAGTGCTTCTTCATCTGTCTGGTCACTGGTGATAACGAAAACCCCTTTACGTTGAAAAAGATAGGCAACTGAACCTTCTTTGCCGAGCTTGGCTCCGGCTTTCTCCATCAGGTGGCGTACTTCGGGGCCGGTGCGCATGGTATTGTCGGTAAGGCACTCTGCAATTATGGCACTGCCGCCTGGGCCGTAACTCTCAAAGGTCATGGGAATATAACCGGCAGAGGTGTCCATGGCCTTATCAATAGCGCGTTTGATGTTATCTTTGGGCATGTTGACTTGTTTGGCTTTGTCTAGAATCAGACGTAGACGTGGGTTGTCGTCCGGGTTGCCGCCGCCGCCTTCTTTTACCGCAATATAAATAAGTTTAGCGATCCGCGAAAAAACTTTGCCTTTTTTGGCGTCGTTGGCTGCCTTTTTGTGTTTGATGCCTGCCCAATGTGAATGACCTGCCATAATTCCTCCTGCTGTTTAAAAATCTATCTCGAAAAATATTTCAATATGCTATAATATTATCTGTAAGCCAATCTCAGATTTATACAATAAGGTTACAAGAGTAGTGGCCGTAGTTGGCGTAAGGTTGGTTCTACGGCGTTGACTGGCAAATACTCAAATAAATTATTATAGTAGCTGAGAGTAAAAAGTGAGCGTGAGAGGTTATCTGGTTTCATATGACCGTGATCGATCTATTGTGACTATAACCAAGATGGAGCTATAGCGAGTATAAAGATCCAAAAATAACCGACTTCTTCAGCATATTATAAAATATAGGGATAATATTTTGAGTGTCAAGAAGTTGTTCCGATACTTGGGGTTGACTTGACCGGAGTGTTGCTTATTATTTATACTGGAGTATGTGTAGGGATTGTCTTTATAATCAGAATGGGGTGAGCAGAGTTTGCCCGAAAAATAATAAGGTTTTGTTGATGGCGAAGAAGAAGTCTGGCGGGAATACTCAGGCAGAGAATGGTATAAAGACCGTTGCGGTAAATAAAAAAGCTTCCTTTGATTATGAAATCCTGGAGAAGTTGGAGTGTGGTATTGTGCTACAGGGAAGCGAGGTAAAGAGTCTGCGTGATGGCAGGGTCTCATTCGCTGACAGTTATGTCAGGGTTCTGAATACTGAGTTATTCCTTCTGGGTATGAATATTTCAGAGTATGGGATGGCCAACCGGCTCAATCATCATCCGGTGCATACTCGTAAGCTGCTCGCACATCGGCGGGAAATTCGTAAACTTGAGCTTGCTTCGGAGATAAAGGGGCACACAATTATACCTTTGAAATTATATTTTAAGCATGGCAGATGCAAACTCCTTATCGGTTTGGGCAGAGGTAAGGCGGTGTATGATAAACGTGAGAGTTTGAAGAAGAAGGATTTTGACAGGCAGAAGCAACGAATTATGAAGTCTTATTGACAACTAATAATTTTGGAGTACGGCTTTGAGGCAAATTACCTATTGTATACCGGTTTTTCATGCATATGTACCTCTTGGACACGAAGGTTCTCTGGAGGAACGGTATCTCTTTGAGTATCTGGCAGATGCGTTATTTCCTTTGCTCAGGGTCTTTGAAGGTCTTGAGAATGAGGGTATCCGCTATGGCTTTACCCTCTCCCTTTCACCTATCCTTGCCGGTATGCTGGAGAATCCGACTTTGATGCTGCGGTTTGCTGATTATATCGACTGGCGGATCGAGGTTGCGGAGCAGGCGTTACAGAATAATCCTGAGATGGCGCCTCTTATCAAAGAGTATGTTCAAAAGTTTAAAAACATCAGGTACTGGCATGTAGAGCGTTATCGCTATCGTCCGCTCAAAGCAATCTTTAGCCTGGCGGCTCTTGGTAATATCGAGGTTATCTTTGCTAGTGCTGGTAATGGGATAATTCCTGTACTTGAAGGGGTGAAATCCGCGGTTACCGCTGAGGTGCGTGCGAGTGTGAGCGAATACAAAGTGTTCTCGGAAGGGGCGCAGCTACAGGGATTCTGGCTTACAGAACTCGCATATTCACAAGGGTGTGAAGATATTCTGGCGGCAGAGGGGATCAAGTATTTTCTGGTAGATGAGAGTGCCTTTACCTTTGCGGGACAACCACTGGTCGATGGCTGTGCCAAGCCGGTTCTACTGCAGAACGGGATGGTTGCGTTTGCGGTAAATAATCACCTAAGTTCCAAGGTGGCGCGGGGAGTGATGGCGTACTGTTTCGACCCGAACTATGCTGCGGTCAGAGACGATGTGTTTCAGGATATTGCGCTTGCGACCCTGCCGGAAAAACTCTGGCTGGAGGGTAGCAATAAGGTGTATACCGGTATCGATATCTACTCTGCCGGAGGGGGATTGTATCTGCCTGGGCAGGCTAGACAGAGTGCGGATCAGCATGCTGAGCATTATCTGTCTTTATTGATAGAGGAGGCGCAGCTCCAGAGCGCGGATGACGGGGTGGTGATTATGGCACTCGAGCATGAGGCTGTAGGCAGAGGTTGGAAGGAACTGCCGGTATTTATCGATATGCTGCTACGGAAGATGCGCTTTGATCAGGATATGGTTGAAGCGACAACACCCGGTGCGTACCTTGAAAGCGCGCGTGAACTTCAGCAGGCAGTGCTTGCCGATTCCTGTGCGGCGGGGGAAGGGGTCTTTGCCGAGTTTTACGCGCATGAACGGGAGAGGTTTCTGCCAGAGTTACATCTTGCGGCCAAACGTTTTGAGGGAGGTCCCTTTACTGATCGCAGAATAGGTGACCAGATGGCGCGGGAATTGTTATTGGCGCAAGGATGTGAATGGCGGTATTATCAGAGTAGAGGCATTGATGAAGAGTATGCCCGTCGGCGTCAAAAGCAGCGTCTGGCACGTTTTGCCGCCTGTGATCAGATAATGGCTACGGGCAAGAATATGAATATTCTGACCTTGATTGAACATGATTGTGAGGTGCTGTCTTCAGCTGGAATTCACAGTTTTACCCCGTGTTAGTTTGCGTCTGTGTAGTCAAATATTTTGGGGGGAGTTAGGCCGATCTTTTTCAGCAGCAAACAGGTTGGTTTGCTGATACGCCTGTGCCAACTGCGGCTGAGAAAGAAGGCGGCGGTAAAGGTCAGGGTGTAGGCGCCCAGTCCTAGACCGATGTTGCCTATATCTGAATCTGTATTGACTAGATATTGTAGCCCCGCACTCAGGCAGACAATCACCGCGGATAGTAGCAGCGTAGGAATAAAGCACTGTAGTTGCTCGCGTATTCCTATCGGCCCGGCACGTGAGGCAAGGTATATAAGTAGTGGCGTGCGCAAGAGTATGGTCACTGCCGTGTAGCAGATAGTGACTCCCATCACTCCGTATTGGATCCCAAATAAAAATGCAAGTATGGAGACTGAGGCTGAACTCAGGGTAAAGTACAGGAAGGTCTTGGTACGATCCTGGCTGAGAAAGAGCCATTTGGCGGCTGAGGTGCAGGTGGTGGCCAGTGATAACAGGCAGAACCAGGAGAATATAGGGGCGGCTTCGAGCCACTGCTGACCCAGGAAGAAGCTGAAGACGCTCTTGCTGCAGGTAATGCCCAGAGCGAAGAAGGGTACAAGGAGGAGGACCAGGGTCTCCTGGGCAAAGCTGTAATAATTTTTGTAGCGTTCAGGCTCATCCCGGAGCCGGCTGAGGGTAGTTATACCGAGGTTGTCCAGTGGGAAACAGACCTTGCGCAGAGGGAGGAATGAGAGGTTGAAGGCCTTGGTATATTGGCCGAGGGCAGCAGGGTTGAGTGCTTTGCCGATAATGATCTTGTCGATATTATTGGAAAAGTATTCACAGAAGTTGCTGCCAGTAAGATAACCGCCAAATCTGAGGAAGTGCTTTGTGTTTGTGGCTCTATTCGGTAGACTCGGTATCCAGGGGCAGTAGTAGAAAGCCAGGATAGTTGTAAAGATAACCCCGCCGAGATTATGGATGACTAGAGACCAGTACCCCATACCCCAGTAGGCCGCGATTAGGCAGGCAATTATACTGATTCCGATGCTGATGATTTGAATTATAGCGATAGTCTTATATTGTAGCTGGCGTTGCAACAGGGCTACGTGCTGAATGATCAGGCCGGAGATAGGAAAGGAGGTGGCAAGAGCCAGGGTGATACCCAGCAGCTCTGCACGCCCGTAGAACCAAGCTAGTAGCGGTGCACAACCGGCTACAATCAGGCCGAGAATACAGCTTATCAGGGTGTTATACCAGAATAGATTGCTGATCTGGGCATGGTTTATACTTTTACTTTGAATGGTTGCAACATTGAGGCCGATGTCTTTGAACATCTGGATGAAGTTTGTCAGAACTGCAACCATTGCTACCAGACCATAGTCTTCAGGGGTTAGGATTCGGGCGAGCAGGATAATGGAGAGAATATAAAATGAGTGGCCGACAGTCTGACCGATAAGGATCCAGATACCACTGCTCAGCGATTTATCCTTGAGCTGCTGGGTGGACTCCTTGTCTGAAAAGAATCTGTTGATGTCCTGTCTGTTACTCATCTCTACTCCATGACCAATTCTAGCGGTTCAGGCTGATGTTGGATACTCTGGTATACCGGTGTATTAGGTAGGTATTGGGATTCTAGAGTTTAAGCCAGAGGCAGACTCTGGCTTAAACGCGGGGGTTATTCCTTGGGTTCGCCGTGGGGTGGCGTTTCCTCGCGTTTACGCGGGATAACGACTTTCTGCTTCTGCGCAGCTATGTCCTTGGCCGGGGCGGATTCTTGAATCAACCCGTCGCCCTCGAGTTCTGAAGGCTGTGGCGTGGACTTGGGCTTGGCGCCGGATACTGGAGGAATTGTCTTGGCAAGCTTGGCTCTGTTCTTTGATTCTTGTTCAAAGTACTCCTTGGACATCTTACGCCTATGTTCTGCTTCTTCCAGCCGGATAATCCGAGTGGTGCGGCCGATACGTGGAGCTGGGCTGCTCTGACTCTTCTCGGCAATCTGAGTACGCAGGCGCTGGAAGGCATCTCCCATATCGTCAAATTTGTCGCCGAGATAGAGGCGTTGCGCCTGCTTGTCATTGATCAGATCTTCGGGAGAACCGTGTTTCAGTACCTTGCCGTCATGGATAATATAGACTCGATCCGAGATAGCAAAGGTTTCAAAGACGTTGTGGTCGGTTATTAGAATGCTCATACCTCGAACTCGCAGCGAGGAGATAATCTTCTGGATATCGGCGCAGGCTTTGGGGTCTACGCCGGCGAAGGGTTCGTCCAGCATCAGAATGTCGGGGTTGGTTACTAGAGCTCTAGCTATCTCCAGCCGGCGGCGTTCACCACCGGAGAGGGTATTGGCTTTGCTCGCCGCAACCCTGGATAATCCGAGATCGGCGACGAGTTCGGTCAGTCTTTGTTGCCTCTCGCCGCGGGTGATATTCTGGGTTTCAAGAATTGCCATGATATTCTCTTCAACGGTCAGGTTGCGAAAGATACTCGGCTCTTGCGAGAGATACCCCATGCCTTTACGTGCACGCTTATACATAGGGTTGTTGGAGATATCTTCGCTAGCAAGTTTGACATCGCCGGCTTCGGCTTTGATCATTCCCATAAGCATTCTAAAGGTGGTTGTCTTACCGGCACCGTTTGGCCCTAATAGTCCTACGATCTCGGAATTGCCGACGTGAAAATCTACCCCATCGACAACCCGACGACCATTAAATGTTTTTTGTAATCCACGGACTTCCAAGAGTGGCATATGTATTATTCTCCAAGTTTTCTGGATTTATAAATCTGTAAGTCTGGGTTATTGCGCTTGCGCACTCCCGCTGGAGATGGCTTCGGCAATATCTACCAGGTTGTTGGCATAGCCTTCGCGGAGTGGGTTGAGCGGAGCGACAGTACCTTTGATCAGGTTCTCCAGATTGCCCTTGACCCCGCTAGGTAGGAAGGGGCCGAAGAAGACGGTATGGATATCCTCTTTTATGGCGCTTCGCGCCAGATCGTTAATGTCTGCACCACTGGCAAGCTCGAAGTCTTTCTGCTTGATATTGAAGGTGGTTCCGAAGTAACCCAGAGCCGGATAGTCGGTATAGACAGTCATATTCACCGAATTGATAAGGATGCGGTGAATGTCGCCTTCAAGATTGTTTAGATCGCGTACGAAGTGGGTGTAATTTGTTCTAATCTCCTCTCTATTGCCGCCGCTGTGGTCGCGCAGGTTGAGATAGATAGTAGATGAACTCTGGATAACCATGGATGGGGAGAGCCAGTAGAATGGATCTGTCTTGTTGTCCTTGGCTGTATTCAAGTATTCGGTATGGGCAGAAAAAGGTTTCAACTTGAGATCCTTACGGTTGTCGATGCCGATTACTGAAGATGGCATGCTGATCTTGGTCTCAAAGGGTGCGCCGATCATAAAATATAGATTGGCTTCTGCTAGAGCCGCCACCTTCTCGGCTGTTGGCGTTGAGGTGAGGAAATCGTCATCTTCTTCAAGTAGGCTTATAACCTCAACACTGCTGCCTCCGATCCTTTCAACGAAATATTTCTGAGGAGGTATGCTCACGACTACTCGGAGTTTTGTGCTGTCTGTAGACCAGTAAGAATTTGTCTGGGGTTGAGCTTCCGGCTCTTCGTCGTTGACCAGTGCCTCGCCGTCTGCTGTGTCATCGGTAACCTTTACCGGTTCCGCGCAACCTGAGAGCATACTTAGTACAAAGAGTAATGAAAAGAGTAGTAGCCATATATTCTTCATTTGATAAAATCCTTATTTATAGTCTGGTATACAACCAAAATAATATTCTAATCTGGTATTATAGCAATAATGATCTGTAAAACAATGAAAAATATAGGCAACCTCTATTAAATGCTTTTGTTGAATTATGTGGTAATTTTATAATCTGCTGGTATTACTAGATGCTGTGACTATCTAGAATACTCAATTCAGCTAGTGGTGACAGTAGAATGTAAAAGAACAAGTAAGTCGCAAATTATGTAATTATTAGAGATTGTCTATAATAATGCCAAAGGCGTTCTACGAAGTAGAACGCCTTTGGCATTATATTGTAGGCTTTAGCCAGTTGAGTACTCCGCAGGAGTGCGAAACAATAAACCACCCGCTATGCGGGTGGATAATCAAAGGTTATACAAAAATACACCTTTCCAAAATATAATAGAGTTGTTCAAGCTGCTATTAATTAGAAAGGAAAGGTGTAATGGCTAATAAGTCGAATAGTTTATCACATACAAAGTGGTTATGCAAATATCATATAGTATTCAGTCCTAAGTATAGGCGAAAGATAATATATGGTCAATATCGCGAGAGTATAAAAGAGATAATTCAACGGTTATGTAGTTATAAGGGAGTTGATATTATAGAGGGGCATATGATGAGCGATCACGTGCACCTGTTGTTAAGTATTCCACCAAAGTTCAGTGTGGCTCAATTTATGGGGTATCTTAAAGGCAAGAGTGCGCTTATGATATTCGATAAACATGCAAATTTAAAGTATAAGTTTGGGAACAGGCATTTTTGGGCAGAAGGTTATTATGTAAGTACGGTTGGTTTTAATGAAGCTACGGTGAAGAAGTATATCCGTGAGCAGGAGAGTCGAGATATAGCTTTAGATAAATTGAGTGTGAAAGAGTTTGAAGACCCTTTTAAGGGTGGCAAGTAATAACAATCCCCCTTTTAGGGGTAGCAACGAGTCAAAAGCATTAGTAGCTTGAACGAAGTGAAAGCAGAGCGTCTTGAGACGTTGCGGGTAATAAGGGCTTATAGCCCCGAGCGAACCACCCGTTTGACGGGTGGTTCCGATTGACTAAATACAGCTTATTCTTTGCTATCATCGTTGTTTTGCTTCTGTATCTTTGCAGATTTCAAAGCTTTCATGCGCATCTTTCTTGCTTTGATTTTGCGCTTGTCGCCTTGACGAGAAAGTTTGGCGCGGGCACGTTCCTGCTCACGCTTGATTCGCTTATTAGCCTCACTAGGTTTTTCGTAACAGGTAGTACGGCGCATATCGCGGGTAAGTCCCTCACGGTTACATAGCTTCTTGAAACGACGTAGAGCCTTGTCTAGAGATTCACCTGGTTTTAGATCGAGACGTAACAAATTGATCACCTCCTCTCAAGTTTTTATCTGGGGTGGAAAAATACTCGGAGCCGACACGGTCAGCTCCGAGAAAGATTCTAGAAGTATAGCTGTAATAAATATGGATGCAAGAGGAAAGCTATAAAAAAACTGGGTTTTATGCAGAATTAGAATAATAACTTTAGCGCATGCAGCGGCCACCAGACGAATAGAGCTGTGCCAACCAGATTTTTCTGAGGTACCGGCCCCCAGAAACGCGAGTCGTTGGATGAGGGGCAGTTGTCGCCGAGCGCCATATAACCGTCATTCGGTAGATTGAAGAAACTTCTGCTGTCCTGATAATTATAGTAATAAATATCGCGCGCAATAGCAATATCGGATAGGGTGAGGCCATGGTGTAGCGTGAGGGTGATATTGGTCTTTTGAGGAGCGATGATATCCGGGCTCAAGTGATCCGGATCTACTTTGAGATCGAATAATTCGGAATTATCGATATACCCTCGGAGTTGACCATCAAGATGATAGAACTGGAGTTTTGCTTTGGTTCCGGGTGTGATCTGAGTAGTGAATTCACCGAGCAATTTGTTATCTTTGAATACTCTGGTTGTGTGTGGAGAGAATATCGCTCTGTACTCGGTGTTGTCGGAGATTATGCTGCATTCCAGAGTTGAATCTGCCTGTTTGAAGGTGCAGTTGCCGGTAAAGGTGAGATCTGGAACAAAGTGCCACCATTCACCGCGATACTGCGGGTCGGCTACGACCGATACTTTTTCGAAGGTCTGCTGATAATTTGCTGGGTAACCGGTTCTAAAGTCGTAGTTGATAACATCTGATTCTTGAAGATATTCACCGCACTTGGGGCAGCGGGCAGTCATTTTGGGATCGCCTACGGTCTTACGGATACGCCCATTGCAGCCGATAACTGGGCAGGCAAATTCTATAACTTGGCGGCGGACATATCTGTCGGGTATGCCTGTAAGTTCGCCGAAGCGAGTATGTGGCTTGAAGCTCAGGGTGACATCCGGGCTTGCAGCAGAGGTCTGGAGGCTGTTATCCTGGAGTGTGATAGCGTTATCCGATTTCGTGCTGATATCCCAGAAATACTTGAGTTCCTCAAATTTGAGGTCGGTAAAGTCTTCATTATATACTGGCAGCCAGATAGTCTGCTGGATAGAGTCCGGCTTGACCAGACGCTGGGCTGATTCCGGGCTGCGGTTGGTAGCGGATGGAGGTATGGCAAAGACATCTCCGCCAATGAGGGCGATAGATTCACCGGGAAGGCCGACACAGCGCTTGATGAAATGTTCGCCTTTATAGGTAGATGCCTCGCCTTGAGGTGTCTGCTCATAAGGGAACTTGAAGACAAAGACCTCCCATCGGTTAGGGTTGCTCCAAAGGTAGTTTAGTTTGGTGCAAAATATCCGGTCACCATTTTCAGGGTGTCCGTGTAGGGTCTGCTCCATACTTCCGGAGGGAATAAAGAAGATGTCGCAGACAAAGAGCTTAACAACTACGACTATGCCGATAAGAAAGATTAGCGAACGAATGAATTCCCAGGTGGTCTCTTTCTTTTTAGGGGTGGTAGCTTTTTTTTCTTGGTTTTTGGTCATTTTATTTCAACTTATAGTTTTGTCAAAGACTTAAGACTTAAGACTATAGATTATATATTATGGGGTTAAAGTCAATTGTGTTTTTCAATCCTAGAGTTATTCATTGGAAATATATTAGAGCTGCGGCTTATGGCTGTTAGGGGCGGATAAAATAAATATAAATGTTTTTTTACTTATAGTTAACCCGATTATCAGTTATAATTGACAGTAAGGGCAAGTTTATGGTATTTTTCCTGATTATTGTTGTTGTTGATGATTATGAAATATAGATAGAATTGGGGGAGTATGAAGAAGCGAGTTGTGATTATAAGTAGAAAAAGCCGGGATATTACAGGTTTTTCACGGATGATAGATGATTTGAAACGGCGGATAATGCAGGTGGATATAGTAGGGGTCATGGTGGATGCCGGTCAGATACTCAGTGAGTTTGTTGCTGCGGTTAGTGAGGGTGTAACCAGCCTTCTGCTCATACCGGTATGTATTCCGCATGATAAGGCCATGCTTGGTGATTTGAACGATCTAGTCAATGGTTTTCTGGAGGATAATCCCGGAGTTGAGATAGAAATAATTAATGAGTATACCAATTCGCAGGTGCTCGTGGATAACATCTGGGAGAGCATTGTCTCCAGGGTTAGTGCTAAGGATGATCTCCCGGCTTTGGGAAGGAATATAGAGACTCTCAGCCATCTGATAATTGACACCAAGCTTAAAGGTATTACTTCCTTGAGCTTGAAAGAGAAGATTGTTGCCCGGAGGATAATACATGCAACTGCCGATTATTCATTTGCCGATACTATCAGGTTTTCAAGCGGGGCGGTGAGTAAGGGTATTGAGGCACTCAAGAATAAGGCGCCGATTATCTGTGATGTAAATATGCTCAAGACCGCAATGACCAAGGTCGAATCGGAGATAATCTGTGCGATAACCGAGCCGGAGGTGATTGAGCTTGCCCGTGAACAGGAGTCAACCCGGGCGGCGGCAGCAATGCTGCGGCTCAGCGATAAACTTGAGGGCGCGATTGTGGTGATTGGGAATGCACCGACAGCGATCTGGCAGTTACTCAAGATGGAGGTGAAACCGGCGGTGGTGATTGGCCTGCCGGTCGGCTTTGTCGGGGCGCGGGAAGCCAAGCTGGAACTGATCAAATCCGAGCATGAGTATATCGCCAATGTCTCCCCCCGGGGCGGGTCACCGGCGGCAGCGGCGGCACTCAATGCTTTAGCGTTATTGGCGAGGGAGAACACTCACAAGCAGCTTTTGAGTTGATTATACTGGGTATTTCGGAGTAATAGTTTTGTCTTCAGTGTTGTATAAAGGGAATACTGGTTGTGGATAAACTGAGTGCAGAGGTCGATCCGGAGTTATTCATACGCGAGACACTCGCCATGTCGGTGGATAAAAATGCCAAACTCGGGTATTTTGGCAAGATCATACTGGCTCTGAATGTAATACTCCTGCTGATTGTGCTGGTTGCAGGGTATGTGCAGATGGTCGGTATTGAAGACAAGCTCAAGAACAATGTGAGTAACGAACTTGATAGTGCTAAAATGGTAATGAGTATGAATATCAAAAACTCTATCAACGATCTCTTCTTTCTCAATGATGTTATTGCTCAGGAGATGGGCAGTGAGGTGAAGGATAAGAAAAAATTTGTGCAGGCTACGCTCTTAAATTTTATGCAGGATGATGATGCGTATGACCAGGCGCGAATGATTAATGTTGAAGGCAGAGAGCTTATTCGGATAAATCGCACAGACAGAGACATGCCGTATGTTGTACCTGAAGCGAAATTGCAGGATAAGTCCAAACGTTATTATTTCAAGGAGAGTATCGAGTTAGAAGATAATCTGGCTTATATCTCAAAACTTGATCTGAATATGGACAACGATGAGGTCGAGCGTCCGTACAAACTCGTGCTTAGAATGGCGACGCCGATATACTGGAAGCAGAAGCTTGAAGGGGTGTTGGTGCTGAATTTTCTAGGGTCGGCTCTCTTGTCGGATACGGTGAATATCCTCAAGCAGGGGGATGAGTCGAATGATAAGTACTTCCTGCTCAACAGTAAGGGTGAGCCTCTGGCCTATATTAAATGGGATGATGAGGCTATCAGCGTGAGCAGGCTCGGGTTTGATGCGGCAAAAGAATTCGAAGAGACCTTCAAACGTCCGAGTACGGCGTTATTGGGCTTAAAAGACGGCGTCTTTCAAAATAAGGATATTGTCTTTGCCAAGACGACAATAAGAGCTGATACAACTGTAGTCAAGACTAAGAAACGGGATAAGTTCGGCTTCGTCAAGATGGATATCTCTGCAGATATTGAAGGCAAGGATAGTGATCTTATTTTATTGTCGGTCTCGCCGGGAGTATCGTTCTGGCATTCTCTTGACATTATGTTTGAAAGGGATTTGATCTCACTGATCTGGATAGAGCTGCTCTTGATTGTAATTGCGCTGCTCTACTCCCAGAGTTTGTTCAAGCAGAAACTTCTGGAGAATACGATCAAGGCTGCGGCCGCTTATGATCCGTTGACCTCGGTCTATAACCGTCGATTTGGTATCCTCTTTCTTGAGTATGAGCTTAAGAAGATCAAGCGGACAAAGGGGACGGTTACTGCTTTTATGGTGGATGTCAATAATCTGAAGAAGGTGAATGATGCTTGCGGGCATAACGCTGGTGACGAACTACTCAAGGTGGTGGCAGAGCGGATGAAACGCGAGGTGCGGGAGTATGATATTGTCAGCCGTATCGGTGGTGACGAGTTTATTATCGCTTTCTCCGGGGTAGGTTTGAAGAGCGGGGAGGAGGTGTTGGAGCGGATACGCACAGGCTTGGTACATGATTATGCCCAGATGTTCAATGATATTGGGGTTGATTTTGCGTATGGTGGGGCAGAGTATGACCCGCAGCAGCATGAAACTCTTGAAGATCTTCTGCATATTGCGGATGCAAGGATGTATGAAGACAAGAAGAGGCGTAAGCAGGGGCGGGATTTCAGTTGAAAACTATTTTTTAATAACAGGAGGTGTAATTTATGGCATTGATTTCAGGTAGTCCGTTGATGAAGGAGAAGGTGTTTGCCGACGCCGAGTTTACAACGAATGCGGATACGATGACAATTGAGGGTACTATTATTCGGGCGGCGGTTATGCTCTTTTGTGTGGTGGCGGCGGCGATTATCCCCTGGTATGTCTTCTTCAGTAATGTACATCAGGGGGGGGCAACCGAGGAGAATATGGGCGCGGTTCTGGGTTCAATTCAAGCTTTTATACTTATTGGTGCGATTGTAGGGTTGATCTTGGCGTTGATAATAACTTTCAAGCCAAATCTTGCCGGATACCTTGCCATACCGTATGCCTTGGCGGAAGGACTGGCTATCGGCTCTATCTCGGCCTTCTTCGAGTTCTCTTATCCGGGGATAGTGCTTCAGGCTTCGGCCTCGACCTTTGCGGTCTTCTTTGTGATGCTGATCCTGTATTATAAACGAATTATCGTGCCGACACAAAAATTCAAGGCGGTGGTGAGCGGGGCGTTAATAGCGATTATGCTGGTGTATCTGGTCAATTTTATTATGGGTTTCTGGGGTAGTGGCATCTCGATAATCGCCAGTAACTCGGCTCTGGGTATTGCCTTCAGCGCTATTGTCTGTATTGTGGCGGCGTTACTACTGATCTGTGATTTTGAGACTATAGAAAAGGCGGCGGCTCGGCGCGCTCCGAAGTATATGGCGTGGTATGGGGCTTTTGCGCTGATGGTGACCTTGATCTGGCTGTATCTGGAGATTCTCCGGCTGATCTCCAAGCTTCGAAGTAGGTAAGAATAGGCAACTAGTTGCCAAGCTACACTCAGAATTGGGTGTAGCTTTTTTAAAATTGTTAAAATATGATGAATATTACGATTTTTGCTGAATCTCTTTGGCTGTTATTATATAATACGCGGATACGGTAAAAATATGCTGATTTGGGCAAGTTAATAAGGATTGATAGATGGCGTTAGAAAGAGGAGCAGGGGTCTTGGTACATCCTTCGGCGTTGCCGGGAGGTGAAGGAATAGGTGACTTTGGTGCCAGTGCGGATAAGTTTATTGATTATCTTGATAGAGCAGATCTCCGGTATTGGCAGATACTCCCGCTCGGGCCGGTAAACGGCTCGGGTAGTCCGTATCAGGCTCTCTCTTCATTTGCTGGTAATACTTGTCTGATATCGCTGGAGCTGCTGGCTGAAGAGGGACTACTTACCCGTACTGATATTCTGGGTTATAGCTCGGAGTCTGAAGCCAGGGTGGATTTTCAAGCGGTACGTCGTTATAAGGCCAGTCGCTTCAAGGCTGCGTTTAATACCTTTGAGGTCGGTGAAGCTGAGTTTGCCGGGCTGCATAAGGAGTTTAAGGTATTTAAGGAGGAACATTCGTCTTGGCTCAATGACTATGCACTATTTGCGGCAATCAAGGCGGATAATGCGGAAAAAGCCTGGTGGGAGTGGGAGGATAAAGGGTTGGTTATGCGCCAGGAGGAGGCGCTTACGACAGCAGCGGCAGAGCTGGCGGAAGAGATTGAACTCGAGTGCTGGCTGCAATTTATCTTTTATAAACAGTGGGCGCGGGTTAAGAAGCTGGCCAATGACAAGGGTATCTTGATTATCGGTGACCTGCCAATTTATACGGCGCATGATAGTGCTGATGTCTGGGCTGAGCGGGAGCTCTTCGAGGTTGATCCCGAGACCGGTGAAGCGCTACTTATGGCTGGGGCGCCACCTGATTATTTCTGCGAAGACGGGCAGCTCTGGGGTAATCCAATATATAAGTGGGAGCTGATGCAGCAGGATGGTTATAAGTGGTGGATGAAGCGCATGCGGGCGGTACTGTATCATACCGATGTGGTGCGGATGGATCATTTCCGGGGTTTTGAGGCTTATTGGCAGGTGGAGGCTGGGGAAGAGACAGCGCGCAACGGCAAGTGGATAAAAGGGCCGGGGCAGGATTTTTTCAAGGTTTTGCGCGATGAATTTGCGGCGGAGGAGAGTACTGAGCTGCCGCTGATAGCTGAGGATCTTGGGGTGATTACCCCGGAGGTGGAAGAATTGAGAGATGGGAATAATCTGCCGGGGATGAAGATTCTGCAGTTTGCGTTCTGCGAGGGGGCGAACTTTTACCGTCCGCATTCTTATGAGAAGAACTGTGTGGTCTATACCGGTACTCATGATAATGATACGACTCAGGGTTGGTACCGGGCTGAGGGGCAGGATTACGCACATATGGGGCGGGATATTATTGATGCGGAGCGGGATCTGTGCCGACGGTATTTAGGGATTGACGGGAGTAATATTCACTGGGATCTTATAAAATTGGCGATGATGTCGGTAGCTGATGTTGCAATCTTTCCGGTTCAGGATATAATGGGACTGGGTAATGAGGCGCGGATGAACCGACCAGGTATCGGCGAGGGGAATTGGCGCTGGCGCATGCTCTCTGAGCAGCTGGATAACCTTGAAGTATGGTATATTAACAGTATGAATTATCTCTATGATCGCGGGAGGAGTAATGTCAAAGAATAATCCCAGACCTGAGTGGCTCAGTATACGCCTGGAGCCGGAGAATGAACGGCTCAGGAGTGTGGAAAGTTGTCTGGTAGATCTTGATTTGAAGACGGTATGCAGCAATGCCAAATGTCCTAATAGATCTGAGTGTTACAGTAAGCGGCGGGCTACCTTTATTATGATGGGGAGTAACTGCACGCGGCGGTGTGGTTTTTGTGCAATTGGGCGCGAACAGCCTGAGCCGCTGGATCCGCAGGAACCACTGCGGGTGGCGCAGGCGGTAAAACGGCTTGGGCTGAGCCATGCGGTGATAACCTCGGTAACCAGGGATGACCTGGGAGATGGCGGAGCGCAGCATTTTGATACCACCGTGCAGGAGGTTAGGCGGCTCAATCCAGATACTACCATTGAGATACTGGTTCCGGATTTTGCCGGTAATGAGCAGGCGTGGCATACCTCGGCGAGTTCTTTTCCTGATGTTTACAATCATAATGTTGAGACCGTGCCGCGTTTGTATCCGCAGGTGCGCCCAAAAGCGGTATTTGAACGAAGCGTTAAACAGCTAGCCTATATCAAGTCTGTGTTTCCGCAGCTGTTGACCAAGAGTGGAATGATGGTTGGTCTTGGTGAGAATTATGAGGAGATTCTTCAGGTGGCACGGGAACTTCGGCGGGCGGAGGTGGATATTATCACGGTCGGGCAGTACCTGGCGCCGCTGAGTGAGCGGAATTTGCCGGTACAGTATTATATGCCCCCGGAGGAGTTCGCCCGGCTTGAAGATGAACTTCGCAGTATGGGCTTTGTCAGTGTTGCGGCTTCACCGTTTGTACGGAGTAGTTACAACGCCGAGGATACTATGCTCAAGCGTTGAGCGGGTTTATGCTATAACCCAGAGTACGGCTGGCGTGACTCTGGGTTATAGATTATTCTAGTTTACAAGACTTCAATAATATGGTGGTCATTGGTGTAGACGCAGATCTCGCCGGCGAGTTTGAGTGACTCTTTGACAATATCTTCCGCAGACATCTCGGTATTGCGCAGAAGGGCTTTGGCAGCAGCAGCAGCGTACTGCCCCCCTGAACCGATAGCCAATACTCCATCGTCAGCTTCAATCACATCGCCACTGCCGCCAAGGAGTAGCTGATTCTCTTTATCAACTACGATCATCATGCTCTCAAGCCTTCGCAAAATACGATCGGTGCGCCAGAGTTTGGCCATCTCAATGGCGGAGCGGACAATATTACAGTTGTATTCGTCCAGTTTCTGTTCAAATTTCTCAAGCAAGGCAAAGGCGTCGGCAGTGGAACCGGCAAAGCCGCAGAGTACTTTGCCTCCGGCGAGCGGTCGTATCTTCTTGGCTGAATCTTTGATTATAGTATTACCGAGGCTGACCTGACCGTCGCCACCGATGGCGATTCTGCCGTGTTGTTTTACTGATAATATGGTTGTACTTCTAATCTTCATGGTTGTCACTTTCTATGTTATTCTCTTGGGTTTGATCCGTGGCCTTAGGCGCATAGATCTCGTCTCGACTAAATTCTAGCTCTATCTCTGATTCGAGTTCTTTGAAGTATTCGGCACAGGGAAGATTGCTGCTGATAGCTCGGTTCAGCGCTACGCTGGGCCAGTGTAACATTCGGTGCATCAGGCGTCTGCCCAGTGCATTGAATTTTTCCCTGAATTCTTCGGGGAGATCATTGACCTCGGCGAGTAGGGTCTCGGTCTCGCGGGCAAGAATCTCATGTGCTTCCTGACGCCATTTGGCGATACAGCTCTGGGAGTCTGAGGCGAGGAGGCAGGAATAGTATTTATGGGCTTCTTCTTGGATCACAGGTATTAACTGATTCTTGATGCTTGTACGTTGTTCAATGTTACTCTGGGAGATTTGACTGATATCATCCATATCGATCAGGGTGACGTTAGGCAGATCTCTGACCTCTGGAGCGATATCGCGCGGGACGGCGAGATCAATCAGGAGTAGTGGTTTGCTCAGATTAGAAAGGTGCTGGGGTAGAATAACCGGATGCGGTGCCCCGGTGCAAGAGATAAAGATATCTGAATCTTGAATAACCGTGCTCTGGGTGTTGCTGTGAATAGTAATCCAGCCTGCAGCAATAGGGTTGTTCTGGAAGCGCTCAGGGTGGCGGCTGAGTATAATACCGGGCTTCGCGCCGTAAGCATCCAGGGATTTTACTATTGCCTGACCGACCTCTCCGGTACCCCAGATATAGATATTGAGCCTGTTGACATCCTGGCGTAGTCTGAGAATCTCTTCAACTGCAATACTGGCTACCGATACTCGGAGTTTTCCTATATCGGTACCGCTGCGGATATGCTTAGCCAGGGTGAATGAGCGCTGTAGCAGTCGATTAAGAATCTTGCCCGTGCTGTTAATTGACAGCGCATTGGCGTATGCTGCTTTGAGTTGACCTAGAATCTCGTTCTCGCCGATTACCAGTGACTTTAGGCCGCAGGCGAGGAGGAAGAGGTGTTCCAGTACCTCAAGATCACGATAGAGGGTTGCGGAATCGTCGATAAGCTGTTTTGGCGTATCGGTAATATCACTGAGATAGAGGGCGAAGTCGGGTACTTCATCTTCCTTGGTTACTGCGAAGATTTCGGTACGGTTGCAGGTACAAAGGGATAGGGCTTCGGTGATGCCTGAGGCGAGGAGGGTATCGGCGAGTATTACCGAGTCATGCCGATCAAAACGAACCTTCTCTCTGAGGTTGATGTTGCTCTTTTCGTAAGCGATAGAATAGCAGAATATCTTCATTGCTCACTCGCTCTCTTGCTGGGGACTAGCAGTAGCGCTGGCGTCAGAAGCAGCAGGATCCAGCGGCCGGCTAGGGCTGATATAATCGTCGCTGCGGAAGGTAAAGATATCTATCTTGTCTGAGAAATATGCGTCAGGGCGCATTCCGGCCTGGCGGCAGGCAAAGGCAAGCATCTGCTGCACATCCCAGTTATTCCTTCTGGCGGTTAGCGGTAGTACCAGGCTCCGGCTGTTACCCCTGGCGACAACTACCCCCATACCATTTACTACCTCGTCCCAGCGTCCGGCGGTTTTGAAGTCTTTAAGAATGGAGACTACAACTTCTGCCTGATAGGCCTGATCCGCGGTCAGCCTCTGGCTCTGCTGTGGATCTTCAGCGACTGCGCACATGCGCGCAGCTTCGGTGACCCCGTTACAGATACGGTTCTTGGTACTGGTGCTGCCCATGGAAGCTAGTACCTCACCTTCAGGGGTGTAGGCGGTTATGAAGACGGCACGTTTCTTCAGAAGCTCCGGATTCTGGGGGTAGGGAGTATCATATCTGGCCATGGCTGCTGCCGCTTCAAGCGCGTCGCGAGCGATGCCGAGCATCTCCTGACTCGCTGCGTCTGAGAGTCTGTCCGGTTTTTTTAGCATAATCGAGGATATTTGAGCGTCGTTCCAAGGGGTAGCAGCTCTTTCTGAGATGGCACCGGCGGCGTATCCGGTCATCAAAGGGGAGCCGGGAAGCTGACGGCTTTTATTGTACCCTAACCAGGTTACAGTATCCTCTTCCAGCAGGAGTGAGGTCAGGATCGTGGTCAGGATAGTAGGTGGACTCTCGAGGATACCTGCTTCAGGCGGTAGGGCGGCGGAACGTTCTTTGCCTGTATTATTGATAATACTCAAATCCATGGTGCTTAGCGCGGAGATGGTTTTGAGATCCAGCGCCCCGGTCTCGGCGGCAGTAGGGATGCCGTAGGCAAGGTTGCTGATACCGATCATGACACTGCCGTTACCGGCGAGTAAAGTGGCCAGGCTGTCGGCGATACTCTCTAACTCTGCTTTGTTGGTGGGATCAATGAGTACGGGTACGATCTTAACCTCGGGAATAAAGTACTGGATGAGCAGGAGTTGGCTCTCTATTGAGAGTTCCTGCAGATGTGCCGCTCGGTCAAAGCCGAAGAGTGGGTTTTGTAGAAGTTTTTGCGACGCGATGGCGTTTACTGGGGTTATCGCCAGCGGGGTGGCGTAACCTCCTTCTGGCCAGACCGAGGCTCTACAGCCCTGGAGCGTATTACCGTGGGGGCGTGAAACCAGTATGACCGTTTGTAAGCCTTTAAGCTTATGCAGATATTGATAGACCTTCGCCGCAATCGCCAGTGCCCCGTCGATTGATCCCCAGGGGGCGATGAAGGTCTTGGCCAGACCCGGAACCTCAGGGAGGGCTTGTGGACGATCAAGCGAACCGAGAAGGCGATAGAGTAGTTCTTTATTTGCCGGGTAGAGCATATCGGTACCGCCGGGCTGGCGGATATTGTCGGGAAAAACCTGGCGGGGTATAAGGACGACCGGAAGTGCTGGGGCAGATGCGGCTTCGGCAGGGTCTGGTTTTGACATGCCGTTAGCGTCGGCAGGAAGTGTAGGGGGGGCGTACTCCCAGTTATCCTTCTGTTCCGCAGAGCCGAGCTCTTCTACTATCATCACTTCATCCAGGGCGCTGACTTTCAAGGAGTGCGTGCAGAATACGAGCAGAAGGGTTAAGAGCAGTATTAGAGTATATTCACGAAGGTTCATAGTGAGTATCCTTGGCTGTCGTTATTGTTGGGAGTTGGTTTATTCGGTTTCCTGTTCGATACTTGAGTGGCTCAGGGCGCCATTGATCAGATAGAGTACTGCCATGCGTACAGCCACCCCATTCTCCACCTGCTGTAGGATAACACTCTGTTTACCATCGGCTATCTCCGGGGTAAGCTCGATACCGCGGTTGACCGGCCCTGGGTGCATTATGACTAAATCCTCGCGGCCAAGGCGGGCGATACGCTCCCGGGAGAGGCCGAAGAGCCTGGAGTATTCGCTGACACTGGGGAAGGGGCAGATGCCGTTCTGGCGTTCGAACTGAATTCTGAGCATATTAATAAAGTGCGAGCGTTTTACAGCTTCATCCATATCATAACAGACTTCAACGCCCATTCGTTCTATCTCCGGGGGGATCATGGTTGCCGGACCAACGACCAGAACCTTGGCGCCGAGCGTAGTCAGCCCCCAGATATTGCTCCTAGCTACCCGGCTGTGGGTGATGTCACCGACGATTGAGACCGTGATATCAGAGAAACTGTCGGGTAGATCCTCCCGGTTCTGCATCACCTCTCTGATGGTATAGATGTCCAGGAGCGCCTGAGTAGGATGTTCATGCTGCCCGTCACCGGCATTTACCACTCCGCAGTTTACATTCTCACTGAGAAGCTTGGCTGCGCCCGACGCATTGTGGCGCAGTACCATGATGTCGACGCCCATCGCCTCGATATTCTTGGCGGTATCGATCAGAGTCTCGCCCTTGCTGACCGATGAGCCACTCTTGCTGAAGGAGAGAACATCGGCACTGATTCGGCGTTCGGCAAGAGTGAAGGAGAGGCTGGTGCGGGTGGAGGGTTCATAAAACATGTTTACTACGGTTCTACCGGAGAGCGCCGGTACTTTCTTTACTGCTCGGGTTGATACCTGTTTGAGATTATCGGTTGTGGTCAGAATATGCATAAGTTCATCATAAGATAGATCTTCCAACCCCAGAAGGTGTTTACGTGTCCACTGCATGTACTCTCTCCTCGCTACAAAAAAATATCTTCCAGATGTAACCAGATTTCAGCTTCATGCCGCTATTTACGGTTCTATCTCGCCGTCCTCAATGATGTATACAGCATCTTCACGCAGATCTGTTTTCTCAAGCTTGATGCGAACCCACCCTCCTAGTGGAACATCTATATGGGCACCGGTTATATCCGGTTGGATCGGGATCTCCCTGCCGCCCCTGTCCACCAGGACACATAAGCGTACGCAGGCCGGCCGCCCATAGTGGAGCAGGCCATCGATGGCTGCGCGGACACTCCTGCCGGTAAGCAGGACATCATCAATTAGAATGACTGCTTTGTCTTCGATGTCGAAGTTGATGGCTGTCTCTTTTATGTCTTTGAGACCGCCACCGGTATGGAGGTCGTCACGGAACATGGTCGGATCAAGATATCCGACCTCGGCTTTTACCCCTTTGTTCTGTAGTATGGTAGCTATTCTATCCGCCATCTCGGCGCCCCGGGTCTGGATACCAATCAGCGCCAGACCCTTGCTCCGGAATTTCTCATTACTGATACTCTCTGCCATCTCTTCAAAGGCGTTGTTGACCCATTGCGAGTTGTAGAGTTTGATTGCCATGCTGCGTTTTCTCCAGGTTAAAATCCAGTAGGTAATAAATAGTCAATTAAAAGAGGGTATGTTCTCGCGCCGGGCCGAAGCTTGCCGAGGTTACCTCGGCGCCGCAGTACTCAGAGATGAGGTTGATATACTTACGGGCATTCTCTGGCAGATCTTGGATGCATTTGCAAGCGGTAATATCGGAGTGCCAGCCGGGGATGCTCTCATATACGGGTTTGCAGCGCTCAATCTGTTCGAGTGAGGCAGGGTAGGTAGTAATTCTCTTCCCGTCCAGCTCATAAGCGACGCAGACCTTGATCTCATCAAATTGCGACATGATGTCGAGCTTGGTAATGTGAATATTGGTTACCCCGTTTATCTCAGCGGAGTACTTGGTGACTACCAGATCCAACCAGCCACAGCGGCGTGGTCTGCCGGTGGTGGTACCGAATTCGTCCCAGTGGTTACAACCGGTACCTCCGAGCTTGGTCTTGGCATCACCTTCAAGTTCGGTTGGGAAGGGGCCGGTACCGACGCGAGTGGTGAAGGCTTTGATTACCCCATGTACCTCCTTGATCTGCCAGGGCGGAATACCACTGCCGGTTGCGCAGCCGCCTGTAGTGGTATTGGAACTGGTAACATAAGGGTAGGTGCCGAAATCAATATCAAGCATCGCCCCTTGCGCCCCTTCCAGCAGAATTTTTTTCTCGGCTTTGAGGGCTGCTTGCAGATAGGCTATGGTATCGGTGATATAGGGGCGTAGACTGTCGATGGCCGGAAGCACCTCTGCCAGTACCTCTGCCTCGTCGAGCAATTCTCCTCCCATGAATTCAATGTACTTATTGACCTCGGCGATGCGGGATTTGAGCAGAACGAGAAATTTATCAGGATCCTGGAGATGGTGGCCTCTGATGCCGCAGCGTGCCGCTTTGTCGCAGTAGGTCGGGCCGATACCTTGTTTGGTAGTCCCGAGATTGGCGGCACCGCGGGCGTTTTCACGCAGACCGTCAAGGACTTTATGGAAGGGGAAAACGACGTGCGCTCTGTCTGAAATGAAGAGGCGCCCAGCAGTAACGATACCCTTGGTATTCAACTCCTGGATTTCCTGCATGATCTTCAGCGGATCTAGAACTACACCGTTGCCGATAACTGCTACCGCGTCTTTTCTGAGAATACCACTGGGTATAAGGTGGAGCTTGAATATGTCTTCACCGATTACAACCGTATGTCCGGCATTTCCTCCACCCTGGCAGCGAGCGACAACATCTGTGTTTTCACCTATGGCATCGACAATCTTGCCTTTGCCCTCATCGCCCCATTGCATCCCAATAACTGCGGTAACGCTCATTTTATCTCCTCTATGTTTAATGCGTTTTTTGTATAATTTTAAGTTCCAAACATAGTGATTATAGCTAATTTCAATGTTTTTTTAAGGGGTAATATCAAACTTTTTCGTTCGGTATAATTATAATATGGAAATAGAGCAGCCTGGCTGCTCTATTTCCATATTATAATATTCTATATCTATATCTTGAGATGTTTAAAATGAAGTGCTTTAGTTCCACTTACGGAAGAGAAGTTGGTCTTTCTTGCCAAGTTTTTCAGCGATGGAGCGGATATGTTTGACATCAAAATCATTCGGTAGCCGTGCACTCAGGTTATTCTCGGTCTCGACCAGCGGGAATGCAGTCAGGAAGATTGCGATATTGCCTTCGCCGGCAGCTATAGTCTGAGCGACACTCTCGTAGGTTCCGGCGGCTTCTTCAAAGGTTATGCCTGGTTCGAACTCTTCATCGGCTTTGAGAATGACAAATCTGGGGCCAACCTCGGTGTCAAAGGCTGTAAGCAGGAATCCGGTCTGGCTGTGTAGAGATGGTTCCGAGGTCTCTACGGTTGTGCTGCCGTTACTATAAGTGTTTATGGGGCAAGGTGCTGTGGCGCTACAAGTTCCTTCTGGGCACTTGTAAGCAGGGCCTTTAGGAAGGTGCCTGATTGGGCTCTCGATAGCGCTGAGGCCGGTCTTTGGATCAACAGCTACCAGCCCGATGTTCTTTGCTGCTTTGTAACCCAGAAGTGCGTAGGCCTGCTTCTCCTCAATACTGCAGCTTCGGCCATTGGCACAGGGGTCTTTGGCTTCGTAGAATGCCCAGTAATCAGTCAGAGATTTTTCATTTTCTGGAGTACCTTTGCAGCTATTGGTGGTACAATTGTTTATACAGCCACTGCTCAGGGTCAGGATAGCGGCTAGTACGGTGATAAGCAGATACTTTTTCATTTTATTACCTCGGTAAAAGTAGTTTTTCTGATTGGAAAATATGGAAACAGTAGCTATATCGTCATTCTTGGTGTGTCGAGTTCAGTAATTTTTTCTTAAAATCTCTCTTTGTCTGCTGGTTACTTGTTGCTTCGGGCAGAGAATTATAATTTGTTTCTTGATTTTGACTGTTGTGGTTGGAATAATATTTGGAGACTTTAGGGATATCTATAATTGAAAGTATAATGTATATATGAAGCTCAAGATGCTAGGTAAGTTGCTCAGTAATCGCTGGCACAGACTCTGGGAGGTTTTAAAATTTGCGCGGGTTGAGCCAGATCCCGCGGTATCGTTCTGGGTCGTCTCGGCGCAGTATAATTCGGGTGCGGCGACCTTGAAATGTCTGGATTCGGTATATAATCAGACCTTGCCTCGGCACCGGGTGCGCCATATCTTTATCGATGATGCCTCTACCGACAATACACCTGAATTGATTGCAAATTGGCTTAAGGAGCATCCTGAGCATAATGTCGAGTACATTCGCAATGCTGAGAATATGAATATTGCGCATAATCTCCATACCGCTTTCAAGCGCGCTCCCGCCGGGAGTGTGGCGATGCAGCTCGACGGTGATGACTGGCTGGCAGACGCTGGAGTTCTGGAATTCTTGGCTAAGGTTTACTCTGACCGTGATATCTGGGCGACCTATAATACCTGGATCAGCTCTGATAAGCAGGTGTTGGGGCAGACTAGGAGTTTTAGTGAGTCGGTGATTCAAAATAACGCTTTTAGAGCGGCGCCCTGGAACGCCGGGCATCTGAAGACCTTCAGGAGTGAACTATACCAGCATGTACCCAGGGAGTATATGGTAGATCGCAGAACCGGGTATTGGTGGAGCAGCTCTGCAGATCAGGCCTTTTTCCTTGCGGTACTCGAGCTCGCAGGGAGGCATATCTATCATGTACACCGCATTCTACAGGTTTATTATATTCGTGAACATACTCAGAACAAAGCGTATACCGCTGAACAGGAGGATTGTCGGCGGGCTATACGTGAATTAATGCCATTGCAGCCGCTATTGACTCTGAAATAGCTTGTTTGGTATTGTATTATAGGTATTGTTAAAAAGAATACGGTGGCGGGTAGCCACCGTATTTATAATATACAGGAATCGTTCACAGTTTTAACGCTGAATAATATTGGCAATCTTGGCTACGGTGCCGCCGCTGGCGGTGACTTCGCTGAAGGTCAGCATGTCCTCTGGGACATAGAGGGAGTAATCAAGCATAGTAGGAGCACCTTCGGTATTGACAATTCCCTGAACTTCAACCTTGGTGCCGGTGAGGCAGTCTACAGGGTTTATCGCAAACGACATTCCAGAGAAACAGGTGTTTGAACTGGTCTTGTCCAAGCAGTAATCACGATTTCCAAGAGGGCTGGTTGGACCACCAAGGTGGTGCAGATATGCGCTCTTGCCAAAGCCCTTGATATCGAAATCCTTCTCGACCATGTTGAATCGTTTGCCACACTGGAGATAAATATCATGCTCGTTGGCGCCGTTTCGGTAGAGGTCGGCATATTCAACTACCGCCTGCTGTAGCGCTGCGTAATTGGCAGCTTCTTTACGGGAGATCTTGCCGAAACGTACCATCTGCGTTGCGGAGACGATAACGTCGCCGAGTCTGCCGGCAGAGACGAGCTTGAGCATGCTGTTGGCGGTGATCTTGTACTTGTCGTTGTAAAGAGGGTGGAGATGGTTCTCCTGCTTCTTCAGGGCGACGAGGAGCATATTGGTCTCAAGCCCCATGTCGATCATGTTGTTGAGCATTATCTGGCGCACTTGGGTGCCGTTCATTCCGGGTTCGATCTCATAGGCGGCTTTGGCAATGGCTGCGGTCTGCATGCTGGCAACCCAGGTGTACTTCTTGAACTGATTGCCCTTCTGGTCGCCGATAAGTGGACGGCAGATCTGGCCGACGGTGGCAGCGTAAATTGAGTCGGTAGGCTTGATAATGGTTGCGCCGAGTTTTGGGGCAGTGAGGGCGAATTTGATCTTGACTTCGGTATTGGTCTTGAAGATGGGAGGTAGTTCATCCTGAATTCTTGGCATTTCAAATGGGCTGGAGATAAAGGTTAGTTCGTACTTATTACCTTTTACCAAGCATAGAGCGCTTACCGGAGAGATATCATTTGCCGCAATATCGGTAATTTGATGTCTTACTCCTGTGAGCCAGCGTAACGCGCCTTCCTGGGTAAGATAGATACCGACTTTCTTCGCGTCTTTGAGCACATCTTTGAGGTGGGTTAGTTTTTCACTGATCTCAATCTTATTGATGGCTGCCGGACGTCTGACGTTTTTAATTTCTCCCATTGGTATATCTCCTTTGAAACTGTTATATAAAGTTAGCGACTACAGACAAAATTTCTTGGGTATTATTCGAACCGTAAAAAAGTAATGGCGAGTACTCTTTATTCATAGTATTTATCATATACTTAAGATTTGACTTTCACAAGTAAAAAATGAAAAAAGTACCTAAAATATAGGACTTAGCAGAGATTTTAGTGGGTCACCTTCTTTACTATTTCGGTATCGAAAGCGTTGACCCCCATTCCGGCATCAATAATAATGTTTTGGGCATTTATGCCGCTTGAAGCCGGGTGTAGCAAAAAGGCGGCGGTGCGAGCTACCTCTGTCGTGGTGAGATTTCTTTTACGCAGGGTTAGTTTTTCAGCGAATAGGTAACTGTCAATGTATCCAGGGATACCGGCTGAAGCCGAGGTCTTGAGCAGTCCGGGATTTACCGAGTTGAAGCGGACATTACTGAACTCGGAAAAGCTCTTGGCCAGGAAGGCTACGCTTGAGTCGAGGGCGGCTTTTATGGGAGCCATATAGCCGTAATTTTCAGCGGTGGTGCGGGTGGAGGAGATTGATATGGTAACAACCGAGGCGTCTACGGTAAAGAGCTCTTTGAGATTATTGGCCAGACTTATCAGAGAAAAACACGAGATGTCGACGGCTTGGAGAAAGTCTTTTTTTAAAGTTTCGTGAAAAGGCTTAAGCCCTTCTGAGTAATTTGCAAAGGCGATGGAGTGAACCATGCCGTCTAGAGTTGGGGTGAATTCTCTGACCTTCTCCGCCACTGAGTTCACCTCTTGCTCGTCTTCAACATTACAGGTGAAAAAATCGGCTCCGGGGAGAATCTTGGCAACCTGCGTTTGGATGCTCTGATCTTTGACTGAACAGATTACTCTACCGCCGCGGTCAATAATCTCTCGGCAGATATGGTATGCAACACTCTTCTTGTTGGCGACACCGAAGATAACGTAGGTCTTTGCCTTAAAATCCATAGATTTGCTCCCTTCTGATACTATAATATCTGCCTGGATATAGAATTTGCTTAAGCAGTTGAATTCAAGAATATTATTAGTATATTTATTGTTGAGTATTATTACAAGATTATAATTATAAAGGATATGCTATGGATACTAAAGCAGTGATATTCGATATGGATGGGGTGTTGATTGATAGCAAAAAAATGCATTATCGTGCCTGGAGAGACTCGGGGCGCAAGTATGGGTTTGAGATTACCGAAGAGAAGTATGATCAGTATTTCGGGCAGACCTCAATTCCCTTCGCCAAAGCCATCTGTGAAGAAAATGGAGTTGAGCCGGATATGGCGATGATTGACGAGTGGCTGATACTGAAGGAAGAGTATTATAACGATAGATTTAGAGAGGATTACTGCGAAGATCCGGCCGTTACTAAGCTGGTGACCAGCCTCAATGAGTCTGGGTTCAAGACTGGGGTCGGTTCGTCAGCGCCGGTGGGAAATATCCGTATGCTTATTGAGGTGATGCCATGTGGCGGGTTCCTCAGTGAAATTGTGAGTGGGGATGATGTAAGCGAGGGTAAACCCAATCCAGAGGTCTTCATCCTGGCCGCTGAGAAACTCGGGGTGCTTGCCCGTAAGTGTGCGGTAATTGAGGACAGTCTGCACGGCTTGAAGGCGGCGAAAAGCGCCGGGATGGCGGCTATTGCTATTACCACTACGCATAAGCGGGAAGAACTGCTGGCGCATGCGGATATGGTGGTTGATAGTCTGGATGAGGTCAGCCCTGAGATTATCGACCAGCTTATCAAGTAAGTATGCGCCAAGGTTCAAGCACGGTGTGCAGGGTGGCGGTTATAAATAAATACACTTGCTCTAACGTCTAAAATAAGCTATCATACGTACTCTTAGAGAATTTTGCTGGCTTTTTTTGAAAAGGATTTTCAGTTATGAGTATTCTGGTTACTGGTGGAGCCGGGTATATCGGTACGCACACCGTTATTGAATTGCAGGCAGCAGGGTATGATATTGTGGTTGTGGATAATCTCTACAACAGCAAGCAGGAGGCGCTGACGCGGGTTGAAGAGATTAGTGGTAAACCGCATACCTTTTATCAGGTGGATATGTTGGATTATGCCGCACTTGAAGAGGTCTTTACCCGGCATAGCTTTGAGGCGGTAATACACTTCGCCGGGTATAAAGCAGTAGGCGAATCTACGCAGAAACCTCTGGAGTATTATGACAATAATATTATGAGTACTCTCAACCTCTGTAAGCTGATGCGGGAATATAATGCCACCAATCTGGTATTCAGTTCTTCGGCAACGGTATATGGTGATCCGGCGAGCGTGCCGATTTTTGAGGATTTCCCGCTCAGTGCAACCAATCCGTACGGCAGAACCAAGCTGTATATTGAGCAGATTTTGCGTGATCTTGCTGCGGCTGATGCGTCTATGAATATTGCTCTACTGCGGTATTTCAACCCGGTAGGGGCGCATGAATCTGGGCGTATCGGTGAAGACCCGAACGGTATTCCGAATAATTTGATGCCGTATATTTCTCAGGTTGCTGTCGGTAGATTGGAGAAGGTTGGGGTCTTTGGAGATGATTACGCGACGGTTGACGGTACCGGGGTCAGGGATTATATTCACGTTGTTGATTTGGCAAAAGGGCACGTCAAGGCTGTGGATAAAATTATCCAGGATAAGACCGGTTGTTGCGCCTGGAATTTGGGTACGGGTAATGGGAGTAGTGTGCTGGAAGTGGTTGCGGCTTTCAGTAAGGCGTGCGGTAAGGAGATACCTTATCAAATTATGCCCAGACGTCCGGGAGATGTACCTATGTGCTACGCGGATTGTTCAAAGGCTGAGAAAGAATTGGGCTGGACGGCGGAGTATGATATTGAACGCATGTGTGTCGATTCTTGGCGTTGGCAGAGCCAGAATCCGAATGGGTATGATAGTTAGCCGATACTGACTTCGCTACTTGAAAGAGTAGAAACTTTGTACTTGAGTATTGATAAGTTAAGATATTCTCATTGGTTTAGTACTATTAATAAAACTCTATCTCGAACCGAGATAGAGTTTTATTAATAGTTGAGCAGTTATTGTAAATAGCACGTGTTTGACGCAGAAGGGGTGAATTTGAATTGTAGTGTCAACTCATGATCACGCTGAACCTTTTGCATAGATTTGCTGTTGTTGCTTACCCGGATTTTTCAGGTTTAATTGCTGAGTTTGTATAATCTGCTGTGCAAATTGAGCAGAGTTTGGCTCAGCAGTGGCTATTTGCCGTATACTGCTTCTTTTGAATGGAAGCCATCTTTGATAATGGTACTATCCATATTGTCCTTGGTGACTGTCTTTACCGGGATATAGATGGTTGGGACATCCTTGGCACCGTTATTGATCTTGCCGGTAGCAGAGAAGGGCTTGCCTGAAGCCAGTTTTACTGCAAGCTGTGCGGCTTTACGCGCCAACTTCTTGATAGGCTTGTAGACAGTCATTGACTGTGTGCCATTGACAATGCGCTGACATGCTACTTCATCGGCGTCCTGACCGGTGACAACTACCTTGCCATCCAAACCTGCTTCTTTGAGCGCCTGGATGGCTCCGCCGGCAGTGCCGTCATTGGAAGCCAGAACTCCGACAAAATCCTTGCTCTTGGTAAGAGCGGCATTCATGATCTTTTTCGCATTTGCAGGATCCCAGTCGGTTACCCAGTCCTCATGGACGACCTCAATGTCACCGTTGTCGATCAGCGGCTGGAGGATATTATCCTGACCCTGTTTGAACATCTTGGCGTTGTTATCGGTAGGAGCTCCATACATCCGAACAATCTTGCCCTTGCCGCCAATAGCATCAACCAGATACTGTGCCTGAGCCTCACCAACCTTGATATTATCGAAAGAGATATAGTAATCAATATCGGCATCGGTTATCAGGCGGTCATAAGAGACGATTGGAATGCCCGCTTCCTTGGCTAGGCGTACTCCTTCTGCCATCGCCGCAGCATCATGGGGAACAATGACCAGACACTTTACCCCGTTGGTGATCAGAGATTTGATCTGTTTGATCTGGGTGGTATCGTCACTGTTGGCAGACTGTACTAGTACCTCGGCGCCCTTCTTCTTCGCTTCCTCGATAAAGAGGTCTTTGTCTTTCTGCCAGCGTGCTTCTTTGAGTGTATCCAGCGAGAGACCGATACTTATCTCTGCCCCTTTTTTCTTCGATGCTTCACCGGTGTTGCTGGAGAAGAACATGACATTCAATACTAACATCAGTATTACTATTATTAAAAGAATAATGTTTTTCATTGTAATTCCTTATTATAAATTAGACAGTCTTGCCTTGCTTACGAGCCAGGTAAATATCTGCCCATACAGCAAATACAAGTACGCCACCACGTGCAATCATTTTCATCTCCGGAGACACTGCCAGTAGGGTCATACCGTTGAGAAGTGTTGCCATGATGGTAGCGCCAAATAGTACCCCGGTTACTGTACCGCGGCCACCTTGGAGACTTGTACCGCCGATAACACATGCTGCCACTGCATCCAATTCCATTAGCTTTCCGACGGTAGTGGTTGAATAACCACCGTACGCAGTCTGCATGAAACCGGTAAGGGTTACAATTGCGCCGACACAGATATAGGCGATGATAACTACCTTTTCAACTGCAATACCTGAAAGTCGAGTTGCATCTTCATTACCACCGATAGCATAGATATAACGTCCGATTGGAGTCTTGGTGGTCATGGTATAAATCAGCAGGGCGACAACACCAAGAATTACAAATGATAGCGGTAGGCCTTTGAAAAGATTCATGATCTCAATGATGAAGAAGAAGCATTGCAGAACCAGAATTACCGTCAAGAAGCAGGTGAAACCACTGGAGACTTCCAGGCCGTACTTCTTGCGTTTGGCACGATTTCTGATAGTTGAGATGATATAGGCAATGGCTACTACCGCGAAGATGATAAAACCAGCCCAGGCAGGGAAGTAATAGGTGGTGAGGATTGAGAGCAGATTCTCTGTACCACCGGCTACTACCGGAACTGTGCTGTTGTGGATAACCAGCCAGTGTACACCGTTGAAGATAAGCAGGCCTCCCAGCGTCATCATGAATGCTGGAACTTTTTGTACCGAGATTATCCATCCCATAAACGCCCAGACGATAAGGGCGAATATCAATGTTACAAGCATAGCCAGCCAGGCAGGCCAGCCAGTCATGGAGCCGGTCTCGCCACCAAAGATAAACCATGGCTTCATAATAAGTACTGCCGCAATACCTCCGAGCATACCTACACCACTACCTACAGAAAGGTCGATCATGCCGAGTAGGAGCACCAGAAACATACCTAGAGCCAGCGTAGCGGTGATTGCCAACTCAATTGAGAGGTTTGTCAGATTCTCTGGGCTTAAAAACTTTTCATGACCGAATTGAAATAATATGGCGATAAGCACTAAGGCAATACCCATATATATACTTCGTTGTGTTGATCTACTGATCATAATAAAATCCTTTAAAAACTCTGCGCAGAAATTTTTGCAGGCTCAAGTTTTCAGCCCTTTATTTCTGCACTATTTACATACAAAGATCAATAAGCAATTATTATGGTTCATGACAAGATAACTTTACAAAAATATGCATAAGTTATTGTGTCATAATGAGTAATAAATACAAAAATGTTCAAAATTTTCCGAAGCTAAATTTCGAGAGATAGTAAAATTTTTTATTCTCGATATTGAAGCCACAAAAAATAGCTGCAATCACAGGGATATCAAGAAAAACTATTAACTCCATGATTACTGGAATTAGGGGACGAATTTCTGAGTACTGTGAAAGTCAATCTCCATTTTCAAAATGAGAAATATAAATTGATAAAAGCCACTTCGGTGCTCGTCGAGTTCGCAGTAAACGAGGACGAGGAACACACGAAAAACATTTTAGCATTTGGCTTGATCAAGTGCCAGGGCAATTAATGTATACAGTATACACAAGTGGTTACACTTTGCTCAGCATTGGTTTTAATACCTATTAATCAAGTCTAAAGTCGATATAAACTCTGAAGTGTATACCGATGGATTTAAAATTTATGATGTACTTTTTAACTTTGGCTATAAGAAACATCATAGAATCAATCACTCTAATAATGAATTTGCCAATGGCAAAAATTACATTAATGGGATTAAAATTTTAGGTCTATAGCTAAAACCAGATTAAGCAAGTATCGTGGTATTAGCAAACAGATTTTTTATCTGCACTTAAAAGAGTGCAAATTTCGTTTTAATCATAGAGATGATGATTTGTATAAACTAATTTTGAAGATAATTCGAAAGAACCTTTTATCGGAGTTTAGACGAAGTTATCTTGTCATGAACCATAATTTTATAATATTAAGATTCATGTTGGGCTGTATGATCATGGGTATGGGAGATGGCAGCTTTCATCAATATCTCTTGAGTCGCTTTATCTCCGTCAAACTCACCACCGATCTCGCCTTCACTGAGCATTATTATGCGGTCACTCATTCCCATAAGTTCTGGGAGTTCACTCGATACCAGTACTACCGCCTTGCCTTGTTCGGTAAGCTTGTTGATAAGCTCGTAGATCTCAACCTTTGCACCAACATCAATACCGCGGGTAGGTTCGTCAAGGAAGACTACATCAGGTTCGGTCATCAGCGATTTACCGAGAACAACCTTCTGTTGGTTGCCGCCGGAGAGGGTATTGACCAGGGTATCTTGATTAGGGGCTTTTACGCCTAATGAGTCGAAAAACTCTTGATTTCGAGTGTGTTCTCTACTACCATCAATTAAAAACCGACCGCTGAGGGTCCTGATACAAGATAGTGACAGGTTGAAACCGATAGGCTGCTCTAGTACCAGTCCATAACGCTTGCGATCTTCACTTACCATCATTAGACCGCGCTTGATAGAGTCTTCAGGAGCATTGTTTGCTAACGGTTCACCGTTGAGCTTGATTTCACCTTCAATTCGTTCACCAAATCCTCCAAAGATGTGCATTAGAAGTTCGGTTCGTCCTGCTCCCATAAGACCACCGATTCCAAGAACTTCGCCACCTTTGACCTCAAAACTAACATTTTTAATAAGATCACGTTTCTTCGCTTTTTCACGTACGCTGAGGTTCTTGACCTCTAGTAGAGACTTTCTAACCTCGGATTTGCGGCGTGGGAAGAAATCATCAATTGTACGACCAACCATATGGGTGATGATCTCATCCTTGTTGGTCTCTTTGGCTACATAAGTGCCGATTGACTGGCCGTCACGTAGTACTGTGATTCTATCGGAGATACGGAATACCTCGTCTAATTTGTGCGATATGTAGACACAAGTTACACCATGTTCCTGCTTCAACTTGATAACAATATCAAGGAGGATGTCTACTTCTTTCTCGGTCAGTGCGGCTGTAGGCTCGTCAAGTAGCAGTATTCGTGAGTTCTTTGATAAAGCTTTGACAATCTCTACCAGCTGCTGCTGACCCACACCCAGATCTTCAACCACTGCTTCTGGGTCGAGCTCAAGATTGTACTTCTCTAGTAGGGTATTGACCTCGCCGTGAATTTTCGGCCAGTCAATGAGTGCACCATTCATATGGTCGTGTTCCTTGCCCAGAAAGATATTCTCCGCAACCGTCATCTCGGGAATAAGGGCTAATTCTTGATAAATAACCCCAATGCCTGCCTGTTCAGAGTCATAAATACCCTGGAATTGGGCGGTATTGCCCTCAAGTAGTACCTCTCCTTCGTAACTGCCGTAAGGCCAGATACCGGATAAGGTTTTGATGAGAGTCGATTTTCCTGCGCCGTTCTCACCGCAGAGGGAGTGTATCTCCCCCTGCGTGAGATCGAATGTAACATCTTTCAGTGCAATAACGCCAGGAAAACGCTTGGTAAGATTCTTGACCTCTAGAATAGTTTTACCGTTTCCATTTGTCATTTTATATTACTTCCCGTAGATAGCTTTTTCTGAGTGGAATCCATCTGCAATAACAGTATCTTTCATGTTATCCTTGGTAACTGGGATAACTGGAAGGAATACTGCTGCAACATCGGTGTAGCCGTTATCGATAGTGCCTGTAGCCTGGATAGGTTCGCCCTTGGCCAGCTTTACTGCGAGTTGAGCAGCCTTGGTAGCGAGCTTGGCAATTGGCTTGTAGATTGTCATTGACTGAGTACCGTTGACGATGCGTTGACAAGCAACTTCGTCAGCATCCTGACCTGTAACGACTACCTTGCCGTCCATACCTGCTTCTTTGAGCGCTTGAATAGCACCACCTGCAGTACCGTCATTTGAAGCAAGAACTGCAACAAAATCCTTTGACTTGGTGAGTGCAGCGTTCATGATCTTCTTGGCGTTGCTTGGGTTCCAGTCCACAGCCCAGTCTTCGTGAACAACTTCGATATCACCCTTGTCAATAAGAGGCTGAATGATGTTGTCCTGACCCTGTTTGAACATCTTGGCGTTATTATCGGTTGGAGCGCCGTACATACGAACAATCTTACCCTTGCCGCCGATTGCGTCTACCAGGTACTTTGCCTGTTCTTCACCGACATTAATATTGTCGAAAGTAAGGTATACTGTTACGTCTGAATCGGTTATAAGACGGTCGTAAGCGATTACAGGGATACCGGCTTCTTCAGCTAGTTCAACGCCCTTGGCCATGGCTGCACCATCGTGCGGTACGATAACAAGGCAGTCAACACCATTGGTGATGAGAGATTTTACGTCCTTGATCTGACGGGTGTCATCACTGTTTGCAGACTGAACAAGTACCTTTGCACCGAGTTTTTCAGCTTCAGCAACGAACATGTCTCTGTCTTTCTGCCAGCGGGCTTCCTTGAGCGTATCAAGAGATAGACCAATAACCACCTGGCCATCAGCGTCTTTAGCATTGGCGCTGAAACATACGCAAATTGCTAAAATTGCAAGTGATAGAAGAGCTTTCAGTTTCATAAGAAATTCCTTTCAAAACATAACAACCAAAAAATGAAGTACAAACAAAATCATAATACCTTCAGGCATATGATAAATATAAGATTAATGCTTCTGGTCGAAGAATAACTCGCGGAGGAAATATGCGGCACCGATTACACAGCGTTGATAGCCAAGGGTAGAGTACTCAATGGATGGTTCGATGTTCATCTTGGCGATTATCCCCTTTTGCAGATTCTTCCTGAGCTGGGTATTGAAGTAACCTCCTCCATATTCATAATCCCCTTGAATAATTATTATCTCAGGGTTGACATTTAAAATTATCGTCGATATGCCCAGAGCAAACCATTTTGCCGCTTCATCAATAAGGTAGCAAGCCAAGGCGTCGGAAGCATCGGCAGCCGCAAATAGCTCTTCTGCTTCCAGCGTGTTGCCTCGAACTTTGTCTGCTATCTTGGAGCCCGGGAAGTTGTCCACGATCTCCCTGCCTTTATGCAGCAGCCGGTTCTTGGAGATTTTGTTCTCCAGACAACCGGTATTTCCGCAGTGGCAGAGATAATCATCATTCAAGTCGACGGTCATATGTCCAATTTCGCCGGCAAGATAATTATTACCGCGATATATCTCACCATTGATTACTATGCCTGCGACAAATCCGGCTCGCACCTCCACTACTACGGCATTCTTGTGATTCTGCGCTTTGCCGCTGTGTTCTTCGGCAAGGGTTTGAAAACGAATGACGTTGTCGGTGTAAAAGGCTGTTTCTTCAGTAATAATTGATCGTTTGTAAAACTCTTTTTTGAAACAAATGTTCTTATTCCACTCCTTAAAATGCTGAGGGAGTATGGTGATTCCTTTGTGAATGTCACTTATGCAGTTTACAGCCAGTACAACACTATGAATGATTTTGAAACTGTAACCCAGACTGCTTAGCATATCTGTATATTGCTTGACAATAAGATCGACAACATCCTCAGTCTTGATGGATGGTGTGATCATGTCTTTGCGCTCAGCAAGAATGCTGCCATTCAGATCGGCAATAACCGAGTAGATATGGTCAATATTCTCATGCGAAATTGCAAAGAGTCTGTAGTCGTTGACCAGCGAATAGAGCAAAGGCTTCTTGCCTCCTTCATTGGTTGATTCGCCTTTACCTGATTTTTCAACTAGCCCGACATCACAGAAATGCTGTAATGAATTGCTGATAATGGTCCGACTCATCCCTGTTGCCTTGGAAATCTCGGCGACAGTGATACTCTCTGCACTTCGAACTTTATTCAAAACCTGTTTACGGTTGAATGACTTGATATCTTTTAATTTTTGTCCTCGCATGCTTTGACTATACCACAGACAAGTCGTTATGCAACTAAATTTCGTAACATTAAAGTTTTTTCTGGGATTCTATGGTGATTATTTGTCGCTTTCCGGTATAAGTTGAAACTTGCCGTATCGCGGGATGAGTCAAGATTTTATATAAATTATTTACAAATAAGATGTTGTGGTTTTGATTGATGCTTGTTGGGCTTGAGTAGTAGTAACTTTTGTTATATAAACTAATTAAAATAAATTATAATTTGATTGTCTTGTTGTTGGGTAATAGCATTGATCAGTTATGATGAGGCCTTGTTTTACGTAATTAATGTCGCTTGATTATTTAGCTATAGATTTAAGACATAATCTGTGTCTGCTTCAGACTATGCGGTGTTTTAGATTAAACGCATAAAGATCAAATGACAATAATTGCACTGGGGCTGGAAGAGGCGAAGGTGTTAAATACGAATAGAGGCTAGCCGATTGGGGCTTGCCTCTATTCTAAGCATATTTTCAGGAGCTCTGCTGGAACTATGAGTATTAGTTACCCAAGCTGGCCAGTTCTTCTTCAAAGAGTAGCTTTTCGCCGCTGAGCAGGATTTTTACTTCATCATTTATCTTGCCCAGGCCTTTGATATATTGGGCAGAATTTGCCGCTGCAACCTTTGGTGGAGGTGAGATAAGCTTTTCATCGATTGTAAGAACTTCATTGACGGTATCAACGACCAGGCCAATTTGGACATCTCTGATGTTGAGAACAATTATACATGTCCTCTCATCATACTCTTTGGGCTGCATATGGAAACGCAAACGGACATCTATGACAGGAATTACTTGACCTCGAAGATTTACCACGCCTTTTACAAACTCTGGCATATCAGGAACTTCAGTGATATTTTGCAGGCCGACGATCTCGGTTACATGCATGATACCGATGCCGTATTCTTCATCTGCAAGTTTGAAGGTGAGGTACATATCTGCTACTGATTCATCGTCTTCGTCAAGGATGTCATCAATATTCTGCTTTAGCTGATCAATATTGCTACTCATAATAACTCCTTATTATTGTAGTTATGTGTCCTGGTTGTGATTATCAAAGCTAACTGTTAATAATATATGCTTGCGTATTGTTGCTATGCATAATAAACCCTACTACTGTAAAATACAATAGATATTGTTTTTTGTCAAGAAATTTTGTGTTTATAAAAAAATACTTTAATTCATATAACAGTTTAAAATCAGACTTCTCAGCATTTGGCTGTTGGTAATGGTGACTAATCGGTTATTTGCCACTTTTGCCGAGGGTTGCCAGGGGGCGGTCGGTTTGGAGTAGGGTTAGCTTGTGAGCTTTTGCTTCCTTTTCAGATATTTTACGGGTTTTGTCTGTAGTCGGGTATTCGGTGAGCAGTACACCCTTACCGTTATTGATAAGTGAATCAAGGTATGAGAGAATATAAGCGCTGTGTTCTTGGGATTGAACTTTGTCGCTATTGGTAAAGAGATTCTCTATTGCTTGATAGGAGATTGTATCCTGATAGGGCTGGGACTCGAGCAGTTGGGTGCCGTTTTGCGGAATAATCAGGAAATCCTTATCGGCGCAGGTGTCGAGTTTTTTCTTGATGGAACGAATAAAGTCTATCATATCCGCGCGGTAGCTCTTGCCGGTATCAGGGTTGAGCTTATAATCTGTAAGAGTGCCGTCCTGATTCGTCTCAAAGTACTCAAAGGCATCGACAATATCAAGAAGTACTCCGTCAAAACCAGTTTGGGCGATATGTTTGAGTTGAGAAAAGATCAGGCTCTGCCAATCTTGATCCCAGAATTTAACTTTGAAATTTCCTGGCCAGTCTGGATTTTCGTCAAGGATGAATGCAGGCCGGGTAGCTGGGGTATTCCACTCTGGTCGCCAGTAGCTGCGGTAAGTCTCGGCTTCACCGATTGAGAGATAGGCAATGATAATTCTACCCGACATTCCAGAGCGGATATCTGCAATATCTTCCTTACTCCACCTGACGCCTGGGGCATAAAACGGATCGATAACGATAAGTTCGCGTCCGCAGTCGCGCAGTAGTTTGACGGCCTCTTCTTTGGTGTCTGCCATTTTGTCTGCTTGCAGTACATAGGCGTAAGAATTAATATTTGCTGGTTCAGCGGTTTGAGCCGGTATACAAAGGAGGATGAAGGTGCTAACTAGTAGAAGTGGGAACGCGATGCTGGGTAATACTCTCATATGCTGGCCTTTGCATTATAATAAATAATCGGATATGAATAATTATAAACTGGCATTTGTTTTTCGACAAGTTTATAATAAAAATATCTGTTTTACATTGGGCATAATGCGAAGTTGCTGTTCCCTGTATCACTATACCTTAAATATAATATAAGGAAATCAATAAATATGAATAAGCATAAATACTGGCTTTTGGCGGTTCTATGTATAGTAAGTATTATTTTTTCGGCTGGGGCGGCGGAGGATAAACGGTCGGTTTTGGCCTTGTTCAATTCAAAATCCGGGGCAATAAGTGAATCGAATGTTCATGTCCTCCTTGAAATGCCGTTGAACCGTTTGGGTATGGTGGTTGATTATCATGATATAAATGATACATCTTATCCTGATCCGGCTGAGTATCGGGGAGTAGTAGTCTGGTTTGCAGATAATGTCTCTGATTACGGGAAGGAGTATTATGCTTTTTTACATAGAGTCTTGGACTCCGGGGGGCGTATTGTCTTGATGAACGGCCCGGGAATTGAGGGAACCGTGAGTGGTGAGCCCTACAGCGTAGAGATAGCTGGATTACTCAAACGCTTGGGTATTGTTGAGGGCGGGCTCGGTTTTTCTAATAATCCATTTACGATAAAGGTTGAAAAATTACAGAAGGACTTTTTTGGTTTTGAGATTGCAGAAGCGGCGGAGTCGCCGGTTTATCGGGATTACCGGATAACCGGAGATTCGCTGGAGGCGTGGATGGGGGTTACCCGCAGTGATGTGGTAGATTCCCAGGCTGTAGTCGTTGCAGTGGGGAGTACGGGTGGTTTTATCAGTGATGCGGGGATGGTTTTACGCTATATTGACGAGCCGGTATGGGGAATACTTTGGGATCTGAATCCTTTTGTGTTTTTGAGTAAGGCTCTGGCTGTAGAGACACTGCTCAAGCCGGATGTTACCACTGCGAACGGCAACAGAGTCGCGTTTATTCATGTTGATGGTGACGGCTCTTCCAATATGACCCAGGATGTGGGGGCGACTCCTCAGCCGAGTACCAAGGTGCTACGTGAAAAGGTGCTGGAGAGATACCCATTTCCTGCTTCGATAAGTGCGATAGCTTACCTGCTGACCCCGGAGGGGGCGGGTAATCCGGTATTTGTCGACGAGTTTAAGAAGATAATGGCCTTGCCACAGATTCAGGCGGCTTCACATACCTATTCGCATCCAATGATCTGGAGTAGTCATATTCTGGGATATAAGATCCCTGGCTATACCTTTGACCCATCAATGGAGACAGTAGGTTCGATAGAGATGATCAAGGAGTTGGCGCTGCCGCCGGGCAAGGAGATTGATCTGCTCTTATGGTCGGGTGACTGTCAGCCGACGGAAGGGGCTCTAGCCGCTCTTGATAGTGCCGGTTTTCAAAATCTGAATGGCGGCAATGCCAGGGTTGATGCGTTGTATCAGGGGATATGTCATATAAGCCCGCTCTCTATAAAAGTTGGAGCGTTCAGGCAGTGTTATGCGATGGCCGGTAATGAGTATTTATATACAAACTCTTGGACTGAGAATTACGGCGGGTTTGTGCAGGTGCTTGATACCTTCAAGAATACGGAAAAACCGCGTTATATCCCGGTAAATGTTTATTATCATCTCTATGTTACTGAGCGTCAGGCCGGTCTGAAGGCTCTGACTACTATCTATGATTGGTGTGCCAAGCAGGATTTCTGTTGGCTCCATGCTGATGAATATACCAGGTCGGTTATGGGGTTCTTTTCAGCCAAAACCGGTAAGCTTACGGCTGATGCATATTACATTGAAGATTATTCTGGACTGCATACGGTGAGATTGGATGTTGAGCCTCGGAGCGTCGATATGCTAAAGAGTAGTAATGTACTTGGGTATACACATTTTGATGGTGATCTGTATATTGCGCTGGCGGCGGGAGAGCGAGCCGAGATATACCTTGCTAGTGCAGAGTCGCCGGCAGTATACTTGAAGAATAGTACGGCTTTGGTGCGAAATACACGGGTTACTGCAAAGGGCGTAAAGGGTGAGGTGCGCCTGTATAACCCTGGATTTATAGCGTTTGCCGGAGGCGAGGGAGACGTTGAATTCAAACTGGGCGGACATAAGATTGAGCCGCTTAAAAACGCGGACGGAGCTTTTCCGTTGCCGCAGGGTACGGGGGAGTGGTTGGTATTTGAAGCGCAGCAGCGGTAAGCGAAGTATAGGGTTGTATAAATTTGCTTATATTTTTTTAACCTCTGGATTTGAAGAGTAATTGCGCTAAAATGAATTACATTTATTGTCGCTTCAGCTGATGATTTAGGCGGTGATGAGTCGGTAGGGTTGTGGCGCCTGCGCGTCAGCATGATGGTGAAGAGAAATATCGGATCATTGCTAATAACCGGTGGAACCGGTTTATTTGTAAGATGTTTACGCTGGTGATGTTTGAGAAGTGTCTTGAGCTAGAGCGAATGGTTCTTTTTTCCCGCGATGAGTTTAAGTAATTCAATATGGGGAATATGCGGGAGTTTTAAGGTAATATAATAGCTAGTGGTTGAACGTAGAAGATATGAGAAGGCTGATTGGTGAGATTGACTGATAAAGAATACGGCTATGGTAAGCAGACTCTAGGTGAAGCAGATTATCAGAGCGTAATGGACTGTTTGCGATCTGATTTTTTGACCCAAGGACCGCGAGTTGCAGAATTTGAGGCTGCTCTTACCGAATATACTGGTGCCAAGTACTGTGTGGCGCTGGCCAATGGTACTGCGGCTCTACATCTGGCGGTGCTGGCGGCGGGGGTGGGTAGTGGGGATGAGGTTCTTACCTCACCGATTACCTTTCTGGCTTCGGCAAATGCCGCGCTATATGCCGGGGCAGATGTCAGATTTGCTGATATCGAGGCTGATACGGCTAATATTGATTGTGCTAAACTTGCCGCAGCGCTTACGCCGAAGACCAAGCTGTTGATTCCGGTGCATTTTGCCGGACAGAGCGTGGATATGCAGCGGGTGGCGGCGGTGGCGCGGGAGCACGGACTGCTGGTGATTGAGGATGCGGCTCATGCGATCGGTTCTGAATATAAGGGTGAGAAGGTAGGTTCGTGCAGGTACTCAGACATGACGGTCTTCTCCTTTCATCCGGTCAAGACGATTACTACCGGTGAGGGTGGGGCGATTATGACCAACGATGTCGAGCTTTATCAGAAGCTGCTGGCGCTACGAAATCATGGTATGCATCGTGATGGCGAGATGCTCGGTTCCTGGCGGTATGAGATGCGTGAGCTTGGTTTTAATTACCGGCTTACCGATATGCAGGCGGCTCTGGGCATTACTCAACTCAGTAAGATTGATGAATTTAAAACCAGGCGCCGGGAGATTGTTGAGTATTATAATACCAAACTCGGACTCGAGCATCTAATTGAACGTGAGTATTCCGAAGCGTGCTTCCATCTCTATCCGGTTCTGCTTGAAGATCGGGATGATTTCTACTATAAAGCCAAAGAGGTCGGGTTGAATCTGCAGGTGCATTATATACCTGTGCATACGCAGCCGTATTATCAGAGGCTTGGCTTCGTCCCGGGAAATTACCCGGTTGCCGAGGAGTACTATCGCAAGACTATATCCTTGCCGCTCTATCCTGCTCTCACTTCTGAGGATCTTGCAGAGATAGTCCGGCGGGTTAAATCAATACTTTGATCTTCAGATTTTGAGGTATATGAGAGATGGCTATGCAGTGGTGTGTTGAAAATCTGTATAAGTCCATGGAACTTGTTGCTGCCTGCTTTATTCTGAAGGAGGCATATTTTAAAATGTTGTACCCTGAATGCCCTAAATCCGAGATTAAAACTCTGCTTAATATCGCTGTAATTGAACAGAAAGAGAGGGCTTTGGGGTATCTCAAATATCCTTATCTGAGGGCTGACCCGGCTCTGTTATTCAAGAAGAATGGTTATAAGCAGTGCATTTAAGCTGGGGGGGGGTGAGGGTGTGGCTATTCCCGAGTTAAGTGCTGCAAGCCTTATGCGGATTAAAGAAATATCCGGCAGGGAGCAGGAACTTCTTAATAATAAGAGGATCTAAAATATTTAGGCTGAAGTGATTATTGATAAAGGATAATTAATGTATAAGCTCGGACTTAAATTATGGAGTATAAATACAGATTATTACTATGCTGAAGCGCTGCGCTTGTATGAGGCCGGGATCTATGATTATATTGAACTATATGTTGTGCCGGATACTCTCGGAAGTCTTGACCACTGGCTCGAACTGGAGATTCCCTTTATTATTCATGCCCCGCATTTTGCACATGGATTCAATCTGGCCAAGCAGGAGTGTGCGCAGAGCAATTTGAAGCTGTATCGGCAGGTCAAGGAGTATGCCGACGCTTTGATGGCTGAGTATATTATCTTCCATGGTGGAATTGAGGGTAATGCTCAGGAGACAGCGGCTCAACTTGCCGCCTTTGCTGAACCTAGAGCGCTCATTGAAAATAAGCCTTTTCGCGCTCTACCTTCTATGGGGGGGGAGCGATGTCGGGGAGCGACGGTCGAGGAGATTGAGTTGATCAAGGCTGAGTCCGGTTGTGGTTTTTGTTTTGATTTTGGGCATGCACTCTGCTCGGCTGCATCCCAGGGTATTGAAGCGTATGCTTTTCTCGAGTCTCTAATGCAGTTTGCGCCGAATATGTACCACCTTACCGATGTGGCAGAGGTGAGCGATGAGTATGATAAGCATTGGCATCTGGGAACGGGTGCAATTGATTATTCTAAAATTAAAGAGTTACTCCCGGAGAATGCAATAATTACCCTTGAGACCGATAAGGATAGTAAAGAAAATCTGAATGACTATATTGCTGATGTGAAGTTTATCCGGCAGCTCTAAGAAAGGTAAGCAGTTTGCACGTGTAATCGCAGTAATAAAAAACGCAAAGCAAGCGTGATTTTTCCTTTAGGATGTATGCGAATTCCGAACTGGTGAGGAAGGGGGTTGTGTATATCTGTTTAGTAAAAAAGTATGCTGCTGCAAAATTGTAGTGAAGATATAATAGCTTAAAATACTTGTTTTTACTGCTTATAGAATTGACTAGTTTATAGTGTTAGTAATGGGTAAAAGCTAATAGTTAAGGACAGGGTTGGAGGTATCTCCTCCAACCCTGTCCTTGTTTTTGGATAAAACTGGTAATGTATTATTTGACAATAATATTCTCGGCGGTCATCGCGGCAGGTTTCTTCAAACCGAGAAGGTCTACAATTGTAACGGCGATATCGCTTAGCTTACCTTGCTCGATAAGTTTGGAGCCGGCAGAATCATTGGCGACATAGATAAACTCGACTAGATTCAGGGTATGACTGGTCTTGACCATACCGGTTTCATAATCAATCATCTGGTCTGAATTACCGTGGTCGGCTGTGATCAGGATCTGGAAGTCGTAGTCTAGAAGTACGTCTACCAGCGCGCCTACGCACTTGTCTACCATTGCCGTGGCTCTCTTGGCGGCATTGAAGTTGCCGGTGTGTCCTACCATATCACAGTTGGCAAAGTTAACTGCAATAAAATCAAATTGATAGGGATCTTCGTCGATATACTGCATCAATTTATCAGAGACGGTGAATACCTCCATCTCAGGATGGATAGCAAAGGTTGCCGGGTCGTAACGGCTGGGGACTTCGACCTGTTCTTCGCCGGGGAAGGGGGTGGTTGATTTGCCATTGAAGAAGCTGGTCACGTGGCGGAATTTCTGGGTCTCGGCGATACGTAGCTGCTTCATGCCGGCTTTGGCGATTACGTCGCCGAGGAGATCCTCCATACCGCCGCCACCACCGAGAGGCCCCATGAGGTATTCGGTAAATTCATCGTAATAGCGGGTGAAGCCCATATAGGTGATGTCTTTGCGTTCTTTACGTTCGCCTTCATAGTTATCGTCGATAAAAGCGAGGGTGAGCTGGATTGCTCTATCCTGACGGTAGTTGGTATGGAAGACGCAGTCGCCGTCCTGAACCCCGGTATAGCCGTCAAGTACGTGGGGCGGTATATACTCATCTACCATCTCTTCGCCATCTGGTGTTCTGTCATTGGCATAAGACGCTTCGACCAGACCTTCGATAGTGGCGGCTTTTCTGCCTGCACACGAGACAATACAGTCGTAGGCCATGGAGGTAAGTCTCCAGTCACGCGAACGATCCATCGCGTAGTAACGCCCCATGGCGGTACCGATGCTGCAGTTGCCGACCTCTGCCATTACCTTTTCAAGCTTGGCGATATACTCCATTGTACTGCGGGGTGGGGTATCACGGCCATCAAGGAACGGATGGATGACGATCTTGCCTTCAGGGTTTTCAGAACGGGCACGCTTCATAATCTTGAAGAGATGCTCCTGATGGGCGTGCACACCTTCATCCTGCAGCAGTCCCATAAGATGCAGCTGACTCTGGTTGTCTTTCCAGTTCTGCATCATGTTCTGCCACTTTTCCGCTTCAAAGAGCTCGCCACTGCTCAGACCATCGTCAATTCTTTTGAGCTCCTGAATGACAATTCTTCCTGCACCCATATTCATGTGGCCAACCTCTGAACTGCCCTGGTAACCTGCTGGGAGTCCTACAGCCTCGCCACAGGCATCCAGTTTGGTCCAGGGGTACTTGCTTTTGAGTAGATCTGTAACGCAGGTATCGGCTGCTGCAATAGCATTGCCGTCAACTCTTTCGTTCAGTCCCCAGCCATCACGGATAATCAAACATACTGGGCGTTTCGCCTTGCTCATGGTTATCTCCTGTTTAGTATTAGCAATAGTATAACGATAAAAAGATATCTACTTATAGCATTTTTTGTTTTATATTACAATAGGAAGCGGTAAAAGATGAGTTTATTATTTCATAATTGTCATTTTTCACGTGCGGCAGGAGTAAAGATCGCCTTAAGTGGATTAGTCTGAATTACAGAGTGGCATTAGGAATTTAGCTGGTCAAGGGACCCCGGAAGCGTCAGGACAAATTCCTTTATGGCATCACGTACCTTACGGTAGCAGTCCAGTTGTTCCTCCTCATCAGCACCAGCCTCTGCGAGTTTTTGTGCGAGTTGCGGTGGATCGGGAAAACCTACATGTACGACTTTGCACCTTCCTGGGAAGAAGGGGCAGTTTTCATGGGCATGCCCACAGACTGTAATTACGTAATCAAGCTCCTGCCCTTTGAACTCATCTAGATGCTTTGATTTGTGGCTGGAGATATCGACCCCGACCTCTGCCATTACGCGGACGGCATTGGGGTTTAGTCCATGGGTCTCGATACCGGCGGAGCAGGCATCAATTATATCCCCTTTGAGGTGGCGTGTCCAACCTTCAGCCATCTGACTTCGGCAGGAATTTCCCGTGCAGAGAAATAACAGCTTGAGCTTTTTCGACATGGCGTTCTCCTGTTGTTAATGCGTATTTTGCTTGTATAACATCTGTATTTGCAGCTAATTATAACAGATAGAAAAAAGCTGTACAGCGTAATTAAGGTGGTGAAAGTAAATTATAATTTAGCTGGGGAGGGTTATTCGGGTAAGTTGACTTACGGGAATGCCTTTGGCTTGAGTTGAGTGGAGAATGACGTATGGCAGTTTTAAATTAATATCTCTTGGATTATAGCGGCGTATACAATTATGATTTGCTTGACAAAAGTTGGTGCAGGGGTAATATGAGAGCTATTAATTAATACGAATTTATTTTGGTGGCTGTTTAGTTTAAAAAAAAGCCTATATATGTTATGAATTCGGTTACTAAATTTGGTTTTGCGAAATTCTTGGTAAGTATTATATTTAAATAATCGTAACAAAAGTATCAGGATATTACTGGTTGACCTTGGGCGCGGTAATAATAATAAGGTAGCTACGGAGTAAGTCGGGTCGTGAAAGGAGTATTATGAATGTCCAATATAAGGAGCATGTTGCTGTGCGCAGGTTGGAAGGGGTGCCGCCTCTACCCTTGACCGCTGGACAGGTACGAGAATTGTGCCGTATCTTGACTACCGACTCTCTGGAAAATCCGGAGTATTATCTTGAGTTACTGGTGAATCGGGTGCCGGCAGGAGTGGACGCCGCTGCAGCGGTCAAGTCGGCATTCTTGGCAGGTATTGTGCGTAATGAAGTCGAGTGCCCGCTTATAACTCCAGAGTATGCTATAGAGCTACTGGGGACTATGGTGGGAGGTTATAATGTCGACTATCTTTTAGAATTTCTGGCAGGTGAGAGGTATGCCGCGGTGGCGGCGGAAGCGTTGAAAGGCATTACGCTAATATATGACAAATTTTCTGTGGTCAGAGAATTATTGGAGGGAGGCTGTGAGGAGGCTTACCGTCTGCTTCAGAGTTGGGCCGCAGCAGAGTGGTTTACTTCCAGGTCGGCTTTGCCGCCTATACTTGAAAGAATGGTCTATAAGATTTCCGGTGAGGTCAATAATGATGACCTCTCACCCCCGAAGTATGCTGCGACACGTGCCGATATTCCGCTACATGCGCTGACGTTGGGTGAAGATAGATTTCCCGAGGCGACCCTGCGACTGCAGAATTATCGTGAGTCTGGAGTGTCTGTGGCTTTTGTCGGGGATAGTGTTGGGGTTGGAAGTTCGCGTAAGTCTGCGGTGAATTCACTGATCTGGGCGCTAGGTGAGGATATACCTTTTGTACCCAATAAGCGGCGGGGCGGGGTCGTTATCGCCGGAAGTATTGCACCGGTATTCTTCAATACCCTTGAGGATTGCGGGGCGCTGCCAATAGTCTGTAATGTCGCTGCCGTGCAGGATGGTATGAAGATAATTATTGATATAAATTCCTCAGAGATCAGAGGTGAGGGGGGAGAATTATTGGCAAAGTTTACGCTGAACCCTCCGACCTTGCCGGATGAATACCAGGCTGGAGGCAGAATACCATTGTTGATCGGTAAGAGTGTTACCCAGAAGGCGCGGGAGGTTCTAGGGCTGGGTGAAGACGATATCTTCATCAAAGCACAGCGGGTTAGCGGGGCGTCGGTTCAAGGATTTACCCTGGCGCAGAAAATAATAGGTAAGGCCTGTAACTGCGCGGCGGTGCTGCCTACCGAGGTCTGCGAACCGAAGATCGACGCCGTGGCGAGTCAGGATGTGACCGGGTTGATGACCCGTGATGAGTTGACTGAGCTAGCGTGTTTGAAATTTCAAGCCCCACTCGCTATCCAGAGTTTCTGCCATACTGCTGCTTATCCGACAGCGAAGGATCTTGAAACGCATGAGGTCTTGACGGAGTTCTTTGTTCAGCGCGACGGGATTGCACTCAGACCGGGAGATGGTATTATTCATAGTTGGTTCAATAGGCTTCTGTTGCCGGATCAGGTCGGGATCGGCGGGGATAGCCATGCGCATTCACCACTCGGGATCTCCTTTCCAGCAGGTTCGGGGTTGGTCGCGTATGCTGCAGCGCTGGGGAGTATGCCTTTGAAAATGCCGGAGTCCTTGCTGGTCAGTCTTGAAGGTGAGTTGCGCGAAGGTATGGTGCTACGGGATGTAGTTAACTATATTTCGCTTAAAGGCTCAGAACTGGCTGCTGGCGGGGAGTCGCTCTTCAGTGGTAAGATACTAGAGTTTGAAGGTATAACCAGCGAATTGACAGTCGAGCAGGCTTTTGAGCTTACTGCTTCAGCTGCAGAGAGGAGCGCTGCAGGGTGTACGGTAGAGCTCTCTGAGACAAAGGTCAAAGAATATTTACAGAGTAATGTGGTGTTGCTACGGCGTATGCTTGAATCTGGATATCAGCAGGATGCAGTGCTTAGAGGTCGACTCGTTGAAATTGAGGCGTGGTTGGCGAGCCCGGAGTTGCTCAGACGTGATATTACTGCTGAGTATGCACGCAAGCTTAGAATTGAACTCGACCGTATTGTGGAACCGGTAATTGCTGCGCCGAATAACCCAAATAATACTTGCTGGTTATCCGAGCAGCAGGCGGTAGAGATTGATGAGGTCTTTGTGGGTTCTTGTCTGACCAATATAGGACATTTTCGTGCGGTCAATGAAATTCTCCAAGGTGGTAAGATAGGAGTAAAGGAACTTTGGATAGTCCCACCTACGCGCATGGATTTTGAGCAACTCCAGCAAGAAGGAGTCATCGATAGCCTGCGCGCTGCCGGAGCACGGGTAGAGATCCCAGGTTGTAGCGCCTGTATGGGTAATCAGGCGCGGGTTCAAGATAACGCTAGAGTCTTCTCTACCAGTACGAAGAATACCAGTAATCGTATGGGGACAGGAGCCAAAATGTATCTGGGAAGTGCGGAACTCGCTGGAGTGGTGGCGTTATTGGGGCAGATTCCAACTCCGGAGGAGTACCGGGAAATCTTCAGCAGAAAGATTACTCCAAATTGTGAGCGTATTTATAAGTATCTTGATTTTAGTGAGTTATATGATTGATGGTAATGCCTGAAATCAAAGTGCGGGTAGCTTCTGCTGGGGCGGATATACAGGAAAATCATGGCTTATTGAGTCATGCTGGGCGTGGCAGCGCTTGCGTAAACCAGTATGTGCGGTTATTCGATATTGGCATGGTTTGACTTGAGGTCGTGAATTGACTTGTTGGAATTATCAATTATGGATTCTATTACCTGATCTAGAATAAATAGTAAACAGGTCTCGGCATAATTTCCCAAGATCTGGGTGGAATTCTCCAGCGGAGGGAGTTGTAGGGCGTAGTCGGCAAGTTTTGCCAGCGTCGATCCCGGATTGGCGGTAAGGGCAAAGATGATAGGGTTGAAGCTCTTGGCTTTCTCGACCAGAGTTATTACCCCAGTGGTCTCACCACTGCCGGAAGCACAGATGAGGAGATCTTCCTCCATTATGGCCGGGGTAGTAGCCGCTCCGACGATATATGCCTTGATGTCTGATTGTGCCAGGCGCATGGCGAACATCTCGATAACACAGCGTGTTCGGCCTGCTGCTAACAGGAATACCCGTTGCGCGTTGGCAATTTTCTGCGCTAATAATCTGATATTATCGCTATCAATCGTTTCAAGACCAAATCTATACTCGTCAATGATGGTGTGCAGTCGCTTTCGATGATCCATGATAATCCTCAAAGTTTGTCCTATATTGGTTATTATACCTTCATACCAGGAATATATAAATATTAAAAAGCGAAAAGGATAAATTACTCCTGAAGAGTTGAATAGCATAATTTGCTGAATCACTAAGCACGAGCCGATAAGTAAGTTGCAGGCGCTGCTTGGAAGCTGAGTGCTGGTTCGACCGGAGCTTTGGAAATAGTATAGGTATGTTTTTGTTTCAAAGTAGCAGATAATTCTGCTGCAAGCTCGGAGTAATATTGACTTTTGCAGAAACGTGTGGGGTACTGAGACTAATATTGATATTCTTTAAATGCAATTAATAAGTCCATGGGCTAAAATGGTGTTGCGCTGGAGTGGAGAGGTATGGATTTAATCGTTGGTAGTAATACTGGCAAGAATGCCTTGGTTATAGTCGGTGCTGATATTGGGCGACGAGGTTATAGTAAGATATTTTGCGTGAAATGAATAAAATTATATCTTCTTTGCAATTAATATGTTACGTTTTTGGAGTGTGGGTTAGTTCGCAAAACAACAATTATTGCTATCTTGCGTATTTTTTTATTTTTGGGGATTTTTTATTTGAATGTGCTTTTGTTTTGTTGCATAATTTGCGGCCACAGAAAAGACCTGGTTTTGTTTGAAGTAACACAGTCGGTGCTTTGATGTCGGATGTCGGTAGGTTGCAGGATATTTTTGGGTGTACTTGAGCGTTAGAGAGGTTACGTATGCAAAAACGAAGATTACAACTGGGGCGTTATGACTGGGCGGTGTTTATGGGGCTCTTTGTTGAGGCTTTTACTATGCAGGTAGTGCCGGTTATTCTGCTGGCGGTATCGAATGATCTCGGATTTCCGTTGGCTGCTGGCGGTTTTGCTCAAGGTGGCCTTATCCAGTTCTTCTCGGGAATTACCGGGGTTATAGCGATGCTCTTTGGCTCATTTATCGCCAGTAAATTTGGAAAACGGATAACCTATATCCTGAGCTTAACCGGTCTGTTTCTCGGTATTGTGGCTCTGGCTTTTGCCCAGACTTATCTGATGTTTGTCTTAATGATGATGCTTGCCGGGGCGGGAGGTAGCCTACTTATCGGGCTGGCGCCAGCAATAGCCCATGATCTTCACCCCAAGGACTCTGGAAAGTATATTACGATTGCAAATTCGTTCTGGTCTGTCGGGATGCTTCTTACTGTACTCTTGGCTGGGGTGTTGCTGGGGGCAGGGGTATCCTGGAGGTATGTACTTCTGTTAGGTAGTACAGCGGTTCTTATTCCGTTGATCATTATGCTTCTACCTCAGAAGTCTGGAGACATGTTTTCACAGAATGGCGAGGAAGGAAGTATGCGTGAGGCAGCCAGGGTAAAGCTCAGACTGCTGCGTGCCCCAAAATTCTGGAGATTTATCTGTATGCTTTCATTTGTAACTTGCTCTGAATTGATAATTGGACTCTGGACTCCGAGTTATGTGCAGTTGAATTTTAAAGCGAGTGCAGAGGCGGGGGGGCTGGCGGTCGGTGTCTTTGCGGTGGGTATGATAATTTCACGGTTTGTCAGTGGTTATCTGGTAAAGCAGGATAAAATTAAGTTATTTATCCTGGGATATGGACTCAGTGCCTGTCTCTTGACCTCGACTTTTCCGTTTATTCATACGCTACTCTGGTTTTATGTTATGCTCTTTGTCTCTGGTTTGGCGATAGCCCCGCTCTGGCCGTATATTCAGAGTTACTGTGTTGATCAGTTGCCGGAATATGACAAGACGGTAGTGCTGATACTTCTCTCGATATTCGGGGTATGTGCTTACTCGGTACTATCTTGGGTTACCGGTATTATTGCTACAGAATTTGATAATCTCAATCCGGTGTATTATTTGGTGCCGCTGAGTTATCTCTTCTGTGTTATCATGCTGTGCTTTACCGGACGGGAAAAGCACAGCGACGAGATTATTTTATGAGGTCGCTGAACCAGGGGAGTGCCATATAGCATTGTATGACTACGGCGTTGATGATATCTAGTGAGAATGCGCCGACTAAGGGGACAATGAGAAAGGCGCGTGGGGCTGGGCCAAAGTGCTTGACAATACTATCCATATTGGCAATTGCCGTTGGTGTGCTGCCCAGTCCGAAACCGCAGAGACCGCCGGAGATTATCGCAGAATCATAGTCCCGCCCCATGATGAAAAAGGATACGGTGGCGGCAAAGATAACAACGAATAGGGTTTGAACCAGCATAATGATACTGAGGGAACCGGCGAGAGGGGCGAGCTCCCAGAGGCGAATCTTCATCATCGCCATCGCCAGAAAGATTGCCAGGGAGACATTGCCGATTACGGCTAGAGTCTCGGCATGAATATGTTCTTTTGATTTAATGGTAAGAATATTACAGAGAATTATCCCGGTAAAGAGGCAGCCTACAAAGCCAGGAAGAATAAAGTCTTCGCCATTGAGCAGGTCTACGATCGGTCCACCGAAAATTATGCAGATAGTGATAAGGAGTATCGATTTGAGCATGGTATCGGTGCAGACTGATTCTTTGTCATCATAGCGTCTGGAGTGGAATTTCATCTCAACTGAATCCGTGGTCTCAAGAGCTGTCGGAGAGAGATTGAACTTGGTGATGAGAAACTTTGATACCGGGGTGCCGACAATGCCCCCCAGAATTAGTCCAAAGGTGGCGCAAGCCATAGCCATCTCTACCGCTCCAGTCAGCGGCGTGGAGGAAGATGCAAACATATCGCCGTATACCTTGCCGGTACCATGACCACCGGTAAGGGTTACCGAACCGGCGAGAAGACCAATTCTTGGGTCGAGGTTGAAGACGGAAGCCAGTCCGACACCGATGAAGTTTTGGAATAGGAGGAAGACAAAGCAGATGCCAAGAAATATAACCAACCCCTTTCCTCCGCGCTTGAGTAAACGTAGATTGGCGTTTAAGCCGACTGTTGCAAAAAATACCAGCATTAGATAATCACCGGCGGTGGTGTCAAAGTTCATCTTGATGTTGAAGAATAGGTGGACAAGCAGAGTGAAGATAGAAAAGAGTACTCCGCCGACAACCGGGTCGGGAAGGTTTAGGCGATTTAAAAAGTTAATTTTTGCGGAAATAGTCTTGCCCAGGTAGAGGATGAAGATTGCGAGTAAGATACTGGTAAGTGTATTGAAATCCCATGAGTTATGTGCGAAGATGTTTTTTATGATTGTAAGTAGCTCCTCTACCATCAAACTATTCCCCCTTTTTTTTTGTTCGTGTGTTATTCTGCAGATGTCGGTACAGTTATTAGTTAGTATGTTTGATTAATATGGGCAATTGTATCAGCATTATTAAGTTAAAGCTAATTAAAAGTTGTATCTGGGATATTATTCTTTAGGGCTGGGGTTAGAATTTGGTGAATTAGCAATGTGGCGCAATAGTGCAGTGCCGGAGACCGGAAGTGTATAGGTTTAATTATATAATTTAATCTTAATATTAATGTTTGATACAGAAATATGTAAAAAAAAATATCATGTATTACTTCATATCTCATGGAGTTAGACGATTATAGCCGGGTTCATCAGAAAAATAATAGCTTACATATTTGCATAAGAAATAAATTATTGTATACTTCAAATGATACAGCTTTGGTCGCGCGTTCACGACTGGTCTGATTACTTTAATTTTTCTTGAGTTTGCTTTTGTTTTTATATAATTTGTTTGACGGATGTAATAATATTCTCTCCTTTTGTCGTTGGAGAGAAAAAAAATACCAGGCAATGGTCGCGCGTTCATAACAAAAGGCTTGTTGATTAAAGCGAGTGGATAGAGCAGTCTTGGGGTGATAATCGATGTGTTGTGGATCAATACATGTTTTTTGTTTTTGTTAATTTGGAGGTGTCTTCTATGCTTAAGCGAGCTATGCTGTCGCTACTGGTATGTGTGTGCATACTAGGTTTTGGTACTGTGGAGAATGCTAGTGCTAAAAAACCGGTGACAATTTCTGTGTTGCAGCAGTCTGTGTCTGGTTGGAACCAGAATTTCAATCCATTCTCAAATATTCTTGAAGCTTATAAGGGCTTTGTTTATGAGCCGCTGGTTATTTACAATGGGCTCAATAATGAAGAGATTCCATGGCTGGCAGAAGATGTTGAGTTGCAGGATGATCTTCAGACTGTAGTTTTGAAACTCAGAAAGGGTGTGAAGTGGAGTGATGGTGAGGACTTTAATGCTGATGATGTGGTCTTTACTTATAATTACTTCAAGGAACATCCTGAGACCGATTATAGCGGTATGTGGGGAGAAGGCGGCAAGCTTAAAGAAGTTAAAAAAGTTGATGATTATACTGTAGAACTCATCCTGAGTGAGAAGAATGCGTTTGGCGAGAGTCCGGTTCTCAATGAGGTCTGGATGGTGCCGGAGCATGTCTGGTCGAAGATAGCTGAACCGACCAAGGCGGTAATCAAGGAACCAGTAGGTACCGGACCACTCACGGAGGTTGTACGCTTCAATCCGCAGCTCTTTATCATGGGAAGAAATCCACATTATTGGCAGGCCGATAAACTCAAGATTGATCAGATGGCTTGGCCGCAGTATAACTCAAACGATGCTGCGTATGATATGCTGATGTCTGGTAAGATCGACTGGGCGCATATCTTTATCCCTGAGATTGAAAAGATCTATGTTGGTGGCAGTGATACCAAGAAGTATTGGTTCCCTTCACGTGATGGTGTGCGCATCGCCATGAATATGCAGACCAAGAATGAGAATAATCGCAAGGCGTTTAATAATGTTGATTTTAGAAAAGCGTTCTCTCTCTGTATGAACCGTGAAGACATGATGAATATCGGCGCGTACGGTTATGTAAAGGGTGGCAACCCTGCAACCGGACTCTGCCCCTCACTCTGGAAGTGGCGTAACCCGGAAGCGGATAAGGTTTGGGAAGAATACTATCAGTATGATATTCCAAAGGCTAAGAAGATTCTGGCAGAGGCTGGTTTTAAAGATGTTAATAGCGATGGTTATGTTGAGAACCCTGACGGAACACCTATCAAGTTTGATATCCAGGTGCCAAGTGGTTGGACCGACTGGGTGAATAACTGTCAGATCGCGGTTGAAGGTCTGCGTAAGGCCGGTATTAACGCCAGTGTTGCTACACCCGAGGTAAATGCTTATGTCGCGGCTTGGCCGACCGGGGATTTTGATGCTCAGTTCTGTGGTAACAATCTGCTGCCAACTGTCTATAAGTTCTATGAACAGACTATGACCAAGCCATATTTTGACAGTATTGTCTGGTGGTCGTCAAATCTGACCAAGGATGATAATCCTGAACGCGATGCGCTTATCGAAAAGCTCAAGACAGCTACAACCGAAGCCGAGCAGCAGAAGATTGCGGGAGAGATTGAGATGTACTATGCCCAGAATGTACCGCATATTCCATTGTATTATAATGGTGACTGGTTTGTGTATAATACTTCACGCTTTAAAGGTTGGGCTAATGCAGATGACCCATATATCGATCCTGCCTTGGCACACGTAAGTGATAGAGTATACCACCTGCTACAATTAGAGCCTGTTCAAGAATAAATTTTCACCTCAAAACACAGATAACCTGTACATTGGTATATTATTACATAAGTTTTCATCAATGTGCAGGTTATTTCACCAGCGCGTTAGTACTAGCTTCAGTACAATATCCAGTATTTATTTTAATATTATAATTTGAAAATAAATTGGAACGGCAGAAAATGCAGGTTCTGTAGGGTTCTGAATAAAATAATATTTGCGCTTTTGGGCGCTTGTTGGTTAGATTTAAGGAATGAGGAAAGTATGAGATATTTCTTACAGCGGTTCGGATTCTATTTTATAGCATTCTTCGCCGCTATTACGATTAATTTCTTTTTGCCCCGAATGATGCCGGGGGATCCGGTGCAGTCGTATATTGCATCATTGTATTCCGGGGGGGGGAATATCAGTGCGGAGACGGTTAAGGCAATAGAAAAACTCTTTGGTTTTGTTGATCAGCCTCTCTGGAAGAGCTATCTGGATTATATTGGAAGTATGCTTACCGGAGACTGGGGGATATCGCTAAAGTATTATCCGCGCCCAGTATTGAATGTAATTGCTGATTACCTGCCGTGGACATTATTTCTGGTTGGTGGTTCGGTAATTATCTCTTATCTAATTACTACCTTTCTGGGCATTCTGGCAGCATGGAACCGGGGGGGGTATTTCGATAGCATAGTGACTATCACCGGACAGATACTCGCCAATATTCCCGCTATTGTAACTGCGCTGCTGCTTTATATGATCTTTGCCAGTCAGTTGAAGATATTTCCTCCCGGCGGTTCGTACGATGCGTATGACTGGAGTCTGGAACCGGGTCTGAATTTGCCGTTTATCAAGAGTGCATTGTATTATGCGGTATTGCCGGCAAGTGCTATTATTGTTACTAGTCTAAGCAATATAATGGTGATGCGGGCGAATATGATCAATCAGCTCGGTGAGGATTATATTGTTATGGGTTGGGGTAAGGGAGTGCCCGATACGCAGGTGATGTTGGGGTATGGAGCGCGTAATGCGTTGCTGCCATTGGTTACAACTTTCGCTATGAGTATGGGGTATATATTCGGTGGGTCTATTGTCGTTGAGATGATCTTCAATTATCCGGGGCTGGGGCTGCTCATGTTCCAGGCGCTTGCAGCCAGAGACTATCCGTTGATTCAGGGATTGCTGCTATTGATTACCACGCTCGTTCTTTGTATGAATATCTTCGCAGATATCGTGGTATACTTACTTGATCCAAGACTTAGAAGGCAGGGGAAGAAGTAAATGACAAGAATAAATAATTTTGTAAAATTTCTCAGGCAGAACTTAAAATTTGCAGTGGGGCTTGGAATTCTGCTGATTGTGATCCTAAGTTGTGCGGCCGCTCCGCTTATTACCTCTCATGATCCGGTCGCTCGACTATCCGGACAGCATGAGCCGCCATCGATAAATCATGTATTAGGAACAACCCAACTTGGTCGTGATGTCTTTGCGCAGACGTTGTATGGTGGTAGAACTTCAATTGTAGTTGGAGTGGTCGCTGCAGCAATAACTCTCTTTTTGGCCATGGTTATTGGTACCTGTGCGGGTTACTTCGGGGGAATTGTAGATAATATTATCGCTACGGTTATAAACATTGTGATGGTAATACCGAATGTGCCGTTGATTCTGGTGATGGCGTCGATGCTCGGTAAGATAAGCCCAATCTATATTGGATTGATAATCGGGCTGACCTCCTGGGCTTGGGGAGCGAGAGTAATTCGGAGTCAAGCGATGAGTATCCGTACCCGGGAGTTTGTCTATGCGTCCGAGACGCTCGGGGAGACGAGATTTCGCCGGCTTTTCTTTGAGGTGATGCCGAATATGATGTCTATTCTCAGTAGCCTCTTCGTCGGCACGGTTATTTATGCGATAATGGCGGAAGCGACACTTGAATTTTTGGGCTTTGGCGATCCGTTATCGACTACTTGGGGAATTATGCTTTTCAATGCCCAAAACTCGGCGGCGTTGCGAGTCGGAGCATGGTGGGAGTTGCTGGGGCCGTGTTTGGGATTGATATTGCTCGGAGCAGGACTGACCCTGATTAATTTCTCAATCGATGAAATATCAAATCCAAAGCTGAAGGTCAATAAGATTATGGCAAATTACAAACGCATGCAGAAGAAAGGAAAGGTTTAAATGCAACCTCTATTAGAAGTTAATAACCTTTCTGTTGATTATATTACAATGACAGGGAGTGTAAGGGCGGTTGATAATGTGAGCTTTACCATCAATCCTGAGGAGATTCTAGGTTTGGCGGGAGAGTCCGGCTGCGGCAAGAGCACAATTGCGTATTCATTAATGCGTCTGCATCGTCCGCCGGCAGTTATCTCGGGAGGGGAGATAAGACTCGGTGAGACCAATGTTTTGAACCTTGACACTGAGCAGCTAAGAAGGTTTCGCTGGGAAGAGATGAGTATGGTATTTCAGAGTGCGATGAATTGTCTGAATCCGGTGGTGCGTATGGATCAACAGTTCTTTGAAATATTTAAGTATCATGGCATTACTCGAAATAAAAAAGATGCTTTCGAACGTTCGGCAGAACTGATGAAGATTGTCGATATAGCTCCAGAGCGCTTACGGGATTATCCGCATCAGTTCTCTGGTGGGATGCGGCAACGCGCAATAATCGCTATGGCTTTGGCGCTCAAACCTAAATTGTTGATCCTTGATGAACCGACTACAGCGCTGGACACAGTGGTGCAGCGTGAAATTCTACAGAAGATTTATGAACTCAAGAAGAAATTTAAGTTTTCTATCCTATTCATTACGCATGATCTGAGTCTGATGATGGAGTTTTGTGATACGGTGGCAGTGATGTATGCCGGGAAGATAATTGAGATGGCTCCATCAAAGCAGATTCTGAATGCTCCACGGCATCCATATACCTATGGTTTGAAGAATTCATTCCCTTCACTTAAGGGGGAAATCAAGTATATGGAGGGTATCCCGGGATCTCCTTTAAGTCTGTCAATGTTGCCGCGGGGTTGCAGGTTCCAAGACAGGTGCTTCAATGTTAGCGGGGAGTGTCGACGTTATGAACCACTTATGGGGGCGGATAAGCATAACTTTGTCTGTTGCCATAATCAGTTGATAGAAGGAAAGGTGTAAAAGATGACAGCAGTAACTACAGCTACGCCAATCTTTGAAGCAAAGAATATAGTGATGGATTTTACCGTTCAGAAGAGTGGTGGTATGTTTGCCGGGACTAAAACCCTCAGAGCGCTCAACGATGTTTCTTTTCAAATGTTTCCGGGTGAGTCATTGGCAGTGGTAGGTGAGTCCGGTTGTGGTAAATCTACTTTGTGCCGAATTGCCATGAGGGTGTATGAACCTACTGGCGGTAGAATGACCTATGCAGGTAAAGATGTACATAATTTTGCTAACAAGCAGGATTATAGGAATTATCGCGAGAAGGTGCAGATGATATTTCAAGATCCGTTTTCGTCCCTTAATCCTCTGCACAGTATCGAGTATACTCTCTCGCGTCCGCTCAAACTCTATCACGGTATGAAGAATAAGCAGGAGTTGGATGCAAGAATTAATGAGATTATGGAGACGGTTGGGCTTATTCCAGCAGTAGAACAGAAGAAGAAGTATCCGCATCAACTCTCAGGGGGGCAGAAGCAGCGTGCGTTTATCGGTAAGGTACTGGCGATAGGTGCGGATGTAGTATTTGCCGATGAGCCGACTTCGATGCTTGATGTCTCAATCCGTCTGGGTGTGCTCAATCTCATGAATAAGATGAAGTTTGAGAATAAGAAATCTTTTTTATATATTACCCATGATATCGCGACAGCGCGTTATTTTTCTGAACGGATAATTGTCTTATACTGTGGCCATATGGTTGAGTGGGGGGATGTGAATAAGATAGTAAAAGAACCGGCGCATCCGTATACCCAGTTACTTATTTCGGCTGCGCCCGATCCAGAGCGGGATGGACTTGTAGAATTGAAGGAGAAGGGGCGTTCTGAGATTCAACAGTGGACTCCAGAGAGTAAGGGGTGTCCGTTTGCGCCGCGTTGCTTGCGGGCTACGCAGCTATGCTATGAACAGATGCCCGAAGCGGTGGAGGTAGACCCAGGTCGATTTGTTAGGTGTAATCACCTTTAAGGATATTTGAGTTTTCTGACTGAGTAGTGGTTTCAAGTACAAGTGGAAAGGTTTTATCATGTATAAAGTTAATGATGACTTTATCTGGGGTGTTGCTACGGCAAGTTATCAGGTAGAGGGCAGAGGTACTGGTGAGAAGGGTGTCTGCATCTGGGATACATTCTCCAAGTCAGGAGTACAGTATGGGCATAATGGTGATAGAGGTAGTGATCAGTTTCATCGCTATAAGGAAGATATAAGATTAATGAAGGAGTTGGGGGTAAAGTCGTATCGCTTTTCTATTGCTTGGCCTAGGATATTTCCGGAATCAATGGAGCAGGAAAATGTTGCCGGGTTTGAGTATTATCATCAACTGTTAGATGAATTATTAGCGAATGGCATTGAGCCCAATGTTACACTCTATCACTGGGATCTACCGCAGTATCTGCAGGATATCGGGGGGTGGACAAATAGAGAAATAGCTTACGCCTTTGAACGCTATGCTGAGAGTTGTTTTAAACATCTCGGCGATAAGGTTAAGCTGTGGGTAACTTTGAATGAACCGTATTGCTCTTCATTTGTAAGTTATGAATTCGGTGAGCATGCGCCAGGTTATAAAGACCGTAAAATGGCGTACGAGGCGGCGCATCATCTGAATCTTGGGCATGGCCTGGCGGTGAAGAAGTTCAGGAGTATGGACTGCAAGGGTGAGATTGGAGTTGTGCTTAATCTCTCCTATCCGCGTCCGGCTAATCCTACGGAGCAGGATATTGAAGCTGCTGACAGAGGTGCGGATAAGGGCTTCTATATGTTTACCGATGCCATCTTCAAAGGGGTCTATCCTCAGCGCCATCTACAGGCTCTTGGGATAGAATTGCCGATTGAACGCGGTGATATGGATCTTGTCTCGGAGAAGATTGATTTTCTGGGGGTTAATTATTATATGGAGGATGCGGTGACCTTTGATGATGCCGAGCCTGAGAGGTTCAGGAAGGTGGTCAGCGCCAAGAAGAAGACAGCCATGAATTGGGATGTGGTGCCGACAGGATTGTATCGTTTGCTCAAACAGGTGCAACGTAATTATGGTGATATTCCTCTATATATCACTGAGAATGGCTGTGCGTATTATGACACTCTTAATGAGGATGAGAGTCGTTGCCATGATCCAGAGCGTATTGAGTACTATGCGCAGCACTTTGCGCAGGTAGGCAGACTGCTGAGTGAAGGGGTAAACCTCAAAGGATATTATGCGTGGTCATTTATCGATAACTTTGAATGGGCTTGGGGCTATACCCGCAGATTTGGTCTGGTTTACTGTGATTATCAGGATATGCGGCGTATCCCTAAAGACAGTTATTATTATTACCGAGAAGTGATTGCCGGTAATGAGCCTATCTGAGAAGTTGAGCATAAGAGCAAATATAACAACAATGAAGTGCAACAAATGCTGGTGGGTGTGATGAATTATAATCATCATACCCACTGTTTTTTTGTTTACATTATATTATATGGCTGTTACATTATATAGTGGGGCTGAAGTGGTTGGCTAGAGCAAAGAAAGAAGAATATTATGATGCGAGCAATTAGGAAGTGCTATTGGCGTAGGGTGTTAGAGGTATTGTTGGTGTCGCTGGTGATGGTAGCGGTCAGTAGTATGACTGCTCGCGCTGATGATGATGAGAGCTTCTCAGAATCTGTGGTAGACCTCTGGCATAAGGTCTCAGGGGCGGCGGTAAAAGGGAGTAAGGTTGTAAAGGAGAAGAGTGTCGAGTTTGGCAAGAATGTTAGTGATAAGAGTGTTAAATTAGGCAAAGAGGTAAGTGATAAGAGCGTTGACGCTTGGGAAGGAGCCAAGGATGAGGTTGATGATGACGCTGAGTTGGAAGAGGGTGCTTTTGGGGATACGAGTATCGGCGTCGGTGAGCCTGATCCGACAGCGATAGCTGACGAACCGGGGGTAGAGGGTGATGCTGAGTTGGGAGAGGGTGCGTTTGGAGATACGCGCATGGGGGTTGGTGCGGCGGATCCAACTAAAATAGATGATGAACCGGCGGTAGATGATCCTACTCGGGAGTAGAGCGTTAGCTTATATAATTATGTATTGAGATTGGGTTATCTCTTTATCGTTAGTGGTAACATATTTATTTTGTATTGTGTGTTGAATTGTAGCGTTTTTGGGCAATGCTGAGGGTGGGTAATGAAGCAGATTTTTCGGAAATACTTATATCGGTACCGGATTAGAGAGACCTGGCTAGGTTGGTTGTTGTTGGGACTATTGTTGGGCGTGGGCAGTGTTCTGCCACTTTGGGCAGACGATGCTGCTGAAGCAGATTCACTCGCGGATTACTGGGAGAGGATCTCGGATGCTGCAGTAGAGTTTGGCAAGGAGGTGGGGCAGGCGAGTGCGGATTTTGGTACGGAAGTGGGAAAACAGAGTGCTGAATATGGCAAAGAACTAGGGCAGCGGAGCGCAGAGTACGGCAAGGATATTGGTAAGAGAAGCGCTGAGTTTGGGCGGGAAGTGAGTGATAAGGCGGTGGCAGCCTGGGAACGGGTTACCAGTGATACTGATAGTAGCGATGCCGCTGCTAATTCGCCTTTTGGCGATGTAGATATGGGTGTGGAGGATGTGGCCGAGGCTACGCCGGAAGACTCTTTTGCTACTAAAGCCGAGCGTTCGGCGGTGGAATTGTGGGCGAGGGTAGCTGAGGCATTTACACAAGGAGACTCAGGTGAGGAGGGATATCCGTCGCGAGCTCAACTCTGGAATGAGGTGCATGGCGACTTGGCAGAGGTAGCCCGGAGGCAGTCGCAGAATTTGCCAGAGGTTTCCGCTTCTGGTGAGAGTCAGGGAGCGAATAGTAAGGAAATAGATAAGCTTTTACACCGGATTTTAGGGTCACTGGAGGTCTCGGGAATTGCCAGAGGGAGGAAGGAGTATGCAGCTCTTGAGGAGGAGGTGAGCAGTAAGCGGGCAGACATTATTCGGCTTAGGGAGAAGATGGTGGTTGCGCCTGAGCGAGTGGAAGGGGTGGATCAGCTCTGGAGCAGCACGGTTCGGGATTATCAAGAGCAGATTGCTGCCTTAGAGCAGGAGATCGGGAGTTTACGGGTGCGGCAGAATGAAATTTTGAGTAGTATTCAAGGTGAACTCCTCAAGCGGAGCGGGGTAAAGTTATCTGCGGATCAGGTGTATAGCCTGGTGGTGCTGGTAACGGGTGAGAGTTTTATCACCCTGCATAGTGTAGTGTATAATACCCGGCAGCTCTTCGACATCCTTGAACAGTTGGCTCGGGAGAATATAGAGGATTTTGGCAGTGTCAGAAGGTATTACGGCATGTATCTTGTACTCCTGGAAGTACTTGAACTGGCACACGACCAGGATATTGCGCGAATTGAAGGAGAGTATCTCCCCAGGCTGGAGGAGTATCAGATGCAGGTGGATATTGCTTCTCAGGATACGCGGAAGTTGATTATGGCAGTCAAGGGTGATGAGAGTAGTGTTACTCTACTCAATACTAATTTACAGGCGCAGGCAGAGGTGTATACTGCTTGCAGGGTGTATATAGCTTATTTGCGGGACTATTTGCTTGCCTTGCACTCCGGTCGGGAGCAGATTCAGCGGCAGTTGTTTATTCTGGAGTATGCCTCCAATATAGCCTATTTGCCTTCTGGTTTTGTGAGTATAATGCAGAATAGTACGCTGGTATTGCATGACCTCAGCAGTTTGGAATTGCCGAGTCTGCAAGAGGTGGACATAGGGCGACTCAAGGCAGCGTTGAGCCTGCTCTCATTCCAGATTAATGAATAAATATCTCGTTTATTTGGTGAGATATAATAGGGTTTGGCTGGCTGCTTTAATGGCTGGAGAATATGTGGCGGTAATATCAGGTCTGGGGTCAGAGCCAGACTGGATTTGGTTTAGAGTGGCAATATGTGGTTTTGTGGTGAGCAGAGGCAATAATAGGTGCAATAAGTGCTTTTTTTTAAGGTGTTGTACATAGAGTAAGAAGGGGGTCGTTGCGTGTTTTGCAGTAAGGTAGTGATTCGATCACTGGGGCTGGTTGTCGCTTTGTCGGTATTGCTAGGTTGTACAATATCTGCCGCTAACGAAAAACTTTATGTATATTATTGGGTAGGGTATATTCCTGAAAGTGTCTTTATTGAGTTTACTGAAGAGACCGGAATAGAGGTATTGCATTCGACTTATGAGTCGAACGAGGAGATGTATGATACGCTCTCTGAAACCAATGGTAATGGTTATGATGTAATAGTCCCTTCCAGTTACTTTGTAAGTATGATGGTGGAGCGAGGTTTGCTCAGGAAGATTGAACTGGAGAGATTGGAGCATTATGCCAATCTGGATAAGCGGCGACTCGGTAAGTATTCTGACTATGGGGTGCCGTACTTCTGGGGGGCGACTATTTTGGCAGTGAATTCTTCGCTGTTTTCTCCTGAGAGTATTACTAGCTGGAGTGATCTTTTGAAGCCTGAATATGCTGGTAAGATTGTTCTTACCGATGATCTTCGGGATGTCTTCAGTATGGCTCTCTATACCCTGGGGTTTTCCATAAATACCAGAAATAGTGACGAAATACATGCGGCATATGATTGGTTATCACGTTTACGGGCAGGGGTTGAATTTCTGCCGTCAGAGGAAGTGCTAGACCGTGTTAATAAGGATAAGGTGCCGATTGCGCTGATGTATAATGGTGATATTGCTTTTATGCATGGTGATAATCCGGAGTATGTGGCTGTCTATCCCAAAGAGGGTGTGCCGTTATGGATTGATTATCTGGCGATACCCACGGGGGCGAAGAATGTAAACAATGCGTATAGGTTTATTGATTTTCTGTTGAGAGCCGATATATGTAAGCGGGTGACCGAGGATATACTATATTCTACTCCGAATGTCGAGGCGTATAAACTCTTGGATGAAGAGATTCGGCAGAGTCCGGTACTCTATCCGGCAGATAGTAAGCTTGGTGATTCTGAATTTTTAGATTCGGTGGGCAGCGCCCTGCCTCTGTATGAGCGCTATTGGCAGATGCTCCAATCTGAGTAGTAGGCGCAGGGGTATAATTTTGCTGATAAATACCGATTAACCGGGGCTTGTCCAGGTTTTACTCCCGGTCAAGCCCTGATAGCGGCAGTCAGCGACAGGAGGACGGATTATTGAATTCGTTGAGTGCTTCAAGCATGGCCAGTATATTCTCCGGGGGGACGTCGGGCATGATATTGTGGATAGAGTTGAAGACATAGCCCCCGCCCGGGGCGAAGATCTCCAGGCGTTTGAGGACGTGCTTGCGTACCTCTTGTGGTGTGCTGTGGTTGAGTACCGTACTGGTGTCTGCTCCCGCGCCCCAGAAGGTTATATCCCTACCGAACTCTTCTTTAAGTCGTTCCGGCTCCATATCGGTACAGTTGGTCTGAATCGGGTTTATTACATCATAGCCGACATCAATGAGATCGGGCAGGAGTTTGTAGATTGAGCCGCAGGAGTGAAGAAAGGCTTTGGCCGTGGAGTGCTCTTTGAGGTAGCTTACCAGTTGTTTGTGACGGGGCTTGAAGAGAGTGCGATAGGTATTCGGGGACATGAAGGGGCCGGTACTCATGCCGAGATCGTCACCGAAGCGGAAGATATCGATAATATCACCGAGGTGGGTGCAGACCTTCTCCAGCGTCTGCAGATGTATTGTCAGTAGGGCGTCAAGGAGGGGCTCTACTGCTTCGGGTTCGGCAATAATATCCATTAGAAAGTTGTCCATTCTTCTGAGGAATGTACCCCATTCGAACATGTTGCAGCCGACACCCATGAAGAGGGCGCGGTCGGTATTCTGCCGAAGCCTGAGGCAGGTCTCTCTGAGCCGGTTCCAGAAATCCGGATCGCCTGCATCCTGCCAGGGGCTCTGAGCCAGATAGGCCCATAAGACCTTTTGCATCGCTTCCGGAAGATCACTGTAATCGTCGGGATAATCTTCCAGGTAAGGGAAATAGGTCTGATCATAGAAGGTCGCTCCTTGCGGCATCCTTGCCAGCAGTTCCCTGGAATGGTCATAAACTACTGTATCGCCATTTTCTGCAGCCTCAGGGGTGAACCAGGAGGGAATAAAGGATTTGCTGCCATCAGGAAGGGTTGACGGCTTCCAATCTGAATCGGCGGTATGCCAGGCGCGCGCCACATCAATGACATCGACGCCAAATTTATCCAGAAACCAGTCTTCCGGCTCGGCAAGTTGCTGGACTACATCGTAGACCTTGACCTTGCTGTCTATTTTGAGATATTTACCTAGATTGGCGTAGCCTATCGCCGAGATGCCGGAGCTTGGCGTGGCACCGATATCGAGTGGAACCCTATCCGGTTCGCGGTGCTCAATGGTACTGATGATTCGTTCTCTGCTGTTCATATTATTTCCTTTCTCTCTCGTGCTGTTCTATAAAATAATCTATCACTTTATTTGTATTTAGTCAAATTATTTATTAAATTTGCTGTTTGAATCAACTGCACTTTATTTGTTATTATAGTGTTTATATCTTTTATACTAATATGTTGTGGTTGTTTTGATTAAATTTGGTAATTTCATTATGGGGGTTTTTTTAGTATGTTATTTGCTTTTTAACTTAGATTGGGGTATAATTTGATAAAATAGTTTATCAAAGTTATTGAACTAATATTGGAGGTCAAATTATGTCTATGAAACGTATTGCCGAGGCGGCAGGGGTCTCGATTTCAACGGTGTCGCTGGTTCTCTCGGGGAAGGGGAGAATATCCGAGCAGGTCAGAGCCAGGGTGCTAGGAGCGGCAAAAGCCTTGAACTATAAGAGTCCGCTCTATTCTGAGCAACAAGGTGCGGTAGTTGTTCTTTATTCGATCGACAAAGAGTGGGAGCATGTGCTGGGATTTATGAACCGAATTATCTGTGGACTTGAGCAGGAACTTACTGCGAACTCCATACCGGTACTGCTGTTGCCGATTTCTTTTACGGACAAGCCAGAGGTGATTGCGGCAAAGCTGCGCAATATTGCACCCAGAGCGGTATGCAGTATACACTATAGTAGTTATGAACTTTTTTCAGAGCTTGAAGTAAGCGGGATACCGGTGGTGATAGTGAACCGGAGTTTACTGCAGGATAAGTTTTGTACTGTCTGTGTGGATGATTTTCAGGGAGCCTATGAGGCGGGAAAGACGCTTCTAAACTGGACGGGAAACGGTAGAGTGGTCTTTGTCGGGTATGCTAAAGGGGTAATGACCAACCTTATTGACGATAGATTATATGGTTTTCAGAAGGCCTTGCTCGAATCAGGGTGTAGCGCAAGCGAGTCGAGAGTGTATTATGCGCCGGAGCCGTTGGCAGCTGGCATGGAAGAGGTGGTGACAAGAGTACTGGAGGCTGGAGATCCGCAAGGGGTATTTGTTTATGATGATTATCTGGCTCTCCATCTCTATGCTGCTTTACAGGCACGGGGGAGGGTAGAGGGCGTGCGTATTTTAGCTCCGGGTGATACGCTGGATTATTCGTTGCCGATAATACCGCAAATTTCTACTATGTCTATCAATACCAGTATGTTGGGAGAGTATGGAGGAAGAATGATTGTGGCGCTGCTGAAGGGTGGGGAGTTGCCTTTGAGGGTGCAGAAGGTCAGGCAGAACCTGGTAATACGGGGTACTTGATAAGTAACAGAAAAATAATGACTGAAATATTTAAAAAATATGTATGCCTGATTGATATTGTAATATTATGATTTTTAAGGTTTTATATTGTCAAATAGGTTTATTTGATATGCATTGTGATTGTTTGTGATTGTATTTTGTGATTGTTTGTGTTTGATTGTGCTTGACTGAGAGTGTTTCGTAGAGTATTATTTATAGTGTTAGCAGTTTGAATATCCGGGTTGAGATGCATGTTATTGAAAAGGAGCGTGATTGATGAGTGAAAGATTGTCTGACTTTAATAAAGAAGCCCGTTTTGCTGAATTGACCAGGGTTCTGGAGCGGACAGAGTTTGCCAAGCCTGCGGTGGAAGCGGTAAATACCCATATTCATACCTTTTATTCATTCAATATTGATGGTTTGTCCCCACTTGAGGTCTTGCTCAAATCCAAGCAGTATGGTTTGGAGGTTGCTGGAACTGTAGATTTTGATGTACTGGATGCGATGGAGGAGGTCTTTGAGGTGGGTGACCGGCTCAAGCTCCGTACTATTGCTTCGTTGGAGACTCGAGCTTTTGTCGAAGATTATAAAGACCGGGAGATCAACTCACCGGGTGAGAGCGGGGTGTTGTACACGATGGGTGTTGGTTTTGCGCGTCTACCTGAAGCCGATACCGAGGCTGCCGCGACCTTAGCGGCGATGCGTCAGGGGGCGCGTGAGCGGAATATTGCATTGCTTGGGCGTCTGGAGAGTACCTTGGCACCGCTGGTGATTGATTATGCAGTGGATGTGGAGTCGCTTACCCCGGCTGGAAATGCGACTGAGCGGCACATCGTTGAGGCTCTGGAGAAGAAGAGTCGAGCAACCTTTGAGGGTGTTGCGCTGGCTGCTTACTGGGCAGAGAGATTGGGCGTAGGGGAGCCGGAGGCGGAAAAACTGCTCGAGGATTCGAATGCACTCAGAAATACTATTCGTTCTAAACTGATGAAACGCGGCAGTGTCGGGTATGTGGCGCCAGACAGCACTACCTTCCCACCGCTGCGTACGGTAGTGAAGATGGTTCGAGATTCGCTGGCGATACCTTGCTGGGCCTGGCTCGACGGCTTCTCCGCTGGCGAGCAGGATGCAGAAGAGTTGGTGGCGTATATGGTCTCGGTGGGTATCAGGGCTATCGCTATTATCCCGGAGAGGAACTGGAACTTTGCTGATGCTGAGCTCAAGGCCAAGAAGGTTGCGGCGCTTACGGCGTTAGTCGAGGCTGGAAGAAAGAAGGATATGCTCTTTGTTGTCGGTACCGAGATGAATAGCTTCGGGCAGCCGTTTGTCGATGATTTCTCTGCTGCCGAACTTGCGCCGTTTATTGGAGACTTCCTTGAAGGGGCATATGCGGTTTACGGGCATACCTTGCTGGAACGGGCGGTTAAAAAAGGATTGATGAGCTCATGGGCGGAGGTAGTGTTTGGTACGGACTATGCCAGGGCGAATAAATTCTATGCGGAATTGGGGCGGGCTTCGGTAGATCCGGCGGGTGATATTGCGAAGCTCCAGCAGCTCGCGGATTTCTCTGATTCGGCCAAGGTGGTGGATACGGTACGGATATAGGTTTTTCATATATAAAGAAAGGTTTTGAGCGATGAGTGTATTTTCAATCAATGATAGAGTAGCGGTAGTGACCGGTGCGGCGCAAGGTCTGGGCAGAGCTCTCTGCGAGAGACTGCTGCGGGAAGGCTGTAAGGTTGTTCTGGGTGATATACAGGAAGAGGTAGTGCAGAATACGGCCAAAGAGATCATGGCGGAATTTGGCGGTACTGCAATCGGCGTAAAGGTGGATGTCACCAAAGAAGAAGAGTGTGAAAATCTGATTCAACGGGCAATGAGTGAGTTTGGCCGGGTCGATATTGCAGTGGCCAATGCGGCGATTCTTATCGCTGAAGAGATTACCGTTGCCGATGCTGCCAAGTGGGCTAAAGTTATCGAGGTAAACCTTATTGGTTACTTTAATTTTGCCAAGCACGCTGCTAAGGTGATGAAAGAAGCAGGCAAGGGCGCGATAATCCAGATCAACTCCAAGTCCGGTAAGAAGGGCAGCTATAAAAATTCAGCGTATGCTGCCGGTAAGTTCGGCGGAATCGGTCTTACTCAGAGTATTGCTCTGGATCTGGCGGAATTCGGCGTGCGCGTGAATAGTATCTGTCCGGGTAATATGCTTGACAGTCCGCTCTGGGTCAACTCGCTCTACGCGCAGTATGCTAAGAAACTCGGTATTACTGAGGCGGAAGTACGTCAACGTTATATCGATCAGGTGCCGATGAAGCGTGGTTGTACCTATGATGATGTGGCCAATGTGCTGGTCTTTATGGCTTCTGATGCGGCGTCGTATATGACGGGGCAGGGTATCAATGTTACCGGTGGACAGGAGATGAAATAGGTGTCGGTGCTTGCACCTTGGGTAGTGATGCAGAACTTTGTGAGGAAGGGGCGGGTGTATGGCTGAACAAGATGGTATGAAGTCTAAAGAGCTAGCTCCACAGCGTCAACGGAGTATTCTGCGGATTCTTAAAAGTGAGGGTATGGTCAAGGTAGAGGAACTCTGTGTAGAACTCTCGGCGTCTGCGGCAACTATCAGGCGTGATCTTACCAAGCTCGAGGTTGACGGCTATTTGCGGCGGGTTCATGGCGGTGCGGTACTGGTGACGGGGAATGCCCAGGCCGGTACCGAGATGAACTTTGATGAGAAGGTCGAGACTCTGCTGGCGGAGAAGAAGAGGATCGCTGAACATGCGGCGACCTTCATTGAGAAGGAAGATGCGATTTATCTCGACGGTGGAAGTACTATTCTCGAACTTGCCAAGCTGATAAAGCATGATAAGTCCCTGATTGTGGTGACCAATTCGCTGACTGCGGCTGTGGAATTGTCCAATAGCGAAGGCCCTAGAGTTATTCTTACCGGCGGTGATTTGCGCCTCAAGAGTAGAACCATGGTCGGTGCCTTAACCAAACCGCTGATCGACGGAGTGCATCTTGATAAGGCATTTATGGGTACTATCGGGATTACCTCCAAGGGTTTGACGACTACTGATCCGTCGGAAGCCTTTACCAAGGAGTTGGCAGTTGAAGCGGCGAGCCATGTATATTTGTTGGCGGATCATACCAAATTTGGTAAAACTTCTTTTGTCAGTACGAATAACCTTGATAAGTTTGATCTCTGTATAACCGATACTGGGCTTACCGAGGAAGCAAGAGAGGCGTACTCTCAGGAATTAGGAATTAAAATTGAGGCTGTCGAAGTCAAAAATTAATATATTGTTCAGGAGGTAATTATGAAGACAAAAGCGGTAAGGCTGTACGGTGAGAATGATTTGAGACTTGAGGAGTTTGAGTTGCCTCCGATTCAAGACGATGAAATTCTGGCCAAGGTAGTATCGGATAGTATCTGTATGTCCTCATACAAAGCGGCAAAGCAGGGTGCTGGGCATAAACGTGTGCCTGATGACTGTGCGGTAAATCCGGTTATGATCGGACATGAATTCTGTGGTGAAATTGTGGAGGTGGGGAAGAAGTGGGAGAGTGAGTGGAAGGCAGGGCAGAAGTTCTCAATTCAGCCGGCTATTCCCTATAAGGATAAACTCCATGCTCCAGGGTACTCTTTCCAGTATATCGGCGGTGACGCAACCTATGTGATTATTCACCGTGATGTCATGGAGCATAACTGTCTGCTCCATTATGACGGCGAAGGATATTTCCCGGCAAGTCTCTCTGAACCTCAGAGCTGTATCGTCGGGGCATTTCATGCTAATTTCCATATCCAGACCGGTACCTATATTCATGATATGGGGATTGTTGAGGGCGGCAAGTGTGCAATTCTGGCCGGGGTCGGGCCGATGGGACTCGGTGCGATTGATTATGCTCTGCACTGCGACCGCAAACCAGGGCTACTCGTCGTTACCGATATTGATGATGCGCGTCTGGCACGGGCGGCAAGTATCTTTACGGTTGAAGATGCGAAGGATAACGGCGTGGAGTTGATCTACGTCAATACCAAGTGCGATCAGCCGGTAGAGAAGCTGAAGGAACTTACTGGCGGTACCGGTTTTGATGATGTCTTTGTCTTTGCACCGGTACGTCCGGTTGTCGAACAGGCGGATGCTATTCTTGGGCGTGACGGCTGTCTGAACTTCTTTGCCGGCCCTACTGATCCAGAGTTCAAGGCAGAGTTTAATTTCTATAATGTTCACTACAACTTTACCAAAGTTGTGGGAACCAGCGGTGGCAATACCGATGATATGCGTGAGAGCCTTGAGTTGATGAGTAAGGGTAGAATCAATCCGGTGGCGATGATTACCCATGTCGGTGGGCTTGACAGCGTAATTGAGACTACACTCAATCTGCCGAAGATTCCTGGGGGTAAGAAGCTGGCATATACCGAAGTAAGTATGCCGATGACCGCTATTACTGACTTCAGGAGTAAGGAGGCAGAGGATTTACGTTTTGGTGTTCTTGCAGATATCTGTGAGAAGAATAATATGCTTTGGAGTATAGAGGCTGAGTCTTATCTATTAGAGAATTTTAAATAGAGGTGAAAATATGGCAACCCCGGTGTTAATGCCCAAACAGGGCAATAGTGTTGAAGAGTGTATTATTGTTGCCTGGAATAAGCAGGTTGGTGAGCAGATCAATGAAGGTGAGGTTATTGCCGAGATTGAGACCGATAAGGCCTCATTCGTGGTTGAAGCTCCGGCTACAGGTAAAGTAATTGGACATTTTTTCAAAGAAGGTGAACTTGCACCAGTACTGGTTAATATAGCCGTAATTGGTGAGGACGGAGAGGATATTGAAGAGTTCCGTCCAAAGATTGAAGCGAGTGCAGCGGCAGCGCCTGCGGCAACTGCTGCGGCTCCGGCAGCAGCAGGTACTGCTCCTGCCGCTCAAGGTGCGGCGCAGCAGGTAGTTGAAACTGCTACTCCGACAGCAGCCAGTGTGGAGATTCCTGGTGGTGTATCGCCAAGAGCTAAAAAATATGCAAAGAGATTCAATATCGATGCCGACTCAATTACGGGTAGCGGTATCAACGGCAGAGTCGTGGAGAAGGATGTAATCGCCAAGCGTTACGCTTTGCCACGCCAGACCGCTGTCGCACGCAAGATGCTCGCTGATGGCTGGGAGGTCAAGTCTGCAGCCAAGGGCAGCACTATCCGCAGTTCTGATCTGCGTAAGGGCGTGGCGCAGAGTAATGTCCGCAAGGTTATTGCCAGCCGTATGTCTGATTCGCTCAAGAACCATGCGCAGCTTACCTTGAACGGTAGTGCTGAAGCGACAATGCTCCTGAAGTGTAGAGCCAAGATCAAAGAAGGCGCAGGTAGTGCAAATCAGGTGAATATTACTATCGGTGATATGATAATGTTTGCGGTGGTCAAGGCTCTGGAAGAGTTTCCACAGATGAATGTTGAGTATGTCGGGGGCAAGGTTTATAAGGCGGATGCGGTGAATATTGCCTTTGCCTGCGATACGGATAAGGGTCTGCTTGTACCGGTGATTGCGGAAGCGGAAACGCTTACCCTGGCTGAACTCTCACGGGTAGTAAAGACTAGAGCCTACGCGGCTATCGACGGTTCTATCAATCCTGATTATCTTGAAGGTGGATCATTTACAGTATCAAATCTTGGAGCGTTCGGTATTGAGAGCTTTACGCCGGTACTCAATGCTCCACAGGTAGGTATACTCGGTGTCTGTGCTCCGGTTCTCAGGCCGGTACGTGAGGGTGGTGCGGTAGTCTATAAGGACTTTATCGGCCTCTCGCTGACTATCGACCACCAGGTTATCGATGGTGCGCCTGGAGCCAAGTTCCTCGCGAAAGTAAAGGAAAATATTGAGAGTATCGATAAACTTGCAGGCATAGAGTGCTAAACTGGTAGCGTATTAATTAATAAATGATGGATTTATAGAGATAAATAGGAGAACTCATGTACGATCTAATTATTATTGGTTCTGGACCTGGTGGCTACGAAGCAGCCATACATGCAGGTAGTATGGGTAAGAGTGTCGCGCTTTTTGAAAAGGATAATATTGGTGGAACCTGTCTCAATACCGGGTGTATTCCAACCAAGACTATGCTCAAGAGTGCTCACCTTTATCATGAGGCCAAGACTGGGGCAGAACTCGGAATTACCGCTGATAAGCTTGAATTTGATATGAAGGCGCTGGCGGCACGCAGAAGCAAGATTATTGAGAATCTGCGCTCAGGGGTGGAAGGAATGCTCAAGCGCGCCAAGGTGGAAGTGATCAAGGCTGAAGCCAAGATTCTGGGTAAGGGTAAGGTTGAGGCCGCTGGCAAAGAGTATGAAGCGACAAATATCATGCTGGCAACCGGTAGTAAACCGGCTACACCGCCTATCCCAGGGGCGGATTCGGCAAATGTCATCGACAGTACCGGGATTCTGCAGCTCGATACTATTCCGGCTTCACTAGTGGTTATTGGTGGCGGGGTTATCGGTCTGGAATTTGCTTCTTTCTTCAATACTGTCGGCGCAAAGGTGACAGTTATTGAGATGCTGCCGACTATCGGCGGAGCAATCGACGGCGAGATGGCCAAGAAGCTTATGCAGGAAATGCAGAAGCAAGGGGTAAAGTTTGCCATGAACTCAATGGTAAAAAATATAGCCGGAGATACTGTAACTTATACCGATAAAGAGGGTAATGAGCAGAGTGTGAGCGGTGAGAAAATTCTCATGTCGACCGGTAGAGTACCTGTACTTGCAGGACTCGGACTGGATGAGGCTGGTATAGTCTACGACCGCAGGGGGGTAAAGTGTGATCGTATCGGCAAGACCAATGTTGACGGTATATGGGCTTGTGGTGATGTAACCGGGCGTTGCCTCTTGGCACACGCCGCTACCCGTGAAGGTATTGTGGCTATTAATAATATGTTCGGAATTGAAGACGATATGCGTTATACTGCTGTTCCGGGTGTGGTCTATACTGCGCCAGAGGTTGCCGGAGTCGGTTATACCGAGGAGAAGCTCAAGGAGAAGGGTATCGCCTACAAGAAATCTTCAGTACCGATGGCAGTTGCCGGCAGATTTAGTGTAGATTACCCAGAGCAGCAGGGTCAGGTCAAGGTGCTTATCGGCGAGGAGTATGGTCAGGTACTCGGTGTACACATGATCGGTGGGCCATGCGGTGAGATTATTCACAGCGCGGTAATGATGGTAGAGAATGAGATGACGGTTGATACTATCAAGACCACTATCTTCCCCCATCCGACAATTTCTGAAGCCCTAATGATCGCAATAGCACATGCATAATAGCTTATAGCAGGAGATAAGAACAATGGTTCAAAATTTAGAAATATATCCAGAAGAAATATTCAGCGCTGGAAAGATAACATTCAATGATATCGATGTTTGCCAGTACAACAAGAGCATCGAAGATGAGAAGGGTAACTTCTCGACCGAGGACTTTGTCCGCATCTACCGTGACATGAGTTTGATACGTGAGTTTGAGAACTGTATCGACTGTTTGAAGAAAGAGGGTAGTTACCGCGGTATCGAGTATAATCACGCCGGTCCGGCGCACCTCTCTATGGGGCAGGAAGCGGCAGCGGTCGGCCAGGCGTATATCCTCGGGGTAGAGGATCATATCTACGGTTCACACCGTTCACACAGTGAGATCATGGCCAAGGGATTATCCGCCATTGAGAAGCTGGATGATGATACACTTATGCAGGTTATGCAAGGGCTCTGGGACGGCGCAACTCTCAGAGTGGTAGAAAAGGGGCATAGCGGTTCGGTAAAAGAGTTAGCGCTGAAGTTCCTGGTATACGGGGCGTATGCTGAGATGTTCGCGCGCGAGACCGGTTTCAACCGCGGTTTCGGTGGTTCGATGCACGCCTTCTTTACGCCTTTTGGCATTTATCCGAATAATGCGATTGTCGGTGGTTCGGGTCCGGTTTCACCGGGTGCGGCGCTCTACAAGCGGGTTAACCGCAAGCCAGGTATTGTGGTATGTAATATCGGTGACGCGTCATTCGGTTGTGGCCCGGTATGGGAAGGAATCTGGTTTGCATCAATGGATCAGTACCGCAAGCTCTGGGATGAGGCGCTCGGTGGCGGATTGCCTATCCTCTTCAACTGTTTCAATAACCAGTACGGTATGGGTGGTCAGACTCGAGGCGAGACCATGTCTTACCAGTTCCTGGCACGTATCGGCGCCGGGGTCAACCCCGAACAGATGCATTCAGAACGTGTCAACGGTTATAACCCACTGGCGGTAATTGATGCGATGAAACGGAAGAAAGAGATTCTGGAGAGTGGTAAGGGGCCGGTACTGATGGATACCGTTACCTATCGTCAGAGCGGGCACAGCCCTTCAGATGCTTCAAGTTATCGTTCGAAAGAGGAACAGGAGCGCTTCCTGCAAGCTGATGCTATCCCAGCATACTATAAGCGCTTGGTTGAGGCTGGTGTCAGCAGCGGTAGTGACCTTGACGGAGTCAGAGAGAGCATGGGTGAGATAATCTTCGAGATGTTCCAGAAGGCTATCGATCTTAATACCTCACCTAGATTGGCTGTGGACTCGGAAGTTATTGCTGATCTGATGTTCAGCAATGAGGTCGTCGAAGCACTTGATGACCGCGAGCCAGAGGTAAATCATTCTATGGAAGAGAACTTTCGGGTGATCCAGAATGCCGCCAAAGAGCGTTATGCCTTTAAAGACGGCAAGGCTGTGCCAAAGATGAAACTCTATAATATTCGTGACGCTATCTTTGACGCGATGATGTATAGATACTATAAAGATCCAACAATGGTTGCCTTCGGGGAGGAAAACAGAGATTGGGGAGGAGCATTTGCGGTATATCGCGGTATGACTGAAGCGCTGCCATATCACCGCTTGTTCAACTCTCCAATCTCTGAGGCAGCTATCGTCGGTAGTGCGGTCGGTTATGCCCTGGAAGGGGGTAGAGTAGTAGCTGAACTTATGTACTGTGACTTTATGGGGCGTGCAGGTGATGAGATCTTCAACCAGCTCTCCAAGTGGCAGTCGATGAGTGCGGGAATACTCAAGATGCCAGTGACCCTGCGTATCAGTGTGGGGGTCAAGTATGGTGCACAGCACTCTCAGGACTGGTCGGCTCTGGTAAATCATATCCCAGGTTTGAAGGCAGCCTTCCCGGTTACGCCATATGATGCTAAGGGTATCATGAATTTCTCTCTCGCCAGGACTGATCCTATGCTCTTCTTTGAGAGTCAGAGTATCTATGACAAGGGTGAGATGTTCGTTGAGAGCGGGGTGCCAGAGGGTTATTACGAGGTTGAAGAGGGTCAGCCGGCAATTCGCCGCAGCGGGTCTGATCTGACCATTATTACTCTCGGTCCAATTCTGTATCAGGCGCTCGAGGTGGCTGAAGAATTGAGCGAAAAGTATGGGGTTGAAGCTGAGGTAATAGATCTGCGCTGGATCAATCCACTGGATTATACCATGTTGATTGAGTCGGTCAAGAAGACCGGCAAGGTACTTCTGGCTCAGCAGTCATGTGAACGTGGTTCGTATATGCATAATGTCGCTTCCAATCTTTCACAGCTGGCGTTTGATTATCTTGACGCGCCTCCAGCAGTTCTCGGCTGTCGTAACTGGATAACGCCAGCCGCAGAACTCGAGGCAATGTTCTTCCCGCAGCTTAGTTGGTATCTTGATATGATCAACTCCAAGCTTGTACCGCTGAGTGGGTATACTCCGGTTACCAATCAGACCAACGGTGAGTTGCTCTCGCGTTATCAGCGTGGCGTATAGTAAACAGTAAACATCAATAATAATGGGTGGGGGTAGAGCTTGGGGCTCTGCCCCCATTTTTTTTGTTAAAAGAATTTGATTAGAAGAATAAATGTTGTAGAATGTATATGTTGATCAGGACACACCAGGACACGGCGCAGAGGTTTGGTTTCAGTTTACGGATTTTTGTCTTTGACTGTTTGTGTATACTGGTTGTCTGGGTTGAAGAGGACTGAGTGCAGAGACGGTATTCGGGACGGGATGCGGCCTCTGCTGGTAGGCGTGCTTCCAGCGAACCGTTAATAATAGGACGAGATATTTCGTCTGTTTTGCGCGTTAGCGGTTGGGTGGGGTTTTTGTCGGTAATGTGTCGGATCTAGCCGCAGGTGTCTGAGGAGGAGTTGGAGAAAAATCCTGTTTTGGGTATAAGCGGTGAGGTAGATATAGTAAGTAGTAGGTGATAGTTGATTAAGCGAGAGAGAGCGCAACTGAGAGAGAAGATTAGAGAGAAATATCCGCAGTAATTTGTTGTGCATTCCTGAATTGTAATTAACCGATATTTAAAACACTTTGCGAGGATAGCTTTATCCTCAGGGTGGGTATTGGGTATTTTCTGCGTTAATTGCGATTCGGATGTTAAACATCTTTAATTCATACCTTGGTTGATTACAGGATAATTTGAAATATGTTTGAGCAGAACCATTGGTTCGGCAGGGATTTTATCGGCAAGTTTTGTGGGTAAACTGCTGTAACTGAACTTGGTTCGGGTACTTAAAGTTTTAGAGTGAGGAGAAAGATGCGAGATAGAATACGTGCGGCTCTGGAGCATGAAGAGGGCAAGATACCGGTTGATTTTGGTTCAGCTATGACTACGGGTATTCATATTAGTTGTGTGGCAGAACTTCGTGAATACTATGGTTTGGAGAAAAAGACCTTGAAGGTGGCAGAGTGTTATCAGATGCTCGGTGAGATTGAGGATGATCTGAAAGAAGCTATGGGTATTGATACGGTGGGTGTTTTTCCGCTTACCGGGATGTTTGGCTTTAAGAATGAAAAGTATAAGGAGTGGCGCGCTCCCTGGGGGCAGGAGGTGCTGGTGCCGGAGAAGTTTGAGGTGAGTATCGATGAAAATCGGGGAGGCTATCTGATCTATCCGTAAGGTGACCGCACTGCTCAGCCTTCGGGGTATATGGGTAGTGATGGGTTTTTCTTTGACTGTCTGGTTCGGCAGCCGGATTACGACGAGGATGAACTCGATGAACTGGATCTGGAGCTCAACTTAGAGGAGTTTATCGCTTTTTCCGAGGAGATGCTGGTGCATTATGCCAGAGAGGTGGATAAAGCCTATGCCACCGGCAGATCGGTAACACTCTCCTTTGCTGGTTCCAGCCTGGGTGATATCGCCAATGTACCTGCACCGTTTCTCAAAGAACCTAAAGGGATTCGAGATATTGAGGAGTGGTATATCTCTACTTCTATGCGTGAGGACTATGTGGCGGAGATCTTCAAGGGGCAGGTAGATGTCGCCCTGGAAAATCTGAAGCGCCTTTACGTTAGTGTTGGAGATAGGGTGGATACTATATTTTTATGCGGTACTGACTTTGGCACGCAAAATTCTACATTCTGCTCTGCTGGAAAATTTGCTGAACTCTGGAAACCAGAGTACCGACGTATGACCGGGTGGATACATGAGCATACCGGGTGGAAGGTCTTCAAGCAGGGTCAGGACAATATTATACTGCCTCTGGTCGAGAAAGGTGATATTGAGGTGGTGCATGAAGACTGGGTTATCGACTGGAGTCCGAGCAATGCCAAGAAGGTTATGAATGCGGCTCTGACCAAGGTTGGTAATAACTTTGATGCAGTTCTTGCGTCGAATGACGGAACTGCCGGCGGGGCGATTCAGGCACTCAAAGAGAATGATCTGGCTGGGAAGGTCATTGTTACCGGGCAGGACGCAGATGAGGTGGCTTGTCAGAGAATTGTTGTTGGTACGCAGTCGATGACTATTTACAAGCCGATTAAGAATCTGGCGACTAAAGTGGCTCAGCTTGCTGTAGCACTGGGTAAGGGTGAGAATGTGATGGCCGAGTCTACGGCGGACAATGGCACTACCGATGTACCCACAATTACCCTACCGGTAATTGTGGTAGACAAGGATAATATGATGGATACCGTTATCGCTGATGGTTTTCAGAGCAAGGACGCGGTTTACTGTAATTCAAACTGATGCAGGAAATTCTTGCTAAACTATAAAATTGACATGACAACCGGGATATATACACCAGTCGGAAGTGATTCCGTTGGGGTATATATCCTTTATCGGCTTACCTTCTATTTCTGTTTTAGATTTATTTGTTTAATTTTCGTAGTGGTATTACGCTGAAGCTATAAGTCTTTGGTTCAGCAGAAATTATATGGTAATATCGGCGATTATTTGACCGTCAAGACTGATTATGACTTCCCGAATTCCTTGCGGACTCTGGGCTCGTTCTCTGGCTGCCGCCACCATATTGGTGAGGCCGCTACAGCAGGGGACCTCCATTCGGACGACGGTAATACTACGGGCTTTGGCATATTTGAAGAAGTAGTCGAGTTTTTCGTCATAGCCGTCGAGTCGATCCAGCTTGGGACAGGCGATAACCAGACCTTTGCCTGCAAGTAGTTCCGGGTGGAAAGAACCACAGGAGAAGGCGGAGCAACTGGCGGCAATAAGAATATCCTTGCCGGCAAATTGCTCGGCTTCGGGGCGTATAAGATGGAGTTGGATCGGCCAGGCATTGAGTGCGCTCTCACCGCCGGTAGGGTTGGAGTGATTCGGAGTGAACTGCTTCTGAGCACTTCCGGGGCAACCGGAGTGTGCTGCCGGCTTGAGCTGTTTGTTTACGGTTGAGGGGCAGCCTGCTGGCACTGGTTTCGGTGCTGTTTGCTCCGGGTTGACTTCTACATCCTCAAAAGTAATGGCATCGACCGGGCATTCTCCGATGCAGACACCGAGTCCGTCACAGTAGTCTTCGCGGGTAAGTCTGGCTTTGCCGTCGATAAGCTCCAGGGCACTGCCGACGCAGGCATTGACACACTTGCCGCAGCCGATACATTTCTCTTTATTGATATGTATTCTTTTTTTAGTAGTCATGACTCTCTCCTTTATATGGTTATTAGTGGTACTCAATTTTTCTATAGTTATAGTATCATCTGGCGGTAGTTATTACCTTGACAAAAGTCAAGGAGATGAAAATTTATTGCTTGTTGCTTTGAGTGTGGTTAATAATATAATTCCTGCTAAGGACTTAACTAGATAAGGAAGATGAGTAAAATGACACAGAGAATGACCTGGCTCTATGTGGGGCTGCACATTCTGGTATTGGGGCTGCTTCTCAGCTTGGTTTTCTTTGCGGTACTCTCCACCGACGACTATGCCTTTGCGTCGCAAGCGCGTCAGTATACGTTATATGAGGTGATGGTAAATATGTTTGACGGTTGGGGTGGGCGTTATGTCGAAGCGCTGGCGGCAGCGCTCTGGTATAAGGGGGCAGATAGATTTAGCCTTAATTATGCGAGCGGTCTGCTGCTGATTATTGTTCTGCTCTTTGCAGGTTTATATGCCTTTCTGTATCAGATCTTTGCCGGTGTTCTGCGCTGGTCGGGTACTCTAGTACTCTCGTTGGTCGTCCTTGCAGGATTATTTCGCGGATTTCCCACCCTTGATGAGTCGATTTATTGGAATATCGGGGGGATAACCTATCTCTTGCCTGCGGCATTCTTCCTCTTCACTCTGGGGCTGGTGCTCTATGCTCATAAACGCAGGTGGTTCATCTGGGTGCAGCTGCTTAGCTGTATGCTGATTATCCTTGCTGACGGTATAAATGAGGCGTTTGTGGTAATGAATCTGCTGTTAATGCTCGGGGTCGCGGGATATATGTTAGCCCAGAGGCGGTTTCAGTATGGGGTTGTGCTGCCACTCTTGACCGCGGTATTCGGGTTGTTGCTGGTATTTCTCTCCAAAGGAAATGTGAACCGGATGAGCTTATATCCAGAATCCGGGCAGTTTCTCTATTCGCTGTGCTGGGCGGCGCTCAAGGGTAGTCAGGCAGTGTTGCAGGCGGCGGTTGATCCTTATATTTGGGGGAGTATTTTGCTCTTTATTCCATTGTTTTTACAGGTTAGAGAACGGTTGCCCGAAGCTTATTCAATAAAACGTATTCTACCGGTATATCTGGCAGCGTTTGGGTTGATGCTTTACGGCATTGTGGCAATTCATTATTACGCTACCGGAAATCCGCCGGTGCAGCGGTTGATGGTTGTGTGGTATATTCTCTTTGTTACCGGCGTGATTCCGCTGGCATGCCTGCTTGCGCCGCTACTGAGCCGGTTATATAACGGCGTTGAGGCTAGATTATTCAGAGTGAATCAGGAGCGGCCGGTTCTCAGGCGGATACTGTTGGTAGTGGTACTGCTGGCGTTTGTGCTGATCAATAATCCACCCAAGGCGGTATATGATCTGATCTATACAATCCCGGGGTTCAGACTTGAAGTAGCTGAATTTGAAGCGCGGGTGCAGGAGCTGCAGCATGCGCAGCAGCGACCCAAGGAGCTGGTGCTTGAGCGATTCAAGCACAGACCGATTCTCTTGAAAGCGCCTACCGATGCCGATTACGGGATTGGTTCGTATTATGGTTTTGATTCGGTAAAGATTGTTGATAAACCGGAGTAGGTGTGGTTTAATATGCTGTATCTTCGCGGAGTATAATTTGAGTTGTTTGGGCATTGTGTAATAGGCCAGGACGCTTGATTTATTAAGTAGTGGGTGGTATGGTTTTTTCTCTGAAATAATGGGGCTTAGCTGTGCAAAGTATTGAGATTATTACTAACGCTCCAGTCTTTTCCGGGTTGGAGGGGGCGTGCTTAAGGAGCATTGCTGATCTGGCTGTAGTGAAGCGACTGGCGGCGGGAGACATTCTCTTTGTTCAGGGCAGGAAGGCTGACGGCTTGTATGTCATCGGTAGCGGTGAGGTAGAGGTCTTCTGTGCCAATAGTCAAGGTAAGGAGCAGATACTCCATGTACTGGGGGCGGGGGAACTCTGTGCGGAAGTCCCGTTATTTCAGGGTGGCGTATATCCGGCATCGGCTCGGGCATATACCGCAATAGAATACTGTTATATCGACGGGGTGAAGTTTATTGATTTTGCCTGTGAGAATCCGGAGATACTCTTGGAGATGCTGGCGGTAATCTCAATGCGCACCAAGAAGTTTTTAGGAATGGTGGAGAGTTTGTCACTCAAAGACGTTACTCAGAGGCTCGCGGCTTATCTGCTGACGCAGGCGGATAAGTCCGGGGTTGTCAGGCTGAGTCGGAGCAAGCTTGAGTTGGCCTCGGAACTGGGGACGATACCTGAGACTCTCAGCCGCAGTCTGCGCAAGCTCATTGATATTGGGGCAATTACGCCGGACTCAGAAGATAAGAAGGTCTACTGCATTGAGCATACGCTTTTACAGGGGGTATTATAATTCAAGGGTCGACATCTTTGTCGACCCTTGGTTAGTATTAGTGGTTAGTATTAGTGGCTTGAATGGGGTTAGACATAGTCGACCAGGCTCATCGGTACAAGCTGGGCTGTAGTCTTGAGGGCGGCGTCGAATACATTCTGAGCTGCCTGGTACTCGACGATAGCCTGCGCATAATCAAGACTAATACGTGAGGCTCTGATCTTGGTATAGTTTAGTATCTCATCGTCATGTCGATAATCAAGCATCTCCAGCCTGTCTACCCTGGTGCCGATCTCGGCCTGAGAGGTCAGAACTCGATCATGATCAATCTCGAATTTGGCGATAAGATTATGCAGCGCGTCGACATCGTCATTATTCATTGCGTCCAGTACGTCATTGAGTGTGGTAAAGATATTCTCCTCCCGATGGTGGCCAGAATTATCCAGTCCCAGAGGTTGTGAGATAAGCATCTCGGGTGTCTGACCGTCGACATCAATGTGAATAAGATCTCCGGCGGTGTTCTGCTCGCTTGGATACCAGCTGGGCGGATTGGCGATCTGAACCGAACCGGAGATGCCGCTTCCGCCAACCTCTGCCAGATTAACAATACCAGTAGTCATATCCACGGTACCGGTGGCGACTGCAGTACCGGCCGGATCGTCACTGTCATAAAGCGTTACACTATAATTGCCGCTGGCGGGAGGAGCTTCTTCAATACCCATATACAGCATCCCGTTGACATTGGTATTGGCGCCTAACTTTATTCCATCTAGCGAGAGATTCTGTACTTGGTTGTTATTGTCAGTGCTGGCAACAACATTATTTAAATTCAAGGTGCCGCCGAGGTTGCTCTCATTCAGATCAATGAGACTTATCGCACCTCCGGCAAAGCTGTTCAGACTGCCGGTAGCGACCCGTTCGGAGTAACCCTCATCTGAGTAGAGCATGACCTGGCGCTCCCGGGTATCGATAGTTATATCATCATCGAAGGTAGGGCGGAGTATGCCGTCATACGGAATCGGGAACGAGAGGCTGCCAGTAATATTCGAACCGTTGTAGCTGCCCAGACTGATATCACCCTCACTGTCGCTGTTGCCGCCGGCGACTATCGAGTCCGGAGTGCAGGTACTGTCATTGTAGAGTGCGACACTTGATTTTGTCAGGTCTATAACTAGGAGCTCATCGTTGAGCGGAGCGGTAGCAGTGTCTGGAATGGTGACATTGCCCTTGAGGGTATAGAGACCGGAGACCGGATTGATACCTACCGTATGCGGGCCAGCTCCGGCGGGAATAGTCGAGGTCGCAACCAGATCTGAAGCGGTTCTGCCCTCGTCATTATAATATTTGACAGTCCGGGTGCCTGCATCGATTTCGACATAGATCTTCTCGTCGGGGGAGGTGTCGGTCTCACGGGTAACGCTCCGTATTTCAAGCTGCTGCATCTGGGGATAGGCGGTTACATTCTCTCCCTCAATTGCATAAGAGGTGACGGCGTAGAGCTTGCCGTTTACATCGGTATTGCCTGAAGAGTAAGGAATAGTCGGCACTACCCCGTCACTGTCGATAACGCCGTCAAGCTGTAATTGATTTATAAGTCCGGTATCATCATTGGTGACTTTGAAGCCGACAGTGGCATGGATATTGCCGTCGCTATCGGTATTCATACCGGTGATGGCGTTGGTTATCGATGCTGATTCGAGTTGATCATAGACGGTGCCCTCGGGATCCATTGCGCTCTCGAAATTATAGCTGTTGGTGTTGATGACGATAGCGTCTTCAAGATGCTTCTCGCCCGTGGCTGCATCCGGATTGAAGTATGATGTTGCTTCGTAAGGGGACTGGGGGATACGGATACTATTGAGAACCAGCGTACCTTCCAGACCGGAATGGTTACTCTGGTTGATGCTGATCTTGCCGTCTTCAGGGAAGGTTATCTCTGACCAGTCACCGGAGACGGTGTCTTGAATATACCATTTGCCAGTAGTGCTGTCATAAGCGGCCTGGAGCTTGGCGATACCGACTAGATCTTCTTCACTGTCGAATTCACTGTCCTGCGGATTGTCATTGAAGAACTCTACCGCGGTCTCGTAAATTGTGCAGGGGTTGGCTACTCCTGAGATAGTAACCTCTTCGCCTTTGGTGGTAGTGATGTTGGTATAGATCTTGCCGTCATAGTCGGTGTTGAAATTATTGATGACACTGGTGAGATTGATCTCGCCGAGTTGGCCATAATCATTGTAGTGATTGGCTCTGGGGACATTCTCGGTGACGATCATGTGTGCACCTGCAAGATGTGAGATAATATCTATGCCGTTTCCGTCCTCGGAGACACAGGCTGAGGTGTAGGTGTTGGACATATTGACGGCATTGGTCAGATCCTCGACCGTGGCGAAGGTCGCGGTCATGTTGTACTTAAGCTGGGTCTGGGGCAGGTGGCTGGTTGGATCGTCATAGACCGAACCGGTAGTAGAATCAATGTTTTTGCTCCAGTCGACATAGACTGAGCCGATCAAATCTTTGAAATTCCCTACCCCTTGGAGGTCTATGGTCCCACTGCTCTGACCCTCGGGGAGTGAGCCGGTGGCGATGAGTGAGCGTGGGTTTATCTCGTTATTATAGACATCTACCCTGAGTGTCTCTTCTGCCAACACCCGATTAGAGCGGTTGGCGACGAGCGGGAGTGTGGCGGTACAGGTGAAGGCATCGTCACTCATCTCCGGGTAATTGGTGGTGTTGGCGGTGAAGGTAAAATCTGGACCGACGCCGGAACTGGTGGCCATGATGGTTGCTGGAGTGTAGGGGCCTCCGGCAGGGTAGACCTCTATATTGGTGCCGGTACCGTCGACGATAAAATCAAATTCGGTATAACCATTGGGCAGACTGTCGTAGTCGATGGTTATATCGGTAAGATAGGTGTTTGCCTGCTCGGGGATGACCCCGGCATAATCGGCAATAACCTCGAGATTGAAGTTTCCATTGGCATCTGTGGGGTCAAAGCCCAGATTCTGCGGGTCAGAGCCGGGAGTCATGCCTTTGAGCCGGAATTCTGAAATTACATCGTGATAGCTGAGATCGGCAAGTTCCTTCTCAAAGGCGGGGACACTGATTGTCGAACTGAATGAATCACTGAATACCCCCTGGATTATGGTTGGTGCTACCGGCATGGTGATATTGGGCATACTGACGGTACCGGTGATGCCGGAATTGTTCTTTTCATCAAGTTCAATAATGCCGGGGGCGTACATACCCTGGGCTACCAGGTCTTCTTCCAGATAGCTTGAGCCTTTATAGATATTGATATAGTATTCACCCGAACCGGCGTAGGTCTCTTCGGTCTTGATATAGAGTTCGCCGTCCTTGTCGGTATTCTGCCCCTTGGTCAGGCCGTTGAGTGTCCAGTTCTGATAATTGTTGGCGGTGTCGTCGATCTCGAGTATTCCAACCTTGTCAGGGAGAGCTCCGTTGGTGATGGTAAAAGGTGAATCGACATAACCGTCAAGGTCTGCGAGCAGGGTCATGTTGCTTACCCGCGGGTCGAGATCCTTGCCGATAAGCGCCTGGGGGATAACCTGCTGGGTGTTGAGTGGGTCTGCGGAATAACGGACAGTGCCGGTAATACCCAGCCGGGCGGCGGTCATGCCGCCGGCTACTTCAGAGACTGATAAAGTTGATGGATTGGTAAAACCAGGATAATTCGGAGGTCTGTGCTCCGGGGTATCCTTGGTGGCTTCCCAGACGTCGTCGGTCTCAACAAGTTGGATACCGGTGCGATCTTCGTTTATCTCGACCTTGATATAGCGCTGCGCCAGGTAAGAGTAAGGTGCGCCGGCGCGGTCATTCGGATTCCACTCCTCTTTTGATGCTTCCAGAGTCGCAGCTTCGATAGTCTTGGCGATATCTTCAATAGTGTCACACTCGGAGAGATCGATGATCAGACCGTTATCAGGGAAGGCGGAATATTTGATGTTGATTGATCCTTTAGGTACGCCCAGGCCGTTATTCAGATCTTCAAGCCTGGTGGCGTAGGTATTGCCGAAGGTGACATCCGGGGATAGATCCTTACTGGTAAGGGTGGAGGTCATGGAACCAAAGACATCTTCACCAGTAGTATTTATTGGCATATAGGTAGCTGAATCAACCTGAATTTTGATGTCTTCTTCATTGCCTTTATAATAGACATAGCGTGAACCGATGACCTGGTAGGGCTCTTCCTGGGTCTTGGTGCCGCCGAAGAGGTATCTGCCGGCTTCTTCAGAATTTGCCAGTGAGATTATCTGACTCAGTGTACTCTGAATTTCTACCGAATTAGCTTGCCGCATCTCATGGGTGCTGTTATCACTGGCGGAAGCGATGGTAAGAGCCTTGGCCTGGGTGAGCAGTTTATTCATATTGTTGATTACGCCGTCAGATAGACCGAGAAATGACTGACCGGTTATGATATTGCGGTTGTATTGGGTTACTTTGGCGATCATACTGTCAAGACGCAGGCCTTCATTGGTTGCGAGCGGGTCGTCAGAGGGGTTATTTACCCGTTGACCGGTAGACATTTGATTCTGAACCTTGAAGACGCTCTGATAGTCTTTGAGGATGTTGTTAAGAGTTGTATTACTCTGGATTTGCAAGGTTGTACGCATTGTTTTTATCTCTCCGTAAATTGGTTGAGTCTGCCTGCAGGCTCAGCACATCCGTGTAATAGTCTTATTGAACCATGTTTATCAAGGTGTCGAGCATGGCGTCGGCTGTAGTAACAAATTTGGCTGCAGCCTGATAGCTCTTCTGGTACTGCATCATCTTGGTCATCTCTTCATCAAGGTTGACCCCGGATAGATCTTCGCGCTGATTCTCAACGCGAACCAGAATGTCCTGCTGGGTTGAGGTGAGGGAATTTACCTGAGCCGCCTCGATACCGAGAGTACCAATAATTCCTTCATAATAGTCCTCAAAGGTGGCTGTGTTGTTCGACATAACCAGCGATGCCCTCAAGTTTATCAGCTTCTGGACATTCGCCTGGTTGCCTTCGACAAACATAGCTGCTCCGGCGAGTAGCTCTGGTTGGTCTTCGATTGTGGGATTGATGCTCATGGTCTCGGCATTGTAGCCGTTGAAGATGGTGTTGAGACCGAGTGCGGCCAGAACACCGGATGAATCCCGGCCAAAACCGACCTGGACATCCTCGGCGTTGGAGGTGATCTTGAGCTGGTTGCTGTAATCCAGTTCGACGGTAAAGGTATTTGGCGCAACTGCATTCAGTTGCTTTTGAATCTGCCCCAGCAGAGAGTTGTCAGGCTGGATTACCTTCCAGACACCTGGAGAGACCTCAGTCGGTTCGGTCTCGGCGAGAATAGTCTTCTGATCATCTTCAACATTGGTAAGATTGATATCGATATTGACGGTCTTGGCTTGACCACTATCCTTGTCATATACTTTGATCTCAAAGCTGCCGTTCTTGATCTCAAAGGTGTTGGGTACCGGGTCAAAGGTAAAGGCGATCTCGTCCAGAGTCTGGGTCGGATCAACAATGGCATTGGTAGCGGTGATGCTGTCATACGCGGTAAGGCCTACTCCTTGTGAGTGCACCCGGTTGAATTCCCAGATAAACTCACCGGCTAATTGATCCAGTTCCTGCTGGAAATTCAGGCAGATATCATCACGCATATGTACCTGACCATAGAGGATGCCGGATTCAACCGTGACATCCTCGTGATCTTCGGCAAAGACCACCTTGTCTATCAGCATGCCATTATCGTTAACCCGTTCGGTAGTTAGTTCGAAAGATTTGTCCTGAAATACCAGCATCCTGCCTTTCTGGGCAACAACCAGAGAGCCGTTGCTCTCTTCGTTGATCGAGACATCCATAAGCCCGGAGAGCTCTTTGGCTAGCTGGGTACGTTGATCGCGCAGGTCGTTGGCAATGACCCCGGTTGCGCCGCCGCACTCAATCTTCATAATGTTGGCATTGAGATCGGCAATCTCGGCGGTGATGGTATTGATACTGTTTACCGAGTCTTTTACCGCATTATTTGTTTGATAACGGTATTCATAGATCTTGTCACGGGTGGATTGGAAGGTGTCACACAGGCTCTGCGCCTGGGAGATGACATTGTTTCTGGTGGAGAGGTCTTCAACATTGTTGTTCCAGTCCTGCATCGAACTCCAGAAAGAGTCGAAGGCTGTTGAGATATCACACGTGGTAAGCTCATTGAAGTAAGCCTCGATGTTGGCGTAACCGGATTGGAGAACCCTCAGTGAACCCATATCTGACATTGCGGTTCTGACCTGTGATTCAAGAAAATTGTCGGTGAGATGTTCGATCTTCCTTACATCTACACCAGTGCCTACAGCCCCGTAGGTATAGACCTGGGCGCGATTTGCGGTCATATCTACCCTCTGGCGGGCATAACCTGGGGTTGCAGCATTGGCAATGTTCTGACCAACAATACCCAATGCTGTCTTTTGGCTGAACAAAGCAGTCATCCCAATATTTAGTGCATTAAAACTTGACATATTATCACCTTATCACCTTATTACCGTTTACGTATCAACTTTGCCAATCCATTGACGCGGCAGAACGACAACCGTAGTTTCTCAATAAACGTACCAGTTGTTGAACTGCTTGTGATATTTAGTTAATTGCTTACTATATAGATATTTGTGGTTTTATACGGTAATAGTTGAAGACGAGTGTGACGTTGTTACGGCAGAATGTGCCGGAATAATCCGTTGCAATACTCCAGAGGCTGGGGTGTTGATTCTGTATATATATGTATTTATCTTTATGATGAGTTGAGAGGGGGTGCTGAAATGCGTTATTGACGGTAGTAGTAAGATATATTATTTATTGTATCTCTGGTGCTACTTTTGGATGCAAAAATTCTGTTTTTGCTGTGGTTTGAGAATGATTGTCCGGTTCTGGGTACAATAACTCAGAGATATGCTTTGATTATAACAGTTGTAAGGAATACGTAGGTATTTTATATTTTATATTGGTAATAATTTAAAAATGAATTATCATATTAAGTTTATATTTTTATAGAGGAGAGGATTATGCCGTTATTTGAATTCAAGTGTAATAAGTGTAATAAGGTATTTGAAACGCTGGCTAAGCCGGAGGAGACCCCGGAGTGTGAGTATTGCGGTTCCAATGATGTTAGCAAATTGCTCAGCACCTTTGCTGCGCATTCAGCTAGTAGCGATATGCCCTCATGTGCTCAAGGTGGTTGTCCGGGATTTACGGGCGGAGCGTGCGGTTCGGGGATGTGCTGTGGTAAATGATTACATGTTGTGTGTTATATATTAAATGGCTTAATAGCTGCAATTGAGGTTAATAAGTGTAAGATGGACTTGATGCTGTGAAGATAACCAGAAAAGAGATGTTGGAGTGGTTACAGAGTGTGAATCCGCTGGATGCTGATGAACTATTCCGTATTGCTGACAGGATTAGATATGAGTTTGTAGGTGACGAGGTGCACCTGCGAGGTTTGGTTGAGTTTTCGAACTACTGTTCCCGGAGTTGTCAATACTGCGGGATTGCTGCTACCTCCAGAGATGTACAGCGGTACCGGATGAGCCAGGCAGAGATTCTTGAATGTGCCCGTGAGATCAAGAAACTCAATTATGGTACCATTGTTTTACAGTCGGGTGAGGATTGGGGCGTAGATACAGCGTGGGTGGCAGAACTACTCAAAATGATCAAGGGTGAGACGGGACTGGCGATTACTTTGTCGCTCGGTGAGCGGGAACCCAAGGAATTTGAAGAGTGGTTTGCTGCCGGTGCCGACAGGTATCTGCTCAGGTTTGAGACCTCCAATCAAGGGCTATATGCAAAAATTCACCCCAATTTGGCGAATAAGGTGAGTGATCGCTTTGCGATACTCCGTAGTCTTCGCAAAATTGGTTATGAGATCGGAAGTGGGGTGATGGTTGGTATTCCGGGGCAGAGTTATGAAGATCTGGTAAATGATCTGCTTATGTTTAAAAAGCTAGATCTGGATATGATAGGAATTGGACCATATATTGCCGCTCCCGGAACACCTCTCAGTTTTAACCAGGAGTTGAGGCAGATTGTGCCGGCGACGGTGTCGATGGCCTGCAAGGTTGTGGCGCTGGCCAGGATTGTCTGTCCTAAATCTAATATCCCGAGTACAACTGCGCTGGCGACGCTGGAAGGTGCGTCGGGGCGGCTACAAGGATTGAGCTGCGGCGCCAATGTTCTTATGCCTAATGTTACGCCTGAGCAGTACCGGAGGCTTTACGCGATATACCCGGACAAGACTGCTTTGAATGAAGAGGAGGAGCATTTCTCACTTGCAGAATGGCTGAAATCTTTCGGCAGAAAGCAGGGGCAGGGCAGGGGGGATTCGGTCAATATTCTGGAGCGAATGGCCTGAAGTCTTTTGCTAAGATATGAAAACCACTATTATTATCTTATTATTTATGATAATACGAATAAACAGCCAGCAATAAAACTGTTGGCTGTTTATTGTTGATAAAATACTGGTGTGACAAAAAAAGCCTATCCAATGGGCTTGGTGGAAGGAGGGGAGTACCAATGCCCAAAGGACAGACTAGTCATTAATTTAATCAGCTTAAGTATAATACTAATTCTGTATTTTTCAATACTTAACTGTTTTTTATCGGTGTTTAATACTGATTCGGGTTGATGGTCATTAAGAATTCAAGATTGGTCTTGTTCTTTTTGAGCTTGGTCTGGAGGAATTCCATAGCATCTACCGGGTTGAGATCGTTGAGGTACTTCCTGACCTGCCAGATGCGGTTGAGTTCGTCAGGATGCACAATCCTATCCTCTTTACGGGTGCCGGAGAGGTTGACATCAATGGCTGGGTACAGACGGCGGTTGACCAGTCTGCGGTCTAGATGAACTTCGGCATTACCTGTTCCTTTGAACTCTTCGAAGATAACCTCATCCATACGGCTGCCGGTATCGGTGAGGGCGGTACCGATGATGGTCAGACTACCGCCGTTCTCGATATTTCTGGCTGCTCCGAAGAAACGTTTGGGCTTCTGCAGAGCCTGAGCGTCGATACCACCGGAGAGAATTCTGCCCGAGTGCGGTGCCTCGGTATTGTAGGCCCTGCCGAGCCTGGTGATAGAGTCCAGGAGGATGACCACATCCTTGCCGTACTCTACCAGGCGCTTGGCCTTCTCAATAACCATCTGGCTGACCTGGATATGCCGACTGGCAGGCTCGTCAAAGGTACTGCTGATAACCTCGCCATCGACTGAGCGCTGCATGTCGGTAACCTCTTCTGGGCGCTCGTCAATCAGCAGCACCATGAGCATTACCTCAGGGTTATTGTGGGTTATGGCGTTGGCGATATTCTGCATGAGTACGGTCTTACCAGTACGGGGAGGGGCGACAATTAGGGCGCGCTGCCCCTTGCCTATAGGCATAACCAGATCTATTACCCGGCCGGAGAGTTCACTGCTCTTGGTCTCCATTATCAGGCGTTCTTCAGGGAAGATCGGGGTAAGATCTTCAAAAGGGATCTTGTCCTTGATCTTGTCTGGTTCCTCAAGATTAATTGCTTCAACGCGCAGCAGGGCGAAGTAGTTCTCATTATCCTTGGGTGGCCGAATCTGCCCGGATACGGTATGGCCGCTACGCATGCCGAAACGGCGGATCTGACTGGGGGAGATGTAGATATCATCAGGGCAAGGGGTGTAGTTGAATTTCGGGCTGCGCAGGAAACCATAGCCATCGGGGAGAACTTCGAGAACACCTTCGCCGTAGAGGATTCCGTTCTGATTGACCTTATTCTTGATTATCGCAAAGATCAGCTCTTGCTTGACCATACCGGAAATACCCTCGATATTTTCTTGTTTGGCCATATTGCGCAGTTCGGCGACGGTCATGTCCTTGAGTGAGGTAATGTGCAGTTCTCCCTGCTTGACCTGTTCATATACCTCATGCGTCTCTGCCTCTGACCCTGATTGTGGCTGAGAGGTGGTAACATGGGTTGTGTTGTACTTTGGCATATTATTGAATTTTTGATTGCGGTTGTTGGGATAATTTTCGCGTTTTTTATTGTTAGTGTATTTATTACTATTATTGTTGTTATTGTTATTGTTCTGATTATTATTATTACGCTGATCATTATTCCTATGCTTGCCGGTTTTAATGCGTTGCATTGACTGGTTGTTGCGCGCTGTATTCTCGGTTTTTACTTCGGCGGCTTCAGTAGGAGCTGGTTGAGGTTGGCTTTCTTCTTGCTTGTTTCTTTCCTCTGCGGCAGAGGCGAGAATACTCTCCGGAGTTATTACTCCGGTCTCGGCTGAATTGCCGGTACTTACTGTTTCGTTCTCAACCGGGTTTTGTTTGGTTGTCTTCTTGGTAGTCTTCTTTTTAGCCGCTTTTTTCCTAGTTGCTTTCTTCTTTGCTACCTTCTTCTTAGCATTCCCGTCTTCTGCAACGGTCATCTCTTCATCGCTCATTGATGATTTCCTTCCAGATATTATCTATAGAATTAATAAAATGTTCTTTACTATCGTTATTTTCAATTAGGGTTATATCTCGGTAAGAGAGGCTCTTCAGTACCGCGGCATCTCTCTTCTCCAGTTCTTCAGCGCTCCAGTTTCGTGACTGAGCCCGGTCTATCCTTTTAGCTCTATCGCTATAAGTAACCAATACCCGTTTACAGAGCTTATCCAGCTGTAGATGATGCAGGATTGCTGCGTCGAGTACTAGAACTGCTTCCGGCTCAAGATATTTGATCTCATACTCTATCCGGCGTAACATCTCAGGATGAATGATACGCTCAAGTATCTTCAGGTTCTGCTCTGAATTGAAGACCAGCTGTGCCAGATTGGCTCTCTCTATCTGCTGGTCACTCCCCAGTATCGCCGAACCGAACTTGGACTGCAGGTTAGCGATAATCTCCTTGTCTTCAAGGCATTTATGCCCCAGACGATCCACATCAATTACTTTGGCTCCGAGCTTGGAAAAGATCTTGCAGGCTTCGCTCTTGCCGCTACAGGGTAGACCGGTGATTCCTATAACATACGGTTGTGAATTCCTGGTGTTATCCTGCTTCAGTAAAAGACCAAAGACATAACCCGCCAACAGGAGGATAAGTGCCGGGGAGATTACCGCAATAATATATATCCCCGGTTCGAATTCATTGGGGCGTACCAGATAAAATAGCGCTATAATACAGACAGGCAACAAGAGGTTTACCGGCGCCTTATCACATCTACCGAGATAATGACCCAGATAGAGCGGAATTACATAGTAAAATACAACCAAGGGCAGCAGAATAAATAGGGGTTGATCCAGAAACATTGTTTACCTCTGTACGCGCAAATTTTATTATTTTAAAGCTAGCCAGTTGTCACCAATACCGATATCTACCTTCAAGGGTACCTTCAAAGCGATTGCTCCCTCCATCCTGTCTCGCACTATATTCCTGAGACCTTCGATATCTTCCGGTGCCGCTTCAAAGACCAGTTCATCATGGATCTGCAGCAGCATATATGCCTGGAGGTTATCTTCCTTGATCGCTCTTGCTACCTCCAGCATGGCAATCTTGATGAGCTCGGCGGCAGAACCCTGAATCAGGGTGTTGAGGGCTTCACGCTCTCCCCGCTCTCTCTCTACTTTTTTACTCGAATTGAGCTCGGGAAGAGCTCGAAAACGCCCATACATAGTTCTTATCCCACCGTCTGTATGCGCCTGAGCCGTTGTTGCTTCGATAAAATCCTTGATGCTGGGGAAACGCTGGAAGTAGTCGTCGATAAACTGCTGGGCGGCAAAACGGCTCATCCCGGTTGTCTGGGAGAGCCCGTGCGCAGTCTGGCCGTAGATTATTCCGAAATTGATGGCTTTGGCCGCATAACGCTCCTCCGTGCCTACACTTGCTAGGGGGATATGATTGATCTCGGCAGCGACAACACTATGAATATCCATATTATCTTCAAAGGCCTGACAGAGTACTTTATCCTCAGAAAAATGTGCCAGCATCCGTAGCTCGACCTGCGAATAATCCGCCGCTAGCATCTGCCAACCTGCTTCTGGGATAAAGGCGGCGCGAATTGCTTTGCCGCGTTCGGAGCGGATCGGGATGTTCTGGAGGTTGGGGTTGGTCGAGGAAAGGCGTCCGGTAGTCGTCGTGGTCTGAGAGAAGGTGGTATGAATACGGCCGGTGACGGGGTTGATCATTTTGGGTAGTGCATCAAGATAGGTACTCTTGAGCTTACTGTACTGGCGATATTCGAGGAGGAGCTCAGGGAGCTCGTAACCTTGGCCGGCAAGTTCGGTTAATACAGCTTCATTGGTGCTGTACCCGGTCTTGGTCTTCTTGATTACCGGGTAACCGAGATCCTCAAACATTACCTCTGCCAGTTGTTTAGGGCTGGCAATGTTGAACTCTCTGCCGGCAATCTCATATATTCTGGCGGTGATAGAGGTGAGAACAAGTTCAAGTTCCTGACTCTGACTCTGCAGAAGTTCGCCATTGACACGTATGCCGCGCGCTTGCATGCGGGTGAGAACTTCGGATAGTGGTAGTTCTATCTCCTCCAAGAGTTGTTTCTCTGCGGGCTTGAGTCGTTCACGGAATATCTTCTCGAGTCTGAGGGCGATATCGGCGTCTTCACAGGCGTACTCGGCTACGCGTCTGACCCCGGCTTTATCCATAGTAATCTCTTTGCTGCCAGTACCGATAATCTCCTTGGTAGGGATTAGTTCCACCCCAAGGTGCCTGGCGGCAAGGGAGTCCAGATCGTGTCCGCGGATATGCCCTTCAATGAGCGAACTGCCGATCAGAGTGTCGAAGGTAATGCCTTGGAGTTTGATATTATTTTGCTCAAGTATAAGGCGGTCATACTTGAGATTCTGTCCGGATTTACTGATCTTTGGATCTTCCAGAATCGGCTTGAGTTCTGCAAGCTCTTTGGAGCCTAAAACCGCTTCGTCTTCAAGACCGCGAAATGGCAGATAAAAGGCGCTATGGGGCTCCAAGCTTACGCTGATACCGACAAGCTTGGCTTGCATCGGGTCGAGACCAGTGGTCTCGGTGTCGACAGCAAAGTGCGGTGCATGTTTCAATTCGCCAATAAAGGCAGCAAATTTTGCAGGGGTATCTATAAGCTGATAATCGCGGTCTTCCTGAGGGCTGGGAGCTAGTTCACTGAGGAGTACTTTGAATCCATACGCTAAGAACTTCTCTCTAAGTGCAGCGAAATTCGGGTCGGTAACCTTTGTCGCTTCCAACTCAAGCTTGAGCTCAATATCGGCGTCCAGAGCGATTGTGGCCAATTTTTTGGAGAGGAGGGCAATCTCTTTACTTCGTAGCAGGGTCTCGCCTCGCTTACCCTTGATCTCCGAGGCTCTGTCCAACAGCTCCTCCAGGCTCTTATACTTCTGGATAAGCTCGCGACCTATTTTTTTGCCGATACCGGCTACTCCCGGGATATTATCGGCAGTATCACCCCAGAGCCCCATCAGGTCTGTCAGTTTTGCTGGAGGGAAGCCATTCTCCTCAATAAAATCGGCTTCGGTAGTAAATAAATTCTTTTTTGGGTCGAATAACCTGACCTTGGAGTTGAGTAATTGAGCCAAGTCCTTATCGCCGGAGACTATTGTTGAATTAAGGTCTGATTCTGCTGCAATTTTGGTCAATATTCCGATAATATCATCAGCTTCATACCCTTCTACAGAGATAACCGGAATATTGAAGTCCTTGACTATTTCGATGATCTTGGGAATCTGTATCTTCAGTTCTTCTGGTGCTGGCTTGCGGTTTGCCTTGTATTCTGGGTATAAATCATGTCTGAAGTTCTTACCGGGGGCATCAAAGACTGCAATCAGATGTGAGGGCTGCTGCTCTTTCAATAGGTGTATAAGCATCCGCGTAAACTGGAATATCGCATTTACCGGCTCACCAGTGGGTGAACGCAGACCTTCGACAGCGTAAAATGCTCTGTATATCTGTGCATGGCCATCAATAATATATAAGTCTTTTGACATTGGTCAACCTTGTGCGAGATTAAATGCGATGTGGAGTGTAGGAAAAGAATAGTATATCTATATGTTATCAATAACCTTATATTAAAAAAACCATCCGAAGGATAATTCGGAATTTTGTATGCTGCAATGTAAGGGAAAATGAAATTTAATGCAAATTTCGCAAATTTCAAGTGAGGAAAATTAGATAGAAATTTGAGCAAAGTACGAGTAGTTGTATTTTGGTCTATCTAATATATATGTTGTAGCGGAATAAGATTGTTTAGTCAAGAGATATTTTTAATTTGTTTGTAATATTATGATTATAAAACGGGGGAATTTCTGCCGGAAAATGCAGATGATTATCATATTTTTGCAGAATCTGGATTAACCTGCATTGTTGGTTATACCGCTATAGGCGTTGATAGCGTCTATCAGGGTAGGGTAGAATTCTAACTCCACGCCATTTATGATGCTGGTGAAGGGATTTTTGATATAGACTGCAGGTGCTAGTTGTTGTTCCTTGTCTGTATCCGGGTCGGCAGAAATAATACAAAATCCACCGTTGGGTATTGCTTCGTAACAAGTATAGATCAGTACTCCGCCTCTGGGAGATTCCTGGCGTATCTTGAGTTCTTTGTAAAGACTTATACGCTTGTTCAGTATTGCGTTCATTACATCTGCCTGGTGATCAAGGTTGTTTATAGGATAATATCGACTTTCTATCAGGTATTACGGCAAGAACCGTCTGATCTTTAGGGATTTTATTATTTGTAAATAATAATTGAGATTGTGGGGTAAGCTAATTTTACAGTTGATTAAGTCAATAATTGCGGTATTGTTAACCTTATCGATATTTGTCAGCAAATAACAGGTTGGGATGTTAGGCGTTTGTACTGAGTGTAACTAATCGTTTTATGATGTTTTGGCTGCTGTAATTTTTTATTTATTTTGGCGTTGCATGTATAAGAATAATATGCAATAATATTCGTAAAATGCGATTTACGTCAGTAATTGCGTTTTGAAAAGCATGCTCGGCGGCGGTTAATCTGAGTACGGCGTTGCTTGTTTATTAGGGTATAGTTGATATGACATTAGCAAAAAAGATACGGCTGGTAAGCGTTGCTGCCTTTGCGCTTATTATAGCGTGTTTGAGCCTCGGTTCATTTATCTGCTATATCCGTAATTATGAGGAGCAGGTGTACGGTGATCTGGATTATATGCTCAATACCGCTATTGTCTTGTTTACTCAGAACTCGGAGGCGGAGAGTGAACTTGAAGCCTTGAAAGAGGTTGGCGGTTTCTTTGAGGCGTATAATGCAAATGGGGATTTATCGCGGGTGGATAGTTTGTGGGCTATTACCGATGACCCGATTGAACGTCAGATAACTATCTATGGGCAATCCGAGTTGCCGCAGTGGTTAAAACCTAGCGATTATCTTTCTGCTATTAGTAAGCAGGATAAATTCCAGGTTACCGCTGGCGAAGTTGAGCAATATTATGTGCTACTCCGTCAGTTGCCTGAACGCAAGCTTATACTGGGTATTGCCAGGAGCAAACCTGGTCTTTTAAACCAGATCAAGAATTCGCTGGTCTGTAGCCTTCCTCTCTTTTTCTTGTTTATAGCTCTTGCAGGCGGCATATTTATATACTTGCGCCTGCGGATACTGCATTTTATTGCTGCTTTCAATATGCGGTTAATCCGGATGGTGAGCGATAATGATTATAATCCGGGAGCAGAGCGTGAGCGCTTATACGACGAGCAGGAGGGGATAATTGCCAGAATACGAGCAATGCAGAGTAATATTCTCTCGCTGCTCAAGGAGGCGCAGGAAGATAAAAACAAAGCTGAAGCTGTACTCAAGAGTATCACTGAAGGGGTAGTGATCGTAAATGTGGATAAACGGATTATCTCGCTAAACAATCTGGCGGAGCGGATACTCGGTAGTGATGCTACTGAGGTTACCGGTCGGGAGTTTTCCGATATCTTCAGGTTTAGCGATGTCTCAAGCCATGAACCGGTGCCGTCGGTTATAGAGACTGTTCTCTTGAGTAAGCGTGAGATTGAGATCAAAGGGGATATTCAGTTACTTACTAAGAATAATGGTGGGTGTCTGGTGGCTCTCAGGGCTTCGCCAATATTGGATAAGTACAATAGAGTTGTGGAGATAATAGTTGTATTACGTGATATCACCCAGGAGGTTATCAAGACTGAGAGTCTTAAGAATACCAATGAATTACTGCGGAATAATGCTGAATGCCTGCAGCTTATTCTTGAGGCGATCAAGATTGCTACCTGGGAGTTTGAGCCGGTGAGCTTGCGTCTGAGCGCTAGCCGGGAGTTCTATGAAATTCTGCATATTACGGAACCTGACGTTGATTCGCTCTATGACGATATGTTGGAACGGGTGGTAAATAAAGATGCCCTTCTGCAGCTTTTCGACCCAGCCAGGGAATATTCCAATAATAAATTTGCTGAGAGGCTGGAGGTCGCGGGGGATGATGGTATGCGGCGCTGGATACTCTGTAGCGGCAAGAAGAATTACTCGCTTGACGGCCCGGCCGCGGGGCTTGTGCGTGGTATTATAATCGATATTACCAATTATATTACCATTGAAAATGAACTCGAGTCGAAGAGTAAATTGTTGCATACTAATACCAAACGCTTGCAGCAGGTGTATGATTTGGCAAAGTTATTTTTTTGGGAGTATGACCGGGTGAATGATCGGATAACCGGGGATCGTAATTTTCTCCGGCTTGCTCTGGGGCTGGAAGAGGAAGGGGCTTCGGCACCGTTGAGCGAACTTTTCAAGGTTATAGAACCTAATTACCATAACATTATAAAGGTGGCTTTGGCTAAAGCCTATAAAAATAAGGAAAAAAGTTGTGTCCTAGAATTTGCTACTGTTGCCGATGCCACTGGGAAGGTACGGGTACTGCGGGATTTTCATAAATTTGAATACTCGCAAGCGGGAGAGCCAATAGCATCATATGGTGTGGTGCTGGATATTACCGAGGAGCATGATAAGCAGGTGAGATTGATTCATGCTTCGAAGATGGAGTCTATTGGAACCCTCGCAGGAGGGATAGCCCATGACTTCAACAATTTGTTGAGTGCGATAACCTCTATCCTTGATTCACTTGAAAAATGCGGTACGAAGCAAGACCTTAAGGTAATTCGTTATTGTCGGGAGATAAGAAAGATTGTCGTTGGGGCGGCAGAATTTACCAATAATCTCTTGTCTTTCTCTCGAAAGCGGAGTATGGAATTTGAAGAGATCTGTCTTAATGAACTTTTGAAGAATACAATTGTAATTCTTCGGCATAGTATTTCCAGTCAGATTGAGGTAGAATCTGAGCGTGTTCCTGAGAGCATTCGGCTTTGGGGTAATTTTACCGAATTGCAGAATTCACTACTCAACCTGGGGATAAATTCCCGGGATACGATAATGGAAAAAAGTGCAAAACTTGATTCATTTAGTGGGAAGATTAATTTCAGAGTGCGTGAATGCAAAGGAAGCATGATATATGGTAAAGTCGTCAGCGGGAACATCCTACCAGAGCTGTATTATGTGATAATCGAGGTTGCAGATAATGGTTTTGGAATTAAGCCTTCGTGCATTGATAGTATTTTTGAGCCCTTCTTTACCACTAAACCCCAAGAGAAGGGGACCGGACTCGGATTGGCGATTATTGATGAAACTATTCAGGCTCATGAAGGGGCGATAATGCTCGACAGTGAGGTTGGAGAGGGGACGGTCTTTTCAATTATCCTGCCTAAACTCGAAGTAGAGGAGGTTGAGCAGGAGTCTGAGAATAGCACTAAGGAGAGTGCAAGAATTTCTGGCAGGTTAAAGCGAGGGAGTAGTAAAGGAGTATTTCTGATTGTAGATGATGAAGCGGTGATGCGCGTGATCTATAATCAGTTGCTGCTGGAGCAGGGGTATATGGTGCTGGAGGCGGAGAACGGTCGGGATGGGGTTGGAAAATATCAGGAATACCACGATAGTATCAAAGGGGTTATAATGGATCTGAAGATGCCGGATATGGATGGACGCGAGGCATTCAAAGAGATTCGGGCTATTGATGCGCAGGCCAAGGTAGTGTTTGTCTCGGCTTATCTTGATGATGTCTTAGAGAGGGAGTTATTGGAGATGGGGGCGGAAGATGCCCTGAAGAAGCCTTTTCGCAAGCGCTCATTTGTACATAATATTGAGCAGATATTCGGCAGATAATTCGGATATGTAGGCATACTTTTTATTACTAAACAGTTTTACCAAGGTATTAGTATGCAGCACTTGTTGTTATATACTATTATGTATGATTTTTTGCGGGTGATAGAATGCGGGCAGATATAGCGAAGGTGGGGATTGTTGGCCATATCTGCCAGACTTTGTTAGGGTAAATTCTATATCTGGCTATCTCATGAAACCTCGCCGAGTGAGTAATAATCAATACCTGAGTCATCTGCGGTATAAGTGAGATAGAGAGAACCACTTATCCCCAAGGAATTCTCTGCTGAAAGGGTAACAACGCCATCGGACGTGGTTGAGCCGCTGGCGACGAGATCGGTCATATCGCTGTCTGAGTAAGCCTGTACTTCGTAGGTGCCAGCAACATCCTCGACCGCAAAGTATAACTCTCCTGAATAACCGCTATTCTCACCCGGTTTGATACCGATAAGGTCAATTGCAGATAGCTGGTCGTAGGTGTCATCACTTGAGATGAGCGCGGAATTGCTGATCTCAATATTTGTATCATCTGCAGAGTAGGCGAGATATACCGTGCCGGAAATTCCTGAATCATCCACATCAGTGATCTGGATGGCACCGTCGGTACTGCTGGTCTCCGCCTGTGCGACAAGGGTTGTCTTCTCCGCGTCGCTGTAGATCGCTACGACATGAGTCCCGGCGGTAGAAGTTTCAAAGCTTTCAGTTACTTCTGCATACAATTTTCCCTCACTATCGCTGTTTATCCCGGCGACAACGCCATTCGGCTTGATACATGAAAGTTGGTCGTTGGTATCGCCACTGACCACGGCGGGGACATAATTATCCGCAATTGGAGGTATGCTCCACATAGCTGACTGGCTACTTCAATACTTGAACCGTCTTCAGATATTTGCGCGGTAGTATAGGTGCTGGAGGTATTGATCGCGTTGGTGATATCCTCAACGGTGTTGAAAGTAGCATTGGCAGCAATACGGTTCTGACTTCAGACATCAGCTTTACGGTTATCGGTAATTCAGGTTCGGCTGAGTATAGTTTTGGAGAAGGTCAGGAGCTCGGTACGGTCGCCAAGACTATTAACGACGACAATGATTCTACCGGTGTGGCTGCGCAGCTTATCTTTGATAATAGCGTTAGCGGGGTGGCGCAGACTACAGCGACTTCTTTAAGTGATGTCTGTCACCAGTCTGGTCAGATTGCGGCTTATGAATTGGATAAGGATTTAAACAGAATTCTGATTATGAAGTTACAGATGTCTCTGTAACCGGTGATGTTGATATTGGTGGAAATACAGATGCTGACTGGTTGTGTCTATATAAAATTCGGTGATGATGGTGAATATACTATTTATAAAGATGCAGAGATGACAATGTCAGTAGGTCTTGGGGTAGTTGGTCAGCTAGTACTCAGCTTAATGATTCTGGGATATCACTTACGCTTACTACTGATAATTTGCAGGAGGCGAGTGATGTGGCAAAGATTCAACTCGGTGCGTCTACCGAAGTAGACACGGCTACCTATGATGCCGGTTCTGCGGTTACTACCGGTCTGGCGGTAACCAGTGATACCACTACCGGGGCGGCGCAGGATAGTTCGGTATTGACCGGGGTCAGACTCGGTGAGAATACCGATGAAAACGGTAATATCTATATGAAGACCGTTGTAGATACTACTGCCGGTACAGTTACCGTAAATCTGTATAATGATAGTGAATGTGAAGAGTCATCATTAATGGCGAGTGGTACAGTCGACTTTGCCGATATTGAAGCTGCGTCTTTGACCGGTATTGAAGTTTATGCCGAGACGACCAGCGGGGATACCGGAACCACCGGCTTGTATGGAACACTCAATCTTGCTGGTACTTCTGTTTGTATGGATATTGCGTCGGCTACGTCAGATGTAACTTATACTTCAACTATCTCGGCAGTAAATCTGGGGTTGAGGTTGTACTCTACAGAGTATGGTGATGATGCATATGTCAAAGTTGAGGCTGCAGAGGGAGCTATCTTCGAGGATGGCGATGGTACTCTGGTCGATAGCACCAATTATTATATCGCTTATGGGCAGAATGGTAGTGTTACCGTGAACGGTAGTGAGTATGAGCTGGATTTTGATCTTTCAGTAGCGGTATCTTCTACCGATCTGAATGCAAGTCTGGTTATGAATGAGGGATCCCTGGGTGCAACAACAGTGGCGGTAACCGGATATGATAAGGGTGCTTTGAGTTCGAAGGGCGGTTCAATGGAGGATAAAACAAATAGCGCTACTCAGGCGGCAAGTAATATCTCTGAGACTCTGGAAAATTTGACTGGCGGGATGAATCTGCAGGTTGGAGAGGGTACTACCAATTATGATTCGACAGTTATCGGTATTAGTTCGATGACGGCTGCGGATCTCGGTAGTGTGGATATCACTGATGATTATGACGGTGATGGCATCGAAGAGACCAAGACGCTTACCCTTGAGGATCTTCAAGGTGGTGGTTATGCGGCGCTGGCAGTAGATTCGGACAAAGCACAGGCGATTATTGACCAAGTAATTGATGACGTCTCTATGACCCGTGCCAGACTCGGTGCTCTCCAGTCCAATATGCTCCAGACCAATATTAACTCTCTGGAGGTTGGTCTTGAGAATATTACCAGTACTGAATCTGTAATTAGAGATACCGACATGGCGACTGAGTCTACAGCTTATACTAAGAATCAGATTCTGGTACAGGCTGCTACCTCAATGCTGGTTCAGGCTAATACTATTCCACAGCAAGCACTATCTCTTCTAGGATAAAGTTTTAGCTTTATTACTGGAAGTTAACTCCCGTAGGCTCTGGCAACTTGTTGCCGGAGCCTATTTTTTAATAATCGTATATAATGTATAATAATGGGTGCTTAATTGGACTCAGTAAGTGAGCGTACACTGCTGCGGTGGATTAATTTGGAGTTGATAAGATTTACCATCGGTTCCCGGTCGCTCTGGTGCTGTAACTTGAGGTAGAGCATGTCTAGAGCCACTTGGCCGATCTGGCGGTTGGGTACATTTACTGTACTCAGAGCCGGGGTTGACATCTCGGACATGGGGATATTATCGAAGGCAAAGATAGAAATATCATCGGGGATGCGGTAATTGCTCTCTTGTAAGGCGCGCATACATCCCAGAGCAATAATGTCATTGCTGGCAAAGAGGGCGGTTGGAAGCTGGGGATGGTTTTGCAGATGCTTGAGCATGTCTCTATATGAGCCTTCAAAGGTAGAGTCAACAATATAATCGTTCTTCGGATTGAGCGTAAGGTCGAGGTCGGATAGAGCCCTATAATAAGCCTGCTCACGCAGGGTGAAGTTATAGGCTCCTGCTGAACTCTTGATAATACCGATATCCTTATGCCCTGAGTCATGGAGATATTTTACAATATTATATACCGCATGCATATTGTTCATATTTACATAGTCGGCTTCAATAGAGTAGATATAGGTATCGATAAAGACGATATTGGCCTGGGTGTTGATCAGGGTCAGGACGTCATCAGCGCTGAGCTCGGTTGCTAGAATAATATAACCGGCGGTCTGTGAGTTGGCGTTTATCTTGTGGACAACATGGTTTATGGGGATGTGTGGCTGGAAGGACTCAATCTCGATAGTGATGTTATGGAGTTGGGCTGAGTCCATTATCCCGTTGAGGTAGTTGCCGATAAAATTCTCGTGATTGGTGTTGAGTGCATGCCCGTGCCGAGGGATTTGGAGAAATCTAACGGTACAGGAAGGGTCTGAAAGCTGCTTCTGAGCCGGTTTGTAACCCAGTTCTGTTGCCACATCGATTATCTTTTTTCTTGTAGCTTCACTTACACCTGCTTTATTATTCAGTGCTAGAGATACAGCGGTAGCCGAGACATTGGCTTTTTGTGCTATCTCTTTGATTCCAACCTTCATTTCTGATTCTTTCCTACAAATTTGTTTAATATGATAAATTATTAGTATTATTTTACGGTATGTCTATAAACAATCAATCAAAAAATGAACTAAAAATTTAGTAAAATTATTAATAAGATTATGACGAAAAATTCCGCATTAGTTGTGTGTGTAGGCTGTGATATTGAGTGAATAACAATAGTAATCGACGTAAATCAGCTATATTTTGATAATATACTATGATTTACTGTTAAACAAGTAAAATATAATAAAAACTTTATAAAAAAATTAGATAAAAACTTGCTTAAGGGTTTAGCTGTGTGGTAGACTAAAGTTGTTGTGAGGTTGTATGTTTTATTCTTAAGGAGATTCAGATGAAAAAAATGATGTTTCTGTTGTTGCTGTTTGCTGCATTCGTAAATCTATCATTTTCAGCCTATGCAGATGATATGCCTGAGGCCTTTGTCGGAGGTAAAAAGCATAAGATAGTACTGGTAAAGGAGTGGGGTACAGGTACGCATATGACCATGCATATCAACGGTGTCAAACGTGAGGCGAAAAAGTATGGAATTGACGTGAATGTTATCGATGCCAACAACGATTTGCAGGCTATGGCTGAGGGTATTGAAAATGCGGTAAATCAAGGGGTTGATGCAATTCTTACCTCACACGGTAAGAGTGATGCGCTCCAACCATCAATTGAGAAGGCACTCAAGGCTGGTATACCGGTTATTGCTTTTGACAATGATTTTAAGGTGCCGGAAGGGGTTGAGCCGGGTATGCTGGTAAGTATTGATCAGTATGATCTGATGCTGGGCCTACTCTCGCAGATGGCTCTGGTGAATTATGTTGACGGTGAGGCGAATGTAGTCTATAACCGTTTGGCCAATGTGCCTCCAACTGACAAACGTCACCGTATCTGGGAAGGGGCAATACTGCCGACTTTTCCTGCGATCAAGGTGGTGAATACAATTGACCTCGGTACCGATGGTGTTATGGCCAAGTCTCAGGCAGCGCTGGAAGCGATACTTGACGCCGATAAGGATAATAAGATTGATGCGGTATATGGGGTATGGGATGAGTATGCCAAGGGGTTCTATAATGCTATTGTCGCTTCTGGACGTAAGATTCCGCTATTCTCCGTGGATATCTCTGATCAGGATATTGCAATGATGCAGGCAAATCCTGATATCTGGATTGCTTCAGCAGGCGTGGATCCTACTGTGATCGGTATTGTGCAGGTGCGCTTGGCAATGAAGGCAATTGCCGGTGATAAGCTTCCACGCTATTATCACCTGACTCCAGTATTGGTAAAATCAGCGGATCTACCATCAATCAAAGAGAGGTCAGTACGAATGGCCGATCTCTCGGAGTTCTATGATAACTGGGGAACAACTACTGAATTCCTCGAACCTTGGATGGAAAAGATAGCAAAGTAATACTACAGATATTAAGTTAATTAACGGTATTTGTCGGGAGGAATGACCTTCCTCCCGATTACTAGTAAAGGGTGTATATGAGTAGTGAATCAGGACTCAAAATGACAGGTATCTCCAAGTATTTTGCCGGAGTTACTGCCCTGGAGGATGTTGATCTGAGTGTTGCACGCGGTGAGGTGCATGCGCTGGTAGGGGCGAATGGAGCCGGCAAGAGTACGTTGATGAAGATCCTGAGTGGAGCTTATCAGAAATCCACAGGTAATGTAAGTCTGGACGGGGAAGCGCTGGAGGTGGAGTCGCCTCAGGATGCAATGCGCAAGGGTATCGTTACGGTGTACCAGGAGGTCGATGTAGCGATAGTGCCGTCGCTTAGTGTGGCAGAAAACATCATGATGGATCATATCGCTATTGATCAGCCCGGGATATTTATGAACTGGAAGATGATCAGGCAGGATGCGGCAGAATCTTTGCGGGAAGTAGGTATAGAAATTGATCTTAATAGATTTGCCGGCGAGCTGACCCTGGCAGAGAAACAACTACTGGTTATTGCCAGGGCTGTGCACCAGAAGGCGAAATTTCTTATCCTGGATGAACCTACAGCGTCTTTAAGCGTTGAAGAGTGTAATACGTTATTTGCAATTGTCAAGCGCTTGAGTACACAGGGAGTAGGGGTTATCTTTATTTCGCATCGCCTTGACGAGATCTTTGCCAACTGTCAGCGGATAACTGTACTCAAGGACGGTAGGCTGGTTGGCGATTATAATATTTGCGATGAAACTATTGATAGTATTGTTGAGAAGATGTTGGGGCGGAAGATGCAGAATGCTTTTCCACCCTTGAGTACTCCGCAGGAAGGCGTACTTTTGGAGGTGGAGAACCTTTGTGGTGAAGGAGGAATCGACAATGTTAGCTTTACCGTAAACAAAGGAGAAATAATTGGTATTGGTGGTCTGGTAGGAGGTGGAAAGACAGAACTGCTCAAATTACTCTTTGGGGTGAATGCAGTATCCAGTGGTGCGATCAATCTGAATGGAAAGAAAATTGTAAATGCCTGCCCGGATCAGGCGATCAGGAACAGGTTTGCACTGGTGCCGGAGGAGAGACGCAAGGAAGGCGTCCTGGTATATGAAACGATAGAGACCAATATTACCCTTCCGACACTCTCGAAGTTTTGTAGCGGTCCCTTTATGCTTAGTAAGCGGATCAATCAGAGTTCACGGGAATCGGTACGCCGGGCTGCAATTAAGACTTCGAGCGAGAAACAACTGGTGAATAATCTCAGTGGAGGAAATCAGCAGAAGGTGGCGATTGCCAAATGGTTGATCTCTGACGCTGATATCTATCTCTTTGATGAGCCGACTAAAGGTGTGGATGTCGGATCGAAGTATGAGATATATTCGTTGATAATAGAATTGGCAAAGCAGGGTAAGGGGATTATTTATGCGTCCTGTGAGTTTGATGAGATTCTGGGGCTGAGTAACCGAGCTTATGTAATGTATAGCGGCAGAATAAGTAAGTCGCTGGTAACCAAAGATACAAATGAAGAAGAATTATTATTATACTCTACAGGTGGAATGAAATGAATATGAAAAACGACGGGGCTAAGGCAAAGCCATTCAGTATTTTTGACTTTTTTTATAAATATGGAACTATACTCACCATAATTGTGGTTGTGGCCTTCTTTTCAATCAAGGTAGAGAATTGGGCAACCTTCTCAAATATTACTAATATCTTTAGATCAGTGGCGATTGTATCCTTGATTGCTCTGGCGATAACCTTCTCGTTGGCTGTAAACGGGTTTGACCTCTCGGCGGCGGCGATAGCCAGCTTTGCGGCGGTAATTGCGGCCAAGATTATGATAATGTGGGATGCCAGCCCGATACTGGCGATTATTGTCCCCATACTTGTCGGTGCGCTTATCGGCTTAATAAATTCTGGATTTATCATCAAAATCGGAATCTCCGATATGCTGACAACCTTGTCTATGATGTTTATTATTACCGGGGTCTCGACAACTTTCCAAGGTGGTTCGGCAATCTATAACTATATGCCGCTGTTAGAAGGAGGTATTGCTCCGGGGTTGATGCCTGAAGGGTTCAAGTATATTGGACAAGGGAGATTCTTGAGTATACCGGTGCCGGTGTATATTATGCTTGGGGTTACAATATGTGTGCATATATTCTTGAACCGCACCAAGTACGGCAGGTATCTTCATATGATCGGCGGTAATGAAGAGGCGGCCAGGCTTTGTGGTATCCCTACCAAGAAATATCGTACATTGGCGTATGTGCTTTCAGGAGTGATTGCTTCGATTGCGGGTGTTATACTCTGTGCGCGTCTGGGGTCTGGCGAGGTGGATGCGGCTGGGTCATATTTGATGGATGCAGTGGCAGCAGCGTTTATCGGCTTCTCAGTACTTGGAATCGGTAAGGCGAATGCATTTGGAACTCTGCTTGGGGCGTTACTGGTCGGTACATTGGTAAACGGCTTGGTGATGATGAGCTTCCCATATTATGCTCAAGATATTGTCAAGGGTATTGTGTTGATTCTGGGGTTGGGATTGACATATTATAAGAAACGGGGTTAGGCAGATGGATAAGTATTATGAATTGAATAATGAGAGTATTATTACCTATATTAAAGAGAAGATGGATTTCTTCGAGGTTGACGCGAAACTGGAAAGTAGGGAGATAGGGGATGGAAACTTAAATTTGGTATTCAGAGTGAGTGATCCCGGGAGTGGGAAGAGTATTATAGCCAAGCAGGCATTACCTTATGTACGCGCCTCCGGCGGGGATTGGCCACTGGATATTGGTAGAGGTGAGATTGAGAAGCGTATTCTAGATATTGAATATGATCTCACCGGCGGGGAGGTGCCGAAGGTCTACTTCTATGACGCGATTATGTGTTGTATGGTGATGGAGGATTTATCCGATTATATTATTATGCGTTATGGGCTTCTGAAGTATGAGAAGTATCCGCAGTTTCCAGAGCAGATATCTGATTTTATTGTTAAATCACTCCTGTTGACCTCGGATGTGGTTATGGAGCATAAACAGAAGAAGGCTTATGTAAAAGACTTTATCAATCCCGAACTATGTGAGATAACGGAACAACTGGTTTATACTGAACCTTTCAATGTCGGAGCGAGAAACCGGCTTGAAGACTCGATTGTGGATTTCCATAAAGAGAATATTGTTGCGGATCAGGAATTGGCTCTGGAGGTTGCCAAGCTCAAGTTTGACTTTATGAATAATGCTCAAGCGTTACTCCATGGCGATCTGCATACCGGCAGTATCTTTGTGAATGAGACGGGTACCAAGGTAATTGATCCTGAATTCGCTTTTTACGGGCCTATCGCTTATGACTTGGCGTGTGTATTTGCTAATTTGATTATGAATTATATCTCTGCATTCTATTCTTTGAGTGATGAGGTTGCACGTAAAGATTATTGTGACTATCTGCGGCAGACAATTACGGATACGGTTGATCTGACCAAGAAAAAATTCTATAATCAGTGGGATGGAGTAGTAACTGATGAGATGGCGCAGGTGCCTGGGTTTAAAGAGTATTATATTGAAGATATCTTTGTTAACGCTGCTGGTATAGTCGGTTGCGAGATGGTCAGACGGACGGTAGGGTTTGCGCATGTAGTGGATCTTGATAATATTGAGGATGATCAGAAGCGGTATGCAGCCAAGACTAATAATCTGCTGCTCGCCAAAGAGTATATTAAGCATAGAGCTGGTATTGTCTGTGGGCAGGATTATATTGAACAGTTGGATAAAATAATAAAATAAGGAGTTGAGGCATGGAGCAGATAGTCCCGGTATATATTAATAGTAGTAAGGATAAGTTGGTGTTGATTGATCAGACTCTGCTGCCGACCGAAGAGATCTGGCTTGAGTTGAATGAGAGCGAGGCGATCTGGGAGGCGATCAAGATGCTGCGCGTGCGCGGAGCGCCGGCAATCGGGATCGCAGCGGCGTATGGTCTGTATGTCTGTGCCTTGAAGGTAGAGACAGAGTCGGTCGAGGAGTTTAAAGTCGAGTTTCTCCGTCTTGCTGCATATTTTGCCACCAGTCGCCCAACAGCGGTAAATCTCTTCTGGGCACTGGACAAGATGAAGGCACGGTTTGTGCTGGAAGAGGACGCGGGTAAGGGAGTAGTCGAGATAAAGGCGGCGCTGCTCGCGGAGAGCGAGGAGGTCTTTGCGCAAGATCAGCAGATGGGTAGAGCCATAGGTGAGCATGGCTTGAGCTTGCTCAAGCCGGGAATGGGACTGCTTACGCATTGTAATGCCGGAGCGTTGGCTGCGAGTGGTTATGGAACAGCTTTGGCACCGATGTATGCCGGAGCGGAGAAGGGTTACGACTTCAAGGTCTTTACCGATGAGACCAGACCTCTTTTGCAGGGTTCCAGGCTCAGTGCTTATGAACTCAACAAGGCGGGAATAGAGGTTACGGTGATCTGCGATAATATGGCTTCTATCGTAATGAAGGAAGGGATGATACAGGCGGTACTGGTAGGTGCGGATCGAATAGCGGCAAACGGAGATTCAGCAAATAAGATAGGAACCAGCGGGGTGGCGATTCTGGCAAAGGAGTACGGTATACCGTTTTATGTGCTGGCACCGACCTCGACCATTGATTTGCAGACAACTACCGGCGCGGATATTCCTATTGAACTTCGTGACGGCGATGAGGTGGGTAATGGCTTTGGTAAGCGCACGGCGCCAGTTGGGGTTAAGGTCTATAATCCGGCATTCGATGTGACCGATGCTAAGTATATTACCGCTATTATTACGGAAAAAGGGGTGCATAAGGCTCCGTATACCGAGAGTTTGGCGGAACTGTTTGCGTAAGCGATTCCGGTAGACTGGTTAAATTAACATATTACTGACTTGTGGAGTTTGGTGGCTTTGCTGCAGGCTCCAGGTCAGTCTAAGGCGTTGAAAAAAGTATGAGGAGTGTAGGGTGAAGCTAAAATATGAGCGGGAGCAGGTTGTATATTTTTGTCGGGAGCTGGTGAATAAGAATCTGACTACCGGTACTGGTGGCAATATAAGTGTGTTCAACCGGGAACAAGGTCTGTTTGCGTTGTCGCCGAGCGGTATGGATTACTTTATTATGGAGGATGAGGATGTTGTCGTCCTGGATCTGGAGGGTAAGGTTGTGGCTGGGAAGCTCAAACCTTCGGTCGAGGTGGATCTGCACCGGGTGATGTATCAGGGACGGGAGGATATCAATGCGGTTGTGCATGCGCACTCGGTATATGCTACTACCCTGGCGACTTTGAGGATGGGGGTGCCGCCATGCCATTATCTTATCGGTTTTTGCGGTAGGGATGTACGTTGTACTGAGTATGTTGATTTTGGTACACCTGAACTGGCAGAGGTGGCGTTTGAGGGTATGCGGGAACGCTTTGGCGTACTTCTGGGAAATCATGGTTTGCTAACCGGTGGTGCTGATATTGATTATGCCTTCTCGGCGGCAGAAGAGTTGGAATTTGTCTGTCAGGTATATTACCGCGCTAAGTGTATTGGCGAGCCGGTAATTCTCTCGGAGAGTGATATGGATGCGGCGCTCGGGAAGTTTGCCAGCTATGGGCAGAAGAAGCTTAAAAAGTAGGAAAATCCTGTATGAAGGTAAGGGGAATTGCTTATGCAATTCCCCTCTTTTTATTCATGTCTTTAGCCAGTTGAGTACTCCGCAGGAGTGCGAAACAATAAACCACCCGCTATGCGGGTGGATAATCAAAGGTTATACAAAGATACACCTTTCCAAAATATAATAGAGTTGTTCAAGCTGCTATTATTTAGACGTGAGAGTATAAAAGAGATAATTCAGCGGTTATGTAGTTATAAGGGAGTTGATATTATAGAGGGGCTTATGATGAGCGATCACGTGCACCTGTTGTTAAGTATTCCACCAAAGTTCAGTGTGGCTCAATTTATGGGGTATCTTAAAGGTAAGAGTGCACTTATGATACTCGCTAAATATGCAAACTTGAAGTATAAGTTTGGGAACAGGCACTTTTGGGCAGAGGGTTATTATGTAAGTACGGTGGGTTTTAATGAAGCTACTGTGCGAAAATATATCCGTGAGCAGGAGAGTCGTAATATAGTGTTAGATAAATTGAGTGCGAAAGAGTTTGAAGACCCTTTTGAGGGTGGCAAGTAATAATAATCTCCCTTTCAGGGGTAAAAGCATTAGTAGCTTGAACGAAGTGAAAGCAGAGTGTCTTGAGACGTTGCAGGTAATAAGGGCTTATAGCCCCGAGCGAACCACCTGTTTGACGGGTGGTTCCGATTATTGAACACGGGTGGACTGCCGGATAATTACTCTACCCTTGACGAATAGGCGGATATTGGGGTGATCCGGGTTGTTTACCCGCTGTAGCATAGTATTGACTGCGCGCAGAGCGATCTCTCGGCAGGGTTGAATATACGTACTTAGGGGGATAGAGAAGAGCTTGGCATATTCGACATCATCGAAAGCGATCACCTTCATTTCCTGGGGGATCTTCACTCCTTCACTGATTAGCGACGGCAGAATATAAGCTGCTACCGCATCATTATAACAGATAAGGGATTCGCGATCTTTGAGATTGAGGATATTCTTGGCGGTCTTGGCCGGGTCAGCATCTTTGATGATCTCATGGAGTGAACTCTCGGGAAGGCCAAATTTTTTTAAGGCTAGTTTTACGCCTATTAGGCGCTGAGTAATTGTATTGGCGACAAATAGACCGTTGACGAAGACAAAACTTTTGCAGCCCTCTTCGATGAGGTGTCTGGTTACCTCGTAACCGGCTTCTATCTGATCCAGCGTTACCAGATCGGAGTCACTGGTAGTAGGGTATTCGGCATAATCACTATCGATAAAGACGATCGGTATCCCGGCCTGTCTGAAGATATTATAGATGGATTCACTGATACTGTAGGCTTCCTTGAAATGCTCGAAAGGAGCCATGAAGACCCCATTGACCTTCTTCTGGACATAACTGTTGGCGATAAGGGTTGCTGTCTCTCTAATTTCGGCGAGGTTGAAATTTTTCAGGGCTGAAGTCAGCGCAAGGTTGTGCTCATTGATTAGAATGGAGAAATTCTGGCTCTTCCCCAGAGAGGCAATTTCACCGCAGATGGGTTCGTAGATCTCGGTATTGTACATATGGGGGATAAGCATGCCAAAGCGGTAACTGCGAGATTTATTCTGGGCAGGGTTGTAGGTTACGTACGTACCGAAGCCGGCTTTACGCTCTATATAACCGATCTCCTTGAGCATGTTGAAGGCCTTGGCTACAGTAGGCCGGGAGGTTTCAAAGGTCTCGGCCACCTCCGTCTCTGAAGGTAAAACATCATTTATAGCATATTTTTCAAGCTCTATCTCATTTTTGAAATAGTCATGAATAATAGTCACCTTACTCTTCTTTGGGTTCATGTAGCTGCTTTCTTTCAGATGTTACTGGGTTGGTAGTGCCCAGTAAGCCAGAGTTGGTCTGCGTATTTCTTCTTTAGTATATCATAAAGGCGGCGATACGCTATGGCTTTTTTTGCTTAAGCCTGAATTATTATGTAAATGTCATTGGCATAACCCTTAATGTCAGTGCAGAAAAGTAACATCTATATATTTGGCTCTTAACTCAAAATTAACTAGTACTGATAAAAGTAGTATATCTGTAATTTAGCTGTAATGCAACTGTAATAATTATTAAAAAATAATCGTTTTTTGATTGTAATAATCAATAAATATGGCCAAAAAAATTCTATTTATAAGTTATTTTATAATAATATGTTATATGATTAAATGGCTTGCTTTGAATTGTAATTGTGCTGTCATTTATTTGACAAGTAGTAATGTGTGGTGTATGCTGTCTATATCACTGGTTATTATTGTTTGTTTGCAGTGTGTAATGTTTGAAAATTATAATATATTTGTTATCTAATTAATTTGAGCTGTATAGCTAACAAATAATTTTTCCTAAATTGTATTTAAAAAATTTGATGTTCTGCACCTTTTGCAACTTGTTGAGAGGTGCCGGTGCTTGCGGGAGGTTGTTGATGCGCGACGGTTATGTAATAGGAGTTGATGCCGGGGGAACCAAGGTGGCTTATGGCCTGTTCGATCGTGAATTTAGATTGATCGACAGTCTGGAGTTTCCTACAGATATTGAAGCGGATGGACCTACATTCGCCGATGAGATAATCCGGGTGGTGAATTTACTCTTGGAAAAGAATACACTCAAGATTCAGCAGCTTGATGGTGTTGGGGTTTGTATGCCGTCGTATATTCTTTTTGAAGAGGGGCATGTCTTTATGACTTCGGCAATGACCAATATCAGGGATTTTGCGATGCGGGATTATCTCAGTGAGAGATTGCCGGTGATTGTGGTGATGGATAATGATGCCAATGTGGCGGCTCTGGCTGAACATCGGCATGGAGTAGGTAAGGGCAGTAAACATATGGTGTATGTGGCCACAAGTACCGGTATCGGTGGAGGGATAATCATCAACGGTGAGGTCTTTAGGGGGAGTTATGGCTTGGCCGGTGAATGCGGGCACATGATTGCGACACCGGGGGAGGGCGAGGTCTGCGGTTGTAGGAATAGTGGGTGTTATATGTCATACGCCTCGGGCAGGTACGCGCCTAAGCACCTCAGAAAAAAGCTTGAAGAAGGTGTGGAGAGTATTCTTGCGGGTGCGGATAAAATAGAGTGCGCGCAGATCATTGAGGCGTATGAAAAAGGTGATAAGCTGGCGACCGATACTCTGGAGATGATGGCTGACTATCTCGCGCTCTGTGTCTTTAATATCTATCAACTCTTGAATATCAATCTATTTGTCTTTGGGGGCGGGCTGGTGAATATCGGTGAGCCCCTCTATGGACGGGTGATTGAACGCTTCAATAAATTGAATCATGTAGATTTACCGGTGTATTTTAAATTTGCCGAACTCAATAAGAATGTTGGGATAATCGGTGCCGCCGAACTTATCCGCAGTGAAGTACGCAGTATTGATATGATCAGTAACGGTTAGTCTTGATCGCGATTAAAAGAATTTTGTTCAGAGAAATTGTAAAGGTTGAATAATGAATTATTTTGGTGAATTGAATAGCCGTACCAGTAAGATGCGAAATGATATTCTTGATATGGATTCAACGATTTGTATAGAGCGGGCAATCTTTACCACCAGGGCTTATCTGGAGTCTGAGTCTGAGCCGATTGTCTTAAAACGTGCATATGTGCTGGATGCGGTATTACGGAATATGTCGATCTATATTAATCCGGATGCGCTGATAGTCGGTAATCAGGCGAGTGCAGACAGAGCAGCACCGATATTTCCCGAGTATGCGATGGATTGGGTAGTGCGTGAACTGGATGAGTTTTCCGAGCGAGACGGCGACAGGTTTTATATCAGCGAGGAAAAGAAGGAAAAGCTGCGGGAGCTGAATAACTATTGGCAGGGTAAGACCCTCAAAGATAAAGGGTATGCGGCATTTCCTGAGAGTTCAAAGATCTTTTATGATCTGGGGATAATCAAGAATGAAGGAAATATCACCTCGGGTGATGCGCATATCGCGGTCTCCTATAAGAAGATACTCGAAGAAGGAATCGTCGGGGTTAGGGCGCGCACCGAAGCTGCTCTGCTACGGCTGGATCTGGCGGTATTTGAGGATCTGCAGAAGAGCTATTTTTACCGGGCTATTCTGATCGTGCTCTCAGCGCTGGAGGCTTTTGCTTTGCGTTATGCTGAACTGGCAGAGATGGAGGCGCTGGTCGCTGATACGGAGCGTGCCGCCGAACTGCGTGAAATCGCGCGTATCTGCCGGAAGGTGCCGATGCAGCCAGCGGAGAGTTTTCATGAAGCGATTCAGAGTGTCTGGTTTGTGCATCTGGTTTTGCAGATTGAGTCCAATGGACACTCGCTCTCATATGGAAGATTCGATCAGTATTGTTACCCGTATCTTCAGCGCAGTCTTGACGCCGGTATGAGTGAAGAAGAGGCGTGTGAGTTGTTGGAGAACCTCTGGATACGTACCTTCAGTATTAATAAAGTACGGAGCTGGTCGCATACCAAATTCTCGGCCGGTAGTCCGCTATATCAGAATGTGACTATCGGTGGGCAGACCCGTGACGGAAAAGATGCGGTAAATGCGCTTAGTTGGCTGGTTCTCAAGACGGTTGCTCGTTGTCATCTGCCGCAGCCGAATCTGACTGTGCGTTATCATAATGGTTTGACCGATGAGTTTATGCATGAGTGTATCGAGGTTATGAAGTGCGGCTTCGGAATGCCGGCATTCAATAATGATGAGATTATTATTCCATCATTTACCGCGCTTGGGATTGAGCAGCAAGATGCGTATGACTATAGCGCTATCGGTTGTGTTGAAGTTGCGGTGCCGGGTAAATGGGGCTATCGCTGTACCGGGATGAGTTTCCTGAACTTTCCCAAGACCTTGATGATTGCGCTCAATGACGGGGTGGATGTTGGTAGCGGTAAGCGGATCTGTGAGGGTGAGGGGCATTTCAAGGATATGGAGAATTTCTCCGATGTCTTGCATGCCTGGGATACATTCGTCCGGAGATTCTGTCGTCAGACTGTGATACTTGATTCGTGTGCGGATATGGTACTTGAGCATGAGGTTCCTGATATATTCTGTTCGGCGTTGACGGATGATTGTATCGCCAGAGGTAAGCACCTGAAAGAGGGCGGGGCGGTGTACGACTATATCAGTGGCCTCCAGGTGGGTATTGCTAATCTGGGTGATTCACTGGCGGCAATCAAGAAGTGTGTCTATGAAGATAAGTCAGTTACCCGGGCGGAACTCTGGCAGGCACTAATGGATAACTTTGCCGGAAGTGAGGGGCAGAGAATAAGGAAGCTGCTTCTTACAGCCCCGAAATACGGTAATGATGAGGATTATGTCGATTCATTGGTGGTGCAGGGTTATATGAGTTATATCGAGGAGATTGCCAAATATAAGAATACCCGATTTGGAAGAGGCCCGATAGGTGGGGCGTACTACGCTGGTACGTCATCCATCTCGGCCAATGTGCCTCAAGGTGCCGGAACCTGTGCTACTCCTGACGGTCGCTTCGCGGGTGAACCGCTGGCGGAAGGGTGTTCACCGACACACTCCATGGATGTGAACGGACCGACCAGTGTGTTGAAGTCAATTGCTAAATTGCCTACGGATAAGATTACCGGCGGAGTGCTCCTTAATCAAAAGGTTGCTCCGACTATGCTGGCGCAGCCTGAAGATAGAGCAAAGTTATTGCTCTTGCTCAGAACCTTCTTCGGTACGCTCAAGGGCTTTCATATTCAGTATAACGTGGTCTCGAAAGAGACACTGCTGGATGCGCAGAAGAATCCGGATAAATATCGAGATTTGATTATCCGCGTGGCAGGATATTCCGCATTCTTCAATGTTTTATCCAGGCAGACGCAGGATGATATAATTGCCAGAACCGAGCAGGTACTGTAGTAATTTGGTTGTATTGCTTGAGTTGGTGGTAGTTATCGGGTGTTGGTCTGGGTATTGAAAAGCATAAATTTATTTTCAGAAATCAACGGTTTCTGAAAAGCGTGGGAGTTTGGAATGAAGAGTTGTTATAGGGGTATGATCTGTTCGTTGGTGTTGGTGTTACTTATGGCGGTAGCAGTGCGGGCTGGGGATGTGAAACCAGTCTTTGCCTTTCTGCCGGGAAGTCTAGAAAATCCGTCGCAGGCTTATGCGGCAAAGCTCTTTGAAAGGTACGGAAACGATTACGGCTTTGAGGTGGTGGTAATGGATTCAGCGGCTGGGGATCCGGTTCAGCAGGCGAAGAATGTCAATGAGTGTATCGACGCTAAGGTAAAGGTTATCGCGATTAACCCCAATGATGTAGTCTCAATTCTGCCCGGGCTGAAGAAAGCGAAAGAAGCGGGCATTATTATCTGTCTCTTCTCTTCTGATGTTCCAGAATCTTCTGCGGCTATACGTGATATCTTCTGCGGAGTGGATGATACGGTGGCAGGTGAGGTGGCGGCGCAGACCTTTATTGAGCAGTTCCCCGAGGGCGCAAAGATTGTCGAGATTGGCGGGCAGGCGGGGCATGATGCGCAGCTCAAACGTAATCAGGGATTTCAGCAAAAAATCAGTGGTAGTAATATCGAAGTCTTGGCCAGTCAGAATTGCTCTGCTTGGGACGCGGCCGAGACTGAGAAGATAATGGATGATTATATTGCTTTATTTGGTTCGGAGATACAAGGGGTATTCTGTCATTGGGATAACGGGGCTGCAGGGGTGATTCGGGCTCTGGAGAAAGCCGGGATGGAGAATGTCTATATTGTTGGTGTGGATGGGTGCAAGACTGGATTTGAGCAGATTATGAGTGGGCGTCAGAGTGTGACCATTGCTCAGAGTTTTGAAAATATAGTGCGGACAACCCTGAAATTGGCAGAGCAAATACTGCAAGGGCAAAAAGTAACCGCGAAGAATTTTATACCCTTTGAGGCGATCAGTGCTGCCAATATCGGTGACTATGAAATGCCGGAGTGGTAACCAAGAAGGGTCGGCGGCGATTGGGTGTATTATAAATAGTATTGCTTAAGCTAGTTTTTAGGCTGTTGTGTAATATTAAAGTTGTTTGTTCAGACATAAATTGTGTCTGTGTTGGCTGTTCTTTAGGAGAAAAAAATGAAGAGAAATAGTTTTGTGTTTGTACTCAAGTATCTGCTGGTGGTATGTGTTGCCTTTATGAGTTTGAATGTGGCTCAAGCAGCTGATAAGAAACCGGTTATCGCGTATCTTCCTACCAGCTTGTCAAATGAGTCTCAGGCGTATTCGGCCAAGATGTTTCAGAGACATGGAGAAGAGTATGGTTTTGATGTAATCATTCTTGATTCTCCTAACGATGATGCTCAGATTCAGGCGCAGAATGTCAATAACTGCATTGCGCAGGGTGTAGATGTAATCGCGGTATGTCCTAATGATATCAATGCAATCGTGCCTAGTCTGATGGAAGCCAAGCAGGCAGGGGCAGTCGTATGTTTGTATTCTTCCGACCTGCCAAAGCAGTTTGAGCAGATACGTGATATCTTCTGTGGGGTAGATGATACTATGGCCGGTGAAGTGGCGGGCAAAGCCTTTATCGATAAATTTCCTAATGGCGCCAAGATTGTTGAGATCGGCGGTCAGGCAGGGCATGACGCGCAGATCAAACGTAATCAGGGTTTCCACAAGGTGATCGATGGCAGCAACATTGAGGTGTTGGCAGTACAGAACTGTAATTCCTGGTCAACAAATGATGCGATGACCATTATGGAAGACTTCCTGATCAAGTATGGCGATCAGATTGACGGTGTCTTCTGTCATTGGGATAATGGGGCGGCCGGTATTATTCAGGCACTCAAAAATGCAAAGAAAGATAATGTGTATATTGTTGCGGTAGATGGTTGCAGAGCCGGTTTCAAACAGATCCTGGACGGTAAGCAGGATGTTACTATTGCGCAGAGCTTTGAGAATATGGCAAAGACTACTATGGAGCGTGCTAAGCAGAAGCTTGCTGGCGAAGAGGTGGTTGCTGTAAACTTTATTCCACTTGAAACAATCAGCAAGGATAACATCAAGAAATATGAAATGCCTGAATGGTAATAGATTATTGAGTTGAAGACTAAGTTTATCGGTAACTTAAAGGCTCATTTCAGCTTTAAGTTGGAATGAGCCTTATTGTATACTATTGAAAGGGTTTGAGGTATGGAAGATAAGCAGGATGAATATATTCTTTCCATGAAAGATGTCTCCAAGTTCTTTCCCGGGGTTAGAGCGTTGGATAGTGTCTCACTCGATGTGAAACGAGGGACTGTGCATGGACTGGTCGGGGAGAATGGAGCGGGTAAGTCGACATTGATGAAGATCCTCTCCGGGGTTTATGAGAAGGATGAGGGAACAATAATTTTTGATGGGCAGGAAATTGAGTCTACAACGCCGATCGAATCACTCCACCGTGGTCTGAGTATTATCTATCAGGAGTTTAATTTGGTGAGTACGATGAGTGTGGGTGAGAATATCCTGTTGGGGAGATTCCGTGAGATGAAGGGGATGCGCGGAACACATGCCAGAGCCCGAGAGCTCCTAGACAGTATCGGTAGTACTATCGATACGCATGCAATGGTCTCGGAACTCAGTGTCTCCGAGATGCAGATGGTAGAGATAACCAAAGCTCTCTCCTTCAACTCTAAATTGATCATTATGGATGAGCCGAGTAGTAGTCTGACCGATGATGAGATGAAGCACTTGGCGCAGATAATCCGGCAATTGAGCGAGCGAGGGGTATCGATAATCTATATCAGCCATAAACTAGATGAGATCTATGATTTTTGTGATATGGTTACAGTACTGCGAGACGGCAGTATCATCGATACTCAACCAATTGAGAATATAACCAGGAATGATATGATCGCCAAGATGGTTGGACGGTCTATTGAGAATGAGTTTCCTGAACGCCCACGTTGTGCGGGAGAGGTACTGCTGCAAGTGAAGAACCTGAATACCAAGAAGCTAAAAGACGTATCTTTTGAACTCCGCAAGGGTGAGATACTCGGTTTTGTCGGATTGGTAGGGGCAGGCCGAACCGAGATAATTCGGGCGATATTCGGTGCGGATAAAGTAAAAGGGCATGAACTTACCCTTGAGGGCAGTCCGATAAAAATCCGTAATCCGCGTGAAGCAATACGAGCCGGTATGGGGATTGTACCCGAGGATAGAAAATTACAGGGGCTGGTGCTGCCCTTTACAGTGGAATCGAATATCTCCATGGCGGCTCTGGGCAGAATTAGTAAGGGTGGTTTTATCAACCGTAGTTCTGAAAAGAAGATCTCAGAAAGGCATATAAAATCACTGCGGATCAAGACTCCGTCGGCGCGTACCGAGACGGTAAACCTCTCTGGGGGTAATCAGCAGAAATGTATTATCGGACGTTGGCTGGAGATCAAACCGAAGATTCTCTTTATGGATGAACCCACGCGTGGTATCGACGTCGGCGCCAAGTTTGAGATATATCTGCTGATGAAAGAGATCGCCGAGAGTGGCGGAGCGGTTATTCTGATATCCTCGGAGCTTCCTGAAGTTTTGAGTATGAGTAATCGGGTGTTGACTATCTGTGAGGGCAGAATAACAGGTGAATTTGATCCTGAGAAGCATTCGCCCGATGAAATTATGAAGAAGGCACTCGGGTAATGCCGGGAGGAGATATGCACAATGAGTACACAATTTGTAATAAGTAAAAGACATAAAGATACCTTGAATGAGAATCTGGTATTGATTGCCATTGTAATTCTGGTAGTAATTACCGCCATACTCGAACCAAAGTTCGTTACGGGAGATAACCTGACCAATATCATGCGCCAGTTCGGGCCACTCAGTCTGGTGGCACTGGGAATGACCTTTGTAATTATAGGAGGGTTTATCGACCTCTCGATTGCGGGCATGATCTCACTGGTGGCGGTGGTTACGGTATATCTGATAGAACCGCTAGGGCAGTTTCCGGCGCTGATTATCGGTGTCTGCCTCGGGGCGGCTATGGGGCTGTTGAACAGTCTGATACTGATTATCTTCGGGGCGATGACCCAGGCTGAGGCACTATTTATTACCTATGCTATGAGTCTGTTTTATGGGGCGCTGGCGCTACTCTCAGTGGATGGGTCTACGCAGCATATGAGCTGGATTAAACGTGATATTTCGGTATTTAAAGCTATTGGCAGTGGTAGTATTGGTTTCGTTTCGGTATCGTTTTTGATCTTTCTGGTCAGTCTGATTGTGCTGCACATCTTTCAGACGCGAACCTATATGGGGCGGGCAATATCCCTTACCGGCGGTAATAAGGTCGCGGCGGAACTCTCCGGCATACCGGTCAAGAAGAGTATCATGCTGATCTATACCATCTCAGGTCTGATGACGGCTATCGGCTCAATTGTACTCTTTTCCAGAGTTACTACTGCGTCACCGGTACTGGGTCTCAATTATGAAACCAATACTATTCTTGCAGTTGTTGTGGGTGGTACAAGTTTAAAGGGTGGAAAGGGTAGTGTTATCCGCACTATGCTTGGCGTTGCCTTGATAACACTTATGTCAAATTGTCTGAATCTCTTAGGAGTCTCGACATTTACACAGACAATTATGAAGGGTGCGATCCTGGTAATTGCTATCTGGCTTGATAATCGCAAAGAACTGTAGGAGACTGATCAATGAATAATAAATATTTGGGACAGAGAATATATAGGGTTGCCATGCAGCAGAAGGCGTTTCTGGCAATCATTGTAATGTTTGGGGTGATGCTATTTGCCGGCACTAATTTTTACTCGAAGTATAATCTGATTGAGCTGTTACGTTCCTCGTCAATCTTGGCTATACTTGGTTTCGGAGTGACTGTTACTATTATTTGTGGTGGTTGTGATCTTTCGATCGGGGGCATTATGTGTCTTTCCGGGATTACAACAATCATGATGATGAGTTATATGCCGATATGGATAGCGATGGTGTTGTCGCTAATAGTAGGAGCGATCATTGGTTTTGTCAACGGTTTCTTTGTAGTACATCAGAAAACCGAGCCTTTTATTATAACTCTGGGTATGGGGTTATTGCTTAAAGGAGTCTGTCAGCAGTTGACCAATGCGGTGCCGATATCTAGTTCAAACCTTAATTTTATGATGATCTCTAACGGTAAGCTTTTCTGGCAGATACCAAACCTGGTGCTGATTATGCTGCTCGTCTTCGTTTTGATGCATATTCTGATGCGTTATACTCAGTTCGGACGGAATTGTTATGCTATCGGTGGTGATTATGATGTGGCGGCGCACTCGGGTATTGCGGTAGTACGGATTAAATGGATAGCATTTATTCTTAGTGGGGTACTGGCGGCTTTAGGCGGTATTCTGCTATCGTCAAAGTTAAACTCCGGTTCATCGGTATTTGGTGACACGACTGCGCTTATTGTCAACTGTGCGGTTGTTGTCGGTGGTACTTCTTTTGCCGGTGGTATCGGCGGTATACCACAGTCTGCAATCGGTATTCTGGTGTTCAGTGTGCTTGATAACTGTATGAATATGCTTCGCCTCGGCGGTTATATCCAGCAAGCGGTGAAGGGGCTGGTTATTCTGGCCATTATCTGTCTTGATTGCTATTCAAGAAAGCGTAAGCGCGAGGATGTCTAGTTATGGAAATATTGAACAGGTAGTGTGGGCTGTCGGAAATTATAGCATAGCAGAAGGATAAGACGAGATGAAAGAGTATATAGAACCTATTAATCAACTCGAAATGAGTAAGAGGATAGGCAAGCTCAAGACAAGTATGCTGGCTGAAGATAGGTATGCTTCTATTGAGCAGGCATTGATTGTGACCGAGGTCTATAAGCAGAATGAAGATATGCCGGTTAATCTGAAGCGCGCTACTAGCCTCTATGCTTCCCTCAAGCAGATCGACATTCGCATTGATCCGGGGGAATTGATTGTCGGCAATAGAACCGCCGGAGTGCGCGGCGGAGTGATATTCCCGGAATCGGGCCTATCCTGGGTCGATGCTGAGATAGAAGATCTGTATACGCGACCTCAGGATAAGTTCAGGGTACGTCCAGAGGATATATCGACCTTTCGCGAGCAGATTCTTCCTTATTGGCAGGGCAAGACACTTGAGGACAAGGTAGAGGAAGAGATCGGCAGTGTCAAGCGGGAGATCGGCAAGGTCGCTAAGATAAATCAGACCGATCATGCGCAGGGGCATATTTGCCCCAATACTGCGAAGTGGCTCGAACTTGGACCGGCAGGTTTGCTAGCTCAAGCCAGGGGTAAACTTGAGTCCTGTAGTGAAGAGAAGCAGAGTTTCTATCAGAGTGTGGTTGTCGCACTGGAAGGGGCAATTCTATTCATCGGCAGGTATGAAGCGTTGGCGCAGAGCCTAGCTGAAACTACTGCAGATCCGATTCTGCAAGCTGAGTATCTGAGTGTAGCCGAGGTCTGTGCACGGCTACAGACCGAGCCACCCGCCAATCTGCACCAGGCTCTACAGTCTCTCTGGTTTTTATATGTAATCCTCCAGATGGAGTCCAATGCCTCATCGTTCTCTCCCGGAAGGATGGATCAGTATCTCTACCCGTATTTTACTCATGATATTGAGCACGGGGTATTGACTATGGATACGGCGTTGGAGCTGATTGAGTGTCTGTGGCTTAAATTCAATCAGCTGGTATATCTACGGAGCTCCTCCAGCGCCAAGTACTTTGCGGGATTTCCGATTGGCTTTAATGTCGCTATTGGAGGGCAGGACGAGAACGGGGCGGATGCGTCCAATGAGCTGTCTTATCTCTTCCTGCGCGCCCAGGAGCATCTGGGACTGTCGCAGCCTAATCTTTCGGCTCGTCTCTTTGCGGGAAGTCCTGATGCGTTTATTGACAAATGTGCAACGGTGATTGGCAAGGGCAGCGGTATGCCGCAGATTTTCAATGATGAAGCTGTAGTCCCGGCCTTGATCGGTAAAGGTATTTCCGAATCTGACGCGCGCAATTACGCCATTGTCGGTTGTGTGGAGTTGACTACACACGGCAACGCCCTTGGCTGGAGTGATGCGGCGATGTTCAACCTGGTGAAAGCGCTCGAGCTTACGCTGAATGATGGTGTCTGCCTGTTGAGCGGTAAACGCATGGGCGTAGCGCTCGGTACCCTAGAAGACTATGCGACCTATGAGGAGTTGGAAGCGGCCTATACCAAGCAGATAGAGTATTTCTTTGAGCCGATGATCAGGTGTTGTGAGGTTGTGGAGCGCCTTCACGGCGAGATCCTGCCTTCTGCGTTTTTGTCGTCGGTGATTGATGATTGCATTGGTAAAGGTATAGACGTTACCCAGGGTGGGGCGGAGTATAATCTTTCAGGAATTCAGGCGATTCAGCCAGCAAATGTTGCAGATAGTCTGGCTGCACTTAAAAAGCTGGTATATACCGAGAAACGGGTTGGGCGTAAAGAACTTCTGGAGGCGCTCAGAAGTGATTTCGCCGGGTGTGAACCGCTGCGCTTGACCCTGCTCAATCACGCGCCGAAGTACGGTAATGATGTAGAGTGGGTGGATGAAATCGGTAATAAATGGGTAGAATTGTTTGCTAGGCGTTTGCAGGACTTTACCAACATTCGGGGCGGAATATATCATATGGGACTCTATACGGTATCGGCGCATGTCCCCATGGGCGCCAATGTTGGAGCGACTCCAGATGGGCGTAAGAGTGGTACGGCGTTGGCTGATGGTGGTATGTCTGCAGTCTATGGGCGAGATATTAGCGGCCCGACCGCGCTGCTCAAGTCAGTGGCGAGGATTGATTCGAGTCTGGGGAGTAACGGCACACTGCTCAATATGAAGTTTTCCCCCGATGTCTTCAAGAATGAGGAGAATAAGAGTAAGTTTGTCTCATTACTCAAGTTGTTTGTAGAACTGAAGATAATTCATGTGCAGTTCAATGTGGTTACCCGGGAGGAGTTGCTGGCAGCACAAAAGAATCCTGAGGAGTATAAGAGTATGACGATACGAGTGGCGGGATATACTGCCTACTTTACTGAACTGGCTTCAGATTTGCAGACCGAGATTATAGCAAGGACTAGTTATGACTGAAGATTCAGATTGGGGTGTGATCTTTGATATCAAGCGTTTTGCCTTACATGATGGCGCTGGCATCAGGAGTACGCTCTTTACTAAAGGGTGTCCGCTCCGGTGTCCGTGGTGTCATAACCCGGAAGGGCGTTTACTCGAAGTAGAGTTGATGTGGTTTGAAACCCTGTGTATTGGTTGTGGTAAGTGTGTGGCAAGCTGTCCGCAAGGGGCGTTGAGTAGCGGTGATAACGGGATTAAGATAAATAAGCAGAAATGCATCAAGTGCGGTGCTTGTGTTGAGGCATGTCCGGCACTGGCGCTCAAGTTAGATGGTTGGAAAATTCATTATACTGAAGCATTCAAGGAATTGATAAAGGATAAGGTCTTCTTTCAGGGCTCAGGCGGCGGGATAACCATCTCGGGCGGTGATCCGCTGGTGCAGAGTGGGTTCAATCTCAAGGTTCTCAAACTTTGCAAGAATGAGGGGATTCATACTACGATTGAGACCTGCCTCTATGCGCCTACTGCAGTGGTTGAGAAGTTTGCGGAAGTTGTGGACTGTTTTTATGTGGACATAAAGATTCTGGATGATCAGCGGCACCGGGAAGTGGTGGGGGTGAGTAATCGGCTGATACTCGAGAATTATGAATTATTGACGTCTATTGAGGCTGATGTCTGTGTGCGGATTCCACTTATTCCGGGGTATACGGCGGATGATGAGAATATTGTTGCTATTGCCGAGTATGTTAAAAAGGTCAATCCAGAGCAGAGAATAGAATTGTTGAATTACAATCCTCTGGCCGGGAATAAGTACTCCTCACTCCAAGAGTGTTACCAGTTATCCGGTGAACTTGAGCCTTTCAGCGTTGAGGAGATGTCACGGAAGAATAATTTGGTGAAAGAGGTTATGGAGAGTAAAATATGATTATTGATGAGTTTGTCTCAAGAGCTAAGTCCGGGGAGCCGGTGTATATATCCGAAGTCGATAAGGAATTTGCAGAACTTTCGGCAAAGACTGAGATATACTGTATCCTGGATCTTATTGATGCAGGTGTGCATAAAGATTTTGTCATCAGCATACCGACCGGTTGTGAAACAGATGAGTTTGTGCAGAATTACCTGTATGCCAAGATATATAATATTCTCTCTACTCTGGGTGGGAGAAGAATGAGGTTATATTATGATATGGGTAATAAAGCACTATGTGAGTTAATCGAACATTTAGATGAGCTTTTTGGAATTGATGAGACCCGTAAGGCGCGGGTAAAATATGCACGGGCGACGAATGTAACAGATAGAATGCTGGAAAATCTTTATGGGCTCAAGTTTTCCTTTACATATCATGATATTGACGAAAAGCCGGAGCAATTACCCGAAGCAGCAGGGACTGAACCCGAATTGAGTTATATCAGGACGGTAGAGGGGGTAAAGGGCGCACTCTGTGGTATTGATGTCGGTGGAACTGATATCAAGCTGGCGCTGGCGCTGGATGATAAAATACTCTGTTTCAAAGAGTATGACTGGTTCCCGGCAGGTTTTCCGTTGATGGAGATGTTGATCACGCCGATTGTAACGCTGGTGAAATTGTTGCGGTTGAAATTGACTACAATGGTACTGGGAGTAGAGGCTGATTATCAGCAGTTGTTGGCTAAAGCCATGACCAACTCTGCGAGTCTGGCTGAGATCGAAGAGTGTGTTGCGGTTGGTGAGCAGTTGTATAAAGATAGAATACTTCTCTTTGACGGTATCGGGATGTGTTTTCCAGATATTGTTATTCGGAATAAAGTAGTCGGTGGTGAGGTGCTCAAAGAACGGGGAGTGCGGGAGAACTCCGAGGTTGATTATGAGGAAGAGTTTAAAAAACTCAGTAATCTTGATGAACGTCTGCAACCGCATTGCAAACCCGGAGGGGTCGTGAAGATGACCAATGACGGTCCGATGGCCTCGTATACTGCAGCGGTCGAGATGGCGTTGGAGCAGGGCGAGGAGGCGGTAAAGAAAGGAATTTTCGCGCATACGCTGGGTACGGAACTCGGTACCGGGTGGGTGGATGAACGGGGGCTTATCCCTGAAATTCCGCTTGAGGCGTATAATTATGTGATAGATCTGGGCAGTTATGATCAGCTTGAGTATGAACCGGATGATCTGAGGAGTATCAATAACTTTAGTACTAAGATTGCCGGGACGGTGCAGAAGTATGCGAGTCAGAGCGGTGTATTCAGGCTGGCGGTCAAGTACTTCAAGGAGTCGCGGCAGGATCTATACGCGGAATTAGTGGCGAAGGGCTTTATTGTGGAGAAGGACGGCGGGTTGTATGTGCCGATTGAACCGGTGGATCTGCGCAAGCCATTTTTGGAGCATGTAATGTCTTTGCCGGATAGAGAGAAGTGCCCGGTATGTGAGCGGATATTCAAGGAGATCGGGCAACATCTGGCGGTTACCTGGCAGGAGACCGAGAATATTCTCGAACCTGTAGCCAAAGAGCGTTATCTCTTTGGAAGGTTGGTAAAGAAGAAGCGCTGCTTTGAGCTCATGCAGCAGGGTGCGGCGGAGTTGATTCCGGGTCTAAAGTTTGTCGCTGCGGATGAGAATATGGCGAATTCACCGTTTATGCGGCAGCTCAGCCAGAGTTCGGAGTATACGGTGGCGCAGTTTGCCCAGGCGGTAGGAGCACTGTACTTTGCCATGAGTGAGTTGATATAACTTTTCATCTGGAGTAAGCATAATTTGTGTGTGGGAATGTAGAATACTATTATCAATAAATTTGCTTAGGTATAAAGGAGCAGGCAATGAGTAGCAAGAGTATGAAGGCAGCGGTCTTTGCCGGAGCGGGGGTGCTGAATATTAGCGAGGTAGCGTGTCCAGAGATCGAAGCGCCGGATCAAGTCTTGATCAAGGTGCAGGCTGTAAGTATTTGTGGTACTGACGTCCGCGGACTGGCCAATCCGCCACAGGTCTTCTTCAAGGAAGGGGTAATTATCGGGCATGAATGCATGGGCGTAGTCTCTGAGATCGGGAGTGAGGTAACCAATGTACAGGTTGGGGACACGGTTGTAGTACACCCTAATCAGTGGTGCGGTAAGTGTCATTATTGCCGTATTGGCAAGATAAATCTCTGCGCTAATTTTCAGCACGTTGGTGACAGCCGGGATGGAGCGCTGGCGGAATATCTCTGTGTACCTGAGAAGCTGGTCTATAACATAAATCCCGAGCTTCCGGCAAACCTGGCTTGCTTGGTAGAGCCGCTGGCGTGTGTGCTCAATGCTACAACTTCGGTACGGGCTCACCCGGGTGAGAATGTGGTTATACTCGGGGGAGGGGCGATCGGGATGATATTTATGCTGATCTATAAGGCGGCTGGGGCGCGGGTATTGGTTTCAGATATCACGGCGAGCCGGCGCGAATTTGCCTTGGGACTTGGCGCCGATAGAGTTATTGATCCGTCTTGCGAGGATATTCAGCAGGTTATTATGGCAGAGACCGGTATTGGAGCCGATATAGTCGTAGATGCGGTAGGGGTGCTATTACCGCAGGCGTCTACACTGGTCAAGAAGGGGGGCGATATTGTACTCTTCGGATTGAATGCCAATGCGCGGGATGTAATGAATCAGATGCCGCTGGTTATTAATGAAGCAACGGTACACGGTAAATTTATTACCAAGGGTACCTTCCCTATGGCAATAAGTATAGTTGAGAAGGGGTTGATTCCTATTCAGAAGTTAGTCACTCATGAGGTAGCTATCGAGGATACTGAGAGGGGTATCAATATGATGCGTAGCGGCGAGGCGGTGAAGGTTGTGGTCAAGATCAATGACTAGATTCCGAGTAGTCCTGTCTCGATAGGTATGAGCTTATTTACAGCCCTCAGTATAAACTGAGGGCTGAGTTGCGTATATATTAAAGATGTGTATCTACTAGAACCTTGCCTTTATTTCTCAGGCTAGGATCGGCAAGTACCATTGTCAACTCGGATAGCGGAATAATTCTATCCATTATTGACATCAGGTCTACCTTCTGGTGTACGGCCAGGTCTACGGCAGGCTTGAACGTATACGGATTGATAAAGGAACTGAAGATACTGATCTGTTTTCTGAAGAGATCGAAGGGCTTAACCTTGAGTTCTGCATCGGCTTCGGTAAGGCCGAAGAACATTACCTCACAGCCTTTGCCTGCCATCTCCAGAGCGTAGGCTTGAGTTCGGGTCGAGCCGACACATTCGACAATCTTATCGAGATTGCTTACTCCTGATGCTGCGAGCAGGGCTGGCAGATCCTCCTGGAGCGGATTGAAGACAAGATCGGCCCCGAGGTCTTTAGCTTTCTGCTGGTTCTCAGGTTGGAGTTCGGCTACCGCGATAAAGCTAGCGCCAGCGATTTTTGCCAACTGGATAGTAAGCAGCCCGATCGGACCGGCACCGATTATCAGGTAGGTGTCGCCGACGCGGATATTGAATACCTCAAAGGTGTTGAGGCAGCAGGAGAGGGGCTCAATCATGGCGGCAGCTTCAAAAGATAGGTCGCCAATCTTATAAACCTGCTTCTGCCTGACCTTGACCTTTTCGGCAAAACCGCCATCACTTGTCTGACAGATTGCATTATGATTATTGCAGAAGGCGCTCCGGCCTGATTGACAGAATTCACAGTAGCCGCACATATCGTTCGGATCGACACAGACTCGGTCGCCAGGAGCGAAAGCGGTTACCGCAGAACCAACTTCAGAAACGATTCCGCTGAATTCATGTCCGGGGACAACGGGTATGATCATCTCCGATGAGCCGCCACCGCCGCTGTATACATGTACATCGGTACCGCAGATACCGCAGTATTTGATCTCTACAATAACCTCATCAACTGCGAGTTCGCCCATTTCAAACTCTTCTATGCGAATATCTTCCTTGCCGTAAAATCTTGCTCCGCGCATATTTCTTCCTTTCATTGGTCTGAAGAGATTATTAGTCTCGGAAATAATTGTACCGGGTAGGTATGCTGGTGGTATAGAAAAGGAGTCGAACAGATTATACTCAATCCGACTCCATCCCTCTGTTTCTTGTTGTTTGCTGCTTTTGTTTGTGTTACCTTCTATGTGTGGTTATTATGGCTCGCTTGGTTAATAGCGGTAAAAATAATTTTATAACGCAAACGTTGTGTAACGTTTACTCTGTATCATAGCTATTGAGCTTTCTTCTGCTGTAGAACTTCGTGGTTATAAAGCATAAAGGGCAGAATAAGCATTTAGCATTTCGTTAGAAGCAGGTAAAGGCGCCATCGATGATGAAATCTGAACCGGTGGCAAAGGAACTGGTATCACCGGCCAGATATACCGCCAGGCTCTGCAACTCTTCAGGTTTTCCGAGGCGACCCAGTGGGCTTAATTCTTCCCACTTTGCAATCAGGGGTTTGAGCTTCTCTGAGTTCATAATCAATTCTGTGCCGATATACCCCGGGCTGATACTGTTGACTCTGACGCCACGTTTGGCCAGTTCTACCGCCATCGATTTAGTAAGTTGCATTACTCCAGCCTTTGAAGCGTTGTATGAACACTGTGGCTGCGGGACATTGACGATGCTTCCAGACATGGAGGCGGTGTTGATAATTGAGCCATAACCTTGCTTGAGCATCTGCTTGGCTGCGGCCTGGGCGGTCAAGAATACCCCGGTGAGATTGATATCAATCACCTTCTTCCATTCTTCAAGGGTCATCTCTTCGCAAGGAACATTCAGGCAGATTCCGGCATTGCAGAAGGCAGCGTCAAGTTTACCGAAGGTGTCAACTATAGTCTTGAGCATTGAATTTACTTCATCCTGATCGGTAACATCGGTCTTGAGGGCTATGACCTTTACTCCTACTGCTGCGGCGATCTCCTTGGCCGTCTTCTCTGCTTCTTCAATGTCGATATCAACGATGGCCAGGTCGCTACCTGCTTCGGCAAGAGCGTAAGAGATCATCCTGCCAATACCGCGTGCTCCTCCGGTAACAAATGCTGCTTTGCCGTCGAGGCGCATCTTTTCCAGTATACCCATTTTTTCTCCTGTAGACTTAATGTGTGCTTAATATTTGTTTGTATTGAAAAATTTTCATGGTTATTTAGTTTACATACCGATCTTTTTCTTCTGCAAGGTGTCGAAACCTACCGCAAAGATCAGAACCAGACCCTTGACAATCATCTGGGTGTAGTCACTAATATTGAGCAGGATCATACCGTTGGTGAGTACACCGATAATCAGTACACCCGCGATAACCCCGGAGATCTTACCGTACCCCCCCATGATTGATACACCGCCAAGAACCACACAGGTGATGACATCAAACTCATAACCGATACCGGCTGTAGGTTGAGCAGAGTTGGTACGCGAGAGCATGACAATACCGGCAAGACCAGCAAAGAGGCCGGAGAGGGCGAAGATAAGGTACTTGATTCTACCAACCTGGATACCGGAGAGTTTTGAGGCTTCTTCGTTACCACCTACGGCGTAGAAGTAACGGCCGAAGTAGGTCTTATTGAGAATAAAGGAGCCGAGGATGAAACAGCAGGCCATGATAATTACTGGTACTGGAACTACGCTGACATGCCCTTGACCTATAACTTTGAAGCGTGGATCAAAACCGTAGATCGGTACACCACCTGAGATCAGGTAGGCGGCACCAGCGACGATTGTTTGGGTGGCGAAGGTGGCGATAATTGAGGGAATACCGATGGTGGCGATCAGAACACTGTTGAAGAGACCGATCAGCAGTGAGAGCAGGAGGGAGATAAGCACTGCCGGCACCATGCCAAAACCTGCCTTAACCATCAAATACGCGCAGACTACATTCACTACCGTAATGATCGAACCGATAGAGAGATCAATACCGGCAATAAGGATAACAAAGGTCATACCGATAGAGGCAATACCATACATTGATACCTGCCGGGCAACCAGGAACAGGTTGCGAGTAGAGAAAAACCTGGGGTTGAGCGAGGTAAAGATTATTACTAAAAGTATGAGTACCAGCCAGATGGCGTTCCTCTTAACAAAATTAAGTGTATTATGCTTCATCGGTCTTGCCTCCTAATTCGTCTTCTTTTTCTGTTATTCCCATATCGTCAACATCTGCTGCCATACGCATAATTGTGTTCTGATCGAATTCCCCTCTTATCAATTCACCGGTTACTTTTCCGCCGGCAAATACCGCAATTCTATCAGACATACCTATCAATTCTTCCATCTCTGAGGAGATAAGGAGTACGGTCTTTCCCATTTCGACCAGGTTATTGATAAGTTTGTAGATCTCGAATTTAGCACCAACATCAATACCTCTGGTCGGCTCATCCAGGATGATAAGTTCTGAATTTGCGGCCAGCCATTTACCGAGAATTACCTTCTGCTGGTTACCACCACTCAAATTCTTTACTTCCTGCATGATCGAAGGTGTTTTGATCATAAGATCCTTTTTATAGCGTTCTGAAATTCTCCTCTCCTTCTTGCCGTCAATCACGGAGAAACGGGAGATTCGTTTATAAATGGGCATACTGATATTATTCTTGATGGAAATACCGAGTAAGGCACCATGTCTTTTTCTATCTTCAGCTACAAGTGCAATTCCTAAATCAATAGCTTCACGAGGTGATTTGGGATTTATCTCTTTGCCATTGAATATGAAGTGCCCGTGAGTTTTATGGGCGGCACCGAAGATCAATTGCGCAAACTCGGTACGTCCGGCTCCTACAAGTCCCCCCAGCCCTAAGACTTCACCTTTTTTAATGTGTAAATTGATATTATGTGTACCGTTGCCACTTACCTCTTTTGCCTCAAAGACAACCTCACTATTGTGGTCGAAAGGTCTCCGCTCTGGGAAGACATCCTTGAGTTCACGACCAACCATCAGCTCTACCATCTTATCAATTGTGGTCTCTGAGGTTTTGAGAGTGTCGATGTACTCGCCATCGCGCAGTACTACGATGCGGTCGGTGAGCCTTAAAATCTCTTCGAGTCGGTGCGAGATATAGATTATGGCTACACCCCGCGACTTCATCAGATCACATACTTCATATAAACTCTGTACCTCGGCATTGGTCAGTGGGGCAGAGGGTTCGTCCATGATTAGAACCTTGGCATCCTGTTCAATTGCCTTGGCAATCTCTATCATCTGCTGGTAGCCGACGGTTAGATCTCCTACCAGGGTCTTGGGATTTATCTTGATGTTGAGTTGCTTGAAGGCCTTCGCTGCTTCTCGTTCCATGGCCTTGCTATCAATCATAATCCCTTTTCTAATCGGATTTCCAAGAAAGAGATTCTCAGCGGCAGAGAGTTGGCTGACATTGTTAAATTCTTGGTAGATTATGGCAATACCATTCTCTCTCGCTAGTTGGGGAGTCATCTCGGTAAATTCTTTACCATTGATAATGATCTTTCCGGATGTTGGTACAACCGCTCCAGAGCAGGTCTTGATCAGGGTAGATTTACCAGCACCATTCTCTCCAATGAGTCCAAGGATTTCACCCGGTTTTATCTCGAGTGTAACATTTTTCAATGCAGTTACCCCTGGATACTCTTTTCTTATCTCCTTTAACTGCAGAATATAATCTTCATCCATTATTATCTCCATTAAATTCAAAGTAACCACTCTGTCTGCGTAGCAACGGCTACTCTTTAATTAGTAGAGGCTGTTCAGTTATTTCTTCCTGAGTATACTCAACGTCAAGCAAAAAGTCTTAAGTAAGAAGGTGACAGATGCCTGGCGGCAACTGGATAATTCAATCTCTTCAGTTTTCAAGATCTTAAAAGAATTTATTCTGCCATTTGTCGTCGCATAGCCCCAATGATATACCAACAAATGATTCTAAGCTTGAGGTGGTATGACTTAAAAAAGAAGGTATGGCTAAAAACCGAATTGAGCTCTAAGCGGATACATACTCGTAAATTATCTGAGTAGTCTGCTTCGGGCAGGGTCGTAGCATATCTTTGTAGCTATTTCGACCGTAATTTAGCCATACCTTCAGATTATTGGTTACTGCTGTTTTTGCTTGTGGTACCTATGACTGATTCAAGACTATTTGAAGTCTGCAAGATATTTAGGAGCATTGTTCTTGTCGATAATCATAATATTTCTGTAGATGTTCTTGCTGGGGAAACTCTCATCGTCAAGCAGTTTCTGGTAGAGGGCAACAACTGCTTCTGCTGTCTTCTTGTTAGAACCTTCAAAACCAGCACTTGCTCTAGAGGCCTGGCCGCTTACGATAGCTTCAAGCTGCTGCTCGGTAGCGTCTGCTGAGAAGATGCCGACGTCTGCGGGAATCTTGCCGTCGTACTTGGTCATGAAGGCTTCGTTGGCACCGATATCACCACCAGCACCGATTGAACATACAACCTTGACATCAGGGAAGGCCTGGAGGATAGACTCCATGTTGGTCAGAGCGCTGGCAGCGTCGATAGCTGGCTGCTGAGCTACAACCTCGTATTTGCCGGCAGCCTTATCCTTGAGTGCTGTAAGGATACCGTTCTCTCTTTCAAGCAGGATTGGAGTCTGTGGGTAGTTCATGATGGCAACTTGAACAGGATTCTCTTTTGAGAAGTGTTCGTTGATGAAGTCTGCAGCAGCAGAACCGATGGCATAACCGAGCTTGGTGTTGTCCAGAACCCAGTTGATATCTGAGTTCTGCATGATATCATCCCAGCACATGATCTTTACGTCAGCACTCTGTGCATGCGCTGAAGCGAGGTATGATTCAAGCGCATTTGGGTCTGAAGGGTGAACCATGATAAGATCAACATCATTGGTTATGAAGTTTTCGATCTGCTGAATCTGGGTGGCAGAATTGTCCTTACAGCCGAGTATAGTGTAGTCCCAGCCCTTCTGCTTCATCAACGCTTCAACTTCACCAAAGACACCGGCCCAGTAGCTGTTCTCCAGAGATTGAATGGTAATTCCAACCTTCTTTGGCTCATCAGCTCGGGTAAAATCAGTGGTTACAGCAAAACACATAACGGCGAAAACCAACGCTAAAACTAGTTTTTTCATTACATCTACCTTTCAAAAACAAAAAAACAAACAAACGACCTAGAGTATTATTACTCTAAACTGATAATATATATTCTTCTCTCCATTAATACCACTAATCCTGGTAGTGGCTGTTAGATTGTGTATATGATCAATATGCAATATATTAATTATATATATGAATTTGATTTTTGTGCAAACTGTACTCTGTCTCAAACACATAATTTAATTAACAAGAGGTATACCAGTTTTCGGGGTTATTCTTTTCTAATTATTTTTCAGGTTTGTTATGCGCGATAATAAGTCCTTATAAAATAATTGTTTAGATCTTGGCTCGTAGTTGAAAAAATATTGGAGATATTATTTATTAACTGAGCGTTAGTAATTGGTTTCTGGATAGTGTCTGGATAGTGTCTGTACACTTTCTGGACATAGTGTACAGATATTGGACAAGGTATTCAGTCGGAGGAGGTCTGGGGGAGAATGATGTGAAATTTGCAGCCTATGGGTGGATTGTTCTCGAATAAGATTTCACCGTTATTCTTCTTGATGAGATTGTAGGAGATCGATAAGCCCTGGCCGGTATTTCTGGAACCGTTATTCTTGGTAGAGTAAAAAGGAAGGAAGATATCGCTGGGGTTCTCCAAGGTTATGCCCCCGCCCTGGTCGGCAAAGGTGATCTCAACCCGATTATCTATGTTCTGTTTGATATCAATACTGATGCGCCCGCCATTTGGCATGGCTTCAAAACTGTTCTTGAGCAAGTTCAGGAGTACTTGGCGAATCTCAACTTTGTTGGCTTCCAGAATAATATCGTCATCACAGATGTTGAGTTCTCGAACTGTATCCTGTTCTCCACGTTGCTACCGATAATCTTCTCTTTTGTAACCTGAATCTAGGTCAGCCGGATCAGACTTATCTTGTCCATATCCTCAAGGGTGCCGTTATAGACAATCTTACCACGGCGGAGAATGATCAGGTTTTTGGCGAATTTGAAGATGTAGTTGATATCATGAGTTATCAATATTATCGAGGAGCCGGTAGCGCCAAGTTGCTGTAGCAATGAGATCACAATCTCAAGATTATCGGTTGAGAGTTTGAGCAGACTCTAATCAAGAATCAATCTTTCAGGCTTGGCATATATCTGTTTTAGAATATATACAAAGAGTTTGTCGAGAGGATGAGATTGCTGAGCAAGGCATCGGGGGCGAGCGTTACACCCAGGATTGTGAAATAGGCATGTGTGAGTTTGCGCTGCTTTGTGGAACATAAAGCATAGCCGCGTTTTTTCAGGGACTGCATGAAGATATTCTCTGCGACCGAGAGATTTATAAAGGCAAAATTGTATTGGGGTAGGACTAAGTAAAACTGAAGGTATGGCTAATATACTGGTTTAACTTTAAGCCGGGGTATACTCTAAATTTGTGTGAGTAGCCTCCTCGAGACGGGTCGTAGCATCTCTCTGCAGCTATATGTTGACCATAATTTAGTCATACCTTCAGATTATTGGTTACTGCTGTTTTTGCTTGTGGTACCTATGACTGACTAAAGACTATTTGAAGTCTGCAAGGTATTTTGCAGCATTGGTTTCATCAATGACAAGAAGATCACGGTAGATTCTCTTATCAGGGAATGACTCGTTGTTGAGTAGTTTTTCATAGAGTCCAACAACTGTTTCAGCTGTCTTTTTGTTTGAACCTTCAAACCCTATTGTGGCTCTGGTGGCTTGACCTTTAACAATAGCTTCCAGCTGCTGCTCAGTACCATCTGCAGAGAAAATGCCGACATCTGCAGGGATCTTGCCGTCGTACTTGGTCATGAAGGCTTCGTTGGCACCGATATCACCACCTGCTCCGATTGAACATACAACCTTGACATTTGGATGTGCCTGGAAGATTGTTTCCATGTTGGTCAGAGCAGTACCTGCATCTAGTGCAGGCTGTTGCGCAACGACTTCATACTTGCCGCCTGCATGATCTTTGAGGGCTTTGAGAATGCCGTTCTCACGGTCAATCAGGAAGTGTGTCTGTGGATAATTTATGATTGCAATTTCTGCTTTGTTGCTGGTTGAATAGTGCTCGTTGATGAATTTTGCTGCTTCTGAACCGATAGCGTAACCGAGCTTGGTGTTGTCTAGTAGCCAGTTGATGTCGGTGTTTTTGAGATCAATATCCCAGCACATTACTTTTATACCGTCTTTTTGAGCCACTGCAAGATAATCATCAATGGAGTTAGGATCTGATGGGTCAACCATAATTAGATCAACATCATTGGTTATGAAGTTTTCAACCTGTTGGATCTGAGTAGCTGAGTTGTCCTTACAGCCTAGGATTGTGTAATCCCATCCCTTGTCCTTCATTAGTTGCGCAGCTACATCGAAAACACCTGCAAAATAGCTGTTCTCCATTGATTTGATTGCAACACCGACCTTTGGCTTATCGGCGGCTCTGGCAAAATCAGTCATTACAGCAAAACACATAACGGCGAATGCCAATGCTAATACTAGTTTTTTCATTACATCTACCTTTCAAAAAAAACAAATAAATAAACTTCTCAAAAACAAACAAACTATCTAGAATATTAAATACTCTAAATTGATGAACTATATTATTCTTAATTGATTTTATAGAGCTTATAGGGTGGGGGATATTCACTTATTATGCTATAGACTCTATCACAAACACACAACTTTCTAAACAATAGGTATGCCAGTTTTGAATTGTATTATTCGTCAGATCTTTTGCGGATAAGGTTTGAAAAACAGTAAACAGCTTTAAAGCATATGCTTGTAAGATAATTTGGTATTGATTATATTTTAGAATTTGGGTTGAGTGGCAATTGTTAGTAATTGGTGTCTGGATAGTGTCTGTACACTTTCTGGACACGGTGTACAGATATTGGACAAGGTGTTCAGTTGGAGGAGGTCTGGGGGAGAATGATGTGAAATTTGCAGCCTATGGGTGGATTGTTCTCGAATAAGATTTCACCGTTATTCTTCTTGATGAGATTGTAGGAGATCGATAAGCCCAGGCCGGTATTTCTGGAACCGTCATTCTTGGTAGAGAAAAACGGAAGGAAGATATCGCTGGGGTTTTCCAGGGTTATGCCCCCGCCCTGGTCGGCAAAGGTGATCTCAACCCGATTATCTATGGTCTGTTTGATATCAATACTGATGCGCCCGCCATTTGGCATGGCCTCAAAGCTGTTCTTGAGCAAGTTCAGGAGTACTTGGCGGATCTCAACTTTGTTGGCTTCCAGAATAATATCGTCATCACAGATGTTGAGTTCAAACTGTATACGGCTTTCCTGAGCTTTAAATTTCATCAGGCGGGTTATATCCTTGATCAGTTGGTTGATGGGGAATTGCTGGATATTATGCGGATGGTTGTCAGAGAATACCACCAGGTTTTTAACAATGTTGGCAATTGAGTTCATCTCTTCTTCCAGCGAATTCAGTTCTTCTTTGAAATTATTGTTCTCATCCCGGTATTTTAAATCCTGGAGGCTGTAATTGATCATCTCCAGAGGATTATTGATCTCGTGGGCAACCCCGGCCGCCAGCATGCCGACGGCAGCGAGATTCTCCGAGAGCATTACCTGCGAGCGGAGCATCTCCTGATTGGTGATGTCTTCGAGGGTAATTATGCTGCCGATATAGGTGGTAAGTTCGAAGACCGGTACAATTTTGATATTCATGGTTACCTTGTTGTTGTCCAGAGTGAAACTGATGTTATCAATGGTAATCTCTTCGTGTTGCTCGACTGCCGTTGTTACCTGTTTTAGAAAATCAGGATAACTGCTGAAGACATCCTTGAAGTTGGAGCGTATACCTATATTGGAGGTTAATTTCAGTAACTGTTTGGCTTTATTGTTGATGAGCCGGATATTAAAATTGGTATCGACGATAAATAGGTGGAGTGGAAGCTTGGTAAGAATGGCTTCGTTGTATTTGAGTATATCGGTCAAATTTTCACCGTTGTTGCCGATAATTTCTTCTTTGGCAAGTTGCATGTATGCCAGCCGGATCAGACTGATCTTGTCTATATCCTCCAGGGTGCCTTTATAGACAATCTCGCCCCGGCGGAGAATGATCAGGTTTTTGGCGAATTTGAAGATGTCGTCGATATCGTGGGTAATCAGAATTATAGAGGAGCCAGTAGCGACAAGTTGCTGTAGCAGTGAGATTACAATCTCAAGATTGTCGGTGGAGAGTTTTACCAGACTCTCATCTAAAATTAGTATTTCAGGCTTGGCGTATATCTGTTTTAAAATATAAACAAAGAGTTTGTCCGAGAGGCTGAGATCGCCGAGCAAGGCATCGGGGTCGAGCGTTACGCCCAAGCTCTTGAAATATGCCTGGGCAAGTCTGCGCTGTTTGTTGGAGCTGAAAATCTTGCCGCGTTTTTTCAAGGTCTGCATAAAGATATTCTCTGCGACTGAGAGATTTATAAAACCGAAATTATACTGGGGAACCAGGAGTATGTTGTCATAAATTACCTTTTCGGTGTGTGTTTTGAGCAACTCTCCTTTGTAGTACATCTCGCCACTAAGTACGGGAATAAAGCCACTGAGAATCATGCCGAGCGAACTCTTCCCGGCTCCATGCTCGCCGACAAGAGCATAAATTTCACCAGGATTGATCTCCAGGTTGATATCTTTAAGGATTTGGGTTTTGTTGACCTTCAGGTATAAATTCTTGATGATAATCAGCGGTGTCTTTGACATTTTAGGATATACCGTATTTCTCTAACTTAGTGTATAGGGTTGAGCGGGATATGCCCAGACGCTGGGCTGTCTGTTTCTTGTTATAGTTACACTCCTTGAGGACATGCATGATGGTGTCCTTCTCGTTTACTTTGAGTAGGTCGGTGTTTGAGCCGGAAGGGGAACTCTCTGTGACTGAGAAGAATGGAGGAAGATCCTGCTTGATTATGATGCCCGAGCTGGCTACGGTGTGGGAGTAGTTGAGGATATTCTCTAGCTCACGGATGTTTCCGGGAAAGGAGTAGCTGCGGAACAGGGTGAGTACCTCTTGCGATAACTTCTTTACCGGCTGGCGGTTGGTGGCGGCGATCTTCTTGAGTACGTTCTCACAGATTAGCGGCAAGTCTTCTATCCTTTGGGCTAGTGCCGGAACTGTTACCGCTACGGAGTTGAGCCGATAGAACAGGTCGAGCCGGAATAATTTCTCTTCGATTAATTTTTCAAGATTTTTGTTGGTAGCCGCGATTATTCGGACATTTACATTCAGATTGCTCTTGGCGCCGATGCGTCTTACCTCACTGTTTTGCAGCGTGCGTAAGATCCTAACCTGGACGCTCAGCGGCATATCGCCTATCTCATCTAAAAACAAGGTGCCGTTATTCGCCTGTTCGAATATTCCTTGATGGCTCTTCTCCGCTCCGGTGTAGGAACCCTCTTCATGGCCGAATAATTCATTGGTGAGGAGGCTCTCTGAGAAGGACGAGCAGTTGATCTTGAGAAGCTTGCGGTCGTTACGCAGTGACTGTCGGTGGATATAATCGGCAAAGTGTTCTTTGCCGACACCGCTCTCACCTAGAATCAATATTGGCAGGTCGGTAGGAGCGAATTTGTCGAGCGTCTCAATGACCTGTTGGTAATCCGGGTTGTTTGACTTCATCTCAATATAGGCGAAGGGGTCAGCAAGATTCTCTGGGGTAGGTGGGGTCTTGCTCAGGGCTTTTTTGATTAGCTGGCAGAGCTGCGGGAAGTCGACAGGTTTTTGGACATAGTCATAGGCTCCTATCTTCATCGCTTCTACTGCGGAGTCGATGGTGGCAAATCCCGTAATCATTATAACTGGGATATTCGGGTTGAGAGCGAGGAGCTCTCTGAGGACTGCGATGCCATTGTCTGCGCCGAGCTTGAGATCGAGCAGAACCAGATGAAAGACCTGCTGCTTGAATTTGTTAATTGCGTCCCGGGCAGAGGTTGCATACTCTGCGGCATACCCTTGCTGCACATAATTGGTTACCATGAGACGGCATAATTTTTCTTTATCATCTACGATCAATAATTTATATTTGAAGTCACTCATAGTCGTCCTGGGTTATGTTCAAACGGCATAAACTTCGACTGCAGTATTTTCTTTATAATATAATATCACTAAAAAATCAAGATGCTAGGCATACTTGTCTGAGAAATGATTAGTGGCTGGCAAGGTCGAGCATCTCGCCTGATGGGATTGATTAATAGAGGAAGATATTCCGGCAGTTCATATTCAGTGCATAATTTAATGTATTATGCAAAGTTGTATTTTTCTGTCTTAGGTCAATAATTTCTGGATTAAATTTGGTAAGAGATAGCAGGATAGTAAGAAAGTGGTTATTATCTAGCTGGAAAATACAGGGTTGTCTGGTCGCTGTGAGAGTAAACCTGAAAGTAGGCAATATCTGGTTTGTGTGAAAGGAGCAATAAGAGGGTGAAGTTTAGTTTTTCGGAATAAAAAAGTAGTATATTTTGAAAGATAATATATAATAAAAAAACTACTAAAAAGTAAAGTTTTGGTTGTTGAATCCGTTAAGAGCAGTAATGAAATACTAGGTACATTTTTTTGGGGATGCTAAATATAGGATTGAGGGAGGCTATATGATTGAAAATAATGAGAATAATCTGAGAAAACCGATTGAAATAATTGAAGAGAATAACGTGCCGTATATATACTATGATATGCTCAATGTGGTCGCCGGAGCTTCAGAGGTGGTTCTGGAATTCGGCAACAGCGTTAGAAATTCCGGAGGAAACAGTATGCGTTTGTCGCATAGGGCGGTACTCTCTGTACCTGCGGCATTCAAACTGCAGCAGGGGCTGTCGCAGACTTTGCAGATGTTACAGGCAAAACTCCATGAATTGCAGCAGGAGGCTCTTAAAAAGCAGAATGCTGGAAAGTCTGGGGATAATGCATAAGCTGATTACTAACGTTCACTATCTTGTATTGTCGTTATTTCTTCTGCTTGGGGCAGGGGCGGAGCTCGGTGCTGCGGAAATAAAAGGAATTACCAAGCCACAGAATGACGTCTTCCTGGCGTTTACGGTGAGTGGGAAGATTGGGGATATCTTTTATAAGGAAGGTGACAGAGTCGCGAAGGGGGATGTTATTGCGAGTTTGGAGATGGCTCCGGAATTGATCAGACTCAAACAGTTGCAGCTGGAAGCTGAAAATAATTCTGAGGTCAAAGCTAATACACTGGAGTTGAAGCAGAAGGAGTACGATCTGTCACGGATGATCAATGCTCATATCGAGGGTGCGGCCGCGGATTCAGAGGTTGATAATGCTAAATTAGCCGTGGATATCTCAAGGTTGAAGTTGGAGCAGTCTGAGCATCAGTTGAAACTGACTCAACTCAAATATGAAGAATTGAAAGCTGAGCTTGAACGCAGGGAATTGATCAGCCCGATCGACGGTGTAATTGAGATATTGGAGATTGATTCTGGGGAGTCGGTAGAAGCTATGAGGCCGGTTGTCAGAATTGTGGTTCAAGATAAATTATGGGTTGATCTGATGGTGCCACTGAGCCTCTTGTCAACAATAAGGAGTATGTCGGAGATTCCGGTAAGATTTTCAGCGTACTCTGATGCCTCGGGCGAAAGAGTTGTAAGCGGCGGGATTGAGTATATTGCGGCTCTGGCTGATTCGGCGAGTGAAACAATCAAAATACGTATTGGTATTACCAATCCCCAAATGCTACCTATAGGTACGCCTGTCGTCGTAGAACTGCCTGATCCTGCGGGTAAGCAGCGTGAGCTAGATAAATTATCGCAAGCTGTAAATTCGTCTAAAGCCGTAATTGAAGATGAGATTTCTCATTCAGTGCAAAGCGTTAAAGACAAACTCTTTTTGCCAATGTTGCCTGAAACAGAGTGAATATAATTTTCTTACATTTATAATTGACTGTCTGTTAGTGCCGGAGAAATATTCTCCGGCACTTTTTATGTCAAAATGTAGTAGGGATGAAAGTTTCCAGTTATAATTGGAAAAAAACTGTGCAGTAAAGTACTCCTTGCACCGTATAAAGCAGTGGAATGTGAGAATGGGGGCTCATTAAGTATACGTCACCAGGGGGAAGCATAATCGATGAAAATTAATAATAGAATACTAATTAACTGCTTCGTTGCAGCAGTTATTGCCGGGGTTGTTCTGGTTTCGCTACAGGGTTGTACCAGCAGCAGCAAGTTGGAACTGGTGGATGGGGGAATAACTCCGCCGGTTGCCGAGCAGGCGCAGGCGTATCTGCCAGCAGCTTATGCCAAGGATGAGCAGTTTGATGTCTTTTCATTCGATACTACTGCTGAGAGCTTGTTGGAGCTGGATATTGAGCTGGAAGAGAGCGCGGTCGAAGACGAATATGAGCTGGAATTAAAGGAAAAAGCGGAAGAACCTGCACCTGTATCGGTAGAGACATTACCGCAGGAGTATAAGGCAAAAGACGAGCCAATTAATCAAGAGTTTGCCTGTGCTCTACCCTTATATGGTCCGCAGGATTTTTACTCCGGCGTGAGTAGTTGTGTTGAAACTTCATTTTTATTTGAAGCTGATAGCCAGAGTGTGCGTAATCCGGTTTCAAAAGATATGTCGAATAGAGAAGAGGAATTTGTCGCTGCAGTTAAAATTGATGTCGAGGATATTGTTGGTTGTGATGATTTGAATGATGCTTTGGCCAGTAACAACCGGCTGACCAATAATGGCGGTCTGCAGACTGATGTGTATATGCTAGAGCCAGCAAGTGCTGAAAACGGGTGTTTTCTTGAGGTTGATTCTTGGGATGATGAGAGTACAGTTGTTTATGCGACTGACTTGATGAGTATGGAAAAAGAGTCTGAAGTCGTTAATACTTCAGTAGAACTACAGCGTAAACAGCAGAAGCTGGAGCAGGATAATACTATGCGCGGGGCAGAACCTATCAGTGGAATTGACAGTACGGCCATGCTTGAGCAAGCACATAGATATGAGGGTGCGGTTATTGCGCTCAATGAAACTAAATTAAAGAAAATGCCCAAACTTTTTTCGGAAAAAAATAATGATCTTAAAAAGGATAAAGCGGAAAAAAATGTGGTGAAATTGACCTTGGCTGAAGCTATCCGTATGTCACTGGGAGGTAACCCAGATGTTGTAGCTGCTTCATACTCTTCAAAACAGGCGGAAGAGCGGCTCAACGCCAGTAAAACGGTTTACGATCCGATTCTATATCAGAATCTCAACGGTGAGAGTAAAGAGGATCTGGATGCGGATTATTACTATCTGATTCAAAACCCGATCATGAGTACAAGTGGCTGGTCTATTGAAGGTGGCTTGAGGCAGCCTCTGCCTACCGGCGGTAACATCTCTGTTGCTTATGAATATGCCGAGACCATGCAGGATGGGGTAGGCAAGGAGTTGTTCAGAGGGGTCGGCGGGCCGGTGGTTACGCTCAATCAATCTCTGCTTCGGGGGTTAGGAGATATTGATAATAAAACGGCAATAAAAATATCCAGGCTCAATGCAAGTATGGCGCAGGCGGATTTTGTGGTGGAATCCATGGATAGTGTATATGAGGTTTGCGCTGCATACTGGACACTGGTTTTTTATCTTGAGCAGATGGCGATTCAGAAACGGGTTCTGGCGATGGCAAAGGAGGTGTATATTTATGAAAAGACGCGTAAAGGGCGGGGCATATCCAGAAAACTAAATGAAGAACGAGCTTATGCCGCAGTTGAGGTAAGACGGAGTAATTTGCTGCGGATGCGGGATAATGTCCTTGCGGCTCTGGATGAACTGGTGTTGTTGCTTGGAAATGATGATTACTTTAATAATGCGGATCTGGTTTTGCCTACGGATAGGCCTCTGGTTTCATTTGTAAAATTTGAGCTGGAGCAGGCCGAGGAGGTCGCGCTGGCAATGAGGCCGGAATTGATGCGAGAGTATTCTGGAGTTGAGGTTGGGAAGGCTAAAAAACGTCTGGCAGATGAGGATAAGCTACCGACACTTGATCTGAAGGCACGGTATGGCTTGGCAGAAGGCAACCTGGGACTAAATGATAATACACTCAACAATCGGTATGATAAATATGCCTATAATTCCGGGTATTGGGAGGTGGGCTTGGCGTTTGAGTATAAGTTGGGAAGTAGAGCGGCAAAAGCAGCGTATCGTGAAGCTGATGCGCTTATCTCAGAGAAAAAGGCGATGGTGAATAAGCTCAAGCGTGAAGTCAAGGTAGAGGTAAGAGCTGCGGGAAGAACACTGACTACAGCACAGAGGAATATGAAGATAACATTCAATGCCAGGAAAGCCGCTCTTGAAGTCCTGGAGGGTGAAAGAGTTCGGTTCAAGCTTGGACTTACGACCAATGAAGAGTTGCTGCGTTCACAGGAGTATCTGGCCGAACGGGAAATGGATTACTTTAGAGCAATTATTGATTGTAATGTAAATGCGCTGAAGTTGGCAAGAGCCAAGGGAACAATATTGAGTGATCTTGGAGTTGACATTGCAGGAATCAATAAATATTAGGGATTAATGGTGAAACTATGATTGCTAGACATTTTCTGCTCTTTGTCATGCTGCTTTTGCAGGTTGTATCTACTGGTGTAGTTGCTCAGGATTGCCGGTGTATGGCCAGGAAGTCGATTCTGCTGGTGGGTTCGCAGACGATATATCCTTTTGCCGCGTATCTTGGGGAGTATCTCGGAGCAGCAACCGAGTATCCGATGCCAATGATTGTGGCAATGGATTCGGCAGACGGAATTACTCTTTTTAATGAGAATCGGAATGTTGATATCGTTTGTTCTTCAACGAGAATGAGTCAGGAGGAGTTTGACGCTGGGCAGAGCTCAGGGGTTGGAGATATTTTAGAGTTTGGCTTTGGCTATGACGGTATTGTCTTTGCGAGTTATAAATTAGGGAAAACCTTGAATTTCTCGGTTGAAGATATTTTTCTGGCAATTGTGCAAGAGGTGCCGATAAACGGAAAACTTGTACCTAACCCTTACACTAGATGGCAGCAGATTGACAGCAGTTTACCCGATTGGGAGATAGATATTCTCGGGCCGGATAAGAATAGTGGTACCTTTGCGGTGCTTGAAGAATTGATCCTGGCTAAAATGAGTAGAAAGTTCAAAGAGTATGACGGAGAGTATTTGCAACTACGGCGTGACGGCGTGTATAAATTTAACAGCGGTGGTGAGATCAAGATTATCCGTGAAATTATGCATAATCATCAGAGTCTGGGGATAATCAGTTACGGATTTCTGGAGAATGGGCATGAATATATTAGCGGGTCGGCGATTGACGGTATTCAGCCTGCGCGCGAGACTATAAGTGATGGTAAGTATCCATTTACCAGGATGCTTTATATGTATCTTAAGCTTGAGCATATTAAGACAATATCTGGTATAACGGATTTTGTAAACTTGCTGTTATCTCCCAAAGCGCTCAGTAAGGATGGGGTGCTGGCTGATTTGGGGTTGATTACCTTATCGGCAAAAGACTATGCAAGTCTGCGAACTGTTTGGAAGGATAGAGTCCGGCTCAAGAAGGAAGATTTGGAGTAGATATCAGCTATTATCAATGTTGAGTTGTCCTGTGAAAATTTTCACAGGACAATTATTTTGTAGCAATTTTTAGTGATAAACTTAAAATATATACTTCATCCGTGTGTGTTATTTCGTATTACAATAATTTTCTTGTATTTGGAGCGTTTTGTCCGTGGAACAGATTCAGAATACAAATTCAGGGATTGTACTCAGCCGACTCTTGAATGAATGGAGCGACTTGGTTGGAGTGTATTCGTCGGCAATACTTGAGCTGGAGCAGCCTAACAGTGGGCAGCTCGTCGCCTTGTATCCCAAACAGCTCTTTGACGGTAAGACTCCGGCGTGGTTGAGTGAATTTTTGAAGAGTTTTTTGCGTATCAAGCATACGGAAAAGGTAAGTCAGTTGGCGTTTATGCTGGATGATGAGCGGTATCTGGCGATTATCCGGGGGCTTGTCGGAGAATCGGAGGAGAGATTATATGCGGTATTTTGCTTTGAGCTTGAAGTTCAGGATTGGCAGAAGCGTTGTGTTGATGCTTTTGTAAAAGAACTAGACTTTACCGGACAACGCAAATATGCCGGCGCGGCAAATGAGAATAATGTTGAAATAATACAAGCGGTTGAGACTTGCGCTGAGGTTAATCGGGCGGATAAGTATAATGCTGCGGCGCTGAAATTGGTCAATGCAGTTGCAGAAAGATGGGGCAGTCCGCGAGTTGCCATTGGCATGTTGCGGGATTGGGGGGTGAAGATTTCTGCGATAAGCGGGGTCGGAACCTTTGATAATAAGATGCAGATTTTTCGGGATTATTCCGAGGCCATGCTCGAAGCCTGCGATCAGAATATTGAAGTGGCGTACCCCATGCAGGACAATCCCTCCCTGGTTATGCGGGCTGCTGCTGCACTCTGTAATCGGCACGGGGTAAGGAGTTGTTTGACCCTACCTCTGCGCTTGAATAATAGGGTCGCGGGAGCGCTACTTTTGGAGAGTGATAGTGAAGCAGGATTCTCGCATAATGAGGGTGAAGCCTTGAGGTTGATGCTGGAGTTGATTTCTCCCCGTTTGGTAGAACTGGAGGAACGCTCACGTTGGTGTGGCGGGAGGTTGTTGCTGGGCGTAAAGAGATTTGCGGGCAGACTTGTGGGGGCGGAACATACCTGGGCAAAATTATTGGCGGTATTTGTCATGGCGCTGATTGTGTTCTTTGTGTTTGCCAAAGGGGATTATCGTATTGATGCTTCGTTTGTGCTTGAGCCGGCGGCGAAGCGAATTATCGCTGCGCCGTATGACTCATTTTTGCAGGATGTGTTTGTGCAGCCTTCGGATTATGTCAGAGCCGGAGAGACGCTTCTGGGGCGTCTGGGTACTGAAGAGTTGATTCTGCAACGGGCTAGCGTCTTTGCCGATCAGCTCAAATACGCCAAGGAAGCGTCGTTGGCGCGGAGTGAGGAGAAAACGGTGGAGGCGCAGATTGCTGAGGCCAAGGCGCGAGAGACGGCGGCGCGCCTGGCGTTATTCAATCTCAAGTTGCAGCAGGCGGAATTATTGGCTCCGGTATCAGGATATATTAGCTCAAGGGAGATTGATCTGCAGATTGGCTCGCCCCTCAAACAAGGGGATATTCTCTTTGAAATTCTGCCCAATGATAATCTGGAAGTGATTATCTATGTCTCTGAGGCGGATATTGCGGATATCGCTATCGGCCAGAGCGGGAGTATTGCCGTTATGGGATATCCTGACCGTAAGGTGGGGATCACCGTGTTTCATATCTCACCAGTAGCGCAGTTGGTCAATGAACGGAATTCTTTCAAGGTTAAAGCGGTGCTGGTGAGCAGGCCTGAATGGATGAAGCCGGGGATGGAAGGAGTGGCGAAGATTGAGGCCGGGCAGAGAAATCTATTCTTGATCTGGACTAAATCAATTGTGGATTGGGTGCGGATTACATTCTGGATATAACTAACCGGGGATTTTGTTGATGGCGGGTGAGAATGTCTTTCATGAGCATTGGTATCGAATTAGAGACTTGAAGGTCTCGCTCGCTGCTTCGGCGGTGGTCAGCAGGCAACGTTATCAGGGAAAAATCTGGTATATAATTGCCAGTCGGTTGCATAGTAAATATTACCGTCTCAACGCAGAGGCGTATAAGTTTATTGCTCTCTTGAATGGGACTAAGACTGTTGACCAGGTCTGGCATTTATTGGCGGGGAATGATCCGTATAACACTCCGACTCAGGGCGAAATTATCCAGGTGTTATCGCAGTTATTCGCGGCCGGTCTGCTGCAGGGAAGTATCTCGCCCGATACCGGGGCGGTGTTGCGTGGTGTGGAGAGGGTCGACTGGGAGGGGAAGAAGGCATTTCTGGGGAGTATTTTTTATCCGCGTATTCCGCTATTTGATCCTGATCGCCTGCTGGAAGTATTAGCGGTTCTGGTGGCGCCGCTGGTCTCCTGGCTAGGGGCATTGCTCTGGCTGAGTCTGGTGGTCTGTGCGCTCTGGAACCTCGCTGGCAATACTCAGGATCTAACTGTGCAGAGTAAGAGTATTCTTACCCCGACGAACTTACCCTGGTTGTATCTGGCTCTGGTCTGTACCAAACTACTGCATGAATGCGGGCATGGTCTTATGTGCAAGATCTGGGGGAAACGGGAGGGTGAACCGGCAGAGGTTCATACTTTCGGGATTATGCTTCTGGTCTTCTCGCCACTGCCATATGTTGATGTCAGTTCTGCCTGGATGCTCAAACGAAGTCTGCACCGGGTGCTGGTCGGGCTTGGCGGAATAATCTGTGAGACGGCTCTGGCTGCGCTTGCGGTACTGGTATGGGTAAGGGTGGAACCCGGTAGTCCTCTGCACACCATCGCCTATAATATAATGTTTGTCTCCGGGGTTTCGACGGTGATCTTCAATATTAATCCGCTCCTGCGTTATGACGGATATTATGTAATGTGTGATCTGCTCGGTATGCCCAATCTTGCTCAACGAGCCAATACAACACTTCTTGCTATTTTGAAAAAAATATTTCTCGGAGTCGAAACCGATTCTCAGCTTACCTATAATCTGCTGGAGAAGGTCTTATTTCCAATTTACGGTATTCTGGCAGTTGTGTATAGAATTGTGGTCTTTGTCGGCATAAGCATGTTTGTGGCGGATCAATTGTTTATTGTCGGGGTTCTGGTCGCTGCGTTTGGAATTTTCGGAATCGTCGTCAAACCCTTTAGCAAGTTTATAAAGTATGTTTTCAGTAGTACGGAGTTGAGAGGAAAACGCAGAAGAGCAGTCGGCTTTTGCCTCTCATTAATCCTGGCTTTGGTGGTTGCTCTTGGGATTATGCCATTTAGTGATTATGACAGCATTGAAGGTGTTGTGCAATTTGATAAAGTCTATAGTATTCGCTCCGGTATTGAGGGTGTGGTGGAGGAGTATTCGGCAAAGAGCAGTGTCGATTCTGCTACCTTACTGCTTGGTCTGAATAATTATGAACTCGAATCTAAACTTGCAAGAATAAATGCCGAGTATGAGGCTAGTGAGTACCAAGTAAAGCAGGCTTTGGTCGAGAGCCCGCTGGCTCTGCAGATCGCCTATGAACAGCAGGAAGCGCTCAAGGTAGGAATAGAGCAGCTCAAACAGGATACCAGTGAATTGAAGCTGTTCCCACCGGTTGCGGGATTGTGGATCCCGGACGACGATGTGCTTGTTTGTGGTGCCTATATCAATAAGGGGCAGGAGATTGGTAAGTTATTCTGCGGGAGCGAACTGGAGGTGCGTTGCGTGGCTTCTCAGGATACTTCGGCGGCGATAATCAATGAAGGACAACCCAGAGTAGAGTTGCGCTTGAAAAAATCACCAGAGGTGTGCCTCGACGGAATGGTGGTAAGAATTTCTCCGGCGGGCAGCAAAGAGTTGCCCTCAGCTGCACTCAGCGATATTGCGGGCGGGGAACTCCAGACTACTGTGGATAAAGCCAATAGAAGATTGAGCAGTGAGCGATTATTTGAAATTGTGATTGAATTCGATCAAGCACAGGATATGTCTCGAGTCTTTGCCGGGCAGACCGTTGTTGCCAGAATTAAGATCAGCGATAAGCCGTTGTTGGTTCAGCTTTGGGACGGAATTTTGCAGATTCTACAGAGAAAGTACCGGATATGAGTATCGTTTCCAGAGAAACGGAGAGATGGCGGGCGGCGGCGCAACAGACAGAGTATAAACGTCCTCACTCACTACTTGACAGGTTTTGGTTGGATTGTACGAGAGTTGTCGGAAAATTATATCTTCCGTCCAGAAAGATATTGAAGCGAGCCGAAAAGATCGAAAAACTGCAGTGTGAGCTGGATAAGTTTACTGAAGTTGAACTCAAAGCGGAACTGAATAAAACACGTGAAATTTTTCGTTTGAATCGGCAGCGGGAGGCTGATGAGCTAACCGCTCTGGCGCTACTGGGGACTGCCTGTCAGCGGGTAAAGGGGATTCTTCCGTATCGTGTTCAATATGCTGGGGTTCTGGCAATGCAGAAGAACACCATAATTGAGATGGCTACAGGTGAGGGTAAATCACTCGTAGCGGCTCTTGCGGGTATAATTGCCGGTTGGTACGGTAGAGGCTGCCATGTATTGACCGTGAACGATTATCTGGCTGAGCGCGATGCCCAGGAGATGAAGGAATTATATGAGTATTGTGGGTGCAGTGTGAGCGCAATTACGGGTGAGATGAAACCACCGGAGAGACTTGTGGCGTATCAGGCGGATGTGACGTATTGCTCGGAGAAAGAGGTTGTTGCCGATTATCTGCGGGATAATATTACTGTTGGTGGCAGCAGAACTCTGACACAGAAATTATTGGCCTGCAAGCGCGATAAGTCTATGCTGGGCACTAAGGTTTTACAACGGGGATTGGTGCGGGCAGTGGTGGATGAAGCGGATTCGGTTCTTATCGATCGGGCGGTTACGCCGATGATAATCAGTAAAGAAGTGGAGGGGATGATAGCGGCGGAGGTATACTCTGAGTGTAGTAAATTTGCGGCGTCTCTGGAGCCGGAGACGGATTATCGGCTGGATATGCAGTATAAGAGTGTTGTCCTGCTCAAACAGCTTCAGCATACCCTGAAAACCAAGGATGTGGCTGGCATAATGGGGAGGATGCTGGAAGATCTGGTTATTCAGGCATTGCAGGCAAAGCACTTTTATAAGTTGGATCATGATTATATTATTGATGACGGCAAGGTAGTTCTGGTCGACAACTCTACAGGCAGGCTGATGCGTGATCATAGCTGGCGGGGAGGTGTACAGCAGGCGGTCGAGGCTAAGGAAGGGCTCGAGGTGACTGCGCCTAAGGAGACCTGTTCGCGGATAAGTTTTCAGCGCTTTTTCAGACTGTATGAAGGTATCAGCGGCATGACCGGGACGGCGCGGGAAGCTCGTTCAGAGATCTGGCAGGAGTATCGGCTCCAGGTGGTACCGGTACCGCCTCGGAGGGTGTGTAGAAGGATCTTCCTGCCACTACAGGTATGTGCTACCAAGAAAGAGAAGTGGGAGGCGGTGTTGCGGGATGCAGAGGAGGTGCATAGGCAGGGTAGACCCGTACTCGTAGGGACTAGGCATGTAAAAGACAGCGAACACCTTGGAGCTAGTTTTAAAGAGGCGGGGCTAGACTGCAAGGTACTCAATGCGGTGAACCATTATGAGGAGTCTGATATTGTCAGAGAGGCGGGCCGGGCTGGAGCTATAACCATCGCTACGAATATGGCTGGCAGAGGAACAGACATCAAACTCGAACCCGGGGTAGAAGAAAGAGGCGGTCTACATGTAATTGCAACCGACATGCATGGGAGCCAAAGAGTAGACCGGCAGCTTTACGGCAGGTGTTCGCGGCAGGGGGATAGAGGGAGTGTCAGGATTATCTTGAGCTGGGAGGATGAGCTTGTGCAGGTATTCTGCCCGTTACTAACAAATATTATGGTAACTGTTCTGGGAGAGGGTACTTCTGGTGAAGTTAAGAATACAGGATTATGGATGTTTTTGCAAAATTTCGTACTCTTGCCATTCTTGCCTGTGCGGTTACTGATGCGTATAACCCCGTTCAAAGTTCTTTTTGATGCGACCTGTGCTAAAGCTGTATTCAAACTGGCTCAGCATAAATCTGGGAGATTTCTAAAGACGCAGCGGCAGATGGTATGTAAACAGGATTATGCGTTGTCTGAGTCCCTGGCTTTCAGCGGGGAAGGATTATAAGAAAATAGCCGCATTGTATTATTGCAGACGTGATAATTTTGTTTACTTCAAACGCGTATTTTGTGTTTGCTTGGGTTTTTTTTTGTGGTATACTACTAAAAAATACATGTATGTTTGTTTATTATTGATAACTTATAGGTGGGAATATGGGAATTTTTGACGGCTTTGCTGAGTTGTTTCACGCTAAAAAGGCTAGCTTGCAGGCGTATGAGAGCGATTCTGTTACTTCAGAGAAGACAGATAGTTCAAAGTTTGTCTTTGAGCAGCTTGAACCCCGGGTTATGCTTGATGCGGATCTGGCTGCACTCAATGCTCTAAGTTCTACGACTTATCTTGAAAATCTCGATTATTACCTTGAACATAATGTCTTTACGCAGGAGCTTATCCTGGTCAATGACAGCCTTGCGGGTGAGCAGAGGGTCAAGGATTTTGTCTCTGATATCGGTACTTCTTTATATTCTTTCAATCTGACCGATGGTGAATTGACCATCCAGGGTTTTAAGGATGAGATCAATGCGATAAACACGGTGAGAAACGCTGCCCTCGGGAAGAATTATGAGGTGCAGATAGCGGTGAGTGGGGATGAGTATAGCGATGCGCTGCTCTTTCAGCTCGACTTCAGTTTTACCTACAGTACAAAATTTGACGCTGCGTTTGATATCAATGATGATAGATTCAAACTCATCACTATGATAAGTAATTATAATGATGGCCGCAGTGTCGAAGATATGGTGGATGTCGATATTACTATGACCTTGTCGTATGCCTTCAGCATTGAGCAGGTTATTTCGCAGGATACCCCGGATAAGTTCTATGTTGATCAGGCAGATGCGGGCGGACCGGACAATATTGCTGGGCAGTATACGATAAATGATAAAAATGGAAATATTCTCTTCAAGCAGAAGGTTGACGTTGATAACTCACTGGTCACAGATCTAAACGGCAATGCAATTTATACCGATCTGGCAGGTAATGGTGAGTATGTTATCGACTCAACTTCATATCTTAAAAACACTTCGACCAATAAATATCTGGCAATTGACGCAGACTGTAATGTAACCGAGGTAGCTACTCTCGCTGAGGCTACAGCGTACAGTAAGTATGATACCCTCTTCTCTATACTCCCTAAAACGGCAGATGCCAATGGCGTCGGCGGGGCTTTCTCGCTTGAATATACCGCGGTACTCAATGATGATTTTTCAGCTATCGGCCAGATCGGCGGGATGACCGCGCTTATCTATGAAAAGGACAATGTTAGTTTTGCCGGCGAGGTTGGAACAGATAATGATCTAACTATCGACGGGAAGGCGGTAAATACAGTTGAAGAACTGTATGATCTGATCAAAAATCATAACCCAGATAATAAATCTGACTCTGAGTTGGTGTCTGACTTCTTTGCGGATGATGATGTCGGTTCTGAATCACATGCGGATGGAAATATAGTAACCTCGGTTCAGGCAGCGGGGCTGGAGAAATACAGTGTTACCTATGATTCAGAGAATAAGAGCTTTACGGAGGCGACTGCTGTCAGCAATGAAGAGTTCAAGGAGATAGCGTATACCGAGCTGTATAATGAAGATGTAGACATCTACCTCTATGCCAAGATGGCGTTGATACCGGAACTTGACGAGTGGGCACCGGAGTTGGGGTTGGCTGCAAACTGGTTGACTGACGCGCTCAGTGATTTTTCATTCTTCCCTGAGTTGCAGATTGAGACTGCGATCTTCCTCTATGCCGGCGAGACGGCGGCCGATCTTGCCGTGATAAAAGATAAGACCTTTGAGGCGTCCGATACTCTTAGCTATGAGGATGCCGGGAGCTTTCAGGGGTTTGAGGTGTTGTTTTCTCCGACTCTGCTGGACGCGGGGATGTTCTGGGGGAATATGGTTGATTCCTTTGTTGACCAGATCGGTACACTCTTTGATCCGATTATGCCGGCTGTTGAATTGCTACTAGGGGAGATGCCGGGACTGTCTGACCTTACTAAACTTGCCGGTATGGGTTCGCTGTCAACTATGGATTTTCTGCAGGCCATAGCGAGTATCTATGCGCTCAAGGATAATTCAAAGGCATATGGGGCTTTGGTAGTAGCTGAGAGTGCATTGGAGTTTATCTATCTACTCAATACCGGGAGTATGCCGGAAGATCAGAATTTGGAGAATGTCGGAGATCTGAATATCGGGGTATACTCCTACAAAAAGAAATTGAAGGAGACATCCTTCGATATTAATAATGATAAGCCGGGTACACCCACGACGGCACTCAGTGCGGCGCGGGAGGAGGGGAAGAAAAAATCTTCGTCGTCAGTTACCAGCGCTTCAGCAAGCTTTGATTATGATTTTGCCACGCCTCTCTTTACCTCGACTGATGAATATATCATGGGGCTCTTTGCCGGGGATACCTCGGCGACCCTGTTCAGCCTGGATCTGGAGCTGGAGGTTGGGGTTGAGGTCGAGGTGACTATTCCGATTCTCAGCGTAGGTGTGGCTGATCTGTCGCTAATTATCAAGCCGTCCTTTAAGGTAGAGTTCAATGTTGGAGCAGGGTTTGATCTTTACGGGATGAATAATTTCTTGAGGATGCTGGATTGGAATACCGTGGAAGGAGATAATCTAACCTCACTCCGCAACAGTGTCCTGGATAATGCGGGAGACATCCTGCTCGACGGGTTCTACTTTGATGATCATTATGATGAAGCAGAGGATGAAGACGGTAAGGAATTTGTTGTCTCGCTGGGAATTGAGCTCGGTCTCTCTGTCGGTATACCTGATCTTGGGCCGATTACGGTTAGAGCGGGTGTACTCGGTGGCTTGACTCTGGCGTTCGGGGTGGATCTGAATGATATGCCGAATAAACTCCCGTATTATCAGTGGCGGGATCCCAACTTAGAAGCGGGGACACTGTATAAGTATGACACGGATCAGGAAAACTGGGACTATGATTATCATGTGCATCTCGATGAACTCGCTGAGATGGGTCGAGTCAAGAATATGTTTGAACTCAGTGTCAATGCGACCTTCAGCGCGACTATCTTTGTAGATATCGGGATGGATCTGGGAATATTCAGCTTTACGGTTATTGACTGGTCTATGACCTTGTTTGAGGTGACTATCTTTGAGGCGTCGTTGAGTTCGCCGGATTCTGCCTATAATATTATCGCGGGTACCAATTATCAAGAGCCGGTGCTGGCGGGTATGCAGGAAGGGAGTGACGGTGTTCTGGAGCTATATGTTGGTGAGAAAGCCTCTAATCGTCGGTACTCGAATAAGGAAGGAACCGGGTCGGAGAGTATTACCGATGAGAAGTATATTATCACTGTGCTCGGCTTTACTCAGGCGGACGGAACTTACGGGGATGTTGATGCTGGGAAGGGTGAGACGGTCTCGATCAGCTTTAACGGTGGTACCCAGGAGGTGGCGGGAGTTAAGAAGATTGTCGCCGACTGTGGGGGTGGAGACGATAAGATCCAGGTGCGCGGTAAGGGAAACCATGTGGCGCAGCTTGGGGTTGAACTTGCTGGAGGTGGTGAGGATGATATCCTCAGTTATACCGGAATGGGCGCGGCTCGAATTCTGGGTAATGATGGGCAAGATACGCTGATAGGCGGCGATGGTGATGACGCGATCTATGGTGGCAAAGGGAATGACCGTATCTATGGACGTAAAGGGGCGGATACAATATTTGGGGAAGAGGGGTATGACCAGATTGAAGGTGGGGAAGGGGCTGATATCCTTGATGGAGGGTACGGTGGGTATGAGCTGGTAGTGGATACTGAGGATTCAGATAACGACGACGATACGACTGACCTAGTAAATGGTGAGTATAAGGGGGATGAGTATTACTGGAGCTATGGGGATGGTAGTGATATCATCAATGATACCGGTAGTGACGACGGCGCGAATAAGGATTATGACAAAGTCACGATAGCCGGTAGCACGCAGCGCTCAGGCAGGAATACGATTCAGAAACCAGAAGACGTAGAGGTTAAAGCGAGCAATGGCAACCTGGTGGTAGGACTTACGCCTACGTGGGATGCGCCTAATGCCAGTACGCAGACTCTGACCATGGATGGCATTGAAGAGGTGCTGCTTGGGGTCAATGGCGGTGGTGATACCATTGATGTTTATGATTACTCGGGAACAGATCTGGAACTCTTGGCTCTGGGGCTGGATTATGACTCGTACTCTCTGGGCGGAGCGGTACTCAATGTGATCGGAACGGAAGCGGACGATACTATCAATGCTTATACCCAGAGAGAAGGTAGTGGTGATTCTGCGGTCGATGTGGTCAAGGTTGACAGAACGTGGGCGCCTAATGACAAGTATATTATCGGTGTTACCAAGAGTGATGTCGCGACGGATTATCTGAATATTTATGCTGAGGGCGGTAATGATACGATAACTATAACCAGTGATGGTAATACCAAAGTCTCGGATCATCTGGCAGTGGGTAAGGTGGATGGCGGTGCGGGTAACGATACGATTACAGTAGAGAACGTTATCGGCAAGAGTGGTGAGGATTTCATGGTAAGCGGTGGGGACGGTAGCGATACGCTTACGGTCAAGAACTCCAGCGGCTTTGAGGTCAGGGGTGAAGATGAGAATGAGACTACCAGTAGCGATGATATAATAACTATTGAGAACTCGAGTGACTTTGTAGTGAACTCCGGTGGCGGGACGAATACCCTCACGGTTACTGACAGTAGTGATTTTGAACTTACCGGTGGGGCGGGTACGGATAATCTGACGTTGGATGACGTTGCTGATTTTACTGTGGATCTGCTCGCAGGGAGTACGCTGCTTATTCTCAATGACAGCGTAAAAGACGGGAAGATTACTACCGGAAGCGGAAAAACAACGCTGAAGAACGTCAATGCCGACGGTGGGGTTGATGATACAGATAAGTTGCTGCGCCTGGAGATAAATATCGGCGGTGGCGCGGATATGGATGAGATCGATATCAAGCAGGCGGAGGCGGTTGTGCTGAGTACCAGTGCTACCGCGGACAAGATAACGCTGGGGATAAGCAGTGATGTAACTATTGACGACGCTGGCGGTGCAAATGAGGTCAATATTTCGAAGTCCAGTGATATTGAGGTAGAGCTGGGAGCCGGGAATGATACGGTTACTCTGAGTAATCTGGAGACAAATAGCAATGTCGTCGTACATGCCGGAGCGGGAGCGGATAATATTACCGCTACGGGGGCGACAGGATTTGAGATATACGGTGAAGAGGGCGGCGATACGATCACTGCCGGGTATGGTGAGGCGGTGATTGATGTCGGTAGTGACTCCGGGATTGATACCCTCAATATCACGGATTCTAATAATGGAGATAACCTGTCGGCGACGGTCGAACTGCTGCTCTTGAGTGATGTGCTCAAGGTGACTAATAGCGAATTTGGCGGTACTTTATCCATGAACCTTGCCGGTTCTATTGATAATTTCAATATCAATCTCGGCGGGGGGAATAATTCGGCGGCGCTTGATAATAAACTTACGGTAAAGGGCGTTGCTCTGGATACGGTGATCACCGGGAGTTCGGGGAATGATAAGCTTATTATAGAAACGTTGATCAATCATGCAATTTCATTTGACGGCAATGGTGGTGCTGCCGATGAGCTGGAGGTCAAGCTGCAGACAGGCAGCAGCTTGCAGAGCAATCTTGATTATGATAGTACGGATAATGGGCAGACTACGCTTACCGGCGCAGGAAGCAGCACCCTCAAGTATAAGGATGTCGATACTGCTACCTTGGCGCTTACCGCTGCGGCGGAGACCTTTACCGTGCATGATATCAATAATACCACCTCAATCTATGCGGGCGGAGGCGATGATACGATTATTGTTGATAACGCAGCGTATACGCTCAATGTCTTTGGTGGCGCGCAGGGCGACAGCAACATTGCAGGTACTGGTGATACTGATACGCTGGTACTTCGTTTATCTGACGCGGTGGCGTTGACCGGGAATACCTTCTCCAATATTGGACTTACGACCGAGATTGTGGAGATTCGTAACAGCAGTTCTGCTGGCCAGAATTTTGTGGTAAGTGATCAGGTGATCTATGCCGATACGGCCAAGACCAAGGAACTGCTCAATATCTCGGCGGCTCTAGGGGCGGGAATGCTGGAACAGATAGTGCTTACCGGGAATAACTCTGATACTCTGACTATTGATGATGCTACGGTCAGCGAGGCGCTGGGAGTTGAGCTTGACGGGAATACCATAACCTATGGCATGGGGTATTCCATTGTCTTGAAAGCTGATACTATGCTCAGTCATACCGGGGCGGATACTAATATTTATAACGGGTTCTCACTTGAGATCGCCGGCGAAACTTATTTTTATTATCAGTCGGCGGCGGATGATAATCCGATCTGGTCGTATACTATGGTGACCAGTTCGGGTGGTTATAATAATGGTTCGCAGAATCTGCTGGTTGATTCACAGGTGATCTCCTATAAGGCGGTAGATACCTCTACTCAGAGTCTGACTCTCTATGACCGAGATATGGACGGGTACTTTGAGATTGATTCCAAGGAGACAATGTATGCCTTGTTGCGGTGTAAGACTGCTGCCGCGATGGCTCTGAAGTATGAGCTTACCACGGATGTCGATCTCTCAAGTTATGTGGGTAAGTTGTCGGCTATCGGGTCGGAGTGCAGCACTTCCTTTACCGGTGAATTTAAGGGTAATGGGCATACCATAAGTGGCTTCAAGCTTACCTCTGCCAGTGCGGACGGGGGCTTGTTTGCAGAGTTGAACGGGGCGGCGGTAGTAGAGAATCTTGAATTAGCTGGATTTGAGATTACTCTTACCGGTACCGACAAGGCCGCAGGTGCTGTTGCCGCTAGGATTACTGGGGGAACGGTTACAATTAAGAATATTACCATCAGTGGCGATACTGAGATTTTGTCTGCTGCGGGTACTGCTGCAGGAATTGTCGGCTCTATCGAGTTGTTGACCAGTAATTGTACGGTTAATATTCAAGATTGTGAGGTTGTAAGGGCTGATATCTACGGTAGTAAGAGTGCCGGTATTGTTGGGGTGGTTACGGCGAAGAAGGCTTCCAGAGTTACAATTACTCATTGTAAGGTTGAAGGATTGAAATACACCGCGACCAATCAGACGCGTGGTGGTATTGTGGATGTGTTTACGCTGGGCGTCGGGAATTCGTCGTTTGCAAGCGAGATGGGATACCTGACTATCGATCAGTGTCTGATCAAGGATTCTGAGGTGCTCGCTGGCGGCTGGTATGCGGCGGATGTTCTGTCTGGTGTCATGCAGTTTATTAATTCTACGGTTGAAGGTTCGAGTAATGTCAGCCCTTATTCTGCAAGCCTGGAAGAGGGTGGGGTGTTTAACAGCATGTTTATCGTGTCCGGCTCATTCATTATATCAAATTGTAATATAAAATCGTATGTGGTTGAGTATGGTCTGGGCAAGCGTATTACTACTGGAAGTTCAGCTAGAGTAACTATTCAAAAGTGCAGTGTGGACGCGACAAATAATTCGACAATAAAGGCTGGTTTGTGTGAATTTATTGACACAGATTCAGGTTTTTTTGCGGTCAAGGTAAATAGCATTAAGGTAATGTTTGGTACTAATTCCACCGCCCCCAGCGTCAGTGGTTTGTTTGGTAGTGTTACGGCTGTCGTTTTGACCAGCTTGTACAATCGACGCATCTTTGAGATATCGGATATCTATATTGATGGGGATCTGTCTGGAGATTTCAGCACTTCAATAGGACGCGGCGGTAAAGGATTGATCACAGATCTTACAGTGCAGGGATATGTGACGGTTAATCTGAATAATATCGAGGTTGACTGTTCGGGGATGAATGAGTCGGTTACATTTGGTTTGATACATAGACTGAGCTATGCCAGCGGCGATGCGATAGTGAATCTGACAAATGCTTATGTGCATGGAACTATAGGTTACTGTGGGGGAATTGGTAAGCTGGTAGAGCCGAGTGGGCCGTGCAGTTATGCGAGATTGAATGTTGATAATGTAAAGATCGAGATCTCCGGGGCTTCAGGTTCGGACGGTACGAGCGATGCATTCGGCGAGTTGTACGGATTCAGTTCGAGTATTACGACCAACGCGAATTCTCTGGCGTTCTCCGCGGTAACTACCAATATTACTACAACCAAGAGCAAGGTCAATGTGGTTGGTTTTGTCGGGGATATGAAGCTTGATCATATTACCTCAGAGTGTACGATTACCTTGTGTGATTTTTATGTCAATGACTCGATAAGCAAAGGGGATTACAGTGCGGTGGTGGGTGGTGACTGGTCGGTGAAACGTGGAGCGCGGATATATTTTCATTCTTCATATATAAGTGGTATCTCTGCGTATGCTCTCACCAAATCGCTGGTTGTTTATGACTTTATCGATGCGAACAGGAAACCTTCATTTATCTTCTTCTATAACTCTGTGGTCGATGTAACCACGCGTACGCAGTATGACGGCTCTAACCCGGGGGTATACGCTTGTAATACTTTGAGTAGCAGTGCTACGCATGTCGGTCTGGCCTTTACTCATTTGGATTATAAGTTGCACTGGGCGGATGGTGTGTTGATTGATCGTCCGTACTGGACCAAGGTGCATGCAGATTCACCCAATGTATCAGGTACAATAGTTACTATAAATGATGACGCACAGGGTGGGGACATTGGGCTGCGCAATTTGTATTGCAGGGGGAGTGCGCATACCACCAACGGGACTTCGTATAATTTGCCGCAGATAAATACGTATATTACGAATGGGAATTATTCAAATAACGGAATCCTCCATGAGAACGACAGTGGTTTCTTTGATTATCTCACGTATTATGATATAGACAATGGAGATGGCACATATAGGATCTTAACCAGGAGCGATTGCGGCGCGGAATCTACCACGACCAAGACTCTGTCGAAGAATAAGGTGGTGCAGAGTACGCAGACTTCGACTGCATTCAAGAATCTGTCGACAGTAGGTTATGATGAAACCGTGTTATCTATAGTATTTGGTAATTATGCGGTGGCGGAAGATCCCGGGATGAGCGGTAGTCTGAGACTGGTTACGGCGGCGACGACGACGGCTAATATTACCTACGTCTATGGAATGACCTCTACCGGCAAAGGGATTATCTGGTATAAACGTAACAGCAGCGATGGCTTATTGGACAAGGACAGCATGTCCTCGCTGACACTGGAGGCGGGGTACACCCTGAAGACCTTGGAGGTGGACGGGAGCGGGAAGTATCTACTGGCGTCTGCTGAGTATAATGGGGCAACCAGGGTGTTTGCGTACAGTATCAGTCAGACCGACGGATCGCTCACCCGCATCGACGGCGGTAGTGTTGACGGGGCTGTCAGCGCCAGCGTTAATAATGGCGGCGTGACCTATATGGCGACGACGACCGGCGGAATTTATAAGGTTTCGGGGAATGCTACGGCGTGGAGCGTAAGTACGGATCTGGCGGTGTCGAGCGCGGCTGAGCTGGGGCGGGTAAATTCGCTCAAACTGTCGGCTGACAATAATTATCTGTATGCGGTGTATAGCGATGCGGACACGGTATGTGTGTATAAGATAGAGAGTGATGGCACTCTGACTATCAAGAGTACGTTGCGGGAGGGAATGAATAAAGCCAGAGGGCTGGATGGGGTTACCGATGTAGTGGAGAAGGGTGATTATCTCATAGCGTGTGGTAGTACCAATGATACGCTCGCAGTATTTGAGTATAATGCGGATAGAACGTCCTTTGAATTTGTGCAGCGTCTCCGTAATGGTTCGGGTATAAGCAATATGGATAATCCGGTGGCATTGGAAGCTACCGCTACTGGAGTACGGGTTTTCTGTCAGGGAGCGACGCAGGCGACAGTGGTTGAACTGGTGGTTGACCTTAATCCGGCGGAACCGGAAGAGCTCTGGAATCTGGCATACTCTGGGCTGGATAAGATAAGTCTAAGCATGGGGGCGGGTGATAATGATATTATCTTGAATGATGTGGCGGTGGATAATATTGAGATTACAACTCTTGGCGGCAGTGATTATATTACGATTGAATCAGCGTTGAGTCGGAATAATTATACGGTCAATACCGGAGCGGGTAATGACTGGATCGGAATAATGAATGCGCAGAGCGAAGCTGATTTAAATATCAATACCGGGGCGGGTAATGATACAGTCAATGCGGTAATGCTCGGTGGTGTGTCGAATATCATTACCGGAAGTGGAGATGATAGCGTTTTGATCAATAATGTTTTGGGTGGGAGCACTATTACCGTCTCTACCGGAACGGGTAATGATACTATAAATATTGATAAGGTGTTTGCCGGGAGTGACTCCAACAATAAGACCAAGTTGACGGTTGACGCGGGAGAAGGAAACGACAGCATTGAGGTCAAGGTGATCGAAGCGAATACAGAGGTGAAGTTGATGGGCAATTCCGGAGACGACACCATCAGCCTCTACGCTGGTGGGATTGCTCAGAATGCACTGGTCTCGGTTTACGGGAATACCATGGCCGATAGTAATAATAATCTGGGCGATGATACTCTTGAGTATTACGGTACTCCAAGTAATGCTCCAGGGTTGCCTGCTGGTACTATTGCGGCGTTCAGTGACTCATCGGTATTGACCTATAATGCTATTGATCATATCGAGCTTTCCGGGGCGGCGTTATTGGCGAGCCTGGAAATACTCGAGATTGGCGGTATCACTGAGGGTGGAAGTTTTACTCTCAGTGGCGCTAATTCGAGTATCCCGGATGGTGCTACGGCGAAGTATGAGTGGGATCTGAATAATGACGGAATTTATGATAATATCGCTTCTACTGATGATGAGTGGACGGTTGACTGGGCAACTCTGGTATCACTCGGTATCGTAGATAACGGGTTGTATACAATAAAGATGCGGGTTACTGCCAATGGTTACAGTTCGGTTGCTTCGGCAAATCTCAAGATACAGAATAAGAAGCGTAAACTGCAGGCTAGTGGTGCGGCTTCGGTAGTTGAGGATACGGAGTATACCCTCACTCTTGATAAGAACAGCATTTCTGAACCGGGCGCTGATACTTTAACCAAGTGGGTGGTTGACTGGGGCGACGGTAGTGTGATTACCTATGCTATTGACCCGAATGAAGTAGGGGATATATCATATCTCAAGCATATCTATGAAATTGTTGGGAATTATACAATTACGGTTCAGGCCTATGATGAGGATGGGGCGGCAGAAGCGGCTACCAAGACCCTGACGGTGACTGCTGATCCTAGCGAGCATATCAAGGTTGTAAATTCGACTAATGAGAGAGTGGATGAGGGGGATACTTATACGCTTCAGCTGGTCTCTGAACGTGCTCAGGGCGGGGCAGGAATTTGGAAGGTGAGCTGGGGTGACGGGGAGAGCTCGGTATACTCCAGTCTGGACACCACAGAGCAGATTGCGTTGACCCATGTGTATATGGACGGTTCCGCAGCAGGTACGGATTACACCATAACCGTTGAACTCCTGGATAGTGAGGGCAGCTTTAGCAAGACCCATACGGTGACGGTAGACAATGTGGCGCCGACGGTTACCCTCAGCGGTGCGGCTACGGCGGCAGAAGGGAGTGAGTACCGACTTACGATTGCTGCGCCGACAGATGCTGGAGCAGATACAGTCAGCAAGTATATTATCGATTGGGGTGACGGTTTGGGGCCGAAAGAGATCAGTGTCAGCCATGCGGGACAGGATTATATCGCCAAATATGTGTATGCCGATGCGGGTAGTACCGGTGTTGTCTATACCATCAAGGTCTCGTTGGTTGATGAAGACGGAACGTACACTGATGTCGCCACGAAGAGTGTTACTGTGACTAATGTCGCACCGGTGATAACCTTTGATCAGGCGGGTGACAGTACAACCGTAGCTGAAGGTAGTATTGTTAGAATTACCGGCTTCTCCTCTGCTGACCCCGGCGCGGATACGATAACGGATTGGATTGTGGATTGGGGGGACGGTAATGTTGAGTCGTATACTGCAGCATATATCAATAGCCTGACTACAGGTTTGGAGCATTATTATGCCGATGCCGGAAGTTATTCGGTGACCGTGGCTGGCTGGGATGAGGATTATACCGAGGCGACAGCGCTGGAGTCTGCTGCCTATACGGTGACGGTGACCAGAGTGGCGGATGATACGACCTCGTCAACTGAGGAAGAGGTCGAGGATCCGCTGTGGGACGAGCCGGAATTGGCGCTGGCTGATGCTGTAGATAGCGTGGTTGAAGACGGTAATTATGCGTTGACCCTTTCAAACTATAGTTATGATCTGCCGAGTGATATCACGATTGATGAGATTCTAATCAATTGGGGTGACGGTAACGTCGAGACCCTGACCTCTACCCAGTTTATGAGCCTGAAGAATAATGAGAGTGTGGTGCTCTATCATAAATACGCTGATGACGGGAATATGAATATAAGTGTTGTCTTCAAGGACAAGGAGGTGGCGAAGGGAGCGCTGAATTCAACCACGGTTATTGAGGCGGGTGATCCTGAGACAGCTAGTGGTTTGGTTTTGCATAATGGAGATCCATATTATAATGGCGATAGAATGGTGACTAATTTTGGGGTGATCTTCTCGCCCGGAATGATTACCCGAGATGTTGCTGGGGTTGAGACTCAGTTCTATCAGGAAATAGTACTTGAAAATGGTGTATATAAGGTCAAGGAATATAGTGTAGTGGAGACAGAAACTGCATATAATAATTCTGCTACTTTGACTGTTGCGGTTACTGATGTGCCGCCGGAGTTTAGCCTAAGTGGTAAAAGCTCGGTTATGCAGGGGAGTGAGTATAGTCTGAAGCTTTCTGAGGTCATAGATGTATCCGGGGATGAACTCACTCAGTATGTTGTCGATTGGGGGGACGGAAGCAGTACCGTTGTCAATAGTGCCTCAATCACCAGTGGTGCGGTGGGAGACGGACGGACTCTGACGCATATCTATTCTGCAGAAGGCGCGAAGCAGATCACCATTACCTCTGCCGTATCTGATGGGATAACCTTTACCAGCAGTCTGGCAAATACGCTGAGTATTAACGTGGAAGATGCGCCGATGAGTATCGTGGTGAGTGGTGAGTCGAAGGTCTATGAACTCTGTGACTATACGCTTACTCTGGGAACAATTACCGATCCGGCGGATCTGTCTCGGACTGTCGTCCCGGAGAAGTGGATTGTAAATTGGGGTGACGGCACTACCAAGGAGATTGTCAATTCAGCGAATGCGACTACCAAGGAGTTGACTCATGCCTATGCAGGATCGTTGGGGTTTGTCTATGGGGTTACGGTAGAATTTGTGGTTGATGGTAATACCTATACTTCATCCAAGGTGCTGAATGTAACGGTAAAGAATGCACCACCGGTGGTTACGCAGACCGCTGTCGTCTCCACTATCAATGAAGGGAGCAAATTCACTGCGGATTATACCTTTGAAGACAGTGGCATGGACACCTATTGGACGGTGAAGGTTGATTATGGTGATGGCTCGGGGAGTAAAGAATTTCCGATTACGGAGAAGTCATTCTCACTGGAACATACCTATGCGGATGATGGCAGTTATGAGGTGGTGGTGAGTGTAGTGGATGAACGGGGTGCTGAGTCAGAGAGTCTGACCACTACTGTAACTGTAAGTAATGTGGCGCCTACAGCAACGCTGTCGGGAGCGGCTACGGTGGCAGAAGGTAGTGAGTACACTTTAACTGTCGGTGAGGCGGTTGATCCCGGAGCGGACACGGTGAGCAGTTATACTGTAGACTGGGGCGACGGGCTGACCACGATCAAGACAGCTGATGAACTGAGTGCTCTGGGGTGGAAACTTACGCATACCTATGCTGATAATGCTACTACGCGTGAAATCAAGCTCAGTCTGGTTGATGAGGACGGAACCTTTAGTGAGGTTGCGACCAAGGAGATTACAGTCAGTAATGTGGCACCGACAGCGACTCTAACAGGAGCGGATACGATAGCAGAGGGTAGTGAGTATACTTTAACTGTCGGCGAGGCGGTTGATCCCGGAGCGGATACGGTGAGCAGTTATACTGTAGACTGGGGCGACGGGCTGACCACGATCAAGACAGCTGATGAACTGAGTGCTCTGGGGTGGAAACTTACGCATACCTATGCCGACAATGCTGCTACGCGGGAAATCAAGCTCAGTCTGGTTGATGAGGACGGAACCTTTAGTGAGGTTGCGACCAAGGAGATTACTGTAAGTAATGTGGCACCGACGTCAACGTTGTCAGGAGCGGCTACGGTGGCAGAAGGTAGTGAGTACACTTTAACTGTCGGCGAGGCGGTCGATCCCGGAGCGGATACGGTGAGCAGTTATACTGTAGACTGGGGCGACGGGCTGACCACGATCAAGACAGCTGATGAACTGAGTGCTCTGGGGTGGAAACTTACGCATACCTATGCTGATAATGCTACTACGCGGGAAATCAAGCTCAGTCTGGTTGATGAGGACGGAACCTTTAGTGAGGTTGCGACCAAGGAGATTACAGTCAGTAATGTGGCACCGACAGCGACTCTAACAGGAGCGGCTACGATAGCAGAAGGTAGTGAGTACACTTTAACTGTCGGCGAGGCGGTTGATCCTGGAGCGGACACGGTGAACAGTTATACTGTAGACTGGGGCGACGGTGAGACCACGATCAAGACAGCTGAGGAACTGAGTGCTCTGGGGTGGAAACTTACGCATACCTATGCCGACAATGCTGCTACGCGGGAAATCAAGCTCAGTCTGGTTGATGAGGACGGAACCTTTAGTGAGGTTGCGACCAAGGAGATTACTGTAAGTAATGTGGCACCGACGTCAACGTTGTCAGGAGCGGCTACGGTGGCAGAAGGTAGTGAGTACACTTTAACTGTCGGCGAGGCGGTCGATCCCGGAGCGGATACGGTGAGCAGTTATACTGTAGACTGGGGCGACGGGCTGACCACGATCAAGACAGCTGAGGAACTGAGTGCTCTGGGGTGGAAACTTACGCATACCTATGCCGACAATGCTGCTCGAACAATCAAGCTCAGTCTGGTTGATGAGGACGGAACCTTTAGTGAGGTTGCGACCAAGGAGATTATAGTCAGTAATGTGGCACCTACAGCAACGCTGTCGGGAGCGGCTACGGTGGCAGAAGGTAGTGAGTACACTTTAACTGTCGGTGAGGCGGTTGATCCCGGAGCGGATACGGTGGAGAGTTATACTGTAAACTGGGGCGACGGGCTGACCACGATCAAGACAGCTGAGGAACTGAGTGCTCTGGGGTGGAAACTTACGCATACCTATGCTGACAATGCTACTACGCGGGAAATCAAGCTCAATCTGGTTGATGAGGACGGAACCTTTAGTGAGGTTGCGACCAAGGAGATTACGGTCAGTAATGTGGCACCTACGGCGACCTTGTCTGGTATTGATTCTACTGAATGAAGGGGATGAGTACTCGCTCACTATTGGTGAGGTGGTTGATCCCGGAGCGGACACGGTGGTGAGTTATATCGTGGATTGGGGTGACGGTGAGACCACTACGATCTTGGAGGCAGATCTTAATGCTGCAGGTCGGAAGCTCACGCATAAGTATGCAGATGATGGTACTCGTGAAATCAAGCTTAGCCTAGTTGATGAGGACGGAACGTCTGCTAATGATATGACCAAGGTGGTTACGGTAAATAATGTGGCGCCGGTAACAACTATATCAGGGGACAGCGCGATTGCAGAGGGTACTGGATACTTCTTGACTATCGGCGCGGTGGTTGATCCGGGTGATGATTCAATTGTTACCTATAAAATAGATTGGGGTGACGGTGAAATCAGTGAGATTGCGGCAGCTGCATTGCCAGCAGATAGGGTAGTTGAGCATAAGTATATCGATGATTATGTGGGTGATATTAAGCTTACGCTGGTGGACGAAGATGGTGAGTATTCTGCTGTAGCGTTGACGGGAATAACGGTTACAAATGTTGATCCGGATATTGAAATGCAGGCCGGTGGCGGAATGTTGATGCAGTCTGTGGCCTTTAGCCAGGTGGTTGAGCTTATAGATGCGGGTAGTAATGATATATTGGAGTTGTTTGTTGACTACGGAGATGGTGGCATCCAGAAAATAGCATTGGGAACACTACGTCAAGCCGTATTGAATAAGGCATTTACTGTTCCTGGAGATTATACCGTTACCCTTTATGTCAAGGATGATGATGGTGGCGTGAGCAGTAAGTATTCATTCTCCATCAAAGTCATGGCTTTGCCTGTGTCTGGTGAAACTCAGGACTTTGCTGAAGAGGATGAGGATGTTGAAGATAGAGTATTACCTGAAAATTATTCATTATCTCGATTTGAACTGGTAGGAGCAGAGGAGCCGGTGGAAGATGCAACTGAAAATAGTGCGCTTGATATTTTGATTGAGAATATGGAAGAGATGAACGGCAATAAAATGGTAACTCCAGTAGGAGGTGGACAAGCTACTGGATTATCTGGATTGACAGGTATCGGAACCGTGGCTGCCGCTGCTAATTCTCTAAGAAGAGTAAACTTGATTGATATCAGCGATATTGTGGAGCACGAAACAAAGAGCAGTACTCGTTTTATTGATGATATGGAGTCTGGGCAGAATGATTTGTTACGTGTTGATGGAAATGCAGGCAGTAACGTTTCAAGAGAGCAGACAGGGGATAGCGTTGTTCCAAGTCGGCATGAAAGTTTGATAAGCACTGATGAGAGTAATGTTGCGAGGATGCGTTCGGGTGATTTGTTATTGAGTAAGATGCAGGAAATAGTTGCTGCGCAACAGCAGTTAGTTGCTAATCATGAAAGTAGAGTAACCGATTCTGTCGTATTCAATGTCCCACAACCGCAGCAGAGTGTGCAACTATGATATCAGAATGTGTAATAGGTGAGAGGCAATATTATACTGTTTAAGGATATTGTTGGTTGCATTATTGTACGGTTGATGTGTTTTCAAGCCTCAAAGTATGCGAGATACTTTGAGGCTTGTGGATTTTGGAATTGAAATTACTTTACTAAGCACAGGTTGTTCTTAGTTTGGCAGCATTTTGCGAGTATCTGCAAACATGCCTTTACTGTCGAGAAGGTTGCCGGTGCCTTTACAGTCAGGGCATACGGGACGAGTCGGTGATTGCCCGCAGTCTGGGGTTTGAGGAAGGTACATGCAGTCAAGCATTTGAAAGACTTCGGGATTGACTGCTCCATTCAGCCGTGAAGAGAATGCGGCGGTATTCAATTCCCTCTCATACGAGCTGTGCATGCGTAAACGGATAAGATTTTTATTCCCGAGATCCGAGATCATATTGCCCCAATGGGTATTGGATGTTCCGTGGTAGGCAAGTCCGAGAAGAAGATGCCCGATGACGGAATTGAGGTACTCGGCGGCAAAGACTGTGGCGCCGTCAGAGGTGATATTGTTCTGAAAGCCATGGTTCAGATAGGCTTTATACCTTGAAGAGGTAATACAGCGGTGGCAGGCAGGAGTAATTCCTGGTTGAGTGTAGGTTACCTCGGCACCGATTCCGTTTGCATATTCCATGGCACAGATATTGGGTATTCCAAATTTAAGCCCTAACCTATGTCCCCGAGCCTGGGCGTAGAAATTGTCGGTAAGGGTTAGCATAATTGTTCGCCGCGGGTATGCGAGACAGAACTGACTGTTGATTATGGGATCACGTTTGCACTTAAACGGGGTAGTGAGCAGCCGAAAGAAATCCATATCCGAGAAGTCTTCAATCCGGTTGTTGAAAGCAAGTACCGCGGCAAGCGGATTGATCTTGACCAGATCACTGCCGATAGCATCGACTTTATTATTTCCGATATACTGCGCATGTACATCCTGAGTACCGATATTGGTATCTGAGATGATATCAGGGTCGATGAGAATGAACTCACCGATACCTGAACGCGCGGCATTGCGGATGAATGAAGCGGCTCCACCTGTGCCGATGATAATGAGTCTGACCGAATTCAGATACTCCAGGTCATTGTTTGAGCTTAGTCGGGCGAAATACTTCTGGTAGTTGGCTTCCTGTAGCTTATGGTAGCGCTCGTAAAAGCTGATACAGGCTTTCTGTGAATAGTACTTTGAGGAACTGTCTGTCAAAAGAAATTTGAGCATGTTCTGAATATTGGCGAGCGTACCATAGTATTGCATACTTTTATTGGTGCCATTCAGACAGGTGAGGTTATTGCTGATCGTATTGAATATATCAAGTTGTCTGCGTTGGGGCTCTAATATGGCTGGAGTGTTTTTCAGCAGCGCAATGTTTTGGCTCTGGTAACTTCCGGGCTTGTGAATCGGTTTAGCTTGAGGTGTCTGGCTCTGTTGGATTGGGTTCTTTGAAGCCGTTGCTGAAGAGTATACTGTAGAAGTAGGCTGAGTGGCCTTTACCGGAGCCTGGATGACCGGTTTATAACCTTGCGGAGTTGCCGGGGTGAGGCATTGTTCACGGTTGATAATTTTTGATTGATGAACTTCTGTTGGAAGCTTAACGCTCTTTTTTGCTGTAGGCATTATTGAATGGTTGCTTACCGAGAGTCTGGCCGGTTTTATGTCAACATTGTCTTGGTTACGTACTGCGGCGTAGGGAAAGAGTTTGAATTGTCCGGTATCGGGGATGGTCTGGGCAATAGGGAGCCAGAGTTTCGGCAGGCTCTTGAAGGCTCCGAGTATCTTGCGAGAATAGTCGATATCGGGGATGGAGGGGTTGGTAACCCCTCGCGGATGGCTATGGCAGAAACCGACAAAAGTTATCCCCTCCTGCTTCCATTCTTTAATAATTTGGTTTAGATAGTCAATATCTGGGTCATAGGCGGCGCTACTGGTATTGGCATTATGATCTTCGGCACAGGTGTCGATAGTCTCCCCATCACTACTACCGAGCATTACTCCACGTTCCGCTGGATGCGTGCCGATAAAGTTGTATAGGCGGTCATAAATCTTGTCAGTTATTTTGAACTCAAGCTTGGGTGTGGCTGTGGTATTTCGCCGCTTGGCAGGGTATAGGGTTCGATATGAATTTAAACTTGAATTATACATTATATCTCCTTGTAATTTGTGGTGTTGTAAGTAAGTTACAGCTTAGAGGCTCCATTCACCTTCTTTCAACCAACGTCCGGTCTTGATGTAGTAGGCGGTGCGGTTTGCCCACTCTGCAGCAATAATCTTGGCATCACGTAAATTTGTGGGCATGGGTTCATAGCAGATATATGGATGATCCGGTAGACCGTAACGGTGGGTGGCATGTCCCCCCTGTGCCTGATGGCGTTTGTAGGGTGGTTGGCTTAAAATATCAATTCGAATGGCGCGGTTGGTCTGAAGCATAAAGCGTAAACGGAAACTCATGGCGTATTCATTGCCATTGGCATCTTTTCCCCGGGCATCATAGGTATCGATTAATAAAATTTTTTCATTATACATTGGTTTCTCCTTTGGTCGGTGAGGGTAGAGATCTCAGATAATTCTGGCTAGATCCGAGATCTCCAAAGTTTTTTTGTAAGGAAATGCTATCTGTTCATAGAGCTTATTTGTTACTGGTTCTGGGGTGGTACTCGGTTGGCTCTACCCTGGAACTGGTGCGGAAGAGTTTGCCGGTCTGTACCTGTAAAATAAGATCTGGAAAGGAAGGGGTGGAATTATTTACTGCCGTCACTTCCATACGTCCCGGTCTTTCGTCACTGTTAAAATCTTCGTTATCACTTCTGAACCCTCCGGAAGGCAATTCTTCGTCGCCACTTCTGAACCCTCCGGAAGGCAACTCTTCGTTATCACGTCTGAACCCACCGGAAGGCAATTCTTCGTCGCCACTTCTGAACCCTCCGGAAGGCAATTCTTCGTCGCCACTTCTGAACCCTCCGGAAGGCAATTCTTCGTCGCCACTTCTGAACCCTCCGGAAGGCAACTCTTCGTCACCACTTCTGAACCCTCCGGAAGGCAATTCTTCGTCACCACTTCTGAAACCCCCGAAAATAGGCGGTTTATCTTCAGTTGTATGGTGTTGCTTGGGTGTATGGCTGTAAGCAGGTGTGGTTGAAATTGAAGCGTACAGGTTAAGAGTAAACATTTTGTGTCTCCTTGTTTGTTTGGAAAAATAAGTAATAAGTTATGCGCTGATTCATAAATACGCCAGGTACAGGGTGGTTTCTCCTTTCAAACTGTGCCTGAAAACAGGTAAGCTGCTGGTATCCAGATAGGCGATTGACCTTGACTGGAGGATAGCAGTCGGTTTATTCTTGCTTTCTACTGGTAATAACAGGGTGAGGAGAAGAATAATGACAGCTGAATATTTTTTTTGAAGAAAAAAAATGTGCGATAGGGTTGGGACAGACGGTATTTTTTAGGTGGTTTATTACCGGTATTTACAGTATTTGCTTGAAATAGTATTTGTAAAATTGGTATAATTAATGGTTAAACATTGTTGGGTTACTCTTGAAAATTAATGGGGATAATATGGCTGATATTGATTATGATCTTATTGATCCGGAAGACTTTATAGCGGTGTTGTATGGGGGGAGGGATGTTGCTGATAATGTGCGGAAGATGGTTTTTGATGATATTGAAAATAGAATACGAATACTATTATTACGAAAAGAGCGGAGTAAGGGTATCCCAAAAATTCTTGATGACTTTAAAGCTTTGGGTTTGGAAAAATTAGGAATATATGGTTTACGCGAGGATATTGTTTCAAGTCTGCTTGCTGAGTTTTTTGTGTTTTTGAAAAAATCAGGTAATAAGGAAACTAATATTGGGTATTTACGAAATATTATTAAGGATAATATGGGCAGTAAAAACAAGGATATAATAGATGTTTTTTTTAAGCAAAAAATCTGTATGAAATACAATGATTTTTATAAAGACTTATTAAAAACGATAGTGTCTTTGGATAAGGCTAAATCTTTAAATTATGATCTAACGGCTGGTGATGAAATGAGTAAGACTGGAGCGGAATCATTAGATGAATCAGATGAAGAGAAGAAGAATAAGTATAATAGGCTTCTGTTAAAATTAAGTTCTACTACGCGGAGATTTACCTTGTTCTTAGCGACGCGGGTAGCATCGTTATTGATAAATTTAAAAGATATATCTAAAGCGCATAAAATAAGTAAAAAGAAATTTGAGGAAGGAGTGTTTGATAAGTCGGAAGAATGTATGGAGGCGGAAAGAACAATAAAGGAGTTGCTGGGGTATGTTGGGAGTAACAGGATATACGAGGAAGCATATATATCGGAGGTCTTTGATTTATTAAAGGGGAATACTGAGCGTATTTGGGAGTGGAACGGGAAAATTTTAAAGATAGAGCATTATTTGGATGATGGTAAAAATGTAAATATGAATTTATCTGTGGCGTGGGAGAAAAGCGGCTTGGTTCATTATAATTATGCACATAAAAAAGCTGAATGTAAGACCATCGGCAATATTTTAAATCTTGGAGAAAATTGTATAAGTGCAAGAATATATAATGCAAGGAAAGAATTGCGAGAATATTTTGAGGATGAATATAATGAGTATTTTGTGCCACTTTATGGGAAAAAATAAAATTACGTGTCATTATTCTTCCTGAGGTTGGGTTATTACTTATGTGTTTAATATTAATGGAGTAACAATGTATACCTTATTCAATAGAAAATTTAATGATTCTTACTATACTGCGATTAAATCTCTTGCACTTAGTTCTATTGCTGCCTGGGAGGAAGAACAAAATATAAATAATACCGAGGGGCTACTTGCTGTGTGGGCGCATCTTCAGTGTTTTGCGGGAGGAGGCTCTTCGGAAGAATATTTGAAGCTGAATACTATACTTATAGATAACAAAGCAGAGGTGTGTGCCTTGGTTCGGGATTTTGATATTATGCCTGGCTGGAGTCAGCGGTTGGAGCGGCTAAATACTGGTTATCTCGAGAATGGTGAAAATTTGGATGCAGAGTCTGTGGTGCGTAGTGGCGAGATATTTGAGGAGATTTTGGAGTATCATCTCTTTCTTTATGCACTTAATAAGCTTGAGGTAACCGATGTACATGAAGTATCGTATGAATTGACTCGAAGCTTTTATGACTATTGTTATCTTTTTTTCTTTGTTATTGATGAGGTTCAGCTCCTAGCCGAAGCTTATGAATCTGATATGATTTCGCGTGATGCTCTATTGTTTGCGGCAGTGTCGATTCTGTATGAACTGATTGCGGAATATGAGAGCTGTGATCTAGCCTATGAGGATATTGAGCCGTTTTCCGAGGCGGAGCTGGGAGGCTTGCTTCGTACCATCCGCGAGAATATTACGGCAGAGCGCGAAGGAGGCGACTTAGTAGCGTTGCCGGAGAGCGCGAGCGCGGATACGGTCATATTGTTCCCCGAGAGTGCTGCGGTCTTACAAAGTTACTGCAAGCAGTTTGAAGCAGAGGCTAGTAAATATAATTCACTTGCGGCTGATGCCGAGAGAGGGGCAGCGGTAGTCATTAATATTGTGGGGGAGACCTGGGCGGCAGAAGTGATTCTCAATGTAGAAGCGTATCATAATAAAAGAGATGTCGAGATATACTTTGAAGCTATAGCGGGTGAGGTACGGAAACCGCTAAAGGGTGAGTGTATACTGTATCTGGGGGATAAGGACTATACCTTTACCGCGCCAATTCTTGAAATATCGTATGTGGAATTTTTACAAGAGGTGAAAGCGTGCTTTAATGCGAGTAATACGGTAATTGCCCTGAGTATCGAAGGCGGGGAGAGAGTACAGGGGCAAGTTCCGAATAAAGAGGGCGATGCTAGAGGGGGAGAATGATGTGTCGTAGAATAACTGATGACGATATACGGAAATGCATAGCATCTCTGGATAATTATGCCCAGATCAGTCGAGAAGACCTTAAGCGTGAGCTTAAGGTAGTCGTAAGGAGACTATCCTTTCTCTGTCTATTTATGTTCAAACCGTCGACCTTCTGGTTGCTCAAAGAGCTTGATATCGACTTTCCCGACGCTGGAGATCCGAAGCATTACCTGGCGTATGCCAACTGCGCAGTCAAGCAGGAGGGCGGGACGGTATCAGTACTCTATGCCTGGAAGGATTGTGAGGGTATAGATTCACCGCGGGCGGGGTCGTTATTTAGGACTGATGGTATATTGCTGCCGCTGCAGTGGCGGCGGAAGAGCGAGGGTAGAACCTTCTCCACGACAATTCCTGAGAAATTAAGAGAGGCCGGGGAGAAGGTGTCAAAAGCTTATGAGATGAACTATTATCTCGATCTCGGGTCGGTATTTCAAGATAGGATAGACTTGAGCACAGTAAGCCTATTTAAAAACTGGGAATCGGGCTGGGCAATCATTGCTGCCAGCTTTCAGCGTTTACGCAATCCTGCTGAGCGCACTGGGCTCGGCAGCAATATCTTTGCGAGCGCAGCAAAATGTAAAAATCGTGAACAATTGAAACGAGGAGAGGAGGTGTTCCGTGGAGTTGAAACGCTGCCGCAAAAGTTGGCGCTGGGGGCGGGATTTGGTTGTGAGTTTTTTAATTATTTTCCAAAGGCTAAACTCAAGCCACATAAACTACGCCAAGATGCGGAAGAACTGTTTAACACTAATTTAAGTTTGGAGCATTTTGAGGGGATGAAATGGGTCAGGGATGAGGATATTTTTAACCTGTATAATAATGCCAGTGAAAGGCGGAGTGTGCAGATAAAATTTCCGGAGATTATGCTGATAGAATTGAAACAGAGGAGTACGGTCGAGGAGTCGTTGGCGCAGATTATCTATCCTGAATGGGGAATTAGGCTCAGGTTGGCAGTAAAAAAACATATGAAGTCTATCTTGATGTTGTTTTTGATTTTATTGTTGGTTGGCGCAGGTTATTTAGGCTATGCGTACTGGTATGTTCCGCATAATTACTCTGTGTTGGCGGAGAGGGTGAATAAGCATGAAGCAGATATTGGGGATAATCTGAAGTTGAGTGATCCCTCGTTGCTGCTGAATGAACTGAATAAGCTGGAGCGGGAGTATGAAGAGTTGCGAACATATCGGCAGAAGCATAATCTATCTACAGAACCTAAGCTAACCGTTATTCGGGAGGGTGAGAACCGGATAGAGACAACCAGGAAATTTGTGACCAAGCTGGTAGCAATAGTGTTGCCTGAGGGGATCGAGAGCTTTAGCGGTTGGCTTGAGTATCTGAATGCAAAAAAAATGGATGAAACTGAGTATAAGTATTTTAGGAATAATGTGACGTGGTTTGCCAGGGTCGGTAGTTCTCTTGCCGGGAGTAAGATGATTCCCAATCATTTTAAATTGACAGTCACAGAGATATTAAAGTCATATTCTGGACTGCGTGAGCTGTATTTTACCGACGATAAGTTAAAAAATTTACTTGGGGGTATGGTGTCGGTTGAACGAAAGGCACTCCCGGATAAGTGTAAAGAGGTTGCTGTTGCGTATAATACGCTGATCGGCTTTAAAACTGATAGGGCGGAGACGGTGGATGGTGAGTTTATAATCCTGGTCAAAGCGCAGACTGATAAACGGTTGTTTGATTTTGTCAATAAAGAGATAGCAGCGAAATTTGAGCGTATCTGCGGCGCCAAGAGGGTGTATGAGCCGGATATCAGATTTTTGGAGAAGGCATTGCTGATTATTGACGGCATTGGTGAGTTGAGCGAGAGGTATACGACGGAGATAGCTTCACTTCGGGGGAGGATTCAAGAGAAACTGGTTACTTATAAAAAGGGATTACAGGAGAAGCGGGAGGTGGAGGCGCAGACGCTGAGTTCTGAGCAGCTTATTGCGGGTGGGGATGGGGATAAGCTACACTCTGAACCGGTTACTGTGCGTGAGGTGCATGAAGCTGAGGTAAGCCGCAGGCGCGACTTTGCTCGAAACTATCCGCAACAGGCTCCTGAGAATTATGGTAATGAAGCACGCGCTGAGGAGGTGAGCGCTAAGCTGGAGGAGATATGCCGGGAAGAATTCAGGAATTATGCAGCAACTACTCAGAATACGGCAGATTTACGTGAACTCATGGCTGAAGGTGACAAATTGCTGAATGAAGCGCGAGAGTATGCAGCGGCTAAGGAGAAATTTGAGCAGATACTGATTCGCGATCCCGGAAATAGTACAGCGGTGTATGGTCTGGGGTTGGCGCAGTTTTACTTGCAGGATTATCGGTGTGCAGATAATTTGTGTTATGTACTAGAGCAGAAAGGTAAGACTGAGGAGGCATGTCAGCTGCGCGGATTGGTGTTATATGAACAGGAAGAGTATGCGCAGGCATTTGAGTATCTGAACCGAGCTGCGAATATTTACAAGATGCCGCTGGCAATGCAGTATCTGGCTCTACTGTATATGGAGGTTGACTGGGAAGGATACGACCCGGTTGCGGGGAATACCTTGATAAAGCGGTCGCTTGAAATGGGGAATGTCAAGGCGTATATAACTCTGGGCTGGATGTATCATAATGGTATATTCTATAAGGTTGACCATGATAAAGCAGTTGAATGCTATAAGCTTGCGGCAGCGGCGGGCGAGCCTATGGCTTGGAATAATCTTGGGTGTTTTTATCTCTACGGCAGTGTATCAGATAAGATTGAGAAGGATTACAAGTTTGCGCAGGAGTGCTTTGAGTATGCTGCCAAGAAGGAGAAGGCTCGCGGTTATTATAATCTGGGCTATATGTATCAGTATGGGTATATCGGGCAGCGAGTAGATACTGCGACTGCTATAGAGAAGTATGATAAGGCTATTGCGCTAAGGAGTAGTGATGCACTGAACATGAAGGGGCGGCTACTCCTTGAGGATCACGCGGAGATAAAGAGGGATATTCCTGCCGCGCTGGCGTGCCTTGAAGCGGCTAGCTCGCAGGGGCAGGGTGGTGCAAGTTATAAGCTTGGAGAAATTTATGAATTCGGGCTGGGGGATGAGATCGAGGCGGATAAGGAGCTGTCTGACAAGTATTATAAAAAAGCACTTAACCGATGGAAGAAGCAGTCAGAACAGAGTGCGTATTACTTTGAGTCGCTGGGGGATATGTATCGGTGGGGCAAAGGAGTAGAGGTAGATTACGCCCAGGCATTCAGGTATTATGCGCAAGCGGTAAAGAATAATGCCCGGATATTTTATATACTCGGTGAGATGTATGCAAACGGCTGGGGAACTGCAAAAGATCCGGTGTTGGCTGAGAAGAGCTATCGTGGGGCGGTGAAGCGGTATCGGCAAGATGCGGCCAATGGAGCAGAAGACGGGATATGTAACCTCGCTTATATGTATGAAACCGGCAAGGGGGTTGACAGAGTAGATGCTGAAGAGGCCTGCAGACTCTATGAAGTTGCGGCGGATAAGGGTTCTGCGCGCGGGCAGTATGCGCTTGGCTGGATGTATGAACATGGGAAAGGGGTAGAGGTTGACAAAGAAGTAGCCAAGAATTGGTATGAGCAAGCTGCGGAGCAGGGGCATGCTACTGCGCTGAATAATCTCGGCTGGCTGTGTGAACTTGGAGTGGGTGAACCGGGAGGCAAGAAGAATATCAGCAAGGCAATAGCTTTCTATCAACAAGCGTGTCGGCATAACGAGAAGTATGCCTTTAAGAATCTGGCGCGGCTTAGTGCACAGGGGGATGGACTGACTAGAGACCAAGAGGCGGCCGATAGATTATACCGCAGAGCGTTTGAGTTATTTGAAGATGAAGCAGAAGGTGGTAATGCTGATGCTATGTATACGGTTGGCTGGATGTATGAGAATGGTAAAGGAGTAGATCTGAATATAACTCAGGCAGTGAGATGGTATAAGAGCGCTGCAGAGCAGGATAATACCGATGCTCTATTCCGCCTGGGACTTTTGTATGCAACTGGTAGAGACGTAGCGCGGAATTATGCCGAGGCTCTCAAATATTACCAGAGAGCGGCAGATAAGGGGGAAGCTGCGGCTATGAATAATCTCGGATTGTTGTATGAGAATGGGACTGGAACGCCGGAAGGCGAGAAGGATATCGGTAAGGCAATCGGGTGGTATGAGGCTGCGTGTGTCGGTAATGAGAAGTATGCTTATAAGAATTTGGCTAGATTATCGGAGAACGGTATCGGGGTGCTGCGCGACCAGGAGAAAGCGGGAGAGTTATACCTGAGAGCGTTCGAGTTGTTTGCAGAAAAGGCGGAAGAAGGTGACGTTGATGCCATGTATACGTTGGGGTGGCTGTACCGGTATGGTAAAGGGGGCGAGCCTGATATAGAGCAAGCGGTGAGGTGGTATGAGAGGGCGGCTGAGCTGGGCAATGCTGCCGCCTCACTTGATCTTGGGTGTATGTATGACAATGGTGAGGGAGTTGGGCAGGATTATGTAAAGGCATTCGAATATTATCAGCGAGCAGTTGAGAAGGGGAGTGCTGTGGCCATGAATAACCTCGGCTGGTTGTATGAGCGAGGGGTTGGGGTACCGGAAGGCCGGAAGGATATCTACAAAGCTATAGGGTATTATGAGGCTGCGGCTGAGGCTGCTGAAAGTTATGCCCTGAAGAATCTGGCTAGATTATCGGAGAACGGTATCGGGGTGATGCAGGATTCGGAGAAGGCGGGAGAGTTATACCGCAGAGCATTAGCGGCATTCAAGCGTGAGGCGGAAAGCGGTGATGTTGCGGCAATGCGGATTGTGGGGGATATGTACCGGGAGGGGAGAGGGGTAGATAGTGATAAAGCTGAAGCGTCGAAGTGGTATGAAAGAGTTGCTGAGAGTAATAATGCGGCGCAGTTAAACGATCTCGGGAAGATGTACTATGATGGTAAGATATGCAAACAGGATTATGCTAAAGCAGTTGAGTATTTGAAACGGGCGGCAGATTTGGGGAATGATACGTCCAAAGCCAATCTTGCAATTTGTTATCTGCATGGACGGGGGACGGTTAAGGATGTTGAGGCGGCTATTCAACTGTTAGAAGAAGGGGTGAAGAGAGAGGATTATACCGCGCAGAGAATATTGGGCTGGGAGTTGCTATTAGGTGAGCGGATTGCTAGAGATAGGGTAAGAGGGAAGAGGCTCTTGGAAGTTGCAGCTGCCGCGGGCGAAACACGGGCGATGTATTTTTTATATTTATATTATAAACATGATAAACTTGGTTTTAAAGATGAAAATAGGGATGAGAGTAATGTTCTTGCGGCGAAATGGCTTGAGCAGGCGGCGGCGAATGGTCTGCCGGAAGCAGCGTATGAACTCGCTATGAAGCATTTCTTTGCAGAAGATGGTGAGGAGCATAAACCCAAGGCTTTTGCGCTAGTCAAGCAGGCAGCCGAGGCAGGGTATACCGAAGCACAGACACAACTAGGGTATATGTATGAGCAGGGGTATGGAGTCGAGCTGGATATGGCGGCAGCGGCTGAATGGTACAAAGCGGCGGCAGCGAATGCTGATATGTGCGCACAGGTGCATCTGGCTATGCTGTATGAGCGGGGTGCCGGGGTGGCTAAAGATGAGGAAAAAGCCTTTAGGTTATACCAGGAGGCGGCAGAGAGTGGTTACCCTCCGGGAGAATACTATCTGGCTATGGCGTATTATAAAGGAGTAGGGACAGAGAAAGACAAAGAGCGTGCTTTCAATATGTTTGATCGACTCGACTACCTGCCGGCATATCAGCAGTTGGCGAGGATGTACTATGCGGGAGAGGGATGCACTCAGTCAATGGGGGAGGCAAGAAAGAATTATCAGATTGCTGTTCTTGCACTGACAGCTGATGTGAATTATTATCATGATACTGGGGCTTATGCGTTTTATGACGAATGTAACCAGAATACCCTTGATAAGTTGGAATTGAGTCTTGGGTTAGAGGGGTATGAGCGGGCTGACTTTAAGGATCATTATAACAAGCATGAATATGATAAGGTAAACTCGTGTTTTGAGAAGTATAAGGGTATTGCGTATACTGATATACATGATGTTTATGACTATTATGATAAAATTGCATTTGAGTTGTTGGGGTATCAATTATTTGCAAATGATACCGGAGATAGTTCTGATGGGGTGCCAATTTATCCGGCTTGCATAGATGGTAAGTTGATGATAGTGAGTAGCACTGACAAGATTATTTTTGATAATACCAGTCGTTCATTTATGTTTTTGAATTTTTTTGCAGAGCATAATAGCCCTGAAGATAAGGGGCGAATCCAGAATATTCTGGGAGAAATTTATGGGGGGGTGGGAGAATTTTCCGAGTTGGATGGAATTAAAGATACTGAGAAAGCTCTATATTGGTTCAACAAGGCGGTAGAGAATAATAGTATTGACGCGATGCGACATCTCTGTGTCTATTATTTGACCAGCGAGGGAGGAGAGAAGGATATTGACAAGGCTCGAAAAATGCTCATGCGAGCGAAGATTATCTGCCAAGCCAATGAGTGGAAATATAGGGACGCTGAGTTATCGGTGTATAGTGATATTTTGATAAAGCGACGTGAACTGGAACTGGATAGTGCCGAGGTGGAGAAGATTATTGAAGAGATGAGTTTGTCTAATAACTCGGCACTGCAGGTGGCACTGGGGTTATTCTATTTAAATTTTGATAAAAATAAAATTCTGGAGTATAAGTCAGAATTGGCCTGGCAGTACTTTGAAAGAGCGGCGGAACGAGGAAATAGGGGTGCGGTATATTTTCAGGGAAAGATGTATGAAGAAGGGAGATGGGTAGAGCAGGATTATGCGAAAGCGTATGATTATTTTAGCAGGTCTGCTGCGCTGGGGTATTATCCGGCATATTATGAGATAGGGGAGTTATACCGGAAGGGTTTGTCTGTGGAAAAAGACCTGGAGATAGCCCTAGAGAATTATGAGCGAGCGGCTAAGCATGGGGTGGCTGAAGCCTGTTACCGGCTGGGGGAGATGTACCGGAAAGGGGAAGGGGTTGGAGAGGATAAGAAGAAGGCGACGATGTATTATATGCAAGCATTGATGTATTATAAGCAAGCATTGTCGCTGGGTGATATGAATAATAGTGAAGTGAGTTATGTACTGGAGGTGATTTTTAATTTAGCGGTATTTTCTTTTAATGGTGACATAGGAGAGCGGGATGTAAAGCATGCGGTTATAGGTTTTAAAATCGCTGCTCAAGAAGGACATGAGGAGGCGCAGAAGTTGTTGCCGTATTTGAGTAATATGGAGGTGTTGCAAAAAGGCAGAATTGAACTCCACGCGGTGACTGATAGTGCGGGGAATGTGCGTGAGGAGGCGGAGGTGATACTGATTAATTGATAGTGTTGGTATATTGAATTGCTGATAGCTATGATTGGTGAATTTTGCCGGGAGGATGAGAATGATCTCATCCTCCTTTTTATATGTCTATCGTCAATTTAAAGTAAAATTGTGATTTGATTTTAAGTGGAGCCGCTGAGTTATTATTAGTGCGAAGGGAAAATTGCTATAAAAAGAATAGATTATGTTGTCATTATTCTCCTTGGGAGACTGTTATTAAGGTAAAAGGTTGCAATAGAGATGTCTGAGACGCGGAATTGGTGGCAGTTGAAAAAGTAAAATTATCAACATAAACTTGTCATTATTCTGCCTGGAAGGCTGTTATTAAGGGTAGAGAGCGTAAAAAATGCGAGTAAGAAAGGAGGACGGTAAGATCGTTGGCAGAGGGTTTGGGCAGTAACTGTGGAATTCAATTTGGTGTGGTTTTAATAACAAACAAAGGAGAATTAAGATGTTAATTAATGGTTATGCAAAGAAGTACGATAAGACTACGAATGAGGCTGGAGTGGATATTGTTGAGCAGATCAAGGAGTTGACCCAACAGTCTGATTCCTTTGAGAAAATGCTCGGGGCTAAAAAGCTGGAAGCTGATATGCTGAATAAGAAAATTTCATCCTCTCTTGGGCGACTTGAACGCCTTGATAAGATTCTACGAGAGCGTAAGCGAAAGGCTGGTAGTTTGAATGAAGAGCTGGGGACGTTGAAGTCTGAACTAAAGATTCTTGATAATCTGGTACTGGATCGAAGCAGAGAGTTGTCTGCTATCGATGAGCGTATTCGGCTGAAGAATTATGAACATGATTACACCGAGGCATTGCTGATCAATAAGAATATGGAGTATTCTGATTTTAGAAATGAAATATTGGAATTAGCTATTCAGCTGCGTGGAATTGTACTTAAAAAAACGGATAACCTTTAGTTGATGCTGTTGTCTCTGGGAGTGGGTAATGTTTATTTTGTAAATTATAGGTTCGTATAAGGAGAGTACTATGTCTCAAATTATGTTCGGCAGGAATCAAGGTGTACACTATCGGGGTAGGCCGTCCCGTAATAACAAGTATGATCACAATTATCGTAACAATCACAACGTCAGCCAGCCTAGGCGCTATAAGCTGCCTGGATGGATGAATCCTACCTGGGTGCATCAGAAGATCGCAGATGCTGTCTGGGATGATGACGGCGTGAAGTGTGGGTGTGAAATCTTTGAGCCGAGGATGAAGTGTGTACGTTGTGAATACAATCAGAATAATCCGGCACAGGCTGTTTTGCGTTATCGTTGTCAACATTGTGGCCTGGAGGCAGGGATCTGTTTTGATAGTGCTGGACGTCTATATCGGCTCTTTCCCCGTTAATAATGATTTGGTCTTTATTCTTCTGCATTCAGGGGTGTTTTGTGGATGCAGAAGAATAGCTAAAACTAAAAGGAGAATACTATGCGACTTATTATGCCTAAGACTTCAAAGATACGAGCTAAAAATCGGGAGTCAGCGAAATACTTGGGAAATCCTAAAAGTACAGCGCAATCAGGAGGAATCAAAAAACATGGTGTCAAAAAACATGATCAGGTTTGTATGGGCTATTACAGAGAAATTTTAAAGTACTTACAGCCTCCGGCATCACCTTATTTGGTTAGACCTGGTATACTTGCTGAAATTCCTGCTTGTACTCCGGAAAACTGTCGGTATACAAATTATACTGCAGCTTTTACCAAGATTCTCAGTACGCTCAAGGCGGCACCGCGAGACTATGCGAAGAATGCCCTGATTTTTACTGATGCTCAGGAGACACCTGGGTTTGTCGGGCAGGAGGCGTATCTTACCAATTTCTTGTGTGATTGTACCAACAAGGGTATACGGTTGCATTTTGTTACTTATAAATTAGGGAAGTCTGATTGGCTGGAGCGAATTGCAGATAAAACTGGTGGCAGGGTGTTTGATTTTTCTACTCCTGAGAAAATAATACGATATTTTAAGTTGCAAACACCACAGCGTCTGATGCTGGTGCTTGATGCCAGTTATTCGATGTATAACTACTACTATAATCATAAATCGTATTTTGAACTTGCGCAACAGTATTGTCGAGAAATAGTCACTGCTCTTAGGCGCTAAGTAGGAGGGAATACTATGCTTATACACTCAACTGCAAATAAGAATAAGACAGTAAAAAGCTCAAATTCTAGGTGCATCGCTACAGGGCGTAAACAGAATGCATTAAGAATTATATTGAGTTCATTGACTCAGGGAAGTAGAGCTGGAACGAAGAAAAAGAACAAGACAATGCCCTCCAGTTGTGATGTCAGTAGGACTCAGGTTAAGAAAACAAGGGGTAATAATGTTAAAAAGTCTGAGCCTGGGAGTATAACCAGAGTAGATCTCTATCATGGAACACCTTTAAAAGCGAGCGCAGAGAATATTATCAGGTATGGTTGGAAAACCACAGCGAAATGTGGTGCAACATTCGGGCATGGGGTGTATTTATCTGATGATATTAATTTGGCCAAAGGGTATGCCGGTGGCTTAGGGCATATTCTGAAAGTACGGCTGGAAATCCCAACCAAGATGATTCTACGGTATGACAAAGATAAATTGTCGCCGCTGATTTCTGAGTGGTTGAAACGAAAAGGGGAGTCTGACGCGGTAATTACGCCGGTGTTAATCTCAGCCTATGCGCTGCAGAATGGCTATAAGATAATTATCCATGATAAAGAATGGGTACTGGTTACTCCTAACTCCGCGGGAGCGGAGTACTGGAGAAAACCAGTCAAGGGTAGATGGTATAGAGCGGTGGCATTACTTGATGCGACGGGTAATTTTATCAAAGCGATTTAATCGTGTCTTAGAACTATATAAAGGAGAATACTATGCAACAACGAAATAGCCATGTGCTTGAGAATAATGCGAGATCTGCCTTGATATATGAGCAGCCAATTCGCTATTATGATGCGAACAGAAATTTTACTAAGTTCCCGCGTAATACCGAATACAGCGCAGTCAGTGGTGCAAAGGTTGCTCTGTATTTTGATGTTGATAATCTGTCTATCTCTGCGCAGAAAGCGGGATATGAGGTAGATTATCATAAGTTGTATCAGGGTTTTCGGCGAGTATCTTATTCCTTGAATGCGACGGCAATTTATGGGGCGGAGAAGAATGATCAAGAGAAGCTAAAGTACTTTGAGTATTGTAATATACGCCCTGTGCCTTATGAATATCTACGAGCTCATGAGTATGATGGTGATCCATTCTTTATGATGAGCCTCTCGTGGGAACAGAGATGCAGTGGTTGTGATATAATTATCCTCGCTTCCGGGGATGGGAAACTTCTTAACGATTGTAGTAGATTTATTCGCCGGTATCAGCAGAAACGAAAAAAACTGTATACTCTGAGTGTTGGATATTCGACGTCTGGTCTGCTGAATTCACGTATAAATGATAACATAGATTATAATATAGAGCTAGGAAGAGATGCACTACGTATTATAAACAATCAATATTGATAATGAACACGCGGGAGATTATGATGAATTATTCAACAATATATGTGCAGTATAGATCTGGTTCGAAGCCAAAAGGAGCGAGAGTGGATGTCGATTCAGTGTGGTGGGATGACTAGAAATTTCTTTACTAATCGTGATGGAATGGCGATTATAGAACATGCTTCTGTAGGCCGGGCACGGGTCTATGTCAACGGAAAGGCGTATGGTACATTTCATGCTCCAATCGTGATGGAATGGCGATTATAGAACATGCTTCTGTAGGCTAGTATCACAGGATTATCAAGAAATACTATTAACTCCATTATTAATGGGAAAAATAATTTCTGAATACTGTGAAGATCAATCTCCATTTCAAAAAGGTGAAATAGAAATTGATGAAAGCTACTTTGGCGCTCGACGAGTTCGTGGTAAACGGGGACGAGGAGCACACGGAAAACATTTAGTATTCGGCTTGATGCGCCAGGGCAAAGTCGCAAGTAGTTACAAATTGCTCTGCATCGGTTTTAATACCTATAATCAAGTCTAAAGTCGGTATGGCTCTGAAGTATATACCGACGGTTTTAAAACTTATGATGGTCTTGTGAACTTCGGCTTCATCGAATCATCTAATAGTGAATTTGCAAAAGGCAAAAATCATATTAATGGTATTGAAAACTTTTGGTCTATAGCAGGGGTTTTTGCCGTTACTATTGATTGTTAATGAATATGGCTCATGACAAGATAACTTGACAAAAATCATGGGTTTTTGCCGTTACTATTGATTGTTAATGAATATTGTAAAAATACTATTGGATATAATAAAGGAGCTAAAATGAGAGTTAATAATCAGAAATCTGAGCAATTACAGGGTTGTCTTGAGCAAATATATCAATTGTGGCGTAATATTGCAGATAGTCTTAATCTTGACGAGTTAAATAGTTTTGAAAAAAATTACCAGCTTACTCGTTTAACTTCAGAACAGACTGAGACGATTAAAAAACACCAAGAAAGCATTGCTTGTAAGTCTCAAGAACTTGAAAAAAAGGATCAGACAATCGGCGAGTTGCAAAAAGAACTTGAGCATCTGACGGCTGAATTGGGTAATACTTCAGATCTGAATAACCAGTTAACAGTATTGACAGATAAAAATAAGCACATTCAGCAAGAACTTGAAGCTTGTTATATTGGTATTTTCGTATTATTGGTACTACTCGTTATTTCTATAGTATTTGCTATACTGAGTTAGGTAGTAATATTTAGAAGGTTTAAATCAGTACAGGCCTTGTTGTAGAAGTTTGGTTGAATTTCTGGGGTATGAATTGGGGTATGCTAGAGGTGAAAAACTAGCGCTAATGCGTTATATTTTATTCTTATGTTGAGTGTTACTGGTTTACCCTGGGGGAAGATGTACGGGGGATATAGGTGCTCTTCAGGTTGTAAAAGCGTGGAGGAGTCTCCGGGGACTTTTGCCGGGTCAGTAGAAAGTCTGTCACGGTGGAGACTATTTCATCGGTGTTTTCTCGGACGGTGGTGAGGTTATAGGAAGGCCAAGAGGCTTGTGGAATATCGTCATAGCCGGTGATAGCAATATCTTCCGGGACCCTGAGCTTCAAGGTGTGGCGTACTGCGTCCATAGCTCCTAGAGCCATAGAGTCGTTGGCGCACATAATAGTGTCGATCAGCGGGGTGCGACGGCACAACAAGAGACTCTTCATATAACCCGAGTCATAGCTGTAATCTCCCTGCTCGGAATCAATAAATGACAACTTCCTTGTGTGTAAAATCTGATTTATGGTATTTTTCCTCTGTATGGATACTCCTATACCGCCTATCCAGGTGAAATACTTGCGTCCGCAGCACAGGAGGTTGTCAACCAGTGGTTTCAGCCCGTTCTGGTCGTCAATTATAATGTGATCGGCACTGACTTTATTGCCGGCTTTAAAGTTGGTATTAACTATTATCAGTGATGAGGTCATGAATGTCTTGCTGAGCAGTGTTGCGTCAAGCAGGTCATTGAACACAATTATGCCCGCGGTTTTCCAGGCGGCAATGGATTTAACCCGTTCATACTGGTTGGTTGAGGACAGGCGGTGGATAAGCGGGAAATATCCTTTGTCCTGTAATTGGGTTGATAGCTTGTCAAGCATCAGAAATTCCCACTCGTTCAAATTGCGTTCGTCAAAAATAATAGCAATTAGCTTGTTCTTGCCTTTATTCAAACCACTGGCGAGAGCGTCTGGATAATAGCCCAGTTCATTTGCAATACGCAGAATATGCTCCCTGGTTTCGCAATTAATATTCCGGTTTGCAAAGGCTCGGGATATTGTGGCCGGAGATACGCCGGCTACTTTTGCTACATCTATCGAGCTTATCTGCTTTTTTTTGGGCGGGATGTGGTCTGTCATGTGAAATCCTAATCGCGATATCTGCTCGGGATGTAAAAAAAGTATGGGGGTTATGTTCCTTAATGTAATTGATATAAAAATATTGTAATTGAAATAGAAGTATTTTGCAATGCAATTAACCTGAATAAAGAAAAAAAGAACGATTACTGCAAACGTTTGCAGTAATCTCATGGTTTGCCGAACTCGAAGGGAAAATGCTAAGTAGAGATTTTTTTCGGGTTTACGGGAATAATGTTTTGTCGTTCGTTACAGTGATTATTATTTTTAGGTGAAAAATGCAATTTTTTACTTGTTTTGCGTAAGATGATGGTGTATAGTTCTTACATATCGTTGTTGTGTTAACTTGTTGTGGCAAACAATCTTTTCATATTGAAAATATACCTTTTAAAATTATTGAGCAGGTCAGAGTTGGTATTAATTTATCCCGACTAGAGGTTGTATTTGCTTGATTTATGCATACGTTTGCAGCATTGCCCGTTATTGTTGGTGTGGGGCGAGCCTGATGCGGTGGTGCTAGGTTTCGTAATAATATTTATTTACTTTAAATTACTCCGGCTGAAGCAGGCGGTAAGGCTTGTACTCTGTTAAATGCAGCCTGACTTATCTGGTTGGTCTGGGGGAGGTTTGCAGAAAAGTAGGTAAGGCGCAACTGCTGGTATGCGTGTGTAATTGCAGGTCAAGCTTATTCAGCCACGTAGGGCGTCAGTCTGGCTTATTCTTACATTCTGTGAGATATATATAACTTGTGTTTTGTTCATTTCAGTAATAGCTTAATGGCTAAAACTGCTTAAGGTATGAAATTATCATAATTTTCTATTTGGAGGATCAATATTCATGAAAAATATCCAATTGACTACTTCTCAAGCATTGTTTCGCTTTCTGGATAATCAATATATAAATTATGACGGAGAAGAAATTAAATTTGTTGAAGGTATTTCTGGTATCTTTGGGCACGGGTGCGTACTGGGAATGGGGGAAGCTCTGGAGAGTATGTCAGAGAGCTTTAAATTTTACCGGGTAAGCAATGAGCAGGGCGCCGGGCATATTGCGACGGGATTTGCCAAGCAGAGTAACCGCAAGAGAATACTGTGTGCGACCAGCTCAGTCGGCCCGGGGGCGATGAATATGGTTACAGCTGCGGCCACTGCGACTGCGAATAGAATACCAGCACTCTTCCTCCCCGGTGACATCTTTGCTTCACGGCAGCCGGATCCGGTGCTACAGCAGGTTGAGCAGGAACATGATCATTCGATATCGAGTAATGACGCTTTTCGAGCTGTAAGCAAGTACTGGGATAGGATTGTCCGACCTGAACAGTTGATGTCTGCTGCAATAAATGCCATGCGCGTACTTACCGATCCGGCACTTACCGGGGCTGTGACTCTGGCTATGCCGCAGGATACTGCTGCTGAGGTATATGCTTATCCGGAATCATTCTTTGCAAAACGTGTTCATTATATTCAAAGACGGCCGGTTGCTCCCGGGCTCGCTGCAAGAATTGCCCAGATAATAGCCGGTAAAAAGAAACCGCTGATTATTGTCGGCGGCGGGGTAAGGTATGCGCAAGCTTGGGAGGAAGTTGAAGCTTTTGCCGCAAAATTCAATATCCCATTTTCCGAGACGCAGGCTGGCAAGGGGGTTATTAGCTGGGATTTTGAGTATAACCTCGGTGGAATTGGTACTACCGGAACGCTGGCGTCCAACCGCATCGCCAGAGAGGCAGATTGTCTGCTGGCAATAGGAACGCGTCTGAATGATTTTCATACAGCCTCAAAATGGGCTTTTCATAATCCTGAACTTACGGTGATTGGAATAAATGTCAACCCCATGGATGCATATAAGCTGGACAGTATTCCGGTGTTGGCAGATGCCAAACTTGCTTTGCAGGAAATATCTTCATGTCTGGAGGCATTAGAATATGAGGCAGCGTATGGCGCTGAGATTAAAAGTATTAAGGATGAGTGGAACTTAGAGGTGGACAGACTCTATGCAGCTGAAGCCGTAGAACCGGGAAAAATTACCCAGACTAAGATTATTGGAATGATGAATAATGGCGGAATAGCTGATGACGCGATTGTGGTCTGCGCTTCAGGTAGTCTGCCATCGGATATGGAGCGTATCTGGCGTACTCGCAGCAGACATACATATCATCTGGAGTATGCCTATTCTTGTATGGGTTATGAAATCCCCGGAGCTATTGGCGCAAAACTTGCCGAGCCGGAGCGCGAGGTTTGGGTGTTGATGGGGGATGGCACATATCTTATGTATCATCAGGAGATTGTCATGGCTATCCAAGAGGGTATAAAAATCAATATTGTGGTTGTGGATAACGGTGGCTGGCAATGTATCGATAATCTGCAAACCGGTCAGGGAATACCGCGTTTTGGCTGTGAGCTTCGGTACAGGAATGAGAAGAGCAGACGACTTGATGGTGAGTATGTGCCAATTGATTTTGCACTGAATGCCAAAAGCTATGGTTGTGACAGCTGGAGCGTTACCAGTGAGGAGGAGTTTGCCGAGGCATTGAAGCAGGCTGCGCAGAGTGAAAAAACAACGGTTATCGACGTTAAGTCCGTCGTTAAGAGCATGACCGACGGTTATGAGACTTGGTGGCGAGCCGGGACTCCAGAGCTTTCGGCAACTCAGGCGGTCATGGAGGCCTCGGCAGTAATGCAGGAGCATTTGAAGAATGCGAGAAAATACTGATCGACCGTAGATGTTGTGGTTTTTGCTGACAATTTGAGGGAAAAGTGAAATAAACTATGAACAGTAATAAAGTAAAACTTGGTATAGCTCCAATTAACTGGACAAATGATGACATGCCGGAACTTGGCGCAGAGTGCTCATTTGAGCAGTGTATACAGGAAATGGTTGAAGCGGGGTATATCGGCTGTGAAGTCGGCACAAAGTACCCGACTGATCGCGTGCTCTTGAAGGAGGCGCTGGATGAAGTTGGACTGACAATCTGTAATCAGTGGTTGAGTACCTACTTTCTGTCAAAGCCAAGGGAGTATAACACTAGTATGCTGCGCAAGCAATGTGATTTTTTACGGTATATGGGGGCTGGAGTTATTGGAGTGTCGGAGCAGTCCGGGAGTATACAAGGAAAAATTAACGTTCCGCTATTTTCAGGTGTGAAGCCGGTTATCAAGTATGATTCTGACTGGAAGAAGCTTTGTGCGGGGCTGAATGAGGCTGGAAAGATTGCGGCTGAAGATTATGGAATTAAACTCTGCTTTCATCACCATCTTGGAACTGTGATTGAAAGCTGTGAAGAGGTGGACCGTTTGCTTGCTGACACGGATGCGTCTTATGTCTCACTTCTGTATGATACCGGGCACTTTTACGCTGCTAAGGAAGATCCGTATAGCGCAATTGACAGGTATTGTCCCAGGGTGGGGCATGTGCACCTGAAGGATGTACGTAAGTCTGTTCTTGACAGGGTTAATGATGAAAAAATGAGTTTTCTTGATGGAGTTAAATGCGGTATGTTTACAGTTCCTGGTGATGGTTCGGTAGAGTTTGCACCAATTTTTAAAAGGCTTGAAGTAGCAGACTATACCGGATGGATGGTGGTTGAAGCGGAGCAGGATCCGGCCAAGGCCAATCCGCTAGAGTATGCAAAGATGGGGCGTGAGTATATAGGAGCGGCAGTGGATTTATAGTGTTTGATCCTATTGATATATTTCATCCTGCTTAAAATACTTGTCTATCGCTAGAATGTTTCCTCCAATAATGCTGGATTTGTCGTTTAGGGAGGAGAAGGTTAACTTTAGTTTTTTGGCAACCTTTGTAAGTGCTAATTGTTGAAATTTAGCGTAAACCTCTTCTAAAAAGCGTTCACCGAAAATACTGTATGAACCTGACAGTATAATATAGTTCGGGGCGGTAAGCATAAAAATATTGTTGATTGCCAGTGAAAACCAAGAGGTAATATTCGCAATGAATTCGACTGCTGCTTTATCGTTATTATGATACATTTTTGCGAGTTTTCGTAGATTCATTGGTGAATTGTAATAATTGCTAGCTGACTGTAGGAGATTGTCTATGGAAACAAGCGCTTCAAAGCAGCCCCGGCCACCGCATTTGCAGAACAGGGGTGAATCTGGGCAGAGGATAATATGTCCAAGTTCTCCAGCAATAAAACTATTACCGTAAGCTATTTTATTGTTGTTGTAGATTGCACCGCCTACACCATCTTCAGTACATTCAAGGTAGACGATATTTTTATCATCACTTATGCTATGAAACTTTTTTTCCGCTAGCAGTGAAAAACGGTGATGATTGTCAAAAATGATGGGTAGCGTGTATTCAAGTTTGCTCTTAATGTTGGTAATTATATTCTTGCTATTGACCCAGTACGGAAAATCGTATGCGAGTTGTTCCTCATCGGCGAAGTTCTCGATGATGCCTTCAAAAATTAGAATTATGCCGTAGCATATTTTATGTTTTTTATATATGCAGCTTAGTTTTTCATTACAGATATCAGCAATCCAGGAGGTAATTGAAGTTATGCTGTGTTGTTTGTCATACTTGATAACTTCTTGGTCTGATATTATGTTTGCGATATTCTGTTTATAATAATAAACACCGGTTTTACGGATATAAAATGTCAGACTGTAGCCTAAATCGGTATTTTGCTGATATCTATCCGGTCTTTTGCCGCCAATGGAGGAGGATTCTCCCTTACCTAGGGGAATGATATAATTTTTCTCTTTCAATAGTTTGAATATCTTGATAGTTGTTGTTTTGCTTATGTCTGTTTTTTCAGCGATATCAGTGATGGTGGTTGGCTGATTATCAAGGAATAAAGACATTATCTTCTTACAGTTGTAGAGTTTAAGCAAAGCCGGTTTTCCTATTGGGGTATTCATTATACTTCCTCGTTATTAGGTTATTCTTGAACTAAAGCATCCTATTGTAGTATAAAAGCGGGAAATAGCAAAATAAAAACCTGCGGTATTTATAAATAAAGTTTATAAACCATATTTATAAAAAGTGTTTATATACTTATTTGATTAAAGAATATCCAGTGGTACTATAATTAGTGTGATGTGTTATGTGTTAATTGCAGTTGATGCAATTATAACTTGTTGTGTATCGAATATTTATTTTATGGAGAAAGGCAGATTATGAAAAAGATGATGCTGTGTGTTGCTATGTTGCTGGCATTGGGATGTGTGTTTGAGGTAAAGGCTGATGACAAACTGAACATTGGATTTGTAGTCAAAGGCAGTGATGAACATTGGATCGCAGTTACAAAGGGTGCAAAGGTTGCTGCAGAAGAATTCGGGGTTAATCTTGATATAAATGGTCCTGCTAAAGAAACCCTGGTTGAGGAGCATACCAACATGATTGAAAACAATATCACAATGGGGGTGGATGCATTGTGTGTTGCTCCAATTCAGCCAGCAGCGCAAGTGCGTGTTCTTAAGAATGCAATTGATGCGGGTATACCGGTTTTGCTGATTGATACAGATGCAGATCTGGAGGGGAAGACCACTTTTCTTGGTACCGGTAATTATGCAGCTGCGGAATTAGCTGGTAAGTATATTGCCGAACATCTGGGGAATAAAGGTAATGTTGTGATAATAAGGGGGGCTCTGGGTGATAAGACTCATGACGACCGGACTGCCGGGGCAAAAGATTATCTGGAGGCGCAAGGTATTAAGGTGCTTGATGTGCAGCCTGCTGACAGTGATGGCGAGAAGGCTGCAAATGTAATGGAAAACTTCATGCAGAATTTCAACAATATTGATGCAGTATTTGTTACTGCCGATCAGATGGCGCTAGGCGCTTTGAAAGCAATTGAGCAGGCAGGAAAGTTGAAGGATATCATGCTCATCGGTTTTGACGGCTCACCTGGGGCAAGGTCGAAAATTAATATGGGTATTATGGAGGGGTCAGTGGCGCAGAATCCTTATATGATGGGATATCTTGGCGTGGAAAATGCAATTAAAGCGGCAAAGGGAGAGAAGGTTGAACCTCGTATTGATACCGGAGCCAAGCTTATTACGAAGTTAAGCAACAAATAATAAGTGTATCGCTATATGTTGTGAATTTGTGGTTGCAGTAAAGGGGTACATGAATTTAGAACCTCTGCTGCAACCATTATACTGCGTATTATGATAATTTGTTTTGTCGCTTATAGAGAGTGTTTAATATGTCTGATGAAGTTATGAAATTAAATCATATAACAAAGATATTTCCAGGGGTCCTGGCGCTGGATGATGTCTCTTTAACTTTGAAGCCGGGAGAGGTTCACGGACTTCTGGGAGAGAACGGAGCCGGTAAGTCAACACTGATTAAATGCATGACAGGCTTGTATGCTCCAGATGAAGGCAGTATTGAAATCGCAGGTGACGAAGTTGTTCTGAAAAATCTCAGCATGGCAAAGGAAATGGGTATAAGTTGTATATATCAGGAACTCAATATTGTTACTGAACTGTCAATAACGGATAATATCTTTCTCGGGCAGTATCTTAAAGGAGCCGGACCAATTCTTGATTATAAAGAGATGGACAAACAGAGTCGGGATATCATGCAAAGACTCGGTCAGGATTTGAACCCCAAGACACTTTTAAATAAGCTGGGGATCGGTCAGCAGCAGATGATTGAGATAGGACGGGCTATTTTAAAAGATGTTAAAATTCTGATTATGGATGAGCCTACATCAAGTCTTAGTGAACGTGAAGTACGAGAATTGATGAAGGTTGTTGGTATCTTGAAGAGTAAAGGGGTGGCAATACTGTTTGTATCGCACAAACTTGAAGAGGTCTTTGAAATATGCGATGTGGTTACAATCTTACGAGATGGACAACTCATCAAGACGGCTCCGGTAAGCGAGATGACCCATGCTTCGCTTATAGAGTCAATGGTTGGAAGATCGGTAGTTGATCTCTTCCCCAAAAAACCAGCTGAAATAAAAGAAGAGTATATTCGGGTTGAGAACTTTTCACGTTATGGTGTGTTTGAAGATATTTCCTTTAGCGTACATAGTGGCGAGGTTCTAGGGTTTTCCGGTCTTGTCGGTGCCGGCCGCACCGAGCTTTTCCGCTGTATCTTTGGTATTGATGAGATTGATGTCGGGAAAATTTTTATTCACCACCACGAAGTTAAAATTACCAACCCACGCGAAGCAATTGCAAATAAAATGGCTTTTGTCACCGAAGACAGAAAAGGTGAGGGTTTGGTTCTGAATGAGTCGGTATATAAAAATTTGACCATGAGCTGCATGAAGAAAATGTCGGACAGGATGATTCTTAATAATCGTAAAATGAAGAGAGTATCAGAACGTAATATCAAGTCATTGCGAATTAAAACTCCAAATGACTCAACCCCTGTCGGCACCCTTTCAGGCGGCAATCAGCAGAAGGTGGTTATTGGCAAGTGGCTAAATACGGAAGCTGATATATATATTCTTGATGAACCTACCAGAGGCATTGATGTGGGCGCAAAAGTCGAGGTATATAATTTAATCAATGATCTGGTCAAGCAAGGGAAGGCGGTAATACTAATTTCTTCTGAATTACCGGAAATACTGGGTATGTGTGATAGAACTATTGTCATGCGGACAGGTAAAATTACTGGTGATATCAAGAGTGATTCACCAAAGTTTAATGAAAAGGATATTATGGCTGCCGCCTGGGGTAGTGAAATAGCATAATGGGAGGTGTTATAGATGTTTAGTAAATTAATGAATTTATCGTTTAAAGAGGTAATATTTAAACTGGCGCCATTATTGACATTGATAATTTTGTGTGTTCTTCTTTCCTTTGTTTCAAAGAACTTTTTCAGATATCATAATCTGATGAATATATTGCGCCAGTCTTCAACTACGGCTCTTATTGCACTTGGAATGCTGGTGGTTATTCTTACTGCTGGTATAGACCTGTCTGTTGGGCCGATTATGGCACTTTCAATTTGTACTATGGGTATTATTATGAGGTCATATGGGGTTACTAATTCGTTTGTCTTGGTTTTGGTGTGTTTGCTGGTTGGAGTACTTATGGGCCTAGTAAATGGGTTGCTCTTGACCAAACTCAATCTGCCACATCCGTTCATTTCAACAATTGCAACGAGAAATATCGCTAGAGGTATTGCACTTATAATTACCGCTGCAGCTCCAATTGTTAATTTCCCTAAAGGCGTGGAGGTAGCTGGCTCGGGAGCAATAAGTGGTTTCCCTTTACCCTTTATAATAGTGCTAGTCTTTTATGCGATTACCCATGTTTTCCTGAATAGAACAACTCTGGGACGAGAGATATACTCTATTGGTGGTAATAAAGAAGCGGCGCGACTTTCCGGTATTAACGTCAAGGCGGTATTGACATTTGTGTACTGCTTTTCCGGGTTCATGTGCGGCTGTGCAGGTATAATCTTTGTCGGGCGTGTTGGCGGTGCCTTACCCCTGGCAGGTACCACCGCAGATATCGATTCCATTGCGGCGGTGATCATCGGCGGAGCATCTTTTTCCGGGGGCAAGGGAACAGTTACCGGGACAATGATCGGGGTGCTTTTAATTGCAGTAATTCGAAATGGGCTGATTCTACTGAAAGCATCTTCAGACATGCAGTATGTGGTTATTGGTACGATAATTATCATAGCTGTATTCGCTGATGTGGTGCGCGGCAGAGTAGAGGCGAAGTCAAGACGACTTATAAAGCATAAATCTATGCAAAGTACAGTAGCAACAGCAAAATAGGTTTTTATAAATCATGAAGAAGGAGTGAGTATGAAACTTGGATTAATTGGTGCTGGTCGAATTGGTAAAATTCACGGTCAGGTTATTATGAGCAGCATCCTTGGCGCGGAGATTGCAATGGTTTCAGATGTTTATCTGGAGGGAGCCAGGCAGTGGGCAGAGCAGTATGGCATCGCGTCAGTTACTAATGATTATAATGAAATTCTGGCAAATAAGGAAATTGAGGCGGTTTTGATCTGCTCATCCACAGATACGCATGCAGATATAATTATAGACAGCGCAAAAGCCGGCAAGCATATATTCTGTGAGAAGCCTATTGACTTTAATGTGGCAAAGATCAAGCTGGCCTTAGAGGAAGTCAAGAGAGCTGGAGTGAAATTTCAGGTCGGATTCAACCGGAGATTTGATCATAACTTCAGCAAGGTCAGGGCTGCTGTTTGTGACGGCAGTATCGGTGATGTTCATGTAGTTAAAGTAACTTCACGTGATTGTTCACCACCACCTGTAGAGTATGTCAAGGTCTCTGGGGGGATATTCCTGGATATGATGATACACGATTTTGATATGGTTCGGTTTCTCTCCGGGAGTGAACCGGAAGAGGTCTTTGCTTACGGTTCCGTACTTGTTGATGCAGGTATTGGTGAGGCTGGTGATGTCGATACGGCAATTGTCAGCATTAAGTTTAAGAATGGCGCTCTAGGGGTTATTGATAATTCGCGGGAAGCGGTATATGGTTACGATCAGAGAGTAGAGGTATTCGGTAATAAAGGTGTAGTCATTGCAGATAATGATTTCCCGACAAATATCAATGTCATGACCAAGGACTCCGTAGTGGGTGTAACTCCTCTGTATTCATGCTTTGATCGTTATGCCGAATCATATAAAGTTGAGATGGAGGCATTTATAAACGCTGTGGCTAACGATACAGAGACCGCAGTAATTGGCAATGACGGATTGGCATCAGTACTTATCGGACTAGCTGCTCAGAAGTCACTGGAAGAGAGCCGACCGGTGAAGATTGCAGAAATATGCTGAGGAGAGATGAATGATTAAGTCACTTTGCTTGTGGTCCTTCTTTTCCAAATATGATTTTTACGATAGATTTGAAAAAGCGAAGGAAGCAGGATTTTCGCATGTTGAATTTTCGGACTGGGACGGGATGGATATTGGGAGAATAAAATCCCTCCTTGAGAAGTATGAGCTAACACTGACCGGTTTTTCAGGCGATAAAGATCTATCAATAATTGATATTGAGCATACGGATAAGTACATAGAGTATGTTGAAAAGTCAATTGAAACTGCTCACTATCTGGGATGCAACAATTTAATAATACATTCCAACGGTCTGGGCGAGAATGGTGTGATTCTAAATGATTATGCGGAGAAATCGTATGGTGAAAAGATGGCCGTTATGGCTGGCACTCTTGTTCGGCTGGCGCCCATAGCAGAAGACGCAGGGGTAACTCTGAATTTGGAGGCGTTAAATGTTGAAGTAGATCATCCAGGGTGCTTTCTGTCATCGACGAGGGATGCTGTGGCCGCAGTTATCCCGGCCAGAAGTAACAACATCAAAATAACCTATGACATCTATCATATGCAGCTCAGTGAAGGCAAATTGATCAATACTTTGAATGATAGTATAGATTATATCGGCTATATTCATATTGCTGATGTCCCTGGAAGAGCCGAACCGGGTACTGGTGAGATTAATTTCGAGATGATTTGGAAAACTCTTCTGAAATTGAATTATAAAGGCACAGTTGGGTTTGAATTGATTCCTTCTGCCAGTAATGAGGTTGAAATTGCCAGTAATTTATTGACACTCTTTTAGGCGTTTTATCTTGAAGCTTATGATTGTTTATATTTATGCGAATAAGTAGTCTTTTTCTTTGATAAAGAGTAGGTTTGTGTAATTAATTGTAGTAAAAACAATTCTTTATAAAGCGTAATTTATTTGTTTTATTATGAGTTGTCCATGTAATGTGGATAACTCATTTTGGTTTTAGTAAATTTATGAACAGTCCGATTGAAACTTTCAATCGGATTTGTCGTATAGATAAGACGCCGAATCTCTATATGATAGGTATTGTAACAAAATCTGTGTAAAAGCGAAAGTTCCTGTAAGAGAGTAATTAGTCGTCCCTGAATAATTCAATATTCAGGGACGACTAATTATTATCTCAATTGCTTGGACATCTTATTGTGTAATAGTAATTGAAATTTGCCCACCCAATGTTTTTAGTTTGTTAATATCACCTGTAATAATTTTTCCAAGTGGTATGCCTGGAGAGGCCATTTTAGGTTGGTTATCAGTACTTACTGGAGTTGGTCCGAAGAAAATACAAAAGGCATTACCCGGAGGCCAATAGGCTATTTCCCCAACTTTATAAAGGTCACGTTGTTCATTAATATGTGGGATGCTATCTGAGAAACTTCCATAGTATTCATCGCCCCATGAGGTCATAGATATTTTTGCTGGAAGGCAGCTGAAAAAAGCATCTGCTGATTCATTATTATAAAGTTCAGCTTTATACTCGTATCCTTCAATCTTTATAATGATTGTCTTCATGTTTATTCCTGTTTATTTCTTAATAATAAATTAGGCTCATGACAAGATAACTTGACAAAAATCATGCTTAAGTTATTATGTCATAATGGTTAACAAGTACAAAAAACGTTCAAAAATTTCTGAGGCTAAATTTCGAGAGATAGTAAGACTATTTATTCTCGACATTGAAGCCACAAAAATAGCTAGTATCACAGGATTATCAAGAAATACTATTAACTCCATTATTAATGGAATTAGAAAAAGAATTTCTGAATACTGTGAAGATCAGTCTCCATTTCAAAAAGGTGAAATAGAAATTGATGAAAGTTACTTTGGTGCGCGCCGAGTTCGTGATAAACGGGGACGAGGAGCACACGGAAAACATTTAGTATTCGGCTTGATCAAACGCCAGGGCAAAGTGTATACGCAAGTAGTTACAAATTGCTCTGCATCGGTTTTAATACCTATAATCAAGTCTAAAGTCGGTATGGACTTTGCAGTATATACCGACGGTTTTAAAACTTATGATGGTCTTGTGGACTTCGGCTACAAGAAGCATCATAGAATCAACCACTCTAATAGTGAATTTGCAAAAGGCAAAAATCATATTAATGGTATTGAAAACTTTTGGTCTATAGCTAAAACCAGATTAAGTAAGTATCGTGGTATTAGCAAAAAGACTTTTTACTTGCACTTAAAAGAGTGCGAATTTCGTTTTAATCATCGAGATGATGATTTGTATAAACTGGTTTTGAAGATAATTCGTAAGAACCCTTTATAGGAGATTAAGCAAAGTTATCTTGTCATGAACCAAATATAAATATAATAGATGTAACATGTATTACAAGTCCAGTATATCATGGATTATTTCTTAGTCAAATTTAATTTTAACTTTTTACTATCAGTATTTATGATGGGGTGGATTCAAATTCTAAGTGCAACACTTGAGAAAAGAAGAAATAGTAAGGTGGTCGAATTTTCTAGACAAAAATAAGATTAATTTAAAGTGGACTTCAAACAGTTAGAAATGGAGCGCAGGGCGTAGCCTAAAATGTGTGATTTATAGACATCCTTTCACTTTTTAAATGCATGTTTTTTTAGCAAAATGCTAGCAATATTCTATTTCTGTATTAAATTTGATTGAGATTTCTTCTTGTAAAGGAGTCTCATACATCAATTCAACGTACTTTTCAACTGGAGTTTTACCGTTTAGACTACTATGAGGACGCTCCCAATTGTAGTAATGCTGCCATTCTGCTAAGGGTAGATCAAGACTTTCTATACTGTGTTTTGTTAAATCAATGGTTGAATAGAATTCTTCAATATCAGTTTTTTGAGATCTTTCTACTTTACCATTAAGATGAGGAGATGCAGGGCGAATAGGTCTAAGTTTAATCCCCCAATCCAACAGCAGATCTTGAACTTTATAAGCAAGAAATTCTCGTCCTCTATCAGTCTGAATTCTTTGAATTGGGAAACATATCTCTTCAACTACTTTTTCAATAAAGTCAAGAGTATTGGCAGCTGTTCTACGAGAATAGACTCTTAAGACTCTGTAGCGAGTACAATCATCTATAGCTGTATATTGATAAAAATTTGGAGCAAGTTTCATTGTATCCATTTGAACTCTAGCTCCAGGAATTTTCATGGCATATCGATTAAATTTTTTCCTTCTCGTATATCGCTTCAATGGAGAAACATTATTCCTAACTAAAACTTTATGAATTGTTGCTAAAGAGAGCTTAATACTATGCAACCTTAATAATTCGCTCTGAATTCTCCTCGCCCCGATATTTCTTGAATCTCTTAGTGCTAATATTATACTTTCTATATTTTCAGTTACCTTAGTCGCAGGAGAATTGTGAGGTTTTCTGCTCAAGGTGCAAAGCCCTTCAATGCCATTTGATTGATATCTATTTACCCATAAGATTCTCCCTGTGGTTCAGGACTGGCAGAACAGACCACTTGATGAGAAGTACCCGTTTATCTTTATGGATGCAATCCATTATAAAGTAAAACAGAATAACAGAATTGTTTCTAAAGCGGCATATATTGTAATAGGAATCGACACAGAGGGTTTCAAAGATGTTCTAGGTATCTGGATTGGTGAGAATGAAAGCAGCAAATTCTGGTTAAAAGTACTTACTGATTTAAGCAACAGAGGCGTTAAAGAGGTTATTATCTTCAGCGTAGATGGGCTCTCAGGTTTTAAGCAGGCAATCCTTGCAACTTTTCCTAAAGCAATAGTCCAACGCTGTATAATCCATCAGATTCGTAGTTCTACTCGCTATGTGAGCTATAAAGATATCAAGTCACTAATGGCTGATTTGATATCTGTATACCAGGCTCCAAATGAGAGGGATGCCTATAAGAATTTAGGTTTATTCAAGAAAAATTGGAATAATCCTTATCCTACTTGTGTTCACTGATTATTTATGCGCCAGCTTATAAATATCGGTATCTAGGAAAAAAGCTGGTATGATAACTGGGATGAGCTGTCTCCATTTTTCAAATATTCTGCCGATTTACGTTATATTATGTATACGACGAATATCATTGAAAACCTTAATCGGCAGTACCGTAAAGTTACCAAAGCCAAGACGATTTTCCCGACTGATGAAGCACTTCTGAAGATGCTTTATCTGGCAACAGAGCAGGCTGTAACAAAGTGGACTCAACGAGTCCGTGGCTGGTATAAAATTAGAAATGAGTTATCCATTCATGAGAATGAATAACTCATAATAAAGTGTATTTGTTGCTCTCTGAAAAGAATCACTTTTACACAGATTTTGTTACACTACCTTAAAATTAGAAACTTACACAAATTATTTTACTGCATCCTATATTTTTTTTGAGTCTAGAGCTTCGCGCGTTTTCTTCATATAAGTCAGTGCTTTGTCGTGTTGTTTATAAGCGCAACCAATAAAAAGTGCATCGATAATAGTAAGTTCTGCTATTCTTGATGAAAGTGCTTCTGTTTTGAATGCTGTTTCACTAGAAGAAGTGAATAATGATATGTCGCTATACTTTATAAGAGGGCATCTGCAATAATCTGTAATGGATATTATTTTTGCTCCAGAGCTCTTTGATTGTTTCACTATTTCTATAGTATCTCTAGATGCTCCTGAGTGAGAAATAGGTATTACAACATCATTTTCATGCAAATTGGCAGCAAAAATTGTTTGCATAGTCGTATCTGAGAATGACAAAGCCATAAACCCAATTCTCATGAATTTATGTTGAGCATCTTGTGCTATAATATTTGACCCACCAATTCCTACAAAGAAAATATTCTTAGCTTTAATTATTAATTCAATCGCTTCTTCAACACTTTTCTTATCCAGGACGAGCAATGTGTCTTTTAGTGCTTGAATATTACTGTGGAAAACTTTTGTGACAACGTTTGGGATATTATCTGCTTCTGTAAGGACTTCACTAATCTGTTTGGATGGATCAATAATATCTTGGGCAATATTTATTTTCATCGCTTGAAAGCCTTTGTATCCAAGTTTTTGGGATAATCTAACAAGTGATGCCTCACTAGCATTACTGAACTCTGCTAGTTCACTGATTGCCATATGAATAACATCTTTGCTGTGTATTTTAATGTAATCGCATATTGCTTTCTCTTTTTTGCTAAGCTTACTAAGTTCTCGTTTTACTCGAATATTAAAGTTTATTTCTTCATTTATGTACATATGATTCCTTTTTATTATTGGCCAAAATAATATTTTAATAGGTATAAATCATAATATATATAACTATTAATATTATACTCTACGTAATATGGAATAAATATTTATATAAACTATACTATATTTAAAAGTATTATTCTTATTTAGTCAATATATAATATTTTTTTTATAATAAATTGCTTATAGATTAAATTTAACACAGTATTATTAGTATATGTTTTACGCGTAAGTATTTTGTTTATAGTTGTTTATGAATTTTAGTGAATTAAGTTTCATAAAAATCATTTTTTATTTGAATAATGTTCAATTGTGGCGTATAGTAAAAGTGTTGATCGTTTGTAAGTGTTTAGTTCGTTTATTTTGTTTTAGCATAGGAGATAAAAAGGTGAAAAAGTATTTAAACCTGATTGTAATGTTATTTGTGTGTTTGGCACTTCAGCAAGTTAGTTATTCTTCGGAAATAAAAATTAGCTTAGCTATACCTGATCCGATTAAGTCATCTGTTGGAGGAATGGCAGAGTACTTTGCTAAACAAGTTGCTGAAGAGACCAATAATGAAGTTGAAGTAATGATTTATCCAAACGGCATACTTTTTTCAGGTGATCAAAATTCCGCAATAAACATGCTTGAAGATGGCTCTTTAGATGCGCTTGTGCTTTCTTCATCTGTTTACGCTTCATTTGAGCCAAAAATGAATGCTGTTAGTTTGCCATATCTATTTGCAAACTATGATGAGTTTATTAAGTACCTAAATGGTGACCCTGGGCAAGAACTATTAGATTCTCTTGATCGTCTAAATATTAAGGGATTGGCTTTAGCTATTAGAACTTATAGGAACGTTACTAGCTCAAGTAAGCCAATTACCAAGCCTAGCGATTTTGAAGGAATGAAATTACGTGTTCCTAATAATAAATTATGGGTTGATTTTTTTGGCGCATTAGGTGCAAACCCAACTCCGATGAATTTTAAAGAGGTTTATACTGCTTTACAACTTAAAATAATTGATGGTCAAGAAAATCCAGTAGAAGTACCATTAGCAAATAAGTTCTACGAAGTGCAGACTTACCTTTCAATGACAAATCACATTGCAGATTCATTTATTCTCGCTTTTAATAAAGATGTTTGGAATAAACTAACTCCCGAACTACAAAAAGCTGTGAAAAAAGCTGCTCTTGCTGCAGCAGACTACAAAAATAAATCTGATATTGAACAAGAGTCAAAAATATTAAAAGAATTAGCTTCACATGGGATGAAGGTAAATAGACTTTCTCCTGAAGAAATGGCAGCTTTTCAAACCGAAGCAGTAAAACAATACCCAAAATTTGAAGAAATGATAGGTGCTGAATTTATTAAAAAATCGCAGGAATTTTTGGGAAGATAATATTTTAAACTATTACTTGGGTAGTATGATAACTGTGCTACCTGAGTAATGGTTCTATTAGTAGGGTTGTGTTGATATGAGAAAGAAAAGCATAATATGGTGCGTAGTTGATGGCATTATATTTATAAGTATTCTAGGGATGTTGGTAGTCGTATGTCTTCAGGTTTTGAGTCGACTGATAAATAGTTCAATTCCTTGGACTGAAGAATTAACACGAAACTTCTTTATTTGGACAGTAAATTTTGGTATGGCTGTTGGTTTTAGGAGTGTTGAACATGCAAGGGTTACCTTTATTTTTGATATGCTCCCATATAAAAAGTTTTTTAGAAAGGTTCAGGGATTTATATATCTAATTAGCTGCTTAACCTTTTTTGTAATTGTTATGTATTATAACTGTGGTATGACACATAGGCAGTACTGTAGTTTGGAAAGCTCGCCTTCTTTGGGAATTCCTATGTTTTATGTCACCTTGCCTTTGGGTCTTTGTTCTTTATTGTCAATTATCGCTATATTCCAAAGTTACTTCCTGGATTCAAATACTAAAAAATTAATTACCACTGATGTTTCGGCTGAAGAGTTTGAGGAGAATAAACTATGAGTTTGTGTTTACTAGGGTTATTTTTCTTGTTAAGTCTTGTCGGAGTTCCTTTAGCGATAGCTCTTGGTCTATCCGTAATTTCAACATTATACTTTTATGGACTACCACTGCATGTTGTCTCAAGATTTATGTACTCTTCAATGAATAGCTTTTTGCTTGTAGCTGTGCCTCTGTTTGTACTTGCTGGTTTAATTATGGAGAAGGGGGGGATTGCTAGTAGGATTTTTAGTGCTGCTAATTCGTATGTTGGAAGATGGAGAGGAGCACTTGGACATGTGAATATCATTGCAAGTTTTATTTTTGGGGGGATATCGGGGTCATCTGTTGCTGATGTTGGTAGCTTGGGGCCTATTGAAATAAAAGCAATGACAGAAGAAGGTTATCCAAGACCGTATGCTGCTGCAATGACTATGATAACTTCAACTCTGTCATCAATTGTACCACCGAGTATTTTAATGGTTATTGCTTCTGTTGTTGCTGAACAGTCTGTCAGTGCTTGTTTGGCAGGTGGAATTGGACCAGCTGTGTTGCTCTCGTTATTGTTCATGTTGACAAACTATATTATTGCTAGACGTAATGGATATGGTAAAGTCGTAATACGAAGTTACCGTGAGATTGCAAAAATTATCTTTGATGCTATACCGGCACTTTTATCACCGCTTATTATACTATCAGGGATATTCTGTGGCTTTGTTACGCCGACAGAAGCTGCGGGACTTGCTGTGGTCTATACATTGTTCCTTTCTATATATGTATATAAAGGTTTGACTTGGAAGCAATTTCCTAGACTTATGATAACTGCAGGAGTAACTTCGGGAACAATTTTATTAATTGCTATGGTTGCTTCAGTTGCTACTTATATCTTTGCTATTGATCAACTCCCAGATAAGGTAAGCGTATTCTTACTTAGTATTTCAACTAATAGCCTTGTCGTATTACTAATAATGGGACTTATCTTTATTGTCATAGGAATGTTCCTTGATATTACTGCAGCAATACTATTGCTCACACCTGTACTAATGCCGACAGCGTTAGTTATTGGAATCAACCCAATTCATTTTGTTGTGTTTATGGTTATGGCTCTTTCTGTTGGTCTGAGTACACCGCCAGTAGGGGTATGCCTATTCGCAACATCATTAGTATCTAAATTGAAAATAGAGACAATTGTTAAAGCATCGTGGCCGTTCTATGTGATTATTGCGATATTCTTAGTGATCTTTGCTGCAATACCACAAATTGCTACGTCTTTGGTTGACTTGATGTTGTATTAATATATTGATGTGACGTAATGAAAAAAAATCGTTATAAATTTATATGATTTTAAAAAAGAAATTCTTTAAAGGAGAAAAAATGAACGCAGGTAAGCAGATTAGGATGTCTAGATTGTTTGATAAGAAGTCTGGTAGACTTTTTGCAATAACTCTTGATCACCCAATTACTAGAGGTGTATTGCCAGGATTAGAGAACATTGATAAAACACTTGAGACTGTTATCAAAGGCAGACCAAATGCTGTTACTTTACAAAAAGGTATTGCTACAAATGTATTCCCTAAGTATGCTGGTGAAGTGGCATTAATTATGAAGTCTACAACATATTCAATAAACTATCACCCACACTACGATGCGCCTGTAGCTGATGTTGAAGAAGCTTTAAGATGTGGTGCCGATGCTATCTCTGTTGGTATGATCGTTGGTGGTCCTGAACAGGCTCAACAGTTAACTCACCTTGGTATGATTAGTAAGGAAGCTGAAAAGATGGGCATGCCTCTGGTTGCTCATATCTATCCTAAAGGCTCAATGATCAAAGATCCTTCAGATACAGATGCCCTTGCATATGCTGTGCGTGCTGGTGCTGAACTTGGTGTTGACGTGATTAAGACTCTTTGGAGTGGTTCTGCTGAAAGTTTTCAGAAGGTTGTTGATTCTTGCCCAGCAAAAGTATGTCTAGCAGGTGGCGCTGGTGGTAATGATCTTAAGTCTTACTTCCAGATGACACAGGATGCTCTTGCTATTGGTTTGGCTGGTGTTACATACGGCAGATGTATCTGGCAAGATAAATTCCCAACAGCTGCTACAATGGCATTCAGAGCAATGATTTTAGAAGATGCCAATGTTGAAGCTGCTATGAAAATCTATGCGGATAATGCTAAATAAGTATAGGAGATAATATGAAAGCTGCTGTATTTACAAAGGTTGATTGTGTCAAATATAAAGATGTCCCTGATCCAGAAATTGCTGAGAATGAGATGCTGATAAAGGTCAAAGCTGCAGCAATATGTGGCACTGATAGTAGAATAATTAATGGTTCAAAGACCAAAGGTATTATGATGCCAGCAATTATTGGACACGAAGTCTCTGGTGAGGTTATACGTATTGGTAAAGATGTTACAGCATTTGCGATCGGTGATCGTGTGATTATTGATCCTGTATTGCCTTGTGGAGAGTGTTGCTATTGTTTGAATGATATGGAGAATGTCTGCTTGAACAGAAAAGCTATCGGATATGAGTACTCCGGTTGTTTCGCTGAATATCTGAAGATCCCTGCAGCATTCGTAACTAGCGGTAACGTACTCAAACTCAAGCCTGAAACATCATGGGAAGCAGGAGCACTAGTTGAGCCACTTGCTTGTGTTCAGGAAGGTCAGACAAAACTAAATATCGGCTTTGGAGATACAGTAGTTGTAATTGGTGCTGGTCCAATTGGATTGATGCATGTAATGCTTGCAAAAGCTCAAGGAGCTACCAAAGTAATCGTTAGCGAACCAACAAAGAGTCGCCGTGAGGCTGCTATTAAGTTTGGTGCGGATATATTGGTTGACCCTATTAACGAATCACTACCGGATATTGTATATGCAAATACTGAGGGGTTTGGTGCTGATGTGGTAATTCTTGCAATTGGCAATCCAAGAGTTGTCAATCAGAGTTTGCAGATTTGTAAAAAAGGCGCTAGAGTTAGTATGTTTGCTGGGTTTGCAAAAGGTGCTATGCCAGAGGTTGATGTGAATCTAATTCATTATAATGAATTATGTGTTGTTGGTTCTGCGTCTCTAAAACGTAGTGGGTTTAAAAAGTGCTTAGAATTAGTAGAATGTGGCGCAATAGATGTACAGCCATTGGTTACTCATACTTTTAAGTTGGAAAAATTCAATGATGCTTTAGCGCTGGCTGAGAGTGGTGACGCGATAAAGGTAGTTATTAAACCATGAAGACTAAAGCAATAATCGGCATTGATGCTGGTACAACAAACATAAAAGTAGTTGCTTTTACTCTTGATGGAGGTATTATCGCCAAAGAGCAAGTGTCTGTTGTGCTAACAAGGGCACAGCGCGGTTATGCAGAGATTGATTTGGAATTATACTGGAAAAGTATTGTAGTAGCAATCAAGAAATTAATTGCTACTACTAATATTGATATATTAAGTATTGGCGTTTCATCAACCTGCCCAACTACAGTACTTATGGATAAAGAATACAAACCGTTACGCTGTGGTATTACATATATGGATATCCGCGCGGACAGTTCTGTGAAACGATACCTGAATTCATTGGCGGTTGATTCTGAAAAATATTCCAAGCTTCTTGGAAATAGAGCGGCTGTAGCATCTTGTAGCGTTTCAAATTTGATATGGCTACAAGAGAATGAAGCCGAAGTATGGGAGGCAACAGAGTATGCGGGAATGCTTAATAGTTTTATTGTTGCACAATTTACGGGCAAGACAGGAGTGGATTGGACTCAAGCTTCTTACAGTGGAGTTTTTAAACTTGATTCTAATGATAAATGTTGGGATTGTGATTTACTTAGCTATGCCAATGTCCCTGAGAGTAAGATAGCTAGTATAAAATCTCCTTTTGAAAAAATTGGAGTGGTAAAAAAAGATATAAGTATTGAAACTGGTATAAAGCAAGGTACACCTGTTGCACTTGGAGCTGCTGATACGGCTTGTGCTACTTTTGCACTTGGTATTAAAGATAAGGCAGAAGTTTTTGAGTCGGTTGGAACATCGGGAGTCCTTACCTTTATTCATGATAAACCACAATTTGATTCAGTTTTTATGAATAGAAAACATATTATAAATGGTAATTGGCTGGCGCATGGCGCAAACTCGTTTATGGGGGCAGCTCTTGATTGGTTAAAAAACAATATTTTTAATGAATTCGCAACTGTAGAGAACATGAATACCGCAATAACTTCAGCTACACCTGGAGCTAATGGCGTAGCATTCTTGCCATATCTGTCTGGTGAGCGTTCACCAATATGGGATAGTAAAGCGGTAGGAGTTTGGTATGGTATAACCGTACAGTCTGACAAGATTGACCTCATGCAGTCTGTGTATGAGTCAGGAGCGTATGTACTTAAACAGCTATTAGAATATGGCGAGGAGTGTTTTGATGTCACTATTCGCCATATTGTTGCTGTGGGTAATGGTACAAAGAGCAGCTATTGGAATCAAATCAAATCTAGTGTTTTAAACCTTCCATATAGTACAACCTCGTATGCTGATGCTGCAGCCCTTGGTGCTGCATTGCTTGGGGGAATTGCTGGTGGATTATACTTAAGTCCAACTGATCAGGCACTGCCTCAATTAAAATCTACTGGTGATGCAATATATCCAGAAAAAGAAGAAATTAGAAATATGTACCTAAAAACATATGATGTATATAAAAAACTTTATCCTGCTCTAAAAGATGTTATGGGTGGGTATTCACATTAATCTATGCAGTTCTGCAGTAGTGTTTATATTCATATTTAGCCACTTTAGCATGTTATAGTGTTACCTTTGATTATCATATAGAGCTTAAATTGCAAAAATTTTAAAATATCATAGGAGTATAAATAATGAAAATTATTGTTTTAGATGGTCATACATTAAATCCAGGAGATCTGACGTGGGAAGGATTCTCTGAACTGGGTGAACTCATTTGTTACGATAGGACAAATAAAGAAGATGTAATTAGCCGCATAGGTAATGCTGATGCTGTTATTACAAACAAAACCCTTATTACCAAGGAAATTATTTCTGCTTGTCCGTCAATTAAGTATATCGGCGTTCTTGCTACAGGCTTCAATGTTGTTGATACCGTAGCTGCTGCAGAAAAAAATATTCCTGTATGTAATATACCAACCTATGGCACTACCGCTGTTGCACAGTTTGTGTTTGCTCATTTATTAAACATATGTCATCATATTGAAAGTCATAGCCAGACGGTATTTAATGGTGACTGGACTGTTTGTCAAGACTTCTGCTATTGGAACTTTCCGCTTATAGAGCTTGCAGACAAGACAATGGGTATTATTGGTTTTGGTCGTATCGGTCAGAATACAGCCAAGATTGCTCAAGCGTTTGGTATGAAGGTTCTTGCCTTTGATGCTTATCAGAATAAAGATCTAGAGTCAGATAATTTGAGGTATGCTGAGCTTTATGAGGTACTTGTAAACTCTGATGTTATCTCGTTACATTGCCCACTATTTGAATCAACGGAGGGTATGATCAATAAAAACAGTATTGCAAAGATGAAGGATGGAGTGATTATTATCAATACATCACGTGGTCCGTTGATTATTGAAGAAGATCTTGCAGAGGCACTCAATAGTGGTAAGGTAGCTGCCGCTGGTATAGATGTTGTATCAACAGAACCAATCAAGGCTGATAACGTATTGTTAACGGCCAAGAACTGTTATATTACTCCACATATTGCATGGGCTCCACTCGAAGCAAGAGCACGCCTGATGAATATTGCTGTTGATAATTTGAAAGCATTTATTGCAGGTAGTGTTGTTAATAAGGTTAACTAATATTTAAATCTAGTTTTTAATTAATGTCGCATTACATCAATAGTTGTAATCATAGAGTTCAAAGATATTTATACTTTGAGCTCTATTTATAGGATAATCTAGTGTATAGTATTTCTGTATACTTAGTCGACCCTGAAAAATAGCTTATATCCTTGATATAAAGCTTTGATTGCAGTTTCATATATGTGTATAATGCAAGGTATATTTGTTTTACATGGAGATACCTTGCAAAATGAAACCTAAATCTTCCCATAATCCTCGAGGAAATTTGTTCACATCCACTTTATCTCAGATCATTAATATGAAGCATGAGCTGGTACAGCTTGAAGCAATTATTGACGGGAAAAGTTTTGACCAATACTTTGGAAAACTTTATCACCAGACAAAAGGCGCACCTGCTTTACCAACAAGATTAATGGTCGGATTACCCTACTTGAAATACGCTTTTAAGCTTAGTGACGAAAATATTATTCTACAGTTTATGGAAAATCCTTACTGGCATATTTTTGTGGTTATGATTACTTTCAGCTTGAGCCTCCATGCGATCCAAGCAGTATGACGCGATGGCGCGGGCATTGGGGCTGGCAGCGACTGACGTGCCCCCCTGGAAGTGCTCCACTATTATATGGATAATAGTTATAATTTTCAGGAAAGGAAATGTTATGAAAGGCAGAAAGACATCAGTTGAAAGTATAATCAAAATACTCCGAGAAATGGAAGTTTTACAGGGATAGGGATCAAGTATTGAAGCCGCCTGTAAAACACTCGGTATCTCTTCTCAGAGTTTTTATAAGTGGCGTAAAGAATACGGAAAGATGGATATCAGCAAAGCAAGAAAGCTTAAGGAACTGGAAAAAAAGAATGCCCGTCTGAAAAGACTTGTTGCTGATTTATCTCTTGATATCGCTATGCTTAAAGAGTTATCAGATGGAGACTTCTAAGCCCGCAGAAGAGACGTAACGCTGTAGTTCATATTCAGGAGAAATTCGCTGTCTCTGAATGACGGGCTTGCAAAGTAATGAATCAATCTAGATCAACTCAACGACGTGGGCATGTTGTACCTAGTGATGAAAAAGAACTTATAAAGGAGATTTGTCTTTTAGTCGGTAAATACAAGAAGTATGGATACCGTAGAATTACCGCACTTTTAAAGAAAACAGGCTGGGATATAAATCATAAAAGAGTAGAACGGATCTGGAGAAAATTAGGATTTAATGCCGTAAAGAGAAAGCAGAAGAGACGCAGACAACTTACAGTGATGGCTCTGTTCGTCGTAATTCTGCCACTCATAAAAATCATGTGTGGAGTTATGATTTTATTTTTGACAGAACTTCAGATGGTAAGATCTTAAAGATACTAAGCGTACTTGATGAGTTTACCCGCGAATGCCTGATTCTGAAGGTATCGAGAAAATTGAACTCGGCAGATGTTATAGATGTTCTGAATGAATTATTTATTCTTTATGGAATTCCAGAATATATCCGTAGTGATAATGGTTCTGAATTTATTGCGGCGGGGATCAGGGAATGGCTGAAGCAGCTTAAAGTTAAGCCATTGTATATAGAACCGGGCAGCCCATGGGAGAATGGTTACATAGAGAGTTTCCACGGCAGTTTTCGAGATAAATTATTATCTCAGGAGCAGTTTGACAGTATTTATGAAGCTGAAGTATTAATAGAGCACTGGCGTGTAGGATATAATCATATCCGCCCGCATAGTTCGCTCAAGTATTTATCTCCGGCAGAATATAGTAAAGAGGTGATGAAGAAGCAATCAGAGATTTATTCTGGCAAGTCCTGCGTGGCTACGCCACTTCGTCCTTGCCAGAATAAAGATAATATTGTATATTCTTAAGTGGTATCACTGATGGGGGCAGGTCAGAGGTGGTGGAAGTAGCTCAAACACACAATAATGAAAGGGAAAACATGAAAACCTTATTTGAAAAAACTAAACTAGGAAAACTTTTAATAAAAAATCGATTTGTTAGAAGTGCTACCTGGGAAAACATGACAACAGAAGACGGGCACCTTACTGCTGAGCTTATTAAAATTTATGATGAATTAGCCAAAAATGATGTGGGTTTAATTATAACTGGCTACGCCAATGTTGTTAAAGAAGAGCAACCTAATCACGGGATGATGGGAATTTATAACGACTCTTTTATCAATGAATATCAGGAACTGACCAAATTAGTACATAGTTATAATTCAAAAATTGTAATGCAAATTGCATATGGTGGAACCAAAACTACATATAATCTTGGGAAAAGAATTATCTACGCTCCCAGTGAAGTAGCTGAAAGAAGTACAAATGTTACTGGCAAAGCAATGACAATAGAGGAGATAAAATACATCGAAGGTGCTTTTGCAGATGCTGCAGCAAGAGTCCAGCAGTCTGGCTTTGATGGTGTCGAAATACATGCAGCTCATACCTACCTGATCAATCAGTTTTTGAGCCCTTATTACAATAAAAGAACTGACGAGTATGGAGGAAACCTTGAAAATCGTATGAGATTTTTAACTGAGATATATCGTAAAACCCGAGAAAAAGTGGGCAATGATTTTACTATAATAATAAAACTTACTTCCAGTGAATTTTTTGATAACGGTCTAAGCTTTGATGAAACAAGAATAATTTCCAGGAAACTCGAAGCTCTTGGAGTAGATGCACTAGATATAACAGGCAATATCCATGGTAAAGCCAGAACCATGATTGGCCAGGAATTTGATAATTATAAACTCCAGAGCGAAGGGTATTTTTCTGAATATGCCAAAGTAATAAGCAAAGAAGTTAGCATACCTGTTATCACTGTTGGGGGTTTTAAAGATATTGATGTAATGGAAAATATACTGAACGGGAGCGATATAAATTTCTTTGGTTTATCAAGGCCACTACTTGCAGAACCAGATTTAATTAAAAGATGGAAATCAGGTGATAAAAGAAAAGCTACGTGTATAAGCTGTTCAAAATGCAGAACAGATAAAGGTAATTATTGCGTCATTTTTAACAAATAAAAGATTTAGTTGTGTGATTCATAGACATCCTTTCAATAAAATTGTATAATATATTGATAAAGGAGTTGCTATGGGCAATACTACTAAATCCCGATTGAAATGGGTCAAAATGTATTTTGAAACTCAAAACTCAGGACTTGTTTGTAATCGTTGTGGAATTTCCAGACCTACTCTTAGAAAATGGGTAAATAGATATCAATCAAATGGTATTGAAGGGCTTTGCACCTTGAGCAGAAAACCTCACAATTCTCCTGCGACTAAGGTAACTGAAAATATAGAAAGTATAATATTAGCACTAAGAGATTCAAGAAATATCGGGGCGAGGAGAATTCAGAGCGAATTATTAAGGTTGCATAGTATTAAGCTCTCTTTAGCAACAATTCATAAAGTTTTAGTTAGGAATAATGTTTCTCCATATTGAAAAAGTAGTTGAAGAGATGTGTTTCCCAATTCAAAGAATTCAGACTGATAGAGGACGAGAATTTCTTGCTTATAAAGTTCAAGATCTGCTGTTGGATTGGGGGATTAAACTTAGACCTATTCGCCCTGCATCTCCTCATCTTAATGGTAAAGTAGAAAGATCTCAAAAAACTGATATTGAAGAATTCTATTCAACCATTGATTTAACAAAACACAGTATAGAAAGTCTTGATCTACCCTTAGCAGAATGGCAGCATTACTACAATTGGGAGCGTCCTCACAGTAGTCTAAACGGTAAAACTCCAGTTGAAAAGTACATTGAATTGATGTATGAGACTCCTTTACAAGAAGAAGTCTCAATCAAATTTAATACAGAAATAGAATATCGCAGAAATAGCATTTTGCTAAAAAAACATGCATTTAAAAAGTGAAAGGATGTCTATGAATCACACACATTAAATCCCAGTTTTCGCCAGATTCGTTCTACTTGTTTATGATTTATATTGTAACCAGTTTTCTGAAAAAAGCGCGGTAACTCTGCGATACCCATACCTCTTGTATTTGCCGGTTAAAAGGTATACCTCTTTTATAAGCTTATTTTCATCACTAGGTGCAACATGTTTACGTCGTTTAGTAGATCTGAATTGATTTGCCACGTTACAAGACTGTCGTTTAGAAACACTGAAATTTTCTTGAATATGAGCTACAACTTTACGCCAATGCCGCTTTCATTATAGTCTCTTCATTAGCATCTTCACCAGAGATATTGCCAGTCAGCCTGCCTTCATGCATTACCAGCACTCTATCAGATAGACGTAGAACCTCAGGTAGCTCTGAGGATATAACAATAATCGACATCCCTTCTTTTTCAGCTAACTCTTCAATTATACGGTGAATTTCGGCCTTCGCTCCCACATCTATACCACGAGTTGGCTCATCAAGAATTAGAATTATTGGATTTATAGCAAGCCACTTACCCAGGCAGACCTTCTGCTGATTGCCACCACTGAGAGTTCCTATTACTTGTTCTCGTGAGTAAACCTTGGTATTGAAACGCTTAATATAGCGATCACTGATAATATTCTCACGTTTACGCTTTATAAAACTACGCTCACTTACACTGTCATGAACAGCCATGGTAGTATTCTCACGTACCGTCATGTTAAGCACTAGTCCAAGCTTCTTCCTGTCCTCTGATACATATGCTATTCTATTTTTAACCGCATCAGCAGGGCTGTTAATTTCTACCTTCTTGCCTTCAATAATTATCTCCCCGGCTGTCTTCTGCACTGCTCCACTTAGGAGCATTGCAACTTCAGTTCTGCCTGCAGCAATAAGTCCGGCAAGTCCAAGTATCTCCCCACGCCGAAGTTTGAAACTTATATCCTTAATAAAAGGAGGACCTGAAAGATTATTTACTTCAAGCACATAGTCATCTGGAATTTCTCTATGTATCTTTTTACCATAAATATCTTCAGCGTTTCTTCCAACCATCATCGCTACCATATCATCTTCACAGATATCTTTTGTATAAGCATTTCCAGAATTCTGTCCATCACGGAGGCAAAAGACTCTATCTGAGATACTTTTTATTTCATTGAGCTTGTGTGATATAAAAAGAATGGACATGCCCTTGCTTTTGAGGTTTTCTACTACTTGGAGAAGTTTGATAATTTCTTTGTCAGTAAGCACTGCTGTAGGTTCATCTAGAATGAGTACCTTTGTCTCATGTGAAAGAGCCTTCGCAATTTCTATCATTTGCTGCTGAGCTGCTCCAAGATCCTGTACAATAGCCTTAGGATCTATATTGAAATGCAACATGTTGAACATATCTCTAGAACGTTTCTCCATACCTCTATAATCAATAAATCCACCTTTTGTAAGTTCATTACCCAGGAACAAATTTTCCATAACAGTCAAATTGCCGCAAAGATTGAATTCTTGAAAAACGATATTGATACCTATAGCATATGCTTCTGCTGCACTCTGGAATGCAACGTTCTTGCCTTCATAAATTATTTCGCCAGCAGAAGGTTCATATACACCAGTAAGAACCTTCATAAGGGTTGACTTCCCTGCGCCATTCTCACCAATTATCCCGACTACTTCACCAGGTTTTACATCTAGGCTAACATTATCTAGAGCCTTTACTCCAGGGAATACTTTTGTAATATTTTTAAGTTCTAACAGAGCCTCTGTCATATTAGCCTCTCTTTCGGTTACGTATCACATCGACAATAGCCGCAAGAACAATAATTAGCCCGATAACTGACTTTTGCCAGTAGGATGATACCTGCATAAGAACTAAGCCATTCTTTACAACGCCCATAATTGAAGCTCCGATTAATACCCCCAAAACAGAACCACTACCACCCAAAAGGGACGTACCACCGATAACGCATGCTGCAATTGCATCTAACTCTGCACCAAGACCTGTTGTTGGTTGAGCCGAGCGAAAACGAGCAATATACAGTATGCCTGATACACCAGCTAATGTGCTTGATATGACGTAGCAGAGCAATTTTACTTTTTTGACATTGATACCTGAAAGTCGTGTAGCTTCTTCATTACCACCAATTGCATAAACACGGCGGCCAAAGACGGTGTGCTTTAAAATAATGTGAGCAATAATTGCAAGTACGATGCAAACTATAACAACTATAGAGACTCTAAATCTTCCTAAATCACCCATATTGATATCAATAATATTTTGACTCAATGCGTTTACAAATGGCTTTGGTATTGATCGTATCGAGTTACCAGCAGTAAGGATATATATCCCGCCACCTGCAATACTCATCATACCTAGTGTAACGATAAATGGTGTTACGTTTAAATAAGATACGATTATACCATTAATCAAGCCACATATTGCACCTGAGAGCAAGCCAAGAAAAATTGCTAATATCGGATCCATTTCTGCTTGTATAAAAATTCCAGTTGTAATCCCAACAAATCCCATCATAGAACCGATAGACAGATCGATGCCACTGGTAATAATAACGAACACCACGCCTAGTGAAACAATAGCAGTAAATGCAATTTGCCTAGAAACCAAAAAGAAATTATCAAAGGAAAAAAAAGATGGGGCTTGATAGGTAATTATTCCCATTATGATAACAAGTGCAATTAAGACACCAAATTCTTGAGCCTTAGCAATGCGGATAAATATATTACCCCCTTTTTGCTTCGTTTTTTCTGCCATAACGACTACCTTTCATTTTTCTTTAATATCAGAAGCACTTGACAAAACATACATATGTTTAAAACAGTCAAACGCTTTTTTATTCAAAAAGCACATTAGTAGGTTCATAGCAGTATCTAATAATATGTTAAGCATTATCAAAATACTCGAATAACCACCGAGCTTCCATTAAATAAATAATAATTTCGATTAAAGAGAAGAGCTATCTTTAGTGCTTTGTTATATAACCCTAAACATAGCTCTATAATTTGTAATTTAAACTAAAATTTATGAGTAATAAAGTAATATTTGCTATTGTTTACTCTATAAATCTTGTGTCTCTTTCTGCATTTGTTCCATATATGAATCAGCATTTTCCTTTGTAATAACCATCATACCTGTATCTATTTCAGGACTAATCTTTTTTCCTTCACACGCTTTCATAAGTTCTGTAACTGATAACCAACCCATTTTGTATGTCATCTGAGCTAAACAGAACTGAACTGTGCCAGATTTGATAGCTTCGATAGTATCAGAAAGGTCATCAAAACCACCTATAGTAAGCATACCCTCTTTCCCAGCATCTTCAACCGCAATCGCTGCGCAAGGCGCTCCTTCAGCAGATACACCGAAAATACCACTTAGTTTTGGATAGGAACTCATAAGAGCTTCGGTTTTATTTGTAGCCAATTCGAATTTATTTTCAGTATCTTCTCTCGCAACAATTTTAATTTCAGGTGCAATATCAGCCATCTTCGCAACAAATCCATCATAACGCATATTCAAATTACTAGCACCTAGACCGGCTTGAAGAACTGCTATCTCACCTTTGTTGCCCATAAATTTGGCCATCTGCTCTGCACCAATTTCACCTGCAGTCTTATTGTTAGTTCCTATGTAGCTTAGTCTAGCACTTCCTGGAGCATCAGCGTCAAAACATATAACTTTGATGCCTGCGTCCACTGCTTGTTGAATAACATTTATAAGTCCCTCGTTATCAAGCGCAGATATAGCAATGCCATCTACTTTACGAACGATAAGGTTTTCAATTACTTTAACCTGATTAGGTAACTGGAAATCCTGGGGAGCTACATATTCTGTCTTAATTCCGAACTTCTTACCTGCAGCTTCAAAACCTTCATAGCAAGGAATGTAGTAAGGATGCACGCCTTTGGGAACCATAACAAAAACTTTCTCTTTTGCAGACGCAGATAGAGTAACAGCAAATAGCATTACCAATGCTACAAGTAGCGTAGAAAAACGAATCTTTAACATGATGTCTCCTTAGTAATAAAATAAACACTTAAGAGGTGCCCGATAAACACCAACATAACTTTTGATTAATGATTAGATAACTTTATAATAAATGTCATAAAGATATTATATCATATTAATATACAAGTCTAAAATATGGCTAAATTTTTGAAGCTTAAATGAATATACTATATTATAATATTATTATCTTTTGATATTGAACTTCAAGAAATAACGGTCGTGTCTAATGGTTTGTAAATTCCAAAATTAAATTAATTCTATTGTCAATAATGTGTTTAATAATACACAATTCAAAAAGTAGAGGTTGATATTGCTGTCAGTAATTATTGTACCCAATTAATACGGATAGCGGAGGAAGATATGCACACGGTAAATAGGTTTTATTTGGCCTAATTATGCTAAAGACGTTTATACATAAATAGTCGCAAAGTGTCTGCGAAGGAGTTTTAATATATATATTGTTAAGATTAATGTCAGTAAAGCCTTTTAGTATTTATACCGAAATATTTATATCTAATGTTGGACTTATAAACTAAGGTATAGAACTAATATTGAAGCATAATCAAATTCATTGTTAGTACAATTGAATTGCCCCCATCAGTGATATCACTTAAGTATATACAATATCATCATTATTCTGGCAAGGACGCAGTCCAGTAATTGCCAGAATAAATCTCTGATTCGTTCTTACTCATATTTATTCTGTACTCTGCTGGAGTCAAATATTTCAACGTACTATAAGGGCGGATATGATTATATCCTACACGCCAATACTCTATTAAAACTTCTGCTTCATAAATGTTGTCGAACTGCTCCTGTGATAATAGTTCATCTCTAAAACTACCGTGAAAACTTTCAATATAACCATTCTCCTATGGACTGCCAGATTAATATACAATGGTCTAACTTTTGAGCTGCTTCAGTCACTTCCTAATCTCTGCAGCAATAAATTCTTAACCGTTATCGCTATGGATATATTTAGGAATACCATGGATAATAAAGAGTTCATTCAGAATATCTATAACATCTCATAACGGTTCCTTTTCTGAAAATCACATACTATTATCTAAATAATAGTGGATCACTTTCAGGGAGGATATGTCACAATATTGTTTCGATTATCATGAAATTAACATAGGATAATCATTAGTCGTAACAAATAATAGAATACTCTAAATATAGCCTTAAGCAAGTATATTTTGAATTTTGTCAAAAATTAATTCTGTTTGCTTGGCGGAGTATAATGGAACTTGCGGATTTAAACAGTCATTTAGCGGTGGGATAATAATGTGGACCAATTTTTCAAATAATAATAGAATTGACTAAATGTGGACTCTAAACAGTTAGAAATGGAGCGCAGGCCGTAGTCTGAAGCAGAATCTCTAACTGAAACTTTGCAGTGCCATAAGAATGGTGGATACCTGATATTGGGATAGTCAAAATATTTTTTAAGGAGTCAATCATGACAAAAGTTAAAAAGTGTTCACTTGAATTAAAGAAAAAGCGGTGAAACTGGTAATAGAACAAGGGCATTCATTTTCTTAATCTGCAAGGGATATTTGGTATATCCAATATTACTATGAGAGAATAGCTTTAAAGCTGAAAAGTAATCCAGAAAATCTAGCTATTCCAGATTTTTCTCCAGCCGACATTAAGCTGGCAAAACTGCGTAAAAAAAATACTTAAAAAGGAGCAGGAAGTATTAAAAAAGCAACTGCGTTCTTGATGAAGGAGAGCCTATAAAGTAAGTCTGGATAAATCTTATAGTGTGGAATATTCTGTAAAGAGGATGTGCAAGATCCTAAAATTGAGTAAGAACGGATATTATAAGCACCTTGATGAAAAACTGTCTTATGCTCAAGAGAAGAGAAACATAATAGCTATTCATGCCAGAGTATTTACAAGCATTCTAATTCTAAAGGTATATACGGTTACAGGAAAAAATATACGGATTTTACAGAAGAGCTGTCAGAAATATCATGTTCGATAGAAAATATTCGTAAAGTTATGCATGATAACAGGTTATTCAGCTGTGAAAAAAGGAGTGGCGTTATCCTAAAGTCGATGCAATTGATTTATTTGAATACCCAAAAACAGATTTTCTATTCATACCATAAGCGGTATTGTCTAAAAATAGCGGTATTGTCTAAAAATTTTCCTGTTTCATACTATTTTGAAAAAATCGTAATAATTCACTTGACTAATTTAAATCAATAGTGTAAAGTCAACATGTGGTTAGTCCACATGTTGACTGTTGGCTTATGATGTTTTAAAGTTCTAAGAGGCAATAGATGGGGCGGTTTTACTGATTAACGATTTGGAGAGTAACTAAATGGATCTAAAACTTAGGGGAAAGACTGCAATCGTTACAGGAGGCTCAAGAGGACTGGGAAAAGGGATATCATTAAACCTCGCAAGTGAAGGTGTAAATATTGTAATGAGCTATAATTGTAATAAAGAGAAGGCTGTTGAAACTAAGAGGGAGATAGAAACTCTCTACTCTGTAAAGGCCTTAATTGTAAATGCTAATGTTGCAAAAGAGGATGAAGTCAAAGCAATGTTTGCTGCGGCAGTTAATGAATTTAAAACTATCGATATACTTGTAAATAATGCAGGTATCTGTCCTCAGTGTATGATCAAGGATATGGATCTAGCAATGTGGAAAAATATCATGTCTGTAAATGTTGATGGTGTGTTTCTTACTTGTAAAGAGATGGTAAATCACTTCATTAATTCAGGCGTCAAGGGAAGTATTGTCAATATAACTTCTCAAGCAGTGTTTGCCGGGTCGACTACAGGTAAGTCACATTATGCTGCAACAAAGGGTGCAGTGCATTCCTTGACCATCTCTCTAGCAAAAGAGGTCGCAGAATATGGAATACGTATTAACTCACTTGCTCCAGGTATGGTGCATACAGACCTTACTGCTGAAATTATCAAGACAGATGCAGAGAGATATAGTAGAACAATACCACTAAATAGAATAGCAGAACCAGAAGAAGTTGCAAAGATGGTAACAATCATGGTTTCAGATGCAAGTAGTTATATGACAGGTGCAAGTGTGGGAGTAAATGGCGGCTTATACATGCGCTAGAAACATATTACTTCATTTGGTAATTTTTATTAGGGATTTGTTAAAAAGTAAAGGGAAATTAAATGAAAGCTGTAATATTTCACGGTAAAGATGATATAAGAATAGAAGAATGGGATAAGCCTATTTGTGGTGAGAATGAAGTTCTTGTAAAGATGGAAGCATGCGCTGTATGTGGCACCGACATGAAAGCTTTCTATCACGGTAACCCACGTATGCAACCGCCACGTATAATGGGACACGAGTTTTGTGGTCTGATTGAAGAGTGTGGTGCAAACGTTGATGGTTTCGAAAACGGTGAAAGAGTCGTAATGGCTACATCTATCTCTTGTGGTGAATGCTTCTATTGTAAGAAGGGGCACACAAATCTTTGCGCTAATATTAAGCCGATGGGTTTCTATTTTGATGGTGGTATGGCTGAATATATTATCATTCCTGAGTTAGCAATTAAGAGAGGGCACTTAATAAAAGTTCCGTTAGATGTTGAACCAAATATTGCATGTATTGCTGAACCTTTGAGTTGTGCTATAAATTCTCTACAGAATGTGGGTATAGAAGAAGGCGATACTGTTTTAGTAATGGGCGCTGGTCCTCTAGGTATTCTTAATTTGAGTGTTGCTAAAGAGTTGGGTGCAAGTAAGACAATACTTGCAGAAGTTTCTGATGAAAGACTGAAAATTGCTGAAAGTTTCAAGGTTGATAGATTGGTCAACTCAGCAAAAGAAGACCTACATGCTATTATCATGGAGATGACAGATGGTATAGGTGTCGATAGAGTAATTGTAACAGCTCCCGCTGCGGCTCCACAGGAACAAGCATTGTCGCTAGTTAGAAAGCAGGGGAGTGTATGTCTCTTCGCTTCACTACCAGAAGATAGTAAGTATCTTAAAATTGATAGTCGTTTAATACATTATGGTGAGATAAAACTTGTAGGAACAAGTGACTCTACCCCAGCGCAAGTAAAAAAAGCTGTCGAGATAATTGGGCGTGAATCATTCCCGGCAGAGAAAATTGCAACTCATACTCTCCCACTTGAAAGAATAAAGGATTCATTCCAATTGATGAAGGATGGGGTAGCTTTAAGAGTAGTGCTTACTTCGTAAAAATTTGTCTAACTAGAATAGCGAGATCTTTAAATATTAATTTAGGCTAGGCAGTCCCTAGTAATGAAATACTGATAATAAGAGAGGGAATTCGAGCTGTCTATCAGTAGAAGCAAAAATAGATGTATGGAAATATGTGGATTCTACTGAAAATGATCTTATAATTTCTTCCAGTAATACTATTCATAATGGAGTACTATCGGATTGTTATAAAGCTATACTGGAGAAATTATGTTACTAAAAGATCCAATTTATAAACAACTCGCTGATAACTTGCGTCAAGAAATTATTGATGGTAAGTTTGTGTGTGGTGACAAGTTTTACTCTGAAAGAGAACTTGTGGAGGAGTATAACGTAAGTAGAGTAACTGTGAACAAAGCTGTTTCTATATTGATAGCTGAAGGGTATGTAGAAAATAAGAAGGGAAAAGGAAGTTTTGTCAAAGAGCCACCGACACAGTTCAACATGAACCAGCTCATCAGTATTTCACAGATGGTAAAGGCAATGGGGAAGATGATCAGTACCAAGGTTATATCTTTCGAGGAGGTTACACTCAAAAAATTTCCCATTGAGATACCTATTGAGATGGTAGATGATGGGGTTGATGAGTTCTATTCCCTGAAGCGTGTAAGGCTTATCGATGGAATACCAATGGTACTAGACAGGAGAGTGATCGTAAAGAGTAGTTGTCCTGGATTTGAAAGATCAATGATAGAAGGCTCGTCTTATGCTGGTCTTGAGAAACTTGCAGGCAAGCGAATTGAAGTATGTGACCAACTAATACACGCCGTAACAGTAACAAAAGAAGAGGCTGATTGTTTGGGAATGGAAGAAGGTGATGCTTGTCTTTTACTCAATGCTAAGGTGTACCTAGAAGGTGGAGTCCCACTCTGGTATGAGTCATCTCTCTTTAATGGTAATAACTTTATGTTTCGCAATCATTTTAACTCAAATGATATGGCGGGACCTGCAACGAAGTTGTTTGTGCAAAAATAATTTATACATAGTATATTTTATAATTTTATGGAATAGTATTTTATTGGAGAATAACAATGGGTGTTGATTTAAAAGGTAAGGTATGTGTAGTAACTGGTGCGGCAAAGAGTATAGGTCTTGCGGTTGCTCAAATGTATGTAGAGCATGGAGCAAAAGTCGCTCTTCTTGATATTCAACCAGAAGTTATGGACGAAGCTTCAAAACTCGAAGGTGCTAAAGGCTATATTGTTAATATCACAGATCAAGCAAAGGTTTTAAGTGTTTTTGATTGCATCGCAGATGACCTCGGTCCGGTATTTGCTCTTGTTAATACTGCTGGAGCAGTTGATCAAGAGAAGATTCAAGACATTACTCCTTCAAGACTTGATAAGATGATGCAGATCAATGTAAACGGTACTGTATACTGTACACAAGGTGCTTTGCAGACTATGGAGTCAATAGGTGACGGAAGAATTATCAACTTCTCATCAAAGTCAGGTAAGACTGGTTCTGCTCTTATGGGCTCTTATTCTGCATCTAAGGGTGCAATTATTGCTCTTACTCATGCTATGGCTTTCGAACTTGCTCCAAATAATATTAAGGTTAACTGCCTTTGTCCAGGTATTGTTGACGCTACTGGTGTATGGGCAAATGTAAGCGCTGGCTATATTGATCATATGAACCTAACTCGAGAAGAAGTAGTCAAACAGTTCTCAGCAAAAATTCCACTCAAGCGTCTTTGTGAAAAAGAAGACATTGTTGCTTGGTGTGAATTCCTCACTATTCACGGTAATTACAATACTGGCCAGGCATTTAACGTTTCTGGCGGTAGAGAAGTTCACTAAAAAATCAATTATAAATCATAATATGAGTTAACCTCGAGTATCTTTTTCTGTGATACTTGGCATGTGGCTTTGTATCATTATCTCCTGAAATCGTATTCGGGGTTGCTTAAACTTGTCATATTTCTATTACACAATATTATATATACAGGAGTATTTTATGAAAATTAATCGTTATATGGATCACGCTGTTTTGAATCCAGGTTTTACAATTGAAGAGTCAAAGATGTGGATTCAGAAGGGAATAGACTACAAAGTTTTTTCAGTATGTGTACGACCATGTGATATTGAGATGGCTAAAGCTATGTGCGAGGGAACTGACACGGTTGTATCTGTTGTCCTTGGCTTTCCTCAAGGTTGTGGGCATACAAAGGGTAAAGCAGCTGAAGCAGAAATTTACACTAAATTAGGTGTTGCTGAAATCGATATGGTAGTAAATTATGGCCTTATCAAGAGTGGTGAGTATAATCGCGTAGTAGCAGATATTAAGGCTGTTGTTGACATTGCCCATAAATCAAATGTGCTAGTAAAGGTAATTCTTGAAACTACTGAGCTCTCCAATGATGAAATCGTGATGGGCACTAAAGCTTCAATAGAGGCTGGAGCCGATTTTGTTAAAACTTCGACTGGGTTTGCGAGTGGTGGTGCGAGTGAAGAAGCTGTTAAGATTATGATGGAGACTGGCGCAGGTAAAATAAAAGTTAAACCATCAGGGGGTATCAGGGATTACGCACGAGCTAAGATGTTTGTCGATATGGGTGTAGATCGTCTTGGTACCGGTGCATCATCTGTAGATGCAATATGTGGTAACGCTAGTGCAGATAAATCTGAGGGTGGATATTAGTTTAAAAGCTTAAGGTGGCCTATTTCTCCAGATAAAAATAGGATTAATTTAAGATGGACTCTAAATAGTTAGAAATGGTACGCAGGGCGTATCCCGAGTCTGTAAAATAAGTACAAAATTTAAGAGTCAAGATAATCTTTCTTGATTATCAAGAGTTATGAATATACTATACCCCAGTTATGGGTTTTGTAAGTCCATTTCTTCTCGATATTTTGTACCCCAAGAAAGATTGATTTTAACAGGCTATCTTCATGAGGGAAAATCCCCTTGGTTTTGGTAAATTTACGAACAGTCCGATTGAAGCTTTCAGTCGGATTTGTTGTATAGATAAGGTGTACTAGCCACTACTTTATCTGACAGACACCTAATAATTATCCTACGACTTCAGCAGTGACTTCTTCTCCTGGAAGCTTTCTGATTTTTCTCAAAACCTAGATGATCTTAGAGCTCTTTATCATATATGGATTCAATAATCTGCTTTTTAAGCTGTGTAAAGAGTTGGTTCAGATCAGATATATATTCTTCGTGGATTTAAGAATATTCGTGTCCTGATCAGCGGAGAGGAGTTTTTCATTATTATTCATAGTGTAAATTTCTTATATTATGAAAAATCCTAACTGAATAATGGCAGTTAGGATTTTTGTTAAAATATTTTTAATATATTTTAGCATATATTAGGGGCATATTTACTTATTGCTGCTTGAATTAAGTCTATTTCAGCAACTGTTAATTTTATGTCACCTGCTAAAGCATTCTCTCTGGCTTGAGCAGGAGTTCTCGCTCCAATAAGGACGTGGCTGCAGCCTCTCTTGTGGAAGGTCCAAGCAATTGCAAGTTGGCCAAGAGTTGCGTTGTGATTATCAGCAATTTGTTTAAATTCATTGAGCATAGTCATTACTTTAGCTCGGTTTTCGATTGAAAAGCGTGGGTTGTCAAGGCGTTGATCGCCTTCTTCAAAATTTCGGTCTGCACCTATTTTACCTGTTAATAGGCCTTGACCAAGGGGTGAATATGCCAGAAATGATATATTGTTGGTTGCAGCAAATTCTAGATTTGTTGTCTCAAGATCTCTGTCGAGCATGCTGTATTTTTCTTGATCTACATCAAGCTGTCCAACACTAAGGTATTTTTGCATATCTTCTGGAGTTGCATTTGAGCAGCCTATTGCTCTGATCTTTCCTTCCTTTTTTAGTTGTAATAAAGCTTCCATACTTTCTTCTATTGGTGTTGTTGGGTCTTGCCAGTGTGTCTGATAAAGATCAATATAATCAGTACCGAGTCTTTTTAAACTCTCCTCTACTTCATAACGAATTATTTCGGGGCGCAAGCAGCGGTAGATCTCTTTGCTGGCACTACTGGCTTCCGTAGGGCCTTTTTCATCTGAATCGAAGAATTTTTCTCCAAGTTTATCGTGCCAGATAAGTCCGCACTTGGTAGCAATAATAACCTTCTCACGTTTCAATTGTTTTATAGCTTTTCCAACAATTATTTCTGAATTTCCAAAACCATATGCAGGAGCAGTGTCAATCATAGTAATTCCTGAATCAAATGCGGCATGAATCGCCTTTATCGATTCACTTTCTTCTGTTCCTCCCCACATCCAACCACCAATTGCCCAAGCTCCAAACGCAACAACTGATGCTTCAAAGTCACCGATATTTCGCTTTAACATGTTTATGCCTTTCGTTGATATTAAAAAACTAAAATGGGATATCAGTTACGAGTGTTACAATACTAATATACAACATTATAAATCATATGCAATATAATTTTGAATTACGTCAGGTATTAATTCTGTTTTGTGATCTTGATTATGTCGTTAAAGGATTACTATTGGCTAATATACGCAAAATCCATAAGAAATATTTTAGCTTATATCCAATAATTTAAAGGGTTTTGTCTGATAGATGTTTTTATGGTGCTCAGGCGTAGGTTATTTTTTAACAAAATAATTAATAGTTTGCATAAGCAATTACTCTGGTGTATTATAACATGTGTCTTGACAAAAGTCGAAAAATTGTTGTGTTGTGTTTGTTCATATTTTTATTGAATAGGAGATCCCGATGGTTAAAAAAATTATCTGTGCAATTATTGTTGTTATTACGTTTTCATTTACTGCTAGCTCTTCAATTGCAAGTGAAGAAAGATCGCTGAAAGGTTCACCTGATGAAACATATTATATGGTTGTTATGGTATCAGGTGTTGAGTACTGGGTTGGATGTTATGAAGGTATGAAGCAAGCTGCAAAGCAGCTTGGGGTTAAGACTGTGTTCACTGGTACGCCTGATTATGATATTAATAAAGAAGTATCAGTGTTTCAACAAGTAATGACAATGGATCCTGCAGGCATAATTGTTCACCCTATGGAGCCGTCAGCATTTATTGACCCAATAAACAATGCTGTTGAACAAGGTGTTGCTGTGGTAACTTTTGCTGCTGATTCTCCTGAAAGTAATCGTCATGCATATGTAACATCTGATAATGTGAAAGAAGGCTACGCCGCCGCAGATGCTCTAGCTGAAAAATTAGGCGGTAAGGGTGAATTGGCAGTTTTGGAAAACCCAGGGCAGCTAAACCACGAACTGCGTGTTCGTTCATTTAAGAAAAGAATTGAGACTAATTGGCCTGATATGAAGGTTGTTGCACAAACGGCTACTAATCAAGATACAGCAAAATCATATTCAGCAGTTATTACTATGTTGCAAGCACATCCAAATATTAAAGGCATATTTGCGCCAGAAGGGAATTCTGGTCAAGGTGCTGCTCAGGCTGCAATTTATTTAGATCAAGGTATAAAGGTAATGTGCTGTGACTATAATGAAAATATTCTTGATTTAATCGAAGATGGTAAAATGTTTGCTGCTCTTCAACCAAACTCAGTTATGCAAGGATACTTGTCAATGATGCTTGCATATATGGCTCGTCATAATTTAGTTGACCCAATGAATGGTTGGAAAGAAACAGGGCTTAAGAGTTTAGATTTACCTGTGGTTGATAATGGGTTAAATGTTATAACAAGTGAGAATGCGGATTACTTTAGGACATCAAAATACCTTGAATCACGCGGAAGTAAAGGCACTGCAGAGTAATAATTTATAATATTCTGTTTGGCGTAGAGTTCAGCAATATCACTCTACGCCAAACATAAAATAAAGAAGATTATAGAATAGGAGATAATATGGACAGCGCCAAGCCAGTACTCGAAGTAAGGAATATAAGTAAAAGGTTTGGGGGAACTCAGGCTTTAAAAGATGTAAGCCTTGCTTTTTATCCAGGTGAATTTCATGCAATAATGGGTGAGAATGGTGCTGGTAAGTCAACATTGATGAATATTGTCGGGGGTATATATAAGCAGGATATTGGAGAAATTATTGTAAATGGTGAACTTGTTAGTATAGATTCGCCTCATGATTCTCAAAGGTTGGGTATTGGGTTCGTGCATCAGGAAATATCACTATGTACTCATGTGACTGTGCTGGAGAATATTATCCTTGGGATGAAAAATAAACACCATATGCTGAAAAGAAATTTTGGTAATGATATTCTCGACAAAACATTAAGAGTATTTAACACACCAATAAAGCCAAATGATATTGTTGCTAATTTAACAACTTCATATCAGCAAATTGTTGAAATAGCAAAAGCACTTGCTGCTGATAGTAAACTGATAATATTCGATGAACCAACATCATCACTTACTGAATCAGAAACTGATGCTCTGTTTAAAGTAATAGATCATCTTAAAAACGAAGGAATGGCTATTGTATACATCAGTCATCGTATGAATGAAGTATTTGCATATTCGGATAAAGTTTCAATCCTTCGTGATGGTTGTATGATTGATACACTAGTAACGAAAGAGACGAGAGAAGAAATTGTTGTAACTAAAATGGTAGGGCGAGAAATATCAAAGGCATACCCACCAAAGGCAGGTGAAAAGCTTGTCGGTGCTGAAGAGATATTTAGAGTTGAAAAATTAACCTCAGAAGAAGGCGGATTTAAAGATATATCGTTTACACTGCATAGAAACGAAATACTTGGTATTGCAGGATTAGTTGGTGCTGGTAGAAGCGAAGTTGTAAAGACTATTTGTGGGATTATCTCAAAGGATAGCGGTAATGTAATACATCTTGGTCAAAAAGTAGAATTTAGTAATTATCAACAAGCAATTGATAATGGGATTGTTTACCTGACAGAAGATAGAAAAGTAGAAGGATTATTTCTAAACTATTCGATAGCAAAAAATATGTCTGCAATGAGCCTCTCAAATGTTTCATCGAAGGCGATTCTCGACAAAAACAAAGAGAAGTTGGAATCTGGAAGATTAATTAAAAGATTATCTGTTAAATGCATTGGATCAGATCAAATTGTAGGAAGTCTAAGTGGAGGTAATCAACAGAAAGTTTTACTCTCAAAACTTCTTGCCGTAAAACCTAAACTAATAATCTTAGATGAACCTACGCGAGGTATTGATATTGGAGCGAAGTTGGAGATTCATAGACTAATCAGGGAATTGGCTAGTAGTGGAGTAGGGGTAATTATGATCTCATCCGAATTACCTGAAGTAATTGGATCATGTGATAGAGTCATGGTAATGTATGAAGGTAAACAGGTGGGATTCTTAGAGAGTAATGAGTTATCTGAAGAGTCTATAATTCATCTTGCTTCGGGTTTGAACTGGAATAATACAACTAGTTGTGTAGGAGATAATAGCAATGCTTCAAAATAAAGTAATAACATTTATAAAAAGTTTTAGAGAGGGCACTCTGATTTTAATTATTGTAGCACTCTCTATTTTTATGACATTTATGGCGAGTAGCTTTTTGACTACGGGTAATATTAGGGCAACAGTACTTAGCTTTGCAATAGATGGTTTTGTAGTTATAGGTATGACTTTAGTACTTGTAAGTGGAGGAATAGATCTAAGTGTGGGTTCAATAATCGCTCTTGTCGGGACAATTGTTGGGCAATTGTATCTTGGTATGGGAATTGATATTTGGATTGCTTCAGGGCTAGGCTTAATTATTGCCGTATTACTTGGTGGAATAAACGGGTTCTTTGTAACCAAGGTGGGGCTTGATCCGCTTATTACAACTTTAGCAACTATGGCAATATATAGAGGTGGATCTTATGTGGTAACAAAAGGAATTCCGTTAAGTCTGTACAGAGTTCCAGACGCATTTAAGTTTTTAGGTAGAGGTGATATTTTTAATATTCCATTTGTAATTATTGTGTTTTTTACTTTGGCGGTTGTCTTTGACTTTTTGTTTAGGCGTTCTACTTATCTTAGAAAAGTTTTTTACGTCGGTAGTAATCCACAAGCAGCAAAATTTTCAGGAATTAATGTAAACAAGGTAAAAGTAGCAGTATATCTTGCCTCCGGCTTGCTCGCTGGTATTGCAGGTATATTTTCAATATCGCGATTTGCAACTGCAACTCCGACACTGTCTACCGATGCAAATATGATTGCAATATCAGCATGTGTTATCGGTGGTTGTAGTATGACTGGAGGGGAAGGAACAATTTTTGGGTCAGTTCTTGGTATTGCATTGCTCGCAATTATTAATAGCTCACTAATACTACTTGATGTACCGGTATATTATCAAATGCTTATAAGTGGTTCAATTTTATTGCTTGCGGTATCTCTTGACTTTTTGAGCAATAAGAATAAATCAAATTAAATAAACAACAAGGAGAAATTAATGGAATTTGGGATTAATGGGAAAGCCGCAGTGGTAACAGGTGGTGGAAGTGGTGTAGGTAGGGCTATTGCATTAGGGTTAGCTAAAGAAGGTGTTAATGTCGTTATCGCAGATATCAATATGGATAATGCGAGTATGGTCGTTGAAGAATGTAAGAATTTTGGAGTTGATGCAGCAAGCGTAAGTGTTGATCTATCTGATCAAGAACAAACATATAATATGATTGAAAATGCTGAGAATGCAATCGGAAGTCCTATTCAAATTCTTATTAATAATGCTGGATACTGGCCAACTAATACAGTAAAAGATACATCACTTAAAGAATGGAATTTAACTTTTGATATCAACATGACTGCGGTATTCACTGCTTGTAAAGCATTTACAAATTCACTGATTTCAAAAGGTATTGAAGGTAAGATACTCAACATCACATCACAAGCTGCCTTTAATGGTGCAACAACAGGTCATGCACATTACGCCGCTGCAAAAAGTGCTGTTGTAACCTTTACATTAAGTATGGCTAAAGAAGTAGCAAAATATGGAATCAATGTAAATTCTATGGCTTTAGGGTTAGTAAATACCCCCATGATTGCAAAAGCACTTGAAGAGAATAGGGAGTATTATGAGAATCGCGTACCGTTTAAGCGTTTAGCAGAACCTGAAGAAGTTGCTAATATGGCTGTATTTCTTGTCTCAAATAAAGCCAATTATTTCACTGCTGGAGCTTTTGACGCAACTGGCGGGATGTTAAGTAGATAAAAGAATAATTCCACACTAATCACATACACAGACATGTAGTCTTGCTAGCAGACTAATTTTAATTATCTGCTAGCAAAATTAACAAGCATTTTTATTTAGTATAATAGAAAGGGAGCTGAGTTTGCTTTGTACAATGAATGATATCCTACCAAAAGCAAGGAGAGAAGGGTATGCTGTGCCTGCTTTTGATACATATAGTGATATTTTTAGTAAGTCTGTAATTAAGGCAGCAAGAGATGTGCGATCACCTGTCATTCTTATGATGATACCAAGCTACGCAGATAGTGATGAAGTGATTTGGCTATCTGAATCAGTTAAAGGAATTACCAAACACTATGACCTGCCTATTGCTTTACATCTTGATCATGCAGCCAATATCGAACAATGTACAACTGCAATTGAAGCAGGGTTTAGCTCAGTTATGATTGATGCATCTGCAATGTCATTTTTAGACAACATTAAAATAACTAAGGAGGTCGCTGATTATGCTCATAGGTATGGAGTAAGTGTTGAGGCTGAACTGGGATTTGTTGCAGGACTTGACGTCATGGGTAACGATACAGGTTCAATAATGTTGACTGACCCACAAGAAGTTCAGGAATTTATTGCCAAGACAAGTGTTGATGCCTTGGCTGTCTCAATAGGATCTGCTCATGGAGTATATGAGTCCGAGCCGGAACTCAATATTTGTCGACTAAAGAAAATTAATGAAGTGTCTACTGTTCCGCTGGTACTGCATGGTGGATCTGGAATACCAACATCTCAAGTACAGGAAGCTATTAAAAATGGTATTGCAAAAGTAAATGTGTTTGCTGAAATGAGGCAAGCTTTTGGTGACATAATCAAGTCAGCAACTAACCAGGCTCTTAAAAGGGTTGATCCTCTGCCACAGGATCTTTGTATACCACTTGAAGAGGCTCTTGTTACAAAGGCAAAAAGTAAGATGAAAGATTTTTGGAGTGCAGGAAAGATTTAGAATTTAAATACAAAAAGGGTATTAGTTTAATGCGTAAGAAAATAAATTCAAAGATTATACAGGGTAAAGGAAAACTTAGAAGATTTATATTTGGTCATCTTAGAAAAAAATATGTAGAAGAACAAAAAAATAAACGTCAGGGCGAATGTAAAAGGTGTGGGGCATGTTGTAAACTTTTAGTTAATTGTATAATGTTGACTCAGGATAAAGAAGGACTTTATAGTTGTAAAATTCATAATAGAAAGCCTTCAAATTGTAATGTATTTCCAATAGATGAAAAAGATTTAAAGGATAGAGATACAATTTTACCTGATGTCCCCTGTGGATATACTTTTTTTAAGGAGGAGGCTTAAAATTCCAAGTGCAACACTTGAGTTAAAATGGAAATAGTAAGGTGGTCGATATATAGTTCCCTAAAACATACTATTTCAATTTCTTAAGGAGAGCACGTGAAAAAGGTATATCGACACCTTACTTATGAAGATCGTACAGTTATCAAAGTGCTATTGCAAGAGAATAAAGCTATTTCTACATAGCTAGGTTAACGGTAAAGAATTTGCAGGTCATGGCGATATGAATGAGGTATTAAATAGTAAGAGCTATTTCTGCCATCCGTACAGTGCCTGGAGCGAGGTAGCAACGAAAACACAACCGGGTTACTAAGACAGTATTTTCCGAAAGATCGAGAGCTATTGAATGTAACTAAAAAACGGCTCGAAGCAATAGAGAAATTGGTTAACAGTCGACCAAGAAAGAGACTGCAATTTAAAAGTCCGTGTGAAGTAAATAAACGGGCTTCGTAGAAAGTGCAAGTGTTGCACTTAAAATTTTATCCAAGTATTATATTTTATTGAATTATGAAGGGAAATGTATGAAAATATTAGCGTATGCGGATACTTTTATTCCAGAAGATATAATGAAAAATGGGCTCAAGCCTTTGTCTGATGCAGGACATGAAATAGAAATTCGTCAGTGGAAGCATGAATCAGTAAAAGCAATTCAGACTGATAACCTTCTTGTTGAGCGAGAAGGGCCAAACGTACTTGAACTACCTTCTGAACTTAAAGAAGGATTAGGCACATTTGATATGATTATAACACAGTTTGCACCAATTGGTAAATCTATCTTTCAAGTTGCAACAAATTTGAAGTATGTTGGTGTGCTTAGAGGTGGTGTTGAAAATGTCGATGAAATCGCAGCAAAAAATGCTGGGGTTGAAATTATTAATACCCCAGGAAGGAATGCGCGAGCTGTAGCAGAGTTTACTATGGGAATGATACTTGCTGAAACACGAAATATAGCAAGATCCCATGCTGCTATGGTGAATGATAATATATATATGAAGAATTTCCCAAATAAGGATCATATTCCTGAAATATTTGGTAAGACTGTTGGCCTTGTAGGTTTTGGAAATATTGCTAGGCTAGTATGCGGTTATTTACAAGCATTTGGTGCAAAGGTTATTGCCTATGAGCCATATGCAGATAACCTTAACTATGACAATGTTGAACAAGTAGAGTTGCAAGAATTGCTCAATCGGTCTGATATTGTTTCTCTTCATATGCGACTTATCGATAGAACAGCAAGAATGATTGGTAAAGAAGAGTTTGCCCAGATGAAAAAGGGAGCAGTATTTGTTAATAGTGCTAGAAGTGGGTTGATTGATGAAGATGCGTTGCTCGAAGCATTGCAGAGTGGTCATTTGATTGGAGCGGCTCTTGACGTCTTTGAAAGTGAGCCACTACCAAACGGACATCCATTCTTGTCATTGCCTAATGTTACTCTTCTTCCTCATTTAGCTGGATCAACTTTTGATGCTTTTGCAAATTCACCACGCATGTTTGCAGATAAATTTATTGCTAGGTAAGAAAAGTTTTGCTGTTTGTGTAAAGAGTATGCATCTGTAATTGCAGGAGGAAGTATGTCAGAGTATCTTTTAGGGCTTGATAATGGTAGTACTGTAATAAAAGCAGCTATATTTGATCTTGCTGGAAATGAAATTGCAGTAGCTCGAGTTAATGTTGAAATGTTATCTCCTGAACCTGGGCACTATCAACGAAATCTTGATGATGTCAAAGTTGGTAATTTGAAAGTAATAAAGGATGTAATATTAAGGGCCGGAATTGATGGATCAGAAATACTTGGAGTTGCAATTACAGGGCATGGTAATGGCGCATACTTAATCGATAGTAATGGGAATCCTACTTTTGATGGTGTGTCAAGTGCAGATAGTAGAGCAGGTGACATTGTAAAAAAATGGTATGAAAATGGTACAGCAAAGGCGATTTTACCTTATACTTTACAGCGGTTGTGGGCGGCACAACCGCCAGCTATTATTGCATGGCTAAGAGAGAATAAGCCCGAAGTATTAGAGAAAACAAAGTGGGTATTGCTTGCAAAAGATTATATAAGATTCCTTTTGACAGGAGAAATTTATTTAGAACGTACGGATGTTTCGGGAACTAGTATTTATAGTGTGTTGGAAGATTGTTATAATAAGCAAATTTTTAATGCTTTGGGATTATCTGAGTATAGAAAACTATTTCCAGAAGTAAAAGATTCATGCGAATGCTGTGGAAAAATCACTGCTGAAATTGCAAATTTAACAGGATTGAAGGAAGGTACACCGGTTGCTGGAGGGTTATTTGACATTCATGCTGCAGCCATCGCCACAGGCATTGTTGAAGCAACAGCAAAACCAAAACTAAGCGTTATTGTTGGAACTTGGTCAATCAATCAATATGTGGTCAAAAGCCATACTGTAGGCGATAATTTCTTTATGACAAGTCTCTTTGCAAAACCAGATCATTGGTTGGTTACTGAAGGAAGTGCAACTTCAGCAAGTAATTTAGAATGGTTTGTTAATACTTTTTTGGATTTGGAAAAACATATCTCAAATGATAAAGGTAACAGTGTATATGATATCTGTAATTCTGAAGTAAAATCAACTTTGCCGTATGATACAGATATTGTATTTTTACCGTTTTTATTTGGATCAAACATTAATGATGAAATGAAGGGGACTTTTTTAAATCTAAGAATGAGACATAAACGTGCACATGTCATAAGAGCAATTTACGAAGGTATTGTTTTTTCGCATAAATACCATATCGATAAATTGTTTGAGCAATACCCTGAAGGACTTGAAATTGTACTTGCTGGAGGAGGTGCAAATTCACGAGAATGGGTGCAAATGTTTGCAGATATTTTACAAGTACCAATCGAGATAACAAATGGACATGAATTAGGGGCACTTGGAGCCGCGATGGTTGCGGGTGTAAATGTGAAAGTATTTAAAGATTTAAACCAGGCAGTGGAAAAAATGGTGCATGTCAAAGAAAGATTCAAGCCAAATTATGAGTTTAATGAAATTTATAAGCAAAAATATAGTAGATATTTAGATTATATTGAGAAGCTTTCCAAAAGTACATAATTGACCTGCTTAAAAAATTGAGGGCGTGGTGCATACATATTAATATCATAAGTAAAAAATATTTAGGCTCTTAATGCAAAAGTCAATCATTTCTCTAATAAGTTATAATACATTTTGTTAAGTTGGTTACTGAGCTTTAGTATTTATGTATTAAATCATGAAATATTTCGGGTATAATGCGACTAATAGTTGTAATCTTTAAGCAATATAGTATAATTGTTTTTCAGTTAAAATGTTAATCTAGTCTTTATAAATACATAATTATAATGGCCTAAGAAAATAGGACAGTTGCTTAAGGTGGATATTTCCGATAGAATTTAGTGATACAGTATTCATGGGGAATCCGCAATGAGAAAATCTTATCCTAAAACGTGAGAAATAGCAAGAACATAACGAGGCAAGGTTGAAGGTTGTTTGAAGAGATCGGTCGTCTCAAGATTGAGGTAGACTGGCTCAAAAAAATCTGATGAGCTTGATCAGATCTGAGCGTAAAGCAATGATATGTAAATTGGTTGACCATATTTCAATCAGCAGGCAGTGTGAATTACTTGGTATATCCAGATCTGCTTATTATTATGATTCTGTAAAAGATTATGATGAAGATAATTTGCTGAAACGCAAGATAGATGAGAAATATCCCTTCTATGGTTCAAGGCGTATTTTAGGTGAACTCAAAGCCCTAGGGCGCGATACAGGCAGATATAAAGCCAGACGTCTGATGCGAGAAATGGGGATAGAAGTAATATATCAGCTATTATAATGAAGAGCGTCGTCATTTCAACCTTGACAACTGTACTCCGAAGGAAGCATATTTAAGTGGTAAAAAGAAGGCAGAAGAGGCAGTATAGAGAAGAGGTTTCAGTTAGAAATTCCGTTTCGGGCTACGCCCTGCGTTTCATTTCTAACTGTTTGAAGTCCACCTTAAATTAATCATATTTTTGTCTGGAAAATTAGGCCACTTTAAATATTAGAGATAGAAAAATGCAAAAAACTAAAATTCAACAGATAGTAAATATTGCAGAGTTGTATTATTTGCATGATATGAAGCAGAACGATATTGCAAAAAAACTAGGACTCGCAAGATCAACAATTTCGACTTTGCTTACACAAGCAAAAGAATTAGGTATTGTACGTATTGATGTTTGTGACCCATATAGGCTCGATGCAAAATATAGTATAAATTTTAAAGAAAAGTATGGTGTTAATAAATGTTATGCTGTTCATACCTCGCTTAAAGAGAGTGAAGATATAACTGATTTGATTGCAAGTAGAGCTAGCGAAGTTTTTGATGGGTACTTAAGGGATGATATTACAATCGGTATTGCTTGGGGATTAGGATGTTATAAGTTTATCCAAAACTTTAAGGGGAACAAGAAGTATAGTAATATCGAAGTGGTTCCAATGTTAGGAGGGATTGACCTTTCGTGCTATATGCATCCACAGAATGAAATGATACGACAATTCGCTGATAAACTTGGTGGTAGTCCAAATTACATATACGCTCCTTTGTGGTCTGAGTCTAAAGCAGAACGTGATATGTATATGAAAAGTTCAGCCATGAGGAAATTGATTAAAAAATGGAAAAAAATTGATATTGCAATTCTTGGTATTGGTATAGGCTCTTATAAAAATAGAATCTTCATGAGTGATGCGGTTGAGTATAAACAGGATATTGGACTCTGCGGTGATCTTTGCGGTTTGTTTTTTGACAAGGATGGTGATTTTCCTTTGAATGAATACAATGATCGTACAGTAGGTATTGATGTTGAATTATTAAGAAATATTCCTGAAGTAATAGCAATTGCGGGAGGTGATTTTAAACAGAAGAGCATTCTTGGCGCTTTAAAAACAGGTATCATTACGACCTTTATAACCGATTCTAATACTGCAAAAGCTTTGCTTTAGTCAAACTATATATTCAAAAACTTGCTATTTTAAGTTGTGTTTAATTTGAATTGCCTATTTTGCAAGTGTTATAACCATTTCTGTGGTTTTCAGCAGTATCTGAATAAGGTTAATTTATAGTGTTCAAGGGTTGGACATGTATGTTTGTATATCTTGCAATTTATTTTAAATTGAGGTGCGTATTATGGATGTTGTTAGTAATTGTAAGTGTATTTGTGGAGAAGCTCCAATATGGAATAAAAATGATAATAAAGTATATTGGGTTGATACTGAAAATCCATATTGTTACCGCATGGATCTTAGTACAAAATTTGTTGAAAGAATAGTAGTTATTGATAGTATTCAAGCTATGGGGAGAAGGTTTTCAGGAGGTTGGATAGCTCAGTCAGCAACAAACCTTTTGCTTCTTGATGATGAATTGCAACTTGAGAAGGACTTAGGCCGCTTGTTGCCTTTAGATTCTAGATGCGTCTTAAATGATAGCATTGTTGGCCCAGATGGAAGATATTACATTGGTTATTATGATCCGGTTATTAATACTAATAAAGTAGGCGGGTTGATAAGAGTCGATCATGATTATACTGTTGAAATCATACTTGAGGGGTATGCAGTACCTAATGGCATAGCGTTTAGTTTGGATGCGAAAAAGATGTATTTAACTGAAATGTTTGCAAGTAGAATCTTAGAGTTTGATTTTGACATTGAGTCAGGAACCGTTAATAACAAAAAAATATTTGCTACTATTAAAGAGAATAGTATTTATCCTGACGGGCTGATTATTGATCGTGATGGTTATCTTTGGAGTGGCCAGTGGCAGGGATTTAGGATCATTAGATATAACCCTGCTGGTAATATTGACAAGGTTGTAGATGTACCTGTGCCAACGCCCACATGTCTTGCTGCACTACCAAATAACCTAATATTTATTACGACTGCTCAAAAAGGGTGTAGTGTTGAGCAACTGGAACAATTTGATTTATCTGGAAACTGCTTTATCCATAATATAGAAATAAATCCCGACGAAGTTTCAGTATTTATTAGTAATTGAAGGTGGTGTAACAAATTCTGTGGTATTGCAATAAATTTTGTGTAAAAGTGATTTGCCCCCAGTAGTGATACAATTAAGAATATACAATATTATCTTTAGGTGTATAGCTACTGCTTTACCTGACAGACACATAATAATTATCCTGCGACTTCAGCATTGACTTCTTCGACTTAGATTGTCCGTCTGATGATGTCTAGTTGTTTATTTTTGGCTAAGACCTTGGACTCTGCAAAAGTCTGTGTTGGATTTTGCCATAACACCGCGCCCAGCTATGAGGACGCTCTTCATTCATAATTATCAGATATCTTCTATTTCAAGAGACACCCGAAATTTGCAAGATTAATTTATAGCTATCTTGATCCCTGTTATTAAAACGAAACTCGCACTCTTTTAAGTGCAAATAAAATGTCGCTTTGCTAATACCTCGAAATTTACTCAATCTGGTCTTAGCTATAGCCCAGAAATTCTCAATACCGTTGATGTAATTATGCCCTTTGGCAAATTCATTTTCAACATGTTTAATTTTATGGTGTTTCTTGAAACCAAAGTTAACAAGTGACCTGCTGTACTCTGTTGGAGTTACCATATGAGGACGAATATGATTATATTCTACTCGCCATAGGTCAAATTTTCCTGTGATAATAATTCATCCCTGAAACCACTTAATATCGGTATATATTACTGAGCAAGGACAGTTGGTACTTTACCCTTTATTTCTTTTTTAGGGGTTAATCTCACTTGTAGAGCAGTTTTTAACAACCTATGGGTGTAGACCTTGCCGCTTCACGTTTGATAAGCCCTAAAGACGGTGTGCTTGCCATATGCGCCGCGACCTCTTACCCCTCGTACTCTACGAGCACCAAAGTAACTTTCGTCAATTTCAAGAACATCTTTCGCCGGTTTCATACTTTAAGGGGCTCTGACTCTCTTTAAAACTTCCAATACTCTGCTATTCTTTGACGAATCATTGAGTAATAATTTTATTTATAGAATTCACTTGTGTCTTGAAATTCCAGTAAGTTTTCGCAGCTAAGTTTTTGTAGCTTCTAAATCCAGAGCGCAGAGCCTTACAATCTCTCTGAATTTAGCATTAGAAATTCTTGAACGCTTTTTGTACTTGTTAACCATTGGGATATCATAACTTATCTATGAATCAAGTCAAGTTAAGTTCCCTTGTGCCTAAATTTTTTTTGGAAAATTAGACCACCTTACTGGGATTTGCGATAAGGCATCGTCAAAGCCTATTTTAGACCATTCTGCGTTGCGGAGCTCAAAAACTAGTAACTAGTGGTGCCATCTTCAGCGCAGACCCTACTACAAGTTGTCCTTCAAAGTTGTCTAATGCCTGCAATAATTTACCTACCTTCGTGGGAACAGTAATTGATGGGAAGTGTTCTTCTTTGTGTGGTGTGATAGCTCCTTTGATATCAGGGGTTATATTGTGATCTGCTCTGTCTGTAGCAATCGCATATCTGAAAACTCTACCACATAGTTGCATTGTCATGTGAGTTGTGTATTGAATACCTTTTGCTTCAAGTTTTTCTATTATTACTAGAAGGCTATGGGGTCTGATTTGTCTTATGGGCATTGACCCGGTTGTGGGGAATACATTATGTTTTAAGCTGGATAGGATTGTTTGTTGGCGTTTTTCACCCCATAAATGACGGTTCTTATGGTACCACTCTGATGTGCCCCCCTGGAAGTGATCCACTATTATATGGATAATAGTAGGTAAGTTTCAGGAAAGGAAACGTTATGAAAGGCAGAAAGACATCAGTTGAGAGAATCATCAAGATGCTCAGAGAAATGGAAGTTTTACAAGGTCAAGGATCTAGTATTGATGCAGCTTGTAAAAAACTAGGTATCTCTTCTCAGAGTTTTTATAAGTGGCGTAAAGAATATGGGAAAATGGATATCAACAAAGCAAGAAAACTAAAGGAACTGGAGAAAGAGAATGCCCGTCTGAAAAGGCTTGTTGCTGATCTGTCTCTTGATAACGCTATGCTTAAAGAATTATCGGAGGGAAACTTCTAAGCCCGCAGAAGAGGCGTAAAGCAGTAGCTCATATTCAGAAAGAATTCAGCGTCTCAGAACGACGGGCTTGTAAAGTAGCGAATCAACCACGATCTACTCAACGGCGAGAACATATTGTACCTAGCGATGAAAAAGAACTTATAAAGGAAATCTGCCTGTTAGCCAGTAAATACAAGAGGTATGGCTATCGTAGAATTACTGCACTTTTAAAGAAAGCTGGTTGGAACCTAAATCATAAACGAGTAGAACGAATCTGGAGAAAACTAGGGTTTAATGTCGTAAAGAGAAAGCAGAAGAGGCGCAGACAACTTTACAATGATGGTTCTATCCGTCGTCATGCTGCCACTCATGAAAATCATGTATGGAGTTATGATTTTATTTTTGATAGAACTTCAGATGGTAAGACATTAAAAATATTGAGTGTACTTGATGAGTTTACCCGTGAATGTTTAGCTCTTAAAGTATCGAGAAAATTGAAATCTACAGATATAATAGATGTTCTTAATGACTTATTTCTTATCCATGGCATTCCTGAATATACCCGCAGTGATAATGGCTCTGAGTTTATCGCAGCAGCGATCAGGAAATGGCTGAAACAACTCAAGGTTAAACCGTTGTATATAGAGCCGGGCAGCCCATGGGAGAACGGTTATATAGAAAGCTTCCATGGTAGTTTCAGAGATGAATTATGGTATCACAGGAACAATTTGACAGCATTTATGAAGCAGAGTTTTTAATAGAACAGTGGCGGGTAGAATATAATCATATTCGTCCTCATAGTTCTCTGAAATATTTAACTCCAACAGAGTACAGAAACAGTATGAGTAAAAAAGAAACAGAGATTTATTCTGGCAAGTCCTGCGTGGCTATGCCACTTCGTCCTTGCCAGAATAAAAGTAATATTGTATATTCTTAAGTGGTATCACTAATGGGGGCAGATCAACTCCTTGGCCATATTCTCAAAAGTATTCACGGTTACTTCAATCTTTCTCCTCTGGGCTTCTTTTTTCTTTTCTGAAGGATCTATTTTTTACATAGTAATATTCTTGCTTCATCTCTGAGTTCGCGAGCTTCTTTGAGGGAGGTCAGTGGGTATGAACCGAAGTGCATGGCTTTTGTTTATCTGCAAAGCTATAGTTTATTCACCAGACCTTTCGTCCAGACTTAGGGACGAATATGTACAGTTCTTCTGTATCAGCAAGTTTGTAAGGCTTTTATTTTTGGTTTATTTTCTAAATTAAGGGTGTTTTGAGTCTCATTTTATTTACTAAATTCCATTTTGTAAGATGTGAAAAGTGCATTAAAAAACCCTGTAAGTCCTTATGTATTAGGAATTACAGGGGTTTTTGGTTTGGTACCTGCTCACGGATTCGAACCGTGGACCTATTGATTAAGAGTCAATTGCTCTAGCCAGCTGAGCTAAGCAGGCATCTTCATTAAAAACCTCTATTAGTAACGAGTGTTTTAGAAGTATAGTGGAATGAGGCAAGATGTCAATAGATAAAAGGAAAAAAAGTTTGTTTTGTGTTTATAGGTTGTTTAGGGAGTTCTTACGGTGATTTTTACGTAAAATAGTGTGCTTTTATCTGCTAAATATAATATTATATTATTACATTAATTGTATTATTAATATATGTTTAGGTCCAGGTTTTTTTATCAATTGTTGTCGCTTTATTGATGTTGTGTAGGATGTTGTAAGTAAATATATTGACGTTTAGTGTTAATGGGTTATTATTTTGAATTCCTAGTCTGAATTATAAAATAGTAATAGTATTGAGGTGAATTAAGTAAGTGAGAGTATAAAAAATGAATGTATCAAAAGAAAATTTGACCGTCAGCGGTATCCCTGCAATTTTATGGGGTGATAAGTCTGAAAAGATGTTTATTGCAGTTCATGGAAATATGTCTAGTAAGGATGATGAATGCATTACTATGCTGGCAGAGAATGTGCTGAGTGCTGGTTATCAGGTGTTGAGTTTTGATCTGCCTGAGCATGGTGAAAGAAATAATGATTTAGATTATATATGTAATGCTCAAAACTGTGTGCGAGACTTGAATATTATAAAAGAGTATGCTTATTCTGTTTCGGCTGATGTAAGTTTATTTGCATGCAGTATGGGAGCGTACTTCAGTTTAGTTGCGTTTCAAGATGGTTTACTCGATAAATGTTTGTTTCTGTCTCCTGTACTCAATATGGAAAGAATAATAAATAATTTGATGTCAGCTTTTGATGTGTCAGAAGAGAAGCTTAAGTCTGAAAAGGAAATTTTGCTGCCAATAGGTCAGAAGTTATACTGGGATTATTACTGCTTTGTTAAATCAAATAAAATAACCAGTTGGGAGCATGAAACAGAAATTTTATCAGGATCTGAGGATGATTTGTGTGAGTCTGACGTACTGGAGGATTTTGTGAAAAATCATAAATGTTATCTGACTGTAATGCAAGGAGCAGAGCATTATTTTCATACTTCTGAGCAATTAGATTTCTTTAGAACCTGGGTTTGTAATAGTATAAAATAACTTTTAGGATATAATTTGTTTTTTACTTTAATATACTGATTATTTGCAGAAAATAGAAATATATAATATAATAAATATAATAAATTTTTTTTTTCTTAGCGCTTGACAACGAGGCAGTATTACATATATTAGTCATTCCATTCAGGTATATGCTGCTGTAGCTCAGTAGGTAGAGCACTTCCTTGGTAAGGAAGAGGTCTCGAGTTCAAATCTCGACAGCAGCTCCACTAATATTATGGTTTTAGACAGTTTTAGCTTCAAAGAGTTGGAAGCCTGTGTATGAGATTGGTGGAGGCGCATTGTCTGTCTGGGTTTTTACAAAAAAGTATAAAGTCTGGTGAGAAATTATGGTATTTCTCATTGCAACTTTGTGGATTTTGTGTAAGATTTCAACTCAACTGTTTGGTTGGGTTGTTAAAGTATGATTAGTCTTAAGCTAATATGCGGTTTGGCGGTTTTGCTGGTTCGTGGCGGTGAGCCTCTTGGTGCTGATCCTTACATTTTAAGTGCTTGGATTTCTTTTGCGGTATTGAGAAGTGCGCTCGGTGGTGTGAATAGCGAAATAGTATGTAGTAGATCTTAGCAAAGCCTTGTTATAATATTTTTTTTATTTAGGCGGGTTTTTAAAATATTTATTCAGGAGAATTACAATGGCAAAAGAAACATTTCAGAGAAACAAGCCACACATCAACGTAGGTACAATCGGTCACGTTGACCATGGTAAGACAACTACTACAGCTGCGCTTACTTCTGTATCGGCCAAACTCTACGGTGGTGCTGCGATTGCTTATGATGAGGTTGCCAAGGCTTCTGAGTCTCAGGGTCGTCGTGATGCTACCAAGATCCTTACTATTGCTACTTCACACGTTGAGTACGAGTCAGAACAGCGCCACTACGCTCACGTGGACTGCCCAGGACACGCTGACTACGTCAAGAACATGATCACCGGTGCTGCGCAGATGGACGGTGCGATCCTCGTAGTTGAAGCACCATCAGGCCCAATGCCACAGACTCGTGAGCATATCCTGCTTGCTCGTCAGGTAGCGGTGCCAAAGGTACTCGTCTTCCTTAATAAGTGTGATCTGATGGAAGGTGAAGAAGAGCTCGTAGAGTTGGTTGAGATGGAGATTCGTGAGTTGCTCAGTAAGTATGAATTCCCAGGTGATGATCTGCCGATCGTCCGTGGTTCAGCGCTGAAGGGTATCGAGGATCCAACCGACGAGAGCAGTGGTATCAAGTTGCTGCTGGATACTATGGACGAATACTTCGACATTCCAGAGCGTGAAGACGACAAGCCATTCCTCATGCCTATCGAGGACGTCTTCAGCATCAAGGGTCGTGGTACTGTAGTTACCGGCCGTGTAGAGCGTGGTACTATCAAGATGCAAGATAAGGTTCAGATCGTTGGTCTGGGCAATACTCAAGAGACTGTATGTACCGGTGTTGAGATGTTCCAGAAGACCCTGGACAAGGGTGTTCCAGGTGATAACCTCGGTGTGCTGCTGCGTGGTGTTGAGAAGAGCGCGGTAAACCGCGGTATGGTTCTGTGTGCGCCAAACAGTATTACTCCACACAAGAAGTTCAAGGGCGAGGTATATGTACTTACTTCTGAAGAGGGTGGTCGTCACACTCCATTCTTCAGCGGTTACCGTCCACAGTTCTACTTCCGTACCACCGATGTAACCGGTCAGGCTATTCTGCCAGAGGGTGTCGAGATGGTAATGCCTGGTGATAACATCACTATGGATATCGAGCTTATCGACGCGATTGCGATGGAAGAGCAGCTCCGCTTCGCTATTCGTGAAGGTGGCAGAACCGTAGGTTCAGGTGTGGTTACCACCGTTATTGAGTAGTAAATAAAGTGGCCGGCGGGATTGAGCTTCTTTTCTTAGAGTGTGATGCTCCTGCTTTTGGCGAGTGATATTTGGTGAATCAAGAGGTAGTTGGTTGTGGTGGTTCTCTGGTTTGTCATATGATGTAAATAGGTATATGCAGGGGTGTGGCTCAATTGGCTAGAGCTCCGGTTTCCAAAACCGGCGGCTGGGGGTTCGAGTCCCTCCACCCCTGCCAAGTTTTGGATATATAGACTTCGCTGACTGTGTAGAGTGCTGTTTGTAATGGCACTCTACATAAGTCTATTTATGAGACAGTGTCGATATAAGCTTAAAATTTTTTAGCCGTAAGGTTTGTCCTAGGTTTGGACGGTGTTATGGTTGGGTTTGGATGTTTGTCAAAGATTATATATATTTTGGGGACGGTAATGCATAAGGAAAAACAAGGTAAGGTAGCAAGAGCCGGTGCGGTAGTTCTTGGGGTTATTTTAGCGCTTTACTCAGGATTTAGCTGGTACAGATGGCAGTTGTCTATTGAGGATGCATCTAGTGCTTCTGTTTCTTCATTGTTTATGAACCACGCTTTTATTGGAGCGTTGGTGATCTTTCTTGGTATAACTGCGTTGGCGGTATATCTGGCATTTTTTGCGGTTAAATCCAGTGATTTTCTGATTGACGTTGATGTTGAGTTGCGCAAGGTTGTCTGGCCGGATTACCTGCCGTTATTTGACCCTAAAGCCGAGGCATGGGGTGCAACCTATGTTGTTATCGTTGCTGTGGTTTTGCTGGCGATCTATATTGGATTGGCAGACACAATACTTGATTTTGTGCTGGCGAAAAATGTCTTGCAGTGGTTGTTGGCGTAGTCTTTGGGTTGGAGATAATCAGTACTTATCGGGGTGTGGGCGGTTTGGCCTCGGTATGTAATGTTTGAGATATAAAAAGGGGTGGTTATGGGTACATGGTATACAGTAAAGGTTCAGCCTGAGCGTGAAGAGAAGATCAAGAATTTAATGCTTGAGCAGATCAAGAGCAAAGGGTTGACCGAGCAGATACGTGAGATACTGATCCCCAAGGAGAGTGTGCAGGAGATTCGCTCTGGAAAGAAGCGGATTGTCGAGCAGAAGACCTACCCGGGGTATCTCTTTATTGAGATGGATTTTTCAGATGATGCTTGGTATGTTATCAACGATACTAGCGGGGTGAGTGGTTTTGTAAGTGCGAATCCGCGTGAGCCGGTGCCGTTGCCTGAAGATGAGATCAACCGTATCCTCAGCAGCATTTCCAGTGAGCAAGAGAAGCCCAAGCCCAAGGTTGAATTTGAGTCTGGGCATAAGGTTCGAATCAAAGAAGGTCCGTTTGAAAACTTTGAAGGAATGGTTGAAGAGGTGTTTCCTGAGAAGGGGGTTGTGCGCGTGGTAGTTCATATCTTTGGACGTTCTACGCCAGTTGAATTGGAGTTTTATCAGGTCGAGAGGACATGATTCGGGAGTGATGCCCTGAGGATTTATTCTTGAACTGAATATTGGCGGTGTTGCCCAGCTTTACGCACTTGCTGGGAATGGTGGATACCGCTATTTTATAAAATCGGGTTAGCTTCAAACCCAATTTGTTTTTGGAGTAGTTTTAATTATGGCCAATGAAAAAGAAGTGGTTGCACTCATCAAACTGCAGGTACCAGGCGGCGCCGCAACACCCGCTCCTCCGGTAGGTCCTGCTCTAGGTCAGCATCAGGTTCCAGTTGGAGACTTTGTTCAAAGGTTCAATGCTGCTACTGCTGAGATGAAGGGTACTGTGTGCCCGGTTGAGATCAGCGTCTATGCAGATAGATCTTTTGACTTTATTATCAAGAGTCCTCCGGCGGCTGTGCTTCTTAAGAAGGCGGCAGGAATCGACAGCGGCTCTGGTGAGCCTAACCGCAAAAAAGTAGGTAAGGTTTCTCGTAAACAACTCGAGGAAATTGTCGAAGTTAAAAAGAATGACCTCAATGCTCGTGATACCGATGAGGCTGTGCGTATTATCGCTGGTACGGCCAGAAGTATGGGAATCGAAATTGAGGACTAATAAAGTCTGGGAGCAAATGTCAAATGACTAGAAAAATAAGTAAAAGATTCGAAAAAGCCTCAGACGGCTTGGATAAGCTCAAGCTACACTCTGTAGATGAAGCTGTTAAGGTTGCCAAAACTGGGGCGACTGCCAAGTTTGACGAGACCGTAGATCTTGCACTCAAACTCAATATTGACACAAAACACGCAGATCAACTTGTACGTGGTAGTTTTTCACTGCCCAATGGTACAGGTAAGAGCGTAAGAGTCATTGCTTTCTGTGAAGGTGAAGAGGCTGAGGCAGCTACTGCTAATGGTGCTATTGAAGTCGGTGGTCAGGATCTTGTTGCCAAGATCGAAAAGGGTTGGATGGATTTCGATATTGCGATCTGTCATCCCGCTATGATGCGCTTTGTGGGTAAGCTCGGTAAAGTACTCGGTCCTAAAGGTATGATGCCAAGCCCTAAGAGCGGCACTGTGACGGATAAGGTGGCACAGGCGGTATCAGAGTTCTCAAGCGGCAAGATTGAATTCCGTAACGATAAAGAGGGCAATGTCCACATGATCGTCGGGAAGGCAAGTTTTGATGATGCAAAGCTTGTGGAGAATATTAATGCTGCGATCAATCATATCAAGTCACTGAGACCGGCTGTAGTGAAGGGTGATTTTGTACTCAATATCACTATCTCTACAACTATGGGACCTGGTGTCAAGATCGCTTTGTAAAGGAGTAAAAGGTTATGCCAAATTTAGTTAATCAATTACTTCTTGAGGAATATAAAACAAGATTTGACGGTGTTCAGAATATTGTATCTATCGGCTATGAAGGCGTTAATATGCTCGATCAGTGCAAGATGCGTGATGAACTTGCAGAAGCAGGAATTCAGTTCCTCTTTGTTAAAAACCGTGTTGTTAATATTGCTTTGAAGGAGTTGGGACTTCCTGAGATCTCAAGTATCTGTGCTGGACAGACAGCCTTTGCTTTTGGTGAGGATCCGGTCGCTATAGCACGTATGCTCTGTGATAAAGCTAAGGCGGATAAAAACATCAAGATTCACGGAGCTATGGTAGAAGCTACTATTCTAGATGAAGAAGATGTTAAAGCACTATCGAAGAGTCCGACCAAGGAAGAACTCAAGGCACAGATTGTGGGTCAGATATTATCACCTGCAAGCAATCTTGCCGGAGCATGTATCGGTCCTGCAAGTACTATTGCTGGTCAGATCAAGGCTCGTATCGAAGAATTAGAGGAATCAGCATAATATTTTGTCCTAGGTGGGCAGACTGATTATCCGCATAATTGTTTTTTCAAATTTATAAAGGGTTCAACCCTACAGAAAAGTATATGGAGATTTTAAAATGAGCGAAGAAGCTACTAAAGAATTCAGCGCAGAGATCAAGGAACTTGGTGATAAGATTGTGGCTCTATCACTGTTGCAGGCTAAAGAACTTGCTGACTACCTCAAGGAAGAGTATGGTATTGAAGCTGCCGCTGGCGGCGCAGTAGTTATGGCTGGCCCTGCTGGTGGTGCTGGTGGTGAAGAGGCTGCTGCTGGTCCTACTACCGTTACTGTTGAACTGACTTCTCCTGGTGGTTCTAAGATCAATGTTATCAAGGCGGTTCGTGAGATCACCGGGCTTGGCCTCAAGGAAGCAAAGGCTCTGGTTGACGGTGCTCCAGCTCCAGTTAAGGAAGACATTGAGCCTGATGAAGCAGAGAAGATTAAGGCACAGCTTGAAGAGGCTGGGGCTACAGTTACTCTGAAATAATTAAAACAAGAATTAAGCGCTTATCTGGGTTTTCCAGATAGCGCTTATACTTGAATCTGTTATAATTTTCAGGTATGAGCGTTATCTAGAAATTGACAAATAAGAAGTCTGTCTGTCGTGACGTTTTCGGGTCGCATTCAACCTGTGGGCGGTATGTATGGATCTTCTTCTTCAAATGGCTGCTGAAAGTGGTGGTATCAACCTTGTGAGTTTGATGATAATCAGACTCAGCAAGGTTTTTACGTATTTCTTGGTAAGGTAAAAATTATTTTTTTTGCTGTTTTTTTGAGGATATTTTGTTTGCTGTGGTTGAATTCAGCTTTATTGATTCAGATTTAGAGATTGAAGTGGTAAAAGAGTTATTGTGTTACTTAGCTTTTAATTTTTAACAGGCAGAATAGATCTTGGATGAAGGTCGATTAAGGCTTTCGGAGAGTTTAATAATATTGTAGGTTGTATTTTAGTATAAACCAGGCCTGCACCTTGTGTGGGCTGCAGAAGTTGAGGACTTGGAGGAATGGATAATACCCGCTATTATGGAAAGGCATATCAGACCCTGGGACTGCCTGACCTGATGGAGACACAACGCAAGTTTTATGCTGATTTCTTGCAGGCAGATGTACCCTCGTCGGAGCGCATAGATGACGGTCTGGAGTCAGCCTTCCGTGAGGTCTTTCCTATTGAAAGCTATGACGGCACGGTAAGCCTGGAATATTTGGAGTACCAGTTGAATCCACCGCGGTATACCCCTGAGGAGTGTCGGCAACTCAAGCAGACATATGGCTCTCCGCTCAAGATTCGAGTGCGTTTGAATCGCACCGAACCGATCGATGAGTGGGTGTATATGGGCGAAATACCACTGATGATTGGTGGTGGTGAGTTTATTATCAATGGGGCGGAACGTGTAATTGTGACTCAGATTCAGCGTTCTCCAGGTGTTGACTTCTCTAAATCCAAGCATACCTCGGGTAAGGTACTCCATTCCTGTAGAATTATTCCAGAGCGTGGTAGCTGGATTCAGGTTGAGGTGACGAGTAAGGATGAACTGGCTGTGCGTATTGACCGATCCGGTAAGATACCTGCCACAATGTTCTTGCGGGCGTTGGCTTGCAGTGAGTATGTAGATGATGACGGGGTTATCCAGAAAGAGGTTTATCTCGATACCGATGCCGATATCCTTAGGGCTTTCTATCCGTGGGAAGAGGTTGTCCTCTCACCCAAGAGTGCGCCTGATCTGGATAATGCGATTTTGGTGAATCCGATAATGGACGAGGCGACCAATGATCCAATCATCCGTACCGGAGCGCGACTCTCCGAGGCTGTCTGTGATCAGATCATGACTCATTTTGAAAATGTGCGTCAGGAGCGGGAGAACAAGACTGGCACTACGGTTGCAGCAGAACCGATAACCATTCAGATTATTCGGGCAAAAGATTTGCATGATCCACTTATCCTAAATACTTTGATCAGTGATGACAGCCATTCGCATGAGCAGGCTCTAATCAAACTCTATCAAAAGTTACGTCCGGGAACTCCGGCAAATCTGACCAAGGCCTGGGAGCTTTTCTCCGAACGCTTCTTTGATCCGAAACGATATAGCTTCGGTGAGATTGGGCGTTTCAGGCTCAACCGTAAGTTCGGTGTGGATGAGGATGCAACTGAGATCCTGACTGTTAGTGACTTTGCTAATATTTGCTCTTACATTGTTAAGCTCCGAGCTGACGAAGGAATTATTGATGATATCGACCATCTGGAGAACCGGCGCGTACGTACCATCAAGGATCTGGTGGTGAATGAACTCCGTAACTCACTCAATAAGCTGCGCCGAGGAGTGCGTGAACAGATGGTGATCAAGGATATCGATGAGGTTCAGCCACATCAGTTGGTCAATGCTACAACTGTATCCAGTGCTATAGAGTACTTCTTTGCTCGGGGGGAACTCTCGCAGGTAGTCGACCAGTCAAACCCTTTGTCGCAGTTGGTGCATGAGCGGCGTCTGTCTGCGCTTGGTCCTGGTGGTTTAAATCGTAAACGTGCCGGCTTTGAGGTGCGTGACGTACATACCTCGCACTATGGACGTGTATGTCCGGTAGAGACGCCGGAAGGTACAAATATTGGTCTTATTGTGTCTCTGGCAAACTACTCTTCAATCAATGACATGGGTTATCTGATTACCCCTTATTATCAGGTAACGGATGGTCGGGTGACGAGTGATATTATCTATCTTCGCGCCGACCAGGAGAAGGATCATTGGATAGGCCAGGCTGATATCAAGGTCGATGCCAAGGGAACTATCCTTACCGAACGCTGTATTGCCAGGCATGCTGAAGACTTTGTAATGTGTAATAGAGAGCAGTTGACGCTGGTCGATGTCGCTCCAAATCAGCTGGTTGGTGTGTCTTCAAGTCTTATCCCGTTCCTTGAGCATGACGATGCGAACCGCGCGCTTATGGGTTCAAACATGCAGCGGCAGGCGGTGCCATTGGTTATCCCAGATAAGCCGTTAGTGGCTACCGGTATGGAGAGCGATGTCTGCAAGAATTCGGGCATGGTGGTTCGAGCTAAGGAGGCGGGTGTGGTTACCTATGCCGATTCACTTCAGATTAGGGTTAGTTCAAAGGAACTCCCTGAGGGTGAGCGAACCTACTGGCTCCATAAATATAAAGGTCTGAATGACGGCACGACCCTGAATCAACAGCCGATGGTACGGGTTGGGCAGGAGGTGAGTGTTGGTGAACCGTTATCCGAAGGTGCGGCTACCAATGGCGGTGTGCTCGCGCTCGGTAAGAATGTCCGTATTGCTTTCCTCAGTTTCGAAGGTTGTAACTTTGAGGATGCGATAATTGTAAGTGAGAGACTTATAATTCAAGATACTTTCACCTCGGTTCATATTGAGGAGTTCAGTGTTGAGATCCGTGAGACCAAGGTTGGTAGTGAAGAGATTACCCGTGATATTCCGGGTGTGTCGGAAGCGGCTCTGGCCAATCTTGATGAGCATGGTCTGGTGGCTATCGGTACTAAGGTAAAACCTGGGGATATTCTGGTCGGTAAGATTGCGCCGAAAGCCAAGAGTGAATTCTCTTCTGAAGAGAAACTGCTCAGAGCAATCTTTGGTCGCGCTGGTGAGGACGTCAAGAACGATTCGCTCACCGTACCGCCGGGAACTGATGGGTACGTAATTCGGGTAAATAGATTCTCTCGGAGAAAACCGACGACCGATGAAGAGAAGAAGTCGCTCAAACTCCAGGTATCGCAGATCAAGGGTGAGACCCAGCTCAAGGTTGCTGAAGAGATCAAGCTCAAATTCAAGCGTTTGAGCGATCTGCTCGGTACTGATCCGGTCAATAAGCGTACCGGTAAGGTACTCCGTCTACCCAAGGGTGGTGAGTATGAACGCCTGATTGAGCTACAAGCGCAATCCACTGTGGTCGACCTCGAGCTTCCCGGCGAACTCCGTGAGCAGGCAGTGGCTATCTGCCTGGAGCATGACCGCCGGGTCGATTTCCTGGAATCAAGGATGGAGGTGGAGATCGGCAGGCTCAAGCGTGGTGATGAACTCAAACCGGGTGTTCTCGAACTGGTCAAGGTTTATGTGGCTATCAAGCGTAAGCTCTCGGTTGGGGATAAGATGGCGGGACGCCATGGTAATAAGGGTGTGGTAGCTAGAATTCTTCCCGAAGAGGATATGCCGTATCTTGAGGATGGTACCTCTATGGAGATGATGCTCAATCCGCTGGGTGTACCGTCGCGAATGAATGTCGGACAGATCTTGGAAATTCACCTCGGCTGGGCAGCGCATGTCCTCGGTTTCAGAGCGATTACTCCGGTCTTTGACGGTGCTTCTGAAGCTGAGGTTGTTGAGGCGCTCAAAGAGGCTGGTCTGCCAGATGACGGCAAGGCCAGGTTGTATGACGGTAGAACCGGCGATACCTTCGATGAAACAGTGACTGTTGGCTTTATGTATATGCTCAAACTTCACCACCTGGTTGCCGAGAAGATCCATGCGCGTGCTACAGGTCCGTATAGTCTGATTACCCAGCAACCGCTCGGGGGTAAAGCTCGTAACGGCGGACAGCGTTTCGGTGAGATGGAGGTATGGGCGCTGGAGGCTTATGGTGCAGCGAGTGTGCTGCAGGAACTGCTCACCGTCAAGTCTGATGATGTTGATGGACGAACAAAAATTTATGAAGCAATGGTTAAAGGTGAGACAAATGTCGACCCCGGAATGCCTGTTTCGTTTGATGTTCTATGTAATGAGATCAGGGGTATTGGTCTGAATATTCGCCTTGAGCGAGTAGATGAACTGGACTGATCAGAACATTACTAAGAATATTGAGATTTGACTTTTAATCTAACCTTTTATAATGCAAAGCCTTGGTATGCAGTGGATATGCCGGGGTGAGCGAGATGAGGATAAAAAATGCCAGGCGAACAAAACTATACCAGAATCAATGACTATAACAGAATCTCAGTCGGGCTAGCCAGCCCCAACGATATCAGGAGCTGGTCATATGGTGAGGTACGTACTCCGGAGACAATCAACTATCGAACCTACAGACCAGAGAAGGATGGCCTTTTCTGCGAGCGGATCTTCGGTCCAGAGCGAGATTGGGAATGTTCCTGCGGTAAGTTTAAAGGAATTAAGTATCGTGATATTATCTGTGACCGCTGTGGGGTGAAGGTGACACATTCATCGGTACGGCGCAACAGAATGGGGCATATCAATCTATCGGTGCCGGTGATTCATATCTGGTTCTTTAGAGCTATGCCGTCTAGATTGGGAATGCTGCTTGACGTGAAGTCTACCGCGCTGCAGCAGGTAATTTATTTCCAGCGTTATATTGTTACTGAACCGGGAGATACCCCGCTCAAACTCGGTGAGTTGTTCAGTGAAGAGCAGTACCGTGAAGCACAGGAGAAGTATGGCGATAGTTTTACCGCGCTTATGGGCGCTGAGTCGGTGCGAGAACTGCTCAAGAAGATAGATCTGCCAGTACTTGAAGAAGAACTCAAGGCTGAACTCGCGGTATGCAAGCAGAAGCTCAAGCGGGAGAATCTGGTCAAACGTCTGCGCATTACGCAGTCGCTCATCAAGAGCGGTAATGATCCGATGTGGATGAGTATGGATGTGATTCCGGTTATTCCGCCAGATCTGCGACCGCTAGTGCCGTTGGAGTCCGGTAACTTTGCGACAAGTGATCTGAATGATCTTTATCGCCGAGTGATCTATAGAAATAATCGTTTGAGTAAGTTGTTGGATCTCAATGCACCGAATGTGATTGTGCGTAATGAGAAGCGAATGTTACAGCAGGCGGTTGATGCGCTCTTTGATAACAGCCGTTGTAAGCGCCCGGTGCAGGGGGTTGGAAACAGGCCGCTCAAGAGTCTTACTGATATGATCAAGGGTAAGCAGGGGCGTTTCCGGGCAAATCTGCTCGGTAAACGTGTGGACTATTCGGCGCGTTCGGTAATTATTGTCGGGCCAGAACTTAGATTGAATCAGGTCGGCTTGCCCAAGAAGATTGCGCTCGAGCTTTTCCAGCCGTTTATTATTAGGCAGCTCAAGGAGAAGGGACTGGCAGATACCATCAAGAGTGCTAAAACCATGCTTGAACGGAAGGATGAGGAGATCTGGGACGTATTGGAGCAGGTTATTGAGGGGCATCCGGTTATGCTAAACCGTGCTCCAACACTCCACCGTATGGGTATTCAGGCCTTCTATCCGGTATTGGTTGAAGGTGATGCGTTGCGTATTCATCCGTTGGTATGTGCTGGCTTTAATGCCGACTTTGACGGTGACCAGATGGCGGTACATCTGCCGCTGACGGTGGAGGCTACTACCGAAGCTTCAATGCTTATGCTTTCAACCGCGAATATCTTCTCGCCGGCTCACGGTAACCCAATTATTACCGCGGATCTGGATATTGTGCTTGGATGTTACTATCTGACTCTGCCGCGTGAGGAAGCTAAAGGTGAGGGCAAGATCTTCCGTGACTTTACCGAGGCAATTTTCGCTTATGATGAGAAGCATATAGCTATCGGCGCTAAGATCAAGGTGCGTCCTCCCAAGGATATGGGTGAGATTGAGAGTGAGTCTGATGAAGGCTATATTGATGAGAATGGTCTGCTGGCGACTACAGTCGGGCGTATTTTGTTCTATGATATGCTGCCAAAGGGCATGAAGTTCTACAATAAGACGATGAATAAGAAGAGTCTTAATAAAGTGGTTAGCGACTGTCACCTAGCGCTGGGGCGTGAGAAGACAGTAACGCTGCTGGACAGCATGAAAGAGACAGGTTTTCATTATGCAACCGTCAGTGGAGTGTCATTCTCGGCTGCTGACCTTACAACTCCGAAGACCAAGCTCGGTATTATCAAGGCGGCTGAACAAGAGGTCGCTGATATCGATGAAGCGCATATGATGGGTGATATTACCGATGGCGAACGTTATAATAAGATCGTTGATATCTGGACGCATGTGACTGATAATATAACCTCTGAACTACTCAAGGAACTAAAGAGTAATAAAGAACGTTACGGTAAACCGTATTTGAATCCGGTATGGGCAATGTTTGATTCCAAAGCTCGTGGTTCACAGACGCAGATACGTCAGCTTGCCGGTATGCGTGGTATGATGACCAAGCCAAATGGTGAAATTATCGAGACTCCAATCAAAGCGAACTTCCGTGAAGGTCTGCGTGGCCTGGAGTATTTCTCCTCTACGCATGGTGCGCGTAAGGGTCTTGCCGATACCGCTCTGAAGACTGCGGACTCAGGTTATCTTACCCGTAAGCTGGTAGAGGTCGCGCAGGACTGCACTATCTCGGCTCATGACTGTGGTACAACCAATGGGCTGCCCAAGGGTGCGGTAATCTCGGGTGAGCATGTAGAGGTAACAATGGCGGATAATATATTCGGGCGGGTAGCGGCTGAAACAATCAAGGATCCAGTTACCGGTGAGGTTGTGGTCAGCAGTGGCGAACTTATTACTCGGAGTATTGCCAAGGCAATCGAAGATCTCGACCTCGGCAAGGTACGTGTACGTAGCCCGCTTACCTGTGAACTCGACTTCGGTATCTGTGCGAAATGTTATGGTATGGATCTATCTACTGGTAAGACGGTTGAACAAGGACTGGCGGTAGGGGTTATTGCGGCGCAGTCAATCGGTGAGCCGGGTACACAGCTTACCATGCGTACTTTCCATATCGGTGGTGTGGCGGCGACAAGCAGAATGGATAATGAACTCCGTGCAGATATGGCCGGTATTGTCAAGTATCTCAACCTGCGTATCGTGGAGAAACCTAACGCTAATACCGGAGCGGTTGATAAATTGGTTGTGAACAGAAATGGTGCGGTGGTTATCTGTGACGAGTCGGGTCGAGAACTCGGTGAGCCATTGGATGTACCGGGTGGTTCTGTACTCAAGGTCAATGACGCTCAGAAGATTAAAGCGCGTGATCCAATTGCGGAGTGGGATCCATTCAACTATCCGATCCTTACTGAGAAGGGCGGTACGGTTAGGTTTGAGGATATTGTTGATGGTCAGACTATGCGCGAAGAGATTGATGCAACCGGCTCTTCACGAAAGATTATTATCGAGCATAAGGGTGACCTGCATCCACAGATCTCGATTGTTGATACTGAAGGTAATACTGTGGTCTGTTACTCGATGCCGGAAAAAGCGCATATCATGGTCAATGAAGGGGCTGTTATCGAGCAGGGTAGTACCCTGGCACGTACACCGCGTGAAGCAAGTGGTGGTACACAGGATATTACCGGGGGTCTGCCACGTGTAACTGAACTTTTTGAAGCCCGTAAGCCAAAGGATCCGGCTATTATCGCCGAGGTCGCGGGCAAGGTGGAGATCGGGGATAGGCGACGCGGAAAACGTATCGTGATGGTTAAAGATGATAATGGCAATGAGATTGAGCACTTGGTACCTCAGGGTAAGCATATCCGTGTACATAACGGAGATAATGTGCGTGCCGGTGAGCCCCTGGTGGATGGTCCGCTTATTCCACATGATATTCTCCGGGTAAAGGGTGAATTGGCGCTCCAGGAGTATCTGCTCAATGAGGTGCAGCAGGTATATCGGGCGCAGAGTGTACGAATTGATGATAAGCACATTGAAATTCTGGTAAGTCAGATGCTCAACAAGGTGCAGATCGTCGATCCGGGAGATACCAATTTCCTGATCACCGATACGGTGAGCAAGATAAGTCTCAAGCATGAAAATGCGCGGATTGAAGCTCAGGGTGGTACACCTGCAGCGTACGAACCAATACTTCAGGGTGTGGCTCGAGCCAGTCTGTCCTCGGAGTCAGTTATTGCGGCAGCGAGTTTCCAGGAGACAACCAAGGTTCTTACCGATGCCGCAATTGCCGGCAGGATTGATCCGCTCAGAGGTCTGAAAGAGAATGTCTCTATCGGTAGACTTATCCCCGCAGGTACAGGTATCAAGCGCCTGCGTGAAGCAGCGGTACGGATTAGTGATGAAGTTGTTCTTGGTGAAGAGGATATATTCGAGCCGGAAGAGGATCTAACTTCAAATCTTGATCGTTCGTAACGTTATGGGATGGCATGAGGGGTAAAAAAATTAAATTACCCCTTGATTCTGCTGTGCTTTTAACTATATTATTATCTCTTCTATGGCTAGAAGAGTATTAGCAGTATTCTCATTTATGAGAAAAAATCGTTTATTTGAAAGGAAATTGTATTTATGCCAACTATTAATCAGCTTGTGCGTAAGGGCAGAAAGAAAGCAGTGAGTAAGTCAAAAGCTCCTGTTCTAGAGTCTTGTCCGCAGCGTAAGGGTGTATGTCTGCAGGTGAAGACAACTACCCCAAAGAAACCTAATTCAGCGCTCCGTAAGGTTGCGCGTGTGCGTTTGACCAACGGCAAAGAGGTTACTGTGTACATCGGTGGTGAAGGGCACAACCTTCAGGAACACTCCATTGTTATGGTTCGTGGTGGTCGTGTACGTGACCTTCCGGGTGTACGTTATCACGTTGTGCGTGGTGTGTATGACTGTTCTGGCGTTGATGCTCGTCGTCAGGCGCGTAGTAAGTATGGTGCCAAGGCTCCAAAGAAGTAGTAAGCAGCAGGTTTGGTCATGAATAATCTTGCGGATGATTTAGTGGACAGAGTTTTCCGGGATTATTTAAATTAAGTGGCCATTCTGGCAGTAGCGGTGATTGCACCCTCAGTATGAGGCACGCGGTCGAGAGTGTCCGTGAGTATCGTAGGCAGGTTTGATGCCTGTTTAGAGAAAGAAGAGCAAAGGAAGAAGAAAGATGGCAGTAAAAAATACCGAAGTAACAGGTCCAAGCGTCAAGAAGGATCCAGTCTATAATGATGTTCTTGTAAGTAAATTTATCAACTGCTTGATGTATGATGGTAAGAAGACCAAGGCAGAAAAGATTTTTTATGGAGCAATGTCGGAGATCGAGAAGCGTGTAACCGATAAGACTCCACTCGAAGTCTTCAAGACTGCAATCAATAATATCAAGCCGCTTGTAGAGGTTAAGAGTCGCCGTGTCGGTGGTGCAAACTATCAGGTGCCGGTAAAGGTAGAGCCAAAGAGGCAGCAGTCTCTGGCTATTCGCTGGTTCCTTGATTCTGTACGTAAGAAGAGTGGTAAACCGATGAATATTCTGGTGGCAAACGAGATTATGGATGCTTACAAGAAAGAGGGCGGGGCTATGACTACCCGTGAAAATACTCACCGTATGGCTGAAGCTAATAAGGCATTTGCGCATTTTGCCTGGTAAAATTTCTGAAAAATTAACGATTTTGGACTACCCAGTTGTTGGGTAGTCCTTTTTTTTTGCTTTTGTAGATTGAGAGTTCTGGAAAAGTAGAAAATGACAAGCTATCAGCTTGGTGGTTTTGACGTGAGTGTGAAAACCTAGTTGACTGTTTAGGTTGTAAAATATATGCTGAGAAAACAATTATAACAATAATATGTGGCCAAATGAAGTGTAAGTATGCGGTAAGAACTGATAAAACAAGGTATTATTATTGCTGAGAAGTTAGCTCGGGGTGTGGGGTTATGATGATTAAAAATACAAAAATATATGAATATGAAGAGAATATGACTGTAATAATATGGGATAAAAATAAGTTTTAAGTTGAAAAAAAAGGAGTATTAGGCTAGACTAATATGATTAGTGGTATTTAATTATTTGGTTTTGGGGTTGGTTGCAGAAGTTTAGATATGGAATTACCGCTAGCAGGTTTAGTGCGATAGGGTTTTGACTTGGTTTATCTGTGGTTAATCTTTAGATTGAAAAATAATGGTAGAGTAATTTGTGTGTAATAAAAATTTAATAAATGTATAGTATAGTACATCAAGTCATTTATGTCTGATGAATTTTGTATGGTATGAATTTATGGAAGTGGCATTAATTTGGAGAATATGAGCATGAAGGTTGATCGCGTAATTGTGGTTGGAACAATTTTGCTGGTGCTACTCTCTGTCGGAGCGTTGATTTTTGCTGTAGGCTGGCAGGTAAAGACAGCTACTACCAATAGCATTAGTGAAATATCGCAGAAGGAGAGTATGAATAATGCGACTGAGATCGCCAGTCGTTTGACATCAAAATACGATGCTGCAAGAGCTTTTGTCTTCACCTTGCAGGAGGAGATGAAGCGTAACCCCAGCGCCTATAAATTGGCCGATATTAGGTATTCTCTCAAGAGTTATGCCCAGGGGGATACTCACAATCCGGCGGCGGCGTACTTTGTGGTTCTAGATTATGCAGAATTGACTCCAGCGCAGCAAGAGGAGGCGGTGTCGCTGTGTGGCAGGCAGGATAAGCAGATTCTGATACTGGTAGCCAAGAGCGAAGAGGGCAAGATCTTCCAGAAGTATGAAGCTATGGACTCTACTACTAACTCGTATTACTCACAGGTAAAGAGTACAGGCAACCCATTTGTTACTGATCCCTGTAATTATTCCGATCTTCCTAAAGACATGTTGATGGTAACCTTTGCTTTTCCGTTTGTACAGAATGGGGAGGTGGTGGGTATGGGAGGAGTAGACTTTAACACTGCGCATATTGCTAAAATGGTGGATGAAATCAAACCCTTTGGGGTGGGGTATGCGAGTCTGGTAACCCAGAGCAGGGTGGTGGTTGCTGATGGTACTGATCATGCTTTACGCGGGAAAAAACTTGATTCTGCCAGTGAGACAGGTAAAAACCTTGCAAGTTCTCTGGAGAGTGGGGGGGCGGCTAGATACGTAATCAATGAGGATACGGGAAAAAAAGATTATCAAGTGGCAATTCCGGTGTCGATAGCTGATTCAGGGTTTTTCTGGGTATATACCAGTTATATTCCTGAGAGTGTTTTCGGCGCTCGGGAGAAAGCGGTGTTAGGCAATATTGTTCTGATTGGAGGTATTATTTTAATTGTGGGCATCGGAGTGGCATTTCTGTTCAGTTCCTTTGTCAATAAAGCAATACATGCTCAGGAACACTGGTACAGGCAGGTGCTTGATGCTTTTCCGGCACCGGTATCAGTGGTTGATATGAATAGAGTGATAAAGTTTGTAAATAAAATTGGGCGTGATGTTGCAGGGATGGAGGGCTCGGCCGGGAAGACCTATAATGAGTTCTTCGGGATGGATCATCCTCTGGCACAGTGTTCGAATCGCGTGTTGGATAATTTGAAAGCAACCGGGGAAAAAGTCAATGAAGCAGAGTTATTCGATATCTGTTGGTATAACTTTACAGATTATATATATGATACTAAAGGTAAAGCGGTAGGTATGGTTGAGACCTATCAGAATATCTCTGATAAAAAGAAGGTGGAGCGGATTGTTGAAGCGATTACCGTAATGATTGAACGGATGCAGAGCAGTAGTAAGCAGTTGAATTCTGCTGCTACCGATCTTTCTGGAAGCGTTACCGAGCAGGCTGCGTCACTTGAGGAGATAACTGCATCTCTAGCTGAAACTGCAGCGCAGATAGCCAGCAATACCGAAAATACTGAGCAGGCCAATAAGATTTCTGAGACCGCCAATAAGCTGGCGGCTAAGGGACGGGAGAAGATGGAGGATTTTGAGGCATCAATGAAAGAGATAACCGATAATGCCAAGCAGACCCAGACAGTTATCAAGACTATAGATGATATCGCGTTCCAGACAAATCTATTGGCGTTGAATGCGGCAGTGGAAGCGGCAAGAGCTGGGGTACATGGCAAAGGATTTGCAGTGGTAGCTGAAGAAGTGCGCAATCTGGCGGCGCGGAGTGCCAAGGCGGCGAGCGAGACGGCGGAACTTATTGATAGATCCAATGATCAGATTCTCAAAGGAGCAGAATTATCAGCTCAGACAGCCAAAGCCTTCAGTGATATAGCTGAAGAATCGGAGAGGGTTGGTAAGATAATAGCTGAAATTGCCATCTCATCCAAGGAACAGGCTGCCGGTATTGAGCAGATAAATACTGGAATAGCGCATATCGACGGAGTTACTCAGAATAATGCAGCGAGTGCGGATGAGACCGCAAATGCGACAAATGCCCTTAATAAACAGATCAATGTGCTGATTGATGTACTCAATAGTAACCATAAGATCGATTTGGCGCTTGAACAGGTGCAGCAGGCTGAGATTGGCTATCAGGAGAGAAAACTTCTGGTGTAATATTTGCATGAAAACTTCGAGTTGGATCTGGTATTTAAATCTAGTATTATGACAATAATTCTGCTTGCGGATAGAGGTGCAGGTTGTGCGGACTAGGGGTACATAGGTTGTGGTAGTAGTAATTTGTTTAGTTGTGTTTAAATTTTAGAACCCGAGAATAGTCTGGCTATTTTCGGGTTCTCTTTATTAATGGGCTAGTACTGTAGTAGGGTATGCAGGGTTGATGGTTGATAATAACTATTGGGATTTAGAAAGATTTTGGGATTCTTTAATTTTTCGGTCGCAATATAGTAGAAAATCCTTAAAGCTGGCGTAATCCTTGCCAGCCATAAATGGTAGGTTCAAATTTGTGTCATTATAACGTATGTGTACTCTGAATTTTTCAGAGTCGGTTGTTGCATAGAGTTCGTATTCGATATGGGCGGCGTAGCCTGGTGCTTGTGCGAGTGGGGCACCGAGAATGCTCAGCCAGGGGAAGAATAGTAATGTCGTGGGCGGAGTAGAGCTTAAATCTGCATGTGGAGTGGGCGCTTGCTGTTGCGGTGAGATCCTCGGCTAGTTACTTGAATAATTTGCTACCAATTGCGTAGGCGACAGCAGGATTTTTGAAATCGTAGGTCAGTCCCCAATTGGTAAGCCCAATAATCTTTGCTTCTGCTTCTGTACTGAGACCTTGCGGTAAAGGTTGATTATGGCTGCGGGCGACAATGAGTACGTCACTGATAGCAATTACTTGCGCCAGGTTTGTCAGCTCGTTACCGAGAATTTTGTTCCATATCTTGAATTTGTCATGGTATTCTGCTTCCTTTTGGCGCCAGGCAGGGCTGGGGTAGATATGCTTAGCCAGAATCTTGAGATAATCTTGATACTGGGTCTGAAGCAGGTAGTTGGTCTTGGGGAGTGTACGCAGTGGAATTGGCTGCAGACCAGAGGGTAGAGTATATTCGCAATTTGGTAGTCTGGGACCTGTTCCCGTGAAACTGTTCGCAAGGTAATGCATGAAAACAGGCTGTTTTATATACGCAAAGTGTTTCCTTGCCTGAGTTGCGGGTAATAATAATATCGGGATGGATGTAGATTCAAGAACAGGACATAACGGCTGCTATATCTGTATTGTCCAGAATTTCTGTAGTTTTATATATTTGAATTTAAAAAGCCAAACTCTTTATGATTAAGAGTTTAGCTTTTATTTTACTGGCACGCCCAAGAGGATTCGAACCCCTAATCTTCTGATCCGTAGTCAGATGCCATATCCAATTAGGCCATGGGCGCATATACGGTTAACTTTGGTAAACAGCAGCGGATTTATGTCTATTCATTCGGCAGCAGTTACCAAGAGACTAAAAGTATAGTGGTTTTGGCGGTTCTGTCAATATCATTTGTAAAAATTATTTTATTTACGTTAGGAATGCCGGGAGGTGGGTAATATTGTGAGGTGCTGGAGTAGGGTTAATCGGTAAAAACACTGAGTTGCTCTTGGTTAAGCTGGGAATATCGGTATAATCGGTAGAATAATGTGTGTTGGTTCTGGGACATAGATAATAGGTGAATAGCAATGGAGCAGGTAAAGATTAAAGACTTTGTTGAGGGTGAGTGTATTGAGGGCTTTTACGGGGTAAAGGATGCGGCGCTACAGACAACTTCTACCGGAAAGAGTTATATCCGGTTGATTATCTCGGATAGTTCGGGGGTGATTGGCGGGAATATGTGGGATGCGGGCAAGGAGTTATTCTTGACCTTTAGAATTGGTTCTATAATCAAGATCAGGGCGGTGGTGGAGAGTTACCGGGGAAAGCTCCAGATAAAGGTGGAGAAGCTGCGCGTAGCAGACAGTACCGAGGTTGATTATAGTGAGTTTATCCCGCAGACCAGCGCGGATATTGAGGAACTCTGGTCGGAATTTTCGGGCTTTATTCAGAGTATTATCGACCCGGAGTATCGGTTGCTGGTAGAGACGGTCTTTGCCGATCCGCTGCGGGTGGCGAGGTTTAAATTATCGCCGGCGGCCAAGAATAATCATCATGCCTATATCGGCGGGTTGCTTGAACATACGGTATCACTGCTGCGTTATGCAGCGGCGTTTGCGGCTGCAGCTCCGCGCAAGTTAGATCGGGATCTTCTCATTGCGGGTACGGCGCTGCATGATATCGGCAAGCTTGAGGAGCTGGCGCTTGGGGTTATTATTGATTATACCGATCGTGGAAAACTCTTGGGGCATCTGCTGATCGGGGCGATGCTGGTAGAGGAAGTGGCGAAAGAGCTGGAAGGTTTTTCGCTGGAGAAGCGGTACTTGCTGGAGCATATGATACTCAGTCATCACGGTAAGTATGAGTATGGCTCGCCGGTACTCCCGGCAATTCCCGAGGCTTTTGCGCTTCATCATATTGATAATCTTGATGCCAAGACCGAGGCAGCGAGCCGACTTGTCGCTGAAGATGAATCAGATAATGCTTGGACCGAACGCTCCTGGATGCTTGATACGATGCTCTATAAACAAGGTATGGGTGATTTTGCCGGTGCTACTGCTGCTATACCGGAGGCGGGTACCGAAGAGGTGCTGAGCCAACCAGAAACAGGAAAGTCTGGTAGCGGTGGTGGTGGGTTATTTGGCTAAGGCGTGGGGGAGGGGGGCGGATAAAGAAGAACTCCGCTTCAAGTGGAAGCGGAGTGTTAAGAGAGTCTTTATTATATTGTGAGCCTGGTTTAATAGATTATGAACTTTATTTTGACCAAGAGGCGGCTTGCGAGGAGAAATAGTTGCCCTGCGCCGTAATCTCAGAGAGTCTCTGTTCCATATTGGCGTAGGTGTTGATCAGGTTTAATTCTTTCTCTTCCATTCGGTCATTGAGGCTATCAAGCTGATCGTCAATCTCGGCGGTTTGTTCGTCAATTGTTTCCTGAATAGAGGCAAACCAGCCGGTAAGACTATTGGTGAGGCTGTCGGTTGTGTTTGCCTGCTGTGCAGATAGCCCTTGTGACTCCATCGCCTCAATTTCAGTAAGTCTGAATTTGTTGTCCTCGGCATTGCTTTCATAGCCGGTAATTCTGACAGCCTTTACTGCAGTCGGTTCGGCAAAGCCCAAGGTGTTGACCGACTGGGTGTTATTGTCGAGGTTTCTGAGCTCTTCCCATTTGCCAGTACTTGCATCAAGGTACTCGACCAGGAATTTGCGTAGTGAGTAATCTGCTGCCGGCATCTCCTCGCTGTCCACATGATAGATATTGAGGTATTCCAAAGTTCTGGTCTTGTCGAAATTGACCGTGTACTGGTAGCCGTTCTGCTCGTCCATGGCGTTGAGTGATTCAAAGCCGTTGCCGGAACTGAAATCATCCTGATTACTGTCGCCGTTGATGGCATTTTTTGGATCGGTTTTGCCTCTGTCGGTAGTGCTGACGGTGGCGGCGAGGTCGCTTCTGGCGACATCGGTGGTCTTGCACATCAAGTTCTTGACAGCTTTAAAATTATTGTTGATCATATCGTTGAGTACAGAGGTATCAACTTCAAGCTTGCCCTTATCATTGAACTTGACCCCGAGGTCATACCACATGCAGAGTTCACCTTCATCGCCTTCAGCAATGGTAAAGAAGGTATCAGACAGTGTGTTCAGCAGGCTGCGGACATTACTGTCGGCAAAGAATACCCCTGGGCTTTCGGTCTCTTCATCCCAATCATCAAATTCGTTTACCAGGTCGATAATCGTGTTGTAAGCTTCGACGAGGTCGGTAATTCCTTCTTTGATCTGGTCTTTTTCTTGGGAAACAGAGACGGTTACCCACTCATCGGTAGTCTGTTGCATATCAATCTCTAGACCGAGTACTGCTGAATTGTTGCTGTTGGTCTCGGAGGTGATCATTACCGGACTTACACCGCTGTTACCCTGACCGTAAAGGAGTACGGCATCACGGCCGTCAGAGGTCTTGGTAAAATTGAAGGCGTCGATATCGCTGTCGAGGAGGAGGTCACTCGCCTTACCAGAGTTGGTGCTGGTTATTGAGAGACGGTAAGGGGAGAAGTCTGAGCCGTCATTGATAATTGAACACTGGACATCAATACCGGCGTTGGCAACATTATTCATAACATCACGCAGATCATCGTTGGTGCTGACCTCGATAGTACGCTCGAAACTGCCGTCAACCTCGTAATCACCACTTCCGAGGAGTCCAAGCTTCTGAGCGGTAGTGCCGCCATTGACTTCGCGAATGGTGAGCTTTCCTTCGCCGTTGGCATCATCAAAGATAATAATGCCATCGCCGCTGGAGTTTATGCCGGCGGTAATGCCGACGCCGTCGTTATTGATGGCATCAATAACATCGCCGATAGTCTCGGCACCACCGAAGGATATCTCAGACATCTGTCCTGAGGTGTTGGTAATACTAATTTTGCCGGCGTAGAAGGTCGCGTCGCCAGTGAGGCTGGTCAGGGTGGTTGAGCGGGAGATCCACTGGGTATCAAGGTCACCAGCGTTTACCGATTCTCCTGCACCATAAGTTTTATTGGTAAAGCCAAGATCGGTGGCGGTGCGAGAAGCAGAGAGATTGTGGATAGTCATCTCTGAACCGGTGTTATTGTGTACTTCAATACCGTTCTTAGCTTTGTTCAGGGTGAAGGTGACATCCTGACCATGAGCCGCCATCTCTGAATTTAGTTGCTTGAGCAGATCGGTCATGCTGTCATCAGAGCCGACGCTGGAGAGATCAATCGCATAGTCCACTCCGCCGATAGTGGCGGTGAAACCGTCAAGTGTATTGTACTTGGTGCCGTCAGGCATTATACCCTTCATCCCGGCAGAACCGTTTATACCGTCAAAGATAAACTGGGTGCCTTTGAGACCAGTAGTCTCGCCGGAGGCAATATTGTTGCCCGCGCCAAAACCGATCTTTTCACCGATCAGACCTGAAATGGTCAGATCGCCTACATCGCCGATAGTCTCGGATTCGGGGCGCTGCAGGACACCGTTGATGCCGCCAATACCTGAACCGGCGATACCGAATAATTCTGCGGCGTGAGCTTCAGAGCCGATTTCGCCGATCTGAACCGGATCTTCGCCACTACCGGTATCTTCAATATCTATACCGGTACCGGCTGAGTTGATGCTGGCTTCAAGTTTTACTCCAGCATCAGCACATTTGTCATTGAACATGGTTATGACATCGCCGAGAGTGGTGGCTCCTTCAAAATTAAAGCTGGTCTCGTTGCCCTCTGAGTCTGAACAACCGATCTCCCATGAGTCATCGAAGAATTCACCGTTATACAGGTCTTTTATTTCGGTAGCGTCATCCACCCAGGCAAAGAGGTTACTGGTGTCGGCCAGGGTAAAGCTGTTGGTCTCAGGCTCCATAAAGAGTTGTACCTGGCAGGTGTCGTTGGGGTTGTTGATAGCATCAAGCATATCACCAACAGTACTGTTCTCATCTGCTGTGAATGAAACGGTTCGCCCGGCTTTGTCGGTAATGGTTACCGATTCACCAGTGTTTATTCCGGCATATTCGCTGAGCAGGGTGTCACGGTCAAATTGTTTGGTACCCATGAGCCGCTCAATCTGGACACTGTTCAAGTCGCCGACCAGTTTGTAGCCAGTGAAGGAGGTAACTTCATTGGTGTCGGTATCAATACCGAGATCCAGAGCGGTAGTGTTAATACCGTTGGAAGAGGAATCGCTCCTGACGCTGAAGGCGGAACCGTCTGTCGCTTCCATCTTGATCCCGTTGTCGTCCAGCGATACTGAGAGGTTATGAATCTTACTGCCGGCATCATTCTCGGCATTCTTCAGGGCGAAGATGACATCGCCGAGGGTCTGGGCATTGCCTAATTTGGCAATATAATCGGAACCATCCTTATGGATAATGACGTTACCGCATTCACCGTCATTGATGCCCAGACCGTCACGGAGCATCTTGAGTGAGGTGCGGTCGTTGAGCTCATTGATATTCTCGCCGATATAGGTATCGGTGGCGGCGTCATAGGTAAGATTGGTCAGCCCAAGATCGGTTGCGGTTGTACCAGAGCCGACGTTGGTGATGTAGAGAGTATCTGAACCATTAACCTTGTCGCGAATCTTGAGTTCGTTGTCTTCGACATACGCCTCAATACCAGCGCCATAGGTATTATTGATAGTGTTGGTGATATCATTGAGGCTCTCGCAGGTTGAGAGATCAATCTCAGTGACATCTCCTTCTGAGTTACTGACCCGGATAGAGCCGTGGTATATGCCTGACCCGCCGTTGAGGGACTTAACCTCGGTATCACGTACGCAGCGACCGAGAGCGTTCTCTAACGTGATTGAACCGGTAATCGGTTGATCGGTGGTAGGAGCGGCTAAATCCCACTTATAGAGATCGTCACCAACATATGGGCCGCCCAGATCAGAATTATCCATGGCGGTAAGTGTGGTCAACCCCAGATCCTCAGCGCAGGTGCTGGCAGGGTTTCCGGTTGAACCGTCATAGTTGGAGAAGACAATGGCTCCGTCTTCCGGGTTGTCAACGGTGATGGACAATCCCATAGGCATCCCGTATTGTTCTGCGGTGTCGGCATTGCTCTCGTTATAAATATTTACACTGACTTTGATTCCGGCATTGGAAGCTTGACCGGTGAGTTCGGCAACTACTTCGAGCATAGTCTTGCAGTTGGTGAGATCGATATTGACACTGTTAGCCCCTTGATTCAAGGTAATCCACCCCATCTCTACACCTTCGCCGTTGTTGAAATCGGCGATCAGCGTATCCAGGTCATACTCGGTAGGTACCTGCTCGGTTCCAATACCCATAGGCAGGAGCGGGTCGTCCATGCTGGCAAAACCACCAGACATGAATTTGGCGTTTGATGCCAGACTGGCAACTTTGAATTGGTGTGAACCCTCAACCGCACTGTCGGTACAGCTTATCTTGAGAGCCGATTCGTTACTGGAAGACGCACTCTTGGTCTTCCAGGTGGCTGATTCTGAGAGGGTGCTTACTTTGGTGGCAAACTCCATCAAGAGATTGTTCACGCCTTGATAGGCTTCAAGCTGCAGATCGAGTTCTGCTTTCTTATTCTCGAGTCTGGTTACAGCAACCTTCTCAATCTCCATCAGCTGTTCGATAATTGAGTTGGTATTCATGCCAGAGACAAGACCACCGATAGTCGAGGTAGGTAGTGCCATAATTACTCTCCCGTAAAATACTATAAACCTATAGTAACGTAATACTTCTATTTTGATTACTACAATCTGGCGCTGGCAAATGACAGTAACATCTCTGCAAACACCGTTTGTGGTACCCCAGTATACTGCTATTATGTGAGAACGTCCCCAAACGTCTCATTATAGTTATCGGAAGTTTTGCTGAGGTCTTGAGCTTATTTTATTGGTTTTTTTGTAAAAAATTGGTTACCAGTAGTATTGAATATACTACAGCACCCGGCTGATTAAGCGGGTGCTGTCAGGAAGTATAAAAAGCTAGAGTTCTTTTGGTATTCTATCTTTATTCGGTGGGCTCGATGGTTTCGGTTGTGATTTCGGTCTCAGTTGCTGTCTCTTTGTCTCCATTGTCTGGTGAGCTTAACTCGTCTTGAATCATTTTGTCTGCGTGCGCAGCCAGCATTGCTTCCAGTTCATTCATATTCTGATTTACCTTTTCTTGTCCTATCTCCATACATTTTAGGGTAAGATCAAATGATTTCTCGGTATACATAATACCAACGGGTGAAGCGAGAAAGCCGACAATCTCGCGGAGTTCATCCTCGGTAAATGTCTGCATATAGAGCTGGGTAATCTCTGGCTCCAGGCTCTTCCAACTCATATATTTGGTGAAAAAATCGGTAATAACCCCTTTGAATGGGAGCATCATCGGGTTACTTTGTACCTGCATATTGATGACCTCTTCGCAGGTGCTGTCAAAGCCTTCAGCCATATTGGTAACGGTGAAGAGCTGCTTGACTAGTTCTTTGTGTTCAGCTTCACCAGCATTTGAGAGAGCGCTAAAACTACATGAAAGGGTCAGTACGAGTATTACTTTTATTACTTTACGCATTTTTTTATCCTTTGATAAGAGGGTGTCAAGAATATTCAATACTAGATATTTTAGGTATAAATTACAGCAATGGTCTTATTATTTTCCTTTGATCATCTGCATCAGCTCAGCTTTATGCTTGGCAAAGACGGAATTGACAATAGAGGCTATAGTTTTATCGAATTGACTTGATTTTTCCCGCCAGAGATTACCTGCCGGACTGGTAAAGAACTCGACAATATCTTTGAGCTTGTCTTCAGGGAATTCACGCATGAAGGCTATTACCAGGTATTGCTTGAGTTGGTTGCGATTCAGATATTTCTGCATAAACCTGATTATGGGCTGGCGATAGGAACGCAGTGCCGGGTTTTGTTGGATAAGCTTGTCCGCCTCACTGGAAATATCATAGCTTTCATCAATATCTTTTTCATAGATACGTACAAGCTGGATTGCGAGTCGGCGGTGTGATTCCTGATTGGCCGATACCGAACCGACGGTAAGGAGTAGAAGGCAAAATAGCGTGATTACGTGGCGCATGCTGTTCCTTTTTCATTTAAAAAAATGGATTGCTAAGTATTCAGGCTGCAGACAACTGTGTTCTCCGGTTCAGAACCGGTAAACTCTCCAGGCTCTTTTATCCGGTCTATCTTGACAGAGTAGGCTGTTCCCTTAATTATATGAGTATTAGTGCCGAACTCAAGCTCTGCACGAATATATCTCTCTAAATATCCAATGGCTGTATTAGCGGTGATACGTTCTACCAGCAGGTTCTCTGTAGGGAAGTTTATGAGTGTTCGGCTGTAGTTGAGGGCTTGTTGGTTGGTAATGTCCTCAAGTTGCTGTCGGCGTCGGTTTGCTTCCCGCTCTGGAGGCCGGTGTAAGGCGGCAGCCGGGGTGCCGCTACGGGGTGAGAAGAGGAATATATGGCTCCGGGAAAAACCAGCAGCTTTTACTGTGTTGACGGTTTCAGTGAATTCAGTTTCGGTCTCAGTAGGAAAGCCGACAATAATATCGGTACTGATTGCCGGATTGTCGAGTCGTTCCCGGGCATGCTCAATGCACTTGAGATATTCTTTTACAGTGTATTTGCGGTTCATATCTTGTAGTATCTTATTGCTCCCGCTCTGTAGGGGCAGGTGTAGATGTGAGCAGATATTGGGATTATTACGCATTGCCTCCAGCAGTCTGTCACTCAGGTATATGGGTTCAATTGATCCCAGCCGGAGGCGGATAAGGCCGGGGAGCTGGCTCAGTCTTGCCGCCAACTCGGCTAAGGTATAATTTTGATAGTTGTAGGCGCCGATGTTGATACCAGTAAGAACTAATTCCGGGTAACCATTCTGGATTAGTTTGCGAGCTTCTGTAACTATTGCTTCGGGATCGCGGCTGCGTGGCTTGCCTCGGGCGTAGGGGATGATACAGTAAGAACAGAAGTTGTCACAGCCATCATGAATCTTGATAAACGCTCGGGTGTGACCGCTGAAATGGCTTATGGAGAAGTCAAAGCCCTGACCCGGGGTGCTCAGATAGTCTTGATTACCATTGAGATAAAGGCTGATCAGATGCTTCTCGGTGTTGCAGAAGTACTTTTCAATGCTTAGCTGTTCGATCCAGTCTTCAGCGATATCTACAGCGCAACCGGTAAGGATGATTCTGAGGGCGGGGTTGGCTTTGCGGAGTTTGTTGAGGGCATTTCTAGCACTCGCTCCGGCGCGTGAAGTGACACTACAGGTGTTTATTATCCCGACCTGGGCTTCTTCAGGCCGGGTCGATTCCTGCCAGCCTTGAGTGAGCAGGCTTTCGCGAATTCCTTCCGATTCGTATTGATTTGTCTTGCAACCAAAGGTCTTGATAATGAATTGGGGCATTGCTTATGATTCCATACGGACCTTGATTGCATTGGCATGGGCGGTTAGACCTTCCAGTTCGGCCATGCTAATTATATGCCTGGCGGTCTTGTCCAGACGCTCCTTGCTGTAGTTGATTACCGAGATATCCTTGATGAAGTCGTATACCGAGAGGCTGCTCATGAAACGAGCGGTACCGGCTGTGGGCAGAATATGGTTGGTGCCGGCAAAGTAATCTCCTACCGGCTCTGAAGAGTAGTTACCGAGGAATACCGCGCCGGCATTCTGTACTTCACCGAGAAGATCTTGCTCGTCCGCAGCGATAATCTCCAGATGTTCGGGGGCAATGAGGTTTGAGGCATCTATGGCTTCATACAGATTCTTGCAGAGGTAGATGGCGCCGAAGCGTTCGATTGCGGTCTTGATCTTTTCGCTATGCTCAAGGGTCTTGAGTTGTTTTTCGAGTTCGATCTTGATTCCGGCGGCGAGATCGCGACTATCAGTAAAGACTACGCCAGACTCATGCCCACTCCCGTGCTCCAGTTGGCTGAGCATATCTGCGGCAACATAACGGGATTTGGCTGTCTTGTCGGCAACGATAACGATCTCACTCGGACCGGCAAGGGAATCAATACCGCAAGCACCGAAGACAAGACGTTTGGCCATATTGACATATGGGCCGCCAGGGCCGACAATCTTTGCAACTCGTTTGATACTCTCGGTGCCGTAGGCCAGGGCGGCGATGGCATGCGCGCCACCTATCTTGTATATCCCGGTAAGATCAAGCATCTTGGCGGTGGCTAAGATATGTGGATTTACACGGCCGTTCTTATCCGCCGAGACACAGGCGTAGATCTCTTCAACTCCGGCAATCTGAGCCGGAACTACAGCCATCATCATAGTACTGAATAACGGCGCATTGCCCGCAGGACAGTAGACCCCGATGCTTTGCAGCGGGAGGACACGCTTGGAGAGACGGACGTGGTCACCATCATCGTGGAGGTAGCTTGAGCGCCGTTGATAGGCATGGAAGCGGCGAATATTGGTGCGAGCTAGGGTTATGGTGGTGAGAAAATCCGAGCTTACCGCTTTGTTGGCTTCGGCATATTCCTCTTCGCTTACTAGTAATTCTTTCGGGCTCAGCTCTACACCGTCGAAACGCTTGGAAAATTCACAGAGAGCTCTGTCGCCATGCGCTCGAACTTCCCGGATGATATTCTCGGTATTTTTGCGTATCTCTTCACTATCAAACTCGCCTCGAGTTAGAATACGTTGAAATTTTTCTTCATTCTCATTATATTCGAGTATCTCTATCATTGCTTCTCTCTAGCTGGTGTAGTAGTCTTAAGAAAAATGCTGATTGCTGATTTATATAAGTTCTATGCTACTTCTCGGTAGTGGCTTTTCTGGACATTAGTTCGATAATTGCCTTTTTTGGGTCTTTGGCTTCGTAGAAGACCTTATTTACCTGCTCGACTATCGGCATTTCGACATTATGCTTTCGTGCCAGATCCAGAGCTGATTTTGAGGTAAAGTAACCTTCTGCGACGTAATCGTGTGATTCAAGCGCAAACTTGTGTGAATTCGTCTTCATGGCTTCATAGCCGAATCGCCGGTTGCGACTGTGCTCGGAGAAACAGGTAACGATAAGGTCGCCAAAACCACCTAGACCATAGAATGTCTGTGGATCTGCTCCCAGTGCCACCCCTAGGCGTACCATCTCAGCAAGGCCGCGGGTCAGTAGCCCGGCGATAAGATTGTCACCCAGATTCATCGCGGTGCAAGCACCGACGGTCAGTGCCATGACATTCTTCAAGGCTCCCGCTATCTCCATTCCTTTGGGGTCAGCTCCGGTGTATATTCTGAACATCGGCGACATCAGGGCTTGTTGAACCTTGCTGGCAAGTTCCGGGTTGTCGGCGCCGACTACTACCATTGTGGGATAGTCCCGGGCAACTTCTTCGGCATGGCTTGGCCCGGCGAGAACACCAATATTATCATGTTCAAAAAGCTCTCGGAGTATCTCCGTCGGGCGCAGGAGCGTACCTTGTTCGATCCCTTTGGTGACTGAAATTATCCCGGCTTTTGCCGGGATAATCCCTTGTTTGCCTTCGAGTGAAGAACGCATATATATAGTAGGAATAGCACTGATAATTATATCTGCATCTGCTACTGCTTTTGTCATGTCTGCCTCGAAGGTGAGCATTGGCGAGAGCGGAACTCCAGGTAGAAATTTGACATTCTCTTTCTTTGCTGCCATCGTTTCAAGGTAATCCTGGTCATGACCCCACATGATTACCTTATGGGTATTGGCGACCGCTACTCGCGCTAGCGCTGTACCCCAGGCTCCGTCACCCAGTACTGTAATATTCTGTATCTCTGTCATATTCTGCCTTCCCGTCAGCAAACAATGAAACTGCTAGTAGATTAAAACTTGTTCTCCTCGCCGCAGAGCAGGCGGACAATATTCGATCTGTGCCTGATGGTGACGACGATGCTTATCAACAATACAATAAGGGTCGGTGTCAGTACATTTATCTCCCCAAGATCACCAATATATAAATGTATAACAACTTGAGTCAGCGTTGTTACATATGAACCGATTATCGAGCCGAGAGAGACGTACTTAGTGCATTTGACAATTATGATCCAGGTTAGCGTCCCGATGATCATTGGTAGCGGTACTAGAGCGCAGAAGACTCCGGCTCCGGTGGCGACGCCCTTGCCACCTTTAAAACCAATCCATACCGGAAAATTATGTCCAAGGACGCAGATAATTGCTCCGAGACAGCGGTAGATTTCAGCAAAATCGCCGGTTGTGAGCAACGGAGCGAGGAAGAAAACCGGAAGAAAGCCTTTGAGAAAATCAAGGATCAGTACCGGTATCGCTACTTTGGTGCCACAGACTCTTTTGACATTGGTAAAGCCAATATTTTTACTGCCATGTTCTCTTACATCTATCCCTTGGGTAAAGCCAATCAGCAGTCCAAAAGGTATTGAGCCTGCCAGGTAACAGCAAAGTAAATATATAATATCCATTCATCCTCCTACTCATATTAACTAGAATATTATATAAAAATCAATCCTAATTTCCATTTAGTTTCTAAAATTATGCGCAAAAAGCCTGAAGAACAGTCTTCAGGCTCTTTGGCGTACTAACAAATAGGTAATTGTCTAAAATTAGTTATCGCAGCAGTATCCAGCAGATTCAATTAACATTAATTATGCTTAAAATCTAGGAAAAATAGATAACTGCCATTAAAGCTCTGATACCTACTGCAAGAATACTGATTGTTGCAGTTAGAATTACAGTTGGTACGATAGATGAATCTGCGGTTCTGGCGATGGCTCTAGCTGCCATACGTCTTGAGTCTGAAGCTAGGCGGCCAGAAATAGAGGTTATGCTGTCTGAGATTCTGTGATTTACTCTTTCTGTCATGGTTCTTCTCCTTAAAAAAGTGTTGTGTTGTTGTTTGTGTGTGTTACATAAAATAATTATCAAGTTGTTTTTATTATCCTTCTTTGCGTTTGTTATTTTATAATAGTATTATTCTGAATATTATATTCAAAATAAAAATAAAAGGAAAGGGGTATATTTAGTAAGTAATTATTAGGATAATAGGAAAAAAAGTGCAAAATAGCTTTGAATTTAGTAATTGGAAAAGTTATTTTGACAATGAGGCGGGTAGTTTGTATAATGTAATTTGGATTTATGTATAGGTTTGGTGCTTTGTAAGTCGATATGTAATTGACTGTTATGTGGTTTGTGATTAATATGAGGGTGAGCGCTGCGCATCATGCTGAATAGAATAAAATACCTTTTGCTCGTAATCCTTCTTGGCGGTTTTATCCCTTTTGCCTGTGCCGAGGGTATTGACTCTATTATGGAGCAGTCAGCGGGAACCGCAATTTCAGGAGGAGACGGGATATTTTCCCAGGTATTTGGTGATAATTTCAATGTAACCGGAGGTACTCTTAATTACCTGCCGAGTAAGAACGCCGTCCTGCTGCGCGATTATGCGACTCTGGTTATTCAGGGGCGAAGAATTCGTGCTAGAAATATAGTCTTCTTTACCGATACCAATAAGCTATATGCCGAAGGGGATGTGGCGGTGGAGGATCCTAAGGGGGCGTATCTGAATTGTGAACAACTATATTTTGATATCAATGACTGGAAGGGTAGAGCCCGTAAGATCAGGCTGCGTAATGAAGATAATACGGTGAATACTGTAGAGTCGGTCGAAGAGAAGGATGTCTCTCTCTCCAGGCCGACCATGGGTGCGCAGAGCGGCTTCAGCATGACTGATAGTTCTCGGTCTACAGGTAGTCAGATGGATGCAGGCAAGATGCGCATGAATCTGACCGCTACCGATATGCGCATGATCTCTAAGGATCATTATGAAGCGACAAACGTAACCGCTTCTCCTTCAAATTATGCCAGACCACATTGGAGTATTGCGTCAAAATCTGTGCATTTGAGAAATGGTGAGAAGGTTGAAGCTTTTCATAACTTTATCAAAATTGGTAAAGTGCCGATATTTTACTTCCCTTATCTAATCTATGATCTGCAGTATGACTGGCCGCTTTACTCTACTGCAGCTGGTAACGATAACAAGCAGGGGATATACTGGTTGAACCGCTTGGGCTGGAAGTTCAAGAATCCCGAGTATGATAAAGAAGGTAATAAGATTGTCCGCTTTGCACAGTTGGATACTATTTTTGTCGATGGTGATTTCAGGTCAAATAGAGGTTATGGCGTCGGCGGTGAGATAAATTACAGTGTGAAAGGGATCGGTAATGGAGGGGCTGGGCATCTGCGGGGTTATTGGACCAAAGAGATCTATATCAGTAACGGGGATGATATAACCAGGCGTAATGAGGATATTCAGTTCGCTGCCAATAATTGGGGGGATAACCCTAATTATAATGATCAGGAAGGGCTATACGGCAACAAGAACCGGTATATGATTGAGTGGTGGCATACGCAGAATCTGACCGATGAGATCGATGTTCGGGCGCAGGCGCATTACTTCTCGGATAGGGATTTTCAGAAAGAATACTTCATGGACGAGTGGCAACAGTTCAAAGAAGAGAAGACCAATGCCACTCTACGTTATCTCGGTGAGCAGTTTGTAACTGAGATGATTGTCCAGGGACGGATAAATGATTATCAGTCAGAGACAGATTATATGCCGGAGTGGCGGGCAAGCCTGCCGGGATTACAGCTATTTGAACTGCCGGTATACCTACAGAGTGATATGCGAGCCGGTCTGCTCCGGCATCGGTTTGATGATCAACTCTCGCAGTTGTCTGAAGCCGATCGGGACGATCTGCTGAACCAGAATTTCAGGATGACTACCAACGGCTCTACCCCTTGGATTGGGCGTATATACAATCTCTCCGAGTTGAGCGTGCCCATCGATCTGAAGGTATTGACTGTGCGTCCGCATGCCGGCGGTTTTCTCGCCGGCTATAGTGAAGGTTATAATGGTGATTATAACTCAACAGATGGCGGAAAATTCAATGCGGCGGCGGTCTGGGGGATTGATTTTTCTACACGCTTCTTCGGTAATTTCGATTCTGTGCGGCATATGTTCGAACCGACGCTGAGCTTGATCGGGAATGAGGAGCCAGTGACCAATCGTTCAGAGCTTTACTATCTGGATGATATTGATAATTATCGCAAATCCCATTCGCTCGAATTCAATCTGTATCAGCAGTTCGATACCAAGACCAAGGGGGGCGGGACTAGGCGTCTGGCCAGACTCAACCTCAAGGGTGGTGTCCTGCTCGATGGTAGAGAGGCCGAGAAGTACAACAATGATAATATCGGTAAAGACCTGGTTGTCGATGGGGCGATATATCCTATCGAGAGTTTGAGCTTCTTCGGCAATGCGGTGTACAGTTTTGCGGCAGAGCGGGTTAATACAGCAACAATAGGTGCCGATTACTGGTTCAGTTCCAAGCTCAGAGGTTATATTAATCATGTATATGACTCCGGTTATACCGTACCGTATAGCACGGCGTTTGGCTATTTTGACGGGCGTGATATCGGTGAGTCAAATATTACGACTGCTGCGCTCAGAACCCAGCTCTGGAATAAGCAAAGCCATTACTCTCTGGAGTATGCTATATCTTATCAGTGGAATCAGGTGGGGGGGTATATGGATGATGTCACCGGAATCTGGCATGATGGCACAGATAGCGGTATACAGAAACAGCGTATTGGGTTGATCAGAGATTTTGATACCATGGAGTTGTCGGTGAGTGCGGTTATTAATCACCTGGATAATAATAATTTTAACTTCTTTGTTAATCTGACTCCAAAGGGTTGGCTGGGAATTCAGCGGACGCCCGATGGCGGTACGGCACAGGGCTTTGATGATAACTATGGACGTTATGCTAACCCGGTTCCAGAGAAGATGAAGCGGGATGACCCAGGTTATAATGCGGATACTCCGGCGTGGGATTGATGGTTTTTAATTATTGATCGCTGTATGTGTTCTGTGTGTATAAGTGAATTTTGTACTTGGAATAATGTTGCTTTATCGTCGTCTTGGGATGTAGATAGAATTTAATGAGGCAGCAGGAGATATTCTCCTGCTGCCTCATATAAAATAAAATCAAGCGCTAAGTCTCATCTAAGGTTTATGCTCAAACAGTGACCACTCTATTTCTTTACTTCCTTTGGATTGACAAATGGCATCATGGAACGCAGCTTTTTGCCGGTTATCTCCAGGAGACTGTTGTCATCACGGTCACGCAGTTTTTTGATTACCGGTTGGTTGACCATGCATTCGCAGAGATATTCACGGGCGAAAGAACCGTTCTGAATCTCTTCGAGCGCTTCACGCATGGCTTGGCGTGAGGTCTCGTTAACAACACGCGGACCACGAGACTGACCGCCGTATTCAGCGGTGTTGGATACAGAGTAGTTCATGTAGCTGATACCGCCCTGATAGAAGAGGTCAACGATAAGCTTGAGTTCGTGGAGAACTTCGAAATAAGCGATCTCAGGCTGATAGCCAGCTTCAACCATAGTCTCAAAACCGGCGCGGATAAGTTCTGAGGCACCGCCACAGAGAACTGTCTGCTCGCCGAAGAGGTCGGTTTCGGTCTCTTCCTTGAAGGTTGTCTCAATGATACCGGCTCTAGCGCCGCCAACACCCAGGCCGTAGGCGAGAGCCTTCTGCTTGGCTTGTCCAGAGGCGTCCTGATAGATCGCGATCAGGCAGGCAACACCACCACCCTTCTCGTATTCGCTCCGTACCAGGTGACCTGGCCCTTTGGGAGCAATCATGGCAACATCAACATTTGCAGGTGGGGTGATCTGACCAAAGTGAATATTAAAACCATGCGCAAACATGAGCATGTTTCCGGCTTCGAGATGTGGCTCGATGTCATTCTTGTATACACTTGCCTGTACCTCATCCGGCATGAGAATCATGATGACATCGGCTTTCTGAGCTGCTTCAGAAGCGCTATGAACGTGGAAGCCATGCTCTTCAGCAAGCTTGGCGTTGGCACTTCCCGGGCGGTTGGCAATAATAACATTGAAACCTGAGTCGCGAAGATTCTGGGCGTGGGCGTGACCTTGTGAGCCGTAACCGATGATAGCAATTGTCTTGCCTTCGAGTGCAGAACGATCTACATCTTTCTCATAATACATAGTTGCCATAATTAATTTCCTTTTCATTTATATCCAGCTGTATAAGATGTTTAATTGTAATGATTGACTATTAATAATACAGTATTTTATAGTCGATGCAATATGTTAAATATAATTTTGGATTGGAGTTGTAGGCGCTATAATTGCGAAAAAGATTTAATTTTAAGTATAAAAAAACCGATGAAATTACTATAATATATGGTATTGTTCTGTAGTGTGAATAATAAAGGAAAATTGATATGCGATTTGTTTGCGCGTTTATGATATGTATTCTGTTCTCTATTGTCTTGCTCGGCGGGTGCGAACCTGAACCCGAGATCTTTGCTATGAAGACCGAAAGAGTGGGGGCTGATACTGAGAAAACAACTTATTATACCAACGGAATGTTGAGTTCTGAATCTATATCTACCCGGAATAACGGCATTGATGATGTCTGGAAATTCTATATCAATGGTGTGTTAGTAAGAATCGATGAGGATCTGAACTTTGACGGGGTGGTCGATAAAAGCCGTAAATTTGATCCTGAAAGCGGAATATTGCTGGTTACTAAAATTGATGAAGACTTTGACGGTACCTTTGAAATAATAGATGAGTATGACGATGTTTATGTGCAGACTGACGAAAAGCTGCAGCGACGAAAGGAGAATCAACTAGAGGAGGTTGATGAGATGGTAACCGTTGCCGAGCCGGTGCAGAAGACTGCCGTCTATCGGCAGACTCCTACAGAAACAGTCGTCGAAGAGATAAATACTACAGATGAACTCATAAATATTGAACCGGAGTTGCCGCCGGCAAGAAGCAGTACTATAATTATTGAAGATGATGCGATTCCTCGTTCCCAGCAGACCTCCGGTAGCTATTTTCAGCCGCTTGAAGTAAATCCGGGGACAGGTTCGGTTACGCCGTCCAGGAGTTCGAAGATCGTGCCGGCGCCGGTATTTACGCATCCATCTGATGCCTTGGAAGACTGATAGGTTAGAATTGAGAGCGGTATGATTGAAGCGGTGATTTTTGATCTTGGGCGGGTGCTGGTGGATATAGATTTCTCTCGAGGGTTACTCGGTGCGGTAGGGGTAAGCTCGCCGGAAAGAATAAGCAGGCTCGCTGCCGACAAGGATTTTATTGCTTATTCATCAGGCTTTATTGAGCCGCAGGAGTTTTATCGGCGGGCAAGTTCCAAGTATAATCTGGAGTTGAGTTTTACAGAATTTTCAGCTTTGTGGTGTAATATCTTTCTAGAGATGGAAGGGATGCAGGAATTGGTTGCTGCTCTGGCCGGTCACTATAAGTTAGGGTTGTTGTCTGATACCGATCCATTGCACTGGCGTACAATCTGCGATAGTTTTGAGTGGGTGAAAAGTACCTTTGGCAAACCGGTTTTGAGTTATAATATCGGGGTGATGAAGCCTGATCAGCAGGCTTTTGCCGCCGCAGTCTCTTCGGTTGGGGTGAGTCCGCAGCGGTGTCTGTTTGTAGATGATCTGCCGCAGAATATTCAAGGGGCAAGAGAATTCGGTATGGAGGCTATTTTATTCAAGGGCAGGGATGAGTTGATCCTTGAGTTTGGGCGACGCGGTCTCTGTCTGGATTGATATACGTTAATATCAATTGTGTTTTTGAGTATGAAACCTCTATTATAGGGGTTTTTTTGTTAGTAATACCTAAAAAAATTAGATATATAGTGAAAAAATTATATTTTAGTAGTATGATATTATTGTGTTTTTATAGTTAGCCTATTGTCTTGTCTAATGTAGATTAGTAAAATTGGCGCTGTAGTCGGTGAATGAAGTTAATACTAGTGTTGGTTGTTGGTTAATTGTAGTTGGGTTTATTCATAATGGCTTTTCAAAAAAGGTGAAGATTATGCGACTTGCTCATATTTCCGACGTTCATTTGATGTCTACAGTGTTTTCGTACTTACAGGTGAGAAATTTCAAGCAGTTTATCGGTCTCTTCAATTGGCTGATGTATCGACGTAAAAAAATCTGTGTCAGCAGGGTGTATAAGTCTGTTGAATTGTTGCTTGAAAGCGAGATTGATGCTCTGGTGGTTACCGGGGATATTAGCCAGCTTGCATATAGTCGTGATTATGAGAGCTATGCTGAGATTATGAAGCCGCTCACTGATAGACATATTCCGATCATTACCATCAAAGGTAATCATGATCACTATCGTAAGTCCAACAAAATATCAGCAGCCTTCAATAAGCATATCCGTCCGCTTTGCCTGGATAGTGAGATTGAGTCAGGGGTGTATCGAGTAAAAGATCTGGAATTGTACCACCTGGAAGGGGCTGTGCCTACTCCACCGTTCAGATGCTGGGGTAAGATTACAGATAATGGCTTGCTTGATTTTGAAGACCGGCTCAAGAAGTATGCGGATTCTGCTTTACAGAAGATGGCATTTGGACATTTTCCGCTTGTCGGCGAAAACAATAATTTTCTGCCCCACTATATGGAGCTTCGAGGTGCGGAAAAAGTGATTGAATTATTGGAACGTTATAAAGTTTCCAGCTATCTCTGCGGGCATATACATAGACCGTTTAAGAATCTTCTGCCGAATAATATTGAACAGTTTTGTTCAGGTTGTATAAGTGACAGCGGACTGATACGACTCTTTGATGTTGCTCCTGATTCTATACGTGAAGTTGATAATCTCTGCCCTTCTATGGCGATGTAGGCCGTTAGTAGCGTGTTGAGTTTTATCTGATTACCTTGTAGTCTTTTTTCTCAACCTTACTGTATTCACCATTGCGCATATGGGCGTGGTTTTTGCGCCAGTCGAGCATCTGCCGGATAATACCCTTCTTTTCGAAGCGGCGGATAGAGGTTATGGCTCTAGGACTATGCAGCAGGATGTACTCGGCTCCGGCAGCAATAGCCCGCATGATAAGATCGGTACTGGTTCCTTGCGGGAGTGATTCGTTAAACCCGCCAATCTTGGTAAATATGCTTTTATTGATGAGCATGACTCCGCCTGGAGCGTGCACCTTTTTGCCGCCGGCAAAGTAGTTGGCCAGTAGGAAGCAAAACTTTACTACCAGACCTCCTTTTGCTGGCGCTCCGGCAACAGTCCCAATTATCTTCTCAGGATTTTTACAGCGTCGGGCAATAGTCTCCAGATATTTAGCGATTGCTCCGGGGGGGAGTATTGTATCGGCATCGACAAAGATTAAAAAATCGTTTGTCGCGGCCGCTGCACCAAAATTCTTCCCGAATGACATTCCTGCTTCTTCGGATTCAATTACTCTTACCTTATAATTACGGGCAATATCTGCGGTGTCGTCGTTGCAGCCATTACAGGCGATAATGATCTCATAGGGATAATGGATAGTATTATTCTGGATGGAGGTGATGGTTGTGGCAATGGCTGATGACTCGTTGTGCGCTGGAATAATAATTGACAAGGTTGGGTTGAAATCGTACATATTTTTCCTTGATAGTTGATTTAATGAATGACTGGAGATTTAAAATATATACAATATATGATAGTGATTTGCTGGATAAAAAACAGGAGGTAATTATGAAAAAAGTATTGTTGGTTGCGCATTGTGGACCCGACACCAGTCGGATAGAAAAGGTTCTGAATTCTCTGGAAGCAGGGTATGAAGGGGCTTTTAATCATGAAGGTGGGTTGGATAAGCTGCGTACGGGTGAGTTTGCACTGGTTCTGCCCAATAGAGTATTTGGGTATAATGAAGATGGTGGAATTGATTTTATTAAGGCTATGCAGGCGGATGAAAAACTGAAAGATATACCCGTAATGCTGGTATCAGGTTTTGAAGATTATCAGCAGCGCGCGGTCGCTGCCGGTGCGGTACGCGGTTTTGGTAAGAATGAGCTGGAGACAGGTGGAGCCGCTAAGGTGATGCAGCCGTATTTACAGTAGTCAGTTCAGTTCTGAGGATATAGGGTTATATTGGTATGGCAGTTTTGAAGCGAGTCGTGGATGGAGTTAAAGCGGTGTTCAGACGGGAGCGGGTGAGTTCTACGGCTGGGAGTGGTGTGCCGAGACGTATGATCGATAATTGGCTGGAGATACCCAGAGTTCATGAGATCTTGCGTCTGCGTCAGTGTGGGAATGATATTGACAAGTATGGAACTTTTTATGATTATGCGATAGCGCGTTGGGGGAGCAAGTTACCCCATCGGAAGTTGAATGCGCTAGTTATAGGGGCGACATATGCCAAAGATTTGCCGGAGATTCTGATCAAAAATAAGGAGATCGGGAGTGTATTGGTTGTCGATAATGATGCTGTGGTTCTGGAGAATTTACTCGACAAGAGGATCCCAGGGTTGGAATGCTGGCAGATGGAGCTCAATACCGACCCTTTACCCAGGGGCGCTTTTGATATAGTTGCCTGTGATAATATGTTGAATTATTGCCGGGGGGTAAAACATATTGGAACCGAGATTGAAAAAGTAATGGGCAGATCCGGGCTGTTTATAGCGCGGGAGTATGTTGGTCCGAATCGGCTGGAGTTCTCTGCCGCACAGATGCTGCTGGTCAATGCATTTTTGGCGTTATTGCCTGAGAAGTACCGGGAGGTGATTGACGAGGCGGGGGGACTGGCGGTGCTTGAATCCACTCAGATGGAGGATATCCAGATTCTTGAATCGAATAAAGCGGTTAAATCAGAAGATATTGAGAAAATGATTAATTTTCATTTCAAGATTATGGAGGAGATACCGCTGGGAGGAACGATCCTTGCTCCCTTGATGATTGAGATCTATCAGCGCTTTACCGGCACGGATAGTGATACGCTGCGTCTGCTCGACACTATTCTCGATGTGGAAATGCGTCTGATTGAAGGAAAAATGATCCAGAGTAGTTATAAATCCTTTATCTGTAGACCGTTGTAGATTAGCAATTCCTGTTTCGCTTGGCCATCTCTTGCATTATAATCATGGGATTTAGCGGTTTCGCTGGATTAAGTCTCTTCTCTGGGTTATGCGGAGAAAGGCTTAGATCGTCGAGGCGCTTGGGGTGTTTTGCCGTATCCGGAACTGGTGTGGCTGGAGCGGTGTCTACAGGTACTGAATTATCAAGTTCAGTCTTTTTTTTACGCTTGTTTCGCCTCTGCTTATTACGCCTGCGGCGTGATTTTTTCTCTGTGGTATCTGTCTCCTCTCTGTTCTCAATCTCCAACTCTTCCTGACGTTGTTCCCATAGTCTGCGCCATTCATCAGCGCGTGAGAAGTCTTTGCCGGCAGCGGTAAGGTAGAGTTCATGCAGAGCTAAAGAGTCCAGAAACCAGCCTGTTGCAGCAAAGCGCACTTTGTTGAAGCTACGCCGATTCTTACTCATGAAGCGATGTTGCAGGGTAAGAATTTTTACTAGCTTCTCCTTGGTTCGTCTGGGAACTCGGAAACGCTCCAGAAAGGGTAGGCCAAGGTCAATAAAGCTTGCAAGCAGTTTTTTCTGCGTGATTGCTGAATCTGATTTGTCTATTCTTGCCAGCATGGCGGGAAAGAACATACTGGCGAGCATGAGTGCATTGCTGGTTTCATTGACGATTAGATCTCCCCGATCCAGTGCCTCTAAAAAATTCCAGATAAGTGGTTCCTGGCCTGAAGCTAGAGCCTTGGTAATATACGCATCAAGTTCGGGGCTGATAACTTTGAGCAGGGTTGTCTCGTAGAGTAGTTTTATAGCTTGCTTGCCGGAATTGAAGGCAAAGAGACGATAGATCTCTTCAAGCAGGCGCGGGGCAGAGGCTTTTGCCAGTTCCGGAGCATATTTCATAATTGCATTGAAGGTATTCTTTTCAATGTTAAATCCGAGTCGAGAGGCAAAACGCACAGCTCTTACCATACGTACGGGATCTTCCTGAAAGCGTATTTCAGGATCGCCGATGGAGCGTATAGTACGCTTCTGTAGATCTTTGAGTCCACCTACATAATCAATAATACAAAAATTTTCAACATTATAAAATAGACCATTAATGGTGAAATCTCGCCTTTTGGCGTCCTCTTCCGGGGTTCCGAATTCATTATCATCCAGCTGCAGGAGTTCGCCGTTATCGGGTTGGGGTTGGCGTCTGAAGGTGCTGGTTTCAATTATCTTATTACCGTATTTTATGTGGGCAAGTCTGAAGCGGCGGCCGATTAAAAAGCAGTTGCGGAACATTTTACGGATTTGATTAGGGCTGGCGTCGGTACTTACATCGAAGTCTTTAGGGGTGCGTCCCAGAAGTAGATCACGTACACTGCCGCCGACCAGGTAGGCAATATGGTCATGTCTTGCGAGTCTGTAGAGTACTTTAAGCGCATCGGCGTCTATATCCCTACGGGAAATATTATGTTCACTCCTTTCACAGATTACAGGTTCTTCGGGATCTTTCATTAATCTCTCTCTATAGCTGGGCTCAGGAAATACGCTCAATGCGCGCACCCAGAGGTTTCAGACGTTCATCAATTCTCTCATACCCTCTGTCAATCTGTTGGATGTTGTCTATCGTACTTACTCCGTCGGCACAGAGGCTGGCGATGAGCAGAGCCATACCGGCTCGGATGTCCGGACTGGTTATGTTGGCACTCTGTAACCTGCTGCTACCGATGACTACCGCTCTATGTGGGTCGCAGAGGACGATCTGGGCTCCCATCTCTATAAGCTGGTCGACAAAGAAGAGGCGACTTTCAAACATCTTTTCGTGGATAATGACGCTACCTTTACTCCTTGTGGCTCCAACCAGTGCAACACTGGTGAGGTCGGCAGGAAACCCCGGCCAGGGGGCGTCATCCAGGCGGGGAACAGCTCCGCGGTAGTCATTGATTATCTCGAGTGGTTGATTGCGGTGTACCAGTAAATCATTTCCCTTGATGTCGGCGATGATCCCCAGACGTTTGAATCTCTGAAGAATCATCGGCAGGTACTCTGGCGAGGCGTCTTTGATGAGTAGTTCCCCTCCGGTCATGGCGGCCAGGGTCATGAGGCTGGCTACCTCCAGATAATCCGCGCCGATTCTGAGGTTGCCTCCGCCCAGGCTCTGTACTCCATGGATAATGAGGCGGTTAGTGCCGATACCTTCAATATCTGCGCCCATTGAACGTAGTAAGAGGCAGAGTTCTTGGACGTGAGGTTCGCAGGCGGCATTGGAGATTACCGTCCTGCCCTGGGCAATTGCCGCAGCCATTACGGTATTCTCGGTAGCAGTCACACTAGCTTCATCCAGTAGGATTTCGGCGCCGCTAAGTCCATTGGGGGCGGTAATTCTAATGCCGGATCCAACCTCAATCTTGGCTCCGAGTTGTTCAAGTGCTAATAGGTGGGTGTCGATTCGACGCCTTCCGATACGGTCGCCGCCGGGGAAGGGTAACTCAACTTCTTTGCAGCGGTAGAGTAGCGGTGCGGCCAATAAGATACTGCCACGGAGTCGGCGGCAGAGTTCGGACTTGATCTCGGCAACCCTGATCTTACTAGTGTCTACGCTGGCGCTATTCTCCTGCTGGTTGAGGCTTACCTTTGCGCCCATCTCTTCGATAATATTGAATAAGGCTAGAACATCGCCTATCATCGGGACATTCTGGAGGGTTGTCGGTTTTTCGCTGAGCAGGGTTGCGGCAATAGCTGGTAGCGCTGAATTCTTATTTCCTGAGGCTTTAATGGTTCCGGATATTGGATGTCCACCCTCTATTTGGAATTTACTCATCGTTGAATCTATTCTTTCTCTCTAGAAAATTGTCTATAGCGATTTGGTACTTTGTATTTTAGGTTTATGGGTTATCTTGTCAACAATTACCGAAGCGTAATCAATAAAAAAAGCAAACATGATTTCATGCGGGTTGTAGCTGAAATTTCGTTAAAAGATTTTGCCACTCAATAAGATATTTCTTGCTACTAAGAATACCTTGTTCTTTTCGAAGAAGGACAGAGTCGCTTCATTGGATAGGCTCTCCGGGATGTCTAGTTTAATATGTGAACAGCTACGCCCGGATAAAACCTTCTTGCCGAGGGAGAGAATTCTGCTACCGATACCTTTACGCCTATAGTCGTTCTTTACCGAGAGGTATTGTAAGGTTGAGGTATACGGGTTGACACAGCAGACCCCGATTATCTTCTCCTTGTCTTTGGCTAGTATGCAGCAGTCCATGAGTTCGACTGTTGAGAAGTAAAAATCATCGGCAGCAAGTAACTCTTCCTTGATATCAAGCTTGGGCATGCCATTGCCGGCGGCGATATCGTTGATGTTTTGCAGTTCTGCGTAAAACATTTCTATCAGATATTCTGCCAGTTTTCCCTGGTCTTCAAAGTTTGCTGCGGAAATGGTTATTTCTTCTGGTAACATATGGTTGAATCCTCAATAAGCGCGAGTATATATATGAACGATTAAAGTTGAAACTATTATAATTATATATTGTTTAATATGGAGAGTAAAGCTAAATGTAGTATTAAAGCAAATAATATGGTATTATCAGGATTATAGTTATTAATCAATGGACAAGGGGTGGAAGCTGGTTTGTGGGTACTGCCTGCAGCAATTGGGAGTTTTGTATGTATCGAGTTATTGTTTTTGATCTGGATCAGACTTTATGGTGGTGTGTAAATACCTGGATAGATATGTCTGCCGGGTCTCCATTCTCCAGATTGAGCCGGGATGTACTGGTGGATCGGGATGGGGACAGGTTGGCCTTGTTTGCCGATAGTCGTCGGATAATTGCGGAATTGGTGGCAGCGGGGTATACCCTTGCCGTAGCGTCGCGCTCAAGTGCTGGGGATTGGGCGCGGGAGGCTCTGGATAAATTCGAATTGAGCTCGTACTTTGCTGAGATTCTGATCTTTCCGGGGTCGAAAATCGCGCATTTTGCTCAACTTAAACAGCGGCTGGGCTGTGCTTATTCTGAGATGCTCTTCTTTGATGATGAACGTAGAAATATCGACGAAGTTGAGCAGGAGGGGGTAGCGTGTGTCCATGTACGCAGCGGGATAGAATATGCTCAAATTTTGAGGTTGCTTTGAGTTATTTATGATAGGCAATTGTCCCGTTTAAGTAAGGTAATTACTTGCGGTTGGTAGAGTGGATAAAGATTGGATTAAAAGCAACGCAGTGACTATTCTGGGATTATGCTGGTTATGTGTTTTATAATCAGTTAGTTAATAGTAATTTAGTGCGAATTATGCTGTTGGATATAATGAGATTATGTACTTATTGTCGCTGGCTTGGCTTGGTGCTTGAAGTAGCGGCAGTCAAGATTTTTACCATAATGCCGTTAATATATTATAGAATTCTATCTTTTCACGTTATACTGCGGACTGATGTCAGGTCTGCAGATTATCGCTAATGCTGTGGTCGCAGGTAGTGCGGTTGTGTTGGGGTAGGGCATTCGGGGCAGCATGGAGGCTGTCTCAAGTAATATTATTCATGGAAGATTGATTGTATGGCTATGATTATTGCCAATAATCTGAACTCGTTGGCGGCACAGAATTCGCTCACCACGAATAATGCCAGCCTCTCCGAGTCGCTGACACGCTTGTCCACGGGGTATAAGATAAATACCGCCAAGGATGATCCTGCAGGTTTTGTGATTTCTGAGCAGCTACGGGCTCAGAATATCGGTTTGAAGCGTGCCGTGCAGAACACTCAGGAGGCGGAGAATGTTCTGAGTATCGCTGAGGGAGCGCTCAGTGAGATGAGTAATATTCTGAAAAAGATGCGCCAGCTCGCTATTCATTCCGCTAATAATGGCGTTACCAGCCAGGAACAGGTCGCGGCCGATCAGGCCGAACTTGATTCTTCCATCCAGACCATAGACCGTATAGCCAGAACAACCAAGTACTCTGATGAATTTCTCTTGAATGGAAACAAGAAGATTGAAGCTGATACCATTACCAGAATCGATAATACCCTGGATATGAAGCTGCTCAATGATGAGTTGACCGACTATACCCAGATATATAAAAAGGATGATTACCGGATTAATTTTGCCTACGCCAGTAGTGATACTGGTGAGAATGAGGCGCAGAAGGGCTTTGTGGAATTGAGTGCGGTCAACTCGGCTGCGACTCAGATAGATACTTCTGACTTTAGTTTTACGGCGGATCAGGCCTTTACTCTGGGCGGCGGAGAGGGTAGCAGGTATTTCTCCTTTGCTAGCGGTACGCATATCGGGGAGATGGTTGAGGCGGTGAATAGCGTAAAAGATTCCACCGGGGTAGAGGCGACACTCATCTATGATGCCGATGTCGAAGCGACAAAGTCTGATGCCTCTATCCATACTTATGGAGACGGTATAGGGGGAGTGAGTGCATTCGGGACGGGAATGACAACGGGTGAGATCTCACTCGGCGATGCTCATGCCAGCGGCTCTATGGATTTTTTCCAGCGGAATGCAGAAGGTAATATTGTTACTGCAGGCGGTTTGTCGGCGATTGCATTGGCCGGGGAGAGCCTCTCCCCGGCGGGTACAACCTCTTATGCGTATAGCCTGTCGGCGACTCCGGCCGGAGCTTCTTCTTTTACCACTACCGGTAACGATAATATCAATGAGGTTATAACTATGCAGTTTGCTAATCTTGTTGCCGCAGACTATACCGACAATAAGATAACTCTCAAGATCGAGGGCGGAGGAAACCAGCTCAATGCTTATAATCAGAGTGGGCAGCAACTCAATTCGGTCGCGGTAGACCTCTCGAGCTTCTCGTCTGGGGATAAACTTGAGATTACTCTGGATCAGAATGTCTCTACAACCGGTACAATCTTCCTCGGGTATGACAGTGTGGTACCGGCAGCTACCACCCTCTCCGATCCGGCCGATGCAACTAGACCGTTTGCCGGTAACGGTATCTGGAAGGATGCGGCGGAGATCGGCGGGAATATTAATTTTGACCTGGTTACTGATGTTGAGAGTGCGAAGATGCTGGGGGCGGGCAATACCATTGCTATCGATACTGCCGGGCTTGCCAGTCAGTTCAATATCTCCGGGGAACTTCGGCAGAAGCACTGGCGGCGATCGAGTATAATATTCAGCAGGCACTCGCGGAGTGGCAGGCAGCTTTCTCTAGCGCCGGGTTCAATGTTACCTTCAATTACAGCAACGGGGCGCTCAATGACGGGGTGGATGGGGACGATCCGCTGGGCGCGGTAGTGGATACGGCAATAGACTATACCAATACCATCCGTATGGGTATGACCAATCTTGAAGAGACCAGTAGCAAAGAAGCTGGGGTCGCGGCGGTGGGCGGTTATGCCGGGGATAGTAATACCAAATTCGGGGCGTTGATCTTTGACTCCAATGACTCGTGGGATATTCAGGCGTCGGATGGCAGTACTATCAATATGGATGCCAAGGTTAGTACCGGCGGGGGAACAAATATCAATTTCTACGATGTGATAATGCATGAGCTGGGGCATGTCTTTGGTTTTGATCATCCGCAAGATCTGTATGGGCATAATGGATTGATGTCATACAGCAATACCAGCTCCAGTGGTTATGTCTATGCTTCCGGAACCAGAGACGGGGCTATACTCAATGATGATGATTCGTGGCGCGATCATTTTATTGAGGATGCGGTAAATGCTTTTTATGATGATAGTAATAATACCCGGGATACGACTAGCCTTTACGGGAATTTTGAGAATGGTGATGAGATCACTATAACGATTGCTTCCGGTCCTGCGGGTTCGGGCTTTAGCGGTTCGAGTGTGATAAATTCTGGGGCTGTGGCGGCAGGGATGGTACAGAGCGAGCTCATTGATTCGACCAGCGTCTTTGCGGCGTCGGCGGCGACGGTGTATGGTGGCGCAGGGGTGAGTGGAGTAGGGGCTTCGGAGGTGCCGGTAAGTACCGATGGAGAGATTGTCGCCGGGTATAATACCGATGGATTGGGCAGGGTCTACCTGAAGATGGAGGATAGTAATAAGTATACCGTCTATAAGGATCAGCAGATGACTATGGCGGTGGCGAAAGGAGAGTTTGCCGGGGCGGCGCTCACCTCTACTGCCAGGGCGGTAAATAATTCCGGACTCAATAACATTCTTACTATTCAACGTGATGGCTCTGAGGTGGCGGGTTATACCGCGGTTATTCAGTTAGATTATATGCAAGAGGATGTCACCAGTACTGTGTCTGGTAAAGCGCATGCACAGGGGGTGGATATGTCGGATGTGGTAACGGCGATGGAGATGGATGGCGTCGAGACCTTTGCGCTTAATGGGTCATATCTTAGCGGAATTGACTTGGGTCATAATACTTCGGCGACCGGTGAGATCTTTGTCAAGGTGAGCAGTGAGAATGTCGGGCGGAATTGCCAGGTAGGACTCTATTCCAGCCAGGATATGAGCGATGAGTCGCTGGTAGCGCAGAGTGCAATGGGGCTGGATCTCTCGGGGGCGACTCAGGCGGTGCGTCTGTATGCGACAGTGGACGAGGATACCGGGTATGATACAGGGCTGTACGGAACATTCAATATCGGTGGTATTAATCAGAATACGACTGTGGAGACCTCAATTAAATCAACAATGCTGGCAGCGAGAATGTCGACAATTGAGTATGGAAGCAGTGAGTACATCGAGGTCGATCAGCAGCAGGGGGCGATATGGAATTATATCGATGCTACAGGTAATACGCATCTTCTGGATGCAGGACTTACCGGGGCGAAGTATCGGGATTATGGGGCGGATGCTCGGATATCAGTAAATGGGCAGGAGATGGCTCTGAACGGTATAAGTGGGGTGGCGGCCAATCTTGACGCGAACACTAAACTGGTCTTTAACCAGGGAGATATCGGGACGACGACTATTGCTGCGGTTGGGTATGATCGGGGAACCTATGGAACACGGGCAGGAGAACTTATCTATCAGGCAGATGATAAGGATAACCTTATCTGCCACGCTACCGGCTCGACTACCGAGACCGCAGATTCCTTTAGTGGTGGGATGCAGTTCCAGCTCGGTGAAGGGTCGGGTGAAGAGGAGCGGACGGTAATCGGCTTGAAATCCATGACCGCAGTCGATATCGGCCGAGTCTGGGGCAAGGATAAGGAGTCGATGTACTCATTGAATGATCTTCTGTCGGGTGGGAGTGCGGCATTGGCGGATAATCCGGTGGATTCACTGCGGATTATTGATCAGGCAATACAGGATGTTACCGAGATGCGGGCTGATATTGGCGCTTGGGAGTACAATCTCCTGGATACAAATGTTAATAATCTCAATGTTGCGATTGAGAATATCACCAAGACTGAGTCGTATATTCGTGATTCCGATATGGCTACAGAGTCTACCGAGTTCTCCAAGAATCAGATAATGGTACAGGCGGGAACCTCTATGCTGGCTCAGGCCAATCAGCTCAGCCAGAATGTCCTTTCACTAATCTCGTAGTAATTGTTATTTTATATTTTAGTGTATTCAAAAATTGAGGCGAGTACGGTGTGTACTCGCCTCTGTATGAATTTATTGTAATATTTATCTGTCAGGTAATTGGTTGATCATATGCTAGCATGTTGTAGTGCAAAGGATTAAATGTATTGATTTGCATTTGAATAAACCTATAATAAAAGTAATTTTTGTTAAGGGATGGTTTGTAAATTCTGTTGAATTTGTTACATTGAATGAAAGGGATATTTAAATGAGTAAGTTGAATGCACCTCACGTATTTACCTCTGAATCTGTGAGTGAAGGGCATCCAGACAAGGTCTGTGATCAGATTTCGGATGCTATTCTGGATGCATGTCTTGCTGAAGATAAAGTTAGCCGTGTAGCTTGTGAAACCGCTTGTACTACTAATTTTGTACTGAATGCTGGGGAAATTACCTGTAGTGGCTGGGACAAGATCAATCCAGAGGCCATTGCCAGACAGGTATGTAATGAAATCGGCTATGACCGGGAAGAACTTGAGTTTTGCGATAAGACCTTTGAGTATGAATGCAGGATTCACCCACAGTCACCAGATATCTCACAGGGCGTTACTGCTGGAGAGGGGCTCTATGATGAGCAGGGAGCTGGTGATCAGGGAATGATGTTCGGATATGCTACTACTGCTACGCCGGAACTAATGCCTGCTCCTATTCAATATAGCCATAAACTTCTGGATGTTCTGCAGAAGCTGCGAAAGGATGGTACGTATCCTTATCTGCGACCTGACAGTAAATCTCAGGTATCGGTTCTGCATGAAGATGGAAAGCCGGTATCAATACAGTCGGTAGTTATCTCACATCAGACCGATGATATCAGCCTCGATAAGATTAGGGCGGATATGATCGAGGTAGTCAAAGATACCCTAGATCCAACTGGGTTGTTGACACCAGATACCGAGTATTTTATCAATCCTACCGGAAAATTTGTCATTGGGGGGCCACATGGTGATGCTGGACTCACCGGGCGTAAGATTATCGTCGATACCTATGGCGGGGTCGGCTCTCACGGTGGTGGCGCCTTCTCCGGTAAGGATCCGACAAAGGTCGACCGCTCTGCAGCATATTTTGCAAGATATGTCGCTAAGAATCTTGTAGCTGCCGGGGTTGCTGATAAATGTGAGATTCAGGTGGCATATGCGATTGGTGTTGCCAAGCCGCTATCAATCAACGTGTCCTTCTATGGAACCGGATGTAAAGAGGAGGATGCGGTGCAGGCATTGCTTGAGAGCGGTGAAATCTTTGATTTCCGTCCGGCTGCAATCGAGAATGTGCTCACCCTCCGCGACCCTGACGGCTGGTCATACCGTGATACTGCGGCGTATGGACATTTCGGCCGGAATATCTTCCCTTGGGAGAAGACAGATAAGCTTGAGGCTATCAAATCAGCTCTGGGGATTGGCTAGAAATTAACCCAAGACAAGCTAACATAAAACTCTTCGGGGTTGACCAGTGGTCAATCCCGTTTTTTTCATGTTTACGAAAAAAGAGTGGAAGTAAACAGCGCAAGTCAGCGCAGAAATATGTAGATTATTGGAAGCGGAGAACGTCTTCCACAGCCTTGATGAGTTGTTCTTCACGGAAAGGCTTGGAAAGAATTGATGCGGGTTGGGTCATGTTGGGTTCGTCAAGATCGAAGTCCTCGAGACACCCGGTCATGACAATAATTGGTGGAACATCTTTGAGCAGATGAGTATGGCGGAGGAATTCGGTACCCGACATTACCGGCATGCGTAGATCGAGAATAATCAGCGCAATATCCTTACACATACCCTGGCATTCTTTCAGCATCTCTAGAGCTTCCATACCGTTACTGGTAGGTATAATATCATAGTTGTTTGCTAGGAGGAGAAAACTGACAGAGTCTCTAGTTGCGCGTTCATCCTCAACAACCATTATTTTTTCTTTCATGCTAGCTCACCTTATCATTATGTTGTCAGTAAAACATCTATTATAATACTGCATCTATTTAATTATAACATTTTGCATTTGCTTGACAAGACTTTATTTAATATGCACGTAAAAATCAGGGTGTAAAGTATATGAAAAGAATTATCCTGATTATGTTGCTTGCGCGCATGATTATATTTGTTATAATTATGCGTTAGGTGTTAGCGACTATCCTAATAGTGTATATTTGTTTTTTCAAAAGGAATTCTTATGCGTAAATCTTATTTAGTAAAATACCTGTTGGCTCTCCTTGTTGCTGTATTGATTAATTCTGCGGTGTGGGCAGAGGATGATAATCTTAAAATTGCGTCTTATGCTATCGGGTTTGATATTGGTATGAAACTCAAGGAGAGTGCTAATATGGTCGATAGCGGTAAATTTGAAGAAGGATTAGAAGACTTCTTTGCTAAAAAAGAACCTATTTACAGTCAGGAGCAGATTTCAGAGGCAGCGCAGAAACTTGATGATTATATGCAGGAGCAGATTCAGGATAAGAGTAAAGGTATTACTCCTGAAATGATGGCTAGTTTGCAGATGCCGGCAGAATTAAAGGTGATACTATCATATAGCTCTGGGTATATGATGGGAGTGCAGCTTGCTGAAGGTGCTGAACTTGTTGATTCAGCTGCAATGTTTGAAGGTCTTAAACAGTCGGCGGCTGGTAAGAGTAGTAAGTATTCACAAAAGCAACTCTCGACCGGGATGGCAGAATTTGGTAAGCTGTTTGCCCAGAAGATGAATAATAAGATGAAGAGCGTTGCTGAACCGAATATTGAGGCAGGTAAGGAATTTATGCAGAAGTATACTCAAGGGGATGGGGTGAAGGTTACGCCTGAGGGCATCGCTTATAAGGTATTGAAGGTCGGAGCCGGGGCGAGTCCTAAGGCTACAGATACAGTCAAGGTGGATTATGTAGGAAAATTAATTGACGGTTCTGAATTTGACAGTTCGATTAAGCGTGGTGAGCCGGCTGAGTTTAATATTCAAGAGGTGATTGATGGCTGGAAATTGATTGTACCGCAGATGAAGGTTGGGGATAAATGGGAGATCGTAGTGCCGTATGAACAGGCTTACGGTTTGCAAGGACAGCCTTATGGCGAAGTTCCTATCAAACCGGGCGATACCTTGGTCTTTGAAATTGAATTATTGGATATCAAGTAAGCGGGATAGGTTTAGGGTGTATAAACAAGAATGGGTCGGCTATTTGCCGACCCATTCTTGTTATGCAGAAATCTGCAGAATTGTTATTACATATCGCAGGTGCTGCAAACTGAGCAAGTAGTGCAAGGTGCAACTTCTTCGACTTCGCAGGTAGTGCAAGATGAGCTGCAGCCAGAAGCGAAAATAACAGTGCCGATAACGAGAGTTGCAAGAATGATCTTACGTAGCATGATTTTTCTCCTAAAGATGTAATTATAATCAGTATTTATCCCATACTCCATAATGTATAATATAATCGCTTTTAGGCTTTTTGACAAGTAAATTTTAATATTAACTAGAATAAAAAGGTCGGTGTGAAACACCGACCTTTTAGAAGAATAGAGATAAATCTTTCTAGCTTAGAAACCTGCTTCCTTGATCTTCGCAAGTACTGCTTCGGCAGTAAACCCGAACTTCTCGCCGACAAGCTTTGCTGGAGCAGAGGTACCAAAGCCTTCCATGCCGACAAAGATACCTTCGTCGCCGAGAATGCCTTCCCAACCTTGAACAACTCCGGCTTCGAGCACAACCCGCTTGGTAATACCCTTGGAAATAACGGATTCGCGGTATTCAGCGCTTTGAGCTTTGAAGAGATCCAGACATGGCATGCTGACAACCCTTATCTTGCGTCCTGCTTCGCGTAGAGATACGGCAACCTCTTGCGCTAGATGCAGTTCACTTCCTGAGGCAATCAGACAGATCTCTGCCGCACTGTCTGCGGTCTTATCAAGAATATATCCGCCCTTGAGCGTATCTGCTGCTGAAGTGTATTCATTGCGATCAAAGGTGGCGAGGTTCTGACGGGTCAAGGTGATGACTGTCGGACCGTCTTTCTTGGCCAGAGCATACTGGTACGCGTAGGCCACTTCGTTGGCATCAGCCGGACGGAAGGTATCGACATTGGGGATACAACGGAGTGCCGCCAGATGCTCGATAGGCTGATGGGTCGGGCCGTCTTCACCAACGTAAATACTGTCATGTGTGAAGACGTAGAGTGTTTGCAGCTCTGAGAGCGCGGACATGCGGATAGCCGGGCGGAGGTAGTCGCTGAAGACAAAGAAGGTGGCGCAGAACGGAATGAAGCCGCCGTGAGCGGCAATCCCATTGCTGATCTGTCCCATAGCGTGTTCACGTACACCGTAATGGATGTTTCTGGCCAGATACATGCCGGGCTCGACAAAAGGCTTCTCAGTAAATGCGCCCTTGCTGATAAAGGTCTTGTTTGACTCTACCAAGTCGGCTGAACCGCCAACAAGTTCAGGAATGGCTTCAGCAAAGTCAGCAAGTACCTTGCCGCCTGAGGCTCTGGTGGCAGCTACAAAATCGGCAGCGTATACTGGAGTAGAACTCTTCCAGTCGGCAGGAAGTTCACCGCTCATTACCCTGACGAATTCAGCAGCTTTGGACTCATCCTTGCTCTTGAAGTCGGCGAGCAACGCATCCCACTCCTTACGGGTGGCGCTCCACTGCTCTTTACGCTTGGCAAAGAAGTCTGTAACCTCTGCCGGTACCTGGAAGGTATCTGCAGACCAGCCGATAGCAGCCTTACCGGCGATAATTTCATCAGATCCGAGTGGGGCGCCGTGGGCGCTTGGCTGACCTTCTTTGTTTGGTGCCCCTTTGCCGATGTAGGTTGTGGCGATAATGAGGCTAGGTTTGCTGGTCTCGGCTTTGGCGGCTTCAATAGCACTGGCGATAGCAGCATGGTCGTGTCCGTCTATTCTCTGAACCTGCCAGCCGTCGGCTTCATAACGCATTCCGACATCTTCAGTGAAGCAGATCTCGGTCTTGCCGTCGATCTGGATACCGTTAGAGTCATAGATGGCAATGAGCTTGCCAAGCTTGAGGTGCCCAGCCAGACTGGCTGCTTCTTGAGTGATACCTTCCTGATTACAGCCGTCACCCATGAGTACATAGGTGTAGTGGTCGGTGACTCCGTGGCTGGAGGTGTTGTACATCTCTGCCAGCATGCGCTCGGCTAGTGCCATACCGGTTGCGGCGGTGAAACCAGCGCCGAGTGGGCCGGTTGTGAAGTCAACACCCTTGGTGTGGAATAATTCTGGGTGACCGGGGGTAAGGCTGTCGAGCTGGCGGAACTGCTTGAGCTCGTCCAATGGGATGTATCCGGCAAGGTAGAGCATGGAGTAGAGCAGCATAGAGCCATGGCCGGCGGAGAGAATGAAACGGTCTCGGTTGAACCATTTATCATCCTCAGGGTCAATGTTGAGTACTCGGCTCATAAGTACTGCAGCGATGTCGGAACAGCCCATAGGTAGACCGGGGTGGCCGCTATTGGCTGCTTGTACACCATCAGCGGCAAGCCAGCGGATGGTGTCAGCAATTTTCTGCGACAGTTCAGGGGTAATTGCGGGTGCTAGTTTTTCACTCATTAAATCATCTCCTCATAAAATAACAACAACGTGTAATGGGTAGTTTGTATTTGTAATTGCATATATTTTTTAGTGTTTAATGCGGTCTTTATTACATTATAGGAATAATACGCGATAATATCTAATAGTAATAAATATTTTTTAACAATTTGTAGATTTTGCTATTATTGCCTATTTCGAAGCCAAGTGAAAATAAAAGAAGTCTTTTATATTTGATATTTAAGGATAATATTATACTTTGTTTTCTATAATGTTATATTATTGCTAGTTTTAGTAGTTATTTTACAATATTGTATTATTTGAGTAGAGGGTGGAATATAGTAAGTTAGGTTAGGGTGTTGCGGGATTGCGGTTTTTCAGGAAAATTGTCGGGGAAAAATCTGCTTAGTCGCTTGATTTTTGGAGTAGAAAATGCTTGTGAATATTCTGCTGAAATGGATTAAGATTTGATTTATTGCGGGAAGAGGGTATAGTTATAAGTATGGTGTTTTGAGTGTAAGATCAAGTATAGGGGAGTATCTAAATGCATGATATTATTGTTGTGGGCAGTTCGAATACTGATATGGTTTTGAGGGTACCGGAGATTCCTAGGCCGGGGGAGACGATAGCCGGTGACGGCTTTAACATAACCGGAGGAGGGAAAGGTGCCAATCAGGCGGTTGCAGCGGTGCGAGCCCGGATCGAGGAACAGAGTGTCTTCTTCGTGGTTTGTGTCGGAGATGATGAGCTTGGTGAGCAGGCTATACGTGGGTTTAAAGAGGCAGGTATTAATACGGAGTATATCAGTGTGGAGTCTGACGTGGCCTCTGGAGTCGCACTGATCTTTGTGGCGGATTCTGGTGAGAATACGATAGGGATCAATCCGGGAGCTAATGCCCGGCTCTCGATTGAGCATATTCAGCGTGCCAGGTCGGTACTTGAGAGTTCGGAACTGCTTTTGACCCAGCTGGAGATACCGCTGCCTACCTTGTTGGAGGCTCTCAAGATAGCCAAAGCCGCCAGTACGCAGACAATTCTTAATCCGGCTCCGGCAAGAGAGCTGCCGGAAGAGATCTTTGCGCTGCTCGATTACTTTACGCCAAATCAGACTGAGACCGAGATTTATACCGGAATATTCCCTGATACTGTGGAAACAGCCAAAGCTGCGGCGCAAAACCTTATGCAGCGAGGGGTGAAAAATGTGATCATAACCATGGGGAGCAAAGGCGCATTCTATATGAACGCCGATTACTCGGAGTTTGAGCCGTCGCTGGAGGTAGAGGCCGTGGATACGGTAGCTGCCGGGGATACCTTCAATGGAGCGCTGGCTATCGCCTTGGCGCGGAAAGAGACGTTGCAGGAGGCTCTAAGGTTTGCTACCGTCGCCGCGGGTATTGCGGTAACTCGAATTGGGGCGCAGGCCTCTGCCCCAAGTATTGCTGAGATACGCCAAAGGCTATAGTCGAGTAATTGTAGTCGGTTAATATGAATTGTTGCTTTTTCAGGCCCGGTAATTTTTTTATTATCGGGCCTGGTTATTTTTTGGACAAAAACAGTTAAATATGGTCTAATATATAATGTTGGCACGGATTCGCACATTGAGACTAGAGATGCTGTTGACGCCCGTGTTTGTTTGTTGGTAAATATACAAGTAACTTTTTGGTTCCTCTGAGTTTTCAGTCCAGCTGGGAGTTCAGTGCATTTCATATTATAGCATTTCAATTTTTCTAATGATTTGGCTTCTCGTTAGAGTTTGTTTACATTTTATTTGCATTTACGGTTTTTTTAAAAATAAAAATTATTAATAATTTGCATAATGAAAGAAATAAGTGTAAAGTAACAAAGTGGCATAACTAACAATTAGTAGTTTAAGGCAGCTTCAAAATTACGGATTTTTTTTTTAACTTTAGTTTATTTAAATGTTTAGTATGGTGTTGGAGTGTGGTTTTTGTTTTGTGTTTTGAGCTTAATGTGCAATTGTTTAAAATTAGGGATAGAGAAAGGTGTTTTGCAAGTTTATTTGCAAACTATTTACATTTATTTATTCTAAAAATAAAATTATTGTGCATGAGAGCTGGGTGATGATTGTTTTGAGGAGGTTTGTCGATGGCTGGGGTTACTCTGGATAAGGTCTGGAAGGTCTATGATAATGGGTATGAAGCGGTAAAAAATTTCAATCTGGAGATTGTGGATGGAGAATTTCTCGTGCTTGTGGGGCCATCGGGTTGTGGCAAGTCTACGACACTACGGATGATCGCCGGTCTGGAGCATAATACCAAGGGTGATATTAAAATCGGGGGCAAGGTGGTCAATGATACACCGCCGAAGGATCGGGATATCGCCATGGTTTTTCAGAATTATGCGTTGTATCCGCATATGAGTGTTTATAAGAATATGGCTTTTGGGCTGAAACTGCGCAAGTTCCCTAAAGAGGAGATAGACCGCAGGGTGATGAACGCTTCGAAAATCCTCGGGCTGGATGCTCTGCTCAAGCGTAGACCGGCGCAGTTGTCGGGGGGACAGCGCCAGCGGGTGGCGATGGGGCGGGCAATTGTGCGTGAACCCAAGGCTTTTCTCTTTGATGAGCCGCTCTCGAATCTGGATGCGAAGATGCGCGTTGAGATGCGAAAGGAGATTTTGCTCCTGCATGAGCGCATGGATACAACCATGATCTATGTTACACATGATCAGATTGAGGCGATGACCCTGGGGGATAGAATATGTGTGATGAATGTCGGGGTGATTGAGCAGGTGGGCGAACCTCGGGTAATATTCGACTATCCGGCGACACTCTTCGTGGCGCGTTTTATCGGTACACCGCCGATGAATCTCTTTGAGGGCGAGCTTAGAAAGAGTAACGGGGTGTACTCCTTTGTTGGCGGGGAGTTTGAGATGGTTTTGCCGGAGCATATGCAAGGGCTCCTTGCGGGTAAGGAGAGCGGTCTGGAGGTGGTCTTCGGGGTGCGGCCACGCTCATTGACCTTGAAGGAGGCGTATGAAGGAGATCTTGGGTCGGAGGTGGTTATCTCCGGGGTGCCGGGAATATCTGAGATGCTCGGTGAAGAGGTGTTGCTCCATGTGGCCTGCGGGCAGGATGAATTTATCGCCAGTGTTGAGCCTAAGTATGAAGATGTAATAAAAAGTACTAAGGTTGAGTTCGTGCTGGATATGGAACTGGCGCATATCTTTGATAAGAAGAGCAGCCGTAATCTGACTATTCCGCCGGAAGTCTCCGATAACACTACCCTCTGGACCAAGCGTATTAATGAACGTAGTCAGCGTCGGCGTAAGCAGGCGTTGCAAGAGTAGATGGTAATGGATTTTGACAGAGTATTAACCTGATCTATAAGTATGTGCTCTGTGGTGTTTTGAGTTGGGTGATATTGTATTTTTTTTGGAGTGAAGTTATGGATTATAAAGATCTGATAATGTATCAAATTTATCCGCGCAGTTACTACGACAGCAATAATGATGGTGTCGGTGATCTGCCGGGAATTACGGCGAAAATGGAGTATTTGGCAGGCCTGGGAATCAATGCGATCTGGCTCTCGCCGTTCTTTACCTCGCCGATGAAGGACTTTGGTTATGATATCTCGGATTACCAGGATGTCGACCCAATATTTGGTACGCTGGATGATTATAAACGCATGTTGGATAAAGCCCATTCATTGGGTATCAAGGTGATTATCGATCAGGTACTCAGCCACACCTCGGATAAACATCCTTGGTTTATTGAGAGTCGTTCAAGCCGGGATAACGCCAGAGCCGATTGGTATGTCTGGACCGATATGCAGGAGGACGGTACACCGCCCAATAATTGGCTCTCGATCTTCGGCGGTTCGGCCTGGCAGTTTGATACCTCTCGGGGGCAGTATTATATGCATAATTTCCTGACCTCGCAGCCGGATTTGAATTTCCATAATCCCGAGGTGCAGGATGCAGTGTTGGCGGTGAGTGAGTTCTGGCTGGATCTGGGAACTGATGGCTTCCGCTTTGATACAGCTAATTTTTACTTCTGTGATCAGCAGCTGAGGAGTAATCCGCCCTGGCTTGACCAGACGGCAACCGGACGCGGCGGCGGTGCTGGGTTCAATCCGTATGCATGTCAGGAGCATAAGTATGATAAGACCCAGCCGGAGAATGTGGAGTTTTTCAAACGTATGCGTAAGCTGGCAGACTCCAAGGGGGCGGTAGTAATGGTGGGTGAGATCGGTAGTGATTACGGTCTGCAGACGATTGCCGAGTATACCTCCGGCGAGGATAAGCTCCAGACCTGCTACGGCTTCGATCTCATGGAGAAAGATTGTGATGGTAAGTATATCTATGGGGTGTTGAATAAGGCCAAGGAGTATCTGGAGGATTCGTATATCTGCTGGGCAACGAGTAATCATGATGTGGAGCGGGTGGCTTCACGTTGGAGCGTTGCCGGTGTTTCGGCGGTGCAGATGAGTAAGTTTGCCATGGCAATCTTGACCGCAAACCGGGGGATGCCATGTTTTTATCAGGGCGAGGAACTAGGACTAGTTGAGGCTGATGTGCCGTATGAGTTGTTGCAGGATCCGTACGGTATTGAATTCTGGCCGAAGATGAAAGGCCGCGATGGCTGCAGAACCCCGATGGTTTGGAGCTCCAAGAGTGGGGGTGGGTTTAATGACAGTGGGGAGTCCTGGTTGCCGGTAGATCCTGCGCATCTGGAACGTTCGGTGGAGGCGCTGGAAGGAAAGAAGGGTGAAACCCTTGAGACCCTGCGGGCGCTATGCCAGCTCCGGCATAATTCTACAGCATTGAAGTATGGTACTATCGAACTCGGTACGCATAGCGAAGATTGCTCGATCTTCAGTATAACCCGGGAGTATGAGGGGAAGAAGGCGGTATTTGTCTTCAATGCCAGCGGGGCGGAAGCGGTTCTTGACTGCGCTGATATTGCTCAGGCTGCTACGCCTTGGGAGCAGGCAGAACTGGGAGCAAAGCTTGAGGATGGAAAGGTTATTATAGCGCCTTATGGCGTTTATGTTGGTGTGTAGTGCTATTGTTTGTGTGAATCTGTCCAAAGAAAGACAGAGTAAATTCTTTTTGTTTGGTTATTGTTTTGAGGAGTTTGGTTATGAAGAGATTATTATTGGTGCTTATCGTGTGTTTGATAAGTTTTGGGGCGTTTGCCGCAGACAAGATTGAGCTTAGTTTTTTGGTCGGTAGTAATGGGCATGATACTACTGCTGCCAAGAGAGCGGCTGAGATGTATATGAAGCAGAATCCTGGGGTTAGCGTAAAGGTGATTGCCGGGCCGAAGAGTACGACCGATCTTCTGGGGCTGATCTTGCAGAATTTTGAAGCCAAGAGTGGTGATATCGATGTATTCAACGGTGATGTGATCTGGCCGGGTGATCTGGCTAATCACTGCCTCTCGCTCAATAAGTATATGACCCAGGAAGAGATCAAGCAGTATAATCCGGGGGTTATCCTGAATAATACGTATAAAGGCGAACTCAAAGCTTTGCCGCTCTTTATTGATGTGCCGATGCTCTATTACCGAACCGACCTGTTAGAGAAGTACGGTTATGACTATCCGCCAGCAACTTGGGAAGAACTTGAAGAGATGGCCGCCAAGATTCAGGAAGGTGAGAGAAAGGCCGGTAATAAAGATTTTTACGGTTATGTCTGGCAGGGGGACGCCTATGAAGGGTTGACCTGTGACGGGTTGGAGTGGTTGGCTTCTAATGATGGCGGTACAATTGTTGAGCATGACGGTAAGGTTACAGTTGCCAGTGATAATGCTATTGGTGCGCTTGAAATGGCGAAGAAGTGGGTCGGGACAATCTCTCCGAAAGCGGTTCTCGGTTTCAAGGAAGAGGATTCACGGGCAATGTGGCAGGCAGGTAATGCGGCATTTATGCGTAACTGGCCCTACTGCTATCCTCTGAGTAATGCCGATGATTGTGTGATCAAGGGTAAGTTTGATTTTACCGTACTGCCACGGGGTAAAGGGTATAATGCGGTTACTATCGGCGGCTGGGAGCTCTTTGTAAGTAAGTACTCTAAGCATCCTGATGAAGCGGTGAAATTTGCCAAGTTTGCGGCAGGTTTTGACGTGCAGAAGATGCGTGTGCTGGATTATGGCTGGTTGCCAACATTTATGCCGGTATATGATGACCCAGAGGTGGCTAAGAATGAGTTTGTCAAGAAGATGGGGCCGATCGTCGCTGATGGCGTAGCCAGACCTTCAACTGTGACTGCTCCAAACTATGCCGAGGTATCGCGTATCTTCTTTACAACTGTGCATAGCATTCTCAGCGGTGAGAAGGAAGCTAAACGCGGCGCTAAAGAGATGGCAATCAAGATCAAAAAAGCTATGAAGTAACTGAGGTTTCCTCACCATAGGCAGGTGGAGGGTAATGGGATAAGTGTAATCTTCACCTGCTTATTTTTGAATGTGTATGCTTTGAGGGTGTTGTCGTTATTGTGTTTTGATACCTGGCGGCGTTTTGCCGACTGAATGTTTTGAGGTGTTGTGATGAGTAATATCAGTAAATCAGAGGTCAGGACGGCGTGGACGTTATTGCTACCGGCAATTCTTATATTTGCCTTGATCGCATTTTATCCACTCGTCTCTGTATTTTACTACAGTTTGACCGACAAGAAATTCGCTTCGGATAAACCGACAGAGTTTATTGGTCTTGATAATTATAAGATGATGTTGTCGATGGATATCTTTGAGGTACCGCCACTCAAGGATGATAAGGGGAATATCGAGGTTGATGCAGAGGGGAATACTCTCTACGAGGATACCTTTGATATTCTGCCGATGGATCCGGTTGCCTATTGGGAGTTGTCTACCTTCGATATATTTGGGAAACATTATGCTCTGGCTGCGACCGATCCGGAGTTTATTACCTCAATAAAGGATACCGTGCTCTTTGCGGTAATTGCCGTGGCTTTTGAATTGATATTGGGGCTTGCATTTGCGGTTACGCTTAATTCGCAATTCAAGGGGCGGGGAATTATGCGTATGGCACTCCTTGTGCCCTGGGCGATTCCGACGGTGGTAAGTACCAAGATGTGGGCTTGGATGTTCAGTTCGCAGGGGTATGGCCTCTTCAATACGCTAGCGTATTATCTGGGAATCTCGGATCAGCAGATAGCTTTTCTGGTGAATCCCGGCTGGCAACTGCCAATAATGATTGTGATTGACGTCTGGAAGACGGTTCCGTTTATGGCGCTGCTGCTCCTTGCCGGTCTACAGACCATTCCCGATGATTATTACGAGGCAGCAAGTATTGACGGGGCGAGCAAGATTACCCAGTTCTTTACTATAACTCTACCCTTGCTCAAACCTGCGATTGTAGTGGCGCTGATCTTTAGAATGCTTGATTCGCTCCGTGTCTTTGACCTCTTCCAGGTCTTATTCAGCTCCAAGTTCTTCTCGATGTCGAGTTATACGTATTATAAGCTTATAGAAGGAAAGGAGATGGGGTACTCCTCGGCCTGTAGTGTGGTTATCTTTATTGCGATATTGATCTTCTCACTCTTCTTTATCCGAGTTTTAGGAAGGGAGCAGATACATGGAAAATAGTAGAAAATGGGGTAAATTTGTGGTCTATTTTGCTCTGGCGCTGATTTTGATATATCTGGTATTTCCGTTTGTCTGGGCGCTTAGTTCGTCATTAAAATCAGATAACCAGTTGATTATGACCCCGGCTACACTCCTGCCGCGAGATCCGGGTACTGGTGATGTCTCTTTCTATTGGGGTAATTATATCACTGTCTTTAAAAATAGTGTCTTTGTGAACGGGTTGAAGAATTCGGCGATAGTCTCTATCTCGACAACTCTGCTCTCATTGATTATCGGTGCTTTTGCCGCTTTTGCTCTGGGTAAACTCCGTTTCAAAGGGCGTACGGCGATGCTCTACCTTGTGCTTTCAATTACTATGTTTCCTCAGATATCGGTACTTACCGGTCTGTATGCGGTGGTGCGAAATCTAGGGATTGATGTGATGCCGGGGATGATACTCTCGTATATGCTTTTTACCCTTCCCTTTACGGTCTGGGTGATGAGTTCATTCTTCAAAGGGCTGCCGGATGCCTTGCTTGAGGCGGCGAGTATCGACGGGGCTAGTTTCTTTCAGTCGTTCTATCTGGTGCTGTTGCCGCTTACCCTGCCGGCAATTGTGACTACTGGACTCTTGGCTTTTATTGCCGCTTGGAATGAGTATCTCTTTGCTCTGACCTTTACCTCGCTCAAGCAGGCGGATAGAACCGTACCGGTAGCTATCGCCATGTTCTCCGGGCAGTCGGCGCATCAGGAGCCCTTCGGGGCGATAATGGCGGCATCGATAATTGTGACCGTACCGTTATTGATACTGGTATTTGTGATGCAGAAGAAGATTATCGGTGGACTTACTGCTGGGGCGGTCAAGGAATAAGCAGCGGGTTCTACTGGGTTAATTGCTCTGGGCAGGTATTACACTGGTACTTGCCCAAGAGTTTTAGCGCGAAGGTACCCAAGATTATACTATAAACCCAGGTTCTTCGGTAATAATAGGCGGTTACGTTTCGGTAGGAATTGGATTGAATTATGAAAAATAGTGCATAGATATTATCTTGGTATTACTTGACTAAATCTGTTTTAATCCGTATAATCATCGCTTTATGCTGGTGTTACAGCATTTTGAATGAATAGGCGTCACATAATTTCTATGGAGATGGCTTTTCAGGAACGGGTAATGCCGTTCCTCGTTGTTTTGAAGAGAGAAAGCAGATGATTAAAGAAGCGGTTAAAAAATCGGCCACCCTTATCGAGGCGCTGCCTTATATTAAAAAGTTTCAGAATGAGATAGTGGTGATCAAGCTTGGTGGGAGTGCGCAAGAGGATGAGGAAATCTTAAAGAAGATCTTTATCGATATTGATTTTATGCATACCGTTGGAATAAAACCGGTAGTTGTGCATGGTGGGGGAAAATCTATAACTCGGGCTATGGCTGAGTCGGGGATTGAGGCGCGGTTTGTTCATGGTCAGCGGGTGACCTGCAGTGATACCATCAAGATTGTGAGCCGGGTACTCGGTGACGAGGTCAATTCACAGTTGATTGGGCTGATGGAGGCGGTCGGGGGTAAGGCAGAACCACTCAACGGTCGCGATCACGGTTTCCTCAAGGCTTTAAAGAAGACATTGGATGATTCACCAGATACCGACCTGGGATTTGTCGGTAATCCGGTGGCTATTGATGCGTCACTTGTCTATCAGATACATGAACGCGGTGGCGTACCGTTTATTGCCCCGATAGCCCATGGTCTGGGTGCTGATGCCGAGACTATTTATAATATCAATGGTGATACCGCCAGTGCGCTGATTGCCAGTGAACTCAAGGCGAATAAGCTGGTCTTCTTTATGGATACGCTCGGGATCCTCCGGGATAAGAATGACCCAGACACCCTGATATCTCATGCTGATACCGAGTTGATAAATGTTATGACGCGCGACGGTATAATCGCAGAAGGGATGATCCCCAAGACGCAGGCGGCATTATACGCCCTCAAGGGAGGGGTGGACAAGGTACATATTGTTTCAGGTGGACAGCCGCATGCGCTGTTGCTGGAGATGTTCACTACGAGCGGGATCGGAACCGAGATCGTGCTGTAAAAGGGGAGTGTTCCTGCAGCGGGTTGTCTGTAGGTGTTTTTTGCTGAGGAGATAGAGATGAGTATTACCCAGAAAGAGATTGAAGAGCAGTTTTCAAAATATGTTATCGCTAATTATAAACGTTTTCCGCTGACTATTGTCCGCGGCGCGGGTAGCCGAGTCTGGGATGCTGCGGGTAGAGAGTATATAGATTTGTTTCCCGGCTGGGGTGTGGCCGGACTTGGACACTGTCATCCGGAGATAAGTAAAGCGGTGGCTGCGCAGGCCAACAAACTTATTCATGTCGCTAATAATTACTATATTGAGGAGCAGGGGCAGTTCGCGCAGATGCTCTCGGAGCGGGCGGACGGGCAGAAATGTTTCTTCTGTAACTCTGGGGCTGAAGCGGCTGAAGGAGCGATCAAGCTGGCGCGTCTGCACTGTAAGGGTAAGTACAAGCTGGTTACCATGGAGGGGTCGTTTCACGGCCGAACCTTTGCGGCGGCTACCGCTACCGGTCAGCCGGCTTACCGTAAGGCATTTGAACCGACAGTCCCGGGTTTTTCCCACGCTAAATTCAATGATATCGCTAGCGTAAAGGAGCTCGTTGATGCTGAGACCTGTGCGATCATGCTTGAACCGGTGCAGGGTGAGAATGGGGTCTTCCCGGCAGATAAGGAATTTCTCCTAGCGCTGCGCAAACTCTGTGATGAGCAGGGAATGCTGTTGATCTTTGATGAGGTGCAGACCACCCCGGCACGTCTGGGGGAGTGGTTTGGCTATCAGTATTTTGGGGTGCAGCCTGATATTCTGACCTCGGCCAAAGCGATTGCCGGAGGCATGCCGATGGGGTTGATCATGGCTAGACCCGAGGTCGCCGCTAGTATGGTTCCCGGTACCCATGCCAGTACCTTCGGCGGGAATTCCATAGGTTGTGCCGCCGGTATCAGGGCGATTGAGGTGATTGAAGAGCAGGGTCTGCTCGCCAATATTAAGCGCTTGAGCGAGTATGTAGTTGAACGGGTTGAGCTTCTGGCTAAGAGTACCGGTGTGATCAAGGAGATACGGCGCGCTGGGTTGATGATAGGTATTGAACTAGATGTAGAAGGCGCGGAGATAGTAGACAAGTGCCGCGAGGAAGGGGTGCTGATAAATTGTACCCATGGTACTGTTCTCCGTCTGCTACCAGCTTTTAATATTTCTGAAGAAGAACTGGGCAAGGGGTTTGAGGTTATTGAGAAGGTTATACAGGCTAGATAACGGCTGGTTGAAGCGGAGCAGAGACTAGAGAGGTAAGGGATATAATGAAGAAAGATTTTATAAATATAATGGACTTCTCAAGAGCGGAACTTGAGGTTATTTTGGCGCGTGCCAGTGAATTGAAACGCCGGAGACGGGAGGGCAAGACCGATGATCTGCTCAGGGGCAAGACCCTGGGTATGTACTTCCAGAAAGCGTCATTACGGACTCGTATCAGCCTGGAGGTGGCGATGAACTCGCTTGGGGGATCCGCTATCTATATGGATTACAACGGTAAGGCGATGTTTGAACGGGAGTCATTACCGGATCAGGCGCGGGTTATGGCCAGATTTGTGGATATTGTCAGTATGCGTACCTTTTCCCATGCTGAGATTGAGGAGTATGCACAGTGGTGTGATAAGCCGATAATAAATGCGCTCTCCGATTATTCCCACCCTACCCAGGCTTTGGCGGATATTATGACTATGCGCGAATGTTTTGGGGATGACTGTAAGGGACGGGAATTGGTATATGTCGGGGATGGGAATAATGTGGCGCGAAGCTTGGGCGTTATCTGTGCAAAGCTGGGGATTAAATTTGTTATCGCCAGCCCGGAAGGGTATCATCTCGGTGAAGCGGATCTGGAACAGATACGCCGGGCTTGCCCGGGGTGTGAACTGAGGGAGATAGTTGATCCGCAGGAGGCGGTAAAGAATGCAGATGCAATTTATACCGATGTCTGGGCTAGTATGGGGCAGGAAGCAGAAGCGGAGAAGCGCCTGCGGGATTTTGCCGCGTATCAAGTTAACCGTGAACTTGTTGCTTTGGCCAAGGACGGGGTACGGGTGTTGCATTGTCTGCCTGCGCATCGTGGGGCTGAGATAACCGATGAAATTATGGATGATACCGCTGTCTCGGCCGTCTTTGATCAGGCTGAGAATCGGATGCATATCTATCGGGGACTGATAACAACGCTACTGGGCGTTTAGGGCTTAGTGGGTGAAAGGATGTTGATGAAGCGAGCAGAAGCTCTCAGAGATATAGAGATAGTACGGGGCTTTACCAAATATGCGGAAGGTTCGGTGCTGATAACCTGTGGTGATACCAGGGTTATTTGTACGGCATCGGTAAGTGAAGGAGTGCCGCCGTTCAAGAAGGATAGTGGCGAGGGCTGGGTGACTGCCGAGTACGGAATGTTGCCCCGGAGTACACATTCACGGATGAACCGTGAGGCAGCCAAAGGCAAGCAGAGTGGGAGAACAGTTGAGATTGGACGGCTTATCGGGAGGAGTCTGCGCGCTGCGGTAGATCTTACCAAGCTGAGCGAGAATACAATCAATATTGATTGTGATGTGATTCAGGCGGATGGAGGTACGCGTTGCGCCAGTATTACCGGCGGTATGGTGGCACTCTATGATGCTTTGGCCTGGCTTCAGGAGTGTGAGCTTATTACCGAATTGCCGATCCGGGATTTTGTGGCGGCGGTGAGTGTCGGTATAATTGAGGGTGAACCCCGGTTGGATCTCTGCTATTTGGAGGATAGCACGGCAGAGGTCGATATGAATGTGGTGATGACCGGCGGCGGAAAGTTTGTGGAAATTCAGGGGACGGCTGAAGGCGAACCGTTCTCTAATGCTGAGTTTGATACCTTGCGTAGCTTGGCAAGTAAAGGGATTGCAGAGTTGGTGTGTCTGCAAAAGAAAGCTCTGGGAATAGAATGAGTAAGATTACCGAGATAGTATTGGCCAGTCGTAACCCGAAGAAGTTGGCAGAGCTAGCTAGCGTGCTGGCGCCACTGGGAATTACACTCCATTCGGTTCTGGATTATCCTGAAGCTCCGGAGGTTGAGGAGACGGGGGATACGTTTATGGAGAATGCGGCGCTCAAGGCGGAGTCGGTGGCGGCAGCGCTGAATCTGCCGGTGTTGGCAGATGACTCTGGCTTGGTGGTGGATTATCTGGGTGGAGAGCCTGGGGTCTATTCCGCGCGGTATGCTGGTGCCGGGGCGACAGATGCGAGTAATAACCAGCTTTTACTCCAGAGATTGCAGGGCGTTCCGGCCGCGAAACGGGGTGCTAGATTTGTCTGTGTACTGGCTTTTTCGTGTGGTGGAAATGGGAGCGCGTTCTTTGAAGGCGAGACCAGGGGAATGATCCTTGAAGAGCCGGCAGGGGAAGGAGGATTCGGTTATGATCCGATATTTTACTCTGTTGAGCTTGAGCTGAGTTTTGCGCAGGCGGGGAGTCAGGCCAAGAATGAGATAAGTCATCGTGGTCGGGCTGTAGCAAAATTTATTGACTGGTTGCGAAAACAATAGTTTAATATAAATTGATAGTTTATTGGGATACAAGTGCGTGGCTTTGTTGGGAGAAATAGAGGATGGGAGATAAACAGAAATTAGCTTTGGGTATAGACTTGGGTGGAACCAATTCGCGGTGTGCGGTTGTTGATGATACCGGTAAGGTTCTGCTCAACAATAGAATGCCTACCCCAAAGAACGGCGGTTTTGAGGCGGTATCAGATACTTTAGCAAAATTGGTAAATAAGACTGTGGCGGATTTTGGCGTGGATAGGAGCGAATACCTGGGAACCTGTGCGGCGTGCCCGGGTATTGTCAATTCGGTGAAGGGAATTGTTTACGATACACCTAATCTACAGCTCAAGGATGCTCCGTTGGGACAGCGGCTTACGGAACTTACTGGGATTAAAACAATTTTGGAGAATGATGCCAATGCCGCAGGATATGGTGAGTTCTTTGCCGGAGTGGCCAAAGGTTGCTCGACAATGCTGATGATTACTATCGGTACCGGTATCGGTGGTGCTATTGTCTTGGATAATAAATTGTGGAAGGGCGTCGACGGGTTGGCCGGTGAGATCGGGCATCTTATTGTGGAGAATAACGGCAGGCCTTGTGGGTGTGGGGGTAAGGGGTGTATTGAGACTTATGCTTCAGCCTCATCAATTCAGAAACGGTTTGTTGAAGAACTGGAAGCCGGACGGAAGAGCGTACTGGCGAGTCGCGAGGATTATGCTACGATTACTTGTGAGGATATCTTCAATACGGCTATGGATGATCAGGATGAACTTGCCTTGGAGATAATTGATTCGGCTACTCATTACATTGCCAATCTCTGCGCAGGTATGGCCAATCTTCTCAATCCGGAGATGATGGTAATTTATGGCGGGGTGATTCAGGCGGGTGATTTCCTATTTGATAAGATTAATGAGAAGTATAAGATCCTCCCCTTTAAGCGGGCTATTGATCGGATGAAGATTGTTCCGGCTGAGCTTGGGGGTGATGCTGGGGTCATCGGGGCGGCCGGCTGCGTCTTTCATGAATTGCAATAGTATTATTTATACCGTAGTTTTATAGGTCAACATTTTATTTGGTATTGAAATCTGTCGGGTAATCTATAAAATATTATTATTATTCAAGCGTGACAGCCCTTACAAATGTGTAGGGCTGTTTCTTTTATTGGATCATTAGGTCTTTAGCAATTGATATTAAAGGTGGCTCTGTAGCGATGAAAAAGAATAATATACGTAATTTCAGTATAATAGCTCATATTGACCATGGTAAGAGTACCCTTGCCGACAGGATGCTTTTGGAGACGGGGATGGTCAGTGAGAGGGAATTCCGGCAACAGTTACTGGATGATATGGATATTGAACGGGAGCGCGGTATTACGATAAAAGCTCGATCTGTGGCGATGAATTATAAATCAGGAACTGGAGAGGAATATCTCCTGAATCTTATCGATACCCCGGGGCATGTGGATTTCACCTATGAAGTTTCTCGCTCCTTGGCGGCGTGTGAGGGAGCTTTACTCGTGGTCGATGCCTCGCAGGGAATCGAGGCGCAGACTATTGCCAATGCCTACCTTGCGTTAGAGCATGATCTGAAAATAATTCCGGTGGTCAATAAAATAGATCTTCCGCATGCGGTTCCAGATGCGGTTCAAGAAGAGATAGTCTCTTTCCTTGGTTGTGAACCGGAGGAGGTTATCTTTACCAGTGCTAAGACTGGGGCGGGGATTCGTGAGGTGCTTGACGCTATTGTCAGAGATATTCCACCACCTCCCGGTAATGAAGATGGGATACTGCGAGGATTGATCTTCGATTCGGTGTATGATGATTACCGGGGAGTGATAACCCATCTGCGAGTGGTTGACGGTGGGGTCAAAAAGGGCGACATGGTGCATATGATCGCTAGTGGTTCGAGTTATGAGGTTACGGAACTCGGTACCTTCAGACCGGCGATGACTCAGGTACAGGCACTTACAACCGGGATGGTCGGTTATGTGGTAGGTAATATCAAGGAACTCTCAACGGTAAAGGTTGGGGACACTCTTATCAATGATAAGGCTAAGGTTGAGCCGCTGGCAGGCTATGAAGAACCTAAGAGCATGGTATATTGCGGGTTGTACCCTAGTTCCAGCGAAAATTTTGAGAATTTACGTAAAGCTCTGGAGAGACTGTCGCTCAATGATTCTTCCTTTACCTTTGAAGCGGAGACCTCGCAGGCACTGGGCTTCGGGTATCGCTGTGGCTTTCTGGGCATGCTGCATATGGAGATTATCCATGAGCGGCTGGAGCGGGAGAGTGACCTGGATTTGATCATGACCGCACCGAATGTAACTTATCAGGTGGAGTTGACCTCAGGCAAGGTAGTGGATGTGCATAGTGCTGCCGATGTGCCGGATGCATCAATGATAACCAGTTTTCGCGAGCCGGTGGTAAAGTTACAGGTTATGGTTCCCAAGGAGTTTATCGGTACGATAATGACCCTCACCGAGGAACGTCGGGGTGAGTATAAGGGGTTGGAATATATCGGTTCAAACCGGGCTCTATTGACTTATGAGATCCCCTTTGCCGAAATAGTCTATGATTTCTATGATATTCTCAAGAGTTCGACCCGCGGCTATGGAACCATGGATTATGAGATGCTGCGCTACCAACCAGAAGATTTATGCAAGATGGATATTCTGGTACACCAGGAACCGGTAGATGCGCTGTCAATTGTCTGTCTTAAATCCCAAGCGCAGCGGCGCGGCCGGGCAGTACTTAAAAAATTGCGTCAAGAGATTCCAAAGCATATGTTTCAGATAGCGCTGCAGGCCGCAGTGGGGGCGAAGGTTGTTGCGCGTGAGAATATCGCGCCCTTCAGGAAGAATGTTACCGCCAAGTGTTATGGTGGTGATATTACGCGTAAGCGCAAGCTGCTTGAAAAGCAGAAGGAAGGGAAGAAGAGGATGCGCTCGATAGGTAGTGTTTCTGTGCCGCAGAAAGCCTTTCTTGCAGTTCTTAATACTAAGGAATAATGTACGACTTGCCCTGAAAAATGCTTGTAATAATAAAGATGATTTATTGATATTATATTGTTATCATATCATTTTTGCTGATAAATTATACTAATGTCTCGTTTTTCCTGCGGAGAGGTTGGATGTTATTTGAAAAGAGAGTGACAAGATTAAACCTGCATATTAGGAATTTGTTAGAAATAGAGGTGGTTTTTTTTTAAAAAAAAATATGCTGTTTTGATGATAGCTTTGCCTTTTAATGGAGTTTATGCTTGAGTAAGGGAATTATAGCATATGTAAATTTGATAAGTTACGTAAATGCTAATTTCAGTGGTAGAGTATCTATTACTCTTGTGATAGTATAGAGATATGATGTTTATGGGAAAAGTATAATAAGTTGACACTGGGGTTAGTAAGTAAGTAATTGTCAATATATAATTGTAAAATCAATGTAAATCAAACTCACAGAGGGTTTATAAAATTGTTATTATTGCACGCTATGATGCTATCTATCATTGGAGTAGCGTTTTTTTAATTGGAATAAGTCGCAATAGTATTATATAATAATGCGTGTATGTTTTTTTTGGGTGACGGTTAAGTCAAGCTATAAATTTTGTGCTAAAAGGAGACTGACTTATGAAATTAGTTCACAAGATTGGTGGCGGTTTTTTAGGTCTGGTATTAATAATTGCATTTTTAGGCGTCTTTGCCTGGATAACGGTTTATTCTATTAATACTGGCATTACCGCCATATCTACGAAGAATTTACCTGGGTTGCTCAATGCGGAGAGTGATGCAATCAAGGTTGAACGGATACAGACTGATCAGGTCAGGTATGTAAACGATCCTTCTGAGGATATGGCCAAGGTGATTGTTCTTGCCGCTGAGAGTATTATCGAATCTGGAAATCAGGTGTTGGCGCGAGTTGATAATTCGGAAGTGAAAATTCCGGAGGAGATGATTGGACTATACCGCGAGGTAGAAGGTAGCCTGCTTGGGTTTAAGGAGAAATTCGAGGTCTTGCAGGAGAGTGTAAAAGCTGAGGAAGAGAGTAAGCAGGAGATGGTGGATTCTTCAGAGAGTCTCACGACTATGCTCAATATGTTTTATAAGGTAAAGGATGCTAATCAGGCTGATTTACTCCAGGTACTCGATGAGATAAATGTACTCAAGTCGCTGGTAAATGAATTCACAACCCTTGGTTCGCAGATTCGCACAACCAAGCTTGATAATGTTGAAGCTACCTTCAAGGTTTTTGAACAAAAGAAGGAAGCTATTATTGAGCAGACAAATCAAGTAATCAATAGTCTGGAGCAGGCAGAAAAGATCAAAGGACTTATTCTCAAACGGTTTGTAACCTCTTATTATGAGTCGGTGGAGATCCTGACTAAAGGAATCGGCAAGGATACGGATGATCCAAAGGAATTGAAAAAAGCGGAAAAAGATTTTGCCAGGGCTAGTAAAGAGATTGGTGTGGTTTTGACCCGCCTGGAAGAGTTGCCAAAATCGCGCATTAAAGCTAATTCTGCGGTTGTGGCTCAGCTTAAGGAGCAGAGTAACCTGGTATCTGATGTCAGGATTTCGACTCTGAACTATATTATAACCAAGAATCCTATGTATAAGGATATCTCTAACGTCATGCTCAAAAACTGTACGGATAATCTTGATAAGCTCACCGGGTTGCTGGTGACCCAGGAAGACAAGATGGCGGTCGTAGAGATTATGAATAGTGTTTACGCATATCGGGATATTGTTGATGAATGGCAGAAGCAGGCTTTAAATATCAATAATGTTTATATTCCTGAGGCAACGGCAAAACTCGAGAATTCTGCTGATGCACTACGCAAGATTGTTGGAATAGTTGAGCAGTCAACAGTACATTCGCTGCAGGATATGGTGGAAAACGGTATTGATCAGAGTAATCTTGGAATTGTGATAAGCGCGATAAGTGCTCTTGTCGGTATCTTCCTGGCGGTATTTATTACCCTTGGTGTGCGTCGGGGGATTATGCGGGTGCTGGATATTCAAAGCAGGTTGGTGCATGATGGTGACCTCCAGATTGAGATTGATGAGAAGTCACTTCAGAAGAATGATGAGATAGGACAATTGTTCCGGGTTGCCGAGAGTGTGCTCGAAGATTATAAACGGATCAATGGCATTGCCCAACGCCTGGCTTCTGGTAAGTGGCGCACCGAGGTAGTGGTTAAATCTGATAAGGATGAGATGAATCAGAACCTCTCAATTATGATTGAACAGGTTAATATGGCACTCAATAAAGTGGCGAATACAGTTGAGCGAGTTGCGCATGGTGCCGAGCAGGTGCGCGCTGCAAGTCAGTCACTATCCGATGGCGCGACCTCACAGGCTGCCTCACTGGAGCAGATCTCTTCATCAATGTCTGAACTAGGTTCGCAGACCAATCTCAATGCCGAGAATGCCGAACAGGCTAGCAGCCTTTCCAAGGATGCCAATAAGGTGGCAATTGATGGCAAAGAGAAGATGGATGAGTTGGCAACAGCTATGGAAGAGATCAGTAGATCTGCAGCTGATACTCAGAAGGTGGTAAAGACTATCGATGATATTGCGTTCCAGACCAATCTGTTGGCACTTAATGCTGCGGTTGAAGCGGCTCGAGCCGGGGCGCATGGTAAGGGATTTGCCGTGGTGGCTGAAGAGGTAAGAAACTTGGCGGCTAGATCGGCCAAGGCCGCTGGTGAGACTGCAATTCTTATTGAAAATGTAGTCAAAGAGATAAATAAGGGTAACACGGTTGCGATTGCGACAGCAGAAGTTCTGGAAAGTGTAGCTCTGGGTATTAATAAGACAACAGATCTGGTGGGTGAGATTGCGACAGCTTCGGGTGAACAGGCGCAGGGTGTTGCTCAGATAAATTTGGGACTCCAACAGATAGATGCCGTGACTATGCAGAATACCGCAAATGCCGAAGAGACCGCCAGTGCGACCCAGGTAATGAAGGAGCAGGCAAGCGAACTTCAAGATCTTGTCAGCAGATTTGAACTAAAGCTTGAGCAGGATCTGGATGAAGAGTATTATGATGGTGAGTATGATGAATACGACGGAGAGTATCTTGATCTTGATGAGGAGCCTGCAGCACCTCAATTAGGTTGGGGCGGGCAGGAAGATTATGACGAGTCTGAAGCTGATGAGGATGAGGACGGTAAGCAATAGCTTTTTTAAGCCCGGTTTTAAAGAATAATACTAGACATAGAGTTTGTTTTACGTAATATTTAAGGAGTACTTGCTTATGGTATTGGCAAGTACTTTTTATTTGTTTTATCAATCTTTGCGTATTGAGGCTAAAAATGAAGTTTATAAATTATATGTGGGTTATGCTGGTTGTAGGTATGTTGCTCGTCGGCTGCAGTGAGCAGGGGCGAGTAGAATCACAGAATAAAGCTGCAGGTAATACTGGGGCTGCTGCGTCTACGGCAGCAACCGAGCCAGGGGGAAAATCTGACTCCGTTGGGTATACCGGTCCTGCCGGGAGGAGGATGCTGGCAGAGGATTTCTCTTCGTCTTTGCGTTCTGGAGTAACGGTAGTCTACTTTGCAAAGGTAGCTTGTCCTTCTTGTGAGCGCCAGGACAAGATCTGGAAGAAATTTACCAGTAAGCTGCCGACCGGGGTGAACGCGGAAAAGCGCTTTACTTATGCGGTTAATTATCAAGCTTATGGGGTTAGAGAGCTACCGACGATAATTGTCTATGACAATGGAGTAGAGGTGGATAGGCATGTTGGGGTGATGAGTGAGGCAGAACTCAACCGGGCGGTACGGTAGTAGAACGGAGCAGAGCTTGGGGTTTTATCCCAGGTGTGACAGAATTTTTCCGGCTTGTAGTTTATATGGTGTCGTCGGTATAGCTGCTGCTGAGTTTGTTGGTTGGGCACAGCTGCTCCTGAGAGGCTTTTTTTCAAGTATGTTTTATCTGTCTGTTGAGAAAATGGCATTGAATCTTCTGCTTAATTGTCAAATTTGTGAATAATTCAGTTTACAGCTAGTGGCTCAGGGCTCTTGGTTATGTACTATGGGTAACCGAAGGGGTGGTTTTATGCCGAGTGGACAGCTTTATTATGTTTGTTTTTTCCGGTAAAAAAAGCGAAACCTCTTGACAGAGCAGGCGGTTGTCAATAGAATTACAATTCAATTTTAAAGGTTTTATTCGGTTTAAGTTAATTATAGATAAGGAGATATACATGGCACATTCACGTTGTAAGCCATCGGCTACCCGTAGAGGAGAACCCCGTGGGCGTTGGCTACATAAAGGTGGTTCATTACCTAAGGCTAAGAAGACTGCACGTAGATAGTCTTTAGAGCTTATAAGTTATTGTATGTGGTATCTTCCGTGAGGAAGATACCACTTTTTTCTCTTGTGTTATCTGGCAGTATAGTCGAGCAGAATAGTTTGTTTGGTATAAATATTATATTCAAAAATGGTGGGATAAGGGGGCACTTGCTGCGGGAAAGATAATACGGATGGCTGATTTTAAAATTTTTACTAGCTTGCTCTGCGTTTATTAGAGTGGGTTTCAGTTATAAATATAAATGGAATGTGAATACCGTATATTCGACTATGTCGGCAGGTTTTATTAATGTCGGTACGAGTAGTTTTGCTTTATATTTTTCAGATTTGTTACTCTTTATAGCATAATAACTTAAGTGCGTTTATACCGGCAGTAGAGGAAAATGAGCATTTTTTGTGAAAAGAAACTCAAAATAAGCAAAATAATCAATTAAGAATTTGGGCGGCATATATTGTGCTGAATAACTGGTGTTTGTCATATATGGTATGTTGTGCATGTGGTTTGAGGTATGCAAAAAGTAACAATTGGTCAATTTGTAAAAAAACTCAACTTTTGCCGAAAAATTTTCTTGAAATTCTTATTGTTCTCGCTATGTTTATATTTAACTACTCTCCGATGAAAGTTGGACAGGCTGACAGTATGTTTGGGTCTGGGTCGTTGAGTTTATTGTGTGATGAGATTTTACTTTTTTGTGTATGCTTTGCGTTGAAATGTTTGGGTGAAAAGTTATGGAGTCAGATAGTATGCGAGTTGAGTATTTAGGATTTGCTCAAGAAGAGGTACTAAAGTGGCGAAGTGGGGTAGTACAAAAGAGAGAGAAGCTTTTTAGAAAGCACTGGAAGAACAGGCGGGTTATTCCAAATCTTATTTCACTAGAGGCTGCAAGGGACTTTGAGTTTGTGCTTGATTGGTATGATGAATCTGATGAGGTTATCTTGAGAGATCGGGAACGCCGGAGGTTGGACAAGCTGATTGCTCTTGGGGTCGACGTAAATCTGCCGAAAGAGAAGCAGCCCTTGGTCTGAGTAGGTTGTTTGAAGAGTGGGGATGGGGTATTTGTGGGTCAGAATCTGAGGATTCTGACCTTTTTTTTTTCTTTCTTGTCTATTAAAATAATGCCTATATAATTATTTTGTTGAAAGATCGAGATAAAAAAAGGACATACTATGAGCAAGAATACACTTCTATATGCAGCGCATGTTGAGCAGGAAGCCAAGATGATAGATTTCAATGGCTGGAATATGCCCTTGCAGTATAAGACAGGCATTATCAAAGAGCATCTGGCGGTGCGGGAGGGGGTGGGGATCTTTGATACCTCGCATATGGGTGAGTTTATTCTGGTAGATACCAATGTGCGGGCAACGCTCAATAAGCTTCTGGCTGGAGATTTCACCAAGGTGAGAACAGGTAGAATGCGTTATAGCTTTATCTGCAATGAGGCTGGGGGGGTGCAGGATGATGTGGTAGTCTTTATCCTCAGTGAGCAGGAGGCGATGGTCTGCGTGAATGCTGGCGATATTGCCGGGGATTATGCGCAACTGACAAATTATCTGCCGGAGGGAGCGGTGCTTGAAGAGCAGTCTGCAAGTACGGGTAAAGTCGATATTCAAGGACCGCTGGCGTGCAAGGTGGTGGAGAAGCTTACTGGTTTTGATCTGCGTACCTTCCTGTTCTACTCGTTTATTGTCTCCGAGTGGCAGGGTTCACCTATGATCTTGAGCCGTTCGGGGTATACCGGCTCGGCTGGGGTGGAGATATTTGTTGATGCTGATGCGTTGGGGCAACTCTGGTATTATGCGCTTGAAGCCGGAAGTGAGTATGGGTTGATACCTTGCGGGCTTGGTGCTCGTGATACCTTGAGGCTTGAAGCCGGGCTACCTTTGTACGGGCATGAACTATCTGCTCAAATCAATCCGCTGATGACTGGTTATGCCGGGTTGGTAAGCCTGAGTAAAGCTGAGGACTTTCCGGGTAAAGCTGCGCTGCAAGCGATAGAAAATTCAGGAAATACTGCGCAGCTTCTCGTAGGGCTGCAGCTTGAGAGTAAACGTATCGCTCGTGAAGGGAGTGCTATACTTGCCGGTGGAGTCGAGGTAGGTCGGATAACCTCTGGCGGGCCTGGTATCTTTGTGGGTGGAAGTATAGCTTTGGGTTATATAAATCAAGATCTGGCTGCGCTCGGCGGCAAGGTTGAGCTTGAATTAGGCAGGACTACAGTAGAGGCGGTGGTCAGTAAGCTGCCATTTTACGCTACTCCGGAGTTACGTCAAGTTCTTCCTGAGAAGCAGTAACTGCTGCGGTTGTAGCGGTGGTGAGGGCTGGCAGGTGAGGATATTTCAATTAAAGTTGATTAAATTGAAAAATATGCTTGACAAAATAATGTGTTAAGTATATTTATAATTTTATTGTGGTTGCTTTAACTTGTGGGGAAAATTGTTTTTGGAGATTGTACTATGAGTGAGGTTGATGCTGAACTCTTCTATACAAAAGATCATGAATGGGTTCTGATAGAGGATAACGTAGTAACTGTCGGTATTACCGATCATGCGCAGGATGAACTGGGGGATATCACCTATGTCGAGCTGCCTGAAGATGACGCGGAATTTGGTGAGGGTGATGAAGTCTGTACGATAGAGTCGGTAAAGGCATCGTCTCCGGTATTTGCGCCACTCTCGGGGCAGATAATTGAGGTCAATAGTGAGCTTGATGCTGAACCGGGGGCGGTAAATAGTGATTGTTATGGTGCTGGCTGGATCTTCAAGATGGAGATTGTCGATGCCAGTGAGATCGACAATCTGATGAACGCGGAAGATTACGAAGATTATATCGCGTAACCAAAGTGCCGAGTGTACGGCAGTAGCGTATATTTTGAAATATGGGAGAGTTGGAGATAATTCTAGCTCTCTTTTTTTATACTAGTAGTAAGGGTAAAGCAATTGACTATTTCTGAATTCATGGTAGTATTAAGGGGTTGCATATTTAACCTGGGTTGAGATTGACTGAGATTAGAGGCTGGAGGAAAGATGGCGTATATACCGCATACTGCAGAAGATACTGAGAAGATGCTGCAAGCTGTAGGCGTTGATGAAATTGAGGAGTTGTTTGCTGGTATACCGGATTCACTCAAGAATTTTGAACTCAATCTGCCCAAAGCTATGAGCGAGCTCGAATTACTCGAACATATGAAGGAGCTTGAGTCCAGTAACCGGTATCCGATGCGTCCGGGGAATTACTTTATCGGTGGCGGAGCATACAATCATCATATCCCGGCCGCAGTGGATGAACTCTGCAGTCGGAGTGAGTTCTATACGGCGTATACCCCGTATCAGCCGGAGATAAGCCAGGGCATGCTCCAGGCAATTTTTGAGTATCAGACGGCGGTCGCACGCATTACCGGGCTGGATGTATCCAATGCTTCGCTCTATGATGGGGCGACTGCGGTATATGAAGCGGCGGTAATGGCGGTAAATCATACGCGTAAGAGCAAAATTATCTATGACAGTTCGGTAAATCCACATTATCGGGAGGTTATGGATAGTTATGGGCGTAACGCCATGATAGATATGGAACAGATCCCATATGCCGATGAGCCAGAACAGAGCATTGACCATCTTCTTGCAGCGGTTGATGCCGATACTGCTGCCGTTATCGTTCAATACCCGGATTTTTTCGGTAGGATCGGAGATTATTCGCGACTGGCGGCAGAACTTCATGCGCGCAAGAAGCTGTTGATTATGATTGTCAATCCGCTTGGACTAGGGATTCTCAAGACTCCAGGGACGATGGGGGCGGATATAGCTGTCGGTGATGGGCAGCCATTGGGAATGCCGCTTAATTATGGCGGACCGTATCTCGGCTTTATCGCGGCGACAACAAAATTACTCCGTAAGATGCCCGGTAGAATGGTTGGAGAGACTGTGGATAAGGCTGGCAAGCGCGGTTTTGTCCTTACGCTTCAGGCGCGTGAGCAGCATATCAAGCGGGAGCGAGCTACGAGTAATATCTGTTCTAATCAGGCACTTTGCGCGCTCCGGGCGCTGGCATATCTGGCAGTTATGGGTAAGAGCGGGTACAGACAGGTTGCGGAACTATGTCTGCAAAAGGCGGCATACGCTCGTGAAGTGTTAGGAGAGATACCAGGGGTGGAACTCGTCTTTGGAGGTAGGCATTTTAATGAGTTTGTGCTCAGGCTGAATAGACCGGTACTCGATCTCTTCAGACGGCTGGGGCATACCTTTGAGCCGGGGATACGCTTGGATCGCTGGTATCCAGAGTTCGCGGACTGCCTCTTGGTGGCGGTGACGGAACTAAATTCCAGACGGGATATAGAACTCTATGCCTTACGGCTCAGAGAGTGGTTGCGTTGTTAGTTTGTTCCGGACGGAGTGAGCTCAGGCATTTGGAAAAATTGGTTATTGCAACTTTAATATCGCTTTATTGTAAATGTGAAAGGGTAGGATTATGTTGAGTTTTGCTGTAGATAAGGCCAAATGCGTCAAATGTGGGCTCTGTGTTCAGGATTGTCCGACGCGAATTATCGAGATTCCTGAGCGTGAATTACCACGTATCAAGGACGGTGCGGACGAGAACTGCCTGGGTTGTCAGCATTGCTATACTCTCTGCCCGACCGGCGCGTTATCTATCTTTGGTCTTAACTCCGAGTTGGATAGCATTGAACTCAATGCCCAGTCTCTACCCGCTGCGGATAAGCTTGAGGTGTTGATCCGCGGCAGGAGGAGTACTCGTAAGTATAAGCAGGAGAATGTCGAACCTGGTTTGATTCAAAAATTATTGAAGGCGACGGTAAATTGTCCTACAGCGGTGAATAACTCGGCACTCAGGTTTGATGTGATTGCTGATATTGGTAAGATGGATGATATTCGCAATGGTATTATGGATAGCCTGATTACTTATAGCCAGGAGCGTGAATTTCCGCCTGAAGCGGCGTACCTTGCGGGTAATGCCATCGAACCTTGGAAGAAGTATAAGGCAGATGTCATCTTCAGAACTGCGCCTCATGCGCTTATTGTCTCTGCTCCTGCGGCTATTCCGTATTGTTCTATGATTGATGTGAGTATCGCCTTGAGTTACTTTGAACTTCTGGCCAATGCCAGTGGTGTGGGAACTACTTGGTGCGGACTCATGAAGCAGGCTCTGGAACTGCTCCCTGAGTATAAGGAGAAGCTCATTACGCCGGGAGCAGGGGTCTATTACTGTATGCTCTTTGGTTATCCTGATGTTAGGTATGCCCGAACTGCCAAGCGTGAGGCCGGGGCTAAAATCAATTATATCTAAGCTTATTTTAGTGTTTATTGGAAAATTGGTGTAGTACAGGCAGATTCGCGTGGGTGAATCTGCCTGTACTCTTAATCTTTGCTGCCTCTATATAGCTCATACTTGAGGAGCCGACACTCAATATTGCCGTTGAAGAACTCGAATCTACGGCTGGCTTTCAGGCCGACCAGTTTGGCCAGTTCGAGATTTCCGGTGAAGATATAGCCGGTGTAACCGGTACAATTCTGCTTTAGCCAGTCGCCAAGACGTCGATACTCAGGTTTGAGTGCTTCGACTGTGCCGAGCCTTTCACCATACTCAGGGTTGAGAATGATAATTCCGTTCTCGGTCTGGGGTAAAGGGGTTGCGGCAAAATCACATTCTTTGAACTCAATCATCTCTTCGACCCCGGCGTTGCGGGCATTGAGTTGGGCGGCGCGGATAGCCAGAGGATCATGGTCGGTGGCGATGATCGGTCTGAATCCCGTATTACGGGGTAGACGTTCTGCCAGCGCTTTTTCTCGCGCCTGGGTATAGAATTCATCGTTGAATCCTTGTAAGTGCATGAAGCAGAAGTTATCCCGGAGTATCTGGGGATAGGTGGCTCTGGCTATCAATGCGGCTTCGATAGCGAGGGTGCCGCTACCGCACATGGGGTTGACAAATACCTCCCGGCCGGTATATGATCCGGCTTGCAGAATAGCTGCCGCCAAGCTCTCACGGAGTGGGGCGGTATGCGGATTTTTGCGGTAGCCCCGGTCTGAGAGTTTTCTACCACTGGTGTTAAGGTATATCCAGACCTTGTCTTTGAACCAGTTCAGAGTTATTACAATTCTATGCTTGTCTTTGCCGGAGTCGGGTCTGGTGCCGCTGCTAGATTTAATCTTGTCGACGATAGCATCTTTCAGTTTGAGACTGGGGTAACGGGTGTCATTTACGGAGTCGGTTTGGACATTGGTGGTGATACTGAAATAGCTGTCAGACGGGATTATCCCGTGCCAGGGAAGATTGAAAGCTTCGCGGTATAGTTCATCGGGATTATTTGCCCGGAATTCTTTGAGCAGATAGAGCACACTGTAGGCGTAGCGGCTGGAGAGATTCAGGCGGATACAGTCTAGCAGATTGCCTTTCAACTCAATTCCGGTCTTATGCTTGCGGACTATCTTCTCGTTATTGGTTTGTAGCTCCTCTTCCAGCCAGGTATTGAGCCCTTTTTCACAGGTTATCTGTATAGTACTCTCGCGGTAAAAGTCCATGAATAGTCCTTTGATTTTTGGGTGTGGTAATCACTTGTCGCTGCGCAGCATCGACTAATTACAGCGAATTATAGCGAATTTTCAGCGGTTGTACAGGGATTATAACTTCTTATCGGTATTGCGTAGAATCTCGCCAAGGGTTGTATAGAGTTCCTTCTGTCGGTAAGGTTTATGGATAAAGGCTTTGGCACCGAGTCTGATGAAATCATCTTCATTCTCAGCGTTGGCATAGCCTGAGGCCATGATAATTTTAGCTTTGTTGTCAATTGTTAGAAGATCTAGCAATGTCTCTTTGCCATCTTTGTGCGGCATAATTACATCAAGAATGACAGCGGATACCTTCTGTTGATTCTGGATGAATAATTCGATGCCTTCTTTGCCGTTGACCGCCAGCAGAACTTCAAAGCCGCTATTTTCAAGTAATGACTTGGCAACCATACGGATTATCTCTTCATCATCAATAACCAGTATGAGATCTTTTTCCTTATTTGTCTCTAGTGCGGATATAGTTAGAGGGGATTCTGGATTCTCTGTCGTCAGGGTATTTTTAAGTACCGGGAGGTATATAAAGAACTCGGTTCCTTTTCCAGGTTCACTGTTGACGGAGATGGCTCCGGAGTGTGAGGTGATGGCACCGAAAATGGAGGCTAAACCCAGACCGGTACCTTTGCCGATATCCTTGGTGGTAAAGAAGGGTTCAAAGATGTGCTTGAGAGTCTCTTGATCCATACCACAGCCGGTATCGCGGGCGGTTATGCGAATATATTCCCCGGGGGTGATAGTGAAATTGTTCGTCTTGCAGTATTCGCTGTTCAAGTGCACTGTCGAGGTCTCGATAGTAAATACTCCTTTGTTGCCTTCACCGATAGCATCCCGCGCATTTATGCCGAGATTGAGAATAATATTCTGTATTTGACTGGGATCACCTGAGATGGTGGAGTTGCTGGCATTGAGAAAGAGCTCTATAGAGATATTTTTATTGATACTACGGTTGAGAATGCTAATTGCCCGGCGGATAGAACTATGCGCATCAATCGGGGTTGAGGAGGCTTTCCCCTTGCGCGCAAAGGATAGAAGCTGTTGGGTAAGTTCTGAAGCTCGTTCGCTGGTATCGATAATCTGTTTGCAGTACTGCTTGACGGTACTGTCCTCCAGGCTCTGCATCGAGATTAATTCAGCAAAACCGACGATTCCGCCTAGCATATTATTGAAATCATGGGCGACACCACCAGCGAGTTGCCCTATAGCCTCAAGCTTTTGCATATGCTGGAGTTGTTCTGAAGCAAGCTTGGATTCGGTAATATCTCTGCCGGTGGCGATAAGATAATCCAGACTTCCGTCACCCTTGAGAACTTTGGTTAACTGCCAGGATATCCAGCGAATACCTGAAGGGGTCTGATGGCGTAATTCCGTGCCGATAGTATTGAGTGAACCACTCAAGGTTGCTAGCGCATTATTGGCAACAGGATGATCTTCAGGGATGATAAATTCAAAGAAGGAGTGTTTAAGCAGATCGGCAGAGCTCAGATTGAAGAATGCGCTGCAGGAGTTGGTGATAAAGAGTATGGTGTTTTGAGCATTTAGTTTGATAATAATATCACTCTGATTCTCAATGAGCATTCGGTAATTGTTCTCACTTATCTTGAGAGCTTTTTCTTTGTGTTTGAGCTCTGTGATATCCAGAGCTGATTCAATAATGTTCTCAATCTCACCCTGATTATTGAGTAGGGGGGTGGTCTTGATACGGTAAATCTTGCCGGAGCGACTAGTCTTGATCGCAATATTGGTGCTTTTGAATTTTACAGTATTGATAAAGGGACAATACCCGCAGTCAGTGAATTCAGGACAGATTAATTCTGAGTATTTCAGCCTCATAAGTTTTTGTTTACTGGATCCCGGTGACAGCATAGCAATACCGAAATCATTGATCATTTTGAGTTGATGTTCGGGATCGAAGACGATGATGGCTTCATTTATTGACTCCAAAATAGCAGAGAGTTTACGCTCAGAGCGGATAATCTTCTCGGCATTTGTCGCCTCCTCGGTAATGTCTTTGAAGACAAAAACAACTCCTTTTAGGGTATTCATGACCCGTATCGGAGAAGCGGTGTAGGTAATTATATACTCTTTACCGAGTTTATTTTGGAGTAGGCAGGTGTTACTTTGAGCCATTATTCCTTTGTCCTCAATAATTTTGAGGATTGGATTAGGGAGTGGCTTATGAGTATCGCGGTCAAGTAGCATAAGATCAGAACAGGCATTGAAATTCATTGCATCTGATCCAGAATCAATGGTTAGAAGCCGTAAGGCAACCGGGTTGATATTGGTGGTGGTGCAGTCTAGATTTACCGCAATTACCCCGTCTCCAATGCTCATCAGTGTCTCATGCATATCTTGTTCTTTGGTCTTGATCTTGAGGGTATTGACCCTGACTCTGTAACGGAGTAAGATTACCCAGAGAATAAGTGCGATTATGAGTATGGGGATTATGAGAAATTCTGTTCTGAGGAGAATTGATAGTAGATCTGGAGTGGGTCTAGTGAAGGTATGCCATTTTTGGTATACCTTGGCAAATGGGCTATCTATAGTTTCTTCCCATTTGTCGAAATAACGATTAATGGTAGTGAGTATGTCGGTATCTAGGCCTCGGCGGACACAGAAACGCATGCTGGTACTGGGAAGAAGTAGCATGACGGTCTCTAATTTCTCATAGTTAGGGTTGATCGACTGGTAGTAAGCGAAGGTGTAATTATCAACCAGACCGATAGCGTCTGGATGTTTAATAACATAGTCGAGAATCTCGGTATAATTTTCAAATTCAACGAAATCGCATTCAATGCCAAATAGTCGGAGTTTTTCTGCGAGAAATAATGATGGTACGCCGCGTCCAATTACGGCAAGTTTACGTTGATTAAGATCCTGGATATTATTGAGTTGGTCACGACTCTGGGTAATCAAGATTCCACAGAGGTCGAGGATGGAGTTATCTGTATAGTCTAGAAAACTCTCTCGGCTGTCGGTGTAGGCGAGGAAGGAGAGAACCGAGATGTCAGGATCCTTATTCTCCTTGAGATATACAATAATATCACCAATATCCATGCTGGAATATTCTAAGTCCCAGTCTTCCTGAGCGGCAATTTCTTCAAGCAGGTCGTAGCCAAAACCATCCATTGCTTCTCCGTCAGCAGAAGAGAAGAATATCGGTTTAATATCGAATACCGGAACGAGAATCTTCTTTTTTGAAGATTCTGCAGCTAACAGCTGCCCTGGAAGTAGTAGGCAGCAGATCAGTGTAAGTAAGGATAGATATAGTCTCAAAGGTTTTTACCTTCGTTCTTTCTTGATTAATTTGGCTGAGGATATCATAAGATATTTTACATTTTTTTTAAAATATCTCTACTGTTTAATTAGTTTAAAGCATTGTTTAATCGCGTCGTTAAGGTTGATATTATATTAAAATCCGTACCCGACGGGCGGGTACGGATAATCTTTGAACCGAATATGTATGGATGTGCTTACATCATGCCGCCCATACCACCCATTCCACCGCCTGGCATTGGCGGCATTGGTGGAGTCTTTTCGGGGATATCGGCGATAATACAGTCGGTAGTAAGCAGGAGACCACTGATAGAAGCAGCGTTCTGCAGGGCACTGCGGGTAACCTTGGTAGGGTCAATAATTCCTTCTTTGAGCATATCGACATACTTGTCGTTACGGGCATCATAGCCAAATGTTGGCTCCTTGCTCTCCTCTACGGTCTGGATAATGATGGCTCCTTCTTTCCCAGCGTTTGAAGCGATGGTGCGCATCGGGGCGGCAACGGCACGTTTGATAATCTCGATACCGATCTGCTCTTCATCACCTTCACCCTTGAGTTTATCGAGAACCTTCTTGGCTCTGATCAGTGCTACGCCACCACCTGGAACAATACCTTCTTCTACTGCAGCTCTGGTAGCGTGCAGAGCATCTTCAACCCGAGCCTTCTTCTCCTTCATCTCTACCTCGGTTGCGGCGCCAACATTTATCTGGGCAACACCGCCGGCGAGCTTTGCAAGCCTTTCCTGGAGCTTCTCTTTGTCATAATCTGAGGTGCTGTTATCGATTTCGGCTCTAATCTGGGCAATGCGAGCTTTTACTTCTGTGCTCTTTCCGGCACCCTCGATAATAGTTGTGTTTTCTTTGTTAATAATGACCTTTTTAGCTGTACCCAGCGCGGAGACATCCATCTCTTCAAGGTTGATTCCAAGATCGGCAAATACCCCTTGGGCACTGGTCAGTACTGCGATGTCTTCTAGCATTGCTTTGCGGCGGTCACCATAACCTGGAGCCTTCACCGCGCAGACATTGAGCGTTCCGCGCAGACGGTTGATAACTAGAGCCGCAAGAGCCTCGCCCTCTACATCTTCAGCAATAATTAATAGCGGCTTTCTATCCTGCGCAACCTTCTCCAGAACCGGTACTAAATCCTTGATGCTCGAGAGCTTGGCTTCATGAACCAGAATGTAGGGATTCTCTAGAACGCAGGACATGTCCTCAGCATTGGTTACAAAGTGTGGTGAGAGGTAACCCTTGTCAAACTGCATACCTTCAACAAGATCAATGGTCGTCTCCAGAGCTTTGCCTTCTTCGACAGTAATTACACCGTCCTTGCCAACCTTCTCCATGGCACTGGCAATCTTGCTGCCGATGTCACTGTCACCATTTGCCGAGATGGTGGCGACCTGTTCGATCTCTTTGCTGCTCTTGACAGTCTTAGAAATCTTCTTCAACTCTTCGACAAGAGCCGCAGTAGCTTTGTCAATACCGCGTTTTAGAGCCATGGCGGAAGCTCCGGCAGTTACATTCTTCAAGCCTTCTTCGAAGATGGCTTCGGCGAGAACGGTCGCGGTCGTAGTGCCGTCACCAGCAATATCTGAGGTCTTGCTCGCTACAGATTTGACCATCTGCGCGCCCATGTTTTCGTACGAATCTTCAAGCTCAATCTCTTTGGCGACACTTACGCCATCCTTGGTTACAGTTGGGGCGCCGAATGATTTTTCAATGACTACGTTTCTGCCCCGAGGACCGAGGGTAACCTTGACTGCTTTGGCTAGCTGCTTTACGCCGCTTCTAATCGCTTCTCTTGCGTCTACGTCAAAGGCAAGTTTCTTTGCTGACATATTTTTGCTCCTTAATATCTGGAATTATTCTCAATTTGTGTAATACCTTACGGCTTCTCTTGGTAGATAAAGTCCTTATTCTACGACTGCAAGTACATCGTCTTCAGTCATGATCAGGTATTCTTCACCTTCGTATTTGACCTCGGTACCAGCATATGACGTAAAGAGAACTTGATCATCCTTCTTAAGCTGCATCTGACTACGGCTACCGTCGCTGCATACCTTGCCTGGACCTACCGCGACCACGATACCTTCCTTAGGTTTTTCCTTTGCCGAGTCTGGAAGCACAATGCCGCCCTTGGTCATTGCTTCTGCTTCAAGACGTTTAACAATAATTTTGTCACCTAGAGGTTTGAAAGCCATAATTAAACTCCTTTTTAAAAAAATGAAATGTTCCTGATTGGATTATAAGTCATTAATAAATACTCTACCCTGTCTCTTTGACAAAGCAAGGTGTTTGTGAGTATTCAATAGATAAATTATTGCAAATACTGTGCCAATTGTTTGGATGATGACTTTGTGTTTGTAACTCTTTGTGATGTATTTAGTTAAATTTTTGGTTGTGGTTTTGGCATTTGATTGGATATGATTATGTAGGTCAAAATGACCTGACTGGGTTGTGACAGTAGGCCTGACAAGGTGTCACTATTGCTCTTCTTGGAAGATTGCTAGATTCAGATGGTAAGTCTGATTATTGGTTGTCAGAAGTATTATGCAGCTAGGTTAATATTGTGCGGTTTGTTAGTAAGTAGTGTAAAGGCTAGATCCCGGAAAGTCCGAAAATCTAGCCTTTGCAAGTAAATCTGAGTTGTTTGGGGGTAATGCCTATTCGGTAGCGATGACTGGACCGCCTTCACTGATTATGGTTGTCTCCTGTAGATTACCGTCACTATATATATTGGTTTCAGAGACCGATACCGGTGCATAGGTCGGTTCGACATCGGTGATTGCGGAAGCATTGAGTAGGCCGCTGCCGGATGGGTCGACATATATCTCTACACGCCGATTGAGCTGGCGGTTTCTTGCGGAGTCGTTTGGATAAAGTGGTTTGAGCTCACCCCAGCCGGTAGGGTACATCAGATTTTTGTCATATCCGGCCTGCTCAAGTTGGTTGAGAACAGCCATTGCTCTATATAATGATAGGAGACGGTTGCTGGTAATGCCTTTTTTGCGCAGATGCTTGATTGGAACATTGTCGGTGTGGCCGACGATCATAAGCTGTAGACGGTAATCCTTGAGAACCTGGGCAAAACGGGTAAGCTTCTTCTTGCCGTCAGGCATAAGGGTGTACTGACCGGATTTGAAGTAGTAGTCCATAGGTAGAACCAGCTTGTTGCCGACAAGTTCGCCACCGAGTTCCTCGGCAAGTGATTCGAGCTGACTCTCGATTCTTTCAGATAGAGCGACCTGTCCTTGCATCTGACGCAGTGCGCTACGGAGCACCGCAAGCTGCTTTTCGCGCTTGTTGATCTCGATTTCGCGGGCTTCAAGCTCGGCAGGATCTATACCCTCAGGGCGAGAACGCAAAGCTTCAAGCTCGGCCATCAGCTTTCGGTTCTCGTCTTCCTGTTTTAGAATGATTTCACGGAGCTGCTGGTTTTCTTCCTTAACGCCGGTAAGTGATTCACACCCAGGAAGGGCGGTTAGAATGATAGCCCCGAGAGCTGCAAGTACAGTCCTCTTAAAAAAACTCATGTTATTTCTCCTATGCTAAGATATACGCGTTGTCTCATTAAAAATATTGGAAATGCCCACATATTCGAGATACCCCTTAAAATATAATACAGCTTATCTCGAAGTCAACCTTTACCGTTTATTAAGTATATAGTACCGGACTTCTTCAGTAGTAAATTTCCATAATTAGTAGAGTCATTTCAAAAATTATAATTTTTTTTGAAATAACTTATAACTTATCGTCATCCCTAACAATTATATAAAGATAAATAAGGTATATAAATGCTTATTCTCTCAATCTTTACCGGAATGAGGGCTGCAAGAGATAAAAAGTTTAATAATAGCGGCAAAGAGGAAGTGAGGTCAAACTTGAAGGTTAGAATAAATATTAGTTGACATTGGCAACTAATATGATAGTATCTGATAATTGTTTTGAACTGCTTTAAGTAAGTTAAGAGGATAATCCATGAATGAAAATATAAAGCGTATGGCTGAGATGAATATTAAAAAACTGATAATGGTGATGTCATTACCAGCGATTATATCGATGTTTGTTCAGGCGTTGTATAATGTGGTGGATAGTATGTTTATTGCCAGTATCGGCAAAGCGGCGCTCACCGCGGTCTCGCTGGCTTTCCCGGTGCAGATTGTGATGATCTCGGTAATTGTAGGGCTTACTATCGGGGTCAACTCGTATGTATCGCGGAAGCTGGGTGAGGGGAAGGTTGAAGAGGCGGTGGCGACGGCGGAGCACGGGCTGGTGTTGGCTGTTGTAGTCTGGCTGCTGGTTTGTTTGGGGAGTACCTTCCTCTTAAAGCCTTTCTTTACGCTCTTTACCCGAGATCCGATGGTTTTGAAATATTCTATGCAGTACACCAGTGTCGTTGCGTATGGTTCGCTGGGGATGTTTTTGAGTATGGTGATGATCAGTATTCAGCAGGCGACAGGGGATATGATAAGTTCAATGAAGATTCAATTGGTGGGTGCGGTGGTCAATCTGATACTAGATCCGATCATGATCTTCGGGTTATTCTTCTGCCCCAGGCTTGATGTTGTCGGCGGGGCGTTGGCTACAGTTATCGGGCAGATGTGCAGTATGCTCTATGCGATCTGGAAATTACGGAATAATCCTCTTAAGCTCAAGCTGAGTAAATTGCATGTCAATTTCAGACTGGATCGCGACATAGTGAAAGAGGTGCTGCGGGTTGGTTTTCCGAGTATGCTACTACAGGGTTTGGCGGCGATTATGGTGGGGAGTGTCAACCTGATTCTGGCGGGATTCTCCGAGATTGCGGTCGCGGCCTTCGGAGCCTTCTTCAAGGTCAATGCCATTGTAATTATGCCGGTGATCGGCTTGACTCAAGGGATGATGCCGGTAGTGGGGTATAACTTTGGGGCGCGGAACAATGACAGGGTGAAGGGGGCGATAAAGTACAGCCTGATCTATGTGGTAATATTTATGCTGGCGTGCAGCCTTTTACTCCATATTTTTGCCGAACCGTTAATGAGAGTGTTCAGTGATATCCCGGATCTGGTGAGTATGGGGATGAGTTGTATGCGGATAATAAGCTTGAGTTTTGCCCTGTTAGGGATTACAATTATTCTCAGCTCGGCGTTTCAGGCCTTCGGCATCGCCAAGTTGAGTCTTTACGCCTCATTTCTGCGGCAGATAGTCCTGTTGATACCGCTGGCGTATCTGTTCAGTAAGCTTATCGGCGTGACTGGGGTGTGGGTGGCTTTCCCGGTGACCGAGGCGGTAAGCCTTATCTTTACCATATATTATGCTGTAATAACCTACAGGCGGCGGGTGCAGCCGGTGATTGCGGTTGAATAGAGATAGGCTGTTGTGGGGGTAGTATTGAATTATAGATGGTTTGTTTGGGCTTTGTGAGTGGCGGCGTAGACGGTAGAGGGAGGGAGTGTATGGCGGATAAGTGCGGTGATGGAGGAGTTGAGTTTCCTTACGGGTGCTTTGCGCTGGGCAGGAGTATCTCTATTCTGCACCGTTTTAGTCAGAAATTTATCGAGCACGAGCTCAGAGCTTACAACTTGAGCAAGGCGCAGATGGAACTGCTGATTATTCTGTTCAAGGCAGAAGAACCGCTGAATCAGCGCGAGATAAATGCGTTCTTCGGCTATAATAAGGCGACTATCACCAGGCTACTCAACAGCCTGGAGCAGGAGGAGTACCTCACGCGGATGCCGAACAGCAGGGATCGGCGCGAGAAACTGATCATCCTGACGGAGAAGGGGGAGGCGATGCAGCAGGTGATAATTCAGGTGCTTATCAAGGAAGAAAAAACCTTCGGCGAGATACTCGGTAAGAGTGAGGAGAAGCCGGTGCGCGAGCAGCTCTACCGGCTTGCCGAGAGTCTGAAGGAGTATGCGACAAAGATTACGGAGTAAGGTAAATATTTGGTTTATAATCGTATTGGGAGGGGAGACGCTGGTATTGGCGGGTACGTAGTACTTTTGTCTGGAGAAGGGTGTGTGGTGTTGCCGGGGCATTTGCAGACTATTTACAGATGCTCAATATCATATTTATCGGTGAAAATATGGGAGTTGCTGTAGAGCTGGAAGAGCAGGGCGTATTGGCAGATGGTAGGAATTTCATATCTAGCTTTATAACTAATGCCGAATATACAGTTCTGCGTATTGTGGGGCGGAGCAGAAAAGAGTTGCAGCAAATCGTCAAATGTGTGTATGGTTTACTCGGTCAGGACGCGGCTGTCGGTTTTGACGCCTTAGAGCTGAAGATGTAATCGCGCGAGCGGGTTGGGGTAGCTGGAACAGGAGTGGCACTTGAGGCTACTGAGGAGAAGCCAGTGTGCGAGTAGCTCTATAGACTTGCCGAGAGTTTTGGATGGGGATGCCATAAAAAAGTTATGGAGTAAGGTTGGGGGGGAGTTTGCTAGATAAAGTAGTGGCTAGTACATATGTGTGATTCATAGACATCCTTTCAATAAAATTGTATAATATATTGATAAAAGAGCTGCTATCGGTGAACTCCCAGTATTACGGAAGACACCTAATAACAGGTGCGAAAGTAAAAAAGATGAAATAGACGGGGCTGAGTCTGACTCAGCTCCGGCTGAAAACAAAATGTGCCAGAAAAGTGTCATAAATGTGCCAAAATAGCCGGACGGCTTAGATATTAATATGGACGCCAGCGGACAGATTACGGTAAAGTGCGGAAATGCTCAGAGTACTTGTTTTACGGGCTCAAATGATAAAAACATTGCCGAAGACAGTGTTTTTAATAGTGAAAAAAAATAAGAATATTGTGATACAAATGGTGGAGGCGGCGGGAATCGAACCCGCGTCCTGCAATATTATCCAAAAGAACTTCTACGTGTGTAGTCGTTACATTGATCTCGGGCAGCTTACTCTAACGACAATTTTGGCTGCCCCAGCCCGGATTTGATCTTAATAGGCAGCCGGCTCAGGCCTGTCTGCTGTCTATCCAGCCGATAAATTGTCTGAATACTACGCCATCGGCGTTACATAGTATTCAGGGCGCGTTTTATTACGCAGCCATAGCGTAGCTGTTATTATCAGCAATTATTGTTTGGACGGCTTTTTACGAGGCCAGCCGGCCAACCTCGACACGCGATTCAATCTTCCTCTATTCAGTCGATACCATGTCGCCCCCGAATAAGTCGAATCTGTTGGTAGTTATGCAGCATTCAAGTATCTCTGCACAATCATAACTTATATATTATACCGGCTATATGCTGTTTTTGCAATACCTTTATTTTGCAGATATGTGAAGGGGATAATTGCAGAGAATGCAGGTGGATGTAAATAAAAATGAATAAAGGGTAATTGTTATGGACAGATTTTTATTCGGATTTATACTAAGGGGCGGGGTATGGTATATTGGTATTTTGCTGATGATTCTGGGGTTATAAAGGAAGTCGTTATGAAACGTTATCCGGTCTTTATACTGCTCTTTCTCTTGCTCGGGCTGACATCGCTGGCGACAGAGATCATTATGCTGCATATCGGTAGGGAAGAGGTGAAGATTCCGCTGCCTGAAGGGTATAGGGTACTCCCGGAGGAGTATATCCAGCAACTGCCGTTACTCCGGCTCTATCAGGGTAATACCGATGGGTTATTGGCGCTGCTTGTGCCGCTGAATATTGTGACTGAGTTTGAAGCCGGGAGGGTGCCGGAGTTGGAGAGATTCATAGTTGTCGGGAGTCCGGAGTATTTCAGTGATAAATATCTGACGGTTGAGGATTTTGGTAGGATAACCCGGAGATTTTCCGAGGCGTTGGGAACTGAGAAACTGGATGAGGAGCTCAAGGCCAAGTTGCTAGCGGCGGGAGCGCGAAGCGATAAAGCTATAAGTGTCAGGAGCGAGAAGGTGCATAGTTCTGATCCGGGGCAGGTTAAGGGAATACTGGAGGCGTCGTGTTATTTGCCGGGTATTGCTAGTGAGTACCATGAGGTCAAGGCGGTAGCGGCAGTGTCCGCCGGTGAGAAGTTGTTCTTTATCAATACGGTAAGCTTGCAATCTGATATTGAGTGGGCAAAGACTGCGGCGGAAGAATTTGAACAGGGAATTATGGAGGCGAATAGTAACTGATTTTGCGTAGAATTGATAGCGTAATGTTACATGATATAATGGGTTGAGTAGGTTTTCCTGCTCAGTTTTTTTTGATAGATCTTTGGTTGTTGGGTTGACTTTGATTATATCGCTTGTTGCTGTATGTGTGTCAGGTAAAATTTATATAATTAGGGTTGCTAGTATTGGTATATTGCGTATAATGTATATCGTGAATATGAAGAGCGTGGTTGTAGGGATAAAGAAGGGGAGTAAGGATTGTATGAGATATTTATGGGGGCTGGGGTTGGTTGTGGTGTTGCTTATGTGGGTTCAGGTTGCGGGCAGAGCTGACGAGGTGTTTACGGTAAAAACCGCCAATGGTCGTGAGGTGGTGCTGCCGGTGCCGGAAGGGTATAAACAGCTCAGCCCGGAGTTGCTCAAGAAGTATGCGAAGAATGAGCGCGAACTCGCGATACTTGTTCCGGTGGAGGATTATGCCGAGTTTCTGGAGGGTATGGATCCATCTTTCAATAGCGTTATCTATATTGACGGAAACGATTATAGCTATTATTCACGTAATAGTTTTGAAGAGATTAAACAAGCTGCTAATTCTGAGAAACTCACTGCTGCGACGCAACAGAGGTTTCAGCGGGAACTTGGGGAAATACCGGGGTTAGATACGAATAGATCTAGAGCAGAGGTCAAGATTGTCCGGGATATTCCCCGGAGTGCAAATTCGCTGGTTATCAGGGATGTCTATTTTGATGATGGTATGCATTTAATTGATCTTGTATTTGGAGATCATATTTCGCTAAACGATATTGTGCTGAACATTCATTATCATACCAATGATAAAACTGAGGATGAGGCGGGAAGGTTTTATTTTGCATTTATTGATAAGGTTATCGCGCTCAATCCTGAAGATGGAGACTGGCAGAGTGGTACAGGTAAGGGCGGTTCGATTGTTGCTAACTCCAGAGAACATGAAGAAGCTGCTACGGTTAGCGGAGCAGGGAGTGTTGAGGCAGGAGTAGAGGAGAAGACGAAGACGTTTTACTCTACAGATTTTGGGGGAGTACTGCCGTTTGCGGTTAGCTTTAGGTATCCGGAGGATTGGAGCGATTTTGAATTATCTAAAGATAGGCTGACTAGTAAGATAGGTAATAGTGTACTGTATGAGGTTCTGTATGAGAGATTAAAGCTGGACCCTTTTGTTATACCTAGTCTGAAGATTGTGATGGAGTGTGGTGATGAGAGAATAAAGGAGGGGGTAGTCGCTACGGTGGTTAATAGTGCCTTTGAAAAAGAAGATTATCCTAATTGTACGACATCTTTCGAAAAAATTGGGAGGTATTATACGGGAATAAATACCTTTGACTATAATAAAATAATCGTTAATCGGGAGACATATTATAAAGCAAGACGATTTTATGTGGTATCTGGTGAAGGGGTTTTGGTTTTAGTGGTTATTCTGGCCGATGTAGATACCCCTGAAAATCGCAGAATGGTTGGGGCAAGACTGGAAGAACTCAGTATGGAGGTGAAGGAAGTAATCAAGACGCTAAGTATTGGCGCTGAGGCTGTAGAACAGCAGGTAGATTCGAGCAAGAAAGAGGCTGGAGCGGCTAATACGGCAAGTAGCAGCTTCAGCAGGTTGA